>NZ_JAKWBL010000005.1 GCF_022513635.1 Paraniabella ginsengisoli | reverse complement strand
ATTAAAGTATTGCAAAGTCTTTCAAAACGAAATTAGAACAAATGATATTATACATTTTAAGCTTAAGAAAAAAACTTATTATTGCCTCATATTTTCATTCTTAGCGCTTTCGGCATTAGGTCAAAATAACGACGTCGTTGGCAATAGTTATAGAGGCGGAACGATGCAAAACACGATGCTATCTTCCTTAAATCCCTGGTTCTTTTTTGGATCATAAAAAGAATGAAAAGCCTGAACTGATCGCCCTAATTTTATGAATATCATATTAAGGTTAAATCAGTCGATATAATTTTTACAGTAAAAATAGATTTCATCCGGCTATAAAAAGTTCCTAATGAAATATATAACTTAGCAAATCAATGAAAAGAAATAGTTTTTAAAATTGCTTTCAACAGGCGTTATACTCCCTGGGTTAATAGGTGCAAATCCTATAAATGGATTAAACAACCCGGGCGATAGCTTTATCGACAGACTCTTGCCGGCTCCTGTTGGCGGCGGTTTTATGATGAATGACTATTGGATCTGGGATCCGCAGTTATAAAAGGCGAGGAATGGACAATACCACATATTTTGCTTCGAGATGGTCAAAGACGTGGTTTGGAAACTGGGTTACGAATTCTGAAATAGTGAGAGCTGTATCTGATAAACCTGAAGGACCATATAGTTTTTGCAGAAGTTGTGCTTCCGCCGAGAGGTGGACATTGGTTCGATGGCAAAGGCGCTTTTAATCCAAGGATTACACGTTATAAAAATGAATATCTTCTATATTATGTAGGCGTTACTTACGATTTTCCCATTCCACAAGACAAAGAAAATATTTGGGCTGACGGAAGAGCACACAAAGCGTGGATGCATAAAAGAACCGACTGGAGTTGCCTCTTCCATTAACGGCCCATGGAAAAGAGTTGACAAACCGCTCATGGAACCCCGACCTGGAAATTGGGATGCTTCCATTATTTCAAATCCTTCGCCTGTTGTAAAGCCTGACGGAGATGTTTACCTGATGTATAAATCTTCAGCAAAAATCATACGCCTCCGCTATTGTTAGGCGCATCTTTTAAGCAAAAACGGCTATAACGGCCCGTACAACAGGCTTTCAGAAGAACCTGTTTTCAGTTTTCATAATAGTAATCAACCCGACAACGATGGGAAGATCCATTTGTGTGTGGGCTGGCGATCATTACGAGGTAATTATGAAAGACAGGTTTGGCCATATTTGCGGAGAAGAAGGCGGAGGCATTCATGCAACTTCGAATGATGGTGTTAAGTGGAAATTATCCGATCCGGTAAAGCATATTCCCGCCACATTAAAATGGAATGACGGGAAAACCATTCACATGGCAAATTTTTGAACGTCCGTTTTTGCTGTTTGAAAACGGAAAACCTACGCACCTATTTGCCGCAACCGGGACAGGGCCTGGTATGTACCAGGTAGATAAGACCTGGAATATGGTGATACCATTAAAACAAACATCTTAAGATTATACTGGTAAAATTTAATTCGACCTTATATTAATCCAATTCAGCTTCGTTAATTTGTGCACAAATTATTTCTAATGAAGATTGCATTTTGTCAATTGGCAAAGTTCATGAAACTTATGTCAAGGCTGGTATTGAAGATTTTTTCTAAAAGAATCAACAATTATTTTAAACTTGAATGGGAAATTATTGCTCCCGTCAAGAATGCGGCCAAAATGAGTATAGATGATATTAAGAAAAATGAAGGCGAAGTAATACTTTCAAAGCTTCTGAAAGAAGATTTTTTAATTGCGCTTGATGAGCGTGGTACACAACTCACATCGGAAGGTTTATCGCAGCAAATTCAGCACTGCGCTAATATATCTGCAAAAAGAATTGTTTTTTTGATCGGCGGCGCTTTCGGTATTCATGAAGCCGTTCTGAAAAGATCTAATTTACAATGGAGTTTGTCAAAACTTGTATTTCCGCATCAATTGGTTCGCCTTATACTTGCGAGCAAGTTTACAGAGCTTGTACCATTCTAAAAAATGAAAAATATCATCACCAATAATTAGTTCGATTTTTTAACGTGTTTCCAAAAGTATCTACTTGAGGTGTCTGCAACCGTCCCGTCTGGTTTTTTATAAATTATATATGCTCCTATATTCTTTTTTATTTTTAAGAAACTTCAAGGTTTCTTTTAATCCCATTGCTAAAAACCATTATCATATCCATCTGCAGTTATGGCATCTTTAGCCCATACAGTAACACTGATCATTTCATTGTCGATTGGCTTTCCGTTTTGTGGATTAATTATATGAGATATTTTTTTATTGCCCTTCATCCGATAGTTAATATAATTACCAGAAGTAGTAACAGCGCCGTCGTCAGGAGAAACAATTACCTGCATGGTTTCATCATTGGTAACCGCACCGATTCCTACTTTAAAACGTTTTCCACTACTTTTTCACCTTTAATCCTTAGTTCACCACCCAGCTCCACAAGATAGTTTGCGATCTCTTTTTTCCATTAAATCTGCAATCAAATCAACTGCATAACCTTGCCCTATTCCATTAACATCTATCTGCGTTAAAGGATTCGATTTTATTAACGAATCGCCCTTCAGCAATAACTTGTTCTGTCCAACACGATCAAGTATTTGCTTAATACTTTTTCATCAGGAATATTATTCGATTTATGAACCCCAAATCCCCAGGCATCAATTAAAGGCTTCACGGATATATCTGACAATCCCTGTGTATTTTTATATATTTCAAAGGACTTTTTTACAACAGCACGAAAGTGCTGGTCGATGGGAACACCCTTTTTCGCTTTTTGTTAAACGAACTAATAGTTGAATAGGGTTTGTATATTGAAATGGAACTGTCCAATCGATTAAGCAAATGATCAATATCTTTTTGCTGAATCATCTTCGCTGGCGCAACATAAATGATGCGATAAGTAGTTCCTTGCGCATGACCTGTAATAATCCATTCTTTATTAATATTAACCCTAGCTGATGAAAGAAAAAAATAGCAGCTTGTAAGAAAAAGTATATAAAAAAATCGTCCCATTAAAAAAATCAAATTAGTAATATTCAAAATTATCATGTACAATGAGAAAATCAGTTACGATATTAGCGTAAACAAAAATGGCCATTTTTACTTGTCTTTATTATAACTTAACGTTAACCTTACCGATTTGCAGTCCATTTTCGTTTCGTGGAAGTTTCCCTGGTAATCCCATCAATGGTTAAAAGTGCCATAATTCTACCACAATTATTTTGTGCACTTTTTAAAATTTGGCAGATCCTTAAAAATAAAAAAATCCTGTAACTCATTGATAATTACAGGATTTTAATACTTTTAGAAACTTTGAAAAGTTTGGGAAATCTCTTTTGGCGGTGAGGGCGGGATTGCGCCCTTATCCTTAATAAATTATATATCAATTAGTTATAAGACTGACCTTTCGGTATTCAACGAATTGTTCAATTGTAAAATAGGTTCCGCTTTATAATAAAATTAATAAATAGCATTGAAAATTGAAAGTCAATTTTGTAAATACCTTATCCATCAAGGGCAATAAAAGTAAACGTATTTGTTTACTACTGTAGCATTCATCCTGGTGCTCTTTTAAAAGAGAATTGAAAGCTCTTGGGATGGGTGGTACAGAATTAGCTGAAAGATTGATGAACACAGATAGACTATCAGTGCCATTTTGAATGAAAGAAGAGGCATCACCCCTTATCTATCTATAAAGCTGGCAAAACAGTTTAATACGGCTAACGATTACTTTATGATACTCCAGGGTTATGAAGTAAAGAAAGTGTCGGACAAGTTAGAGAAGCGACTCGGATTTAGCCTGGTTCAGAAAAGTGCTGTTTTGGGACACCGATATCTATAAGCTTGACTGGCAAAAAAACAGGCAATCAAAATCAAAAGAACCCTTTTTTAAAATCATTAGAAGTAAATAATACTGTTTTATGGACTTGTTCTTAATGAAATCCGGCCTTCTATAGTGTTAGAGAATGCGCCGCTTCCGAAATTCTTGTTTGTCGGATGTAAATCAATAAGACTGATTACTTCGTCACCATTCTCATTTTTTTGATTGAGTATTGCTAACTGCAAATAAGCAGATTCCCGGCTTTCCTTGCGCTTTTGTAATTTTGAGTTTAATAGCTGAAGCTGTCTTGTATTCTGGTAGCTGAATAATCTTGCAGGCACCGACCTGATCACCGACATAGATTGTTTCCCATTTATTTTTATTAAAAATTTCTATCTCATATTCTTTTATATGATATGTCCTTATTGTTGAAAACCCGTCGCTCAACGCCTTATTTTCAGAATATTCAAAAATAGAAAGCCGGTTAAATGGCAGATGCTCCGGCAATTGCATCTCTAATTCGGCCACACTGTCGCCAGCGATCCACCATGTCTCAAGGCTGTAATCGTTTGCTTTATCCGCGCTGAATTTGTCTTCATTTGCAGTACTGCTTGCTGCAATCGACGTGTTAAAAGCAAGATTCTCATATCCAGCAGGCAATGGCTTTCCACCATTACGGATGCTGGCTCGGTCCGCTAGCTCCAGGATCGAAGACGTTCATGTTCGCGTATCTGGCCGTGTTGGTCGGTGGAACGTTCAGGATCATTATATTATTATTTGCAGTACACCAATAAAACAGCTCTTCCAATTCGTCAACCGAACGAGCAGGATTACTGCTTTCTTTTTGAAACCAGTTCCACCGCTCCAGATAAACATAGCGTATGCTCGAAAAGCATATAATAGTCCTTGTCATTTTTTCCAGGAAAACTTTGGGATCGTCCCAGCGGGCCAGATTGGGATCTTTTGTACGAAAATCACTTGGGAAAAATCGGATAATATCGCCATGTTGCATGTCTTTGGGATGCCGAATACCATGCGGCTGACCGGGGCTGTATGGTATGATTGGTAGTCACTTGGCAGTTGGGCTGAATCTTTTTAATATGAGCATATATTTCTGGCAAGTGCCAATCAGCTTCGGTTTAGCCCAAGCGCCATCAAACCAAAGTTCACAGATGCTGCCGTATTGCGTCAACATCCGTAAGCTGGTTTTATATAGTTACATACTTCCAGTCTTTTGTCGTTATATGTGGACTCTTGACAATCCCACAGTGAGTAATAGATTCCGAACGCCAATCCATACTTTTTACAGGCTTTAGAAACACCAGCTACCACATCTGTTTTTATGGGTGCTGCGGCTACATCATAGTCTGTATATTTACTATTACAAGCAGAATCCGTCATGATGTTTGCTTACTAGTATTACATATTTAAACCCCGCTTCCTTTGCTGTTCTTACCCGTGGTCTGGATCCAATTGATCGGGATTGTGGAAGCTACAGGCAGTTTACCGTTACTCCATTCAGTTTCATTAAATGTATTTATTCCAAAAATGGATAAACATGCCATACCTCTCTCGGCCTGCTTTAATTGTTCAGTTGAAATACAGGACTGTGAACTTCCTGTTTTTGCAACCAGCGCCGCCAATAAAAAGCAAAATAATATTCGTCCATTTTCATATTTTTTTTACTATGTAGTGGGTTAAGGGGCTATACGTTCAGGCAAAATGATATCTTTTGACGTGCTACAGGCGTAATTTTCAGCATCCTAAACTTTCCTTTTATGTACTCAACTTCTACAATAGTACTATGCGGCGCAGACAGTTTAAAAGAGACATCCCAATCTGGCGGCCAGGCAGGCAGCACAGCAATTTTATCTCCGACAGTCTGCAATAGCATTTCCTGTAATCCTATCATTCCGGAGCCGCCCCAGTTATGATCAGGCGTCCAATCATGGCCCGGCCCCCAAAAAAGTAGGAAATCGCCTTTCGCTATCTTTTAATTTTTTCGTGTTATAATTTGCGGCTTCATGTTTCATTCCCATACGGGCAAAGAAAATTCCGTCCTGATGCCAACTGATTATAGTTCCTTTTCGAAAGGCAGGAGCCTGGGTGTAAGCATTTTTAAATGAAGCCATTTCAATATCTCCAATTTTTAAACTGATTAAAAGGGAACAAAATAAGTTTTACCACCAACTAAAAATCCAACAGATCCTCCAATACCTAAGCGTGGCCTTACTTTATTGGCGGGGTCTCCAAAAGTGAACATAGCGCCAAGTGGTATACGAATATAATTCATACGCTGTTCAGCTTTTTTGGCTTCACTATCATTATCAATTTTAAAACTTCCACCTTCTGTACTAAAGAAAGTTCCAAGGCCAATACCCACATTGTCGCTGAAATTATAAACAATACTGCGTCCAAATGCGACAGTAGGGTGAAAGGCGCGTTTCAGGTCTTCATCATTTCGGTTACCAACGGTCCAGCTATGGCCAATCATTACTTTGTCGCTAACGGCAAAGCCTTGCGCTTGTCCAGCAATTGTAATACCTAAAAAAGCGCGGTTAAATTGAATATTTTTTTCATAACGATAAGGTTTAATGGGTTGTTTTATAACATTTAAACAAAACCATGCCAAAGTTGATGAAACACAGGCTTGGCCTGATAATATAATAGATCATTGGTCAGGGGGAATCAGTTTTTTTGATTTTATCGAACCAATAAAAGTGTATTCGAAAGCGGTAAAGTTTTGCAGCCTGATATTCTTCTTTTTATAAATGTATTCCCTACGCATATCGTGCGTGGGGATTTTTTTAAGTTAAAGAAACGATATAGCAGATAATCTTACAAAGCTTGGTTAGATTTAAAAAATAAATGCATAGATAGTGTTTTTTAATCATGCTTAAAAACAAATCGGCACCTTAATAGACCTCTTAAAACCTGTAGGCTGACCTATTTGTACAATTTCCAAACAAGCTCCAGTTACTACTCAGTAAGATGAATAAAATATGCCCCTTTTTCTATAGGTTTCTAACCTAAAAGACAATGTGTACAACCACGCACAAACTCACTTTTGACACAACAAGTGAGTATTTAATCGAAGAAATATCTGGTTTTATCGAAATTTTTCTGGTGTTTATCGAAATTAATGGAATAATACTTTTTCTGGCGGGTAGTTTTATATAGTAAAAGATGCATGTCTTTTCTCTAACCTATTAATATAAAAAAATGGCCAGTACAAACCTATGCTTACCCTCTATAACGAGGAGAATGTGTACCCTATTTACACTTTTTTTATTATCCGCTATTAGTAGTGTCTCATTTGCCCAGTGCGAAACCATCAATGGTACTTATCCCGCAACAACCGAGTGGCAACAAACCAACACTGGTGGAATTCAGGCTAACCGCTATATTTATGATGATGGCACCAATATAAGATTAGCCAACAAATCCGACAATTCCCGAATCGGGCTAACCGCTTCTTATTACAACACCATCGTTAAATCGGCAGAGGCCATTAATCTCACCAACCAAATGTCAACCGTTGAAGTGGTTTACAAACCAGGGGCTGCTACGCAAAATTATAATACCTGGACGATGGGTTGGTCTTATGGTGCTTCCTTTCCGGGAGCTGCATATAACCAGGTCGATCCCCCTATTTTCGGCACTTATAGCAATATCTGGCTGGCAAATGTATATGGACAGGATAACATATTATATGTAAATACTGCTCAGGGTAATTTGGCTCTTAATAGCGCACCATTTTCTTATGTACTTACCTACGGCGATTCCATTTCGGCCAGCCTTGTTCCTCAGCCAGATGGCACAGCTGCTATGCATGTAGTTGTTAAAAGAGTAGTGGGTGGGGTTTCTACGACGGTTGTCGATTATTACCAGTATAATGCAGTTACCGCCGCCAATGTTACGTACAGCACAACCGATGCAGTACATCCCGCATTAACTATTCCAAGTGGTGCTACCAATTTAGGTTGTTTGCAAAATGATGTAGTAAACTATACTCCTGCAAGCCCTGTGGCACAGGCTTGTGAAGAAATCAACGGTTATCCTACAACTTCCGATTGGCAGCAAAGAAATACGGGCGGCGGAGCTGCCAGTAGCTATATTTATAATGACGGTACCAATATAAGATTGGCTTTGGTTGCAACAAATGACCGTATCACTTCCGCTCCAAATTATAACGTTATAGTAAAATCAGGAGAACCAAATGATCTTTCAACGCATGCGACATCAATCACCGCAACCTATAAACAAGGTAATAATACTCAGAACTTTGATGTATTCGTATTAGGCTGGGCAGCTAATCCCAATTTCAACGGTATTGGTTATAATGTAATCAATCATTCGTCTTACGGAATTAATTATACCACAAACTGGTCGGCAAATGTGTACATTCAGGGAAATCAGCTTTATATCAATGACTACTCAAGCTATATAGAGGTCGTTCCTAACTATACGCCAACATACGGCGATGTAATTACGGCTAGCCTTGAACCTCAACCAGATGGTACGGCAGCTTTACATGTAGTTGCAACGCGGGTAGTTGGTGGCATCAGTAAAGAAGTTTTAAATATTTACGACTTTGTAGCAGTAGATGCAGGGGTGTTAGCCATGGCCCGGTTTACCCTGCAGTAGAAATACTTAATGGATATGTAAACCTGGGCTGCTTGTCTTCCAAGTCAATGCTACCCATGGCACTACCTGCACCGATGGGAAGCATAGCTGCCTGGATACAAAATGATATGTTACAGGTAAGCTGGCAAACCTTAACTGAAAAGAATAATGATCATTTCGAAATAGAAGTGTCAAGCGATGGGAAAAGCTGGAGCAAAGCCGGTAGCAATATCAGTAGCAAAGCTACAGGCGGCAATTCAGATATAAGCATTCAATATGAGCAAAGCATTTCATTAAGCGGTATGGCAGTAATGGGTGTATCTATATTTTTATTAAGCATGGGTATGATGTTCCGTCGAAACAAATGGTTCGGATCTGTATTAATGATCGTAGGCATGAGCGCGGTATTATACGGCTGCACGAAGAATGATAACGATATTTCTACAAAGGCGGAAAAAGTATATGTACGCATTAAACAGGTAGATAAAGATGGCACAGCCAGTTATTCGAAAGTAGTAACAGCTATCGTGAAGTAAGAAATTATAATTATATATGGATCGGATGTCAGATTAATCTGGCATCCGATTTTTTATGTCATAACAGCAAGCTCAAGCAACATATCTTCAGTATATCGCTTTTCCTAATTTTGCAGATAGTATCTTATTTAAGGACTGGCCTCGTGCATTTCACAAAGTAGTAATAAATGTGTACTATTTACAAAAATCAATACCAGAATCGCATTTAATAAATTTATTTTCGGTCCGAAGCCTCTTTTTCCTCTTGCTTAATGTAATTATATTCTATCTGTATCTTATCTTTGTCAGTAAGTCCTCAAAATTATTTTAAGCCCAAACAAAAACCTTTATCCCGGTACTTGTCCCTAAAAAAGTTACCTAACCTCTAAAAATGATCTATGCTAAGTAGAAAAAATCTATTCGTGTCCCTTATTTTTTGTTGTCCGGGTTTATGTCACAAGCCCAGAATTTTATCACAAAGTGGGCCTTGCCTACAGGCGGTACAACCGATAATACTCTTACTGTTGCCGTACAAACTAGTGGTACTGCAAGCTACACCTGGTCTAAAACTTCTGGTACAGGTGTTATAACCACAGGTTCAGGCTCTTTTAGTGCTTCAACTTTTGCAGGGAATAACATTGACAACGTGGCACTCAGTCCTGGTGATGTTTTAACCCTTTCTGTTACACCCACAAACCTTCGACGTTTTTCAGGCAATGGAGCTGATGCTACAAAACTGATAGATGTAACCCAATGGGGTGCAGTTCCGTGGTCAAGCATGAACCAGGCTTTTAATGCCTGCTCTAATTTAAATATAACGGCTACTGATATACCCAATTTAAGCAACGTTACGTCGATGCGGAATATGTTTTTCGATTGTTCAAATTTGAATGGCCCGGCTAATATTAATAGCTGGGATGTGAGTAATGTAACAGATATGTTCGGAACCTTTGTAAATACCACGGTTTTTAACCAGGATATAAGTAGTTGGAACACGGCAAATGTAACTACAATGCAGGGTATGTTTATCGGTGCTTCGGCGTTTAACCAGGACATAAGCGGCTGGAATACCGGGATGGTAAATAACATGGCACAAATGTTTAATAATGCTATTGCCTTTAATCAGGATATAAGCGGTTGGAATACGGCAAGCGTTACTAATATGTCGCGCCTGTTTAATAATGCTGACGCTTTTAATCAGGATATAAGTGGTTGGAATACAGCGAACGTCACTAATATGTCACGTATGTTTGATAATGCTGACGCTTTTAATCAGAATATTGGCGGTTGGAATACGGGCGGCGCAACTAATATGAGCAGCATGTTTATCAATGCTACTGCCTTTAACCAGGATATTAGCGATTGGAATACCGGAAGCGTAACTAATATGAGCAACATGTTTAATGGCGCCACGGCCTTCGATCAAAACTTGGGCAATTGGGATATTTCATCTGTTAACAGTACTGCGGGGCAAAGTATGGCAGATATGCTCAGCAATAACGGTATGGGTTGTGTTAATTATAGCAGAACACTTTTGGGTTGGGCCAATGGTAGTAGCGGCGCTGCTGTTCCAAGCAATGTTATATTGGGGGCCACCGGGCGCACCTATTCTCCAGAAACAGAAGTGGAAACAGCACGTAATACAACGCTTCCGGCAAACGGCTGGGTGATAAGCGGAGATGCAGCTAATGCTTCGTCTTGTAATATTGCATTACCTGTTACCTTTGGTAACGTTGTTGCCCGTATACAAGATGGTGGGTTTGTAGTAAGTTGGACAACAGAGTCTGAAAAAGCTTGCGACCATTTTGAAATTGAAGTATCGAAAGACGGCAGCACCTGGAGTAAGGTGGGCAATAGCATTAGCAGCAAAGCAACTGATGGTAATTCAGATGAAAGTATTGAGTACGAACAAAGCTTTCCATTAAGCGGTATGGCAGTAATGGGTGTATCTATATTTTTATTAAGCATGGGTATGATGTTCCGTCGAAACAAATGGTTAGGATCTGTCTTAATGATAGTAGGCATGAGTGCTGTATTATATGGCTGCTCAAAGAATGATAACGATATTTCTGCAACGGGTGAAAAAGTATATGTACGCATCAAGCAGGTGGATAAAGATGGCACAGCCAGTTATTCGAAAGTAGTAACAGCTATCGTGAAATAAGAAAAATTACCATTTTATATAAAGTCGGATGTCACTTGTTGGCATCCGATTTTTTTATCACAAAATTGAGCTTCATCGAATGAGGTTTCTGCTTAATCGAAAAATCATATAGGATTATCGAATTTATTGATAATCGACCTGAGTTTTTGGTTCTTTTGCGGGGAAAATAACAACAGAAAGTTATAACCTCCTGTGTTTTAGCTACCAACAACTACAAGTCAAAAAATTATGAAAAAACTCAATGTGTTTTTTATACCCTTGTTTCTATTTTTAGGGTCTTTATTTTTTAATATACAATATACTGCTGCACAGTGTACAACCATATCTTGCGGTGGTGTACTGGGTGGCACGGCTGCTGGAGATGATTTAGATGGCGACGGTGTGTGCAATGATAAAGATGTAGATGATGATAATGACGGGATCAAGGATATTGTTGAAAGCCCTGAATATTTTACGAACCTAATTAAGGATGGAGGATTTACTGTGAGTGGTGAACCTGCGCTCACCAATAATGGCTGGTTTGTAGGTGTAGGCACAAATGCTTATGGGTCTAATTATAATTATTCAACACCCCATCCTTATACGCCCTCTTTAACAACATTTTCATATGGGGCTAATAATGGACAGGTTAATTCTCCTCTTACCGGCGGCATATTTGCGTCAATTGGTGGTAGCAATGCCAGTACCGGAATTTTGAATGTGCTAACAGAAGACCCTAATACTCCGATAGTTTATAAATTTGATCAAACCCTGAATAGTACAATTAATTATAATTTAGAGTTTGATATTGCGTTAAGAGGTAATTCAGGGGCACCTAACGAGGATTATGCAGTATACTTATATAATGGAACCACTAACCAGGTTGAACAAACACTTCATCAGGCTGCATTAAGTACTTTGCATTATGTTGACCCTGGTCCTCCATATACCGGTGGAACACAAGGTGCTGGGTATAGAACGCTTCAGATGTCTTTTTCGGTTAATTCTTCCACAGATCAATATTATTTAGTATTTAAAACTTTGGGAGCTCAGAATCCGGAAGATGATTTCGTAATAGACAGAGTTGCAATGAACGCTGGAAGTGTAAGAGATACGGATGGGGATGGTGTACCTGATCATCAGGATTTAGATAGTGATAATGACGGTATTGCAGATGTTTATGAGTCTGGCTGTACGCCACCCAGCGGTACTACTGTGACTGATTGCCGGTTGCCGTCTCCCAATTGGGGTACAGGCTGTCCTGATGGTCGCGCAAATGTAACTTGCGCTTCACCTGTCAATACAGATGGCACAGGTCTTCCTGATTATTTAGATTTAGATAGTGATGGTGACGGCTGTTCTGATGCAGCGGAAGCGGGAACAAATGTTTATACTGTTAACAGTACTGGATATACAGTAACTGCCAGCCAGGTAGACGCGAACGGACGTACTAATGCTACTTGCGCCGCACCTGCTAATAATAGTTGGAAAACTTATTCGGCAAATTGTGCACAGGCATTACCAGTTACTTTTGACAATGTAACTGCTTATATCCAAAGCGGAACGTTGCAGGTAAACTGGGCAACGGTAACTGAAAAGAATAATGACCATTTCGAAATAGAAATATCGAAAGACGGCAAAAAATGGAACAAAGCCAGTAACAATATAATCAGCAAGGGTGATGGAGGAAATTCAGATGTCGCTATTAATTATCAGCAAAGCATTCCATTAAGCGGCATGGCTGTAATGGGTGTATCTATGTTTTTATTAAGCATGGGTATAATGTTCCGTCGAAACAAATGGTTAGGATCTGTCTTAATGATAGTAGGCATAAGCGCGGTATTATACGGCTGTAGTAAAAATGATAACGATATTTCTGCAACAGCAGAAAAAGTATACGTACGCATCAAACAGGTAGATAAAGATGGCACAGCCAGTTATTCGAAAGTGGTAACAGCTATTATGAAGTAAGGAAATTGTCTTTTTCTGTAAAGTCGGGTGTCACATTGTTGACTTCCGACTTTTTTATCTAGCATACTATCGAGTTCATCGAATGAGGTTGCTGATTCATCGAAATAAATAAAAGTGGGTTTTTCGGTTTTCTACTTTCGTGTCATGAAAGTGACTATGTCAGCTTGCTATTATTTTCAACAGTTCTCTTAAAATCAATTATATGAAATCTAAATTAAATTTACTTGTTTGTTCTTTAATGTTATTTGCTCTAAACTTTCAGGGCGTTAAGCTAAATGCGCAATGCGCTGCAAATAGTTCCACATCAACAATTTCAGGTACTACTATGAGCTTTCCAACAAGCCCCACTTATTTATACAACAATAACAGCGCCACAAGCCCCATAACTACTCCCATCGATGGACTTACATTTACTACCACCAAAGTGCATACATCGGGCACAGGAGGTATTAAATGGACTTCTGGCTTTGATCTTAATCTTGAAAGCCTTTCTAATGGAACAACTGGAGGAAACACATACAGAGGCGAAACGATTACATTTAATAAGCCGTATGAAAAATTTTATTTATATATAGGGAATTTTGCTATGTCTAGCGGCGGAAGCGAAGAAGCTGTAATAACAGCTTATGATATAAATGGTAATCCCGTTCGATATACCACTTTTACACCCGATGCCGGTTCTTATGCCGCAGCTACTCGTGTAACAAATTCAGGCACTAATAACGCAACTACAAAAATTGATGGAGGAAACAATCCAAGCGATCCAGGAACTGCAAGAGTGACTTTTTATTTTGAAACAGCCATTAGTAAGATTACTCTTTCGGTTAGGAACACAGCCGCTGATAGAAATGGCTCAGGCTTTATTAGGTTCCGTGGAGGATGTGCGGTTGCGACATCATTACCGGTTCATTTCGGGAACGTTATAGCAGAGATCAAAGGAAACGCCTTAAATGTTAACTGGCAAACATTAACTGAAAAAAGTAATGATCATTTTGAGATAGAAGTGTCGAAAGATGGAAAAAGCTGGAGCAAGGCGGGCAGCAATATCAGCAGCAAGGCGGCTGAAGGCAATTCAGACCTAAGCATTCAATATGAGCAAAGTATTCCGTTAAGCGGTATGGCAGTAATGGGTGTATCTGTGTTCTTATTAAGCATGGGTATGATGTTCCGTCGAAACAAATGGTTAGGATCTATCTTAATGATAGTAGGCATGAGTGCTGTATTATATGGCTGCTCAAAGAATGATAACGATATTTCTGCAACGGCGGAAAAAGTATATGTACGCATCAAACAGGTAGATAAAGATGGAACAGCCAGTTATTCAAAAGTAATCACAGCTGTCGTAAAATAAAAAGTGTTATACATTATTAAATCGGATGTCACATTGTTGACATCCGACTTTTTTATCTAGCATACTATCGAGTTCATCGAATGAGGTTGCTGATTCATCGAAATAAATAAAAGTGGGAGTGTCTGCTTTATATTTTCGTGTTGTCAAAGAGGTCAAGTCCCCCTTTGCTATTATTTTTTAATATTCCCTTTAAAATCAATTATATGAAATCTAAATTAAATTTACTTGTTTGTTCTTTAATGTTATTTGCTCTAAACTTTCAGGGCGTTAAGCTAAATGCGCAATGCGCTGCAAGTAGTTCCACATCAACAATTTCAGGGACTACTATGAGCTTTCCAACAAGCCCCACTTATTTATACAACAATAACAGCGCCACAAGCCCCATAACTACTCCCATCGATGGACTTACATTTACTACCACCAAAGTGCATACATCGGGCACAGGAGGTATTAAATGGACCTCTGGCCTTGATCTTAATCTTGAAAGTCTTTCTAATGGAACAACTGGAGGAAACACATACAGAGGTGAAACGATTACATTTAATAAACCGTATGAAAAATTTTATTTATATATAGGGAATTTTGCTATGTCTAGCGGCGGAAGCGAAGAAGCTGTAATAACAGCTTACGATATAAATGGTAATCCCGTTCGATATACCTCTTTTACACCTGATGCCGGTTCTTATGCCGCAGCTACTCGTGTAACAAATTCAGGCACTAATAACGCAACCACAAAAATTGATGGAGGAAACAATCCAAGCGATCCAGGAACTGCAAGAGTAACTTTTTATTTTGAAGCAGCCATTAGTAAGATTACTCTTTCGGTTAGGAACACAGCCCCTGATAGAAATGGCTCAGGCTTTGTTAGGTTCCGTGGAGGATGTGCGGTTGCGACATCATTACCGGTTAATTTCGGAAATGTTATAGCAGAGATCAAAGGAAACGCCTTAAATGTTAACTGGCAAACATTAACTGAAAAAAGTAATGATCATTTTGAAATAGAAGTATCGAAAGATGGAAAAAGCTGGAGCAAGGCGGGCAGCAATATCAGCAGCAAGGCGGCTGAAGGCAATTCAGACCTAAGCATTCAATATGAGCAAAGCATTCCGTTAAGCGGCATGGCAGTAATGGGTGCATCTATATTCTTATTAAGCATGGGTATGATGTTCCGCCGAAACAAATGGTTAGGATCTGTATTAATGATCGTAGGCATGAGTGCTGTATTATACGGCTGCACGAAGAACGATAACGATATTTCTGCAACGGCGGAAAAAGTATATGTACGCATCAAGCAGGTAGATAAGGATGGCACAGCAAGCTATTCAAAAGTAGTAACAGCTGTGGTAAAATAAATAGCTATATATTATTTAGATCGGATGTCATATTGTTGGCATCCGATTTTTTTATCATAAAATAGAGTTCATCGAAAGAGGTTTCTGCTTCATCGAAAAATCATATAGGGTTATCGAATTTATTGATAATCGGCCTGAATTTTTGATTCCTTTGTAGGAAGATAACAACAGAATGCTATATACTACCTGTGTTTTGGCATACCAATTAAAACAACTGAAAATAAAAAAAATATGAAAAAGCTCAATGTACTTTTTATATCCCTGTTCCTGCTTTTAGGATCTTTATTCTTTAATATATCATATACTATGGCGCAGGGATGTACAACCACATCCTGCGGCGGTGTACTGGGAGGCAAGGCTGCCGGAGATGATTTAGATGGCGACGGCGTGTGCAACGATAAGGATGTAGACGATGATAATGACGGTATTCCTGATAATATAGAGCAAAGCTGTACTGATACAGGACAGCCTTTATATAAAGATTATCGCCCTGGCGTTTGGACTAATAAAGGTAGTGATAGCTATATTAATTATGTTGCTTCCGCAGGTACCTATATGGCTGGGTATAAAGATAATGGGGGTACTGAGACGCTTACATTTACGCTTACAGATTTAAAACCTAATGAAACAAATACTTTAAAATTTCGTTACCAGTCATTACATCCTCAAAATCCAAATGCTAATAGCGTTGTATTATATGTTGATAATGTTCCAAAACATAGTTTTACAACAACACATGGTCAAACTAATCCTCCTTCGCTTACAGTAGATCATGGCTATAAAACAATATCTTTTACACCATCAGGTTCAGGTACAACAGCAACTGTAAAAATAACCTGGACTACACCTAACAATACTCTGGCTGGTAGTGATGGGTGGCTTGGTGAGTTTCAGGCTAATGGGGCTACGATCGTCAACTGTACTGGTATTGATACGGACGGCGACGGTGTTTTCAACCATCAGGATTTAGATAGCGACAATGATGGTATTGCAGATGTTTATGAGTCTGGCTGTACGCCACCCAGCGGTACCGCTGTAACTGATTGCCGGTTGCCGTCTCCCAATTGGGGTACAGGTTGTCCTGATGGTCGGGCAAATTTAACTTGTTCTTCGCCTGTTAATACAGACGGGACTGGCCTTCCTGATTATTTGGATTTAGATAGTGACGATGACGGATGTTCTGATGCGGTAGAAGTTGGAACGAGCGGAAGTGGTTACACCGTTAATACTACAGCGTTTGCGGTAACTGCCAGCCAGGTAGATACAAACGGCCGTACAGGTGCATCATGTGCTGCTCCAACTAATACTAACTGGACAAATGCTTCCGTTAAATCTACCGCTTGCGGAGCCTTACCTGTTAGTTTTAATAATGTTAGCGCTTATATCCAAAGCGGAATGTTGCGTGTAAACTGGGCAACAGCAACTGAACAAGGGTGTGATCATTTCGAAATAGAAGTATCGAAAGATGGTAAAAATTGGAAGAAAGCCAGTGACAACATCAGCAGCAAGGCTGACGGCGGTAATTCAGATATAGGTCTTCAATATGAGCAAAGCATTCCGTTAGGTGGCATGGCAGTAATGGGGGTGTCTATATTTTTATTAAGCATGGGTATGATGTTCCGTAGAAACAAATGGTTGGGAGCTATGCTGGTTGTAATCGGCATAAGTGCTATGTTGTATGGCTGTTCTAAAAGCAGCGAAGAAATGGACGCAAATCAGTATGAGAAATTATTTGTACGTATTAAACAGGTAAATAGTGATAAAGAAATTAGCTACTCACAAGTAGTAACGGCAGTAGCAAAATAAACAGTGTTGACTAATGGTTTAATTGGTACGGGCAAAGTTTAGGCTTTGCCCTTTTGTTTTTTGCGCTCTATTATGAAATTAACAAGCCCTTGTTTTGTCCGGTTTGAATCTCGATTTCATTGCTTCCTCGCAATAGTTTGTTAATTTAGCGCACTTAAAATTTTGACAAAGCAGATATGATTACAATAACTTTCCCCGATGGGGCAAAAAAGAATTTGAGGCAGGAGTTACTGCATTGGATATCGCGAAATCAATTTCAGAAGGTCTTGCGCGTAAAGTAATTGCCGCAAATGTGAATGGAGAAGTGTGGGATGCTTTGCGACCCATACAAACTGATGCGAAATTAATATTGCTTACCTGGAACGATACGGACGGTAAAAAAGCCTTCTGGCATTCTTCGGCTCACCTGATGGCGGAAGCTGTGGAAACACAATTCCCCGGCGTTAAATTCTGGGTTGGGCCTGCTTTAGACTCAGGTGGGTTTTATTACGATATGGACCTGGGAGATAGAAAACTTTCTGAAGATGATTTAGCGACTTTGGAAAAGAAAATGAACGAATTGGCCAAAACCAATAGTGCGTATATCCGCAAGGAAATGCCTAAAGCCGAAGCTATTCAATATTTTTCTGATAAAGGTGACGAATATAAACTGGATCTTTTGGGGAACTTGAATGACGGGGAAATAACATTCTACACGCAGGGAAATTTTACCGACCTGTGCCGTGGGCCACATATTCCCAATACCGGCATCATCAAAGCGGTGAAACTAACAAGCGTTGCCGGTGCTTATTGGAAGGGAGATGAAAAAAACAAAATGCTTACCCGTGTTTACGGCATTACTTTTCCTAATCAAAAAGAATTGGATGAGCATCTGGCCATGTTGGAAGAAGCTAAAAAACGCGACCATCGCAAGCTGGGTAAAGAATTAGGCATTTTTACGATGGACGATATGGTGGGACAGGGTTTACCACTTTGGTTGCCTAATGGAACCGTAATTATCGAACAATTAGAAAAGTTAGCAAAAGAAACGGAAGACGACGCAGGTTATAAAAGGGTAGTAACGCCGCATATTGCAAAGGAAAGCATGTATATAACCAGCGGGCATTTACCTTATTATGCAGATAGCATGTATCCGCCGATGGAGTTGGAAGGTGAGAAATATTATCTGAAATCGATGAACTGTCCGCATCATCATAAAATATTTGATGCAGAACCAAAGAGCTATCGCGATCTCCCATATCGAATTGCAGAATATGGAACCTGCTATCGTTATGAACAAAGTGGTGAGCTGTTTGGACTGATGCGTGTGCGTTGCCTGCACATGAATGATGCGCATATTTATTGCACTAAGGAGCAGTTTGCAGATGAATTTCGTGCGGTAAATGAAATGTATCAGAAATACTTTAAAATATTTGGTATTGATAAATACATCATGCGCTTAAGTTTGCACGACCCGGAGAAACTGGGACAAAAATATATTGATGAACCAGAGCTGTGGCTGGAAACGGAAGAACTGGTACGAAATGTATTGATCGAAAGTAATATACCTTATGTGGAAGTAAAAGGCGAAGGCGCTTTTTACGGTCCGAAAATAGATGTTCAGATATGGAGCGCTATCGGCGCGAATTTACCCTTGCAACAAACCAGGTTGATTTTGCGCAGGGACGCAGGTTTAAGCTCAGCTTTACCAATCAAAACAACGAACCTGAAGTGCCGCTTATCATACATCGCGCACCATTGGGTACCCACGAGCGTTTTATAGGTTTTCTGTTAGAGCATTATGCGGGTAAATTTCCTGTATGGTTGTGTCCAATTCAAGTTAAGGTGTTACCGATCAGTGATAAGTATTTACCTTATGCAAAAGAAGTAGAAAAGAAACTAAAGCGTGGCGGAGTGCGCGTTGAGGTAGATGACAGAAATGAAAAGATCGGGAAAAAGATCAGGGACACAGAGTTGTATAAAATTCCTTACATGCTTGTAGTTGGTGAAAAAGAAATGACCGACAATAAAGTAGCGGTACGCAGACAGGGAAAAGGCGATGCTGGTGTTACAAGCGTAGATGATTTTTTACATAGCATTTTGAAAGAAATAGAAGAAAAAACTGATAACTAAACCCATCATTACCCGGAGCTTAAAGTTCCGGTTTTTTTTTAGCTCCAAGCTCATCTCTAGTGGGGTTTCAATATTAGATATCATACGGTTCTCAACCGTTCTTCTTCAAGATCTATCTGGTATAATTGCCGGCGTATATAACCTTCGTGAATGTTGGGATCTTTATTTATTTCAGCCAAAAATTGCCGTTGATTTTCCAGCATTTCGAAAAAAATATTTTCGTTTTTTCATTCATCCATTCATCATTGGCCGCCTTTCTTTTTTCTTCCAGATGATGCAAGAACTTTTGCATACCTGCGTGGTCTCCCAACTCATTATCATATTTATTTTTAAGAAACTGATAGGAATGTTCCCGAAGTCTTGTTCTTAAGTTTTGCATCATTGCTTCATCTTCTTTATCATCTTCAAAAAGATATAACAAATTGGTGCGTTTAATAATATATGGAAGTGTAAGGCCTTGAACTAATAAAGTAAGTAATATTACTACGAACGTGATGAACAAAATAAGATTTCGATAAGGAAAAGCTGTGCCATCGTCCAGTGTAACCGGAATCGCTAATGCCGCAGCCAGTGATACAACTCCGCGCATACCTGTCCAGCCAAGAATAAGGGGCATCATCCATCTTCGGGCTCTGTTCCTTCCATTGTTCATGCGATGTGCTACACTGGGCCTGAAAATAATAGTTGCTAACATCGCGGTATACGAGCTTATAATTCTGGCTAAGATTAAAATGCCTGTTACCAGCAAACCATAACCTATCGCAGTACTTAAAGGAATACCTTTGGATCGCAAACCTTCAACAATTTCAGGCAGTTCAAGGCCTATCAACAAAAAGATAACACCATTAAGTATATACACAAAACTTTCCCACACACTAAATCCTCTCACTCTGCTGGTGCTATTTAAAAAAGAAGCCGCCTGTTAGCCATAAATAAACCACCACAAACTACTGCTAAAACGCCTGAACTCTGTAACTGTTCTGCTGCCCAATACATGAAGTAAGGTTCAATCAATGTAAGGGCGGTATCGGAAGGAGCATCTGTTGGCAAGCGTTTATGAGCCTGCACAAAAAGCCATCCCAGCAACAATCCAATCCCGGCTCCGCCTATCACCATCCATAAAAAGCTCAGTGTGGCCTCCTGCCAAACAAACTGGCCCGTTCCTACGGCGACTAATGCAAAACGAAAAATAATGAGGGATGAAGCATCATTCAGCAGGCTTTCTCCTTCAAGGATAGCTGAAGTCGATTTTGGAATTTTTACAAATTTCATAATAGCTCCGGTACTTACTGCATCAGGAGGTGACACAATACCACCCAATAAAAAACCGAGCGCGATTGTAAAGCCCGGAATAAAATAATTGGTTACTACTGCTACGGAAAGTGCTGTAAAAAAGACAACCAGAAACGCGAAGCTGCCAATGATTCGCCACCATTTTTTCATTTCTTTAAAAGAAATAGACCAGGATGCATCAAATAATAAAGGCGGAAGAAAGATGAAAAAGATAAGATCAGGATTGATTTTTACCATTGGTAATTTAGGTATGAAACTTATAAGCAATCCTGCAACTACTAACAAAACAGGATAAGCAATTTTAAGCTTGGTAGCCAACATTTCCAACAATACAACAGCTGCCACCATAGCCAGCAAAAAGGGTAATACGCTATGCATTCAAAGGTTTGTTTAAAGATTCTGTTCGAATTGGTTTGAAAGTGAAAATACAAATTTTGCAAACGGAAGCAATAACCTGTTTAAAAATTGATCATTTTAAAGAGACTTCTTTAGAAATAGGATTGCTTCAAAGCGCTGGGAACAGTGCTATTACTAATAACATGCAATAAAATTTCGGATTAGTCTTTATTGTTTATTGTAGCTGCCGGAATGATTAGTGTAAAGGCGCAACCCATGTCAGGTTCACATTCAACGGTTATACTTCCGCCGTTTTTTTCCGCAAACTCTTTACTCAACTTTAAACCCATCCCTGTTCCTTTTTCATTGGAAGTGCCTCTGCTTGATTTGATTGAGGTTTCCAGGAAAAGTTCCTGTATGGTTTCTTCTTTCATTCCTAGTCCATTATCAATAACAGAAAAATGGATAAATGATCCTATTTTTTCTATAACCAGGTCTATCTTTCCACCAGCATAGCTAAATTTTATGGCGTTGGAAATAAGGTTGCGTATAACAATTTTTATGTGATCCGGATCGGCGTCGATCATACTATTTCCTTCGCTGCTGATATTTGTCTGTATATTTTTGTTAACCAGATTATATTGTAAAAGACTAAGTGTATCAGCTATTAAAGGTTCTAAAAAGATCTTCTGCTTTTGTATTTCAATTCCCTGCATTTGGCTGTTGCTCCACTTTAAGAGGTTTTCGAGGCTCCAGTGAAGTTGGTTCAATTGCATAGAAAGTTCTTTCGAGAGTTCCATAAACTCTTCTTTTGTCAGAATATTTTCATTGAACAGATCCAGTGTTGTTTTCAATCCGGCTATTGGGCTTCTTACATCATGTGCTACAATTGAAAATAGCTTTTCCTTTGTGCTGTTCAAAACCTCTAGCTGTCTGTTATTGACCTCCAGTTGCCGCGTTTGTTCAATCAGTTTAATTTGCTGCTGTTGTAATTGCCTGTTCCGGGTTTCGATTTCTACTTGATTATTTCTACTTAATTTTCTAAAATACCAGAAGAATATAACATAGAAAAGAACCCAAACTGTTACGTTGATAGAATAAACTGTTTTTGGAACCGGTGGAAAGAATTGATACATGTCACCCGACCACAGCAAGAAAATAAACACCAGGCAGTTTACAATGTAAATAATTTGTATCGACGGGTTTCTTCTTGAAATGGTCATTACAATGGCAGCAATAATAAGAAGATAGAACTCCATTCCATTATGGTAAAGCAAACCTGTTATTGCAAATACCAAACTCAGAACAATACTTATAATAACATGTCCAAATGCGTAAAGTCGGTTGTAATTCACATACATCAGGGCCGCCATCGAAGCCATGGTAATGACATTTAAAATAGCTAATGGTTTCCTGTCGTGGTTAAAATTGGAAATAAAGAAAACTGTAGAAGATAAAAGGCCGGTAATTCCAATAATATTGGCCATCCTTATTCTGCGTGCTTCTTCAAAGCTTGTTTCGGTAGTAACTCCAACATTAATAAAGTTGTTTACCCAACGCATAAGCTTAGCGTATTTTTTTAAATAGCGTTTTCTCTGCATTATTTATAGGAGCTGAAAATAGTTTAGGTCAAAAGATTTTAAAGGGCACATCTGTAAAATAACATAAAGATATATTAGCTTTGAATACAACCTGTGAAAGGCATTGTGTTGTGTATTTATTATTAAAGAAGATATTTTTTACGTATCAGTTAATAAAAAATAATTAAATGCTCCGCAATATAAATGTAAAAATAACGTCAAAGTCTTTTTGCTTTTAAAACATCGCTTGCCCTGAGAAAAATATTTTTCAACAGATTTGATTTGTGTTTGAACAAACCTGCCGATCCGTTGTTTTGATTGGATCAAACTGAATAACAGGTTGATGTAGACCGGGATCATCGGGTAAATTTTGTTTTTATGAATTTTCTTTTAAAGAAACTAAAGTCCAAAATAATCCTAACATTCGTTAGCGTTTTAAGTTCTTTTTTAGTTACGTCTGCTTATGCCCAAACCAGCGACACATTGCTGCAAAATGCTACGCTTGATGGTATCATTGATTATGCTTTGGCCAATCAGCCAATAGTGAAACAGGCAGAGATTAACCAAGAGATCACCGATCTGCAAATAAAAAATCGCTTAGCAGACTGGTATCCCCAACTTAATTTTAATTATAATTATCAAAGAAATTTCCAGCTACCCGTTAACATTATAGGAGGCAACCAGGTTCGCTTTGGTGTATATAACACGTCAGCAATTCAGCTTACAGCAACGCAAAATATTTTCAATCGCGATGTATTGTTGGCCAGTCAAACAAAGCAGGATGTAAGAGAAGTTGCTTCGAAGCAAACTGAAAATGCCAGGATCAATTTGGTAGCCAATGTCTCTAAAAACTTCTATGATTTATTGGCAACTGAGCAGCAAAGAAAAATTACTGCAGAAAATATTGTTATGTTGGCGCGTAGCCTTAAAGATGCTCGTGCTCGATACGATGTTGGTGTTACTGATAAAACGGATTACCAAAGGGCTACTATCGCATTAAATAATGCCGTTGCTTCCAAAAAAGAAATTGAAGAAGCACTTAAGTCGAAGATAGCCAATTTGAAATACCTTATAAATTATCCTGATGGGAGAGAATTGTCGCTGGAGTATGACAGTACACAACTGGAAGCAGAAATACATCTGGATACATTAGAAACTAGTCAATATACCAACAGGGTAGAATATCAGCAATTACAAGCGCAGCTAAGGTTGCAGCAGGCCAATGTTCGTTATAATAAGTGGAGTTATATTCCGACGCTTTCTGCCAACGGGGCTTATATCAAGAATTTTTTGAATGATGATTTTGCAAAATTGTATAATCAGGGTTTTCCCAACTCTTATGCTGGTTTAACTTTGGGCTTCCCCATCTTTCAAGGAGGAAAAAGAAAGAACAATATAATTATTGCAGAAAAGCAGGTTCAGCAAACCGAACTAGACCTGGTAGATTTTGTAAACCAGGCCAGCAGCGAGTATAAAACGGCCATGGCTCAATACAGGGCAAATATGGCTAATTATCTGGCGTTGAAAGAAAATATGGAGTTGGCTGCCGAAGTGCATAAGATCATAGAACTGCAATATAGGGAAGGGATCAAAACCTATCTTGAACTGATCACAGCACAAACAGATTTACGAGCTGCCCAAATAAACTACTTCAACGCAGTTTATGGATTATTAAGCAGCAAAATCGATGTCAGAAAAGCTGAAGGTGCCATTCAGGTAAACTAAGAAAAACAAAGTCTAAAGTCTAATATCTAAAATCTAAGATCTATCACATGAATATCACAAAGGTGTCCATAGTTCCGGCCTTATTATTAACATTAGTAGCTTGTAAGGGCAAGCAACAGGCTGGTCCGCCAGCTAACGCTCCTGTTCCGGTTGTAGTAGTTCAGGTGTCAGAAAGCGGCAATACTGTTTATTATGATGAGTATCCGGCTACGCTAGTTCCCCTAAATCAATCGGAAGTTAGGCCTCAGGTTACAGGTTATATTACTGGCATACATTTCAAAGACGGTGCTAAGGTTTCTAAAGGGCAGAAATTATATACCATCGATCAGCAAACTTACCAGGCTAATTACCAGGCTGCTCTGGCAGATGTGGCTGTGCAGGAAACCAATCTTATTAAAGCCCAGAAAGATGCAGAACGTTATCATGCCTTAGATAAACAGGATGCTATTGCCAAGCAACAGGTTGATTATGCAGATGCTGCGTTAGCAGCCGCTAAAAAACAGGTAGCTGCAGCAAAAGCCTCGGCAAACGCGGTTCGTGCTAATGTAAATTTTGCAACTATTTATGCACCATTCAGCGGTACTATAGGTATATCGCAGGTTCGTTTAGGAACTTCAGTAGTTGCTGGTCAATCTATATTAAATACAGTTTCTACAGACAATCCAATGGCGGTAGATTTTGTCATCGATCAAAAAGAAATTTATAGATTTTCAAAGTTGCAAAGCGCAAAAAACAATGTTGATTCTACATTTTCATTGGCCTTCGGCGATGATGTATATCCACAGCATGGCAAAATTCAAATTATAGATAGGGCTGTAGATCCTCAAACCGGAGCTATAAAAGTCAGGTTGGTTTTCCCTAATGATAACCAAATGTTGAAAGCCGGTATGAGTGGAACGGTACGCGTTTTAAATTCGGCGTCTTCCCGCTCTGTGCTTATTCCTTATAAAGCTATTGTTGAGCAACTTGGCGACTTCTTTGTATATGCGGTTGGCGACAGCAGTAAAGTATCGCAGCGTAAGGTTACTTTGGGTACGCAGATTGGACCAAATATTTTAATAAAAGAAGGTTTGCAGGCTGGTGAAACAATTGTGGTGGAAGGTGTTCAAAATCTGAGAGAAGGTGCTAAAATCACTACCGACACAACCAAAGCAAAGAAGTAAGTTGACAGATGAGAGTTGACAGATAATGGTGTCTATCTGTCAAATAATTGATACAACAAAACGAAAAAATAAGTTGACAGATGACGGTTGATAGATGACAGCTACTGTCAACTCTCATCTGTCAACTGTCATCTAAAAACACACATGATCGCAGACGTATTTATAAAAAGACCGGTAACAGCAATAGTTGTATCGATCGTTATTGTGTTGGTGGGCATTATTTCCATGCTCACGCTACCTGTCGCTCAATATCCGGACATATCCCCCCCACGGTACAGATATCTGGTAATTTTACTGGTGCTGATGCGCAAACAGTAGAACAAACCACAACCACTGCAATGGAAACGCAGATCAATGGTACGCCAGGCATGACCTACATGACCAGTAATAGTACCAGTAGCGGGCAGAGCAGCATTACTGTAAACTTTGCTGTGGGTACCGATATTAACATCGCAACCCTGGATGTACAAAACCGTGTAAGTGTTGCTGAACCTACTTTGCCAGATGCTGTAAAAAGATTAGGATTGACTGTTCGTAAGCGTAATCCAAGTATTATGATGGCGCTTGCGTTTTATTCTCCTAATGGAACACATGACGCCAATTTTATTGGTAACTATGTAAACTTATATGTAAAAGATGCATTGGCTCGTGTAAAGGGAGTTGGGGATATATTCTCGCGTGCAGATGATTTTAGTATGCGTGTTTGGCTGAACCCTTCTAAAATGGCAGCTTTAGGCATTTCGCCAGCTGAAATAAATGCCGCATTACAGGAGCAGAA
The DNA here is from genome assembly GCF_022513635.1 of Paraniabella ginsengisoli. Lineage (GTDB taxonomy): Bacteria > Bacteroidota > Bacteroidia > Chitinophagales > Chitinophagaceae > Niabella > Niabella ginsengisoli. The sequence continues at coordinate 59,370 of NZ_JAKWBL010000005.1, read as the reverse complement.
TCTTCAAGCTGCAGCCGGTACTATTGGTGGTAATCCTCAAAAAGATCAACAGGTTTTTGAATACAGTTTGTTAACTAACAGCCGCATTAATACCCCTCAGCAATTTGAAAACGTTATTGTGCGCACACGCCCTGCTGATGGGAGTGTAGTATATTTAAAAGACGTAGCAAAAGTAGAGTTGGGAAAGTTTGATTACACCGCGAATGCTTTTGTAAGTGGCAAACCATGCTCCTTTCTGTTGATTTATCAGGCACCGGGCGCAAACGCATTAGACACCTATAAAGGTGTTAATGAAGCGCTTGAAAGACTACGCCCTACATTTCCAAAAGACATCGATTTTAAAGTACCATTAGAAACAGCAACTGTAGTACAGGTTTCTATCAACGAAGTAATGCATACGCTTGTAGAGGCTTTGATACTTGTGGTTTTGGTGGTGTTCTTATTTTTGCAAAACTGGCGTGCAACATTAATTCCTGTACTCGCCATTCCGGTATCACTGATTGGAACATTTATATTTTTTAACTTATTAGGTTTCACCATTAATACGCTTACATTATTTGCATTCGTATTAGCCATTGGTATTGTGGTGGATGATGCTATTGTGGTGGTAGAAGCCATTCAGCATAATATAGATAGCAGAGGTATGTCGCCGAAAGACGCTACCATAAAGGCTATGAAAGAAATTTCCGCGCCGGTAATTGCTATTGCACTGATTCTTGCGGCGGTATTTATACCTGTAGGATTTATTCCGGGTATTGTGGGCCGGTTATACCAACAATTTGCTATTACGATCGCTGTATCAGTATTGCTTTCAGCTTTTGTGGCATTGTCTCTCACGCCTGCTTTAAGTATGCTGTTGTTGAAACCTACTGATACTAGTGGTAAAAGTAAAAATGTGCTCGATCGTTTCTTTGATCGCTTCAACAATTGGTTCAATAAAGTTACTTTAGGTTATACAAGAAGTGTAGCAAAATGGATACGGAAAACGCCTTATGTTGTTACACTCTTAATTGTAGTGATTGCAGTCATGATCTTTTTGTTTAAAACAAAAGCAACAGGATTTATTCCTACAGAAGATGAGGGCCGTATGTATGTAACCTACGAATTGCCTGAAGGAACAAGTACCACGCGAAGCATTGAAATGATAAAAACAATTATGAATCGTGTGGAAAGCTTACCTGAAGTAGATGTGGTGGGAGGTCTTGCTGGTTTAAATATTGTAAGCTTCAGCTCGAAATCGAACGTGGGTACCATGTTTGTAAAACTTAAAGAGTGGGATGATCGAAAGGGTGAAGATCATCATGTAAATGCGGTAATCGCTAAAATAATTGAATCTACCAAAGATATAAAAGAAGCGAGGGTAATGCCCATTGCACCACCGGCTATACCAGGTTTGGGCGCTACAGCAGGTTTCTCATTTCAGTTACAGCAAACCGGTTCTACCGATGATGTCAATAAATTTGAACAGGTTGCTAATAATTTTTTACAGACAGTAAATTCACAACCTGCAATTGGAAGGGCATTTACTTTCTTTAATGCCAGAACGCCAAGTTACCAGGTAAATGTTAATAAAGAACTGGCTAAAAAAATGGGCGTAAATGTAGCAGAAGTATATACTACGCTTTCAAACTTTTTAGGTAGTAGTTATGTAAATGATTTCAATATTTATGGACGCAATTTTAGAGTAATGACACAGGCGGATTATCTGTATCGCGGCTCGATAGATAATTTAAAAGACTATTATGTTCGCAATAGCCAGGGCGGCATGGTTCCAATGAATATGCTTATTACAACAAAACTCATAGAAGCGCCGGCTGTTATATCGCACTACAATATTTACCGCTCGGTTGAAATTAATGGTGCTCCAAAAGATGGAGCAAGTAGTGGTGAAGCTATTGACGCATTGAGAGAGGCGGCTAAAACATTGCCTGCTGGTTATGGGTATGAATTTTCGGGCATGAGCCGTGAAGAGATTGCAGCGGGAGATCAGCAGACAACCATTTTCGCAATATCGATCGTATTTGTGTTCTTATTTCTTGCGGCACTTTATGAAAGTTGGTCTGTTCCGTTCTCGGTATTACTGGCTGTTCCGATTGGTGCGTTCGGATCAATTCTGGCATTGACACTTTTGCCTAAATTATCTAATAATATTTACGCTCAAATCGGATTAATTACATTAATTGGTTTGGCCGCCAAAAATGCGATCCTGATTGTAGAATTTGCAAAAGAGCGTGTAGATAAAGGTATGGATGTGGTACAGGCGACTTTGCAGGCTGTCAGGCTTCGTTTAAGGCCGATCATTATGACTTCTCTTGCGTTTATATTAGGTGTCGTTCCGCTAATGATTGCATCCGGTGCTGCTTCCGTTAGTCGCCGTACCATTGGATGGACTGTATTTGGCGGTATGCTTGCTGCCACTTCATTGGCCATCTTTATAGTACCAGTACTTTATGTGCTTATTACAAAGATCAGCTATCGTAAAAAGAAGGCAAAAGCAGCATAAGTCTATCATCTTTAAATAATACATAGCCGGGGCGTTAGCTTCGGCTATTTTTAGTATTTATCAGAGAATATTTTTGAATTTTTGGTAAGATAATTGCCTCAATAAATCTGTTAAAATAAAAATGGTAATACTAAGTTTAATTCCCATCTTTGTGAAAATTTTTTAACATGCCATTCCCGTATGGCATTAAAACCGCAAAAAATAAATGTTTCCAGACGGGAAGAAACATAACGAATAAGTTTTAGATGGCAGTACCACAGAAACCAACTTTTAACCGTCCGCCTGGTGCGGGTGGTCCTTACAGGCCGGGAGGCAACAGACCAAAAGGAAACTTCAGAGGACGTTTACCACAAAAAGAAGCAGAACACCGAATTAATCACCACATCAGGGTTCCACAAATAAGACTGGTGGGCGATAATGTTGAGGCTGGCGTTTACGCTACGCAAGAAGCCTTAAAAATGGCTCAGCAACAAGAATTAGATCTGGTAGAAATTTCACCAACGGCAGATCCTCCAGTTTGTAAAATCATTGATTATAATAAGTTCCTTTACGATAAGAAGAAGAAGGAGAAGGAGATGAAGGCGAAGAGTAAAGCGACAGAAATAAAAGAGATTCGATTTACGCCCAATACTGATGACCATGATTTTGATTTCAAAGCTAAACATGCGGAAGGCTTTTTGAAAGACGGTAACAAAGTAAAAGCTTACGTACAGTTTAAGGGTCGCGCTATTCAGTTTCAGGATAGAGGTCAGCTCTTGTTATTAAAGTTTGCAGAAAGGCTTGCAGAATTTGGCACTTTAGAGAACATGCCAAAGCTGGAAGGTAGAAGAATGCTGGCAATGATTGCACCTAAAGCAGCCATTAAGAAAAAATAGTTTTATAATTTATTATAGAAACCATCTGTATATGCAGATGGTTTTTTATTTTAGCCCATAATATGAAGAAGTTTAATTTAATTATTGCTGTCAGTTTATTGATAAGCCTTGTTGCGAGCGCTCAGGAAAAGCGCCCCGACCCTCAACCACCCATCGATACTTACGAGAAGTTTAAAGTAGGAATGGCCGGATATACTTTTGTCAATTTTGGAATTGATACGGCTCTTGAAACAATGGAAAAGAGTGATGTACATTACTTATGCATTAAAAGTTTTCATTTGCCATTAGACGCAAATGCTAACCAGATTGCAGCTTTTCATGAAAAGTTAAAAGCTAAAGGCGTTACAGGGTATGCTGTTGGACCTATCTACATGAAAACCGAAAAAGAGGTGGATGAAGCATTTGAATATGCAAAGCGCGTAGGTGTAAAATTAATCGTTGGCGTTCCAAACTATGAGTTACTACCTTATGTAAATAAGAAAGTGAAGGAGTATGATATGAAGTATGCGATTCATCTTCATGGGCCTGATATGAAACTTTATCCTGATGCAGAAGATGTTTGGAACAATGTAAAAGACCTCGATCCGCGTATGGGAATGTGTTTAGATATTGGGCATGATACACGTAATGGCAAGGATCCTGTTGCTGATCTTAAAAAGTATCATACAAGAGTTTTTGATATGCACCTGAAAGATGTTACAGCACCTACAAAACAAGGTTATTCGGTAGAAGTGGGAAGAGGAATTATTGATTACCCTGCATTTGTAAAAATGATGCGGCAAGTAGGTTATTCTGGCGTGCTAAGCCTGGAGCATGAACGCAACATGAAAAATCCTTTTGCGGGTATTGCCGAATCGATTGGTTATATCAGAGGTGTGATCAGGACTACGAAAAAGTAATAGAACTATATTGTACAAAACAAAACCCGCTTCAAAGCGGGTTTTTCAATATTATAACAGGAGTAAATTAAATAATATCCATCGCTTTAACAAAGAACGTAGTAACGAAAGGAAGGATCAACGTCAACCATGGCCAATGACTGAAACATGCGAAAACGAATGCAAAAGTTGCAATCAGAAATAAAATCCACATTAACCCTTTATTTTTTGAAGCAGAAGACATACTTTATTTGTTTTGCTGCAAATTTAAGTGATGAAGGCGAAAAATGAATACTTTACAAACTTTATTTTGAGAGAGCAGTTGGGAATAATTTTATTGTGTGTATATTGTACACAATGATAGAATTCCAATATTAGGATATGTCCGTGTTGATTTTTTCACACTAGCTGCAAACTAAAACATTTACAGATGAAGCTTATTTTCTTTTTAAAATATCACACAAATTTTGGTGAACAACTATATATAATTGCTAACGCCCAAGAATTAGGACCAAGTAGTAAAAGTGTAGAAATGCAGTACTTTAACGATGAATACTGGAGGCTTGAAATAAATATTGATGTTGCTGCATTACCTAAAAAACATTGTCTTACAAATATATTTTTAAAGATGCAGAAGGTGTTTGCATTGACGAGTTTCAGCAGCCAAGGCAATTAGTTATTGACCGCGAAAATATCGAAGTGTTGAATATTTATGATACCTGGAACTATGCTGGAGCAGTTGCCAATACTTTTTATACGGCTCCATTTCAAGAAGTTTTATTACCCAGGCATAAAGCGGTAAAAGTTAAATATAAAGAAGAAACTACTCATGTTTTTAAAATAAAAGCTCCACTGTTGGGAAAGGACGAAGTTGTATGCCTTTTAGGAGATGGCGAAACTTTAAAGTGTTGGGATATTAAAGATCCGATCGTTTTAAACTTTGACGGTATGTGTTGGTTTGCAGCCTTGAACCTTAAAGGCACTCAATCTCCTTTTGCTTATAAGTATGGAATTTTTAATAAAGCAAAAAAGAATTTATCCGGTTTGAAGATGGAGGAAACCGCGTATGTTTTGAGCAAGCTTCAGTTAATGAACAAACTATATTGCAAGATGGCTTTGTTAATATGCAAGGCGAAACCTGGCGCGGGGGCGGTGTTGCCATTCCGGTTTTTAGTTTGCGAAGTAAAAATGGCTTCGGTGTTGGTGAGTTTAGCGATCTGAAACTGCTTACGGACTGGGCGGTAAAAACGAAGCTAAAATTGATCCAGATCCTGCCGGTGAATGATACAACGGCTACTAATACATGGCTTGACTCTTATCCATACGCAGCCATTTCAGCATTTGCGCTTCATCCTATTTATATCAATATCGACGAAATTGATGGAAAGAAAAATAAAGAATTAAAGGAGGCTATAAAAACCAAACGTAAGCAACTGAATGAACTGGCACATGTTGATTACGAAGCGGTGATGAAATTTAAAATGGCTGTATTGCGGGAATCGTTTGAAGAGCGGGCAGCTACGTTTCAAAAGTCGCATTCCTATAAGGATTTTTTTGAGAAAAATAAAAGCTGGCTAAAACCCTATGCGGCTTATTCTTATCTACGCGATAAATACCTGTCTCCCAATCCGTCGGATTGGCAAACAAACAAAATTTATAATGAGAAAGAAATAAACGAATTTTTTGAAGACAACAATCCTGCTAACAAACAGGTGTTGTATTACTGTTATGTGCAGTATCAATTACATCTGCAGTTAAGCGACGCGGTTGAATATGCACGTAAAAAGGGTGTAATCGTTAAAGGGGATATCCCCATTGGAGTCTATCGTTTTGGTTGCGATGCGTGGGTGGCTCCTGATTTATATAAGATGGAAGTACAGGCCGGTGCGCCACCTGATGATTTTGCTGTAAAAGGCCAGAACTGGGGCTTTCCTACTTACAACTGGCAAAAGATGAAAGACGGTGGATTCGCCTGGTGGCGTGAACGCTTTGAGCAAATGAGCCATTATTTTGATGCTTTCAGAATTGATCATATCCTCGGCTTTTTTAGAATATGGAGCATTCCATTACATGCTATTCAAGGAATAATGGGGAAATTCGATCCCTGTTTACCAATACATATTAACGAGTTTGGCGAGCAGGGAATTTGGTTTGATTATGAAAGGTTCTGTATGCCGTATATAACCGATGATGTGTTGATTGAAATATTTCAAGAACAATCGGAAAATGTAAAAAGAAATTTTTACAGAAGCACGGCCCGCGACAATACCTATTGCTTCCACAATTTGACACACAGAAAAAAGTTGAATCCTATTTTCATAAAAAGCAAGATAGCAACAGTACTCAGTTGCGCGATGGCTTGTTCGATCTGATCAGTAACGTAATATTATTTGAAGAAGAAAGCTTAGAAAAAACTGAATTTCATTTTCGGATAGCAATCGACCAAACCAGCTCCTTTCGCCACTTGCAGCCGCAAATGAGAGAAAAGATTTGGAATTTATATATAGATTATTTCTATCGCAGGCAAAATGATTTCTGGAGAAAGGAATCATTAAAGAAACTTCCGAACTGAAGGCTGCAACTAATATGTTGATATGCGGCGAAGATTTGGGAATGGTTCCGAAACTGTTCCGGGCGTTATGAAACAATTGGGGATTTTAAGCCTCGAAATACAAAGAATGCCGAAAAATCCCGGTGTGAAATTTTGCAATCTGGCGGATGCTCCCTATTTATCTGTTGTTACACCATCCACTCATGATATGAGTACGGTACGCAGCTGGTGGCAAGAAGATAAAAATACGACTCAACAATTTTATAATAATGAGTTGGGACAAAGCGGCGATGCGCCGCAGTTCTGCGAGCCCTGGATTAACCGGGCCATTGTGTTGCAGCATTTATATTCACCTGCAATGTGGAGTATTTTTCAGCTACAGGATATTTTGGGTATGAGTGCCGAATTACGCCGCACCAACCCGGATGATGAACGCATTAACATACCAGCAAACCCTCAGCACTACTGGCGTTACAGGATGCACCTGACATTAGAGCAATTAATAAAAGAAAAAGCTTTTAATGAAGAACTAAAAGGGTATGTTGAAAATAGTGGGAGGGGTTAGTTTATGAGTTCACATACAGAGATGTACAAATTGTCCTCTGTCAACTACCATCCGTCAACTGTTTTCAATAACTTCCTTCCCCTTTTCCCCCTTCTACAATCGCCACGCTTGCGCTGCATCCTAACCTGGCAGCACCGGCTTCAACTAGTTTTTTGGCAAAATCGTAATCCCGAATACCACCGCTGGCTTTGATACCCGTTCCTTGTGGCAAATGTTTTTTAAATAATTCAACGGCATGTATGCTCGCGCCTTTCTCAGCATAACCTGTAGAAGTCTTTAAATAATCAATACCCGCAACGCCATACAGTTCGCAACATTTAATGATTTCGTTATCTGTCAATACACCGCTTTCAATAATGATCTTAACTGTTTTCCCTTTTTCTTTGATGATAGGTATTAAATGGTTCGCCTCGTTGGCGAGATATTGCCAATCATTATTTTTTAATGCGATTAAATTAATTACAATATCTAGTTCATCCGCACCGTCAACAATAGCTAAAAGCGTTTCGGCAAGTTTAGCTTCGATGGCAGAATAGCCAAACGGGAACCCAATAACAGTGCAGGTTTTGACACCACTGTCTAGAAGCAGTTCTTTTGATTTTTTTACAAAAGGTGGCGGAACACAGGCAGACGCAAAGTGGTATTGCTTTGCTTCCGCACAAACTTTTTCAATATCGCTAACTAAGGTTGTAGGTTTTAAAATGGTATGATCGATATATTGATTGAGTTGCATAATACATTTATTTGACATCAAAAATAAGCGATGGAAATTAAAGATGGATAAACGAATAAGCCGATGAAACAACTCACCACGTTGGAACAAGTACAGGAATTATGTCTCAGAGAAATACAAACCCAAAACATAAGTTTAAATTTCGGAAAGATGTGAAAGGGTTGCAATTTTCTGCTTACTTCATTACTCTGTGGATACTTCATTTTATCATTAATCAATCCTATTTATTCGTGCATTCGTGGCATAAAAAATTTACGTTTACCGCTACTGTTTACAAAATTTTCACATTCGCGAACTTCAAATAGTTTGTACCTTTCATCAAACAATTAATCGAAAACTATATGGATACTTTAAAACAACTTAGGGAGGAATTAACCGAAGAGCATAATACAACCAAAAAATTCCTGAACGAGTTTCCCGAAGGAAAAAATGATTATGCGCCGCATGAGAAAAGTATGAAACTGATGCATCTGGCGCAGCATATTACGGAAGTGTTTGGTTGGGCTTCTTTTATGCTAAAAACCGAATTTTTGATCTCGCTGAAGGCGACAAGCCGGCTTTATATGAAAACCGTCAGCAGCTACTTGATGCTTTAGAAAAAAATTACAGTGATTCATTAAAAGCTTTGGAAAAGGCTACTGAAGCTGATTTGGAGCCTTTTTGGAGTTTGAAATATAATGGCAACAAGTTAGCTGAATGGACTAAATATGCGGCTATAAGGCATTCACTAAACCAAATAACACATCATCGTGCGCAGCTTGGCGTGTATTATCGGCTAAACGATATCAAAGTGCCTGGAAGCTACGGCCCATCAGCAGATGATCAAAATTTTTAAAAAACTGAATGAACGGCGGGGCGTAATTAATTATCTAAAAATAATTCGCTTCGCTGTTTCTATTTACCCTGAAACCAGTTTTTGATCCTTTTAAAAATATCTACCTTTCTGGGCTTGGATAATCCGTCGTGCGTCAACTGGTTGTTATAATGATGTTGTAATTGAAGTCCATATTTTTTATTTTCAGGATGCTCATCTTCATTCAAAAGTGCTTTTATATAAGGCTCAACCGTATTTCCTAACATTCCATTAATTGATACGGTGTAATAACCACTTCTTAATATTAGGTTTTGATTATTGTTGTATGCTGGCTGGCCATTCTCTGCGAAATAATCAATTTGAAATATTTGCGGATTTAACTTTTTAAGTCTTTGTGTGCCGCGTCTTTCATTTCGCCAAGGATGTTCTTTTTTATAAAGTTGCTTTAGTAAAAACTCCTTGTTCCAAAGCGTAACTTGATGTGACATTAGAAAGGAAGAACCTTTATTATCTATTTGAGAAACATTAAATCCTTCTATAAACAAATCGGTTTCTTTAGTTACATAAGCATTGGAACTATGTAGTTTTACCTGCTGCCAGTTATGCTGTTCTGCAAGCGCAAAAAGGCGATCGAAAAAGTATTTATTTACAGGACTTGTTAACCACATGTCTTCCTGAAAATAGAGTATGTATTTTTCTTTTATTTTTTCTTTCAATAATAATGCAAGCCTGTCTGCCCACTCTCCATTTCCAGATTGGATATTTTTAAACTGGCCGAAAGCGAAATCTTTTTCTTCCGTTGCAAAATAATAGCTGCACTGAACTTCGCTGTTCCAGTTTTTTTCAAAAAATATTTGGAACCCCTTGTAAAGAAAGGCATACCTGTCGCAGGTATGAACAAGCAATGCAACGTTTGGGTATTCAATTTTCATATATATATATTGCCAAATATAGATAGAATCAACAAATCAACAGATTCGTATCTGCTCATTTTGTATCTTAGTTTCCTTAATCATTTTAATATGCTTTGTTTGAAAAGGTCTATCCTTCTACCATTCTTACTGTCTGTAACTGTTGTTATTGCACAAAAGCCATCTATAGATAAGGATGCTGTTGTTGATGCCATCGTAACAGAAGCTACACAAAATTCACAGCTTGAGGTATTAGGACATGAATTACTGGACGGTATTGGACCGAGACTTGTTGGAACACCAGAAATGAAGCAGGCCGGGGATTGGGCCATTGAAAAATATAAAAGTTGGGGCATTGCAGCCCACAGCGAAAAATGGGGTGAATGGCGTGGTTGGCAAAGAGGGCCGGCACACTTTGAAATGACTTATCCCCGGGTAAAATCTTTGGAAGGTATGCAACTGGCATGGAGTCCGGGTACGAATGGCAAAACGGTTTCTACAGAAGTAATAATATTGCCTGCTGCTGCCAATGGCGCCGAATTTGAAAAATGGCTTTCTACAGTTAAAGGAAAATTTGTGATGATTTCTTTGCTTCAGCCGACCGGACGCCCTGATAAAAACTGGGAAGAATTTGGAATTAAAGAATCTGTTGCAAAGATGAATAAGGACCGCGATTCGCTTTTCACTGAATGGACAGAACGTATCAGTAAAACAGGTTATACAAGCCGAACGTTACCCGTTGCACTTGAAAATGCAGGAGCGCTCGGCGTGATCACGAACAATTGGTCGAAGGCTGTTGGTGCCGATAAAATTTTTGGTGCATACACAAAGCAAGTACCTACCATTGATTTATCACTTGAGGATTATGGATTGGTATACAGGCTGGCGCAATCTGGTAAAAAGCCTAAGATGAACATGACTGTCGAGTCCAAAATGCTGCCCCCTGCTCCAACATTCAATATTATTGCAGAAATAAAAGGTGTTGAAAAACCTGATGAGTATGTAATTCTTTCAGCGCATTTTGACTCCTGGGATGGTGCTACGGGCGCTACTGATAATGGCACCGGAACCTTAACGATGATGGAAGCAGCGCGTATTTTAAAGAAAGTTTACCCCAATCCTAAGCGTACCATTCTTGTAGGACACTGGGGAAGTGAGGAGCAAGGCCTAAACGGCTCAAGAGCTTTTGTAGAAGATCATCCGGAAATTGTGGCAAATATTCAGGCCGTTTTTAACCAGGATAATGGAACAGGACGTGTTACAAGTCTGCAGGGCATGGGCTTTTTACATTCCTATAATTATTTAAGCCGATGGCTTTCTAAAGTACCACAAGATGTTCGTAAATATGTGGAGACCAGTTTTCCTGGCCAGCCCGGCACTGGCGGTTCTGATTTCGCGTCATTTGTAATGGCTGGTGCACCAGCGTTTTCACTAAGTTCTTTGAGCTGGGATTATGGAACTATTACCTGGCATACCAATCGGGATACTTATGATAAAATTGTATTTGATGACCTGCGTAATAATGCCATCTTAACAACAGCTGTCATGGCTTATGCCGCAAGCGAAGATCCTGAAAAAGCTTCGAGGGAACAGGTGGTATTGCCTGTTGATCCTTCGACCGGTAAGCCTCGCGAATGGCCTAAGCCGGTGGCTCCAACAAGAAGGGGGGATGTGAGGAAACGTTACAAGTTTCAGGTTGCGGGTTTCAAGTTTTACAGAATTACTATCCACTATTGGAACTAGAAACCGGCAACCTGAATCTGACTTCAACTCTTTGTACGAAGTTGTTTTTTGGCATCAGTTATTTCCTTCTGAGCTTTCTCAATTTGAAGCCTGGCTTCTTCAATCGATTTTTCGATTTGAGGTTTCAGGTTCTCGGCTGCAATCTTTACTTGTTCGTTGATCTTTTCGGTATTGATTTTGGCAATGGCGCTCGCAACGTTGGATTTTATATGTTCGAGATCCACTTTGTCAAGTGCAACATCAGCATCTGCTAACGCATTGTCTACACTTTCTTGTATCTGCTGAATATTAATCTCGCGCAATGCTTTAGTAACAGATGCTGCAATGTCTTTTTCTTTTAATTCAATTTTTGCTTTTTCAAGCTTGGCAAAAGCTTCGTCAAGATCACTTAGTTTTTCTTTGCAGTTGCCGGGGATTGTGTCAGAAACGGAAAAAAACTTATCAAACATTCCAGGTGACATTGGCAAGTTCCATGAAGCGAGTGTTACAATTGCAATGATGCCAACAAGGATAAAGAAGATTGATAAGATTTTTGGTTTAGTGAAGCGCATAATGGTAGTTTTTAAGTGTGCTTAATAATTTGAAAATACGATGATGTTCGTAATTATAATTATGGAGAACATCTATTACATAAATTTTAACAATTTGGATTAAGAGAATGATTCTTTGAAAGCACAAGTTTTGGCGATTCATAATCAGGACGATAAACCGATCCGCCAACTGGCGGAAACGAAGATGATAGTAGCAGTTCAGTTCGTTCCATAAAAAACACCCCGCATTTGCGAGGTGTTAAAATTTATTAATGAATTGCTTTATCTATGCTTCCTGAGCGTCAGCTTTTTCCTTTATAGAAAAAACCAGTTTGTCGGCTTCCTTGTCAAAGTCAACCTCTAGTATATCACCGGGTTTGACGCTCATGTTCAATATTTCTTCTGCCAATGGATCTTCCAGGTATTTTTGAATGGCTCTGTGCAGGGGCCTTGCGCCAAATTGCTGATCGTAACCTTTGTCCGCGAGGAATGTTTTAGCATCCTCAGTGAGTGTTAAGCCGTAGCCTAAAGTTTCTATGCGTTTTAAAACACCCTTCATTGAAATATCGATGATGCTAAAGATGTCGTCTTTTGTAAGGCTGTTGAAGATCACCACATCGTCGATACGGTTTAAAAACTCTGGAGAGAAAGTGCGTTTTAAGGCCTTTTCAATCACGGCTTTATTCTCTTCGTCTTCGTTCTGCAAACGTGATTGTGTCGCAAATCCAACGCCCGCACCAAAGTCTTTCAACTGACGCACACCAATATTTGATGTCATGATGATGATCGTGTTTTTGAAGTTCACTTTCCTTCCTAATCCATCAGTTAATTGTCCATCATCCAACACTTGCAGTAAAATATTATAAATATCAGGATGTGCTTTTTCAATTTCATCCAACAATATTACGCTGTAAGGTTTGCGGCGCACTTTTTCTGTAAGCTGGCCACCTTCTTCATAACCTACATATCCGGGAGGTGCGCCAATAAGGCGGCTCACTGTGAATTTTTCCATGTATTCGCTCATGTCAATTCGAATAAGTGAATCTTCCGAATCGAAAAGATATCTTGCCAATGAGCGTGCTAACTCTGTTTTACCAACGCCTGTAGGCCCAAGGAAAATAAAGCTACCGATCGGTTTTTTAGGATCTTTCAAACCTACACGATTACGTTGAATGGCTTTAACAACTTTAAGAATGGCATCATCCTGGCCAATTACCATGCCTTTCATATCATCCGTCATTTTGCGCAACTTCTCTGTTTCGGCTTCCACCATTTTTCTAACAGGAATGCCGGTCATGCTATGTATTACTTCGGCAATATCTTCATCGGTAATGGGGTAGCGTTTATGTTTGCTTTCCTCTTCCCATTGAGCTTTAGCGCGTTCCAATTCGTCGGCCAGTTTCTTTTCAGTATCGCGCAGTGACGCGGCCTCTTCAAATTTCTGGCTTTTTACAACGCGGTTCTTTTCTTCTTTTACGTCTTCAATCTTCTTTTCAAGCTCCACAATGTTTTCAGGAACGTTGATGTTCTTTAAATGAACACGAGCGCCTACTTCATCCATTACGTCAATTGCTTTATCCGGCAACAGACGATCCGTTACATAGCGGTCGCTTAGTTTTACGCAAGCGTCGATAGCTTCATCGGAGTAAGTAACGCTATGAAAATCTTCATATTTTGATTTGATATTATTCAGTATTTGCACGGTTTCGTCAACGCTTGGCGGATCGATCATTACTTTTTGGAAACGACGGTCTAAAGCGCCATCTTTTTCAATATGCATTCTGTATTCATCCAAAGTAGATGCACCAATGCATTGCAGTTCGCCACGAGCCAAAGCTGGTTTGAAAATGTTACTGGCATCGAGCGAGCCACTGGCGCCACCTGCACCCACTATTGTGTGCATTTCGTCAATGAAAAGAATTACGTCACGGTTCTTTTCCAGTTCGTTCATGATCGCTTTCATTCTTTCTTCAAACTGACCACGATACTTGGTGCCTGCAACTAAAGAAGCTAAATCAAGGGATATAACTCTTTTGTCGAATAGCACACGGCTTACACGCCTTTGTACAATACGCAAAGCCAAACCTTCTACTATGGCAGTTTTACCAACGCCTGGTTCACCAATTAAAATGGGGTTATTCTTTTTTCGGCGACTTAATATTTGCGACACGCGTTCAATTTCTTTTTCCCGACCTACAATTGGATCAAGCGTGCCGCTTTCTGCAAGCTTTGTAACATCACGCCCGAAGTTGTCCAGCACCGGCGTTTTACTTTTGGTATTCGATTTAGATGAAGACCCTTTTGATTGTTGAGAATATTTCTTTTCATCTTCAAAGTCATCATCACCCTCTTCACCAAACTCAGCACGAGGCTCATTTGATTTTACGATGCCTAATTCCTGACGGAACATATCGTAATCGAGATCATATTGATTCAGGATCTGCGTAGCAACATTTTCCTTGTTTTTTAAAATAGAAAGCATCAGGTGTTCTGTTTCTACCTGGTTACTTTTTAATGCCTTTGCTTCAAGCACCGTAACGCGGATCACTTTTTCTGCTTGCTTTGTAAGCGGCAGACTGTTTATGTTCGCGATGTTTTTTCCGGTCTTGTCTTTTATTGCCAGTTCAATTTCCTTACGTAGTTCAAAAATATCTATATTAAAACCTTTCAGAATTCTTATAGCCGTATTATCTCCCTCACGTATTAAACCAAGCAGCAAATGTTCCGTGCCAATGAAGTCATTTCCCAGCCGCAGCGCTTCTTCCCTGCTGTAGGAGATGATTTCTTTTACCTGAGTTGAAAAATTATTATCCATATTTTTTAGATAAAATGATTAGTTACAATATTAACAAATATATTTGGTACTGGTTTACGTTATTTGTAAACAAAGGCACCATGCATTAGCTAAACCATGTGTCTTTTATTAAGAAGATGTAGGAATGCACTGAATGGTTTTCTCGTTTATTAAATACATCTTTTTCCAAATTTAATCTTTACATGCAGGTCAAAATAGATACCAAAGAGAAATTTCACGTCATCACGCCAATTGAACCGGTTCTGTCTGCTACAATGACAGATGGAATCAAAGTCGTTTTGCTTCCTTATTTAAAAAATGAAGTGAAAAATGTTGTGTTTGATATGAGTAATGTTAGCACGTTGGATGCCGCTGTGGCAGAGCAATTGCTTCATATTCAACAGGATTTTTATGAAAATAATGCTTCGTTTGTGGCGTGTTGTGTAACAGAAAATGTAGAAACTTTTTTGGCAGATAATGAACTTTCAGAACTTTTAAATGTTGCGCCTACAATAAGCGAAGCGTCAGACATTGTGCAGATGGAAGAGATAGAACGCGAATTGATGGATGATGATGTGTTGGAATAAATAGAAAATTTTAGATTAGAAATTTAAAATTAGAAATTGGTTAATGTTTGCAGTAACAATACTTGGGAATAATTCGGCGGTTCCGGCTTTTGACAGGCACCCCACAAGCCAGGTATTGACAATGCCGGCCAGAAGTTTTTTAATTGATTGTGGTGAAGGAACGCAGATACAATTGATCAATTATAAAGTAAGGCGAAGCCGCATTTCTCATATATTCATTTCGCACCTTCATGGTGATCATTATTTTGGATTGATAGGCCTTATTAATTCTTTTGCTTTGCTAGGCCGGCAACAAGATCTTACTATTGTTGCTCCCGAACCGCTGCAGCAAATTATTGAAATGCAGCTCCGTGTTGCAGATACAAAGCTCTGTTTTAATCTGTCTTTTGTAACGATAAAGGAGAGTGGGCTTTTACTTAACTTGGATGATGTGGAAGTAAGTTGTTTTAGAACTGACCATCGTATAAAATGTTATGGATTTGTTTTTAAAGAGGTGAGAAATCCCAGAAGGCTGAATATCGAAAAAGTAAAAGAACAACATATACCTGTAACTTTTTATAATAGCTTACAAAGCGGAAAGGATTATACTGACGAGAATGGTAACGTTATTAAAAATGATGTACTTACTATAGCAGCACCTAAAGGAAAAGTATATGCTTTTTGTGCCGATACGCGTTATGATGAAAGGATCCTGACTCATATAAAAGATGCGGATATGATCTATCATGAAACTACATATCATGATTCGCTTGCTGACATAGCCACCGCAAGGTTTCATTCCACAACCAGGCAAGCCGGAAAAATTGCGCAATTAGCTGGCGTTAAAAAATTGCTTATTGGACATTTTAGCAGCAAGTATGATACGCTGCAAGAGTTTGAAACGGAAACCCGCGAAGTTTTTGCAAATACAGACCTGGCGTTGGAAGGTGTGAGTTATTTATTGCCTTGATAAGTTGATCTGCAGGATTCCTTGTCAACCTGTCAACATTAAACTCGTCAACTAAACGCAACGTCAGTCATGCGCTATCATCCACATGGTAATGCCAAAGCCAGTATAATAAGGTTTATAGCCGCTCTCTTGATTTCCTCCCTGATATTCGTACAATTGAAAATCTTTATATACCAGCCCGATACCTTTTGCATATCTTTCTGAAGAAACTTCTTTCGAGCCGTAACTGGTATTGGGCGTTGGCGGAATATTTAAGGTTTCATCATGATGTTCTACAGTCCAAACATTCTGATATTCTTGTCCTTCAATATTTTCATTGCCTGATGTTGTGTAGGTGAAATCCCATTCATTCATTTCACGCCCTGCAGCCATATCATATAGTTGTGCGTATGGCGCAGATGGTAACTGACTGTTTCCTTTCCAAGAGAAACCTTGCTTTAATGGTGCTTGTAAAGCCAATACCCGTAGGTTGTCATTTATAACTTCTGCTTTATTATCGAAAAGTACAACCTGATAAGTACCGTTGTTAAGCCATGGGCCGGTTGCAGTTTCATTATTGATAAGTCTTTGCACAACAAATGTTTTGCTGCCGTTATTATTGTCTGTTTCCTGCAATACGGTATGTTTCACCTGGTATTTATGAATCTCCTCAACGGTGCCGCTTAATACAAAAACAGTTGAGTCGAGGCGATAAGTAATGGATTTTCCAACTTGAAATGGCATGTAATCAGCAATGCTTTCTGTCTCAAAAATTTCTTTTTCCTGTGAGCAGGAAACCAATAATATCAAAGAAAAGAATAGAATCAGAGATTTGGATACATTTGATTTATACAATAGAGAATAGTGCATAGGCTTGGTATTATAAAATTGCAAATTAGCGTTGCGCAGCGCAATATAAGAAAAGCGCTGAAAGGAAGCACATTTATTCGATAAAACTACCTGACAATTCGATTTTCTCCCTGAATAATGCCACCGCCAATAACGTCATCTCCTTCGTAAAAGACAGCACTTTGGCCGGGAGCTATTCCTTTTGCATTTTGATAGAAATTTACGCGCATATTAGCACCTTCGGGATATAGGGTACACAAGGTTCCAGAATCTTTATATCTGATCTTTGTTGTTGCTTCCATCCCAGGGGTTATAACGTCATATTTGATCATATTAAGCTTGCCTACCAACATTTCATTCTTATCAAGATCATATTCATCACCCAACGTAACCGTGTTTGTATCAGGATTGATTTCTGTAACAAAAGCAGGTTTGCCAAGAGCTATATCCAGGCCTTTGCGTTGGCCAATTGTGTAAAAAGGATAGCCTTTATGCTTGCCTAGTATGTTTCCGTCCTTATCTACGAAGTTGCCGCCGTTCACACGCTCTTCCAAACCACCTACACGGCGTTTCAAAAAACCACGGTAATCATTATCAGGTACAAAGCATATTTCATAGCTCTCACTCTTTTTCGCCAGTTCGGGATAACCGTAATCGATGGCCATTTGCCTGATTTCGGTTTTATGGTAGCCGCCCAAAGGGAGAAGTGTTCTGCTTAGCAAATCCTGCTGCAAGCCCCACAATACATAGCTCTGGTCTTTTGTTTGGTCAACAGCTTTGCTGATTACATATCGGCCATTTTCATGCTGGCGAATTTTGGCATAATGGCCTGTAGCAATAAATTCGCAGCCTAATGCATCCGCTCTTTTTAAAAGTGCGCGCCATTTAATGTGCGTATTACATAATACACAAGGATTTGGTGTGCGTCCTGCCAAATATTCTTCTACAAAATCATTGACTACAAAATCTCCAAATTCTTCGCGTATATCTAAAATAAAATGAGGGAAACCATGTTGCACAGCCGCCATTCGCGCATCGTTAAAACTGTCAACATTACAGCAGCCGGTTTCTTTTTTGCTACCACCACTTTGGGCATAATCCCAGGTTTTCATGGTAATACCAACTACTTCGTACCCTTCATGGTGAAGCATAAGGGCCACTACGGTACTGTCGATACCGCCACTCATCGCCACCAGAACTTTCCCTTTTTTGCTCATTTTATCGAAAATAATTAAGATGCAAAGATAATAAACCACAGTTTAACATGTTTAGGAGCCGAAAGGTTTAAATCTACTTACGGTTTTAGAATTTAACCTTTCAATTGATTAATTTTTATTGATTTCAACTGTTTTCGTTAATTTGCTTATTCATTTTTTTAATATAATTAAAACTGAGCACTATGATTAAAATACAGGTAATTGGTCGCCTGGGTAAGGATTGTTTGGTAAATAACGTAAATGGTAGAAACGTTATCAACTTTACTGTGGCGCATTCTGAAAGATACAAAGATAGTCAGGGCGTTCAGCAGGAAAGGACTACCTGGGTTGATTGTGCGTATTGGACAGACAGGACAGCAGTTGCACCTTATCTGCTAAAAGGAACGCAGGTTTTTGTAGAAGGACAGCCTGAAGTAAGATCTTTTACAAAGAGCGACGGAACTGCGGGCGCTGCCTTATCGATGCGGGTACGCGAAGTGCAGTTATTGGGCAGTAAAAACGATGGAGGCTCGCAACCTGGCAATAATAATTATAACGCGCCACAGGCAAATACTTCATCTCCTTCATCATCAACTACTTCTAATGGCGGATCGGAAGAGCCCATCGATGATTTGCCGTTTTAGATGAAATTTTCTTTTTATGTTAATGCCCCGTTCTTTTTTACGGGGCATTATTTATTTTTGCCATTCATTAAAGCTTATGAGAAAAATTTTCATCATCCTCACTTCTGTGGTTTTGACTTCATGCATCGGGGGTTTACTGCTGGTCTAAATGATGAGCCTTTTGAGGCTGAATCCCAAAACGATGATAAGCTAACTAATTTACAGGGTACATGGTTTTGCGTTCGTACAGATGTGGTAGCTCCGGATCGCCGTGAAGAATTGGATTTTGAAAACGAATTAAAAAACTATAAGGAAAATATGGAATTGAATGTCTTTAAATTTACTAAAGGCAGTTTTGTTATGGGTACAAGAAGTGAACATCATTCTATTATGAATACGAAATGGAGTTTTGTACCTTCTAATAGAATTAATTTTCCTAAAATGGAAGAAGGCTGGAGTTTTGTCATAAATTATTTGAACAAAGATAGCATGAACCTTGACATCATTCCCCGTTTACGGCAGGTTCAGATGGCGTAAGAATTAACTGCAAAATGGTAAAACTAGATATGAAAGAGTTAAGTGATATTGACATATTTGACCCTTCAATTAATAGCTGGCGTAATATGCCTAAAGCACCGCAAACAAGCGAGCAGATTAAAGAAACTTTGCGAGGGTTGCTTAACTATAACAACCTTTACATACGATCGTTATATTATTCTTCAGCCACTTATGTGAATACAAAACTTTTTAATCTGCCATTTAGATATTACAATGGAGGTATTGGTTTAGCGGACAAGTTAACAGATGAAGATCCTTTTGTACGATTGTTTCACACAAAAGACGATGCTTATACTGCACTGCAAATGTTGCGCAAGGCTTTTCCCAAAACCGAATATGAGAGAAAGACCAATTACGTGTTGGAGTATGCGGCTTTTATGAAAGGTTTATCAGAAAATTTGTAGTAAAGTTATGTTCATAAAAAAGCCCTTTTGGGCTTAATTATTAACTGGTGAGTTTTTTACACCCTTCGCCGAAAAATAAGGTTAAGTATTACCAGTATTACAATGGCTCCCAAGGCGCCGCTTAGAATAGTACCAAGTGTACCGCTGCCAAGGCTTACGCCAAGTTTACCAAGTAACCAGCCGCCTACAAAAAAGCCTAGTATACCAACTACGATGTTACCAATCAGGCCGAGGCCGCTTCCCTGAAATATAATGGAGCCTAGCCATCCGGCAATTGCACCAATAATTATTGTCCATAAAATTTCCATATAGTAAGTTTTTAATAATTGATTAATATGAACATATAAACCATTTTGGTGCCAAAAAACGTAATCTCGGTTAAAAAGGATTTATAGTCAATTCTCAGAAAATCATGTTTCTTTGTTTCCATGGAGACTCAAACATTTTATTACGACAAATTATATGAATTTACCATAGCAGTATTTACAAAAATGGGTTGCCCGGCTGAGGAAGCAGCATCTGCTGCTAAAGTGTTATTGTCAGCTGATTTGCGGGGAGTAGATTCTCATGGTGTGGCAAGATTGAGCGGCTATGTAAGGTTGTGGGAAGCAGAAAGAGTTAATGCAAAACCTAATATCAAGATTATTCATGAAACGCCCTCCACAGCTGTTGTTGACGGAGACCGGGGTTTAGGTTTGGTAGTTGCGCCTGTGGCTATGAAGATTGCCATAGAAAAAGCGAAAAATGTGGGTACGGGCTGGGTAAGCGTACAAAACAGTAATCATTATGGAATAGCCGCGGTACATGCTATGATGGCGTTAGAACACGATATGATTGGCTTGTCAATGACTAACGCCAGTCCATTGGTGGCGCCCACATTTTCAATCTCAAAAATGTTAGGAACCAATCCTATTTGTATGGCAGCACCAGCAGGAAATCAACCGCCTTTTGTGATGGACCTTGCTACAACAACTGCTGCCAATGGAAAGCTGGAAATTTTGCAGAGAAAAAATGAGCAAGCTCCCGATGGATGGGTTCAGGATGTTAATGGCAATCCAAGTAATGATGCTAATATCTTAAAGAAAGGAGGTGCCTTGTTGCCGCTTGGCGGCGACCGTGACCATGGTAGCCACAAAGGATATGCATTGGGGGCGATGGTTGATATTTTTTCCGCATTATTAAGCGGAGCCAATTACGCACCCTGGGTACCCCCATTTCCTGCTTACGTACCTATGCCCCAAAAGCAGCCGGGAAAGGGAATTGGCCATTTTTTCGGTGCCATGCGCATAGATGCGTTTAGGCCTGCTACCGAATTTAAAAGAGATATGGATGACTGGATCAACGGTTTTAGAACAGCCAAAACTTTACCTGGCCATGACAAGGTATTAGTGCCTGGCGATCCGGAAAGAGAAATGGAAACAGAAAGAAGTAAAAATGGTATTCCATTGTTGGCTACTGTTGTTGCGGATCTGAAGCAGGTGGCAGGAAAATTAGGTATAGGCTGGTTTTTGGATTGATGGATAATCGTCGTATATATTGGATGCCATATATTCTAAAGTTAAAGTGATTGCGACGCAACGAAGATGCCACATATTCAATTGCTGGTATAACAATCAATTTTCACCTGATACAAATGGCTGCCGTATATTTGCAACCCAATTATTTTACAGATTTTAAATAAAGATATTTACGAATGAAAGTAATGAAATTTGGCGGTACAAGCGTTGGTAAACCAGAACGCATGAAACATATTGCATCGCTACTACAAAACCAAACAGAACCTGCGCTGGTAGTGCTTTCTGCATTGTCGGGAACGACTAATGCATTGGTGACTATTGGTAATCATATTGCGGCTAACGACAGGCATACTGCTTTGCAGAATATAAATGCTTTGCAAGAGCATTATAACAATTTTATAAAGGAGCTGCTAAAAAACGAAGCTGCTTATAATAAGGCAAAAGCAATTGTTGAAGAACACTTTGACTTTCTAAATATTATCCTGAAAATATCATTTAGCGAGGCATTGAGCAAGGATGTGCTTGCGCAGGAGAGTTACTTTCTACTAAAATATTTTGCTGTTACCTGGATGAGATTGGAGAATCTTATGCCTTGCTTCCTGCATTGGAGTTTATGAGTATCGACGAAAATGAAGAACCACAGATCGGTAGCATAAGAACCCGCCTCGCCCAAATCACTAATCAGCATAAAGACAAAAAAATTCTCGTAACACAAGGTTATATCTGTAGAAATGCGAGAGGAGAAGTAGATAATTTAAAACGTGGAGGAAGTGATTACACCGCATCTTTGGTAGCGGCGGCAATCAATGCATCTGTTTGTGAGATTTGGACCGATATAGATGGTATGCACAATAACGACCCGCGTGTTGTAAATAAAACAATGCCTGTTGAGCAGCTTAGTTTTGATGAAGCAGCCGAACTGGCTTATTTCGGTGCTAAGATCTTGCATCCTGCGTCAATATGGCCGGCACAGCAATACAAAATTCCGGTTCGCCTGTTAAACACGATGGAGCCTGAAGCAAAAGGCACTCTGATTACCCAGGAAGCAGCATCGGCGGGTGTTAAAGCGGTTGCTGCAAAAGATAATATCATTGCTATAAAAATTAAGAGCGGTCGTATGTTGCTTGCGTACGGCTTTTTAAGAAAAGTATTTGAGGTGTTTGAAAAATACAAAACGCCTATAGATATGATCACTACTTCTGAAGTGGCCGTGTCTATTACTATTGACAACCCGGAATTTTTAAAATTAATTCTTCAGGAACTGGAAGTTTTAGGAACTGTAGAAGTAGATGAAGAGCAAACCATTATTTCAGTAGTAGGTCACAATATCAACGAAACAGAAGAGATTATTAAGAAGTTATTTGGTTCGATAAGAAACATACCAATTCGTATGGTTTCGTATGGTGGAAGCAGGCATAACATATCTTTACTTGTTGCGGCAGAACATAAAACTCAGTTACTGCAACAATTAAATAAAGGAATGTTTGGACTAAGTTAATAGCAGAAAAATTAACACATATAATATAGTGCGAAGGAATTTTCCTTCGCATTTTTGTTGGTATAGTTTGTTTTTATAAATTTAATTAAGAAAATAAAAATAATAATACGTGAACTGGCTGCAGAAAATTTTCAAAAAAGCAAAGAAAAAACTTTCATCCCCAAGAAGGATTTACTGTATACCAGGTTTTGGGGCAGATGAAAAAATATTCGATAATTTAAAGATCGAAAATTCGGAACTTGTTTTTATAAATTGGTTGAAACCTTTGCCCAGAGAGACTTATCAGGCATACGTTGCCCGAATGGCGGAAAAGATTACGGATGAAAATCCTATTATAATTGGTGTTTCATTTGGAGGAATGGTAGCATTGGAAATTGATAAAAACAGGCCGGTTAAGCAAATCATATTGATATCGAGTGTTAAGAATACAAACGAGCTGCCACTAAAATGGAGGTTGATTGGCAAGTTGAAGCTAAACCATATTTTTCCTATCAGGCGTATTCAGGCAAACGAAAGGTTTTTCGCCCTTGCTAACAAGCGCTTAGGCATTTACACAAGAGGAACAGGAGTTTGCCAATCACTACCGCCGCATTATAGACAAGGATTATATGATTTGGGCGCTGAACCAAATATTAAATTGGAGCAACACCAACTGCCCGGACAATATAATTCATATACATGGCGACGCTGACCTGATTTTCCCGATAAAAGCCATTAAGCCCACGCATATTATAAAAAGCGGTACTCACATGATGATTATGAAAAAGGCAGATGAGATAAGTGAAATAATCAATAAGGTGCTTCATGATTTAGAATCATAAAGCCATTTCACCTTATCCCTGGATATAATTTTTAAGCTGGCTGATTGTTTCTTTTTGTTGAATAATGGTCTCTGTAACTACATCGCTGATGGATATAATACCAGCCAGGTTTCCGCCATCAAATACTGGTAAATAGCGAATGTTTTTATCAGACATAAGCTGCATACAACGCTCAACCGTGTCACTCGGATTAACGTCTGGCAAATCGGTTGACATAATTTCTCCTACAGTTATTTCGGAAGAATGTTTTCCCTGAAGAATTACCTTTCGGGAATAGTCTCTTTCTGTCAAAATACCTGCATATTTTCCGTCTTCAAGCACTATCAACGATCCAATATTTTTATCGGACATAATTTTAAGTGCGTCATAAACTGTGGTGTTTGTTTGAATAGAAACTGCATTGCTTCCCTTCCTGGCAAGAATGGTGGCTACTTTGCTCATACTAGGTTTGATTTATATAAGCTAATATAATCAATAAATGGATAAAGAGCAAATCTGTGATGACGGCATTTTATGTAGCCAGCAGTAAATACATGGCATCGATCATGCGTCGCACCATTTATTTGTGGTGCATATATCAGCCCACATTAACGTCGATAACCTTTAGTTCAATGAAGGTAAATCGGTATGTACTATCTCGCTGTAATCTTTAATTACATTATACAGCGTTCCTCTTTCAACAGGCCTTCTTTTAGCCTGCTTAATAAGCACCACCAATTCTTCAGTACTCATAGATGGCGTTTGCTCTTCAGAACCGGCCATCGAATAGATCTTTGTGGTATCATCTATAGTTCCGTCAATATCATTCACTCCAAATGACAGTGACAGTTGTGCATTTTGTCGGCCAAGCATTGGCCAATAGGCTTTAATATGCGGAAAATTGTCTAAATAAATACGCGCCATGGCATACATCTTCATGTCTTCTATCAAAGATGATTCTGACACATGGCTCATGTCATTATCGCCATTTCTAAATTTTAAAGGAATAAATGTATTGAAGCCATTTGTTTGATCCTGCAAATCGCGCAGTTGGCGCATGTGATCTATTCGGTGTTCGTAATTTTCTACATGGCCAAAAAGCATGGTTGCGTTTGATTGCATTCCTAATTCATGTGCTGTTTGATGAATTTTTAGCCAGCCAGCGCCGTCAATTTTATCAGCACAAATCTGTTCCCTTACTTCAGGCGCAAAAATCTCTGCACCGCCGCCTGGTAAACTTTCAAGCCCGGCATCTTTTAAATATTGCATGCCTTCCAACACTGTTTTTTTCGCCTTGCGAAACATATAATCAAGCTCAACAGCCGTAAAACCTTTAATATGTAATTCTGGACGATGGGCTTTAATGTTGCGCAATAATTCTGCAAAAAATTCCAGGTTCATTTTTGGGTGCACACCACCTACAATATGAACTTCTGTTACAGGTTCATTATCATATTTTTTTACGATGTCCATCATCTGTTCCAGAGAAAGTTCCCAGGCTTCATCACGATGTGCATACAATTTACTATAACTACAAAAGTGACAGGAGTAAATGCAGGCATTTGTTGGCTCTATATGGAAGTTCCTGTTAAAATAAGTGGTATCGCCATGTTTTTGCTCGCGCACATGATTGGCTAAGGCTCCAACAAAGGCAAGGCTGCCGTGCTCAAAAAGATATAAACCATCGGTATCACTAATTCTTTGTCCGTTATAAATTTTGTCTGCTATTTTTTTAAGATCGTTATTAACGTTGGGTAAAGTATTTACAGTCATCTGCTCAATTAAATTAGGTGCAAAGATAAAACGGATTTTTTAGGGGGAAGGTTTAAAATTTTTCATCTTTTACTTGTAAACTGTATCTTTACACTATATATAAAAATGTTTTATGAATGCTGAATTAAAAAGAGGTATTGCTCCCGAACATCCAGGGATTATTTTGAGAGAAATGTATGCAGAACCACTAGGTATTACTAATTCATACCTGGCAGAAAATATCGGTGTTACTCGGATAACCGTAAATAAACTATTGAATGGAAGACAGGGAATTACTGCTGAAATGGCTTTGCGATTAAGTAAAGCATTTAAAACCAGTCCTCTTTTTTGGCTTAATCTGCAAAGAAATTATGACCTGTGGCTGGCTGAGAAAAATTTCAAAGAGGATATAAAAGCAATAGCCTGATCGAATGATAAAGAGCATTCAGCATAAAGGCTTAAAGCTTTATTGGGTAAAAGGCGACAGTTCTAAATTACCGGCTGACCAGATCAGGAGAATTGGATTGATATTAGACATTTTAGATGCCTCGGTATTGATCAATGATATTAATTTTCCCGGCGCCAATCTTCATGCTTTGAAAGGCGATTTAAGGGGGAAATGGGCCGTTGCCGTAAAAGCTAACTGGCGTATTGTTTTTGAGTTTTTGGATGGAGATGTTTACCTTGTTGACTATATGGACTACCATTAATGCTAGCCTAAGCGTTTAGACTTCTTCTATTACAGACTCACCTTTTGATAAATCGCCCGAAGTCCATTGCCAGGTTTCGTTTAATCTTATTTTTCCGTTAGGTAATATTTCAGGAATGGAATGGCATATACCCGTCATCAAAATTCCTTCTTCGTTAACTTGGTGATACCGCATATCAATTTCGCCCTTTTCATTTACCAGCCCGATAAGGTGCCCGGATTTTATTTTACCGCCGCTGTAAATTGCAGTTAAGATATTGCCGTTTTGTGAGTATTTGAAAATAGTATTGCTTGAAGTTTCACCGTTTTCGGTGTTACTCATTGGTTTAAATATTTTATTATTGTAATTGAACGAGCCCATTTATGAAAATTTAAAACCATTAATGAATTCAATACATTTCAATATAGCCCAATGTTTGACCAATACCAAAGCCGAACCTACTGAAATACCAACGCGATAAGAAGGTTTTTATATTATTGATCTCTTCTTTATTTTTTAATGAGAATTTGTTAAGAAGCCGCAAAGGTTTTGATTTTAATACAAAGCCTATTTGTTGCAAACTTCGGATATCAAAATCATCAAGCCTGCCACTTTTTTTAAGCGAGTTAATGTCAGGCAGGGTCACAAAGACCTTATTTACGCTACGTGTTATTTTAAACCGAAAGTTGGTCCTTTTGTTGATAACCAGGTCAAAGCCTTTAATTTCTTTGTTGAATAATTTTTTTAGTGCCTGATCCAGTCCATCGGGTTGCGTGTTTTCCATTTCTATTGAGGCAGGAAGAATTTGTGTCTGATATTGTTCCTCTGCAAAACTGAGTAGTGTAGAAAACTTGAAATGTTCAGGATCTCCTTCTTCGCAATTTTCAAGTTTGATCTTAATTTCATCTATCCGCTTTAATGCCCGCTCTTTTTCTGAGAAGGGTGAATCTTTAAAACTATTGAGCAAATCATACTGATGTTTCGCCTTATAAAACCCTTGTTGATACCAGCTTGCCGCTAAATAATTGTTTTCAATTTCAATCTCTTTATCCATCAATTGCTGAAGTGTTGCCATTTCCTCAGCATAATATTCAATCAGTAAATCTAATTTTTCGCTCATTGATGATTGTATTTGGCTATACAATTTAGGAATTGATTCTGATTGTATTTGGTTTGATGTTAGAAATTTATTTAGATTCGTTTCGCGGTTATATTTTTATTCAATCTCATAAATCTCCCCTTTAGGGGATGGGGGTAAATATATGTCGATAAAACTCAGACTTACTGTTTTAAGCTTTTTACAGTTTTTTATTTGGGGTTCATGGCTTATTACGATTGGTGCTTATTGGTTTCAAACCAAGCAATGGGGCGGCACCGAGTTTGGCGCTATCTTCTCGACTATGGGTTTTTCAGCGATTTTTATGCCTACAGTTATGGGACTGATTGCAGATCGTTTTATTAATGCAGAACGTCTTTTAGGATTTTGTCATTTAATGGGAGCGATCGTATTGTTTTTGATACCAATGGTGAATAGCCCGGGTGCGTTTTTTTCATCATGTTCATTAATATGATCTTTTATATGCCAACCATTTCCCTTGCGAATGCTGTTTCTTACACGGCGCTCAAAACTTCAGGAAAAGATGTAATCAAAGACTTTCCACCTATCAGAGTTTGGGGAACCATTGGTTTTATTGCTGCTATGTGGGTGGTGAGCTTAACGCACCTGGAAAAATCGGCAGGGCAATTTTATGTAGCTGCCGCCGCTTCTTTAGTATTAGGGCTTTATGCTTTTAGTTTGCCCAAATGCCCGCCACCATTGAAAGGAGCCGGTAATAAAGAGGCCGGCATTCGTATGGGACGCGATGCCTTTTCTCTTTTTAGAAACAGGAAAATGGCTTTGTTTTTTGTATTTTCTATGTTATTGGGTGCAGCTTTGCAATTAACCAATGCTTACGGCGATACTTTTTTGCACGACTTTGCAAAAGTAGATGCGTATAAAGATACTATTGCTGTAAAATATCCGGCGATCATTATGTCGATATCGCAGATTTCGGAAACACTTTTTATATTGGCCATTCCTTTTATGCTTCGCCGCTTTGGCATTAAAAAAGTGATGCTGTTTAGTATGATCGCCTGGGTGTTGAGATTTGGGTTATTCGCTTATGGAAATCCTGCAGAAGGATTGTGGATGATTATTTTGTCATGTATTATTTATGGAATGGCCTTCGATTTTTTTAATATTTCCGGTTCTTTATTTGTCGAAACAGAAAGCAGCGAGTCGATCAGGGCAAGTGCACAAGGAATTTTTATGATGATGACCAATGGCATAGGAGCTGTAATGGGAAGTATGATAAGCGGAGTAGTGATTGATCAGTTTTTCACAACTATCGATGGTGACAAAGACTGGCAAGGCATCTGGCTGGGCTTTGCTATTTATGCATTGGTGGTAGCCATCGCCTTTGCATTATTTTTCAGGCATAAGCATCAGCCGGAGCGTTTAAGTGTTACTACTCATTAAGTTTCTACATTCCATAACAGTTGTTAGTGGAAAATTGTCAGTATTGAAACTTTTGAATTGACATTTTCTTCACAACAAAATGCCACAATTGCTGTTATTTAATTCTAGGACCTAAATTTGTTGTTCACTTAGCATTAAATTATTTCAAACTTTTTTAAACTATCTAATAATGGCAAAAGAATTTAACGACGCAAACTTCCAGGTTGAAGTTTTAGATTCAGATAAATTAACTGTAGTAGATTTTTGGGCAGAATGGTGTGGCCCTTGCCGCGCTATCGGCCCGGTAATTGAAGAGCTTTCCAAAGAATATGATGGAAAAGTAAACATTGGCAAATTAAATGTTGATGTAAACCCTCAGGTTTCTATGGATTATGGCATTACTTCTATTCCTGCTATTTTATTTATTAAAGGCGGGCAGGTTGTAGACAAATTAGTTGGAGCGCAGCCTAAAGGTAATTTTGTTAAAAAGATCGAATCACATCTTAACTAAGTTTTAGTTTTGTTTATTGTTTTTAGAAACCCCGCCCGTGCGGGGTTTCCTATTTTCGTAATCTTATTTTTCTGCTCTCTTTCACAACGTTTAGCAGCCGCTGCTACGTAACTTTGCCGAAGGCGAACTTTGCGCTCTTCATTGGCGAAGGAAAGGCATCATTCTTTGCGAACTTTGTGTGAAAATTTCTTCAAACTGGGTCGTTGATTTTTTTAACCCCGTCTCATTCAACGATAGTTAAACAGCAGATCTAAAATCATTGTTTCATTGTATCCTTTGCGTTCGTTGTGTGAAATAGGGAGGCTTTCCATAATAAACTCCCATCACCATAACTTAAAAACCTGAAATCGTTTGAAAGTGCATAGTTATAAATGCGCTTCCAGTTGTCGCCAACCAATGCCGCTACTAACAGAAGAAGGGTTGAAGAAGGTTGATGAAAATTGGTGACTAAGCCGTCGATCATTTTAAAATCGTAACCCGGCGCAATAATAATTTGTGTTTTAGCTACCAGCTTATTTATATTATGGCTGTTCAGAAAATCAAGTACAGCCTTCAATGCATCATTTTTAGCAGGATGTTTTCTTTCTTCATACACTTCCCATTGATCAACAAATGGAAGATCATTATTGAAGATTTTTTGTTTTTCTATGAGCTTAACACCAAGCCAGTAAAGGCTTTCCAGAGTTCGTAACGATGTTGTTCCTACCGCCACTACTGGTCCGGTATGTTCAATAAGTTCTTCGATCAATTCATGGTCAACCTCAATAAACTCCGAATGCATTTCATGTTCCTGCATGAGTTCCGCTTTCACAGGTTTAAACGTGCCAGCTCCCACATGTAGCGTTACAAAACTAGTAGCGACGTTTTTTTGAGAAAGTGATGTCAGTACATCATTTGTAAAATGCAAGCCTGCAGTTGGTGCTGCCACTGATCCATCAAATCTTGCAAATACTGTCTGGTAGCGGGTTTTATCACTTTTTTCGTCTACTCTTTTTATATATGGAGGAAGCGGTACATGCCCGGCGCTATGCAATACTTCAGCAAAACTAAATGCCCCGTTCCAGCTTCAATCACAAAGCAGTCTGTTCTTTTTCAATAAAATGTGCTTCTAATGTGTATGGGTTATTATTTATTGAAAAAGATAAAGACAATATTTGCCCGGATTTCCATTTTGATGCACCGCCAATAAGACAAAGCCATTTTACACTTCCTGTCTTGTTCATAGCCGAAGTAATATCAGCATACATTTCATGGGGTTGAAGGCAAAAAATTTCAATAATGCCGCCGGTATCTTTTTGAAACAACAGCCTTGCTTCCACCACTTTGGTGTTGTTAAAGACCATTAAACTATTTGTTGGAATATGTTCGGCAATATTTCTGTAAATATCTGTTTTGATGTCTTTGTTATGATAAATCAAAAGTTTGGCATCGTCCCGGTTTTGTAAGGGGTGATATGCGATCTTTTCATCGGGAAGATCGTATGTATAATCCTTTATTGATAGGCTTTTTGGATTCATTTAATTTTTTTTGTGGTCAGCAGCAGTAATTCTATCGGCAGTCTTGCGTCGCACACTTCAACTTATGTACATGTCTGATCGCACAAACGCAGCAAATTTCCAGATTTTCAACCGTATTTGCCTTCAAAATCACCGAAAATCACAGTTTTTCTGCCTTATTAACTTTTTCGGTTGAGTAATCCACATTGTATTAACATGGTTTTATTGTGAAAATGTCTTGAAATCCGCTAAAACTCTTTACAGTAAAGGGTTTTATTCTTTTTCAATTTGTGGATAAATCAAGAAGCCTAAAATTTGGTATTAAAGTGGGAAAAAGTGTTACTTTGTGTTAGTTTAGTTTATTAATTAATATTTATGACAGGTTTCCTCGGTGAGTTTGAGGCTACGGTTGACGCCAAAGGCCGCTTTCTTTTACCAGCTGGTTTCAAAAAGCAGCTGGTGGAAGGAGATGGGGAAAAGTTTGTCATTAATAGAGGATTTGAAAAATGCTTAAGTCTTTACCCGTTAAGTTCCTGGGAGCCAATTGCGGAAAAGATCAATGCTTTGAATGATTTTGATCCAAAGGTAAGGCAGTTTAAGCGCTACTTTTTAAACGGAGCTACTTTGGTAGAGCCTGACAGCGCAGGCCGCATTTTATTACCACCAACATTGAAAGAATATGCTTCGCTTCAGAAAGATATTGTGTTAGTGCCGGCAGGTAATAAAATGGAGATTTGGGATAGCGCCAAATACAAAGAGTTCTTTGATGCTTTCTCGCCGGAATCGTTTAGCGATTTAGCAAGCCAGGTGATGGGAGTTTAGTTGACTGGTTGAAAAGTTGAAATGGAAAAGCTCCGTAGGAGCTAAACTAAAATAGACGGATGCGTAGCGTCCGGGTTTAAAAGTTGAAAGGGTATGCCAAAGAAAAAGGATGATATAAAAAGCGAAGATTCCTTGTCAACTGAATACCATATCCCTGTATTGCTGAATGAAACAATAGATGGATTGGCTATTAAGCCCGATGGGGTATATGTGGATTGCACATTTGGCGGTGGCGGTCATTCAGCAGCAATATTAAGCAAGTTGAACGCAAAGGGAAGGCTGTATGCTTTTGATCAGGATGAAGATGCGAAAAGAAATGTGCCGGATGATAAGCGGGTAATTTTTATCCAGCAAAATTTCAGACATATCCAACGGTTTCTCCGGTTAGAGAATGTGCAAAAGGTAGATGGTATACTTGCTGATTTGGGTGTAAGCAGCCATCAGTTTAATGAAGCGGATCGCGGTTTTAGTATAAGGTATAATGCAGATATGGATATGAGGATGGATAGAAGGCAATCTGTAACTGCATTTGATATAGTGCAGCAATATGCTGAAACAAAGTTGCATAAGTTATTTGAACAATATGGGGAAGTGACCAACTCCAAAACGCTTGCGAAAACAATTGTCTCTATTCGCAATTCGGTATCACTTAAAACTATTGATGGATTTAAGAATGCGTTAAGAGAGGTTGTGAAAGGAAATCCTAACAAATATTTCGCTCAGGTTTTTCAGGCTTTGCGAATGGAGGTTAATGAAGAAGTTCAGGTATTGAAAGAGATGTTAGAGCAATCAGTAGTGTTATTAAATCCCGGTGGAAGATTAGCTGTTATTACTTTTCATTCCATCGAAGACAGGCTGGTTAAGAATTTTTTTAAAGAAGGAAGTTTTGAAGAAGTGGTGGACAATCCATTTACGAACATAAAAAGAGAAGAGGTATTTAAAGTGATCACAAAAAAGCCGCTGATCGCAAATCAGGAAGAGGTAGGGAAAAATTCAAGATCAAGAAGTGCTAAGCTAAGGGTAGCAGAAAGGAAGTGACAGATGAAAGTTGACAATTTCGAAAATCATAAATCAGACATCAGAAATCCGAAATCATGCAGGAAAAACAAGCAAAGGTAAATTGGAAAAAGTGGCTGAATTATCAGTCAATAGTAAAACAGGTGCCTTTTCTTTTCTTTCTTGCTTTTCTTGCTGTCGTTTACATATATAATGGCCACACTGCAGATAAGACGGTTAGAAAAATAAATGCAATGGCGAAAGATGTAAAGGAGTTGCAGTGGGAATATAAAAGCCTTAAAAGCGAAGTGATGTTCCGCAGTAAGCCAAGTGAGTTGTCAAAAGCATTGCAGCCGCTGGGTTTAAGTGAGCTAAATGAAACACCTTATGTTCTTAAAGATTCGCTTGAAGATTATATAGCGAATGTTCAATAAAAAAAATTAGAACGTTACTCTTCGAAAGAAGTTGAAGTATGGAAATAAAGAAGGATATATTATGGCGCGTATATCTATGCTTTATAGGCATAGTGGTTCTGTCTGTAATGATTCTGGGTAAAGCAATTGTTATTCAGAAATTTCAGGGAGAGCACTGGCGAAGCATGGGCGATAAAGCATGCATCAGAAGATCGTTGAGATCAATGCAGACAGAGGTACCATATTTAGTGAAGATGGTCAGATGCTTAGCACTTCGTTGCCGCAGTTTGATATATACATGGACTTTAAGGCAGATGGGTTGATTTATAAAGGTGGAAAAGTATATCATACTTACATTGATTCATTTGCACATGCAATGGCAGATTACTTCGGAGATAAGACCGCTAAGGAATATAAGGCTGAATTTGATAAAGCGTATAAAAAAGGAAACAGGTATTATTCTCTTAAAAGAAAACTTCCTTTCGAAGATTATAAAGCGCTTCGCGATTTTCCATTGATCAGGTTAGGGAAAAATAAAAGCGGCATTATTGTAGAGCAAAGCAGCAAGCGCATTGCACCTTTTGGATTGTTGGCTAACAGAACTATTGGCTTAAGCCGTGAGTATGTCAACAGCGATGGCAAAGTAAAAAAATGAACGTAGGCCTGGAGATGAGCTACGACAGTTTGTTAGAAGGACAAAACGGACAGCGCCTTGTCAGGTATATTTCCGGTGGAGCAGTTCCGGTACAAGGCTTTCAGGTGGAACCCGAAGATGGGAGAGATATTTATACTACGTTGGATGTAAATATGCAAGATATTACAGAAACTGCTTTGCTGCGCATGGTGCAGTCTGTGCATGCAGAGTATGGTACAGCAATAGTGATGGAGACGAAAACGGGTAAAATTAAAGCTATTGCAAATTTAGGCCGTAATCCCAACGACACCACTTATTGGGAAAATGATAATTATGCTTTAAGGGTTACGGAGCCGGGTTCAACTATTAAGATCGTGAGTTTTTTAGCGGCATTAGATAAGGGAACTGTTAAGCCAGGAGATTTATTTGAAGTAGGGAGTACAGCACGTATGCAGGTTGGTCCAAGGCCTATTACAGATGCACACAGAATGCCCAAGCCAGTGTTGACAATTGAAGAATGTATAGCACATAGTTCTAACATTGGTATGGGTAAAGTTGCGCTTAAAGCTTTTGGTAAAGAACCAACTGAATTTAAAGAGTATTTGGAAAAATATCATCTTACAAAAAAATCGCCCATTGATCTTTCTTCAGTTCCCCGGCCCTACGCAGCGCCATTAGAAACAAGTCATGGCGGTTTAATGAATTTGGTGACAATGGCTTTTGGTTATGCTATAAACGTAAGCCCTATGCAGTTGTTGACTTTGTACAATGCAATAGGCAATAATGGCACGATGGTAAGCCCCTATTTAGTAAACAGTGTTCGAAATAACGGAGTTGTTGTAAAGGAAAACGAGCCTGTTGTTTTAGAACAGCAAATATGTAAACCTGCTACATTAGAGGCTGCTCAAAATGCGCTCAAGCTTGTGATCACGGAAGGCTCTGGGAAAGGAGTATTTAAAGATATGCCCTTTCTGGTAGCTGGTAAAACTGGAACTGCGCAAGTTGCTGATCGTGGTATAGGATATTCGAGTAGGATATATCAAGCTTCGTTTGCTGGTTATTTCCCTGCAAACAACCCTCAATATTCTTGTATCGTTGTGGTTAGAACAAGGGCTGGTTCTGGTTTATACTATGGTGGTCAATTGGCAGCGCCGGTGTTTAGAGAAATTGCTACAAAAATATACTCCATGTATGTTGAGAGAAAAACGCCAAAGCAATATGAAGGTGCAGTAGATAGCACCAGTTACTTCTATGCTGGCAGCTCAAACGCTATCAAAAACGTGTTAGGTTATTTGGAGATGCCTTACGTTGATTCTATCCGGCAAAATAGTTGGGCTTCCATGTATGCTACAAATTATAAAAGAATTTTAAAAACAAATATAGTAAGAGACAATCTGGTTCCCAATGTAAAGGGTATGGGCTTAAGAGATGCCATTAAACTACTGGAAGAAATGGGTTTACGTGTAAAGGTAAAAGGTAGTGGCAAAGTAGCCGGTCAGTCTATTACACCTGGCGAATCATTTAAAAAGGGGCAGCCTATTGTTTTAAATCTTACTTAATTATAAAATCTAAATATACCGAAGTTGTTATTACAGGATGTTTTATATAAAGCCAGTTTAGTGTCAGTATCAGGAAATACTGATATTGATATTACAGGCATTTGTATTGACTCCCGGAATATTCAACCCGGAAATATTTTTATAGCATTAAAAGGTTCAGCAACAGATGGCCATCAGTTCATTGAAAAAGCAATTACAGACGGAGCTATAGCTATTGTTTGTGAAATATTGCCTGAAATAAAAAAGCCCGAAATAGTTTACATCCAAGTAAGTAATGGCGCAGTTGCTGCGGGAATCACCGCTCATAATTTTTATGGGAACCCTTCTTCTAAAGTAAAACTGCTGGGTGTTACAGGTACCAATGGTAAAACAACAGTGGCTACACTTTTGTATCAACTGTTTAGTAACCTTGGATATAAATGTGGCTTGCTAAGCACAGTTCAAAACCATATTGGAAGCCAGGTTGTACCTGCTACACATACAACGCCAGACGCAGTTCAGCTAAACCAGTTATTGAAATTGATGGTTGATGAGGGTTGCTCGCATGTGTTTATGGAGGTCAGTTCTCATGCTATCAATCAACAGCGCATTGCAGGTCTTGAATTTGAAGTAGGCATTTTTACCAATATCTCGCACGATCATTTGGACTACCACAAAACATTCGATGAGTATATCCGCGTAAAGAAATTGTTCTTTGATACTTTACCTAAAAAGGCATATGCAATTACCAACATCGACGACAGGCGAGGAGTGGTAATGGTTCAAAATACAAATGCTACAGTCAAAACGTATTCGCTAAAAACTGTAAGCGATTTTAAAGGAAAGATACTTGACAACGGTATTATGGGTTTGCATATGGTAGTTGATGAGCAGGAAGTTCATTTCCGTTTGATCGGTGAATTCAATGCGCATAACCTGTTGGCAGCATATGGTGCTGCTATTTGCCTTGGACATGATAAGTATGAAGTATTGCAAACATTAAGTGTATTGAATGGTGCTGAAGGACGGTTTGAATACGTGATTTCACCTTCTGAAAAAATAATTGCAATTATAGATTACGCTCACACGCCTGATGCATTGTTAAATGTGCTGGCGACTATCAGAAAATTGAAGAAAGGTTTTGAGCAGGTTATAACTATTGCTGGATGCGGCGGTAATCGTGATAAAACAAAACGTCCGGTAATGGCGGAAGTAGCCTGCGAACAAAGTGATAAGGTAATATTTACAAGTGATAACCCCGCTTTGAAGATGCCGGTGAAATTATTAAAGAAATGGAAGCTGGCGTGCCCACGGCCGCAAGAAGAAAATGTATATCAATAACAGATAGAAGAGAAGCTATAAAAACAGCTATCAGCCTAGCTAATAAAGAAGATATTGTATTGGTAGCTGGTAAAGGGCATGAAAAGTACCAGGAAATAAATGGTGTAAAACATCACTTTGATGATAAGGAAGTAGTAAAGGAAATGTTTGAGTTGTTAGGGAAATAGTCAATAGTGAATGGTGAATTGAGAAAACGTTTGGCTTTTCATTATTACATTATTGTATAGGCAAATTGGCAAATTAAATTATGTTATATCACTTATTTGAATGGTTTAAGCAGCAGGGCATCAATTTCCCCGGAAGGCAGTTGATGGAGTTTCAGACATTCCGCATTATGATGGCGGTGTTGCTGGCTTTAACTATTACACTTATATATGGTAAAAAGCTGATTAACATTTTGCGTGCAAGATTGGTCGGTGAAACCGTGCGCGATTTGGGTTTGGCAGGTGAGCAGGCAAAAAAGGCACACCAACGATGGGCGGAATCATCATCATTCTTGGGATTATCATTCCAACACTTTTGTTTGCCCGCCTGAATACAGTTTATGTCATCCTTATGTTAGTGGCTACGCTTTGGCTTGGAACCATTGGTTTTATTGATGATTATTTAAAACTGCGTGCAAAAAGATTAGCGCAGCAACAGGGCGCTGCATATAAAAAGGGGGACAAAGACGGGCTGGCCGGTTGGTTTAAGATTTTGGGCCAGGTAGGAATAGGTGTTTTGGTAGGCTCTGTTTTATATTTTAATAGTAATGTAAAAATATGGAGAGAATATACCGGCAACCCTTCCAATCCGGGAGTTATTACTAAAACGGTAAATGGTAATCCGAAGTATTTTGTAGAATCTAAAGAGCCGATCACAACCATTCCATTTGTAAAGAGCCATGAGTTTAATTATTCAAAATTGTTGCCCGATGCTTTGAAGCCATACACCTGGGTGCTGTATATTCTGATCGTTACGTTTATCATTATTGCGGTATCCAATGGGTCAAATATCACGGATGGATTGGATGGCTTGGCTTCGGGTACGTCTGCGCTCATTGGTGTGATGCTTGGCATTTTTGCTTATGCAAGTGGGAACCTGCTCTTTGCAGATTATCTGAATATTATGTACATACCCAACCTGGGCGAGCTGTCGATATTTCTGGCAGCGATGATAGGAGCCTGCGTAGGCTTTATGTGGTACAACTCTTATCCGGCGCAGGTTTTCATGGGCGATACAGGAAGTTTAACACTGGGCGGCATCATTGCTGCGATGGCAATTATTGTACACAAAGAGTTGTTGATACCTATTTTTTGCGGTGTCTTTTTAGTAGAGAATTTGAGTGTGATGATCCAGGTGTTTTATTTTAAATACACTAAAAGAAAGTATGGGGAAGGGCGAAGAATTTTTTTGATGAGCCCACTGCATCACCATTATCAAAAGAAAGGATATCATGAAGCGAAGATTGTAACGCGGTTTTGGATTGTACAGATATTATTAGTGGTGATATGTGTAGTAACCTTAAAGCTTAGATAATTTTTAAATCCGGTGGAAAAAGTTGAAGTCAATTTAAATAGCCAAAGTTCTCCCCTCTCCGGAGGAGAGGGTTGGGGGAGAGGCTGTTGGTGATACTTGGCGGTGGCGAAAGCGGAGTTGGTGCGGCGGTGTTGGCCAAACAAAAAGGGTATAAAGTTTTTTTGTCTGATGGTAGTTCTTTGAAGGAAGTATATCGTAACGAATTAAATGCTGCTGGCATTGAGTGGGAAGAAGGTCAGCATAGTGTTGATAGAATTTTGCAGGCTGATGAAGTAATGAAAAGTCCAGGCATACCTGAGAAAAATGAGTTGATAATACAGATACGCAAAAAGGGAATTCCAATTATTAGTGAAATAGAATTGGCTTACAGGTATAAAGGCGATAGTAAAGTTGTAGCCATAACAGGAAGTAATGGAAAGACCACAACCACTTCGTTGATTTACCACATTTTTAAAACAGCTGGACTTGATGCAGCGCTGGTTGGTAATATTGGGGAGTCTTTTGCAAAGCAGGTGGCGCTGGACCCTAAGCCGGTTTATATAGTTGAGGTTAGCAGTTTTCAGTTAGATGATATTATTGAGTTCAGGCCTGATATAGCAGTGTTGACAAATATTACAGAAGATCACTTAGATCGTTACGATTACAAATTCGAAAATTATATCAGGAGTAAATTCAGCATAACAAAGAATCAAAAGACAGGCGATTACTTCATTTACAATATGGACGATGAAGTGACAATGGAATATATCGATCAATTTAAAATTAACTCAAAACAATTACCAATTAGTATGGCACACGAAAACAGCGGAGCATTTATTAAGGATGGCGATATGTACGTTAGAACCGGCGATGATTTTATGGCAATGAGCGTGTACGACTTTACATTAAAGGGTAAACATAATCAATACAACACTATGGCGGGTTGCCTGGCTGGAACTACAATGGAGATTCGCAAGGAAAAAATTCGCGAAGCAGTGCAAACTTTCCAAAACCTGGAACACAGGATGGAACATGTGGCAACTATTCGCGGAGTGGAGTTTATCAATGATAGTAAAGCTACCAATATTAATTCTACCTGGTATGCATTAGAGAGTATGGATAAACCTACGGTGTTGATTTTGGGCGGTGTGGATAAGGGAAATGATTACAGCTTGCTAACGGACATGGTAAAAGAAAAGGTGAAAGCTATTGTTTGTTTGGGCGTAGATAACCAAAAAATACATGAGGCTTTCGACAGCGCGGTGTCTGTAGTTATTGATACTGCCAGCGCACAAGAAGCTGTGGTTGCGGCTTTCGGCTATTCGGAAAAAGGAGACGTGGTGTTGTTAAGTCCAGGCTGCGCCAGTTTCGATCTTTTTAAAAATTATGAAGATAGAGGTGCGCAATTTAAGAAAGCAGTAATTGATTTGTAGAAACGATGAACTATTAACTATGAACCATGAACAAAAAATAAATGTCTGTAACAACTGAAATATCAAGTAGTGTTTCCTCAACGGACTGGCGGGAGAATTTAAATCGCCATACACGTGGAGATAAAGTGATCTGGGCTTTAGTTGTATTGCTAACGCTGGTATCTCTTTTAGCAGTTTACAGTGCTACAGGTTCTTTGGCATATAAGAATTACAAAGGGAATACAGAAGTGTATCTTTTAAAGCAGGTGATGTTTATATTGCTGGGTTTTGCGGTAGTATATTTTGCGCATAGAGTCAATTACACTATTTACTCCAAGCTTGCATGGATATTGTTTTTGCTAAGTATTCCTTTATTATTCTACACGTTGTTCTTTGGTGTAAAAATGAATGAGGGAGCCGTTGGATCCGTTTGCCACTTATTAACATGACCATGCAAACCTCCGATTTAGCGAAGCTTGCGCTGTTCATGTATCTCGCAAGATTGCTAAGTAGAAAGCAACAGGTAATTAAAGAGTTTAAAAAAGGATTTTTGCCAGTTATTATTCCTATTGGTATAACCTGTCTTTTTATCGCACCGGCAAATCTATCTACAGCATTATTGCTGGGCGCCAGTTGTATGATCTTATTGTTTATAGGTAGGGTCAATACAAAGCATTTATTAATGGTGGTAGGCGTGGCATTGATTCCCATCACAATGCTGATTATTGCGGCAGTCGCGAAACATAGTTCAGATAGGGTCGCAGAGCCAGCTGCAACGGAGCATGTAGCAACTGATTCTAAAAAGTCTGGAAGGCTTGGCGCACGTGTTGGCACATGGGTTAACCGGGTTGAGAATTTTATATATGGCGGTAAAGAAGCTGATACGGATGAAATGTATCAGGTAAACCAGGCAAAAATTGCTATTGCAAAAGGTGGTTTTGTTGGTGTAGGTCCTGGTAACAGCACAACCCGTGATTATCTTCCTCAGGCATATAATGATTTCATATTTGCGATCATCATCGAAGAGTATGGAATAATTGGTGGTGCATTTCTGGTGTTTGTGTATCTGGTTTTTTTATATAGATGTATTAGGATATTTAAAAAATGTCCATTTGCCTTTGGCGCGTTCCTGGCTTTAGGACTGAGTTTTACGTTGGCAATACAAGCATTGGCAAATATGGCAGTAACTGTAAATCTGTTTCCTGTAACAGGTGTTACGCTGCCGCTGGTAAGTATGGGCGGTTCAAGCTTTTTATTTACATGTCTTGCAATAGGTATTATTCTTAGTGTATCACGAAACGTAGAAAACCTGGAGCCGGTGAAGGTTGCGTCTTCTGAAATGAACGAAAAAAACGAGAAACAAGAAAGTGAGTAAAAGAATCATCATAGCAGGCGGCGGTACTGGCGGGCATATTTTTCCTGCTATCGCTATCGCAAATGCGATCAGGTTGCAGCAGCCTGATGTTGAGTTCTTATTTGTTGGTGCGAAAGGAAAGATGGAGATGGAACGAGTACCTCAGGCCGGCTTTCGGATTGAAGGTATAGACATTGCAGGATTGAATCGTAGTTCTTTGATTAAAAATATTGGGTTACCTGCTAAGATCATTAAAAGCTTTTTTCAGGTAAGAAAAATATTTAGTGAGTTTCATCCTGATGCCGTAATTGGTGTTGGTGGGTACTCCACTTTTCCTGTATTAAAACACGCACAAGCAAAAGGCATCCCGACTTTTATTCACGAGTCTAATTCATTTGCTGGTAAGGCGAATAAGATGTTAGGTAAAGGTGCCAGCAAAATTTTTACAGGAACCGATGGCATGGAAAAATTTTTTCCGGCCGGAAAAATAATGGTAACAGGTAATCCGGTGCGAAAGGAAATTGTAGAATCTAAGATTGATAAAAATGATGCAATCAACTTTTTTGAACTGGAGCACAATAAGCCAACATTGTTAGTTGTGGGCGGTAGCCTTGGTGCGAAATCTATTAATGAAGCTGTATTGGCAGGTATCGATGAATTAATAAAAGCTGGTTTGCAAATCATTTGGCAAACCGGTAAAAGTCTCGCTGAAGAAGCTGCGCAAAAAGCAGCAGAACATAAGGAAGTATGGGCTAATACTTTTATTTCAAATATGGAAATGGCATACGCCGCTGCCGATATAGTTATAGCCAGAGCGGGAGCCATGACAGTGGCTGAAATATGTGTGACAAATAAGCCAACCATTTTTGTTCCGTACCCTTTTGCTGCCGAAGATCATCAAACTGTAAATGCACAGCAACTGGTGAACAAAAATGCAGCGTTGATGGTGAAGGATGCTGACGCAAAAACTAAAGTAGTTAAGATGGCCATTGAGCTGGCGGCCAATGCGGATAAAAGAAATGAAATAAGTCATAATCTTTCTCAGTTGGCTATTACAAACGCTGCAGAAAGAGTAGCAACAGAAGTATTGAAAACAATAGAATGAGTATAGCACATAAAAATATTAATGATGTTCAGTCTGTCTATTTTATAGGAATAGGCGGTATTGGCATGAGTGCTATTGCAAAATATTTTTTATCTCTTGGCAAGAATGTTAGTGGATACGATAAGACCGAAACTGAGATTACTCGTCAATTAATGCATGAAGGAGCTAACATTCATTATGAAGAAGACCTGGATCTTATTGCAAAGGATGCAGATTATGTCGTGTACACGCCAGCTGTTCCAAAAGATCATAAGGAGTTGCTTTATTACATGAATGGAGGTTATGCGGTAGTAAAACGCAGCGATATTTTACAGATCATCAGCGAAAGCTCTTTTAATATTTGCGTGGCGGGTACACATGGTAAAACCACTACATCAACTATGATAGCGCATTTGCTGCGTGATAGCGGCTTTGGGTGTAATGCTTTTTTGGGTGGGATTTCGGCCAATTATGGTACTAATTTCTGGAGCAGTAGCAACAATGTGTGCGTGATTGAAGCCGATGAATATGATAGAAGTTTTCTAAAGCTAAGCCCTGACGTAGCGGTGATCACTGCTATGGATGCGGATCACCTGGACATTTATGAAAATGAAGAAAATGTTAAGGATGCTTTCAGGCAGTTTGCTGGAAAAATAAAAAAGACGGTTTGCTATTAAAAAGGTTTGGTTTAGA
This sequence comes from Paraniabella ginsengisoli, assembly GCF_022513635.1. GTDB lineage: Bacteria > Bacteroidota > Bacteroidia > Chitinophagales > Chitinophagaceae > Niabella > Niabella ginsengisoli. Next base: position 16,784 of record NZ_JAKWBL010000005.1, on the reverse strand, counting down.
AAGACAGATGATAGGAGATAGAACGCTTACCTATAACCTGCAAAATGAAAGCGCCGATATACATGCTTCCGATATAGTGATAAAGGACGGTGGATACAATTTCAATGCAGTTCTGAGCGGCCGGGTTATAAACGATATAAGACTGAACATGGGCGGAATGCATAACGTGGAGAATATGATGGCAGCGATAGGAATTGCAGATAGCCTGGAAATTGAAGAGCAAAAAATAAAAGAAGCAGTAGCCGGTTTTAAAGGTGTAAAAAGAAGGTTTGAATATATTATCAATCAACCTGACCTGATTTTTGTTGATGATTACGCACATCATCCAGAAGAATTGAAAGCGTTGATAAATGGTGCAAAATCGCTGTTCCCCGGAAGAAGATGCACACTAATTTTTCAGCCTCATTTATTCAGTCGGACACGGGATTTTGCTGCAGCATTTGCAGAAGAGCTAAGTGGGGTAGATAACGTCATTTTGTTACCCATTTATCCTGCAAGAGAGTTGCCGATCGAAGGTGTAACAAGCAATATAATCCTTGAAAAATTGGATAGCCCAACAAAGTCTTTGTTAAGTAAAGAAGAGCTTTTGAAATGGACTGAAAATTTCTCAAATAGCAGGAACAAAGAGTTTGGAGAAGTAATCATTACCGCAGGCGCAGGTGATATCCATAAATTAGTAGAGCCTATAAAACAGATTTTAATAAAGTAAAAGTGAGAAAACAAAGAGCCATAAAAAGATTTTTTCTAACACTGATGTGGTTAGGTGTGGCTGCAGGTATGGTTACTGTTGTTACAGCAGCTATGCGTGTACAGGAAGCCAACGTTTGCAAAGGCTACAACATCGAGATTGAAGGATTCAAAGACGGTATGCTTTTTACTTCAAAAGAAAATATTGTTGAATTGTTGAAAACAGCAATGAAAGGAGATATAAAGGTCAGCGCAAATCAGACTTTGATTTGCCATTGATAGAAGATCTTTTGGAACAGAGCTCATGGGTTTATAACGCTGATCTTTATTTTGATAATAATGATATCCTTCATGCAAATGTTACTGAACGTAAGCCATTGGCGAGGGTTTTCACAGATCGAGGTGAATCTTTTTATATTGATGAAGCCGGAAAACATATTCCCTTGTCAGAGAAGGTAAGTTTGGATCTGCCTGTGTTTACTGGTTTTCCGTCAAAAAAGTAATGAATGGAGCGGACAGTTCATTAATTCAAAATGTAATTGCAACTGCATCTTTTATAAACAGTGATCCTTTTTGGAGTGCGCAGGTGGCACAACTTGGCATTAATAATTGTGGTCAGGATTGCTGGAATATGGAAATGGTTCCGGTTGTGGGCAACCATACAGTAGACCTTGGCGATGGTTCAGATATAGCTTCTAAGTTTCACAGACTGTATTTGTTTTATGATCAGGTATTGAAACGTACAGGTTTTGATAAGTATCAAAAAATAGACGTGCAATACAGTGGCCAGGTAATTGGTGTTGAAGGCAATTATACAAAGGTGGATTCGATTCAATTAAGAAAAAATATTGAAAACCTCTTACAGCAATCAAGACAATATAATGAAATGGTACAGGTGGCACCATCATTGAATTATGATGGCGTATTACAGATAGACACATCAGCTGAAGCACAAATGATCTATCAGGGAAACGATGTTTCTGAAGATTCTATACAGTATTTACAAAATAACGAGCCGGCTGATGACAAGAAGCAGGAAGTGACCGCTGCCGCTGCAATTGCTAAATCGACGCCAGCAAAAGAAGTAAAGCCCACGGTTAAAAATAATACTGATAAACAAAAGAGTGAAAAGAAACCTGTAGCTAAAAAAACGGACACAAAAAAAGACGAATCAAAAACAGGTATAAAGAAGGGGGCGCTAAGAAGAATGAAACGGTTAAAAGTGCATCTAAAAAAGAAGTGAAAAAAGCTGTTACTAAGAAAGAAGAGGCTTCGAAAAAAGCGAAGGTAACATCCAATACTAAAACCGCTGCGAAGAAAAAGGGGTGAGCAGTTGAACACAAAGGCGAAAAAATAATTGAACATATAAAACAACTAAAAAACGATATACTATGAATTCCGAACAACCCATTATTGTAGGCCTTGATATTGGTACCACCAAGATCGCGGTTATTGCCGGGCGAAAGAACGAGTTTGGCAAGCTGGAGATACTTGGCTTTGGTAAAGCCAATAGCAATGGAGTAAAGCACGGACAGGTACTGAACATTGATGAAACTATTAAGGCAATTAATCAGGCTTTAGACAATTGTATTTCTTTAAATCCAAATCTTAACATTAACGATGTGTATGTGGGCATTGCAGGCCATCACATCAAAAGCCTTCAAACACGCGGAGATATTGTTCGCGAAAATGAGGAAGAAGAGATCACTCCGGCTGAAGTGGATTTGCTGGTTAGTAAGCAATACAAAACATATATTCCTGCCGGCGACCAGATCATCGATGTTATTGCGCAAGAATATACGATTGATAATATGCCCAATATTGTAAGGCCGATTGGTTATAGCGGCGTTAAGCTGGGCGCTAATTTTCATATCATTACCGGCGATAAAAATGCTATTCGCAACATTAACAGAAGTGTTGAGAAAGCTGGTTTGCGCACTAAAGATCTGGTGTTGCAGCCGCTTGCTTCGGCTGCAGCAGTAATGGCACAGGAAGATCTGGAAGCTGGTGTTGCGATTGTAGATATTGGCGGTGGAACAACTGATATCGCTGTGTTTGCAGAAGGTGTATTACGTCACACTGCAGTAATTCCTTTTGCTGGTGAAAACATAACCAACGATATTAAAGCTGGTTTGGGTGTTCTAAAAAGCCAGGCAGAACAAATGAAAACGCAGTTTGGTAGCGCTTTGGCAAACGAAGCAAAAGCTAATGCATATATCACTATTCCTGGTTTGCGCGGTATGCCAGCAAAAGAAATCAGCGTTAAAAACCTTGCAAACATCATACAGGCGCGCATGAGTGAGATACTGGATTTTGTTACTTACCATTTAAAACAAATTGGTATGGACAATCGCCAGCTAAACGGAGGTATCGTTTTAACGGGTGGCGGTTCTCAACTAAGGCATTTGATTCAGCTTACAGAATACGTAACTGGTATGCCGGCTCGTATTGGTTTGCCCAATGAGCATTTGGCTGCCGGCCACATTGAGGAGTTGGCTAAGCCAACTTATTCAACTTGCCTGGGGCTGATTTTAAAAGGCTGCGACGATTATGAAAATAATCGTAAGGTATTTGAGAAAAGCTTTATCAATGTGGAAGTTCCAAACGATTTGAAAAAATCTCCGGAAGAATTGGAAGGAGAATTGGTTGAGGCTGCCGAATCAGGACCTGTAAAAACGGGAAACAGACGGCCGCTTAAAGAAGGCTTCTGGCAGAAGTTTAAAGACGGTATTATTAAAATGTTTGCCGAAGAGGAAGACGGACATTTATAATTTTTTCCGTCAGCTGCAGTGCTACTATGATCAATTTTGCGCGTGTCCGCCGCAGGCTGATCGCATACTGCAACAACAGTACAATTATCAATAAAAGTTCTTTTAAAGTTTATAACCCTTAGGCCTTGTTTCCCTTCTCCAAAACTGTCTTTGGATAGAGATTGGAGAGGGGAGGCGGAGTAAGGTAATACTTACTAACCCATTTTAAAATCGTGCGCTGCAAGCGTACTAAAAATTAAAGTTATGATACAATTTGATTTACCAACAGAACAATCATCTATACTAAAAGTAATAGGTGTAGGTGGTGGCGGTGGAAACGCCGTAAATCACATGTTCAGTCAGGATATCGATGGTGTAAATTTTATTATTTGTAATACAGATGCTCAGGCTATTGCCAACAGCAAAATCCCTAATAAAATTCAGTTAGGCCCACAGCTTACATCTGGTTTAGGTGCTGGCGCAAATCCTGAAATTGGCCGCCAGGCAACTGTTGAGTCTTTAGAAGAGATCAGAAAGATCCTGGAAGTAAATACTAAAATGGCTTTCATCACCGCAGGTATGGGCGGTGGTACCGGTACTGGCGGGGCCCCAATCATTGCTAAAATATGTAAGGATCTGGGTGTTCTAACGGTTGGAATTGTCACTACTCCTTTTGCTTATGAAGGCAAAAAACGCCAGCAACAGGCAGAAGAAGGAATCAGCCAGCTAAAACAATACGTAGACACTTTATTGGTAATAAGCAACGATAAATTACGCCACCAATATGGTAATTTAAAAATGCGCGAAGCGTTTGAAAAAGCAGATAATGTTTTAGCAACTGCCGCTAAATGTATTACAGATGTTATCAATAGCACAGGCCAGATCAACGTTGACTTTGCAGACGTATGTACTGTAATGAAAAACGGCGGTAGAGCTATCTTAGGGAACGCGTCAGCAAGAGGCGAAGAAAGGGCACAGCAAGCTATAGAAGAAGCACTTAGCTCTCCGCTATTGAACGACAATGATATTAAAGGAGCAAAATGGATACTGATCAATATTAATTCCGCCGAAGGCGAACATGAGTTCACAATGGATGAAGTGGAAGTTATTCAGTCTTATCTGCTAAGCCATGCTGGCGATAGCACCGATGTTATTTTAGGTTTAGGCTATGATAGCACACTGGGAGATCAGATCGGTATAACCCTTATTGCTACTGGTTTTGAAAATAAAGATCCTTTTGTTAAACCTGTATTGAAAAAGAAGAGGCTGCCGAAGGAAAGATTGTAATGAAGCTGAACGCAGCACCTGCTGCTAAAGCAACAGATAATGAAGTAAGTACGCCTGTAACTACGGAAACTGTTGCTATTGAGCCTCAACCTCAGGCTGTAATTGAGTTAAAGCCAGATCCAATGGCTCCTAAATTAGTAGATGATGTTTCTTTTATAGACGTGCCAATGCCGACTGTTGAAGACGTAGTAAAGGAAAGTAAAACTCATAGTTTTCTTTTAAGTCCGGAAACTGAAGAACTGAAATTTGTGAAGGATGTTGAGAATTTTGAAAGAGAAGTAGTTGTTGAAGACAAAGCAGCAGATGTGTTTTATTCACCGGCTATACCTGGCGAACGGATAATGGAACACTCAAATCAGTCCGGACAGCAAGAGGCTGAAAGTGAAGAAGAGAAAGAAGAGCCTGTAAAAAGCTATTTGTCAAAGCCAGCCAATATTTACGCTGAAGCAAAGGCTGAAGAACCTGCGGCACAAAAGAAAGAGTCGTATGTGGAAAAGAAAGAAATTTCCAGAGATCAATTTTCGGTTTATGAAAAAAGCGAGACTGTTGAAAAAACTACTATTAGTTTTTCAGCTATTGAGAAAGAGACAGAGGTGGAGCCTACAATTGACGCATTGACTCACGCTTTTGAAGAAGAAGAATTGCAAAAGCGTAGGCAATTAGAACGCATTCAGAAGCTGCGCAATCTTTCTTTTAATGTTAACTCAAACGATCCATCAGACGAATTTGAAAATGTTCCTGCTTATATTAGGCGTAACATGGAACTAAAGAACAATACATCTCATATTGAAAGTTATTACAGCAAATTTGAGATTTCTTCTGATGATCAAAATCATGGACAGATCAATACCATTAATACCTTTCTGGATGGGAAAAAGCCAGATTAGTCTACTAGTCTGCACGTGGAGTTTGGCTTAGTTTTATAGTTGTTACCCTCGCTTCGATGCGGGGGTTTTTAGTAGATTAGTTTGTTGCATGGTATTTGAAAGCAATTATAAGAGAACTGGTATTTGCGTCGTCATCCCGAGCGAAAAACTTCAGTCGGAACGACATACTTAGTTAAACATTAAAATTATATAATCTTCTAAACTATAAGGTATGAGCACCGTTTTACTTACAGGTGGCACAGGTATGATAGGCACTCAAATTGTCAAGAGGTTAACTGAGAGAGGTTACTCTGTGATTGTGTTAACGCGAAACAAGTCTAATAAAAAAGGTAATATCCGTTATGCGCATTGGGATGTAGAAAAGGAGACGATAGATATGGATGCCGTTGCAGAGGCCGATTTTATCATGCACCTTGCGGGAGCTAATATTGCAGGAAAGCGATGGACCGAAGAACGTAAAAGGACAATAATAGAAAGCCGTGTAAAAAGCGGTGAACTGCTTGTTAAAACTTTAAGTACCATTAACCATAAAGTAAAAGTATTTGTTAGTGCATCTGCGATTGGATGGTATGGCGCAGATCCGGTTATCCCGAATTCACACCCTTTTGAAGAAACTTTTTCGCATGCAAAAGATTTCCTCGGTGACGCCTGTTATAAATGGGAGCAATCAATATTGCCGGTTACTGATTTGGGCATAAGGCTTGCTATATTTCGAACTGGTATTGTACTAAGTAATGAAGGCGGAGCTTTAAAAGAATTTAAGCGTTCTTTAAAACTTGGTGTAGCCGCTATTTTAGGTTCCGGCAAACAAATCATTAGTTGGATCCATATCGACGACCTGGTCGAATTATATATAAAGGGAATAGAAGATACAGCCTTCGAAGGTATTTATAATGCTGTAGCGCCGGATCCGGTATCTAATAAAGTATTTATGAAAGAATTGGCAAAAGAATCAAATAAAAACTTTTTCCTGACCATTCCCGTTCCGCAATTCGTGCTAAAAATTATACTTGGAGAAATGAGTACCGAAGTTTTGAAAAGCACAACAGTTAGCAGCAGCAAAGCACAGCATGCGGGCTTTAAGTTTTCTTATCCAACCATTCATGCGGCTATTGAGCAATTATTAGCTCAGAAATAATCATTATACATAGTCGATATCCTTATGATCTGGATGCCACACACTGCTAAAATCACCGATAACAGCTTTGCTATTGCTAAAATCAAGTCGATCGATATTCAATAAAGCAATATCACTTTCAAGAACTTTTCTATACATAGGATGCATGGTGCCGCCCTTAGCACCAGCAGGAATAGATGGATCGTATTGAAACTCAGGATCTACCAATGTGCCTCTTGGATACATAATGCCCGGAATGCCTTTTCCTCTCAAATCCAGTATTGTAGGGTGTTTCAGTCCAAGTGTATGTCCGTATTCATGAGCCGCAGTTGTGGAGCCTTTGTATAAATTCTCCAGTTTAAAATAACCGGTATTGCAACCCAATCCATCGACAAATGAAATATTACCGTGTGCAAATGCTTCTATTCTGAAATAGTTATTTCGAGGATCATCATTGCTTAAAATTTCTTCGGGCGTAATGTGTGGTTTATGTTCAGCCGATATTTTGAATTGTACTTTATAGTAATCATTGTTAAACACAATCTTTGCCTGTGGCTCATTCCACATAGTTTCAATTTCATCATTTATTTGCATTGTAAGCGCAGCATTTGCGGCATTGCCATAAGTAACAATGTGCGAAAAAACGAACAAGGTGTGATTTGGAGAAACTTCTACTGTACCCATTTTGGAAAGTTAAATGATTCTTTTTATTTAAATAAACAGTTGACTTTCTGTCGATGTTTTTATATTTGAACATGCAACAACGATTTCTTTTTTTAATACTGATTTTTTCTCGTTTATTTCTGATACAACTGCTCAAAAAAACAAACCTAATGTACTGTTTATTTTTGTTGATGATTTACGACCCGATTTGGGTTGTTACGGCAACAAAGAAGTGCATACACCTAATATAGATCAGTTGGCAAATGCCAGCATGCTTTTTAAGCGACAATATGTTGCGGTGCCTACCTGCGGGGCTTCAAGAGCCAGCATATTAACCGGCATGTATCCGCAAACGAAAATACAAATAGCTAATAACGCATTAGAGAAAACCGTTTCCGGAAAACCGTCAGGAAAAAATCCTGAAACCTTTGTTGAGCAATTTAAACGAAACGGATATTATACCGTTGGCATTGGAAAAATAAGCCATTCGGCAGATGGGTATTTATACGAGTATGATGAAGAGCGGAGCAATAAGTTGGAGCTCCCCAATAGCTGGGATGAAATGCTTTTTGATGCCGGTAAATGGAAAACGGGATGGAATGCTTTCTTTGGTTACCAGGATGGTTCGAGTCGCACAACGAAAGACAAAATGGTAAAACCTTACGAAGCCGGCGATTGTGATGATGAGGGTTATGTTGATGGTCTGACAGCAAAGTTGGCCACAGAAAAAATAAAAATGCTGGCTCAGCAAAAGCAACCGTTTTTTTGGGTGTTGGTTTTTTTAAACCCCACTTGCCTTTTAATGCGCCCCAAAAATATTGGGATATGTACAAGGAAGATGGCCTCTCACTCTCGCCTTCGCCTTTTATTCCTCAAGCCGTAAATAAAGCGAGCTTGCATGAGAGCGGCGAATTAAACGGATATAAATTAAGTGATGAACGCGCTTCTTTAAACAAGCCAGTATCCAACGCTTATGCCCGAAAGCTGCGCCACGCTTACTATGCAAGCATTAGTTACACAGATGCACAGATAGGAAAAGTGTTGGAGGCATTGAAAGAAACGGGAATGGATAAAAATACAATCGTGGTGCTTTGGGGCGATCATGGATGGCACTTGGGCGATGATTTGGTTTGGGGTAAGCACACGCTTTTTGATTGGGCACTGCGCAGCGCTTTTATTGTAAAAACACCGCAAATGAAGCAAGGCGAAGTTTGTAACAACATAGTAAGTTCTGTTGATGTATATCCAACACTGATGCAATTGTGCGGACTTAATATGCCTTATGCGGCAGATGGACAAAGTCTTGTGCCATTGCTGAAAAATAAAAAACAGCCTTCTTTACGAGATGCTGCTTTAAGTTATTACAATCAGGGTATTACCATACGAACACCGCATTATCGGTTTACAAAATATTTTAGAAAAGGCGAGCCAACTATTGAATTGTACAATCATAAAAATGATCCTTACGAACAAAAAAATGTAGCTGCGCAAAATCCTGAAATAGTAAAAAAGATGATGACAAGCTGGAAAACAGAAATTGATAAGGCTCAAAAAATGTATGCCAATGCTGAATAGGATTTTGATAAAAAATTTTATAGCCTATGATTATTTTATAGACCACGGTTTTAAATTGCGGTCTATAAAAAACCATAAACGAACATTATCATTTTCCACTCAGCTCATCAAACTTCAATTCCTGAATCATCATCCCTTCAGGAGATTGAATGGTAATGATTGAAAATGGTGTTGTCGGGAAAAATATTTCAGTCATTACAGTCAGACCATTGTCGGCAAAAAGTTCTACAGATGCTTTATCAATGACAAGTGTGATATTCATTGTGTCGCTTGTGCTGAAACGAGGTGCTGTATGCTTTTGGGCAAAACCTTTTTCAAAAGAAATATTGCCGCTTTTAGTGCGGTCTATAAAATATTTCTTGTTGGTTCTGCTATAACCCACTACTACTTTTTCACCTTTCTCATTCGATAAGATAATATCGAATGATTTTATCTTATTGGAGCTGAAACTAAGTCTGGCTGCACCATTCAGCTTGATCAGGTCATCCGTTAGCGTGTAATTTTTTGCATCAATATTTGATAAGACTGTTTGTTTTTTAACCACCTTGTCCAATTCCTTTACAGGCACTGATGTAACTAAATAACTGCCGTTTACATTTTCTAAAGAAAGTTCTCTTGCAATAGTTGTAGCGCTTCTCCATTTTTCAGTAGGCACTACATTGGCATATTGCCAGTTGCTCATCCAGCCTAAAAATATTCTTCTGTTACCGGTGTTGCTCCAGGTAATGCCAGCATATTCGTCAGGGCCATAATCTAACCAACGCGTTGCTGTATCAAAAGGTGTAAAATTGTGGCCGTCAAAATTTCCAGTAAAATATTGAGTAGCCGATCCTCCGTTTGGCCCGCCAGGATTAATGTTTACAATTAAGGTCCATATTTGTTTTCCGTTATAATCCATCGGAAAAAGATCGGGGCATTCCCATACGCCGCCATGTGCGCCAATGTTTTTACCAAACTTGCTTTCTTCTTTCCAGTTTTTTAAGTCGGGCGATGAATAAAAAGTGATATGATCTAATGTTGCCAATGTCATAATCCATTTTTTATCTGCATCAAACCAATATACTTTTGGGTCACGAAAATCGTGAATGCCCGGATTTCGTATAACAGGATTGCCGCTATATTTAGTCCAGGTTTTACCTTCGTCTAAACTATAAGCAATGCTTTGGGTTTGGAATGTATCAACATTTGTTTTTTCTAATTCGTGGCTGTGATTGGTGTAGATAGCCACCATCGCGTTTTTTCCAAATCCTGCCGTGTTGTTTTCATCTATAACGGCGCTGCCGGAAAATATCGTACCTAAACTATCCGGGTATAAAGCTATCGGCAACTCTTGCCAATGAACCAGATCGGTACTTGTAGCGTGGCCCCAATGCATCGGACCCCACACAGTGCTATCAGGATTGTGCTGGAAGAATAAATGATATTTTCCATTCAGAAATACCATTCCGTTTGGGTCGTTCATCCAGCCTTTTTTGGTGTGAAATGAATGATTGGGCGATGTTGTTCTTCCTGCTCTTTGGCCTCTTTCTGGCTACAGTACAGCCCGGAATAACTAACAATGAATAATAATAAAAGCCATTTTATTTTTAAAGTCATGCTATTTATTTTTTAATAATTATGATGTTTACTGTCAATGCCAAATACTTTTCAATTCATATACCTGAAGATTGGAAACCTTTGCAGTGCCGCCTTTGGCGGATAGTGATAAGGTTCTGTTGCTACCTTCAATATTGATATTAATTGGCATAAACATTAACCCGTTATTGGCAAAGATCTCAAGGCCAGTGCGATCTGCAAACAACAACAACGACAATTTACCTTTTTGCAAAGGCGCTGGTGCTTTAACACCATCTACTATCAGTAGCTGATTAGTTACATCATATTTTACATCTACTCCGCGAACATTTAGTATTACTTCCTTTGCTTTACCTGGAATGATATCCATGCTTATTTCAGCTAATTCTATATTGATATCCTTCAACGGGTTTGCACCATTTTCTTTAATAGTTTTATTTCCTAATTTGTAAGATTTACCTCTCAGCGTTTCAACTTCTTTCACAGGCATTCGTGTAAGCCTGATGCCTTCAGCTGTTTTTACCAATTTGTGTTCTATAGGTAAACTCATCGATTGGTTAAATGTCATATCTCCCTTAGCTGTATTAGTGCGCCACCATCCAATTTCAACGCGCCTGTCAGTTGGTTCATCGCTAAATGTTTGTGGTGCGTAAAAGTCGCGTCCATATTGGTTTTGTAGCTTTTTTCCTCCTCCTTAAAACTGTTGCCATCAAAAGTTCCAATAGCATATTCAGTATTAGCGCCAGTAAGCACCCATTTTTTACGCCGGGCAAACCTTGTACAGGCAATTCATAAAACTCAGGACATTCAAAAAGATAACGGTCGTTACCTATGCCACCATAAGTAATGCTTGTTGGCGTCCAGTTTTTAAGATCCGGAGAAGTAAGAAACTGCATGCTGTGCTGTTCGTTGTTGCCCCGTTCTACCCAAACAACCATCACCCATTTCTTTGTTGGTTCATGCCATATTACTTTCGGATCGCGATTGTCTTTATTAATGCGCGGCACAACTGCTTTGCCGTATTGCTGAAAGTTGCGTCCGTCCGTACTCCAGCTCATATATTGTCCCCAACCTTTAGCACCCGTATGAAACAGTACCATTGCTGGTTTTCCGTCTTTACCTAATCCGCTGGTATTGTTTTTATCTACCACGCCGCCGCCGCTAAATACGGGGCCTCCTTGATCTGGATGTATCGCGTCATCAAGTTCAGTCCAGTGAATGAGGTCTTTACTCACGGCGTGTCCCCAGGTCATATTGCCCCAGTTTCGGCCATATGGATTGTGTTGAAAAAACAAATGATACTCACCATTGAAATAGACCATTCCATTTGGATCATTCGTCCAGCCTCGCTTGGGCGAGAAGTGAAATTGTGCACGTAACTTCTCATGATACTCATTTGTGTTGGTATCCTTATCACTTTGCAAAACAGTATCAAACACTTTTGATGTTGTTGCAACTTTGTCTACTCTAAGTTCAACAGGTTTGCCCTTCCATTGATCGATTCGCATATAAGCATACCAATCTGGCTCACCTTCGGCCAGTTCCATATCCCAGAAACGTGTATTTATACCGTCTACCCAAAGCTCCAGGTTTCGCTTGGTTGCGCCATTTTTAACCGGCAAAACCAGGTATTTTTTTCTGCTGTGAAATAGGTAGCAATGTTTTTAGTTGGCGATTGGTCTTGTGCAAATCCGGACACAAAAACTAAAAGAAATAAAAACGTGTTGAGTAATGTTTTAATCATGTTTATTTTTTTGCAAGATGTAGAAAGAATATTTTTATTGTGATGGGTAAGTTAACTTTTAAACTATCAATTAGCACCAGGCATACCGTACCAATATGTTGTTGCGGCTGCATCAATTACGCCTCCGTCCCAGCTTAGCATTTCCATATCATATGAAAAACTATTGCTGAAAGGAATTGCATCTAAAATCCTTGTTCTTGTGAAAGTATTTAATCCGGCAGAAGACGGATTGTCAGCGCGTGTGGCATTAGCAAAAGGAGTTTGGTATAAAACTACAGGTGCCCATGAAGTATTATAATAATCTTCAAGCCCGGTACCAAATTCGGAAGGGAATTTTTCTCCATCAACATAAGCCTTAGCATCGCCTTCACCATACCAGGTATTCATGCGGTTGTTGATAGAGAGCGTATTGCCCATATACACACCCTTCCCATTGATAGTCGCAAAGTTCCAGTCGATAGGCGCTGCCGGATCTTTGGCCGCAACTTTGGTTACATCATAATCCCATTTAGCATCTTTTATATTTTCTTCATATTTATAAGTTGTATGAAAATACATCGTTGCATCATCCCATTTGTATGCAGTCACGCTTACATCAGTTTTGATGTTTACCGGGAACGGGTTTTTATTAATAAATGAAATTTTTGCATTTTTCTGATAAGGCATCACCCAACGACTAACCAAGGCACCACTATCCGATAAATCCCGATACCAGCTTTTGATTTTTTTCCTCCATAACCGCCGCCTATAAAATCTCCAAGCGGGCACATTACCGTTTGTTTACCATCAAACTCGATTTTTAAAAATATGGAACGCCACATTTTTTCATAATTAATATTAATATCGGTTTTTAAAATTGCAGATATGGAGCGAATAGCATTTGTTCCTGTTGGCAACGAAATATTGATCTCTTCACCAGACGCCAGAATCTTATTGGTGCTGACTTTCTTTCCTGCAACAGCCATCGGATTCCAAAGTGTCTGTTCTGCCTTATCAATTTCTTTTTTATATTTTGTAAAATGATTGGGCGAAAAAGTTTCTACTTTTGTCTCCGGCGTATAAGTTCTATAGTTTATTTGATAATAATGAGGTTTATTAATGACAGATGTGTCTGTATATTCCCATGTTACTTTACAATGTTTTTGATATAGCAATGGAAAGTATAAAGTGTTGCCACCCTTGCCTTCCGGCTCGTAACTGCTGTGCGGGTTCAACAGCGCTGAACCTAATTTAAATCCTCTTAACAAATCGAACCCCGGAATTTCAATTGCGGCTTTTTCATTTCCATCAAAATAGAACCGCATAGTGCCGGGCTTCACAATGGTCGTAAGCCAGAAGCGTACAATGGCACCCGGGCCTTCAGCGTCCATCATTACATATTCAGTACGGCTCCCGTTTTTCTCTTCCCTCATAAACTGGTTGAAATCTGCATTAGCAAACCAGCCAGGCTTGTCCGGTGAAATGGATTTTCTGTCATAACTACTTACCTGCTTCATCGAATATAATGGAGATGGATATTTTGTTACAGCATCAAAGTTTGTCATTTCTTTAAGAACACTGCTAAGTGTTACCTGTTGTGTAAAACCTTTATGACAGATCAAGAAGCATAACAGCATTCCGGTAAGCGAATGTTTTTTTATCATTATTGACTGGTTCTGATGTTAATGAAATGAAGTGTACGAAAATATTTATTTTATCATCAGGAAAATACATGGCATCGTAATTGCGACGCTCCCTTCATCGTCCCGATTATAAGTCATCCTACATAAGCGACGATGTGAGCTGCAGATGATAGTTGATAATAGATTGTGAACTTAAAGCCTGCAACCCACTCGACACTTGCTATTTCCTCCTCGCTATATTAGTACTTCGGATTTTGTTTATACAATCCTTTAGTAAAAGTTATTTCTGATTGAGGAATAGGGAAATATTCGTCCCTTCCTGCTGTAAATACTGCTGTCGAAAGAAACGGCCTTCTTACTTTTTCAACCGACAGATAATCATTCAAAACCTGAGCTGCAATTCCCCATCTTACCAAATCAAAAAAGCGATGGCCTTCTGTTGCAAATTCTAACCTTCTCTCCCAACGTAAAGCTCTGCGTGCATATTCCTGCGTCCAACCTGTAGCCGGATAAGGTTTTACATTATACCTTGATGCAAAAGTTCCATCTAGCTTTTTCAACCTTTCTGTGCTGGCTGCAGCTCTTTCTCTTATTTGATTGATGAGTGGCAAAGCTAATGACTGTTGGCCTAATTCAATATAAGCTTCAGCTTGCATTAATAACACTTCATCATAACGCAATACATCGTAGTTTTTTGCTGAACCCATAAAAGGCCCGTTCTTAAAATAGGAAGAGCTGGTTGCTAGTTGCTGGCTGCGCATGGTGTGAAAATTTCCATACACACCGGCATCGCGTACCCAGCTATTGCTGAATAATTTGGTGTTGTCATATTTGTAAACGTGTCCGTCAATACCAATCGTATGATCAAGCCTTACATCAACTGTAGCAAAGTTCAGATTGGCAATTGTATTGTTGAATGTAGTAAAGTTGGGAAGTCCGTTTGCATCTGTTGTGTGTGCGTTTACAAGATTTTGACTGCCTGCATGAAAACCGCAGCAACCATATTGTGGCGCACCATGCGGATAGTTTAGCCCATCTTCATAATTCATTCTGCCAGCCGTTGTTCCGTCGTTTATTGTAAACTGAATAGCGAAAATCGATTCAGGCCCATTCTCGGTTTCCGGAAGGAAATTATCTGAAATATCAGCGCTAAGGCGATATTTATTAGATGATATAACAGCCTGCGTTAAGGTTACTACTTCCTGTAATCGTTCTTTGTTAATATTGGTTACCTGATGTGTTTCATTTTGTTCATAAGCCTGAAAAAGTCGTAGTTTGGCCAGATAAGCCTGAGCCGCTAATTTATTAGTTCTTGCCAGATCTGTTTGCGTTTCGGGCAGGTTGTCAATTGCATATTGGAAATCAGCTGCTATTTTATTCCACGATTCTTCATTGCTTAAATCATTCGATGTTTTTAAAATTTCCTCTTCAGTTGCATTTTCATCAAATATGGGAATGTTTTTAAATAACAATTTTAAAGTAAAATAACTGTGTCCTCTTAAAAATTTCAATTCGGCTACACGGGATTGTTTTTGTGGAAAGTCGCTATCTGTTAATGCGTTTATAGCACGTAAAGCTGTATTGGCTCTTGATATTGATTTGTACAAGTTTCTCCATGTTCTTGGAAGAAAGCCAATTCCACTCATATCAGCGGTTACCAGATTGTAATGTTCCATTTTATCCACTTCGTCAAGGTCTCCGGTTCCTCCTCCACCTTTATAGGTATCGTCGGAGCGTACACTGCCATAAGCCCAGTTGCTGTAAATAGGACCGATCATATCACCATTACCAATGGCAGCATAAGCGGCAGTTACCAGCCCTTCCGCTGCTTCGGCTGAAGTAAGATCGGTAGAAGCCAAATAACCTTCGGGTTTATAGTCTAATTGCTTGGTGCAAGAGGCAATAACTAATGTGATTGTTATATATGTTATAATACGTATAGAATATTTCATCCGTATATATTTTATGTTTTTTAATAGTCGGATGGAACGCTTTTTAGACATCCCATCTGTGAACGTAAAAAATTTATTTAAGCGTTTCATGTCTCAATCGTTTTTAATTAAAATGATGCGTTAATGCCAAATGTGTAAGTTTTGGGAATTGGAATGGGATTGAAGTCAATCCGTTCCGGATCGGGACTTAAATAATCTTTGCTTTTAAACCAAAACAGATTTTCGGCCATTAAAAAGAAGCGAAGATTTGAAAATACTTTTTGTGGACGAAGCGTATAACCCAGTTGTATATTACGCATTTTAAAGAAGGCTGTACTTACCATAAAATAGTCCGACGTACGGGTTTCATTATTATTGTCACTAAGTGTAAGTGCAGGTACAGTGGTATTAGTATTTTGTGGCGTCCATCCGTCAAATACGCCCGGGCCCACATTTTCGCGGCTGCGCATTAGTTGGTTAAATTGAGAGTACACATCAAAGCCGGTTCTTCCTGCAACGCCCGAACCAAAAATAGCAACGTCGAATTTTTTATAATTCATATCAATCCTTACACCATATTCCAGGCTCGGTAATGTAGTGCCAATCCAGGTTCTGTCCAGATCGTTAATTACATTATCTCCATTAACATCTACATATTTTATTCTTCCCGGGCCTGCGCCAATTTGTTCAGGAGCTGCATCTACTTCGGCTTGCGACTGGAATAATCCGTCAGTTTTATAACCAAAAATGTCGAATTGTGAACGCCCGATAATGGTGCTTACAAGATTGCCTGGATAAGCAGGCCTCACTTCTTCAGGAAGCTCAGTTATCTTATCTCTGAAATGTGCAAAGTTGAACTGAACATTATAACTGAAATCTGTTGTTCTTTCGCCACGATATCCAATTACAAATTCCCAGCCTTTATTAGATTTGGAAGCACCGTTCA
>NZ_JAKWBL010000004.1 GCF_022513635.1 Paraniabella ginsengisoli | reverse complement strand
TGACCAAATATATGCTGATGAAGTGCCTACTATGCTGCTTAGATATATGTGCAGTCTTGATGGGGTTGGTATTTGGTCTGCAACTGCCAGCGAAAAAATGAAAATAAAAGGCGATGATAATAACGAGCGCGACCTGGAAACAGATATAACCGCCTATCCGCCTACATTAAGACAGCGGCTGGTAAATAAATACGCTGGTTTTACAAGTTCGGCTGCGGCAAATCATTTGCTGACATTTGAAGAGTTTTGTGCTACTTATCTTACCTACTGGAATATAAGATCATGGAACCGGGAACTTCACAGTGCTATTAAAGCTATTCCGGATATTTCGAAACCCGAGTTCAATACAAAGCTCAGCGAGGCCATCACAAAATTTGTAGACAGTGCAGCTGTTGACGCAGATGTAAACCTGGTAAATCTCATCAGAGATAATGAAAATATAAGAGCGACAGACGCTTATATTTTCAGCGATAACACTATTACTAAAGCGCAATTCAGAGATAATAATGATGAGAAATATAAAAAATGGCTAAGTGATATCAAAGCCAGCTTATTCGATGAGATCATCAATATAGCAGCTTTTATGAATAAGTTGCCGAATGTAAGCCGGATACTGGCTAACGTAGCTACTTATATGATCATGGATGATCATGAAATTACAGACGATTGGTTTATTACTAAACGCTGGAACAACCAGGTACTTTCCAAACCTTTTGGCCGGGATATTATTCGAAATGGAATAATGGCATACAGTGTTTTCCAGGACTGGGGAAATTCCCCGATGACTACAAGCAGGCCACCAGTCTTACTTTCAGCGAAATCGGAAGCGCCAGCAAGAAAGCGCAACTGTTGATGTACATTAATGAGTTTTGTTATCGACATGCAGAAAACAGGAATCTTAGCACCGTGCGGACTGACGTGAGTGATAAAATAGAAACAATGCTGGGAATGAGCGGAACCGCAACAACTGTTAACTGGCATTATAAAGTAAAGTTGGGATCAGTAGATGCATTGGTACTTGATACCCGCACACAAAGAGCTTATGAAGGCTTAAACAGTGTGCCAGAACTTATTTCCGAAGAAAGTCTTTCCACACAAACACCAGCAACACTTACTGATAACCCAGCATTCATTTTTGTTGTTTCGCCCTGTCCTGTATTAGGTTTCCCCAATTTTGAAGAGTTGATCCAACCGTCAGCAACGGCCTTTATATCACTTACAGAAAATGATGAAAACAATCCGGGTATTATAGGTGGAAGATTAGGCTTTGATTATGAAGCATGGGGATTTAATACAGAAAGCTTCGAACGATTGATTGGCAAGCTCAATGGTTATAAGAAAGTAATTCTTCTTTCTGGTGATGTACATTATGGCGCTACATTGGTAATGGATTATTGGAAAGAAAACGCTGATACGCCAACCAGCCGCATTGTGCAGCTAACGGCCAGTTCGTTAAAAAACGAATGGATGTCCAACGTTGCCATTCTCAAAAGCGCTACCATCCAACGCATTTTTACTAATGTGGGCGAAAGCATTTCCAAGTTTGGGTGGAAAGAAAAAACAGTTACCAAAAACGGAAGTGTTACAGCAAGGAACAGGCACCGCTTGTATGCTGCATTTGGCGGTGTTGGAACGATTCCTATTGAAGGCTGGACGCCCGGCGCTACTGTAAGTCCAGAACCTGGCTGGCGTTGGCGACTTAAAGTATTGAAAGATGAACGCCCGGTAGAAGACGATTTTGTAACCGCAGAGATAAATCTCGCCAATGCGAATGCGACCAAAGAAGGTTATTTCCAAGTGGTTCAGCGACATCAGAAAATGTTCAAGGAAGGCAAAACGCGGCGCATAGGTTGGGGGTCCAATATTGGCATCATTTCTTTTACTGCAGACGGCAGCAATTGGAAATTGAAACACGAACTGAAAGGCCCTAATATGATTTACGAAGTGCCGTTGACAACACCGGCAGGCGAAGCAGGCAAACCCGTATTGCCTTAACAAAAAACAAATCACTCACCTTTTAAAAATCGACGGTATGGCTGATGAAAACAGTGAAGATTTTTTTCAGAAAATACTGAAAATATTTTACGATATCCTTAAACCGGCTATCAACATGTTTAGTGACGACCAGGCCAGGAACGAGCTTCTGGGAACATTGGGTGTATCTGGCAACGGCGGCAGCACATCCGCACCAGCCACCGGTGGCCTTCAGGCTTATATAGATAAGGAAGATGATGAGGTAGATCCTTTTAAACTTGCGGGGGCTATTGCAGACCTCACTTCGCTGATCATGGGCCTTGAAGGCATTATAAGTGCGGCTGTTAATGCCAGTGATGAAGACGAAGAAAGAACGGTTGGTGAAATAGTAACAGCATTACTTAATCTGCTTACACTCGATTATATCCGCCGACGGGAGCCGGCTTTCCATGCGGTGTTAGAATTACTCAACACTTTAGATAAAAATGCAGTTGCGGCGGGAGGTTCAGCTAATTTTCTCAAAGATTATATTGGCGGATTTTTTGATAAACTTGGAAAAGGGCTTGATGATACAGAAGGAGCAACATCCCTTTCTGATTCTCTTTTCCTTGTAATTGCAGGTGGTCTTTTTTACCTTGATCATTTTTTAAGATCAAAAGGAGTTCGCGGCTTAGTAATCAGCTCAAACTATGGTTACGAGGGCGTTTCTTCTGCCACCACACCTATTGCAGATGCTATTACAAACCGGGCATTGACATTTGGCGTGGAAGTAAAACCGATCAGTGGAGCAACAGGATCTGATGATGTAGCAACTGTGGGAGGAAAAGCTTACGGCACTATGGTTTTCGCACCCAAAGATCAGGGCGGTATTGCTTTTGTATCAGAACTTTCTGCAGACGTAAACGGAAGTTTCAACTTTGATGAGAATAAACATACTATTGAATACAAATTATCAGGCGATGGGTTGTTCAGGATCGGCACTTTACCTGAAGCAAGAGGTGGCACTAACAACAAGTTCTTAATAAGCTATGCCTATAACGCGGAGAAACCTAAAATGATCGCATTGCTGGATAAGCCAGCTATTAAGTTTGCGTTTGGCACAGCAAAACTAGGCCTAGTAGTAACTCCAGACGATGTGCTTGTAAAAGGCATTTTGAATATTCATTATGAATTTAGCAAAGGCGATCTTAGTGGCTTTCCATTTGATCTGTTGCCAGATGATATTAAAGATAAATTCCCGTTAGGCATTGGCTTCTCTCAAAAGAAAGGATTTTTTGTTGATGGCGATGGTAATATCGGAACTGGTGAGAAAGCGGGCAGCAAAAGCCTTACGCCTGCATCAAGAGGCCCGGTCGAAGAAATTGTTGCCAAGCTATTAAATGCTTTCAATAAGCAAATGCCCGTGCATCTTAACCTGGGCAATGTAGTTGGTATTGACATGCTTACTATAGCTGTAAAAGCTGATCCTGAACTAAAGAATTTTCAACTGGAAGTGTCGATTGATTTCTGGTTAAAATTGGGTTCAGTAATTACAATTACAATTAGCAGGTTGGGCATGACTTTAAATGCTATCAAGCTTGACAATAACGGCGGCATTTTAGGTTATGATTTACAACCTGGCATCAAATGGCCCACTGGCGCAGGTATTCGCGTAAATGCAGGCGTAGTGACAGGCGGTGGTTTTCTTTACCTTGATCCTGATAAAGGTGAATATTTCGGTGCGCTCGAACTATCCTTTAAAAATCTTTTCGATCTCAAGGCAGTTGGTATCCTCAACACCATTATGCCTGATGGGTCTAAAGGTTTTTCAATGTTGATCATTATTACTGCTGAATTTTCTCCTGTTCAGTTAGGCTTCGGTTTCACGTTGATTGGAGTAGGCGGCCTGCTAGGCATCAACAGAAGAGCCGAAGTAGAAGCGTTACGTGTAGGACTGAAAACAAATGCGATCAAAAGTATTTTGTTTCCTGAAGATGTAGTGGGAAACATTAATCGCATTATCAGCGACATTAAACAAATTTTCCCGATTCAACAGGATTCGTTCCTGATCGGCCTTATGGGAAAAATTGGTTGGGGAACTCCAACACTAATTTCTATTGAACTCGGCATCATACTTCAGCTTCCTGATCCTAAAATAATAATACTTGGCGTAGTAAAACTTGCCTTGCCTACCGAAGAAACAGCATTGGTCAAAATACAGGTAAACTTCTTAGGTGTCATCGATTTTCAAAATCAATTTTTGTATTTCGAGGCAGTGCTGTTCGATTCCCAATTGGTAGGTTTCCCGCTAACAGGCAGCATGGCGTTAGTAGTAGCATGGGGCGACGCCAGTACCTTCGGACTTAGCATTGGCGGTTTCCATCCAGATTTTAAAGACTACCCAACCGTACCTACATTGCCAGGCGCATTCCGCGAAATGGATCGGATCAGTTTGCAATTGCTGAGCGGAGACAATCCGAGATTAGGTATTGAATGCTATTTTGCTGTTACTTCAAACTCCGTACAGTTTGGCGCTAAAGCAGAGCTTCTGGCAGAAGGACCGATGGGCTTTAACTTGTACGGCATGCTGAGCCTTGATGTCCTGTTCATTTTTGATCCGTTTAGTTTTAGCATACGGCTTGAAGCAACGTTGGCAATAAGACATAATAAAAGTGTGCTGTTTGGCATTCACTTCCTCGGCATTCTTTCCGGGCCTACACCATGGCATATTGAAGGTGAGGTTTCCTTCGGAATATTGTTCGCAACAATCACTATCGGATTCGAAACAACCTGGGGAGATAATAAACCTGAGATCGCCGTCGAAACCGAAGACCTGAGATCACTTATTAATTCAGAATTGAGCAAAGCAGCTAACTGGAAACCCATCATACCTGACTTTAATAATGTACACGTTACATTGCGTACTTTATTAGAAGACGAACAGGTTGACCTTTTGATACATCCTTTTGGTGCGATCAGTTTTAGTCAAAGGGCGCTGCCACTAAATTTCAGTATTAAAAAATACGGCAACAAAAAACCGTTACATGAAAATGAATCCAATTTTATAATAACAAACGTTAAGATCGGTGGTGCGGCACTTTCTTTTATAAAAAATGAAGAGTTGTTTGCTGTTGGGAATTACCAGTCTTTATCAGAAGCTGAAAAGCTTTCCAGGAAATCATTTGAAAGGCTTGAAAGTGGCGTAACTATTAACGATACCGGCAATCTCGCGCTCGCCTCCACAACACTTGATCCTTCGGAATTGAATTACGAACTTGATTATACCTATGATGACAATCCTTTACGCCTCAAAAAATTCGTAAAACTCCCTTCAAGAAACTTCAAAAAAATGTTGCGCAATGCTGGTGCAGCAGAATCGGTTCTTTCCTGGAAAAACTCAAAAAAGAATCAATTAAATGCACCAGTTCCAACTAAGGTTGAGGGAGGAAAATATACGCTGGCTTCTAACGACGATTTGAAAGAATGGGATCAAAACCTTAGGGCAGGGAGCTATGCAGAAGTGCTGCAATCTTTCGACTCATTAAAAAAACAGAAACCAGAGATGGCAGAGAAACTACAGGTAGTTGGCCTTCATGAACTTGATTAAACTATAAAATATTCATCATGAGTTTTGCAGAATACAGATTTTTTCCTGGGCACGAAAAGGCATCGCCGCCAGCATTGCTGAAAAAGACACCTTAGGAGCTACTGCTGGCGCTCAACTGGAACGCGCAAATGTTGTTGTAGATATTACACTCAACAATAACATTCCTGCACCTACACAAAATTTCACCTTGGTCGGTCCGGGTGATGTGATCGGGATTCACAGTGACATGATCATCAGGAATGAGCCAAGAACAGGTGTATCAAACTTCGAACCCAACTACCTTCCTTATGTTGAATTTTATGACGAAGATTTCCCATGGAGATATACACCTGC
Organism: Paraniabella ginsengisoli; assembly: GCF_022513635.1. GTDB lineage: Bacteria > Bacteroidota > Bacteroidia > Chitinophagales > Chitinophagaceae > Niabella > Niabella ginsengisoli. The sequence continues at coordinate 1,338,160 of NZ_JAKWBL010000004.1, read as the reverse complement.
AAGTGCAACAGGCGCTAACAATGTAAGCCTCCGCCCCTGGTTAAGTTTAGTCGTTTTAAAAGAATCTGAATTTGAAGATACCGCTTTACAGACACCATTAAAATCAATACTTGTAAAGAATATTGATGCATTGCAACCCATCACAGAGCTTCATCTTTGGGCACATATGCATACCAATTTGCAGAATGATGAAACAGCCATCGAAGCATATATCGAAAGCCTGAAAAAACAAGCCAAAGCGGATCCCGACGGCGTATATAGCAGAGTGATTTGCCCACGCCAGTTAGAACCGAATATCATGTACCATGCTTTTTTGGTACCAACTTTTGAAACAGGCCGAATGGCAGGCCTGGGCAAACCTATCTTAGGCATTCCCGCACAGAAAGCAGCATGGGGCGGAGCAGAACCTGAAATAGAACTTCCTGTTTATCATCGCTGGCATTTTAGAACAGGGGCCAATTTCGATTTTGAAAGTCTGGTAAAATTGATAGAACCCAGGGTGATGGATAAAAGAGTTGGCGTTAGGCCAATGGACTGCTCCAAACCCGGCTATTTTAAATTAGGCAGCAGCGACGAGATTCCGGCAACAAATCCGGTTTCGGTGCTACTGGAAGGTGCCGTAAAAGCGCCAACCGCTGAATCAACTAATATCACTCTCAACGATTTTCATACAGAAATAGCAAAACTTGTAAATCTAAATAAGATCCAATTAGAAGATCAGGATCAGGATCCTTATGTAACAATTCCTTTTTATGGCATGTATCATGCTATGCGTAAAAACCTGGCCAAGCCTGGAGAAAAGGTGGTTCCAACCTTTAATGAAAATTCAGATATCTGGTACAATGATCTGAATCGGGATCCGCGCCATCGTGTGCCAGCGGGTTTTGGCGTAAAAGCTGTTCAGGATGATCAGGAAAAATTTATGGATCAGGCCTGGGAACAACTGGCTGATGTGCTGGAGGCTAACAGAAAGGCAAAACTGGCGCAGCTTATGGGTAACATCATGGATCGCTCTTTTGACAAGCATGTTATAAAATTGGAACAGGAACAAGTGCTTGCTTTTACACGTCTCATTTCTTCAAAAATTCTAACAACAGGTTTGACTGTTAAAAAGCAAATTGCCCAAAGCAAAATACCCGATGCCTTATTGATGCCGGCCATCCAAAAAGTGATGCGGCCTAACACAGCTATCGCGCGCGGTTTGAAAAAGGTCGGAAACGCTAATATTTCTATCACTTCAGTTGTAAAAGATACCAATAAGACAAAAGGCATAACAGCTGCATCTATTGACAAATTTCAAAGCATTACTGCTGTACAAGATCTGGCTACTATCGTTGCTCCTTCGAAAATCACTGACTTAAAAATATGGAGCCTCCAGTCCAATCTTGATAAAACTTCAATGTTTAACCTACAGCAATATGCAGGAGGGTTCCCAAAATCTCTTCATGGAACACGGTTTTCAATCAAAACGTTTTAATAAAAACTCAGGTAAACCCTGGAACTCTTAATCCCGGAACATTCAATCCCGGAACGCTAAGCCCAGGCACCATAAATCCTCAAATTAATCCGCAGATTAATCCAGGAATTGTTAGGCCACAAATCTTTCGACCCATCACTCCCCTCTCGCCTTTGCGGCCAAATCCTGTTACACCCATAAAGCCCAATATAATAACCGGCAACAATACTATCCGGCCTGGCATTGTGATTAAACCCGATGTGGTTATCAAACCGGATGTAGTCATTAAGCCAGATGTGGTTGTAAGGCCTGACGTCGTTGTTAGACCAGATGTAATAAAACCATCTGATTTTATAAATGTTGCCAACCAGAATTACAAAGTAGCATATACCGATTATAACGTTAGATTTAACTACAGAGAAACTCCGGAAGTAAAGCCTGTGGCTGACATCAAAACACTCGCCGGCAAAACCATCGAAGCGCTTAAGCCTTCTACAGCCTATAAAAAAATGCTTGGTGGAATGGTTGTCTGGGGCGCAGGCGTATTGAAGCCTTTGGTTGATGATATACTTCCTGCTATGGCCTATCCTGATTTTCCTGCACCAACTTATAAATTATTAGTGGATAGAGATAAGGAATTGTTATTACCCAATTTGCACCTTATTCAACCTAACACATTCTCTCTGTTGCGCACCAATCAAAAATTCATCGAATCTTATATGACAGGATTGAATTTCGAAATGGGAAGAGAATTATTGTGGCGCGAATATCCTACTGATATGCGTGGCAGTTACTTCCGGCAGTTTTGGGATGTGAAAGGTTTCATTACACCCGACGCGACTTCGCAGGATGCAGAAGCGCTGAAAGATATTGCACCTATTCACAAATGGCCTTCCGCTAATAAACTGGGAAAAAACAATGCCCGTGATAAAGAAGGCGATTCTGAGCAACTGGTTTTTGTGATTCGCGGCGAGTTGTTAAAGAAATTCCCCAACACGGTTATCTATGCGCAGAAAGCATTCAAGAAAGAAAATAAATGGGAAATCGTTCCACCAGATGAATTGAGCGAAGCTGATTTAGCCAAGCACGTACGCTTTCCATTGTATCAGGCGGAGCTTCCTCCAGACATTAAACTTCTTGGCTTTGATCTTACTATTGAAGAAGCTGCAGGCGTTAAAACCGTTACGGATTTTCCGGGCAATAAAGAAGGTTGGTTTTTCATTGTAGCAGAAGTGCCTGGGGAACCAAGATTTGGTATGGATATAAATTTTGATCCTAATAAGCCAACTTCATTAACATGGAATGATCTTTCCTGGAAGAATTTCAATGGAGAAACGATTCCGTTTGTATCAGGACAAAAATCACCATCCGCATTTACTGTAGCAGACACAAACACAAAAGGAACCTGGGGACGTAGTGCTGCAGATATGGCATCCATACTGCTGCAAAGGCCGGTAATGGTGGCTATACACGCAACAGAAATGCTGGACAAAGAAATCACTGAAAAGAATAACGGCATTATATTCAACACCAACCTGATGAAGGAGTACGTGCAATACAAAACCAACGTACTTAAACGCTGAAAATAACTTTTTGAAAAATAAACATTGAACTCATGGCAAGTTTTCAGGAGCAAATAGCTATCATAAAAAAATTAAGATCAGATTACAACCAGTCTGATAAAAATACCTATTCAGAAAAACTGGGTATACAAAAGAATCTTGCAGAAGCTGGTGTGCAAACTACTATTGGCCGACTTAAAGAATCCGAAAGCAATCTAAAACTAAGCAGCAAAAATCTGAACGATGCCATAAAAAAATTGCACGCATTAAATGTTCGCGTGCTTACCAAAGAACTTAATGGAAAAGTACCTGTTGTTATGTTGCCCGTTCGTTTGGAAACAAGATTTGTAAATCCTCCTGTTAGCGCCGTTCCTGAATTATGGATACGCATTTACCCGGACGACATACACGCCAACACACACGAACCGGCAATGACGAAGGGTGAAATTGAGGCAGGAGAATTTTATTGGAAAGGGATTGCAAGTTTTGATGCGGGTACAACTGCAGAAAAAGAAGAAGCCAGAAAAAATGTTTGGCTAAAATTAAAAGAAACAGTTACCGGCGCACAGCGGGCCATTTGGGTTGCCAAAAGTACAAAGCCCATAAACTGGGCAGACATTAATACTACAGCGCCTGCAACGCTTCAATTTCCAGTATATCCCGAAATTAAAGACCATTCGTGGACACGTGCACCCCGCACCCAGGCTTTGCCCGATCGATTTGTAATAACCATCTTTAAAAATAAAATGCCTGTTTATGAACAGATCGGAAATATTATTCCGGATACTGTTTTCCTGGGTCCTGATCCCATGGCCGCGGAAGAAGCTATAAAAAAACTAGGTACCGATATAAAGTTCAATGAAGATATAGATTGGCTTCAGGATTTCAACAAAGCTATTACAAATGGCCTTGGAATGAAGATTCAGCTACAGCCAGCTATGTTCAGCGCCGGTAATAGTATTGAACGCATCACTGTTTTGGGAATGGCACATTCGGCAGACGCAGACAATGGAAAAGTTATTTTAGAACAAATGTTCGAGAATCACCATTACTCTTCAAAAGGACTTTCGTTTTTAAAACAAGGCACTCCAACCAACAATACTGAAAAAGATGGATCAGGTTATGCAAAGAATGAAGATCATTTAGATAAGGGTTATTACGCTGGCACAACACCAACAAAAACATCGGGGTCAGACCTGGATCTTTTTACAAGAATATTAGGCGTTGATCTTAACAACCTGCACGAACTTAATAATAGCAACTTAAATGAACACGCCAACGCGTTAATGATGAATACTGCGTTATATGCAGCCACATTATCGTATTACTTTAACGAGCTGATGGATCCGGCAATTAAAGAAGCTGACGCCAATTTAATTAGAGATTATTTTACAAAATACGTAACAGCGCGCGGCCCACTTGCTCCCATCAGAGTAGGCGATCAACCTTATGGAATATTGCTTAGCAGTGATCTAACGCGGTGGACAGAAACAGGATCAAAATTTTATATCGGACTCACAGAATGCTTAAGAAGGCTACAATTAATTTGGGACGGGATGGTAAGCAGCAAAGTACCTGCAATTGGCAATGGCGGCAACTCAGAAACCCTGCTCAAAATATTAGGATTGCATTCAGGTTCTGTGGCGTTAAGGCAACGGTTGGCAAATCTTCCTGATTTCAGTTATTCAGCAGGAAATATAAATATTAATGGACTAAAAAACGAAGTACAAGCATTAAATCATCGTATTGTTGAATTTCTAAAATCATTAGGTTTTGCTTACGGTGAGGATAGCTTTTATCCGTTGATCAGTAACATGATCTTTTATAACTGGACGACCACTCTTTCTGAAAAGAAACTTGTATTACCCAATGTTGTCAGCTCAGAAAATGAGTATCTCCCTGAACTACCAAAATCAGGACTCAACTATATCTCATGGATGGCACAGAAGGCAACAATCGCTGCGCTTGAGTCTGTAAACTTTGATGGCGACAAACCGCCCAGAACCTTATTGGCTATGTTGTTACGCCATTCCATGCTTACAGAATTGCGGCAGGCCGGAACAAAATTTTACATTAAAAATAAACTTCCAATCAGTATTACCAGTTTTGAGAAAAGCCTTTACAATTTTGATAAAGCCGCGCCAGACCTTACCTCTTATGAACTTTTAAGAGGAGAACCTCAAAAGCTCGACAATAGAAAATTCGCCAACATTCGTGGAAATATCGGAGACTATTTGTTGAGCGAATATGTTGGAATAGAGAATAGACAACTTTCAGAAATGAAAAAGGCGATGAATAATTTGTCTCAACTATCTACAAAAACACTTGAAAAAACCTGAGTGATTTTATCGACTTATGCTCATATCGACTTGACGCCTGGGAAACTGGTTTATTTACCAGGAGAGCTGTAAGTAATAGAGCTGGCGCGCCAACAGGTGCTTACGTTGGCGCTTATGGATGGATAGAAAATTTAAGGCCGGAAACACATATCCCAGTCGCTGCAACATCTATTCCCGAAAAATTGAACCCTACCAATGGAATTGCTCCAATTAAACTTAAAGAAAATGCAGGCTTCACACATGTACCTTCTTTAAACCATGCCACAGCCATGGGACTTTTACTAGCTGGCTATAAGAACCACGCTTCAAGAACCAACTCAAAAGCTTTTGGAGTAAACCTTTCAAGCGAGCGCACACGAAATGCCTTGAGCCTATTGGAAGGTGTAGGTAATGGCCAGTCAATTGAAGTTTTATTAGGATATCAATTTGAAAGAGCTATTCATGATGCGACGACGAAAGGTGTAGCGAATCTAAATCAGTATATCTATGAATTCAGAAATAAGTATGAAATACAAAATATTTCAATTCCACAACAGGGAGTTGCTGAAGCCCAGGAAACGATAGACTCATATCCTGTAGTTAATGGGTTAAAGATCATCAAAGCAACAGTTACTGAAATAGGCGGCCTTGTTCCTAATGCCGCTCATCTTACAGAAATACTTAAAATAAAAGACAAGTTGGCTGACAGCCTTGATGCGTGTAACGATCTGCTTTTGGCTGAAAGTGCCTATCAGCTTACACAGGGAAACCAGGATAGAACAGCGGGTGTTCTTAATGCCACATTGTTGGCTGACACACCTCCGGAAATACAAGTGACGGAAACACCCAGGTCGAGCTTACTTACTTACACCCATCGAATCTCTGTTCATTTTAGAACAGAACCTGACCTGAAGCTAGCAATTGGCTGGCCAGAAAAGTTAACACCAAGGGCACAATTCGAGCCAGGATTAAACCTGTGGTTATCGGAGTTGATCGGAGATCCGCAAAATATTCTTTGCACAGCATCTGCTATTGATGAAAAAGGTAACACAACCAATGCGATAAATATTAGCCTTGCAGATCTCAACCTACATCCTATAGATCTGGTGTACATGATACCCGAAGATCTGGGTGGTGGCGCTACAGAGCTGGAAAGCAGGATTGCGTTCTATTTTAGAAAGGTTGAAAAAATAGATCAATCTATTTCTGTCAAAATTAGTTTTAGTCCCGAGGGGATCACTAAGCCGGGAATAGCGCTGGCACAGGTTTATCCACTGTTACGAAGTTTGAAAGTATTGATCGGTAATACGAGAGCTGCATCAGCAAAAGATTTCGTTTCTAAACAAAAAACCGTAAACACAGCAGCAGACGATACAGGAATTGATTACAAAGAATGGCATGAAAGGATCAGTCGTCAATTAAAATCACTTACTAATTTACATAGCCACTTTAGTCAAACCGAACCAGGAGCAGTAACGCCAAAGGACGAATTCAATCCATCAACTATTGCCGAATTTTTTAATGCTGTCGCCTCACATCCAAACGAAAAAGAACGGTATGAATTACTGGACTTATCTGATAAGGCCATCAATGAAATGATCGAATTTCAAATAGCAGCTGCGAATTATGGCGTTCAATTAGCCTATCCTGAAAACCTGACTTTTGTAACGCGCCAGAATAAAAGAGAGCTGCTGGAGAAAACTCATAATATCTGGAAAGTGCTGGAAGAGAAAATTAAAAAGGCAGAAGCAAAACTTAATCTTGCGGAAGCAGAAATCAATATCATTAACAAGATAAAAATTTACACAGAAGCCACGAAAGTATTGCTGGGTGAAGACTTCATACCATTGCCTAAATTCGGATATACGAATACAGAACATCTGCAAAAAACATTTTCAGACGAACCGCAGTTATTGGCATACAATCAAAAACTAAATGATCTTGATCCGGGAACTCTGAAAGAATCCTGGTTACAATCTGTAGCTCGTGTACGTACTGGCGTGGCACGTTTTGAGAATGTACGTGCAATGGCAGAAGCCATCAGCGATTCAGATCTTCGGCTGCAAATGGCACAAGTCCCGTTCCGGCCCAATGATAGTTGGCTGGGTTTAGAATTTCCAAAAGAATATGAAGGCGCTCCGTTTAATATTATGGATGATACCATCTCGCTGGCTCTTCTTGGTGAAACTGCTTTCGAGACGAAACAAAGTCAATCCGCATTTATTATTGATGAATGGACGGAAAAAATACCAATTGCAGAAGAAGTAACAGGCATTGCATTTCATTATAATCAGCCCAATGCAACAGCGCCGCAAAGTATTATTGTAGCAATAGAGCCAACAGGCAGTGGCAAATGGGATTGGGATGTGTTGCAGGGTATTCTTTCTGATACATTGAGAAGGGCAAAATCAAGAGCTGTAGAACCCGATCATATTATGGAACATGACACACTTCGTGTGCTACTACCAATGACAATTGCCTCCTTTGATGTTAATGAAGCGAATGTCTCTCTCGATTATCTGCTATTGAGCGACAAGTTCCAACAAGTAGCTTCTGCCGCCAATTTGCAGCTTTATAAAAAATGGAATTAAAATAATTTTATGGCTATAGAATTAACTAAGTTCAGCAACTTAAAGATTACAGTAAACGCAAAACTCCCGGACTATAAGTTTGTAAAGCCACTTATTTCTAACAGGAACCGTTTGGAAGGCTTACCTCGAACTGATGAGTTTGCCCGAACATTGCGTGCAGAAGTTGCAGATCCTTTATGGATGCTTACACGGCAATGGCAGTTAGGCGAGTTTCAGGGCGAAGATGCGGGTACTGCCTACCAAGCCAAAATTCTTGCTGAACAGCAACAGCCAGGGCTTATCAGTATCAATGAAAAATCTTCTATTGAGTATGATGCAAACCACGCGCCTTTAGAACCTTTGATAGAAAGCGAAGCGCCCGATGCAGACTTTTATCTTCGTGTACAAATGGGACGGCAGTTCTGCAAATTCCTGAAAGAAGCCGGATTAAAGGAATTTCAAATTCATTTTACAGACCAGTATCCGATTCAGACAGATGCACATCCTGACGACCGTGAAGCCATTTATTTTACACAATCCATTGCCAGCACTTTTCCAGACGGCTATTTACTGTTAGAAGATATTCGCAATGGCAGCTACGAATCTTTTGTTAATGCCATTCCAGATATTTCAGCAGGGGCGCCGGAAATATTGATTAAACAGATCGCACCACAATTTGAAAAGTGGTATCAACATTTATATCCTGAAAGTAAAAATGATAATGCGTGGCTGCCAAATCGTATGGAATATAATTTTTCGATGGAGTTGCCACATCCAGAAGGTAGGCAAATGGTACATCTCGAAGCAGACCAATATGCTTCAGGAAAAATTGACTGGGCAACTTTTGATGAAAACAAAAGAGCACTGAATACTACCAATCCTGCTAAAGATAATCTGACTGAGATCGTACAAACATTTATGCCCACACCGCTACAATACAGTGGTATGCCTAATCCCAGATTCTGGCAAATGGAAGACAGTCGCGTAGACTTTGGAAAAATTCAGACAGGAACCAGCGGCCTTTTATCACTGCTGGTTGCAGAATATGGCCTTACTTATTCAAATGACTGGTTTGTTTTACCTTACGAAATGCAGGCTAATACATTGTGTGAAATAAAAGGGATTATGGTTACAGATGTGTTCGGACAAAATATTCTGGTAGAACCAACTTTTAAAGATCCGGAAATGAACTGGCATGAGTTTGCCTGTTTCCGCCATACCGAACGCCAAAACCTCACATCGCCGAGAAACCGTTTTTACCTGGCTCCATCATCATTAAAGATCCAGCAAAGCGAACCGCTTGAAAAGATCAACTTCATGCGCGATGAAATGACAAATATGGTATGGGCCATTGAAAGTATTGTGCCTTCTGCTGCGGGCGGTAACCGACAGATAAAAGCTAATGCCAAAAGATTTGATCAGAGTTTTACACCAGCTGATCCCGAAGCAAAAATCCGTTATTTATTAGGCACGAGCGTGCCCGAAAACTGGATACCATTTGTACCTGTTCATAAAGATGCATCCAAACAGGAAGTACGTTTACAGAGAGCGCGCATACCTAATGCTCCAATACCAATCAGCAAATTTCTTACAGAACAACCTCCGGGAAAACATCTTATAGAAGAAGAAGAAGTGCCCCGCGCTGGTGTTATAGTAAAAAGAATGTATAAAAGAACTCGCTGGCTGAATGGCAAAACTTATTTATGGATTGGCCGTTCTAAAACAACGGGTAAAGGTGAAGGCTGGAGTGGCTTGATGTTTGACCAGATCCTCTCCATATAAAAAACGCTTCCTCACTTCTTCATCCACATAGGTTTTAGTTTGGCTATTTTTTTATAAGTGGGACAAGTTTCATTATGGCAGCCCGGCAAATATCCGGTACTCATTAAAAACTCATTTACAATTTCGCCGCCGGTGAATTTGAATGTTTTCTTAAATAACTTCATCCATTCTTCTTTTGTTTTGGGGTGATGATGATCGAGCCAATTTTGAAAAGAGCCAAATTCTTTTTGTAAACTTTTAATTGTTTTAGCATTCTCAATAGCAGCGTTTATTTTAAGGCGGTTGCGAATGATACCCGCATCCTGCATTAATACATCGAATTTCTTCTGTGTGTATCGGCTTACCTTTTCGATATCGAAGTTGTTGAAGGCTTTATAAAAATTATCCTTCTTTTTTAAAATGGTTTCCCAACTCAGGCCGGCCTGATTAATTTCAAGTACCAACCTTGCAAATAATTCGTTATCGGACTTTAATGGAAACCCATATTCATTGTCATGATAATGCTCATGAACGGTTCCTTTTCCTTTACCTTTTACAAAATCGCAATAGAAGTTTGACATACTGCAATATTCATAAAATTTTTCAAGATTTTTTTGGAATATTAAAAAGACTTCCCTTATTTTTGCACTCCCTTTTACGAACGAAGGTTAATAAAAGAAGGGGGTTTAGCTCAGTTGGTTCAGAGCATTCCGACCTAAAAATCGGAAATGGTCGGCGAAAAAGGAGCTTGAAAATATTGGGAGTTTAGCTCAGTTGGTTCAGAGCATCCCGGCTCATAAGCCGGGAGTGGTCGGCAACAGTGCTTGAAAATATCGGGAGTTTAGCTCAGTTGGTTCAGAGCATCTGCCTTACAAGCAGAGGGTCGGCGGTTCGAGCCCGTCAACTCCCACATTTAATGAAGCAGTTACAATAAATATTTTGTAGCTGCTTTTTTAGTTGCACAAAATTTGCAGGCTTTTTTGTATGTTCTACGTCTATATACTGTTTTCCTTAACTGCTGATAAATATTACATCGGGTTTACAGGCGGTTTGTTGGAAGAACGATTAAGAAAACACAACACTCATCATAAAGGATTTACCGGAAAAACTAATGATTGGACGATTGTGTTCTTTGAAACATTTACCGACAGGTCTTCCGCAATGAAACGTGAAAAAGAAATAAAAGCTAAAAAGAGTCGGGCATATATTGAAAGGCTGATAGCTGCATTTGGTTCAGAGCATCCCGGCTCATAAGCCGGGAGTGGTCGGCGGTTCGAGCCCGTCAACTCCCACATTTAATGAAGCAGTTACAATAAATATTTTGTAGCTGCTTTTTTAGTTGCACAAAATTTGCAGGCTTTTTTGTATGTTCTACGTCTATATACTGTTTTCCTTAACTGCTGATAAATATTACATCGGGTTTACAGGCGGTTTGTTAGAAGAACGATTAAGAAAACACAACACTTATCATAAAGGATTTACCGGAAAAACTAATGATTGGACGATTGTGTTCTTTGAAACTTTTACCGACAGGTCTTCCGCAATGAAACGTGAAAAAGAAATAAAAGCTAAAAAAGCCGGTATATATCGAAAAGTTGATAGCTGCGTTTGATTCAGAGCATCGCAACTTCTCAGTCAGGATCGATTAGCGATTTGGGCGCGTCAACAAAATAATAAAAAAATGAAGCTTGCACCATAAGCAAAGTTCATGAGTTGCGGCAATGCTTGCCTTGTACGGTAGCCTTTGTGCTTTCATTCATGGCAATTCTGCTTCGATAATAATTATATTCAAATCTTATATTGAAAAAATATTTTCGCTAGAGGGTTACCATTTTTCTTTTTCAGTATTAAGATCAAACTTTGCAAAAAAATCAGGAAATGCTCCGTTTAGAACTACATATAAATTCGACAGAATGCTTTAGCCCGTTGGGTTATAGCCGGACTGGGGCGCATATGCTTGCTGAATACTTTTAAATCAAAAGCATTGGTAACATACGCGCCCCGCCCAAAAGAGCGGGGTTTTTTTATGCCTGCTGAAAAAATAAAACGAAAAATAAAAAATGATTTCATGTAAACAACACAACAAAAATACCCATCGAAGTTGGTCGCTATTATTGATAGCTGCAACGGTAATACATCCATTACTGAACGGCCGTTGCTTGCCTTTTAGTACCATACGATTCAACAACATATCGCACCGGAAATTATTTTTCAGATGACAACATATCATTACTGATAAATACGAACCCGGTCGATGAGATCGGGTTTTCTGTTTCTAAAAAGATGAGTTATGATGTTTTTAATAATTACAATGGCAGTCTGTCAAATATTAAGATTGCTTTTGTCGGTACACAAAAAGATCAGCCTGACAAAGGCGTAATGCAGGATCAACGCGACAATAGGCATCCGGCTGAAGTGCCGCTCCGTTGGTAGTTATAATAGATACAAATGATATATGTGCAGAGGACAATCAACATTCGCCGCAGGATGCAGCGGCGATGTTATTGTAAAAGACTGAACCACGATTTAGAGGATTTATAGGATTATATTGAAAGTAACAAGGTGCTTTGGCAGAGATGGTTCTATTGCGGTAGTTTGAAGAACTACAAATTGCGGTTCGAATCCGCGAGGCACCACCAACAATATTAAAAACTAAAAAAATGAAACAGCGATGGCGTACATTAAACGGAATGCAGTTGCAGCCTTCTATTAAGGAGGCTGTAAGAAACCGGCTTGCACAGGAAATTGCAGCAGGCCACAAAATAAAAGTATGCATTGGAACAGACAGTCAGGTGAAAAGCAGGAAAACGGAATTTGCGACAGTGATCGTTTTTCTTCGCAAAGGCAAAGGAGGTTTTATGTTTATACATTCTGAGCAAGTGGTTCAAAAAATGAGCATTAAAGAGCGCATGTTAAAGGAAGTACTGAAAAGTATTGAAATAGCTTATGAATTATGTGATGTATTTACAGCTTTCAATACAGAACTTGAAGTTCATGCGGATATTAATACTGACCCTGCGTTTAAAAGTAATGATGCCTTGAAAGATGCGATGGGTTATATAACAGGTATGGGCTTTGCTTTCCGGGCCAAGCCACAGGCATTCGCAAGCACTAATTGCGCTAACAAAATAGTACAATAAAATGGATAATATTTTTAACGATAAGAAATTAAATACCGGGATCATATTCAATTCCTATTACATTGAAGCAGCAGCTTTGTACACGCAACTCTACAATACTATTCCTAATCAGTATTGCTTTGAAAGTATCAATGGTGAAAAGTTGTTCGAAGCAATTAAAAAGGATTGGGCAGATAATATCCAGCATGTTTTTGAACGGAGCGACTTTAATCAGCAAAAGAAAAAATTTGCACATAATCAAAAAATTATTATCTGTAAAAACAATTTGCTGATTGAACTTGATCAGGATTATGGCTACCTGTATCATAGCGGCGAACAAACGGAAATGATCAACCGCTTCGCTTTGTTAGCTTTAGCCAACAAGGAAAAGCAACGCAGAAAACCGCTTGAAATAAATCTGGTCGTTTCTACCAAACGTGGGCTGGAGCTGAAAGGCATGGAAATTAAACGGATCAAGTTAGATCTCCAGCTGTTTTATGAAAATGATTTTATAGAAACAGATGCAGTTATTCAGAAACGGTTACGAAATAAAAATGATAAGGGAATTGTATTGCTTCACGGTTTGCCTGGTACAGGAAAAACCACTTACCTGCGACATCTTGTAGGCAAATTGAAAAAACGTGTATTGTTTTTATCGCCGGGTGTTGCCGGAAATCTGATGAACCCTGATTTTATTGAATTATTGATCGACAATCCCAATTCTATTTTGGTGATAGAAGATGCAGAAAATATTATTATGGATAGAAAGTATAGCAGCAGTTCTTCGGTTTCAAATTTGCTGAATATTTCTGATGGCTTATTAGCAGACTTTTTAAATGTACAAATTATCTGCACGTTTAATAGTTCGCTAACGATGATCGATAATGCGTTATTGCGCAAAGGCAGGCTAATTGCGCAATACGAGTTCGGAAAATTAGGAACCGATAAAGCACAGGCATTAAGCAAGCATTTTGGATTTGGCACATTAGTAAAAGAGCCGATGAGCATTGCAGAAATAGCCAATCAACACGAAACAAAGAAACCATTAAAACAAAAAGAACGGGTAATAGGTTTTAGAATGAGTGGAGTTGAAGTATAATAAAAAGAATACGCAAAAAGTATTGCGCAGTTTATATTCAACTTTACAATCTTTATCGCGTGAGGGATAGAAGCGGAAAGCCCGCAACGAAGCGTAGCGTAGTGAGGACTTGTAGCGAATAGCCCGACCTGAGTGTGCGCTGGCTGTGTAGCCTGGCAAACGAGGGGCACGCCATAACAAAAAATAAAAATTATGAGCAAACTTAATGTAACAGGCAAAGAACTTAGGGCAATAGGATATCCGGAAGGCCCTGTGATTTCTGTTGCTATGAACGTAATGCAAAAAGCTTACAAACATAAAAGCAAGGAAGAAGCTTTTGATGTTTTAAAGAAAATCTTAGCTGCGCCGAAAGACTATGCAACTGACGAGACATTTGGCTCCATTGCACAGCAACTGATGCCGAAGCCTAAAGATGTAGCTGGCGCTGAAATATCTTTAAATCAAAATGGCATTCATTTCAATATTTTCGGACAGGAGCATATTGATGAAGGCGCTATGCACCAAATGTACCAGGCGGCGAAACTTCCTGTGGCTGTGGCTGGCGCATTAATGCCCGATGCACACAGCGGTTACGGATTGCCTATAGGTGGTGTATTAGCAACGGACAATGCTGTGATACCTTATGGAGTTGGCGTTGATATTGGTTGCAGAATGTGTTTGAGCATCTTTGATATCAATCCAAAGGAGTTGACCGACCGCGAATCATTTTTTGCGAGAGAATTGGGTGAAGCCACTTTGTTTGGAAGCGGCGCACAGTTTAATCAGGCTGCCAATGATGAAGTGATGGAGAATGAATTATTCTATCAAATACCATTGTTAAAAAAACTTCATGGTCGCACTTGGAAACAATTGGGAACATCCGGATCGGGTAACCATTTTGCGGAATTTGGATTAGTATCCATTCCCGAAAAAGATGACGTGCTGGGCATTGAAGCGGGAAATTATGTCGGCTTTCTTACACATTCCGGTTCTCGTGCCTTGGGTGCTAATATTGCCAATCATTTTACAAAACTGGCCATCGGTAAACGGCGTTTACCGCAGGAGGCCAAAAACCTTGCCTGGCTTGGATTAGATGAAGAAGAAGGTATGGAATACTGGCTGGCGATGAATCTGGCCGGCGATTATGCTTCTGCATGTCATCATGTTATTCATCATAAAATTGCAAAGCAGCTGGGACGCAGACCGGTTACGATGGTGGAGAATCATCACAATTTTGCTTGGAAAGAATTATTGGATGGCAAGGAAGTAATCGTGCATCGCAAGGGCGCTACGCCTGCAGGCAAAAATGTTTTAGGCATTATTCCAGGCAGCATGACTGCCGATGGATTTATTGTGAAAGGTAGAGGTGAAACAGCAGCGATCCATTCTGCATCGCATGGGGCCGGACGAAAAATGAGCCGTACACGCGCGATACAATCTGTAACCGACAAGCAATTTAGAGATGAACTGAATAAATTCGGAGTAAAACTAATGGGCGGCGGATTGGATGAATCGCCTTTTGCTTACAAGGACATCCATACCGTAATGCAAGCTCAAACAGCGTTGGTAGATGTTGTAGGGAAGTTTACCCCAAAAATTGTAAAAATGGATGGTGCAAGCCACCGTAGCTGGAAGAAAAAGAAAGATGAAATAGTGGGTGAATAATCGCTATTAGCATGCACAAAATACAAGAAGCCGAAACTTTATAGTTCCGGCTTCTTTGCTTTATATATGCGCGCGATTCGCTGCTCACATCCATCCGCCACCAAGCGCATGATATAAATTCACAAGACTCAACATTTGCTTTTTCTTTATTTCAACTAATTCAAACTTCGATTCCAATGCATCGCGCTGCGTCATCAATACTTCCATATAATCGGCTCGGGCAGATTTGAACAAATCATTTGAAATATCGATCGATCGTGTCAAAGCATCTACCTGACTGGATCTAAGGTCATAGCTCTTCTGCAAATTAGCAATACCCGACAATTGATTCGCTACTTCTGTATATGCATTCAATATGGTTCGTTCATAATTATATACTGCCTGTATTTGCCTTGCATTTGCATTACCATATTCTGCTTTGATCGCATTTCTATTAACCAGCGGAGCCACCAGATCACCTGCAAGAGAATATAATAACGACTCTGGTGTTTTGATCAGGTAAGCCGGGTTGAAGGCACGATAACCTACAGAAGCGGATAACCGGACAGAAGGATAGAACTGAGCCTTGGCAACTTTCACATCAAGCTTTGCAGCTTCAAGCTCTTGCTCAGCACGTCTTATATCAGGCCGATTCGCTAACAACTGTGCCGGTAATCCAGCTGATATTTGCTTAACTGCAGCGTTATTAAATGTCTCTGTTCTTCTTAAAACAGGTTGCGGATATCTTCCCAGCAAAAAATTAACCTTGTTCTCTGTCTCAGTAATTTGCTGTTGAATTTCATATTGCAAACTTCTTGTCTTAAGCACTTCAGCTTCAAATTTTTGTACTGCAAGCTCTGTAGCTCTTGCAGCTTCTTTTTGCAGCTTCACTATTTCTAACGCATTTGTTTGAATTGTGATATTCTGCTTCACAATGCTCAACTCGTTATCAAGCGCAAGCAATTCAAAATACGAATTGGCTATTTCTGAAATCAAATTCGTGACAACAAAATTTTTGCCTTCAACACTGGCCAAATACCTGTTAACAGCTGCTTTTTTGCATTATGTAATTTATGCCAGATGTCCAGTTCCCAATCTGCATAAACGCCTAAGGAGAAGTCCGGCACCGGCTCCGGCATTTCTCTACCTGGTTCTATTTCCGTTGTTGCTTCCATGGCGCCAATATTAGTATAACGACCTACTTTGTCAACACCAATACCACCTCCCACGTTTACAAAGGAAGATATTCACCTTTACGAATCCTGATATCGTTCCGGCTCATCTCTATTTCCTGCAACACGATATTTAACTCCTGATTATTTTTTAAAGCTGTATCAATTAAAGAGGCCAGGTAAGGGTCAGAGAAAAGATCTCTCCATTTTATTGATGTTGCATTTGTTGAATCTGTGTTGTTATTGTAAGCTGAAGGCGTGCTTTTGTTTTCCGTTCGGCTTACAAGCTCCGGAACTTTGCAGCCTGTATATCCCAGCGACAGACAAGCCATTGCAAGGATTATTGAAAATTTATTTTTCCGCATCATGATCATTGTTTTTGTTTATAGAATCTTCACCATTCTCAGTATTGTTATTTCTTTTTTTGAAAAGCTTAAACTTTCTTCTTTTCTTCTTTTGCATAAACTGTTCTGTCAACGGCACTTCATCTTCTTTCTGTATAAGATGACGGCCATCCGCCCATGAACCAAATATGTAATAAAGGCCAGGAACTACAATTACACCAAGTAGTGTTCCTAACAACATACCTCCAGCAGAAGAAGAACCTATCGTTCTGTTTCCAATAGCGCCGGGGCCCGTTGCTACTAACAGCGGCAGCAGTCCTGCAATAAATGCAAAGGAGGTCATCAATATTGGCCTGAAACGCACTCTGGCACCTTCAATTGCAGCGTCAAGAATAGATGAACCTTCCTGTCTTTTCTGAACAGCAAACTCCACAATCAATACTGCATTTTTACCAAGCAACCCAACCAACATCACCAATCCCACCTGTGCATAGATATCATTAGCGAGACCCATCATTTTGATAAGCAGCAAACCACCTAATATCCCAACCGGCAGCGAAAGAATTACAGCCAATGGAAGAATAAAACTTTCATACTGCGCAGCCAGAACGAGGTAAACAAAGACAAGAACGATGAGGAATATATATAAGGATTCATTGCCGCGCCCAACTTCATCTTTAGACAATCCCAGCCAGTCGATACCATAACCGCGCGGCAGCGTTTTTTCGGCTACTTCCTGTATGGCTTTAATAGCTTCGCCGCTGCTATAACCTGATGCTGGCGCACCGTTGATTGCAGATGATGTGTACATATTGTAACGAGTGATCTCATTAAGTCCTTGTGTTTTTTTGATCTTCATGAATGCTGAATAAGGCACCATTTCATCGCGATCATTCTTTATATATAATTTCAAAACATCATCAGGCAATTGCCTGGAACCTGGCTCTGCCTGAACATAGACTTTAAAGAAATTACCAAACCTGATAAAACCCTGTTCGTAAGTACTTCCTATCAATATAGATAAATTGTCCATTGCTTTACCGATCGAAACACCTTTCTGCATGGCGGCCTGGTTATCTATCTGAAGTTCATACTGCGGATAATTAGCCGCGAAAAAAGTGAACAACCCGGTTAGCTCCTTACGCTTCTTAAGCGCGGCCATAAATTCATCATTCACTTTTCCAAACGTTTTATAGTCTCCGGAGTTGGTCTTGTCTAAAAGGCGAAGAGAAAAACCTCCTGCAGCGCCGTATCCGGGTACTGCCGGTGGTTGAAAAAATTCAACGACAGCACCAGGGATCTTTTTACTTTTTCTTCAAGTTCTTCGATGATCTCTTGAGCGGAATGTTTGCGATCGGACCAACCTTTCAAATTAATCAAACAGGTTCCGGCGTTGGAACCCCGTCCTTCAGTCAACACTTCATAACCCGCGAGAGATGAAACAGACTGAACACCTTCGACTTCTTTTGTCAGTTTTTGTAATTCCCGTGCTATGTCGTTAGTACGTTCCAGCGTAGAGCCCGGAGGTGTTTGTATTATAGCATATACCATTCCCTGATCTTCGGCTGGAATGAAACCCGACGGCAACGACTCTGAAGTCAACCATATCCCCACACAAAAAGCAATCAACAATCCAAACGTTACCGTTCTGCGTCCTGCTATTCGGCGGAGCAGTTTTGCATATCTTCCGGTAAGCTTTTCGAACCAGTTGTTGAATGCATCGATCATCCTGTTCATAGGTGTTTTTTGCGAGGCTGACCGTGTGTATTTTTTAATATCATAGCACAAAGCACTGGTGTAAGTGTAAGTGCAACAACTCCTGATATAACAATGGAAGTTGCCATCGTTATAGAAAATTGACGATAAAAAATACCAACCGGCCCTGTCATAAATGAAACAGGAATGAATACTGCCGTCATCAATAATGTGATAGCGATAATAGCTCCGCTTATTTCCTGCAATACCTTCTTTACTGCTTTATAAGGCGATAAATGTTCTTCTGCCATTTTAGTATGCACGGCTTCCACAACAACGATTGCATTGTCAACCACTATACCAATGGCAAGTACCAGTGCAAAAAGCGTTATCAAATTAATGGTAAGCCCAAACATTTGCATAAAAATGAACGCGCCTATAAGAGATACAGGAACAGCCAACGTGGGAATTAATGTTGAACGCCAATCCCCAAGAAATATAAAAACCACGATGGCTACAAGAATGAAAGCTTCTGCCAACGTGTGTATCACTTTCTCGATAGAAGCATCAAGAAAGCTGGATACATCATAGCTGATCTGATAATCCATACCAGCCGGGAATGAACTTATTTTAAGTTCCTCAAGCTTCTCTTTTACTTCTTTAATTACATCGCTGGCGTTACTTCCATAAGTTTGCTTTAGCGTGATAGCGGCTGAAGGATGGCCATCCATATTAGAATAGATATCATAAAACTCGCTGCCTAATTCGATATCTGCAACATCTTTTAAATGCAATATTTCACCTTCAGCATTAGCGCGAACAATAATGTTTTCATATTGTTCAGGTTTGCTGTAACGGCCTTCGTACGTCAACACATATTCCAGGGATTGAGAACGTTTGCCAGAGCTCTGTCCTATACGACCTGGAGAGCCAATCACACTTTGCTCAGCTAACGCTTTCATAACTTCATCCGTAGAAACATTATAAGCACGCATCCTATCGGGCTTCAGCCATACACGCATGGCATATTGCCTGCTTCCTAAGATCTTTGCACTTCCCACTCCCTTTAATCGGCTAACTTCAGGTATAATGTTTACGCTGGCAAAGTTGTACAGGAACTTTTCATCAGCTTTAGGATCTTTACTGTATAAATTAACATACATCAGCATGTTGGGTGATGTATAACTAATCACCAATCCTTCGCGCTGCACTAATTCGGGCAACCTGCTTGTAACTTGCTCCACCCTATTCTTTACATTGACGACCGCCTGATTTGGATCTACATCAAGATCAAATACAACCTGTATGGTAGCCTCCCCGGCACTTGTTGCATCGGAAGTCATATACTTCATACCCGGCGCACCATTGATAGATTTTTCTAGTGGTATCAGTACTGAGTTAACCAATACATCTGCGCTGGCTCCGGGATATGCAATATTTACTACAACCATGGGCGGCGCAATAGAAGGGAATTGCGAAACCGGCAGTGTTTTTACTGCCAGCACACCCATAAAAATGATGACCAATGATAGAACTATTGCTAACACCGGCCTTTGTATAAATTTATTAAACATGTTATTTTAATTTTTTATTCGGTCGGTAATTTTAACGCAGTCATCACGGCATGTGGGTCTTTGTAATCATAAGATATTTTATCATCTTCCTTAACCTTACGTAATCCTTCCAGTAATATTTTATCACTTTCTGTCAGGCCCGATGTAACTACAAATAAGTCTTCCATTTCAGCACCAACAGTTATTTCTTTTGACTTTATCTGGCTGTTTTTATCAACCACATATACATACTTTTTGTCAAGCACTTCAAATGTGGCCTTCTGCGGTATGATGATGCCATCTTTTATCGGCTCTGTCATTCTTATATTTCCGGTTTCTCCATGCCGTAATAATCTGTCTGGATTAGGGAACGTGGCCCTGAAAGGGATATTCCCCGTCTCATTATCAAATTCAGCTTCTATGGTTTCAACAATACCCGTATTAGGGAATAACTGATTATTGGCCATTATCAACTTTACAACTGCTTTATCAGCCTTTTTATCAGCAGCAAAATTTAAATACTGGGCTTCGGGTACATTGAAGTAGACCCACATTTTGCTATTGTCAGATAAGGTAGTAAGCAATTCTCCTTCATCCAATAGGCTGCCAACTCTCACTCTAAAACGATCGATGATTCCATCGAAAGGTGCACGGATATTGGTAAAACCAAGATGTGTTTGCGCTAATAAAAGTTCTGCTTCTGCTTTTTTCAGTTTTGCACCTGCCAGCGCTAATTCATTTGCCGATACTATATTTTTATCGGCCAAAGACTTGGTGTTATCGTATTCTATATTAACCGCTTTCACTTCCGCCTGGGCTTTCTTCACTTCGGCTTCATATAGCTTAGGCATAATTCGAAAAAGAAGTTGTCCTTTTTTTACATGTTGTCCCTCATCTACAAAGCAACTCTGTAGGTATCCTTTTTCCAAAGCCCTTAGTTCGATATGATTAATAGAATGAATCTGACAGACATAATCTTTCGAAAATGTAGTGTCTGCTTTAAGCGGTGAGGTAACCACAAATTTAGTTTCGGCTTCTTTTTCCTCTTTGTGAGATGTGCAACTGGTATAGCACAACAGGGCCAGCAGACCCGGAAGCATGATCATTTTTTTCACGTGTATATATGTTTTGTAATTAAGGATCGGGTATTCCGATAGCTATAGAGGTACATGTTCAGACTTCGGCTTATTTGAAGTTGAGCAGGCTACTTTAGTAAAAAATAAAATATCCATCCCAATAATGTGGGAGTGTATTTCCAGCATAATATTTCTACAGAGAAATTGCAGAAACAATTACTAGAAGACATGGCAATGCCAGTTAGAAAAAGTATCAGATTCGAAAGACGCGATGGAGTATATATTTCTTTGATCGACTAAAAGAATAATTAACCGGTAAGAATAAATCACAATACAAATCGACGTACTTCGATACCGTTATGTGCAAAGGATTTGAATAAGCAGAACGCCATTTTTGAACTGAGACAAGTTTGTAATCATATTCCTCCACCTCAATGGCTCGAAGTTGTACTTGCCGGTTACCGTCAGGCTTTTCGGGAGTAAGCATAAAAATCCTTTTCCCGCTGCTATTGGTCGAAGCGAGCAAAACTCCATCACCAAGTAGAAGGGCTAAATAAAGCAGTAAGAAAAATCTGAAAAACCGTCTCATTTTCAAGTTCGCAAAACTATATAAGTTGATTAAAACTTGTATGTTAAAAAAAGAAAAATAGTATCAATACTTATAATTTATACTAAAGTAACATCTTATAAAAATTGGAGATCTATAAAATATAGGCATTCACCGAAGAAGATAAGGTGTTCATCGAAAATGATTGGATTGCCTTGTAAATGCGTGGTATTTTTACAACGGTTTAGAGGGCTAGAGTGGGCTTCAGGATCTTTCCAGGTCAGTGTTCGCCCCTCTTTTTTTATGCTTAAAAAAATCAATTATTTCTTTTTACAAGAAATAATATTACGATCAAACCATTGTTGAAATCATAATTATTGTATGGCTGTCATTGTCGCCCACATGAAAAATTTGGTGTAGGTTTGACGTCCATTATGAATTACAGAATCTTTCAAGACAAAAAAATTTCTGAAATAGGATTAGGTACCTGGCAATTGGGCAGTGCAGATTGGGGTGCGATTGAAGAAGAGCAAGCATTTTCCATACTTAGAACCTTTGTTGAAGCCGGCGGTAATTTTATTGATACTGCTGATGTTTACGGCATGGGCATCAGCGAAATGCTGATAGGACGTTTCTTAAAATCAATAAAGAAAGAAATTTATGTAGCAACGAAATTAGGAAGGCGGCATGATGGCAAGAATGGATGGCCCCAGAACTTCACCTATGATTCGATGAAAGCGCAAATTGAAAGCTCTTTAGAGAATTTGAAAATGCCTAGTTTGTTTCTGGAACAACTTCATTGCATTCCTACCGAAGAAATGCGTTCAGGAAATGTGTTTATACATTTAAGAAAATTTAAGGAACAAGGGCTTATCCAAAACTGGGGGCAAGCGTGGAGACAACAGAAGAAGCTTTGATCTGCCTTGAACAAGACGGCCTTGCATCCTTGCAGATCATCTTTAATCTTTTTCGTCAACATATTGCTGATGAAATTTTTGAGAAAGCGAAAGAGAAAAACATAGCAATTATTGTCAGGGTTCCATTAGCCAGTGGATTGTTGACCGGAAAGTTTAGTGAAAAAACCGTTTTCTCCGAAAAAGATCATCGCAATTACAATTCCAATGGCGAAGCTTTTAATGCAGGTGAAACGTTTTCAGGAATTGAATTTCAGCAGGGCATAAAATTATCAAAAGAAATAGCGGAATTGTTTCCTGATCAGAGAATGGCTCAATGGGCGTTGAGGTGGATTCTGGACCATCCTGCAGTAACCACCGTTATACCTGGTGCTTCAAAGATCGAACAGGTTGAAAGCAATGTAGCTGCTTCGGCTTTGCCACCACTACCTGAAGCTATTATGCAAAAACTCCGACACTTGTATGACAGCCAAATAAAATCTTCCATAAGAGGCCATTACTAATTAGTACTAATCTTAAATTGCAGAGGTCCATTTTTCTGCTCATTTTTTCCATTTACTTGCATTTGTCAGTTATATTTTGTAATTTAGGTCTAACTCTAACCGCAATGACAACAGGACTCAACTACGATCAAGTAATTAAATCTCTCACAAAATCAGAATCTGATGATTTCATTCAGCAAGTAATCATATTGCTGACGCTTGTACACGAAGAAATCAAAAAGACAACCTTCAACAAATCAGATTTTATTTTTACTCAATTTGATGAAGGGCATATTCTTGTAACGGGTGTTAAGAATTGAGTATTCAGATTTATAGCTTCTTACTTACTTTCGGCCGTTGTACTATTCCTTTTTTGCGAGGCGCTTGTTTAGGTTTTGGCATGAGGTTACTGATCATTGGAAATTGCTGCTCCCACATTTGATAGTATGCACCTTTTCGTTTAAGCAATTCCTCGTGCGTACCATCCTCCATAATTTCGCCCTTATTCATTACAAATATCTTATCCGCACTCATTACTGTACTTAACCGATGGGCGATGAGAATAATTGTTTTTCCCTGACCTCGAAGCTCATGAATAACCTGTTGAATGTTTTTCTCAGAAAATGAATCTAATGCAGCGGTTGCTTCATCTAATATTAATATTTCAGGTTCCTTGTAAAGAGCCCGTGCAATGGCTAAACGCTGTCTTTGACCGCCGGAAAGATTCACTCCGTTTTCGCCAAGGTATGTATCAAATCCATTAGGCAAAGATTCAACAAAATCAAGAATTCCGATCTGTTTGCAAATGGATAAGACCTTTCTCATGTCTGGCTCATAAACACCAACCGCTATATTTTCTATTACCGAACCAGCAAACAGATCAACCTGTTGCGGAACGACACTTACCAAAGTACGTATGCTTTCGCTTGTGATGTATTTAATATCAAGATCTCCAATGGATATACGGCCAGATTGCAATGGATAAATATTTTGTAATAGAGAAAGTAAAGTTGTTTTACCTGAACCACTTTCGCCAACAACAGCCGTTATATGTCCTTTTTGAAAAACCATATTCAGACCTTGAAAAACATTTACACGTGTACCATATCTAAAAAGACATCCTTAAATTCAATATTTCCAATCATATCTTTTTCCAGCGTGGTTTTGTTATGATCGCTTTCCGTTTCAAGATCCATAATCTCAAACAACCTGTCAGCCGCAATAAGTGCATCTTGCATAGTTTTGTTCATTCCGATCAAACTAACAACAGGCCCGGTAAAATATCCTAGCAGAGCATAAAAAGAAAGTAACTCGCCGGGAGATAAAGTTTTGTTCAGTACAAATGTTGAACCGACCCATAATAATATAACGGTGAATAACCCTGTGATAAGACTGCCGCCAGAGCTTATCCATAAAGAATTGGTTGCTGACACATAAATGTTACGAAGTAATTTTATAAATCTCCCTTCTGTTTTGACATTGGCATAAGATTCAAGCCCGAAGCGCTTGACAGTACCAACAGCGTTAACTGATTCTACCAACTGCGCTTCCAATTCAGCACTTGCCTCCATCACTTTCCGCTGTGTTTTTTATTAATTCTATTCGAAACAAAATAAACAATACCATACAACGGTATTACTGCAAGCATGATGAGGGCCAGTTTCCAATACGCGGTAAACATGAGCACGAAAGAAAAAATTACAATGAAAATATTCACAGCTAAGGCCACTAACACATCATTTATAAATACCCTGATCTTTACAGCGTCGTTCATTCGAGATATAATCTCACCCACACGCATGGTATCAAAAAATTGTTGAGGGAGCTTTAGTAAATGTTTGTAATAACCTAATATTAATCTGGCGTCAATATGCTGGCCAGTGCGTATGGTCAAGATGGTTCTTGTATAGTTAATGAACAATTGTACCAGTAAAATAAAGATCATAAGAATACTCATCAGGTTCAGCAAGTTCTGGTTCCCGTCAGGCAACACATAATCTATTATTTTCTGAAGATAAACGGAAGTGGATAACCCAAGTACAGTGTACACCGCAGCGCCCACCAAAATTTGTATTAAGATAGACCTGTGCGGCCGTAGCAGGTAAGCAAATCGGGCTATAACAGAAACCTTTTCACTCCCTTGTTTAAATTCTGGTACAGGTGCTAACAACATCAAAATGCCCGTCCATATTTTGCGGAAATCTTCCGGACTCATTATCTTCAAAGTCCCTTTTGCAGGGTCCATTACTTCTACGCCTTTTTCACTTACTCCGAAAATCACAACATAATGATGCAGCTTCTGATCAATAATAACATGTGCTATTGCAGGATAAGGAATACCTTCTAAGTTTTCATAAGCAGCTTTAACCGCTTTTGCCGAAAGGCCAATTTTTGAGCAGCTTCCAACATGCCCAACATGTTAGTGCCTTTTTGATCAGTAAAAGCCATTTGCCTGACCTTAGCGATGGGCAACTGAAGCCCAAAATAAGCGGCAACGGAAGTTAGGCAAGCCGCTCCGCAGTCAGTATAATCATGCTGCTTAATAATCGCACTTTTTTACGATTATATTGTGTAGATATGAAGGGTAAAAAGCCTAAGATCTTTTTATCTTCTGCATAAAAATACTTTCACCCCCTTTGCTGTTATTTTCCTGTCCTTTCTGCACACTACATTATTTATACTTATTAAATGTTTTTTTCTTTTATAATATTGGGATTGAGCCAGTCGTCTGTCTGATCATACAATAATTGATATAACGATCTTCTGGTTATACGGAACCTTGTCTGCAAAGCCATTCCTTTCTTTATGTATCCTTTATAGCCATTCCTTAGCTTCAGGTAATGTTGATTTAATGTACACCGCACTTTAAAATAAGGTTGCTCCGCGTCTGTATAAATATCACTTGAGATGGATTCTACTTTCCCTGTTAACATGCCCCAAACATTATAATCAAACGCATCAACCTGTATTCTAACAGGTGCGCCAAGTTTTATCAAACCAATATCTTTAGAAGGAATATATGCTTCCGCTATGAGCATTGAATCGGGTGATATTTCTCCTAATGATTGTGTCGCACTTATAAAACTCCCTTCCTGTATTTCGCTCAACCCCTGCACGGTGCCGCTTACCTGCGCTTTAATGGTGTACATATCTTTTCGCTCTTCCGCAATATTTACATTGGCACCAGATTCGATAAGTTGTCTTTCCAATGTCATCAAATCGGCTTGCCATTGACTTTGCTGCGCTTCCTTCACCAGCGCTACTTCACTCTCTACAGCCTTCATCTCATATTTATACCTGTCATACTCAGCCGCCGAAATGACCTTTCCTTTATACAATGTAGTATAACGGTTAAAATTCTTACGAGCCAGATCATACCGTAATTGAACATCGCTTAATTTTTGCCTGTATAAATTATATTGTTGTGCATAAACAGATGACTCAAGACCGCCTCCTGAACCACTTAAAAGTTTTCGCAGATCAGATACTTCAGCTGTCAATTTATCTTTCTCAGAACTCAATGCCAGGCCTCTTTCATCAATCGCTTTTGACCTTATTTTCATAATTACCTGGCCAGCCTCGACATGGCTGTTTTCCTTAACATATAAAGAATCAATCACTCCATCAAAAGCTGATCTGATATTAGCCCGCTCCTGTAAAGGCCTGATTATACCAACGCTTTTTACACTCACATCAACCCTGATGATAAACATAAGTATCACAAACAGGAAGAATACTCCTAAAACGATCAAGTACAATCTTCGACTCGTTGGATTATACGCGCTGAAATGCTTTTCAACGGTATAGTCAACAATCTCAATTGGAAATATTTTCGATTTAGGAATTTGCTCAGGCATTTTTTAGAATTAAATGGGCTTTACAAATACAGGCAAATAGCATACCTGTTTGTTATTATTAAGAAGGGATAGCCAAACTGGCTATCCCTGTATATTCATAAACTCAAAAGAGAAAGATTAGTCAAAAATGCCACCTAACATACTTCCAAGGCCAAATCCAATTTGTGTGCTTTCTGTGTTTCCATCTTCATCTGTATTGCTAATACCAATAGCGCCCTCTAATACTCCGGTAAGACCAAGGCTACCATCGCCCAATCCTAAAAGTCCGCCATTTACTGATTTCATTTCTTCTATGTTTAATTCTTGTAATTTCATAAAAATAGTTTTAAAATTAAATGCCTACTCTGTTTGAGGTTTTCAGCTTGTCCTCCTTAAAATAAATTGCCGGATAAACTTATATGTTAGTCAAACATACCACCCAATACGCTTCCTAAGTTGAAGCCTATTTGTGTACTTTCCGTGTTTCCATCTTCATCTGTATGGCTAATGCCAATACCGCCTTCTAATAAAGCGCCTAATCCAAATTGCCCGTCTCCTAATCCAAGAAGACCGCCATTTACATGTTGTAATTCTTCGTGTTGTAATTCTTGCAATTTCATAAAAAAGTTTTTAATGATGCCTACTCTGTTTAGAGGGTTTTCGGCAAGTTCCCTAATTGATATACGGCATCCATTTCAGAGCGGTTTTATTTTATGCTTCCTTAAACAATGAATTGTAACACAAAACAGAAAAATATAAAAATAAATTATGTTTTAGATTCTAAAAATCAGTGGTTTGTTAAGCCAATAATTAAAACCTTAAAAAATGTGAAGAAACATAATGATAATGTTATCAGAGTATATTAAGAGAGATATATTTTGAGCTAGGGACAAAGGAAAAGCCCCGTAGAAACTGGGGCTTTGCTTTGTTTAACCTGTACATGCAAAATTAAAATTTGTTATTTTCTTTATCCAATAAGCTGAATTGTATAATTTATACTTCTTTAAGTTATCTATTTTTCAACAATCGTAGGTTCATATCTCTATTAGTATAAACACTATGCCGAAGTTTTTAAATTTCGTTAAAGAACACTAAAAATGTGCGGCACTGTTCATCTACTAAGGCTAAAATCTATATCGCATTTTAATCTTTATTGCCAAGGCTTTGTACTTTATAACCAGCTGCCACTGATCTTATACGCTGTAATAGTGATGCTATTTCACCACGCCTGTCCTGAGAAAGATAATGGTGCAGATCAATTTCATTTGTAAAGTAAATATCAGAATCGACGATCTCGTTGGGCGTTCTGCCGGAAAAAACACGAATGTAAAGCAATAAAATGCCTCTCATTATTTTACTATCGCTATCGCCGGAATAATAGACTTTACCGTCCTTGTATTCAGCGTCAAGCCAAATTTTAGACTTTGTCAGCTTGATTAATTTTTCATTGGTTCGCTGAATTGAAGTAACTGTTGGAAGCAATGAGCCCAGGTTGGCCACGTGGCGAAAATACCTGAATTTGCTTTTAACCTGATCAACAATTGCTTCAAACTCATCGATGATCTTATCCTGTGCTTTGTTCAAATGCATAATAACAGTTTTAAAATATTATAAGAAAATTTTCAGCTATATCAATGGTTATCTGAGATAACCAATGTAGAAGGTATATAAGACAACCAGTCACTTTTCGATTCCACCAGTCTTTTCCAGCTATCAAGCCCAATTAAGATCAGATCGAAATCTTTCAGCCACTCACTATCCATTTTTTTATCCTGACTTATACTAATATGATTTGGGGCCGTTTGCTCTATTGCACGTATCCGCTCTTTTATTACCGCGTTTGACTGTATAATATTAGTGGCATCCAATATGATTAACTGTGCTCCGGCATTATAAATTAACTTCTGAACATAATCTATAATAAAAGCATCGGCCTCGTCACATAGTGGTACTAAAACACGGCTCACAGCGTTTAGCTCCTTATTGATCAATATTCCAACGGGTATTTGTGACTTGGAAATGATCGATCGTGTATGCTCATCAAAAGGAGAAACATCAAAAACATTTTCCTTACCTGTAACAGTACTGATAAGCTTTTCTGGATTGATAATTCGCGTAGTGTAGCCAAGTAATCTGCCCAAAAACTTCCTTCATAAATAGACTCTTTTAAGCTTATCAAAAGCAGGTCATAATTTTCTTTGTTGGCTATTGTTACTACTTCATTATCTACATCTGTAGAGGTTTTAAACAGCGTGGTTATTTTTCTTTCTATAATTATAGACTCTTCAATAACCGGTTTAAAAATTTCTTTTTCATATTCATCGATGTCATAATAATGAAGCTCGCTTACTGGAGCAATCAACATTGCCGTTAATGAAGCATTGCCATTTAGCTTGCTGCTAAAAGAATGCGCTATTTTTAAAAGGCTTTTACCAGTATCGGACTTATCAAAAGAAAAAAGTATTTTATACTTGCTTAGCTCCTTCAACGCAAAGGCCGTTCGTTTAGTGGACATTGAATTAAATGCCCAATTAATAACGCTTAAAGCCGGGCTGGTCATGAAGGTGGTGATTAACGCCATCAAAACCATCATCGAAAAGATCTCCGGTGTTAAAACGCCAATATCGTAACCAATATTAAGAACAACTAGTTCCATAAGTCCGCGAGTATTCATAAGTGCGCCTATTGAAAGACTGTCTTTCCAATTCTGCCCAACAAATTTTGCAGCCAATGCGCTACCCAAAAACTTTCCTGCCACAGCAATTAATATAACAATACCAGTAAGTTTCCATAGTTCAGGATCCGTTAATAGGCCAATCTGTGTTCTAAGCCCGGTAAATACAAAAAATAATGGCAACAGGATGATGAGGGCTACATCTTCGATCTTTTCAATAAACAGGTTTCTGAACCTGAGGTTATCGGGCATGATCGCGCCTGCCATAAATGCTCCAAACAATGCATGTATTCCTATCACTTCACTGGCATACGCCGAGGCTATTAAGGTAAGAAAAAAAATCGCAACAATTGGTTTTGTCAGAATTTCCCTGGAATTATGAACATTACCCACGCGTGCCAGAAAAGGACGCACCAACTTTATCATCACAATAACGTAAATGATTGCCAAACCAATAGTGTACAAAGAACTTACAAATGAACCTGCTTTTGCAATGGCAATAACAGCCCCTAATAAGCACCACGCCGTAATATCATCCGCTGCCGCACAAGTAATAACAAGAGCACCTAATTTTGTTTTTGTCATTCCACGCTCCTGCACAATGCGGGCTAGCACCGGAAAAGCAGTTATGCTCATTGCAATGCCCATAAACAACCCAAACGATAGAAACTGCACACCTTCGGGAGCAAATGTTTCATAGATAAAATAGGCCAATCCTATTCCCATACTAAATGGAACAATAATACTTGCATGGCTGATCACAATTGCATCGTGTGTTTGGTTTTTGAGTACTTTAAGATCCAACTCCATTCCAACTATAAACATAAATAAGATCAAACCGATCTGGCTCAGGAACTGAAGATTACCCAATGACTGCGCGGGAAAAACAACTTCGGAAAAACCGGGGAAATACATTCCCAATAATGAGGGGCCCAATACAATACCGGCGATCATCTCTCCGACTACTGTTGGCTGGCCGATCTTTGTACAGATCCATCCAAATAGTTTTGCAGCAAGTATAATAATAATAATCTGTGCCAGCAATAGTGCCAAAGGATGATGAAGATTATACAGAAATGAAGCCTTAAAATCATCCCACTGATCGTGAATGGAAGGATAAATAATAGTTCTTTTTCTTCCAGCTTTCGGCCCTGCATTATAATAAAATAAATAAGCAGGGAAAAACCTCCAACAGTAAGTATATAAAATATTGTGTTCTTTCTTTTGTTCATTTGAGCTTTCAGTTAAACGATCCTAGCGTTTAAAACACGAATTTGGCATCTCAAACTGTATCTAAAAAGCATTTGAAAAATAAAATGTAAAAAATGTAATAAAGCAGGTAAATTTTGTAACGAGATCAAACAGACACTTTTTGGATAAAGTTTTTCGATAGGTGTCGCTCAATATCAGCTTAAGAGATTCTTTAGAGGGTGAAACAATAGTTGTGGTTATTTCATTTAAGGAAAACACCTGCACAACTTTTAAATTGATCATTTCTTTTTTATTGATCCTGACAAAACGATCTGTTGGTAATAACTCTTGTAATCGTTCGAAAGAAATATTTTTCAATACGATCTGATTATTATCAAACGTTAAAACCGACTTGTCCCTGCTGTCAATATCAGAAGTTTTGATATAGCAAACCTGATCAAAATAAACCAAAGCTTTTCCCTGATCAGTATTAAGTTGAATAAACTGCTGTCCGCTGCTGCCACGCTCAAGTCGCTCCCTCACTTTACTTACTGCTTGTAACAAGCGTTCTTTTTTAACTGGCTTCCTTACATAATCGACGGCATCTATGTCAAATGCTTCTGCAGCATATTCCTTGTAAGCAGTAGTAAAAATCACAGGCTTTCCTTTCAGCAACGCTGCAACTTGCAAGCCATTCATAGCAGGCATTTCTATATCAAGAATGCAAAAGTCAAATTCAATTGAGCTGAATTCTTCAATAAAAAATTGAGGATCATTAAATGCCCGTACAACGTCAAGGCCCGGGATCTGTTCGCATAACATTTTTAGATACGCCAGCCCCGGCAGTTCATCATCTAGCAGCAAGCATTTGAGCTTTGTGTTCAAGAAGATTTATTTTTAAATGAGCAATGTGCACGTCACCTTCAACAGATTTCTCAAGCTTAAAATGATCTTTGTAAATGATCCTAAGTCTTTGTTCCAGTGTCATCAAGCCAATACCACTCCTTTCTTTGATAAGTGGTTTTCGGGATGAAATTTTATTACAAACTGTAAGATAAAAGTGATCTCCATAAAACTCAAAAATTATTGAAATGAAGGCGTCTTGGCTTTGCAAGTCTGCATGTTTAAAAGCGTTCTCGATAAGATCGATCGAAATCAAAGGAGCTAATAAATGTTGCTTATAAAGCGGTTCTTCTTCATTTATTTTCGTTTTTACTTTCAATTGAAAAAGAGGACTAATTTTTATTTTATTGATCTCAATAAGGCTTTTCGCAAATTCTACTTCTTCTTTTGGTGTAACGAATTTTTTTCGGCTCTCATATAAAATGTAATCTAGTACATGACCTAGCTTATCCAATGCAAAATAAGTTTGATATGCGTGCGATTGTATGGAATTTAGAATGTTTTTAAATAAATGTGGATTCAATTTTGATTCCAATGTTTCCAACTGGAGCGCATCAAATCGTCCTTCTATTTGCTGAAGCCGATCGTGAATTTCATTTCGCCGTATTGTTGCGTTTTTTGATTTAATGGCAAAAAATATAACCAGGCCAATTAAGAGCAAAACAATCCCTGATAATAATAACAGGAGATTCGGGGGCATATTTACTAGCATAAATATTTTCAACTATACCAAAGATACTTGTTTTGCTAAATACCTTTTGTTACTAAAATGCGAGACTCTTTTCACGCTAAATAAAATAATTTATACTCTGAGGAAATGACTTGCAGAGTTTTATAGATATTTATGATATTTTAAGGCACGAAAATTGTTGCAAAAATCATTTATACCCAATAATTGTTCTTTTAGCAATTATCAGTAAAAAAATACCTCCTGTAGAAACAGGAGGTTCTAAGCCCTCCCCAGCAAGTTTGCTGGGGTTTTTGTGTTAAACCCTCTAACACAGTCTTTAAATATTTTTCGTGCTCAATACCTCTGAAATCTTTTATTGCATAAACCATTTTAAGTAAATAGCAGTTTTTGAGCGTTTTTAAAACTCAACATAAAGTACTAAAAAATTAGGAGACTTTAAGTATGGAGCGTTAATTTTTGTATGTTAAATATTAATAATAAAACATCGTGCCACATTTTATCGAATTTGTTAATATAAAACAAAAGCCCTGCGTGTAACGCAGGGCAGGTAAGCTCCTTAGCTATAAATTTTTACTACAGAAGAAAAAATACAATTCCCTTTTTTAAATAATTGAATACCAAATGGAAGACGCCACGGAAGGATTCGAACCTTCGTAATAGGTTTTGCAGACCATAGCCTCACCACTCGGCCACGTGGCTTTATAAATCTTTTAACCTAATACTGTGTAATCACAGTTTGCCCCACCTCCCTTCTCTGTTCTCTTGGCCTGTAAATATTTGCAGCTATACGTTCTACTAAAATCTTAGGCACCCATCTCGTTAAGTATGCATTTAGTTTATTCGAGAACCCTGGAATAATTTCTGCTTTACTTTTAAACATTCCTTTGACAGCTACTTTGGCAACCGTCTGCGGACTCATATTGAAGCGTTCTGCAGTTTTCAAAGTATAGGCTGCCATTCCCGCACGGGTTACAAATGCAGTATCTGTAGCGCCTGGTACCAAGCAACTGACAGATACAGATGAAGCCTTCAGTTCGTATCGAAGGCTACGGGTAAAGGACATAACAAATGCCTTTGATGCTGCGTAAACGGACAGATAAGGCACCGATTGGTAACAGGTCGTACTTCCAACATTCAACAAGTAAGATTGAGAAAAACGATTGAGGATAGGAATAAATGCATGCGCCAGCCTTAATTGAGCTTTAATGTTCACATCTACAATATTTAGCTGTTCTTCGATATTGAGCTGTGCAAAAGGTGCATTAAGTCCATAACCTGCATTGTTGATAACAATGTTTAAGTAGTTATGATACCATTGCGTTCTCGAAAATATATTAGCAACAGCATCCTGTGCACTTAAATCCTGAACAATAGTTACAATATCTACGTAGTATTTATCGCGAATGTATTGCGCGGTTTCCAGCAACTGCCTTTCGTCAATGTCTATTAAAATCAAACCCCTTTTCTGTTGGGCCAACTCTATTGCTATGGCGCGTCCAATTCCTTTTGCAGCACCTGTTATTAATGCGTATGACATGTCAACTTGCTATTTTCTTTTTAAATAATGTTTTTAAATACATGAGAAGTGTATTATATAGATGGTGTTAACTCAGGTGTAAAATCCGGAACAGTGTTTCTTTTTTGCCTATTGAATGCTAATCTCGCCAGTTTGTGGTAAAAAGGTGTATCACTCAATTCATGCTTGGGCTCGTAAGCGCCTGTTATCACTGGTATATACATAACCCTTCTCCTGCTTTGTTCACCAATATAAGAGGATTGTTGTACACGATGCCATAAGCGCCCATCATGTACTGTCAAATCTCCAGCCTCTATATCCAGGCCCACTTCTTTATCATCAGGTTTGTGATCGATAAAATATTTTTTCTTAAAAAATAATGTCAACAATCCTTTATTGTGCGTACCTGGCAATACTCTTAAACCTCCATTACTTTGAGGGCAATCGTCCAAATGAAGGCCTACATTAAGCATGGGTTTAATTCTTGATCCCAGAAACAGATCTCTTGGGCTATCTGTATGCCAACCTAATTTTGTAAAGCCACTATCATCTGTATTTAAATAGTGGTTAACAACAAGAAGACATCTTTCTCGGTCTCGCCAATCCTTCCATCAAAAGGAAGTAAAAGCTTTACTAGTTGCTGAATACGATCACTCTTTAAAAAGTCGCGGAGTATAGAACTATATTGCGAAGCAAATGCGATGCGTTGAATCAGAGGTGTACCATTAACATCCGTACCAAATTTTAATGGTATGCCATTTACAAACGAAGCTCCTTTGTTCAGTAAAAAATTTTCAACAGATTTTGTTTCATACAGAAGTTGTCTTACTGTATGGGAAGAAACAAACTGTTTGAAGTGTAATATACCATGTGTGTTAAGATGATCTGTATGCATTGAGGTGATCTCATCATAGAAATGAAACTGCTGTGTAGCGTTGCTCATAACGGAAAAATATTAAAGGTTAAAATAATAAAGAGGGAAACTAAAGATGAAGTGGCTTTGAGAAAGCAGGATGTTAGCAACAACAACACATACATACATAAAAATGTATGGCTTGGACAGAATTTGTATATGTTGAAATTGTTTTCAAAACCAATGATATTTGATAACGCGAAAATAAGGTGAAAACATTAGTCCACAAAATAAGTAGACTATTATTTTTTAAAAAATTCTTTGCCTTCTCTTTATTGTTAAAATAATATTATAGTAGCTTGATTAAGATTCTCACACTCCAAACAATTACGAGTAAACCAACAAGTATGAATGCTGTTTTTCTGGGTAGTCTGCCAGCGAGTTTAGCTGCTATAGGTGCTGCAGCCAGGCCACCAATTATAAGACCCAATATAGTTTGCCAATGACTAACGCCTAATAGTATAAAAAAGGTAAAGGCACTCGACAGCGTTACAAAAAACTCGGTAAGGCTTACGGAACCTATTACATATTTAGGGCTGCGGCCTTTAGTGATCAACGTAGTAGTAACAATGGGCCCCCATCCTCCTCCTCCAAAAGAATCAAAAAAACCACCAGCACCGGCAAGGGTACGGTAATATTTGAATTTCTTTTTTGCAATTTGCTTTTGAAAAGCATTGTATATAATCTTCAAGCCAAGGAATAATGTGTAAAAAGCTAATATAGGACGCACAAGGTCGCTATATTTTTCTCCAAGGTAAACCAATAAGATTGCGCCGGCAATAGCGCCAATTATACCCGGAATCAGCAAGGTTTTAAAAAGTTTTTTATTTACATTTCCAAACTTATAATGGCTATACCCCGATGCACCGCTTGCAAACATTTCGGCCGTATGTATGCTACCACTGATAGCTGCAGGGTTTACGCCAGCAGATAATAAAATGGTAGCGCTTGTAACACCGTAACCCATACCCAAAGCCCCATCAACTAATTGCGCTACAAAACCGGCGGCTAGCATTATAAGAAATGATTGGCCTAATGAATTGTATAAGGTTACTGCTTGTTCTTTAATAGCATCAAAAGGCCAATAAGAAAAGATTAAATGACCGATAAGCATAAAGCCAAAAGCAGCTAGTGCATAAGTAGCAATCCTTTTGTTCGATACGCCACGGCCGCTTCCCTGATCTTCTTCCAAATATTTTTTAGTGTGGCTTCGTGATTCGCCTTGCTCAAGGTGAATGTTGGTTAATCCCAGGTCACGTGCGTGTTGAACCATTTTTTTACGAATGCTGATTGACTCGAAGCAACCAACAACACATCGGCATTTTGTAGGTCATCATTTTGATATAATCTTTCTTGCAGACTAATATTAGGTTGTGACGAGGCCCAATGCTTTACATCCGCTGATATTGATTGGGCAACCACTGTTATGTTAGTTTGCGGCGCGGTTTTTAAAATATCCTTCAGACGTTTTAGTACCCCTTCCTCTCCTACAATCAATACCTTCAATTTGTTAATGTTCAATAATAAGTCAGAAGAACCCTCTTCTCGACTTTCTTTTACAACATCATTCATAATCACTTTATTAAATCTTTTCTCTTTTTAAGATTAAATGCCTTCGCACTTTTCTAAAATTCTTTAAACCATTTACTCACCTCCAACATTACACTAATCAAGTATAAAAAAACATTAGTCTATCATTTTAGTGGACAAATATATTACTTTTACTGTTTCTAATGGTCAAAATATCTTTTAGTTCCAGAAGAATCTATTTTGTTAGCAGGAATTAGTAATCATTTTGACAATCCTTATAGTATAGAAAATGTCTCTGATTAGTCCACTAAATAAAATATCGACATCATGCATTTGAATTTTATTGCCCTTGCAGTTCCCTTGTTTTTATTTTTTATAGCCTGGGAGTATTTATATTCTAAAAAAAGTGGGAAGAATTTTTTTCAGTATGCCGAATCCGTGGCTAATATAAATGTTGGCATTGCGGAGCGACTGCTTGACCTGTTTACGACAGGATTATTCTTTTATTTTTTTCATACATACACGAACATTTTGCTTTGTTCCACATAAAGGCTACAGTATTTACGTGGATGCTCCTTTTCGTGGCAACAGACCTTGTCTGGTATTGGTATCATCGCTTCGCTCACGAGATCAACGTTTTTTGGGCAGTTCATGTTGTACATCATCAAAGCGAAGAATTACACTGTGTCAGCGCGAATCACGGTATTTCAGGCCGTCGTGCGAAGCTTGTTTTGGGCTGTATTACCACTGCTTGGCTTTCCGCCACTTATGATATCCGCCTTATTAATGGTTCATGGCCTTTATCCATTTTTCATTCACACGCAGGCATTAGGCAAATGGGGTTGGTTCGAAAAAATCCTCGTAACACCCACTCATCACGGTATTCACCATGCATCTAATCCACAATACCTTGATAAAAATTATGGCGATGTGTTAATCGTCTGGGACAAGTTATTTGGCACGTTTGCGAAAGAAGACAGCAATGTGAAAATCGCTTATGGACTTACCAAGCCACTCGACAGTCATAGCTTTCTCTGGCAGCATTTTCATTTTATTCTGGAAATAGCAATGAATTTCATTTATGCTAAAAGTTTTAAACAAAAATGGCGCGTCCTATTTGGAAAACCTGATGAACTGGACCCCAGGTATCGAGCTGTGTTGGAGCGTAAATTTTTAAAATTCAGAAAAGAAAAATCGCCACCTACAAAAGCAATACGTTATTATGTTAGCATACAGTCTGCGATATCAATATTTACTCTTTTTGCAGTTCTACTATTTGAACAATACTTTTCAATAAATTCACTGGTCCTATTTAGCTGCTTTATAATAATAAGCCTGGTTAATTGCGGTGCCATTTTAGACCAAAGACGTTGGATATCATATCTCGAAATAGCCAGAGGTTGTCTTTTGTTTTTTTTACTGTACTATTTTTACCCCTCCTCCTATACCGCAACCTGGTTCATTTCAAGTATCATAATAGCAATCATATACTACAGCGACATTAAGCGATTTTACACACGCCTGTTGTATAGCAAATAATGTATGCTTAGGAGATAAGTTTAAAATATATGGTAGCTTCTATCATGTCTGGTGTTGATTCAGCAACAGCATCTTCGAATTTAATATCCTGTATAGTAAGGTTTGGATGAGCGACAAGGCATTTTTCTACGGCGGTTTTTAAAGAAGCAAATATGGGGAGGTCAATCATTTTCTGATCTTTTTCATATCAGCTATACTTTTCCTGAGATATCCTTTGTTGAGATGTATTGAAATGGTATCTAACATTTGTTGAAATATTTAGGAGCTTTAAATGGCAGCAGTAGCAAAAATTGTTAGCAGATGCACATTTCAAAATTAAGACTAATAGGCTTTTTTCAATTCATCATTTCACACCTTTAAAAATTGCCTATACTATAAAAAATATCTGACGTCTTTTCTAGCATTTCTTTTGGTAAATCAAATACAAATATGCAACTTTGTTGCGATTTTGAAAATAAAGGAAACATATAGCTCCATCGGCTTTAAAAGATCAATGGCATTAATATGCTTATTGCTGTTATCCTTCTCATTCTATATTCAGGCTTTTCATCATCATCATAAAACCAACCATTCAGTTACTGAAACTGGTATTAAAAAGTTTGTAAGCAACGAAAGCAGTTGCTCTATATGCGATCATATAGTTAATAGAAATATTGGAGGAACACCAGAAATTTCCGTTATTGAAATCGCTTCGCTACCTTATCAAATTTTCACATACAACAGCTATTACATAACGATAGTTGATGACCTGTGTCTACAGGCTTCCACAAGCAGAGGCCCGCCTTCACTTGCTTAAAAAATATAACAAGCGCTCTCCTCTCTTTTTTATATAACAGCTAATAGTAATTAGTTAAGTATTCGTGTAATACCACGTTCCTTATTTACATATGAAGTTTATTCTTATGCTCTGCTGCATGCTTGCGTGCAGTTGGGCCAGCGCACAATTACATCAGGTTATTGTGACGGTTTCAGATGATTATAATATACCAGTGAGTGGTGCAATTGTGACATTGCAAAATAGCAAAACCGCGGTGAGCGACTCAAACGGACGATACATTTTTAAAAATGTCAATGCAGGCGATTATAAAATTATAGTATCGCTTGCCGGATACAAAACAGTTACGAGGACAGCGTCTGTTAAAGATCATGATGTGTCGCTTATCGTTAGGCTGCATCCGGAAAGTCATACGTTACAAGAGGTTAAAGTGCAAAGCAATTCAATTGCAAAAAGAAAAAAGAAGAATCCCTTAACCTTGAAGTTGTTAAGCGTGGATTTATACAGCAACACCTGGGCGGTAGCCTGATGCAAAGTTTGCAAAGATTACCGGGTGTAAAAACGATCGGTATCGGATCGGGACAATCTAAACCGCTGATAAGAGGTTTGGGGTTTAACCGCGTAATAGTATTGGATAAAGGAATAAAGCATGAAGGTCAGCAGTGGGGTGCTGATCACGGTCTTGAAATAGATCAGTTTTCGGTAGACGAAGTAGAAATTCTTAAAGGCCCCGCTTCATTTGTTTTTGGTTCAGATGCTATTGGCGGTGCCATCAACATTAAACGGCCGCCTCCACCTGCTCCACATAGTTTTGGAGGTGATATAAACCTGATTGGGAAAACCAATAATGCGCTGCTCGGCACTTCTGTCAATCTTTTTAAAAGAACTAACAAATGGTTTGCAACTGGCAGGTTTACATTGCAGGATTATGGAGACTATAAAGTTCCAACTGACAGACTTTATGTATATGATTTTGCAGTAGACCTTCACCAAAATTATTTACGCAATACAGCAGGCCGCGAAACCGGATTACACTTTAGCACAGGATATTTAGGTGATACATTCAGATCAACTTTTTATGTAAGCAACACCTATTCCAAAAGCGGTTTTTTCGCTAATGCACATGGCCTGGAACCACGCAGAGTAGATGCTGCTTTACATGATCGCAGTAGCAGAGATATACAAACACCATTTCAAAAAGTAAATCATTTTAAAGTAATTAATCATACCGAAATCCGGTTGGCTAATCATCAGTTAGAAATAGAAAGCGGATTTCAAAACAACTTCAGGCAGGAGTATAATAATTATGTGAATCATGGCTACATGCCAGCCATTTATCCCGATTCTTTGAATATTCCGAAAAACCTGGAACGTGAATTTGATAAAAATGTCTATTCTCTTAATGCAAAAGATGCATTCCAACTAGGCAACCATGAATTGCAGTTAGGCATGAATGCTGAAATTCAAAATAATAATATAAATGGTTGGAGTTTCCTGGTTCCGGCTTTCGATCAAAAAAGTTTAGGCGCATATGTATATGATAAATTGTGGATCAGTGACAGGTTGCTGTTACACGGTGCTGTACGTTACGACCATATTGATTTGAACTTGTATCGCTATGAAGATTGGTTTCAGTCTCCATCATCAGAAAATGGAGCACCAAGTTACCTGGTACGTGCTGATAACATGAATAGAAGTTTTAACAGCCTGACTGGTTCTGTAGGACTTAATTATAATATATCGCAATGGGAACTTAAGGCGAACATAGGAAAAAGTTTTAGAGCGCCGATTGCCAAAGAGCTTAGCGCCAATGGTGTCAATTACCACTATTTCAGTTATGAAAAAGGCAATCCCAATTTAAGTCCCGAAGAATCCTATCAGGCAGATCTGGGCGTCGTTTTCTCCTCAACAAAATTACGCGCAGAAGCAAGTCCATTCTTCAACTATTTCCCAAACTATATATACTTAAATCCTACATCCGATCATGACTATTTCTATGGAGCAGGCAACCAGGTTTTTGAATATTCGCAGGCGCGCGTAATCAGGTACGGAGGCGAATTGCAAGTAAAATATCAGCCATGGGAAAACCTAAGTGCCGAAATGCTGGGTGAATACATCTACGCAAAACAGTTGTCAGGCGACAAGACTGGGTATACTCTACCTTTTTCTCCACCAGCTTCAGCGCTATTCAATATTACTTACAAACCTATACATACCGGTGTGTTACATCATACCTATTTATCAGTTGACTATAGAATTACAGCAACTCAAAATAATATCGTACCCCCAGAAAAGAAAACAGAAGGCTATTCTCTCGTGAATGTGCAGGCTGGCACCAGCTTTCCATTTCAAAATAATAATATACAGTTGAGCCTACAAGTGCAAAACCTGTTTGATACAAAATATCTCAACCACACAAGTTTTTATCGACTTATAGGCTTACCAGAGCAAGGTAGAAATCTGGTACTATCATTAAAAATCCCTTTCCATTTTTCAAAATCCCATATAACGGAAAACTAAATTTTAAACACAAATAACAATAAAAAAATATGACAATGAAACGAAAACAATGGATTAAAAATTGGCTAGTCGCAAGCGTGGCGCTTGCAGCAATAGCCTCTTGTTCAAAAAAAGACAGCAGTATTGTAGATACAGAATATCCATCAATTGATGTAAGTGCAAGTAATTCCTTTCCCAAACAATGTAGTGAAATACAGCGTGGACAAAAGTTTATCGCAATGATCCATGTCAGCGATAACAAGGAGTTGGGTTCTTTAAACGTTGACATTCACCACAATTTCGACCATCATTCACATAGCACAGAAGTAAACGACTGTAGTCTTAATCCAGTGCAAACACCAGTTAATCCTTTAGTACTTATAAAATCTATATCTGTACCAGCGGGACAAACAAAATATGTTGCGCAGCAAGAAATAGAAATTCCTGCAGACATTGACCCCGGTGATTATCATTTCCTGATTCGTATAACAGATAAAGAAGGTTGGCAAACCATCAAGGGGTTAAGTATAAAAATTAAATAACTGATCACATGAAATATCTACGCTATCAGAAAACTTCATTTTAAAAGAAACATTTTAAAAATCGACTATCATGAAAACAAAAAACGTTTTACGCAAACTAAGTATCGCCTTATTGCTAATTGTTGGTATAACCGCTTGTAATAAAGAAGATGTAGTAGCAAAGCCCACTATTACTGATTTAGAAGTGGGAGCCGATAATAATAAAAAAGCTTATCCCGGTACTGATATACATATTGAAGGTGACATTGTAGCACCCGGAACCATCGCAAGTATTAAAGTAGAAATACACCCCGAAAGTGGTACCGGCTGGACATTTGACAAAATTTATACCGATAAATATGCAGGTACTAAAAACGCCGAATTTCATGAGCATATTGATATACCTACAGATGCCGCCGTAGGCGAGTATCATGTTCATATCGCTGTGACAGATAAAAACGGAAACGTTGCTGAAGTAGAATCCGACTTAGATATCATAGTAGATCCCACCATTCCTTCCATCACTAATTACGAAGTTGTATACGAAAGCGCGAAAAACGAATTACATGTAGAAGGAAC
Source organism: Paraniabella ginsengisoli (assembly GCF_022513635.1). Classification (GTDB taxonomy): domain Bacteria; phylum Bacteroidota; class Bacteroidia; order Chitinophagales; family Chitinophagaceae; genus Niabella; species Niabella ginsengisoli. The sequence continues at coordinate 1,295,702 of NZ_JAKWBL010000004.1, read as the reverse complement.
TATTACAGCATCTAATAAAATAGCAGAGCTAACCCTGGAAATTCATGGAGGCAATTTTGAAAAAGAATACGCCATAACTGGCAGCTATGTTGGCAACACCACATTCAATCTTCACCAACACTTCTCACTCACTGATGTACCTGCAGGGCATTACCATGTACATCTGTTGGTAAAAGACCAGGCAGGAAAAGAAAGAGAATTTGAAGAACATTTTGATAAATAAATGGGATTATAATTAAACCTTGTTTAGACTTTTAAATAAACCACATAGGATCATAGCTTTTACTTTATTTAAGGATATATAGCATCCGCCGATGGCGGAACATAGCTTCTGGCAAATAAAACTTATATGTGTCTTTGTTTCCTGTTAGCATAAAGCCTATATCTCTATGTGGTAAAAAATAAGCTTAAACAACCACACAATCAAAAAACAAGAAAACCAATCATGACAACAAGAAAAATTTTAAAGAAAGCCAGCATGGCTGTATTTATGTTATCACTTATAACAGCATGTAACAAAAACGATGATATGATTGCTCCGCCTAAAGAAGAAGACCAAAGCATAGAGCATAGATTTGTGAGATTGCTGGTAAGCGATGAAACCAGCACCACGATTACCTTTTTGCAACCCTTTGATGCGAAAACAACTTCTTTTAATGCTAAATATCCGCTGGCTAATTTATATCCTACTGCTTCTGGTCGTTATGCTGCAGTATTGTATGGCACTAACAATCTTGTGGAGGTTTTCGATAACGGATTACTTTCGCATGACGATCATATAGATATTGCTGGCGAACCCAAGTGGGCATCTATCACTGCAACCGGATTGAAACCAACTCATTTTAAAAGCAAAGGCCGCGAGACACTCATCTTCAACGATGGTGACGGCACACTTAGTGTGGGTAATGATGCGGACTTCAACACACCCGGTGCTAAATTCAAAATCGTAAATGCAGGTCTTGTTCCACATCATGGCGCTATGGCTCAATTCACTAATGGGAATTATGCTGTAACATGGTCGTCGGCTGCAGGCAAGTCTCCTACAAGGGTAAAGATCATCAATAAAAATGGTAGTGAGATCCATGCATCTACTAAAGAAGTTGGCAACATTCATGGCAATGCAAGTGATGGTCAATATGCAGTTTTTGGCGCTTACACTGATGCATCAAATACTGCAGGCGGAGCATTGGTGGTTGCTCAGGACGGTACACAAACATTTGTCAATAACCCTGATGGATTTGGAGCTGCACGTCTTGGTACGATTCTGTATGCAGAAACGGCAAAAAAATTTATAGGATACAGTGCCGCGAAGGGTGCTTATCTTATTGATATTGCCGGAAATAAAATGACGGGATTGTACACTGGTGCTGATGCCATCCAATGTAAGGTTGATTATGCTGGTAAAAACCTTTTGATTTTAACTGCCGATGGCAAAATCCGAATATATGATTTGGCGATGGGTACATTAAAGAAAGAAGGAAATGCAATTGGCTCCATTAATACTAACGATACTTATAAACCTGTGTTGGAAGCTACAGAACGGTTTGCCTACATTGCTTTGCCTGCAAGTGGTGAAGTGCATCAGATAAGTCTTCAGGATTTTGGCAAAGTTATAAAGCATAAGGTTTCTGCGAAACCAGTAAGATTAGCATTATTTGGTTTTGAAAATAGTGAAGCGCATTAGTATATCTCGATTTTAAAAAAATTGGTATGCTAAATTATCCAAATCAGAACATCACATGAGGTAATCAATAGCGTTGATGTATCCGGCGGTTTCATAATGCCCGCCGGATTTTTTTGTTCATGACATCAAAAGGGAGCGAATAGTATTTTTTTTTTTACAAGTATGAAAAAAATAAGGACTACCCGCAATTTGGTTCAAACGACAATAAGAAGGATATGCTTGGCGCTTTTTGCGAAATTCCTTTAATACTTTGCGGTAAAAATTAACCGCAAAGATCGTAAAGTGAAGCGCAAAGACAATAAAACCCAATAACGGACAGTCATTAAAACAGTATCGTATTAGTTGCTTTCTACAATTTTTATTTCTTCTTCGGTTAAATCGTAAAGTTGGTAAACGAGCTGGTCGATTTGGGATTCGAGGGCGGTGGTGTCAATTTCTTTATTTTTTGATTTCAGCGAATTGATTTCAGCGACTTTATCTTCTATATTAGGTGAAATGATTTTTGTTGGCAAAGGAAGTTGTTCTATGTATTTAGGTTTAATGTTGTAGTCCACAAAACAATTTGAGAAATACCAATTCATAAATCGTGAGTTTAGTATTCCCAAAAGCACGTTTAAAGAATTTTCATGTTTAGAAATAACAAAGGAAAAATTATTCAAAGGATAATATTCACCATGAAAGTCGAGTGCACAAACTAATCTAACTGGCATGCTCAATTTTCTAATATATTGAATTAGTATTTTTGGCTGTTCATAATTAATATTGCTCAAACCTGCCAAATCATTACAAACATTCAAATAATCGCCTTGCCAATCAATTGTATACTTCTTAATATTCTTTGCTGATGAAGCACACTTTCTCCAATTTTCCGTTCCAGTGATTTCCTTTGAAAGGAATCTGTCATTATCACCGGTTTTTATTCCATAAACAACTTTAAATGAATTTTTAACAGTGTTTAATTGTGAAATTCTTTTTAATAGATTTTCTTTTGCTTCGTTTGTTGAAAGACTAAAAATAAAGTCATTTTTTTCTTCGAATTTAGTTTGCTCAATATTATTTAATTTAAATCCCTCAAAATTAAATAGGTCGTAAACTTTTTTAGTTTCATTGGATTTATACAACTTAATTATGTTTTCTCTAATTACAGTTTTTTGCAAAACGTATATTGCAGGCACAATGTCTGGGGCATCAGCAAAAACTTGTTTCTCTAATTCTAAAAGAGAAATTATACGATTGCCTAAGAACGATTTCTTTCTAATTTGCGCAAACTTATCAAGATAGTATATTGTATTTGTAGTTATAAATGAAAACACACCGTCCTTTTTTAATAAATCAGTTAATGCAAGTTCGATAAAAAACGTATAGATTTCTACTTCTCCGCTTGTTGCCGTAAACATATTTTTCAAATATGCTTTTTCACTATCAATTAGCTTTACTCCATACGGCGGGTTCCCAATCACCACATCAAAGCCCACAAAATCGCCATCATCGTTCAGCACTTCCGGAAATTCAAAGCGCCATTCAAATGCGTTTTCAAAAATCTTGTTGGCCTTGATGGCTTCAATTTCGGTTTCCAGTTTTTGGGTGTCTTCTGTTAGTTTTGCTACTTTTTTATTCCAATCTTCTTTTTCTTTTTTGCTTATTTCAAAAAGGTTTTGGGTAGTGGTTAGTTGCAGCAGCTCGCCTCTTGCTTTTTGCAGCTTCTTTACTTTGGGGTCGTTTAAAGATATTTCACTTCTAAAGTCTGATTTAATACCGGCAATCAGGCGTTCCATTTCTCTTTTCTGTTCCTTGCTTACGGCATTGCGGTAGGTGTCAACGGCTATGCGGTAGCTGTCAATAGAATATTTACTTTTTTAAGCGCCTGTTTCAGGTCGGCATCCAATGCAAAGCGGCTTACCAGGCTGTTGCCACATTTAATGTTAATGTCAATATTGGGTAGTGTTTCCAGCTCGGTGGCGTTTTTATAATAGGCATTTTTCAATAGCTCAATCCATAAGCGCAGCCGGCAAATTTTTACCGAATTGGCGTTAATGTCCACACCAAAAAGGCAGTTTTCAATAATGGTTTGCTTTTCATTAAAAAGTGTTTCCTGTATGCGCTGGCTTTCTTTGTTGTGTGGGTTATATTCAAACAGTTCGCCTTCTTCATCGGTTACGGCCAGCTCGTCATTTACTACTTCTATGTCATAACGGTGCAATGAGCGGCCTTCTTTATCCTCCAGTATTTTCAAATCATTTTTTACGGCAATCATTTCATTAAGCGCCGATACCAAAAAATGCCCGGAGCCTACTGCTGGGTCGCAAATCTTAATACTGTTTACAATGTCGTTGGCTTGTTTCCGTGATATTTTGTGGGGAATAAGCCCGTAAATGTCATCAATTGTTTTTATTTCCCCTTCGGGGATTAAGAGGCTTTCGTTAAACTTCTGCACCACGGCTTTGCGAATGGTTTCGCGGCACATGTACATAGTAATAAAACCCGGTGTAAAAAACGAGCCGTCTTTATAACCATTTATTTTTTCAAATATCAAACCCAGTACCGATGCATTGATGAGTGTTTTATTATCTTCCTGTATATCTTCGGCACCTTCACTACTAAAATCGTAAGCGTTTAAAAAAGCAAACAGATATTCGAGCGTAGCTAATGGCCCGGTGCGTTTTTTTCCCTGTTGATCTTTTAAAACAGTTTGCGAAAACACAGGAATTACAGCATCGTTGCTAAGGTTGCTGATGAACAAAGTAGTTTGCTCCAAGTCGGTAGGTTCAAATAAAGAACTATTTAAATAAGGAACCTTTTCAAAAATGGCTTTTATTGCTTCGTTACGTTCATCATATCGTCGCGCCAGTACCTGAAAAAATAATCGGTCAAGATCGTCGTAGCTTTTTACTTTATCTGTATTCAAAAAAGCGTACGATTTGTTGCCTTTATGATAATTAATTAACTGTGCTTCCAGCAATTTTAAAAACAAGATTCTGTTAATCCAGGTAATGGCAAGCTCCAGTCCTACACTAAAAAGCCTTTCTGCTGTTGTGTTTCCAAATTGTGAAGGTTTCTCAAGCCGGCCTAATTTATCTCTGCTATCTAAATGAATAATGGCATCTTCTAAAATAGTTCCACTATATCGCTCTTCGGGTTTGTTGCGCCCAATCAGCTTCTTGCTTCCTTCTTTGGTTTCTGTTAATCCAATAATATGTAACAGCTCGCTGTAAAAGCGCTTGTCGAGGCTGTTGCTGTCATTGGCAAAAGGTAGCTTTAGCAAATGCTCTGGAGACAAAAGTTTGAATAAAGCAATCAATAGATTGTCGTCGGCCTTGTCTGCATTTTTAAGTGGCTTCTGATAATCCTGCAGATTAAAATAGGTAAATGTTATTTCTGCTGTAATAGTAGCAATAAAAGGCTCGGCAATTTGTTTATAGAAAAAATCTGTTTTAGTATCAGCCAAACGACCTTGTTCAAAATCTTCAAACTGCTGCACCAGCGTTTTATTTTGTGCAAAAAGTCTGTCAAAAATAGTGGCGTCAAAAATGAACCATTCGTTAATGTTAGTAACAATTAGATGCTTTATCTCCAGGTTTTTATGAATTATTCTTTCTCTTAGATAATACAGCACTAACTCCTGAAAAGCTTTGCTGTTCAGCTTTTCGGTTGTTAGCATTTCAGTTTTGTTGGTGGGCTTTTTGGCTTCAATAATTACGCCTACCGGTGTTTTAGCCGCATTGCCATTATGAATAACGAGGTCGTTGCGCCCTTTTGTATTTACAAAATGATTGGGATCGTAATATGTTTTTTAAGAAAATCAATGACAAGGATTTTATGAAACTCTTCGCTTTCGGCATCATTGATCCTGTTGAGTAAAGTAATAAGGTTCGCCTTAAAAACTTCAATTTCGGATCTGTTGGGTTTTACTTTTAAAAAGGCCTTGTTAAGCGCTTTCCTTGGCTTCAATTCTTTTAAAATCATTGGCAAACCTGTATTTTCTTTTTCAGTTAGAAGAATGTTTAGCTTTAGCCCTTCGTAATATCTCTTCCCAAAGGTTACGACCGGCGGATTTTTTTGCTATTAAAAGCAATCAGTAACTAAACCCAATTAGTATCGCACCCTTCTGACCATTTCGTTTTTCCGCAACTTGCGCAATTCACTATATCACCCTTTGGCATTGGCGCGGTATAACCACAACAAACGCAGGCGTACAAACCGTCAGCGGGAAAACGTTCAGTATAAAATTCTTTTATTTTATTTGGCAAAATATGCAGCCCTGGCTTTACAAGCTCTTTAGGATTTTTAAATACGCTTACATCTCCATTCACTTCGAGAATAGCCAGTCTTACCTGGCCCAAATGCTCAATACCAGCCAAGCGCAACTCCATAAAAAATTCATCAAAAGAAATATTCTCATTCTTAACCATATCTTCAGTATAGCGCCCATCTTCTATAATGATCACGGGCTCGCCTTCTACCAGTCTCTCAAATTTATCAGACTTTAATAAAAGATAGGTTACGAGCTTGTAAAAACCGATAATGCTAACAATGGTAAGTACAGCCGGCAGAACACCCACATCTTTGTAAAAGCCCATATCGCCAGCGGCAGAGCCAAGTGTTAAAATGATAACCAGTTCAAAAACCGTCAATTGCCGAACGCCTTTTTTACCGGTAAAACGTAGCGCAATCAATACAACTATGAAAGAAATAAAACAACGCAACACTACTTCAAATAAAAACTCCCATTTCTCTGTGCCAAAAAAGAATTCCTGCGCATCAATAATCGGGGGTATTATATTCAAAGCCATTGTTATTATTTAGTACTACTACTTTCCTGCTTTTACCCAGCCGTCTTTTAATGTAGCAGTACGATTAAAAATCAACCTGTCTTTTGAACTTTCCTTATCCAGTACAAAATACCCTTTACGCAAAAATTGAAAACGCTCATCTAACGAAGCCTGTGCCAAAGAAGGTTCTGCAAGCGCAGCAGGAACAATAGTTAGAGAGTCAGCATTTATATATGATTGAAAATTGCCTTCTTCGTTTGCCGGATCTTCAACTGTAAATAAACGATCGTATTCATTGATCTGTATAGAGATATGGTCATTGGCATTTACCCAATGCAGAGTGCCTTTTACATTAATACCCGATGTATCAGCGCCGCTTTTGCTTTCTGGAAAATAAGTGCAGTTCAGTTGTGTTACATTTCCTGCTTCGTCTTTTATCACTTCATCGCATTGAATAATATAAGCATTCTTCAGTCTAACTTTTTGTCCAGGCGCAAGCCTGAAATATTTTTTGGGTGGGTTCTCCATGAAATCATCTTTCTCAATAAACAATTCATTACTGAAAGAAATTTCATGCTTACCTGAATTACTATCTTCCGGATTATTTTCAGCAATTAGCGTTTCGCCTTCTTTATCATAATTTGTGATGACAACTTTAACCGGATCAAATACCACCATTCTCCTTGCTGCAATTTTATTAAGATGTTCTCGCGCACAAAATTCTAACAAACCAACATCTACCATATTGTCTCGTTTACCAACTCCTATCCGATCACAAAAATCACGGATGCTTTCGGGTGTATAACCACGGCGTCGATAACCGGCAATAGTAGGCATACGAGGATCATCCCAGCCGGTCACGTATTTTTCATTGACCAATTGTAATAGTTTCCTTTTGCTGGTAACTGTATGGCTCAGGTTGCGTCTGGCAAATTCATATTGCTTTGAAGGGAAAATCTCCAGTTTATCAATTAGCCAATTATATACTTCACGGTGTGGCACAAACTCCATTGTGCAAATAGAGTGCGTAATATTCTCAATTGAATCACTTTGTCCATGCGCAAAATCATACATCGGATAAATACACCAGGCATCGCCTGTGCGATGGTGATGCGCTTTTTTGATCCTGTAAAGTAAAGGGTCGCGCATTAGCATATTGGGCGATTCCATATCAATTTTAGCACGCAACACTTTTTCACCATCTCTATATTTCCCAGCCTTCATATCTGCAAACAATTGCAGGTTTTCTTCCACAGATCTTTCTGCATATTGATTACGATGCCCTACTTGCGTGGGCGTTCCTTTTGCGCAGCAATTTCTTCGCTCGAACTATCATCTATATAAGCCAATCCTTTTTGATAAGCTTTACAGCATATTCATAAAGATTTTCAAAATAATCAGATGCATATAATTCATTCGACCATTCAAACCCCAGCCACTTAATATCTTCCTTAATGCTGTCCACATATTCTGTATCTTCTGTAACCGGATTGGTATCATCAAATCTCAAATTAGTGCCGCCACCATATTTTTGCGAAAGTCCAAAATTTAGGCAAATGCTACTTGCATGCCCAATATGTAAATAGCCATTCGGTTCAGGTGGAAACCGCGTCATTATTGACTTGTATTTCCGCTCCGAAAGATCATTTTCTACTATTTCTTCTAAAAAATTGAGGCTTTTTTCTTCCTCCACGTGCTTTTCTGCGCTCATAATTATTTTCTTGAGTAACGGCAAATTTAAATGATTATGCCCGAATATCATTCCAGTTATAACAGCGAAGCTTAGCTTTGCGAAATGGTACTTTTCAAACCCCTACATAACTTACTTCTGGTCATTTCAGCTTTGTTCTTTGGAGCGGCCTTCCTTACATTAAAGAAAACATTGCAAATTCTGGCTTTAGATTCCATCATCGTTGTGCCTTTTAGTCAAATTTTTCTAATTGGAGCTGTATATCTTTCTGTATTGTGGCTTTTATACACCTTCACTAGCCGATTATTATTTGCCAGAAAACTTTACTAAATTCATATCATTACAACAGTAATGCTAATGATATTGATTGTAACTGCTGCGTTGTGGGGCAATCAGCTTATTGCTATGTATACAGGCAATAGTTCAGAACAGGCCAGTCTGGCTTCGGAAGTTGGTCAATTAATTGTGGGCACAGTAATAACATTAACAATCATTCAATTACTTTATCCTTTAAATTTGATAATCGGATTATTTAAAAATAAAAAAAGTTAGGCAATGTCATTACTTAATCAAAACAATAAAAAAGGAAAAAAGATAAAAAGAAAGCTGATGCTAAGCAGGGAGGCAATTCCAAGTTTGCTCAAAAACCACAATCTGCTGCTTTTGTAAGTAAACAACAGAATACAGGTTCGCAGCGAGGAAGCTAATCAAACTTTTCCAGTTTTTTGAAATGGAGCCTGGCAGCCCGAAGGTACTTTCTTCCCCGTTTGTAGGTCCAGTAAGGATAGCCGTGTTGTGCATTATACCTGCTTATTTCAAACAAAACTTTCCAATGGTGTAAAATCGTTTTATAAGCCCGAAGCAGGGTCATTCGGCAGTCGTAAATATGATTAGGCTCAGCACCTGCGCCATTGTATTCTAATATTGCAAAATTTTTTCCCTGCTTTAAATCTTCGATAGAAGCAGTTTTAATGTCGTATCGGCCATAATAAAAATGGGTCTTATTACTAAGCTCGTCAAAAACATTCACCAAACTTTCATCTATTTGATTTTTTAAATTGATGAACTTTGCACCTCTGTTATGATTACCTGCAAATGACAGGTAAAATATTTCTCCTGCGGGGATGATCCTGTCAAAACGATGGCTATGCCTTAGTTCCATTTCTTCCTGTCGATGCTTCGCTCGCGGATGTTTATCGATCAATTGCTTTAAGGAACTTGTACCATCGCCTTTTACCTGCAATAATTCTTTTTCTATAAACCCCGACACAATTCCTGTCTTTTGCCAAGGAAATCTGTAATAAAAAATACTTATTTCAATCGGATATTCAATTTTTGTTTGTACCAGATAACGAACAGGAATTCTTTCATGATATTTAACCAGGTTGGCCTCATCTTCAATAATTCTAAACAAAATACCCTTCATTCCAACATCAGGTTTTGCTACAAAAGGATATTCCAGTCCCGCATCTTTTATTTTTTGCTGCAATTCTGAAACGGGTATCCCTGGCTTTATATAAATAGTTTGCGGAATGACATCTGCAGGCAAAAGATTATACATTTCCCTTTTGCTTTCCCCTTCAAAACCGCCAAATGTAATAGTTGGATTAGATGGAGTAAAAAACCAAAACGCTTTACTCTTAAAGCAATACCAAAACCAAACTGGTGCAATGGGTGCATATAAAAGATAGAAATTCCACAATTCCCAGTTGAAAAGCCGCTCAAAAAATTTTCTTATTCGCATGAAATATTGGCAAATATACCAGCCAGTGACCTAAAATGAATTAATTTTATCTGGTATAAACCGGTATGCATCATTAATAGTTGTATGCCAGAAAAATAAATGAAATATGCACGTACCTACGGTAGCCGAAATGTTTACAAATGGTGAAACCCCCGAAGTATTATTTTGGGTGGGTTGTGCTGGCAGCTTTGATCAGCGCGCTCAAAAAATAACAAGATCCTTCACTAAAATTCTGGACGCAACGAAAATAAAATATGCAATTCTGGGAAAAGAAGAAATGTGCACGGGCGACCCGGCAAGACGGGCGGGTAATGAGTTCATGTTTCAAATGATGGCTTATCAAAACATTCAGATTCTCAATAATTATGGTATTAAGAAAATAGTTACGGCATGTCCACATTGCTTTAATACCATCAAAAATGAATATCCCGAATTAGGAGGAAATTACGAAGTAATACATCATACAACGTTTTTACAACAACTTATTGATGAAGGAAAAATAAAAATTGCAGAAGGAGGCACTTTTAAAGGGAAAAAATAACGTATCATGACAGTTGCTATTTAGGACGCGCTAATGATATTTATGAAGCGCCGAGAAAAGTACTGGAAACATTGGATGCAGAACTTGTTGAAATGAAACGCTGTCGCAGCAAAGGATTGTGTTGTGGCGCCGGTGGTGCGCAAATGTTTAAGGAAGAAGAGAAAGGAGAAAAACGAATCAATATTGAACGATCTCAGGAAGCGTTGGAAACCAATGCTTCCTACATTGCATCAACATGCCCGTTTTGCAATACTATGATAACTGACGGTGTAAAGAATGCAGAGCAGGAAGCAAATGTAAAAGTGCTGGATATTGCGGAGATGGTGGCACAAAGTATAGCCCCTAACCACCGGAAGGGTAACTGTGAGTTAAGTTGAATTGACTACTTACTATTGACTATTGACCATTCACTATTCATCATTCACTAATTTTGCAACATGAATTTGAATTATAAAGAATTATTACCTGCGGATTTTGATCCCGCTTCGCGCGTGTGGATTTACCAGGCCAGCAGATTATTGTCGATGGGTGAAGCATTGGATGCAGAACAAAAAATTAATGATTTTGCCGTACAATGGCAAAGCCACGGCGCCGATGTTAAAGCTACCGGCTTTTTGTTTTTTGGACAATTTGTGATATTAATCGCCGATGAAACGCATGCTGGCGTAAGCGGCTGTAGCACCGACAGTTCTGTTCGCTTCATTAAGGTGTTAGAAAGTGCCTATGGAATTAGCTTTTTTGATCGAACCAGCTTGGCATTTTTTGTAAAAGATAAAATACAATTGATTCCTTATGCTCAATTGCAATATGCGTTGGATAATGGTTTTATTACCGCAGATACACTTTACTTCAACAATCTTGTTGCGAACAAGGCTGAACTGGAAAATAAGTGGATTATACCTCTGAAAGAAAGTTGGTTGAAAGACCGGGTTCAGATTTTGGTTTAACGCAGTAAACCCATCGGTTTATTGCTTTATTCCGGCATAAACCTCGTAATATCTTTTACCTAAAATAATATACGAGGCTCTATCGAAATGCACATTGTGCGCATCAATTGACGTACAGCCAGTCGTCTCTACAAATCCTGTTGCAGGTATTTTGTTCGCAACATTCCGAAGCACTTGTTTTACTTTGTTGATGCGCTTTACTCGGTCTGGCGCATTATGTTCTTTAGACGTGCCGTAAAACTCTGCCAGGTTTCCAACTATTATCGGCAAGTTTTCATCACCAACATCTTTTCTTATATCCGCAGTTAATTTATGTAGTTTTTGTTCATAGCTGTTGGCGGCTTCTTCATCAACAGTATCCGACTCTCCCTGATGCCAAAGTACGCCCTTAACCGTTCCATATTTTTTTGCAAACGCTAATTTTACAAGAAAATCATTGTACACATTTGATCCTTTATTTAGCTGGTTGATGCTTGCTCCGCCCCACCCCAACGGGATTAGCCCAACTGTAATGCCTTTATTGTGCTTCAAATATTGCTTTGCAAAAGGAAGTCCCAATCCAAACCGATCCGATGACAACCTGTTATGTAATGGATGCGCTGCCGGCTGCCATTGAAGGCTCTCTTTGTAAACGGTAGGAAGTTTAAAAACATGCGGCACCGGAATTGTATCTGCCGCTTCCAATGTACCGTAGCCGGCCATATTAGATTGCCCCATAAGAATAAATACGTGGAATTTTTCTTTATTTTTTGGTATTTGTTGTGCAGACTTGTTTGTACTACAACCGGCCAGGAAGATGCCAGCTATCATGCCGATTTTTAAAAAGATTGGAACTGCGATTCTCATTGTTTATTTCAAATTATATTTTAATGCGTTATTGTTGTGCCTTCATTCGTCAACAATATCAACCTAACAGCCTTTTAAAATTTATACACCGAAAAATTACTGATAATCGGAGAAGCCACTTTATCGGTAATTACCAGTTTTATTTTTGATGTGGTCACGGCCTTAAATTCTTGTATTCTTTTATGCCCAATTGTTTGTCCTTCGGCAATGCTTTGCCATTTATTATTTATAAACGCATCAACCCGATAAGCTTTTACACGTTGCCCTTGCTGTATGTTTTCCTGTATTAAAATGGTATTGATTGTTTCAGGCTTTTTTAAATTGATTACTACTTCCGAGCTGCCCGATGCTTTTGCAATAGGCGTATTGAATTTTTTGATTTCTTTTCCAAAAGCTTTTAACACGGCAATATCTTCTTCAGGAACTTGTCCCGATGTATCAACTACAAGGCCTAACAACATATTTGTATTGCTACCGACAGATGTGTAATACTTTTTCATCAACTCGGGCAATGAAAGCACCCGCTGGTTGTTGGCATTCCAAAACCAACCGGATTGCACCCATGTATGATCTTCTCTTAACGGAAAATCCGCCTCACCCGGAACCCAGTATTTTCCTTCGGGATTGCCATGATAATTTTCGGGCGAAAAATAACCTTTCTCATTTACCGTAAGATTGATTGGAATAAAAAACGGATAAGGCGCATTGCCGCTTTCGTTACCCACCCAACGCACAATGTTTTTAGCATAAGCCGGCCCCTGAAATACATTGGTGGCGGGGTTGATATATTTTTCTACCAATTGGTTTAGCTCTGGCCCGCCCGATGATTTTTCGGGTATGCCGCCATCAAACCAAATGGTAAATAGCCTTCCATTACCGTACTTTTTGCCGCCCCATAATTCGGCAACCATTGTTGTGTAGGCATCATTATATTGTTGCTGATCTTCTTTACTTCCGTTCACTACATGGCCTCCATCCACATTGTACCAGGCATTAGCTGCATAACTACAATAAATGCCGGGCAATATATTATACTTACGGCAGGATGCTATAAAGTCGGCAACAATATCGCCTTTACCATTTTTCCATGGCGTATTTACCACATTATATTCATAGGCTTTTGTAGGCCAAAGTGCAAAGCCCTATGTATGTTTGGCTACAAGCACCGCATATTTTCCGCCCATATCTTTAACTGCCTTTATCCATTGATCGGTATTAAGTTTTGAAGGATTAAACAAACTAAGCGGCAAGGCTCGGCTTATTTTTTCTTTTCCCATGTGATCCTTCCAAAAAATTTCGGGTTTGTACACTTCCAAATCCAAATGAATGATAGCGCCCAGCTCGGCCTGCGAATATTGCAGTTGCGCAGCATTAGGCTTTATAAGTGATATGGTCTGTGCCAATGCCGTTACTGTCAGCAGAAGGTTGATTGTTAGAGATGTTACTATTTTTGACTTTTTACCACTGAACATAATGAGAAGTATTATTTCATATTGATATGATTGCTATAATAGAAATGCTTACTTGATGAATAATATTATTTCGAATAAAGGTGAGTTAGCAATAACCTGTTTGCTGCTCCTTATTTAAATTATTCTACTTCCAGCCGATCGACGGATGCCGATTTCTTATACTTAAGATTGATTTTTTCCTGATATACGATTGACCCTTTACAGCAAAATAAGTAATGATGAGTTTTGCGGACAAGCCAGATTTTTTCCGCTTCGCGTGAAGGTTTGTATATTATTTCACAAAAAGAAGTATCGTATTTATGGTAAGTTTTTGGCTGATTAATCGCCTCAAAATCGGATATAGAAAGTACGTTGTTTGAATTGATAGGTAAAATAGTAAACTCATGGCTTTTAACTAACAGATTATTTTTTCCATCAAGGCTTGCAAATTTGACAGTACGCCAAACCTTGTTTCCATATTTCAATACCCTTTCCATTTTATCGTTCTTAATGTGCAGTTCCTGCCCTTTTAGGAACATGGCGTTTACACAAAAAAAATTGCTGTACTTACTTTTCTCAATGGTATATTTTTTAGTTTACTGCTGCGATTTAGGAGCACAGCAAACACAGTAGTGTATAAAATGGTCGTGAAGATAAGTTGATACAAGAATTAAAGAATAGACTATAATATAAAATTAATGGACTATCCTACATCTTTGTCACACTTTGCAACTTAAGAAACGGCTCAACAATTGAAGAAACAGCATGTACCCTATTTCTCAAAATAAATTTTATAAATATACGGCCACAACTTGCCCGTAATGTACGTGGCTCCTGTTATGGAATCATAAGCGATACCATTTAACTCTTGTGAGTTTGGTTTGCGGGACTTTACCGCGTTTACAATGGAACTTAAATTCAATTTACCTACAATATTTCCATTGGTGGTGTTAATTTTTACAATTTCGGGATGAAGCCATATGTTAGCATATAGACAGCCATTAATGAATTCCAACTCATTTAAACTATCCCTAAGTATTCCATTTTCAGTAATTTTCAATATCCTGTGTGGTTGCATTGTTTTAGGATCCAGATAAGTAATATTCTCGGTGCCGTCGCTCATAATGATACTGTTACCATCAGTGGTAAGTCCCCAACCTTCTGTATTGCTATAATTAAATTCCCCTTGTTTTATAAAGTTTTTGGCATCATAAATAAATCCCAGTTTATTCTTATAAGTTAGCTGATACAGCTTATTGTCGTGAAAAGTAATTCCCTCTCCAAAGTATTTACTTTTGTCAATTTCTATCTTCTGATTGAACAGGCCGGTTTTAAAATCATAGTAGCCAATGACTGATTTAGTAAAAGGAATATCAGGAGGAGCGCCGCTGCTTTCAAAAAGCTTATTGTCATAAAATACAAGTCCTTCAGTAAATAAAGTTGTGTCGTGAGGATAAGTTTGAAGCAATTTATAATGAATGACAGGCGTTACAGCTTTCGTATTTTGTTGATTAGACGAGTTATCATCGCTATTACAAGCTACTAAAGAAGCAAAAAGGGAAATCAATAAAAAGCGCATCTGACCGGTTATCATCACATTATATTTCATGTGTTTATGTTATTGTTTTCATCTGGCACATGGAATTCCGCATAAGAAAATATTCATGGCTTCGGTATTAAAATGAATATTTTTTATGCTTCATTTCAATAAAATATGCTGCAACAAAAATAGCTGATGTCATGTTATTATAATTTGAAAACAATCGTCACGTATTTATGGCGATGCAAAAAGATCAAAGGCTGCCGGATGGTAGCGGCACCGGAGCGAAGCGGAGGTATATCCGCCAGCTGGCGGACGGTAAATTGCCGAGGCAGATTCGACAGCTGACAGCCCCAAATTGTTTAACTTTGCAAAAATTTTTAATAAATGCTTGATTCGATAGAAAGTGCTATTGAAGCTATTAAACAAGGAAAATTGGTAATAGCTGTGGATGATGAAGACCGTGAAAATGAAGGTGATTTTATTGCCGCTGCGGGTGCCATTACGCCTCAAATGATCAATTTTATGGCTACGCACGGGCGTGGTTTGATTTGTGCGCCGCTGCCTGAAGATCGCTGCGACGAGCTCGGACTTGAATTAATGGTAACCAATAATACGGCCTTGCACGAAACCGCATTTACTGTTTCCGTTGACCTTTTAGGGCATGGCTGCACCACCGGCATTTCAGCAAGTGACCGATCAAAAACAATTGAAGCATTAAATAATCCTTTTACCAATCCGGCTGATTTGGGTCGTCCCGGGCACGTGTTTCCGCTGCGTTCCAAAAAAGGTGGCGTATTGCGCCGCGTAGGACATACTGAAGCTGCTACTGATTTAGCGCGGCTGGCCGGCTTTCCTTATCCTTACGGAAGCGTGTTGGTAGAAGTGATGAATGAAGATGGATCAATGGCGCGATTGCCGGACCTTTTAAAAGTTGCAGAAAAATTTGATCTTAAAATTATATCGATACAGGAGCTGATCGAATATCGGTTGAAACGTGATTCATTAATTGAAGAAATTGTGCGTGTAAAAATGCCGACCAAATTCGGCGATTTTACATTGGTGGCTTTTAAAGATAAGAACAGCAACAATGAACACCTTGCATTAATTAAAGGTGAATGGGAAAAAGATGAACCTGTTTTAACGCGCGTTCACTCATCGTGCTTTACGGGCGATATTTTGGGCAGCCTTCGCTGCGATTGCGGCGACCAGTTGCAAACGGCCATGCAAATGGTGCAGCAGGAAGGCAAAGGCATTATTTTATATATGAACCAGGAAGGACGAGGCATTGGACTAATGAATAAACTGAAAGCATATAAACTTCAGGAAGAAGGAATGGATACCGTAGAAGCCAATCTGCACCTGGGTTTCCAGATGGATGAACGCGATTATGGTGTAGGTGCGCAGATATTGCGCCACCTTAATGCTACCAAGTTGCGCCTGATGAGTAATAATCCGCGCAAGCGTGTTGGTCTTGTAGGATATGGACTGGAAATTGTTGAAAATGTGCCCATCGTCATTACGCCAAATGAGCACAACGAAAAATATTTAAGCACGAAGAGAGAGAAGTTGGGACATGACTTTTAGTTGATAGATGATAGTTGACGGATGACAGAATGTTATAGGTTGAAGTTTTAAAGCGTACATCGTAATTTGTACATCGAATAAATCCAATAAACCATGGTTGAGTCTAACATTAATGAATACCTCGCTACCATTCCGGAAGAAGCACAGGAGGCTGTAAACAAGATCCGTTCTATCATTAAAAAAGCTGCTCCGACATCTGAGGAGGGTTTAAGCTATGGCATTGGCGGATTTAGACAAAATGATAAATATTTTATCTATTATTCCGGTTATAAAAAACACACCAGCATCTATCCTGCACCACGCGGACATGAAGACTTTGAAGAAGAATTAAAAGCTTACAAAGGAGGTAAAGGCACGGTTCAGTTTCCGCTTGATAAACCATTACCAGTTGATCTGATCAAACGAATTGTGAAATTCCGCTTGAAGGAAAATGAAGAAAAAGCTGCTTTGAAAAAAATCAAGAAAGCATAATAGCAACTATTCATTTTCTATTTACCCATAATCGTTTTGCGATGAAGGTTACCCCAATCAGCCAGGTTTTTGATAACCGATTTTAATTTATGTCCATAAGGTGTTAGTTCATATTCTACAGTAACGGGCTTCGTGTCTATCACATAACGGTTCACTAATAAATTCGCTTCCATATCTTTTAACTCCCTACTCAGCATTTTACCCGATATTCCTGTTACATCTTTTAATATTTCTGAGTACCTTTTCTTACCAAAACCCAAAGAAGCTACAATTGAAATTTTCCATTTTCCACCTAGCACATCCATAGCGTCGTGCACAGCGAGAATGGTCTTTTTACAAGCTTCATGCTCATGTTTTATTTCTGCCATAAGTTACCTTGTTACATGTATGTTACTATTACTTTTATACACTTGGTGACAAAAGTATACCAATAAACCGGAACTTTGTGTATTCAAAAAATTTCATTTATGGAACTGATTAAAAGTTTGAACTGGCGTTATGCCACTAAAAAGTACAGAAACGAAAAAATACCAATAGAAAAAGTGCAACAAATACTTGATGCAATAAGTTTGTCTGCATCATCGGCAGGTATGCAACCTTACCGTGTATTCTCGATCGAAAATGAGGACATACGTAAACAAATCGGTGAAGGATCCTTTAACGCTCAAATCGTGGAATCTTCACATCTGCTTGTGTTTGCAGCTTATACAGCAGTGACTGCGGAACAAATTTCAAATTATATTGACCATATTGCAACCGTAAGAGACACTCCTGCAGAAGGAATGGTTGATTTTAAAAAATCGTTAGAAACTTATTTGCTCAACCGCTCTGATGAGGAAAACTTTTCCTGGGCTGCTCGTCAGGCTTATATTGCATTAGGAACCGGAATCATTGCAGCAGCTGAACTTCGTGTTGATGCAACACCTATGGAGGGTTTTGATCAACAAAAAGTGGACGAAGTGCTTGGGCTAAAGAATAAAGGCCTTAAAAGTATTGTAATGCTGTCACTTGGATACAGGGATGAAGAAAATGATTATTTTGCCAAACTTAAAAAAGTTCGAACTCCGAAAGAAGAGTTTATTTCTGTGGTAGCATAATTAAAACGAAGTTCTAAAAATTAAGATGTACAAGAAAGAATACTACGGAACAACTATTTATCAAGAAAATGGTTTATTGCATACTTTGTATCCGTGGTACTCTTTTTAAGAAATATTTTATGAGTTAATCATAGCATAACCTTATCGGGCAAAATGTATTGGTCATAAGTTATTATCTTCGGCTACATTTTTTCGGAAGCCCTTGGCCAATTGTCTGCTAAGCTTCGGATTTCATTTTAAAGTTTTTGCTATGTGTTTAAAAAAGATTTTTTAGCTAAAGTAATCTTCTGCGCTATTTTATTGACCTCACTGACTGCAGGCGCACAATCTTATACTATTGCCTCCTACAATCTTCGGTTTGATAACAAAAATGATATTGGCAATTTATGGAAAGATCGAAAAGCTTATGTTGCCAGCCTGATCAGTTTTCACGACTTTGATATATTTGGAACACAGGAGGCGCAGCCACATCAACTTGAAGATGTGCTGAAAGCATTGCCTGATTATGCACGTTATGGCAAAGGCCGCGATGATGGTAGCGATAAAGGAGAACATTCGGCAATATTTTATAAGAAAGATAAATTTCAACTTCTATCATCAGGAGATTTCTGGTTATCTGAAACACCTGATAAACCAGGGCTCGGCTGGGATGCAACCTGCTGCAACCGCATCTGTTCATGGGTTTATTTGCAGGACAAAAAATCAAAAAAGAAATTTTACTTCTTCAATGTCCATTTTGATCATGAGGGAAAAATAGCACGGCTTGAAAGCAGCAAACTCATACTTCAAAAAATAAAAGAGATTGCGAAAGGAGTACCCGCTATTTTAACAGGCGACTTTAATGCCGGCCGATGCAGAACCATACAAGATCATTGCTAATTCAGCTATTTTACGCGACAGCCATAAAGATGTAAGCAAACCTTACGAAAACAATAGTTCTTTCAATGGTTTTAAAAATAATTTTACCACAACCAACGTGATCGATCACGTTTTTATTACTAAACAATGGCAGGCTTCTAAATGGGGTATTTTAACTGATACTTATTTCGGTAAGTTTCCTTCTGATCATTTCCCGGTTGTAGCCGAGTTGACGATTGGGAGATAACAGTTAAGGTTTGCTGATACTCGCTTTTAACCTTCTATCATACCGTCAACTATCATATCCCAACTTCCTACTCCTCCGTTCCGGGTATCGTCTCAGGCGTTAGACTATCTGTTTTTTTATCAGGCACAACTGGCTGAACTATTCTTGATGAATCGGCTGGTGCAGGTAATTTTCCTCTTGATTCGCGCTCGGCACGTTTTCTCGCATTTGAAAAAACTTCGCGCAGTGTATTGAATTCTCTTTTAAAGAGATACCTCCACCGGTTCGTTTAAGCTTGGCAGCGCCAGTGCTTGATGTAGTTAAATAATCCAGGTTTTCCTGTAAAATAAATTAAGCCTTATTGTTCCGCTGGCGTTCAATAACCATTCCGCCGTCACGTCTGGTAAGAACTGTACGGTTTGTTGCAATGTAGATTGCAAAGGCACTTCCAGCGAACTACCTAATGAAATAACGAACCTGTCTTTGAACAATGGCACTAACAATGCACCACTTACATTAGCCTGATTGATATTGAAGTTATTAGAAGTAACACCAAATACATTACGGTTGTAAACTGAACCGCTAAAGCTTAACCGCACATCATGGCCCAGCAATGAAGCCAATGCTGTGTTCAGCTTCTTATTAACCTCATTAAATAGCAACCCGGATAAACTGGAAATAGTGTTGTATGTTAATTCATTTACAGCCGCGCCAATACCAATATTGGAAACACCTGTTTGTGGCGGCGCGAAACTATTAAATACGATAAGGTAAGTAACCTGCCGGGTAACCTCAGTCTGGCTTCGTTCTATTTGTTGCAAGGCATTCGTTACATTAAAGTCATTATTGTACCTGCTATTCGGATCCAGCTGAAGCTCGAATTTGAATTCCGGCTGAAATAGTTGCCCGGTAAGTGTTGCATACACATAAACATTCTCTCTGGTGTTGGCATAGCTCTGATCAATATTGATGCCTGCCAATGGAGCAAAGCTTACACGTTCTGCTTTATACTTTGCCTGTATATTCATATTTGCTTTCAACGGGTCGCCTGTCCAGGATATATAATTTTCTGTACCCTTAATAATTTCAAAAGGTTTTGGAAAGAATGATTTAAAAGTATAATTATAGGTACCTTCTTCAATATCTAATCTGCCTTTTATTGCCAAAGGCTCAGTTGTTCCTGATCTTATATTCAATGTTCCATATCCGCGGCCTACAATCTGGTCGCCGGTAAGATCATCCATTACAAACTTCATCAATACTTTTGGATTAGCCGTTACATCCAATTCATACACCATGTTCGATTGTTCGCTTGCATCAACAAGACTGTCTGTAACTTCTTCTCCATATTTTCTTTCAACCAGCCAGTCGGGCATTTTGCCAGCATAGCTACTAGCAGATGCAATCGTAAAAGAGCTTTCTTCCTGGTCAGAAGCGATAGCATCAATTTTCATATAGCTGTTATCTTCCGGTCCAACCAATACAAAGGAACCCGTTGCCTTTACTTTTCCGTAAAACAGTTTATTATCAGCGAAAGTGGTGTTGAGCACCTGTACTGGCCGGTTGTTTCTTGCATCGCGGGTACCCGGCTTACGTGTAGATACTGTAATATCAAAAAACATATCGCTAAAGGCATTATGTAAAATGCTCCCCCTTAAATAGACCGGGTTATCGGTAATCGTATCCTTTAAAACAATTCCATCCAGATTGATCTCGTTTTCACTAAGTTCAATATCCCTGTCTTCTATTTTATAATAACATTGCGTGAATTTCACTTTCAGGCCTGCATTGTGAAGCCGCCCTTTACCAACTACCGCAATTGAATTAAAAGGCCCTTTGACCTGAAAATCCCCGGTGATATCTCCTGTTAAGTCAGAAAACAAAGAGTTGAGAAAACGATCCACATACTTTAGGTCAAAATGATTGGGTTTTAAAGAAATAACATTATTTGCTTGTGTTTCCTGGCTTTGTAAATAAAGGTGAATATCGTAGGCAAGGCTTTTATCGTCAGAGCCCAAAGTCTTACCATTCACCTCAAGCTCTTGTGTCAACATATCAAATATCATAGTTGCGCCCAAATCACCAATGGAATCATTGTCCAGACGGATTCCTTTTCCAACAAAATCTCTGGAACTGATCTTCATTTCTTTTCCGGGATTTTCTATAAGTACGTGTGCATCTATTAAACCTTCAAGCCTGTTGCGTGGAAGCAAATAAGGACCGATATCGCCAAGGTTGATATTCCTTAATGTTATGGCTGCATCATTCCAACTCCCCACATCCGAGGGCATGGTTTCAACTCTTATTTCCTGCGTACTCACCCGTAAAACCAGCAGGCCATGGGCTGGCGCATTTTTCCGGAACTCTAATTCTCCTTTATCTTCAATACTCCAGGTTTTTCCATTAAGCATAAAACTTGAAGGATTGAATTGTATACCTACTCCATTATCGTAAGTATTTACTATAGCATTTAAACGTGCCTGGTCCAAAGTTTTATTTCCTTCGGCACCAGTGAAAATGCTCACTTCCGAAACATCATTATGAGCTTTAATATTGAATGTTGCTAATTGTATTTCCAAGCTGTCGGTAACTCCTATATTGGATACACTGCCGTATAAAGTAAGGCTATCGTAGGTTCCAGTTGCATCAATATCAGTGTTCGAAAAACTAAATTGCCTATACTTAAAATAAGGAACATTGACATCAAGAGACAGGTTATTCAGATTCGTATTGATACTGCCTGATATCCTACTGTTATCAAACCCCTGCAAACTACTATCAATAATTGTTGCAAACTCGTTGAAGCTATTCGTTTTAATATCAAACGTAAATGATTGCTTCGGCACATCATCCTTCGGTTTTTTAATATAGGCCGGATAATAACGATTGAGGAAAGCAGTGACAGAATTCGGCAAATCGCGAATATTAAAAACACCATCAATATCAACACTAAATTCATTTGAAGCAATGCTGAGATGTTTAGTTGTTGCGCTATCCGTAACAGTTGAGTTGATGGAAAGTGAATCAAACGATAATGGAAAACCATTTCTTGTAAGGGATGCTTCGGTAATAGTTGCATATCCCAGAAAGTCATCAATTGTATTGCCTGTAAATTCTGCAATTACTTTTCCGCTAAATGCCAGATTTTCTCTGAACAGTTGTGTATTATATAAATTCAGGGTGTCGATGTTAGCCAAGAAATTAAACTCGGGCACCTTATTGCTAAAGTTTACAAACCCGTTAAGATTCAAAGCAGCATTCGGATCATTAATTATAATCGATCCGTCAAAGATTTTCTTATTTAATTCACCATCCAGTGTTATGTTTTGATAACGGTATTTTTTATAATCAATAAACTTTACCCGGGCATCAAGTGCAATCGCACCACTGTTAGGATTAAAACCAGCTCCCTTTAAAGTTGCATTCAAACTTACATACCCTAAATTTTTATCTTTTAGAAGCGGGCCTAGATTTAAGCCTTGCGTAGATACTGTGCCAGAATAAATTGGATATGCAGCATTCTGTAATTTAAGATTGACATCTGCTTTAACCGTGCCAAGCCCGGTTTGTATCGTTCCATAAGTAACAAAATCATTAATAAATCCTGAAAAGTTTCCATTAAAAACCACATATCCAAGCTTGCTTAAATCAATAGTATTGATTCTTTTCAATGGTGGAATAAAGGCTGTAGCGTCGGCATAAACAGTTTTAAACTCATTTGCTTTTATATCAAGATAAGTACTGTTTATCTCTGGCAATCCTGTAATAGTAGCATCTCCCAAAAAATGAGTATTAGCTCCTGCTCTAATATCCAGATTTTTTCCAATTAATGACGCAACAGGGCCTTTTACATTGCCACTTATTTTAATTCTCTTCTTCCATGTTTTCAGATCGGGAGCAAAATATGCAATGTCATCACTATTGATCTCCGTATTATCAAACCTACCTTCCATCCTCACTTTTTCTTCAAAATCGCTCATGTCGCTAAACCGGTCAAACCGCATGCTGAAGTAGTTGGTAAGATGGCTGTCGTTGGTTCGTATATCTAGATTATCAAAAGTCATTTCAGTTGGAGTAAACTTTGCATCTGCAATCAAATGCTTTACCTCAAAACCGCTTCTTTCTTTGGTTGCAAGCTTTATGGAAGCCGAAACAGTATCCATCTCCCATTTCACACTTCTAAAATCGCCATTTATTTTTGAAAACTCAATATGCTTACCATCAAATGCTGAAGTATCCAGCGGGCGGGAATCATTATCATTTTTAAAAGTACCATTTCGCAGACTAAGTGTGCTTACAAGTATCTTCCACTTATTGTCATTTACATCAATATCACTGGTATCAGTAACAACAGGTATGGGTACTGCGCTGTTTTCTTTAGGAGGCTTCTTTCCGTCATAATTACGCAGCGCAAAATAGGGTTGGTTAATATTTAGCGATTTGATTTCTATCAGCCTTTTCTTAAAATCAACGTTACGCGAAACCGTGTTCAGTGATGCCAGGGACAGCGTCATATCTTGTCCTATCCAACCATCGCGCTGCCTTACGAGGATGTTTTTAAGATCTACTTCACGCAAAGCAAGATTGATTGCGTTTTTTTTCTTTTTAGGACTGGCAGGCGTTGTAAAATAATCAAGTATAAATTGGTGCCTCCAAACGGAGTCGCTTCGCTGTAAATTAACATAAGCATCTCTAAGGCCAATGTATTTAAGTTCGATATCATTTTTAAAGAAGAACCAATCCGTAATATTTACGGTTATTTCTCCTGCACTTAAAATAGTATCTTTTTGACGATCTAGGATCAATACACCCTGCAGGTTCATCTTATCGAACAAAGAAAAATCTACCCGATTGATTTCTATTTTCGTTTTAAGATCTTTTGAAAGACGAGAGGTTACTTTATCGATGAGCCAGTTTTGTACCGGAGTCGTTTGTATAAGCAACCACACGGCCGTCAATAACAAAACGATTGACGCCAAAACGATTAGTAGTATTTTACGAAATTTCTTCAGGAAAGGTTGTTCTAAAATTTTGTAAAAGTAATTTATTAGGTTTCGACTGGCAAATTTCGGACATATCTAACTGTTAATTTTATATTTTTATTGCATCCTTAAAATAATTAATCAGAATATATATTTATGCTGAGAATTGGCTTTTTGTTTCTGGCGATATTTTTCTTCAGCTGTTTAATAGAAACTGAGGCTCAGCAGTTTGGAGGCAATCCATTTTCTACCCGATGGAAACAGATCAATTCGGATACAGCAAGAATCATTTTTCCGGACGGACTGGACTCTTTAGCCAGCAGCGTTGCAGATATTGTGAGAGGAATTTCGCGGCGAGATCGCCTCAAGCTAGGCAACAAATGGAATAAAATAGATATTATACTGCAAAATCAACCAGTTACGACCAATG
Source organism: Paraniabella ginsengisoli (assembly GCF_022513635.1). GTDB lineage: Bacteria > Bacteroidota > Bacteroidia > Chitinophagales > Chitinophagaceae > Niabella > Niabella ginsengisoli. The sequence continues at coordinate 1,270,839 of NZ_JAKWBL010000004.1, read as the reverse complement.
GCTATGTTTCTCTTGGCCCATTTCGAAGTGAATTATACATAACTCCATCTGCCGACAATTTCGATCCCAGCAGTCTTTCCTGGCCATCGCAATTAACCGTGCACGAGTATCGCCATGTACAGCAATTCAATAATTTTAATAATGGCTTAAGTGGTGTTATGAAAAAATTGTTTGGACAAGAAGGTTATGCCCTGGCCATAAACGCGGCTGTTCCTAATTGGTTTTTTGAAGGGGATGCTGTTTACAACGAAACGTTATTTGCGCCTCATGGCCGAGGCACCCTTCCTTTTTTCTGAAAGCTTATCCGTCTTTATGGCAATCAGGAAAAAATTATAGTTGGATGAAGTTGAGAAATGGTTCGCTAAAAGATTATGTACCTAATCATTATGATTTGGGGTATTTGCTGGTGAACTATGGCGTGGAAAAATATGGATATGATTTCTGGCGCAACGTAACGCTCGATGCCAGCGCATATAAAAGTTTGTTTTATCCCATGCAGAAGGCTGTACAAAAACATACCGGAGTTAGTTACAAAATATTTCGAGACAGCGCTTTTAATTACTACAAGAATATTTATGGCATCCAAAACGAAAAGCGCCTGACAGACCTCACCCCCCTCTCCAAAGGAGAGGGGAGCTAGAAGCGTAACAAACTACACATTTCCTTTTCAAATATCGGCGAACGATCTGCTGTATCAAAAATCAACATATAATAAACGAGCTGCGTTTTACCTTAAAACAAATACACAAGAAGAATTGATCCGGTTTAGAGACATTAGTATTGAGGATCAGTATAGTTATCGAAACGGAAAAATTGTGTATGCCGCTTATGAAACGCACCCGCGATGGGGTTGGGTTAGTTATAGTGTGATCAAAATACTTGACGTCAAAACTGGTGACCAACGAACGCTTCAGCATAAAACCCGATATTTCTCGCCCGATATTTCTGAAGATGGCAAACTGATTGCGGCTAATAAAGTGTCGCTAAACGGCAGGTCCAGCCTTATTATATTAAATGCAACTGATGGCGCGATTGAAAAAGAAATAGTGAATGACAGCATCACTTATTTCTCGAATCCCAAAATAGTAAATAATAAAACTGTCATTAGTGTGCTGCGAAAGAAAGATGCTACCACACATATTGCAGCAATTGATATAAATACCGGAAGGATTGAAAACATCACTCCGCCATCAAACACCGTAATAGGAACGATTGATGTAAAGGATAATAGGATTTATTTTACAGCTTCCCAACATTTAAAAGATGAACTATTTTATTATGATCTAAAGTCTAAACAACTATATACATTGCCTACAACAGGCGTTGGAAGCTATTTTGTCAGCAACAATTTTGAAAAACTAAACTGGAGCAGCTTTACAGCTAACGGCTATCAACTGCATCAAAAAGAAACAGCAGATTTGGAATGGCTGCCGGTCTTAATGGAGATTTTTACCAAGGCAAGCAATGGAATAGTTACAGACACATTACATGCTACAAATGATTTGTCCAAAATCTCATACACACATTACAGTTCCAAGCCATATCGAAAGTTAACAAGACCGATCAACTTTCATAGCTGGCGTCCCAATTATTCTGATCCTGAATTTAGCTTCACAGTTTATGGTAATAATATTTTAAATACCACAGAAACGCAGCTATATTATTTATACAACGAAAGTGACAAAACCCATACTGCTGGCGGCTCTATAACCTACGGCGGCTTGTTTCCTTTTATAACGCTGGGTTCTGCTTATACATTCGACAGGCGCGGCATTGCATCGGGTAAGATAAAAGATGGGATGAATGGAATAATTATGTTGGCTTAAATATTCCATTGAGCTGGGCCAGTAACAGAACCTACAAATCGCTAAATATTGGAAGCAATTATTATTACCGTACTGATTTTAATAAAGGCGAAACCAGAAATGATTTTAAAGAGTTGAAGTTCAGCTACCTCGCTCATGGCATCAGCTGGTCACAACAAATTCAGGCTACGGTTCAAGATATCTATCCACGGTTTGGATATAGCAGCATTGTACAATTGAGGCATGCGCTTAATCTTTATAAAAGTTGGCAAAGCTATGCAGGGGCCAATCTGTACTTGCCCGGCGTAGTTAGGGCGCAAAGTCTTGTGTTAAATGGAGCCGTTCAATATTCAGGAACTGATCAGCGTGTGTTTGGAAACCGTATCGCTTACGCCAGAGGCTACGCAGGACGGGACTCTGCAGGCGTTTACACAGCGCGGGCCAATTATCATTTTACACTTCTATACCCTGATTGGGGGTTTGCCAATATCTTTTATTTGCAACGCGTAAGAGCTAATTTATTTTACGATCATACACAAGCATTTAATAAAAAGGCAAGTGCAAAATCAACACTACAAAGCACAGGCGCTGAAATTTATTTTGACACAAAATGGTGGAACCAGCATCCACTTACCTTCGGCTTTCGGGCTGGAACTTTAATAAGCCCGTTACCTCAAAGCAACCGAAAGTTATTTTTTGAATTTGTTTTGCCTGGCAGTTTGATACCGAGGTAAGATAAACGTCCCAGGTTTTGAAAACCTGGGACGTTTAAAAATATTACAAAGCTGCCATCGCTTCTTTCAGCGCTTTAATCTTTTCTTCGGCATCTGCCTTTTTCTTTCTTTCTACTTCTACCACTTCCGGCTTGGCATTTTGCACAAACCTTTCATTGCCTAATTTCTTTTCTACCGATGCAAGGAAACCTTCTAAATAAATGATGTCCTTCTCCAATTGTTCTTTTTGTGCGGTAGTGTCTAACTCTGTCTGTGTTTCTATGTATAGCTTATCTTTTTCTATCAATACATTTACACATTTTTCAACTGCAGTATCCGTAAACGCAATTTTCTCTGCATTTATTTGTTTTTGTAAAATATCAAACAATGGATGATAATCTGTAGTCCGTTCGGTTTGTATATGAAGGTTAATTGTTTCTTTATTTTTAATACTATTTTTTACCCGTGCGTCGCGTACTACACTAATGGTACTCTTTAATATTTCGCCTTGAGAAATTATTTTATCATTCACAGGCCGCCCGGAATTTTCAAACTGCTTAATTGAAAGGTCATCATCCTGCTCGCGCAACTGATGATAAATTTCTTCTGTAATAAAAGGCATGTAAGGATGCAACATCTGCAGCAATTCTTCAAAGAAATCAATTGTTACCTGTAATTTAGAATCAATCGTAGCGCCACCAAATTCGGGCTTTTGCCATTCCAAATACCAGCTACAGAAATCATCCCATATTAAAGAGTAAATAGTTTTAAGCGCTTCACTAAGTTTAAATTCTTTAAATAGTTTATCTACTTCAATCTTCACCTTAGTGATACGATTACGCATCCATTTCGCTGCGAAATCATCATCTTCAAGCTTCAGGTCGTTAATGATGCCATTGGGATTTTCTTCCCACATCTTTACCAGTTTCAGCGCATTCCATATCTTATTATTGAAGTTACGGCCTTGTTCCAGCGACGTTTCATCAAATAATAAATCGTTACCGGCAGGCGCTGCAATCATTATTCCAAAGCGAACCGCATCGGCTCCGTATTTATCAATCAATTCTAATAAGTCGGGAGAATTACCTAATTGCTTAGACATTTTTCTGCCCAACTTATCGCGTACCATTCCGGTAAAATAAACATCCTTAAATGGTATTTCTTTTTCATACTCTAAACCGGCCATCACCATTCTTGCCACCCAAAAGAATATAATATCTTGTCCGGTCACCAACACTGAAGTCGGATAATAATATTTCACTTCTTCGTTGCCAGGTGCTGTAATTCCTTTAAACACCTGCGAAGGCCAAAGCCAGGAAGAAAACCACGTGTCGAGCACGTCATTGTCCTGAGTCAGATCGTCAATAGTGAATGATGAATGGTGAGTAGATTCACTATCCACTTTTGACAATTCACTAAATGCTTCCTCTTTTGTTTCACCCACAACGCAGGTCCCATCAGGTGTGTACCAGGCTGGTATTTGTTGACCCCACCAAAGCTGCCGACTGATACACCAGTCTTTTACATTTTCCAGCCAATGTTTATAAGTAGCTAAAAAACGATCGCCCGGATGAATTTTAATATCGCCATCAACAACCGCTTTCAACGCCGGTTCGGCTAAATCCTGCATTTTTAAAAACCACTGCGTAGAAATTTTTGGCTCTACAACCGCATTGCTTCTTTGCGAAAAACCGTTCTTATTGTCAATATCTTCGGTTTTCACCAGATTGCCAGAAGCTTCTAAATCAGCAGCAATTTTTTTACGCACATCAAACCTATCTTCACCAACATATAGTTGTGCGGCTTTGCTTAAAGTACCATCATCATTTAATGTATCAATTACTTCAAGGTTATGTTTTAATCCAAGATTATAATCGTTGATATCATGTGCTGGCGTTATTTTTAAAGCGCCGGTACCAAATTCCATATCCACATATTCATCAAAAATGATGGGAATACGGCGATTGATCAATGGCACAAAAGCATAAGCACCTTTCAGATGCTGGTAACGCTCGTCGTTAGGATTTACACAAATGGCTGTATCGCCCAAAATGGTTTCGGGACGTGTAGTTGCGATAGTGATGTATTCACCGGAAGTAGCATCTTCCTCACTATCAACTAAGATGCTAAAATCGATAATTTTTGGTATCTTCGCAATAGCAGGAGTCGTTTCGGACGTTCGAGAGAAGGATTCTGCTTCGGCGGAAGGCATTGCTCGCCTGTTTGTAAGGGAAGATTCTAAACCAGTCTTCCCTTTCATTTTTCTCATTGTTGTCAAACACAATTCTTTTTGCCGGTTCTTACTTCTTCGAGATAAATAAAAGAACCGTCTTCCATTTTTTTATATAAGTGATGGCTTCAAGTCCTGTTTGGGTTTTGCTATCTCCTACAATCTGATCAGGACTATTTAGGATTTCAGGTATCCTTCCAAAATCTTGTTCAGTAATAGCAATTTGTCCACGCTTCTTTTCTTCCTCTTCATTTCCATGCTTTCTTAAAACATGGTTAAAGCTGCTTTTTCTATTGTATGTTTATAATCTGCCGTTATCTCCTTTCCGGTTAGTTGAGATAAAAACAATGCGCCTTCAGGTGTAACACTACCCAGTATGGTCTTTTCGTCAGCATTAAGATAGTCCGTCTTGATTTTTGCAGTAAAATTTACAACTATATTTTTTGCCTTTAGTAACAAGTCTTTTACACTCCAATATCTTACTGTAGGTTCGCTAACAATTAACCCTGATAATGATGATTCATCTAATTTATATTGTATATAATACAACTTGCTTTGCACTTCGCGGTATTCTACTTCTTCATCGCTTAATGCAGTTTTCGCAACCGGATCCCAATTGATCATTCGCGCGCCACGATAAATCAAACCTTTTTTATGAAGATCAACAAACACTTTGATTACCGCCTTGTAATAATGATCGTCCATGGTAAAGGTTACACGGCTCCAATCCACGCTACACCCCAATCGTTCAATCTGGTTGTAAATAATCCCACCATATTTATCCTTCCATTCAAATGCATACTTTAAAAACTCATCTCTAGTCAATGTGTTTTTATCAATACCTTTTTCACGCAACATCTGCACTACTTTCGCTTCTGTAGCAATAGAAGCATGGTCGCTACCGGGCACCCAGCATGCGTTGTAGCCGCTCATTCTGGCGCGGCGCACCAAAATATCCTGTACGGTCTCGTTCAGCGTATGACCCATGTGCAGCACACCGGTTACATTGGGCGGTGGGATCACCACAGTAAAGGCAGGTCGTCCATCCGGCTTGCTTTCAAAATACTTTTTTCTTTCCAACGATTGGTCCAAAATTGCTCAATCTGTGCAGGTTCAAAATTTTTCGATAATTGCATAGGGCTGCAAATTTACTGCATTGTTCAAAGAAAATTGCAGTATCTTTAAAAGAGGATTTTACTTATTTTTTCGATACGAACTACAGTGCTTATGGCATCGATATTGCATTGCAAGCACTTCATCGTCCCGATCAATAAGCATCATTTTATAATCAGCCTAACATTATTTTTAAACTGTCCTGTAGATTTAAAAATTGATAAACCATAGAAATACCAGCAGTATTATTGTAATTGATAAACACCTACCACATGCATTCTATAATCAGTCGCTTACTTTTTACGAGCTACCCGAACTCATTTAATTTAATTTAAATACAATCATAGATTTACTTAGATTTTAAAAATCTATTTGTTCATCAAAAAATAACACAGTTGCAACCTATAAGTCGATACTTCATTATTATTATTTTCTTCCTTGTCACCCATTATCCACCTGCTTGGGCACAGGGTAAATCAGAATATGCTGACAGCATACAAAATTTAATAATAGACGCAGAAAATACGTGGGTAAACGCGATGGCTCTGATAGTGCTTTTCTCCTGCTAAAAAAGCAGAAACATTGGCCTTGCGAACCAAAAATGTCATCGATCTTATGAGATTATATAGTAAAAAAGCTTTTCTTTTTCACTATATTAAAGATACAGCTGCGAGTCGAAGATATGTTCAAAAAACGAAAGAGCTTATTAAGCAAACTAATAATTCTTTAGAAATAGCATTTTGCTATGAAATATTTGGAATTATAGAACCAAAAGGCAGCAAAGAGGCTGAAAAATATTACCTGAAAGCCTACCAGCTTTTTTCAAAATTCGGGGAAACCGAAAATTTGATTGATGTGTGTTTTAATTTGGTAGATCATTACAATAAACTGAAAAACTGGAGCAATGTAATTAAATATGCACAATTGAGTATGGACGCTATTAAAGAATCTGGAATAAAATACGGACGGGCAAAATATCTTTACTCCTATACGCTACAAGCATATACGGAATTGGGGAATATTGAAAAAGGAAAGGAAACTATCGCTCATTTAGATTCTATTAGAAAAAGTTCAGGCTATTTTAAATATTCATTGTTTGAATATATGTACTTGAAAAGTGTTGGAAATTTCTATTCCAGCATCAATCAGTATGAAAAAGCAACGCAATTATATATTGAGGCATTTAAAATTGTGGACAGTTTGCGAAAGCAAAAAGAAATACAATTGAGCAACAACATGCTCACTCAAAATAAGTTAAACATTCAGAGTGAAAAGCTAAAAAGATTTGAGGTTGAAAATAAGCTCAAAAAAATGCAAATAAAAGTTGGGTTAATTGTTATTGCCGGCGTACTTGTTTTTCTAATTTTCTTTTCAATATATCAAAGAAAGGTTTCAAAAAAAACTGGTGCGCTGAACTTGGTACTTGAAAATAAAAACAAAGAATTGGAGACCCTGGCAACGGAACTCAAAAACGCTTTAAATGCCAAAACAGAGTTTTTAAATGTAATGACACATGAGCTTTATATACGCCCATAAACGGAATAGCCATTATCACACACAACCTAAAAGCAGAAACAAACAAAGAGTGTTTTGCCCAAAATCTGGACTTGCTTGAGTTTTCAAGCAATTATTTATACCGCCTTCTAAAAAATATGGTAGACACACGATCTATACATCAGGATAAAGACCTGATTTTAAACAGAGATGCTACACACCTGAAATCCCTGGTACAAAAAATTGCCAAAACCGTAAATATTTTTTAAAAACGTCAACCAATAGTTTTCAAAGTTCTGTTGATCCTAATATACCCGATCCACTACAAGTGGATTCTGTCAAATTATCGCAAATATTGATCAACCTGTTAAATAATGCGAATAAATATACATCAAACGGAAAAATATCTTTAGATATAAAACTGACAAAAGAAACGGACGATAACGTACTGATTAGATTCTGCATTACAGATACTGGTATTGGCATTGATCCTGAATTTTTTGAGATTATCTTCGATAAATTTCAACACGGATCCGATTCAATCAAAGAAAAATATGGAGGAAGCGGTGTTGGGCTTTATATTGTAAAACATTTCTTATCGCTTCACAACAGTGAAATTATTGTTAACAGCCAACCAGGCAAAGGCGCTTCTTTTTCTTTCTCCATCTGGTTTGAAAAAGTGTATAAAAACAAAACCTCACCTACAATGCTTACTAATCAAAAAATAGCAGGAAAAGTACTTTTAGTAGATGATAATAATGTAAACCTTATTGTTACCAAAACACTTTTAGAGACAAAACAATATTACTGCGAAACAGCAGAAAACGGGTTTGAAGCTATTGAAAAAGTAAAGGAAAAAACTTACGACCTTATACTTATGGATATTATGATGCCAGGTATAAACGGGTTTGAAACTACTCAAAAAATAAAAGAAGCCAATATACAAACACCTGTAGTGGCCTTAACGGCTGTAGACGTGAATCAAAACCAAGAAGATTTTGACAGAGTAAATTTTGCTGCTGTTATAACCAAGCCATTCATTCCTGATGAGTTTTTTGATATAGTGAAAAATGCTATCGGTCGTTCTTAAACTTTTGATACCATTAAATGCTATTTTATGACATAAAAAAAACCACCTCAAAATAGGACGGTTTAGATATGCGAAACTTTTTTGTTATTCTTTAATGTCAGCGGCTAAACCAGCGCCTGCAAAATCTCTGTTAAGTCGTGCAATATTGGTGATTTCAATTTCTTTAGGACAAACAGCTTCACAAGCACCAGTGTTGGTACAGCTACCAAACCCTTCTTTGTCCATTTGCGCCACCATGGCCAATGCGCGATTGTTTCTTTCCGGCTGACCTTGAGGTAGCAAGGCCAAGTGAGAGGTTTTTGCTGATAAAAACAGTAATGCCGAAGAATTTTTACAAGCAGCAACACAAGCACCGCACCCAATACAAGTTGCAGCAGCGAATGCTTTATCAGCAATATCCTTTCCTATCATGTGGCTGTTGGCATCAATAGTAACACCCGTATTCACGGAAACGTAACCACCTGCCTGTATAATTCTGTCGAATGAAGTGCGATCTACAATAAGGTCTTTCACCACAGGGAAAGCATTGGCGCGCCAGGGTTCTACCACAATGGTATCACCATCTTTAAAAGCACGCATGTGCAGTTGGCAAGTGGTAGTACCCTGCCAAGGACCATGTGGACGCCCATTAATATACATAGAACACATACCACAAATACCTTCGCGGCAATCGTGATCAAAAGCGATAGGCTCTTTTCCTTCATGTATCAGTTGCTCATTCAATACATCAAACATTTCCAGAAATGACATCTCCGAAGAAATGTTATTCACTTTGTATGTTTCAAAACCACCTTTGCTATTTCCGTCTTTTTGTTTCCACACTTTTAAAGTGAGGTTCATATTGTAATGTTCCATATTGTACTAATGAATCAATTTATAATTTTTATAAGAAAACGGCCTTAAGCCAAATTTCTTATCCAAAAATAATAAAGCCGGTGCTTTATACTTTTAAAATTCTTTTTATTAATATCTCTGTCAAAACTCCAATCTTCCTGTTCCACAATTTCTTTCATCACTACCGGATGCGTTGCTTCAAATAAAGTAAGCGAATCAATCTTGCTATAATCAAAGGCAATGTCTTCCTTATGATTGCTTTCCTTTCCATTATACAAACTACTAAATGCAGTCTGCTTGCGATTCATCACAACCGGGTTACGTGCCCAACCGTAATGATAAATATGGGCATTGATCAGTTTTACATTCAATTTACGGCCATCTTCCCACCTGAAGCCTTGCGCATCGCGATATGAGCGTATTGCCTTGTTATTTTTGATCACCCTTATTTCAAATGGATACCAACTGCGGCCATCGCCTAATAACCTGTAGCTTCCATAAAAATGATAATAGCGAAATAATAATCCGTCAATATTTTTATCATCTTTATACTTCAGCATTTGCCGGCGTATTTCTTCATAATCTTTTTCATGAATTACTTCGTCGCCTTGTATGTAAAAGAGCCAGTCCGCATCAACAGATGTAGCGTCCAATGCTTTGTTCGTTTCCTCTGCTAAAACCTTCCCACCTATTCTTAAAGATTCATCCCAAACACTGTATATCTTCCTAATCTTTTCCTGGGGCAAATTATCCACAACCTCATTTGTTCCATCTTCGCTATCGCCCAGGTTAATTATAAATTCATCGACCAAAGGTAATACAGATAATATAGACTGCTTAAAAGGGTAACCGTATTTCACCCCATTTCGAACAAATGAGAATCCGGCTACTTTCATTTTTATATTATTTATAATTTCTTTGGGTCGGCTTAATCAACTCGTAATCCAAGGGTTCTTTCTGCAATTCCCAATCACTATCTCCGTTATATTTCCAAGCAGCCACATACATAAACTCCTCATCATTTCTTAATGCTTCACCTTCCTCTGTCTGGCTTTCCTCGCGGAAATGCCCGCCACAGCTCTCTTTGCGCTCCAATGCATCTTTACACACATTAATTCGCCAAGTTCAATAAAGTCTGCCACCCGGTTTGCTTTATCCAGTTCCGGATTCATTTCGTGTATGCCGCCTGGTATGCGCACATTTTTCCAGAACTCTTTTTTAAGCTCCTGAATTTCGGTGATCGCTTCTTTTAATCCTTGTTCGTTACGCGCCATACCACATTTTTCCCACATTATTTTACCTAAGCGCTTATGGAAACTTTCTACAGATTGTGTGCCTTTTATATTCATCAATTGTGTGATGCGGGCATTTACTGCAGCTTCTGCTTCTACAAATGCCTTATCAGTTGTAGGTATTGGTTTAACGGAAATTTCATCGGCTAAATAATTACCAATTGTATAGGGTATTACAAAATACCCGTCGGCCAACCCCTGCATTAATGCAGAAGCTCCTAAACGATTAGCACCGTGATCGCTAAAATTAGCTTCGCCCAAACAATACAATCCTTTAACAGAAGTCATCAGCTCATAATCTACCCAAACACCACCCATTGTGTAATGCACTGCCGGGTAAATACGCATGGGAACTTCGTAAGGATTTTCGCCGGTAATTTTTTCGTACATATCGAAAAGATTACCATATTCTTCTTTTACCACTTCTTTACCCAAACGGATCAACGTTTCGGTATCGGGATTTTCAATACCCTGTTTACTGGCCTCGGCTCTTCCGTATTTATTAATCAGGTTATATTTAAAATCAAGATATACCGCTTGTTTGGTAGTACCTACGCCATAGCCCGCATCACAACGCTCTTTAGCAGCACGGCTCGCTACATCGCGTGGAACCAGGTTACCGAAAGCAGGATATCTTCTTTCCAGATAATAATCCCTTTCATCTTCAGGAATGTCGTTGGCTTTGCGCGTATCGTTTTGCTTTTTAGGAACCCAAATACGCCCGTCATTTCTTAAAGATTCTGACATCAGCGTTAGTTTAGACTGATGATCTCCAGAAACCGGGATACAGGTTGGGTGAATTTGCGTGAAGCAAGGATTAGCAAAATGCGCCCCTTTTTTGTGTGCTTTCCAGGCGGCTGTTACATTGCTGCCCATTGCATTTGTTGACAGATAAAAAACATTTCCGTAACCACCTGTTGCTAAAATAACCGCATGTCCAAAATATCTTTCTAACTGGCCGGTAGTAAGATTGCGCGCAATGATGCCGCGAGCCTTACCATCTATCATCACAATATCCAGCATTTCGTGGCGGGTATATTGTTGTACATTACCCAAAGCCACCTGCCTTTCCAGCGCCTGATAAGCACCTATTAATAACTGCTGGCCTGTTTGACCTGCAGCATAAAACGTTCTTTTTACCTGTGTACCTCCAAAAGATCTGTTGTTTAGCAAACCACCATACTCACGCGCAAATGGTACACCTTGTGCCACACACTGGTCGATAATGTTTGCGCTTACTTCTGCCAGGCGGTGCACATTGCTTTCGCGTGAGCGATAATCACCGCCCTTAACAGTATCATAAAAAAGACGAAAAACAGAATCGCCATCATTTTGGTAATTCTTTGCAGCATTGATTCCACCTTGCGCAGCAATAGAGTGTGCGCGACGCGGCGAGTCCTGAAAACAAAAAGCCTTAACCCTGTAGCCCTGCTCACCTAAAGTTGCGGCAGCCGAAGCACCAGCCAAACCTGTTCCAATCACAATCACTTCAATCTTCCGTTTGTTAGCAGGATTTACTAATTTACAATGGCCTTTATAATCGTTCCATTTTTCTTCCAGCTTACCCGCAGGTATTTTTGAATCAAGCATAAATCAAATTTCTAATTTCTAATCTCAAATTTCTAATGCAAACCCGTCAACGAACATCCGTCAACTGTCAACTTTTGTTACGAAATCCAGCCAAATAAAAAGCTAAGTGGCATCATAATAAAGCCTAAACATACAATTAAAGAAAACGCCCATCCCAAACCGATCATCATATTGATGTACTTATGATTGGTAAGGCCCAACGTGCGAAACGAGCTTTGAAAGCCGTGCACCAAATGCCAGAACAATGATGCAACCCCTAAAATATAAATAACAATCACAATGTGGCGGTACTCAAATTCACTAAACTTATATTTCATTTCAGCATACAAATTATGATAGGGCTTACCGTCAATTATCGTCTCTGTTAAACCTCCAAAACGGGAAGGAATCCAAAAATCAATAATGTGAATTACCAAAAAAATAAGTATCAAAGATCCTAATATACCCATTGAGCGGCTATACCATTTACTTCCTCTGTTACCCAGGTTTACGGCATACCCGATTTTCCGTTTGCTTCGGTTTTGAATTTCGAGCACCAAACCTTGAATAATGTGGATTAGGAAAAAGGCAAACAGTCCTATTTCCAGCACGCGCGGCACCCAGTTAGCTCCCATGAAATGAGCTGCTTTATTAAACATTACTCCGCCATCATTTGCCCAGATACAGGCATTTAACCCTACGTGTACTATCAGGAATAAAATCAGAAAAATACCGGAAAGCGCCATCGTTAGTTTCTTACCAACACTCGAAGTAAAAAATTGGGACCAATTCATATATAAGCTTATTCTAAAATTGTGAATGGGGCAAAAGTAGCACAGAATTATTAATTCTATGACAAAAAAATGACGCAATAAGCAAAACCATAGTTACAAATTCACGCAAACGATTGCATCCGGCCCCGTTTTTGCCCAATCTTTCTAAATCGTTAAAAAAATAGAACTATTCATCCGAAAAATATTCATTCCCGTAAATCCTAATATGAATATATTACTATCGTACACAGCAAAATTGAAATATATTTACTTTAGTTTACCAGGGGAACCTTTTAATTTTATTATTGATGAGAATAAGTAACAATTTGGAAGACCTATCAAAATCTGTCATTGAACAGTTAAGCAAGCTACAAACCACTATACAAGAATTAGGCGATGGCCTCTATACCCGGCATATACCAATAATGTACGACGCCAGCATTGGCATGCACGCAAGGCATATCATCGAAATGTATTTATGCCTTTTAAAAGCAGTTGAATTACAGGCGCCTGTTGACTATGATGCGAGAGATCGTGATGTGAAGATTGAAACAGATCCTGCTTTTGCTTCAGAACAAATTTCAATGATATGTCAAAAAATAAGTAACACTAACTTTGAAGAATCTTTGGAAGTTGTTTGTCACAATATGCGTGTACAATCTAATTACCAAAGGGAATTGTTATATCAGATAGAACATTCCATTCATCACATGGCATTGATCAAAACTGGGCTTCGCTCTTTGGACATTATTATTGAAGATGAAACCTTCGGGGTTGCCCCAAGTACTATTACTCATAAGCAGACATGTGCACAGTAACATATATTAAAGACGGCGATCATATTTTTTTACTTCCAACAGAGATGAATCTTTAAACCGGGCACCGGCAAAACCACCTCAGTGGTATCCATTCGCCAACGGTAACATCCTTTTCCCAAAAGACGGACATGCAGGAGGTTCCTGGTTGGGCGTTCACGAAAATGGAAAAATTGGCATTTTATTAAACGGAGCGGAAAAAGCACATATAAGGCAAACGCCTTATCGTCGAAGTCGCGGACTTATAATGTTGGATCTGCTCAACACAACATTACGGGTTGAGGATGAGTTCGAAACAATCGATCTTATGAACATTGAACCCTTTACCTTGCTACTTCTGAATTCAAATGGAAAACTTTACCAGCTTAGGTGGGATGGTTCACATAAAACTATTGTTGTTAAAGACGAGAATGAAAACCATATCTGGTCATCCAGCACGCTTTACCAACCAGAACATATTCAACAACGCGCAGCATGGTTTGATCAGCGGCAAAAACAAAATAAATTATCAGATACAAAACATATTCTCGATTTTCATACCAACGGTGGGGTAGGTAATCGTGATATTGATATTAACATGTACCGGACGGAAACGAAAATGCAAACTGTAAGCATCAGCCATATTGCAATCAATGGTTCGACACGTGAGCTACATTATTTCGATTTAATTAAACACAGCGAAACGATTGTACCTTTTTAAGTAAGTATCTGTCAGGGGAATATCATTTATGAGTAATAGTTCAAAAATCTTTCTACATAAAATACTAAACAAGGAATACTGGCCTTCGTTCCTGATTTACTTTCCCCTGTTTCCTGCATGGATCTACTACAGCATTAAAGCACGCTCCTTATTATTTCTTTCTGCGGCTAATCCCGGCATAGAATATAGCGGGATCTTTTTAGAACGCAAGAGCAAAATACATGAAACATTACCGCCTGCATTTACACCCAAGACAGTTTTAATTACACCAGGCAACACAGACGTTCACGAGGTATTAAATATTTTACAAAAAGGAAATATTGGTCTTCCTTTATTTGCCAAACCGGATATTGGAGAGAAAGGAACGGGTGTAAAAAAATAAATACAATCGTTGAAATGCAAGCCTATCACGCTTCTGCAACGACGCCCTATCTTGCACAATCGTTAATTCCGTTTGAGAATGAAGCTGGTGTTTTTTTATCAGAATACCCAACCAGTCAAAAGGTTTTATAAGCGGCATCGTTTATAAAGAACTGCCACATGTGATTGGCAATGGGAAAGATTCGGTAAGACATCTTGCATTTAACGATTTACGTTATGCTATGCAAAAAGAAAGCATCGAAAAGCTTTCGCGTGAATTACTTGATCATATTCCGTCAAAAGGAGAGCGAGTGAACCTGCTTAGTTATGGCAATCATGCAAGAGGCGCTAAGTTTTATGATTATACATTTAAAAACTCGCCGGAACTGGAGCAAACAATAAATGAAGTTTGTTGTGCCATTCCCGGATTTTATTATGGAAGGCTTGACATCAAGTTTGACAATTGGGAAGATTTCACTAAAGGGAAAAACTTTGCAATAGTAGAGTTAAACGGTAGTGGCGCTGATCCTACCCATATTTTCGATCCTAATCTTTCTTTAATTTCCGTTTGGAAAATTATTTTGAAACACTGGAGTGGGTTGTGCAAAGTGGCAACTTATTTAAACAGGCATCAAAACGTTCCTTACATGAGTATTAGAGAATATTTTATTCTAAGAAAAAATACAAGACGTATTTAAAAACCATAAAATAAAACGGATGAAACACCCGCGTAAATTTCTCACCATTTTAGATACATAGGTTTTATGATAAATAGGAGACATAAATACACATAATCGCTCTTTTCCCGAAGGCTATGTCCGCCTAAGGCGGATGCTAAATATCCTCAAACGAAGCAAATGCTATGTATCTATGTGTTTTATTAAAAAAGTTCAAGGATATACTTATCGGGCATTCCATCCGGCAAAAATAATTGCAGCCCAGCGGCAAACTATAAATTATAAACGAATGAAAATATTTATTTGGCTTTTACGTATTGCAGTAGCATTTATTCTGATCAATACCGTTATCATGCATAAATTCCGAGCCACTGAAGAAACCTTGTATATTTTTGAAACGATTGGCATGGAGCCTTACGGAAGAATTGCTACCGGGATTGTTGAACTAATTGCCGGCATATTAATCCTAATACCACGCACATCGGGTTATGGTGCTTTATTGGGATTGGGTACTATGGCCGGAGCTATTTACTTTCACCTTACAACTTTAGGTATTGAGGTTTTGGGTGACGGTGGCGAATTGTTTTATATGGCAATTGGTGTATTTGTTGCATGCCTCGTGTTAGTTATTATTCACCGGAAACAAATACTATTACCCTTCCGAAAAGCCAAGTCGGGCCGATAGTTGACCATCTATTTTTTAAATAAATGATAAGGCTTGTAAATCCTCCAATTGTCCAGTTCCATTAACTCAATAAATTGGTTGAGTTTTGCCTGCTTAAATTCATACTGGGTTTGTTCAGGCATATTCAGGCATACGATCCATCCGTCTTCATCAGAAAGTTCTTCATGTAATTCTTCATAGTATTCTTTATCACTACTGTGAAAATTAAGTACATTTTCCGCAATTAAAATAAACTTACAAATATCTTCCTGCATAAAAGCTTCCAGCACATCCCGCTTGAATGTCATAATATCGTTTTCTACCGCGTCATTCCACTCCCCTATCATTTCAATAATAGCGTACTTTTCGTCATAATCCGCCATCAGCACTTTTAAGTAAAGCGTTTTACTTCCAAAATAATCCCATTGCGGATGGATATAGTAATTGTAGACAGTATCTGTATATTCAAACTGTGAATGTTCCGCTCCAAAAAATGGAGAACGCTCATCTTCTTCACTCACATAAATGTGCTGCCAGTTATAGTAGGGTTCTAAATCGTGCATCTCCGCGGCAAGGTAAATTTATTTGCTTTATTAGCAAAGAGCAACGCTTGTCTAGGTCGAAAAATCAACTATTACTGAAAAGCAATTAACTTTTTTTTAGCAATCTTCAGCTTCGCATACTATCCAGAGATTCGGATACAAAATATCCATCCCCCTTTCTTCTAACAATAATACCTTCTCTTCGCAGGTCCCGGTAGGCTCTTTCAGCTGTTGCAAGAGAAATAGTATTGCCTTTACCAATATCTCTCGCAGAAGGAAGCTTTCCTCCTTTCTCAAATTCGCCATTTAAAATAGCCTGTTTTAGAACATTCTTAACCTGTAAATACAAAAATTGTTCGGAAGACGGATTTATATCAACATTCAGATTACAATCAAAGACCATTCTTCCATTTTTAAAAATTGCTTTCATCCGGTTCTTTTTTATGATTTTAATAGTCAGTTGGCGGAGCTTTGGGGTATGCAAAACGTTGGCTCATTTCATATAACACCACCTATAGATTTAAAACTTGCTTAATTCAGGGATTGGGAAGCGCGGTAACAGAAACCCGCAAATAGGAGTGTTAAAATATGCAATCGCTCTTTATACCCTTACCCGAAACTACTTACAGAATCGAGATAAGAGCATTCATATCGTACCAAAAAATCAGCTTTTTGATACAATTCATTTGACTTTCTGGTTGATTTTCAGTCCAATTGATGTGGTTTGCTCCTTTAAGCAGTAGCATATTTGTACAGGCAATAATGAATGCACCAATTCCTGGATTACGAATTACTGGTATTATCCTGCTGACTGTATTTCTTGGGTGTAGTGCCATACCGCTTTTGAAACATGCGGCCAAAACTAGTTGCATCAGCATAACCTACCATAAATGCTATTTCGGTAACCGAATGTCCGCCTTCGAGTAATAAACGGGCAGCTTTGCTTAGCCGGATGTCCGTAACAAATTCATGTACCGATTGGTTACTAATAGCTTTGATTTTTCGATATAGTTGAGTGCGGCTCATGAACAATTGATTAGCCAGCCATTCCACATTCACCTCTGCATCAGCCATGTTTTCTTCTATCAATGCTACCGCTCTGGTAAGAAAGGATTTATCGGCGGCATTAAGCCCAACGGGGTTTGTGTAAGACTCCGGCGACTGTCCAAATAACTCCCGAAGTTTTGTCCGGCTTTCAATAAGATTACGAATACGAACCTGTAGCAACGGCATGCTAAATGGCTTTGCAATATACGCATCAGCTCCTGTCTCATATCCTTCTGCTTCATATTGATCAGACTTACGCGCCGTTAGCAAAACAACAGGTATATGGCTGGTGTTTTGATCTGTTTTTAATTTTTTACAGAGTTCCAAGCCATTCATGCCAGGCATCATAATATCGCTAATGATCAGATCTGGTATCGCAGATATTGCCTTTTCAAAACCTTCCGTTCCATTGGTTGCTTCTATAACAGAATAAGGCTCCGATAAATTTGAGCTTACATAATTTCTTATATCATCATTGTCTTCAACTAATAATAATGTGAGTCTTTCTGTTGATTCTTCTATTTTAGGCAAATACAAAAACTTATTTTGTAAATAGTCCTCATTCATCATGTTTTGTTGTGGACTTTCTATACCGACATTATTGGTTTCAATATTCATGATTGTAACAATAAAATCAGCACCAATACCAGATTTGCTCTCATGCATGGATAGATCCCTGATGCAGTTCAACGAGTTCCTTTGTAAGGGCAAGCCCCACTCCCGTTCCAGAATGTTGTTCATCAGTTTCCACCTGATAAAAAGGGTGAAAAACCTTCTCAAGATTTTCAACTTCAATACCAATTCCGGTGTCAGATACAGATATCATCACATTGTCAGGCGCTTCACTCTCTGCCCGAATAATTACGCGAATCGTTCCTCCTGGAGGCGTAAACTTAAAAGCATTTGATAGAAGGTTGTAAAGCACTTTGCCAACAATATCAGCATCAAAACCCATAATTATCTTTTGCGGTGTGGCCGATACTAAGAATTCAATATTTTTTTCTGCTGCTTTAAAATCGAATGCTGCTGAAGTGTTTTTTAGAAAAGCGACTAAATCCTGCCGAACTGGTTTCAATTGCATTTTACCAGATTCCAGTTTTCGAAAGTCGAGAAACTGGTTGATAAGCGTAAGTAACCGTTGAGCATTACGATACATCACGTTGTAGTGAGAACGATCCTTTTCGGTTGCTGTATTTTTTCAAGTAACGATCTTAGTGGATCAATAATAAGTGTTAACGGTGTACGAAACTCATGTGAAACATTAGTGAAGAAGCTGGATTTTAATTGATCCAGTTCCTGCGCCTTCTCAGCTTTAAGGCGCTCTGTTAATATTTCACGATGATATTGCTGTCTTATCTGAATGATTCGAAACAATGCAAAAACAGCCATCAAAAAGAATAAAGTGTAAATGGTATAAGCCCACCATGTTTTCCACCATGGAGGCAACACTATAATTTCAAGAATAGCGGGTTTCAAATTCCAAACACCGTCGCTATTGGATGCTTTAACCTTTAAAATATACTTGCCATCGGGCAAGTTGGAGTAACTGGCAACACGGCGCGTAGCATCTGTATAAATCCATTCTTTGTCCTGGCCATCCAGCATATAAGCATATTGATTTCTTGCAGGATTAGAATAGTGAAGCGCAGTAAATTCAATGGAAAAGCTTTTATCCTCGTGTGTTAAGGTAATTGTCTTTGCCATATGTAGTGGTGTAGAAAGAATTATTCGCCCATTTATAGTATCTCCTACACGTACGGTTTTATTCAGAACCTGAAGAGCAGTAAAAGTTGGGTTTGGCAAAAACGGGTTATCAACGATTTCATTCGGGTTGAAATGAACAAATCCTTGCGTGGTTCCGAAATACATTTGCCCAGACGCCTGCTCGAAGAATCCTGAGCCATCCATGAACTCGTAATCCTGGCCAGGTTTCTTTACCGTATAATTTTGAACCTGCTCACTTTTGATATTAAATTTGGATATTCCATTTTTATGCGCAAACCAGATATATCCCGGTGTTGTGCCGCTACGCGGGTAATATATTGATCTACTAACCCAGTTTTAATAGTATAACTTTTGATGCTTCTGGTTTGCGGATCAATCCTGCTAAGCCCGTTTGCTGCTCCAACCAAATAGAACCATCCGAATCTTCTGTTACTGAATACACACGTTCATCCGGCGATCTTGTATCGGACGCTACACTTGTATACATAATAGTATCACTCCAGGCACTGCTTTGAGATTTGCGTTTTAGCTGAACCAACCCGGCATATTCTGTGCCTATCCATAGATTATTTTTAGAATCAAAGAAAAGACATCCCGCTCCCGATCGGGTGTAGAAACCAAACGGCTGTTTCTCAAAAGTTTTCACATGGGGGTCATATTTAAGCACTCCGTTATAATACGAGAACCACAATTCACCCGTCAAAGGATCTTCCGCTATGGCGTAAAAACGGCTATATTCAGTCTCTTTACCCGCATCAAAATAAGTGGTCAATATTTTCGTTACAGGATCATACTTATCAAGTCCTGATCTTTTTCCGATCCAAATATTGCCGTTTTTATCTTTGAGAAGCGCTTTAATATTTTCTCCTTTTAATTGCGTCAATACGTAATGGGTTGTTTTACTTTTAAAATCAAGAAAAACTAAGCCATCATCTTCAGTACCCAACCATATACCTTTGCTATCAACCCACATCGACCTTACAGCCCTGATCAAGTCAGGCTGTCCTGGAGCATTCACCTTTGTACTCTGAAACCTGCTTGCATTAAGATCAGCTTTATTAATTCCTCCAGAACCAGTTCCTACCCATAAGATATCAGCGTCATCACGATAAATACAATTAACATTATTATCATTCAAACCACCATATACACCAACAGGTGTTTCAAACACAATATGCTCTTTAGTAAATGAAAGGTGGAATGGGCCGATCAGTTTTCGCAAAAAATCTTTTGAGTTTTCAAACACCACCAGGTCTCTCATTCGGCTTACAGAATCTCTAAAAGGAGCGGGTAGATCGGTTAATTTAAATCGGGTAAAATTATCAGTATTATAATTGTAACGACAAACCGTCTCATTGAAAACTGATATCCAAATGTCTCCTTTTTGATCTTTATATAAATAGTGAATACGGTTGCTGGCTAAAGAAGATGTATCGCCAGGAATGGTCCGGTATATTTTAAATGAATAGCCATCATAACGACAAAGCCCATTCCAGGTGCCAAACCACATAAATCCGTACTTGTCTTTTACAATGCCTCTTATGGTACTTTGTGGCAAGCCATTTTTAGCAGTTATATATTCGAAACTAACCTGTTGCCCGTTAAGCGCTTTAAAAACAAATACGCCAAATAATAAGATGGATATTCTCAAAAAAGCAGCCATTGACAAACTGATTCTGTTCAGTTACGAATATAAACCATTAAAAGTTTGTATAGTTAGTATTTATAGTCTGCTCAGCAAAAACGATTTGAGTTCGTCAAATAATGGTTTAATAACCACCGATTCTTTCTTGACTTTCATCATCGCATCCAGCGTTGACGGAATTGCTACATTTTTACCTGTCGCGGCTTCCACAGCATCTGGAAATTTTACCGGGTGTGCGGTTTCCAATATAAAACCTTTATCAGCAGTATTTTCCTGTAAATGATTTTCCAAAGCAAGATAAGCTACTGCGCCGTGTGGATCCAAGGTATATCCATGTTTATCATACACACTTTTAATAGTATCGATCGTTTGCTGATCGGTTATGGTTTGAGCCGATAAGTTTTGTTTTAGATTTGGAAACTGCTGTTGAAAGAGTTCGATGATCCTTACAAAATTACTCGGATTGCCTACGTCCATTGCATTGGATAACGTAGCTACAGCTTCTTTAGGTTTCAGTTCCTCCGTTTGTAAATAGTGCGATACAATATCATTTACGTTGCAAGCTGCAATAAAATGCCCAAGTGGCAAGCCTGTGACTTTTGCTAAAATTCCTGCGCATATATTTCCAAAATTTCCGCTGGGTACACAAACAACAGGGTTAATACTTTTTTGTTTCCATTGTTTGTAAGCTAAGAAATAATAAATCTGCTGCGGCAACCAACGTGCTACATTAATAGAATTTGCAGAGGTTAAGAATTTTTTATCGTTGATGTCTTTATCTGCAAAAGCCTGCTTTACCATTCGCTGACAGTCATCAAAGTTGCCTTCCACTTCAAGCGCTGTAATATTTTTTCCAAGTGTAGTTAATTGTTTTTCCTGCACCGTACTTACGCGACCTTTGGGATAAAGTATTACTACATTTACATTGTCTACTCCATAAAATCCATTAGCGACAGCACCACCAGTATCTCCTGAAGTAGCCACCAACACTGTTACTTCACGATCTTCATTTTTTAAAAAATGTCCCAGACAGCGGCTCATAAACCTTGCTCCAACATCTTTAAAAGCAAGCGTTGGGCCATGAAAAAGTTCTAACGAAAAAATATTATCAGTAATAGGTTCAAGCGGAATTGGGAAACTGATTGTTTCGTTTACAATGTTATAAAGCTCCTCATCATTAAGGGATCCATCAACATAAGGTTTCATTACCTGAAATGCTATATCAATATCTGATAAAGATTCAATATCCGCAATCAATGATTTTTCAACAACAGGTAATTTTTCGGGATAGTACAATCCCTTATCAGGCGCTTGTCCTAAAATAGTAGCTTCTTTAAAAGATACAACTGGAGACTGTTTATTAAGGCTATAATAATTCATTAGATGGTGGGGAAGGTTTAATGTGGTTGGATGTGGTTGAAGTTTGTTTAAGATGGTTGAATGGTTAGCGAGTAGGGAGTAGTGAGTGATGAGTAGGCGTTGACCTACCTTCCGTTACCTACTTGCTACTCACTATTCCCTACTCGCCGTTTCTTCCACCCCATTTTTATTAATCGTAGTTACGTAAACATAATTTTCTATTCCAATTTCATCATAAATGTTTTTCATAATATCACCTACAGTCCTTGCTGTATCTTCGTTTTCACTCAACATAAATATAGATGGACCGGAACCTGAAATACCGCCACCCATTGCACCAGCTTCTTTACAACGAAGTTTTACTTCATCAAAAGCAGGAATTAAAATGCTACGCACCGGCTCTATAATTACATCTTCCAGCGAGCGACTTATCAACCCGCGATCGTTATTCATAAAGCCTGCAACCAGTCCGGCGATATTACCCCATTGTTTAATAGCGTCTTTTAAATAAACCTGCTTGCGTAATATTTGCCGCGCATCTGCTGTACGCACTTCAATTTGCGGATGCACAACTGTTACAAACAGATCAGGGCTTGCAAGAGGTACAATATCCAGCGGATGTATAGAACGAATTAATGTAATGCCACCAAGTATGCAGGGTGTAATATTGTCAGCATGCTTCACACCTGTTGCCAACTTTTCACCAATCATTGCTAGTTGCACTAAATCTTCGGTAGAAAAAATATTGCCTAATAATTTATTCGCACCAACCGCTGCACCCGCCGCACTTGCTGCGCTGGAACCCAGTCCACTGCCGGGTTTGATGCGCTTTTCAATAGTAACTTTAATTCCCTTATTGATTCCTGCTTTTTCCAAAGCAGCCAATAATACTACACCAGCTACGTTCTTTTCCGGATCGGTTGGAAGATTGAACTGATCTCTGTTTTGAATTACAACACCAGGTTCATCAATCAACTCAAACTCCATGATGTCGTAAGGCTCTTTCAAAGCAAGCCCCAGTATGTCAAAGCCACAAACCAGGTTGGCTACCGTTCCGGGAGATTTGAGACGTACGAGCCCATCCCCAACCCCTTCCCAAAGGGAAGGGGAGTTGGGTCGTTTAAATTATTGGGTTTATTTTCTTGATTCATACAATTTGTTCTTTAGGGTTTCCAAAAGCCCTCCCTTTGGGAGGGTTGGGTGGGCTTGGCATTATATTGCCGCTCTTACAATATCTGCAAATACTCCGCTTGCTGTTACATCCGCTCCTGCACCAGCTCCTTTAACAACCAAAGGCTGTTCTGGATAGCGCAAAGTATAAAACAAAACCACATTGTCCTTACCGTATAAATGGTATAGATCATTTTCAGGATTAATGTGCTGTAATCCCACTGATGCTTTCCCTTCGTTAAATGTAGCTACAAATTTCAATTTGCATTTTTTGCGTTTGCTTCGTCCAGCAATTTTTTAAAATGTGCTTCATGACGAACCATGCACTGATAAAATTCTTCAACACTACCTTGCATACATTCATCTGGTAAAAATGTATTATTGGTTATATCACCCATCTGCATTTCGTAGCCTGCTTCTCTTGCCAGAATCAATATCTTTCTCATTACGTCTGTTCCGCTTAAATCCAAACGCGGATCGGGTTCGGTATAACCTTCCTCCTGAGCCTGCCGAACAACATCAGAAAAAGGCCTGATACCATCATAATTATTAAATACAAAGTTGAGTGTCCCGCTTAATACTGCTTCTATTTTTTTACTTCGTCGCCGCTATGCACTAAATCATTTAAAGTACCGATTACCGGCAAGCCTGCACCTACATTGGTTTCGAACAAAAACTTGCAATTGAACTCACGCGCCAGGTTTTTAAGCAGTTTGTAATGCTCATAATCTGATGAAGCCGCGATTTTGTTGCAAGCCACAACTGATATACTTTTTTGCAACAATCTTTCGTAAACCGAAGCTACATCTGCATTTGCTGTAATATCTACAAAGATTGAATTACGCATATTTTTCTCAACCACATTATCAACAAATAATGATAAAGAAGCTTTTTCACCATTTTCTAATAATTGCTTCCAATTTTGCAACTCGATGCCTTTTTCATTAAAAAGCATATTGCGGCTATTGCTAATTCCAACTACATTTATTTTTATTTTATGATGATGTTGTAAAGACGCAACCTGTTTTTCAATTTGCTGCAATAATTTGGCTCCCACATTACCAACACCGGTTATAAATAAGTGTACCTGTTTAAAAGTAGTTTCAAAAAGTCTTCATGCAATACGTTAATAGCCTTGCGAACATCGTCTGTTGAAATGACTGCGCTGATATTTTTTCCGAAGAACCCTGCGCAATCGCACGAACATTAATTCCGTTTCTGCCCAATGCACTAAACATGCGCCCGCTCACACCTGGATGACTTTTCATTTGCTCACCAACTAACGCGACAATTGAAAGACCAGTTTCTACTTTAAGCGGCTCAACTTTCTGAAGCGCTAACTCTCCCGCAAAAGCCGCGTCAATTGCATGTTTCGCATCTTCAGCTTTGGCCTCATCTACTGCTACACAAATGGAATGCTCTGAAGAGCTTTGTGTAATGAGTATAACATTGATTTGTTCATTGCTTAATGCTTCAAACAATCTTTTTGAAAAACCCGGAATACCTACCATTCCGCTGCCTTCTAAACTTAACAGTGCTAAATTATTGATACTTGAAATACCACGTATAATATTGCCATTTCCTTCTGATTGTTCATTATTAACAACCAGTGTTCCTTCATCACTAGGCGCGAAAGTATTTTTAATCCAGACAGGAATATTTCTGTTCATTACGGGCTGAAGTGTAGGCGGATAAATCACTTTAGCACCAAAATGTGAAAGCTCCATGGCTTCACCATAAGAAATTTTTTCAATCACTTTAGCGTTCGCTGTCAGACGTGGATCAGCAGTCATCATGCCGCTAACATCAGTCCATATCTCCAAGGCCGATGCATTGATTGCTGCAGCAATAATGGCGGCCGTATAATCAGAGCCACCACGCCCAATGGTTGTAGTAACGCCTTCTTGGCTGCTTGCAATAAAACCGGGAATTAAAAAAGTTGTTGCGGAGCAGCATCAAAGTAATTGATGATATTGGCTTTTGTTAAATCGAAATCAACCTGGGCCTGCGTATAGTTGCTATTTGTTTTAATTAATTCACGGGCATCTTTCCATTGCGCATCCACACCTTCAAATCTTAATTTTTCTGAAATGATCTGCGATGAAATCCACTCGCCATAACTTGCCAGCCTATCTTTTGTGCGCGGTGTGATTTCGCTAAGCAAAAAGATGCCATTGCATATATCTTCGATTTCGTTTATAGATGTTTTGACAAGGCTTAGCAACTGGCTTTGATGCGCCACAGGAATAAGGCTTTTCACAACATCAAAATGTCTCTTTTCAATTTCTGAAATGATCTGCTTATAGTCCTCATTCCCTCTTGCCGCCTCACTTGCAGCCAGCAAAAGCATATCTGTTACACCTCCTAATGCAGACACAACTACTACTGTTTTTTCTTTGACAACTTCATTTTTAACAATAGCGATAACTTTATTGACATTCTCTGCATTGGCTACCGAAGTGCCGCCAAATTTCAAAACCTTCATGGTTTATTTATATTATAATGAACAAAAATGTTTGTGAAAACGGCCTAAGGCCCAAGGTGGTGATATGACAGATTACAACCCTTAACGGGTTGTGATAATAGTTGTGGTTGTAGTGGAAACTACAACGAAGGATGAATTTGTATGTGTACTGTTGTTAAACATGAACCTGCACAAGATAAGACAGGAATGAAATACTAACAAATATTTTTTGATTTCTTATTTCGGCAATTTCATTGACGCCAATTCTTGTCAAACCCATTCTGGACTAATATCTCCTTGTACTAATAATATTATCCGGCAGCTCAAGATGATTCCAGTCCTTATGAATAGCCATCGCCGCACCTATTGCTGTGGCTTGAGACACCGATGCCGCATACACTTCCGCTTTCGGGTACGCTTCAGCCAGTAATTGCATATAGGTTTCATTTTTTGCAAAACCTCCATCTACAAAAATTATCTTTACGTTATTATATACCAGATCCGTAGACCGTTTTTGCGCAATGATTACCTGCTTAATAAAATTGGTATATGCTTCTTCGTAGCTATGATAATTGGTTACGTCAAAATCAGTCAACTCTCTCAACTCTGGTTCTTCTTTCAGCAAAGTTTTATCGTATGCGATCTTTTCAAAATAATTAGGAACCTCGATAAAATGCTGTGACAGCTTTTTAATGATTTGCTCGTGAGCATAGCCAGCGAACAAACGCGATGATTTTACAGTGCCTCCTTCATAGGTCATATAGCAAAGACAATCTTTTTCCAATTCATCTCTGGTAAGTGGTGAATCGTTAAAAGCATTCATGCTAATGCACCAGGTTCCTGTGGATATTAATAAAAACGGCTCTGCTATATTTTGAATATATGGAATGAAAGCTGCCGAGCTATCATGCAAGCCAATGCCACATTTCAACTGCTTGCCATTATAGTTTATGTCCAATGATTTTGCTGAAGAAAAAATAGGTGGTAATTTCTTATCAATGTCTTCCTTCATCACCCAATCGTGATAATTGCTTTTTGAAAAATCCCATAACGCAGTATGGCAACCAATACTGGTAATATCCGAATATTTCTGTCCACTAATTAATGAACTTAAATATTGCGGGAAATGAACTGATTGAGCCGTTCTCTCAAAAAGGCGCGGCTTATGATACTTTAATGAATAAAGCTGCAATCCTGAATTAAGGTTTCCCAATGCTGGAGAGGCCGTGCGTAACGCAATATCTTCCTTAGTGCCATACGCCGAATAAAATTTTTCTTCTACAGCAACAGGATAAGGTTTTAAATAATTATACAAAGGTGCCACCAAGTTATCATGAGCATCTAAATGCACAAAACTGGCTCCATAAGCCGAAAAGTTAACCGCTTTTATATCGTAAGTATTGCTATGTATATACTGACTCAATGTGTCAAGAACCCATCTCCGCAAAGCTCTGATATCTTCACAGGCAAATCCGTCCTCATCTTCTATTTCCTCAAAATACACGGATAACTCTTCAACAATTTTATAATCTTCGTTAAAAAGGAAAAATTTTTTATTGGTCTTTCCAATATCGAATATCGCAATTACAGGAATCAAAGCTATTTATGATTTATGATTTTGTCGTCGTTCCGACCGAAGTTTTGCCTCAAGCAAAACGAGTGGAGGAATCTGTTACTCTACAGGAGATTGCTCAACTCCACTTCGTTTCGTTCGCAATGACGATCAGCTAAATTTTACAACCCGGTTGCTATGCTGTTAGTTCCTCTTTTACCGATCAGTTGCTGTCTTATTTTTTCTTCCCTGAACAATTGCAGTGGCTGCAAAGCCGCGCCAGATCTTAATCTTGCTTCTGCCACTAAGGAACGCAAATCTGTACGATAAGCGCTTTGTAAAATTTCTTGTGCGCCTGCCACGTCATTATTAAGTTGAGCATCGCTCAGTACTTTGCTATCTACCAATAAAGCCTGGGCATAGGCAAGCATGATGGCTTCCACACTTTGCAATAAATCTTCAAGCGGATCTTTTACATTGTGGCTGGCATCGATCATCCAACCTAAATCTGTTGCATGATTCATTCCACGTGCATCCATCCCTTCCACAAGTTCTTTAAATATCAAAAACAATTGATACGGTTTTATGCTGCCAACTGTCAAGTCATCGTCGCCATATTTACTGTCATTAAAATGGAAACCACCCAGTTTCTTTTCGTTCAGCAATAATGCTACAATTTGCTCAATGTTTGCATTGGGCAAATGATGGCCCAGGTCAACCAAAGTATAAGCTTTATCTCCAAGCTTACTTGCGTATAAAAGTGATTGCCCCCAATCGCCAACCGTTGTTGAATAGAAATTAGGTTCGAAAGCTTTGTACTCTACAAACACTTTCCAATCTTCTGGTAAAGCAGCATACACGGCTTGCAAGCTTTCTAAAGTGTTATTAAAAGCATTTCTAAAATTCAACTGCCCCGGAAAGCAGGATCCATCAGATAGCCAAACCGTTAATGAGTTAGAACCTAACTCCTCGCCGTATTTAATCACTTCGATATTATGATCAATAGCTTGTTGGCGCACCGCTTTATCAACATGCTGCATAGAGCCAAACTTATAACTCAGCTTTTGATCTTTCTGATCCTGAAACGTGTTAGAGTTCATAGCATCAAACTTCAAATCGAAGTCTGTAGCAAGGTTTTTAATAGCCTGGGCGTCTTTTGGAATGTCCCATGGAATATGCAAGGAAACCGCACCGCTGCTACGGTTCAGCTGATGCAGCAAACCAATATCTTCTATTTTTTCTTCTAACGTTGACGGCTCACCGCCGCCGCTAAAACGACCAAATCTTGTACCTCCGCTTCCCAAAGCCCATGAAGGAATGGCTACTTGAAAATCTACCAGCTTCCTGATAATAGCCTCCGCATCAGGCAATTCGCCAGATACAAAATCAAAAGCTCTTTTATGTTGCGCTAAGCGTTTTTCGTTATGTGCATCTATCTGCGCTTTATTTAAAATCATAGATCAAAATTTAATACAATTTTATTAATATTTTTATTGAACCAGCTGTAGCATATATCTCATCGAAATTGCGACGCTCCATTCAGCTTCAATACAAATCTCATCTTTTATCCGCCAATTTGATTGGCGGCCATTAATATTGAAGCCCTTGGGGCTTCACAACCCCTGCTTCGCACGCGTCATATAACATCCAAGCCTTTGGTAAGGCGAGGTGCATTGGCTATTCGAGGCGTCTTCGCCTCGAATTACTATGTTATCGCCTCCAGGCGATTTCCTTAATAATTAAAAAAACGGGTCGGCAGACTGGAAAATCACCAACCCTTGTTGCTTTGCTATATGAAGACTCGGCCTCTCCCCAGCCCCTCTCCGGCGGAGAGGGGAGCAGGAGATAAAACTCTTGATAGGTGTTGAAACATTACTCACAATAACCTAAACTAAGACCTTCCAGGTTTTTAAAACCTCGAAGGCCTTATAGAACTCTATCGCACAAAAGCCTGCGCCACTCCACCATCTACATTCAATATATTACCAGTTGATTTATTAAGCAAGCCGCTTACAAATACAAAGCAGGCATTAGCTATATCATCAGGTAAAATAATTTCGTTCATTAATGTACGCTTAGCATAATAAGCCGGTAATTCTTCCACGGTGATACCGTAAGCTTTGGCACGACCTTCGGCCCAGCCGCCAGCCCAGATATTCGAATCAGAAATCACCGCATCTGGATTTACCGTATTCACACGTATTTTATCTCCCCCTAATTCTGCTGACAATAACCTTGAAAGATGCGCCTGCGCTGCTTTTGCAGAACCATAACCCGCATTGTTAGGCCCGGCTACAATAGAGTTTTTAGAAACAATATTGATAATATCACCGCCAATGTTTTGCTTGCGCATGATCTTTACCGCTTCTTTTGAAACCATAAACTGGCCCTTAACCAAAATATCATAAAGCCTGTCCCACTCTTCAATAGAATGTTCCGTAATACTTTTTGATATACTGATGCCAGCATTGTTTATAATAATATCAACACCACCAAATGCAAGCGCTGTACTTTCCATCGCGGTAGCAATTGAAACCGGATCTGTTACATTTAATACCACCGAAGCGGTAGAATCTTTACCAAATGCTTTTTGAAACTCTTCGGTTGTAGCATTGATGCGCTCTTCATTGATATCGTTGATGATAACGCATGCACCTTCCTGTGCAAATTTCTTAGCAATAGCTTTACCAATACCGCCACCGCTACCGGTGATCAGCGCCACACGTCCGCTTAAAGGTTTAGGCTTCGGCATGCGTTGCAGCTTTGCCTCTTCCAATAACCAGTATTCAATATTGAAAGCTTCCTGCCTTGGGAGAGACGTATATTCAGAAATAGCTTCCGCGCCACGCATTACGTTAATGGCATTGGTATAAAACTCAGCAGCAACACGTGCTGTTTGCTTATCTTTTGCGAAAGCAAACATTCCTACACCCGGATAAATAATAATTACCGGATTCGCGTCGCGGATGGCTGGGCTGTTCGGATGTTTACAGGTATTGTAATACTGCTCATACATGTTGCGATAGTCATCAAACAATGGAGCGATCTTCTCTTTAATTGCAGCCACATCTTCCAGGTTTTCTTCAGTTGAAAGATTTAAAACCAATGGGCTGATCTTGGTACGAAGAAAGTGATCGGGGCAAGAAGTTCCCAACGGGGCTAATCTTTCCAGGTCGTTAGAATTAATGTATTGCAACACACGATCATCATCTGTAAAGTGACCAATCATCTTAACTTTTGAAGAACAGAAGCCGCGAAGTACAGGAGCCAGTTCAGATGCTTTTTTCAAGCGCTCTTCTTTAGCTACGGACTGTATTTTTTCGCCACCAAAAACCGGCCCTTTCTTACCCAAATTTTGTTCAATATATTCCGCACATTTTTCGATTACTTCAAGTGTGTTGATGTAACTTTCATAAGCGGTATCGCCCCAGGTAAATAAACCATGTGAGCCTAACATAATGCCGCGGATACCAGGATTTTCGTCCAAACACTTTTTGAGCATTAAACCCAACTCAAAACCCGGTTTTTGCCAAGGCACCCAACCAATGGTACCACCAAATAATTCTTCTGTGATTTTTTTCCGTCTTTTGCTGCCGCAATTGCAATCGCTGCATCTGGATGTAAATGGTCTATATGTTTAAAAGGCAGAAACCCATGCAAAGGTGTATCGATCGAAGGCGCTTTGGAGTTTAGGTCGTAAATACAATGATTAAATAATTCAACCATTTCATCTTCATACTCCAGTCCGCGATATACATTTTTGAGGCTGCGCAGTTTATCTACATATAACGCTGCAAGCCCGTTTTTGGTAAGTGTACCCAAATCTCCGCCGCTACCTTTAACCCACATAATCTCTGTTTCTTCACCAGTTAAAGGGTCTTTAGCCATTGCCTTGCAGGATGTATTGCCACCACCATAGTTGGTAAGGCGAAGATCTGCACCCAACAAGTTAGAACGATAGATCAGCAATGCTACTTCATCTCCCGCGAGTTCAGCAGCTTTTGCCTCGTCCCATAAATAACTTACATGTTTGAAAGTTTTAGTGTCTGTTGCCATAATTCTTGTTTTGACCTCACCCCCAACCCTCTCCTATAGGAGAGGGGAGTGAGATCCTGAGTTTTTAAATATCTCTTTTATATTATTGATTCATATTCTACAGTACAAGAGTGCGATCCTTCGACAAGCCCGACCGATCATCCGGGCAGGCTCAGGATAAACTGCCACGAATGTGATGCCACATAATCGGGACGATAAACCGATCCGCCAGCTGGCGGAAATACCGATGCCATCTGTACTTCAGCCGGATTCATAAAACCTCACCCCTATCCTCTCCTAAAGGAGAGGGAGAAGTTATTTTAATGAATTACCCAAGCCAACTAATAAAACCGATAATAAAATAACGACGATACCTGCGATAACAGTAAACATCGTTTTTTTACTTACGCCTTTCCATTCTTTTAATATTAATCCCCACACATTTGCTATTAAAATAATAAAAGCCATGTGTAATATCCACGAACTGGGGCCGTTACCCATTTTGCTTTCTCCCATACCATAAAAGAAGAATTGCAAAAACCAGGTTGTTCCTGCCAATGCACAGAAAATAATATTAGAGAGAATGGGTGTTTTATTATTTGTATAATCCTTAAAAGTTTTGTTACGTGCATTTAGGATTAAACACCAAATGAGATTGGTGGTGAGTCCGCCCCATAAAATAATGATATAAGAAACATTGTTCTGAAATAAGAACTCGCCCTGATTAGGATTAGCGGCTTTCCAAAGTTCGTTAGCAACGTTTGCCATTGGCTTGGCTGCCTCTATTCCAAAGTTGAAACAGGCACTCAATATACCAGAAACGATGGCTACGGCGATACCCAATCCAAATTTGTATTCATCCTTCCCCGAAAGATGTGCTTCTGTGTCAGCGTTACCAACTGCATGTGGATCTGAGTTGGCGAGCGCACTGCCTTTCAGCTCCTTTTCTTTCATCACGCCGGCCTTGCCGCACATAACAATACCAATAATACAAACCAATAACCCCGCTAAAACCGTTTGCCCCCAACTGGTTCCCGTTAATAACCCGATCGTATCTTTTCCATCTGCTGGTGTAAACTGATAATAAATAGCAGGCATTAAGGCTCCAAAAACCATAGACAAACCAAGGATAATACTGCTGCCTAATGATACGCCCAAATAACGAACGCCCAACCCATAAGTTAAGCCGCCAATACCCCAAAGCAATCCAAACAGAAACGCAAAACCAAGCGTAGAACCACCAGCCTGGCTAATGATTTCAGTAAAATTGGGAATGGTAAGCCATGCCGCAATTGGCGGAACAATGAGCCACGAAAACAAACCGCCCACAAGCCAGTAAGATTCCCAGGCCCAGCCTTTTACTTTTTATAGGGGATATAGAAGCTTCCCGAAGCAAAACCTCCAATAAAATGAAAAATAACTCCAAGTAAAGCGTTCATGAATTGTAAATTTTCTATATAGTAAGCAAATCTTTAGAAGTCGAAAATAATTCAACAAAAACCGCTAACTGTCATGTACTGTCATGATTTATTGTAATTTTTACAAAAATTAAGAAAATAGAAACATTTCTGTTCATTTCTCTATATTGCTTCCTTAACATATTTGACTTTGCTTTACCGGTTACTTAAAATATATGTGCGTGCGGCTATTCATCTTTTTTGCCATTCTATTTATGTTGACAAAAAATATTTGTTGAATACAAAGGGCCCTTTACTTATTGCCGCTAATCATCCCAACTCGTTTCTTGATGCGATGATTTTTGATGTATTGTTTGAGATTCCCATAACCTCTTTGGCAAGAGGCGATGCGTTCAAAAACAAATATATATTTAGAGTATTGCGAGCGCTAAAAATGCTACCGGTGTACCGCGTAAGGGAAGGCGCAGAAAATCTGAATATTAATTATAAAACGTTTGACGAGTGCATTGAGTTGTTTAAAAAAGAAGAGGCTGTATTGATATTTAGCGAAGGGCTTTGTGTGAACGAGTGGCACTTGCGTTCGTTAAAAAGGGTACAGCAAGGCTTGCGTTTCAGGCATGGAACACTGGCATACCTGTGAAAGTATTGCCCGCCGGAATTAACTATAGTTCTTTCTATAAGTTTGGGAATAAAATCCATCTTCATTTTGGAGATTTTATTAACGCCGATGTGTTCGATTTAAATAATGCCGATGGCATTAACTATACGCTGTTTAACGAAAAGCTGAAAACCCAATTACAGCCGTTGGTTTATGAAGTGAAACCTCTAGACAAAAAATTGCTTAAACAAAAATTTGGCAAAAGCTCATTACTACAAAAAATAATTCTTGCTCCTTTTGCTTTGGCAGGAGCCTTACTTCACGCGCCATTGTATTGGACAATCAAATGTATTGTAACGCTACTTTTTGGCAAAACCGATCATTTTACTTCGATTATGTTTGGTTTGTTATTATTGACTTATCCTTTTTACCTGGCTGCAATTACCATTGTAGCATACAGCACTGGCGCGGGATGGGGACTACTGACCTTGATCGTTATGCCTTTACTTGCGTTTAGTTATGTGAAGTATGGTGTGAGGAAAGGGTAGTGTTTAATATACGAGATACGGAAAAACTGTTGTGGCTGGCTTATGTTGGCTGAATATATTCTACTGTACAAGCGAGCGTGGCAACACCGATCCCATATATTGACTGCTGACTAATACACAAAAAAACCCCGGCAAAATACCGGGGTCTTACAATTTATCTGAAACTACTTATTCACCATTCACTATTCCCTACTCGCTAATTAAGCAGTTACTTTACCTTTTGCTTTTGCAATCACTTCTTCCGCGATGTTGGTAGGTGCAGAAGCATAGTGAGAGAACTCCATGGTGCTGGAAGCACGGCCAGAGCTTAAAGAACGCAATTGAGTTACATAACCAAACATTTCGCTCAACGGAACTTTAGCTTTAATAACCTGAACGCCTGCACGGGTATCCATACCTTCCATTAATCCACGACGACGGTTTAAGTCACCCGTTACATCTCCCATGTATTGCTCGGGAGTTAATACTTCAACTTTCATAATGGGTTCTAACAAAACTGGTTTTGCTTTTCTACCGGCTTCACGGAAACCTTGCTTAGCGCAAAGCTCGAAAGACATAGCATCAGAATCCACAGCGTGGAAACTTCCGTCGAATACGCGAATCTTCATATTATCTACCGGATAGCTTGCTAATACGCCGCTTGTCATTGCTGACTCAAAACCTTTTTGGATAGCTGGTACAAATTCACGAGGAATAGAACCACCAAAAAGATCGTTTACAAACTGATAATGTTTATCGGGATTTTCTTTTTGCCACTCTTCGTCTACAGGGCCAATGCTAAACTGGATGTCGGCAAATTTACCACGACCACCGGTTTGCTTTTTCAAAGTTTCGCGATGCTCCACAGTTGTGTTGAACGCTTCTTTGTAAGCTACCTGAGGTGCACCCTGGTTTACTTCTACTTTAAACTCACGACGCATACGATCGATGATGATCTCCAAATGAAGCTCACCCATACCGCTTAAGATAGTCTGGCCAGTATCTTCATCTGTTTTTACACGAAGTGTAGGATCTTCTTCAACCAGCTTCGCAATAGCCATACCCATTTTATCAACGTCAGCCTGAGTTTTAGGCTCAACCGCTACAGAGATTACAGGCTCTGGAATGAACATGTTCTCTAAAGTGATCGGATGGTTTTCATCGCAAAGAGTATCACCGGTTTTGATTTCTTTAAATCCTACCGCTGCACCAATATCACCCGCTTCAATAAAATCAACAGGGTTTTGTTTGTTTGCGAACATTTTCATGATACGGCTGATACGCTCTTTCTTACCGCTACGCACATTCAATACATATGAACCTGCATCTAAATGGCCGCTATAACAACGGAAGAAGGCCAGACGACCCACGAATGGATCCGTCATAATTTTAAAAGCCAATGCAGCAAAATGGTTCTTTTGCATCGGGCTTACGAACTAATTTCTTTTCAGGATCTTCAGGATCCGTTCCTTCAATTGCTTCTACGTCAACCGGAGAAGGCAGGTAGCGACAAACTCCATCAAGTGCGGTTTGTACACCTTTATTTTTGAAGGAAGAACCACACATCATTGGCACAATGCTTAAATCGATTGTTGCCTTACGAATGGCTGCATGAATTTCATCTTCAGAAATGGTGTTTGGATCGTCGAAGAATTTCTCCATCAACTGATCGTCATATTCAGCCACCGCTTCAACTAATTGTGCTCTCCATTCATTCGCTTCTTCAACCATGTCGGCAGGAATATCAATTTCATCAAAAGTCATTCCTTCAGTTTCCATGTGCCAGATGATCCCTTTCATTTTGATCAGATCCACCACACCTTTAAAATCATCTTCAGCACCAATTGGTAACTGCAATGGCACCGCTTTAGAGCCCAGCATTTCACGAACTTGTTTTACAACGTTCAAAAAATCTGCACCCTGGCGATCCATTTTATTTACGAACCCGATACGTGGAACTCTGTAACGGTTAGCCTGGCGCCAAACTGTTTCAGATTGAGGCTCCACACCATCAACCGCAGAAAACAAGGCGATCAAACCATCCAAAACACGCATAGAACGCTCTACCTCAACGGTAAAATCCACGTGACCCGGAGTATCAATAATGTTAAAAGAATATTCTTTAGTAGTTCCTGTAACAGCTTTTCCTTTATCGGTAGGGAACTGCCATTTACAGCTTACTGCAGCAGAGGTAATGGTAATACCGCGCTCTTTTTCCTGCTCCATCCAGTCGGTGGTAGCAGCGCCATCATGTACCTCACCGATACGGTGAATCATACCGGTGTATCGTAAAATACGTTCGGTTGTGGTGGTTTTACCGGCATCAATGTGGGCGGCAATACCAAAGTTTCTTTGAAATTTTAAATCTGCCATGATTATTCTTAGTTGAATTATAAACTTTTAAATCCTTAAATTACTGATTGTCAACAACTTGAATACCAAGCGCATGAAGCCCTTAATTTAAGGCTGCAAAGGTAAGGAAATAAGCAGAATTAGTAATTTGATTTTTTTGTAACCGGCGACAGTACTTCTATCGGCGAAATTGCGTCGCACTTTTGTTTTGTGGTGCATGCCTGGACTGTTGCGCTAACATAAAAGACTTCGCAGGATTTAAAACCTGCGAAGTCTTTGCCCCGTTTATATAGGATGCCATTTGCACCACAAAAAAACGGAGCGTAGCAATACCGATGCTACATATTCATTGACGGCTTAATAAAGATCCGCCGTTTCTTACTCTTTATTTTTAAGTTTAGAAAAGAACTCTTTCACTTCTTGTCCTGCTGCTTCGCGCCCGCCTAATCCAAAAGACAAAGCAAATGCCACAGCAATAGCACCCAAACTTAAACCAAATGCCAGTTCAATAATATCGTTGGCAATACCCATGGCGTGTAAGCCCATTGCCAAAAAGATAATAATAATAGCGCCACGTATAATTGCAGAAGTAAGTTTATTGGCATTTTTGTTTTTCAGGAAAAGGCCGGTAACAAAATTTGCCACCACATTGCCCAGCGCCAGAATCAACAACCCAAATACAATTTTACCGGCAACTGCTAATACGTTATCCAACACATCTACAACCTCCATCAATCCTAACTGTTTGGAGGCTTCAACAATACCAATGTAGATGATAAAAAAGTAAGCAATGTTGGTGATCACTTTTACAAGGCTGATACTGCCCAGCACATTATTTAATTGTAGTTTTTCACTTAGCTTATCTGCGCCAAGGCTTATTAGCAATTCGCGCAACAGCCCTGTTAAGAATTTACCACCGATTGCTGCAGCCAACAGAATAATAATGGCATACACAATACTTGGTATAGCATTAATAAAAGTATCGAGCATATTGGTAGCAGGTTTTGTAATTACCTGCATATTTAATTTCTCTAAGGCGATGATCAGGATGGGAACGAAAATGAAAATAAAAGCTACGTTTTTAGAATGCGCACAATGTCAATCTGCGCCGCATCTGCTTTTACTTCTTTTAGGTCCTGGTTTACTTCCGTCAAACTATTGTCAAACTGGTTGTTGTCTTTAATTTTAGTAAGTCGCGGCATACAAGAGCGAATTTTATCGCCCGATGCTTCAATAAGTTCAGCAACGATTTTTGCAAGAAAATAACCTACATAAGCAATGATACCCGCAGCCAAAATGTTTGGAATGGCTCCAAAGAACTTACTCGTCATTTGATTGAGCGGGGCCAAAACATCTCCACTTACTCCCATTAAGCTTAACGTAGCCATCAATACGATTATCATCAACAGGTAATATACCAGCTTACCTGCCATTTTCGATATGGATATTTTTCCTTTAGTTTTACTATCGATACCCGATTTGCTGATCGCATTTTTTATAAGTCCGCCAACAAACTTTGCTACCAAATATCCCAAGATCAGCAATAGCAACCCACCTACAATGTTTAATGCATGCCCGGTTAAACCCAGCCATTGACCAGCACTTTCAAACCGCTGTGCTAGAGTTTCGGAGGCTCCATATATTACATTCGATTGTTCTTCATTAGGGTTTATTTGTTGTTGCAATAAAATTTGTGAAAGTAATTTTACCATTGTGTTTTAGGTTTTAGTTTTAGTTAAAAAAATAGAATTTCTCTGCAGTAAGAAAACGACGGTAGTTAGCGTTAGCGCCTTACTTAGTTAAACGATAAATGCGTAATAGGTCAGCAAGAATTATCGTAAAGGAAATAATGACATTATGTTGTCAATTATATCTGTGATCCATACAAATATAGAAAAAATTAATGCAGCACAAAGAAAATCTGCAACACGTTGATTACCGTTGCATTACATGCAAGGAAGTAAAATATTTTTTAGAACTAGTGTTTTGTTAAGTAAAATCTGTCGTGTCTGTTATCACCCTGAGCCTGCGAAGGGTCGTCAGAGTGGGCTTCGGCAAGCTCAGCCTGACATCATACTATACTTAACACTATTAAATTAGCTATTGTAAGGATTACAATCTTTCTTCAGCTTCTATCAACAACGTGTTGGCTTTATCAAATAACTTAAGCCGATTGCCAATCACCTGGTATTTACTAACCAAAGGCAACACTTTAGTAAACACCGATTCATTAACCGCAGCATCCTGGCAAAACATTCTTGTACTGATCGCATTACCGATGCTGATGTTGTAAGTATCATCGGCAGTGACAGCAAATGAAAAACGATTGCAACCTACGCTTCCTGTTCCTTTATCAAAATCAGTTAAGTCTATAAATGCCGTGTCTTTTAGCAACTGCTCATTGTTGGCGTTGATCATAGTTTGAATATACCATTTGCGGTTTACTGAGCCTTTCTCATCATCAGCTGCTTTACGACCTTTAAATAAAGTAGAACCATCAGTAGCAAAGAATTTCAGATCACTATTTACCAAAGAGAAAGTAGCGACATCTTTAAGGTTGCTCAATAGAATATTATCAAGCGAACCATCTGAACACGCTGCTAAATGAGTAGAAATATTATCTATTTTTATTCTGCTATTATGCCCAAACTTTGGCGTAAAAGAAAAATATTGACAGCCCGCAGTTGCGCCAGAATGATAAACATCTCTTAAATCAATATATACATCAGGCAAATTGTCTTCAGCATTTTTCATGCTTACAATCTTCCACTTATGGTGTAACCCTTCGGTATGCATTGAGCTTGTTAGCGGGGCATTTTTATGGCCGCAAGACGAGGCCCATATAAGGATTACAATTGTTAAACTCTGGATTAGCTGTTTCATACTTTTCTTAAGATTTAAACCAATTGATTCGTGTTGCAAAGGTTAGTTTTTTTCATGAACCTAAATTATCTAATTAATGGTTATGCAATTTGCGCCAGAATCGCATCTTAATATTAAACAGATTTATGAGAACTATTCTAACCCTGATCTTTATTTGCGCTTTTCTGAGTTCTTATTCACAAATGCCTACGCTTAAAGTTACCGGCGAAACAGGCAACCCTGTTGTACTTGAGAAAATGAATGTGGACGTAACAATTGTTGGAAATATTGCCACCACCAATATGACCCTTTCATTTAAAAACAGTGGCAAAAGAGTGTTGGAAGGTGAACTTACTTTTCCTATGCCCGAAGGCGTAACTGTAAGTCGATATGCCCTCGATATAAACGGCACAATGCGCGAAGCGGTTCCTGTTGAAAAAGCAAGAGCAACAGAAATTTTTGAAAGCATTGAACAGCGCAATGTTGATCCGGGTCTTTTAGAAAAAGTAGAAGGCAATAATTTTCGTACCCGTATTTTTCCTTTCCCTATTGGCGGTACACGCACCATTACAATTGGCTATGAAGAAACCTTAAAAATGGTTTCGGGCAATGCCTTGCAATATCATTTGCCGTTTCAATATGATAAAGCGATTGCTGAGTTTGATTTAAAAGTTTCAGTTTTTGCAACCAACCAAAAACCAATATTAGTTGAACAGCCAGACGGTAGTTTTTCTTTTTCGCAAACTGCAAATGCATTTATTGCAGAACTGAATAAGGAAAATTATAAACCGGAAAAATCGTTGGTTATTAATTTACCCAAACAAATCAACACATTTGAAAGCCTCATACAACCTAATACAGACAAAAGCGCTTATTTTTTAATTAATGATTTTCCTGAAACTGAAAGCCGCGAAAGGCGTTGGGGAAACAATATCGGATTGCTATGGGATATTTCATTAAGTGGTTCCAAAAGGGATCATAAAAAAGAACTGGAGTTACTGGATAAAATCATTCAACAAAAACAAAATCTCTCAATTACTTTAGGCCTTTTAAACGATCGACTTACTTATGACAACACATACCGCATTTCAAATGGGGATTGGAGCGCTTTGAGGAAACGTATTGAAAGCTTTGTATATGATGGCGCTACCGATTACAGTGTACTTAAGTTGCCGTATTTTGTTAGTAACATTCTACTTTCTGGCATTGATGAAATATTATTTTTTACAGATGGCATGAGTAGCTTTGGCGATAACGAAATCAATCTTAACAAACCAATTCATACCATTACCACCAGCGCCATTACTGATTACAGTGTATTAAAAAATATTAGTGGGAAAAACGGAGGGCAGTTTATCAACCTGGGAAATCAGTCGGTTAATCAGGCTTTTAATGATCTGAGCAAAGAACATCTGCAATTTCTGGGTATTGAAGGGGATGGTGTGAGCGAAGTATATCCCGATGTGCATATTCCGGTTTCGCATTCTATAAGCATTTCGGGTTTACTACAAGATCCATCAAAAGAAATTATTCTGCTATATGGCTGGGGAAATAAAATTACACAACGCAAAAAAATAAAACTGAATGAGGATGCTAATAATTTGGATGTGCATCGTATTTGGGCACAAAAGAAAATTGCAGCTCTGGATTTGAATTATGAAAAAACAAAGAAAACATAAGCAATTTAAGTAAGCAATTTAGTATCGTTACCCGCAACACCAGCTTATTAGTATTGGAAAATGTAGCAGATTATGTGCGATACGATATCGCCCCACCGGTAGAATTGATGGCTGAATATAATCGACTTAAAAAAGAAAACATACTGGCTAAAGAAGAACGGGTAAATGATTTATTAGAAGATGCCGCAGCAACAGTAAGCGAGCTGAAAAAGTGGTGGGCGAAAGATTTTAAGTCGTCTACTAAGAAACAATATCCAACTCCGGTAATAAGAGGGATTGCGACAACCGCACCAATAGCGCCACCGCCTGTCAGAGAAAGTGAAATGAGCAACATAGTTAACGCTGAAGCTACAGCAGATGGCAACTTACAAGATTCTAAACTGGAAGAAGTTGTAGTAATTGGTTATGGAACGCAAAAACAAAAAAGCATTACAGCTGCCATAACTACTGTAAAGAATATCAATGCTGTAAATATTCCAGATATTAAAATTCCAGAATTTAAAAGCGATAAAGATTATATTAAAAAATTAGAAGGCGTAAAAAAGAAGATGCCTATGCTACTTATTTACAACTGAGAAATGTATATGAAACTACGCCTTCATTTTATTTTGATGTAGCCAATTGGTTTTATAAAAACAATAATAGCGATACGGCCGGAATGATACTTAGTAATATCGCCGAACTTGCTATCGAAGATGCGGCGTTATACAAAATGATGGCATACAAACTAAAACAATTGGGAAACTTTGAAAAAGAGCTTTGGGTTACGAAAAAATAAAAGATTGGCGGCCAATGGATCCTCAAAGCACCAGAGATTATGCGCTTGCGCTTGCGGATAATAAAAAATATCAAGAAGCGTTAAATGAATTGTATGCTGTTCTTACTAAAAGCTACAGCCAGGAAGCTGCTTTCAGAGATGAGGGTATAGAAGAAGTAATTGTGATAGAAATTAATGAGCTTTTGGCACTACATCGCAATCAGCTGGACATAACAAAAATTGATAAACGCATTATCGCAAACCTTCCGGTGGATGTGCGTGTAGTCCTTAACTGGAATAAAGCAGATACCGATATTGACCTTTGGGTAACTGCGCCTAATGGTGAAAAATGTTATTACAGCAATAAACAAATATCTATTGGAGGCAGAATAAGCAATGATTTTACGGATGGTTTTGGCCCAGAGCAATTTCTACTAAAAAAGGCAATTAAGGGAACTTACAAAGTAGAAACTAATTTCTTTGGAGAAAATCAACTTACAATTAGCGGACCAACCACTTTAATGGCTGAAATATATTTGTATTATGCAAGCGGTAAACAAACCCGAAAAATTATTACACTACAAAGTGGCGAAAATGGTAAAGAAGCAGATGGGATGCTGGTGGGTGAGTTTAGGTTTTAATTTTAGAAAAATCGTGAAGGCGGTTTTTTAAACTCTATTTTTAACGTTATAAACAAAGACCCGGAAGATTTTAAAAACCTTCCGGGTCTGAAAATATATTACAGTTCATTTATAATCGGAACGATGAAACGAGCGTGGCAATTTCGATGCCACATGCAATACAGCCGGGTCAATAAAAACTATCTCAAATATCCCAATATCTTCAACATGCTTTGAGCAGATTGTTCTTTAGCGTACACCCATTCTTCCAAATTTCCATTTTTATCATATTCGATAATGACATGCTTAGGCGAAGGAATAAGACAATGCTTAATACCGCCGTAACCGCTTATCTGATCCTGGTAGGCGCCGGTGTGGAAAAAGCCTACATATAATGGCTCTTTATCTTTTTCTTCTTCGGGCTTACGGGTGGGATCAATAGAAAGCACACCTAATCCGCCAACACCGTTATCATTTTTTATTTTGGGTAAGAATACTTCGTTAATATGTTCTTCCGAATCGTAATAATCGTGGCCGTCGCATGTAATACCGCCCAGCACAACGCGTTGATATTCGTTTTCCCACTTATTAATGGGCAACATTAAAAACCGCTCACCAATGCCCCATGTGTCGGGCAATGTAGTGATGAAAGACGAATCGATCATATACCAGGTTTCGCGGTCGTTCTGGCGCTTTTCGCCAATGACGCTGTAAATATGTGCCATGCTTTCGCCAACCGTGTAACTGCCAAACTCTGTGTAAATATTAGGAACAGGCACTTTGGCTTTTTTACAAGCCGATTTGATATTGCTGATGATCTCATTTATCATAAACTGATAATCGTAATCAAAAGCCAGGCTATGCTTTATAGGAAAACCTCCGCCGATGTTTAGGGAATCTAACTCAGGGCAAATTTTTCTTAACTGACAATACAGGTTGATGCTTTTACGCAACTCACTCCAGTAGTAAATATCATCTTTAATCCCTTTGTTTAAGAAAATGTGCAACATTTTAAGTTGAAACTTATCTTCGTTTCCTTCAATCTCATCTACATAAAATTCCAACACATCTTTTGCCCTTATACCCAATCTTGAAGTGTAAAACGGAAAAGTGGGTTCTTCCTCAACCGCAATGCGGATGCCTATTTTAAAAGGATCTTTGCTTTTTACACTTCGCTTATACATATTCAGCTCTTCTTTGTTATCCAAAACCGGTATAACATTTTTGAAACCGCTGTTAATCAATTTGGCTATTCGCGATGTATAATTTTTTTGTTTGAAACCGTTGCAAACGATGCTAATATCCTTTGTTATTTTACGGCGTTTATAAAGCTGATTGATAATATCAATGTCATAAGCATACGATGTTTCCAAATGTATGTTGTGCTTTAACGCTTCGCCTACCACAAATGAAAAGTGAGAACTTTTGGTACAGTAAGTATAAAAGTACTTGCCTTCATATTTATACTTCTTCATGGCGTTGGCAAAATACTGCTTTGCCTTATTGATATTGATACCAATTTTAGGGAGATAACTCACCTTTAAAGGTGTACCGTATTTCTTAACAAGCGCCTTATAATCTATGCCGTTAAAAATAAGGTCGCCATTCTTAACTTCTATATTTTCCTGCGGAAAATTAAAGGTCTGTTCAACCAGTCCTAAGTATGAGTTATTCATTTGCCATAACGCCGGATGCACCGGCACTTATTGGGTTTAAAATTGCCCGCTAAATTAAGGAAATATGTCTGAACCCGCATTTGTTTAAAGTTTGAGATTTTAAGTTGCATGTTCAACGTTAAAACCAGAAACATTGAACCCGAGATCAATCATGAATCCAGATTCAAATAAAAAAGCGACACTGTTTATAGTATCGCTTTTTTAAAACTTATCGCTATTACGAATTTATTTTACTGAAGCTACCAAAGCTTTGAAAGACTCAGGGTTGTTCATAGCTAAATCAGCTAAAACTTTCCTGTCAAGCTCAATACCTTTAGTTTGCAATTTGTTGATGAATTGAGAATAAGTCAATCCTTCTTCGCGTACAGCAGCGTTGATACGTGCGATCCACAAAGTACGGTATTCTCTTTTCTTTAATTTACGACCTACATACATGTAAGTCATACCTTTTTCTACAACGTTTTTAGCAACGGTGTACACGTTTTTACGTTTGCCGTAAAAACCTTTGGCTTGTTTTAATATTTTTTTCTGCGGGCTTTAGAAGCTACTGCATTTACTGAACGTGGCATGTTTGAAAGAGTTTAAATGTTTTACAAGTTTAAAAGTTGATAAGTATTGCTACCAACTTTTATTTTAATCTTAATAGGCGTTGTACA
The DNA here is from genome assembly GCF_022513635.1 of Paraniabella ginsengisoli. Taxonomy (GTDB): domain Bacteria; phylum Bacteroidota; class Bacteroidia; order Chitinophagales; family Chitinophagaceae; genus Niabella; species Niabella ginsengisoli. The sequence continues at coordinate 1,226,026 of NZ_JAKWBL010000004.1, read as the reverse complement.
AAATGCATGTTTGGTTTTGCAACAACACCATCGATACGCATGTGACGTTTACGCTTTGTAGATTTTTTTGTAAGAATGTGACGTTTGAAACTCTTCTGGTGTGTGATTTTGCCGGTACCAGTTACTTTAAAACGCTTTTTTGCGCTTGAATTTGTTTTTACCTTAGGCATGGTAAATTTTATATTTATTTGTTACACCTTTGAGGCGTTGACACTCATGTATCAATCTTTTTGAGCCTCTTCAGTAATGTATCCATTTTTCCAAATGGAGCGCAAAGATAAGTGGAATTTGTGATTTATGATTTATGATTTATGATTTATTGCTCTTCATTTTCATTTTCAGCCATTTACGCACCGGCTCATCGAAATATTTTAAAGAAATCCAGGCCAATAATATGGAGCTGATAAGGATTCCTATTGAGAATATATATAATTTTTGCTGGCCCGGATTGGTAGCTGCGTAATTGCCCAATATCCAAATCATCCAATAATGCACCATATATAATGGATAAGAAATATCACCCAGAAAAATGCAGATTTTACGCAAGCGTTCTGAAACCTGTGTACCTGCGCCGCCTGAAATGATCAAAGGAAATAACAGAATTACAAAAGCTATTTCTGTAAACCAATCATTCTCAAAATGAGGAAAAAGAAATACGCCGCTTAATAAAAGGCCATACAGCAAAAAATTGATTCGATTTTTTAGAATCAGATTGAAACGATAAACAGTTAATCCAGCCAAAAAAGAAAACAAAACCCTTGCGTAACCATCACCGTAAGAGGATGCGCTCCATCCGCCAACAATGCTACCATGCAAATAAGCAACCGTTATGATAAATGCCGTTGCTAATACCAAAAAAAGCAGCAGCATTTTTTTAGAAAGATGAATCAATACAAAAGCATAAAAAAGATTAATAAAATACTCCATTGATAAAGACCAAGCCGGAGCGTTTAACGGGAATACATTTTCATATCGCCCCAAAATGGGAGAAGGCAGCAACAATAAAGAACACACCGTGGCTAAGATTATTTTACCCCAACCAAATTCCCGCACCGGCGATGCTGTAAGAAAGGGATCGAATAAAAACCCCAACAAGCCCAATACCGTTCCCAACACCACCAAAGGTTGCAGCCTTATTAATCGATTTATTAAAAACTGTTTTACACCAAGTGTTTTAATACGTTTATCATAAGCGTATGCTACTACAAACCCCGAAAGGCAAAAGAAAAAATCAACCGCCAGGTAACCATGCGCTATTGGATTTTTAGTAAGGTCGGGGGTTAATATTTCATAGCAATGAAAGATAACCACTGCAATGGCGGCAATACCGCGCAGGCCATCCAGCGCGGCATAATGCGGCTTTGCGGATTTCAAATTGTTTTGCATTCATCCATTTTATAGTCGGCAAATATAGTAGGGCCAAACGGTATCTCTCACAGATTACACAGAAATACACGGAAAATCGGAATCCTGCGAATAGAAGATTTCCAAGGCTTTGAATCTCGAACATCTTTTCCCAAAAATCAAACGTCTGTGTTTATCTGCGCTTTCTGAGAGAGAGCATCGTTGCATTCATCATCATTTTCACTTATTTTTGAGCGCTTGCTTTGCACGCTTTATCAGCTTAAAGTACATCAATCTAAATGCACAAAACATCAGTTCTTATTACAGTTTCGTTTGCTTGTTTGGTTTACAGTTGTTCAATCTCAAAAAAACAAAGTCAAACCGGTGATGCGCTTCAATATGAAGGCATGCATCCTGCTTCGCAAATTAATGCAGTAAAAAATTTTATAAATGCAAAAGACAAAAACACCATTTCTGCCTTTGAGCAGATGATTGTTAGTGCTAATGCGGCTTTAACCATGCAGCATCATGCTTTGGCAGATTTTAGCGTGCCGGGTTTTTATAAAGATTCTGCTACGCATCGCAGCAATTCACTTTCTATTCAAAAAGATGGATTTGCTGCTTATAATTGTGCGCTTGCCTGGCGCTTAACCGGCGAAGAAAAATACAGAAAAAAAGCTGTTTATTTTTTAGATGCCTGGTCTACAATCAATAAAAAATATTCTCAAAATGATGGTTCTTTGGTAATGGCTTATTCAGGAACTTCTTTTATGATGGCTGCTCAATTATTAAAACCATCGAAAAAGTGGGAAACCGCCAGTCGCGAAAGTTTTAATCAATGGTTGAATAATGTGTACCTGCACGCAGCCAATAAAATCAAAAAAGGTCATAATAATTGGGGCGATTGGGGATGCTTTGGCGCTTTGTTAGCCACTTCCTATTTAAATGATACCGCAGCGTTTGCCGAAAATGTTCAACTGTTAAAAAAAGGAATCATTGATAAAATTTCGGAAGACGGCCACATGCCTGCCGAAACAAAACGTGGCGGCAACAGCATTTGGTACACGTATTTTTCTTTGGCACCCATTACGGCTTCTTGCTGGGTGGTTTACACCAACACCGGAGAAAATTTATTTCAGTTGGAGCAAGATGGAAAATCAATAAAAAAGGCATTGGATTATTTGCTGCAGTATCACGAAAATCCGGGCAAATGGCCTTGGGCAAAAAATCCCGTAACCCAAGTTGATAATCACAGATTAGGGCCGGTTGGTGTTTGGCCATATAATTTATTTGAAGCGATGCATGGCATTTATCAGGATAAAAATTTTAAGAAATTTGCTGATAAAGAAGCTCCCATTATTTATCCAGATCATCATTATGCATGGGTTTTTCCATCTTTAATGCAGCCGAAAATAAAAGGAACTAATAAGTAAAGTTTTTATTAACCCAGCAGATGAATATATAGCATCGATCTTCCGCCAGTTGGCGGACAGCATGACCTTCAGTACATAACTGAACTTATATAAACGACGCAACTCTTCGCCGATAAAAAATGAATAAGGTAGTGTTTAGTTAGAATAATATGACTGTCAGGCTGAGCTTGCCGAAGCCCACTCCGACGACCCTTCGGCAGGCTCAGGGTGACAGACACTCCATAATTTGACAGAACACTATTTTTCAAAAAATAATGTATAAAATAATAAAATAATGATCTTCCAAAAAATCACAAAACCTTTATTTGCTTCCGTTCTTTTATTCGTTACTTCTTTAGCCGTAGCACAAACGGGAAAAGAATCTCAACAGGAAATTTATGCAAGCTTAGAAAAAGTAGCCGATTGGCAAATTGAAAATATGTGGATCAAAGGCCACAGCAGAAATGTGTATCATCCCACCAACTGGACCAACGGAGCCTTGTTTGCCGGAATGATGAAATGGGCCAATCTTTCTAACGATACCACTTATATCAGTTTTTTAAAAAAATAGGAGAAAAAACCGATTGGAAATTAGGCGAAGCCTTGAGCCTTTATCATGCCGATGACCACGCCGTAGGCCAAATGTATTTGGAAATGTATCGAAGGTTTAATGACAAAAAAATGCTGGAGCCTACATTAAAACGCTTCGACTATATTTTGTATCACCCGGCAAATACAGGTTTGCAGCATCGCGGTCCTTATCATCAGGACAGGTGGAACTGGAGCGATGCTTTGTTTATGTCGCCGCCCGTTTGGGCAAAGCGTATCGCATTACCGGCGATAGAAAATATCTGGATTTTATGTTTTCAGAATTTAAAGCCACCACCGATTATTTGTTTGATAAAAAATCTGGTTTGTATTACAGAGATGATAATTACATTGGAAAGCTGGACAAAGGCACAAAGATTTTTTGGAGCCGTGGAAACGGCTGGGTGTTTGCCGGACTTACAGATATTATAAGAGAGCTGAACAAAGGATCTAAAGAGTATAAATATTTTGTAAAGCTGTATCAAAAAATGGCCAAAAGCCTGAAAAAACTTCAAACATCGGATGGTTATTGGGCCATGAGTTTGGAAGGCGCTCATCTTTATCCCACACCAGAAACCAGCGGCACCGGCTTTTTTACTTACGGAATGGCCTGGGGCGTAAACAATGGCTTTTTGGATAAGGATGAATATGCAGCAGTAGCGTGGAAAGGCTGGAACGCGCTACAGCGTTGCGTTACAGAAAATGGAATGCTGGGTTATGTACAACCCATTGGCGCAGCACCAGGTTCAGCTTGGCCGGATAAGACAGAAGTTTATGGCGTTGGCGCATATTTAAGTGCTGGTACGGAAATGTATAAGCTGGCGGGTAATTAAGGTTTTGGTACGAATTCATTTCTTACGTCCGAGCTTCATCAAAACTTGCGTTAAGACCTCCGAAGTTTTCAAAACCTCGGAGGTCTTTCCATTTGTAGCATTTAATTTTCTGACCAATTCGGTAGCGTTCATTACAATTTAGACAATTCCTAATTCGGCTATTTTTTGTTATTTTCGACCCAATCAGAATACTTGATGTTTTCTGAAATTTGACTATTGTTTATGAACCATTTACCGCATTTAATAACCGATCTGGCCTTAATACTTGGCGTAGCATCTATCATTACTATTATTTTCAAGCGTCTTCAACTTCCTTTAATTCTAGGCTACCTTGTTTCGGGTATTCTTATCAGTCCAAACTTTAAAATCTTTCCTCCCAAGGTTTATGAGCTAACCGATGTACAGATTTGGGGCGAGATTGGTGTTATCTTTCTATTATTCAGCTTAGGGTTGGAGTTCAGCTTTAAAAAACTGGCAAAAATGGGCGGATCGGCTACAACAGCAGCCGGTTTTGAAGCGGTAGGAATGGCCATTATGGGTTTTGGATTGGGCAAGTTGCTGGGGTGGCAATTGATGGATTGCATCTTTCTTGGTGCTTGTTTAACCATATCATCATCCTCGGTAATTGTAAAAAGCTTTGCTGATCTGGGTTTGAAACAACGAAATTTTGCACAATTAGTATATGGCATTTTAGTAGTTGAAGATTTGATTGCCGTGGTTCTTTTGGTATTGCTGGGTACTTTCGTTGTTAGTCAAACATTTGATGCCGGAGAAATAGGCTTGTCCATTTTAAAACTGGCTTTTTTCTTATCGTTTGGTTTGTGGGTGGTATTCTTTTTATTCCTTCTCTTCTTAAAAAAGCCAAAAATTTTTTAACCGATGAAATTCTTTTGATTGTAGCCGTTGCCATGTGTTTCATAATGGTATATCTATCATCACAAGCCGGGTTTTCGGCGGCTTTGGGCGCTTTCATTATGGGATCGCTTTTAGCAGAAACCACTAAGGCCGAAAGGATTGAACACCTTGTTGTTCCTGTAAGAGATTTGTTTGGCGCTATCTTTTTTGTATCTGTTGGTATGCTGATCGATCTGAATGTTATTATAGATCATTGGCTTCCAATTTTATTAATTACAGCAACGGTTATTGTCGGCAAAAGTTTTGTTATTAGCCTGGGCGCTTTCATTTCCGGCAACAGCCTTAGAACGTCTTTACAAACGGGCATGAGCCTTGCGCTTATTGGCGAATTTTCATTTATCATCGCATCAATGGGTGTTAAACAAAAAGTAGTAAGCGAAGAGCTTTATCCTATTATCATTACCGTATCAGCCTTAACTATTTTCACAGCTCCTTATCTCACCCTTTCCAGCACGCGGGTTTACAGTTGGCTCAACAATCATCTTTCTCCAAAGTGGGAAGCCAGACTGAACAGGTATAGTGTAGAAGCCACTGCATTAAGAGCCGTTAACGACTGGAATCATGTATTGAAATTCTTTCTTATCAACACAATTGTTTTCTCTGTTATTGTTATTGCCTTAATAGCTCTTACAAATACATACTTATTGCCTTGGCTGACAGGGTTTGGATATAATTTTGGGCGAACAACTTCTGCTATACTTGGGCTGGCAGCTATTGGCCCTTTTTTGTGGGCCTTAATTATCCGAAACGAAAAAACTGAGCCTTTTGCCAGAATTTATGCACAGCAAAAATACCACGGTCCGATATGGATAATGCGGATTATAAAACTTGCGTTGGCTTTATTCTTTATTATCGTTCTTTTAAGAAATATTTACTCTATTGACATTGCGTTATATGCCGGTATCATACTTTTAGTGTTGATTTTAATTTTTAGAAAACGACTACAAAAGACTTATGACAAAGTAGAAGACCGGTTTATTAAAAATCTCAATAATCGCGAAATCGAAGAGCAGCGTATTATTGCAGAACTTGATGCAGAAAGAAGAAATCAAAGCCTGGCACCTTGGGACGCACACCTCACCACCTTTGAAGTATCTGCTGAAGCCATTACCGTTATCGGAAAAACGCTGGAAGAACTGGAATGGCGGGAACGTGTTGGAGTAAATGTAGCAATGATCAAACGTGGTACATTAACGCTTATACCACCCCAAAAAGATGACCGTATTTATCCCGGAGATAAGCTGTATATTATTTGTACTGATAGCCAGGAAAGAAGAATGAACGCTCTTTTGCGACCAGATAAAAAACTGGTTAAAAATAATCAGGAAGTTGAAATGAAGTTGGATCAGCTGGTAATAGAAGCCGATTCGCCTTTTATACACAAAACCATTCGCGAAAGTGGCATGCGCGATAAGGCCCATGGCCTGGTAGTTGGTATTGAACGAAACGGTGAGCGGTTTTTAAACCCTAAATCTGATTGGGTATTCGAAGAAGGGGACCGGGTATGGATCGTGGGTGAAAAGAAATTGATCAATACTATTACGGAGTAAGGTGGTAAATTGAGTTAACGAGTTGATATGTGTAAAAGAGTATTGCAAATCCTTATCAACTTTACAGCCCTTCGAGTTACTAACTTATCTAAGCTTATACGTATCTCCAGGCTTTGCACTTTCTACTTTTTGCTGGTTGCCTGTGGCCGCTTTATTACAACCATTTTGACTAAAGTAAACAATAGCCACTACAGCAGAAACAGCCAATAGGATCCACATTAAAGTACCCCGCGTCGTCTCGGTTCATCAGGCAGCAGTAGCTGTTCACGCATGTGAGAAGTTGTAGTTTCCTTGTCCCCTACGATGGTAGCATGGCTCGTATGCTCTCTTATAATTTTTTTGCTGAAACATTAGTAAAAGGAGAAAGGTTCTCTGTAGTTGGTACAAATATATTTTGGTCATCGATCTGCTCAAGAACGCCCAATCCTGGCCATTCTACTTTTTCTCCTTTTGCAAGTCTGGCTTCAATATCAGCCGAAAAGTTTTTGAACGCCGCTATCGCTTCATCTTTCGAAATACTTTGACTTGTTGCAAGCCAGTTATACAGTAATTCATTTTCACTACCACCTGCTTCCTCCCTGTTGCTTATAAATTCAAGCACCCACGAAGGTGGCGCAATAGTACCAGCAGCCTGATCAGCGTTAGCCTCTCTTGCACTCACATCAAAAACTCCAATTTTGGGTAGCTTAAGATGTTTAAACTCCAATAAGTATTTCGCCAGGATGTCAAACATATTATTGTAATAATTTAAACGAATATAGCAATTCGTAAGCTGATTACCATAGACGGATCTTTGCAAAAGAGTTAAAAGTAACCGCTAAAAGAGAGCGGCATTCTTATAATTATTTCATTAAGTTTGTCTGCTATAAAATAACTATTTATGAAATGAGCCATACAGATTCTTCATACCAAAAAAGAATACTTATTTGGCGAATTCAATCTGACCATTAAAACAATAAAAATAAACAGATGAAATTAATGACTTCCAAATACTCCGAACCTTCTATAAGCATTGCTTTGTTACTGCTTCGCGTCATCGCAGGTTCGTCAATGTTAATGAATCATGGGTTGAAAAAGATCATGAATTTTAATGCTATGTTAAGCAAAGGATTTGCCGATCCCTTTCATATTGGGACAAAAGCATCGCTTAGCCTCACCATTTTTGCCGAATTTTTTTGTGCGGGTCTTATCGTAATTGGTTTATTAACGAGGTTGGCAAGCATACCACTTATTATAGCCATGGTGGTGGCTTTGTTCTTTGCACATGGCGGCGAGCTGTTTGGTGAAGGAGAAGCCGCCGGTCTTTTTTAACGATGTTTATCATTATCTTTTTAATGGGTCCGGGCAAATTTAGTTTAGATAAAAAGATAGGCAAATAGACCATGTATAGTACCGATACTAAAATAAGGGTTCGCTATGCCGAAACGGATCAAATGGGCGTTGTGTACCACAGTCATTACTTTCAATATTTTGAAGTAGCCCGTGCTGAATGTATCAGAGACTTGGGGTTTACTTATGCTGATATGGAAAGGACAGGAATTATTATGCCCGTTGTTGAAGTGAACTGCAAATATTTTCGTCCAGCATTGTATGACGATCTGTTAACTGTAAAAACAATTTTAAATCAACTTCCAGAAAATCATAGAATATTATTTCATCAGGAAGTATATAATGAAAAAAACGAGCTGTTGGCGGCAGGTAACGTATTATTATACTTTATGAATGCTAAAACAAAGCAGCGAGCTAAGATGCCCGACGTGCTTTATCAAAAAATAAAACCTTTTTTTGATGAGGATAACAGAACCTGACAGAAGTTTTCAAGAGCCTTCCATTATTTCAGCATATCCTCCCAAGCATCATCTGGAACCAGCTGATAGCAGGCAGTTGCTATTAAAAGGTTTATATAGCGTCGTATTGTATCTTGGACTTGGATATCTTTTATTAAAAAGATGGGACTTGCTTTTAGTAATATTTGGAATCATCATTTTGCACGAGGCTGGCCATTTCCTGGCTATGAAGTATTATAATTATGCTGATGTTAGCGTACTCTTTTTGCCTTTCATTGGTGCTTTTGTGAAAGGCAGTAAAAAGGAAGTAAGTCAAAAACAAAGTGCCGTAATACTGCTGGCTGGTCCATTGCCCGGAATAATGCTCGGTATCATTATTCATTTTTTGAACAACGGCAATCAAAGTAATTACATTGGAGGTGTTCCATTACAACTGGTAGCCCAATTATTAATATGGGCCAATCTTTTGAATCTACTGCCTCTTTATCCGCTTGATGGAGGCCAGTTATTGAATCGTGTATTTTTAAATGAAGAAGGACGCTTAAGTAATATTTTTATATTCCTGTCTATTGCAGTGATTGCATGTTTTGCCATTAATATTAAGTTTTACATACTTCTTGCTTTCCCGGCATTATTGGTATATAGATTTTTCAGCGCACGAAGTTCTACTAAACTGGAAAAACAAATTGATCAATCAGGAATTGATGTTGATAAGAACTTTGAAGATCTAACAGATGAGGAATACTGGAAATTAAGATCAATTGTAATAAAGCATACTCCCGCTTTTCAACAAGTAGCCGCCGGTCCTCCATTTGTTTATGATGACAAAGAAACCCGCATTGCCACAGAAGTGGATAGTGTATTACAACGCAATTTGTTAATGGACATTTCTGTTGTGCAAAAGCTGTTAGTGTTATTCATCTGGGCACTATTTATTTTACTTCCCTACTTGTTAAATATAGATTTTTTGTTGATCAGGTATTTGTACCGATAAGGGTTACCTTTATCAATCCTAAAAAATATACATACATGAAAATACCCAAAGGCCACCAGCCACTTATGCCTTATCTGATTTTAAAAAACGCCGATGCATTCATAGAATTTACAAAGGTTGTATTTGGCGCTACAGAAATATTTAAAAGCTACCGCGACAACGATAATAAAATAATTATGCACGCCGAAGTGCAGATCAATGGTTGCAATATTATGTTTGCTGACATGAACGAATTTTATGGCGTGGCCAACGGCAATCTCTTCATATATGTTGAAGATGCAGATAAAACCGCTGCTGTCGCTTTAGAAAATGGGGCTAAAATAATAAACGAATTGGCAGATCAGGATTATGGCCGCAGCGGTGGTATTGAAGATCCTTTTGGAAATGTATGGTGGCTAACGAGTATGAAGTGAGTGTTGCTGTTACAAGTTACTGGTTACAGGCACCTGAAACTTGTAACTTGTAACTTGAACCCTTCTATAAAAACCGTTCTTTCAACTCTGTCGTTGGCAACATGCATTCATCTTTTTTACCGAACATTTTATAACGGTTACGCGCAATCAGGTCATAAAAAAATTTCTGATAAACCTCGGAACAATCATAAAAACCGATAACAGTTTTGTAGGGAACGATAATTTACCAGCAACTTTTAAAGCCGCGTCAGACTTGGTATAAACTTTATCATCATTGATATACACAAACGATTTCAGATGATCTTCAGGCAACCCTGATTTTGAAAGAAAATTTTTTCCGGCTTCAGATTGCAAAGAAGCAAATTTGAATATACCTTCCTTATCACGCTTTATTACATATTGAACTGCACCGTTACATAAATTGCATACACCGTCAAAAAGAATGATATGCTTTACGCCATTCATACTTATTGTTGAGTGACGCTAAAGTACACTTTGGTTTCAGCCTTCTCCAACGTTCTGGTTGGGTCGGGCGTTATACTATCCAGCTTAAATAAATATTTCTCATTGCCAACATTAAGCGGGTATGCATCACTAAGACCCCTGCCATTACAATCTGCACCGGTACATAGCTGTACGTTTCGCTCGCTTTTCTCACCGCTAACAACATTCAAAACAGCAACGGCATCTCCCGCTCTGATGCAACGTGCATTCATCGGGCAACGGCTTTCTGCTACTTCTTTAAAGTAATAACCACATTCTCATACGTTGCCTTTTCGTTTATCTTAAGCGAAATAGAATTACGCTGCGCTACAACAGATTTAGATCCTGTGCCACATGATAAAAAGATCAATCCACTAACAAAAGTTAATAAATATTTCATCCCTTATTTTTTATTATATCGTCAGTAAATATATATCATCTTCGTTGCCACGCTCGCTTCAACTGTACAATAAAACTGATCCTACTTATTTTATGCCTTTCGGAAGCTTCGCATCCGGCTATTCAATTTCATCCCTTCGGGATGTACAAACCTGTAACCTGTAACAAACCTTAAACCACCGGCAACTTCCAACCATTTTGGTAAATAGGCTTCACTAATTTTGTTGCCTTGTCAACATTAAATTTATTCTTGGCTTCATCCCAATATATTTTTTCGCCGGCACGTAATGCGATATTACCAAAGTGGCTGGTAATAGCAACTTTAGCACCAGCATCAATCGGACAATGAAGATCTTCCTTTTTACGAGATTTTACAACATCAATAAAGTTAACGGCATGCAGGTCTAATCCACGGTCAACAGATTTAGCCCATGCTATAGATTCCATTTTATCTTTTTCACCTTTTACTTCCCAACCCTGGCGATTAAGCAGCAATGTTCCATTTTCACCTATAAATGCAATACCATGCTGCATGCCATATAAACCTACGCCTGTAGCCATGTTATGTTCCCAACTCATTTGGAAATCGCCAAAATCGTATAATGCAGTCTGGATATCGGGCGTTTCGCGTGCATCATCAGGGAAAACATATTTACCACCTGTAGCCATTACAGATTTAGGCGTACCGGCTTTCATTCCCATCAACACCATATCAATAAGATGCACACCCCAATCTGTCATCAGGCCACCTGCATAATCCCAAAACCATCTAAACTCATAATGAAAACGGTTTTTATTGAAGGCGCGTTTTTGCGAAGGACCGAGCCACATGTCATAATTTACACCAGCAGGAACAGGTGAGTTTGGCACAACTGTCAAAGGCGTTGTTCCGCCACGATACATCCATGCTTTAGTTGAAGACACTTTACCTAATTTCCCTGAATGCACAAATGCAATTGCATCTCTGAAATGCTGTTGGCTGCGTTGCCACTGTCCTACCTGAACTACACGGTCATAACGTTGAACTGCCTTGTTCATTAATTGCGCTTCGTAAATTGAATTGGATATTGGCTTTTCACAATATACATCTTTGCCTGCAGCACAAGCATCAATCATCTGTAGACAATGCCAATGGTCAGGCGTTCCTACAACTACTACATCTACATCTTTATCAGCAAGAAGTTTGCGATAATCTCCGTATAACTTTGGCTTAATATTTAATTTATCAAGATCAGCTTTTCTTTGGTTCAAAATATCTTCATCAATATCACATATCGCAACACATGTCACTTCTGGCACTTTTAACAACGCGGTCAAATCACTCCATCCCATCCCCTTACATCCTATTACACCAACGCCAATTTTATCATTGGGTGAAACTTTGCTTTTTATGGATGCAAGCATTTCTAAAGGAAAGAGTGCGCCTGCTCCGATAATGGCTGAACTTTTCAAAAAATCACGACGATTATTCATGTGGACTTTCAATTTTATATTTACAATCTTTAAAAAGGGTTTAATATATTTGAGTCTTATTCGAACAACATAGAGATGTATTAAATAGCCAAACGTTGGCTGTTCACTGCGGGACTGATCTACAGATGGTTGCTTGAAACAAAACAAATATACTGAAACACATAAAATGAAACCGACATTTTAAAATAATCATTAAAATACCGGGAATGATTATTTTAAAGATCAAAGGTTCTATCCTAAAAAAAAATCGTCCGCCGCGGCGGACAAACTAAAAAGACCAAGGATGAAATTGAAAAGACTTTTATTATTCGCCGCTATTGTTTTAACCTGCTCAACCGCTGATGCGCAATGGCAAAAACTGTTTAATGGTAAAGACCTCTCAGTTGGAAGCAACTGAATGGTAAAGCCAAATATCATGTTGAGAATGGCGTTATTGTCGGTACTTCTGTTATGGGCGAACCTAATTCTTTTTTAGCCACTGAAAAAGAATACGGTGACTTTGTTTTAGAATTTGAATTTAAAATTGATAGTACGCTGAATTCAGGCGTACAGTTTAGAAGTTTGAGCCGGCCCGATTACATGAAAGGCCGCGTTCACGGGTACCAGTTTGAGCTTGATCCTTCATCAAGAGCGTGGACCGGCGGTATTTACGATGAAGCAAGAAATGGCTGGCTTTATGCGCTAAACTTAAATCCCAAAGGACAAACAGCCTTTCGTCAGTCTGCATGGAATAAAGCACGGATTGAATGTATTGGCACTTCCTTAAGAACTTGGGTAAACGGTATTCCCGCTGCTCATTTAATAGACGCCACCACCGCAAAAGGCTTTATTGCTTTGCAGGTGCATGCCATTGGCAAAAAAGAAGATGCCGGTAAACAAATAATGTGGAGAAATATCAGAATAAAAACAAATAAGCTAAAACCCGCACCATTACAGGGTGTTTTCGTGATCAATACTATTCCCAATAGTTTATCCGAAGCAGAAAAAAAAGCAGGGAGTATCACTTTTGTTTGATGGTAAAACCACCAAGGGCTGGCGTGGTGCTTATAAAAAAGCATTTCCTGAAAAAGGATGGCAGGTTAAAAATGGAGAGCTTGAAGTATTGCCTTCTGATGGCGCAGAATCTACCAACGGCGGAGATATTATAACACAAAAAGAATACAGCGCTTTCGTGCTTCAGTTTGAATTTAAATTAACCGAAGGTGCGAATAGCGGCGTAAAATATTTTGTTACTGAAAGTGAAGGAAATGAAGGCTCTGCTATTGGCTTGGAATATCAAATACTGGACGACGAAAAACATCCTGATGCCAAAATGGGCCGGGACGGCAACCGAACGCTGGCTTCGTTATACGATTTGATAACATCAGATCGCAACTCGCGCGCACGTGTTAAAATCGGTGAGTGGAACAGAGGCATTGTAAAAGTATTTCCAGATAATCATGTAGAACACTGGCTGAATGGCTGGAAAGTTACTGAGTATAAACGTGGCTCTCCCGAATATCTTGATCTGGTTAAAAAAGTAAGTATGCTAAATGGCCAGACTTTGGTATGGCACCAAAAGGCCATATTTTATTACAGGATCATGGTAACCGTGTTTTCTTCAGAAGTTTGAAGATTCAGGAGTTGAAGTAGGAAATATTGAATGTAGAATATAAAATGTGGAGTCTTCTGAATTTTATATTCTACATTTTTTTATTTATAATTCATCATTTACCAAACCTTCCCCACACTTCATAAATCGGATCTCCTTTGGAACTTTTTCCAGAATGAATCCAATTGCCATTTTCTAATTTACCATCAAAGGTCAATGCCATTCCAACGCGAGAGCTATCTCTTGAAAAAATTCAATATGTTCTGTGTACTTACCATCTTTAAAAGCATAAGTACCGCCGCCGGTTCCTGAAAATTCGCCGGTTTCAATATTAATAGCCGCCCATTGAAAACGTGTAGCGGTAAGCAGCTTTAAAGTCCTTCTGGCTCGAAGTGGAATGTCCACCATTTTGTCTTCCTGTTTACGCTGGGTAATGCGCCAGTTTCCGGCAAGGTTTTTATCGCCTGCATCCACACGTTTCCATTTCATTTCAAAACCTTCAACGGTTGTGGTTAAATCATCGCCCGAAAGTTTAAAAGCATATTCATGCTCTCTACCTACATCAGCTTTATCAGCACTATGGAACTGTACCTTGATTTTTATCTTACCATTTTCGACGGTAAATGGCCCGCCGGATGTTAAACCAAATTTTTTTCAGCCAGGCTATACTGTGTAAACATACAGTAACCATCTTTCAGTAACATCGAAAAATCTTCTCCGTTGTAACTAAGGCTCCACGCGCCTTCCAGCGTTTCTTCTAGGTTTTCTGATCCATTATTTCGCATAGCTAAAAAACAATGGAACACAGCAATAGCAAAAGAGGAAAATTTTTTATATTATTCATAATGCAAGTTTTAATCTGCTTTTATTTTAGTTTTGAACTATAAAAATTCAACATCTTAAAAGTCCCCCTCCGGGGATTCAGGGGGCTTATGATTTCAAAATATTCTCAATTCCATTTAGCTCTACTTTGTCAAAAGACAAATTTTGAAGACATTTTAAAGAATCGGTTAATTGCGCTGCACTACTAGCTCCAACCAGTACGGATGTAACACGTTTGTCTTTTAGCAACCAGGCCAACGCCATTTGAGCCAGGCTTTGATCTCTGTCACCAGCAATTTCGTTCAATTTTTTTAATTGGCCCAATCGCTCTGGCGTAATAGCATCTTTTTGTAGAAAGCCGTGCGCTTTGGCCGCACGTGAGTTTCGTGGAATACCTTTCAAGTATTTATTGGTAAGAAGGCCTTGTGCTAATGGCGAAAAAGGAATACATCCCACCCCTTCTCTTTCCAACACATCCAGCAATCCGTCTTCTACCCAACGCTCATACATAGAATATTTAGGTTGATGAATCAAACAAGGTGTTCCCATTTTTTTAATAAACGTATCGCTTTTTTTGCTTCATCCGCTTTGTAGTTTGAAATGCCCACGTACAAAGCTTTTCCTTGTCTCACAATCAGATCAAGAGCAGTCATCGTTTCTTCCAACGGCGTATCAGGATCGGGCCGATGATGATAAAAAATATCAACATAGTCCAGCTTCATTCTTTTTAGACTTTGATCCAGACTGCTAACCAAATATTTTTTACTGCCCCAATCGCCGTAAGGCCGTTCCACATGGTGTAACCAGCCTTTGTAGAAATGATCAGCTCGTCGCGATGATCCTTAAAATCACTATGCAATATTTTTCCAAAATTAGTTTCTGCACTTCCCGGAGGCGGGCCATAATTATTGGCAAGATCAAAATGGGTAATCCCATTGTCAAAAGCTGTATGCAATGTTTTACGATATACTTTGGAGTCATCAACATCTCCAAAGTTGTGCCACAAGCCTAAAGATATAGCCGGAAGCAATACTCCCGATTCGCCACAACGGCGATACTGCATATCGGCATAACGTTTTTCTGAAAATTTCATTTGTATATTTTTTTAATGGTAGGATGGTATTTGGTGCCATATCAATCAAATGATGTTTTGTCAGGCTGAGCTTGTCGAAGCCCGACCCTTCTTCGACAAGCTCAGGGTGACAATGAGCGTGAAAATTATTTCAAAATATCTAACACTTTGTACATTTTCCTGATCAGGGAATACTGGCTTCCATTATAATTATTAATCAGCATTGAAAAAATATATTCTTTGCCACTTTTTGATTTTTGATATCCTGTAAAACCCTTTACACGATTAATAGTGCCGCTTTTCATTTTCATATCGTTATACAAAGGCAACGCTTCGTAGAAATCGGGGAACCAGGTTTGCGACTTGGCATAATTTAATACGCTGACTTCTGCATGAGGCGTAATGCGGTTTTGCGGCGAAAGACCTGAGCCGTCGTATAAGTGCAATTCTTCAGGATCCACACCTTTTTCTTTCCAGAATTCCTGCAAAGCTTCCACTCCTTTTTCCGTTGTAGCTTCTCCTTTCAATTTAAAAGCAACCGTTCTAAGAAACGCTTCTCCATACAAGTTCACACTTTTTCTCAAGAACCAATATACAATTTTTGAAAGTGTGGGCGATGTATGCGTGTATAGCCATTCTGCATTATTGTATGTGGTTCCTGTAATTACGATATCTTCTTTTATTGCGGCAACGCCTTTCAACTCGTTGATAATAGTTTTGGCGAACTGACGTGCCGGATCATAAATTGATCCCGATATAACAAACTCGCTTTTACCAGCCGGAATCGTGCCTTTTAATACACTATAATTATTTCCTTTTGAAGGATAATACAAGGCCGATTCATCTCCTGTTTCTTTGCCGGCAGCTTTGGCTTCTGATATAATTTTATAATCATACAAATAAGGTTTTGTTCTTAAAATTGTAACTTCACTTCCAATACTTGAACCTGACTTTACAATCAAATCAAATTGATTTTCTCTCCAATTCAACCCTTGCGAGCCAGCTCCATAATATTGCCCGATGTCCTCCCAAGTCCATCTTGCAGGAAGCCCGTCATCTTTGATCCAATCTTTGGTGTTAATAATAATAGATTCCAGCTTCGTAATTCCTTTAGCTTTTATCGCGCTTTTTATAGCCTGCAGTATAACTTCTTCTTTTGTTTCATCCCAACGCCAACTTCCTAAAGTTGGATCGCCGGAAGCCTGTATGTAAAGGCTCTTGCCGTTTCCGGTATTTACAATTCCGAATTTTGTTTCGTAAGTAAAATCTTTTCCTAAAACATCTAATGCAGTAGCAGCTGTTACAACTTTTTCGGTAGAAGCAGGAGCCAGTCCGGTAAATGCGTTTTGCTCGAAAACAGTTTTTCCCGTTGCTGCATCTATCACATAAAAGCCAGCGCTCGCAAACTTGAGTTGTTCATCATTATTAAAAGATTTCATTGTCGCCGCCAATGCATCATTGGACTGAGCACGAGAAATGATAGAACAGAAAAAAAGAATATCAATAGTAGTTTGACTTTAATCATCATTCAACTTTACATTTTTATTTAGATAGAACTCGAACCTTATACAATTTAACATCAGGAATTTCAATTGTCTTATCAGGATTTTTCTGATAGATATGATGAGTCCACCAACTTTCTTCTGCCTGTGTGTAAACCAGTGTTTTTGTCTTTTTGTTATAATTCGCAGATTTGATATTTTCTTTATCAGCCAACATATCAAATACACGAAAAACTCCTGTCTTAATATTAAAAACAAATACATTGTGATGCGTGCTTACCAGCATTTCGTTTTCGGCAATTGATGACAAATCATGACCACCTTCGTTGGGAAGTTTCCAGGATTTCACAAGATGGAGTTTTGGAGATACCGTATTCCAATCTTTCAATTCGTAAGCTTAATTCATCAAAACCCAGCGCAAACAATCGCTGCTGTTTTTTATTCCATACTACACCATGCCCGGAATATAAAGAATCTTTGAATAATAGCTTTTCCGGCGATGCCACATCATACAACTCAATACTATTACCAGCCTTATGTGTTGATAGCGCAACTACGACACGATGATTAGGCAACATATCTGCTGAATGCGCCATGGGTACCTTTGCATAAAATAATACTTTTTTGTGGCTTTGTCAAGCAATAGTGCACCACCTCCGGATGAAGTTATTAAAAGTTGTTTACCACCTTCAACCGGCTTACATTCATCAAGCGGAATCATCAGTTTTTGATAACCTGCCGGAATTTCCGTTGCTTCTGAAACTTTCCAGGTCCAGACTACTTTTGCTTTGCCATTTATAGCAGTTTTGCTGTCAATGATCATTACTTTATCATCGCCGCAGGCAATCCAATCTCCCTGAGCAAAAGAACATTGTATTAAAAGGAAATAGAAAATAAACGTGGCAAAGAGTTTTAAATTCATCTGTATGATTTATCTCCGCAATTTACTTTTTCTTTAAGCTTATTTAAAAGATATTTGCTGCATAAAATATTTGTTATAAATGCAAGAAATAAATGCCTCTATTATAACTATTGGAGATGAACTATTGATTGGACAAACGATCGACACCAACAGCGCTTTTATCGGACAGGAATTGAATAAAGCGGGTATATGGGTGAAACGCCGCGTAGCCGTTGGCGATGTGTATGACGATATCTGGAAAGCGCTTGACGAAGAACGAAAGTATTCGCGCCTGATTATTATTACAGGCGGTTTGGGACCTACAGCAGATGATATTACTAAGCCGCTGCTTTGTGATTATTTCAATACAAAGCTTGTAAGAAATGAATCTGTATTGGCGCACATACATGACCTGTTCGTAAATGTTTATAAACGTAAAGTGGCGCTTTCGGAACAAAACATAAAACAAGCAGATCTTCCTGAAAACTGCACGGTACTTCATAATGCGCATGGCTCTGCATCAGGCATGTGGTTTGAAAAAGAGAACGAAGCAGGAGCTAAAACAGTATTTATATCGCTGCCGGGTGTGCCTTACGAAATGAAAAAGATTTTGATGGAAGAAGCGTTGCCAAAAATAGTGAAACATTTCGGAGGTGAGGCTGTAGTGCATAAAGTGCTTTCTACTTTTGGTATGGGCGAATCGATGGTAGCAGAAAAATTAGCAGCGATTGAAAGCCGCTTACCTGCGCATATTAAACTGGCTTATTTACCCGGCTACGGAATGGTAAAACTTCGACTGACGGGCCGGGGAGCAGACAAAGCAATTCTGGAAGACGAACTCAATTCGTTTTACAATGAAATGCGCATATTGCTGAAGCAGATTACCATTGCTGAAAACGATGACAGTTTAGAAATGATCATTGGTCAGTTGCTTCAAAAGCAACAAAAAAAAATGGCTACGGGCCGAAAGTTGCACCGGCGGTTATATCGCGCACAATTACCAGCCTACCCAAATCTTCTTCACATTTTAACGGCGGCGCGGTTACTTATAATCACGAAGCAAAGGAAAATCTGCTTGATGTGCAGCATGAAACACTAGAAACGGAGGGTGCTGTTTGCGAATCGACTGCCAAACAAATGGTTGCAGGCGCACTTAAACGATTTGATGCAGATTATGCAGTGGCGACGACCGGTATTATGGGGCCACCGTCAGATAATGATGAAAAACCTGTTGGAACGGTGTGGATTGCGGCGGGAAATAGTGAAATGATCGTCACCAAGCAGCTAAATCTTGGCTACGACAGACAACGCAATATCCAAAGCACCGCATTGCAGGCTTTAAACTTATTGAGACAATTTATTATCGAAAATGACGTTGAGTAAGTTCTCACAGATAGCACAGAATGACACAAAAATGATTTTATGAAATAATCTGTGATGATCTGTGTTTTCTGTGAGAAATATCCTTGTGTTATTATCGCAAATGACGTTAAGCAATCGCGCACAAAGGTTAGCATCCAATTCCCTACTTTTGTGGCATACCTGGTCTGACCGTCCCGGTCTGACCATTGCTGGTATAGAGTTGATAGCGTCGTTTATCAGCCTGCGGCGGACACGTGTAGGATGAGTTATAATCGGGACGATAAAACGAGCGTGGCAATTTCGATGAGTTGTATTCCACAGCTGGTTCAATAAATTTTAAAAAGAATTATCATTATGGCAATTGTTGATCTGGTAATGCCTAAACTGGGCGAAAGCATCATGGAAGCTACCATTTTGAAGTGGTTGAAAAATGTGGGCGATGCCGTAAAAATGGATGAAACAGTTTTGGAAATTGCTACTGATAAAGTAGACAGTGAAGTGCCGAGTACTGCCGAGGGAGTGATTACTGAAATTTTATATCAGGAGAACGACGTTGTGCCGATTGATGCTGTGATTGCCAGGATTGAAATACAGGGCGATGGACCGGCGCCAACAATACCAAATGTTGAAAAAGCGCAATCCAGTGAAAAGCATGCAACAGCACAAGAAGATATTAAAGAAACAACTGCCGAAGTGATTTCGAGCAAAATAAAACATGAAGCGGCTATTAAGAGCCATACCAGATTTTATTCACCATTGGTTTTGAATATAGCCGCCAGAGAAGGTATTCCGTTGAGCGAGCTGGAACAATTGGAAGGAAGCGGCAATGAAGGCCGTGTAACAAAAAACGACCTGCTGAGTTATATTGCTAAAAGGAAACGAGGCGACGGTGAAACAACTTCAAGAGAAGTGAGTACACAATCGGCCGTGCCTGCTGCATCGCAGGGCACAAGCACTTATACGGGAGGTAATGTTGAGATTATAGAAATGGACCGGATGCGCAAACTTATTGCCGAACACATGGTTCGTAGTGTGCATACCAGTCCGCATGTGACCAGCTTTAGCGAAGCTGATGTAACGAATATTGTGCAGTGGCGCGATGCGGTAAAAAATGATTTTGAAAAACGGGAAGGAACGAAGATCACTTTTATGCCTTTGTTTATAGAGGCGATTGTAAAGTGCATCAAGAGATTCCCAATGATCAATAGCTCGGTTGACGGCGACAGAATTATTATAAAGAAAGACATTAATATTGGCATGGCTGCGGCTTTGCCTAATGGGAACCTTATTGTTCCGGTTATTAAAAATGCGGATCAGCTAAACCTTGTTGGCCTGGCTAAACAAGTGAACCACCTGGCCAATGCTGCCCGCAACGGTAAACTCAAAGCCGACGATACACAAGGTGGCACTTTTACACTTACCAATGTTGGCACATTCGGCAGCCTTATGGGTACACCAATCATCAACCAACCGCAAGCGGCAATTATGGCTGTGGGTGCTATTAAAAAACGCCCGATGGTAATTGAAACGCCACATGGCGACAGCATTGCGATTCGACACATGATGTACATCAGTATGAGCTACGATCATCGTATTATCGACGGAAGCCTGGGCGCTACATTTGTAACGGCGGTTGCAAAGGAGCTGGAGCATTTTGAAGGGAGGGAGTTTTAGTGGGTAACTTTTAATAATTTATAGAGTTGCGCCAGTGGCGCAACTTTTTTTAGGATGTGGTGTATATTTGAGAATAGGTTAGCATATCACAAACTTCAACCAAATTATAACTTATGCAACAGGATATTGAACTTTACGAAACTTATTTTCAAAATAACAAATCCTATTATATTGACAAATGGGCAAAATTTCATGCGGGACAAAAAATCTCTTTCAATTTTTTTGCATTTCTTCTCGGCTTATTTTGGTTTATGTACAGAAAAATGTATATCGAAACGGCAGTATTAATTATTGCCATAATTATTGAGAGTGGTTTAGAAACAATAATATTACCGAATGACATTGAGGAAGGGAGCGCAAGTTTAATCAATCTTGTTGCAACTATTGCAATTGCAACTGCTGTTGGGTTTTTAGGAAACTTACTTTATATCCGCAAAGCTGACAAAATTGTTCAGGAAGCAAAAACGAAGTTTTCTGATAGTGAACAACAAAAAAATATTTAAGCAAGAAAGGAGGTGTTAGTTATTTATTTTCAATAATTCTTCTTCTCCTTGTAATTTTAGTTTTTATTTACAACAACCACATTAGCAAATAATAACTAATGTTTCATTTTGTGCAATGGAAAGAAAATGAATACTCAAACAGAAACCTCCACCTCCTTCCTATTATCCCTCCTCAGCACCAACATGTGTAACACCAGCGTAGACATAATAACTGCTGTACCCAGATAGAACCCTTTATTCAACACCTGATTTTCCTGAAATAAAATAAATGCCATTAATATTCCGTACACCGGCTCTACGCTGTAAGACAGGTTTACCGTGAATGCTGATAATTTTTTAAGCGCATTCATAGCAAACTGAAAAGCGATTACTGAACAAACCCAGGCCAATACCAGCAACCATAAAAAATCAGCTAATGAAGGCGCCAAAGTGGCCACAGGAAAGACTTTCAGGTAAAATGGCATTACCAACGAAAGGGTAATAAAACCGCCGGTCATTTGCCAGGTAAGCACAGTTTGCATATTAATGCGTGTCATCTTCATTTTCAAAAGAATGGGAAACAAAGCGCCAAAGAAGGCTGCCACCAGCCCAAGGCCAATACCCAATTTGTAAGTGGTATCAAAATGAAAGATCAGCCAAATGCCAAATACATTCATCAGCCCAAATAATAGCTCCAATTTATTGATACGAACCCGATTGATAATCGGTTCTAAAAAAGAAGAAAAAAAGCTGATAACGGAAAAACAAACAAGGGCAATAGATACATTAGCATACTTGATCGAAGCGTAAAAAAATACCCAATGCAAAGCACTTATAAAACCAACACCGGTCAGTTGCAACATATCTTTCATGGATATTTTTTGCAGGCGCTTTGTAGCATAAAATAATATCCACAACGTTATGGCCGTGATTAATAAGCGATACCATACGATAAGCCCTTCATTCATGGTAATTAGCTTACCTAAAACGCCGGTAAAACCCGCCAGTAATACCGCAATATGTAATTGTAAAAACGATTTCCGCATTAGGTCGCAAGCTAAGGAAAATAGTCAATGGTTAATTGTCAATAGTCAATGCACTATTCCTAAATCTGCACGGCTTTGCTTAATTTTGGTTTATAGGAAGCCGCTTTAGTGCCGTACACATTTATGCAAACAAAAGATATAAACGTTAGTTCAGAAATCGGAACACTGAAAAGATTGCTAGTACACAGTCCGGACAGCGGTTTGGGCAAGGTGGTTCCGTCAAAGGCCCAGGACTGGCTTTTTGAAGACATTGTGCATTTAGAAACCATTCGCCGAAAGGAGTATGATTATTATATAAAGCTGTTGCTTTATTTCTTAGATCCTGAAAAAATAAAAGGCCGACTTTCGGACATAGATGACCCAAAAAACAATTTTGATTTTTATAAACCGGGAAACAAACACTTTTATAAATCAACCGATGTTATTGAGATAGAATGGTTATTGGCAGAAGTTCTAAAGGAAAAAGATATTCGGTTAAAACTAGTGGCTTCTGTTTGTGCCATTGAGAACTGCTCTTATGAATTGCAGAATGAACTAATGGAAACTGACCCGAAAGAGCTTGCACATGTTTTCATTACCGGTACTTATTACAAAGAAAGTAACATGCTGTTTCCGCCGGTGCCTAATTTTATTTTTACAAGAGATATCGGCATTGTTATTAATGATTATATTTTGCTTAATAAACCTGCAAAGCAGGCTCGTACAAGAGAAGCTTTGCTGATGAAATATATTTTCTTCAATCATCCCTTGTTTGAAAATTATCGAAATAAAATCATCGAGCTTCCTGAAAGAAATCTACAATTTCTACTTCCTGCTGATTCGGAAGAAAAGCCGGTTACGCTTGAAGGCGGAGACGTGATGGTGGTAAGTCCCGATCATGTATTAATTGGCGTAAGCGAGCGCACTTCGCTTGAAGCGGCGCATATTGCGGTTAAAACACTTTTTGAAAAAAATGTAGTAAAAAAAGTTACGGTAATAAAAATTCCCAAAAAGCGGGATTACATGCACATTGACACCATCTTTACACAGGTTAAAAGAAATATGTGGGTAATGCTGGGGAAGTTTTCTCGCAAGCATGTAAAAAAGAAGATGCAGACGATATACAAAAAGCATTGGACACAAGAAAGAAAGAAGAAGGGATAAGCGCCATACAATTTAAAAAGAAAGACATTACCAATCCGGTTCACTTCGATAATCTGGAAGATCTTTTAATTGACGTTAGTAAGAATGATTTAAAAAGTACGGACAAAGTAAAATTCATTTATTCCGGCAATAGTGAATTTCCATTTGATGTGCGCGAACAATGGACGGATAGTTGTAATCTTTTGGCACTAAAGGAAGGTGTTGTTGTTGGTTACGACCGCAACGACAAAACCTTGCAGGCTTTTATTAAAGCAGGGTTTACATCCATTCATGTAAAAGATCTTTTGCAGCAACTGGAAGATGAAACCATCAACATTCAGGACATTCAAAACACATTTATTGTAATGCCTTCGGCCGAGCTTTCGCGCGCCCGTGGCGGGTTTCATTGTATGAGTATGCCGTTGCTTCGCAATCCAGCTAGTTGATTAGTTAACAAGTTAATAAGGGGAATTCCTTTTCAACTTTTCAATTTCACACCAAATGACCACCTCCACCCTACTAATGATACGTCCCGCTGCGTTTGCCTTTAATCCAGAAACGGCAGTAAATAATAGTTTTCAAAAAGTATCTGATCAATTGAATGTACATCAAATGGCCTTGCAGGAGTTTGATGATTTTGTAGATATGCTACGGCTTAACGGCATTCATGTCACGGTGATCCAGGATACTTTAGAACCGCATACGCCCGACTCTATATTTCCTAACAACTGGGTCTCGTTTCATGAAGACGGGACAATAGTTGTTTACCCCATGTTCGCTGAAAACAGGCAACTGGAACGCAGTAAAAATGTGATAGAAAAAGTTAATGAAACCTTCTACATCCGCACCAGCATTGACCTGACAGAATATGAAAACAAGAAGATTTATTTGGAAGGAACGGGAAGTATGGTTTTAGACAGAGACAACGAATTTGCCTATGCATGTATTTCTCCCAGAACTTCACCCTCTGTATTATACGACTTTTGCGATGCTATGGGTTATAGGCCAGTTCTCTTTAATGCTGTTGATCAAAACGGAAATGAAATATATCATACTAACGTGATGATGTGCCTTGCAGACGAATACGTTGTTATTTGCATGGACGCCATAACAGAAGATGTTCAAAAGGAGATGCTTAGGCACAAGTTTGAAGAAACAGATAAAGAGATCATCTATATAAGTCTTGAACAAATGAACCAATTTGCAGGAAACATGCTTCAGGTGCAAAATATAGCAGGAGCTCAATTTCTGGTGATGTCAACACAGGCTTTCAACTCCTTAACCGAAGATCAAATACGGCAACTTCAATCTTTCAATCCTATTATTCATTCATCATTAAATACGATTGAAAAAAATGGTGGAGGTAGCGCAAGATGTATGATGGCTGAAATATTTTTGCCATTAAAGCCGAAAGAGTAAAGATTTTTTCTCACGGAATACACGGCGCTACGCAGAATTTTTTCTTAAAAATATTTTTCCGGCATGCTGTGTTCATCTGAGTTTTCTGTGAGCCATTACAACTCCAACGTCTTCTTCAACCCTTCTTCAAAACTCATTGGTTTATATTCCAGTTCGCCAATTGCTTTACTGATATTTAAGCCTCCTTTTAAAGGGCGCTGCGCCACTTCTTCAAAAGTGTCTCGTGTTACAGCGAAAAGTTGATGATCTGATACATCAAGATATTTAGCGGTTGCTAATGCCATTTCATAAGGCGTTAATACATCTTTTTCCAGCCAAATTGTAAACACCTGTTGCGCGCTTGTTTACTATCGCCACAATTCCTTTTGCCAAATCTTCGGCATGCGTTGGTGTGCGAATTTGATCGTTTACTACTTTGAATGGCTCATTATTTTTCAACTTTTTTGCGATCATTGTTATAAAGCTGTCTCGTCCATAAAAAGGTTTACCATATACAAACACAGTGCGAACAATGGCCCAATCGTGCTGATACTCCATCACCGCTTCTTCAGCCTGTAATTTGGTTTTCCCGTAATAGCTTATAGGGTCAGGCTTGTCTTCTTCCAAATGCATTCCTTTCTCACCATTAAAAATAAAATCACTGGAAAGGTGCACAAAGAACGATTTATATGTTTCGGCATTCAACAACAACTGCACGGTACCAAAAACATTTGCATCAAAAGCGTCAGACTGATTCAACTCACACTCGTCCGGCTTGCTCATCGCGCCGCAATGCACAACTACATCGGGTTGTACAAATTCAAAAGCATCGTGTAGAGAAAATGGATCGGAAAAATCTACCTGAATAAAACGGTAATTCTTATTGCTGTTAAAAGAAGATGAATCACCAGTTCGTGATGAAGCGAACACTTCATGTCCGTCCTGTAATAATTGATTGACGATATAACTTCCTACAAATCCGTTGGAGCCGGTTACAAAAACTTTCATCTGTTTATTTTTTATTGAATTTTATTTGCCAGATGGAATTCGCTGAAAAATTATCATCGCTTTGGGTACAATTTGGCTCGCTAATTTTTATGCTCATTTCATATCAAACAAAAATAGCCTGTAGTTAAACTACAAGCTATTTTATTTTTATTTTTATTTTTTTAGAAGACTGTTACCCCAAATAAGATTTCAATGCACCGCTGTATCTTGCTTTTTGCAAACGCTTAATAGCGCGTTCTTTTATTTGGCGGATACGCTCTTTGGTTAAATCATATTTTTGTCCGATTTGCTCGATCGTAACGCCATTTTCTCCGTCGAGGCCAAAATACGCATTTACAATTTCTGCTTCACGCGGAGAAAGAGATTTTAATACACGACGAATTTCGTTACGCAAAGAATCTTTCATCACATCATCATCGGTATCAGAACCGCCTTCCAATAAATCGCCCATTGCCACGTCTTCTGCTTCGTGAACTGGTGCATCTAAAGAAGTATGGCGGGTATTGCTTTGGAAAATATTATTGATCTCTGTTTCGCTCATTTCCAGCAATTCAGAAAGCTCTTCGGTAGAAGGTTCCCTTTCATGCTCTTGCTCAAAAGCCATATACGCTTTGTTGGCTTTATTGTAAGTACCAATTTTATTTTGAGGTAAACGCACCAAACGGCCTTGTTCTGCCAAAGCTTGTAAAATGCTCTGACGAATCCACCATACGGCGTAAGAAATAAACTTAAACCCTTTGGTTTCATCGAAACGTTGTGCAGCTTTGATCAAACCAAGGTTTCCTTCATTGATCAAATCACTGAGTGATAAACCCTGATGCTGATATTGTTTAGCAACAGAAACCACAAAACGCAGGTTGGCCTGAACGAGCTTGTCTAAAGCACGCTGGTCACCCATTTTTTTTTTGAGCAAGAGTTGTCTCTTCCTCTGGTGTAATCATTGAAATTTTAGAAATCTCCTGAAGGTATTTTTCAACCGCCTGAGAATCTCTGTTTGTAATTTGAGTAGCAATTTTGAGCTGACGCATATTCTATTTGTATATAACCTTTTGGTAAGTGTAGGATTGTTCCTAAATATAAATAATAACTTGCAAAAGTACGCAGAAATTAGAATAAAATCAACAGTTAATAGCTAAACATAGTCTAAAAAAACCGCGATTCCTTTCTGCATGTTCGAAAGTATCAAACTAATAACGTATTTACCTGCTAGTTGGTTGTATGTTCTTATGATTTGTTTTGGCAAATATAATCATTGCTATTCCGGCAAATATGATCCCGAATGATATAAGCTGAGCCTGTGTCATCTCAATTCCCAGGAAATGCATTTTTACATTTACCCTGATGCGTTCGATCATGAAGCGCTCAATACCGTTAAGAACCAGATAAATGCCAAATAGAAGCCCAGGAATTTTAATACGCTTACGAATCATCCATAAAATACCAAATAGTATCAAGCACATGATGATTTCGTACAAGGAAGTTGGAAATACCGGAACTGGTAAATGATTGCAGTATTGAAGATCTGAGCAGTTAGCCAATTTAACGCCGGTTTCATTTACGTTATGAGGAAAGTCGTAAGCAAAAAACCAATAAGGAAGAAAACTAAGAAAGCCGGGCTTAGGAACAAAAGCATGATGTAGTTCATGCCTTGAGAAAAAATCAGCATTTGCAGTTACGGCTGCCTGAAAATCGGCCTGCGTTGCCGGGAAAACGCCGCCATTTGAAGTTGTTTTAAACGCAGCATTATAAATGCCCCAATCTCCATCACCCGATACCTGACAACCTATCCGGCCCAACGCGTATGCCAGCATCATAATTACGCCTAAAACATCTACAAAATGAAAAAAGTTGATCTTGTGTTTTCTGGCAAACCACCAAAGGGCGATACCAGCGCATATTAGGCCTCCGTAAAAGGTTAAGCCTGATGCTGAAAATATGGAAGACGGATCTTTTAAAAAAGAATCCCAGTTTTCAAAAGTGTCAAAGATTTTAGCGCCAACAAGGCCAAAGATCAGGGCGATCATTGTAATTTCTCCCACTCTGTCGTGTGGCCAAACCCGTATAACTCTTGTTTCGGGCTTTGCAAGTTTTTGTTTGTCTTTCTCCTTCCATTTCAGCGCGGCAAAAAATATTCCTAAAACAATTCCAGCAACCCAGTTCCCTTGTGAAGAAAAAATGTACTCCTGAGGATTTACACTTAAAGAATTCTTCATAAAAAAAAGCCCTAAAATCTTATATCCCAGCACAAAGCCCAGTATAAAATTGGTAATCAATTCCCCAATAGAGGCAGGCTTTCCAACTGTAATGGTTTCGTCAGTTGGTTGAAAAACACCTTCTTTGCTTTTGCGCCTGAGCTCTTTTGCAAGCACAATCGAACATATGATGAAAGCAATAGCAACAAAAAACCAAATGAGTTTACAAAATGTAAAAACTTCCACTCCACCCCAAACCAATCTCTAAAAACATAATACAAATTAGGATACATGCAGTAAAGCGATTTATAATTAGTGGCAATATTACGACAAAGTAGGTTGAAAAGTTGATATGTTGATACGTTGACAAGGTAGATTGTTGAAAATTAACACCTAAATATAAAAAAAGGATGCACTTCTTAATGCATCCCTTATCCACTTTCAACCTGTAAACTTTTCAACCTCTAAACCTCACCTATGCGCAGTATTCGTCAAATGCTGCTAAAAGATTTTGAGCGATCATTTGAGCCGAGCGACCCTCAATCATATGTCTTTCAATAAAATGCACCAACTTGCCATCTTTAAATAATGCAATAGCAGGTGACGATGGAGGATAAGGAAGTAAATGCTCACGCACTTGCTTAACTGCATCAATATCGAAACCGGCAAAGCTGGTTGTCAGAAGATCTGGCTTTTTCTCAGCATTTGCAACAGCCATTAAAACGCCTGGTCTGGCAGTTCCTGCCGAACAGCCGCAAACAGAATTAATTACCAAAAGATTGGTGCCACTTTTAGCGAGGCTTGCGTTTACCTCATCTGGAGTTTGCAATTCTACAAAACCATTATCCGTCAATTCCTCTTTCATAGGAACTACTATTTCTGCTGGATACATACAATTATTTTAGATTGTTAATTTGATATTTTAAATCAAACACAAAATTAGCTAAAAAGTTGGTTTGAAATTTTAATCCTTATTTCTATATGATCTTTTAATTAAAGTCATATTTACAATAAGGCTGAATGAAATAAGACATTATGTCACTAATAAATTGAAAACATGCAATAATGTCTTGTTTTATTGCAATGGCTTATCGTTTGTAATTTGGTAAATACATTTCAAAACAATTAAAAATTTAAACTGAATAAAAATGACGAACGTAAAATTTAATGGTGTTCCTTTTGAGAGAACCTTTACAAGCCTGGTAGACGATTTCTTTACTGAAATTCCTACTATCCTAAAGACTGAAGTTAATAAGCCCAATATTAAAGGCCATGCCCCGGTAAATATTACAGAGAACGAAAACGACTATCAAATTGAAGTAATTGCGCCGGGTTATGATAAAAACGACTTTAAAATTAATGTTGAAAACAACCTGTTGACAATTTCGGCAGAAAAGAAGGAAGCCGAAAAAGTGAATGCTGGAAAAAGCATAAGAAAAGAGTTTCACTTACACTCTTTCAAAAGAACTTTTACTATCGATAACAAAATAGATACAGAAAAAATCGCTGCCCGTTTTGTTAACGGAATCCTAATAGTAACCTTGCAACGCAAGGAGGAAGCAAAAGCAGCGTCAAAAGATATAGAAGTACAATAACAAGTTTTTTCTCATAAGCAGTTAGTTTTGGTTTAAACCCTTCGTTTCCACGAAGGGTTTTTCTTTTCATGATGTTTAATTCCATTTTTATTGACCTGAATCATCAAATCATTTAAAACCTATAAAATTTTTTTGCCCGGCGCAATTCCAGATAAAATATGCCGTCATATGTAGCAAGAAAGTATAAATTATTAAGTTTTTCTCATAAGCAGTTAGTTTTGGTTTAAAACCCTTCGTTTCCACGAGGGGTTTTTTATTTTCCAAACTACCTGCTACCAATTGAGGCATTTAGCCGTCTTATGCATAAATTTGCTGATATTGAAAAATCTTCTAAGCTTAAAGATGCGTTATCCAATCCTAATTTTACTTATAGTATTTGTTTCGTCTGCCAATGCTCAAATAAGGCCTGATAGCATTGTTATTCAGCCGATTCAGCAAATTCCCCATCTGGATGATAACTCTCTGCGAATTGTTAACTTTAGTCCGTTTTTTCTTTGCATGTAGACTCAAGCCTTAACTACCGCTTTATTCTTAACAAAGATGCGAAGCAATATTACTGGTATTTGAAGAGCGCACCCGTTGGATTTAAAATAGACAAAGACAATGGAACATTAAGTTTTCGGAGTAATAAATCGCTTTTCTTAACCGGACGTTTAAAATATGATCAGGAATATCCAGTAAGCTTTGGTGTTCAAAACCTTTCTAACCCGTTGGATAAATTGGATACTACTTTAAATGTGATTTTCTATAGTACCGATGTTGTGTATCCACGCATTAAACCTTCCGTGGTAAGTCCTGTAACCATCACCGAAGGAGACAGATTAAGCTTTAACGTACTTTGCGAGAACGGTAATTTCCCTATTGATAAGATATTGATGTCAAGCGACATTTCTATTGGCAACTTTAAGCTGCCTAAAAGTTGTGACGATAATTTTGAGTGGACTCCTACTTACGATTTTGTTAGTGAAAAAGATGCTAAAGGCGAAAGAATTGTAAATCTCGAATTTGTAGGTACAACCAATTTTAATTTTGCTGACACCGCAAGAGTGAAAGTAGTGGTGAAAGACGGCCTCAATTATGATATAGCCACCCAAGAGTATAACGATGCCTTAACAAATATTAATACATGGGTTCTAAGATATAAGTACACTTTCCTGCAACTTGATAAAAAAATAAAAAATACGAAAGGATGGCGTTCAGGCTTTGATATAACAACTGCTTCTACAACTTTATCGGGAACTGTATTAGCAACTACTGCGGGCGAAAATAAAGGAAAACAAAATACCGGTAAAATTTTACCAAGCATTGGTGTAGTGGCCATGCCTGTTAAGGAGGCCGCAGCACCTGCAAAGAATGTAGAACAGAATCAAGCCACCTTACTAAGGTCAAATATTAAGCGTCTGGAATACGTTGTTTTCGAAAATAAATTGTCTGGAGACAGGGATCCACTGATCAATGTCAAAACTGAAAATTTAAAAAAGAGCTGAGGCAAAGCCAAACACAACTTTCTGAAGTACCTACAGATATGTCCATGAACATGAGCGAAAAACAATTGAACGATTATTTTAATAGTCCGCGGGTTCAGAAAAAATATCGATTAAGATAAATTACATGCTTTAGAAATGGAAAGCATTGAAATCAGAAAAGTTACCATTGTCGAGCTAGAGGAATTGCAGAAAATCAGTAAACTAACATTTACTGAAACTTTTTCTTCGGATAATACCGAGGAAAATATGAATCTATACCTGGACAAAACTTTTTCAATAGAAAAATTGAAAACTGAACTAGCTGACAAAAACGCTGCATTTTATTTTGCATTACTTGACAACAAAGTCATCGGATATTTAAAAGTCAATTTCGAATCCTCTCAAACAGAAATAAAAGATGAGAACTCTATTGAGATAGAGCGGATCTATGTTTTAAAAGAATTTCACGGAAAGAAAGTGGGACAACTACTTTACAATAAAGCCATCGAAATAGCAAAGCAGAAAATGGCGAATTATGTATGGCTGGGGGTGTGGGAAATGAATTATAAAGCTATTCGGTTCTACCAAAAAATGGATTTATGGCGTTTGATAAACATATTTTCCAGCTAGGTGATGACGAACAAACAGACATCATGATGAAACTTGACGTAAAATAAAAAACTGCGAATTTTAGATTCGCAGTTTTTTATTCAGATAACTTTTAGATTACAGATCAGTAATCGGTTTATATTTCGGAACCAACGATTTCATAACAACCCAACCTATCAGGTAAGCAACTGCGCAAAAACAAAATATGATAAAGTACCCCGCTGGCTTACCTTCAAATCCCAAAAACGTTAAATTAGTTTCTCCCGAATAAACAAATAATTCCCCGGCTACTTTTTGAAGGATCATTGATCCAACTCCTCCTGCCATACCGCCAATACCGGTAATGGTTGCAATAGCCGCTTTAGGAAACATATCACCAACTGTAGAAAAAATATTTGCGGACCAGGATTGATGTGCTGCACCTCCTAAACCGATCAGAATAACAGGAAACCACGGAGAAATAGTTCCCAACGGTTGCGCCAACAGAACTAATAAAGGAACAAATGCAAAAATAAGCATGGCCTTCATACGCGCCATATATGGATGTTGTCCAGTCTTTCTAACAATGATCGAAGGCAACTTACCTCCATAAATAGAAAGCATCGTTATGGCGTAAAGCGTAAATATCAGCGCAACACCTAAGCCATCAGATGTCTTAATACCAAACTGTGTGTTCAAATAGGATGGTGCCCAAAATAAAAAGAACCACCATACACCGTCTGTCATAAACTTGCCGAACGCAAATGACCAGGTTTGTTTGTATTTAAAGCATTGAACAAACGATATTTTTCTGTCTTTATCTGCCGCCTCATCAGCCTCCGTTCTATTTTCTGCTTCCCTATCAGACAGTATATAAGCCAACTCTTCTTTACTCACACGTGGATGCTCTTCAGGCTTTTTATACATAAACACCCAAAAGCCCATCCATATAAAACCAAGCACACCAATTATGATAAATGACATTTCCCAACCCATATATTTGGCCAGGATCGGAATGGATAATGGCGCTAATAAGGCACCCACAGAAGCTCCTGCGTTAAAAATACTTGTAGCGTATGCCCTATCTTTTTTAGGAAAATATTCTGCAGTTACTTTAATCGCAGCCGGAAAGTTTCCCGACTCTCCAACAGCAAGTACAATACGCGCTACAATAAAACAATACATACTAATGGTAGAAATGATCACAGCAGTGTCACCTGTTGCCTGCATTAACTCTGCCGCTGTATTCAACCCTACATACCTTTCGGTAATAACCCCGCAAAGTGCATGAAGGCACGCGCCAACAGACCAGACTGCAATAGCCCATAAAAACCCCCTTTTCGTGCCCAGCCAGTCTACAAAACGACCGGCAAAAAGCATAGAGCCTGCATAAACGATGGAAAAAATAGCGGTAATTGTTCCATAATGATTTTCATCCCAATGAAACTCGGGCTTTATAAACTCATCCCAGGTAAGTGACAAAACCTGTCTGTCAAGATAATTGATCGTGGTTGCGGCGAATAATAAAATCACCATTGTCCACCTGTAGTTGGTCATTTTCCTTTGTTCATTGGCTTGCTGCATGTCGTTTTTTTATTTTTTTATTGATTGAATAGTGGCCAGTACTTCTTTGGTGGCATTTTCTATTGTAGCGTAATCTTTTTCCGCCATTAACGGTTTGCTGATAAGCTTGCTTCCCATACCCACTGCGCAAACACCAGCTTTAAACCATCCTTCAATATTTTCCTTCGTGGTATCTACGCCGCCTGTTGGCATAAACAATAATTTAGGAAAGATATCTTTAATTGTTGAAAGGTACTTTGGCCCCAGCATATCACCCGGAAAAAGCTTGATAAACTTCACTCCGGCATTTTCGGCAGCGATAATTTCGGTAGGTGTCATACAACCGGGTGCATACAAAATGTTATTAGCAACCGCATGTTCAGCAATCTCTGCTACAAAGCCCGGACTTACCAAAAAGTCGGCGCCAGCAGATAAATAATCTTTCACCTGCGCTAAATTTTTAACTGTTCCTATTCCAAGCAACAAGCCCGGCATTTCAGCATTGCGCACTTCCACCAGTTTCTTAAAATTAGCAAGCGCTGTCTCTCCGCGGCTGGTGTATTCAATTGCTTTCACACCGGCTTTATAAACCGCGCGAAGTACGTCCACGCTTATTGTTTCGTCAGCGTTAAAATATAAAGGCAACATGCCTTGTTCCACAATTGCATCAATAGATTGTTGTACCGTAGCCATTTTTATTTCTAATTTTTTATAGTTTTTATTTTGTTACCAGCTTATGAATATATGGCATCTTCCTTGCGTCGCACTCTTCAACTTTTGAATATAACTCAACCTACATATTCTTCGCAATTTGTCTGAACCATGATTTATTCGATTATTAAGATTAACAGGATGTGCGATAAACCTGAACTCGAAACCATTATCACATTAGCTAATTATCACATTGGCTAATTGGCTAATTAACTAAACCCTCACCTTAATCACCATCTTCTTAATACTTCCTTCGCCAATCATCGGAGCATGTACATCTTCAGGAAAAAGAATTACAAACTGATCCTGAGTTAATGTGAAATAAGTATCTGGATGGTCTCCAAAAAATTGAACATCTTTGGCTTCGTCGTACCCGCCTTTGTCTGCAACGCAGCGCTCAAGCGGCTTCCAGCCAATCTCTTCGTTCCCGTTAATGCAAACCTGTATATCAATATTTTGACGATGGCATTCAAATTTTTGTAACGATTCTTCTCTTGCCCTGCCGGGCTTGTCAGAAACAATTGCTTTTAATCCGTCCTGAATTTCGTAAGTGCCGGGTTCAATAGCAGCTAAATCAATCCCAGCAATATATTCAAATGCCTTAGCAAACAACGGATGAACACTGTAATATTTAGCAGCGTTTTGTAAAGTATCGATGATCATGGAAAATATTAAATAATAAATATTGAATGTAGAATATTAAACTATAAATGACCTTTTATTTATCATTCATCATTTAATATTTTACATTGGTCATTTTACCGTTGTACCCTTCCGCTTGCGTCGCCTTTCATTAAGCCTTTTACATCGCTTAATGTTGCATGGTTCAAATCGCCCGGAATTGTATGTTTCAAAGCAGATGCCGCAACACCAAACTCAGCTGCATCAGGCATGCTCATGCCGGTAACCAATCCGTAAATTAAGCCACTTGCAAAACTATCGCCGCTACCTACACGGTCAACAATGCGAACATTATATTTTTTAGTATGATAAAATTCATTGCCATCGCTTACTAAAGCGCTCCAGCCATTATCGCTAGCACTATAGCTTTCGCGTAAAGATGAAGCAATATATTTAAACCCAAATTTTTCTTTCATCTGGCGAATCACATCTTTATATCCGTCAAGATTTAATTCACCTTTTGTTATATCGCTGTGTGCTGCTTTAAAGCCTAAAGTAGTTTCAGCATCTTCTTCGTTACCGATACATACATCCACATATTTGCACAACTCTGTCATTACCGATTGTGCTTTTTCCTTGCTCCACAATTTCTTGCGGTAGTTCAAATCAATACTTGTTGTAACGCCTTTAGCTTTAGCCGCTTTCAAGGCTGCTTCAGTAAGTGCTGCTGCTTTGTCGCTTAATGCAGGCGTAATACCGGTTGTATGAAACCAGTCTGCTCCGTCAAAAATTTTATCCCAATCAAATTCGCTGGCATCCACTTCTGCGATAGATGCGCCCGCACGATCGTAAATAACCTGCGATGCACGCATTGATGCGCCAGTCTCTAAGAAATAGATACCCAACCTGTCGCCACCACGCGCTACAAACTGTGTATCCACACCGTAACGGCGTATATGATTAATGGCAGATTGGCCAATGGCATTGTCTGGCACTTTAGAAACAAAAACGCCGTTTAATCCATAATTACTTAAAGCCACAGCTACATTGGCTTCGCCGCCGCCATAAGTAACATCTAACGATTCGGATTGTACAAAACGTTGAAAGCCGGGTGTTGACAAGCGCAACATTATTTCTCCAAGAGTAACTACTTTTTTAGACATATAATCGATTTGAAATTTTTAACTTCTAATTCGTACATCGTAATGCTTACGTTGTACATTAAATGATGATATATATTCTACTGCTGAAGAGTGCGACGCAAGACTGATGCCATGTATTCTTCAGCTGGGTTCATAATTATTTTAACGTATTAACCGGTGCCGGATCCATATCTGAATACACTAAATTTTCGCCAGCCATTCCCCAGATAAACCCGTAATTGGCCGTGCCGCAACCAAAATGCGTGCTCCATGGTGCAGAGATAACGGCTTCATTATTTTCCATTACTAAATGGCGCGACTCGGCAGGATTGCCCATAAAATGGAACAAACGCTGATCCTGCGGCAAATCAAAATAAAAATAAGCTTCCATGCGGCGTGTGTGCGTATGCGGCGGAACAGAATTCCACACGCTGCCCTGCGCTAAAATGGTAAGTCCCATTACCAGCTGGCAACTTTTAATACCATCTAAGTGAATATATTTATAAACCGTTCTTTTGTTGGAAGTTTCCGCCGCACCTAAATCTACCGGTGACGCCTGCTCTTTTGTGAAAACAGTGTTGGGATGTATAGCATGCGCCGGAGCTGATAAAATATAAAATATGGCAGGCGCTTTTTTTGAAGCAGAAGCAAAACTTACTTTCTTAGTTCCTTTGCCTAAATAAAGGCAAGACAATTTTTCCAGATCAAACTTTTTACCATCAGCTGTAACGGTGCCTTTGCCGCCAACATTGATGATACCCATTTCTCTTCTTTCCAAAAAATAGTCTGCACGCAACTCAGGATGATTGCCCAATGTAAGTGCTTTTGAAGCCGGAACCGCACCCCCAATAATAACCCGATCGTAATGGCTGTACACCAGTTTCAGCTGGTCTGGTACCATTAAATCTTTTATTAAAAAATTGTCGATCAGCTTTTGCGTGTCCATCTGTTTGGTTTCTTCTGGTCCTACTGCAAAACGTATTTCCATATCACCATCAACAAAGGTATTGGTGTTATAATCTTTTAAAGCTGGTGCTGTATTTGTTTTTTAGCCATATCTTTTTTGAGGCCACCATTGGATTGGCGGTTATTTTGTTGAAGCCCTTCGGGCTTCGTTGATTTTAATTCGTAATTTAAAATTCGTTATTCTACATTCCTCTTTATCTGCCCATCCATCCGCCGTCTACCACTAATATTTCTCCATTTACATAATTCGATGCATCGGAAGCAAGGAAGATCGCAGGCCCTGCAAAATCTTCAGGCGTTCCCCAGCGCCCGGCAGGAATGCGACTTAAGATAGATGCGCTACGATCCGCATCTTCGCGCAAAGCCTGCGTATTATCGGTTGCAATATATCCCGGAGCAATGCCATTTACATTTACACCCCTAGAAGCCCATTCATTACTCATGGCTTTTATTACGCTTGATAAAGCGCCTTTGCTTGCTGCGTAACCGGGAACTGTAATGCCACCCTGGAAAGTAAGTAGCGAGCAAGTGAAAATAATTTTTCCTTTCCCATGTTCCAGCATGTGCTTGCCAAACTCGCGCGCTAAAATAAAAGGTGTGTCCAAATTTATAGACAACACATTATCCCACCATTCATCAGGATGTTCGGCTATCGGTTTGCGCATGATCGTTCCTGCATTATTCACCAAAATATCAATGCGCGGATTTTCACTCAAAACTGTTTTTACAAAGTCGTACACACTATTTCTATCAGCCGCATCCATTTTATACGATTTGAAATTGCGGCCCAACTTTGTTACCTGTTGCTCAATTTCAGAACCAGCTTCAACGCTACGTGATGCAACAATAATATCAGCTCCGGCCTGCGCCAAACCTAAAGCCATTCCGGCACCAATACCTTTATTACCGCCAGTTATTAATGCTGTTTTACCTGATAGATCAAAAAAATTTAAACTCATGATTTGTGCGAATTAAAACGAATTTGTGCAAATGAAACGAATTATCACATCATCACATTGGCTAATTAGCTAATTGTCTCTCTACTTTATTCCAAACCCAAAATATTTATTAGCATTGTTGAAACAAATATCCTGCACTACCTGGCCTATCCATTCGATATCTTCGGGAAGTTCTCCATTTTCTACATCGTTGCCAAAAAGATTGCATAAAATTCTTCTGAAATACTCATGTCTCGGGAAAGATAAAAAACTTCTGGAATCGGTAAGCATGCCAACAAACTTACTTAATAACCCCATGTTGGAAAGTGCATTCATTTGCTTGATCATTCCATCTTTTTGATCTAAAAACCACCAACCAGAACCCCATTGAATTTTTCCGGCAACAGAGCCGTCATTAAAATTGCCAATCATAGTAGCCATCAATTCATTATCTGCCGGATTGAGATTATAAAGAATCGTCTTTGTCAATTTATCTCTTTCAATGAGGCCACCGAAAAATTTTGATATAGCGCGTGCCTGGGGGAAATCGCCTATTGAATCCCAGCCCGTATCAGGGCCTAATTCCCGTAGCGCTTTAAGGTTGTTATTTCTTATAGCGCCTAAATGATATTGTTGTACCCATCCTTTTTCGTGATCCCACTCAGCAAAATACACCAACATTGCAGAACGAAACTTATTTTGTTCTTCAAGTGTCAAGTCATGTCCGCCATATACTTTATCGAAGATTTCATGAATTTCAGTTTCTGTATAATCTTCGGCATAAATCTGCTCCAATCCATGATCAGAAACCGTGCAACCCATTGTTGCAAAAAAATCATGTCTTTTTTCAATGCGTCCAAAAAATCTTTAAAGAATACGATCGACACATTTGATGCCGCTTCTACTTTCTTTACATAAGATACAAAGTTTTGTGCATTGGCTACATTCATTGCGTTGTCTGGCCTCCAGGCAGGAACAACAGGAATCTCAAAACCATCATCTTTTATTTTTTGATGATGTTCCAAAGTATCTATCGGATCGTCAGTAGTACAAACAGTTTTTACATTCATCATGCGTAAAATATTTCTTACGCTGTATTCCTTAGTTTGAAGTTTTGCAGTGCATTCATCATAGATCTTTTTTGCTGAACTTGCATCCAATATGTCATGCACATCAAAATACCTTTGCAATTCCATGTGCGTCCAATGATATAGCGGATTGCGCATGGTGTAAGGAACGGTTTCGGCCCATTTTTCAAACTTTTCGTAGTCGCTTCTATTTCCGGTGCAATAACTTTCGTCAACCCCGTTAGTTCTCATGGCGCGCCATTTGTAATGATCGCCATACAACCATATTTGTGTAAGATTTTCAAATTGCTTGTCAGCGGCTATCTGGTCCGGAGGCAAATGGCAATGGTAATCAATAATAGGCATTTGCTTTGCATACTCATGGTAAAGCCTTTGTGCCGTGTCTGTCTCTAATAAGAAATTTTCGTCTAAAAATTTTTTTGCCATCGCCTGTGTCAGAATTTTGATTTTATGAATACGCGGAAATATTTTTAATTGATTGCATCGTTTGAATATATCGCGGAACATGAAAAGTAACTAGAAAATCTTGATTACTTTTAAACGATTTCACATTATCAGTATTCAAACGTTTGAATT
The DNA here is from genome assembly GCF_022513635.1 of Paraniabella ginsengisoli. GTDB lineage: Bacteria > Bacteroidota > Bacteroidia > Chitinophagales > Chitinophagaceae > Niabella > Niabella ginsengisoli. The sequence goes on along the minus strand of NZ_JAKWBL010000004.1, from coordinate 1,186,409 downwards.
AAAAACTATAAACTCACACCACGCTTCCATGGAATAAAATCATCCTGGTTTAAGAGAACTGCTTTTGGTATTACTTCCCCGCTGGCAGCCTTAATGCAGTATTCCAAAATATCTTCGCCCATTTCTTCGATTGTTTTTTCACCTTCTACTACCGGGCCGCAATTGATATCAATAATATCACTCATTCTTTTAGTCAATACATTGTTAGTAGAAACTTTGATTGTAGGACAAACAGGGTTTCCCGTAGGTGTTCCCAATCCTGTTGTAAACAGTATCAAAGTAGCGCCCGATGCGGCTTTACCTGTTGTTGCCTCTACATCATTACCTGGTGTACAAACCAAGCTCAGACCTGGCTTTACAACTGGTTCGGTATAATCTAACACATCAACCACAGGCGACGTACCGCCTTTTTTAGCAGCGCCTGTGCTTTTTATCGCATCTGTAATCAACCCGTCTTTAATATTACCAGGCGAAGGGTTCATGTAAAAACCAGAACCTACGGCTTCTGCCTGGCTATTATAAGTGGTCATTAAATGTATAAACTTCTTTGCTTTATCTTCATCAATGGTGCGATCAATCAGGTTTTGTTCTGCACCGCAAAGTTCAGGAAACTCTGCTAATAACACCTTTCCACCCAAGGCAGCTAACAAATCGCTTGTATAACCTACTGCAGGATTAGCACTGATGCCGCTGAAACCATCGCTACCGCCACATTTTACACCCAATACTAATTCTGACAATGGGGCTGGTTGACGTTCTATATTATTAGCTTCTACAAGTCCTTCAAAAGTTTGTTTGATTGAGTCACTAATCAATTGTTCTTCACTTTGAGATTGCTGTTGTTCAAATACCAATAAAGGCTTATCGAAGTTTGGATTACGTAGTTTGATTTCTTCCAACAATTGTTTTGTCTGCAAATTCTGACAACCTAAACTTAAAATAGTAACACCAGCAACATTGGGGTGATCAGCATAAGCGGCCAACAGTTTACCCAAAACACCAGCATCCTGGCGCGTACCACCACAACCACCCTGATGGTTCAAAAACTTAATGCCATCAATATTTTTGAAGAGCCTGTCACCGGTAATGCTTTGCGCAGCAGGTGCTAAATTGATGTTATCAATATCTTCTCCCTTTTTGTATGCTTCCACCAAATGATGCGCATACTTTTTATATTTATCGGTTACCGCGTATCCCAACTCGTTATGCAAGGCTTCACGAATTACATCAAGATTCCTGTTTTCACAAAAAACAGTTGGCATAAAAAGCCAATAATTAGCCGTTCCTACGCGGCCATCTTTGCGATGATACCCATTAAATGTCCGGCCTTCAAACTTTGAAACATTCGGAGGTGTCCATTGATAATTGTAAGGACGATATTCAAACGGATCGGCAGCATGTTTTGTATTTTCTGTATTCATCACACCACCTTTGGGAATGAAATGTTGCGCCTTTCCTACCAACACGCCATACATCGTGATTTCATCACCTGTTTGCATGTCATTAGTAAAGAACTTATGTTTTGCATTTACATCATCCTGCAATACAAATTCTTCATCTTTATAGTTTATAGTCTGTCCTTTTTTAAGGTCTTTAAGTGCGACGATCACATTATCGTCGGGATGCACTTTTAATACTAACTCAGCCATAGTTGCAGATTTGAAGCCCCCATCTTTTAAAATATTTCACGCAAAGAGCGCAAAGGATACAAAGACAACAAAGAAATTATTTGATTCAATCTTTATACTTTTCTCTTATCGCGAATGTTTAAAATGATGGGTTAAAGCATGATTTATTTTTTTAGTTTTTCGAGATTATTTATTTTAAAATTTCCGTGATAGCACCATTCATTCCTTTATTCAGAATAGCGTTTACATCAACCGCTACCTCTTCAGCAAAGCCAGGCAATGTTGCTAATGGAGCTGTCCAGATTTTCTTATTATTTAAAATACCATTAATCCAACCTTGTATATCATCTTTATTAAATGTTGACTGAATAAATTCAACAAACTCTTTTGTATCATTAGGAGTAAAGGATACTTCAGCTTTACCACTATACAAAACTAATAAAGCAGCAAATGAAAATGTAGTAAGCTTTGCGCTTTTGCCCAGTTTGTTATAATTATCAGCAACCGTAGGAAAATCGCGCGTCTCCCATTTTGATAACGAATTAAGCGATATATCTTTTAGATAATGCTTTAAATATGGATTGTAAAAACGTTCCAGAATTTTTGCAGCAAAGGCTTTCAGCTCTTCAGGGTCTTCTCCAATACCCGGCAATACTTCTTCAGCAACCATGCGATTGATGAATTGCTCCACTTCCGGAGTGTTGAAAGCATCCATTACTGTTTCGCAACCTAATTGTAACGCAACCGGCACCATTGCTGTATGCGCGCCATTTAATACACGTACTTTCTTAGCTCGGAATGGACGGATATCATCCATAAACAATACATTCAATCCGGCTTTATCCAACGGCAATTTTTCTTTGATAATACTGTTACCGCCAATCGCCCATACGTGAAAGTACTCTCCTTTTACAACCAGGTTATCATCAAATCCGATCTCTTCTTTTATTTCATTGATTGTTTCTTTGGGAAAACCCGGAACGATACGATCAACTAATGTATCGTAAAAGTTACAAGCAGATTTCACCCAGGCTTCAAAGTCAGCACCAAGATTATTAGCGGCGCATGTTGTAATACATATTCTCGCAAAGTGGAACCATTATCTTCGATCAATTCGCAACAAACTATTTGTAGCCCCTTCGATGTATCGCCATTAAATTTCTTAAACCGCTTGTGAAGCAAGGCTGTAACCTTTGCAGGGAAAGACTTTGGCGGCTCAGCGTTCAAATCATCACCTTCTTCATAACGAATGCCGGCTTCTGTTGTGTTCGAAATAATCGTTTCTAAATCTTCACTTAAAAACAGATCTTCATACTTTTTATACTCCGTATAAGGATTGATAATATCAGTAACAGATTTAATCAGCGCAACTTCTTTTACAGGTTTTTTATCTTTTATCCCTTCAAGATATACATGGTATAAGCAATCCTGTTTTTCAAATATTTCTTTAATGCCGTCGCTCCCACCAATTGGCTGCACCAACGCTATTCCATGATTTAATATGCCGTCATTATTGGCTTTATCGATCATCCAATCCACAAAAGCCCTGAGAAAATTCCCCTCACCAAATTGCATGATCTTTACCGGGTATGCCGGTTTTTCTACTGTCGTTTTATTTAAAGGTTTCATATTTATTAATAAAGATTATCTTATCCTTCACCACCAATTGGATTGGTGGCAATTCTGATGAAGTCCTTCGGACTTCAATGTTATTCTTTCGTAGTTTGAGCCAAAGTCAACAACCATTTCACCCAATCTACAGAAGCCTTATCGTTTTCAAACTGCTGCGGCAATCTGCTATGCGCTATATATTCATTATAAATCCATGGATCACCCAAAGCGAAAACTGTTCCTTTTCCATGTTTTGCAACTGCCATCACATCAAATTCTGACGTTTTCAAAACCACTTCCGCAGGTGCTGTTGCGGTAACAGAGCAAATTCCTTTTATATAAACATTTTTAGCTGTCTTAAAAATTGGATTCCCATCGTTGATTTTTACTTCACCTTGTTCGAAATGCGGATCCTGTACAACTAATCTATTATCCTTATTGAAAGCGATACCAAATTTTTGAGAAAGGAGATTGAATTTATCAAGTTCACAATTAGTAGAATCATTTCCCAACAATACTAATACGCCTCCTTCTTTTACCCAATTTTCAATAGTTACTGCATAATCCTCATTCATGAAATTAGGAGCAGCCGTTTCTTTTTCATTATCAGGATCAGCGATAATATAAACAGCCGCATTCTTTAAATTTTCAGCAGTTGGCGCTTCAGCTAACGTAGCAAGAGATGCGCCCTCTTTCTTAAAAAGCGCTCCCAATTCAGAATAACCTCCCATACTCGTATCGTTCCACAAGTAGTGCCATTTTACCTGCTGGCCATTTTCATCTTTATATTCATTATTGAAGAAATTGTCTACCATTACATTTATTGTAGAAACACTATCTGTCATTGTACTTCCTTCCTGTTTTGAAGAAGTTTCACCGCAAGAGAAAAAAATACCTGACATGCCAAAAAATGTAACCCCAACTAAAAATCTATTCATATTTCAAACTTTTGCCGCTAAGATAAAACTTAATGTCATCGACATTTTGATGTAAAAATGTTTTAACTATTTAGCAGATGCATTTTTCAATAACCATTTAACCCAATCAGATGCAGCTGCGAAATTTTGATATTCAGCGGGTAGTTTTCTACCATCGACGTATTCATTATAAATCCAGGGATCACCAAGCACAAACACGGTTCCTTTGCCATGTTTGGCGGTAGCCATCACATTAAATTCTTTTTTCAAAATGGTTTTAGCAGGAGCAGAAACATCAAGCGAGCTTATTTCCTTTATGTATATTTTTTGTGCTGATTTAAAAATTGGGTTTCCGGCATCAATAGTTATAGCACCCTGTTCGTAATTACTTCCCTTTACCATTAGCTGATCGTCTCCATTAAACTTAATTCCAAATTTTCCTGCTAATAAGTTGATGTATTTTTGTTCTGCATTACCAGAGTTGTTCCCCATCAAAACCAATACACCACCGGCTTTTACCCAATCAGCAATAGTTGTAGCATAGGCTTCAGTTATATAATTAGGATGAGCCGTTTCCTTTTCTGTATCCGCATCTACTATGATATATACGGATGCTTTAGAAAGATTTGATTTCGCAGGCGCGGTTTTTAATGTTTGCAATACAGCTCCGTTCTGTTCAAATAAGTGACCTAAAAAATAATACCCATTATTATCGCGCTCTTCCCAAACATAATGAAAAGGCTGTTGCTGGCCGCCCGGACCTTTTTGCCATTCGTTGTTGAAATAATTATCCAATACTGTTTTGTTTTTCCCAACAGAAAGCTTTGGCATCATTTCAATTTCATTGGCAGCCAAAATAAAAGCGCCCATCCCTTTAGGATCGTTTTGCTTTACTTTTTCTCTCATGTAATAATCAAAACTTCCGTCGCGGTAAGGTTTTCCACCTAAGCCAGATACCGTCACGGTTCCCTCAAGATTCGTGAAACCGTCAGTTCCTTTTGTGATCTGATATTTAACCAATCCGTCAAATGCTCTTTTGGCATTGGTAGCATAGCTTTGAGCGATGTAACCTTTTCTTGCACCTTTTGCTAAAGTGTAAGAAAGCATAGCTGTTGCCGAAGATTCAAGATAATTGGGTTTCCTGTTTGGCAGGTCAACAATATCATACCACATTCCGGTTTTAGCATCCTGCACTTTTACAACCGCTGTTGCAAAACGCTTTAAAATATCGATTATTTGCTGACGGCCAGGATGATTTTCGGGGAAATAATCCAGTGCATCCACCATCGCTACGCCATACCAGCCCAAAGCACGCGCCCAAAAATGAGGTGATCTACCAGTTTTCTTATCGGCCCATTGTTGTTCTCTCGATTCGTCATAACCATGATACAATAAACCTGTTTTGGGATCGCGGCTATTTTTTTCCATCAGCACAAACTGTTTTGTAACATCATTGAAAATAGTATCTTCTCCAAAAACCTGTGCATACTCCGCATAAAAGGGTTGACCCATATATAAACCGTCGAGCCACATTTGCCAGGGATAAATTTGCTTGTGCCAGAAACCACCTTCTTTAGTTCTCGGATGCGTTAGTAATTGTCTTCTTAACAACTCGACCGCTTTTTTATATTTGGCTTTGCCAGTAACGCGATAAATAGTCAATAAAACTTTCCCGTTATTTAAGTGATCAATATTATAATGATCTGCATCATAATCTTTAATAGAACCATCTTCGCGCACATAATGATCCATGCTGTGTTCAATATATTTGAACCATTTTGCATCGCCCGTTGCCTGCCAAATGCCTTCAATGCCTTTCAATATTACACCTTGGTCGTAGCTCCAGCGAGCTGGATTTCCCGGTGTTGCGCTAAAAGAGTCCGGCCATATATGCATGGCTGTTAAAGCCAGTTGCTGTGAATAAGGCACTTGTTGCGCCTGCGCTTTGAACGATAGAAGAACAATTAGTATGAATAATATTTTTCGCATATAATATGATTGTCTGAACCTGGATTATTAAGATTATTATGATTAACAGGACGTGATGATTTCCGTTTGTTGTTCTTACATCTGTTCTAATAAATAAACCACATAGACACATAAATTTTTACCGGTTTAGGAAACATAGATTCCGCCAAAGGCGGAGCATAGCCTTCATTCAATGAAGCCTTATGTATTTTTATGTTTTCTATTTTTATCATAATACTATGTGCCTATGTGGTTAAAAATAAGAAACCCAATCACTCTATTTTATAAACACAGCTTTATCAGATGCGCCTAACTCCGCCTGTACTTTTTGCTTTGTTTTACCATAATCAGTTGCTTTCATCATTATCGCTTTTGTTCTTTCACCAGCCACACGCATCAATAGATTCGCATCTTTACTGTAATCAAAATTCTTTACACCAATGCTGTCGCTATTAATAATATCAATCACCGGTTCTGTTTGTTTGCTAAATACTTTTACGTTAGATAGATAAATATTGCTGGCTTCCTGAATGTCCACGCCGTAATCAGATTGAAATACTGAATTTTCTATTTTTATATTTTTCACATGCATTTCTGGTAAACCCCTGATAAATATGGCTTTTTTGCACCATTGCAATAAACGTTACTGATATTAATATTTCTGAAAACTGGTGTAGTTTCATCCACAGGAAGCATTTCAACCTTTGGCAGTTCACGCTTTTCTCCATGTTGAGGCACCGGATCTTTCCCCATGTAATACATATCAAACAAAATGGCATCTCCGGGAATATCTTTCATATAAATATCTTTTATAAAGATATTCTCAACTACGCCACCGCGCCCTCTGGTCGTTTTAAAACGAAGGCCAATATCGCTTCCTATAAAAGTACAATTACTTACATATACATTATTTACGCCACCACTCATTTCGCTTCCAACTACAAATCCACCGTGCGAAGCATAAACGGTGCAACCGCGGATGATTACATTTTTTGTAGGCATCGCTCTTGCACGGCCATCGGCATCGCGCCGCTTTTCATACATAATCCGTCATCGCCTACATCAAATACGCTATTCTCTATTAAAGTATTGCTGCAACTTTCTAAATCGATGCCGTCTCCATTTTGTGCATACCAAGGATTTTTTACAAAGATATTTCGTACTGTAATATTGCTGCTCATTAAAGGGTGCAAGCACCATGCAGGTGAGTTTTGAAAGGTAACTCCTTCCAGTAAAATCTTATCACACTTTGTAAGCACTACTAAATTGGGACGTAAAAAATCTTTTATCGACTCAAAAAAGCCGCATCTTTGTCGGCTGAAAGCCTTCCTGCATCTTTCATACTCTGGCCTTTTGCAAAACTTTCAGAAGGCATCCAAATGTCTTTTGCTTCATTTAGTACACCTCCGGAAGCTAATAATTCTTTCCATTGGCCTTCTGTCATTTTTCCTTTTTTCACGGCACGCCATCCGTCTCCATTTCCGTCTATAATACCCTTGCCGGTGATACCAATATTGGTGGCGCCTTCGGCAGATATAGGCGACTGGTTACGCATTTGCTCAAAGCCCTCCCAGTTAGCCTTTACTAATGGATATTGGCTTTTGTCTTTTGTAAATAACAAAGTAGCTCCTGTAGAAAGATTTAAATTCACATTACTTTTTAAAACAATCGGACCTGTAAGCCATAGCCCGGCAGGTACCTGAACTATTCCACCGCCTTTTGCATGGCACTCATCAATAGCTTTTTGAATAGCGGTTGTGTTAAGTTGGTGGCCATCCCCTACAGCCCCATATCGGGTGATATTAAAAATTGTGGACCTAAAGCTAGTTGCAGCAATTTTTGGAAGGTTCCAGTTTTGCTGCCCACAAATGCTTAATGTGCTTGTAGCAAACAATAATAAAAAAGCAAGAATTTTATACATCGCAATCAATTAGGCATACAAGGTAATTAGAATACATTGTTGCCATTGCAATTGCGCATCAATTTATTTACGCAAACGTTATCGTATAACGTATTATAGTAAAAAAGCACATGCCTATTCTAAAATAATCCATTATGTAACAAAAAAGCCCGGCATATTGCCAGGCTAATATCGTAAAGAGTTTGAAAAGATTACCAATCTTGCTTAGCAACACCTGCTTTAATAGCAGCTAATGCTTTTGCTTCTCCTAAAAGGGCAGTTAATTTATTGCCTTTACCATCATTACCTTTAGCGATATACCCGCCTTTAGCTGTTTTTGATATAACTGCATCCTGAATAGGAACATTCTTCTCTTTAGTTTTTACATTGTAAGCTGTAAGTGTTGCATCTGACATAGCTATTATTTTGGGGTTAAGAAAAATTGAAATTAAGGGTTTTCGGATAAAAACCAACAGATAAATATTTTATAACACCATCATATAACTAATATATTAGTTATATTTATAGTGAAATAATCCTCATGAAATCAATAACTATGCTTAAAATACTGCTTTTCATTGCCTTGTCCGCGCCTACCTGTTATGTAAAAGCGCAGCATGCTACCTATAATCGAGCAGAGACCTTAACTTATTTTCAGAACATGGATTTTGAAAATGGCTTGAATTGGTTAAAAAATCAACCCATAAATGATTATATCAAAGCTTACTTGATGGATGTGGTTATTGTTATTATATGCTGGAAATGCCGCTCGAAGCGAGAGATACTTATAAAAAATATACGAACAGGAACCGATGGATTTTCAAGCTAATCTTTTTATAGCAACAATATATGATAGATTGATATACAACAAAAATGACAGTGCAGTTATTCATTACAAAAATCTCACTTCCATACAGCCCGAAAAATCTAAGTTCTGGTATCTGGCTGGTCTGGCTTTAAATAGTGAAAAGGAATACGATTCTGCCTTTCTGTATTTACAAAAAGCTTACGAACTGAAGCCTTCATCGAGCAACATTGTGATGGCTTATGCCAGTGCTTTGCAGCGCAAAAAGATACCATTGAAGCTGAAAAAATTATTGATGCTTTCTTGCAAAAAGATTCCTCCAGCGTTGCGGTTATTAATAAAAAAATTTCGATAAGGTATAAAGAAAAGGATTATAAAGCAGTGATTTTTTGGGGCGAAAAATTGTTGCGCGATTCGGTTCAGCCTTTGTCTGCGGTAGGCCCCTACATACACCTTGCTTATAGTTATTTGAATACTAATAAAATTGAAAAAAGCCTCAACTTGTGCAACTGGATGAATGAAAATAATCTATCGAGCGAAACCATCACTTACTGCCAGGCACTTTGTTATAGCAGACAACAAAATTATACCAAAAGCAATGAGTTGTTGAACGAATGCATTGATCTCAATATTCAGAAGGAGGCGCAAATATATTTTAGAGCAAAAGCCGATAATTATGCATTGATGAAAAACTATACAACAGCGGTCCGTGAAATGGACACTTCTTATTATATTTTTCACGATCCGATTGATCTTTACCTTGCAGGAAAGGTTTATGATGATCAAAACAACAAAGCCAAAGCATCCGTTTATTACAAAAAATATCTTTCTGAAAATAAAAAACCAGCTTCACCATTGGAGGTAAAGCTAGAAAATTATATGAAAGAGTATTTGAAACCGCGGTAATTGCTGCGCATTAAATATCCAACTTCGCATATTTCGCATTGGCTTCAATAAACTCACGCCTTGGCGCTACTTCATCGCCCATCAACATGCTGAACACGCGATCGGCCTCCGCAGCGCTTTCAATGGTAATTTGTTTTAAAGAACGACGATCCGGATCCATAGTGGTTTCCCAAAGTTGGTCGGCGTTCATTTCACCCAAACCTTTATACCGCTGTATACCTACGGACTCTTCGCGGCCTCCGCCCAACTTTTCAACCAATGCTTTCCGTTGTTCTTCATTATACGCATAGGCCGATTCTTTTCCTTTCTTTACAAGATACAATGGCGGCTGTGCAATATAGACATAGCCCTGTTCTACCAACTCTTTCATATATCTATACACAAAAGTCAATATAAGCGTGGCAATGTGGCTTCCATCCACATCGGCATCCGTCATAATAATCAGTTTATGATAACGAAGCTTGGTAAGATTAAGCCCTTTAGGATCTTCAGGCGTACCCACAGTTACACCTAAAGCCGTGTACATATTGCGTATCTCCTCGTTCTCATAAATTTTATGCTCCATCGCCTTTTCAACGTTCAGTATCTTACCACGCAATGGAAGGATCGCCTGAAAAGAGCGGTCGCGGCCTTGCTTAGCAGTTCCTCCTGCCGAATCACCCTCTACAAGGTATAATTCGCAACGTTCAGGATCACGGTCAGAACAATCTGCCAGCTTACCAGGCAATCCGCCGCCACTCAACACTGATTTGCGCTGAACCAAATCTCTTGCTTTCCTTGCAGCAGCCCTTGCCTGAGCTGCTAATATCACTTTATTGATGATGTTTTTGGCGTCTTTGGGGTTCTCTTCCAGGAAAACTTCCAGCGCTCGCGCCAATGTTGTTTGCACCACGCCGCTTACTTCGCTATTGCCCAGCTTGGTTTTTGTCTGGCCCTCAAACTGAGGTTCCGGAACTTTTACGGAAATTATTGCGCTCAATCCTTCACGAAAATCATCCCCTTCAATACTAACTTTTGCTTTTTCAAACAAGCCGTTTTTATCTCCGTAGGTTTTAAACACCCTTGTCAACGCCTGTCTGAAACCGGTAACGTGCGTACCCCTTCAATAGTGTTGATGTTATTTACATAAGAGAAAATATGTTCGCTGTAAGAGTCATTGTAAATAAGTGCCACTTCTACCGCTACATTAGTATTTTCGTCATGAGCATCTACTCCTAAAACATTTGGTATTAGGGGGTTCTGCCAGCACTTTTATCCAGCATTTCCACAAACTCTATGATACCGCCTTCGCTATAAAAAACCTTGGTAAGAATCTCTCCGTTTTCATTTTTCTCCCGAAGATCGGTAAGTGTAATGCGAATACCTTTATTAAGATAAGATAGTTCGCGCAGCCTGCCCTCAAGAATATCAAACTTATATTCTGATGTAATAAAAATGGATGTATCGGGCCAGAAGTGTTGATGGGTCCCCGTTTTATCAGAAATGCCAATTTCCCTTACATCATATTGCGGTACACCAATGCGGTACTCCTGTTCAAACATTTTTCCTTCGCGATGTACCGTTGTGATCATTTTGGTACTTAATGCATTTACGCAACTTACACCAACACCATGCAAACCACCGGAAACTTTATAGCTGTCTTTATCAAACTTACCTCCGGCATGCAAAACCGTCATCACTATTTCCAGCGCTGACTTGTTTTCCTTTTTATTGATACCTGTTGGGATACCACGCCCGTCATCCTGAACGGAAATGGAATTATCCTCATGAATAGTTACATCAATATTTTTACAATGTCCTGCAAGTGCTTCATCAATCGAGTTATCGACTACCTCATACACAAGGTGATGAAGGCCTTTTATACCGATATCGCCTATGTACATTGCCGGGCGTTTTCGCACCGCTTCCAACCCTTCTAAAACCTGGATACTATCAGCCCCGTAAGCGGGTTGTTCTACCGCTACTACTTCTTTTATTTCTTCGCTCATAAATCTTTAAAAATGCATGAAATGATGCCATTTAGGCAATGGGCAAATTTACGGAAAAATAAGCACTGATAGGAGGTTCCAATACAAATGTTGATATTTCACTAAAACGGTATTAAAACTAATATTAATCAAGTCCGAAAAAGGCATCTTTAGAAAGATAATTATTTAATTACCAACGAACTCTGACGTTGTAAACTTGTTTTAAATACTCCGGCGCAAAATAAGTAGAGTAGTTGGGTAAGGTTTGTCCTTTATGATTTTTTCTGTTTAGCATCACCCAATATGCTTCCGCAATTACAGCATCTAAAAGATCGCGGGTAAGACTTACGTGAAAGTCATAACCAGACCAATCATATTCAACAGATTTTTTATCAATATGAAGTTCTCTTGCAACGATTTTTATACTTTCAGCCTTATTTGCTTTTATAAATAATTCGGTATCTATATATGCTCTAAGCAGTTTTAGAGTTACATCTTTATTATCCTGTATAAATTGCTTATTGCCGACTAAATTCTTATATCCCGTAAATATAGCCGAGTCTCTAAACACTACTGCGTTTTCACCTAAAATGGATTTTATTTTGTTCATATAAGGCGCCCACAAAATCGCAGCGTCTATTTTTTCCCATCAACAATTCCTGGCACCAAGTCTGAAGGCAGCAAGTTTACTGTTTTTAGATCTTGCATGGAAAGGCCATGCTTATCAAGAAGTTTGTCTAAAAATATTTGAGAGCCGGACCCCGCAACTATTCCAATTCTTTTTCCTTTTAAATCATTAATGTCGGTAATACCTTTATCCACCCTTGCAAGCAAACCTATTCTATATGTTTTTTCAATATTACAAAGCACCTGTATATCGAAAGGATCAAATCCGAAAAAGGCAATATTTGTTTCTACAAGATTTGCAAAGTCGGCCTTGCTATTTTTAAGATACTCTAAAGCGATTTTCCCCGTTTCTACATATTCAACATTAACATCCAAACCATAATTTGCAAAAAAGCCCTTTTCCAAAGCAATTATAGTAGAAATGGAATAAGTTGCGCGCGGCACAACAAGTACTATCTTCCCTTTTTCGCGGGCCGATATATAACTTTTTATTTCCCAAGCGATTAGTATAATACCTAAAAATAAAAATATCAGGATAGCAATTTTGCTGTATCTCATAGGTGTAGTCTAATATTTCACAACAGCTTCACTTCATTTCACACTTAACAAAATTATAGATATTTTTTATGGAACAGTAGCTACAAATAAATAAAAAACATATTTAATGTAAAAAAAAATCATTAAATTACTGCTATCGCTATCTAACCTATTAAAACACCAAATTGAAAGCTAACAACCTATTCATAAAATACCTGCTATGTATATGGGCTACTTCCATGCTAGTAATTGACAGTTATGGACAGAAGGATAATGCCCCTACTGCGGCTTACCCATTTGGATCGGATTATGTTGGTTTACTTTATAAAAAGACTCAATCCTAGATGCTAAAAATGCTATCCGGGAAAGTATAGAACAATCACTCCAAAACAAAGATAGCCAGGCATTAGTTATAGGCTACAATGCAATAGGCACCTTATATGAAAAACTTGGTAATTACGAAATCAGTAAAGAATATTACGCAAAGTCCTTGCAATATGTGCGTATTAAAAACGAACTTAAGATCAGTCTGTTGCAGAATAAATTATTAAATGTTTATATCAAAGGAAAATTTTATACCTCCTTTGACAGCCTTTACCCAATTGCTCAATCTTTATCAGAAAGATTACAAACCGAAAACACGCTTAAAAATTATCTCCTTAAAACAGTAAAGTATTTTGCTTCGCGTGATTTTGATAGATTGTACTCATTTACAGAATCGATACTTCCTGTTGTAAAAAAAACGAATCTTGACAAACTAACATACTCAACAGATTTAAGCTCTGGTGATTTTAAAAAATTTATACAATACCAGTTACGCCTATACAATGCTTTTTCTCAAATCAAACAGGAGTCAACCACAATACAAAATGAAGGGTACAAAAATTTTCTTTCATTAAGCAACGACTCTTTGATAGCTTCTTTTGCTGTGATTGACAGAGAAATATATAGTTCGTATAGAATTTCCTCCTTATTATTGAACTATCAGGCTAAATACTACTTTGATAAAGGTATATACGACTCTGCTGCTATATTATATGCGGAAGCGGACAATCAAAAATACAGGGCTATAAGGGAATATGAGGAACGACTGGCTATTAATGGAAGTCTTTTGTATCAGGCAGCTAAGGACGAGGAGGAAATTGCATATAAAAGAGATATACTGAAAAAGAAAAAAAAGCTTTTCCTGACATATAAGTTAATGGCGGGAGGAGCATTAATAAGTTCGCTTATACTTTTATTTTTTTAATTTACTATTCAAGAAGCCAAAAGCGAATTAAGCTGATCAATAATAAACTGATTTTAAAGAATGAGGAACTTTTGAATTATGATGAAGAACGCAAAATATTTTTTGACATTGTTAGCCACGAACTACGTACACCGGTATATGGTATTAATGGATTAGCTACAATGATAGAATCAGAGCAAGATCCAGATGAAAGACAAAGATATTTTGCTTCACTAAAGCATACGGCGCAACATATATCAATGTTTGTAGATAATATTCTTCAGGGAAGTAAATATAGTTTTGATGAACGAAAATTAAATATGACCCCTGTAAATATTCGCATCAAAATGGAAAATATTTACAATTCAATTCATGTTTTTGTAAAAGAAAAATCGCTTGAATTTAAACATAAATTATCAATACATTCTGACAGCCTTATTATTTTATTGGACAAAGTAGCATTAAATCAAATTATCATTAACCTTATATACAACGCTATAAAAAATTCAGATTATGGAAAAGTTATTTCTTTTGATGTATCAGAAATAAGCAGGACTACAGATAAAGTAGCGTTGCAGTTCGACATTATCGATGAGGGACGTGGATTAAGATATGCTGAAGACATTTCTGAATTTACATTGTACGAAAAGCAAAAAAACCTAAAACATTTTCAATCTGAAAGAGGCTTAGGATTGATCATCGTTCAGCAACTACTGAAATATTACAATTCTGAACTTTTTGTAAAATCTGTATTAAATAAAGGAACTCATTTCCGCTTCACCTTATTACTGCCGATATACCAAGCCTCACAACGAACTTATCATGAACCGGCGCAAGTACAAACCGTTAATCAAGAGAAAAGAATTCTTGTAGTTGATGACAATCCGCTCAACCTGCTTATATCCCGAAAAACTGTAGAAAAAATATCTCCTTTTATTAAAGTGACAACAGCGGATAGTGGTGCAAAAGCAATCGATTTGTTTAAATATATAAATTTCGACCTGGTTCTTATGGACCTTAACATGCCCGATAAAGATGGCTTTGAAACAACTTTAGACCTCAAAGCATTAAACAAATTTATTCCTGTTGTTGCTCTTACAGCTTTAAGTTACGATAATGTTATTGGAAGAGCGAAAGAAGTAGGTATGGAAGATGTAATAACCAAGCCCTACAATTTAGAAGCGTTTGAAAAAATCATCAGGTACTACCTCAATCCTAATATAAAAAAATCCTAACTATCGCTTCACGATCTGTGCAACCAAATCAGCTTCCGTCGCCACTTTGTTACCCACATAAACGGTTCCGCGCATTTCACAAATGCCGCGGCGGATAGGTGCAACCAATTCCATCTTTAAAATCATGGTATCACCCGGGCGTACCATTTGCTTAAACTTACAATTATCTATCTTCAAAAAGTACGTGTCGTACTGGCCTTCACCCGAAAGGTTTATGGCTAATATGCCGCCGCATTGAGCAAGGGCTTCTATTTGCAATACGCCTGGCATTACAGGATTACCGGGAAAGTGTCCCTGAAAATACCATTCGTTAAATGTTACATTCTTTATACCTACAATCTTTTCATCTGTAAGATCAATGATTTTATCAACAAGCAAAAAAGGAAAGCGATGAGGTAATGTTTTTTCGATGTATGGCAGATCGTAAACCGCCGGAACTGCCGGATCATAGCTTGGCACATCTTTAATATGCTTATTTGCTTTTATATGCTTTTTTATAAGCTTTGCAAAAGCTACGTTGCTACTGTGCCCGGGCCTGTTAGCAATTACACGCCCTTTTACCGGGTAACCAATCAAAGCAAGGTCTCCTACCACATCCAACAACTTATGCCTGGCAGGCGTTAGGAAAACGAAGTTCAAGGTTATTCAGATAGCCTTCGCTTTTAACTTCTATATCATCTTTCCTGAATATCTTTTTTAATCTGTCAAGTTCTGCATCTCCAACCGGTTTATCTACCACTACAATTGCATTATTTACATCACCCCCTTTTATCAGGTTATGATCCAGCAGCATTTCCAGTTCATGTAAAAAGCAAAATGTGCGGCAGGTTGAAATTTTGTCTTTAAAATTTCTCATTGTTTTTAATTCCGCATGTTGTGTTCCTAAAACAGGCGAATTAAAATCAATCAAAGTGGTTATCTGGTATTCTCTTGCAGGCATAATTACCATTTCCACGCGCTTTTCCTCATCCGTCAGATAAAGGTTTTCATCTATAGAATACCAAACCTTAGCTGCGTCCTGCTCCTCAATATCAGCCTCTTCAATAATTTCTATAAAAGGCATCGAACTTCCATCCATAATAGGTACTTCCGGCCCGTTAATTTCAATAAGACAGTTGTCAATACCCATGCCTACAAGAGCGGCAAGCAGATGCTCAACCGTACTTACCTTTGCTCCGTTCGCTTCAAGCGTTGTGCCCCGGCTGGTATCTGTTACCAGGTCGCAATCTGCTTTTATAATAGGCTTATTAGGCAAATCAACCCGTTGAAACTGATAGCCGAAGCCAGCATTAGCTGGTTTAAGCGTTACATCAGCTAAAATACCGGTATGCAAGCCGGTACCGCTGATTCCGATCGCTTTTTTAATGTATGCTGCTTGTCAGGGTTGAAATTATTGCTCATAGTAATTATTCAATTCGGCAAATATAATAATCTTGCCATACTTGCTATGCTTTTGTGGTGTCATCAATCAATAAAAATCATCGGTTTTGCCACGCTCGCTTCATCGTTCCGATCATTAATCAACCTATATATTCGCAGGCTGGCTTTCTCACAGATAGCACAGAATGCCACAGAAAAAATAATTAGAAAACATATCTGTGCTATCTGTGTATTCCGTGAGAAAAATAAAAATGTTATGCACCAACCATTCTTGATTGCAAGAATTTCTTTGCACATTTGCTTTCTATATGAATCATATCAATCTAAAAATATTAAGTCACCCTTCTTTATAGGTGTTGCCGGTGCTGGCATGAGCGCTATTGCTCAATACCTGCAAGGTTCGGGAATGGCGGTGAGCGGAAGTGACCGCTTTTTTAACGAGGGCAAAGCAGGCGATATTAAAGAGAAGTTAGAAGCAGAAGGGATTCAATGCTATTTGCAGGATGGAAGTGGTATCACGTCAGCAACTGATCTTGTAGTTGCATCTACCGCAATTGAAGATACTGTTATCGAAATTAAAAAGGCGAAGGAACTAGGCATTCCTATCATAAAGCGCTCAGAACTATTATCACTTATTGCAGCAAGCAAAAAAACAATTGCGGTGGGTGGTACCAGTGGCAAAAGCACAACAACCGCTATGTTGTTTGATATTATGACTTACGCCGGCTTATCTCCATCAATTATTAGTGGTGCAGGTTTAGTGAGTCTGATAAAAAAGGAAAAATCGGAAATGCCTTTGTTGGAACAAGCGATTGGCTGGTTATTGAGGCCGACGAAAGCGATGGTTCCATTGTTCAATATCATCCGGCAATAGGGTTGTTGCTTAATATAGAAAAAGATCATAAAGAATTAGATGAGCTGATGCTGGTTTTTGAAACATTCAAAAAAAACAGCGAAAGCTTTATTGTTAATCAATCTAACGAACACTCAAAAAAGCTGTCGGTTGAGCTTACAAAAGATTTTGAAATGGAAGGTGAAAATTCAGATGCAGGATTTTCGGCAACTAACTTTCAACAAAAGGGGTTTAATATTTCTTTCGATATTAGCAAACAACATTTCGAGCTTCAGATCGCCGGTAAGCATAACATGGAAAATGCAGTAGCTGCTGTTGCTGCTGCATCGCAGGCAGGTATTTCATTAATAACGGCCAGCGAAGCGCTTAAACATTACGAAGGAATATACAGACGTTGCCAGGTGCTTGGACAGAAAAGGGGTATTTGGGTTGTTGATGATTTTGCACACAACCCGGTAAAGTGCGCCGCAGCCATACGCAGCTGTCAACCTGTTTCAGAAAAAGTATTAGCCTGGTTCCAGCCGCATGGGTACACTCCTACTAAATTCTTAAGAGCTGATTTTGTTAAGGAAATATCGGAAGCATTAAGACCGGAAGATGAAATTTGGATGAGCGAAATATTTTATGCCGGTGGCACTACAACCAAAGACATTTCAGCAAATGATCTTATTGAAGATATTAAGCAAACCGGTAAACAAGCTGTTTTTGTAGCCGATCGAAATGATTTTTTGGAAAAAGCCCAGTCTCATTTGAAAGAAGGGAACGTGTTGTTACTGATGGGTGCAAGAGACCCATCGCTTGAACAATTTTCCAAAATTATATTCGAAAATCTTTAAAGGGCTAAAACAGGTTGTTCCTGTTTTTGAGGATGGCCTATTAAGTAATAGCATAAAACCATTAAAAGTCCTTTTTTTGCTTCAGCAGTGGGATTTTCCAAATCGAGGCTACAAACGGTAAGAGGTTCTTGTGCGTCTTCTTCAGTAATTTCCACCTCATTATTGTTGAGGAAGTTAAGAAAATAACGCTTTTCGTCAATTAATATATATTCCCGTCCACCTTCTTTTTCAATCTTCCCAAGTCGGTGCCATACTCATTTTCTAAAACCACCTTGTTTTTTAAAAGGCCTTTGTTGCGGCATTTAAAATGCCTTTTCTCACCATCTTCCGATTCTATGTAAACATTGTCTGACTGGTTTTGAAAAGCAAGCGTGAGTAATTTCCGGCCATTGCTCCATAAGCTGAAGGCTGTATTACCCAAACCACTTGTTATTGTCTTCCACTGCATAGTTATAGAGTTTTGCTATGCAAAGGTGGTTCTTTAAATTAGCTTTTCAAGGCAGTTAACATTAAATTAATATTGAAAAAAGGTAGAGCAGGCATAAAATCCATTTATTATCACCATTTGTGAAAAACTCTAAATCATAATTGGAAAAGCGCCTTTTTTTCTTATACTTAAGGTTGTCCCTGCTTATGCAGAAAAAGATAAATAAGCGATATTATAATCAGTAGAATAAGTATCGAAAAATACAAAGTCCATTGCGGCTTTAGTTTCATCCGCTCTCGTGCAGCCGTTTTTTTGCAATCTTCTTCTTTAGATTTCTATTCAGATCATCCACTATCAACTCTATCTTTTCCTTATTCTCCACCTCTTCTAAACCCTCAAGCGCGTCTGCCTCAAACGGATCATTTGCTATTTCCTTTTCCAGATCATGCCTTTCAGTTTGATCCAGCTCATCATTCAAATACTTCATTAGCTGATCCTGGCTGAGGTCGCCTTTTGCATTGGATAATATGTTCTTTAAATCATCTTGCATTTTTAGAATCAGTTTCTGTAAGTTTTTTTGAATACTTAATTTAAGGTTTCTTTTCCCGTTTTGTATGTGGCTTTTACTTTCAACAGAGGATATCCGGTGATATCGCTTATTTGCTGATAACTGTTTTTTTAAGATAAAACAAAGTTACGCAATTGTATTGCTCTTCATTTAGTTCGTCCAACGCCTCCTTAAGCAGCCCATCGTCTATTTCAGGCGATCGTTCTTTAAGGTCTTCATCAGCCTCATCAGTTAAAGGGCTATTAAGTTCTGATAAGGCTACCGGAATTTTCCCTTTCTTATCTCTAAGTATGGTAAGGCATTGATTCTTGGCTACCATATAAAGCCAGCTTTTGAAATAATCTATTTTATACTTCGAAGCCTCCTGAATAACCTTTAAAAAATTTGCTGCACACAGTCTCGAGCATCATCCTCTTCTTTCAAATATTTCATGCACACACCAAACAGCAATAAGGTATAACGCTGCAGCAAAATACCAAGCCATTCGTTATTTTGCGTCTGCCAAAAACGTTGCAACAATTCCTTATCGGTAATATCCTTGTACGGGTCTTTACTCACACGGTTAAAGTTATTAAACCTTAAGATGCAAACAATTTATAATTCCATAACTTTTTTATGTAATCAGCTGAAGAATATATGGCATCTTCGTTGCCACGCTCGGGTTATCGTCCCGGTTATAAATCAACCTACATATACGATATTTGATGTACGGGTGTACACAAATCAGAACTCTTAAATCATAAATCGAACATGGAATATGCGATCGTAACAGTGCCTGCCGCTCCAGTGCGTAAAAACCCAATCACCGGCAGGAGATGTGTAATCAGCTATTGTTTGGAGAAGCAGTAAAAATTCTCAAAAAACAAAATGCCACTTGGTTAAAAGTAGAAAGCCTTTATGACGGTTACATTGGCTGGGTAACTCATCATCTTATAACTATTGTTGATGGTGTAACAGCTTTGCAACCGTGCCAAACGCTTGCGCCTCATTTTTTAAATAAGGTAGTTTATAATAATCAATCAATGCATGTTCCGTTAGGTTCTTCTTTGAGAAATTTTAAAAATAAAAAAGGAGACATTGCAGGGATTGCGTACTCGTTTACTGGCAGGCCAGTTGATACAACTTTAGTTGACAATAAAGTAGAAACACTTTTGCAGCAGGCATTTTTATGGTTGAATGCTCCATATATGTGGGGCGGAAAAACCATACTGGGCGTGGATTGCAGCGGATTTTGCCAAACTGTATATAAACTTGTTGGGGCTCGCATTGCACGTGATGCATGGCAGCAGGCAACTCAAGGCAAACTAGTACGTTCGTTAAAAACAGCAAAACCTGGAGACCTTGCGTTTTTTGATGAAAAAGATAAAATTGTGCATGTAGGCATCTTATTGGGTCCTAACGAAATTATACATGCATCAGGGAAAGTACGAATTGATAAAATTGATAGGAGTGGAATTATAAATACAGACACAGGTGAGAGAACGCATACACTTAAGCTTATTCGGAGATTTAATTATTAAAGAGCTTGGTATTAATAAATTTTTAAGAAGCCATCCGCAAATGCATTTTGTTTAAACTCAGTCACATTGCTAATTCTTATTTCTTCCAGGCTACTAAATCATAATTCTCGTCCACAGGCCTACCAGGATAATGACCTAATGGATAAGCACGATTATTAATAACTGCAAACTGAACACTAATTTTAAGTTCCAGCTCTTTGGTAGATGGCAAGATAGCCCAGGAAAGGCGTGATGACATTTGATCTTTATACCCTTTAAAATAAAAATTAAGCAACGCTCCATTGGCTCCCAGGTCTTTTCTACGTACCGGGTTGTCGTATAAATCTCCGAAACGGTAGGTGGTGTATAACCACCTAAACCTGTTAACCATCAACCAATAATCTCTTCTTATTTTTTTCTTGTAAATTGATTATCATCAAATCTCGCAGTAAGAGTATAAACATACATTGGAGTAGGAACGCCAAAGTAAATTTCTTCCTTATCAGATTGAAACTGCATTTCTATTTGATTTGCATTAACGCTAAATGGATTAAACACATTGTATGAACCCGAAAAATTATACATTCTTTCTGACTCATTTGTGTACTTTTTCCTTAACAATTGCTTATCCGTCGACAATGCTTTTATAAATGCAGAAAATTTCCCCTCAAAAGGGTCTACTCGATAATAGTGATTTACAAACTTTAGAAAGTCTTGTTGCCCAAGCACTGCCAAAGACATAAAAAGAAAAACAAGCAGAAATATTTTTTATGCATATGCCTACATTTTTAGTACACACAACCGTTTGAGTAATATTCTTATCAGTCTTGGAAAAAGTCTACCCCTCATTATCAATAAAAACCTACATATTATTTACCGGGACCGCATAATTATTTAGCTGCCTTATTCGTACTATAATGGTCAAGCCAAGTTGCTTAGATGCGCTCAACGTTTGCCAACTTATAACCACCGGAGCAAGTTGAGATGTATTGTAATTGTTATAGGTTGAGATCTCACCATCCTCAATATTGTTATAGCCTTTCAGGCTTTTAATATCAGTGTAATACAGGTCTCTTTTAAATTTTCTGGCTAATTTCTTGTAATCTTTCTTTATCGCTTTTCGGGTCAATTCTGTATCAGGAAAATATGATGTAAGCTGGTAAGTATAAAAATTAAAAAGATGAAAATCGTTGCGAGCTTTTAAAGAACTCTCATAAAAGATCATATCAACTTTATTAGCATTGACGCTAAAAGGGTTGAATACTTCATACTCCCCTCTCACATAATATCCTGTAGAATCTGTCTGTTTTAGGATTTGCTTATTTAGTAAGGCCGAGTCTTTCGTTAATACGTCTATAAAAGTAGAAAAAGTGCCCTGAAAAGGATTGACACGGTAATATTCCTTTACCGTATTTTCAAAATCTGACTGTCCGGCAACAACTGATACCAGCAATAATGAAAATATTAAAGCAGAACAATATTTCAAAATGGGGTGTTTGTTTAATAGCTATCTATCAGTTAGGAAGGACGCATTTCTTTGATCAAAAGTTGCATTCAATCCAATAAAATAATGCAAGTATAGTCACGCATTAATTCCAATTAAGCGCTGCGCCAGAAAAAATGGTTGGTTAAACGCTAAGAGATGCTTAACCTTGTTTCCCGTATTTTTCTTTATAATATTCTATTGCTTCCGAAACAATGGGTAATGCCGTTTCTTTATCCTGGAACGTATCAATAACCACTTTTTTATCTTCAAGCACTTTGTATTGTTCAAAAAAATTACGCATTTCCAGCAAGAAATGTTGCGGCAGCTCATCAATATTGTCGTATTGCCTTACAGACGGATCATTAAGCGCTACTGCTATCAATTTATCATCGCGCTCACCACTATCAATCATTTGCATATTACCTATAACCTTAGCTTGCACCAGGCATAAGGAGCGGATAGATTGAGAACATAATACCACAATGTCGAGCGGGTCATTATCCTGCCCCAAAGTTTGAGGGATAAAACCATAGTTCACCGGATAGTGGAAGGAAGAATAAATAACCCTATCCAACTTGAGCAATCCCGTTTCTTTATCTATTTCATATTTCGATCTTGAACCTTCAGGAATTTCGATAATAGCATTCACATATTCAGGAGCATTTGCACCGTAGCTTACACCATGCCAGGGATGTTGGATAGTTGACATAAGGCTCTATTGGTTTTTTTTGATATTTTTTAAAGTCTGCAAAAATATGATTTTAATAGTAGTTTCTATTCATGGTCGAACAGGTATTTAAAATCTACCAGCCATTTACCATCTATTTTGACCACTTTCAAAGTATCATGGTTTTCTTTATGAAATGAATTGGAATAAATGATAATACTTGTAGAATCATTAATCAGCTTTCTGCTATGAATATTGATGCTGGCGTCCCAAAGCCCCTGTTTTTCGTCAGAAGAAAGTTGCATACGCGACACAGCATCGAGCCTTTCATCGTTTAGGGAATCGTGCAGCATAAAATCTGCTGCTCTATCATACTTTCCTTTTAAAGCCGACTGAACAAAGCCGGTTGCTGCTGCAATATCACTTTCCGCGGCTTCTGAATCTGATCCTGTATTGCAGGATGCAAGCAAACCGATGACTCCTATTGCTAATATTGAGATTTTTTTCACTTGTTTATAATTTGATTTTTAGGTGGTTCCTTGGTATCCGAGGTTTCTCAATTCAGGTTTTCCAGCTTCTTTTGTATGTCCTCTAAAGTTTTCGGATCCATATTTTTCAACACACTGTCTGCCATTTCCATACCCTTCTGCATTTCCTCACTATTCATACCAGAGGTATCATCCATATTCTGCTCTTTCAGACTTTTTGTACCCATGCGCATCAGCGTTCCCATAGTAAAGTCTACTTTCCAGCCATCACTCTGTTTGAGCAGCTTGAATTCTGCATCGGGGCGCTGCCGACTTCTACTCTTTACAGTGACGAATGCGGAATCACCCATTATTTTGGCTGGCTCAAATGCTACATCTTCAAAATCTTTCATAGGGTCTGACTGCGGCAATGAGTCTTTCATTTTTTCAGCCATATCCAAACCTTTTTTCATCATTTGCATGGTTGGTTTGCTATCGCTCGTTACATATTTCGATGCTCCATCAATATCCTTTTTGGCCAGATGTTCAAAGAATTCTTGTAATACAGCGTTAGGATCATTACTGGTAGTGTTGCTGCAAGCGGCTAAAAGCATAGACATTATCAAACCAGAGAATAAGAATTTGAGGACGTTTTTCATCCGTGTATTTTTTTATTGTTGAACTTGTTAGACTTTTTATAAAACACATAGATACATAGCATTTCTCCATTTGAGGATATATAGTATCCGCCGTAGGCGGAACATAGCCTCTGGAAAATGAACGATTATGTGTATTTATGTTTCCTATTTATCATAAAGCCTATATTTTTATGTGGTAAAAAATAAGTTTAAACAAATCCGTATTACATGAACAAATGTAAGCATGTGTTTCAAAAGTAAAATGTTATAAAATAAAAAGCCGAAGTTTAATTATAAACTCCGGCTTTAATTTTAATATTCTTTTTAGGCAGAATTTCTGCCAGCGTTGATAATACCAAATGAACAACGCATAACCAGTTTACCATAGGTGTCTTTTATGCCGTCGCCATCATCATTACCAGCCTCAATTTCCCGGATTTTACAGAGCGCATACTGCTGAATGGTAAGCAACGGCAAAACAATTCTTTCACGCATAGAAATAGAAAGTTTATCAACCGGATAATTTCCCATTAATGAGTCGTTGCCGGAAAGTTTTAAAACATATTCAAGCGTGAGTTTATACTCTTCAAAAATCATATTCCACATCTCACCATAAGTTTCATCATTCGCTATGTATTGGGTAAGCGGGAAATAAGATTTAGACATCGCCATTTCACAATTATCAATCAGTGTTTTAAAGAATAAAGAAGTCTGATACAGCTTTTCTACTTCTTCAAAACGTCCAATATATTCCATTTTTTCAGAGCAGATCCAACGCCGTAAAAGCCAGGAACGTTTTGTTTTAACTGGCTCCAGGCACCAGCAAATGGTATAGCCCGCAAATCTTTAAGCGAAATGCCTCCTTGCGATTTACCACGTTTTGCAGGGCGGCTGCCAATATTTGTTTCGCTATAAAATCTAAGTGGACTCACTTCGTACAGATAACTTGCCAGCAAAGGATGCTCTTTTAATTTTTTATACTCATCAAACCCGTAAGAGGAAAGCTCCTGTAACAGTTCTTCCTGTTTACCTGTTAGCGGAGCATGCCTGTCTGCATAAAGGTTGTTTGTTATACCAGCATTTAATAATTGTTCAAGGTTGTATTGTGCCGAATCTATAATCCCAAAATTTGAGCTGATCGTTTGTCCCTGTATAGTAAGTTGAATTTCCCTGTTTGAGATATTGCTTCCCATCGATGCGTAGAACTTATGTGTTTTACCACCACCGCGCGAGGGCGGACCACCTCTTCCATCAAAGAAGACTACTTCAACACCATAATATTTTGTAATGCGCGTCAGTTCTTCTTTGGCTCGATAAATACTCCAGTTAGCCATAAGATATCCGCCATCTTTAGTACCATCACTAAAGCCCAACATTATAGTTTGCGTATTATTGCGGCGTTTCAGGTGTTCTTTATAAGCAGGAATACTATACAAGCTCTTCATAATCTCAGCAGCATTTCCTAAATCATCAATAGTTTCAAACAAAGGAACTATATCCACATTAATCTCATCGTTGGCAAAACCCTGCATTTTAAATAATGCGAACACTTCAATAATATTCAGGGTACTTTCACAATGGCTGATAACATAACGGTTGCATCCGGCTTCTCCGTTAGCCTTTTGTATTTCCGCAACAACAGTGGGAATCTGGGCTGTATCTTTAATCACTTCATCATCGTAGATATCGGTATTGACTTTCCCTTCAATATTAAGCAGCGCTTTTATTTTATCTGATTCGCTCAACTCTACGTAGTTACCCGGAATAATACCGCCGCTTTTGGCGGCTGCAATTTAGTAATTTTTGATGTATGCCGCTGTCCTGGCGAATATCAAGCGAAGCAAAGTATAAACCAAAAAGATCAATCTTATTAATAAGGCTTTGTACCTGAGATGTAAACAAAGAGTTATGGCTCTCCTCCAAAATTTTTTTATACTTACCAGCGTATCTTTTATTTCTTTGGTAGTTATGTTGATCTCAAAACCCGGAACAAAAACGTTATCATATAATTTTGTTTCCAGTTCGGCGATAGGCTCTTCAACGCCGTGGAAAGTAAGCCTGCGTTTTAAACGTCTAACATCCAGATAATAACATTTCAGAATAGCGCTACGTAACGCATCAGCTACCTTTAAAGTTGTATCACACTTTACAAAGGGATTACCGTCTCTATCTCCGCCCGGCCAAAAACCCATTTGCAGTACAGCATTCTGATCTGATACCGCACCAGGGAACTGGCTTTTTAATTCGTTGACAATGCGCCCGGCAGCTGTATAAAATACATTTTCTAAAAACCACACCAGGCTTATGGCTTCATCAAAAGGTGTTGGCTTTTTCTTTTTAAGAAAAGGTGTTTTACCTAATTGTTGCAAATACGTATTTATTTCAACCGAGTCATTTTTAATAAGCGCACGGCTAAGATCGTGTATGATACCCAAAACGGATCCCGGATAAAACTGCGTTGGATGCGCAGTAAGCACTAATCTTACACCAAATGTTCTCAACACTTCAGCAAGTGCCTCGGCATTGTTGTTCTGCATCACATCACCCATTACCTGCTTTAAAGTGCCCGCCCCGCTAAGATCGTGCGTGTTTTTGTAAGCAGCGTCTTCCAAAGCATCAAACAAAACGACCTGTCTTTCTACGTACTGATTGAACTTGAACAAAAGATCAAGCTTTTCATTTTCCGTGGTTAAGGTGGTGTGTTTATTAAAAAACTCGTTTATTATATCAACAGGGCTTTGTGACTTAGCATATCCTTCTTCACAGTTGCTCGAAAAAAGCGACAGTAAAATACCGTCTTTTCCATTTTATGAAAGGGAAGCGAAGTAAAGAGGCTATTATATAGTTGAAACCTTGTACCGACTTCTGTCCTGAAATGATGCAAACTCTTGCTAACAGCAATATCCATTATTCTATAAATTATATGTTCTGTTTATTTTAATTCCATCGCGGATAATAAAGGCCGTTAAGGTAATAATTTTTACACAGATGAGGGCATTTTTATACTTTTCAAAAGCGACTTATGCAAAAATTGAATAGAGCGATTTGGAAGAATATTGTACGCATCAAACATCTGACTTACCAGCAAGCTATAATTATGAATATAGACTTAAAAGCAATACCCATTTATCAATAGAGAACAAGGTAGAAATAAAAAATTCAGCCTGAAAAAGTCGCTATTACAATTATTTTCCAACACAGTTTGACCTTTGGACGTCATTAGATTTAAACTTATAAATAATTGATAAACAATTTATTGAAACGACTTTTTAAAATTTCAGCCTCCTGAAAAGAGGCATATAATGGTTTGCAACAGGCTTTCACAGGTTCTATCTTTGTGTTATAAATACATAATCAATACAAAATACCGGTATGATTAGGTAAGAGCTCAAAACCAACTTTCGCTTGTCTCGTTTTGTTTGCCGCCTGGCGATTAGGTCCATATTGTGACGAGAAATTATTTGAAGAATTTAAAAAAAGGAGACAATTATGAAAACAGTTCTTTTACAAGCAAAAAAAGTAGCCTACGAATTAGGGTTATTATTTGCAAACACTTTGACCACCAGCGGACCGGTTTCAAAGCAAACAAAATAAATGGATGCCTGAATAAACAGGCCCATTTTTAAAACAATAATTAATTTTTAAAAAATATAAAACTTTATACAATGAAAACATATTTATCAAAAACAAAAACTTTCGCTTTAGCTTTAGTAACTCTTTTCGCAACCTCTATCGCTGCTCCTGCATTTGCAGTAAACGATGAAGATAAAAAAGGCGAGATCAGCTATGTAGGTAATGTAAATGACCTGCCTGTTTACAGACTTTCTTTAGACAATAAAGCAAACGAAATCTTCTTCGTATCTGTTACAGACAACGATGGTAATGTTCTTTACAACGAAAAAGTAAGCGGTAAAAAAATTGTACGTAATTATCAATTTGACAACGACGTTTACAGCGAGTATGACCTTACTTTTACTATCTCTAACATTAAAGGTAAAACTGTAAGTGTTTATAATGTAAGCAACAGCAAAAAAATCGTAAACGAAGTAGCAGTAAACAGAGTAAAATAAGTATAACTTATTCCCGATAAAAAAATAACCCCTGCAATTGCAGGGGTTTATTATTTTAAAGCAATTTAGGATTGCTCATTATTTTCTTGCATCAGCCATATCCGGAATAGCATTTGTTTTATAAGACCCGGCATCCAGCTTTTCTTTAACGGCAGTAAAGGCTTCCAGCGTTAGCTGTATATCTTCGTCTGTATGTGATGCTGTTGGTATTAACCTGTAAATAATATGTCCGCGGGGAATTACCGGGTACACTACTATTGAGCAGAATATTTTATAGTTTTCTCTAAGATCCATTACCATTGCGGTTGCTTCTTCCACTCCACCTTTCATATATATAGGTGTAACAACCGAATCGGTATTACCAATATCAAATCCTCTATCTTTTAAACCCTGCTGTAGCTTAAGTGCATTTTCCCAAAGTTTTGCTTTGAGCTCGGGACGGGTTTTTAATAACTCCAATCTTTTTAAATTACCAACAACCAACGGCATTGGTAAGCTTTTGGCAAAAATCTGGCTGCGAATGTTGTACCGTATATAATCGATGATCTTTCTATCGCCTGTAACAAAAGCACCAATTGAAGCCATCGATTTTGCAAAGGTTGAAAAATAAATATCAATCTGATCCTGTACGCCCTGCGCCTCACCAGCACCGGCACCTGTTTCTCCAAGCGTTCCAAAACCGTGTGCGTCATCAACCAACAACCTGAAATCATATTTACTTTTCAGATCAGCAATTTCTTTCAGTTTTCCCTGATCACCGGCCATTCCAAATACACCTTCTGTAATTACCAGTATGCCGCCACCTTTATTTTGCTTTTCGATATAAGCAGTAGCGCGCTGCATTTGCTTTTCGAAATCTTCGATATTGTTATGTTTGAAAACAAAACGATGGCCGGGGTGCAATCTTAATCCGTCTATAATACAGGCGTGGCTTTCCGCGTCGTAAACGATCACATCATGGCGGCTGCAAAGCACATCAATAACGCTTACCATACCCTGGTAACCAAAATTCAGCAAAACCGCATCTTCCTTGCCTTCAAATGCGGCCAGCTCTGCTTCCAATTGTTCGTGCAGGTTGCTGTTTCCGCTCATCATACGTGCACCCATGGGCAGGGCTAAACCAAATTCTGCAGCACCGTCTGCATCAGCTTTCCTGACTTCAGGATGATTCGCCAATCCTAAATAATTATTTAAGCTCCATACAATAACATCATTACCTCTAAATTTCATGCGGCTGCCTATTTCACCTTCGAGTTTCGGAAATGCAAAATATCCGTGTGCTCTTTCGCGGTGCTGGCCTATTGGTCCGTAATTCTTCAATAATCTTTCAAAAATATCTGCCATATACTACAAAGTAATTTAATATGAGTAAAATTCGTGCAAATATAACACGCAACAGCGAAAGAAGATAGATATGATTTCCTCTAAAGATTACCTTTATTAAGGATGATCTTTAAAAAAAGAAGGATTTGAAAAGCTTAAAGCCTGGTTATTC
This sequence comes from Paraniabella ginsengisoli, assembly GCF_022513635.1. Taxonomy (GTDB): domain Bacteria; phylum Bacteroidota; class Bacteroidia; order Chitinophagales; family Chitinophagaceae; genus Niabella; species Niabella ginsengisoli. The sequence continues at coordinate 1,156,694 of NZ_JAKWBL010000004.1, read as the reverse complement.
TTTAAAAAGTAGAAATGATATGTAACTATTTTATGAACCCGGCACTAAATATATAGCATCAAAATTGCGTCGCTCCATTCAACTGTATAATATATGGCATCCCATATAAGCAACACATTCCCGCTTTCCCGGTAATGGTCAGACGAAACTGTCAGACCGTATTTTTATAGTTTCAATCAACCCTTAATCTTCTTTTTTTCCGAATATCTTTCTAAAAATGCCCTTCTTTTTTTGGGCTCTTCTGGTGTCCCAATTGGTTTCTCCTTTACCTTCTTTTTATTGCTGGTATCTTTTGCAGGCTTTTTAATTTTGTTCGGATCTTCCGGTATTGGCGCAGATTCGGGGCCAATATATTCGCCATTATTCAACAGATAGTCCTCGGCACTACCAACACCCAAATCTTCGCCTGCGGCGCTCGGTTCTATGCTGTCATCCAAAACAAAAGAAGAAGGATCAGCACTAACTGCATCATTGCTTAGCGATGGAGGTTCAATAAACCGGTCCTCTTTATTTATCCCTAAGTCTTCATTAGCATACACCTTTTTAAAGAAATATTCCCAAATAGGTCTTGCCGCACTACTGCCCATTCCACCTGCACCTTCATTGCGAATAAACCTATCATCACTTCCAACCCAAACCCCGCCCATTAATTGTGGTACAAAACCCATAAACCAGGCATCACTATTGTCGTTCGTTGTACCTGTTTTCCCAGCCATTTCTGCGGCACCTAACCTGGCGCGAAGTCCGGCTGCTGTACCTTTATCAACCGGCCCCTGCATCATTCTAGACATGATGTATGCTGTAGCTTCGCTGATGGCCTCTCTGCGGTTTGCACTATAATCGAAACGTTTAATTACATTTCCATTTCTGTCTTCTATTCTGCTAATATAATAGGGCTTTGTAGAAAATCCACGTCCGCCAAACATAGAATAAGCCCACATCATCTCAAACAATGAAAGTTCGCAGGAACCCAGGGCAATGGACGGATGTGGGGCTACTTTTGTGGGAACGCCTATTCTTTGCAAAAAGTCTACAAATTTACCCGGCCCAACCTGTTTCATAATATAGGCTGTGGCACAGTTTCTCGACCAAGCAAGGGCATTTGCCATAGGCATTGTACGGCCGGTACAGGTTCCTCCTGTTGCAGGCACAAGCCTGCCACCTCCAAAATTTTGCTGTACATCCTGAACAGGAGTTTCAGGGGTAAAGTTCAATTCTTCAACAGCCTCGCCGTATAACAAAGGCTTAATGGTTGACCCAACCTGCCGTTTGGTATTCAAGTTGGCATGATCGTACTTGAAGGTTTTGAAATCAATACCACCAACCCAGGCTTTTACTTCGCCTGTTAACGGATCCATTGCCATAAATCCTGCTTGTGTAAATAACCTGTGGTATTTGATGGAGTCGTACGGTGTCATCACCGTATCTTTTGATCGCTCCGGGTTCCAGGCAAATACTTTCATCGGTGTTTTTTCAAAAAAGTCGCTTTTATTTCTTTATCGCTTAACCCATCGTCAGCAAGATTTCTCCATCGTTCGCTATTTTTCATCGCAGCCTCCAGCACATTCTCATGTTTTTTCCAAACACTTCCATTCTTAACAAAACCCTGCCTGATCACATTTTTATATAACTGAGGTGCCTGTTTTGCCACCGCTTCCTCGGCATAAATTTGCATAACAGGATTGATCGTTGTGTAGATTTTCAATCCATCATTATAAATACTATAGGATGATCCATCAGGTTTGCTGATATCTTTAAGGAGCTTCTTAAGTTCCTCTCTCAAAATTTCTCTGAAATATGGAGCATAGCCCAAATCCTCTGTAGGTTTCTTATAATTTAGCGTAATAGGTTTGGCTTGAAGGTTTCCAGCTTCCGCGGCTGTTATATTGCCATTTTCTGCCATCCTGCCAAGAACAAGATTTCGCCTGTCCATTGATGCTTTGGGATTACGGCGCGGATTAAAAACGCCTGGACCATTGATAGTACCTACCAACAGCGCAGCCTCATCTACACTAAGCTGTCCTGGTTCTTTTTGAAAGAAAGTTTTAGCTGCATTCCTTATCCCAAATACATTATCAGGATATGGCACAGCGTTTAAATACAAGGCCAATATTTCTTCCTTCGTAAAATTTCGCTCAAGCTTCACAGCAATGATCCATTCTTTTACTTTCTGAATCACTCTTTTTACAGGGTTTCTGGCACGCTCATTAAAAAGCGCCAAAGCCAGCTGTTGCGTAATGGTACTACCACCTCCTGCCGAACCGCCATAAATAACAGCTCTCAATGTTCCCTTTATATCAATTCCCGAATGCTCGTAAAACCTTTTATCTTCTGTTGCTACCAAAGCATTAATAACGTTGGGCGAAATTTCTTTATACTTAACTATACTTCTGTTACCTGAAGGCAAATAATATTTACCCATCAAGGTGCCATCACTTGCAAATACTTCTGATGCCTGTGCTATGGTTGGATTTTCAAGTTCTTCAATAGAAGGCATTTTACCAAACACACCAAAATTGGCCATGAGGAGAATCGCAATAAACAATCCCATTCCTATAAAAAACAATCGCCAAAAAATTCTTACGGATTTCTTCATTCAATATTTATTTAGAAGTTCATCAGCTTTTCACTTTTAGCCAACGAAGCAAAATTGCGGTAAATCTACATTTTAAAGTAAATAATATTTCTTAAAATTCAAAAACTCCATTAAGACCATATATACAAGGTAATAATTTATTAGTTTTATATTAAACAATACGCTTGGATTCAAAAAATTACACACCCTGGCTACGTTACCTGGGCGTTACAGCACAATTGTTAGTTTTAATCGGACTTGGAGTCTTCGCCGGTATCAAGCTGGACGAAAAATTTGACATATCTCCGTTATTAACAGTAGCCTTACCTTTGCTGGTATTAGCTGCAACATTTTACAAATTAATTAAAGAAACCGGGAAAAGGAATAAGAATGATGGACGCGAATAAAAAAGGTTTTAGCCCCCTGAAATTGATGATACTTGTTTTTGTGCTGTTGAGCGCCTTCTTTATAGTTTTCAGGCAAACACTTGCCAAGTCTGCTGTTGACACAACTGTATTACTCATTGCTAATATCATTTTATTTCTGGTGGGAATTTTTACCGTTCGAAACGGATTAAAGGCAATTGGCAATCCTAACCCGCATGTATTTGTGCGTGTATTTTACACCGGTTTTATCATAAGGCTGTTTGTGTGTGCCATCGCGGCCTTTATATATATTTACTTAAGTGATGGAAATGTAAATAAAGCTGCTCTATTTGGCAGTTTGGGAATATATATGTTATATACAATAATAGAAGTTACCTCATTACAAAAAGCTTTAAGGAATAATAAGAATGCCTAAGAAGGAAGTGCCATTACCACAACTGGCGCAATACTTACCTGAAAACACTTACGAACCGGTTATTGCCTTTCTTAATTTTTATAAGGTACACCTTACTATTGCCAAAAGCAGAAATTCAGTTTTAGGTGATTATCGCCACAGCGTAGACACAAAGCACCATCGCATTAGCGTAAACGGTAACCTCAACAAATATGCTTTTCTAATTACATTATTACATGAACTGGCGCATCTTATTACGTTTGAAAAATATGGAAATAAAATACAGGCGCATGGCAAAGAATGGAAGACCATTTACGGACAAGTGCTTGCCCAGTTTATTGAAAAGAAAATATTCCCTACTGATATTGAGTATGAATTGCTGAGAACCCTTCATAACCCCGGCGCTTCTACATGTTCTGAAGAAAGCCTGCAGCGCATTTTATATAAGTACGACCCTAAAAAAGAAGGTCACAGTCTGGTTGAAGATTTACCCGAAGGCGCATTTTTCAGATTAAAAGATGGCCGGGTTTTTCAGAAAGGAAAACGAAGAACGAAAAGATACAGTTGTCTTGAAGTATCAACCAATAAAACCTACCTTTTTAGCCCTGTATATGAAGTGATGATAGTTGGGAGTTAATTCAGGTTGCAAGTTACAGGTTGCAGGTTTCTGATTTTAGGTTTGAAAAATGAATAATATAATGTTCAACAATCAATTTTCGATAAACGGCACACATTTGAACATGGAACATAAATCTTGAAACCTGTTCATCAAATCCCTTCTAAAAAATTATCACTTATATATTGGGCAACTTTTTTAAGATCTTTAGTTTCTTCGTAAATCGCTAACTGCCTGTCTGCACCTGTACCGTTTTCCATGATCTTGTGCACATAATCAATTCTATGTTGGCTACCCAAATGTGGAACCACCGGGTCAATAAAATTCAACAGTTCATAAATTAGCGCACGTGTGTTCACTTCTTCTTCTTTACCAAAATCAATCATATAACCATCTAAGCCGTAGCGGCTGGCGCGCCATTTGTTTTCGTTAATGAGCGGCCGGGAATATTGAATATAGTTCATATTCTTACTTCTTAACATATATATCCGGGCACAAATAGCTTGAAACAATGCTGCAATGGCAATAGTTTCATCAGCGGTCATCGGTATATCACAGATCCTGAATTCTACTGTATTAAAAAATGGATGTACCCTAAGATCCCACCATATTTTCTTTGCGTTATCAATGCAATTAGTTTTGATAAGCATTTTCACATAATTGTCATAAGCTTCAATACTTTCAAACGCATCAGGAATGCCGGTACGCGGAAACTTATCAAATACTTTGGTACGATAAGATTTATATCCCGTAATACGTCCTTCCCAAAATGGAGAATTGGTACTTAAAGCAAAAATGTGTGGTAAAAATATCTTGTTGAATTAGCGATATGATTAGCCAGTTCGCGGCTTTCCATACCAACATGTACATGCAAACCAAAGATCAAATTGCTGCGTGCAGCCTCTTGTAATTCAGCAATGATATCGTTGTATCGTTGATGGTCTGTTATCAATTGCTTTTCCCAATGACTGAACGGGTGCGTGCCCGATGCTCCCAATGTCAGATTAAGACCACCAGCAATATCACTAATGGTTTTTCGGAGGAAAGCAACATCTTTATAGGCTTCGTCGATATCCTGACAAATATCCGTTCCCACTTCCACAACAGCCTGGTGCATTTCAGCTTTTACTTTGTCTTTAATGGTCTTTTGCCCTTCCTGAACAATTTGTTGCTCGTGACTTTTCAACTCATAAGTTTCCGGATCTAGTACCATGTATTCTTCTTCTACGCCAAGCGTGAATGTTTTATAATTTAAGATCATGCTTTAAATATGATGATATGATAATGAGCTAATGTGATAATGAGACCAAGTTGACATAAAATAGTAGTGTTATGTTAAGCAAAAACTGCCGTATCCGTTGTCACCCTGAGCCTGCCGAAGGGTCGTCGGAGTGGGCTTCGGCAAGCTCAGCCTGACAATCATATTATACTTAACAGTAGGATGATGTGCCACCCATTATCACATTATCACATCACTTAATTAGTTAATTTTTCCTGCACTCTGTTTCACATACTCGCCCCAGGTAAGGTTATCACCGCCATTATTGGCAAGTGCCTTCTCAATAGCAAAGTTGGCAGATGTTTCTACAACCCATTCAAAATTCTCTTCACCAACGCTGGCAATATCCGCATCTGGAGCGGGATTGCAAAAATCAATCGCATAAGGCACACCATCCCTTAACGCCAGTTCAACCGTATTAAAATCATATCCCAGGTATTTGTTGATCTTTAAAACGATTTCTGTCATTTCCTTAAGCTTTTCTTCGCCTGGCGAAAAGTCTGCTTTGTATCGCAGGTGGTGCGGATTACGAGGCTCGTAAGGCATAATTCGAACATGCTTACCACCAATGCAATAGCATCGATAATATTCTTCAAACACAATTTCTTCCTGAAGCAACATAACCAACTGTCCGGTTTCATTATGTTTTTCATAAAATTCTTCCATGCTATTCAATTTATAGACATTTTTCCAACCTCCCCGGCAAATGGCTTCATGTAAGCAGGAAAGCCTACTTCGTTAAAAATCCCATCCCAATCCAACGGGTAAGCAAGATTGCTAAATGAATCAGCGCTTGTATCATCTGGCTTTTCATTAGATGGCAAAATAGCTGTCTTTGGTACCGGCACTCCTATCTGCGTCATCAGACAATTATTAAAATATTTATCATCGGCGCTCCACCAAAACGGATTATTAATCACTGCGGTGCCAGTAACGGCTGCATTCTTCAACCATGTTCTGTAAAAAGGGACGTCTTGCGAAATACGATCAATGATAACCGCATAACCACTGTGTACGCCCTGAATAGCCTTATCTATATGCACAGGCTCGGCCATTATGCCATCAATATTTTTACTATTTACTCTTTCAACGAAAGCTTGCGGGAACGACCTTTCCTTTCCATGTAGAATACCGATTTTTTCATCAGTTTGTTTTTATGTTTTTAATAGATCAAATGGAGCCATGATGTAGGCTTCATGTTTACTATTTATTAAGCAATACTTTAGTGCAGTTTGATCGATGTTTTTCAAGTGCGTATTTAATAATACTTTCTATCCAAATATATTTTTTAAACGATATAAACAAAAATTGTTTCTGTCCAATTTTAATATATCCTGAATTAATAATTAAATAATATTAAAAGCACATTTCATTATTTTTGGTTGAATGGAAACCACAGGGGAACTACAATTAGTACTAGATGCAATTACCTTACCATCAAAGCAATTAAAAAGGGATGTCGAATTACGGCTTTATCTTCCTAAAAATGTTGCTGATACCGCAAGCATGAGTTTATTGCTCATCAATGACGGACAGGACATGGCGGCAATGGGATTTGATAAAATACTAAACGAATTATACACAAACAAAGCGATAGAGCCTGTGTTGGCCGTTGCTATCACTGCCGGTAAGGATAGAATGCAGGAGTATGGCGTTGCAAAGAAAAAAGATTATCTGGGCCGGGGTGCGAAAGCAGGTGCATTTACTAAATTCATTTTGAACGAACTTATCCCTTTTGTAAAAAAACATATAACGTTCCGACATTTAAGGAAACAGCGTTTGCGGGTTTTTCTTTAGGCGGTTTAAGTGCTTTGGATATAGTGTGGAACCATCCAGACATCTTTTCAAAAGTTGGTGTTTTTTCAGGCTCTTTGTGGTGGCGAAGTCTGGACCAATCTGATAAAAAATATGATGACAATAAACATCGTATTATGCAACAGCAAATAAGAAAAGGAAATTTCTCACCTGATTTAAAATTCTTTTTCGAATGTGGTAAACTTGACGAAAGCGGCGACAGAAACAATAACGGCATTATCGATTCAATCGATGATACGCTGGATCATATTAAAGAACTATTTGACAAGGGTTACAAACCTACAGACATTACTTATCTTGAATTGGATGAAGGCCGCCACGATGTACAAACCTGGGGCAAAGCCATGCCCGTATTTTTAAAATGGGGATGGGGAAGAAATGAATGATAAAATGATGAATAATGAATTTATAGAATCCAGATTTTATTAACCCGGCTGAAGAATAGATGGCATCAGTCTTGCGTCGCACAGCTTCATCTTTAGTACATGTGGCATCCTACATATTCGTCGCTATCGTTACACATAAAGTTTAAAACTGATTGCAGAAAACTTCGTCCGATCTTTGTAGCTACATACATCAAACAAATTAAAGGTCAGATATGCCCAACGCACTTATACACGAATCAAGTCCCTATCTTTTACAACATGCACACAACCCGGTAAACTGGTTTCCCTGGGGCGAAGAAGCATTGCAAAAAGCAATTGATGAAGACAAGCCGATATTGGTGAGTATCGGCTATGCGGCCTGCCATTGGTGCCATGTAATGGAGCACGAAAGCTTTGAAGACGAAGCCACAGCAGCCATCATGAATGAACATTTTATCAATATAAAAATTGATCGCGAAGAGCGGCCTGACTTGGATCATATTTATATGGATGCGGTGCAGGCTATGGCCGGTAGTGGCGGCTGGCCATTGAATGTATTTCTTACACCCCATAAAAAACCTTTTTATGGCGGCACCTATTTTCCTCCAAAAGCGGTAATGAATCGCGCATCCTGGAAAGATGTGCTTGCTGCTGTAGCTGACGCATTTAAAAACAAAAGAAATGAGATTGAAGAGCAGGCAAACGGACTGACAGAACATTTGACGCAATCAAACAATTTTGGAATCAGTTCAACGCCGTTGGATTTTTCGTTACAACAAATTGATATAGCGTGCGACAATCTTTTAAAACAAGCCGACACACAATGGGGAGGCTTTGGCGCTGCACCTAAATTTCCACAAACATTTTCTATACAATTTCTTTTAAAATATTATCATCTCTCAACGTCTCCAATCAATTCGAGTCAAAACTCCCCTTCCTCCGGAGGGTTGGGGGAGGCTGCCTTAAAGCAGGCTTTGCTAAGTCTCGATAAAATGATCGAAGGCGGCATTTATGATCAATTAGGCGGCGGATTTGCACGATATTCAACCGATGCTGAATGGCTGGCACCTCACTTTGAAAAAATGTTGTATGATAATGCCTTGCTTGTTTCAACATTAAGCGAGGCTTATCAAATAACACAAAATGAAAAATATAAAACAACAATCGATCACACGCTTGAATTTATTGAAAGAGAATTGCTCGACAAATCAGGCGGTTTCTATGCCGCTCTGGATGCAGACAGCGAAGGTGTTGAAGGCAAATATTATGTGTGGCAAAAAGAAGAAATAGAAGCTATTTTTGGGTAGCGATGCTGAAGTATATTGTGATTATTACAACATATCTCAAAATGGAAATTGGGAACATACAAATATCCTCCGCATTTTAGAGCCGTTGCCCGTTTTCGCAGCAAACAGGCAATACAAAGTGGCAGATCTTCAGCAATTGCTTGATAAATGCAATAAAAAATTATTGGCAATTCGTGAACAACGCATACGACCAGCTTTGGATGATAAAATTATTTTGGGATGGAATGCTTTAATGAACACGGCTTATAGCAAGGCTTATGCAGCAACCGGTAATGAAGCCTATAAACAGCGAGCCATTTCCAACATGCAATTTATGATGAAGGCGTTTTCCGATAACACAGTTAATCTTAAACATGTTTGGAAAAATGGCGTCGCAAAATTCCCTGCTTTTTTAGATGATTATGCTTACCTGATACAAGCCTTGCTACAACTGCATCGCATTACAGCAAACACAGATTACTTAGCTAAAGCAAACGCATTCTGTGAAAAGGTATAACTGATTTCTCAGAGCCAGACGGTTATTTTTACTACACGCCACAAGAACAGCAAGATGTTATTGTTCGTAAAAAAGAAGTATATGATGGCGCTACGCCAAGTGGCAATTCTGTAATGGCCCAAAACCTGATGGAGCTTGGGCTTTTATTTGACAATACCGAATGGAAAGAACGTTCATATAACATGATAAATGGCTTGAGTACGGTTGCGGTAAAATACCCCACTTCATTTGGCGTATGGTTATCCTGCTTTTATCAGCAAATAACCGGAACAAAAGAAATTGTGTTGATTGGCGACTACGAAACTGCTTTTAAAGAATTACTGCAACAACCCTCATCACATTCTGTTATTATGGCTGCAAAAGAAGGGAATGACCAATTTCCATTGTTGAAAAATAAATTTTCGGATGAGTCTTTATCGATTTTTTTATGTGAGAATTACTCATGTAAAAAGCCGGTATATAACATAGTAGATCTATTCGCTACAATGTAGCTTTATCCAATAAATTTATGCGTACTCTTCTTTTTACACTCGCCTTAATCTCCTCAAGCTTAGTATATTCTCAGCATGTTAAAATAACTCTTGTAGATAGCCTGGGGAGAGAGCTACCCATTGACACAAGCAGATGGATGCCAAAATACCATCAAAATATACTTGCATCAATGCGGCTTGTCTACAAAAAAAGCGATCTTTTTAAAGAAGTGCCTGGTGTAGAATGTTTCAAAAACAATCCAAAATTAAACTCAATATTAAGTTGTGCAGGTAATCAGTTGCATTCAGCAGACGAGGAATTTATGGCATTTATTCCGGTGTACAAAACTCATACAGTAGTAGACTCTATCTCCCTAAAGAGGACATTTCCAGGAATGCAGATTGGCAATTTGAATAATCAGCATTGCGGTCAAATTAGAGCAAAGATTTTACTCGCATTAGATAAAGATGCGTCAATAAAAGGAGAGAATGCGAATTTTAATTGGAAGGTGTATGTGAATTACTATTCGCAAGATGATGCGAAGTTTAAATTCAATGCCGATACTGCAATTAGTTTCCCAATCCATCTTAAAGAAACCGAATATTATAAAGGGAAATACAAATATTTAAAAGCGTTATTTCTTCAAAAAAAGACCGGGGTTTTATTCACTTCTATTGTTTCTACACAGAGAAAGGAAAAAAGATTTACCCAAATATTGGAAAGAGATTGAAGGTATATTTAAATATGAAAACTAAAGTAAATCATCAATTCTTATTAAAATAATCCCAAACTACTTTTGCTTTAGCATTACCAACAACGCCGATATCTCCTGCAAAGTTTTTTCCCGGATATTTTTAACGGAACGAAATTGCTGCAAAAGCTGATCAGCAGTAGATTTGCCAATACCTTTGATATCTTCCAACTCATTCTTAAATGTGCCCTTGCTTCTTTTTTGGCGGTGAAAAGTAATCCCAAAACGATGCACCTGGTCGCGTATAAAACGTATAAATTTTAAACTGCTGCCGTTATATGGAAGTTTTAAAGATTCCTGATCGCCGGTAAAAAATAATTCTTCAATATTTTTTGCAAGTCCCACTAATGTGATCATTCCGTGTAACTCCAACTCTTCAATGGCTTCCATTGCAGCACTTAATTGTCCCTTTCCCCCATCAATAATAACCAGTTGCGGAAAATCTTCCTGTTCTTCCTTCAATCGCTTGTAACGCCGGTACACGGCTTCTTTCATCGAGGCAAAATCATTAATACCTTCAACCGTTTTCACGTTAAAATGCCTGTAATCTTTTTTGCTTGGCACCCCGTTTTTGAAACAAACCATCGCACTTACCGGATAGCTTCCCTGGAAATTGGAGTTATCAAAACATTCAATATGTACGGGCAAATCCTGCAATTGCAAATCAGTTTGTAATTGCTCTAAAATCTTTACCTGATCTACGTTCCGGTTAATCTTTAATCTTTCTTTGTTCTTTATTTCTTCGATAAAATACCCGGCATTTTTTTCAGAAAGCTCGATCAGTTTTTTACGATCGCCGCCTTTAGGAACAATCACTTCTGTATTTTCTTCGGGATAGTCTATTGGAAAAGGAACAACTATTTCAACTGCGTCGCTGTTAAAAGTGCTACGAAGATGCTGAATAGCATATACCAATATTTCTTCCACAGGTTCGTCTAAATGCGTCTCTACTTTATTCGTCTGCGTTTGTACAATGGTACCACTTCGAACCATTAAATAATTTACATAAGCAATGTCTTTTTCTTTTATAATACTGAACACGTCCTTATCGCCTCCTTTCATACCTGTCACAACTGATCTGGATTGATAGTAATCTTCCAGGTATTCAATTTTCTTTCTAATATATTCAGCTTTTTCAAATTGAAGAGCGGCTGCAAAGGTTTTCATTTCTTCTTTAAAATGACGGATTACCGGCGACAAATTCCCTTTTAGCAAATCCCTTACCTGACGAATATTGTCATCATAATCTTCTTTAGATTGGTAATTTTCGCAAGGTCCTTTACAATTACCTAAGTGATATTCAAGGCACACTTTAAACTTACCTTTTTCAATATTATTCTTTGTAAGATTGAGTCCACAAGTACGCAACGGAATCGCCCTTCTGATAAATTCCAGCAACTCTCTTACCCGAAACACTGAAGTGTACGGGCCCAGGTATTCAGAACCATCATTAACCGGCTGTCGTGTTAAATAAACACGTGGAAAGTTTTCATTTTTGATTACAATGTAAGGATAGCTTTTATCATCTTTTAAATTAATATTATAACGAGGCTGAAATTGCTTTATAAGCGAGTTCTCCAAAAAGAAAGCATCCTGTTCACTATTTACAATTGCAAACTCAATTCTGTCGATCCGTTGAACCAGCTCATGGGTTTTATAATTAGTAAATGTTTTATTGAAATAAGAGCTTACGCGCTTCCTTAAACTTTTGGCCTTCCCTACATAAATGATCTTATCCGTTGCATCAAAGTATTTATAAATACCTGGTTGCAATGGTATCGTGGGCGCTATTTTAGAGAAATCTTCCTGGTTCATATTAATCTTCCGTCATAATTAAATTATAAGCCACTTGTTTAAATTTAATATAGGGTTAATAGTAGGCTTATACTTTTGCCGCAATTCCACGCTAAAATTACAATCCATATCAACAGCAACTAAAAATAATTCATCATGTTAAAGCATCTTTTACTAACAGCATCATTGTTATATTGTTTAGCAGCCGCCGCCCAAAGCAAATTATCTGGTTATATTTATTTAGATGAAAACAACAATGCTCAGTTCGACAAAAAAGAAGCCGGACTGTCAGGTGTTTCAGTATCAAACGGAAAAGATGTTGCGGTAACTGACGCAAAGGGCCATTATGAGCTTTCGGTGGGTAATGACAACATCATTTTTGTTGTAAAACCTACAGGTTACCATTTCAAAAATAACAAATATAACCTGCCTGAATTTTACTATATCCACAAACCGCAAGGTTCGCCAGCGTCTTTAAAACACCAAGGTGTTAGCCCAACAGCACCGCTTTCAAAAGATCTTAATTTTGCCTTGTACAAACAGGATGAGCCAACCAATTTTTCGGTACTTGTGTTTGGCGATCCGCAGCCATATAACGAACAGGAACTGAGCTATTTTGCAAAAAGCATTGTTGATGATGTAAATACCACTAAACAAGTCAAGTTTGGTATTAGCCTTGGTGATATTGTAGGCGACGATTTAAGCCTGCACACACCTTACAAGGAAATCATGACCAAGCTAAACCTTTCCTGGTATAATGTAATGGGCAATCATGATATGAATTATGATGTAAAGACTGACTCATTATCAGACGAAACATTTGAGAAAAACTTTGGCCCGAATAATTTTTCGTGGAATTATGCTAATACGCATTTTATTATCCTGGACAATATTTTATATCCGGACCCGCGCGATGGACAAGGCTACTGGGGCGGCTTAAGAGCTGATCAAATTGAATTTATAAAAAACGATCTGGCACAGGTTGATAAAAACAAACTAGTCGTTGTGTCTTTCCACATACCTTTTTCTAATGAAGGTGGTGATGCTATCAGATTGGAAGACAGACAAGCTTTTTTGATCTGTTGAAAGATTTTGATAATTGTCTGCTACTATCAGCTCACACCCATTTTCAAAAGCAGATATATTATAAAGCAACAGACGGCTGGCATGGCAAAAACTCGGCATTGCATGAATATAATGTTGGTACAACCTCCGGGGACTGGTACTCTGGTGAACTTAATGCAGCAGGTATTCCTGACGGAACGATGAGAGACGGCACACCACGCGGTTATGCATTTTTGCAAATCAGTAATAACGATTATAAGCTTCGTTATAAAGTTGCAGGGAAAGACAGCAACTACCAGATAAAAATTTATGCGCCTAATATAGTTGAACACAATAGCAGAGGCGGCGCACCATTTTATGCTAATTTCTTTATGGGCTCAGAAAGCGATAAAGTGCAATACAAAATAGACAATGGCAAATGGAGTGACATGAAATATGAGCCGACATTTGATTATAGTTATTTGAAATTAGTTACAAAATGGGATGATACTAAAACGCTGTTAGAAGGGCGCAGGCCTTCAGCACCTGTGGCTTCAGAGCACATTTGGTCTGCCGCGGTGAATAAAAGACTATCGCCGGGAGAACATACCATTTATGTGAAAGTACAGGATAAATATGGCAATGTGCATGAACAAACACACACTTATAAAATCCAATAAATAGACAATAAAAATATTTTATAAATGAACCCGGCGCTATACGAAAGTTGCCGGGTTCATTTTTTATATTTATCAGTATGATTTTACAAATTGATGAAAACCTAAAGTTATTATTAAGCCATGCGAGCCATGCAGAACAGCTATTTGCTGCCGTCGATGCTAACAGAACACATCTTTCCGTTTTTCTTCCGTGGGTACCTGATATGAAATCAGTTGCCGATTTTAGTAATTACCTGCAAAACTGCGAAACGCTTAATGCGCAAGGTCTGGAATATAGTTTCAACATCTTTGAGAACAACAATCTCATCGGTCGTGTGGGCCTTAGTTTTATTAATAAAACAAACAGATCCGCAAATATTGGTTATTGGTTAGCGTCAGATGCGCAGGGCAAAGGAATCATGACCAAAGCTGTTAAAAGAATCATGGAGTTTGGTTTTGAAGAACTGAAACTAAATCGGTTAGAAATCAAAGCAGCGACAGGTAATAAACGGAGCAGCGCTATCCCTGAAAAACTTGGATTTACAAAGGAAGGAACTTTACGACAAGCCGAACGAGTGAACGAAGCATTTCTCGACCTGATACTTTATTCGTTACTTAAAGAGGAATACAAAAAATAAAACCTTCGAGGTTTTTAAAACTTCGAAGGCTTATATCCGTTTATGCAGGATGCCAAATGCAACACAATTGAACTGAGCGTAGCAATTTCGACGCCATATATTCAACTGCTGGCAGCATCATTCTTATGCAATTGTTGCTTTATCTACCAATACTTCGCCAGTCATTTGCGCAGGTATCGGCAATTTCATAAAGCTGAGTATTGTTGGGGCTATATCGCCCAGTTTCCCTTCTTTAATAGTACCGTTCCAATTATTATCAATAATGAACAATGGCACCAGGTTCAATGTATGGGCGGTATTGGGACTTCCGTCATCATTGATCATAAAGTCGGAGTTGCCATGATCCGCCGTCAGAAACACCACATAATCCTGCGCCAATGCTTCTGTTACAACACGCTCTACACAATGATCAACCGTTTCAACCGCTTTAATGGCCGCAGAAAAAACGCCTGTATGGCCCACCATATCTGCATTTGCAAAGTTCAGGCAAATAAAATCGGCTGATTGATTTTTAATTTCAGGCAGTAATGCTTCAGTAAGTTCATTGGCACTCATTTCGGGCTGCAGGTCGTAAGTTGCAACTTTTGGTGAAGGTTTTAAAATCCTGTTCTCTCCTTCAAAAGGCAACTCGCGGCCACCATTGAAAAAGAAAGTAACGTGCGGATATTTTTCTGTTTCTGCAATGCGTATCTGCTTCAACCCATTCGTGGCAACAACTTCGCCTAATGTGTTTGTAAGGTCTTCATTTCTGAAAATAGAATACACTGCTGTGTATTTGTGATCGTAAACCGTCATAGTTGTATAATCAAGATTCAAACGTTTCATGTTAAAATCTGAATTATCAGCCTGTGTCAACACTTCGGTTATTTCACGACAACGATCTGTACGGAAATTGAAACATAACACATGATCGCCTTCTTTTATAGTGGCAACAGGTTTATTTTGAGCATCAACTATTACGGTCGGATTAATAAATTCATCTGTGATATTTTCTTCATAGCTCTGTTTCACCGCGTCAACCGCAGTTGCCGCCGTATCGCCTACGCCATTTACCAAAACATCATAAGCCTTGTACACACGTTCCCATCTTTTATCACGATCCATTGCATAATAACGACCACTTACTGTTGCTATTTTACCAAGACCTATTTTGTCAATATGATTTTGCAGATCTTCTATAAAGTGTAAGCCACTTTTCGGATCCGTATCACGGCCATCGGTAAAAGCATGAATATATACCTCCTTTACGCCCGCATCTTTGCAAATATCAAGCAATGCCTTTAGGTGGTTGATATGTGAGTGGACACCGCCATCGCTTACCAATCCCATCAAATGCATCGGTTTATTATTTGCCTTTGCAGAATCGAGCGTTCTGATCAGTTCTGGATTTTTTGCCAATTCACCAGTTCTGATCGCCACATTAATTCTTTGCAATTCCTGGTAAACAATGCGCCCGGCACCTAAATTAAGGTGGCCCACTTCCGAATTACCCATTTGTCCTTCAGGCAAACCAACCTGTTCGCCAAAAGTAATTAAGGTTGTATGCGGATATTTTCCATATAAAGATTTGGTAAACGGTGTGTTAGAGTTCTGTATAGCATCAGCAGATGCAACTTTTCCTAAACCCCAACCGTCCATTATATATAAAATAGCTTTCTTTTGTTGTAACGACATTTTTTTTGACTATTGATTATCAGTGAATTAATATATTTAATCAAACTTTTTGATACCCGTAAAGGTAAAGAATGATATCTTAACAGAATGTTCGATTTGGCATATTTTTAGCACTTTTGAATAAATAAAAACAAACAGGAATGAAAAAGTTAATTGGTATCGCGCTCGTCACCGCTTCTATTTTCATTACATCCGCGTTATACGCTCAAAATATTGATGGCGTTGTTGCCGGAATAAAAAAGGCGATGCGGCGCAAATAACGAATAATGCCGGCCAAAGTTTTTCGCTTACTATAATGGACAAAAGCAACAATTATGACAAGGCGGAAGCGCTGACTGCCATTAAGAGTTTTTTCGCCAAAAATGCCGTTAAAGGATTCGATGTAAAACACAAAGGAAATTCTCCAAACGGGCAATATGCAATTGGCACATTGAGTACTGCGGGAGGTAATTTTCGTGTAAATATTTTTATGAAAAAGAAGGTGGCAAAGAAGTAATTAAAGAATTACGCTTTCAATTGATTGAATAAAATAAATATTTGTTATAGCAAAATGCCTCTCGTAACGGGAGGCTTTTTATTTTTACACAATTAATTTTTTGAACCAGCAATAAATATGATTCAACAGAATTGCGACGCTCCATTCATCAGTAGTACATGGATCATCTTATATATTCTTCGATTATGTCTGAATCATGATTTATAGGATTTATTTGTTTAACAATATTTATAAATATACGATGTACACAGATTTACTTGCGTAAACGTGAAACCTTGAACTTTCAAACTTCAAACCATTATCACATCATCACATTAGCTAATTTCTCAACCACATTCAACAATGAATAACGAGTTTCAACAAAAGCTACAACATTTAATAGACGAAGCGCTGAAAGAGGATATTGGCAGTGGCGATCATTCGACACTTTCAAGCATTAGCAGTGAAGAAGAGGGGCGTGCTGTTTTAAAAATTAAGCAGGATGGTATTTTAGCCGGTGTTGATGTGGCAAAAGCCATTTTTGAATATAAAGAGCCGGGCTGCAGTTTTGAGGCATTTAAAAATGATGGCGAACCCATGTACGCGGGTGAAAAAGCTTTTGAAGTGGCCGCTCACGAACATACCATCTTACAATGCGAAAGGCTGGTGCTAAACTGCATGCAGCGCATGAGCGGCATTGCCACATTAACCCGTCAATACACCGATAAATTAAAAGGTTATAAAACCCGCCTGCTTGATACCCGTAAAACAACGCCCAATTTTCGACTGTTAGAAAAAGAAGCCGTGCGTATTGGCGGCGGCGTCAATCACAGGTTTGGTTTATATGATATGATCATGCTTAAGGACAATCATATTGATTATGCAGGCGGTATTGAAAATGCCATCAACAAAGCATACGATTATGTTCAGCAAAATCAACTGGATATTAAAATTGAGGTAGAAACCAGAAGTATTGAAGATGTCAAAAAAGTATTGGAAATCGGTGTAGGAAAAGTTTTCCGTGTAATGCTTGATAATTATACGCCGGCTCAGATAACAGAAGCGCTACAATTGCTCGATGGTAAGTTTGAAACAGAAGCAAGCGGTGGCATTAATTTAGGTACTATTGAAAGTTATGCTGCCACAGGCGTAGATTATGTAAGCGTAGGCGGTTTAATACATCAGGCAAGAAGTTTAGATTTAAGCCTGAAAGCGGTGCTGTAAAGAATATTTAAAGTATCTTTACTCCGTGCAACGACAACAAATTATTACTGCCTTAAGCAGCTACAAACATAATGCAACGCAATACCCAATAGCAAGATTGGGTGTGTTTGGATCCTATGCGCGCAACGAAAATAAAGCTGATAGTGATATTGATATATTGGTTGAGTTAAATGGTGATATAGGCTGGGAATGTTTTGATTTGGCTTCAGATTTGAAAAATATATTTTCAGGGTACAAGGTTGATGTTGTAAGCCGAAACGCCATACCCGATTTATATTGGAACGAAATTAAAAATGAGGTGATGTATGCCTAAACGTTCTGACTTCATACTGTTAGCCGATATTATACAAAACATACAGCTTGCAATACACTTTTCCGAAGGTCTGAAACTTGAAATGTTCAAAAATGATTTAAAGACACAGCTTGCTACTGACCGTTGTTTTGAAATTGTTGGAGAAGCTGCACGAAACTTATCAACCGACTTTATCAATAATCACACGAATATAGAATGGCACAAACTCATTGCGTTTAGAAATGTATTGATTCATGAATACTTTCGGGTAGATAGAAATATTCAATGGAATATTTTAAAAACCGCTCTGCCTCCGCTTTTGAAAAACTAGAGGCCATTCAATTATAATTTTTCATCTGTTTGTTTTTCAGGTTTAAAGTTTGAAGAACGTTTCCTTTTGAACTTTCCAACCATTCAACTAATCAACTATTCAACTAAACCCACCATGTCTAAAAATAA
Organism: Paraniabella ginsengisoli; assembly: GCF_022513635.1. Classification (GTDB taxonomy): domain Bacteria; phylum Bacteroidota; class Bacteroidia; order Chitinophagales; family Chitinophagaceae; genus Niabella; species Niabella ginsengisoli. The sequence goes on along the minus strand of NZ_JAKWBL010000004.1, from coordinate 1,137,980 downwards.
ATCAAGCAGCCCATTTGTTTGCAGCACTAATCCTGATTTTAAGCCAGATGACGGTGCAAGCGAATCGGTAACGCTTACACCGGCTGAACAGCGTTTACGCCTACAGCTCGAAACAAAGCAACGTGGTGGTAAAACAGCCACGGTTATTCTCGGTTTCATCGGTATTGATAAAGATTTGGAAGATCTTTCAAAAAAATTAAAATCTTTTTGTGGTACAGGCGGCTCTGCAAAAGATGGGGAAATCATTATCCAGGGCGATCATCGTGACAAATTGCTACAATGGTTTCTGAAAAACGGATATAAAAACGTAAAAAAAGTGGCGGTTAAGAAATAAATCCTGGCACGGATTTTCCATTGATATTTTAATTAAGTATTTTTACGAAAACGCACTTTCATGAGCAGCATGATATCAGCAGGCATAATGGTTAATGTTGAGGTTTTCTATCAACCAGAATACAGTAACCCGCTGCAAAACGAATATATGTTTGCTTATCGCATTACGCTTGAAAATTACAATGCTCACCCTGTTAAACTATTGCGACGCCACTGGAATATTTTTGACAGTAATGGCGTATACAGAGAGGTAGAGGGCGAAGGTGTGGTTGGTGTGCAGCCTGTATTACAAGCCGGAGAAAGCTATCAATATATGAGTGGCTGCAATCTTAGCACCGACATGGGTAAAATGAAAGGCGTATATGAAATGGAAAACCTTGACCTCCATAAAAAATTTCAAGTACTTATCCCGGAGTTTGAAATGATCGTACCATCTAAAGCTAACTAAGCAAGCCTCTCTTTCTAAATTCTCACTTGTTTTTCAATAACATATTGTCATCAAGTATCATTTTTTACTGAAGTGTAAAAATTTTACAGAAATACTAATATATTTAGTAATATTGTACTAATTATATTAGTAAATAAATTTTATGCTTTCTTCAAACACCATTCAAACACCGGCGTTGCTGAATACCTATTATTAATTGAACCCCGCAAAGACCTTAGCGATGCTATACGTGAGGTAAAGCAAACATTTTACGACAAATACAAAGCTCCTGAAGCCCTAAAGGGCAAACCTCATCTCACGCTTGTTAAATACGCACAGTATACAAGCTTTGAATCGCGTATCTGTCAAAGGATACGCAATGTAGCCATCCAAATGTCACCAATCGCTATCGATTTAAACGACTATGGATCTTTCCCTTCTCACACCATATTCATCAATGTTGTTTCCAAAACAGCCATCCAAACCCTTGTAAAAAATATCAGAACGCAATTGCAAAGTCATATGAAGCTCGACAAAGACAATAAACCTCATTTTATTTTAGAACCGCATATAACTGTAGCACGCAGGCTTAAGCCATGGCAATATGAACAGGGCTGGTTGGAGTACAGCAATAAAAGCTTTTCAGGAAGATTCATCGCCAGCTCAATGATTTTACTTCGTAAGGAAGAAGATGCGAAACGTTATGACTTAGTGGAAAGATTTGAATTTCAAAATTTAAATATCCATGCTTCGCAATCAGCGCTCTTTTGACCTCACCCCAACCCTCTCCTAAAGGTGAGGGAGTTAAACCCAATCATCATACTAATCATGGAAAAGAAATTGAAACAGGATCACTTTAAAGTTGCTATTTCAAAAAAGAAGAACAACAACAATATCTTCAAGGCCGCGGGGCTCAAATTAACACACCAAACAGGTTTTTAAAAAACCAAAAGGTAAAAGAACATATTGAAGGAATTGATGACTGGGACGAACCGAATTCATCTACAAACTATATAGAACAAGAAGCAAAGACAATTGTGAATAAAGTAGATAGCCCGGATGTTGGCATGGCTTATAGTATGAATGCTTATGCAGGCTGCGAACATGGCTGTATCTATTGCTATGCCCGAAACGTGCATGAATACTGGGGTTACAGTGCCGGGCTTGATTTTGAGAGAAAGATCATTGTAAAGAAAAACGCACCGCAATTGTTGCGCAAACAATTGATGCATCCCAAATGGGAAGTAATGCCCATCATGTTAAGTGGCAATACAGACTGTTATCAACCAGCCGAAAGAAAATACAGGTTGACGCGTGGATTGCTGGAAGTATGTAATGAGTTTAATCAGCCTGTTGGCATACTTACAAAAAATTCATGTATACTAAATGACAAAGATGTATTGCAGGAAATGGCAGGAAAAAACCTTGTAAGAGCGATGGTTTCGATCACATCCTTTAATGAAGACTTGCGCCGTGTGATGGAACCGCGCACCACTACAGCGTTGCAGCGTTTAAAAGTAATTGAAGAACTAAGCAAAGCTGGTGTAACAATGGGCATCATGATGGGACCTATGATTCCCGGACTAAATGATCATGAAATGCAACGCATCATGAAAGCCGCATCTGACGCGGGTGCTACGTTTACAGCATACACTTTTATCAGGCTTAATGGTGCTATCAAACTTTTATTTCACGACTGGCTGTACAAAAATTTTCCAGACCGTGCTGATAAGATCTGGCATTTGATAGAACAAAGCCACAACGGAAAAGTAAATGATAGCCGGTGGGGACTGCGCATGCGTGGCGAAGGTAGCATTGCAGAAATAGTAGCACAGCAATATGCCAAATACGGAAAATTATATAACATGAACGAAGGCCGTAGCGGCCTTAATCTTAGCAGTTTTAAAAGGCCGGGACAACAAACAACTTTATTTTAATATTATATAAATCAAATTCAAATAACAATAAATTAAACTTCGATTATAGCACAGCTTTCATAACTTAGAATAATAAACATAAGAACCAGGCTTCATTCACATACTGTGCATAAGTTTTTTTGTATTATGTCTATATAAAAAATAATGTTGTGAAACGCTAATTCCCATGCAATATCAAACAAAACAATGGAGGAAGTTGACGGGCGAGTACCTCAAAAGCTACATTGAAGATGAGGTGCAGGGCGCCATACTCCGAGAAAAAGAATTAGGCCATACGCTGAAAGTGTGTATTGGCACCGACAGCCAGGTTAAAGGCTCTCAAACAGAATTTGCAACAGTCATCGTATTTGTTCGAAAAGGGCGTGGCGGTTTTATGTTTTTAAACAATGAAACCACACGCGAAAAAATGAGCATTAAGCAACGCATGATGACTGAAGTTTCCAAAAGCATTGAAATTGCTTATCATTTAAGCAGTGTATTTACCAATCACAATGTTGACATGGAAGTTCATGTAGACATTAACACAAGTCCGCTTTACAAAAGTAACACTGCACTTAAAGAAGCCATTGGCTACATTACCGGAATGGGCTTTTCGTTTAAAGCAAAACCAGAAGCATTTGCAAGTTCGAGCTGTGCTAATAAAGTGGTGCAGTAGAACTGGGTTGACTGGTTAAAATGTTGATAAGTTGACAGGGAGATGCATCCATATCAACTTATTAACTTTTCAACTAACCTTGCGAAATTCCATACCAATCAATTTTTCTTGAGAAATACATCAATATTGCTATGATAACAAACAAGCCTATGCTGCCAAATAACAAAGCGTAATCCTGAAGTTGTATCAATATGAAGATGTAAGCATATAAGCCTCCAAGCGCTGTTGTAAATCCAAGCGCCACTTTTCCTTTTTAAAAATGCTCCAAACATATAAGCCTATTAGTATTACGGTTGCTGAAGCCGCTATAAAGTAAGCCGGGTTGAAGCCAAGATATTCTGAAATGGAAAGAAGCAACGTATAAAAAACGCACAATGAAAAACCAACCAGCAAATATTGCAGCGGATGTATTTGCTTTTTTGAAAGATCTCCAGAAAAAAGAAAACTGTAAATGTAAGTGCGATAAATAGTATGGCATACTTTACCGAACGTTCTGTTTTCGCATAGTTATCGGTAGGTTGAACAAGGCGAACACCAAAGGCTGAATTTTTCAAATTGTATTCGCCGCTAATCCAGGCCTGTGGATAGTTTCGTGACACTTGCAACACTTTCCATTGTGCCGAAAAACCGCTGTCCAAAACGGTATGAGCAGTAGGTAAATACTGGCCGTCAAAAGCCGGATGTTTCCATTTAGAAGAAATATCTACAAAGGATGTTTTGCCTACTGGTGTAAAATATAGACTTTCTGAACCTTTCAGTTTAAGCTCAATTTCAAATTGATTTGTAGATTCAGGCTTAAAAGCGATGGCAGAACCAAGGCCTTCGTTAACAATATTGTTAGACGGAATGCCGGCATCCATTGAGATAGCGCTCGTATTCCATTTCAGCGTAACAGCCTCTTCCAATCCTCTGGCATCATCTAAACCTAAAACGAGTTTGGCTTCATTCCACATTATGTTTTCACGTACCAATTGCAGCAACTTCAAATCTTTATCGCTAAACTCGCCACTGAGTTTTACAGAAGATCTATAAAGCGTTACATCATACAAACTTCTATGACGTACTTCAGGCAACAATGATCCGTTAACCTTTAACGTGCCGGGCAATAGAAAAATATTCTTTACAGCTTCGAGGCGTTGGCCATCTTTGGTTTTACTAAACTCTTTATACGGTATCATTAAAACAGGACCAACAATGGTTTGAGCCGAAGCCCATTTAGAACTGATTTCATGAATGACTTCGCTTTGGCGCTGTTCCCTTTCCCGTACCAAACCTTGCAGCAGCATTGCTGGAATAAGCATGAGTAGTATTAAAAAGCCAATAAGAAAACCTTTGATGATGGTTTTGTTTCTTTCGAAAAAGCTTTGCGGCATTTTTGTGTTTGATTGTGTATGTTCCATATTGTATATTTTAGAAAGCGCTTTGTGTTACAAAGCAATTAAACAAAAAATTTTTATCCTTTTAACAGTTTTTCCAGGGCATTAATATGCGCTTCAAAAGCCTGCCTTCCAGGCTTCGTAACTTTATAAGATGTTTTTGTTTTTTACCGACAAATTCCTTTTTCACTTCAATATATTTTTTCTGTTCCAAAGCATTAATATGACTGGCCAGATTACCATCAGTCACTTGCAAATGTTCTTTCATCTCCAAAAATTCAACCCACGTATTTACCACCAGCACAGACATAATACCCAGCCGCACCCTACTTTCGAAATCTTTATTTAACTGATTAATCAGGCTCATTATTAATAATCAATTTCACGCTATTCATACTTCCGATACATTACAAGACCATAGATAATATGCAAAAGACCAAAACCTACAGCCCAAAACAATAACCCATAACCCGGCAGGAATAATACAATAATTCCCAGCAAAATTTCACAATACCCTAAATTCTGAATATCAGAATAAGTGTATTTGGCTGCATTCACTAACGCCAAGCCGTAGAACACAAGCGTTGCAGGTGCGATTATTATAAAATAATATTGATATAAAGATGCTACGCAAAATAAGCCGCCCGCTATCAATGGCACGCCTAAAGCCATCAGAAGATGACGTGTTGTACTTGTCCAAATTTTCAAGCCCTTTCTCCTGCTTTTTCTTACTGTAAAAAATATTCCGGCTCCCACTGCGGCAACTAACACAATGATCGCTAAAACAAACAACTTTAAAATCATTTCGGGATTGTATATCTCAGGACGTCCATCAAAGTAATTGCTGCCATCCGCATCATAAATAAAATAAGCAGCCCCAGCTCCTAAAAGTGCAATAATCCCGGCTATTACACCCGATAATCCGCTTAGTGAAATAAACCGGGAAGACTGTTCCATCATCTTCCTGATATGTTGCAAATCATCTTTTACATTCTCATTCATAAAAAGCGCTTTGAATAACAAAGTAAAAATAAATTATTCATATTGCAAAAAATAAAAAGCCCTCTTAGGATGGCTTTAACTTAAATCAAAACATTTATTCATTACCTGCGACCTCTTCTTCCGCGATCGTGATCCCGATCATGCTTATCATGTCCTCTTCCCTTCCATTCTTTATGATTAGGATGATACCTGCTTTCATAATATCTATAATCCCTGCTGTCACGAATGACTACCTGATTATGCGAACTCCTGTATCTTCCGTAATTCATTACATCCCTTCTATTATCTCTATACGGTGCATAGCTTCTGTTTACTACAACTTTATGCGTATTATATAAATTGATCCTTCCATAAGATGATGGTAATTGTCTCGCTGTTACCCATCGATTTCTTTGCAAATACATAAACCTCGCGGCGCTAACATCGTAATATGCATTGGCCTCAGGTAAATAATAGTAACGGGCATAATCATATCCTACCGGGCCCCAGGCGGGTTGGCTTCCAATATTTATATTGACACTAACCTGTGCCATTGCATTTTGGGCGAAACCGAAACTTGCGATAATCACTGCGGCAATAATAAACTTCTTCATGGTTCTAAGTTTTTGACTGTATTAATAATTTAGAAGCGCTTTGTTTATAGACGAAAGATTATTTCCAAGTGGTTGCTATATTTTTCATTTTATCAAATTATTAGGAATTGGGGTTGAGAATAAGTTAATAGGCTAGTATGTTGAAAAATTAACAAGGGCAAACTACCTTATCAACATATAAACTTACTGTCTTCCCGGTTTCAGACTTCCCGACTTATAACTTACATTTGCTACTATGGCAAAAGCAAAGAAAGACAAACCGGTTATTCTTATAACTAATGATGATGGCATTACAGCGCCGGGTATAAAAGCATTGTATGAGGCCGTTAAAGATTTAGGGCAAATCGTGATCGTAGCCCCGGATAAACCTCAATCTGGAATGGGTCATGCGATAACAATTGGTCATCCTTTAAGATTACAAAAAACAGATTTATTTCCTGAAATAGAGTCCTACTCTTGTTCCGGCACACCAGTAGATTGCGTTAAACTTGCAGTTGATAAAGTATTACATCGTAAACCAGACCTGTGTTTAAGTGGCATTAATCATGGGCCTAATCATAGCATTAATGTTATTTATTCCGGCACTATGTCTGCGGCGATGGAAGCTGCAATTGAAAGCATCCCGGCTGTAGGATTCAGTTTAATGAGTTATAGCGCAAATGCAGATTTTTCTGCAGCACAACATTACGCACGTCTTGTTACTGAAAAAATGTTAAAAGATAAATTGACCAAACACGTATTACTCAATGTAAACATTCCCGACTATCCCTTATCAGAAATTAAGGGCTATAAAATTTGCAAACAGGCTTATGCCAAATATAAAGAGAGCTTTTTAGAACGCAAAGACCCCAGTGGTAAAAAATATTATTGGCTTACGGGTGAATTCATCAACTTTGATAATGCACGCGACAGTGATGTATGGGCACTTGCGAATAGCTATGTAAGTGTTGTTCCCGTTGAGTTTGATTTAACAGATTATGCCTTAAAGAAAAAACTCGAAAAGCAGTGGAAAGATAAAACTGATCGTAGTGTTAAGAAACCGATCAAGAAAATTGTGAAGAAATCGATGCGGAAATCGGAGTGAGAAAGTAGTGTTATGTTAAATAAAAACTGGCGTGTCAATGTCACCCTGAGCTTGTCGAAGGGGCGTTGAACGCTCGCCCAGATGATCGATCGGGGGCTTCGGCAAGCTCAGCCTGACAGTCATATTATGCTTAACATAACAGTAGTTGACGAGTTGAAAGATTGATGAAGAGTTCTTGTTAACATATCAACTTCAATATCGTTTATATAGGATGAGCAATGTACAAGTGTTGAATAGTGCGACGCAACGATGATCACCTTTATTCAAAGATGACATAATAAAAACTTTACTTATTAATAAGAAATACTACATAATAGCAGGCGAAGCGTCCGGAGATTTGCATGGAGGCAATCTAATTGCAGCCATTAAAAAGAAAGATGCTGGCGCTGATATTCGCGGCTGGGGCGGTGATAAAATGGAAGACGCAGGGATGAAGCTGGTAAAGCATTACAGGGATCTTGCCTTTATGGGCTTTATTGAAGTGGTAAAAAACCTGGGAACGATTTTAAAAAACTTAAAATATTGCAAGCAGAATATTTTAGATTTTAAACCAGATGTTTTGGTGTTGATAGATTATCCGGGTTTTAATCTTCGTATTGCCAAATGGGCCAAAGAGCAGGGCATAAAAGTGGTGTATTATATTTCTCCTCAGGTTTGGGCCTGGAAGGAAAACCGTGTGAAAATGATGAAACAATGCATTGATGAAATGCTTGTGATATTACCTTTTGAAAAAGATTATTTCAAGAACAAATGGAACTGGGATGTGACTTATGTTGGGCATCCGCTGATAGAAGAAATTGCTAAAAAACAAAACAGTATAACCGATTTATTAATCAAAGACTCGAAAGGTGAAATCAATCAGAAGCCAGTTATAGCAATGCTTCCAGGCAGCCGTAAACAGGAAATAGAAAAGAAACTTCCGGTAATGCTCGCAGTAAGCAAAGCTTTTCCTGATTATCAATTTGCAGTTGCGCAGGCACCTTCATTAGAAACGTCTTTTTACGAAACATTTACCAATCAATATCCTAATGTAAGTATTGTAAACAACCGGACTTATGATTTATTGATGCAATCGAGCGCGGCATTAGTAACATCGGGCACGGCGACTTTGGAAACGGCACTTTTTGGTGTGCCGGAAGTAGTTTGTTATAAAGGTTCTGAAATCAGTTACCAGATTGCGAAGAGAGTGATCAGCATTAAATATATTTCTTTGGTAAACCTGATTATGGATAAAGAAGTAGTAAAGGAGCTGATTCAAAATGAAATGAATGTAAAAAATCTTACAAGAGAGTTAGATCAATTGCTTAATGATCCGGAAAGGCAACGGCAGATCAGTGAAGATTATAAACAGCTAAAAAATAAGCTAAGCGCAGAAGGAACTGCTTCAGAAAAAGCGGCAGAAATTATTATCGCGTCAGCTTCGCAATAATTTAATCGCCAAAATAATCAGGCAGATGATAAAAAGAAAAAGGCTAATGCGATTGATATTGTGCATGTAGCCAACCCAACTGCTTTTGGGCCTGTCTGGATCTTTCTTTTTAAGAAATAAATATTCTGCTAATTGTTTTAGAACTCCCATGTCTGAACTATGATTTATGTGATTATAGGTTTAACAGGAACTCTCTTGATACCCCTTTCAACATATCAACTTTTAAACTTGCCAACCGCCGTCCTCTCAATACTCATCATCATACACTCCATATCTTTTCTGAAACAACCCAATATTTACACCTGCTCTTAATACAGGAACAATCCTGATGCGTTGGGCACCATTATCCGGATCAAAATCAACGTCAACATATGGGCTGTTTCTATCTTTTAACACATCTGCCAAAACCGAGAAATAAAAGAAAGTAGTGCTGCCTTTGGTTCTACCGGTAGAAAGTCCACCACCTAACAATAAGGATGTTGCACCAGCCCTGTATTTTTCATCAGGCCGTGCCGAACCCGAACCAGTATAATTTACATTTGTGAAATTATGCTCCAACTGAGCCTGCACAAACAAAAACGGTACAGGAAAAGCTCTGGCAAAAACACCGGGGCCAAATACATGTTGGCGATACTTATCATTGTATTCGTCAACATCTCTTGAACCATTATACACGTAATTTAAAACCACACCAGCATCCACATAATCGTTGAGCTTATAGCCCAACACAGGGCTTGCACCTAATACAGAACCTCCGGTAAAAAATGACGCAGTAACACCACCACCGGTAAATAAGTTATGTTTTTTAAAGCCTTTCTCTTCGATTGGTTCAGGATCTTCATTTGCGTTTCGTACTTTAACTTCCTCATCCTGCGCAAAGACAGTATTTGTAATGGTTAAAGCAAACAAAGCGTTCAATACGTAAAATAGTTTATGCATCTAAATCTGTTTAATAATTTTCTGTTGTGTAAAATTAGGAGATATTTTTTCAAACATATAAGGCAACAATTAATCAAATATTTTACCCATGTTTAAAATGCCATTAGGGTCAAATACTTTTTTATATCACGCATAATTTGCAACTGTCGCTCTTCAAACATAATATCCATAAATCCCTTCTGAATAAGTCCTATACCATGTTCACCACTTATAGTACCGCCTAAATTTTTTACCAGCACAAACAATTCGCGCACAATGCTATCCATCTCCGGGTTTTGATAGCTATCTGGTATGCCTTCCTTTTTTATTCTTATATGTAAATTGCCATCCCCTGCGTGGCCATAAGCAACCACATCAAAATCATGCTCTTTCCCTAAAGCTTTAAGCCCTTTGATCAACTTTGGTAATTCAGCTCTTGGCACTACTGCGTCTTCCTCAATGGTATACCCCACCATCTTTACATATTCGGCCACCTTGCGGCGCAGTTTCCACAACTCTTCTTTTTGGTGTGCATCTTCTGCAAACAGCAGTTCGCCAGCTTCATATTGCTCAAGTACGCCGGCTATTTGTTCCATTTCTTTTAATAAAACTTCGGTATCGTTGCCATCTACTTCAATTAATAAATGCGCTTCGATATCGTCATTAACCGGAACGGTATGGCTGTCAACCATGCTGCTTACTATTTTCAGCGCATCAATTTCCATTAGTTCCAAAGCACTTGGTGTATAGCCCGCCCTGAAAATAGCGCTTACCGCTTCACAAGCTTTTTCTAAACTTGCAAATGGCGCTAATATCAACAAATCATATTTGGGTAATGGAATAAGTTTTAATACGATTTTGGTTACAATACCTAAAGTTCCCTCGCTGCCTACAATCAATTGTGTAATATTATACCCCGTCGAATTTTTCAACACATTTGCACCTGTCCAAATAATTTCGCCGGTTGGCAACACCACTTCCAGGTTCAGCACATAATCTTTAACCACGCCATATTTAACAGCGCGTGGTCCGCCGCTGTTTTCAGCAATATTGCCACCAATAAAACAGGACCCTTTACTTGCAGGATCTGGCGGATAAAAAGTCCTTTCTCAGCAACAGTAGTTTGCAACACTTCCGTGATAACACCAGGCTCGGTTGTTACCTGTAGGTTGCGTTCATCAATGTCCAGTATTTTATTGAATTTTTCAGTTGAGATAACAACTCCGCCTAAATGCGGCAATGCCCCACCGCTTAGCCCAGTACCAGCGCCACGCGGCGTTACAGGAATTTTATACTCATTGCATATTTTTAAGACTTCACTGACTTGCTGCGCACTGCCGGGCTTTAATACCACATGAGGTTTAAAACTCAATGTTTCTGTTTCATCATGCGCATAATGCAATAATGATTCTTCATCTGCAAAAAAATTATCAATTCCGACAATATTTTTGAACGATTGTACTATATCTTCTGTTATGTTATTCTGTAGCTGTTCCATCGCTGTAAATATAATGAATAGTCAATAGTGAATGGTCGATGGATAAATTGTCGTTTATATAGGCTGAGTCATATTCATCAGTACAAGCGAGCGTGGCAAGATTGATGAAATATATTCATTGCTGACACAATAATTTATTAAACAACATTAGTCGATAAAATTAACATACTTATCTTTGAACGATCTTAAAAAAGCAAAATAATGGCCGGAATACTTGATCAGATAGGCAACACGCCCTTGGTAGAACTAAACAAAATCTCCGTAAACAAGAACGTAAAAATATATGCCAAGCTTGAAGGTAATAACCCTGGCGGAAGTGTTAAAGATCGCGCAGCTTATGGAATGATTAAAGGCGCATTAGATCGTGGAGAAATCAAACCCGGCACCAAACTTATTGAAGCCACCAGCGGTAATACAGGTATAGCGCTTGCTATGATCGCCAATTTGTTTGGCATTGACATAGAATTGGTAATGCCCGAAAGTGCTACCCGCGAACGCGTACTTACTATGGAGGCTTTTGGCGCTAAAGTAACGCTTACTTCTAAAGACAAAGGCATGGAAGGTTCGATAGATTATGCTAACGATAAACTAAAGAATGATGGTTACCTGATGCTGAACCAGTTTGGCAACCCTGATAACCCGGGCATGCATTATAAAACAACCGGGCCGGAAATATGGCGAGATACACAAGGTCAGATCACGCATTTTGTTTCGTCGATGGGAACTACCGGTACGATCATGGGCGTGTCTAAATATTTGAAAGAAGTAAATCCCGATATACAGATTGTAGGTTGCCAGCCAACGGATAATTCAAGTATACCGGGCATTCGCAAATGGCCGGAAGCTTATCTTCCAAAAATATTTGACAAAAGCCGTGTGGATAAGGTGATTGAACTTGACGAGCAGGATGCACGCATTATGGCGAATCGTCTTGCAAGGGAAGAGGCTATTTTTGCGGGAATGAGCAGCGGTGGCGCTGTACATGCTGCAATTGAGTTGTCCAAACAACTTGATTCAGGAGTTATTGTTTGCATTATTTGCGACCGTGGCGACAGGTATTTGTCTTCTGATTTATTTCAGCCTCTCCCCTGACCCCCTCTTCTGTTCTTCAAAAGTTATAACGCAAAGGCGCCAAGGAAATGCCTGTTCTTCGTAATAAGTTCGCAAAGGTTGCCTTCAGCAAATGTTTTGCAGAAACAAAAATTTGTGTCTTCGAGCCTTTGTGAGTAATAGATTGTATTAATGGAGTGCGCAACGCTCCTGTCTTTTAGAGAGAATTGGGTGGAGTGTTCAAACTCACTTTTTCTGTCTGCTCTTTTTACATACTAATTCATATGAATGGTCAATCCATTCTTTCAATTGTTTAAATGGAACAGAACCATCAACCGTTACAGTGTTCCAATGCGTTTTATTCATGTGGTAACCGGGAGCAACGCTGGGATAAGTTTCTCTTAATTCCAAAGCCTTATCTGGATTGCATTTTACATTGAACGAAAGCGGGTCGCTGTCCATTCCCATTAATAAAAAAATCTTTCCTCCAACCTTATAAACAAGTGTATCGGGGCCGAAAGGCAGCGTTTCTTCAACATCTGGTTTAGCCAAACAATAATTTCGAATATTTTCTATATCCATCAGAAATAAATTTAAAGCTATTAATATGCAAACGGTTGCGCTTGAAGCATATACATAAAAATACTAACTTGATAGCTTTTAACCAGGGTTATAATTTACTTAATCAAAATTCACTTCAATGCATGCCTTATATATTGTAACCAAATAAACCTTCAATGCCGATCATTCAAAAAATACTCATTTTCCTAATCGCCTCTGGCTTCTGTTCTGGCCAATTATCTGCACAACGCTACTTATATGTTTCTTTAAAAGGCAATGATAAGAATAACGGAAGCACTACTGCTCCTTTTCATTCTATTGAACGTGCTGCAACTTATGCCAGCACTTTATCGGGCGATATTGTTATACATATTGAAGGTGGCACATACTACTTAAACAAAACAATAGAAATTAACTCAGCAAATTTTAAGGCAAAATCGCTCACACTACAGCCTTCATCAAAAGGTAAAGTAATCATTAGTGCCGGTAAAAAACTGAGCTTAAAATGGACACCGTTTAAAAATGGCATTTATGTTGCCAAAGTGGATACTAAACTATCCTTTGAAAGATTGTTTTGCGATGATGCGTTGCAGGTTTTAGCGCGTTATCCAAACTATGATTCTACGGCTCGTGTATTCCACGGCACCGCTGCCGATGCTATTTCACCAGAAAGGGTGAAGAATTGGTCAAATCCAAAAGGAGGTTATATACATGCGTTACATCCTGGAGAATGGGGAGGCTTTCATTATCAGTTTACAGGAATTGATAAAGATGGCAACCTGCAAATGGAAGGCGGCTGGCAAAATAACCGGCCTAATAAAATGCACAAAGATTTAAGATTTGTGGAGAACATTTTTGAAGAACTTGATGCACCAGGCGAATGGTATTTTGACAAAGGAAAAAAACTCCTTTACTTCTACCCGCCCCAAAACGTAAACGTACAAACAGCTACTATTGAAGTTGCGCATTTAAAAGAAAGTTTTGTAATACAAGGTTCGCTTAATACGCCAATACAAAATATCATTTTTTCGGGCCTGCATTTTACCCATAACAAACGAACTTTCATGGAAACGAAGGAGCCATTACTTAGAAGCGACTGGACATTCTACCGTGGAGGCGCTTTACTTTTTGATGGAACCGAAAATTGCAAAGTCTCAGATTGTGTATTTGAAGGTTTAGGAGGCAATGCAATAGTGTTCAGTAATTATAATAAAAATAATGTAGTAACTGGCTGCCATATCTACCAAATTGGAGCTAATGCCATTTCTTTTGTTGGTGATATAAAAGCAGTAAGAAGTCCATCTTTTGGTTATGAAAATTATATTCCTTACTCAGAACTTGATAAAACGCCGGGGCCGCAAAACAATAATTTTCCCCAACAATGTATAGTAGATAATAATTTGCTCCATGATTTGGGCCAAATTGAAAAACAAGCGACAGGTGTTCAGATAGAAGTAGCATCGGAAATAACCGTTAGCAGAAACAGTATTTATAACGTGCCCCGTGCCGGTATTAATATTGGCGACGGATGTTTTGGAGGCCACATTATCGAATACAATGATGTGTTTAACACAGTATTGGAGACAGGAGATCACGGGTCTTTTAACTCATGGGGAAGGGATAGGTATTGGTCGCCGAACAGAAAATATATGGACAGCCTTGTAGCCGTACACCCTGAAATAATTTTACTGGATGCTCAAAAGACAACGGTAATACGCAACAACCGCTGGCGTTGCGATCATGGCTGGGATGTAGATCTGGATGATGGCTCTTCTAATTATCATATATATAACAACATCTTTTTAAATGGTGGCCTAAAATTTCGGGAAGGATTTTATAGAAAGGCGGAGAATAATATTATGGTAAATAATAGCTTTCATCCACATGTATGGTTTAAAAACAGCGGCGATGTATTCAGACATAATATTGTTATGAAAGGATATGCGCCAATTGGAGTGAATGATTGGGGTAACGCTATTGATCAAAATTTTTTCCAGATGCAATAGCTTTACAGGCAGCTCAAAAAAATGGAACGGATAAAAACAGCCTGGCCGGAGATCCTTTATTTATTGATCCGTCACATGGAAACTTTAATGTAGATCAAAATTCTCCCGCACTAAAGATCGGATTCAAAAATTTTAATATGGATAGCTTTGGTGTGCAAAAACCATCATTAAAAAAACTAGCACATCAACCTGCAATACCTGCCTTAACAATTATGACCGGAGATGTTTCAAATATTAAACCAGTTGATTTTCTGGGTGGTTTGATCAAGTCAGTCGACGGACTTGGGGATCGTTCGGCGTATGGCTTGCCAGATGAAAATGGTGTAATTGTTATTAACGAAGGCAAAGGCTTATTGGAGCAATCGAAGCTCCATGCAAAAGATGTAATACTTATGGCTGATGGGAAAAAGATCGAAAGTGTTAAAGAGCTTTTGGACATTTATCATACTTTAAAAAACTTCAACAGTATCATAAACTTGTCCATTATTCGTGGGCAGCAGCAAATGGAAATTAAACTAAAAATTAAATAAAAGAAGTTCTTACTGAAATAAGGAATACTGTTGTACAATAATAGATTTAAAATCTTAATAGAATAATCCATTAAAATTAAAGTTTAGTCTATTGCTTATGAGTATATGCTTACCTAATTTCATTATGTGACGAGCATCTTGCATTCGAAAGGAAGATAATTGTTGAAACAGGAACTAAAATAGAGCACTCTAATTCTCATGGCTCGCTCCTATTACATTAAGTCGAAAAAAAAATAAAAATTTAAACAAGATCCATATAAAAATGCTTAAATCATCTGTATTAGTATTATTGCTTGTAGCCGCAAGTGTAACGACGGCCAAAGCACAGTTAAACGCTACTCATAATTTAAACTTTAATCATTTAGCACAAAAGTGGGATGAAGCCATTCCCTTGGGAAATGGCATGCTGGGTGCACTAATCTGGCAAAAGAAAGGCCAGTTAAGACTTTCGTTAGACAGGGCTGATCTTTGGGATGAAAGGAAAGCATTAGATCTCAGTAAATTTACTTTTAAAGATGTTGAACGCTGGGTTCTTAATAAGACATATGATTCTGCACATAAATATGGCGATGCACCATATGATCAAACGCCTTACCCAACCAAACTTCCAGCTGCAGCGATGGAATTTAATATAAACACACTTGGCAATGTTGTCTCGAATGTATTAGATATTAAAACGGCTTTAAACACAGTTACTTTCGAAAACGGCGCAATGTTTAAATGCTACATACATTCCACTCAAAATATCGGCTATTTTTCGTTCGAAAATTTACCTGCAGCTAAACTGAACGATGCTGTAAAATCGTTATCGCCACAATTAATAGTACACAATTACGCCAATACTAATGCCAATGCGACAAATGATAATAGCCACGCAGGACAGGGCCTACAAAAATTAGGTTATATGAAGGGAACGGTAAATCAAACGTCAAACAGCATTTCTTACAAACAACCTACTTACGATGATCATTACTACGAAGTAAAAATTCAATGGAAAAAATTTCCTGGCAATAAAATAATCGGAAGCTGGGTTATCGAAAGCGATAAACCCGGTGTTCAGCCTGTGCTAAATACTGCAAAAGAAACAACAGCGTGGGCTTCGCATATTTCCCGGTGGAAAAACTTTTTGGTCTAAATCTTCTGTCAATCTTCCTGACAGCATCATCGAAAAACAATATTACTTAGAGATGTATAAACTGGCGGCAACATCGCGCCCCAATGCACCTGCCATAACATTGCAAGCAGTATGGACAGCCGATAACGGCAGCCTACCACCATGGAAAGGCGATTTTCACAACGATCTTAATACACAATTAAGTTATTGGCCTACCTATACCGGAAACAGGTTGACCGAAGGGGAAAGTTTTATTAACTGGCTGTGGAATCAACGCGTGAAAAATAAACAGTATACAAAACAATATTTTGGTGTAGAGGGCTTAAATACTCCTGGTGTAGCCACTCTTAGTGGCGATCCAATGGGAGGCTGGATACAATATTCTTTGGCTCCGACTGTAAGTGCCTGGTGCGCACAACATTTTTACTGGCAATGGAAATATTCAATGGATGAAAACTTTCTTAAAACAAGAGCTTATCCATATATACACGATGCTGCAGTCTTCCTGAAAAATATTACAAGATTAAAAAATGGTAAAAGAATGTTGCCGCTAAGTTCCAGTCCTGAATATAACGACAATAGCATCTCCGCTTGGTTTTTGAACTGGACTAACTATGATTTGTCTTTGGCTAAATTTCTTTTTACTGCCGCCGCCGAAGTAGCTAATGCAAGCAATAAACCTACCGAAGCAGCTCAATGGCAGGCAGTATTAAAACAGTTGCCGGATTATGACACCAACGAAACCGGATTAACCATTGCACCGGGGCAAAACCTTGACGGATCGCATCGCCATATTGCACAAGCGATGGCTATCTATCCCCTTGCATTGTTAGATGTTAATAAAAAAGACGATGCTACTATTATAAAAAATTCATTGCGCCGTATTGAAGAAAAAGGAACGCGCGCCTGGTGCGGTTATTCGTTTAGCTGGATGGCATCAATTTATGCAAGGGCTTATGAAGCTGATAGCGCTGCCAAGCAATTAAAAATTTTCGCAACAAATTTTTGTTCGCCCAACAGTTTTCACTTAAACGGAGACCAAAAGGGAGGACAATATTCCAACTTTACATACCGACCATTTACACTAGAAGGAAACTTTGCATTTGCACAAGGCGTACACGAATTGCTATTACAAAGCAGGGAAGGTTATATTGAAGTTTTTCCGGCTGTGCCAAGAAGCTGGAGCGAAGTTTCTTTTACAAATCTCAGAACCGAAGGCGCTTTTATTGTTTCTGCAAAAAAGAAAACGGCGTTCCAACAACTATTAAAATTGTTGCAGAGAATGGCGGAACTTTAAATATCAAATTGCCATTTAAAACATGGCTTACTAAAAGCATTCCTATGTCATCTTTTAAAAGAAATGATAACGGAATCGTTTCAGTTAAACTAAAAAAGGGGCAAACAATAGTTATTGAAAACGGGTATGAGTAAACCCCCACCCCCTGAAGGGGAGTACGGGTTTTAAGTTCCAGGTTTCATGTTGTAATAAGCAACCTGAAACAAAATATAAAGTACATACAAATGAAATCTTATATAAAAAATATGGCGCTGGTTATGTTGTTGATAACAGCAACCGCGGCAAAAGCGCAAACCATTACGCAGGCTAATCGTGCGGACTGGTTTAAGGAGGCGAAGTTTGGCATGTTCATTCATTGGGGGCTTTACAGCGTTTTGGGCGGAACTTATAATGGACATACTTTACCCGACAAAAGTTTTAAAAATGGCGAAAGCTGGTATGCCGAATGGATACAACAAAGGCTGGAAGTGCCAGAAAAAGAATACCGTGCATTGGTAAAGCAATTTAACCATGTGAACTTTGATGCAGATGCGTGGATCAAAGAAGCGAAAAATGCGGGCATGAAATATTTTGTCATCACATCCAAACATCATGATGGTTTTGCGTTGTGGGACTCAAAAGTTTCTACCTACGATATTGCCAGCACGCCCTATAAAAAAGATATTTTGGGTGAACTGGCAAAAGCCTGTAAAAAATATGGTTTGAAATATGGTTTCTATTATTCGCATTGTGAAGATTGGGAACATCCGGGAGGAGCCACGCCGCATTGGACTCCGCAAAAAACAGATGCGCAATTTGAAAAATACTGGAGAGAAAAATGTTTGCCGCAGGTTACAGAATTGATACAACGATACAGCCCTGATTTGTTTTGGTTTGACACATGGGGAGATGAGCAGGAAAAGATTTTTATATCGGATAAACGCAGAGACGAGTTGATCGCACTTATCAGAAAACAAAGCCCGAAGACCTTAATCAACGGGCGTATATCCTGGCTTAATCCCGGAAATGATATTGACTTTTTAGAAATGATGGATAATGATTATCCTTCGGAACTGCAACATCGTCCCTGGCAAACACCAGCAACAATGGTGCATTCATGGGGTTGGCATGCTAAAGATTATAACTGGAAAACTGCAGCTGAGATGATTGGCTATTTGGTAAACAATGTTTCAAAAGGGGGTAATTATTTATTGAATATCGGGCCAAAACCAGACGGTACTTTTCCGCCAATGGCGATCAGGCGGCTTAGAGAAATGGGGGCTTGGATGGTAACCAACAGCGATGCGGTTTATGGCGCAAAGCCTTTAGTATTAAAGGTTCCAAAAGAAATTTGCCTGACTCAAAAAACTATAAACGGCAAACAAATAATATATGCCAGCATTATAAATCCTTTGGCAGGAAACAAATTGTCTTTGCCTTTAGATTTTAGTAAGATCGCTTCTTGCAGCATGTTTGATACACAGATGCCTTTAAAATATGAAGGTGCAGCCAGTGACGTTACAATTTCATTACCTGAAAACATAGCTGCTATGCGGGATGAGGTTCAGGTGATACAAATTGAGATGAAATGATTTACTTGGGAAGCAGAGAATAGCAAGTGGCGAGTAGGAAAACAACGCATCGTCATTGTGATCGTAACGCAGTAAAGTGGAGCCATCTTCGTGTTGTGCAAGAGATTCCTTCACTCGTTTTGCTTGAGGCAAAACTTAGGCCGGAACGAGGACAAAATCTCAGCTTCGCCACAAAATGACGAACTACTTTACAAATTTTTAAAATAACAATTAAATGAGCTTCAACAAGTTTATTATCTATAGCTTTATATTTGCTGCAATCCTTACCAGTACTGCATTTGCGGAAATCCGATTACCGAATATTATAGGTAGCAATATGGTGTTGCAGCAAAAAAGCGAAGCCTCAATTTGGGGTTGGTCTGATCCATCAGAAAAAATATATATTACCACTTCGTGGGATGATAAGAAAGATTCAGTTGTGGCTGATGGAAATGCGAAATGGAAAATAAAGGTCAATACTCCGGCAGCCGGCGGTCCTTACACGATTACATTGAAAGGGACCAATACGATCGTTCTCGACAATATTATGATTGGTGAAGTGTGGGTGTGTTCAGGACAGTCAAATATGGAATGGAGCAGCGATCAAAAGCTAAAACAAATATTGGATGAAATGCCCAATAGCAGCAATAATAATCTGCGATTGTTTCAGGTTCCAAAAACAACAGCCGTTTATCCGCAAGACAATCTTGAAGGAAGTTGGAAGGTATCGGGCCCGGATGCTTTAAAAGGATTTAGTGCGGTAGGTTATTTCTTTGCTAAAGAGTTGCAGAAAAAATTAAACGTTCCTGTTGGTATTGTCAACTCAAGTTGGGGCGGCACGCCGGCGAAACCTGGACGCCAGCTGATGTTTTGCAACAAGAGCCTGATTTACTAAAAGCTGCGGCTGCACAAAACCCCACGCCATGGTGGCCCGTAAAAACAAGCTATGCTTACAACGCCATGATAGCACCACTTACCAATTTTAGCATTGCAGGTGCCATTTGGTACCAAGGCGAGAGTAACGTAATGACGTACGGAACGTATAGCAATCTTTTTACAACAATGATAAAAGCATGGCGCAATATCTGGCAAAAAGATTTTCCTTTTTATTTTGTTCAGATAGCTCCTTTTAATTATGGGAATTATAATGTAGGCAACCTCGTTCGAGAGCAGCAAACACAATCGCTAAACCTTGAAAACACAGGAATGGTGGTGATTACAGATTTGGTTGATGATGTAAAAATATTCATCCTACCAATAAAATTGATGTTGCTTTACGATTAGCTAAATATGCATTAGCCGAAACCTATAAACAGGATGTTGGCATTTATAAAAGTCCGATGTTTAAGCGTATGGAAGTGAATGGCAGCAAAGTGAATTTGTATTTTGATAACGCACCAAACGGATTTAAATTAAACAACGGTAAATCCGCAACAGAATTTTACATTGCCGGTGCTGATAAAAACTTTTTACCAGCAACCGTTAAAATAGAAAAAGAGAAACTTGTTGTTTTTAATTCAAAAATAAAAGATCCAGTTGCAGTGCGCTTTTCATTTAGCAACACCGCCATGTCAAATATTTTTAGCAAAGAAGGACTGCCTGTTGCGCCTTTCAGGACAGATGATTGGGGGTGGATACGAGTAAAGTGAAGTAGGAAAGACAATAATCCATCGACTATCAACCATCGACTTTCCTCCCCCTACACCCCATCCACATCAGGAATTACCACAACAGATTTGTATCTTTTTTCCTGGTGCAATATTGCGATTTGATCTAAAATATCTTTTTTGCATTGCGCTAAAATGCTTCCGCTTCGCGGCAGCTTTAATAAAAGTTCCATCAGGTAATTATTTCTTACCCGATTTACAACAGGTTCGGCGGGGCCGGTAATATTGTTTACATAACGATTTGATAAAGCATTCGCAAAAATTTTTGCAGCATCATGCACCACGTCTTTTATCTTATTTCTGAAAGTGAGTTTTATAATTCTTGAAAATGGCGGATAAAAAAATTGTTCGCGCCTTATTTTCTCTTCATTGTATAAGGCATCATAATCATGTTGTTGCACCTGCATCAAAACCGGATGTGTTGGCTGAGCGGTTTGTACCAATACTTTTCCTCTTCCGTGTTTTCTACCAGCACGGCCACTTACCTGTTCCATCAATTGATACGCTCTTTCGTTTACCCTAAAATCTGCAAAGGATAAAATACCATCGGCATCTAAAATGCCCACCAGATCTACATGTTCAAAATCCAGGCCCTTAACAACCATTTGCGTTCCAACTAATATTTCAATCTTTTGTTGTTCAAATGTTTGTATTAACTGATCATGTGCGTTTTTGCCTCGCACCGTATCCATATCCATCCTACCCGTTTTGGCCTCTGGAAAAAATTCCTGTAAAGCTTCTTCTATACGTTCTGTCCCAAACTGTCGGTGTACAAAATCATGGCTGCCACATGCGGCGCAGGTATGCATAGGTGGATAAGTAGTGCCGCAATAATGACAAGCCAATTGGTTTCTGAACTTATGAAAAGTAAGCGATACATCGCAATACTTGCATTGTGGCACCCAACCGCAAACATTGCATCGCTGATAAGGTGTATAACCGCGTCTGTTCTGAAAAAGAATTACTTGCTTTTTATTATCTAAAGATTGCTGAATGGCATCACGCAAGGGTTGCGTAAGAATAGTTTCATTCTCAGTTTTAAAACGAAACTTGCGCGTATCAATCATTTCAAGCGATGGCATTTCAATGTCTCCGTATCGTTGTGTTAATTTTACCAGTCCGTATTTTTCTTTTTTAGCATTATGATAAGACTCTAAAGAAGGCGTGGCACTTCCTAATAAAACTTTGCAACCATCAAACAATGAAGACATATAAATGGCAGCATCCCGCGCATGGTAACGTGGCGCAGGTTCCATTTGTTTGTAAGAAGTATCATGTTCTTCATCGCAAATAATAAAACCAAGGCTTTCAAAAGGTAGAAACATGGCGGAACGTGCTCCCAATACGATCTTCAGCTCCCCGTCTTTTACCTTATTCCATATTTCGATTCTTTCATTCTGTGAAAACTTAGAATGATATACTCCGATATGTCCGCCAAAATGTTTTTGTAACCTTCTGATAGTTTGAGATGTGAGTGCAATTTCCGGCAACATATATAACACCTGCTTTCCCCCTTCAGATATTCTTCAATAAGCCGTATATATATTTCCGTCTTCCCGCTCGACGTAACACCATGTAATAAACAGATTTCTTTCTCTATAAAAGATGATCGTATTTCCCTTAAAGCCGCGTCCTGCGCCGATGACAGCTCAAAATTAATATCAATGCTTTTTGCCGACTGTTTGATGCGATCAACCGTTCGTTTTTCTGTAAGTAAAATACCTTTGTCAACAAGGCCTTTTAACTGCGCATCAGAGGCTCCGGACTTTTTAAGCAATGCGGATTTGGTTATCTCGCCTTCTGTTTTTTGAAAATGCAAATACGCAAGTAATAATTCCATTTGTTTTTCGGCGCGTTGCAAGCGCTTGTCCTCGTTCAGTAACTGTTCCAAAGACGCTTCAGTAGTGTATTCCGGACCGAGCTGAATATACGTTTCCTTTTTAGGCGAATAGGTTTCCTTCAACGCTTCCCACACATAACAAACCTGTTTTTTTATCAATGAATTGATTACAGGATACACATGTGACGAATCCAAAATCTGCTGCACTTCGGCCAGCTTTAATTCTTTTTTATAAGCAAGGCTTCGGCCACCAGGTATTCTTCATTGCCCAAATCCGTAAAATCTTCGCCAGCCTCTTCGTTAAAAACCAAAATGGTTTCGCTACTTAATTTGAAATGAGCCGGTAAAGCTGCCGCCATTACTTCCCCTTCGGTACACATGTAATATGCCGCTATCCATTGCCACAAGTCCAATTGTTGCTGATATACAACCGGCTCAACATCCAATATGTTTAAAATTTCTTTTGGCTCGAAAAGATCTGGTGCATTTTTATGTAAGCGCTTAATGACTCCAGCATATCTTTTACTTTTTCCCAGGTTCACCTCTACCCTGCATCCCACTTTAACTGTATCTAATAAATGTGGAGGCACCACCCAGGTATAGTTTAGCGGTAATGCAAGTGGCACAATCACTTCAGCAAAAACGAACGCATCTTGAGCTGAATTATATAGATCCTGTTGGTGTGGCATGTGTTGCAATATAGTTACTGTTTTGAAATCCAGGACGCATTATGCGCTATGAGGGCCTTTTCCATTTCCGAAAACACCTTATCTCGCAATGCTGAAACATCATGCATGGTTAATCCGTCCACAGATATTTCTTTTAAATATACTACTCTGCTTTTACCAGGGTTTAATGAAAAGACAGTACCATAATGCATCCTGTCAAAAGTATCTAAAAACAGAACCGGCTTAACAGGAGTTTGTGTTTCAATAGCCAACTTAAAAGCACCATTATAAAATTCCTTCAACGCCTGGCCGGTTTCATTAAATGTGCCTTCCGGAAAAACAAATATTGAAATGCCTTTGTTTAGAATAGATCGCATCAATCTTAAACTAAGCGCACGGTGTTGAGCGTCGCTTCGATCAACGGTTACAATAGCGTATTTATAAATAAAACCGAATACAGGGATTTTCGTCATCTCTATTTTTCCCAATGGGCGCAAAGGCTTCCTGAAAACTTTTACCAGCATGGGTATATCGAGATAAGAAATATGATTGGCGACAATGATATATTTTTTGGTATCCTCAAACGGCGCTTCATAAATTCGCCTAACAAAAATAAAAGTCAATGCAAACCAAATGTCGGACCATAAAGTGCACAAACGATAAATAGCATTACCACCCTTTATTCTGCCAAAAAAACTGGCGACGATTACAAAAGGAAAAATAAGCAGCATTGACGCAACAAATATGATGGCGGCGTATATACTATATAAAAATCGTAGCACTTTCATTCCAGAAGCAAATGTAATTGATATGTTGAAAGGATAAACTAATGAAACTTCTGCCACGAATGCACGAATATGCGTTAAAGGCATATTTGTGTATAATTTTGGTATCACACTGTCTATATTTTTTCAACTCAAGAGTTATTTCTAATAGAAAAACGATTGACACAGAACCATTTTCTATATTTCTATGCGATCAATAAGCGATTTATTTCAGCATCAAATCATTTATATATTCGTGCATTTTGTGGCAAAAAATTGATGTATTTTACGTCGTATATTACATGCCGTTTATGTAGGATGAAATATAGTCGGGACGATAAACTGAGCGTAGCAATACCGATGCTCTATATTCAAATGCTGGATTCATAACATATTTTATTATGAGAAAAATTTTTACCTCAAGCTTGATTTTATTATCTGTGTTTGCGATTGCACAAAACCAACAATCTCAAAAGCCCAATATTCTTTTTGCCTTGCCGACGACTGGGGCTGGCCGCATGCGGGTGTTTATGGAGATAAAGTGGTAAAAACACCCAATTTTGATAGGGTTGCTACAGAAGGGGTGTTGTTCAACCATGCATTTGTTTCAAGCCCTTCTTGTACGCCAAGCAGAAATGCCTTTATTACTGGAAAATATTTTTGGGGGCTTGGTTCGGGCGCGAATTTGTGGAGCACACTTCCCGAAAAACATCAAAGTTTTATTCATCTTCTAGCTGATGATGGATACGTAACCGGAAGAACCGTAGCCAAAACCTGGGGGCCGGGAAACTTAGATAACTGGATGGCGCATCATGGCGCGCATCCTTCGGGCAAAGCGTATAAAACTTTTGATCAGTTTCTTGACAGTACGGACGCTAAACAAAAACCTTTCTTTTTCTGGCTGGGGACAGCCGATCCGCATAGACCTTATGAAAAAGGAACGGGAGCAAAAAGTGGTATGGATATTTCAAAAGTTCATCTTTTTGAGCATTATCCAAAGTCGGATGTAGTACGCAGTGATGTTGCCGATTACTACTTTGAAGTGCAGCGTTGGGACAGGCTCGTTGGATCAGCAATTGCACAACTGGAAAAACATGGTTTGCTGGAGAATACCATTATTATTATAACCGGTGATCATGGAATGCCGTTTCCACGCGGCAAGGGCAATTTGTACGACTCGGGCGTTCGGGTTCCATTTGCTATTCGCTGGGGAAGAGAAGTGAAATCGGGAAGGATCGTTGAAGACTATATTTCATTTGCGGATATTGCTCCCACCTTGCTGGAGACCGCCGCTGTAAAGATCCCGAATGACATGAATGGCAAAAGTTTTGCAGCTGTGTTGAAGTCAGAGAAGTCGGGCTTTGTAGATCCTGAAAACCGTTCTGATATTGTTTTTGGTAGAGAGCGCCACACTATTGCTCAGGATAAACCAAGCAGAAGTGGCTACCCATCGCGCGGATACAGGAATTCAGATTTCCTGTATATCCGGAATTACCAACCTGAATTGTGGCCTGCAGGTACAGACAAACGTGATTCCAACCGCAAACTAACACCGTTTTCTGATTGTGATGGCGGGCCTACCAAAAATTTTATTGTCACTAATAAGGATAAAAATGATGAGCTGCTACGGACATTTCAGCTTGCCTTTGCTAAAAGACCGGCTGAAGAACTTTATGATTTAAAGAAAGATCCCGGACAGGTAAATAATATTGCGAATGATAAAGCCTATGCAAAGGTTTTAAAAACGATGAAAGATAAATTACAAAGAAGGTTAACGGTTCTTAATGATCCCAGGGCAAAAAACCCTGACTATGACGGGTTTTACCAATATCCTTATTTTGGAGAGTGAGTTTAGCAAGTGGTAAATGGCAAATAGTGAGTAGCCAAAAGATGTAACAATAAGCGCGTGCTTGCTACCTACTTCCTATGACCTACTTACTACTCGCTATTAGCTTTTCACCATTCAATCAAAAAAACTACCTTTGCAGCCTTATGCAGGGCGCAAAATCAGTAGCTTTTCACACATTGGGATGTAAATTAAATTATTCCGAAACCTCTTCCATTTCACGGCTGATGGAAAATGAAGGGTTTGTGAAAAAGGAATTTACTGAGGCCGCCGATGTTTACGTGATCAACACCTGCTCTGTTACCGAAAATGCGGACAAAGAATGCCGCCAATTGGTGCGCCGTATTCAAAGGAAAACACCCGAAAGCATTGTGGTAATTACCGGCTGTTATGCACAGCTAAAACCTAAAGAAATAGCTGAAATTCCCGGAGTAGATTTGGTATTAGGCGCTGCGGAAAAGTTCAATATCACAAAACATATCAAAGAAATATCGAAAGGAGATTCGGCTAAAATATGCAGTTGCGATATTGAGGAAGTTACAGGTTTTAATACATCATTTTCAATAAACGACAGAACACGTACTTTTTGAAAGTACAGGATGGTTGTGATTACAACTGCTCATTTTGTACAATACCAATGGCACGTGGTAAAAGCCGAAGCGACAGCATTGCCAATGTGGTTAAAAGTGCTGAAAATATTGCTGCAAGCGGCGCTAAGGAAATTGTACTTACAGGAATTAACTTGGGCGATTTTGGCAAAGGCCCGGATGGAAATGCGCCTGTTTCTTTTATGAACAGGGAAGAAAATTTTTTCTCTTTAATAAAAGAATTAGATCAGATCGATGGCATCGAACGATTTCGGATATCATCTATCGAGCCCAATTTACTTACTAACGAAATTGTTGAATTTGTAGCAAACAGCAGGAAATTTATGCCGCATTTTCACATCCCATTGCAAAGCGGAAGCAACAAAGTTTTGGGTATGATGCGACGTAGATATAAAAGGGAATTATATGCAGAACGCGTTGGTTTAATAAAAACGCTAATGCCGCATTGCTCCATTGGTGTTGATGTGATTGTTGGTTTTCCCGGAGAAACAGAAACCGAGTTTAAAGAAACCTATGATTTTTTACACGCATTGGATATTTCTTACCTGCATGTTTTTACTTATTCCGAAAGAGATAATACGCATGCTCTTTCTTTAGGCCCTGTGGTACCAATACATACGCGTCATGAAAGAAACAAAGCGCTTCGCAATCTATCTTACATGAAAATGCAATACTTCGAAGCGCAACATGCAGGGCAAACACGCAAAGTGCTTTTTGAAAATCATAACAAAAACGGAATGATGGAAGGTTATACAGATAATTATATCCGTGTAAGTGTTCCTTATAAAACTGATTGGGAGAACAGTATTATTGAATGGGCTTTGTAGGCTATTCTTTTTTACTGGATGAGCTGTATTGTTGATTTAGACCTTTAAGTACTTCACTGGTTATATCATTAGCCGGATTGCTGTAATAGAAAAAGCCTGGTTCATAAGAAAAGATGAATGAATAGGTACCATCTGCATTAAACTTCTTCAGATAATCTTGTATGTCCTTCATCAAGCTTAAGTTTTTAGAACTCGCCCATTGCCCGAATTCTTGATCTAACGCCTGCCTTTTCTCCATCATAGTTCTTTGCGTTGACTCCATATCCTCTCTTGCGGCTATAGCCTGCTCTTCGGTCATTGTTGCAGCTCTTTGCTGATATCCGTTTAGTTTTGAATTATACGCAGCCTGCATTTTATCAGCCTCGTTGTTAATGGCGTCCCGCCTTTTTTCTACTTCCGAAGTTACTTTCTTTGCAAGCTCATACTTGTTCTGAATCGAATCCATATTAGTAAGCGATAAGCGTTGTCTTAACAGAAGTCGAATCGTTACTTTTTAAATTTCTGCCCGCAATAACAGCCGAATCGGAACTGTTTGTAAACTGCTTATATAACAAATACGAAACCGCAATCACCAATAAAGCATTTACAACTAATAACGCTTGCTTCATAAATCACAAATAGTTTTAAACTGCAATATAATAATCAAATAAAGAAAAAAACCTTGTTAACCTCTTTCTTATGAAAGGCTTAACGGAATAAGAGCCAAAAGTTAAGTGTTAATAAATAAATCTCCAACTTTATTAAACAAAAAAGGAGCAGTAATACTGCTCCTTGCGTTTCTTGTTATAAATAAAACTAGTTATTCTTCTTCGTCGAAAGCCATTGCTTCCCGTGTTGTTTGCAACAACTCGTACTCTTCTTTGCTTCCTACGATCATATTTTCAAACTCACGAAGACCTGTACCTGCTGGTATGTGGTGACCGGTAATAACGTTCTCTTTCAAGCCCAGCATATCATCTGACTTACCGTGTATAGCGGCGGAAGACAATACCTTGGTTGTTTCCTGAAACGATGCAGCCGAGATCCAACTTTGTACACCCAACGACGCTTTGGTAATACCCAGCAATGTTGGAGCTGAAGTTGCAGGTTGTGCATCTCTAAACTCAACAGGTTTTTTATCATTGCGGCGCAATACAGAGTTTTCTTCTCTTAAATCACGCAAGCTGATAATTTGTCCTGCACGAAGTTTGGTAGAATCTCCTGGTTCGGTAACTACTTTCTTCTCGTACACATAATCGTTCTCGTCTACAAATTCAAATTTATCTACCAAGTCATCTTCAAGGAAACGAGTATCTCCTGGATCAACAATGCTTACTTTACGCATCATCTGGCGAACGATCACCTCAATGTGCTTGTCATTGATTCTTACACCTTGTAAACGATACACTTCCTGAATCTCGTTCACTACATACTGTTGTACAGCGAAAGGACCTTGAATAGAAAGAATATCCTGAGGAGAAACCTGGCCATCACTTAACGAAGTACCGGCTTTTACGAAGTCGCCATCCTGAGCCAGTATTTGTCTTGTAAGAGGTACCAGGTATTTTCTGGTTACACCATCTTTAGCTTCAATAATGATCTCGCGGTTACCACGTTTGATAGCACCCATTGTTACCACACCGTCGATTTCAGAAACTACAGCAGGGTTACTTGGATTACGTGCTTCAAACAATTCTGTTACACGAGGCAGACCACCCGTGATATCTTTCAGTTTACCTAAAATACGTGGAATCTTCACTAACACCTTACCAGCTTTCACTTCAGATCCTTCATCCAACATGATATGGCTACCAGTAGGTAAGTTGTAAGACTTCTCTGTTTTTCCTTCTAAAAGAATGGAAGGTATTTTAGTTTTATCTCTTGTTTCAATTACCACTTTCTCACGGTGACCCGTTTGCTCGTCAGACTCTTCACGGTAAGTTACACCTTCAATTACATTATCAAACTTAAGAATACCATCTACCTCTGCAACGATAACGTTGTTATATGGATCCCATGAACAGATCGCATCCCCTTTAGAAACTTTCTGTCCGTCTTTCACCAACAAGGTAGAACCGTAAGGAATATTATTTGTAATTAATAACCTGTCGGCTTTAGTATCAATGATACGTGCTTCACCTGTACGGCCAATTACCACTTTTACATCATCGCCTTCTGCATTTGTTGTTACAACAGAACGTACGCCATCAAACTGAATGGTACCATCAAATTTTGCAACAAGCTTAGATTCTACCGAAGCAGAACCGGCAACACCACCTACGTGGAAGGTACGAAGTGTAAGCTGTGTACCAGGCTCACCAATCGACTGTGCAGCAATGATACCAACGGCATCACCTCTTTGTGCCAATATGCCTGAAGCCAGGTTTTTACCATAACACCTAACGCAACATCCGCGCTTGCTTTCGCAGGTTAATACAGAACGTATTTCTATTGACTCGATACCAGAATCTTCTATTTTTTAGCAACAGAAGCAGAAATCTCTGTACCAGCTTCGATGATCAATTCTTCTGTTAAAGGATTATATACATCATGCAATGAGGTACGGCCTTCGATCCTGTCTGATAATGGTTCAATAATGTCTTCATTATCTTTTAATGCTGAAATATTGATGCCACGTAATGTACCGCAATCTTCTTCGTTAATAACCACATCCTGCGATACATCCACCAAACGACGTGTTAAGTAACCTGCATCAGCCGTTTTTAACGCTGTATCTGCAAGACCTTTACGTGCACCGTGTGTTGAGATAAAGTAATCCAATACATTCAAACCATTTTTAAAGTTAGAAAGGATCGGGTTCTCAATGATCTCAGAACCTGTAGAGCCTGATTTTCTTGGCTTCGCCATCAAACCTCTGATACCAGCCAACTGTTTGATCTGCTGTTTGGAACCACGCGCTCCAGAATCCAACATCATATAAACAGAGTTGAACCCTTGTTTGTCAGTCGCCAATTCACGGATCAAAGTTTCTGTAAGCCTTGTATCTACACGGCTCCAGATATCAACGATCTGGTTATAACGCTCGTTATTGGTGATAAGACCCATGTTATAGTTCTCCCAAACCTCATCAACTTCAACTTTCGCATTATCCAGTAATTCCTGTTTGATTTCTGGGATGATCAAATCGTTAATACTAAACGATAAACCACCCTGGAAGGCTGTGCGGAAACCTAATTGCTTAATATCATCTAAGAACTTAGCAGTTTTAGGTACATTGGTAATTTCAATGATATCACCAATAATTTCACGCAGGGCCTTTTTTGTTAATAGCGCATTTACAAACCCTACTTCTTTTGGTACGTGCTGATTAAAAATCACACGGCCAACGGTAGTTTCAATCAGCTTATTTTCTATTTCACCAGTATCGTTGTTACGTACATTAGCTTTCACTTTAATATAAGCGTGAAGATCAACACGCTTTTCATTATAAGCAATAACTACTTCTTCCGCAGAATAAAAAGCTTTGCCTTCGCCACGTACAGGTTCTTCTTCAGTAGATTTTTTACCTTTTGTAATATAGTATAAACCAAGTACCATGTCCTGAGAAGGAAGGGTGATTGGTGTACCATTTTGTGGGTTCAAAATGTTGTGAGAAGCCAGCATTAATAACTGTGCTTCCAAAACTGCAGCATTGCTTAAAGGCACGTGAACCGCCATTTGGTCACCATCGAAATCGGCGTTGAACGCTGCAGTAACCAATGGGTGAAGCTGAATCGCTTTTCCCTCGATCAATTTAGGCTGGAAGGCCTGAATTGATAAACGGTGCAGTGTTGGGGCACGGTTTAACATGATCGGGTGGCCTTTCAAAATATTTTCAAGGATATCCCAAATAACAGCTTCTTTTTTATCTACCAGTTTCCTTGCAGATTTTACTGTTTTTACGATACCTCTTTCAATTAATTTACGAATGATAAATGGCTTGAACAGTTCCGCAGCCATATCTTTTGGTAAACCACATTCGTGCATTTTCATTTCAGGACCTACCACGATAACCGAACGACCAGAATAGTCTACACGTTTACCTAATAAGTTCTGACGGAAACGACCTTGTTTACCTTTTAATACATCGCTCAAAGATTTTAATGCACGCCCGCCTTCTGCTTTTACAGCATTAGACTTACGGCTATTATCAAACAATGAGTCGATCGCTTCCTGAAGCATGCGTTTTTCATTACGTAAGATCACTTCCGGTGCTTTAATTTCCATCAAACGTTTCAAACGGTTGTTACGGATGATAACGCGACGGTATAAATCGTTCAGATCAGAAGATGCAAAACGGCCACCGTCCAATGGAACTAAAGGACGAAGTTCTGGAGGAATTACAGGAATATATTGCATTACCATCCACTCTGGGCGGTTCGTAATACGTGTATTCGCATCGCGGAAAGCTTCCACAACACTCAAACGTTTTAAGGCGTCTGCTTTACGCTGCTGAGAAGTTTCAGTAGCCGCAGAGTTTCTTAAATCGAATGACAACTGATCCAGATCAATTCTTTGCAACAAATCATGAACCGCTTCAGCACCCATCTTAGCAATGAATTTTTGCGGATCATCATCAGGCAAATACTGGTTGTCTTTTGGTAAGGCGTCCAGTATATCTAAGTATTCTTCTTCTGTAAGTAAATCACCGTAACCCTGGCCTTTGTCTTCGCGCACACCGGCTTGTATTACCACATAACGTTCGTAGTAAATGATGGTTTCTAATTTCTTAGAACTCATTCCTAACAAGTAACCGATTTTATTAGGCAAAGATTTAAAGTACCATATATGCACCACCGGAACCACTAATTTAATGTGGCCCATTCTTTCGCGACGCACTTTCTTTTCAGTTACTTCAACACCACAACGGTCGCACACAATGCCTTTGTAACGAATACGCTTGTACTTGCCACAAGCACATTCATAGTCCTTTACAGGACCAAATATTCTTTCGCAAAACAAACCATCACGTTCGGGTTTGTAAGTACGATAGTTAATTGTTTCTGGCTTCAATACTTCACCAAAACTTCTTTCTAAGATTGTATCTGGTGATGCAAGGCCAATGGTTATTTTCGAAAACGCTGCTTTTGGACGATTTTCTTTTTTGTAGCCATCTTTTTATTTCTGATTTAAGATGTAGGACTCTTGCTGCTGCTCAAATCCTACATCTCGTTTTAAAAAGTTTTTATTTAGTCAACTTTTGTGCTTCTATCATCTTCGTTCCGCCAACTGGCGGACTCTTCAACACTTGAATATAAATCCTCTGTCTTTCGGTCTTACCGACTTTCTGACTTCCCGACTTACTCAAACGTAAGATCTAAACCTAAGCCTCTCAACTCATGTACTAACACATTGAATGATTCAGGAACACCGGCGCGAGGTACATTTTCACCTTTTACAATACTTTCGTATGTTTTAGCGCGACCAATGATATCATCAGACTTGATTGTTAACAACTCCTGAAGAATGTTAGATGCACCATAAGCTTCCAATGCCCAAACCTCCATCTCACCAAAACGCTGACCACCGAACTGAGCTTTACCACCCAGTGGTTGCTGTGTAATTAATGAGTATGGTCCGATAGAACGTGCGTGCATTTTATCATCCACCATGTGGTGAAGTTTGATCATATAAATAACACCTACAGTTGCTTTCTGGTGGAAGCGATCTCCGGTTTCTCCGTCATACAGGTAAGTGTGTCCAAACTTAGGTATACCTGCATCGGCACAATATCCTTCAATTTCTTCGGTAGATGCGCCATCAAAAATTGGCGTAGCGAATTTCACACCCAGTTCTTTACCAGCCCATCCTAAAACAGTTTCGTAAATCTGTCCAAGGTTCATACGAGAAGGTACACCAAGTGGATTCAATACAATGTCAACAGGAGAACCATCTTCTAAGAAAGGCATGTCTTCCTGACGAACAATTTTTGCTACGATACCTTTATTACCGTGGCGACCCGCCATTTTATCACCCACTTTCAGCTTACGCTTAACAGCAAGGTAAACTTTAGCCAGCTTCAACACACCTGCAGGCAATTCATCACCTATAGAAATATTGAACTTCTCTCTTTTATAACGGCCCAATTCTTCGTTGAACTTGATGTTATAGTTGTGCAATAAAGTATTTACCTGATGGTTGATCTTTTCATCAGAAGTCCAGTTTAGCGGATTGATGTTTGCG
Organism: Paraniabella ginsengisoli; assembly: GCF_022513635.1. GTDB lineage: Bacteria > Bacteroidota > Bacteroidia > Chitinophagales > Chitinophagaceae > Niabella > Niabella ginsengisoli. The sequence goes on along the minus strand of NZ_JAKWBL010000004.1, from coordinate 1,104,238 downwards.
TAATCAAGAGAAGCAAGATTTTTAGCGTTGAATTTTGAGCCTTTACCAATCACCACTTCATCGAAACTGTTCAATACACCTACAGAGTTTTGATTCTCTAATAAAGTACCCAGTTTTTCCAAAAGCACATTTAATATATCCTGCTCATTCTTCTCGTGAATTCTATCTAACTTTTCAATAGCTGCTTTTTCTCTAACCTTGCCGTTTTTATCTTTCTTAGCGCGTTGAAACAATTTCTTGCCAATTACCACGCCTTCTACTCCGTTCGGCGCTTTTAAAGAAGCGTCTTTTGCATCACCGGCTTTATCACCAAAGATGGCGCGAAGTAATTTCTCTTCCGGAGTTGGATCGCTTTCTCCTTTTGGAGTGATCTTTCCGATTAAGATATCGCCTTCTTTAATTTGCGCACCAATGCGAATGATACCGTGCTCGTCAAGGTCTTTGGTAGCTTCTTCCGAAACGTTAGGAATATCAGCAGTTAATTCTTCTTCACCTAATTTAGTATCGCGTACTTCCAATTCATATTCAGAAATATGGATAGAAGTAAACATATCTTCTTTTACTACACGCTCGCTAATTACGATCGCATCCTCAAAATTGTAACCTTTCCAAGGCATGAACGCTACTTTTAGGTTTTTACCTAAAGCCAGTTCACCATTTTGAGTTGCATAACCCTGAGTAAGAAAATCTCCTGTTTTTACTTTTTGCCCTTTTTTCACAGTTGGCATCAGGTTAATACAAGACTCCTGGTTGGTTTTGATGAATTTAGTCATCTTATAAACCTTCAGGTCTTCCTCAAAGCTTACCAGCTTTTCATTTACATCTCTATCGTAACGAACATGGATTTCATTTGCATCTACAAATTCAACCACACCATTTCCTTCTGCATGAAGTTGGATCCTTGAATCGCGAGCTGCTTTTCCTTCAAGGCCTGTGCCCACAATCGGAGCATCGGGACGCAATAACGGAACTGCCTGACGTTGCATGTTTGATCCCATCAACGCACGGTTGGCATCATCATGCTCCAGGAAAGGAATCAGGGAAGCACTCAAACCTACAATCTGGTTTGGCGCTACGTCCATATATTCAACTTCGTTTTTATCAAGTATCGGGAAATCGCCCGTTTCGCGACTTGCTACCCTATCATTTACAAAACTTCCGCTATCATCCAGCGGCGCGTTTGCCTGTGCAATTTTCGCTTCATCTTCTTCTTCCGCGCTTAAGAAATTAAGCTTTTTCATATTCACTTTACCATTTTCTACTTTATGGTAAGGTGTTTCAATAAAGCCCATCTCATTAATCGTTGCATGAACGCAAAGAGTAGAGATCAAACCAATGTTTGGACCTTCGGGCGTTTCAATTGTACACAAACGACCATAGTGCGAATAGTGTACGTCACGAACCTCAAAGCCCGCACGCTCGCGGCTTAGACCACCTGGCCCGAGCGCTGAAATACGACGTTTGTGTGTGATTTCAGATAACGGATTGGTTTGATCAAGGAACTGAGATAATTGAGAAGTACCAAAGAAAGAGTTGATCACTGAAGAAAGTGTTCTTGCATTGATCAAATCTACAGGGGTAAATACCTCATTATCGCGAACGTTCATTCTTTCACGAATGGTACGGGCCATACGAGCCAGACCTACACCAAACTGAGCATACAACTGCTCTCCTACTGTACGTACACGACGGTTGCTTAAGTGATCAATATCATCGATCTCTGCTTTACCATTTGTTAGGCGAACCAGGTATTTGATGATCTCAATGATATCTAACTTAGTTAAGGTTTTTTGTACCAAAGGCGCATCAATATTCAACTTTCGGTTGATTTTGTAGCGACCTACTTCTCCAAGATCGTAACGTTTATCACTAAAGAATAATTTATCGATAATACCACGAGCCGTTTCGTTATCAGGAGCATCAGCACCGCGTAATTGGCGATAGATAAACTGAACCGCTTCCAGCTCGCTGTTAGATGTATCCTTATTTAACGTATTATATATAATAGCGTAATCTCCACCCACATCTTCCCGTTGAACGAAAACGCTCTTCACTTCCATATCGGCGATAGTGTCGATCGCTTCTTCGTCCAACACGGTATCCCGCTCCATCACAATTTCGTTACGCTCGATAGAAACAACTTCCCCAGTATCTTCATCCACAAAGTCTTCAACCCAGGTACGTAACACACGAGCAGCCAATCTTTTTCCGATGTATTTTTCCAAAGCCTTTCTTTCGCCTGCTACTTCATCTGCCATACCAAACAGCTCAAGAATATCCTTGTCCGTTTCGTAACCAATAGAACGCAATAATGTAGTAACCGGGAATTTTTTCTTACGATCAATATACGCATACATTACATTATTAATGTCTGTAGCGAACTCCATCCATGCACCTTTAAAAGGAATGACACGCGCAGAGTAGATTTTGGTACCATTCGGGTGAACCGACTGGCCAAAGAATACGCCAGGAGAACGGTGTAACTGAGAAACCACCACACGCTCAGCACCATTGATCACAAAGGTACCACGAGGTGTCATGTAAGGAATATTACCCAGGAACACATCCTGAACGATTGTTTGGAAGTCGACATGCTCTTCATCGTTACAGCTTAAGCGTAATTTAGCTTTAAGCGGAACGGCATAGGTTAAGCCACGCTCCATACATTCGTCGATAGAATAACGGGGCGGATCGATAAAGTAATCTAAGAACTCCAGCACAAAGATGTTCCTTGTATCCGTAATCGGAAAGTTATCCTTGAACACACGGAATAAGCCTTCAATGTCGCGCTTATCGGGTGTGGTTTCCAATTGGAAAAACTCTTTGAAAGACTGGATTTGAATTTCGAGCAAATCGGGTGTTTCAGCTAAGTGCTTGATTTTACCGAAATTAACTCTTGATTTTACGCTTGTAGCAGACATAAATATTACACCGGTTTTAATGATTGAACCATAGAAATGCCAAAAAGGAAGACTTTTATCTCTAAAAGAAATCCCGTTGAAATTCAATTACTTGAATACATTTCGTAAGTAAAAATTTTATTGGCCAAAATAAAAAGGACTGCAAAGTTAGTGGAAAAATAATTAGGAAAAAAGTTATTAGCAATAATTTTGCCAAATTTAGTTTTGAAAGGAGGTTGTATAAATCGTAAATTTATGAAAACTGCTAACTATGGGACTGAAACACACCATAAAAGAGTTATCCACTTTTTCAAAAAAGGAACGTATTGCCATTATAATCATACTATTTATCGTTTTGATTGTGGCTCTTTTGCCTTTTTACAATTTCGGCTCGCAGCGTTCAAACGAAACAGTTTTGGACTCCTCATTGGTTGCTGAAAGTCATAAACTGAAAGAACCGTCGAATGAGAATGATTCAATTTTAGAACCAGGGGTGAGCCCCACCAATTATCAAATTGATAAAGCGGAAGATGCTGACGGCAACTCATCAAAAATTGTTCTTTTTACTTTTGATCCTAACATCTTAGATTCAGATGGATTTAAGAAACTCGGGCTTCGGGACAGAACCATAAAAACAATTTTAAATTACCGGAACAAGGGAGGAAACTTTCGTAAACCTGATGATTTTAAGAAGATATATAACCTACGGCAAGATGAATTTGAGAGATTGAAGCCCTATATTTCTATCGAAAGTGCAAACCATTCAAAATCGAATAGTAATGTAAAATATCAGAAATTATCAACTACAAATGCTGTCATTTCGGAAAACAAACCGAAATACCAGCGTAAAATAATCGAAATTAATATGGCCGATGCTGCGGCATATGAATCTTTATATGGCATAGGCAATAAGCTTGCTTTGCGGATTATCAATTTTCGTGAAAAACTCGGTGGCTTCTATTCAATAGATCAAGTTGGCGAAACTTACGGAGTACCTGATTCCACTTTTCAAAAAATAAAATCGCAATTGAAGCTAAGCTCAACTTCAATAAGAAAGATAAATATTAACTCCACCAACTATGACGAATTGAATGGCCATCCGTATATTAATAAGCGGACAGCCTACCTTATTTTAAAGCAAAGAAAAGAGAAGGGCAACTTTCAATCTATCGAGGAGGTCAGAAATATAGTTTCCCAAACAAATGACAGTTTTGAAAAAATTGCGCCTTATATTAAAATTGATTAACGGTTTATTACTTTCACAACCTTGCTGTAAGTTTGAGATCCATCTTTATCTACTTGTTTTATCCTTATAAAAAGTTGACTATTTTCAGTTTCCTGCAAACCGGCTTCGCCCTTAGTGCAGGACGCAGTTCCTACTGAACTAATAACCATAACAGCGAGGAGAAATGATGGCCATGATTTCCTGCGCCATGAGAAAAATAATAAGATGACCAAAAATGGTATTCCAAGCAAAATGGTTGTCCCGCTCATAGAAATAGTCGTATCATAATGTTGAGGCATTTCACTGTTGCCGTTTTTAGACTGGACGGTTTTTATAGTTTCAAAACGAACACCATTGCGGGATAACTGAACTTCGAAGTAATCATTGTTCGTTTCTTTAAAAGTTGTCCATCCAATGTTCATTTCTCCATGTTGCTGAACAGCCTGAATTTCTCCAAAATTTATGGGCAAAGGAGTATCAGATATTAAAACAATATCGTCTATCCCAAAACTCCCTGAGTTGGGGTTAACACTGGAATTTAAAAACTCAATGTTCATAGCGCTTCCCGTCGGAATGGTAATCGTTGATTGAAAATAATACCAGCCAGTAGTTCCGCTGCCAGAAGGCAGAATGGGAGAAAAGGTTACTGTATTTCCATCGACGGTTACGTTTACTATTAAAGAGCTACCGTCTTCCATAGTTCTCGCTTTCCTAACGCCAAAAGCAAGCTTGATATTCGTTGCTCCGCGAATATAGATTTGATTAATCCGTAAATAAGACGCACTGTTACCACTAATGTTAACATAATTACCGCCAGATGCGCTTGGATAGCCGGACGAAGTACTAGAATTGTCTTTGATTCTAGTAGTGCTGCCTGTTGGTGCTTCAATTTGAATATCCCTTACTCCATAGTTTTGAAATCCGGTATAAGTGCGCGCAGTTGGCTCGGAAGTGCCGACCGAAGTTTCACCTATATTTTCCATAAAAACAGTTTGCTGCGAATTAGCGTGTAATACTGACAAAAACACGAAGGCACCTGATAATGCCAAGGAGGTTAGCTTTTTCATAAGTGTTAGCGTTTGGTATCCTAAATATAAAAAAATCCATAAAATTTTTATGGATTTTTTTAGCTGATTGGAAATCTTATTTGTAAATAATCTTTTCAACTTTTGAATAGTGAACTGTATTATCGGCATCAATCTGGCCAATACGAATGAACTTTATCATCTCCTTGCTAACATCTACCTGGACATCAGTTTTTTTGCAGGAAATGATTGTAATACCGATTAGTACAATCACTAGCCGCAGCATTGAGAATGTTTTCTTTCTCTTTATTGTCGGAAACAAGGCCAAAAAGACAATAGCTAATGCGAAAAAAGACAATAATGAAAATCCAGCCATAGCAACGTTTTCGAACATTTTTTCAAAACTATATTCAAGTGGTTTATCCGAATTGCCATTCCTGGCGCCGGACATCACGGTGCCAATTTCCATCCAGCTTTTTCCGTCAGCAGAACCTTCAATTACAAACTCTTTGTTATTTGTTTCGAAGAGCGTCATCCAATTTACTTTCAAAATATTATGCTGCATCATTGCGCTTATAGGTCCATAATTAACAGGTAGCGCATCGTTTGATGCAACAAATGCTTCAAATACCTGCAATTCATTTCCAACACCTGTAAAATTACCAACCGTCAGCTTCACTTCATCAAAATCTTCGGTGGTAGCGAAACCAATAATACTCATAGTTCCGGTCGAGGTCATTCCAGATAGCAACTCTGAACTTAAAGCGCTTAGATTTATCAAATCACTATTTGATATAGTTTCGACCAATACACCATTATTATATGTAGCTATTTCAATTCCAGTAAGTGCTCCGATATCAATCAGGCCATTGTCTCCTTTTACAATAAACCCCACGTATTCATCGTTCGTGAATGTATGAGCAGGAGTCACAACTGCCAACGAAGCAGAACTTGCTGCACTTGCACTAATTACAGAATTATTGATCGCCACATAATTAGTATGATCGCCATCAATTAGATTATCCATCGATTGAGAATACTCTAAAATACTGGCACCAATCAAACCGGTATTATCTCCGCTAACGGCAACACCCATATCATTGCCATGGTCATTGGCCAAATGAGTATATTCTGTCAGTACAGGATTTGGTGCGCAAAAGCCCTTAACTACTGCATTATAAATTAGAACTGAGCCAATATTGGCCTCAAGGAAACCTTCGCTAAAGTCAATTTTAATTTCATCAAATACTGTCCCCGCTGTTACTAAAAAACCAATTGTTTGCTTTGCGGTACCTGAAATCACAGCAGTCTCAATCAGATCAAGACCTGACTTCGCTTGAACTAATGTTCCATTATTCAGTACCGATATTGTAATATTATTAAGTATACCAAGATTAATTAATGACACGCTTTCCATTTCAAAACCAGCAAAATAGCCTTTAGGCAAACTTCCTTCTGATAGGCTAACAGAAAGATATGCGCCCCCGACAACATTCAGCGATGTGTTTATAGTTGCAAAATCGGAAGCGATGCTGTTTACAATATTTTCTGAATTTGATACTGAAATTAAACCTACACTACCCGTTGTGCCAAAACTTACATTAGCCGGATAGTTATTTTGGACTAAAGGTGTCATTACATTACATGTAACTGTTTGCGCATAGACGATTGTGTTGGTAATAAAAAATAACAAGCCAAACAACAGCTTCAATGCAGGGCTTCTTAACTGAAAGATAGAACCAATTTTCTTTACATAGAATAATGGTGGTACGATGAGGTAGGTGCTTTTCATAAAAAAATTTTAGAGGTGATGAAATAAGTGTCTTTACATTAGTGTGTGATTTAGCTGAGAAAGGTGTTTCCGAAAGTTCCTCAGAGTTTGGACAACGTTGCTTGAAAAGGAGTGGTGTTTTTTACAAAAGGGTGCTTTCAATGGTTAGCAACGGCTGTTCGTGAGATACAGTAGAAATAAATTGATACACAACTAAGTAAAATCTAATAGCGAGACAGACTTTGCCTGATACCGCTACTCTTTTTAAGAGTGGTTTAAAAAACAGGGATTTCTGCTATAAAATTGATCTTAATAATCCGCTCTATTGCGAAAATGATCTTAGCGCAATATAAGAGAGTAGAAAAAGATAATGGTAAAAATGAGGTTAGCATTTTTACAATAAGTATGGCATATACATTTCATAAGCTATGCATTTATCCTCTAGGCTAAGAAGCGCAAGAAGTATTAAAAAATAAGCCGGTATTAGCCGCAGAGGTTATTTGTTATGCACAATAGGTTAGAAGTTTTAGTATCGCTTATCAGCCAACTCAAACGCTAATAAACAGCTTCATTTGTAAACATCTGCCTTTTAACAAGGGTAATTATAGGCTTGCAACAATTCCTTATAAATATAATACATTTTTTTCAAATAAACAATATGTTGTATTTATTTTTATCATACTTTTAATTGTCAGTTAGTCAATTAATTGCATTGATAAAAAGGAATTATCAATTGATAGGATATTTTAATATTTTCTCGAATCAACCTACTTCAACCAGATAATAATTTTTCTTTCCCTTCTGCAGTAAAAGATATTTTTCGTGTAACAGAAAACCAAAGTCAATTGATTGTTGTATGTCATCCATTTTTTTACGATTAAGTTGTATGCCTCCCCCTTGGATTAACTTGCGCGCCTCTCCCTTGCTGGATGCTACATTGGTCTCGGCTAATAGGCTTACGATATCAATACCTGCCTCTATCTTTTCCTTTTCAATGTTTGATTTGATCACGCCAGCCATGCTTTCCAGATCGTCAATGCTCATTTCATCTGCAGGTTTGGATTGATTCGCAAAAAGCTTCTCTGTAGTTTCAATTGCTTTTTCATATTCAGACTGGCCGTGAACAAACAGAGTTATTTCTTTGGCCAGTGTTTTTTGCAACAATCTTTTTGAAGCATCGTTTCGATGATCTTCAATTAGCCTGGCTATGGATGATTCATCTAAAAATGTAAAAATTTTGATCCAGCTTTCTGCATCAACATCGCTGGCGTTTAGCCAAAACTGGTAGAACTGAAAAGGGGTGGTTTTCTCAGGGTCTAACCACACATTGCCTTGTTCTGTTTTTCCAAATTTGGTGCCGTCCGCTTTTTTAATAAGCGGACAGGTAAAAGCAAAAGCCTCACCATGCGCTTTGCGACGCACAAATTCTGTTCCTGTAGTAATATTGCCCCATTGGTCGCTGCCGCCCATCTGAAGCTTACAATTGTTCTCTTTGAATAAATGATAGAAATCATAGCCTTGCATTAGCTGATAAGCAAATTCTGTATAGCTGATACCCACTTCTCCGTCAAACCTTTTTTCACACTGTCCTTCGCCATCATATAATTCACAGTAATGTGCTTGCCCGCATCCCTCAAAAAGTCAATAAATGAAATCTCTTTAAACCATTCATAGTTGTTGACCATCAATGCTCCATTAGGTTTTGACTGATCAAAATCCAGATATTTTGCAAGCTGGGCTTTAATGCCAGCAACATTTTCGGCTAATTGATTTTCATTAAGCAGGTTCCGCTCTTCACTTTTGCCGCTCGGATCTCCTATCATTCCGGTGGCACCGCCAACAAGCGCTATTGGCCTGTGCCCTGCCCTTTGCATATGTACCAGAAGTAAAATAGGGACAAGGCTTCCGATATGCAGGCTCGTTGCCGTTGGATCAAACCCTATATATCCAGAAGTAATTTCCTTTTTCAATTGCTCCTCAGTGCCAGGCATTATATCCTGCACCATTCCGCGCCATTTTAATTCTTTTATCAAATCCATGGGCGCAAAAATAAGTTTTTACGGCGTTGATCGAATATTCTGGCGTATTTGTCTAATTCTATTGCAACTTTCATCGATATTGTTAATTTTGTCAAAACGTTTTGTATTTGTCTCGTGACGGGAGGCAGAAAGTTGAATTGATTATATCCCTAAAAACTTTTCAACAGAAGGAATTAATTTTAACTGCCCCAATGGCTGACCAACTTTAATAATAACTGTTTAGTGAAAATAAAAAGCTACATACCTTTTGCTAGTATATTTATAATGCTGCAACTTGGGCATCAAGCGTCCAACGCTCAATTTCGAAAATATTCTAATGAATTCCTGAACATTGGTGCAGGAGCGCGCGGCCTTGCCATGGGAAGCGCCCAGGTTGCATCGGTAGCAGATGGGACAGCAGGCTATTGGAATCCAGCAGGGCTTGTAAATGTACAAGGCCACACGCAGGTGAACCTGATGCATTCGGAATATTTTGCAGGTATTGGGAAATATGATTTTGCAAACGTTGCGCTTCCTACAACGAACGAAAAACGTGTTTTAGGTTTAACAGCCATGCGATTTGCAGTTGATGATATCGCGAACACATTATTTTTGGTTAATCCGGATGGCTCGCTTAATTATAATAATATCCAAACCTTTTCTTCAGCAGATTATGCCTTCCTTTTATCATACGGGCAAAACCTAAAGAAAACAGAAAACACTACAATCAATTTTGGCGCAAATGCTAAAGTTATTTATCGCAACGTTGGGAAATTTGCCCAGGCATGGGGTTTTGGTTTGGATGCAGGTTTACAGATTTATAAAGACAAGTGGCGGTTTGGTATAGTTGCAAAAGATGTCACAAGCACATTCAATACATGGACTTTTAATTTTTCAGATAAGGAAAAGGAAGTATTATATCTAACTAATAATGATATACCAGTAAGATCGACCGAGCTTACATCTCCAAGATTGACCATTGGCGCGTCAAGGCTTTTCAATATCGGCAAAACATCTACAATCTTAGCCGAAACAGATTTCGATCTGACTTTTGACGGCAGGCGTAATACTGTTGTAAGTAGCGACCCTATCAGCATTGACCCAAAGGTTGGACTGGAATATAGTTATAAAAATATTTTTTTGTAAGAGGCGGTATCAATAATTTTCAACAAGGTCTGGCAGATGGGGATACACTAAACCAAAAACGAGTGTGGATCTATCAGCCCAGTGTTGGCGTGGGATTCAGGGTAAAATCTGTTGTGATAGATTATGCATTTGCAAACCTGGCTAATCAGTCAAATCCTTTATTTACGCATGTCTTTTCGTTAAGACTTGATATTGATCGCAAGAAGAAATTGTTACCTTTTGAAGTTGTAAAACCATGATAAAACGGCTGTTTTTTTTATTGTCAATTTTTTGCACGCTGTCCGCTGCTGCACAACAGTTCAATAACGAGTGGATCGACTACAGCAAAACTTATTATAAGTTTAAAGTAGGTTCTAACGGACTTTATCGAATACCGCAATCTGTTTTGGCAGCAGCGAATCTATCTAACACCAATGTTGCTGCTTTTCAATTGTGGCGCAATGGGCAGGAAATTCCTATATACACGTCAAGCCAAACAGGAACTTTACCCGCTGCAGGTTATATTGAATTTTGGGGAGAGGCCAATGATGGTAAGCCGGACCAGATTTTGTATCGCAACCCTAACGATCAGATCAACAATAGCAAAAGCTTGTTTACAGATAGCGCTGCCTATTTCTTAACTGTAAATCTTAACGGTGGCAATAAGAGACTGACACCTGCAGAAAACAATATACCAACAGGTGTTGCAGCGGAGCCTTATTTCATGCATAAAGAAGGAATTTATCTTAACGAAACAATTCATCTTGGCCCTTATTCCGGAGCAGTTTCCGAAGCGGCGTATTCGGCATCTTACGAAGTTGGAGAGGTTGGACTTCCAATGAAATAAAAGAAAATACAACAAGAAGCTTATCAAAAACAAATCTTTTTCCATTTCAAGGCAGCGGAGCTCCGCAAATGCAGGTAAACATGAACATAGTTGGCAATAGCCCCAACAACAGAAATGTTCGTATGCAACTCAACAATGTGGAGGTATTTAATAATGCATTAAATAGATTTGAATATGCAAAATTAACAGCTAATTTACCTACGTCAAATTTAACAGGAACCACAGAAAGTATTACCGTTACTAACACTTCAACAACTGCCAATAACAGAATAAAAATTGGGTTGATTGAACTTACTTATCCACGTGCGTTTAATTTTGGCGGAGCCAATAATTTTCGCTTTACGCTGAGCGGTAGTGCCTCTCAAGGGAAATATCTTGAAATTTCTGGATTTACCTACTCAGGAATACCGGTTTTGTATGACTTAACAAGCGGACGCCGTTACGAGGCAAATGTTTCAAACCCTTCTTTAATTAAAATATATGTGCAGCCATCTACCACATCTCACGATGTAGTTTTAGTTAACACAGCAACTGCTAATATCAAAACTATCGCCGGTTTAGAATCAAGAAATTTCATCAATTATTCGTTGCAGGAAAATCAGGGGAATTATTTAATAGTAACTCACCCGGCAATAATAAATGGTGCCAATGGCGCACAGCCCGTAGAAGAATATCGCGCATACAGAAGTTCTGCCCAAGGTGGTGGCTACAACGCAAAAGTGTACCTGATTGACCAACTCACAGATCAGTTTGCTTTTGGTATAAAGCATAACCCGCTGGCTGTAAGAAATTTTTGCGCATGGCTAGGAGTAAGTTTTCGGCTCCTCTGAAAAGCGTATTTTTAGCTGGGAAGGGTGTTTCTTATACTTCGTCACGTACCAACGAATCTTCTCCGGTAACTGATCGCCTAAACCTTATTCCGACTTTTGGAGAGCCAACTTCTGATATGTTGTTAGCAGCAGAAGGCAACAGTTCCATTCCTTTAACACCTATCGGTCGAATTGCAGCTGTAAATGGAAATGAATTAGCCATTTACCTGGAAAAAATTAAACAATATGAACAGCAATTTACGCCAGCAGCAGGAATTGAAGCAAGTGCGTGGAAGAAGAACGTGATACACATGGTAGGTGCAAACGATCAATATTTGAAAGACTTATTATACGGTTACCTGAACGCACACAAGGCTTTTATAAAAGATACTTTTTATGGAGCAGAAGTATCAGACTTTGTAAAAAGTTCTTCGGCGGGAGGAGAACAATCAGCAGCAGATCGGATAAAAATCCTCCTGAACGGCGGTGTGAATCTGTTAACTTATTTCGGGCATTCATCTGCCCAAACATTGGGATTCAATATGGAGGATCCTGTTAATTATTCTAACCAGGGAAAATATCCCGTTTTTCACATGATGGGTTGTAACGTGGGTAATATTTTTATCTGGGATGCAAACCGATTGTCGACTATAAGCACAATATCTGATAAATATGTATTCGCAAAAGAGCGGGGCTCTATCGGTATGATGGCAGGAACAAGTTTTGGCTACGTTTATCCGTTGCAACAATACAATGGCGCGCTATACAAACTAATGGCAAACGAAGGTTACAGGCTTACGCTGGGTGAACTCATGCAAAAAGCTATCATTAATTCATTTGCCATCGCTGGAGGCGAAACAGACTTATTTGTAAGGGCCCAAGCTGAGGAGTATTTATTGCATGGCGATCCGGCTGTTAAATTATATCAATTTGAAAAACCTGATTATGCCGTGGAAGATGAACTGGTATCGATAGATCCGGGGTTTGTCTCCGTAGCCGAAAATGATTTCAAAGTAAATGTGAAAATGATGAATCTTGGGAAAGCGATAAGCAGAAAACTGATCGTTCAGCTTACAAGAACTTTCCCCGACCTTACCACGCAAGTAATACAACGCGATACTATTGAGGGTATAAGATATGCAGATTCTATCACCTACACTGTTTCTATTGATCCTATAAAAGACAAAGGGCTTAATAAGATAACGGTAACTATAGATCCTGAAAACAACATAGATGAGCTGTTTAAATCTAATAACAGCGTTGTAAAAGAGGTGTATATTTTTGAGGATGAGTTGCGGCCCGTTTATCCTTATAACTACGCCATTGTCAATAAAGCATCAATAACTTTTAAAGCGTCTACAGCTAATGCCTTAGCCGCTACGAAGAATTATATGATAGAAGTAGATACAACCACGTTATTTAACTCTTCACTAAAAGTAACACAAACAAAAACCTCACCAGGAGGCATAGTAGAGTTTAATCCGGTTGTTAATTTTAAGGATAGTGTAGTGTATTACTGGCGCGTAGCCAGCGCTCCTGCACAAAACGAAGAGCCGCGATGGAACACCGCTTCGTTCGTTTATATCAATGGCGATGAAACAGGATTTAACCAATCCAACTATTATCAAATGTTGAATAATACTTATGATAATATAAATTTAGATGCGGCTCGTAGTTATAACTTTAATGAGTTTAACTCAACAATTAATATAACATCTACAATTCATAGAAGTGGCATAGGAGCATCGCAAACTCAATTAACTGTTGGTGATGTTGTTTCTCAAAGAGGGATGTCAAAAGCTAGTTACTGGAGGAATTCTTTACGCTTTTATGTTATTAACAACAAAACAATGAAACCAGTTGCCAATATAGACTTAGGCAGCTCAGGACTATATGGAAGTTATCGGCCTCTTCCCTGGGAAGGATTTGCAACCAATAATTATGCATTCTTTACTTTTGATATTTCTACAACAGCTGCCAGGCAAACGGTGATGAAATTTTTAGATTCTATTCCTTCTGACTTTTATTTTGCAGTAACTAACGGAGGCACTATGACGGCGTTTCCCGAAACATGGCAGGGAGATACCGCTACTTTAGGAACTAATAATTCACTTTACCATAAACTGAAACAAATGGGATTCAGCTATCTGGATTCTGTCAAGTCCGTTGTTCCTTTTGTTTTTATCGGTGAAAAGGGAAGTTCTACCGCACTATCTCAAAGTGTAGCAAATAGCCTTGCTGAAACCATAAATCTTAATGCGACTGTAAAAACACATGGCAATAGCGGGTATATTACATCCCCCATTTTGGGCCCTGCAACAAAGTGGAACCATTTAAGATGGGACGGAAAGAAGCTGGAAACGCCCGATGGCGACAACCCAACACTTGATATAATAGGCATAAAAACAGATGGTTCGCAAACCACCGTTTTGAGTAATATCCAACCAAGTGTAGGAAATATAGACGTATCTGGTATCGACGCCAAATTATATCCAAGCCTAATATTGCGGATGCGTAATGTAGATTCTACAAATTACACACCCTATCAGCTTAAATACTGGCGTTTATTTTATACTCCGGCTCCTGAAGGGGCAATAGCTCCCAATACCTTCTTCCAGTTTAAGGACACATTGGATGCAGGTGAACCGCTTGACGTGGGAATAGCATTTAAAAATATCAGCGAAAATGCTTTTGACAGCGTAAAAGTAAAACTAACGATACGGGATAAAAATAACAGAGAGACAACCCTTGCTGTATCCCGTCAGAAACCTATTATCGCAAACGATACGATCAGGCTACAGATTCCAGTAAGCACTGTCTCGTTCACAGGAACTAACCAGTTATACCTGGAGTTTAATCCTGATAAAGACCAACCGGAACAGTATAATTTTAATAATTTTCTTTATAAAAATTTCTACGTACGGGCAGATAGTCTTAACCCTTTCATGGATGTCACTTTTGATGGGCTACATATTCTCAATCGCGATATTGTATCCAGTAAACCTGATATACTAATTAAGTTAACGGATGAAGCTAAATATCTGTTATTAAATAATTCCGATCTGATAAAAGTACAGCTAAGGCATCCAAATGGTTCCGTTAGGGATTATCAGTTTAATAGTGATACGCTAATATTAACTCCACCCGGACAAGGAGGTAATGATGAGAATACGGCAGCTGTAAAATTCAAACCACATCTTTTGGAAGATGGAGAATACGAGCTTATTGTTAGTGGGAAAGATCAAAGCGGAAATACAGCAGGCAGCATTGATTACCGGATAGCTTTTCAGGTAATTAACAAGCCAATGATCTCCAATTTATTGAATTATCCAAATCCTTTTACAACATCAACAGCATTTGTTTTCACATTAACAGGTTCAGACGTTCCACAGAATATCCGTATTCAAATACTAACTATTACCGGCAAAATTGTGCGTGAAATTACTAAGTCTGAGTTAGGGCCATTACGCATAGGCAGAAATATAACTGAATTCAAATGGGATGGAACGGATCAATATGGACAAAAACTCGCAAACGGCGTTTATCTATACCGTGTATTAACTAACTTAAACGGAAAGAGCCTGGATAAATATAAAGCGGCTGACGATAATACCGACAAGTATTTCAATAAAGGTTATGGAAAAATGGTATTGATAAGATAACTTGCGCGAAGCCTTAAAAATCTATATGTGAATAAGCGCATCGTATTTACTATTACTGGTGATATGCTATACGATCAGCGCATGCAAAAGGTTTGTGGCACTTTAGCAGATAGTGGCTATGATGTGTTGTTATTGGGTTTTAAAAAAACAGGCCATTACAGCCACTTACCGAACGAAAATTTCAACAGGTAAGGTTGCCACTTTTATTCTATCGCGGACCGCTATTTTTTATAGAGACTAATCTGCGTATCTTACTTTATTTACTGTTCAGAAAATTTGATGCAATATGTGCCATTGATCTGGACACTATTATTCCCGGTTATCTGCTCTCCGTTCTAAAAAGGAAGACAAGAATATTTGATGCGCATGAGCTTTTTTGCGAAACACACGATCTGGTATTAAAACCCGGAATCAGAAAAGTATGGCTATTTATTGAACGCTTTTTTTACCAAAATTTAAACGTGGTTATACAGTTAATGAAAGCCTTGCGGCTGAATACAAAATTCTATATGGGCTAGATTATGAAGTTGTAAGGAACTTGCCTGTTACGCAAAATACACAAGAAGCAAATGTGACCAAGCAAAATAAAAATATACTTTATCAAGGTGTGGTAAGCCGCGGCAGAGGAGTTGAATATTTTATACCCGCCATGCGTCATGTTAATAGCCAATTGATCATTTGCGGTGAAGGTGATTTTTTTGATGAAGCAAAAGAGCTTGTAAAAAATACAATTTAAAAGACAAGGTAGAATTAAAGGGGCTCGTATCTCCTGACCAGCTAAAAAAAATTACCGCATCCTCTTATATAGGATTAAATACCATTGAAAATAAGGGCAGAAGTTATTTTCTTTCACTATCAAACAGAACGTTTGATTATATGAATGCGGTAACTCCACAAATTGCTATGAATTATCCTGAATATGCTGCTATTAATAAACGATATAAAATAGCCGAACTTATTGATCAACTTGATGAACATTCGATAGCTATTGCTATTAATAAATTACTTGATGACGAAAGTTATTTTCAACAACTACAACAAAATTGTTTAAGAGCCCGACAAGAATTGAATTGGGAAAATGAAAGACTTAAGCTAATTGAATTTTACAAAAAGCTATTTATTACTATTTAGTAAAATTCGAAAAACCTCGTCCCATCCATTTGCCGTAGTCATTAGTGTTGCTGGAGTCTTCGACTTCTTTTGATACGCTAATTGTTTTTTAATGGCATCTTCCATTAACGTAGCTAACTTTCTATAATCAGAAGGAGGAAAATACGCAACTTTATTATAATCCCCAATCGTTTCATTTGCATACAAAACATCTGCGGCTAATATTGATTTATTAAAGGCCTGAAATTCACGTAGTGGTAAGCCCCAACTTTCTGCCAGAGAAGGGAACAATAAACAGTCACTCCTTTCATACAACTCATACATTTCTTTTTTAGAAACAAAATTTATAAAAGTAATTTTTAAGCCCTCGGCTTTTGCTCGTAAAGAGCGCGCGTATTTGTTTTCATTGCCAGAAATAGTAAACAAAATTTCAATATTGTTTATGCCTTTGTTTGCTAATAATCTAACAGCTTTTATAACGGTATCATGATTTTTGTAAACAAACGCTGTTGCCGGATATAGAAATAGAAACGTATCAGATGTTTTATTTTCAACCAAAGGGGAATAATCTGTATTTGACAATTCTGGTGGCGCAATAATAAATTTATCGTGGCTTACTTTATATTTTTTTGCCAGAAAATTACCCAGCATCGCTTGCTGAACAATTATATGATTGTTTTTTCGAATGAATAAGGGATAGATATATTTAGCTAAAGTATGATAAGCAAAGTACGACGGTTGCCTAAAAAGGTATTTGAGTTTTAGTTTACCCATTAAGGCCGGATTGTGAATATAGACAGCCCTGATCGCCGCATTTACAGAAGGTGTACTATCTTGTAATGATAGCCAAAGATATGGATGGTACTTTGTTGATACTTTTTTGAATTGAAAATACTCGTAATAAAGTCTTAATAAAAAATGCCGCCTTGCATTTGGATATTCAATGAACGTGACATTTTTAATATCAGGATATAGTTCTTTTTTAAAAACCAGAGCTTTGATTTCAAATTGCTGAGATAGATTTTCCGAAAGAAATTTAAGACAGTCATTTACTAAAATCAATGCGCCGCTTTTCATAAATAACCTTTCAGCGGAAATGACGATTACAGGTTTCAAATGATATTTTTTAGTTTAGGCCTATTTCCCCGCTCCTCTCACTTTCATCTTCAGCGTATAAATGCTTTTTCCGGCTGTAATAAAAATAAAATTCCTTTTCTTTCCCGCAAAACATATATTGCCCGTCCACTTTTCCGGTACAGGAATATGTGCAACTTTAACACCATTCCTGTTATATACTGTCACACCATGTCCGGTAAGATAAAGATTGCCATTTTCATCCAGCGTCATCCCGTCCGATCCTTGTTGCACAAACAAGGCTTTATTGCTCAGGCTGCCATTTTTGTTGATTGTGTACTTATATGTTTTATTATCACCAATATCAGCAACAAATAAATTGTTACCATGGCCGATGATACCATTTGGTTTTACTATTGTTGAATCCACAACAACTGGTTGGGTACTGCCCGCCGCAAGATAATAGACTTTCTGTCCCACAATTTCAGGCTTTTGCCGCGTCCAGTAATCCCGCTGATAATAAGGATCGGTGAAATAAATTCCTTCTTTTGCATCTATCCAAAGGTCATTAGGTCCATTCAGCCTTTTTCCATCAACAGCCCCTAACAATATTTTTACTTCGCCATTTTTATCAATACTCCACAATTCGTTGTTTTCGTCGGCACAGGCTATAATATTTCCCTCTTTGTCAATAAAAAGGCCATTTGCTCTGCCCGCATATTTTTTAAACTCGCGCAGCTTTTCGGTTTTTGCATTAAAAAACCATATTTTATTATTCGGCTGATCGGTAAAATATACATTCCCGCGTTTATCAGCCGCCGGGCCTTCCGTAAAACTAAATTGGCTGCTGATTTTCTTTACCTGCTGATTTTCACTAATAATTCCCAGAGAATCAAAAAATTGCGTGGACTGGGCGAAGCCGATAATGCAGAAACCAGACAATAAAACAAGCAATAGAAATTTCATTCGCTAAATTTAACAACTAAGTTTTTAAATCATACGTTGCTCCTAAAGAAACGAATCAAATTTTTACATTCAAAATTTAATATTCAATATTTTCCATTTCCCCTTACCTTTGCACCCCCAATTAGTTCTTTTAGATGTTGGTTTCACACAAGAATACGGCGACAACAACGTTATGTTCTTTGTATTCGTTGTTCGCTTTGTGTGAAATAACAGAGGAATTTGGGAGCTCGACCCGAAAAAATCGGAAGAGCGTTTGAACCAATAAATCATTTAAAAAATGGCAAAAGAAATCTCCGGCTATGTAAAGCTGCAGTGCAAGGGTGGCCAGGCCAATCCTGCACCTCCAATCGGTCCGGCGCTAGGTTCCAAAGGTGTTAACATCATGGAATTCTGTAAGCAATTCAATGCGCGCACACAGGACAAACCAGGAAAAGTACTTCCTGTATTGATCACAGTTTATTCTGACAAAAGTTTTGAATTTATAATTAAAACGCCTCCCGCTGCTGTGCAGTTAATGGAAGCCGCTAAAATTCAAAAAGGTTCTAAAGAAAGCAATCGTGTTAAAGTTGGTAAAGTATCATGGGATCAGGTAGAAGCTATCGCAAAAGATAAAATGCCCGATCTAAACTGCTTCACTACCGAAAGCGCTATGAAAATGGTTGCCGGTACAGCACGCAGCATGGGATTAACTGTAGAAGGTAAAGCCCCTTGGGAAAACTAATCCATTAAAGAACTTTTAAAAGAATTACAATGGCAATTACAAAGAAAAGAAAAGTTGTAAACTCCAAGGTGGATGCCAACAAAGCTTATACGCTTAACGAAGCCTCTACATTGGTTAAAGAAATAAATGTCGCAAAATTTGATGCCTCAGTTGATTTACACGTACGTTTAGGTGTAGATCCTAAAAAAGCTGATCAGGCCATCCGCGGCACCGTTACCTTACCACACGGTACCGGTAAAACAAAAGAGTATTGGTGCTTTGCACTCCCGACAAAGAAGCAGCTGCAACAGAAGCAGGAGCCGATCATGTAGGTTTAGACGAGTTTATCCAAAAAATTGAAGGCGGTTGGACAGACGTTGATGTAATCATCGCAACCCCTGCTGTTATGCCTAAAATTGGTAAGTTAGGTAAAGTATTAGGTCCACGTAACTTAATGCCAAACCCCAAAACAGGTACTGTAACCAACGATGTTGCAGCAGCAGTAAACGAAGTAAAAGGTGGTAAAATCGCGTTCAAGGTAGATAAAGCTGGTATCATCCATGCTTCTATTGGCCGTGTAAGTTTCGCTCCTGATAAATTAGCCGCCAACGGACAAGAGTTCATCAACGCTATTATCAAGGCAAAACCATCTACCTCAAAAGGTACCTATTTAAAAGGCATCAGCATGGCAAGCTCAATGAGCCCCGGCATTGCTTTAGACACTAAAGGTTTTGTTCATTAATAGTTGTTTGATACCAGCTGCAGAATAGATGGCATCGATCTTGCGTCGCAATCACTTTATCTGTAGAATATATGGCATCAGCAACCGGCAACAATTTTAAACACAGTCAAATCGAAATAAAATGACTAAAGATCAAAAAAACGAAGTAATTGAAGTATTGAAGGGCAAATTCTCTCAGTACGACAATTTCTACATAACCGACACAGAATCGCTTACTGTAGCCCAGTTAAGCAAATTACGCAGCGCTTGTTTCAACAAACAAGTAGAAATGAAAGTTGCTAAAAACACGCTTATTAAAAAAGCATTAGAATCAATTGATGCTGAAAAATATGCAGGTGTTTACGATTCTTTACACAAAGTAACAGCTTTAATGTTCTCCGAAAATCCGAAAGAACCAGCTGTTATCCTTAGCTCTTTCCGCAGCGAAGCAAAATCAGAAAAACCAGCGTTGAAATTAGCTTTCATCAATGGTGACCTGTATGCAGGAGACAACCAATTAAAAGCGTTAACTCAAATCAAAACTAAAAACGAATTGATTGGTGAAGTTATCGGCTTGTTGCTTTCTCCAATTCAAAGAGTTATTGGTGCGTTGCAAAACAAAGAAGCAGCAACAGGTGCAGAAGAAGTTGCAGAGGCTCCGGCCACTGATGCTCCGGCAGCAGCAGCAACTCCTGAAACTCCGGCTACGCCTGAGGCCCCAGCGGCAGAAGACAAACCTGCAGCTGAGTAAGTTTAGTCGCAGCATCGTCATTGCGAGCGTAACGAAGTGAAGTCGAGCAACCTCCATGTTATTTAAGAGATTCCTCCACTCACGGCTTTCAGCCGCTCGGTCGGAATGACGATGGAAACAACTTAGGATTTAGTTCTTTACATAAATCACCCTTATATTTCCGCTTACAGCGGATTAAAGGATTAAACAAATTTTTTTAAACCGCCGTCGGATCCTACATTTTAAAATGGAAATGAAGACGGTAAAAATTAAAACAAACAAAATGGCAGACATTAAAAATTTAGCAGAAAGCCTGGTAGGTTTAACTGTAAAAGAAGTTCAGGAATTAGCTGATTTCTTAAAAACTGAATACGGTATCGAACCAGCTGCTGCTGCGGTAGTAGTTTCTGGTGGTGGCGATGGCGCAGGCGCGGCTGCTGAAGAAAAAACAGCATTCGACGTTATCTTGAAAAGCGGTGGTGCTTCTAAATTAAACGTTGTTAAAATCGTTAAAGACTTAACAGGTTTAGGTTTGAAAGAAGCTAAAGAATTAGTTGATGGCGCTCCAAAACCAATTAAAGAAGGTGTGAGCAAAGCTGAAGCTGATGAAATCGCAGCTAAATTGAAAGAAGCTGGTGCTGATGTAGAAGTAGCTTAATTCAGTAAGCGAATAAATTTTAAGAAGCCGCCTCAAATTATTTTGAGGCGGCTTCTTCTCTTTAAAAGCAACATGCCGTCAGATGTTATCTTTTCAAAAAGATAAATATGGCGCCAACAAATGTCATTGCTATAATCAATTTTCTATAGCTATTATCTTTTATTAAAGAAACCACCTTTACCCCAATCAGGAAACCGATCAACAAAGCAGGTAAAAGCACCGCGTCTGTTTTTAGCGTTTGAAACGTAATATTCTTCCAATAAAAAATCTGAAACGGCAGCTTAAAATAATTAATAGCTAAAAACACCCAGGCGGCAGTTCCTATAAAATTATTCTTTGGCATGCGCATAGCCAGAAAGTAAATATTCGCAAATGCCCCGGCCAGATTTCCAATCATCGTTGTAAAGCCCGACACCAGCCCCATTCCCGATACGAACAATTTATTATCAGGAACGATTATCGTTTTTCTGATTTCAAGATAAAGCATAATCACAACTGTAATAACAATAATCGTAGCCATAACTCTTCTGAACAAAATCTCATCCATTTCCTGTCCGGCAAAAACACCCACAATAACGCCCACAACCATCCATGGAATTAATTTCCAGAAATGCTTCCACTCAGCATGACGATGATAATATTTAACGGCCAGCAAATCGGCCACACACAGCAAAGGCAAAACCACACCTGTAGAAGCTTTTCCACCGAGAACGATAGCCATTATCGTGACGTTGAGCATATCAATACCTTTAAGACCGGCCTTCGAAAGACCGATAAAAAAAGCTGCCAACATCAGAAGGATCCAGTTAGTTATAGAAAAGTCTTCAAAAAAGCTTGCAAAAAAATCTATTTAATTTTTTTCACCGCGGTCCACATATCCTGCGCTACCAGCAGGTTTCCGGCATTGTTCAAATGCACCCGATCGGTAGTAAGAATACCCTTTTCTTCATTTTGTGGATTATTTTTATCCAGGTAATCCATAAAAGATTTTCGAAGATCGATCAATGGAATATTATTTTTAGTAGCATATTCACGAATCCATTTAGCATAAAAATTAAGATCACCGTCCTGCAAATTAGTATCATCATTAAACTCGCCAATTACCGACGGCGTACACATAACAGGTTGTATGCCACGCTCCTTCATCTTGTTGATCATTTTATCATAAAAAGCCCCAAACTTTTTATACTCGGTTCCTGTTCCGCTAGTTGTTTTATGCCATACGTCATTTATTCCAATATACACCACTACAATATCAGGGTTTTGATCTAACACATCTTCCTGAAAGCGATAGAACAGGTCATATACCCTGTTTCCGCCAACGCCTTTACCTACAAATTCAAAATCATTTTGCATCTTATCCGACCTGCATAAGCTATCAACCTTAGAAATATAGCCATTGGGCCCGGCGCCTTGCTGAGTTATAGAATCTCCGAAAAAAATTACTTTCTTTTTCTTAATGGGCTGAAAGGCAAAAAGAGCAAGGACTGCAATCGTTACAAAGTATTTCATTAATTATGTTTTTGGTAATTAGAGAGTGCAAGTTTAATCAAAAAATGTAGCATTCATTTATTGAACTATTGACTTATTGTATTTTTATTAATCAGCAATAAACAAAAGGAATCGAAATTGCTACGCCCGCCTGAATGAATTCTTTCGGGCAGGCTCAGTTCAATTGTGGTGCATCATTCATCATCCGTATTCTTCGCAAGCCGAACGCTACGCATCCGTTATTATAATTCAGCCCTTCAGGTTGCCCGCCATTCACCATTCATCACTGATTATTTACTATTGATTATTCACTATTCACTATTCACTATTCTCCATTCACAAACAGCTTCACCTTAGCCGGATATCGTTTTGCATAGTTAAAAAGCATGTTAGTTATAACACTGTTCTCTTTATAAGGAGTTACCAGGTCCTTAAATGTCTCCGCATGTTCTACCGTAATATCAGTAGGAATAAAACCCATACCATAAAATTTCCCTTGCCAAACTAATATACATGAATGTTCTTCACGTGTAATTCCATTGTCAATAATAGCAAAAGATGGAAGGTTTCTTAATTTCTCCAAAGCCTTTGCTACGCGTGCATTGTAACCAATTTCAGGCTCTTTTTTATCGCAAGCCCCTTTACACAAAATAGCATGTAATTTCTCTTCATACAATTTCTCGTTTATAAAACACATACGTGGACATAAATCAAATTCATGTACCAGTTGCCGCAACGCTGCATTAGCATTTTCCAGATGATGAAAAGAACTTACAATTTCGTACCTGCTATTTACTTTATCAACCGCTAATCGCAAGTATCCGTTTTGATCGTGATAACAAATAATGCCATACACATCTTCCCTTCTTTTTTGCGCTGCATTAAACTTAGGCCACAATCTTTTTATTTCAGAAGATTCTTTAACAGCGGCCATGAGTTCTGTACCACATTCTTCAAAACTTATGCGATGCACATACCGCATAAAATTTTGCTTTTGCCTGGTAGTAGCATTATTACTAAAATGGCTGCTCACCCGATAGCGCATATTTTTTGCTTTACCAACATATACCACTTTTCCTTTTTCATCATGAAAGTAATAAACGCCAGCCGTGTAAGGCAACTTTTCAAAATCAGTTTTGGGAACATTGGGCGGCAGCACATGTTCTTTCGAAGTACGCTTAAGGCTTTTAATAATATGTCCATCAGAATCGTTAGCCAGCAGCATTTGGAAAAGAGCAGCTGTAGCATCCGTATCGCCACCTGCACGGTGGTGATTAATATGTTTTATACCTAAAGCATAACAAAGCTTTCCAAGGCTATACGACTGATGGCCCGGAAGTATTTTCCGACTGAGCCTAACCGTACATAATTTATGAGCATCATACTCATAACCGAAATGACGCAATTGGCTATGAATAAACGAATAGTCAAAATTTACATTATGGGCTACAAAAATCTTATCCTTAAGTATCTCAAAAATTTCTTCTGCTACGTCTTCGAATACAGGCGCTTCGGCTACCATTTCATTGGTAATGCCCGTCATTGCCTGTATATATGGCGGTATGCGGTGCAACGGGTTGATTAATGTTTCGTAGCGTTGAACAATTTTCTCGCCATCAAACACAAGAATGCAAATTTCCGTTATACCATTTGCTGCAGCGTAAGAGCCCGTTGTTTCTATATCTACAATTGCGTAGTTGATTTTTGAAAAGTTGAAAGTTGACCGTTGAAAGTTGACAGGCTAAAAGGAAAAAGAAGCTCAACGTCTTGTAAATTTTTCAACCTTTCAACTTGCGCAAGCGCTAATTTCGTGAAAAATATTGTATTGATGAATGGATCAGATAAATTCGAAATGTTTAAAAACCGTTTGACAAAGGTTTTCAGGCATTTACAAAAAACAGCACGAAAACAAAATATAAGTTCTTACCGGATTTATGATCATGATCTTCCTGAATTCCCGCTTATCATCGAAAAATACGAAGACAAGCTTCATGTATCAGAATATAAAAGAAATCACAGCATGGACGATGAGGCACATCAATATTGGCTTCGACAAAGTCGTGATGCTATGTCGGAGGTTTTAGAAGTGCTGCCAGATAATATCTTTATCAAACTCAGAAAAAGAAAAGCCGGACGTGAAGATCAATATCAGAAAACTGATAATGCCAAAAGCGAATCTATCATTGAAGAAAATGGGTTAAAGTTTATTGTAAATCTTACAGATTATTTGGATACAGGCCTTTTTTTAGATCATCGCATCACAAGAAAAATGGTAATGGAACAAGCAGCTGATAAACGGGTACTAAATCTTTTTGCTTACACCGGCTCCTTTTCAGTTTATGCCGCTGCGGGCAGCGCCAGCCAGGTTACAACAGTTGATTTATCGAACACTTATATCAATTGGGCAAGGAAAAATATAGAAACTAATGGATTTAACGATGCTGAAAAATATCAATTCTTAGTAGCAGATGTATTGCAATATTTAGGCACCCTGTCAAAGAATTCGTTTGATATTATTGTTATGGATCCGCCTACTTTTAGTAATAGTAAAAAAATGAACGATATTCTGGATATTCAAAGAGACCATGTTAAATTAGTCAATCAATGTCTTGATGCGTTGTCCGAAAACGGCTCACTTTACTTTAGTAATAATTATACCAAATTCAAACTGGATGAAAGTTCCATAAAGGCGTCTTCCATTAAAGATATTACAAGATCCACCACTCCTTTCGATTTTGAAGGGAAGTTAAACAGAAGTTGCTTTTTGATTGGTAAATAATTTTGGTATTGAGATATTAGTACGTAGATACTCTTGCGAAAGTCTCAAGATTAATATCTAAGTACTAAATTCTAAACATCTTAAATCTTACCTTCGCCCCATGTTTAAAAATGATGACCTGCAGATACGCTGGTGGAACCTGGAAGCAAAGCTGGTAGAACGTTTCGGCAAAAAGCCAGATATGGAAGCTATACTGTTTTTGATTGGTATACAGGAATTGGGAACGCCAGCAGAAAAATTTACAAAAGAACAAAAACAAGATCTGATGCATATCGCTGTTTGTCGTTTATTAACGCCCAGCGGCTATTACGAACTGGAAGATAAAGACCCCGATGGATGGCCACATTACAAGCAGTTAAAACCTATGCCCGATTTCAACCCAATAGAACAGGAAAATTTCCTGAAAGACCATGTACTGCTGTATTTTGAAGAAAACGGAATTTAAACCATTAAAATAAGACCAGCCGATAAAGGTGTGGTAATTAAAAAGCCAAGCTAATTAAGCGGAAATCCTTAGCCAAAAATAATTTAAGAATATTCCCGATTTCGTAAACACCACATCTCAAAGTGAAAATAACTTCGCCGCCTAATAATTTTTTAGGTATGAAGCATATAAAATCCTCTAAGTACTTTTTTTATCATTCTTTTTTCTATTTACCAGTTTCGCAATATTTGCCCAAAATACCGGCAGCATAAAAGGTAAGGTAACCACGTCTGACGGGCAGCCTGCTGAATCGGTTTCTATCACATTAAAAGGAACGGCCAAAGGCGCTGTAGCCAATAAAAACGGAGCTTTCGAAATAAAAAACATTGCTCCGGGCACCTACACTTTGTCTACTTCATTTGTTGGATTAGTTAATCAGCAACAGGAGGTTGAAGTAACTAACCAAACCACTACAGAAGTTTATTTTGTTTTGAATGAAAATAAAGAGCAACTGGAAGAAGTTATTATTTCTGGTCATAAAAGCAAAAATGCAACTACAACAACGGTTGCAAAAATGCCTCTCAAAAATTTGGAAAACCCGCAGATATATTCCAGCATATCAGCAGAGCTGATGAAAGAGCAGGTGATTAGCAACTATGATGATGCATTAAGGAACGTTCCGGGATTAGCGAGGAGCTGGGAGTCTACCGGCCGGGGTGGTGATGGCGGCGCGTATTTTTCTTTAAGAGGCTTTGAAGCTCAGCCAGCTTTGGTTAACGGGCTGCCCGGATTGGTAAGTGGCAACCTTGACCCTGCTAATGTTGAAGAAATACAAGTTATAAAAGGGCCATCAGGAACATTGTTTGGAGCAAGCTTCTACGGTTATGGTGGCATAATCAATACCGTTACCAAAAAACCTTATTATGATTTTGGTGGTGAAGTGGCTTACAACATTGGTAGTTTTGATTTACACAGATTAGCTGTTGATATCAATACACCGTTAAGTAAAACAAAAAAATTGCACTTCGATTAAATACCGCCTTACATACTGAAAATAGCTTTCAGGATGCGGGATTCAAAAAGTCATTTTTTATAGCACCGACTTTGGCCTACGAGGTAAACGACAGGCTTTCGTTGTCTTTACTGGCAGAAATTTTAGAAGAAAAACGTGCAGTTCCTCCGGTGTTTTTTAACACAGACAGGGCAAGCGCCTTAGACTTTAAAACTATAGAGGAATTAAACCTTAATCCTAAATTATCTTTTACCAATAATGACCTGACAATTAAAAATCCAAGAAAAAACTTACAGGCACAAGCATTATACAAAATTAATAACAACTGGAGTTCTCAAACGGTAGTTTCGGCAAGTAATATAAAGTCTGACGGAATTTATACCTATATATATGGCGTGGATCCGGAAGAACCTACACAGCGAAATTATTTTTTCCAGGAATTCAGCAATCAGGATTACAACACTACCACTTTTGATGCACAACAAAATTTTAATGGCGATTTCAAAATCGGTAATCTTAGGAACAGGGTGCTTTTTGGACTAGATTATTTTACACGAACAGTAAAAAACAATAGCTCCGGCAGCCTTGTTACAAGAAGAGTAAACCCTCAGGGTGATGTTATTTCCGCTGACCCATCAAACCCCGATGGTTTGGATCAATCATTCATTGAAAATGGGCTGGCTGCTACTGAACATTCGGATACCAAAATTACAAACAGCGCATACAGTGCTTATGCGTCTGATGTAATAAATATTACTCCTGCTTTGTCTGCATTGGTTGGCTTAAGGCTGGATTATTTTGAAAATAAGGCCAATGTAGAAACTGACGACTATGATCAGCTGACATTCTCACCAAAATTTGGCTTAGTATATCAACCCATTATTGATAAGCTCTCTCTTTTTGCAAATTACATGAATACATTTTATAATGTGGCACCATCAGAGATCTTTGATGAAGATGGAACTAGTCTGGGTGTAAAATCATTTAAACCCGAACAAGCTAATCAAATTGAGGTGGGGGCCAAAGCTAATTTATTGGCGAACAAACTTTTTGCAACTCTTTCTTTTTATAACACTAAAGTTGCGAATAGGGTTTATTATTTGCCAGACGGCAACGGCATGCAGGGTGGAAAAACGCAAAGCAAAGGCTTCGAGTTGGAACTCACTGCTAATCCTTTACCGCAGCTGAATTTTATCGCAGGATTTAGTCATGGGAAAATCAAAGTAATAGAGGGTAATACAGGAACTCCAAATGATTTTTACAACGAAATCGGCAGAAGCCCTGGGGGCCAGGGTCCGCAAACATTAGCCAATTTTTGGGGAACTTATAAATTCAATTCCGGTAAGCTCAGGAATTTCGGATTAGGATTCGGCGGTAACTACGCTGGTGTATATAAAGTAATTGACAACAGCGTTACCGGAGTATTTAACTTACCCAGCTATACACTTTTAAATGGATCTTTATTTTATAATGGCGAGAGGTTCAGAATTTCTGCCAATGTAAATAATCTTACAAACGAATCCTATTATATTGGATACTGGTCGGTAAATCCTCAAAAGCCAAGAAATTTTACAGCCAGTGTAGCTTACAAATTTTAGGTACATTTTTAAAACTTACATTAAGAGCAGCGGTCCATTTGGATCGCTTTTTGCATAATACCTTGCAAGCTATTTCTCAACCAGATTTGTCGCTTTTTAGTCCTTAATTGTCGCATACACACTGCAACTAACATTATAATGTTGCCGAGATTTGTATTGTAACAAACCACATTGTAATGAATAAGCATCTTTTTACCAGGTTCTATTTTGCACTTTTAATTATGGCTGTATCCTGCCAATCAAGCTCAAAGGAAAACAGCAATGATTCAGCTTCGTCAAATGACTCAACTAATGGCCAGTCTATAAAGCCAATTGAAAGTAGCTATGCAGATGTAAACGGGCTGAAAATGTATTATGAAGTTTATGGCAAAGGCAAACCTATTGTTTTGCTACACGGCTCGTTTATGACCATTCCCTTAAATTGGTCGCATATTATTCCACTTTTTGCCAAACATCGAAAAGTAATAGTAGCAGAAATGCAAGGCCATGGCCGCACCAGAGAAATAGACCGCCCATATAGTTACGAAGGTATGGCCGATGATGTATCTGGGCTACTTAAACATCTCAAAATAGATAGCGCAGATATTCTGGGTTATAGTATGGGCGGTGGAATTGCCTTCCAAATGGCGGTACGCCATCCTGAACAGGTACGCAGGCTTGTGGTACTATCAGGCAGCTATAAACACGATGGTTGGTGGCCTGATGTAGAAGCCAGTTTTGCAACGATCAATGCAGATATGTTCAAAGGTTCTCCTATAGAAAAGCAATACGATAGTCTTGGAAATGATCCTAACCATTTCCAAGAATTTGTAAAGAAAGTTATGAGTATTGATTTGAAGCCGTATGATTGGTCAAAGGAAGTGATAAACATTAAGGCTCCGATGTTTATAGCAATTGGCGATGCCGACGGAATAAAGTATGAACATGCGCTTGAGTTATTTCGTGCTAAGGGAGGCGGAAAAATGGGTGATATACATGGTATGCCTAAATCCCGCCTGGCCATTATACCTGGCACAACCCACATTGGGATGATGTATCGAACCGATTGGCTGATCCCGATGATCACCGATTTTCTGGATTCAGATCTCAATACAACTCCTCCAACATTTTAATGGTTTCGACTGCAATTACATGACAAGTTCTGGAGATTGCATTTTAAAGAACTCAAAATTAAAGCGGCCTTGTTGAGGCCGCTTCGCAATTATTTTATTTCTTTGAGAAATCAATTTTCAACAAAGATCCTTATTTATAAACCTGTAACTGATCAACATTTTACTAAGTATATCTTCTGTTCCCGATGCCATTTCAACAATAGCATATTGAAGCCCGGCGTTTTCCTTTTCAGTAAAAATAGATTTAAAAGCTACAAGGCCATTACCAATGGTGGTTGATTGTTTGGTTTTATCAATATCTCGCAAATGCCATAATGGAAAGCGTTGCGGGTGCTTCGTAAAATAATCAACAGGATTTGCATCTGCATAAATCATCCAGCCCAGATCGGGTTGGAAGGCTACAAGATCGGGTACTGTATTTTCAATCAAAACATCGAAAGGTATTTTTCCGTTGAGATTTTCAAATTCGTGTGCATGATTATGATACGCCAATTGAAGCCCATAACTTTTTGCTACTTCCCCCATTCTATTTAATTGTTCAGCGGCTTTCTGGTACGATTCTATATTCTGGTCTATCTGATCTTTAAAGTAAGAATGCACGATGTATTTCATGCCAAGCTCTGAAGCAACTTCACAAGCTATTGTTGCATTACCCAGGTCAAAATAAAAATGGCCACTTACAATATCAAGGCCATAAGCATTGGCCAATTTTTTCAATTTGGAAGGAGTAAAATTTTGTACGGTACGGTTTTGAACATCAAACCCAGCAGGTTCAATAAACGAATATCCGGCGGTTGCAAGCTTCTCTAATGTTGCATCTGCATTTTCCTGCAGTAAATTTCGTAATGCCCAGACTTGCGCGCCCGTTTTAATTTGCATATTGGAAATTCTTATGAGGTAACAATTTACTGATGATTGGTGATATACTTTTTACTAGCTAATATGTAGGCTGAATTATATACTGCTGTTGAACGGAGCGTCGCAATTCCGATGCCATATATTTATTGATGGGTCAATAAATATATCATGTATTTTAAACTTGAGAAATTAAACCGTGGGTTTTAACTGTTGCAACAATTGTTCAAGTTCCTGTATTCGTTTTTCGAGTTCAGGCAACTTGCGGCTCAGCGCCTGGCTCCTCAATGCAGATGTATATTCGTGTGCGGGCGATCCGGTAACCGCTTTGCCTGGTTCAAGGTTTTTACTAACGCCGCTTTGTGCGTTTATTTTAGCGCCATCGCCAATATGCAAGTGACCAACTATACCAGCCTGCCCGCCGATCATTACGCCATTGCCGATTTTTGTGCTGCCACTAATACCAGCCTGGGCGGCAACCACCGAACTATAACCTATTTCTACATTGTGAGCAATTTGAATAAGATTGTCAAGCTTGGCTCCTTTTTTAATAATGGTAGAACCAATTGTAGCGCGGTCGATGGTAGCATTAGCGCCAATTTCTACATCGTCTTCTACAATTACATTTCCAATTTGCGGCACTTTGGAAAAACTTCCATCAGCCTGAGGAGCAAAACCAAAGCCATCGCTACCAATTACAGTACCAGCATGTACAGTTACATTATTTCCGATTTGACAACTGTGCAATATTTTTACACCTGGATGCAAAGTTGTATTGTTTCCAACCACAACATTATCGCCCAAATACACGCCAGGATAGACTTTCGAGCCGTTGCCTATTTTCACATTTTCACCAAGGTAAGCAAAGGCGCCTATATAAACATTGTCACCATAAGTGGCAGATGCTGAAATATGAACTGGTTGCTGAACACCTTTTAACTGTTGTTGCTTTAACTCCTGGTATTTACCGAGTAATGTGGCAAAAGCACTATATGCATCTTGAACACGTATCAATGTAGCTTCAACGGGTTGCTTTAATTCAAGCGACTCGTTTACGATAATGATACTTGCTTTGGTTGTATATAAGTATTCCTCGTATTTGGGATTAGCTAAAAAACTTAAATGGCCCTCGCCTGCTTCTTCAATTTTACCAAAAGACTTAACAGCGGCTTCGGGATTTCCATCCACTTTGCCATTAATTAAAAGTGCGATTTGCGATGCAGAAAAAACCATTTTAAGGATCTTTAAATTTTTAGTTAGGAGTCGAAAGTATACAAGTAAAAAATATTAAAAGTTAAACTTTTGAACTTTAGACCCTCAAATAGCAAAAGTAGTATTTTTTAACAGGCTCGCTAATTTTTACATCAATTAGCGGATTATCAACCTGAGAAATATCTTTTAATGAGCCGTCTTTGTGCAATATATTAATGCTTTCATTATTAATATTATAAAGCAGGTTGGTTGCTTCTCCACCAAAAGCAAGATAGCTGGCATCAGCCTCATCAATACCTACAATGCCTGCAACCTCTTTTTTCTTTTGCTCCTGAAAATCCATATCAATAGGTGTGGACTGCAATTTAATATGCATTACTTTTCGATGAATGATGGCTTTGCATAATACCGACAGTATTTTATCGGGGTGATGGCACCAATTCTTTACGGTTGCCATTACATCATGATCATCCATATCGCAAAAATCATCTAATAAAGATTCTATAGTAACTTCAGAACCGCTACTTTGTAAAAATTTATCAATTGCGCTGGTTGCACCAATTGTTTCTATGCCCGATGCAATCAAAGC
Source organism: Paraniabella ginsengisoli (assembly GCF_022513635.1). Taxonomy (GTDB): domain Bacteria; phylum Bacteroidota; class Bacteroidia; order Chitinophagales; family Chitinophagaceae; genus Niabella; species Niabella ginsengisoli. Next base: position 1,071,825 of record NZ_JAKWBL010000004.1, on the reverse strand, counting down.
TTTTGCCCTACGCAGTATCATGATCAGCATTTTTTCAGCGGCTACCACCGTTTTATGGAGGTACACTTGCCAATACATTAATCTGCGGCTCAATAAAAATTTTTCTATAGAATAAATAGCTTTTTCTTCTACCACCAAATTTCCGTCTTTTACAGCCAGCATTTTTATAATACGATCGTAGCCAATAACACCTTCTGCCACTCCTGTAAAAAAACTGTCGCGGTTCAAATAATCCATTCGGTCAACATCCAACTGTCCGGAAACCAGCTGATGCAAAAATTTTTTCGGGTGTTGGTCAGTAAAAATATCAATAGCTGTTTGCAGTTGTCCGCCAAACTCTTCATTCAGCTTTTGCATGATCAGCAATGAAATGCTTTCGTGATGCGCATCTTTTATTAATTCATGTTCGAGTGCGTGTGAGAATGGACCATGTCCAATATCGTGCAGTAAAATCGCCAATTTAGCACCTAATTCTTCGGCTTCCGTTATGTCGGTTCCTTTTCCTTTCAGTTCGTTAAGTGCAGTGCACATCAAATGATAAGCGCCTAACGAATGATGCAGCCTGCTATGCACAGCACCGGGATACACCAAATGTGCAAAAGCCATCTGGTGAATATTTCGTAATCTTTGATAGCAAGGATGGGAAATGATCTGTAAAAGTAGCGGATGGTCGATTGTTATAAACCCATAAACAGGGTCATTAATAATTTTGCGTGCTTTGGGCATAGATACAAATGTAGGAATTATGGTCGATGGACAATGGACAATGGTCGATGCGCAATGAACCATTATCTTTGCAATAGCTTTTATATTATGATTAAGTACACGCAAAATACATTAGATAAACTTGAGGCGATACCCGAACAATGTGGCTATATTTTAAGATACGAACGGGGAAATTTTCAGAGTGGTTATTGCATACTTGACGACAGGAAAGTTGTGGTGCTAAATAAGTTTTTACAAATTGAGGGGCGTATTAACACGCTTATCGAAATTATACCACAATTAAATATTGAAGTAGCGCTGTTAGATGATAACTCGAAAAAGCTATTTGCCGAAATATCAGAAAATAGTGAGCGTAAATCAGAAGAGAGCGAATAATAACACATTACTCTAAATTCTTCATTCTATATTTTACATTTAATTTGCCTTACCCACCTTTACAAATAACTTTTTTAGGAACCGGAACCAGCTCTGGCGTGCCAATGGTAGGCTGCACTTGCGGAGTATGCGCCTCAACAAATAATAAAGATAAAAGGCTGAGATCAAGTATTCTGCTACAGTCTCCTGAAACTACGATTGTAATAGATTCCGGTCCGGATTTTAGGCAACAGATGCTTACGCATAATGTAAATAAGCTGGATGCTATTTTGCTAACCCACTCTCATAAAGATCATATCGCAGGGCTGGATGATGTAAGAGCATACAATTACTTTCAGAAAAAACCGATGGATGTTTTTGCAACGGAGGCAACGTTAAATCGTGTAAAAGTAGAATTTGATTATGCTTTCGCTGCCGTAAAATACGCAGGAGTGCCGTCCATTCAACTTCATACAATCAATAGCGATGATGAGTTTAAGATTGCTGATCTGAATATTATTCCTATTCCTGTTTGGCATATGTACATGCCCGTTCTGGGTTTTAGATTAGGTGATTTTACCTATATCACGGATGCTAATCGAATTGATGATATCATCAAAGAAAAAATAAAAGGCTCAAAAGTGCTTGTTTTAAACGCATTGAGAAGAGAAAAACATATTTCCCATTTTACTTTGCAGGAAGCATTGGACCTGGCCGATGAGCTTGAGGCGCCAGAAGCTTATTTCATTCACTTATCACATCAAATGGGCTTGCACGACAAAGTATCTGAAGAACTACCACCAAACAGGTATTTAGCTTTTGACGGATTACAGATAAAAATTCCCTAACATTTGTTAGTTCATTTAAATCACAAATCTTATTTTTACAAAGACATCTTTCTTTAGCTTGTCAGAATATATATCATGAAGTTTTTCCGCCGTGCCCATCGCATGGCGGTTTTTTTAAAGAAAAAGCGGCAAAAAATGCCGCTTAATCATTTAAATATTTTCTTGAGGCTTTTGAGGAGCAACTGTGTCTTTTATATTTTGGGGCACTTTCTCCCAAATATTTTTGCCCGCTTCAGAAACTTTACTCTTAACGTTTTCCTTTTGCTGCGGAGTCATCTTATATTTCCAATAAGCCCAGGCCGCAAGGCCTAATGCTATCAATCCAGAACCTTTTTTCATAGCAATTTTTTTAGATTTTACTTAATTATATAAGTGTAATCACTAAAAACGTGCCATACGAAAAAAGAATACGTTAAAAGGTCGACAAGTAACAAACTTATTTTTCTTATGTGGCAAGATTTAAACCCTAACAGCTTCACTTACAATCTCTCCAATCTGTTCAATAGAAATTCTTTCCTGCTTCATCGTATCGCGATAACGTATGGTAACCGTATTATCTTCTTTAGTTTGATGGTCGATCGTTACACAAAACGGAACACCCAAGGCATCCATCCGGCGATAACGCTTACCAATAGCATCTTTCTCTTCATAAAAGCACTTAAACTCGCTGCGATATTTTGCCATTATTGCTGCCGCTATTTCAGGTAAGCCATCTTTCTTTAACAGCGGGAAAACCGCCAGTTTTATAGGAGCCAGTTTTGCAGGGAACTTCAACACCACACGGCTGTCTTGCTTTTCCGTAGTACTTAAATCTTCTTCCGTATAAGCTGCGCAAACCATTGACAGGAACATACGGTCTAAGCCAATAGATGTTTCAATAACGTATGGAATGTAGTTCCCATAAGGCTTTCCAGTTTCAGGATCAACATCATTATCAAAATACTGCATCTTCTTTCTGCTGTATTCCTGATGACTGCGCAGGTCAAAATCAGTGCGGCTGTGAATGCCTTCCAGTTCTTTAAAGCCTATCGGAAAATTATATTCTATATCACAAGCTGCATCAGCATAATGCGCCAACTTTACGTGATCGTGAAAGCGATATTCCGAATCGGGAACACCTAATTCTAAATGCCATTTTAAACGAGCTTGTTTCCAGTATTCATACCATTCTTTTTGAGTGCCAGGCCTGATGAAAAACTGCATTTCCATTTGCTCAAACTCTCGCATCCGAAAAATAAACTGACGTGCTACAATTTCGTTGCGAAATGCTTTACCAATCTGTGCAATACCAAACGGAATTTTCATACGCCCCGTTTTTTGTACGTTCAAAAAGTTTACAAAAATTCCTTGCGCTGTTTCCGGGCGCAGATATACTTTATTATTTTCATCTTCTGATGAAACTGTTGAGCCAAACTCGGTCGAAAACATCAGGTTAAATTGACGGATATCTGTCCAATTGGCTGTGCCGCTTACCGGACACTTGATTTTATTATCGTCAATAATTTTTTTCAGTCCCGGCAAATCGCCCGCTGCATCGGCCTTTTCCATTTCGCTGATAATAGCCGCGGCTTCATCTTCTTTACCCTCGGCTTTTAGCTGATCGGTAAACGTTTCAATTAAATGATCAACGCGGTAACGCTTTTTGCTATCCTTATTATCAATCATCGGATCATTAAAACCGTCCACGTGGCCACTGGCTTTCCATGTAGTAGGATGCATAAAAATAGCCGCATCGATACCAACAATATTGTCTTGCATCTGCGTCATCCATTTCCACCAATAATCTTTGATATTTTTTTCAGCTCTGCTCCCCACTGACCGTAATCGTACACAGCCTGCAAGCCATCGTATATTTCGCTACTCGGGAAAATAAAACCGTATTCTTTACAATGCGATATAATCGCCTGAAACCTTGTTGTCTCTGTTGCCATAGGGCGCAAAAATAAGGCAGGAATTTCGATTTCTGATTTAGGATTTCTGATTTGAAGTTTTTTATGAGCCCAGCTTAGAATATGTAGCAACTTTGTTGCGTCGCACTCTTGTTTTGTGGTACATAAATCATCCTACATATTCTTCGCCAAATACCCACAAGCTTTGCATCGGCTTATTTCAATTCAATCCTTTGGGCTGCCAACTTTCATCCGTCAACTTTCATCACAATCTCACACTTTCCCTTTGTGAAAACGTATCATTTGCCCGTAATCCATCTTATTAGTAAGTCCAAAAATGGCTTGTGCTATACGCTTCACTTTTGTCTGGTCGGTTTTGGCTTCGTCAATCCATTTACTAAAATAGTTTTGATGAGACGGGGTTAATGTTTCAAAAAAACTTTTGCCGCCGGGTCGTCAGCGAGGCAGGCCATAAATTCTTCATTCAATTTATATTTATTTTCATCAGCAGAAATAGTTAAGGTTACCATGGCACCTTGCTTTTTAGCAATCCCTTTTCTCATCGCTGCATTTATTGCCAATAAAAAATCACCAGCTCCCATTGGCAACAATGTCACTCCAAAAATTGGATGCTTGTCTATTTTACCTTTTATACGAAATGCTTTTTTATTATTTGGTTTTAGTTGTTGCGCCAGTTCAGCCGGCACTTCAATATAAGTCCAACCAGTTTTATCGCCGTTTGATGCGAACTTCTTCAAAGTAGCAGTGAAGCTGATTGCAGCCATTTCGATTGATTTTGAAGTTTCCGTTTTCAAGTAACCTGCAACCAGTAACTTGTAACCTGTATTTCCCTACTTACAACTACGGCGTTTCAACCTTTCCAAAAATCTCTACAGGTTTAATTCTGATGCCAAAATTGTAGGGCCTTATATCCAGGCCGCGCAGATACATGCCTTTAAATGCATACGAGCCGTATAACCTTATAACGCCCAGGTTCACTTCTGCTATGTACGACAACTTCCAGGGGCGCATGTCGAAATCACCGCGTGTTTTTATTTTGCCATCGTCAGAATTGACAAATTTATTTCTGGCCGAGTAAAGATAACCGGCACTGATACCAGCACTTATTTCGAAAGGGTATAGCCGATAAGGAGTCAGGTTAAAATTGAGCATTACCGGTGCCGTAATATAATCTGCTGCCAGTTTGTTTTTCTTATAAGTTCTGTTCAGTGTTTCATCTAAATAAATAACAGGTGCATTTTCAACAGCCGGTGTTTGAGCCTCATAACGTATAGGTTGGTTATAATGATAATTATTGAGCTCAATACCAAGCCCGTACTGGAAATTTACATAATGATTAATGAGATTGAACTGCTGCGTTACCAGCCATATATTCACATTACGTGATTTGAAAGGCTTTAATTCCAACCATTCGTCATTAGCTTCAGGTGCATAATTCTGCGCATCAACGCTGGTATAATTGGTGTTATCTACATAGTTGGATACGCCAATATCCACAATAGCCCATTGTGTTTTTATTTTCTTAGGATTGGTTTGCTGCTCAGTTTTTTCAGGAAGCCTTTCTTTTTAGTATTTGTGTAAGCACCTTGATCATTGTCGCGAATAATGGTAATGCCGCCAATTTCAAGTGTGTCAGGCTTGGGGTGATCCTGGGCCATGCACCACATAGTACAGACCGAAAGGAGTACGGAAAGCAATAATTTCATCATTCCGTAAAGATACATTTTAGCTTAAATTGAAAATCAAAACTGTGTTATTATTGCTATTAACATTTTAGAACCTGATACCAACATTGTAAGGTGTTATATCCAATCCATCCTTAAACATACCCTTCATAGCGTATGAACCATATAAACTAAAATATCCGAGATTGATCTCTGCCACGTAAGATAACTTCCATGGATTAAGATTAAAATTATCTTTCAATTTTTGTTTGCCTTCATCTGATGTAATAGTTTTATTACGCGCGCTGTATAAATAACCTGCGCTGATACCTGCGCTGAAGCCCCATTCGCGTGAAAAGCTATTGTATTTTATTTTTGATTTATTTCCACCAATTCGCCGTTTTACTGATTGTCCTTTTCCAAAATCAAAATTCAGCATAACAGGAATGGTTACGTAATCTGCCGCCAGCTTATTTTTGGTATACACGCGGTTTCCCGTGTTATCCCATCTTACGTAAGGAGCATTTTCATCAAAACGAATTGGGTTTTTAAACCGGTAGTTGTTTAGTTCTAGGCCCAGCGCATATTTCAGGTTAACATTATGATTGATCAGATTAACTTTCTGGCTAAAAATCCAAAGATTAAAATTTATTGATTTGCCATTTCTAAGGTCAAAAGATGCAGCGTCTGCGCCTGGAGCAAAAGCCTGTGCGCTCGCCGATGCATAGTCGGTATTGTCTACAAAATTGGCAAATCCTAAATCGAAGCCACCAATCCAACTGGTACTAACATTTTTGCGTTTCGTTGTTTTTTGCCACACATCTCCGTCAGCATCAACTATTACTTTTTTATTGTCTTTATCAGTTATAACCTGCACGGTTACAGAACTCGTATCATCTTGTCCGTAAGCAGCCGCAGTCATAACAACACATAAAGCGGTTGGTAAAATTTTGCGTAACATATGTATCTGTTTTTCTTGTAAATTTTATGTTTGTTAGTTGATACAGAAAGACTTTTCGATAAAAATCACCTGTCAACATTAATAGCGAAGCCAGCAACATTGATCTTATCAGTTCCGTCTGACAATATATCCAGTGCCTGGTCACCGATCTTTTTTCAATTTTTTTAAAGAAGGATTTCTTTTTTTCTTTCGCAGGCGCATTTTCAAAAGCAGTCTGAGTTTTAGATTCAGCTACAGGTATTTTTTCTATACCCTGTTTAGCTACAACACCTTTATTATTTGTATTAATAGATTCGTTTGGCTTAATCTCATCGCCGATTTTGTCTACAACTTGTCTGTTTATTACAGTTTCTGCTTTCTCAATCTCATTTTTACTAACCTCTTTATTTTGAGGTTGAACAACTCCCTTATCCTTCTTAATAACATTCGTTACACTTATTTCAGGTTCATCCAACAAGCCAGGTGTTGTCACGGTTTCTTCGGAAGATTGCGGCATTACGCTATCTGTTTTTATCAATGGTTTTGCCTCCATTTGTTGTTGAGTCGTATCTATCTTCGCAATCGGAACGTACACATCTTCCTCGCCTTTATATAAAAACAACCAGGCACTTACACAAATTAATAAGGATGCTGCTATGGCCATCTTCCTCCAGTCCATTCTTCTTACCGGAACATGCTTATATAAATCATTTTTGCGCGGATATACATATTCGTCATCGCCAGACAGATATAATTTTTCAAGCTTGCTTATTTGTTGTTTTAGCGCATCGTCATGTTGAAGGCTGGTTTCAATTTTACCTGCCATCTGTGCATCAGCCTCACCGTTTAAATAGGTAAGCAGGTCTTCCTCGGTAAATGATATACTCTTCATCAACTTTTCTTTGTTCCTAAATTGAATCGTCTCATCAGCGCCCGATACTGTTTGCTTCAGCATTTCCAACTCTTTAGCCAGTTTAGGATTTTGCCTAACAAACGCATCTACCATTTCCTGTTGCTGTAGCGATAACTCATTATCTACATACATCAAAAAGAACGCTTCATAATTATGTTGGTTAATTTGCATTTACTTTTTTAACTATACCAAATTCTCAATTTTTACCAGATACGCTTTCAACTGTAATCTTGATCGATGCAGGTAAACTTTTACCTGCGATGGATTAAGCCCGGTTATTTCTCCTATTTCTTCATAATTATAACCTTCATAATCCTTTAATAATACAAGCGACCTGTTTTGTTCTGACAACCGACCCAAAGCTTCTTCCAAAATGGATTTCAGGTTGTCTCTTTTTTCTTCTACTCCTTTGTCAAGGTATTCCAATGTTTCGTACAGTTCTGTCCGGTTGCTCTTTCTAAAATGATCGATCATTTTATGATAAGCCACTTTAAATAAATACGATTTAGCCGTTTCAAATTTTATTTCAAGCCTGTTCTGCCACAAAACCTCGTAAGCGCTTTGTACCATATCTTCCGCATCTGCGCTATGTTTCAAAGACTTAATCATGAACCGATACAATGCATCGGCATGGTTTGTTACACAGTCATTATATTCTTTCTCCGTCATAAACAGCCGAGGACTTAGTGATAAATCGCTATTATTATTATTATTGAATCAGCTATTGAACATTACCCATCGATCTTGTGTCACTCCCTTCATTTGTGGTACAAATCTCATCTTACAAGTACACAATAGCATTCATCCATATTTGTTATACGGACGTGAAAACGAAAAGTTACAATAATTTGAAAAAAATTTAACGCAATACCATTTGCCGGTCAGCATCCAGCCTGATCAGTATAAAAAGCATTATTGTGAAAGTAAGCAAAGAGGTTCCGCCATAACTTATAAGCGGCAGCGGGATACCAATTACAGGTGCTAGCCCAATGGTCATTCCCAAATTTATAGATATATGAAAAAGAAAACAGATGCTACGCCGTAAGCATAACATCGGCTAAAGGCACTTCTTTGTCGTTCAGCAATGGTTACTATTCTAAACAAAAGCAGCAAATACAGGCCTAACAGCACAAAACTGCCTACAAAACCAAACCCCTCACCAATTGTGTCGAAAATAAAATCGGTACGTTGCTCTGGCACAAAACCATACCGGGTTTGAGTGCCGCTTAGCAAACCCTTACCAATAATGCCTCCGCTTCCTACGGCAATCTTTGATTGTTTTACGTTATAATCGGCAGTGTTCTTTTGTTTGCCTTTTGAATCAAGCTTTATTTCTCCTTCTATGTATTCTTCGGGAATGTCTTTTCCAATGGTGCTGAAAATACGCTCTACCTGATGTTTTTCAAAAACATGTGTGAATAAAAAGGCACGCCAAACCGCTGTACACCAACGCATAGCAGCCAGATTAAAATAATTTTGACAAGCAGCCCTTTATCTCTTTTGATCTGCCTTTGGCTAAAAAATATTACAATGGCCGTTATAACGGTCAAAATAATAGCCAGAATATTTTTATCAACCAGTAATGTGGTAATTACCAATGCAGCTGCTACAAAGCCAATTACAATGTATATGGGAGGCAGCCCTTCCCTGAACATCACTAAAAAGAACGCAAAAAACACTAATGCTAAACCTGTTTCTTTTTGCAATACGGTTAGTACCGCCGGCACAAGAGTTATGATTGCAGCAATTAGCTGAGATTTTGGTTTACTAAAATCCATTTCGGGCAATGAAAGATATTTTGCAAGTGCGAGCGCCACGCTTATTTTGCAAAACTCAGCCGGTTGAAACTGAAACCCACCTAAACGGATAATAGACTCTGTTCCTTTTACTGCTGAGTGAAACGGGAATACAAGCAATAAAAGTAATATACCTCCAGCATACCACAGATTAGCAGTTGCAGGAAAGAACTTACTATCTGTAAGTATAATGAACAGTCCCAAAATCATGGCTACACAAGCATAATAAAACTGCTTGCTATAATCTGTTTTATATCCTATAAAGCTTTGCAGCACCGGATCTCCATCCTTATAGGTAACAGCAAAAATGGCTAGCAGGCCAATTGCCAGTAAAATAAAATAGACGATTATCAGAATATAATCGACGCCTTTTGAGATTTCTGTTTTACGCTGGTTCATGCTAAATATTCGCTGCTTTGGGGATATTCTTTTTATTATCAGTTATTGCCCAGTACTCTTTTCGTTCGTTAACCTTTTTATTAGCTGGTATCTTAGTAGTCTTTAAAGGTGTCACAACTTTACTACTATCTTTTTTAACCGGTTTATCTCCTCTTAAGTACTTCCAATAATTAGTGCTGTCTTTTCTTAAATTGGCATAAAACGCGGCACTTGTTGAGTCCATTATATACTGTTCGCGAGGTATAAAGGCAGGAATAATTTTCGTTTTTGAAATAGATTCGAGATCTGCCTTGCTCTTGTCTGTTAAGCTGTCTAATAAATATTGTTCCATCAATATCCTCGACATCCTCCCTGCCCATGTTGCTCCATAACCTCCATTTTGAACAACGATGGCAATGGCAATTTTAGGATTTTCCTTTGGAGCAAAACAAACAAAAACAGAATGCTCTTTTTGTTCTTTACCTCTGTGAAAATTTTGTGCAGTACCTGTTTTAGCACATACATTTATACCGGGTATTTGTGCAGTTCTTGCAGTACCTATCAACACCACATCTTCCATTCCTCTGATAATAGCATTATACGCAGTATCTGAAATATGGGTTAACACTGAGTGTTTCTTTCTATATCGTGATAAAAAAGCTGTATCAGCAATAGTTTCATTTTCTATACTATCTACAAAATGTGGTGTATAATAGTAGCCTTTGTTGGCTATAATGCAAACAGAATTAGCTAATTGTAACGGTGTGGCTAACATCTGATCCTGACCAATACCCAATGTCAGATTGGTACAAGAGTTCCAGCTATTTTTATATATTTTGTCATATCGGGCAACTGTGGTTACATTGCCATTATCCTCGCTGGGCAGATCGACACCCAAACGCACACCAAAACCGAAGTTGTGCATGTATTCTTCCCAAACGGCATAACCTTTCTTTACACTACCGTATTTGGGATTGTCAACAACCTTGCGATAAATATCAGTAAAATAGGAGTTACAGGAATTGGCTGTTGCCAATCTCAAATTAGCTGCATGCCCCGCGTTAGAATGCGTACAAGCTGGTTTGCCACCTCCACAACCATAATAGCGGCCTCCGCACGCGTATCCGTAAGAGGGTGTAATAACGCCTTGGTCTAAAGCAATTAAACCCCCGATAGGTTTAAAAGTGGAGCCCGGCGGATATTCTCCCTTTATAGCTCTGTTAAGTAAGGGTCTTGTCGCAAGCATCTGTAGTTCGCCATAATTCTTCCTAAAATCAGGACCTGTGAGATCGTTAGGATTAAATGTAGGTCCGGAAGCCATCGCCAGTATTCCCCCTGTTTTAGGATCAATTGCTACAACCCCACCTAATTTATCAGTAAATAATTTTTCAGCAAGTTGCTGTAACTCCACGTCTATAAAGGTTTTCAAACCTCTTCCGGCTGTGGCAGTTGTATCAAATTCACCATTTTCGTAATGACCAACCAATCTGTTTTTATTGTCCTTGATCATATATTCAACACCACGTTGTCCCATCAATACACTTTCGTAGGTTCGCTCCAATCCATTCTTGCCAATGTAGTCGCCCATGCGATAATACTTTGACGAACGTTCAATTTCAGTCGGGCTTACTTCGCCAATATACCCCAATACCTGTGCACCGACGTTAGAAGGATAGGTTCTTACTGGCCTGGCTTGTAAATTAAAGCCGCTAAATCGCCAGTTGTTTTCCTCAAACCTGGCCTGCATTTGGGGCGTAAGCAGTGAAATAAAAATGGAAGGCCGTACGCGCGAGTTCTTAATGATTGCTTCGATGATCCTTTCTCTAAATTCTGTCGTATCAATATTCATCAATTTACAAAAAGCTACAGTATCGATGTTTTTAACTTCTGCAGGTGTTACCATTAAATCAAACATAATGGTATTATTAAGAATAGGCTTTCCGTTCCTGTCGAAAATGATTCCTCTTTCCGGATATACTATTTTTGCAAAAACAGCATTATCTCTCGCCAATTCATGGTATTTTCTGCTAAATATTTGCAGATTCACCAATTGCCCCAGTATTACTAAAAATACTGCGAGGAAGATGGCGCGTATGATATAACTTCTCGATTGATTAAATACGGACATTTGAAAAGGGAAACTTTTTTGGTGTAATTACTTTGATATGTAAAAGTACAAACAAGTAAGTGTGACCCATTAAATTTTTGAAAGAAATTTTACTACTGAGCTTGTTGAAGGGTTGTTGAATATGGTTTAATGATTGTTGATTGATTTCATAAATGTTCAACTACGTTCATCAATACTCAACTATCTTCATCCGCATTCAGCTATGCTGTGTTAGATCTAAACTTAAGTTTACGCGGAAATATAAGTTCAGCAATTACGATCATTAACATACTGATTGCTGTTGTTATAATGATCTTCATAAGAAAGTGAATAAATGAACCGAACGATATCCATTCTAACAATAACAGGTAGGCATTGTGGCAAAAGGAAAGTATCAATGCATATAACAAGTAGGCTGTCCATCCCATTGCTTTTGGTGAAGGCTCTTTGTAACTAAGTTCTGTGGCGTCTTTGGGTGCAAAAAGATTAATGACAATTGGCCGTAGAAAAGCAACCAACACACTTGCCGCCGCATGAAGGCCCGGTGTCATTGTGTAGTAGTCTATCGACATACCCAGTAAAAAGCCAAGGATAAGCACCCAGCCCTTTTTTATGTAAAACGGCAACCACAAAATGAAAAGAAAATAAATATATGGCGTTATAAGTTGATGTAAATGGGGCATTACATTGAGCACATATACCTGCAAAAAAACAATCAGGAAAAAACGAATGATATTTCTTACAAGATCACTCATTTAGAGCCTCCTTTTTTTCAACCATATCCTGTGTTTGTTTGTCAAGTTCCTTTTGTACCTGTTGGTTAACATTTTCAACAATAAAAACCTGTTGTAGGTTAGTTAGATTAGCTGTGGGTTTTATTTTTAGAATAAAAAAGTTACTTGCCTTATCTCTCAAAACTTTAGAAACAGTACCCACCAAACGTCCCGGAGGATAGCTTAATGAGTAATTACCTGTAACGATCGTATCACCTCTTTTTACAGAATCTGTTTTCGGTATATTTTTTAACGTAAGTTCCTGCGGCGATTTTCCTTCCCAACTCAACATACCAGCGCTTCCGGTACGTTTTAGCTGAACACTCATTTTGTTGACTACGTTAAGCAGGCTTATTACTTCGCTGAAATTTTCGCCAGTATTAATCACTTTTCCTACCAGGCCTCCGTTTGAACTAAACACCCCCATATCATCGCCAATACCAGTGCTGCTACCGCGGTTGAGTTGTAGATAATTTTTGTCGCTGCTAGCAGTGCTGTATAAAACCTGGGCGCTGCGCCAAACAAACCTACGCATGTGCCCGGATGTATCTTTGTTAAGTGTGTCCAGCGCCATTGTAGCACCAGAATCTACTATAACGAAGTTTGTATTTAATAAATTCATCAACGAGTCGTTAAGCTTATGTACCCGCCTGTTTTCTTCCTGCATCGTTAAAAAATTTTCCAGCAGGTTATATTTACTATTAAAGTAAGAAGTTATTCCACCCGCAAAGCCCAACCCTTTTGCCCGATGGGAACGATTATAAGTAAAAAGAAAGTACAGGGAAACGATCTGTAAAATAAGAAACAGAATAAAAACAGAGAATCGCCGGATGAACAAAAATATATTACGCACTTGGAATAATAAATAACGAATATTGAATAACGAATATTGAATATTGAACATTTAATATTCTACATTCAACACTCAACCGCTTTATCTCATAACAAATGGATATCTGTTATAATTCTGCAGGGCTATACCAGTTCCTCTTACCACACTTTTAAGCGGGTCATCAGCTATATGAACAGGAAGCTTTATTTTTTGGCTTAACCTTTTATCCAGCCCTCTCAATAATGCGCCACCACCTGTTAAATAAAGGCCGCGTCGATAAATATCACTTGCCAATTCTGGAGGTGTTTGTTCCAGCGCTTTCAATATAGCTTCTTCAATTTTGAAAATACTTTTATCCAGCGCCTCAGCTACTTCCTGATAGCTTACTAATATTTGTTTAGGAATACCTGTAACAAGATCGCGCCCATTAACAGGAATATCATCTGGTGGATTATCCAGATCTTTCATAGCAGCGCCAATTTGTATTTTGATCTGCTCGGCAGTACGTTCACCAATTAAAAGGCTATGATACCTTCTTAGCGCTTCCATAATATCGGCGTAAATTCATCCCCTGCAATGCGTATACTTTGGTCGCAAACAATCCCCGCCAGTGCGATCACGGTAATGCCAGTTGTTCCACCACCAATATCGATAATCATATTACCAACGGGCTCTTCTACATCAATACCAATACCCAAAGCCGCAGCCATTGGTTCATGAATCAGATAAACTTCCTTAGCACCTGCTTGTTCTGCACTATCTCTAACTGCACGCTTTTCCACTTCTGTAATGGAAGAGGGAATACATATCATCATTCTCCAGCTTGGTGGAAAAAGAGGTTTTTTGGGATATACTAATTTGATCAGTTCCCTGATCATTAATTCGGCAGCGTTAAAGTCGGCAATTACACCATCTTTCAACGGTCTTACCGTTCGGATGCTTTCATGTGTCTTCTCATGCATCATCAATGCACGTTTACCCACCGCAAGAACCTCCTTTGGGTTGTTACGGTTTAAGGCTACTATACTTGGCTCGTTTACAGCCACTTCATCATTATGTATAATGAGGGTATTTGCGGTACCCAAATCCATTGCTATTTCCTGAGTAAACCAGTTAAAAAGTCCCATTCTCTATATATTCAAAATTGTGTTGGCAAAGGTGAAGAAATTACCCGAAAGTAACAAAGCAAATGCATAAATACGGCTATTTTTAGGCTTTAGGCTATTATTAACAGATTTTATATCAAATATCTTTTTATCAATATTAGCTTTTGAAAGAACACAGACTATATCTATGATTTCTTGACTATTGGCCATTGACTTTTTTCAGTACGTTTGCCGGATAACAAAATTTTAAACCAAAAGAAATGGCTTTAAAAGACATTCAATCAACAGGAAGTAAAGATACCCGAAGCGGTTTCGGCGATGGTATTGTAGAAGCTGCACGTAAAAATGAAAATGTTGTTGCACTTAGCGCTGACTTGCTCGGCTCGATGAAGTTGAACAGCTTTATTAAAGAATTCCCAGAACGTTTTGTACAATGCGGTATTGGTGAAGCCAATATGATGGGTATAGCCTCTGGTCTTTCTATTGGAGGTAAAATACCCTTCACAACAACGTTTGCCAATTTTAGCACTGGCCGTGTTTATGATCAGATTCGGCAGTCTATTGCATATAGCGGTAAAAATGTAAAAATTTGCGCTTCACATGCTGGTGTTACTTTGGGTGAAGATGGAGCTACACACCAAATTCTTGAAGATATTGGTTTAATGAAAATGTTACCGGGCATGACCGTTGTTGTGCCTTGCGATTATACACAAACAAAAGCTGCAACGCAGGCCATTGCTGAATATGAAGGCCCCGTATACTTGCGTTTTGGCCGACCAAGCTGGCCTATTTTTACAAAAGAAGAAGATTTTCAAATAGGTAAAGCGCAGTATTTTTCTGAAGGGACCGATGTAACCATATTTGCTTGCGGCCACTTAGTTTGGAATGCAATACAGGCTGGTGTTGAACTTGAGGCTAAAGGAATAAGTGTGGAAGTGATCAATATTCACACTATTAAACCATTGGACGAAGAGGCTGTAATAAAATCAATTAAGAAAACAAAATGTGCTGTAACAGCTGAAGAGCACAATATAATTGGAGGATTGGGAGACGCCATTGGGCAATGTGCTGCTAAAAATTTCCCTATTCCTATTGAGTATGTTGGAACTAAAGATACTTTTGGCGAAAGCGGAACTCCAAAAGAACTGCTGAAAAAGTATGGTATGGATGTATCTGATATTATTGCAGCTGCAGAAAAAGTGATGAGCCGCAAGAGTTCTTAATTATTTACTTGAAAATAATAAAAAAATAGCCGACGGTAAACCGTCGGCTATTTTTTTCGGCGTTAAAGTGAGCTGCCACATATTCTACAGTTGAACCGAGCGTGGCAATACCGATGCCATATATTTACTGCTGGCTAAGTAAAATTGGTATTTATCATTTCAGTTAATTTTGGAGAAGAACCAGATTATTTTAATTAGTTTAAACCTCTAAACTATTTTTAAGTCATAATTATTGTTTGATGGAGCGCCCCGATATTTCTGATGAAGAACTCTTATTGCTTTTTCGTGCACCTGATACGAAGCAGCAGGCGTTTTCGCAAATCATCAACAAATACAAAGAAAAGCTTTACTGGCACATACGCCGGCTGGTGGTAGTACATGAAGATGCTGATGACGTGCTACAAAATGTTTTTATTAAAATGTGGAAGGGGCTTGACCGGTTTCGGGAGGAAAGCAAATTATACACATGGCTATACCGCATTGCCAGCAATGAAAGCATTACACATCTTGAAAAACAGAAAAAGATAAAGCGTGTTGAATCCAGCGGTGAAAGTGATGCTTATCTGGCCGAAAAGATAAAAGCTGATGACTATTTTGATTCATCAAAAATTGAATGGAAGCTGCAGCTAGCTATACAAACGCTTCCTGAACAACAAAAACTGGTATTCAGCCTTCGGTATTTCGATGAAATGCCTTATAATGAAATGAGTGAGGTTTTAGGTGTTTCAACAGGAGCGCTAAAGGCAAGTTATCACCATGCTGCCAAAAAATACATAGTTACCTTATTAACGAATTAAACTTTTAATTAATTTAATAGTCCGAGGAAGGTCATGAGCGACGACAAAAAATATTGCATACATTAAATGAGGACGATCACATCTCGAATCCGTATATCGTTCCTGAAAATTATTTCAATACGCTGGAGCAGCGCATAATAGATCAGATCGGGCAAGAACACTTTTTTGATTTGCCTGATGTGACGCAGGATGCAACATTTAGGGCTCCTGCCGGTTATTTCAATAAACTGGAGACCTCCATTTCTTATAAAATAGGACAAGGAAAAGCTACAAAAAGAAGAATATTAAGCTGGTATAAAGTAGCGGCAGCTGCTATTATAACAGGCATTATTGCTTTTAGCGCGCTGCGTTTATTAAATAACAATACACACTCACAACTAGCAGAAAAGACTATGTCGGCGAGCGACATACAAAAGGTAAATAGCAGCGAACTTGCTGAGTTTGCGGAAGTAGGGGAAGAAAATTTGGCCGGCACAACTGTTGGTAAAAAGTCCATTGATGCCAATCAACTTTTTAAGGGCGTTAGTAACCAGGAACTTCAAAATTTTTTAAATGAAAATGCTGCTAATGACAGCGATCTATTTTAAGTTATCCATGAGAATTAGCAGATACATATTACTCTTAATTTTAGCAGCGCTGGGTTTACAGATCAGCATGCATGCACAGCAAAAAAACCTTCAAAAATCAATGATATTTTCTTTCAATATGTAGCGCAAACGCTTAAGCTAAATCCTTCACAAGCAGCACAGATGCGGCCTTTGGTAAAAACGTATCTTACTGAAAGAAAAAAAATAACGGCCAGCACAAGCGATCCGCTTGAACGCGAAAAACAGGTGCTGGCTTTAAAAATGGCCTCCAGAAAGCAAATGGCAAAAGTGGTCGGTATGAAAAAGGCCAATTCCTTCTTTACAAGTGAGCAAACCTTTCGCCGAAAGGTTCGGGATGAACTCAAAAATCGAAAGCAGGAAGAGAAGAAAAATTGATGTTTAAACTTTTTTGTTTGTGATTTTTTTTTTTGTCTGAATCTATTCCCTATTTTTGCACTTGGTGTTTTTCATAGGTTAGCAACGGCCAGCTCTTTTTAGGGCAGGCCTTTTTTATGCTCCGGCTTCAGCTCCGAATTTTTTGACAGGGGTCTTTATATCGTGGTAAAATAGAAAATCCCACGCTTTGCCTTCTTCCAGCCATTGCTCGCGCAACTGCATGGCTTTCTTTCCATCATAATCATACTTAGCAGCAAACCTGGTTTTCATTTGTGACAACTGTGGCGCGTCATCCGCACCAAAGAATAGCGTGCCCTCTCCTTCTTTGATCCAGATAACCCTGTGATATTTAGAATGGGCGCCAGTAACCTGGTAAGTTATACCCTCTGCAATCGTTCCCTTTTCATCCTCAGAAAAGATTATGTTGTCGGCTGTTTGCAGTAATTCAAGCATATCGGCATTGTAAGATGAAGAGCCGACTTCGAGCGCATAATCCAGTTCTTGCTTCTGTACAAAATAAGTAGCGTTCTCAAAGCTTAAATGTTTCGTGAAAGGATTGATCAAACCGCCCGCATGATCTTTATGCAGATGGCTCATAATAACTTTTGTAATCTCGCTAGCATTGATGCCATGTTCGCGCAGATTTTTGTATAACTGAAACTGACCGTTTTCATCCATCAAACCAAGACCTGTGTCTAATAAAATAATATCGTCGTTTGTTATTACAACAAATGGCTGAATCTCTACTAAAAGACTACCTCGGTTCCGGTCGGACAATTCATCTTCGGTTGGTTTAAAAGGCACAAATTGTTTTGAGCCATCTACCGTGAAGCTGCCTTCGGATAGGGAATGATTTTCATAGGCACAAATGTAATTTTTATTATTGACCCAGCTGCTGAACATAACTCAACAAAATTGCGTCGCACTCTTGTACTGTTGTGTATGGCTCAACCTATTTATTCTTCGCCCCTTCCCGGAAGCTTCGCATCTGGCTATTTATATTCAGCTCCTTTGAAGCTTAACCTGAAACTTGTAACTTGTAACACGAAACCTGAAACTTTGAACCTCCACACTACATACTCCTTCTATACTGCCCACCTACCTCATATAAGGCATGCGTTATTTGCCCCAACGAACAATACTTTACGCAATCCATCAATTCAGTAAATAAATTTCCGTTTTGTAATGCAACAGCTTTTAGTTTTTGCAAAGCCTCTTCAGACGAATCTTTATTACGTTCATGAAACGCATTCAAATTTTTTATCTGTTGCTCCTTTTCATCATTCGTGCTGCGTATCACTTCCATCGGCAAAATCGTTGGGCTTCCTTGCTTATTTAAAAATGTATTGACGCCAATTAAAGGTAATGTGCCGTTGTTTTTCTGCATTTCATAATACATACTTTCTTCCTGAATTTTATTGCGCTGATACATTCTTTCCATGGCACCCAACACGCCGCCGCGATCGTTCATTCGCTCAAATTCAGCCAGCACAGCGGCTTCTACCAAACTAGTTAATTCTTCAACGGCAAAACTTCCCTGTAAAAAATTCTCCGATTTTGCACTACCTAATTCTCTATTAATAATCAACTGAATGGCCATTGCGCGGCGCACACTTTCTTCGGTTGGTGTCGTTATTGCTTCATCATAAGCATTGGTGTGTAAAGAATTGCAATTATCATAAATAGCATACAGGGCTTGCAAAGTGGTGCGTATATCATTAAAATCAATTTCCTGCGCATGCAAACTTCTTCCTGATGTTTGAATATGGTATTTTAGTTTTTGCGATCTTTCATTTGCTCCATATTTTTCTTTCATGGCTTTAGCCCAGATGCGGCGCGCCACACGCCGATTACACTATATTCAGGATCCATTCCATTGCTAAAAAAGAAAGAAAGATTGGGAGCAAAATCATCAATGCGCATACCGCGACTTAAATAATATTCAACATAGGTAAATCCGTTAGCCAAGGTAAAAGCCAGCTGTGTTATAGGATTGGCACCCGCTTCGGCAATATGATAACCGCTGATGCTAACGCTGTAAAAATTGCGCACATTATTGCTGATAAAATATTCCTGCACATCGCCCATTAATTTTAGAGCAAACTCGGTAGAAAAAATGCAAGTGTTTTGTGCCTGATCTTCTTTTAAAATATCGGCCTGCACCGTGCCGCGAACCTGCGCCAATGTTGACAATTTGATTTGTTCATATACATCTTTAGGCAATACTTCATCGCCACTTAAACCCAGCAATTTTAAACCTAAACCATCATTGCCTTTTGGTAAGTTGCCAAAATAGAAGGGCGTCGCTTTGTTTTTAAATTTCTCTTTAATTAGCCCATCAACCATTGTCCATTGACCATTGTCCGTTACCCACTTTTCACATTGCTGATCAATTGCTGCATTTAAGAAGAAGGCCAAAATAATTGGTGCTGGACCGTTGATCGTCATAGACACAGAAGTTGCTGCATCACAAAGATCGAAACCGCTGTACAATTTTTTAGCATCATCAACCGTGGCAATGCTTACACCACTGTTACCTACTTTTCCGTAAATATCTGCACGATGCGCCGGATCTTCTCCATACAACGTAACGCTGTCAAATGCAGTGCTGAGGCGCTTTGCAGGCTGATCTACACTTACATAATGAAAACGTTTGTTGGTTCTTTCCGGACTGCCTTCACCTGCAAACATTCTTGTAGGATCTTCCCCTTGGCGCTTTAATTCAAAGACGCCGGATGTATACGGAAATTTTCCGGGCAGGTTTTCCTGGAGCTGCCATTTTAAAATATCGCCCCAATCTTTATAAGAAGGCAGACTGATTTTTTTAATTTTTATTCCACTCAATGATTCGAAAACAAGTGGCTGTTTAATTATTTTATCACGAACCCTGTACTCAAAATAATCATTATTGTAAGCCTCTATTAAATTCTCCCAATTGTCTAATAACTTTTTATTGTTGCTATCCAATTGAGTTGAAAGCTCCTCTATCTTTTTATTGATTTCATTATGATTATCTATTAATAATTGTTTCGATCCATCTAATTGATATAGCTGTGATGCAATACCAGCCTGCGTTTCAACATGCTTATCATAAGCTTTGATACTTTCAACAATTTCAGATAAATACCTGACTTGTTTGGAAGGAATAATTTGAGATTTGTTAGTAGTGTCTTTTATATGCGGATGATGTATTACCGGTTCTCCAAATTCAATTCCGGTTTTCGATTCGATAACTTCCATAATGCGCTCGAATAATTCGTTCACGCCTGCGTCATTAAACTGCGCAGCAATAGTACCAATTACAGGAATATCATTATCGCTTGCCGTCCATAATTGATGATTGCGTTTGTATTGCTTCTTTACGTCTAATAAAGCGTCTAAAGCGCCGGGCTTGTCAAATTTATTAATGCAAACAATGTCGGCATAATCCAGCATATTAATTTTCTCCAGTTGAGATGCAGCACCATATTCAGGCGTCATCACATACATACTTACATCGCAATATTCAACAATCGAAGCATCGCTTTGGCCTACGCCTGCGCTTTCTAAAATAATTAAATCAAAGCCTGCGGACTTGCAAATATTAATGGCTTCGGTAGCGGTTTTGCTCAATGCCAGATTATCATTGCGCGTAGCCATGGAGCGCATATATGCTCGCGGATGCGAAATCGCATTCATGCGGATACGATCCCCCAACAATGCACCTCCCGTCTTTTTTCGGGAAGGATCAACAGAAATTACAGCAATAGTTTTATCATGATAAGTAGTTAAAAATCGTCTAACCACTTCATCGGTAACGGAAGATTTTCCTGCGCCGCCAGTGCCGGTGATGCCAAGGACAGACCCCACCCGGCCTCCCCGGTGGAGGAGGAGTATTTATTATTTTCTGCAAGAGTTATAGCCCGTGCGATTTTTCTAATATCCTTAACCTCTCCTAACGGTGGCTGGCTACCCCAACTTTCAGTAACTTTAAAATACTCAGCGTCTTGCCCTGTCCCTGCCCCGCCGGGGGAGGTTAGGTGGGGGCTACATCTTTCCAACAAATCATCAATCATTCCTTCCAAACCCAGGCTGCGCCCATCATCTGGCGAATAAATACGTTCAATTCCGTAAGTATGCAAAGCTTCAATTTCCGCAGGCAAAATAGTACCTCCACCGCCGCCAAATATTTTAATATGCGCACAACCCGCATCTTTCAACATATCAAACATGTATTTAAAAAACTCTGTGTGGCCACCCTGATAGCTGGTAATAGCAATAGCGTGCGCATCTTCTTCAATCGCACATTCCACAATTTCGTGTACGCTTCGGTTATGTCCCAGATGAACTACTTCTACGCCCTTGCTTTGCAAAATGCGGCGCATGATATTAATAGCGGCATCATGCCCGTCAAATAAAGAAGCGGCGGTAACAATTCGTATCGTTGTATTCTGTGCGTTATTCATATAGGCACTGATATAGACAAATGTAACTATTATTATGCACCCTTTTTTAGAGAGGAAAAAGCAATAATCTTGACAAGAAAATATTCAAAATCTTTGTGCGTAAGCCGGTCAAGATAAGTACGATTGCGGAGGTTTATTATGTATATTTAAGGCGCGTTTACTACTTTTTGAACACCTTTTTTAAAATAAAAAGTTTGACAAGCGTACATTAAAATACCTCCTCAATGTTTACCATATCACAAATCCAGGCAGCACACAGCAAAGTTAAATCAGGCGCAGATTTCCCGGCTTATATTCAGGATCTTAGAAAATTGGGAGTTATCTTCTACGAGACGTTTGTTATGGACGGACACACAATTTATTGCGGCGAAAATAATTACAAAACTATTTCACCTGCAAAGTATGAAGCTTTAATAATTGCTCAATCGTCTGATCAGGCTCAATTCAAAGCCGACTTGAAAGCACATCAACAGGGTAAAACGGATTATCTGACTTTTTGTAACGATGCAGCAAAGTCAGGAATAGAAAAATGGTCAGTTTCTATGGATGCGATGACGTGCACGTATTATGACATAGCAGGTAACGAAATTCTAATTGAGAAAATACCAAATTGAACCTTTAAATTTACCTGTTTACGGAAACAACGTTCAGGGTTAATGATAAAAAATCTATCTAAAAAGAATTCATCCCTGAAAATCCTCAATTTATTGACAGGAAGAATTGCCATATCCAAAAAAGTTATTTCAGTTATACTCTTTCTATTCTTACTTATCACCGTTTTATTTTTTAGCTGCGCAAACAAATCAGAAAATCAAGAACAAATCAACTCCCTAAAATCCATCGATTATATAAAACAAATACCTGGTAAAGATGATAGCATTCCTGTTAAAATAGCACAAAAAGGAAAAGTATTGATCAGCTATTCAGATTGCTTTACTTGTCACAAAGAAGATGAACGATCTGTAGGTCCGGCTTTTAAAGACATTGCCAAAAGATATCCTGCAAACAAGGCCTATATTGACTATTTAGCCAAAAAAATAATTACTGGAGGAAGCAGAAGCTGGGGTTACCCGGTAATGACGCCTCATTCCGAACTTTCGATGGATGATGCCAAAATGATGGTCACTTATATTCTTTCAATAAAATAAAACATCCGTCATTTCTTACCTTCGCGGCGATGAACCAACGTGAACTTTTTTTACGCCATGTAGCGCAAACTTCAACCGCACCTTTGGCGCTTGAAATTGTAAAAGCAGAAGCATGCACTTTGCAGGATGCGGATGGAAAAGAATATATTGATCTGATAGGAGGTATTAGTGTAGCTAATGTCGGCCATCGCCATCCAGAAGTATTGAGGGCCATTCACACACAACTGGATGCTTACATGCATGTAATGGTGTACGGCGAGTTTGTACAATCTCCGCAAGTGCAATATGCTCAGTATCTCGCGCAGCACTTACCAGCTTCACTCAATGCGGTTTACTTTACTAACTCCGGCGCAGAAGCCGTAGAAGGCGCTATGAAGTTGGCAAAGCGGGCCACCAGTCGCACCAAAATCATTGCCTGCAAAAATTTTATCATGGCTCTACACAAGGTGCGCTTAGTATAATTGGAAGTGAGTATTGGCGCAATGCATTCCGTCCTTTGCTTCCCGGCATTTTACACTTACAATACAACAGTCAGCAACTGATTGATGAAATTGATGGCAATACCGC
Source organism: Paraniabella ginsengisoli (assembly GCF_022513635.1). Lineage (GTDB taxonomy): Bacteria > Bacteroidota > Bacteroidia > Chitinophagales > Chitinophagaceae > Niabella > Niabella ginsengisoli. The sequence goes on along the minus strand of NZ_JAKWBL010000004.1, from coordinate 1,048,315 downwards.
CTGTGTTATTCTGGAAACTGTACAAGCTGAGGCGGGTATTCTCGCGCCCTCTGCGGAGTGGCTACGGGCCGTGAGAAAGAAATGTACCGAAACCGGAACGCTTTTGATACTTGATGAAATTCAAACAGGATTTGGACGCACGGGCAAGCTTTGGGGCTTTGAACATTTTAATGTAATTCCTGATATTTTGTTATTAGGAAAAGCATTGGGCGGCGGTATGCCTCTGGGTGCATTCATAGCAGATAAGAATTTGATGCTTCAACTGGCAGACAATCCGGTGCTGGGTCATATTACTACTTTTGGCGGCCACCCGGTTTGCTGTACCGCCGGGTTTGCAGCTATGAAAGCGCTGGTTGACGAAAAAATGTATGAGCAGGTTCAGCAAAAAGAGCAACTTTTTATTTCCCTGTTGCAACATGAGGCGATAAAAACTGTGCGGAGTTTCGGTTTGCTAATGGCAGTCGAGTTCGATAGTTTTGAGACGAACAAAAAAGTGATTGATGCGGTGATCGAAAAAGGAGCAATTACAGATTGGTTCTTGTTTGCATCCCATTGCCTGCGCATTTGTCCGCCGCTTACCATCAGCGAAGCAGAGATAAAAAAGGCTTGTAAAATTGTGTTGAATGTGTTGGAAGGTAGATAAATATCTTCTCAAAAATTTTATTATCCAGCAATAAATAGGTAGCATCGAAATTGCTACGCTCAGTTCAATTGTAGAATATGTGGCATCCTATTTAAACGATGCTTTTCATCTTTGAAAGTTAATGGTCAGACGGAGACCGTCAGACCAAGGTTTTATTGAACAGGCTCCACAGGATTAATACCTAATAAATTAAGGGCAGTATTTGCCGCAATTTGCGAAGCATCTTTTTTATTAAAGGCGCTGCCTTGTGAAATTGTTTCGCCATCTACAACAGCAGCAATGGTGAATAAGCGCCGCCCGCTTTCAATTTTTTCGCTTAAGGTCACAAACTCCAATGTTTTACCGTTTTTGTTGGCCCAACCGTATAATTTGTTTTTATGATTAATCTCCAGGGTTTCCAGTTCATCCATGAACATGTGAGGATTGATCAGATAATCCGTTACCCAGCGGCAGGTACGCTTATAGCCGTAATCGAGGTATATAGCGCCTACAAGCGCTTCTAAAGTATTACCAAAAATATGGCTGGTTTTAAGGCAGTTGTCTAGTTTGTTGAATTTTGATATCTTTTTAAGACCCATTCTTAAAGCCACCTCATTCAGTTGCTGGCGGTTCACCATTTTGCTGCGCATTTCTGTAAGAAACCCTTCACCATGATAAGGGTAACGTCTGAAAAGATAATCCGCAGTAATAGCACTCAGGATCGCATCGCCCAAATACTCCAGCCTTTCATTGTTTTCGTCTACACTTTCGCTTACGGAGCGATGGGTAAGGGCAGTTTTATAGAGTTCGAAATTATCAGGTGCAAATCCTAATATATTCCTCAACTCTTTTTTCAGAGAAGCGTCAGAATTTCTGGTAAAAAGGTCTCTAATGAAACTCACCAAATTATGTGTATTTCTTTACAATGACACAGGCGTTGTGCCCTCCAAAACCAAATGTGTTGCTTAAAGCAGCATTAACAACCCTGTGTTGGGCCTTATTAAAAGTAAAATTCAATTTTGGATCAAGCTCCGGATCATCAGTAAAATGATTGATAGTTGGCGGAACAATATCATGCATCACACTTTTGATGCACGCAATCGCTTCGATCACGCCTGCCGCGCCCAGGCAATGACCGGTCATGCTTTTTGTAGAGCTTATATTGAGTTTATAAGAATGTTCTCCAAAAACATCAAGAATAGCTTTTGTTTCAGCAATATCACCTAACGGCGTAGATGTGCCGTGTGTGTTAATATAATCAATATCAGTAACCTGCATACCGGCATCACTTAATGCAGCCAGCATCACATTTTTAGCTCCTAATCCCTGGGGGTGGGGTGCTGTAATATGATGTGCATCTGCGCTGGCGCCACCACCTACAACTTCGCAGTAAATTTTAGCGCCTCTTGCTTTTGCATGTTCTAATTCTTCAAATATCAAAATGCCTGCTGCTTCACCCATTACAAATCCATCTCTGTCCTTGTCATAAGGGCGGCTGGCAGTTGCAGGCTCATCGTTACGTTCGCTCATGGCCTTCATAGCATTGAAGCCGCCTACGCCTGCTTCACTTATCACCGCTTCGCTACCACCTGTTACAATAATATCAGCCTTGCCCAGTCTTAAAAGGTTTATAGCATCTATCATAGCATTGGTGCTGCTGGCGCAGGCACTGGTTACAGCATAATTGGGCCCACGTAAATTGTGCCTGATGCTTACTTGCCCGGCAGCAATATCCAAAATCATTTTAGGAATGAAGAAGGGATTGAAACGGGGTGTTCCATCGCCTTTGGCAAAATCCATTACTTCATTCTGGAAAGTAATAAGGCCGCCTATGCCGCTACCCAGAACAACACCAACCCTGTCGGGGTTAATATTTTCCTTGTTAAGACCAGCATCTGCAAAAGCCTGATCACTGGCGACTAAGGCAAGCTGTGAGTAACGATCAATTTTACGGGCTTCTTTCTTATCAAGAAAATCGGTGGGTTCAAAATTCTTAACTTCACAGGCAAAGCGGGTTCTGAACTTTGAAGCATCAAATTGAGTAATTGGGGCGGCGCCTGATACGCCATTAATTAAGCCGTTCCAATATTCATCAACTGAATTGCCCAAAGGTGTCAAAGCACCCATGCCAGTAATAACAACCCTTTTAAATTCCATAAGCTACGTAGCGATACGTTAAAAAAACCGCCTTTGTATGGTTAACCACTTCAAAGGCGGATATAAATTTAGCTAATTATTTGCCCAATTAAACAATCGGCAACTGAAGCATTTGTTTTTAAATTATTACTTAGCGTGCTCATCTAAGTATGATACAGCCTGACCAACAGTGGTAATTGTTTCAGCCTGCTCATCAGGAATAGAGATGTTGAATTCTTTTTCAAATTCCATAATCAACTCAACGGTATCCAGAGAATCCGCGCCCAAATCGTTGGTAAAAGATGCTTCGGTAGTTACTTCTGCTTCGTCAACGCCTAATTTGTCAACGATGATTTTTTTACTCTTGATGCAATGTCTGACATATCTGATTGTTTTTGTTTGTTGAGTGCAAAAATAGAGTTTTTGCCCAAATAACTATACTAAACAAAAAAAATGTAAAAATGTTGGTATGTCCTAAACTATTTGATTTTAAGACGAGAAAAATTGGTATTTTACGTTGCCCGTTTTAATACAAATTATCAGCGAAACTTGAACGTCCCATGGCCTTAAAAATAATAGACTACGGTACTATAGAATATCAGCAAATGATAGAATTGCGCAATGAAATATTGCGAAAACCCTTAGGTATGCTATTGGAAGGCAACGATATTGCTGCAGACCAGGAAAATATTTTAATAGGCGCCTTCGAAGACGAGAAAATGCTGGGCTGTTGTATGCTGGTGCGTGAAGGAGCCAGGGGCGTATTACTGAGACAAATGGCCGTAAGAAATCAATTACAAGGCAAAGGTATAGGCCGCGCTTTAATGGAGTTTGCCGAAACAATTGCCAGGGATATTGGCTATCGCGAAATATCAATGCACGCCCGAACAAGCGCTACCGGGTTTTACGAGAAGATGGGTTATGTCACTACCGGTGATGAGTTCCTGAAACTCTCCATTTCACATGTACTCATGGTAAAGCGAATCTCATAAGCTCATTTATATTTTATTCTTCAGCATTTCTCTAAGGCTTTGCATCTCCTCAAGATCTTTAAACGCATCTTTAGGGACCAGTAAAAAAGATCTTGTATCAAAGTACAGATGAAAAAAATTGGGTGTTTCTTTAAAACTTTGTAACGCTGAATAAGGCCAGCTTCTTTTCCCATGTTCATGTTCTAATGTAAAATCATCTGCATTAAAATGCATGGCAAAACTGTGTTTAAACGTTTCTGCTTTTTTGTAAACCACAGAAGGTAATATAAACCACAAACTGACCATTAATATGATCCACAAAAAAGAATAAGTAAGAAAAGCGGTAGGTGTTATCTTACCAATCGTGTATAATATCAACGACAATATAGCAAAGGCATTTACAAGAATCACCATGATCCTAAGCTCTGTCCTTGAAATAAAATGATAGCGTAACGCCTGTATTACCTGCTTTTTATTATAATCGAAAGTTATTGTCATCGTATCCTTTTTAACGAGAGCGCACTTATCTAATGTGTAACACAATAAAAAAGCGAAGCCTTTATTTAGCTTCGCTTTAAATATTTAACGGCTGCCAAGCAAGCCTTTTCTTTTACTTGTTCATCATCGATTTTGCTTCGATACTTAGCGTAGCATGAGGAACCGCACGTAAACGTGCCTTATCTATAAGATTACCTGTAACACGGCAAATACCATATGTTTTATTTTCAACCCGCATTAAAGCTTTTTCCAGGTGATCGATAAATGTAATCTGCCGACTTGCCAATTGGCTAAGTTGCTCGCGCTCCATACTTACGCTACCATCCTCCATGGTCATGTAACGTCCTTCGTCCATATCGCCACCTTCGTCACGACGGGTAATAAGCCCTTGCAAATAAGCCAGCTCTTTTTTTGCTGCGTCTAATTTTCTTAGGATAATTTCTTTGAACTCCTGTAAATCACTGTCCGAATATCTTACTACTGATTTCACTTTTTCGTTTTTAGGGGTGTCTAATATACTTTTTGTAAAATCCGGCTGGTACTTCACTGCACTTTTAGTAGAGAGTTTTGGTACAACCGGCGGTTTTGAAGGCTGTTCTTTTTTGGGGGTAACTTTAGCTGCAACTTTTTTACCAGCCTTAACTGGCGCAGGCGCTGCTTTTTTGCAGGAGCTTTAGCTGGAGCCGTAACTTTACTGGCTTCCACACGTGTTGCCTTAGGCGCAACCTTTGCAACGGTTTTAGCCGGTGCTGCTTTTTTAGGCGCTGCTTTTACGCTTTTTAAAGCGGCTTTTTGGGCGCCGCCTTAGCTTGTGCAGTTTTTTTAGGCGTTGCCTTCGCCGCTACTTTAGAAATTTTCTTTGCAGGCGCTGCTTTCTTAGGTGCAGCTTTTGCAGGCGTAGCTTTTTTGGCTGCCGCTTTGGGAGCCGGTTTTACGGCTGCTTTAGTTGGCTTTTTAGCCGGTGTTGCTTTTTTAGCTGGTGCGCTTTTTTTGTAGCCATTTAATTACCCTTTTTTAGAAACAATCGTTTGTAAAATGTTATCATTAACATCAATTTCTATACCACTACCTTCTGTAATCGCCTGAAAATATAAATTTTCTGCGAGAATTTCCGCGCAAATATAATCTTTATACGTTGTTAGCGAGTTTTTTAATGTCTCCGAAGTGTCAATTACAACATTTATCTTATCCGTAAGTTCAAAACCGCTGTCTTTTCTTATTTTTTGGATTCGGTTTACGAATTCACGGGCATCACCTTCCTGCTGTAATTCGGGAGTGATGGTAATATCCAAAGCCACCGTCAACGCACCTTTTGAAGCCACCGTCCAACCAGGAATATCTTCACTGCTGATGTCCACTTCATTCACTTCAATCGTAACGGATTCGCCATCTATATTTAACGAATAACTTCCTTCTTTTTCTAAATTGCTGATATCTTCCTGCGTAAATTGTGCTAATGCCGCCGAAACAGCCTTCATTTTCGAACCTAATTTTTTACCAAGTGCAACAAAATTAGGTTTGATTTTCTTCTTGATAAAACCTTCCGTGTCTATAAGATAAGAAATCTCTTTTACGTTAACTTCTGATTTTATTAGCTCTTCTACCTTTTCCAATTGATCTTTCATAGCCGGATTTAACACCGGAATCAATACTTTTTGTAAAGGCTGGCGCACTTTGATATTGACTTTTTTCTTAAAGAAAGAATCAAAGAAGAAGCGTCCTGCGCTAATTGCATCCTTTCTTCGAGCGACTGGTCAATCAACGCTTCATCTGCTTTAGGAAAGAAGGCATGATGAACAGACGCTACTTCATGACGCTGTGCGATATTATTTAAGTTTCTAAAAATAGCATCGCTAAAAAACGGAGCTATTGGGGCAATTAACTGGCAAATGGTTTCAATACATTCGTACAATGTTTGGTACGCTGAAATTTTATCTGCCTCGTACTCCCCTTCCAGAAACGACGGCGGCAAAGACGCACGTACCAGTTGCTCAGGTGCTCATCCACAAAATCTTCTATTAAACGGCCAGCCTGGGTTGGCTCGTAATCGTCCATCGCAGCTGAAACATTTTTTACCAATGTATTCAAGGAAGAAATAATCCACCGGTCAATTTCCGGCCTTTCGTTCATTTGCATGTATGGCTCCTTAAATGTAAAGCCATCAACATTGGCATACAAAGCAAAGAACTGGTAAGTGTTATATAATGTCCCAAAGAATTTACGTTGTACTTCTTTGATACCATCGATATCAAATTTCAGATTGTCCCACGGTGAAGCATTGGTAATAAGATACCAACGGGTAGCATCAGCGCCAAATTTGTCGATGGTATCAAACGGATCTACAACATTGCCTAAACGCTTACTCATTTTGTTGCCGTTTTTATCCAGCACCAAACCATTGCTCACAACTGTTTTATAAGCTACGTTTTCGTACAATAAAGACGCGATTGCGTGCAGCGTATAGAACCATCCTCGGGTTTGGTCAACACCTTCACAAATAAAATCGGCAGGAAAATTATTTTCAAATGGTTGATTGAATGGCATCGGATCGCCAGCTTTCAATTTCTCATGATCCAGGCCCCACTGTGCATAAGGCATAGCGCCGCTATCGAACCAAACATCGATCAGGTCTGGCTCTCGGTGCATGGGTTTTCCGGTATCACTAACCAATATAATCTCATCTACATAAGGCTTATGTAAACCTATTTCTGATTTCTGATTTCTGATTTCTGATTTGTTAAGATCCCCAGCCTTTTCTATTTCTTCTTTCAACTCTTCAATCGAACCAATGCATTTCCTTTCTTCACCATCATCTGTACTCCAAACAGGCAATGGCGTTCCCCAAAAGCGGCTGCGGCTCAGGTTCCAGTCTACCATATTTTCCAGCCAGTTGCCAAAGCGGCCTTCCCCAGTTGATTTGGGTTTCCAATGAATGGTTTTATTTAGCTCAACCATTTTATCGCGTAGCGCAGTGGTTTTAATAAACCAGGCATCCAGCGGATAATAAAGAATAGGTTTATCGGTACGCCAGCAATGTGGGTAATTGTGTTCGTATTTTTCTACTTTGAAAGTACGGCCTTTCAATTTCAGATCTACGGAGATGTCTACATTCACATCTACATAATCTTTTTCGTCTTTGTAATTTTTTACAAAGCGGCGCTGTATTCGCCAACACCGTCAATAAATTTTCCTTCTCGATCTACTAAGGTTACAATTCCCAGATTATTCTTTTGCCCAACTTTATAGTCATCGGCACCAAATGCGGGCGCAGTGTGTACAATACCGGTTCCATCTTCTGTAGTAACAAAATCGCCTACAACAATTTTAAACGGATCTGCATCGGGTGTAATAGCCCTGACAGCCTCTAAGCTATTTGCTTCGAAAGGCATTAATTGCTCATAGCGTAAACCTTCCAATTCTTTTCCTGAATAAGTAGTTAATACTTTCCAAGGTATTATTTTATCTTCCTTCTGATAAGATTCAAGATCTTTATCTCTGCCATCTTCTTTGAAATACTTATGTAATAATGCAGTAGCAATCATTACATTTTGAGCCTCATGCGTATAAGGATTGAATGTTTTTACCAGGCTATACTCAATATTTCCGCCTACCGTTAAACCCAGGTTGGAGGGTAAGGTCCAGGGAGTTGTTGTCCAGGCCATTAGAAAAACTTCTTCAGCAGTATCTTTTAAAACACCTTCATTAATAGCTTTGAACAAAACCGTAGCACTCGTATCTTTTACATCTTTATACGTTCCGGGTTGATTTAGTTCATGAGAACTTAAACCTGTTCCTGCCGCTGGCGAATAAGGCTGAATGCTAACGCTTTTATACAGCAACCCTTTATTAAACAACTGCTTCAATAAATACCAAAGCGTTTCAATGTATTCGTTTTTAAAAGTAATGTAAGGGTCATTCAGGTCAACCCAGTAACCCATTTTACGGGTCAGGTCGTCCCACTGACTTTTGAAGCGCAATACGGCTTCGCGGCATTTTTGATTGTATTCTTCAACAGTAATTTTCTTGCCTATATCTTCTTTAGTAATACCTAATTCCTTTTCAACGCCAAGCTCCACAGGCAGCCCATGCGTATCCCAGCCGCCTTTGCGTTTTACCTGAAAACCCTGCATGGTTTTATACCGACAAACCAGGTCTTTTAAAGTACGGGAAATAACATGGTGAATACCAGGCATACCATTGGCACTTGGCGGACCTTCATAAAACACGAACGGCTCAGCGCCTTCGCGAATGGAAACGCTTTTTTCAAACGCCTCGCTTTTTGTCCATTCCTTTAAAATCTCCTTTTCGATAGCGGGTAGATTCAAACCCGAAAACTCCTGATATTTTGCACTCATAATTCGCTAAAAAATGAGTGCAAAGGTAGGGAATATAGGGGGTTTTGTGTAAATGCTGTGGCATATTCAAAAATGTATCTTTAAAAATATTTATCTTCCCTGCTTAGCCAGCATAATTACATTTTATATATGATCAATCGTTTTCTTTTAGATTATCCGGTTTTTATGACGCTCCTATTTTGCCTGGGAATTAGCAACATGGCAAACGCTCAGGTCAAAGTAGAACATTTAACCTGTGAATTTCAGGTGCAACCATTGGGAATGGATGTGTCGCGACCTCGATTGGGCTGGCAGATAAATAGTGAAAAAGCAGAGAAACAAACCGGTTACAGGGTTTTAGTCGCCACCGATAAAAAAATCTGAAACCTGGAAAGGCAGACGTGTGGGATAGTAAACAACAGCAATCGGATCAACAACTCATTTATTTTAATGGCAATACATTGAGTTCGCATAAAAGATACTGGTGGTGTGTTGAGTTGCAAACAAATAATGGTACATATACATCGCAGCCAACCTGGTTTGAAACAGCCAAGATGCAGCCTGCCGATTGGGTGGGACAATGGATCACAGATGAATATGATATTGAGTTTGCGCCATCGCCAATGTTTAGAAAGTTATTCAAAGCAAAAAGCAATATCCAGTCAGCAAGGTGTTATATCAGCGGCTTAGGTTATTATGAGCTGCATGTTAATGGAAAGTCTGTCAATCCATTAACGCTTGATCCTGGATTTACTGATTATAGTAAAAGAATTCTTTATAAAACTTATGATGTTACTGATAAAATCAAAAAAGGAAGCAACTGCATCGGCATACAATTAGGTAATGGGTGGTTTAATGAACAAACGCCAACCGTATGGAATTTTCATCAAGCTCCGTGGCGCAAACGACCGCAAACAATTTGTGAGCTACATATTACATATACCAACGGAACATCGGAAATTATCAAAACCGATGAAAGCTGGTCAACGGCTATTGGCCCGCTACAATTTGATAATATCCACGCAGGTACCACTTATGATGCGCGCCTGGAACAACAAGGCTGGGCAACCCATTCTTTCGATGACAGCAAATGGAAGAAAGCGAAAACCACAAAGTCCACCGCAGATCTTTTAGAAACGCAGGCAATGCCTTCGGTAAAAGTGACGGATACTATTGATGCAATTGAGGTAAAAAAATAAACGACACCTGTTATGTGTTTGACATGGGTATCAATTTTGCCGGTGTACCACAATTAGAAATTTCAGGAGCGAGCGGAACTACCATTACATTACGTCATGCGGAAATGACGGATTCTTCAGGTCATATTGATCAGCGAAATATTAATATGCACCTGCGTCCAAGAAATGCGAGAGATGTAATTCAAACAGATGTTTACATTTTAAATGGGATGGGAAAAGAAGTTTTCGTCCCAGCATTTACTTATCATGGATTTAGATATATAGAAATGACATCGAACAAGTCGATAGATATTTCAAAAGTAAAGCTAAGTGGTTTAAGGATGCATAGTGATGTTGAACTTGCGGGAACTTTTAAAAGCTCGAATCAATTATTAAACGATATTTTTTCTATTTGCCAAAATTCTTATCTCAGTAATTTATTCGGCATTCCTACCGATTGTCCCACGCGCGAAAAAAACGGCTGGATGGCTGATGGATTTATGGTTCAGGAAGCAGGCATGTTAAATTATCATTCGGCAAGCGTTTATGCCAAATGGGTGAAAGACATGACCGATGCACAGGAAGCGAATGGCGATGTTCCGGGCATTGTACCTACTTCGTGGAAATGGGATTCTGACTGGGCGGGTCCTGTTTGGGATGCTGCGATATTTATCGTGCCATCGATGCTTTATAAATACAACAATGATCTGGAAAGCATTCGCAATGTATATCCCACCGCGGAGCGCTATCTGAAATATCTTACAACAATAGAAAATGAAAAAGGGCTTTTAACAGACGGCCTCGGCGACTGGTTGTATTACAAAGCCATTACACCAAAAGATTTCATGGTGTCTTGTTATTATTATTGGGATAATATATTGATGGAAAGAATGGCTAATCTTTTGAATAAGCCCGACGATGCAAAACTTTATGCGGCCAAAGCTGCTATTCTGAAAGAGAAAATCAATAACCATTACTTTGACGCAGCACAATTGAGCTACGCTAACAAAACCCAATTGTCGTATGCATTACCGTTATATATGAATATTGCGCCAGAGCATCAACGCGAATCCTTAGCAAAGAAACTGAATGAAATGATTGCAGCAAATAACTATAGCCTCGATTTTGGTTTTATCGGAAGCCTGATCGTACCTGAAGTGTTATCTCAATTTGGCTATACCGAAACTGTTTATAAAATGGTGACCAAAGAAACGCTGCCTTCCTGGGGTTATTGGATCAAAAATTATGAAGCAACCAGTCTTTTTGAAACCTGGGATGTAGGCAGAAATATTGGTGATGCATCGCGCAATCATCCATCAATGGGCGCTATTGCTGCGTGGATGTATAAAGCGCTTGCCGGAATACAGATGAATGAAACAGCACCTGCATTTAAGAAGATTATTATTAAACCTGCTTTTATAAAAGATCTTGATTTTGTTGAAGCCAGTCATCAGTCGTTATATGGCCTCATCAAATCTTCGTGGAAACGAATAGGCAAAACAGTTCAGTTAAATATTACTATTCCTTCGAGTTGTACCGCAACTGTAATATTGCCAAATCAACCAGCAAAGCAAGTTGGTGGCGGTATTCACAACTTTAGTTTTAATGAATAAAAAAGCTGCAGCCTTCCTTATTAATAAGACAAAAAATTAAAAGGTTGATAAGAGTATATTCCTTATCAACCTTTCAACATATCAACTTGTCAACTTTCCTTTACTGTACATGTTTTGTCAATAATGCTGCAACTTTTGTGTTAGCATCAGCGGCAGTAAGTGTTTTAGCTTTCCACTCATCGGCCATTTTGAAAAGTGTGTTCATTAACGCTGTGTCTTCTACCAGCTTTACAGTAGATTTTGCACTAAGCAGTTTATCCCATTCTTGCTGAACGGCTTCCCAAAAACCATGATGCTCTTGCCAGTATTTAGTTGCTGCTTCGCAGTCTTCATCCGAAACTTTTTCATAAGCGTTAAGGCCTTTTTCTTCTGCAATAATTTTGTCGGTTTCGTTTTCGCGAAGCACTTTTCTATTATCCTGAATATGCTCGTAACCATCTTTATTTACAACGATGCGGTTGGTACGATTCAGAATGTTATAGTCAGAACGTTGTGTGTATTCGCGGCGTGGAAGCGGCGCATCGGCTGTATTTTCCCACTGCGTCTTTCCGTTCACCACTTGCCATGCTGAAGAACCCTGATAACGCGGTGCATCAGAAACTTCCCATACAGACTGGCTCCATTTACCCTTTACATCAGCCGCAGGTAGCGTTATTTTTCCCAGGTTTTATCGCCTTTGTAATTCCACTGCACGGGGTTTTCATAAGTCCAGTCCTCACGCCAGTGTTTTACAATATGCCCGTTGCCCACAATCAGCAAGTGTTGTATTACTACGCGGTCTTTATTGTTAACTATGGGTATCGCTAATTCTGTAACACCCATTGTAATATCTCTGTCGTGATATTTATAATCCTTATCCGGCGAAAATGTTTCGGCATATTTAAAACTTATTTCAAAGCATCCGCAAAGTTTGTCGATGTTTTCTTTACCGCTTTGTGCCAAGGCCGGTACGGCAAAAGCAGTTGCCATAAAAAGTGTAGATAGTTTTTTCATGTGTTAATTGTATTTTATTTTTTAGTCACATGGAATTTTGCATAAAATTTTCATCGCTCTAAATTTGAATTTATTCGAAAATTTTCATGGTCGTTCCATTGTATTTTTTTAGTTTTAGATTTGCTTGAAATTATTTAATTAGTTCATATTTAATTTCTGGTTTGCCGCGCGTGCCACCGTCTTCAGTCGCAAAGCTTAAAAACTTTAGTTTATAAACATTACCGCTGGGATCTTTTACAACATAAAATCTGTCTTTTCTAGTAAATGGAGCTGGACTGGGTGGTGGGCCTCCTGTATAACGCCAGCTACTTCCTATTAACCATCTATTGTTACTAAACGAATATTTACTAAGGCTGTCTTTATTAAATTTCGTAAAAGCATCTGCAGCTACTTCGTTATTAGCATAAAGAGCCTGAAATGCCTGAACGTTGTTTAATACATTAAGTGCAACTAAGTCTGAAAACGGATACATTACATCCATTCCACCAAAATTGGTTTTATAGGCGGAATACGTCCATACAATATCCCAATCTTTTTTAGCTGGAAAGCTGCTCAAAGTATTGCCATTGTCAAGCGATATGTACACGAAATCTCCGTCTCCATTTTTGGAAATTTGTGCAGTCTTAAAACTTGTTGCTGCTAAAGCCGCATATTGTAATGTATAAGTGTTTCCATTTCGCAACACTCTAATTTTCATATAATCGCGAGTGCCTATTCCGCCACGTGTGCCACGGTTTAGTATAAATACTTTATTTTCGCTTTCATTGGCAGATGCGGTAAGACGTATTCCAGAAATACTACCATTGAAATCATCCATTTTTGTAAGATCTTCAGAACTCGGTTCGTTTTGATTGAATTCAAGTTTCACCCCTACGGTGTCCGCACTCCCTACTATATTAATATCGGTCTTATTAGTAACAGAAGCATAGGCTCCAGTAGTATTATTAATTTTTATTTTAAATTCACTCCCAGTATAAAATCCCAAATCCCAGTTACTACGTAATATAGAAGTTTGTTTATCTGCACTAAAGTCAACGAATACGGAATTTCTTGCACTTGATCCTGTTTCTCCTGTTTCTCCCGACAATCCGTTCAACTGCATCGTACTTCCGCTTGATGGCGGTGGCAGCGGTATGTCAATGTCTTTGTCCCCGCAAGATGCGATGACAGCTATAATACTTAAAGCGATAAATGTTTGTTTCATATTTATTGTTTTAGACCTCACCCCTAGCCCCTCTCCCAAGGGAGAGGGTGGAGTTTCGGTATTTAAATAATTATTTTTTGAAATGGTTATAATTGAAGTTTAATGTTAAAAAATAAGAGCGGCCGTAGTTATATACATAATCGCCGCCGGTAGAGTGCGCGCCGCCGCTTTGCTGGGTACTTGCCACATCAGTAATGTTAAACACATTTCGTATGCCTGCAGTAAGCGTCAGAAATTTATTGATGTACTGGCCTGCACTAAAATCTCCATAATGAAAGGCGTCTCTATTACCAAGTGTAATGTTTTCGCCATCAACGGTCTGGTATATTTGACGCTTACCGTTGAATCTATAAAAGAAGTTAAGCGATGTGTGTGTTGGCTCAATGGTGTACATTATTTCAGCGTTCAGCTCGGGTGTCCAGTTAAATTGTGGAATTTCTTTGCCATTATAATCTTCACCCTTAAAACGATTATACCTGCCCAGCATTACACCGCCAATACCAGCCTGCCAGTTTTGGGTTTGCAGCCTTGCCTTTGCTGAAAACCCGGCGGTTTTATTTTCAGCGATGTTGATATAAATATTTTTTCCACTATTGTTAGGATCTACTCCAATTGAAATCAGATTATTGAAATAATTATGAAAACCTCCCGCTTCGGCGGTAAACCGTTGGTTGTTATGCAACAATTTGCTATACACCAACGATGCATTAAAGCTTCTTGATTTTTCGGCCTCAAGGTTCGGGTTTCCATAAATGGCGTGATTAGCATCTACAAAGTCAAAATACAATTCGCGCAGTGCCGGAGCCCGGAAGCCAAATGCATAAGCAGCTCGCAATGCCCATTCATTATTGATTGTAAAAAGTGTATTTAAAGAAGGTATGATAGGAGGCGCATTATAAATACTATTTTTAACGAATCTCAACCCCGGCCTGACATTCAGCCATGATGCAGGCTTGTATTCTGTAGAAGCAAAAAATGAAAAATCATTAATTTTAGGTTCGCCCGCAATGCGCCTGCCGGTTGAAGTTTCGTGATTCAACTCCAGCCCTGGTTGAATGCTTACTTTAGGCGAAATGGTGTATTGAAGGCTGCTGCGCCAAAAGAAATTACTAAATTGAGCAGTATCCTGCGTACCCGCGTCGGTGGTCAATTCTTCGGTTTTGTTTTGCAGGTCTTTTCTAATAGTTCTGGTAAAGCGTTTGTAATGAGTATAGCTTAACGAATTGGTAAACGACGCTTTTTCGTTGAAACGCCAGTTGCCTTGCAATTGGTGCATCATACGCCGGGTGTTATAAAATTGATCAACCGTTTTGTAAGTGTCCAGGTTTATCGGTCCGTTGGCTGTTATTCTTTCCCACAAATAATCATTGCGGTAATAAAGATTGACCCTGTCATTTTTGTAGCCCAACCGTAAAGACGGCAGCCATTGTTCTTTTGGCTTCCAGCTATGCGCGCGTCCGTAGTTGTCAGCGTCAAATCCTTTAAAATTGGTATGTCCCAACGATAGCAGGCCGTTCCACCCGTTTTTATCCCAAGCAGTATTTATGTTTTGTACATGAAGGCCTTTATTACCAAATGGCTTATACTCGCCTCCAACCGTTTCTTCCTGTATTTTTACATTTGCCCGAAACGAATTGTGCGAAGCGGTTTTTGTGATGATATTTATAACGCCAGCCAAAGCATCTGTTCCATAAACGGTACTCATTGGGCCTTCTACAATTTCAATTCTTTCAATTTGCGAAACATCAAACTGGTTAAGGCTTTCGCGGGTGTCACCCCTATCTAACATAGGTAATCCATCGAGCAAAATTTTTTACATTCCGGCCAGACACACCCATGAAAGAAATATCGGTTGTTCCCAAAGTGTTATCGTTGGACAATCCCATTCCCAGTTCTGTATTTAATAGTTGGGTAAGATTGGTTGCTCCTTTAAGCCTAATTTTTTCGGCAGTAATTACCTGTACTTTGTATACCGATTTATTTAAAGATTGTGGCTTGTACTGGCCTGTGGTTACTTGCACTTCTTCAAGCGTGCGCACTGTGTCTTTCTGTGCATAGGCTGTAACGATAGTGATTAACGCAATTATTGTTAGCAGTGATGTTTTTATAACTATTCTCATGAGCCTCTCTTAAACGAAATGCAAAATTCCGTTTAAGGCGGGGCAATCACTTCCGAAATCAGGAAAAACAATTTACGAGATCCGGAATTTTTTAGCCCATTCCCAATACGCTTCTATTTATTAAAACCCAACTAAAGCCCTTGCCGAAGAAATGAACAGAGCCTCATTCAACCTCTTTTTGTATGGGGCTGTTACGTTTTTGTGTTAACTTTCGTTTTAAGTAAAAAACGCTAATTATGAGAAATCTACTTTTTATTTTATTGCCAGTTTTTGTGTTAGGATGTAGCCGCAACGGCGATGATGTTTCAAAGACGCGAACAGGCGAGCCTTGTGGCGAGGCCGTGCAGGTAACTGCAAAATCTTTTTCAACGGCTGAAAGCGATCCGTTTAGCATTACAAGTGCATCCATAAAGGGCGATTGTTTAACTGTTACAGTTGGCGCTAGTGGTTGTAGCAGCGATTGGGAAAAAGTAGAAGTGCTGCATGGTATATCTCTTACTGCCGATGGGCTACCGCAGAATCGACTGAAAATTGTGTTAAGTAATAAAACTGGAGACTGTGCTACATCTTTCTCAAAAACGCTTCAATTTGATCTTTACCCTTTAAGACAGAAAGGGACTAACAAGCTTACTATTCTGTTATACGGATATGATAAAACGTTGGAGTATGCTTACGGTAATTAAACACGTGTTGACAGGCTTAAAGGTTAGTGAGGACAGAAACCACCCATTGCACATCTTCCTACAATTCCGCAAATCATATAAATTAAGGCCCAGACTCATTACCGCTTATCTACAAACTTTACCGGTTTTCTTACACCATCCGGAAACTGCTTTTGCTGCATTGTATCGGCATCAATATATTTAATATGCGGCGTTACGCGCAGCCGGGCCTGTAGATAGGCTTTTATTTTATTATGCGTTTCTTCCAAATTATTTTCAGCAACAATGTAAAGTAACACTTCATCGGTACCTATTTCGTTACTATATACTTCTACAACATATTCTTTAATCGCATCTATTTTATAAATAATTTCAAACAGCGCGGGCGCAAACAACGTAGTTCCCTTGTATTTGATCATTTGCTTTTTTCTGCCAATTACCGGCGACAAACGCAATGTTTGCCTGCCGCAGCTGCAAGGCTCGGTATAAGCTTTACATATATCTCCGGTTTTGTAACGCAGCAAGGGCATACCTTCCACGCCAAGTGTAGTTATCGTTACTTCTCCCGGCTGGCCATTTGTTACAACATTTCCGTCTTCATCGAGTAATTCCACAATAAGTAATTCTGGATTTAAGTGTCCTCCTTTACCTGCTTCACATTCTGTAAAAGCGGTTTGCATTTCAGTAGAAGCGTAAGTAGAGAACAATTGTATATTCCATTTATCAGTAATTCTTTTACCAAGTATATTTAGTTCCAGATCTTCGCTTCTGATATTTTCTCCAATACATATTGCTTTTCTCACCGACGATTGATTGATGTCAATGCCATTATCTTCTGCGTATTGAATCAGCTTAACAATAAAAGAAGGTACCGCAACAATTGCAGTTGGCTTAAGGCGTTCAATAGTTTCCCATTGCAAAGATGGAACACCGGGACCAACACGTACCACGCCGGCGCCCAATTTCCGTATGCCGCTGTAGTAAGCCATTCCCGCCATAAATTGCCTATCCAGCGTAAGCATCAATTGATAAATATCTTCAGAAGTACCGCTGGCGCAAACAAAAGAACTGTATTCGTTATATGAAAGTCTTTGCAGATCGTTTTCGGTTAAAGCAATAGTCACCGGGCTACCAACGGTGCCCGATGTGGCTGTATATTCTATTATTTTATTTTTTGCAACGCAAAGAAATTCATCATTTTTCTGTTGGAGATGTTCCTTTTCTGTTGGCGGTATTTTTTGCAGGTCGTCAATGCTACTTATTTCACTGATATTAATGTTATGATCAGCAAACAATTTTTTGTAATAAACAGAATGAGTTTGTAGATAGCCAAGCAAGTCGGATAATTTCTTTTCCTGGTATTCGCGAATGCTCGCTGCCTTTTGAAAGGAAATGGATGGTAATTCATTCATGCCTCAAACGTACATAAAAACCTGATTGTTGAAAGCAAGTTTTTTAAATAAAAAATGTTACGACATACTTACCAAACGCGTAATTATCGGATTGGTTAGGGATTATATTTTTTGTGCATCATAAATATATTTAATTAAATAATTTGTTTTAGCCGCCCATTTTGGGGCTAATAAACGGTTTGGCAATTATATCTATTTTATATATATTCCATTTTTAAAGCAAAAATTGATATGCGCTTATGATGTCACCAAAGATTTTAGAATCTTATAATATACAATCCGATGTTTGGGATGAATTGATGGGCGACAATGGAGTGCGTGAGAACTATCGCCATCTGGTAAACATCATTGATGGGTTGCCACCTGAAGAAATGGGAATAAAAGATGAGCTGGCAAAAAAGCTTTTCATGACCCAGGGAATAACATTTACGGTATACAGCGACAATGAAGGAGTAGAAAAGATTTTTCCGTTTGACATTATTCCGCGCATCATCGAAGCAAAAGAATGGAGTGTTATCGAAGCTGGCGTGAAGCAGCGCCTCAAAGCCCTTAATATATTTTTAAAAGATGTATATCACCAGCAGTTCATTATTAAAGATGGTATTGTTCCGGCAAAACTCATTTACTCATGTCCTCTTTTTTTGAGGGAGATGATGAACGTTGATGTCCCTTTCGATATTTACTCGCATATTGCCGGCATTGACCTGATCCGCGATGCAGATGGAAGTTTTTATGTTTTGGAAGATAATTTGCGAACACCTTCAGGTGTATCATATATGCTTGAAAACCGAAGCATTACTTTCCGAATATTTCCTGATCTTATTCCACGCAATAACGTAAGGCGTGTAATTGAATACCCATCTTTATTACTTAAAAACCTGCTGGGCCTTGCCAACAGACAAGTTAGTAATCCTACAGTTGTGTTGTTAACCCCGGGCGTTTATAATTCTGCTTATTTCGAGCATACAACACTTGCACGCCTAATGGGAATTGAATTGGTGGAAGGAAGAGATTTGGTTGTTGAAAACCATCATGTGTATATGAAAACAACCAGCGGCCTTCAAAAGGTGGATGTTATTTACCGAAGAGTAGATGATGAGTTTATTGATTGATCCTCTACTTTCCGTCCGGATAGTATTTTAGGTGTGCCTGGTATTTATTGGGCATACAGGAAAGGAAATGTGGCCATTGTGAATGCGATGGGAAATGGTGTGGCCGATGATAAAGCTGTATATTCTTATGTGCCGGAGATGATCAGATATTATTTGAATGAAGAACCGATTTTAAAAAACGTTCCCACTTACGAGCTGGATGTTCCGGAAAACCGATCGATTGTTTTTTCGAATATGGACCAAATGGTAATCAAAAAGACAAACGAATCGGGCGGTTATGGTATGCTAATGGGAAACAAAGCTACTGAAGAGGAAATGGAAGCATACAAAAAGGCAATTCTTGAAGATCCTAGAAATTTTATAGCCCAGCCGATCATTAACCTTTCATCGTCGCCGTGTTATATCGATGGTAAATTACAACCACGTCGCGTAGATCTTCGACCCTTCGCACTTTATGGCCCGGATGGTATTAATATTGTGCCTGGCGGATTAACAAGAGTGGCTTTGAGAGAAGGTTCGCTGGTGGTAAACTCATCGCAAGGCGGAGGAAGTAAGGATACATGGGTGCTGGGGGAGTAAGTTTAGTTTACGGTTGATAGATGACAGTTGATAGACTTGTTAGCAATGAGTAATATGCAAAAGGCAATGAGCAATAGTTTAAAAGTTGATAGGTTGATAAGTATAATTCTTGTTAACATTTAAACCTGTAAACTTGTCAACTTATCGCTGAGAATAGGTAGGCTGAGTTTTGTACAGCAGTACAAGCGAGCGTGGCAAGACAGATGATGGTTGTTTATTGCTGGCTCAAAAGAAATTTAAAATTTAGTATTCAATATTATTATATGTTAAGTCGTGTTGCAGAATCTGTGTTTTGGCTGGCCCGTTATATGGAGCGAACGAATGGGTTGCTTAGGTATTGCGGACTAATTATGTGGCGTCTCAGGATGAGATAAAAGAATATAACTGGAAACCCGTGTTGCAAACTTACGGCTACCTCGATGCAGGACAAATTGAAGCCATTCAATTTAATTCGCGTGCGGTGCTGGAATATGTAATGCTTGACAGGGATAATGACGCGTCGCTTATCAATAACATTACGCGCGCCCGGGAAAATGCAAAGGCTGTGCAGGATCATATTACTAAAGAAATGTGGCATAACCTGAATGCTTATTATTTGCTTATTCGTGAACCGGGTATTGGACAGAATATTAAGTACGGCGATCCTTTAACAGCTTTTGACGCCTTGATAAAACATGGATTGTTTTTGTATGGCACCATTAATATAACCATGTCGCGGGGTGAGGCTTACAATTTTTTAAATGCAGGTCGTTATATTGAGCGTGCTATTATTTCAACAGATGTTACTGATATTAAGCTAAAAGAAGTGGATTATGACCTAAAGCATGAAACGGCAATACCCTCTTTAAGATATTTGCTTTATTCACTTTCTGGTTACGAAGCTTATTTAAAATCTTCAAGAGGTATAGTGGAGCCCGATACGATTATGAAACAGATTTTGTATGATGAAGACTTTGTGCATTCAGTTTTATATTGCATGGCACACATCAGCCGTTATTTTAAAAGATTACAGCCGCAAAGCATTCCGGAAAGTTATGAGCATGTAGATTTTTTAATTGGTAAAGGATTGAATAACTTAAAGTATAGCACCTGCAATCTGAAAGACGGACAAAGTATCAAAGGCTTATTAAGCCAAATCCGTACAGATCTGCAACAGATTTCACGAGCATTTAATACGCATTATTTTGGTTATACCTGAGTGTCGAGTTGATAGATCACAGTTGACGGATGACAGAAAAGCGTACATCGTACATCATACATTAAACATTGTATAATACTACAAAATGCCATCATTTAAAATTAAACATATTACCCGTTATACATACAGCAGTGCAGCTGTAGAATGTACTAACCAGATCATGTTATATCCTATACAGGATGCGCATCAAAGTCTGGAAAGCCACAAGATAACGATCACAAAAAACCCGAACGTTGAAATATTTACTGATTATTTTGGCAATAAATTAGGCATGTTTTCTATTATAGAAAGGCACAGCGAATTGCTGATCTCTTCGGAGGCAGAAGTAATAACACATGAAGTAATAAGTCCGGTTAACGAAGCACCTGCGGAAGACCAATGGGCGCGCTTAGTCGCTGTATGCGGACAATTTCCCTATATTGATTTTATACAGCAGGAATCTTTTGAAAAAATTGATGAGCTAAAAGTTTTTATGGATGAGCTTTTCGACAAGAATAAAACGCCTTTTGAAAATGCACAACTTTTTTCAGAATACATTTTTAAAAACTTTGAATATAAGCAAGGCATTACAAGCGTGGAAACAAATGTCGATGAAATATGGAGATTGAAAGCGGGCGTTTGCCAGGATTTTGCCCATATTTTATTATTGATGTTAAGACGGATCGGCATTCCTGCACGTTATGTAAGCGGATACATTTGTCCAAAAAATAACGAGTTCAGAGGCGAAGGAGCCACTCATGCGTGGGTTGAAGCTTACCTGCCTGATTATGGCTGGATCGGCCTTGACCCTACCAATAACTGCATCGCCAGCGACCGGCATATAAGGCTTGCTGTTGGAAGAAATTTTTCTGATGTAACGCCAGTTAAGGGAACTTATAAAGGCTCATCCCATCATGTTTTAGAGGTATTAGTATCTATTGATAATAAAGCGGCAACGCCTATCGAAGAAAAACAAGGGCCACCTGCTTTTAGCTATAAGGCTGATAATCCTGCTAAATCAACCAGCGCTAATTCGTATAGATTTTATATGGAGCAAATGCAGCAGTAGTAGTTTTTATAATTATGATTGATAGCCTACGGAATAGGCTATCTTTTCTTTTTTTACCGATCATCAAACGAATTTGACCGATCGTCGATTATACATTGCATTTCCTCTCTTACCTATTAACTTTTTCTTGTATTTAGATACATTTGTATTGAAAATTATTAGAAATCAACTGCACTTTCTAAAATACGCAATTGGAACATTATGCTATTTTCTATTGCTTTTTCTCTCACTAATTAGGCTTTTTTGATAAGACATATTTACGGGGAGTAAGTCGTACGCATTTTTCATTTAGAAGAACTTAATGCATAGAAAGATTTGGAAATAATTATCACACCTAAACACTGAGATTAAAAATCAAAACACGATTGACATACCCTGCGAAATAATTTTATACACCTTATGCTTCTCAGGGCTATTTATTCAAAATAAAAGTTCGTCCAACGAATGTTTAATAAATGAACTAAAGTATTAAAACGAGTTAAGAACTCTTGTTGCTTGCATCATTTTGGCTTAGTTCGTATAAAAAAGATAAAGATGAAAAAATATCAAACCAAACTAATTATTATAAGCGCCTTATTAGTATTAATAGCCTCTTGTAAAAAAATAATCACAGCCCCCAGCCTCCAGTCGTGCCTGGCGTTGATTTGGGTTCGAAGATAACTTCCAACTTTGTAATAAGTGTAGTAGATAATAAAAAAGACCCTGTAAAAGATGTTGCTGTTAGTATTGGTAACAAAACCGTTACAAGCAATGCACTAGGTACCGCATTATTTTACGATGCTGAAGTAAGTGAAAAAAAGCTTACATCAAAGCCATTAAAAAAGGGTTTCATAAAAGTTTTCGGGTGTTTACCCCTCTCAAGGATGACGCTAATTATATGCAAATACAACTAATAGAACAAAAAATAGCGGGCACAGTCTCTAATGCTTCCGGAGGTTCAGTTACTTCCTCCGAAGGAGTAAAAATTACTCTTCCGGCAAATGCAGTAAACGGGTATTCTGGCAATATTAATTTGGCCGTAAAATATATAGATGCTACCGACGCTGCAAATTCAGGTCGGGTTCCGGGAGACTTGGTTGCGCAAAATAATAATACGCTGGGCATGTTAGAAAGCTATGGCATGGCAGGAATTGACCTGTTAGACGATGCGGGCAACTATCTACAATTGGCTGCAGGCAAAGAAGCCACCATTAACCTACCTGTACCAGCATCTAAAGTATCAACTGCTCCAAACACCATTCCTTTTTGGTATTTTGATGAAGAAGAAGGAGCATGGAAAGAAGAAGGGGTTGGCGTTTTAACAGGTAATAAATATGAGGGTAAAGTAAAACATTTTAGCTGGTGGAACGCTGATAAATTTATGTCTACACAAACATTTTGTTTAACAGCAACTGTTAATGGTATGCCGGCACCAAACATAAATATAGAAATTTTAGATAAACAAAGTGGCATGAGAGCCACTACTACGCTCTCTGCGTCAGCAAATAACTGCCTGATTTTTCCGGTTAATAGCGATGGGTCTGTAAGGAATGTTGAAGTATCGGCGAAGCTTGGCGATAACCCATGTTTATCACCCATTCAAACTACGCTCACCTCTTCCCGCAGCACCTTAACGCTCAATTTCTCTACAGCAGGTTCTATACTACTACCATTAAAAATAGCAGGTAGTGCCGTTAATTGCAACACTGGTCAACTAATTACAAATGGCATTGCAAGAGTAGAGAAAGAGAGCCAAGTATTTACAACAATAATTAAAAACGGGAAGTTTGATTTTGGAGGCCGTCTTATATGCCTGCCCAATAATGCTACTAACGATGCTGAGTTAATAATATACGACACAGAAACGTTTAAGCAATCTGCTCCCAAAACTATTACTATTTCTAATCAACAATATGATGCTGGTACAATCAGCACCTGCGAAACCATTACGGTAAAAAAAACATATGTAGGTAATCTTGATTTATCAACCCAACAGGAAGTCGATAACTTTTTAACTGAAAACTATACTGATATCGATGGTACGCTTACCATTTCCGGCAACAATATTACATCCCTATCCCCATTGATTTTCTTAAAAAACATTACGGGTGATTTTTTTATTGACAATATGGATCACATTACCAGTTCAGATGGCCTTCAAAATTTAAGAACTATAGGAAAGAGGCTTATAATTAAATTTGTTCCAATATTTCTGAAATAGTATTAGACAAACTAACCTCCTGCGCATCTGTGTACATTTTAACAAGAGTTGACAACCAACCAAGTAAATTAACAGACATAAGCTTTGCTAACCTTACAAGTATTTATGATAAAGTAGCAGGCCAATCTGGATCTATTGACATAATACAGCCTTTTCAACTTCCATCCAGCAGCATCAGTATTCCTAAACTAAAATTAATAGGCAATTTAAGTATTCGACATGGGCGACCAATGTCCAACTCTTCGCTTAGTCTTTACTTAAATGAATTAGAGAAGATAGAAGGCGATGCAGGAATTGATGCTTACCTCAACGCATCTGTTATTATAAATAAATTAAACCGTATAGAAGGCAACTTTTTGTATAAGCCAATTGGTGACCTTACCCCAGCGGACTTTCCAGCGCTTAACTACATAGGGGGTAATTTTGATATGCAAGTAGACGCAGTTACTAGTATTTCGGGAATAGGAAACTTAAACTATATTGGAGGCAACATGTATATTTCTGGCTCAAATAACCTTAGGGATTATTGTATTTTAAGACCATTATTAAGTAATGGTGGGCTAAAAGGAACTTTTACCGCAACTAACGCCGCATATAACCCTACAGCCCAGCAAATTATTGCAGGCAACTGTAGTCAGTAAACTGTTCAAGAAAGAGTCTTGTCAAATAAAATTTGGTGCATCCTTTTTATTTGATAAGACTGCTCTAGCAATTATTTTTTTGGCAAACCTCCTATGGGTTTCCTAACAGGCAAAACATTAGCTGCCGCCATGCTGTAAAGGTTGTGATATTGTGTTAAGTAAACACTGTCATGTCGATTGTCACGCCAAGCCTTCCTAAGGTTTTTGTTTCAGGCAAACTCGGTAGCTTTGTCAGCAAACTGGCGGCATACAAAAAGAAATTTTATACACCGATGAGAATTTTATACTGAAAGGAAGTGCGGTTATATGTAATACGCCTAATCCAATACCGAGTGTATCGGTAGTGATGAAGGACAACGCCAATGCCTCTGAAAAAACAACAGGTACCGATGATAAGGGCGAATTTATTTTTCATCTGACGCAAAGAGCTGCCGCAACCTTGTACGGTAAAAAAGATAAATATTTATCTCAGGTAGTGGAAGTATCCTCTGCCAATTATGATCGTCATAAAACGTTATTTATAAAACTATAAATGTGTATGGAGGAAACCGATTGCGGCAAAGCCATTCGCCTACAAAATATCCATTACAATTTAGATATATACTTTATCCGCGATGATGCCAAACCCGAGTTGAACAGATTAGTACAGTTTCTGAAAGATAATCCGGGTGTAAGCGTAGAGCTTTCATCACATACCGACTCCAGAGCTTCCGACAGTTATAACATGACGCTTTCGCAAAACCGAGCCATGCAGCGGTAGATTATATTGTTTCTCAAGGTAAGTTCTGTTTCAAACAATGTTGCTCACAAAAGGCAACCCATTAGCGGTAATTTTATAAGGAGACATGTTTCGGCGTTGCTAATCTTTTCCAAAAACAAAAAAATTATCTTTAACATGTGAGCTTCAAAACAACTGTCATAACCATACTAATCTATTTTTATGCTGCCTGTGGCGCAACGGCACAGGAACCCACCAACTATTCCGCAAAAAATGGGTTGCCTACCAATCATGTGTATGATGTGCAGGAAGATAAGGACGGCGTGATGTGGTTTGCTACCAATAGGGGTTTGGTGAAGTTTGATGGCAAAAATTTTAAAGCCTTTACCATAAAAGAAGGCTTGCCCAATAACGATGTTTGGGAATTGTATTTAGATGGTAAAAAGCGGTTATGGGTGTTTTCTAAAAGCAGATATCAAAGTTATGTTTTAAACGATAGTATTTACAACTTTGCTACAAGCGATGGCAAAACGATTAGCCCCGCACCCATTTACGAAGTTGACAATGCGCTGTGGTTGCGTGCAGGCTATTATAAATTTGATGGAGCGGAATTTAAAGTTCAAAATGATTATGCAACATTTTATCACGGAGGATCGCAACAGGTTTTTCAAAAGCATGGATTAAATGCAGAAGCGGCGGCCGTTTCGTACGATTTTATTTTCAACCAATATTTTCTAATCAAAGACGGCGAGCTTTGGTTTTTAAATGCCGATGGAACTGTTTTAAAAAAATAAAAAATGAGCAATTGTCTCGTCGGGATAGTCAAAGCGCATATCGTTTTGGTAATCTATTTATTTTAATAAACGATAAAGGCATTATTGTCATCAACACCATTGCGCACACTTTAAAACATATCGCCTTTAAAGATTTGAATATTTTTATACAACCATTTGACACTAACCAAAAATGTGTTTTTGTAAATAATACTTATCAAATAAGTGTGCCTAATTATTTGCTCATTTTCAATGCCGGTTTTGAGCTTATCGAAAAGCATCCCTTTCCAGAAGCGTTAGAAATTCATCATGCGTTTAAAGATAGCCGCGGCCATATTTGGGCTTGCAGTTTTAAGAAAGGCATCTTTTTGTATACTGCTGCGCAGCTTCGCACTTTGTATTATTTGAAAGGAAAAAAATAAGCGTTTTGGGGCAGGCCAAAGATTTATTTTTAACAGCTTCTGAAACCGATAATGAACATCGGTACATTGCCAATACCGGAACGTTTGTACCCATTACCATCGCTCCAAAAAATTCCACGCCCTATAAAATATTTACGCAGCAAAATAAAGGCTATGTTGTTTTTCAGAACGGTGTTTATCAATATGATGGCAATAGCTTTATAGCGATACCGAACATTAACCGGGGTGGTACTTATAGGAAGGTGAACGGAGGCAAGGACTTTTTGATGAAGCAGGACACTTCTTTTTTGTTAAGTGCGGGTGCTATTTATATTACTGCTTCTGGTTACAAAAAAGAATAGAGCGTCAGGGTTTGCTTGAAATAGAAGACTTCAACAACCATGTTTACACGGGGGTGCCGAAGGTTTATTGCTGCTGAAAAATGAAACATTAACAACGCCAGCTTTTAAAGACACATTGCTTGGTACATCGGTAACGGAATTAAAAGCTACACCAAAAAACCTGTGGGTGGGTACCGACGGGCGTGGCGTGTATAGCTACAGCAACAGCGGCGTACAGCACTTAAAAGCTACCGACGATTTAAGTGTGCAAACCATCATCGACGAAGGCAATGTACTTTGGCTGGCAACTAATAAAGGTGTTAAAAAAGTGGTATTGAAAACACCTCTTTCAGAATCGGTTATTACCAACTCGTTTTACGAAAGTGATGGTCTGCTTCAAAATAACATCAATGATATTTTTTTAAAAGATGGTTTTGTGTATGCAGCCACCGATGCAGGTCTTTCTAAAATTGATCCAAACGACGCTGTTTATAAAAAATCGCTACAAATCTATTTTGAAAATAGATCAGATACATTGACGATAAAACAAAATGAGAATAGAAATATTACCGTTTCTTTTTACGTGACGAATTACGGCAGCCAGCAACACCTTGTATATAAATACCGCCTTTTGCCACAACAGGAAGAATGGATTGAAACGCAAACACAGCTGCTTAATTTTTCAAGCCTGCCCCCGGAAATTATATGCTTGAAGTAGCTGTAACTGATCAGCACAGCAACTTTACTCAAAAAGCATTGACCATAAAAATACTTGCTAAATGGTGGGAAACAACTGCTGCAAAAATATTGTTTGGTATTGCTGCCGCTGGCTTGTTAGTACTATTGGTGCTATACGTGGTGCGGTATTATAAAAGCAAAGAACTGAAGCGGCAGGAAGCCGTTCAGAAAATTAAGAGATTAGAATTGCAAGCGCTGCGCTCGCAAATGAATCCGCATTTTGTGCATAATTCTTTAAACGCTATTCAATATTATATTCAACGTCACGAAGTAGAGTTATCAGAAAATTATCTTTCTAATTTTTCAAAATTGATTCGATTGTTTTTTGAGTATTCCCGAAGGCAATCCATTTCGATTAAAGAAGAAATTGGCTTGTTAGATCATTATCTTAAAATTGAAAAATTGCGTTTTGAAGATAAAATCTCTTATCAAATTAAAGTAGATGAAAAGCTGGACATTGAAGAGCAACTTATTCCCACCATGATTTTACAACCTATTGTTGAAAACGCCGTAAACCATGGAATATTTCATAAAAAAGAAAATGGAAGCATTGTGTTAGATTTCAGATTTCTTTCAAAAAACAGTTATCGAATTATTATTGAAGATGATGGAATCGGCATTAAAAAATCGAAAGAGATGTATAAAAAGTCTGCAAAAAATTATCAATCACGTTCCAGCGCCGTGCTTGAAGAACGGTTAAAGCTTTTGAAGGAAAGCGGAGCATGGGAAATAGATTTCAGCATAAAAGACAGAGCCGACATTGACGCGTTACAAACCGGCACCTTGATAAACTTGGTGATAACAAAACCTTGTTCGTGAAACAGCCACGAATACAGGAATAAGATATTTTATACTGTTTGTAATTTTCTTATCGTCCAATAATTTCTCACTAAGTCACAGCGGCGCGATGTTGTAGAAAAACGCTTCGTACAACTTATTAATACATTTGATATTATTATTCGTGCATCCCTGGCAATCGTCATAAAAAGTTTACACATGAAAACAACAGCCATTTTAATAGATGATGAACGAAAAGCGCTGGTAACGCTGCGAAATAAATTGCAACGGTTTTGGCCGGAAGTAACCATTATTGCTGAAACCCAATTGCCGGAAGAGGCCATTGATTTGCTGACAAATAAAAAAATAGAATTGGTTTTTTTAGATATTGCCATGCCACAACTGAGCGGCTTTGATGTGCTTTCAAAAATTGATACTCCTGATTTTGAAATTATTTTTGTAACCGCTTTTGATAATTATGCGCTTGAAGCCATTAATCATTGCGCAATAGGATATTTAGTAAAACCCGTGGATAATGCTGACCTGAAAGCCACTGTGGAAAAGGCTTTATACAACATCAGCCAAAAAATGCATTGCAAAAAAACAAAACCCTTGTTGAAAATTTAAAGACCGATCATTTTCAAAAAGAAAAATTGTAATTCCGGTGCAGGAAGGCTTAGAGTTTGTAGCCATAAACACCATTGTACGCTGCGAAGGCGTGAACGGTTATACCAAAATATATTTAACAGAAGGCAATACTATTTTAAGCTCTAACAGCATCGGGTATTTTAATAAGCTTTTAGATATCGACGGTTTTTATCTGGTACATAAATCGCATTTAATTAATCTGGATTATGTGCTTAAATATTTAAACGAAGGTAGCTTAATAATGGAGGATCAGGAACATGTGCCTGTTGCAAGAAACAAGCGTTCCGAGTTTTTAGAATTTATCAATAATCGTGGTAACAAGGTCTGACGGTCTCCGTCTGACCAATTATGGGAGACTATTTAGCAGCTACCGAATATGCCGATGAGTTTAAAGCAGCAATCAGTAACCTCACTCGCCTTCCTTTTCAGCCTGCCAAATCCCCTTCAGGAGTTGGGGCTTCACACATCCGTTTCGCCGGTTTCCTTTTTATACGCTTTTATAAAAATAGCACCGAGGTTTTTATAAGGAGGTATATAATCTTCAAAACCCGCTACGTTAGCACGGCCTTTAAATTCTTTCCAAAAAGGGATCCAGTCAATATCTGTTCCGGTACGTAGCTTTTCAGTCAATAAATAAAAGAATGGTTTATTGATAGATGTTCTTCCTATTTGTTTGGATGCAATGATATGTGCATCTTCCGACTTTCTAAGTATAGAATCTATGAGGTTAAACCCACCGCACGAACCCATAAAAACAATTTTTGATGTAGGCGCCATATAGCCGATCGTTGCCTCTGCATAATAACTGTGGCCACGATGTATGGTAACTGTTGGATGCAGATTGTTCTCGTCGAGATAACCATTCAGCGCTCGTTGAGCTTTATCATCCAATCCTTTGTTTTCATCAAGCGGTCGATTAGCATAAATGGAAACCGGTTTTCCTTTTACAGATTTGATCACTACCCATTCCTTATTACTACCATCAATTTTCCAATTGCCGCCCCCAAACATGTTTAGAAATCCGTTAAAGATATTACGGCCATCCTGATCTCCGTAAAAAATACTTGCGAAATAACTTCCCCCTTTTCGTTTGTAAGAGAAGAGAAAGGTACATTATAAACCGGCGGTATTTCCAGCTGGCTTGTTAAATCAATATGGTTAGATGAGTCGGCAGAAAGGAACAGATTATAAAGAATATCGTAAATGGCAATTCCTTTTTTGTTGTTTTCATTTTTGTTCCGCTCCAAGTTGTCTTTCACATTAGCCAACATATCTTTAGCCAAGTCAGGTAATGTTTCCGAAACGCTTGCGTATGAGTCTGCTACGTCAACCCCATCTTCAAGTCCGTTAGTTTTTTCAAGGCCGGTCACAAAAGATTTCATTAGGTCATGCGCATCAGACGCAGTGGAAAAACTACCTAAAAAATCCTTCAACGTATTATAAGCTGCCGCCTGACTGAGGAATTTTCTATAGTGATCAAAATTTAATTTCTTCAATAGCTCATCTCCTTTGCGATCTGCTTTACGCATCATCAAAGGATAAACACCGTTTGTATAACTGCTGGTATATATAAGCCCATTGGTTAAAACTGCCACATAATATAATTCTTCAGCAGTTAGCGGTTGAAGGCAACGAAAACGAATGGCATCGGGCCTTTCATGTAAACCATTGATCTTCGCCACAAAGTCGTCCTTTGCTTTTTGTTCTAATTTTTTAAGTAGGCTGGTATGTCCCATCGCCGTATCGCCATTCATGGCTCTTTGGGTGTAATCCATTTGGGTTTGCACCAACAAGCGGAAATATAATACCGGATCGTTTTTCGCTTTGTCAATATCTTCCATCGTTATTTTCCCTTTCACGATGTTATCCAAAAAAGGAAAATAGAACTGGCCGCTTTTGTTAGGATTACGAGCCATAGCCACTACGCTAACGATCAACGGATCATCCTGGATATTTTGAATACGATAACTAAATTTATTATTGGCTTGTGCGTAATCGTACACCAAATAAGGATATTTATGGCCTATCGACCTGATAAGGCTATCCGTTACTGTAGCTTCCGGATATGCTTTTAAAGCTGCAAAGGTTTTTTCAGGATACCTGTCTGCCAGTTTTAATAGCATTATATCACGCACTTCATTATTCCCTTTATTATCTTTAAAGAACTCCGGCTGCAAGGCCGCGTTTGCAATATCATAAGGAAGTGGCCGTACAATATTGGCAATTGATATTTTTTGGGTATTAGCTTCCATCAATCGCTTGTAGGTCGCAATGATCTGAGGTAAAAAATGTATAGACGACTGGCTGCTACGGCCATATGTTTTTACATAACGAAGTATTTGGGCAAGCCCATCCAGGTAATTGGCCTTTAAGCGTTGATCAATCGAATCGCTTGTTTCAATTTCATATTGAAGCCAATCCACTCGCTTTGTTGCAGCGTCCGTAACAGCATCATTCAACTGTTTATCATTTGAAATAGTCAGCATTTTATCAGCCTTACCGTCCATCGAAAGTAACGCCACCTGATCCTTATCAACCTTTTCCTGCAACATTTGCCTGTTTATAGCAACTGTGTAAGCAGGGACTGTGTCCACCACCACTACTTTCTCGGGTTCTTCTTTTTTCTTCCTTTTTTCCTGAATAATTGTGCATTAGCATCAGCAGTAAGGAAAAGCAGTATAGCTAAAAAGGGAGCGACTCTTTTTAGATGAATGTTCGATAAAATTTTCATAGCATGTCTGGGTAAAGCCAAAAAATGTCAGATTAATAAAAAGTATGATAAAGTAAGCAATAATTAAGCCGATTTTGCAATATTTCCCAAATGTAAAGTCAGCATAATATGGCCTCACAATATTAAATTTACATTAAGTATAGCTACCGGTAAAGCCACTCATGTCGATATAAAACAAATTACCGTTACGTTTGCTTTAAATTATTATTAAAATGGAAAAGGGCTATAAAGTTTTAATTGCTGACGATGAGCCGGACATATTAGAAATACTATCCTATAATCTTGAAAAAGAAGGATATATAGTAATCACGGCAAAAGACGGAGACGAAGCGATTGAAAAAGCTTATCAAAGTAAACCCAATTTGATAATATTGGACATGATGATGCCGAAGAAAACAGGCGTGCAGGTATGCCAGGTTTTAAGAGGGCAGACCGCATTTAAAGATACCCTAATCATGTTTCTGACGGCATTAAACGATGAAATCACCCAGGTTCGTGGTCTTGAGACAGGCGCTGATGATTATGTTAGCAAACCTGTAAGCCCGAAAGTACTATTAAGCAGGGTGGCCGCACTTTTAAGGCGTGTACAAAAAGACAATTCTAAAGCGGTTAAAGTGGGCAATATTAATATCGACCCCGAGAAGTTTTTGGTTCAGGTAGAAGATAAAGAAATTGTGCTGGCCAAAAAGGAATTTGAATTATTGTACCTGCTGGCACTTAAGCCAGGACGTGTTTTTTGAGGAATGAAATATTAAATGCTATTTGGGGCAACGATGTGATCGTGGGTGACCGAACGATTGATGTGCATATCAGAAAAATCAGACAAAAGCTGGATATGGATTGTATTACAACCGTGAAAGGTGTTGGCTATAAATTTGAAGTATAGCGGAGTCCGAAGGACTCAATTAAAATTGCCGCCAATCCAATTGGCGGTTCAAGAAATCCGTAGGATGCCAATCAAAATCGCCGCCAATCCAATTGGTAACTGAAAAGGTTTCAATTCCCATCACAATCAATCCAAATGATTATCCATGGATCTGAAATCCGGAGTCCGAGGACTCCAATCAAAATCGCCGCCAATCTAATTGACGGTTCATAAAATGAAATGAACTCTAAGAATCTTTCTCCTAAACAATTATCTTTTTATACCGCATTGGCACTGGCAATACCGGTGAGCCTGCTTTTGTACATTGTTGACCATAGATGGTTGTTTAGTCTCGTAGCATTTATCGTGCTTTTGGCAGGAGGTTATGTGCTGATCTCTTTTGTATTGGACAATTTTATCTATCGAAAAATAAAGCTGATCTATAAGTTTATCTACCAAACCAAAGCTACCAAAAGAGAAGAAACGTATTACAAATACATCTTACCTAAAAAAGTATAGGTGAGGTTACAGAAGATGTGGAAGCCTGGGCGCAGGAAAACCAAAAGCAGATGGATCAGCTAAGAGCTAACGAGCAATTTAGAAGAGAGTTTTTGCAGAACCTGTCGCATGAATTTAAAACACCCATTTTTACCATCCAAAGCTATGTGGACACTTTGCTGCAAGATGAGCCGGATGATCCGTTGCTCCGCAGAAAATTCCTTGAAAAAACATCCAGAAATGTAGAAAGGCTCACAGCATTATTAAGCGATCTTGATGAAATATCAAGCCTCGAACGCGGTGAACTGGTACTTGTAAAAACCAACTTTATTATTCAGGATTTGCTGAAAGATACTTTTGAAAGCATCTCTATAAAAGCCGAGCCTAAAAACATCAGCTTCAGTATCAAAAAAGGTTACGAAGCTTCCATTGGTGTAAATGCTGATAAAGAAAAAGTGCGGCAGGTAATATTGAATCTTTTTGAAAACGCGATCAAATATGGTAAAAGCAACGGCACTATAAAAGCCGGTATTTATCGTACAGATGACAAAAGAATTTTAATTGAGATAAGCGACGATGGCGTAGGCATTGCAGAAAAAATCTCCCCGCATTTTTGAGCGTTTTTACAGAACTGACGTTGGGCGTAGTATGGATGCAACCGGCAGCGGACTTGGCCTCGCCATTTCTAAGCACATTATAGAAGCTCACGGCCAAACCATACATATAAGAAGTACACAAGATGTGGGAACCACAGTTGGATTTACACTAAGAGCTAAGAAGGATTGACTATAAAATGAAAAATGTTGAATTTAAAATTTAAAATTCTTCATTTTATATTTAATATTCTACACCCTTTATTCGCCAATTGTCCGCAAGCGGCATCAATATCTTTACCGCGGCTGCGGCGCAGGCGCACATTCACTTTGTTCTTCTCAAGATGTTTCATAAACGCTTCTACTTTTTCTTCAGAAGGTTTAGTGAATTTGGCAAATTCGATGGGATTATATTCAATCAAATTGATCAGATCGGCAGGCACCTGGCGATACACTTTGATCAGATCATCAGCATCTTCTATGCTATCATTAAAATTATTAAACAAAATATACTCCAGCGTAATTTCGTTCTTGGTTTGTTTATAAAAGTAATTCAAGGCTTCCACCAGCGACTTAATGTTATTACTATCGTTGATGGGCATGATTTCGTGCCGTTTCCTATCCGTTGCCGCATGCAGCGATAAAGCCAATTTAAACCTTACTTTATCATCGCCCAATTGTTTAATTTGTTTAGCAACACCAGCCGTTGAAACCGTTATCCGGCGCGGGCTCATGCCCAATCCTTCAGGCGAAGTAATTCTTTCAATCGCTCTCAACACGTTCTTATAATTCAACAGCGGCTCACCCATGCCCATAAACACAATATTAGTCAGTTTCTTATCATACACTTCCAGCGACTGCTGATTGATCAGCGCCACTTCATCAAATATTTCATCAAAATTCAAGTTGCGCTTTCTTTCAATATAACCTGTAGCGCAAAACTTACAACTCAGGCTACAGCCAATTTGCGAACTTACACAAGCTGTTTTTCGTTCTTCAGTAGGTATCAAAACACCTTCGGTTAAATGTCCTTCCGTTGTTCTAAACCTTGTTTTTAATGTGCCGTCTTCAGAGTGTTGCGTAGTATCCACAGAAATCGAAGGAAATGAAAAATTGCTGCTCAGCTTTTCGCGCAAATCCTTGCTAATGTTTGTCATGTCATCAAAACGCTGCACCGGTTTCAGCCAAAGCCAGTCATACACTTGCTTTGTCCTGAATTTTTTTCACCAATAGACAAAAATTTTTCCAGCTGATCCAATGTCAGATCCCTGATGTTCTGTTTTCCTGAAGCCATTTTGCAAAGATACCTTCTCCATTTCGGATTTCAGATGTATGATTTCAGATTTTATGGTACCAGCTGTAGAATATATGGCATCGGGATTGCGACGCTCCATTCAACTGTAGCATATAAATGAGCAGACCATAGTCTATCGCCGTCGCTATGTGAAGCATCCTCGCTTCACATTTCCATGTTGTCGCCTCTTGGCGACTCATCAATCTTAAATCTCAAATGAACTTATCTTTGCGCCCATGAAAATTTTGATGGTATGTTTGGGAAATATCTGCCGCAGCCCGTTGGCTGAAGGTATTTTGCAGCATAAGGTAAAAGAGGCCGGTTTGAAATGGCAAATAGATAGTGCGGGAACTAATGGTTACCACATAGGCGAGGCGCCTCATCAACTTTCACAAAAAGTTGCAAAAGCGAAGGGTTGGATATCAGCAAGCAGTGCTCGCGCCGGTTTATTGCGGCAGATTTTGACAAGTATGATAAAATCTACGCCATGGCGGATGATGTAATCGACGAAATGAAATGGATCGCCAAAGACAGGTATGATGATGCTAAAGTGGATTTATTAATGAATGAATTATATCCCGGAAAAAATATGGACGTGCCAGACCCCTGGTATGGCCCTGAACCAGGCTACCATGATGTATATGAAATGATTGATAAAGCCTGCGAAGCGATAGTTAGTAAGTATAAATAAGATGACAGTTCACCGTTGACAGTTCACAATAAAATCTGTCAACTGTCATCTCTCAACCGTCAACTCCAAAAAAATGAAACCAACAATACCACAAGGAACCCGTGATTTTGGCGCAGATACCGTGCGTAAGCGCCAGTTTATTTTCGATACAATAAGATCTGTTTTTGAACTATATGGCTTTCACCCACTGGAAACGCCGGCAATGGAAAACCTGGAAACGCTGATGGGAAAGTATGGCGAAGAAGGTGATAAACTCATTTTCAAAATATTGAACAACGGCCTCGATAACGAAGCAAAACTGGAAAAAACAAAAGCAGGATTTGATAAAATTATTGAAGGCAAAAGCAGTAAAGATATTACCGAACGTGCGCTGCGTTACGACCTCACGATTCCTTTTGCGCGTTACGTAGCCATGAATCATCAGCAATTGCCGATGCCTTTTAAACGCTACCAAATGCAGCCCGTGTGGCGCGCCGATCGCCCGCAAAAAGGACGTTACCGCGAGTTTTATCAATGTGATGCAGATGTTGTTGGTAGTAAATCATTACTGAACGAGTTGGAGCTTATTAATATTTACGCCACCGTTTTTCAAAAGCTGAATATTGATATTGAGTTAAGAATTAACAACCGCAAAGTGCTGGCGGCTTTGGCTGATGTTTGCGGCGGTGCGGAAAAATTGATAGATATTACCATTGCCATTGATAAGCTGGATAAAATAGGTATTGAAAAAGTAAAGGAAGAATTATTAAGCCGCGGATTGAATGAGGAACAGAAAAAACCATCGAATCATTTCTTTCCATAACCGGAAGCAACGAAGAAAAATTGCAGCAACTCAAAAACATTTTTGCCAGCAACGAAACAGGCTTAAAAGGAATTGAAGAACTGCAATACCTTACAACAAACGGTCATCCGTCAACTGTCAACTCTCAACTATACATCGATCTCACACTCGCCCGCGGACTCAACTATTACACCGGAACTATTTTAGAAATAAAAGCAAAAAATGTACAAATAGGCAGCATTGGCGGTGGCGGCGCTATGATGATCTTACGGGTTTATTTGGTGTGCCTAATATTCCGGGCGTTGGTATTTCTTTTGGTGTAGATAGAATTTATGATGTGATGAGCGAGCTGGATCTTTTTCCAAAAGAAGTTGCGGCTGGTACTAAGCTTTTATTCTTCAATTTGGGCGAAGCAGAAGCCGCCAAAGCGTTGGAGTTGGCCGGGGAATTGCGCTCGAATAATATTGCCTGCGAAGTATATCACGAAAACAGCAAATTCGACAAACAATTCAAATACGCTGAAAAGAAAGCAATTCCTTATGTGGCTATTTTAGGTAGTAAAGAATTGGAACAGGGTGTTGTAAATATTAAAAACCTTGGAACCGGAGAGCAGGAACAGGTAAGTTTTCTGAACCTGGTTAAACCGGGATTTAAAGGATTATAAGAATTTGGAAGATTATTCAAACGCTTTGTCGTCGTTCCGACCGAGCGACTGAAAGTCGCGAGTGGAGGAATCTTCAATTATGCTTTTTTCGTTTAAGATTGCTCGGCTTTACTGCGTTACGCTCGCAACAACGAGTGTGTATGCTTTCGTCATTCCGACCGAAGTTT
This sequence comes from Paraniabella ginsengisoli, assembly GCF_022513635.1. GTDB lineage: Bacteria > Bacteroidota > Bacteroidia > Chitinophagales > Chitinophagaceae > Niabella > Niabella ginsengisoli. The sequence continues at coordinate 1,011,114 of NZ_JAKWBL010000004.1, read as the reverse complement.
TGCATCAAGCAAAACGAGTGGAGGAATCTCCTGCACAACAAGAAGATTGCTCGGCTTCAGTGCGTTACGCTCGCAATGACGTGTAGGGTGTGTCGTCGTTCCGCCAGTTTTCGTTTATATAGGCTGCCACAAATTCCACAATTGAACAGTGCGACGCAACACCGATGCCACCTATTCTACTGCTGATTCCATAAAAAACACCTCAAAGTATCCCGTTAAAAATTTTTAAAGTAATTTCCTCCATCGTTCGTTTACTAATTCAATGGCGGACGGAATTGCAATAATGGCTGATGACAAGAAGCAAAATATTGTTGACACTGTAACAAGTTACAGTAAGCGGCTTTTTGGTTTCATTCGTGGCAAAGTGAATACTGATGCGGATGCAGAAGATATTTTGCAAGACGTTTGGTATCAATTTGCCAATACCTCTGCCACGCAAACTATTGAAGAAGTGAGCGGATGGCTTTTCGCAGTAGCCCGCAATAAAATAACCGACCGCTACCGGAAAAAGAAGCCCGACCTGATTGATGATTATCAATATGAAGGGGAAGATGGTGAGTTTCATTTTAAAGATATTCTGCTCGCTATAAATGATAATCCAGAACTGGAAGATTTTAAAGAATTATTTTGGGAATCGTTATTTGATGCGCTGGAAGAATTGCCGGTAGCACAACGTGAAGCTTTTATTTTAAACGAGCTGGAAGATATGACGCTGCAGGAAATTGCAGATAAAAGTGGCGAAAGCATTAAAACAGTCATCAGCCGCAAACGCTACGCAGTACAGCATTTGCGCAAGCGCCTCCAGTTTTTGTACAATGAATTAAGTAATTTTTAAAAATATTTTTATGAACAGAAGAAAGTGCGGACGTCCGCCAAAATTTGTGATTGCATTTTGTATAATCGCCGCAGTGTTTTTATTCAGCGCTATTGTGATGTTGCTTTGGAATGCAACGCTTCCGGACGTAATGCCGGTAGGCAAACTAAGCTATTGGCAGGCGATGGGTATTTTGATTTTAAGTAAGATTTTATTTAGTGGGCTTGGCGGGCCGAAAGGCCGCGGCAGGTTCAGATCGGCTCAAGACCTGCGCGATAAATTTCGCAGCATGAGCGATGAAGAAAGAGCTCGTTTAAAACAAGAGTGGAAGGAAAGATGTAGAGCGAGGTTTTAAAAGCCTCTCCCCAACCCTCTCCGGAGGAGAGGGAGTTAGACTTAAAACAGGTCGTATTCGTAGTGTTCTTTGTGTGAAAAAAGCTATTTTGTAAACGTAATTGTTTCTCCATTCTTCACCATAATCACTTTATGAGCCAGCCCGATAAATAATCCGTGTTCCACTACACCAACTATCTGATTAAGCTGTTCATCAAGCGCCGCCGGATTTTCGATCAGCCCAAAATCAGCATCAATAATAATATTTCCCTGATCGGTAATATATTCTTTACCATCTTTTATTCTTACAAGTCCGATGCCGCCAATTGCCTGTAACTTCCTCATTACATAAGCTCTTGCAAAAGGAATCACTTCAACAGGAACTTTAAACTTTCCCAGTTCATGCACCAGCTTTGAACTGTCGGTAACAATAATTTGTTTTTGAGTGAGCGATGCTACGATCTTTTCCCGCAGTAACGCACCGCCGCCGCCTTTGATCAATTCAAGGTTTTGTGTGAATTCATCAGCGCCATCAATCGTTATATCAATCGAGTCGATTGTATTAATATCAACCATTGGTATGCCCAATTCCACAGACATTTGCCGGGTTTGTTCAGACGTGGGTACAGTTTGAAGTTGCATGCCTTTTTTACCATTTCACCAACGGCATGTATAGCGTAATACGCTGTAGAACCAGTTCCCAGGCCAATGGTCATGCCATCCTTAATTTCTTTCACTGCTTCCAGCGCGGCTATTTTCTTTTCGTTATCCATAATTTATTTCCTAAAAACCTCAAAGATTATGATTTGATTATTGTTCATCCAAATTATTCACTATTCATCATTCACTATTCATCATTCACTATTGACTATTTCTTATTCACTATTTCAAATGTGAAAGAATAATACCTGCGGCAACAGCGGCATTTAAAGATTCAGCGGCACCAAATTTTTCAATTGTTATTTTTTGTGTGATGCGGCTCATTACATGCTCCCTGATACCTTTTGATTCATTACCAATCACAATAACACCTTTTTCTAATCCTGTTATTTTTTTCAGAGGAGTACCGTTTAAAGCGGCACCGTAGAACATGGTAGTTTTTTGTTCACCCATCCAGCTGTCAAGGTCAGTATAATATATTGAAACCCTGAAAATACTTCCCATTGAGGCCTGTACAACTTTAGCATTATACACATCAGCACAATCCCTGCTACAAATAATTTGATCGATACCAAACCAATCGGCAATGCGAATAATGGTTCCTAAATTTCCGGGGTCTTGTATGCCATCAAGCGCTAAGCTTAATGCATTTTCATTGTGTTGGAGCTTTTCAAACGATGGAATTTGAACAATAGCTAACACCTGATTAGGCGTTTTTTGCTGAGATATTTTGGCAAGTTCAAAATCTGAAACTGCTATTATGCTTACACTTTCATATTTTTTTCATGTTGCGCTACCCAATCGTCCAATCCATATATCTTCTTAATTTTCAAATATTGCGACGCCAGCGCTTCCTCAACTATTTTAGGGCCTTCTATTATATAAACGCCTTCTTCATCCCTAAATTTTTTTGGCTTAAACTTTGAATATATTTGACCTCAGATTTAGTAAGCATCCTATTAAGATAATTCAATTGCAGAAACAACTCCCATCATACAAAAATAAACATCTTCTGTTCTTACCGCTTATAATGGTGTTTGTTTTTTCATCGTGTACACTTTTTACCATTGTAAGAAATGAGCCTAAAGGCAGGCCTTATATTTTCGAAACTAAAATCAATGTAAAAGAAAAAGAGGTCAGGAAAGACGAAAAAGCAAGGCTTGAAGGCGGTTTATCTGAACAGCTTGATGATAGCATTGCTGCGAGAAAGTTAGATAAGGTTTTTTGGGAAGTATTAAAAAACCCTCAACCGCTTGATACAGCGCTTATAAATAAATCAGTGGAATATATGAATAATTACCTGGCAGCAGAAGGTTATTTTCATGATTCTATCGACTATACAACACAGGTCAAAAAAGTAGGCGATCAACAGCGGGCATTTATCAATTTCAATGTGTGGCCCGGAGAAGTTACGCGCATCGATTCACTTTCCTATACCTTTCAGAATGATAGCTTGCAACATTTGGCAGACAGTAATTTAAGCGATGCCGTACTTCATAAAGGAGACCCATTTGCGCAAGCCGCAATTTCCGCAGAACTCGACCGTCTGGTAGAAGTCTACCGCAACAACGGTTACCTGCTTTTTCCCGCAATAATTTATATGGGCTTTGGGACACGCTTGATTTTGATTTATTGGAACCAACCTTAGATCCGTTGGAGCAATTAGATCAACTACAAAAACTGCAACAAAGAAAAGAAAACCCCACCGCTGATTTAGATTTGCGCCAGAAGAATATCGATGATTCAATCAGCCTCCAAAAATTCTATGTTGGTAACGTTACCGTTTATCCCGACACCAGAATGGATACAACGAACCGGAAAGAATTATCTACCACTATTCGCAATATCACCGTAATTCAACATGCTAACAAATTCAAGCCTAAACTTTTCCCCCAATATATATACCTGAACCGCGGAGAATTATATAGGCAAAGCAGGTATATGCGAACTCTCAACCGATTTAATAATTTAGGAACCTGGCGCCTGGTTGATATATCACAAATACCCAGAGAAAAGTCTGACACGGTCGATTTTATAATGCGTTTAACGCCTGCTCCAAAATATAATTTTACTACAAATTTTGAGGGAAGTTTTAGCCAAAGCATTATTAGCGGAAACTTTGTGGGACTTGGCATGAATGTCGGTTTGCAAAACAGGAATTTTTTGCGAAACGCTAATCTACTCAATACTAATGTGCGATATGGTGTAGAGTTAGGCGGAATTAATTCAGGAGAGTTTATACAAACTCAACAACTCAGCCTCAGCAATTCGCTTATCTTTCCACGTTATGTATTTCCTGGCATGAAGAATTTCAAGGAGTCTTTCCGTGGAAACATACAATCCATTTTAAGCCTCAATGCTGCCAATACCGAGAGGAGATACCTTTTCAACCTTACAAGTTTCAATACTTCCTGGGGTTACGAATTTGTATGGCGTGCTAAAGAATATGCGCTTACTAACCGAACTTTTAATTTGGGAGTTAAAATCCCGAACATTGAATATTCTTATATCAAAAAAGAGATAGCCTGCTTACATTGATAGATAATAATCCATCCATTCAGAATCTTTTTTCCGACGGTTTGATTACTTCCGTGATCACCAATTTTTCTATGCCGTGGAATAGTCCAAACAAAAGAAGTGTCAATGTAATAAGGATGAACTTTGAATCTTCCGGACTTCTTACCGGTTTAGTACGTAACAGCTTTATTGACGAGCAGCTTTATCGTTTTATAAAATTAGATGCAGAATATGCCAAGCTGATCAAACTAAGCAGTAAAACAGGTTTGGTACTTAGGGGATTTGGTGGTGTTGGATATGAGTTTGATGCAACAGCCAATCCGTTAAAGCGGTCGCAATTACCCTTCTTTAAACAATATTATAGCGGAGGACCCAATAGTATGCGCGCCTGGCAATTACGCAGGCTGGGGCCGGGATCTGCTATCAAAGACTTTGAAGGCTCAGGTAGTGTACCTGATAGATTTGGTGATGTACAGCTTGAAGCTAATATTGAATATAGAATGCCACTTTTTAGTATCGGAAGCCTGCCTATTAATGGAGCAATATTTACAGATGTCGGAAATGTTTGGTTTCTTAAAAAGGATGCAGGCAATCCAGAAGAACGATTTAATTTATCACGGCTGGGCACCGATCTTGCTATTGGCTCGGGAGCCGGTGTCAGAGCCGACTTTGGCTTTTTTGTAATAAGGCTGGATTACGCCTACAAAGTGAAAGACCCAAGTCCTGACATTAATAACGCTGCTTATCAAAATAAATTCTTTGCATACCCATTTTTTAAAGGCAGCCAATTACAGGTAGGTATTGGTTATCCTTTTATATTCTAAATAGAGTTATGTTAAAGTAAAACCTGTCGTGTCGGTTGTCACCCTGAGCCTGCCGAAGGGTCGTCGAAGCGGGCTTCGGCAAGCTCAGCCTGACAGTCCTATTATGCTTAAGCCACAATAGTTTATTTCTTTTCAAAAAACCAGGGCATACGCCTGCGTCTTTTTATTTTATAATTTGTTGTGATGTATTTGCTGATATGATCCATTGCTTCATCAATATCGTCTGTAAGCAGCACCAGGTCTAAATCTTCCGGCGATATAGTGCCTTTTTCAGCCATGTCTTCAATGGCTACCATAAGGTCTGCATAAAACTCCTTTCCAAAAATTACAATAGGAAATTGAGTGATCGTTTTGGTTTGTATTAACGTTAGTGTTTCAAAAAACTCGTCCATTGTACCAAAACCACCCGGCATGATTATGAAAGCATAACTATATTTAATTAGAAGCGTTTTCCTGATAAAGAAATGATCAAACGTTACAGCTTTGGTAAGGTATTTATTATAATGTTGCTCAAATGGTAATCTGATATTACAACCCACCGATTTTCCACCTGCTTCAAAAGCGCCGCGGTTAGCGGCTTCCATAATACCCGGGCCGCCGCCCGTCATGGTTGTAAAACCCGTACCAGCAATGCGTTTGCCAAACTCCATTGCTTTTTGATAATAAATATGATCATCCTTAAACCTTGCAGATCCAAACACGGTTACGCAAGGGCCCACAAAATGCAGGTTTCTTAATCCTTTAAAAAACTCCCAAACCACTTTAAATAAAAACACGAACTCATACCCCCTGCTCTTAGGGCCTTCAAGGTACACATGTTCTTTAGCTGGTATGATAGGTTCAGCAATCTTTTTAGCTTTTTTCTTTTTTTCTTCTTGCATACTTTTTTATTTACCCAACAGCAGAATATAGGGCATCTTCGTTGCCACGCTCGTTTTATCATTCCGAATATATGGCATCAAAATTATAAGTCGCTCCAATAAATTCGATCGCTCAGCGAATATATAAATTTAAAAACGATAACAAATCAACATCCTATTTTTGTTGCTCATACTCAATTTAAACGACCATGCGAATAATCAGCTATAACGTAAACGGCATACGCGCCGCCATAAAAAAGGTTTTTTAGACTGGCTTAAAACCGACCCCGCCGATATCATTTGTGTACAGGAAACCAAAGCAGAAAAAGAGAATGTAGACTGCGCAGCTATCAATGATTTAGGTTATCATGACTATTGGTTTTCCGCCCAAAAAAAGGATATAGTGGCGTTGCTGTTTTTACCAAAACAAAACCCGATAATGTTGTTTATGGAACAGGTCATCAGGTAAGTGACGATGAGGGCCGCGTTATTCAGTTAGACTTTGGCGATCTACGATTGATCAATGCTTACTTTCCTTCGGGTACCAGTGGCGACTTGCGACAAGCCTTCAAATACATGTGGCTGGATGAATTCTTTATTTACCTGAATGAATTAAAAAAGAAACACCAAAAGCTGGTGATTTGCGGTGATTATAATATTGCGCATAAAGAAATAGACATTCATGATCCGAAAGGAAATAAAAAATCATCCGGTTTCTTACCAGAAGAAAGAGCCTGGATGGATAAGTTTGTTACAGACGGATACAATGATACCTTTCGTATCATTCATCCGGAAGCTGCTCACAGGTATAGCTGGTGGAGCCAGCGTTTCCCGACTGTGCGGCTCAATAATAAAGGTTGGCGTATTGACTATATTACTGTTACCGATCCATTGAAGAACAAGGTGGCTGATGCCGAAATATATCCCGATGTAAAACACAGCGACCACTGCCCTATTTATCTTAAACTTGAGTTATAATGGAACAACAAACATTTTTGATCTACAACGTCACCAATAAAGTTTCCAATAACATCCATGAAGACTGGTTAAAATGGATGCGCGACTACCATATTCCAGCCGTGTTGGCAACAGGTTGCTATTTTAAAGCAGTTATATTAAGGCTAAAAGGCGTAGATGATGAGGAAGGACCAACCTATGCGATCCAGTATCATGCGGCAAGTGAAGCTCAATATGAACGCTATTTGGCCAACTTTTCAACAAGCCTGCGTAAGGAAACAATTGATAAATGGGGCAACCAATTCATCGCTTTTAGAACCATTATGGAGGTTGTGAATTGAATGTGCAAAACATTTTTTTATAGCTTGTAGTTTCCAAAAAAATGCTATATTACTCTAAAAGCCTTTACTGTCCTGCATTTCAGAAAAAAACGCTGAAATCCTTTACAGTAAAGAATTTCAGCGAATTAACGTTCTAAAATTCGTAGTCCGCAAAATCTTGAAATTTTCGCAAACGCTTACCACATCAGCGTTTTAGAAGATTTGTAAAACATAGATTATAACAAAATATTTTGTTAGTATGAAGGAAAACCTTCTAAATTTGTTTTCGAAATAAACTCATTAAAAATTTAACTATGAACAAAGCAGAATTAATTGAAAAGCTTGCCAAAGATGCCGGTATTACTAAAACACAGGCTAACGCTACTTTAGACTCTTTTGTAGAAGCTGTAACTAAAACTTTGAAAAAAGGCGACAAAGTAACTTTGGTTGGCTTTGGTACTTTTTCTGTTACTAAAAGGGCTGCGCGCAATGGCCGTAACCCACAAACAGGTGCTGTTATTAAAATTAAAGCGAAAAAAGTTGCCAAATTTAAAGCGGGCAAAGAGCTTTCTTCTAAAATCTAACAGTAAGAAATCAGATTTAATAATGCCCTGCAGCACTTGTGGGGCATTTTTGTGTCCGATATCCCCATTTTTTCTGTACTTTTGCATAAATTTTTTAATTATGGGAAGAGGCGATAAAAAAACCGCAAAGGGAAAACGTTTTAAAGGGTCTTTTGGCAAAAGCCGCCCTGCAATTTCTCCTGAGGTAAAGAAAAAATTAGCAGCCAAGAAAGAAGAAGCAGCTAAATAATTTGATACTTTAGGGCAAAAATTATATAACAGGAGCTTTCAGGTTCCTGTTTTTTTATCCCTCTTTAAAAAGGCATAGCAATTCCTGAGCCTTTATTTCATTATCTGCGGCCTCTAATGTTTTCTGAAGACGGCTCAGTTCAGAAGGGGTAAGTATTAAATGTACATCCTGTGAAGGTGTAGCAATCATAATGATTTTAGAATCATGATTCACATTTGAATAAGATTGCGCTGCTTTGTAATTTACTTGTTTGCAAAAAACATAGAAATCGGCTTCGCTAAGCGTTAGCATTGTAGAGACGAAAGCCACCTGGTAATGGCCGCACTGTTTGCAGCGTACTACATAACCGTCTTCTCCATAATAAAGGGATTGAAAATCACAGGCCATAAAAAATAAATTTTACAGCAAAAATTGGATTTACTGAAAACTATTTTATGCCGGATCGGGAAAAAGTTTTTACGAAATCGGGAAAAAGTCGAGAAGACCGAAAGTTGGAAAGTCCACAAGTCTGTGAATTTCGTCCTGTCTTCCCGACTTGCGGACTTACTGACTCTCCGACTTCTCCCTCACGGCTCCAGCCTTTCAATCTTCCAATTTTCATCCGCCTGTAAAGTATAACGGAGTCTGTCGTGCAACCGGTTAGGACGTCCCTGCCAAAATTCAATTGTTATAGGCTTTACAAGATAACCACCCCAATAATCTGGTTTTTCTATTTTTAAGCCCTCACTTGTTTGGGTCTGTATTGTTTTTACTTTTGTTTCGAGGTTATCCCGACTTTGTATAACCCTGCTTTGATTGGATGCAATGGCGCCAATCTGGCTTCCTAAGGGACGCGAGAAAAAATAGGCCTCGCTTTCTTCCTTAGTTATTTTTGAAACAGCCCCATTTATCCGCACTTGTCTTTCTAACTCTTTCCAAAAAACACTAAGCACGCTTTGGGGTTTTGCGACAACTCCTGGCCTTTACGACTGTCGTAGTTTGTGAAAAAGGTAAAGCCTGATTTGGAAAAATCTTTTAGCAAAACAATTCTTGCATCAGGCGTTCCATCAGCAAAAGCCGTTGCCAGCGTCATGGCATTCACTTCAGTCAATTCGGCTTTTAATGCTTCACTCCACCAAAGTTCAAACTGATTAATAGCATTGGACAATGCTTCAGTTTCAAGTAAATTTTTCTGTGAATATTGAGTTCGTATATCGGATATTGAACTTTGCTTGCTCATTATTCATTATTCATTATTCATAGTAATTATCCATGAACTATTAACTAATCAGCGTTCCTACATCTTCACCCAATGCTACCCTTGCCAGATTTCCTTGTTTGTTCATATCAAAAACTATAATCGGTAAGTGATTTTCCATACAAAGTGTAAAGGCTGTCATGTCCATAATGCGCAGGTTGTTGGTAAGGCACTCTTGATAGGAAACCGTTTTATAGCGTGTTGCTGTTTTGTCCTTTTCGGGATCGGCAGTGTACACACCATCTACGCGGGTGCCTTTTAAAATCACATCGGCTTGTATTTCTATAGCACGTAAAGAACCAGCTGTATCTGTAGTGAAATAAGGGTTTCCGGTGCCTGCGCCAAAAATCACCACGCGTTCTTTTTCTAAATGCCTGATAGCGCGGCGGCGGATATATGGTTCTGCAATTTGCTCCATATTGATGGCGCTTTGCAAGCGTGTGAATATTCCAGCTTTTTCCAATCCGGCCTGTAAAGCCATTCCGTTGATTACGGTAGCCAACATGCCCATATAATCTCCATGAGCGCGTTCTATACCGGTTTGCGCTTCGTTCATGCCGCGATAAATATTCCCGCCTCCAATTACAATGGCCACTTGCACGCCTAAATCAACAACAGTCTTAATTTCGCTGGCATATTGGGTAATTACATCCGCGTCCATACCAAAATTCTTATTCCCCATCAATGACTCACCCGAAAGTTTTAACAAAATCCTTTTGTATTTAGGCTGCATTCTGTTTATTTTATGGTTAATTGTTACAATTGTGTGGCGAAGATAGGGAACAGTTGAAAAGTTTACAGGTTTATAAGTTGAAAAGTTTACCAGGTCTGACCGTCTCCGTCTGACTAAAAATGGTAAAGATAGAAGAGGACTCAAAAGTTGATATATAATGGTTTGAAGTTTGATGGTTTAAAGTTTAATCTTGTTGAAAGGCATGTGTTTCCTTATCTACCGTTCAACTTGTTAACTTATCAGCTTATTAATTGTAATAATCGTTTATGTAGGTTGAGTTATAATCGGGACGATAAAACGAGCGTGGCAATAGCGATCCTATTTGTTCAATTGCCAGGACAATAAAAAAATATAATACAAATTATGAAAAGAAAATTAGGTGATAGTAATGTAGCGATAACACCGATCACAATGGGCGCATGGGCTATTGGTGGCTTTATGTGGGGCGGAAATGAAGAGAAGGATTCCATTGAAGCGATTCAGGCGTACATCGACAATGGCGTAACATCGATTGATACCGCGCCGATTTATGGCTTTGGATACAGTGAAGAGCTGGTGGGCAAAGCCATAAAAAATACGATAGAAGCAGGGTTCAGATACTTACTAAGTTTGGAATGGTTTGGGATATGGAAAAAGGTGACTTTGCTTTTGATGGGAAAGACAATGCTGGAAACCCTAAAAAAGTTTACAGGTATGGCGGATACGAAACAGCGTTAAGAGATGTAGAAGCCAGTTTAAAAAGATTGCAAACAGATTATATCGACCTGATACAATTGCATTGGCCTGATACAACAACACCGATTGACGAAACAATGCGTGCCATGGAAAAAATGTTGCAAGACGGAAAAGTAAAAGCCATTGGCGTATGCAATTATAACGCGGCACAACTGAAAGAAGCGGAACAAACCGCGAAGCTGCAAAGCAACCAGGTGCCTTACAGTATGTTGAAGCGCGATATTGAAACCGAAACGGTGCCTTATGCGCTGGAAAATAATTTATCCATCATTGCTTACAGTCCAATGGAGCGTGGATTGCTGACGGGTAAGTATGAAAACATGTCGGCACTGGCGGCAGACGATCATCGCAATCAATATTTCAAAAAATTTGATTTTGAAAAAGTAAAAAAGCTGACCGATAACTTGTCCGACTTAGCTCAAAAATATGACGCAACAACCGCACAGTTAGTATTGGCCTGGACCTTTCATCAGCCTGCTGTGGCGGCGGCATTGGCCGGAGCGCGTAATGCACAGCAGGCTGATGAAAACTCGAAAGCGATGCATATAAAGATTAGTGAGGATGATTTAAAGTTAATTGATTTGGAAAGTCAGAAAGTCGGGAAGACGGTATAAGTCAGGAAGTCCGCATAAGTCCGGAAGACGGGAAGTCTGTGTAGGTCGGAAAGATTTAGCAAAGTATTTTTAATAACTTTCGGTCTTTCTGACCTCCCGACTTTCGGTCTTCTCTAAAAACAAAAACTATGAATACGATTTGCTTTGGTGAAATACTTTGGGATGTGTTGCCGAATGAAAAAGTTCCGGGTGGTGCGCCCATGAATGTCTGTTATCATTTAAACCGATTAGGACAAAGCGCAGCTATTATTTCTAAGATAGGGAATGATGAAAATGGAAGCGACCTGATGAAATTTTTAGACAGCAGCCAAGTAAACACAAAGCTTGTTCAGGTTGATGAAGAACATCAGACGGGCATTGTTATAGCCACGCAAAAAGGCAACGAAATGGAATATGATATTGTTCAGCCGGTTGCCTGGGACTTTATTGACAGCCCGAAAGCCTTACTGGACGAGGTTTCGCGAGCAGACTATTTTGTTTGCGGCAGTCTTGCAGCGCGCCATGGGCATTCCAGAAAAAGTCTGTATGCCCTGCTTGAAGCTGCTAAAACAAAAGTGGTGGATATTAATTTACGCCCACCGCATTATGAACGCTCCACCCTAGAATATTTATTACAACAAGCCGATATTTTAAAGTTGAACAATCATGAGTTGGCGATGATATCGGCATCGTACAGCACAGAAAATGATTTTGCAAAACAGGTGCAGTTACTAAGTGAGAAGTTTGCCATTTCAACTATCATCGTTACGAAAGGAGAAGCAGGTGCAGCATTATTATTCCAAAATAAATTTTATTATCACGATGGATTTAAGGTAAAGGTTGCAGATACCATTGGCAGCGGAGATGCTTTCCTGGCTGGCTTTTTATCAAAACATATTCATAATGAAAGTCCGGAAACCGCTTTGGAGTTTGCCTGCAAAATAGGTGCATTTGTTGCTTCGCAAAAAGGGGCATGCCCCAAATATGAGATAGAGCAGGTTGAAAAAGCCCCCTAACCCCCGCAGGGGGAATTGGCAAGCTCTTGAAAATTGATCATTTTCCTGATAATCCAAAAAATCCTACAAATCATGGTTCAGGCTTTTAAACAATCTTTACAAGAAAACAAACCGCCCGAAACATTATCAGAATTACAAACAGGCTTGTGGCATGCCGCAAAAGGCAATTGGGTCGCGGCTCACAACATAGCACAGGCGCATGAAGGCGAAAAAGAATTTGATCATTTGCATGCGTATCTTCATCGCGTGGAAGGCGACGAATGGAATGCCAATTATTGGTATCGGCGAGCCGGAGTGGCAATGCCCAATCATTCTTATGATGAAGAGATAGAATCCCTCCTAACTTCATACCTCTAAAAATAAAACTCAAAATGTCAAAAAATAGTAACGATTGTTCCCGCCGCTCTTTTTTAGCAAAAATGTCTTTCGCATCTGCAGGTTTCATTCTTGCAAATCCAAATGGCTGGACAAAAAACTTTATTCAAAAAAGCCAAATTCAAAATTTGCCGGCGTGCAGATCGGCGCGATCACTTATTCATTTCGTAGTATGCCTGGAGGCATTGAGCAAATCTTAAAATATATTGTAAACAGCGGTGTGAGTGCAGTTGAGCTGATGGGAGATGCGGTAGAAACATACGCAGGGAAACCTGCTAAAGCCGACAAAAATCAATTGGCTGAATGGCGCGCATCAGTTGGTATGGATAAATTCCGCGAAGTAAAAAAATGTTCGATAAAGCCGGAGTAAGTATTTATGCATTTAAACAACCGGATGCGCTTACCATGAAAAGCACGGATGCTGAAATCGATTATGTAATGAAAGCAGCAAAAACACTCGGCGCAAAATCTGTTACATTAGAGTTACCAAAAGACGCTGAACACACTAAACGCCTGGGCCAATTCGCTTCCAAACATAAAATATACGTAGGCTACCACACGCACACGCAAGCTACAGATACCAGTTGGGATGTGGCTTTGAGGCAATCTCCATACAACTCTATCAACCTTGATTGCGGACATTATATTGCTGCAGGCGGTGCTAATACAAAAGAATCTCTACTTGCGTTGATCGAAGCAAAACACAACAGGATCACTTCTTTTCATATGAAAGACCGCAAAACAAAAGAAAATGGCGGCGATAATATACCTTGGGGAGAAGGTGATACGCCTATTAAAGAAATCCTGCTTCTTTTAAAGAAAAAGAAATATGATATCCCTGTATCTGTCGAATTGGAATATAAGATCCCGGAAGGATCGGACGCAGTAAAAGAAGTAAGCAAATGTGTTGCTTATGCAAAACAAATACTAATTACAAAATAAGACTAAAATAAAAAGCGCTCCATTACTGAAGCGCTTTTTTAAACTTATCATCGAAAGGTTTAATTAACCTAACGCTACTCTTTTAAACTCAGTAACCTTCACGCCATTTTCTTTTAAGAAATCTCCAACTGATTTAGCACCATCTTTTACAAAAGCCTGTGCTGTTAAAGTTTGCTCTTTAAAGAATGCACCTAACTTACCTTCAGCAATTTTAGATAACATTTCTTCAGGTTTGCCAGCCATTTTAGGATCTTCTTTCATGATGTCCATAATCACCCCTTTTTCGCGAGCTACTACATCAGCAGGAACGCTGTCCGCATCTACCGCTACAGGGCTTAATGCTGCAATTTGCATCGCTACGTCTTTACCAGCTTCGGCAGCTTCTTTGTCTAAACCAACCAAAACACCGATGCGATAAGCACCGTGAATATAAGACGCAACATAAGGAGCGCTGATTTTTTCAAACTTGGTGATACCGATTTTTTCACCGATAGCAGCCAACTTATCATTGATCAATTCAGAGATCTTAACACCATTAACCGAAGCCTCATTCAATTCTTCAGCAGAGTTTACGTTATTTTCGATTGCTGCATCAGCAATGCTTTTTAAATGCAACAAAGTCTTCGTTTTTAGATACGAAATCAGTTTCGCAACTAACACATACCACAATACCTGTTTTGTTATCAGCTGTTGTTTGCGCTATTACAACGCCTTCTTTTGCTTCACGGTCGCTACGTTTAGCAGCTACTTTCTGGCCTTGTTTGCGTAACCAATCGATGGCCGCTTCAAAGTCACCATTCGTTTCCGTAAGTGCTTTGCGGCAATCTAACATACCTGCACCAGTAGCCTGGCGCAGCTTATTAATATCCTGTGCTGTAATTGTTACTGTAGACATAATTAAAAATTTATGATTTATGATTTATGGTTTGAGATTCGTCTCAATACATATATCATAATGTTTTATGCTAAATATTATTTTGAAGTGATCTGAGAATATAAATCAGCTTCGTTGTGTCACTCACTTCATCGTCCCGATTATTGACCATCCTACATATTCGATTGTTTTTATCAGACCTCCGAGGTTTTTAAAACCTCGGAGGTCTTCACCGTTTCCGTTTATATAGGTTCAGTTATATTGTGCAGTACAAGTGTGCGACGCAAGGAAGATGCTATATGTTCATCAGCCGGGACAATAAAAAAAGTTCACAGTTCATGGTTCATAGTAATGAACGATCAACCATGAACTATCAACTATATTAATTATCTTCTTGGTGCTCCGCTTCTTGCTCCGCCACCACCGCCAGTGCTTCTTCTACGCTGACCACCTTGGCCTTGGCCCTGTCCTTGACCTGCGCCACGTCCGCGTCCGCCACGTCCTGCTTCAGCTTCAGCTTCAGCCTGAATTTTGGCAGCCTGCTTTTCGTTTTCGTCAGCAAAGTTATCCTCTACATCTTCGTCTTTAGCCGCTTGTCTTTCAGCAAGGCCTTCTTCAATTGCAGCGGTAATGTAGTTTACAATAATAGCGATAGACTTTGTTGCATCGTCGTTTGCAGGAATTGCAAAGTCAACTTTGTTAGGATCGCCATTTGTATCTACAACACCAAAGGTGCTGATGCCAAGGCGTTTTGATTCTGCTAATGCAATATGCTCGTGTCCAATATCAACAATGAATAAAGCAGCAGGTACGCGGCCCAGTTGAGCGATACCACCTAATACTTTTTCCATTTTGTCTTTATCGCGAGTTAAAGTAAGACGCTCTTTTTTAGTGATGCTGTCGAAAGAACCGTCAGTCAGCATTTTTTCAATGCTCTGCATTTTCTTTACGCTTTTACGAACGGTATTGAAGTTGGTAAGCATACCACCTAACCAACGCTCGGTAACGTAAGGCATACCTACTTTTTGAGCACTTTCGGTTACGATATCTTTTGCTTGTTTTTTAGTACCAACAAACAATATTTTTTTACCGCTGCGCGCTATTTGTTTCATAGCTGCTGCAGTTTCCTGCAGGCATTCAACAGTTTTGTTAAGATCAATAATGTGGATACCTTTTTTTCAGCAAAAATGTAAGGCAACATTTTAGGGTTCCATTTCTTCTTCAGGTGACCGAAATGTACGCCTGCTTCCAGAAGCTGCTGTTGTAATGATGTATTGTTATTTTCCATTATGAGGATTTGAAATTTGATATTTATAATTTGATATTAAGATCTGGCAAAAGATAATTTCAAATATCAAATGCCAAATCCCAAATTTCTTTTTAACGTTTAGAGAACTGGTAGCTTTTTCTAGCTTTTTTGTGACCAAATTTCTTACGCTCTACCGAACGTGGATCACGCTTCAATAAACCAGCAGCTTTTAAAGCTGGGCGAAATTCAGGATTAATATCTATCAAAGCACGGGCAATACCCAGCATGGCAGCTTCTGCCTGGCCTTTAACACCGCCGCCAACAGCGTTGATCTTTACATCATATTTGTCTGCAACTTCTACAGTTTTTAAAGGCCGATCTACCTGATTTTGAAGATAAACCAATGAAAAGTAGTTTTTATAATCTTTATCGTTTACAGTAATGGCACCGGTACCCTTTGTGATGAAAATTCGGGTAACTGCTTCTTTACGGCGGCCAACTGCTTTTGTTTGTTTTTCCATTTATTGAAGATTTTAGTACTTAGAAATTAGTATGAAGACAGGAAAAAAAATGTCTGAATACTTAATACTGCATACTTTATACTAAATTTTAAAATTTTAATTCCTTTGCTTGTTGTGCAGTGTGTGGGTGATTACTACCTACATATACAAAAAGTTTTTTGTACATTTTACGGCCTAAACGGTTTTTAGGTAACATACCTTTTACCGCTCTTTCAATAATCACTTCCGGGCGGCGCTTTTGTAAATCGGTTGCCAGTTCTTCTTTACGTCCACCGGGATATCCGCTAAATGTGTCGTAAACTTTCTGATCCATTTTGTTACCGCTCAATTTTACTTTTTCGCAATTGATAACGATGATGTAATCTCCTGTGTCCACGTGTGGCGTATAATACGCTTTGTTTTTTCCGCGTAAAATAGCGGCAATACGGGAACACATACGACCAACGGTTTGATTAGTACCGTCCACAACGTACCAGTTACGCTGCACGGTAGCCTCGTTCGCATGTTTCGTGGTGAAATGTAGTTTGCTCATTTTTATAAATTCAATTTATTATTAAAAAACCGGGCTATCCCCCGGCCCCGAATTCTGATGCTGTATCAGAAGGGGGTGCAAAAGTAAGCAGGTAATTTCAAGAAAAGTATAAAAATGGCGGATATTTTTTACTACACCTTTGTAATAAATTGATTTTCAGTAAAAATTTTGACCAGAAAATTAATACAAAGGCAGCAAAACTGTTTTTTAGATTGATAAATAATTGAAGTATTGGTCGATAATTCAGGAAAGCGGAGTATAAAAATGTATCTTTAACTACAATTATGAGCAGCGTTAATAAACTATTACCGCATTACACTTACGAAGACTGGGTTCTTTGGGAAGGCAAATGGGAGCTGATTGATGGCATTCCTTATGCTATGAGCCCTTCACCCATGCCCAGACATCAAAGAATTGCGGCAGAGTTGAGATATGAATTTACTTCAGCTTTAAAGGAAAAAAATGCACCACATGTATCGCTTATGATCCGATAGATTATAAAACAAGCGAAGACACTATTTTGATACCCGATATATTAGTGGTATGTGGAGAGATCAAAAAAAGTTTCTGGATTTTGCGCCCTCAATAGTTGTAGAAATTTTGTCACCATCTACTGCCTTAAAAGATCGCAATACAAAATACCAAATTTATGAGCAGGAAAAAGTAAAGTATTATGTCATTGTTGACATAGATACAGAAAGCATAGAAATCTATCAGCTTACAGATGAAAAATATGGTTTACTAAATTTCAATTCTAACTTCACTTTTGAATTACCGGATGATTGCAGCATTAATGTACAATTAGCTAATATTTTTCGATAATATTTAAATGCTCATTTACTAATTCCTTTTAGAAGATTGAGCGGTTTTGTTTTAAACTTATGAAGTTTCCCAGGTCGATGCGTAACACCTTCCTCTAATTCGTCTAATTCTGATAGCCAGTTTTTCAATGCAATTTTCTTTCTGAAATTTCTCCTGTCTAACGAGGTCCCCAAAATAGCCTCGTATAATTCCTGCAAAGCACGTAAGGAAAATTTTTCGGGTAAAAGATTGTGAACAACCGGATGATCCATAATTTGCTCCTGCAACATTTGTACGCAAGTATCAAGGATCTTTTTATGATCAAAAGCCAGTTTCTTGATGCTTTTAATGGAATGCCAATGAAGATCGTTGGTATTGATATTTAATTTATGGCTGTTAATATTTACAAGCGAATAATATGCAGTACTTACTACCCGTCCCGATGGGTGCCGGTCAACAGCTCCAAATGTATGGACCTGTTGCAAAAAAACATCGTCAAGGCCGGTACGCTCTCTCAATACACGATAAGAAGCTGCATCAAGATCTTCATCGGGTTTAACCAGATCTCCTAATAAAGAATATAAATCTGAAAATTCTTCAAAATCAGATTTGATTAGCAACACCTTTAACTCTTTTCCTTCGTAACCAAAAATCACGCAATCTACCGACACCGCAATATTAAAATATTCCGGATGACTGCTTTTTTCGGCTGCTGCACTTTTTAAATTCAAATGATTCGTCATAGTCATTACACTGTGTTCGATATACACAAACGTAATGTAATTTTTTTAAAGCTACAACTCCAAAAAGGGCTTTAAATTAAGCCTTATTCCCAGTCGTGATTTTACAACAGTTTTTCTTATTTCCTAAATATAAGTTAAAGAAATACGAAACTTTCGTAGAAGTAAAAAGATAGTTTATTTTGTTTCCAAAATAGCTTATGAGATTATTGAACTGGTTCAGTTGTCTTTTACTACTGTCCCCTCTATTGATAAAGGCTCAGGATAATGCACTCTATCTCAATCCAGACAATGCCCCCGGTGCTAAAGCATCCGTTCTTTTTGCGGATGCAGAACTTATACCGTTAGAAACAACAAAAGCCAGTTATTTTAATAATATCCAGGATTTCGTTGTTACACCTTATCATTTTATTTTCTGGACAATGCATCAAATGCATTATTCATTTTTGATAAGCAGGGCAACTTTTTGCACAAGTACAAAAAGAAAAAGTACCGGATTAATAGTATACAATATGTGTCTTCCAAAAATGCGCTATTTGTAGTAGGTAGAAATAAAAACTACACTATTCCGCCAGCTAAGGCGCAGCAATTAATTCAGCAATCTTCAAAGCAAGATTTTTCAAAATATGTCAGTCTCGAATTAATTCATTTAGAAAAGAACTATTCGGTTGAACAACTTCCCGTGCCACGTTATGCTCTTAATGAAATTTATTATTTTAATGATAAATATATTACAGTTAACAACCGGTACAATAAATACATAACAGATACAATCGCTTACTATTTGAACGTAGTTGAGGATGATAAGATCGTCCGTTCCTATTTTCCTTTTATAAACCTTCCCAAACTCTGGCCATTTTATGAATCAGTTGATATTGCTATAGACAATACACAAAGCGACACAACTTTATATATCACCAGGCAATTTGACAATACAGTTTATGCTTTGAATCCCGACTCTTTGTACACCCGCTATCCATTTGTATTTCCAGCCGACAAAACAATGCCTGCCAGTTTTCAATCTACTTTATTTAAAAACAATATCGATTTTAACACTGCGAAAAATAAAAACAACAAAGTCATTTCCTCCTTTTATAATGTGCTTAAACATCAACATATACTTTTTTCTCCACCAATTCGCTTTCTTATGAAAGGAAAAATTTTCTTTTCAACACTATCAATAAAAAACTTTATGATCTTGGTAAGATAACATCGGACAGTACAATTCATTTTCTGCCTTCAAAGATTTTTACGACTGTAAGTGAACAGGATGCAGATTACGTTTATACAAGAATATCAAGTGCAGATTTATTGAAAGAAAAAGACAAATTGCTTTCCAAAAGTGAATCGATTCCAGAAAAAATAAAAGAGCTGTTAAGCAAGCTGGACAAATTTGACAACGCTATCATCATCAAACTAAAATTACAACCTTCAACTGCCGACCAATGAGAATACTTTTTTGCTAAGTCTTATTATGACGCTTTCCATTGCCGTATTCGCTCAAAAAAGTAATGGCAACGTTAAAGGCGTTATTTATGACTCGATAAATGACTACGCACTTCAGTCGGCTTCTATTTCTGTATTTAAGGAAAAAGACTCAAGTGTTGTGGAGTTCCAGCTAAGTAATACATCCGGAGAATTCGATATCAAAAACCTGCCGATCAGCGTGCCTCTTTATATGATAATAACACATACAGGATACAGATCACTTGTGAAAAACCTGATGTTAGATAGCTCCCAAATGGTGAAGGATTATAAAAAATATCGCTTTTTCAAAAAGCCGAAAATGAACTGGATGAAGTAGTGGTAAAAGCGGTGCAACCTATTCGTATGAATGGAGACACACTTGAAATAAATCCTGATGCATTTAAACTGGACTCCAACGCAGTTGTCGAAGATATGTTGCTTCGCGTGCCGGGTTTAACAGTGTGGGGTGATGGTACTATTACAATGAATGGCAGAAAATTAGAAAAAGTTTATGTAGATGGAAAACCTTTTTTGGTGGAGCGGCTCAAACAGCTACACAGAATTTGCCAAAGAATGCTATTGAAAAAATACAGGTTTACCAGGAAAAGGATTATTCTAAAGTGCAGCAAACAGATGAAAAGACGGATTCGCTTTATGCCATGAACATTAAACTTAAAGAAGATAAAAAGAAGGGAATGTTTGGCAAAGTAGGCGCAGGCTATGGCACGGAAGACCGTTATACAGGTGATGGGGTGTTGCAAGTGTACAATAAAAGAACACAAGCCGGTATTGCTGCCGGCATAAATAATATCAATAAAGAGGAAGGCACAGGCGAAAATGCATTTTTAGAAAATACATTCAAATCCAATTTCAGAATATTTTATGGCGGACGGGGCGGACCGGAAGGTGGCATTACCAGAAGAACTTACGTTAATGGAAAAATACAGCACAGTTTTTCTGAGTCTGACAACTCGCAGTTTTATAACCGCATGTCCAGCGATTTTGGCTATCTTAATACTGCTACTAACCTCTTATCAACCACAACCAATATTCAAAATATAGAAGGTTACAAACTTTCCAATCTGGGTCAGAGCAGAAGTTTAAATAATAATACTTCTAACAACCTGAAGTTTATGTATGAGAACCGAAAACAGTATGGCAACTTCGTCAATATGACGGCAGATTATAGCAATCGCTTTAGCACTAATAATAATTTTTCGGAAACAAGTGTTTTTAAAAATGACTCAACCGCAATAAGTAAATCAACCAATACCAGTCAATCAACAACCAGCAGCGACAACCTTAATATATTCGGCTTTATCCGCTCCAATGACGCCGGGCAGCTAAAGGACCCACGCAAAAATTATATGTTATTTTTTAACGGTGGAATTAATAATTCCAATACGAAAAGTAAAACGGTTAGCGATTTTCAATCCTATATCGACACTATACCATCCGATCTTATAGACAGGCGCTATAACACAACCAATAAGAATTATAATGCAAGCATCAACCTGAATTATGACGGATTCAAACCTCTCTTGTTTGGCATTTACAATTTTTTCAATATTGATGTATCTCTCACTAACGAGGTCAGCCTCAACAGAAGTGAAACAAATGCCATGGTTACCGACTTTGATACTGTTACTCGCCAATATCGGCAAAACGAATTACTCACCAACCAAAATATGGTGACTAATTTGCAATACAGGCCAGGATTAAGACTGGGAAAATCGATTAGTAAGTCGGTTTGGGAAAAATATAATTACTGGCTATATGTTGGGGCAGAAATAAAATACCAGTTTTTAAACCAGAAAAACGAATCCAGTTTTTTATTCAGAAACCTGGACAGAAACTTCACTGCCTTTACTCCGTCTCTCAATATGAATTTCAACTATAATAAAAACAACGCTTACAGAATACAGTCTTACCTATGGAGTAATGTGTACCAACGCGCTCCCTCTATCGACGAGCTTTATCCATTGGTAGATAGTACCAACAGATATAACATTATAGCCGGTAATCCTAATTTAAAAGCAGGTATTGTAAAATATGGAAACTGGAACTTTGAAATTAGCCGGGCCAAAATGAATACAAAAAGTAACTATAGTGCAGGCTTAGGCATTAATGTTAACAATACATCGAACGCAGTTAGCGATAATACGGTGTACGACAGCTCTGGACGCAGTATTCGCTACCTGGTTAATGTAGATAACCAGAATACCTTCAGCGGAAATGCAAATGCCCGCTTCTCTACCAATCTGGATAAAAAAATACACTGTCGTTTTCTTACCGGCTATCCTTATCGTCTAATGTAAGGCCAGGATTTATCAACTACATTAGTTCAACTTCAAAAAACAATACAGTTTCCAATAACCTATCCATAACATATAATCTTTTAGACAAATTCAATATTACACTTGGCGAAACAATAGCCAACAACCGAAGCGAGCAAAAAAGCAGAAATACTATTACTTCTCTGATACGCAATTATGCTACAAACGCCAATGCAAATTATTTTCTTACAAAAAGCCTCACACTCAACACGTCGTTAAATTACCAGGATAATATTGCAGCAAATGGCAATTCCGTAAAAGCAAGTATCTGGAACGCCAATGCGGTTTACAGGTTTATGCAGCAAAAAGCAGAAGTGAAGCTATCAGCATTCGACCTTTTGCGTCAAAATAAAAACATAACAAACTTTGTTAGGGAAAACTCGGCCACTACCACCATTAGCAATGGCCTTCAACAATATTTCATGATAACTTTCTCCTATTATCCAAGGAAGTTTGGAGGTAATAATGGCCCGTCCCGCGGAGCTTCGGGAGGTATAATGATCGTAAAATAAAGGAAAGTTTGCCGATTGTTATAATTTGTAAAAGGCCGCCTGGAGCGACTTTTTAATGTTTGCACTTTATCATTTATGAATAAATTTTTATGATGACGTTTGTGTATTTTTGATAGCAATTTTATCTGTTTAAAAATATGTATAGCAAAGAAAGTACAATAGCATTGCAGAATGATACCCAGACTTTTTTAAAGGAAAACTCCGACACACTTTCATCTAAGGAAGACACCGACGCATTAGGGCAGGCTTTGCGCTTTCATGAATACAGATATTATGTTTTAAGCGACCCATTTATAGCTGATGGGGAGTACGATCAGTTATTCAAGCTTCTGGAGCGCACCGAAAAAGCCCACCCAGATTGGATTACAAAAGATTCGCCCACCCAGCGCGTAGCTAAAGCTTACCGGCAATTTCGTTACCGTCTCGCATCTGGTGCCCATGCTATCTCTTGATAATTCATATAACGAAGTTGATTTAAAAGACTTTGACAGGAAGGCAAGACAACTTTCCAAACTCGAAAGCATCACTTACTGTGTTGAACCTAAGTTTGACGGCGGTAGTATATCCCTAATTTATGAAAATGATTTTTTAACACGTGGCGCAACACGTGGTAATGGTGTGGCAGGAGATGATGTAACAACCAATGTAAGGCAAATTCGTTCTTTACCACTTTCTGCCCGCTTTAGTGATTACGGACTACAGCAGGTGGAAATCAGGGGTGAAGTATTGATGAACAAAAACAGTTTTAAAAAGTACAACGATGCTTTAATTGAAAAAGGATTAGCGCCCTTGGCCAACCCTCGCAATGCAGCCGCAGGCACACTTCGCATTAAAGATCCGCAGGAAGTAAGAAGAAGAAATCTTGAAGCTTTTGTTTATCACATAAGCGATTACACGTTGCTTCCGGGTAAAGAAATTCCCGAAGCATTAAAAACTCATGCCGGGTCTCTAAAACTATTATGGGAACTGGGTTTTAAAAGCCCGGTAAATGAAATGCGGGTTTTTGATGGTATTGACTTGGTGATAAAATACTGCCTGGAATTTGAAGAGGAAAGAGATAATTTACCTTACGAGATAGACGGAATGGTAGTAAAAGTTAATGACTTCGATTTGCAGGATCAATTAGGTATGACATCTCATCATCCACGATGGGCGATGGCGTTTAAATTTAAAGCCAGACAAGGAACCAGCAAATTATTGAATGTGGAGTATCAGGTAGGGCGAACCGGATCTATCACTCCTGTTGCCAAAATTGAACCGGTTTTTATCGGTGGCGTTACGGTAAGTTCCATCTCTCTTTTTAACGAAGATGTGATACGGGAAAAAGACTTAATGGTTGGCGATACAGTATTGGTGGAACGTGCGGGCGATGTAATCCCATATATTGTAAAACCTTTAGCAGAACTGCGTTCAGGTGATGAAAAGAAAATTAAATTTCCTCATCATTGCCCTGTTTGCGAAAGCAAATTATTTAAAGAAGAAGGTGAAGCGGCCTGGCGTTGTGTAAACATCGAATGTCCCGCACAAGTTGCCGAAAGGATGATTCATTATGTTAGTAAAGATGCGTTGGATATTAAGGGATTTGGAGAAGCCAATATTAAAAAGTTTTTTGAACTGGGGCTTTTAAAAGACATTCCCGGAATTTACAAACTCGACTTTGATGCTATTGGCAAGCTTGAAGGTTTTGGTGCAAAATCAATTGAAAAACTTAAAGATGCTATTGAGCAAAGTAAAAATCAGCCTTTGCATCGGTTAATATTTGCTTTGGGAATACGCTTTGTAGGCGAAACAACCGCCAAGGTTTTGGCACAAAAAGTGAATCATTTACTCGATCTGAAACAGTTAACACAAGAAGAATTGCAAACGCTTGAAGACATCGGCCCCAAAGTAGCTGGCAGCATTGTTCATTTTTTAGCAATGCTGATAATATGAATATGCTGAAAGAACTTGAAAGCTTGGGTGTTGAAATGAATAATAGTAAGAAACAAATGCATGGTGGCGGCGAGCTTGCAGGTGTTACTTTCTTATTTACAGGCAGTTTGCCCACTTTAAAAAGAAGTGATGCCGAAGCCATGGCAGAAGCGAAGGGTGGTAAGATATTAAGTGGCGTTAGCGCCAAATTAAATTACCTGATAGTAGGAGAAGATGCGGGTAGTAAACTTGATAAAGCAAAAAAACTCAACACAGTAAAAATCATTACTGAAGCTGAATTCCTGAAGATGCTGGATGCGTAAACGCGAAAGAAAAATTAAAGTATCACTCTAAAATTCTCACACTTCTGGAAAAACTTTCTTCAAGTGATATTAGAGTTTCAGTACGTTCAATACCTTTTATTTTCTGTAGTTTTTCGTGCAGCACTACTCTCAACTCTGAAATGTCCTTGCAAACAATTTCAGCAAACATGCTGTAGTTACCTGTAGTATAATTTAATCGTACAATTTCTTTGATTTTATGCAATTCTTTTGCAACAGAATCATACAAAGAACTTTCCTTTAAGTAAATACCAATAAAAGCAATCACATCATACCCCAGCAGTTTGAGATCGGGGTTGAGACGTGTGCCCTTCACCACACCATCTTTCTGTAGCTTTTTGATGCGCACATGAATAGTACCGCCAGAAACAAAAAGCTTCTTGCCTAAGTCAGCATATGATATCTCAGCATCATCCATCATATGCTCGATAATTTGTAAGTCTAAGCGGTCAAGATTTAATTTAGAATTCATATATAAGCAGCTTAAATTTGATATAATCTAACAATAATTGCAATTTATTGAAAAAATACTATATTTTGAAAAAATTTATTAAAATATTTGGAACGAATAGGCATGAATATTTATTTTTGTCTTAACAAAGTTCCGTACTGCGGAATCAAAGTTCTTAAAAATTGTGGGGTGATGAAATTTTTGGCAGACATGCCCTCTTGTCTCGGGGGTGAGGATCACGGAATAAACACAGCATAGAGCCGACCGTCAGGCCGACCAGGATTGACCACTAACTTTGTGTTGCGGCTAACCGCCTCGTGGAGGTTCGACCCCTCCCCTACAGCATTTACTAAAACCTTTTCGTTTCCGCGGAAAGGTTTTTTTGTTGCCGTAAGATGGTACGCTACGCTTTGTGTTGCGGATAACCGTCCGCCGCGGCGGATTCGACCCCTCCCCTACAGCATTTATTAAAACCTTTTCGTTTCCGCGGAAAGGTTTTTTTGTTGCCCGAAAGTTCCTGATTATGCTCTTTTCCCCTTGTGTTACCCTTCCACTTTACTTTTTCCTCTGGTTATTATCCCCTGTCACCCCAGCCTATTTCATTTGTGATATAGAACTGAATATGAAACCCACATGTAGCCAAATATAATTTTTATTTTATAAAATATTCTTCTTTACATACCTATTTTTGCGCAAAACTCTAACATTATGAAATGAGCCATAGCATTCTGCATATCTGGCAGCAATGATTATGTGGCGAATTCCATCTGACCTAAAATCATAAAAAACAAAACAGATGAAAAGAATATTCTCTGCACTCCTCATTTTAGTGAGTCTACATGCAACTTCTCAAGATGAGACCGTAAAAAGTTTAAAAAAGATGCTGAAAGAACCATTAAAAAAGATCCTAACGATACCACAGACAAAGTTTGGAAAAAAGGAGGCTTTGTAGGATTAAATGTTGCGCAAGGATCTTTAAGCAACTGGGCTGCAGGTGGCGATAAGTTTTCGCTCGCGGTTAATGGCAACATTAGCGTATATGCGTTTTACAAAAAAATAAACATAGCTGGGATAATACACTTGATATAAACCTCGGATATATAAATACTACATCCTTAGGAAGCAGAAAGAATGATGACCGCATTGATCTGGTTTCTAAATACGGATACGCAATCGGTAAAAAATGGAATGTTGGAGCGTTGTTTAACTTCCGCTCTCAAATGTTTAAAGGTTATACCTACGACGACGATGGCAACCGCACACTTAGCTCCAATTTTCTTTCCCCGCTTATGTTTTATTAAGTCCCGGTTTTGAGTGGAAACCTAATAAAGAGTTTTCAGCGTTTCTGTCACCCGCTACTATTCGGTGGACCATTGTTACTAATGATTCCTTATCGGCTGCAGGATCTTATGGTGTAGATATGGGTAAACATGTAAAAACAGAGTTTGGCGCTTTTGCCTCGCTTAATTATTTAAAAGAGATCAATAAAATGTTCTCTTATAAAAGCAAGTTAGATCTTTATTCTAATTATTTGGAGCGCCCTAAGAACATCGACTTGTATTGGACGAACCTTATTAATATGAAACTCACAAAATACCTTACTGTTACCTACAGCCTGGATATGATATACGATGATGATGCTCGATTATTTGGTCCCAACAATACTTCACCAGCTACGCAAATTAAATCTATGTTAGGACTGGGTTTTTTGGTTAAATTTTAATACAGTACAATATTGAATTTATTTACCGGCAATGAACAAATGGCATCGGTATTGCCACGCTCGCTTGTACAGCAAAATATATATCAGCCTACATATTCTTCTGCAATTTATTGGTCAGACCGAGACGGTCAGGCCAGGTGCTAATTCAGTTTGCACAAAACTTGCAAAAAATCATCAATTGCAGTTGATAATAAGTGTTCGTCAGTTTTTATAAACCCATCGTAGTTAAATTGTAAAGCCTTGCTCAAGAGATCGCGTACACGAAATTCCTTTTGCTCGCCACTAACGGCAAAACCTTTTTCCATAAGATATTTGCCGAGATACTCCTGTTCAGTTTGTCCCGGTGTTGGTATCAAAATAGATTTTAGCATCATTGCATTAATATCCATAACCGAGCTGTAGCCGCTTCTGCAAAAAATAAATCTAGCGCGCTGCATCAGGTTCTCTAATTTCTCTTTTGACAAATGATTATTAATAATCGCGTTTTTAATAACAGGTGTTTCTGAATTTAGCGGTAGTCCACGCACTATCACGGCTGAGTATTCTTCTTTTTCAACCTGGGCAAAAATCATTTGTTCGAAAATGGTCCGCTGTGGCTCAGGGCCAGAAAGTACGAAAAGCAAGAATTCATCCTTTGTCACGCTTGGATAACTCTTCACCCTGGACAAAGGTCCAATATAATAGGTACTGATTTTAGGTTTGACGGAAGGATGAGATAACGTACCAGCAAGGTTAGGTGTTCCTTCAAAATCGGGAACCCAACATGTCGTAAATCGATTTATTTTTTATAGTTCAGGTTCCGTAAAATGATGTCGGCTAATCGTCCCATGCCCGTTTTTATTTGTAACTGATGTGTTATGAAAATACACGGAAGATCAGATTGATACAATCCAAACCGATTATCACTAATGATGCCGTTAATACCATGAATAGCTATTATTTCCCTTAACCATTTGTGCTCCGCTCTGATGGCTGAAAGAATATTGGGAAATTGACGCATCATTTTCGAGATAAACCCTCTACCTCTGTTACTATATTTTATATTATAACCCTTGAGCGGCAAAAAGAGACATTCCGGAAAAAACTCAGACAAAATTTTCTTTTGGGTATCATTTCCTGCCAGTATAACAGTAACGCCCCTTTTTAATAATTCAGTAATTATAGGGATGCACCTGGTGGTGTGACCGAGGCCCCAGTCTAGCGGAGCCACCAAAACCTTCATTTTCCTGGTAGGCGACATGTAGTGCTAATCAAAAAATTAATATAAAAATGAACTTTTAAGAACAATTAATTGTAAAATAAAGTAAATTTACTACTACACAAATTACGATTAGCCCATAAACAATGAGTAAGTATCGCAGAGATATCATTTTGGTTATAAAAGATGACGCTATTCATCCGGATGCTATAGACATCCGGGTTGAATGCCTCAATGATATAATTGCCTATGTTGATAATATTGATGGTTTCTGTAAAGCTCATGAATTAGTAACCAGGTATCGAATCACTTCAAATAAAAACAAAATATTGGATGCTGTTCGTTATGAGCAGCTCAAACCATTCAGATTTTTGATCAATAAAAATTAAATAAAAAAACCTTGCTAATACAAGGTTTTTTTATTTTAAAATTTTATCTCGTCATCATTTGCATCAAAGAAATGATACTCTGTAAGTTGGTAGGAAGTATCCTTTTCGAGTCTTGTTTTCTGGCCAAATTTCTTATTCCATTTAGCTAGCTTACTGCTAAACCATAATCCTTTCGTAAGATAGGCTTGCATAATAGGATGTACAACTAACTTCAGGTTTTTGTGTTTGTGTGTAATCAGGTAGCTCAAGTTCTTTTCTATCTCATCTTCGAGCACCAGTGTGGAAGATATTTTACCGCTTCCATTACAACTCGGACATACTTCCTGGGTATTAATGTTTACTTCAGGGCGCATGCGTTGGCGTGTGATTTGCATTAAACCAAATTTCGATATGGGTAATACAGAATGCTTTGCCCGGTCAGCCGTCATCACCTCTTCCATTTTGTCGAAAAGCTTCTTTTTGTTGTCAGCAAGCTTCATGTCAATAAAGTCAACAACAATGATTCCGCCAATATCTCTGAGCCTTAATTGTCTCGCAATTTCCGCAGCGGCTTCAAGGTTTGTTTCCAGTGCATTTTGCTCCTGATTATTACCTACGCTTTTATATCCGCTGTTTACATCAATAACATGCAAAGCCTCTGTATGCTCAATAATGAGATAAGCGCCACTGTTAAGTGTCACGGTTTTTCCAAACGAGCCTTTAACCTGTTTAGTGATGCCTAAAGTGTCAAATACATTTCCTTGCGCCTGGTTTACAATTTCAGCTTTTTCGGGCGCAATTCGTTGAATATAATTTTTGGTTTCGGTAAAAATATTCTTATCGTTTGTTACAATACGATTATAGTCTGCACTTAACAAATCGCGCAAAATACTGTTGGTTTTATTTTGCTCGCTGAAAATTTTTGAAGGAGCTACAGCGCCTCTTAAATTTTGTTGTACTGTCTTCCAAATATTTACCAGGTTGTCGAGGTCTTCGTAAAGTTCGGCTGTATTTTTTCCTTCAGCCGCCGTTCTTACAATTACTCCGAAGTTTTTGGGTTTAACCGCATCAATAATTTTCTGTAGCCTCTTCCTTTCTTCAGAAGAATGGATTTTTTTGAAACAGCTACAATATTATTGAATGGGGTTATTACTACAAACCTGCCGGGTAAAGACAGCTCGCAACTTAAACGTGGGCCTTTCGCAGCAATGGGTTCCTTTAAAATCTGGACCAACACATGTGGCTTTCCGCTTAAAACTTCACTTATTTTTCCCGTTTTGACGATTTCAGGTTCAACTTCAAATTTGGAAAAATCAACAGGATTCGCATCCGTGGCTGACATCGCTAAATTGGTAAATTTCAATAACGATTTAGCATAGGGGCTTAAATCGGTATAATGCAGGAATGCATCTTTTTCAAAACCTACATCAATAAAAGCTGCATTCAAACCAGGCATAAGCCTTTTTACTTTACCCAGGTATAAATCACCCACAGCAAAGCGGCCATCGCTTTTTCGCTATGCAACTCTACCAGCTTTTTGTCTTCTAACAAAGCAATTTCCACACCGGTAGGAGCGGCATTAATTACAATTTCTTTATTCATTACATACTGAACATAGGCTATGCCTTAAAAGTAAACCTCACCAACTTTATGCGTTATAAATGCAGGCAAAAAGGTATATGGCATTAAAGGCTGGAAAAATGCATATAACGATAAAGTATTTAGAAAACGAATAAATTACATAAAACCCCGCAAAAGAATCTACGGGGTTTTATGTAGAATATTTTTCTATAAAAAGAAATGCTTATTTCTTTTTATGACGGTTTTTTCTCAGTCTTTTTTTTTGCGTTTGTGAGTTGCAATTTTATGACGTTTTCTTTTTTTACCGCAAGGCATAGTTGATAATTTAAATCTTGTTAATATAATAGTTAATTCTGCTTTTTTAAAGCATTAATTCTTTTTCAAGCTCAGTCTTCATTTCCGCATGAGCGTTTACAAGCGGTAATGCTTTCTGATAATATTTTATTGCATCCTGTTTTTTGTCCTGCTTCTCGTAAATGTCTGCAAGAAGCAACATAGCCTGCAAATTTTTTGGATCAAGACGCGTAATTGTTTCAAGTCGCTCCCTGGCCTTTTCTGTTTGTCCGCTCATTAGCGAACCCATTGCTAAAGTCATTTGTGCATAAAGGTTAGTACTGTCTTTCGCAACAACCTCCCTTATTTTGCTAATGCCCTCCATTGGCGCGTTAGAAATACCACCAAACATGTAAGTAGCTCCTAAACCAACTTTCGCTGAATCGTTATCTGAATTCAACTTTAAAGACCTTTCAAACAAATCCTTCGCCTGTAGCCCCATCCACCTTACCAACTCTTCGTTTTCTACATTCTGAAGATTGTTCAAAAACAAATGGCCTGCAAAATTGAGGTTTTTTTCTGAATTTTCCAACCTTGCTCCTTCAGCCACATACCAGGCGTATGGAATAAAGGCCTTTCCCTGCTCCTTCCAAAATTGAGAAAGTTGATGATATGCATGTAATTTCTGTTCGCTGCCGTTTGATTTTTCAACAGAAGATTCGATTTGCCCTAATGTAGAAATATTTTGCGGAGCAAGTTTTCCTTTTTCAATTGAAAGCACGCTGTCTATTGAAAAAGAAGATGTTAGCGTGGTAGAATTTGAGTGAGAAGTATTCTGTTCGTGCTGATGACCATCATGAGAAGCTTGAGTAACATCAGGTTTTGTTTTACCAAAAGCCCACAAAATGCACAGAACTCCGAGAGATATAAAAATAGTTAAATATTGAGGTTTCTTCACAATCAAAAAAATTTTGAACTGCAAAGGTAACCCCAATATTATATAAATTGTTTAAAAACAAATGTAGAAAAACTCAAAAGCTGGTTAGCATAAGGGGAAAATGTTTAATCTTCCGCCTCACCCGGTCCATTATCTGGTTTGGGTTCTTTTAATTTTTTCACTTCAATACTAAACTCCTTCGCGGGTTTAAAAGCCGGAATATAATGTTCCGGAATATGAACCGCAACATTTTTCTTAATATTGCGACCAATCTTTGCAGCTCTTTTTTTGTTATGAAGCTGCCAAAACCTCGAATGTAGATGTTTTCTCCAGAAGCCAGTGTATCCTTAACTTCTTTGAACATTGTTTCAAGAGTAACCAGTACATCAACTTTGGGAATGCCGGTTTTGTCTGAAATCTTATTTACCAAGTCTGCCTTTCGCATAGATTTAATGTTATTTTAACTAATAGAGTGAACTGTAAAACAGCTTATTATGCATCTTTCAATCAAGATATACACAATTATTAATCCAAATTTTAATTGGCCGGCGAAATAACAAAAAACTTTTGAGCAATTTAACACATAAATATTTGGCTTTCAATAATTTTTCGAAATTGTTATTAAAATGGCATAATTCCGATAACGACCGGAAAATGCCCTGAAAGAGGAAAAAGATCCTTATAAGATCTGGTTAAGCGAAATTATTTTACAACAAACAAGAGTGGAACAGGGAATGGATTATTACAACAAATTTGTAACGCATTTTCCTACTGTACAGCAACTGGCCACCGCTGATGAAAAAAAGTGTTCAAGTTATGGGAGGGTCTGGGATATTATTCAAGATGCCGCAATCTGATCACGACTGCTAAATATATTCATGGCCATTTGCAAAATGCTTTTCCCAGTAACTACGAAGATATACTTCAACTGAAGGGTGTTGGTCCATACACAGCTGCTGCTATAGCCTCTTTTGCTTTTAATCTCCCACACGCCGTAATCGACGGCAATGTGTTTCGCATCCTTTCCAGAGTTTTTGGTGTGGCCGACGCTATTGACAGTACACAAGGGAAAAATAAGTTCAAAGAGCTGGCAGCACAGCTTCTGGATAAGAATAAGCCGGGAACATATAACCAGGCAATTATGGATTTTGGTGCTACGGTTTGTAAACCAGTTGCTCCTCTTTGCGAAGATTGTATTTTTAAAAGCCATTGCGTTGCATTTACAGAAAATAAGGTGCTTCTCTTGCCAGTAAAAGAAAAAAAGGTAAAGCAACGAACCAGGTTTTTCTACTTTTTTGTGATAAAATTCAATAATAAAATAGCCGTTCGAGAAAGAACGGAAAAAGATATATGGCGGCATTTACATGAGTTTCCTTTAGTTGAAATGGCTGCCACTGATTTACAGAAAAACGCCATAGCTTCAGCTTTTAAATTAGGTTGGATCCATAAAAATGAGGTAACTAATATTGTTAAGAAAACATATACTCAAAAACTAACGCATCAGCACATTACTGCCTTTTTTATTGAAAGTGAGATTAAATGTAAATCTTCAACTTTAACCGCTTTTGAATGGATAAAACCTGAAGATTTGAAACAAATATCTTTCCCTCGTATTCTAAATGATTATTTATCCGATGATTATATATTTCAGAGTTAAAAACTTCAGTCGCAACAAGAACACAAACAGAGTTTTAGCTTTTATTTGAAAAAACTTAAGGGTGATCTATTTGCATTAATTTTCTTTAAGTGATCAAAAAAATTAATTTTAGATTACCAATAGCTTAATACTTACTTACATAAGAAAAATATATATTTAATATGAGAGGAGTTAACCGCGTTATGTTGATCGGCAACCTGGGAAAAGACCCCGAAGTGCAACAACTTGAAGGAAACATAGCAGTTGCTAAATTTCCTTTGGCAACTACAGAAACTTTTAAAGACAGATCAGGCAAACTGGTTTCTCAAACCGAATGGCATACCGTTGTGTTATGGCGCGGCCTTGCCGATCTTGCTCAAAAATTTCTTCATAAATCTAGCCTGGTATATATAGAAGGCAGGTTACGTACGCGAAGTTGGGAAGATAGGGATGGCATAAAAAATATATCACAGAAGTAGTTGGCGAAAACCTTATTATGCTTGATAAAAAAGTAGAAGGCTTAACGCATGAGCATGACGATCAAACCCCGGGCGTACGCCCCTCGACTGGAGACGGAGAACCTGATGCAGTTAATTTTTAAACCAACACGAAATGCTGTTTGATCTTGAATGTAGCATAAAAAACCACTAATCATTTTTGTTTTGTACACTTCAGTAATTACGACTTTATTATTTAAGCCCCTTCTGCAAATAGAGGTGCAGGCGAATGCCCAAAGCAGCACGGTGCTGGTGGTTCTCTTATTATTGCTGGTATTCCTTTCTTTCTCGATCTCAGGTTCGCAGGCCGCAATATTTTCTCTTAATGAAAAAGACATCGATGTTTTAAAAACCAAGCAACAGCCTGCCGCCAGAAGAATTATCGACCTATTGGATGAACCAAAAGAGGTATACGCCTCCATGATCATTTCGAAAACAATTTTGAACATCTGTCTGATCATTCTGACAAATTATCTCATCAATCAATATACACCACCCGAATATTTACATAGCACGCTTTCGATAGCTTTAAAATGGTTGCTGATAGCCTTCCTCATCGTATTTCCATTAGAAATATTTCCGCGTGTTTGGGCCAGGCAAAATAGTTTGCGGTTCGCTTATGAATGGCCAGTATTATTGTTTACTGTCGAAATGATTCATTTTGTATTCAGAAGAATAAGTAACAGCATTGTAGCTGTGGCCGATAGTCTTGGCAAAACATTAGGAACAGATAATGCTGAGGCTAATAGTTTACAGGAATTTGATGAAGCAATTGATGTACAAACAGATGATGAAGTATCTCCTGAAGAGAAGAACATCATGAAAAGCATTGTTAAGTTTGGAAAAATATCTGTAAAGAAAGTGATGCGTAGCCGCCTTTATGTGAACGGCATAGAATATAATACATCCTTTTCTGAACTCATTGGAAAAATAAAAGATCTGCAATACTCGCGGCTTCCAGTTTATAAAGGAGATTTGGATGAGATTGAAGGCATACTGAATACTAAAGATCTTATTCCACATTTATACGAAGAAGATTTTGATTGGCATTCAGTAATACGCCCCCTATTTTGTTCCCGATTCTAAATTGATTGAAGACCTGCTGCTTGAGTTTCAAAAAAAACGCATGCATTTTGCAATCGTTGTTGACGAGTTTGGCGGCACGAGCGGTATTATTACTATGGAAGATATTCAGGAAGAAGTAATTGGAGATATTAAAGATGAGTTTGATGAAGATGAAATCAATAATAAAAAAGTAGACGATAATACTTATATTTTTGAAGGAAGCACCATGCTGCGCGACGTATGTAAAGCTATGCAACTTTCAGTAAACACTTTTGACGAAGTACGCGGCGAAAACGAATCTCTTGGTGGGCTGATCAATGAAATTTCCGGAGAACTTCCAAACGAAGGAAGTGTAGTAAGCAGTGGCGACTTTGAGTTTACCGTTCTTGAAGTAGAACGAAACAGGGTAAAAAAGGCCCAAATAGTAATTAAGACAAAGCAATAAGAAAAACCTTCGCGCCGCTGCATTACTTTTGCAAAATGATCATAATCGAAAACAAGATAATTAGTGATGATATAGCCGAAGCCCAATTTGTATGTGATCTTACCAAATGCAAAGGCGGGTGTTGTGAAGAAGGAGATGCTGGCGCACCGTTGACTGAAGAAGAGCTAGACGAAGTGAACAGGTACTATGAAATTATTAAACCTTACATGACCAAAGATGCCATTGAAGAAGTAGAAAAAAATGGCAAATATCATTATGACGAAGAATTTGGATGGGTAACACCAACCCTGGCCAGCGATAATGAGATTTGTGTTTATGCTTATCGTGAAAATAACGGTCTTATTAAATGTGCTTTTGAACAAGCCTATAACGATGGAAAAATAAAATGGAAGAAACCTATTAGTTGTCACCTTTATCCTATTATCGCCTACCAGGGCAAACATGGCGATTACGAACGCCTTAATTACGAACCCCGCAAAAAATTATGCGGTCCCGCATGTAAATTGGGAGAAAAATTAAAAGTTCCTGTTTATCAATTTTTGAAAGAACCTTTGGTCAGAAAATATGGAGAAGAGTTTTACGAAGTGTTGGAACAAGCTGTAGCAGCACATCAACACCAACCGTAATTTTAATTTTAAGTTTATCTGTCATTATCTATGTCAAATACAGCAACAGCATTTAATAAAAAAGTAAACAAAAAGCCGCGGACAGAGATCATCGCCAGGTAATTAACTTTAATATTGGCAGATACAACGCCACGGTTCCACTTGGGAAAAAACAATTTACAGATGTTTCTTTGGCACGGGAACGTGCTAAAAATCTGAAGTGGAAAGCCATTGAAACTTTAGATCAGCATCTTGAAAATTTTGAATCCTTAATAACTGCGCGAGGCGCGAAGGTAATTTGGTGCGAAGATGCTAAGCAAGCAACAGACGCCGTGATAGCTATTTGCAAGGAAAAAAATTGCACCACGCTTGTAAAAAGTAAAAGCATGGTTACTGAAGAAATTCATCTCAATAAACACCTCGAAGAACAGGGCATTGAAAGTATTGAAACAGATTTAGGAGAATACATTCAACAACTTGACGGAGAAACGCCTTATCATATTGTGACGCCGGCAATGCATAAAAGCAAAGATGATATTGCCCGGCTTTTTGCTGATAAGTTGGGAACTGATCCATCGCTTAGCGCAGAACAACTGACTTTGATTGCAAGAGATAAGTTACGCCAGAAATATGTCGAAGCAGAAGTAGGAGTTACGGGTGCTAATTTTATTATTTCCGATATAGGTGGCATTGCCATTACCGAAAACGAAGGCAATGCAAGGCTCAGTTGCTCTATGCCGAAAACACATATTGTGATTGCCGGAATAGAAAAAGTGATCCCTTCAATGACAGACCTGGCGCTGTTTTGGCCGCTTCTGGCAACGTTTGGTACTGGCCAGCGTATTACTTCTTACAGCACAATTGTTACAGGCCCGCGCCAACCAGGAGAAATTGATGGACCTGAAGAAATGTATGTGATCTTACTTGATAACGGGCGCACCAATATGCTTGCTAACGAAAAAGCGCGCGAAGCTTTATACTGCATCCGCTGCGGCGCCTGCTTAAATGCATGCCCTGTTTATAAAAATATCGGAGGCCATACATACAACACAACTTACAGCGGCCCGATCGGTTCTGTAATTACACCGCATTTAAAACCCATGAAGGAATGGAAGCATTTAAGCCATGCCTCTTCGCTTTGTGGTAATTGCACAGAGGTTTGTGCCGTAAAAATCAACCTGCATGAGTTGCTTTTAGAAAACCGCCACGAAGCGCAGGAAAAAGGCCATGCACCTTTCGCCGAAAAGATAGCCTGGAAAATGTGGAAGACCGCTATGTTAAAACGCAATTGGATGAATGCAAGCAATGGAGCCATGAAAACAAAAGTCATTAATGCTGTTGCAGGCTCATGGACCAACGGCGCAGCAGGCTTGAGTTTCCTAAAAAAACGTTTAACGAACTTTGGGCAGAGAGAAGAAAATAATACTGACAAAAATATTGAGTTTGTTAAATCATCTGTAAATA
This sequence comes from Paraniabella ginsengisoli, assembly GCF_022513635.1. GTDB lineage: Bacteria > Bacteroidota > Bacteroidia > Chitinophagales > Chitinophagaceae > Niabella > Niabella ginsengisoli. The sequence goes on along the minus strand of NZ_JAKWBL010000004.1, from coordinate 973,858 downwards.
CGTGGCATCCATATTGCGTCGCTCCGTTCAACTGTAGTTCACAACTCATCCTACATAAACGACGATAATAGTCCAATAATCTTGCTCATCTTTTCAACACATACAACTCCAAGGCTGCAATACATTGTAGATTTTATATCCAAACAAATAAGCAATGAAGAATGGTTCATAACAAATGATGAGGTTCAATTTGCAAGTGTTAAAGAAGCTAAAATCAATTATAGCAATAAGGCTTTTGATGATTGTCTTTTACAAATACAACCACATAATTTATTGTTTGAAGAAGATATAAAACCTCAATCGATAATTTGTATTGAAAAAGAAGGCGTAACGATATTTTTCCGAAATGAAAGTGAGACTGGCTTTGACATTTTTGCAGCAAGCTTCTACTTAATCAGTCGTTATGAAGAATACCTTCCTCATAAAAAAGATAAACATGGCAGGTACAGCCATGAAAACGCTTTAGCCTTTCAACAAAATTTTTTACAACAGCCGCTCGTCAATATTTGGTTGCAAAACTTCAGGCAAATCATACTCAAATATTATCCATCGCTTTCTGTATCTAAAAAAAAATTAGCTTTTTACCAACTTATGATATTGACATCGCCTGGAGCTATCGCTATAAAGGCATTTGGAGAAATACCGGAGGTTTTTTGAGAGATATTATAAAATTCGATTTTAAAGCCTGTAAAGAAAGAATAAGAGTTTTATTGGGTCAGCAACACGACCCATATCACAACTTTGGTTGGCTACATCAGCTTCATTTGCAATATAACCTGAAACCGAAATATTTCTTTTTGGTAGCTGAAAAAAAATCTAAAAAGGATAAAAATATTTCGCCGCGAAATATTGAAATGCAAAAGTTGATAACTACTATTTCTAAGCAATACTCAATTGGCCTGCATCCTTCCTGGCAAAGCGGCGACAACTTTTCAATGCTTAAAAAAGAAAAAAGTATGCTGTCATCAATAACCAAAACACAAATCACAGCATCTCGCCAACATTATTTGCGATTTACTTTACCTACTACATACCAACGATTAACAGAGGTAGGCATTGAAGAAGATTATTCAATGGGATACGCTGCTGTAAATGGTTTCAGGGCATCTGTTGCTGCTCCTTTTTATTGGTTTGATCTTTCAAAAAATAAATCAACAAACATGCGCATTTACCCTTTCTGTTTTATGGATGCCACATCTGTTCATTATAAAAAACATAACCATAATCAGGCATTTGCTGAAATGCTGCAATTGTATAAAACAGTGCAAAATGTTGGAGGGCTTTATTGCACTTTATGGCACAATGATACATTCTCAAACACTGACTGGGCAAGTATTTATGAAGAGCTAATAAGCATTGCTACAAAATAAAAAAGGTACCATGCTGTTTTTTTATTTTGAAAACTCATCTTGCTCCTGGCGGACAATGCAGTCTGAGATAATTAGTGTACAAAGTTTGTAAATGTTGAGAAGTGCCTTCCCCTTCTGATATGCTATGCGAGCGGTTGGGATAACTCATCAATTGAAATTGCTTGTTGTATTTTATCAATTCATTGATCAACATGTCAGCGTTGTTATAGTGAACATTATCATCACCAGTGCCGTGTATATACAAAAGATTGCCATTTAAATTTTTTGCGTGCGTAACTGGCGAACCATTAATATAAGGTGCTTCATCCTGTTGCGGAATGCCCGAATAACGTTCCTGGTAAATATTATCATAAGTACGCTGGTTGCCAACAGCGGCAACTGCAATACCCGTTTTATAAATTTCGGGAAACTGGAACATCAGGTTCAACGTAGTAGAGCCACCGCCACTCCATCCCCATACTGCAACACGCTCTGCATCTATATAAGAACGCTTTAAAAGTTCTTTAGCAGCCATCGCCTGATCGTGAATATTTAGAATACCAATGTTTTTATACAATGCCTTGCGCCAGGCTCTGCCTTTAGGCACAGGCGTTCCTCGGCTGTCAATTGATACATAGACATAGCCATCCTTTGCCATGTCACCGGTATATAAAAAGTTTCGGCCAGCACCATAAGTATCTTTTACCGTTTGGCCCCAGGGCTCTGTGTATACATAAAAAACAACAGGATATTTTTTTGTGCTGTCAAAATTATAAGGCTTAGCCATCCATGCATCCATCTCTACACCATCCTCTGTTGTTATTTTTATAAACTCCACATTTGATTTTGGTTTATCTGATGCGGCAATGGCTTCATCAATTTTATTAGTATTGCTTATTGATTTATGATCTGCAACCTGAATCCATTCAGTTTCGGGACGGGTGTAATAATTTGAGAAACTATGAACGGCGAATTTACCTCCAGGTGAAAGATTATAGCTATTGGTTCCGTCATATTTTTCTGGTGTCAAAGGCTCCAAATTACCGTCTCCATTGAGTTTGGTACGGTACAAATATTTTTGTGTTGCATTTTCCGGAGAGGCATGAAAGTAAACATAGCCGCCCTTTTCATCAATAGCAGCAATGTCCATCACGTCATATTTTCCTTTTGTAATGAGCACTTCCTTTTTCCATCCCGGCTTATTCTGTACAAATGCCGCCAGCCATCTTTTTCGGAAGGCCATAAAAATTCTTTTCCATTATTTAACCAATCCCAACCACCGTTTGCATAATCCTCATCCCATAAAGGTAGAATGTCAAGCCAGGCGCTATCTTTTTCATTGTATATCGGCTTTGAGCTTCCACTTTGTATATTGCATAGCAGGAGATTGCTTTCATTCTGTCTTCTGTTCAAATGTTGAACAATCAATTCCTCATTATTACTAGCCCACTCCATGCGCGGCGCATACGAACCCCATGTAGCATCATCAGGAATGTTCATCCATTTTGTTTTAACATCCTGCAGGTTAACAACACCAATTTTAAAAATAGATGGTTTTTCTCCGGCAACCGGATATTCGATTGGTATTAACGTTGGGTAAATAGAATCAGTATTATTTACCATATTATAAACTTTTGTGTCGCCGGTAATTATTTTCCAGTAAGCAATTTTTTTGCTGTCGGGCGACCATCTAAACCCATCGCGACAAAAAAACTCTTCTTCATAAGCCCAGTCAAAAGTGCCGTTTATATTTTTACGATCGCCATCTTTAGTTAGTGGCGTGATCTTTCCGGTGGCCAGGTCTTCTACGTATAAATTGTATTCACTTACATACGCTGCTTTTGAATTATCGGGCGATAGCTTGGCAAACATTAAAGATGAAACAGGTTTTCCTTTTCCAAGTTGTTGTAATTTACCTGATGTTGCATCATATACCCAATAATCGCCGCGTGTGTCCTGCCTCCATACCTTTTTTGTGTTATTGTATATAAGGAGTTTCGACTCATCAGAACTTACAATAAAACTTCTTATTTCAATTGGCTTAGTTGCGTTAGCAGGAGTCAATTTTTCTTTTGCTACCAAAATGGTTTTTTCGTTTTGTGGTAACGTGTATTTTACTATTGCGCCGTCTTCCGATTTGTAATAAGCGTTGCCATCGGCAGACCAGTTAACGGACTGTGCCATGATTGGCGTAAAAGCGATGAACAATAAGCAGAAGCAATAAAATTTTTTTAACATGTAAAAATGTTTTGATGATGGTGATAAGCGAATGTACATATTGATGAATAAATGGTAGTGCGTAAATTGATGAGCGGCAGTTTTAAAGAGGATAGTTGACGGTTGACAGTTTGTGCGAGTTAAGACTTCCGAGGTTTTAAAAACCTCGGAAGTCTGTGGTGCTGTTGACAATCGTTTATATAGGATGCCATATATACAACAGCACAAGCGAGCGTGGCAAGATCGACCAGTTATATTTACCGATGACACAATAAAAATCTGTGTTACATTTGTTTTCATGCAAAAGCCAGGAAAAGTTTCGATGAAAGATATTGCCCGTGAAGTGGGCGTGTCTGTGGCGCTGGTATCTTATGTGCTGAATAACCGTTTTGAAAACAGGATTAATAAAGACGTAGCGGAGAAAATAAGGAAGACCGCCAAGAAACTGCAATACCGGCCTAACCAAATTGCTAAAAGCCTGAAGACAAATAAAACTTTTACAATTGGCTTAATTGTGGCTGACATTTCAAACCCCTTTTCTTCAACATTGGCCAGAATTATTGAGGACGAGGGCGCTAAATACGGGTACACAGTGATTTTTGGAAGTTCTGACGAAGACCTTACCAAATTTGAAAATCTTACTAACGCTTTCTTAAATCGGCAGGTGGATGGGTTGATTATGTTGCCGCCAGAAGGTGCTGAAGATTTTATTATCGGACTAAAAAATCCAATTTCCCTTTTGTTATTGTGGATCGCTACTTTCCGAAAATTGATGCACATTGTGTGAACGTAGATAATTTCAAAGCATCGTATGACGCCGTAAAACTATTTATAAAATGGTAAAAAGAGAATCGGTTTGATCAGTTACAAAACCAAACTGAACCATTTAAATGACAGAACAAAAGGATATACTCAGGCACTTACGGATCACAAAATTGCTGCTGATAAAACCCTGATAAAAAAGGTAAGTCTGAACCATGACGCCACAGAAATTACAGCGGCAGTAAAGTCTTTGTTATCGACACCTTCTGTTGATGCTATTTTATTTGCTTCAAACAGAATTGCATTACATGCTTTAAAATATATTCAGCAAACCGGTATAAAAATTCCAGATCAGGTAGAATTGATCGGTTTTGATGAAAGCGAGGTTTTTGATTTTTTTCAGCCTCAGCTTTCGTATGTAAAGCAGCCCATGCATCAACTGGGACAAACGGCTACTGAATTATTGATGGACATTATTACACAAAATAAAAAGGAACAACTTGTGTTTGTTCCTTCGGAGCTTATTAAGCGCGGTTCTACCTCATCCGCCAGTGGGCGGACAAGCTCCCAACCCTCTCCAAAGGAGAGGGAGTAAAGCGGCTAGGCATATTTACTTATTGCCGGCGAAAAATCAGCTGGCGCATCATGATTAATATACAATTGAGGGTTCAATAAAAGATGTTCGATTTCAAGCCAGTTGTGTACTCTTTTATGTTTGCCAGCATTAGCCAGTTCATTATGTGGCTGTGTAAATAAAATGGTTCTGCCTTTAAATGAATCCAGGTTTTTAAAATGGTCATCTATCATTACATCAGCGTCAATAATGGCTTTTGAACCACAAAACATCATTTGCTGCCATTTGATAAAAGGAAAATGCTCATTTAACCAAGCCTGCTTTTCGGGCAATGACTGTGGAAATTCAGTTGCCGCCGAGACAATGAATATTTCAAATCGCTCGTTTAATTTATATAATACTTCCTGGCTGTTTGCTATTACAGGCATGCCCCTAAAAAAGCCTGGCTGATATAAATAGGTTCTTGCATTTTCAAAAGTTTCATCTTCAGTTTTACCTGATCCTTCTTCAACAGTTTTTCTAATACCTGTTTCGGCATATTCATAGTTTACAAATTGTTCAAAACAATCTGCTAATACGCCGTCCATATCTACTGCTATTCTTTTTTTCATAAAATTTCTATTTAATAAAAATATTCCATCGGAATGAAAAATTCAATTGCAAAAATAACACATTTGTTTAAACGATTAAACAATTTTACGTACTTTTGTGTCTCAATAACACAATCTTAACGTGTTAATTGATCACAGTCAATGGAATATAGGTGAAACCTTGCTATTCTATCTGACAATAAGAATAACAATGATATAAAGATGAATAAAAAATTATTTTCATTAGCATTAGGCGGACTGGCAATTGGAACCACAGAGTTCATTATTATGGGCTTAATGCAGGATGTAGCAACTTCTTTACAGATCAGCATTCCCAAAGCAGGTTATCTTATTTCTGCTTATGCAATTGGTGTTATTGTTGGCGCGCCTTTGCTCGTTGCTGCATCTGTAAAATACAACCCCAAAAAAGTATTAATAGCGCTGATGGGTTTGTTTACTTTGTTTAACGGTCTTTCAGCATTTGCGCCGGATTATAATACGCTTTTAATAGCAAGATTTTTTTCCGGGTTACCGCATGGTGCGTTTTTTGGTATCGGCGCTGTAGTAGCGTCTAAACTTGCCAAAGAAGGAAAGCAAGCACAAGCTATATCGATGATGTTTGCCGGATTAACCATTGCCAATTTACTGATGGTTCCTTTGGTAACTTATCTGGGACATGAGTTTGGGTGGCGCCTGGCATTTATCATTGTAGCTTTAATTGGGCTTGTAACCATTCTTTTTATCAAGATGTGGTTGCCACCGATAAATCTAAATACGCAAAGTAGCATTAAAGATGAATTGAAGTTTTTTAAAACGCCCAAAGCCTGGCTGATTATTTTTATTACAGCGATCGGATTTGGGGGCTTATTTGCATGGTTTAGTTATATTTCTCCTTTAATGACGCATGTATCAGGGTTCTCAACTAAATCAGTTTCTTACATTATGCTGGTTGCTGGGGCAGGTATGGTTGTTGGCAATTTTATTGGCGGTATCATGGCCGATAAAATGAAACCGGAGAAAGCAAGTGCCATTCTTTTTATTTCGTTAGTTGTTGCCTTAATTGGCGTTTTCTTTTTTCTGACAATCAGGTAATATCTATTTCCCTAACATTTATTTGCGGCCTTTTAGCAATGGCGGTTGGTTCCCCGATAAATATCCTGATGATAAGATCAGCTGAAAAATCAGCGATGATGGGCGCAGCATTTATGCAAGCTGCTTTTAACATGGCCAATTCTATCGGTGCCTACTTTGGCGGTCTTCCTATTTCATTCGGGTTGGGTTATAATTACCCGTCTTTTGTAGGAGCTATAATGGCATTTGCCGGTTTTTTACTCAGCATCACATTTATGATAAAATATGGCAGTGCAAAATCCAAACCTGGAAATTTAGCATTAAACTAATTTCTCAGCGAACCTCACCCCAGCACTCTCCAAAGGAGAGGGAGCAGGATAACACGTATTACAAATTGCTAATGATTAGCTCCTGCACTTCTTTCAGTTCTTCATTGCTGAGCTTTAATTTGGGCTGAACAAAATTCAGGTCATTCGCATCATTTATTGGAATAAGATGTACATGCGCATGCGGTACTTCAATACCCACAACACTTACGCCGCAGCGATTACAGTCAAATGATTTCTCGATGGCCTTAGCAATGGGTTTTGCGAAAACCAGTAATTCTGAAAGATAGTCGTCAGGAACATCAAACAGTTTATCAATCTCTGTTTTGGGTACTACAAGCACATGGCCTTTTCGCAGCGGCATAATATCCAAAAAAGCGATGAACTTATCATTTTCCGCAATTTTATAAGACGGTATTTCACCTGCGATTATTTTTGAAAAAATGGTCATAAATAGTAAGATTAGACAGCACTGAAATTACAATAAAAAACCGGCCGAAGCCGGTTTAACATTAGCTATTTAAAGATTTGCTACAAACTTATTTCTTCTACCCTGAACTGAATAAGGCCTGCAGGCGCCTGTACATCGGCAACCTCGCCTGGCTCTTTGCCAAGTATGCCCTGCCCTATAGGAGAGCTTATAGATATTTTACCAGCTTTAAGATCTGCTTCCTGTTCACTTACCAATTGGTAGGTTACTTCCTTTTTTGTTTTCAGGTTGGTGAGCTTTACTTTGGTTAATATAGAAACCTTACTGGTATCGATAGTGCTTTCGTCAAGCACACGGGCATTAGCCAATGCACCTTCTAATGCAGCAATTTTGGCCTCCAGGAGGCCTTGAGCCTCTTTAGCCGCATCATATTCTGCGTTTTCTTTTAAATCGCCTTTTTCACGGGCTTCGCCAATAGCCCTACTGGCGGCAGGACGCTCCACGCCTTTCATGTGCTGCAATTCTTCTTTCATTTGCTCCAGCGTCTCGCTCGTTACATACTGAATAGCACTCATAACTCTTCTTTTTATGTTTAAACAAAAAAAATAACAACGCCCTGAAACTACCCTGAGCGTTGCTATCAATTGTTACAAATATAATGAAAAGATTATTCTAACAAGAAAACGAATTGTTAAAGAAAACAGGCCTTAAAATCCAAGTTTTCCTAATAAAACAGTAGCCATTTTTAAGAACGCTTCATGGCTGTAACCAGCAATATGCGGGGTAACTATTACATTCGAAAAAGAAAGTAATTCATCCAGCTGCTGCCGCTCATCAATTGTATAAGAACCGAGCTTTTCGTTTTCAAGCACATCCAGGCAAACGCCCGAAATTTTTTCTTCTTTTAAGCCGATTATCAGATCGGCAGTATGGATCACCTTTCCACGGCAGGCGCTAAGGATAATTGGTTGCTGTCTCAACTTGTTTAAAAAATCGAGGTTAAGCATGTGGTGCGTTTCGGCGGTAAGCGGAACATTAAAACTGATCACTTCAGCTTCTTCCAACACTTGCTCTAAAGTCACTTCTTTAACGTAGCTATTTCCAAAATCCTTTTTAAATTTATCATGCGCCAATACCGTTACCTCAAATGGCTGCAACAACTTTGCAAAACTGCTGCCCGTGTTACCATATCCAATGATGCCCACTTTTTTCCATAAAGCTCGGTTCCGCGGTTTTCATCTCGAAGCCAGATTCCTTGTTTTACTTCAGGAATTGCAATATTCATTTTATTCAGCAACAACAAAAGCATGCCTAATGAATGTTCGGCCACCGCATTTCTATTCCCTTCCGGGCTGCTGGCACATAAAATATTTTTGCTTTTGGCATATTCCACATCCACAAGTTCCATTCCGCTTCCCAGCCTTCCAATCCACTCCAGTTGCGGCATTGCATCAATCAAAGCTTTGTCAACTTTTATTCGTGTTGTTAAAACTAAGCCCGCAATATCCTTTCCTCTTTCTTTTATTTCTTCATAAGATATCTGCGGTTCATAAGAAACATCAAACCCTTTTTCCGTAAGTGTTTGCATTAAAATGGGATGCGCATTTCCCGTGATAATTACTTTTTCATTTTTTCTAAATACGATTTTTTATTTTTTGTCCAGGCTGATGAACAGAACCCATCTGTCTTGCGTCGCACATTTCATTTGTGGTACTTATGGCATCATATATATTCTTCGCCAATTCAGTCCGGATGTTTCACATCCGGCTATAGTAGTTCAACTCCTTCGGAGTATATCCGTTTCAACTTCCTCATTTGTTAACAATTCTGGTCAGACCGGGACGGTCAGACCAAGTCGCTCCATGTCATTATCACATCATCACATTGGCTAATTGGCTCATTTCTCTCACCTCATCCTAAACGTAAGTGCAGCAAAATCTTTTACCGTAAGTTGCTCCGCTCTTTGATTAAAAATCGGATCTTCCAAAACTTCACTGTCAAATAAAGAGCGAACCGCATTACGCAACATTTTTCGCCTTTGGTTGAACGCTGTTTTTACCACCGTAACGAAATATCTCTGGCTCTTCATGGGTTCCACATTTGCTTTTCGATACATTTTTATTACACCGCTTTTAACTTTAGGTGGCGGATTAAAACAATTTTCATGTACATCAAACAAGTAATGTACATCGTAAAACGCCTGAATCAATACGCTAATTACCCCATAAGTTTTATTACCGGCGGGGCGGCAACCCGCTGCGCCACTTCCTTTGAAACATGCCCACCATAACCGGCACCAGCTCTTTCCAATCTACTATTTTAAAAAGAATTTGCGTTGATATATTATATGGGAAATTACCAACCACCGTAAAATCGCCTTCAAACGGCGGCTCTGTATCCAGGAAACTTTGGTGAACGATTTTGTCTTTAAGTTCGGGATAGGTAGCGGATAAATACGTCACCTTTTCTTCGTCTATTTCAATAGCTTTGAAATTGACATCTTTAATATCTTTTAAGTATTTAGTAAGTGCACCTCCGCCGGGACCCACTTCAAGCAGTTGATGCAAGGGATCTTCCTGAAGCGCTTCAACAATCTTTCGGCAAATATTTTCATCTTTCAAAAAGTGCTGGCCTAAAGATTTTTTTAGTACGTACATGGCGCAAAGTTAATTGTCTGAACCATGATTTATACGATTAATAGATTTTTTGGATTATGATAAAGACTTCCGAGGCGTTGAAAACCTCGGAAGTCTTTGTCTGTCGTCGTTTATGTAGGATGCCATAAGCACCACAATTGAAGTGTGCGACGCAACACAGATGAGTTATGTTCTTCTGCCTGGACAATAAACATCACGGTTCACTAAAAAATAAATTCTTTACTTTTACCAATTACGTTTATTGATATGAATACAAACAAACCTGTAATTGGCATTTCGTGTGGAGATATTAATGGCATTGGCATTGAGCTGATTGTTAAGGCTTTTTCTGATGCCAGAATTTCTGAAATATGTACGCCTGTTATTTTTGCAAATAACAAAGTGGTGAACTTTTACCGCAAACTGGCTACTGATACCAATTTCAACTTTAACCCAATAAAAGATTTTTCAAGGATCAATACCAAGCAGGTTAACATTTTTAATTGCTGGGAGGAAGATATAGCCATCACGCCAGGAGTACTAAACGAAACCGGAGGTAAGTATGCTGTTATTTCACTTCGCTCAGCTATTAAGGCTTTGCAGGACGGTTCTGTAGCGGGATTGGTTACCGCGCCTATTCATAAAAGTAATGTGCAAAGCGAAGACTTTACTTACACAGGCCACACGCCTTACCTGAAAGATGCATTTGAAGCTAAAGATGTAGTAATGATGATGTGTGCGGAAAATATGCGCGTGGCGCTGGCTACAGAGCATGTACCTGTTAAAGACGTTGCCAGCCATTTAAATGTAGAGTTGATACTAAGTAAACTAAACCTTATTCAACAATCACTCATAACCGACTTTGGAATAACTAAACCGCGTATTGCAGTGTTGGGTTTAAACCCGCATGCGGGCGACGATGGCTTGGTGGGAGACGAAGAAGAGATCATTAAGCCAGCAATTAAAGAGGCTAAGAATCGTAACCAGCTTGTGTTTGGACCATTTAGCGCCGATGCTTTTTTGCGCGTGGGCAACACGAAAAATTTGATGCTGTATTATCCATGTATCATGATCAGGGATTGATTCCTTTTAAATCTCTTGCAATTGGAGAAGGCATCAATTATACAGCCGGCTTAAACATTGTACGTACATCTCCGGATCACGGTGTGGCATTTGATATTGCGGGCAAAGGAGTTGCGGATCAATCTTCCTTTCTGGAAGCTGTTTACAAATGTGTAGATATTATAAATTACAGAGAAGAGTATAAAAATAACCGAGCCAACCAATAAAAAAGTGATGCCGGAAGTGACAGCTAAACTTGTGGATGAGAAAATAGATGAGTAATTAACACCAAATTATTTGGTTCTCTTTAATAACCCTTTTGTGTACCTGGTCAGGGTTTTTGCGTATTTTTTCGCTTTCTTTGTCGCCAGATCTTTCGCTTTTAGCTGATTAAAAAGATCAATCGGGTTAAATTTCTTTTCCTCGTTTAATTTGTGAAGCAGACTTAATATAGCCGGCGTTGTTGACGCCATCAGAAAATTAATGGTTTTGTTTCTTACGTTGGCCTCCTTTGCTATTTCGTCGATGGTGTGAACCAGTTTTACTCCAAATATTTCAGAATTAATGCCCCTTCCTTTTTGAACGATATATAGATCAGGACCAAAAAAATCTTTAAATCTCAAAACAGAACATTCTTTCCCGATCTTGAACATTTCATCCGTTTTTTCTAAATTCTCGAATTGTCCGGTTAGCGCATTGAGCGTTGCATCAGTGATCAGGTCAACAGCTTTTTCAATATAAGTAAGGGGTTCTTTAAAATAATTACTTGCCGACAGGCAAAGATCGCCTTCAAGTTGTAATTGTGATATAATTCGGCTTTTGAAATCCATAACTAATTTTAAAGTAGTGCGAGGACATGGGGCAAAAAAAGAAGAGGGGCGAACGTCCAGCCTGGAAAGGCACCGCAGCCCACTCTAAGCCCTCTAAACCACTGTAAAAGTAAACAGATGGTTTTAATGTTTTAAGCGATATTCGATGAATGGGCTAATTTATTAGATGAATGCCATTTTTTTAGATAAAAAAGATTACGGTTTGTCCAGCTCGGGTAAGATGGCCCAGTAAAACACAACAACTCTCCTACGTTCGTCATTATCAGTGTAATTTGTAACATTTTTAAAAGGCAATGCTTCTCCACGACCGTAGCTTGTTGATCCAACGGCAAGCTGGTTAAAACTCGTGAACTTTGATGCATTATCCCTCATAATCATTTTTAGATTTTTCAACAGCTCGGCTGCTCTAAGATCAGAAAGAGCCAGGTTTAGTTGTTCTTTAGAGGGATCATCAACGTTTAAATAATTTTTGAGTTCTTTATAAAGAGCTGTTTCTGTACTAAAAGGCAACGCATCTGCATAGCCAACTATAACCAGGTGAATACTTCTCTTAACATCGGTATAACGGTTAGAAAGCGCAGCCATCGAGTCTATTGCAGGTAGAAATGAACGGGACAGAAGGTTAAATCCGGAAGGAGCTATTTTGTAAACGCCAGGGTCAAAAAAAGCGCCTAAGCCATATTTTTCAAAAGCTTTTACTTTTACTGCTTCATTAAGTAATTCATAGATTCGGTCGCGCTTAATGCGGTTTTGATTAAAAGAATCTAATTGGCTAATATATAATCCCACTTGAGAATTATAATTAGAACGGCTGAAATTGGATTTTTTTCAAGAAAAAAATCGACTGCATGCACAGTTTTTTCCGTTTCCTCCAGGTCTTTTTTAAGCTTTCTGATTATTTCATTGAACCGGTTGTTAATTGAACTGTCAACGCCTTCTTTTTCAACCTTCTCAATAACAGCGGTAATAATTTTGTTCAATTCTGCAGTATCTGTATTAATTATTTGTTTTGTTTCAACGGCTTTTGCCCTGGCCGAAAAGAACCTTTGCTGAATTCCACATGAGCAAATGAAAACGCTTAATATCACCGTTGCAATTAAATTCTTCATAAGTGCGCCAATTTTTATTGGGGTAGCGGTTTAATGATAAAACCATCGTTATCCTTAGTTGGAGCTGTAGATATTTCTTTGATCTTCTTCTTCAATATTTTAGAATATAGCAATTTTCGCTCTGGAGAAGTATTTACTATTGAATCTTGATCAGGTGCCTTTACAGTAGCGTCTCTTTTAAGCGAGATATTAATCAAATTAACGCTCTCTCTAATTTAAGGTCCTGCGAAGATAATAAAAGCTGATCCACAAAAATCCCTTTGATCTTTGGGTTAGCGCTTTTCCAGTTATAGAACATCGCCAACAACAATAGCAGCGCCCCAACCCATAATATCCATAACGAGGAGTTGGTTAATCTGGTATATAAGGCTTTATTCCTTAACGGCATGTTCCAAAGTATTATTTATAAGCAAATCAATCTCTTTAATTAAAACGTTGCTGTTCCTGGAAATATTATCCATATCGTCAGTTAATTCGCTTCCTTTTTCTGATAAAATTTTGTAGATAAAATGGTTTGGGCCTAACGAAAGAAATGTGGACTTCATTCTGTGTAAAACACGATGTACGCCTTCCTTATTTTTTTCTTCAGACAATAAGAGCAGATCCTTTTTATCCTGATTCCATTGCAGGCCCATCTCCTTAATAATTTCCATCAGCATGTCACGGTTATCTCCAACTATGGTTCTTAAAAAGTCGAGTCCTTCATCCTTTTTGCTGCCGTTTACTATTGGCTGCTCTATCTCAACATTATGAAGATAGGAAGTCATTTTTTGAACCAACAACTCTTCATCAAGCGGTTTCGCCATGTAATCTGAGAAACCTGCTTCCATACATTTTTTCACTTCTCCTTCAGAGACATAAGCAGTCATAGCAATAACCGGTGTTTTAAGATAAAGTTCGTTTCTTAAAACTGATATTGCTGTATAACCATCCATAACCGGCATTTGAATATCCATAAAGATTAGATCGAAAGATTCACTCTGTAAAAGATCTACTGCAATTTGTCCGTTATCAATGATTTTGGGAGAAAGTTGATGTTTATTAAAAATATGCTTGATTAATACCTGGTTTGCCCTGTTATCTTCTACAACCAGTACTTTAAAACCTTTGAAAGAAAATTTCTCAGTAGTAGCTTCGTTAGGTATCTCTTCAATAACTGTCGATTTTTCAAGTATACATGTAAAATTAAATTCTGAACCTTCATTTACATGACTATAAACTGATATAGAGCCGCCCATCCTTTCAACAAGATTTTTTACAATGGTCAGGCCAAGTCCTGTACCCCCGTGCTGTCTTTGGGCCCCGTGTTCCAACTGTTCGAATCTTTCAAAAATAGTAGCCACTTTATCTTTGGGAATTCCGATCCCGCTGTCTCTAATTGTAAAACTTAATTTATAATATTTTTGCTCCTCATCAATCCAAACTATGCCAGCGCTAACATCTATCCCACCTTGAACCGTAAACTTAATAGCATTGCTTATCAGATTGATAAATACCTGTTGCAGACGATCAGGATCTCCAATTACATATTGAGGTATTTGTTCGTCGATGAAGTATTGATACCAAAGTCCTTTTTCTTTAATTGTAGCTGAAAACATTTTCTCAATCCTTGTGAAAAGATCATACAGATTAAAAGGCCGATGTGCAACAGTAAGTTTTCCTGCCTCTATTTTAGATAAATCCAACACATCATTCACGATATGCAATAAATTATATCCGCTTGATTTGATTATTTCAACATACTCCTTTTGCTGGTTATCCAATTCTGTTGTATCAAGCAATTTCCCAAAACCGATTAAAGCATTGAGAGGTGTTCTAAGTTCATGACTCATGTTTGCCAGAAACTCATCTTTGGCGTTTTTACTTTTTAAAGCAGCTAACTCTGCAGCTTTCAACTCTACGATCAACTTAAATTGCTGCGATTGTCTGCGTATAATTATTGTGGCCAGTACAAGAATGGCTATGATGGAAAAAATCGCCAGTACCCGGTTGAAAAAGACAGTTTGCCAGCCTGGTCTGAATTCTTGTCTAATGTTTGTTGAAGATTACTTTTAAGCTCTTCCTGAAGTTTCAGGCAATTCTCATATACTTTTTCTCCGGGTTTTAGCATTCTTAACGAATCAGTCATAAGCTGTAACTGACTGCTGTTAGAACTCTTTGCCGCTTTTATGATCCTTTCAGAAATATAAACCTGCGAATCGACAATATTATTGATTGTTTCAGCAATATCCTGTCCTTCCGGAAGACCATTATTTACTATCACATAGGCATGGTAGCCAAGCCTTGTTAACGAATCTGCAAGCGGCCTTAAGTTGTTTTTATCTGATATAATGCTGCTATTCTTGAACTTTCCTTCAAGATCGAAAGAGGTATTTACAAGATCCTGAATACTATTGTTAAGCAGGAAGGTCTTTACTGCCTGGCGGTTCCCAATAGTTAATGCCGTTGTTGATTTATTCGTAAAAAACTGTGTTACTACTATAAGCACCATTAGTGCCAGCGCTAAAATCACAACTGAAAAAAAGGGGTCCCTTTTTGGTTCATGGTAGTTTAACCTGTTAAAGTAATTGTAGGCTCTTCAAAAGGCCATCCTTGTTAGATTCGGAAATAGGAATAGGCTGACCATGTACGTAAACGATCCTGTCTTCTATATAGTCGATTTTATCTAACGCAATTGTATAACTTCTGTGTATGCGCATAAATTTTTGTGAGGGCAACTTATCTTCAATGGCTTTTAAGCTGCCGTGAATTACATAGCTTTTTTGCGGAACATACACTTTGATATAATCGCCCTTCGCTTCAATCCACAAAATGTCATTCATATTCAATTTGCGAATGACCCTATTATCTTTTACAAAAACAAAATCACTTGATTCGTCTTTTCCTATTTTTACGTTTTCGCTAACCAAAAGCTCTTTAGCGCGTTCTACAGATTGCATTACTCTGGCCAGGGAGAATGGCTTTACTATATAATCTACCACATTTAGTTCAAAAGCTTCCACCGCATAAGCCGGTTTGCCTGTTGTTAAAATGGTCAATGGCCTTTGAGGCAGCATTCTTAACAGCTCAAGCCCGGTTAAACCAGGCATTTCTATATCAAGAAATAAGATATCAATAGCATTGTTCTCAATGTAGGTTTTCGCTTTCAGCGGATCATCAAATTCTCCAAGTATATTAATACCTTCGATTTTAATGAGGATCTGTTGAAGCAACATCCTTGCTACTTTATTATCATCTACGATCAGGCAATTTATAGGGCGGTCCATATCAAATTTTATATAGCTAATATACGCATTCCAAACTAATTAAAAACACATAAGCCCTGCTCCGTAGAACAAGGCTTATTCTAAAAATATGAGAAAAATCTGATCTCATTTCACTAATTGCCACAGCCAAGCTGGATGGCAAAGATCAGTTTATGCTTTTTTGTACTGAGGAATAAGGCTGTTAGCCAATTCTACCATTTGCTTTAAACCTTCCTCGGGCAAATTGCCTTTTTTGAATTCGGCCATTACTTCAGGCAGCTGGTTGTCCATTTCCAACAGGAAATGATCTTCAAACTCTCTTACCCTGTTCACCGGTACTTCCCTAATTAGGCCGTTGGTACCTAAATATATAATAGCCACTTGCTTCTCAACAGCGAAAGGAGAATACTGAGGTTGTTTCAGTATTTCTACGTTGCGGGCTCCCTTATCAATTACGTTCTTAGTAGCCGCATCCAGATCGCCACCAAATTTGGAGAAAGCTTCAAGTTCACGATAAAGTGCCTGATCAAGTTTTAAAGTACCGGCTACTTTTTTCATGGATTTAATCTGCGCGTTACCGCCTACACGGCTAACCGAAATACCTACGTTAATGGCAGGACGAATACCTGAAAGGAATAAATTCGACTCAAGGAATATCTGCCCGTCGGTAATCGAAATTACGTTGGTAGGAATATATGCCGATACGTCACCAGCCTGGGTTTCAATAATGGGAAGCGCTGTTAAAGAGCCACCGCCTTTTACCAAATGCTTAATAGAATCTGGTAAATCGTTCATGTTTTTAACGATCTCATCATTATTGATCACCTTAGCAGCTCTTTCTAATAAACGGCTATGCAAATAGAATACATCACCTGGATAAGCTTCACGTCCTGGAGGACGACGTAATAACAATGATACCTCGCGATAAGCTACAGCCTGTTTAGAAAGGTCATCATAAATAATTAAAGCCGGGCGTCCGGTATCGCGGAAATATTCACCAATTGCAGCCCCCGCAAATGGAGCATAGAACTGCAAAGGAGCCGGATCAGAAGCAGAAGCTGCTACGATTGTAGTGTATTCCATCGCACCATTGTCCTGTAAAGTTTTCATTACACCGGCAATAGTTGATGCTTTCTGGCCAATTGCCACATAAATACAGTAAACTGGTTTACCTGCTGCAAAAAATTCTTTTTGATTGATAATGGTATCAACTGCGATAGCTGTTTTACCAGTCTGGCGGTCACCAATAATCAATTCTCTTTGTCCACGACCAATAGGAATCATCGCATCAATAGCTTTGATACCAGTTTGCAAAGGTTCTTTTACCGGTTCGCGGAAAATTACCCCCGGAGCTTTACGCTCTAAAGGCATTTCATATAATTCACCAGAAATAGGGCCTTTACCGTCAATTGGATTTCCTAATGTATTTACCACGCGGCCCGTCATGCCTTCGCCTACTTTAATAGATGCGATCTGACCGGTACGACGCACTTTTGATCCTTCCTTAATACTTTTACCTTCACCCATCAATACCACACCCACGTTATCTTCTTCGAGGTTAAGCGCAATGGCGCGAACACCATCTTCAAACTCAACCAGTTCTCCGTAACGAACATTTCCTAACCCGTAAACACGGGCAATACCATCACCCACTTGCAGCACAGTACCTATTTCCTCTAAATCAGCGTGAGCATTGAAGTTGCTTAATTGTTCCCGCAGTATGGCGCTTATTTCGTCGGGTTTAATGTCTGGCATATACTATATTTAAATATTGGTTTTTTTATGGCTGGATTTTACAGCTTTTATTTTTCAGGCTGCAAAAGTAAGTTATCGGCAATTTATAACAAAAAATAGAAGCGGATACTTGAGAAATGACTAAATTCTAATTTCTAATGACTAATAAGAGCCTGCCTCAAACAGTACGTCTGGCAATTTTAGATATTAGAAATTAAAATATTAGAAAATTGAGCCTTCCTATTTTACCACTAAAACACCATCAGCCAAAAAGCGAAGTTGCTTTTGAGGCTTTTTAATAGCTTCGATTTCTTCCTTACTTTTCTTAGCATCCTTTGCATAATGCTGCAATTCGGCAACCGATGTTGTTTTGGTAAATGCAAGGCCATCTAATACCACCGTTTTTCCCACAATATCTGTAGGAACGAAAAATGCGTAATCTTTAAATTTTACAAACATTTTACTTTTATCGGCCAGCTCCACATCCATCCAACAGCCCATTTTAGGGCAGGATGCCAATACTTTGCCTGTGATTTTGGTTTGAATGGTGTCAATTTTTGAAAGACTTTTGGTTACATCAGTCAAGGGAACAACATCTTCCGCAGTTGTCTTTTCGCCGTAGATGTTTCCAGGCGTAGCAGGACCTACAGGTGGTTGCGCATGGGTAAATGTTGCAACTGTTATAATCAATAAAGCGAAAAATATTTTTTTCATTTTTAGATGATTAAGAATGCAAATTTATAAAACTAACTACTTTTGCAGTATGAGTAAATTAAATGTAAGAGCAGGTTTAATAATTATCATGATTTTACTGGCAGCTTTAAGCCGTTTGTTGCCGCATCCTTATAATTTTTCTCCCTTGGTTGCAATGGCGCTTTTTGGCGGTGCGCAATTTAAAAATAAATGGCAGGCTTACCTGATACCGCTTCTTGCCTATTTTATCTCAGATGTGGTTCTTCAAATGACTGGCGCAATGGGTATTTATAGCTTTTCGCAACCCTTTGTTATTATCTCTCAGGCATTTGTATATGGCGGTATGATTTTGGTAACTTTGCTCGGTACAAATTTACATCAACCCAAAGCTGTAAAAATTTTAGGCTATTCCTTAACCGGATCTGCTATTTTTTGGATCCTCTCCAATTTCGGCGTTTGGGTGGGCAATTCCTTTGCCGCAGGTACGGTTACTTATGAGCCGGGACTAACATTGGGAATGACTTACTTGCGTGCATTACCTTTTTATAATAGTATGAGTACAGAAATGTTTATGAATGCATTTCTGGGTGATATTTTTATTGTGCCGTATTATTTGGAGTGTTTGCGCTGGCGCAAAAGCGCAATGCGGCTTTACGTTATTCAAACCTGTAAGCACTTGCTGTTGATTTATATTGTACAGCACAAGAGTGCGACGCAATTTCGCTGATAGTAGTACCAAAGCTGACATCATAAAAATATTATAAAGAAACAGCGCTATATAGTGCTGTTTCTTTAGTTGCAACCATTGTGATGATGAGAACATCTTTTAACTTTTTACGTTTATATATCAAATTAACTTTGCAGACAAGATCAATTTATAGTTTATGACAGGAAGGGCTTTACTTTCAGCGATTTTCTCTATTGTATTTACATCTACTTTATGGAGCCAGGGCGACGGGAATGGCGTTAATATTCCCATTAACCGGCAACTTTTTCATGACAATATCAATAAAGAAAAAAGTTATTGCTGGGTAGCGATGGCAAACAGGATGATGAGTTTTCGCTTGAAAGCAATCCTGATATAGGTAGAATGGCTACTTCTGCCATTAATAATCAGGTGGATGCTATAAGATACCTGATAGAAACTGACACGAAAATTGAGCAGCGGCTTAAAACCGGTTACCTGGTAGGTCTTGATGCTATATTAAGGCACATGCGCACAGGCTGGAAGAGAAAAGAAGTTGTTCCCAGCCATTTTCCGCAGATTTTTTCTTTGTATAAAAAACTTATTGAAGTAAATACTGCTAAAGAATCAATCATTCCCTATCTACAGCATTTTTCTTATGATATTGTGTACACCGCCACACTGCCACGTATTTTTGAGGAAAATCCGGATTATAAGGAGTTGAAAGATGTGTTGATTTTAAAATATGCTGCACAATATCCCAGTAAAACATTTTATGCATTAACCAAATACACAGACTCCAAGCATGCAGATAGCCTTATTAAAACCATTGGCCGCCAGTACCCGGAACAGCTATACTCGTATGCACAGGACAATAGCAAACTTTCTTATAAAATAAAAAATATTTCTGATGACAGCTTTGTGAAAACCGTTGTGGATCTTTCCAAGATGAAAAGCGGGCAGATCTATTTTCCGTTTTTAGATAATCTGGTAAAAGGAAAAACAACTATTGCGGAACTTGATGCTGCTAAAAACGATCGCCTTAAATATTACCGTTTATTGGTTCAAACACAAATGGATTACAGCCGCCGCGCATTGAGTGGCGACACGGCTATCGGTTTTGCTGAACTTACTGCCAGGCTCCAAAAAAGGCCAGCGACGAATTTGTAAATGAAATAAATGCGTTGCATGAATCGCCGAATGCAGTTAGATTTAGATGTTTACAAGACCTTACTGCACCTGAACTCTATTATTTGGCTGTGCTTACAGATGGGTTGATTTATACGAGTAGTTATACCAGCGGTGTTTTCCCTTTGATGATGAGTAAGATCAACAACCGCGGAGACTCGCTTCTGCAGGTTTTGGCATTTGACCATTATCGGAAATTTATACGCCAGGCTGCCGGTTATAATACTTTAAAAACTTTTCTGACGACGTTCTCAAACCAACAAGATGCTTTTAACTTGATGGCGGCATTTGTAAATGGCCTGGAAAAATCAAAAGGCTTAGAAGACGGCGTGGATGTAGCCGACTCTTACGCAAGCTTATATGAAACACTGCCTGACCTTGCGAAGCAAATGTTGGTTAACATTAAATCGAACTACCAGAGGAATGTGAGAACTAATAACAAGCGCGGCATTGCCATATACAATATTCTTGATAAATTATTTTTATCAGCCGATGCTACAAAGAATATTGATCTAACCAAAGAGCTTGGTATTCCTCCTGTGTACAATATTCCGTTTAATAGTTTTACCAATGAAAAAGGCGAGATCATCACCCAAATGTTTTTTATGGTGATGAGGATGGCATGATAGACTTTGACATTTTTGTACGCACATTTGCCAACGATCCTAAATGGCGAGTAGATCAAAGCAACAGTAAATATGTAGTTGCCAAATCCACTGTTGGTGTACCTGTTTATGTATATGCTAACAGACCGCTGCCGAATACAGAAGATGAAGATTTTGTTGCGCAAAATGCGATGCAGGAATATTTTGAAAAAAATAATCTTTCGCCAACCGTCACTTTTCACCGTGGGCATAGTTACCATGCGCCAACCAGTGTAAGCTACATTACACCAACATCACGGGTAGTATTTATGGGATCTTGTGGAGGGTTTTTCCTAATCGATTCTATTCTAAAGAAATCAAGCGATGCGCACATTATATCTTCCAAACAAACAGGATATCGCGATATTAATCTGCCCTTTATCCGCATATTTTTAGAAAATCTGCGCCAACATAAAGATGTTGACTGGCTGCCATTCTGGAAAGAATTCAGATCAGCTGCTAATGTTACCGGTATGGAAGATTATATTCCTCCCTATAAGAACCTGGGCGCATTGTTTATTAAAGCTTATAAAAGAGAAACGGGAGAAGAGGAGATTTAGAGGACAGTTGTTAGATGACTGTTGACAGTATCTGTCATTTACCAACCGTCAACTGTCAACTTGCTGATCATTCAACCAATTTTATTTTTATATCTTGCGATTAATGCAGCAGGAAAAGAAGAAGGTATTTTTCGATGTTTCTAAATTGCGGCGTATATTTCAATATGCCGCGCCTTACAAATCTAAATTTTACTGGTCGATTTTTTTGGCCTTGTTTCTTGCCGCACTGACGCCGGTACGCCCGCTGCTAATTCAGCTTACGGTGGATAAATACATTGCTCACTCCATTCCCAAAATGGTGGTGTATATCACTATTATTCAAATGGGTATTATTTTACTGGAAACCGCTATGAGGTTTGTATTTTCTTTTATCACGGCGTGGCTGGGCCAAGCGGTTGTGAAAGATATGCGCGTAGCTGTATATAAAAAAGTACTGGGACTTAATCTACGTCAGTTTGACCGAACGCCTATTGGAACTTTAACAACACGCACCATCAATGATATTGAATCGATCAACGAAATTTTTTCTGACGGATTGATTCCCATTCTTGCCGATCTTCTTTCTATTATTTGTGTACTGGCTTATATGTTTTGGGTAGATTGGCAGCTTACTTTTATTGCGCTTATTCCTTTTCCAATAATGATGGTTGCTACTTATTATTTTAAAGAAAGTATCAACAAATCTTTCTTTAAAGTAAGAAATGCAGTGGCCTCTTTAAATGCTTACGCACAGGAACATTTGTCGGGAATGAGCGTGGTGCAGGCATTTGCGGCAGAACGCAATGAATTCAACAAGTTTAAAGCCATCAACAAGCAACATCGCAATGCTAATATCAGCGCCATATTTGCTTATTCTATTTTCTTTCCGGTGATAGAAATTGTGCTGGCATTATCAATTGGCTTAGTAGTTTGGTTTACTGCCAAAGAAGCGCTTGATCTGCAACAAAGCCAGCAAGGTGTGATCGTCTCTTTTATTCTTTGCCTTAACCTGTTGTTCAGGCCGCTAAGAATGATTGCGGACAAATTCAACACCGTACAAATGGGCGTTATTGCCAGCGACAGAGTATTTACCGTTTTGGATAATGATGACGAAGAAAAAATTCCGGAAGGCGGATATTTTCAGCCTGATGAAAGAGTAAAAGGTAAAATTGATTTTAAAGAAGTTCACTTTGCTTATACTGATGAGCAGTGGGTGTTGAAAAATGTAAGCTTTGAAATTGAACCCGGACAAACCGTTGCTATTGTGGGCCATACGGGAAGTGGAAAAACGACTATTATCAGCTTGCTTAATCGTTTCTATAATATACAAAAAGGCGGAATTGAAATAGATGGTACTGATATCAGAAAATTATCGCCGGAATATCTGCGCGAAAATATTGGCGTAGTGTTGCAGGATGTTTTTCTTTTTTCAGGTTCTATCATGGACAACATTACATTACGCAATCCTCATATTACAAAAGACCAGGTTGTAGCAGCAGCTAAGATGATCGACATGCATGAATTTATTATGCGCCTGCCTGGTGGATACGATTATAATGTGAAGGAACGCGGTGCTACTTTGTCTTTGGGTCAGCGACAATTATTATCTTTTATACGAGCCCTGCTTTACGATCCCTCTATTTTGGTATTGGATGAAGCTACTTCTTCTATTGATACAGAAAGCGAATTACTGATTCAAAAAGCAACTGATAAATTGATACAAAACAGAACCTCCATAGTAATTGCACACCGATTGAGTACCATTCGCAAGGCCGACAAAATATTGGTGCTGGATAAAGGCCAATTAATGGAAGCTGGAACACATAATGAATTGCTTGCTAAAGGCGGTTTTTATGCTAAGCTTCATCAGATGCAGTTTGAGAAAGAGATGGCGGTTAATAGTTGACAAATTGAAAGGATGACAAGAATCGCGTATTGTAACGGTTCCCCTCTTCTTTGAAGAGGGGTTAGGGGTGAGGTCTGACAGCGCGAATAGGTAGGATGCCATAAGTACCATAAATAACGCTGTGCGACGCAATTTTGATGAGCTATATTCATTTGTTGGGTCGAAAAAATAACTGCGTAGAAAAAGAAAAAAACTGCATTCGTCATCACCTTTTTATTGATAAAATTTTTGTATATTGATTCATCCCGCAACTCAATAAAGTGTTGCAATTAACCTAAAATGAAATAATGGAAGTAGATGTAAGAAAATTGAAGATCGAAGATTATGAACAGTTAAAGGCCAGCATGATTGAAGCATATGATGGCATAGGGAGTATTTGGCGCGAAAGCACTATTGCTCGCCTATTGAAACTCTTTCCGGAAGGACAGGTTTGTGTGGCAGTAGATGGCAAGGTTGTAGCCTGCGCCTTATCGATTATTGTAAATTACGCGCTGTATGGTGATGAGCATACTTATGAAGAAATAACAGATAATTATAGCTTTGATACTCACGATGACAATGGTGATGTGCTGTATGGCATAGAAGTATTTGTACACCCTGACTTCAGGGAATTAAGATTAGGCAGAAGATTGTATGATGCGCGTAAAGAACTTTGCGAAACCATTAACCTTAAAGAAATAAAGGTAGGTGGAAGAATACCCAATTATCATAAACATAGCGAAGAGCTTAGTCCCAAGGAATACATCGTGAAGGTAAAAAACAAAGAAATTTACGATCCTGTATTAAGCTTCCAGCTGGCAAATGATTTTCATGTAGTAAGAGTTCTTACTAATTACCTTACCGGAGATAAAGAATCAAAAGAATATGCGGTTTTGCTTGAATGGAATAATATTTATTATTCTGCCAAGAAAAATTCCATGCGCGACAGCATCATCAGGCTGGGCCTTGTACAGTGGCAAATGAGACAGTTTTCGAGCCTTGATGCCTTTTACGGACAGGTTGAATTTTTTGTTGATACATTGAGCGCATATCAGGCTGATTTTGCGTTGTTTCCGGAATTTTTTAATTCTCCACTTCTGGCAGAGTTTAATCACTTAGATACCCGCGAAGCTATGCATGAGCTGGCCAAAAAAACAGAGGAAATACGGACCAAAATAGCCGAGCTGGCGATTGCATACAATGTAAATATAATAGCCGGTAGCATGCCCGTTGTAGAAGACGGCCAGCTATATAATATTGCTTACCTATGCCACCGCGACGGGAAATTAAGCGAATACCGAAAAATTCACATTACGCCCAATGAAAACAAGTATTACGGCATAACTGGTGGCGACAAAATAGCTGCTATTAACACGGATTGCGGAAAGATAGGCATTCTTGTTTGTTATGATGTTGAGTTTCCCGAATTGTCGCGGTTAATGGCGTTGGACGGCATGAAAATATTATTTGTACCATATCTAACCGATACACAAAACGCCTATACAAGAGTAAGGCATTGCGCCATGGCGCGCGCTATCGAAAACGAATGTTATGTGGCTATTGCCGGATGCGTTGGAAACCTGCCGGGCGTTAATAACATGGATATACAATTTGGACAGGCTGCGGTATTTACACCGTCCGACTTTGCTTTTCCAACCAATGCCGTAAAAGCAGAAGCAACGCCTAATACAGAAATGACGCTGATTGTAGATGTGGATTTGACACTACTAAAAGAGCTGCATAATTATGGGTCCGTTAAAACAATGAAGGACAGAAGAACTGATTTGTATGAAGTGAGGAAAGTGAATGGTGAGTAGTGAATTGTGAATCACTGACTAATGACTATTGACTTCTCCTGCTTCCTTGTTCTGATAAAAATCATGGCGATCACCACGGTTACAATTCCCATGATCAGCGACCACAGCATACCTTGAATAGCGTAGTTTTTATAATTAAAATCAGCCTGCGCTTCTACGGTTGTTTTATAATACCCTAACTCAACTGATCGCTTGATAACATTTGGAAAATATTCTGTAGTGATTACATAAGAAGTGATCCATTGTGTAAGCGGACTTATCAGCGCAATGATAACCGAAAGTATGACTCCCGATATAAGTCCTTGCTTATAAGTCATCTGCCCATTATAAAAGTTTTTTTCTTGTCTTTGAGTGCTAGTACCATTATCCAGATAGCTGGAATAGCAAAAAGATTAGTTAAGTACAAATGATAATCGATGTATTTATCATGCAGGCCGCTCCATTTTTCGAGTAACATCCAAACCAAAACCATTACAGAAAAAATAAGCGCCCATTTAGCTTCAATTTTGATATTCATATGCAAGTTTTTGATGGTTAGATAAGCAATTACCCTTACAATTTACTGTATATCTTATTTTTTTCAAAATAAACAAACGATGCGTTGGCTAATCTTTTCAATTGCTCCTTTTCCTTCAAAAAAACAAAAACAAAAAACTTTCATCGAATAAACAAAAGCAGTGACCGTTAAAAACAGCAGGCTCATCGATTAAATATAAACCGGGTTTCTTTATTTAATAATCTTGCTTTTTATTAATTCTGAACCACATCTAAAACCAATTATAATGAAATCAAGATTATTACTATTTGCTACCATCTTTTTAAGTATAGCAGTTTATGCTCAAGACGTCAAAGTAAAAAAGGGGTACATAACCGTAGACGGAAAATCCGTTGCGAAAATTGAACGAAAAGACAACGTTTGTACTATTAGCGACCTCAATGCCAAGCCGCTATTTACAGCAATGATCACCAATCAAACTCCTTTAAATAACCAATCTTCAAAAAAATGGTTACAACTCGTTGGCAATAACGGCAATGTTAAAGAGATCGCCTTGGATAAAGCTGGCGAATTTACGTTTAGTTATAAACAACATGTAGCCGAATGCCTGGTTCTTAATAATCCTTCTTTGTTTTTGGCCGCCATTAGCGAGCCTGCTGTAAACAGCTTTTTCAAAACGAAGACCGTAGTATTTCTACTGCCGAAGACCTTGCCAAAAACCAGGTGCTGCAAGTAAATGACAGGGAAGATTCGATTGCAAAATCCAATCAATTAGCTTTAGAAAGCAACGGCGTTATTACTGCAAACAATAAAAATGTAGGCTATATTGTCAGCACATCAAAATTGGGAGAAAACAATCAAACCTATAATGTACTCGACATCAATAAGAAGCAAATTGCAACATTAACCTTCAACAGGTTTGATGCAAGCGTAGATAAAACAGGAAGTAATTCTATGAAAACATTTGACAATAATAACTTTCAACTTCAAGAAAAATACACCTCCAAAAACATACAATCCGACAAACTGGCTAACAGAATGGTTAAAAAACTATTTGCAAACGGATATATGCAGAACGATGCGAAACATGTTGCAATAAAATAATAACTAAAGCATTGTACATTAGCGGTGCTTATGTACAATGCTTTTTAATGATCAGCTCTATTTCTTTGGCTTTATTTACCGTCATGAAATGGCCGCCATTATTAATAACGTAATCGGCTTTTACATTTTCAATAGGAATGATCCGGTCTTTATTTCCATGGATATGGATACAACTGGGCGGCGTAATTTCATTCGTCCAGTTTATGATTTCCTGCATGGCCCAATTAAAGAAACCGGGATCTGTATCTCTCAAAATCTCTTTTAGTAATTGCTTTTCAGGTGGTTGTTTAACGCCGAAATACCGGTAAGCAATAAAGTTAGGTTTTGTTAGAAATGCAGACGGAAGGAATCTCATCAGCTTCACCATCCAGCCGATAAAATAATTTTTAGGCAATTCATTTTTATTCTTTGCTGATGCGATCAGGATGATCTTTTTTGTATTGATGATCTTTGATATTTCAACAGCTAACATACCGCCGAAAGATAGTCCTATCAGGATCGGATCTTTAGTGTTGATATTTGAAGAAATACGTCTTGCATAGTTTTGAAGAGGCTCGTCCTTAATAGGTTTGATCCATTCTACATGTTCAATATCCAACTCACCGAAGTCAATGTTTTGAAACACACGCCGGTCAACACCCAACCCGCTGAATATATAAATTTTACTCACAGATTTTACAATTGCCTTAACTGAATTTGATTTGCCAAATATGGAACATATTTATTTTATCTTTGTAATTCCTTTACCAAAGGCCGCAAGATATAGTTCCTGATGTTGGTTTTTAAAAAAGCAGATCGTTCAATAACGCTTGCCAAAGCAGGGGAAACAGCATAATACAATCGTACAAAAGCCTTGCCCATAGCTGTCTTCAACATTACTTCATCCCGATACCTGCGCAGCGCCAACACCTCTGCAGCATTATAATCGCCGTAGCAGACAGTAGCAATAAAGCAGCCTTCCCGTTTTTTAAAAGCTTCGGGCGGCACCACTTTTTCTACATACATTACAGAATCTCTTAACCCCCAACCTTTTTGATCCTTACAAAATTTTACTGCTTGCAGCTTTCCTTCATTTTTTGCAACTTCGATAAGCTGCTGATCAAACCTATTGGTTGGTGTGCTGTTTCTTCCTGATCTCCTTTAACCTGTGGATTTGCGGGAGCTATAACCGTTCCGCCTGATACCAACAATTTCTCTATATAATCCTTTGTTTCCTTTAAGCTCCAGCCGGTATTGTCTTTCCAGTATTTAATAGCGTTGATCACGCCGTCGGTTTGAGCAATTTGCAATGCACGTTGCTTAAGCGCTTCTTCATTTGGTAAATAACGATCATTGCTATTCTGCGCTGTACTTATATTTCTTTCCGTTTGCTGAACAAAGGATTTTTCATTTTCTACATTGTCAGAAGCTTTAAAGCTACGGCCGCAAGCCACACAGGTAAGCGTAACCCTGCTCCCACTACTCTCACTAGTGATTAGCTGCTTTGAGTTGCAGGATGGACATTTGGTATTGAACAGGTTGCTCATTGAGGTTTTTTAAACGGGATTGTTTGAGGTTTTGCCGCATTAATCACATCTACAATGCGACTTCCAACTAATAGAAGGTTACTTCTTCTTGTTTTGAATTTTCTTTACATCCTTCAAAACTTTCTTTTCTTCGCTCTCAAGACGTCTTTGTACTTTTTTACATCTTCAGCAATGGGTAATCTTTCCGGACTTACACCTCTATCTTTCAGCATAGCTCTAACCGCTTTGTTATTTTCTATATGCTCTTTTGAAATTTGTGAATCACCATTCAGGTCTTTATCTATAACGTTGTGGCTTGTCAATTCTGTAGCGAAGTCTTTCGCTTTTATCGTAAGTGTGGGAAGAAAGTCCGCTAGTGGTCTGCTTTGCGGAATTTTCAACATCCGCTTCATATCGTTAGTGGATTTTCCGCCGAATAATGCCTGATCTCCTTTTGAACGAATAAGCGCAAAGCTTTTTTCATCTACGCCCCTTTCATATATTATCCCAGATAACTTCTTTTCCGACTTTGACAGCTTTTCCCTTGCTGTTATTCTGGCTAAATCAAGTAATCGTCGTTCTATTATTTCTTGTTTTCTGGTTTGAACTGCAAAATAAGTTTGAGCAAAAGCAATTTCAATCTTGGTTGTCGCGTCACCATTTTGTGCAATTAAATAACAGGCGTAACGAGTTAATGCAAAATCTTGGATTTCCTTTTCCACACCGCTTCCAATTTCGACCATTTTCCCGATATCGGCAAAATGGTTTTTGATCGCTTCGCCTGCTTGCTCGCATGATTTTCTGGCCTTATCAATTACATTTTTGAAATTATCCCATTTGCTATATCCTAATATAATTTGCAACTCTCGCGCACTCCAACACTCAACTCCTTCAAAGTTATAACAAGAAGATTCAAATTTTTCAAAAAGCTCTTTGATATATTCTTTCTTCATAGATTCAAAATTAAAAATCCTTCTTTTCTATGCTCCCGCTTTCCCCTTTTAAAGTTATATAAAGATTGTTGGATTGAACGCTTAGCCTTACAGCGTAAAATTAAAGAATAAACAGAGGATACAAAATCAAAAAACCCGGCCTCCTCTTTAAAAAGATAAAACCGGGCTTTAATATTCGTAAATCTAAATTCTTAATTCGTCATTTCTCACTTACGCTTCGCAACTACTACACGTAACCAAGCTTGTTACCAACTCCTTGCTTACGCTTTGGCTGCGTTGGTAGTACAAAGTTTTTACACCTAACTGCCAGGCTTCTATCATCAGTTTGTTTACATCCTTCACCGGCAGGTTGCTGGGTATGTTCAGGTTCAGGCTTTGGCTTTGGTCAACATATTGCTGGCGAATGGCCGCCTGTTGTATAATTTCAAGCTGGCTGATTTCTTTAAAAGTTTTAAACACATCTTTCTCTTCTTTGGTCAGCTGGCTTAGTTGCTGCACGCTACCATGGCTCAACATAATGCTGCGCCAGGTATCTTCGTTGTCAATACCTTTATGTTCTAATAATTGTTTCAGGTATTTGTTCTGGCGCATAAAGTTTCCTTTCGCCAAACCAGCTTTAAAATAGTTACTGCTAAGCGGCTCAATGCCCGGAGAGCTTTGTCCTAAAATTGCAGAAGAAGAAGTAGTAGGCGCAATGGCTAATAAAGTAGTATTTCTTTTGCCATAGCCTTTCAATACAGGTGCTTCGCCGTAAATGCGCGCCAGGTCTGCCGTTGCTTTTTCTGCACGGTCTTTAATATTGCTGAAAATAATATTGGTCAGTTGTTTGGCACGCAACCCTTCAAAAGGAATCATATTTCTTTGCAAATAAGAGTGCCACCCCAATACACCCAAACCTAAAGCGCGGTGCCTTTTTGCAAAGCGGTTGGCGCTGGCCAGGTAATGGTTGTCTTCGGTTTTCGCAATAAACTCCTGCAATACCGCATCAAGGAAGAAGATGGCCAAACGCACCGCGTCTGTATCTTTCCACTCATCATACAACTCAAGGTTCATCGATGATAAGCAGCAGATAAACGATTCATCAGGCGTGGACGGCAACATAATTTCCGAGCAAAGATTGCTGGCGTTAATGGCGTAGTTTAAATCTTTGTACACCTGCGGTTTGTTGCGGTTTACATTATCCGTAAAGAAAATATAAGGCAATCCTTTCTGCTGGCGGCTTTCCAAAAGCTTCGCCCATATTTCACGCTTTTCTTTATCGCCGTCAATCATGTCCTGCATCCAGTAATCGGGTACGCACACGCCGGTAAATAAGTTTTGAATAGGGTGTCCAATACTTTTTATCTGTAAAAACTCGCTGATATCCGGATGGTCAATATCTAAATAAGCTGCAAAAGCCCCCGACGCACGCCACCCTGAGAAATGGTATCCATTGCTGTATCAAACAAACGCATAAAACTTACCGCACCGCTACTTTTTCCGTTGTCGGTAACGGCGCTGCCGCGGCCACGCAAACCACCAAAGTAGCCGGAAGTACCGCCACCAATTTTAGTTTGCATAATCACTTCGCCCAGCTTATGTGTAATGCCTTCAATATGATCAGGAATATGTACATTAAAACATGAAATAGGCAAGCCGCGTTCTGTACCCATGTTGGCCCAAATCGGTGAGCTAAGGCTCATCCAGCCGCGCTCCACCATCTCCATAAATGCTTCTTTCAACTCCGGCTTATACAAACGCTGTGCAGCTGCACCGCACACACGCTCTATTGCGCCTTCTACCGATTCCCCTTTCAGCAAATAACCCCTGTTCAGGATTTGTTCGCTTTCAGAGTTTTTCCACCACATTTTTTCCGTTACCGGTTCTTTTTGTATCATTGGGTCCATTACTTCCATTTGTATAAGTTTTTAACAGGTTTGTAAGTATATTGTTTAACGGGCTTCTGTACTACTATCATCTTTGTTGCGTCGCACACTTTATTTGTGGTGCAGCCTTCTGCGGGTGTAACCCGCAGCTATTGTAGTTGGAGTCCTTCGGACTCCGTCGTTTACCGACTTTTAACATTCTATTTCCATCTCTCCCAAATTCCCGGCAGAGCTGCTGTGTTCTCTTTTGCGAAACATTTGCCGAAGGCAAACTTTGCGAACTTAATTAAAGAAGAACAGGCCACTCCCTTTGCGATCTTTGCGTTATAACTTTCGAAGAACAGGAGCTTCATTTTTCTTTAAAATAAATCATCCGCCGTGATGCTCTTGTCGTGCTTGGTATAATCAACCGGGCGTTTTGCAAAAAAGTCATCCATGCTATTGGCAAACACTTCTTCTTCAAACCAACGCATCGGGCGATATTGTTCGCTGCTGATAAAGTATTGAGAAGGCAGGCCAATTTTGTTCAGGCTTTCATCTACACGGAACTTGATAAAATTTACCAAATCGCTTTTCTTGATAATATCTATTTCGCCCTCTTCAAAAATCCAGTTTAAAATTTGTTCTTCAATCTCTATCGATTCTTTTACCATATCCGTAATGCGCGACAACACTTCTTCGCTCAATACTTCAGGATATTCTTCTTTTATTTTATTGATCAGATAAATACCGGCATTAGCATGAATTTGTTCATCCACCGAAGTCCAGGCAATAATATTACTTACATTTTTCATCCACCCTTTGAAACGGGTGAAAGAAAGAATGATAGCGAACTGGCTGAACAACGAAACGTTTTCGATTAAAATCGTAAATAAAATAAGCGCAATGCTATATTCCTGTTTGTCGTTGGATTTGATATTGCTTAAAACGCCCGACAAATATTTAATACGTTCTTTAATAATAGGCACTTCGATCAGTTTTCCAAACTCATCATTATATCCTAATACTTCCACCAATCTGGAGTAAGCTTCGCTGTGACGAAATTCGCACTCGGCAAATGTGGCGCCCAAGCCATTCAATTCGGGCTTTGGCAAATGGTTGTATAAATTCCCCCAGAAAGATTTTACCGACACTTCAATTTGAGCAATTGCCAGCAGCGCGCGCTTTACCGCATTGCGTTCTGAAGGGGTAAGATGCGAGTGAAAATCTTGTGTGTCGGCAGTAAAATCCACTTCAGAATGTACCCAGAAAGAATTGTTAATAGCCGAAGTAAATTTCAATACTTCCGGATATTCAAAAGGCTTATAATTAACACGTTTGTCGAATAATCCCATAATAAAAATACTTTTATAAAATTGAAGAGAGACAAAGGGCCTTTATCGCTACTCATCAAGTAACTGACTATCAGGCATTTGCCTTTTCTCCTATTAAAAAATTAATTGTTTAAAAAATTGAATTCAGGGCCTTTCCCATTGGCCGTCACTATCGCTGCCGCAGTTCACTTATCCCCTCGTCACGTTTAAGTAATTGTTAACGGCTGTCACAAAAACCTTTTACAAATTAAAAATATAAACGAGAGAATTTCTAAAGTTGTTATTCACACAATGTGCGAAACTTGGGTTGGTATTTTTGAGGTGCTGATTGTACGGGGCTTACGGATTAAACGTGAAAAAGTATGAGCGAAAATTCGGCTATTATTCACACAATGTGCGAAACTTAAGGTGCAGCATATGATGGTTTGATAATATGTTTTTTAATTATCAATCACCTATAAATGAAGTAAAAAAATGCGGCTTCTAAGCCGCATTTCTCTAATTAATTAATGTTTAAAATGCCGCATTCCCGTAAGAACCATTGCCAGGTTATTTTCCTTGCAATATTCAATAGAATCTTTATCTCTTATTGACCCTCCAGGTTGTATGAAAGCCGCTACACCAGCGCTATACGCAATTTGTACACTGTCGTTAAAAGGGAAAAAAGCATCGCTCGCTAATACCGCACCGGTCAAATCGAAACCAAATTGCTTGGCCTTTTCAATGGCGTGGCGTACGGCGTCTACGCGACTCGTTTGTCCTGCACCTTTACCTACCAATTGTTTATTTTTTACTAAAGCAATAGCATTGGATTTAAGATGTTTACAAATAATATTGGCAAATTCAAGGTCAGCCTTTTCTGCTGCGGTAGCCGGGCGGCCGCCTTCTTCTTTCCAATCAGTATAAGAACCTTCGTCAATAGCCTGTTGCAATACACCGTTCAAAACAGATTTGAATTGTGTTTTTACCTGCGGTAACTCTTTAAGTTGTAATAAAATCCTGTTCTTTTTAGACTTCAATATGCTTAAAGCCGCCTCATCAAAGGCAGGTGCAATCAACACTTCAAAGAAAATTTCATTAATGGCATTGGCCGTGGCTTCATCCACTTTTCCATTGGTTACCAACACTCCGCCAAATGCACTTTCAGGATCACCGGCTAAAGCAACTGTCCAAGCGTCTGCAATAGTTTTCCGTGAAGCAACGCCGCACACATTGGTATGTTTAATGATGGCAAAAACGGCCTCGTCGGACATTTCTCCCCTCTCCTTTGGAGAGGGGCTGGGGGTGAGGTCTGCAATGAGTTGTACCGCTGCATCTACATCAACCAGGTTGTTATATGAAAGTTCTTTGCCATTCAGCTTTTCGAATAATTTGTCATAGTCGCCATAGAAAACGCCCTGCTGATGCGGATTTTCGCCATAGCGCATAATTTTCGGATGCGTTTCAGAATGGAAAAAATATTCCACGTCTTCGTTAGTTGAATTGAAATAGCTGGCAATTGCAACGTCATAATGTGCCACTGTTTCAAAAGCCTTTGCAGCAAAGGATTTGCGTTGCTCAATGGTTGTCTCTCCATTTTGAGATTGCAACAATCCGGTAATGGCGGCATAATCTTTTTTAGCTGCCACCACTAACACATCTTTGAAATTTTTTGCTGCTGCGCGAATCATGGAAGGCCCGCCGATATCGATCTTTTCAATAATTGCTTTTTCTTCAGATGTTGACGCAACAGTTTCTTCAAACGGATACAGATCGACAATCACCAAATCAAGTTCCGGAATTTTATATTGCTGCATTTCCTGCACATCAGTTTCCAGATCTCTTCTACCTAAAATGCCTCCAAATACCGATGGATGCAGGGTTTTAACACGTCCTCCCAGGATGGAAGGATAAGTCGTCAGGTTTTCAACCGGCACTACTTGTACACCCAAATCTTCAATAAATTTTTGTGTACCACCTGTAGAATAAATGGTAATACCCAGCTGGGCTAATTCTTTTACAATGGGTTCCAGTCCGTCTTTATAAAAAACTGAAATGAGTGCTGATTGGATTTTTTTGTTCATGATAGATATGTGATAAATATTGATTTAACTTAAAGCAAATGCTACTGCAGCTTCTGAATGTATTTTGGTAGTATCAAAAGCTGGTATATTTAAATGTTCCTGCTTGATGAGCAGCGGTATTTCCGTACAACCCAGTATAACGCCTTCGGCTCCCTGCGCTACTAACTGGTTAATTATTTTAAGAAAGTCTGCCCTGGTTTCTTCATTAATAATGCCTTTGTAAAGTTCGGTTTCGAGCTTTTCTGCAATGTAAATCCGGCCTGCTTCGTCGGGCACAATGGCTTCAATTCCTTTGTCAGCCAATTTATTTTTGAAAAAATCCCGTTCCATCGTAAACTGGGTACCTAATAAAGCTACTTTTTTAACTCTTGTGCTTCAATTGCATTGGCAGTTGCAACCGCTACATGAATGAGTGGTATTTGAATATGCTCAGCTACTTTGTCTGCCAGCAAATGCATCGTATTGGCGCAAAGTAAAATGGCTTCCGCTCCTGCTTTTTCAAGCTATCGCAGGCATTGCGGAGAATCTCGAACGTAGCATCCCAGTCGTCAGCAAGGTTATTATTATGAATATTCTGGAAATTTACTGAGTAGATCAGGCACTCAGCGTAATTAAGGCCGCCAAGTTTTTTATTGACGCCTTCGTTAATATACCTGTAATAATCTGTTGTGGAAACCCAGCTAATGCCGCCCACTAATCCCAGTTTTTTCATTCTTGTTGATGCAAAAATTTATGGATTTGAACGAGTGCGCAAATGTACGCTAATGCAGGCTCATTACAAAAGCCCCGTCGGTGGCTATATTATGGCAGGGAATATTTAAAGAATCGCAGTCTTTTATCCAAAACCTTGCTTTCCAGGCTGGCACGGAACCATCAATTACTATTTGTTTTATTTCGATATGATTGTACAGGTCCGAAATATATAATTTAGGGTTGCCGGATAATATAACAAGGTCTGCTTTCTTTTTTCCTGTGATAAAGATTTCTGAAAGGGTTTATCGATCAGGATAATTTTTTTTGAATTAAAAAGAATAAAGTTTCCTTGTTTATAAAAATTGTTGAGTTGCGCTGTTTGACTTATTCTGTGTACAACTCGCGAAGGCGTTAGTACAAAATTAGAAAGAGAAGCATTTTGCAATAGTGCGGAGTCTCCGATAAATTTATATTGACGGCCAGCAATAAAATCTATTGCGGCAAAACGATTGGCATTGTACACAACAATTTTTTGCTGATTGTTTGCTTCATAAAACGAATAGCTTCTTATAGAAAAAAACAAGGTAAGACTACCAGTTGTCAGCCATAACCCAGTTTTATATTTCATCATTAGCCAAAAACTTATCGCCGCAATAAAAATAAACAGTAAAATTACTTGTGTAGCATTGATCGAAAGTCCCGTCCATAATGCAAACGGGAAAGATTCCATTCGCTCAATAAATGTATTCAGCCACCAGATTACGGATTCCATCATACGGCCAATGAAGGCAGCAACTCCACTTAAAGGAGCAATAACAACCAGCGCTAAAGTGCCGAATAGCACAGCTGTTGAAACCGGCACCACGACAAGGTTACTTAGTAAAAAGTAAACAGGAAACTGATGGAAATAATACATCGATAGCGGTGTGGTTAGAATTTGAGCGGCAACACTTACAGCGGCTAATCGCCATATCCAATTAAGGATTTTATTTTTTACATATAACAGATCATAAATCGGCTTAAAAAAATAACAATACTTAATACAGCAACATAAGATAGCTGAAAGCCTACATCCCACAGCCAATAAGGGTTGTAACAAAGCTGGCAAAATGCTGCGGCGCTAATATGTTATAAATAGAAGCGTTTCGATTGATCTGTTTACCTATAGTAATAAACGAAAACATAACGGCGGCTCTTACGATAGAAGCAGCGCCACCAGCGAGAAATGCAAAACCCCAAAGCAGTAACAATATTAAAAGTGCATGAAACCATTTGGTAGATTTCTGTCTAAGCAAGGGCTTGAAAAGCAAATTTAAGATCCAATAGAGCAGCGCCAAATGCATTCCGGATACAGCAATAACATGTACAACGCCTGTATTGGTGTATGATTGCAATAAATTTTTATCAAGATCGTCTTTATAACCTATCAACATAGCTTCGGCAAGGCCCTGTTCTTTTTCCCATGAATATTGGACTTTATAGCATTCAAAACATACACCCTTACATTCAGCAATAGCTTTTTAAATCCGGGTAAATAATTACCCGGCAAGGCTACATAATCATTAGCAGTAAGATATACCTGATGTGTAATGCCATTGAACAAAGCATAACGTTTGTAATCAAATCCGCCAGGGTTGTCGGTATTACGTATTTCCTGTAAATTTTTGTTGAAAATGATACGGCTTCCTGCTGCCAAATGTTTGGTAAGGCTGTCCTTCTTAAAATAAATAATAATGTTGCCGCTAACGCTTTTCCTTGTATGGCTACCAATAAACCAATTCAGTTCTGCTTCTGCTTTGTAAGATTTCTCTTTGCTAATGAGTGATTCTTTTATTGTAACAATTACTGCCTTATCAGAAAGATTATTCTTTGCAAACAAAAGCCTGTCATTCCTTACATCATTCAACCATGTAACAATCATTCCTATCGCTACTATTGAAATTGTAATGGCGCAGCCCAGCAATACAGCATATTTGAGCCTGAGAAAATCGCTAAGCAATTGTATGGAAATAACAACTACCGAAGTCAGTAAAAGTATAAGAACGCTTGTTAATAATGCTGCTTGCCAATACCATTGAATGATAATGCCTGCAGTTAGCGGTAGCAATAGTCTTATAATAGGGTTATGTTTTAAAAACATAGCTTACCTATACCTGAGTTTAAGTCTGGTTTTTCTTAGGTTATAGTATTACTAAATTAAAATAAAAAAGAAATTTCTGTACAGATATTTTTGCCCCAAATGCACGAATGAGAAGACGTATTATTTCAGGATTTAAAACTGAGATTTTCTTTTTCAATGCTTCTCTCAATACAGGCAATGAGCTTTTCCCGATGCCATGCAATGCAAGTATCTGTTTTTCGGAATATTGGGCGAGTTCATTCAATGTTGAGACTCCTTCGGTTTGCAATGCCCGGCGTGCAGGTGCGCTCAATACAGACAGGAAGCCCTTTTCCGGCTTTTGTTCTTTCTCACATTCAGGGCAAACAGGACAATCGCTGCTTTTATAGTAGCGATGTCCATTTGCGCAAGTTCTTAATGTTTTAGCGGCTGGCATAATTAAGGAGCAGTTTTATATATCTTTTTGTAACAATAATAGGATACAAATAATATCGCTAAAAATATAAATGGCATTATCGTTTGTGCATTAGTAGCTCCGTCAATAACGCCGTGAGAAACCGCTGCTGAAATAAAGACAAAAGCAAAACCGGCGTAGGCCCAATCCTTTATCCAGTGGCGAAAAGGAATGATCAGGATGAGTGAACCCACTATTTTGAAAGCAAGGAGCAACCCTCCAAAATAGGCAGGATATTGTAAATGGCTTAAACCTTGTTTAGCCAGATCGCTTTGCGAATACAAGGCCGGCATTACACCTTCCCAAAGAAATATGATGATCGTAGTGATCCAATAAGTAATTTTAGTAGCTTTCATGTGTTAATTTTTTATTTTTTGGCCACATGCAATTCCGCATAAAAATTATCTCGTTTTGAATAAAAATTTACTCGATAATTTTTATGTTTCATTTCATGATTTGAGTTTTTAAACGAATAAGTGTGATTACGTTTCTAAGATTTTCCGGCTATGCAGCTTCTGCATAATTTTTAAAATTATCCAGGATGGCTTGCCAACCTTGTTGTTGCAACTCCAGAGTGTTCTGATTTTCGGCTTCAAAATGTTCATCTATTTGTGTGCCGCCATCAACTTCTATAAAATGTATTTTCACTTTCCGGCCATCACCAAGTGTATACTCCAAATATTTAGCTTCGGTTACTTCATCAAATGTGCCTGCATAGTCAAAGCCAAAACTGCCATCTTTTGCTTCCATCCTGTAAGAAAATGATCCGCCGTTTTTTAAATCATGAGTAGCGGTAGGTGTGTGCCAATCAGGTGAAGGGCTGTTCCAGTTTTGAATGTCTGAAGGTGTTGTCCAAAGCTTCCACACTTTGTTGATGGGTGCATTAACAATTGTTGTTACTTTAAGTACTGTAGATTTTGTTTCCATAATAATTTGATTTTATAATGCAAACATACTTTCAGTCTCATTCATTTAAAATACACAATGACGACTATTTACAGGCGATTTGCGACAAGCACTTAAGTTGGCTAATCTTCTCTCACAAAAGGATTGCTCTTCTTCTCAAAACCAATACTGGTGCCGCCGCCATGCCCTGAATATACTTTAGTTTCATCCGGCAAAACATATAATTGTGTTTTGATCGATTGCTCCAGTTGATCATAATCTCCGCCCGGCAAATCAGTTCGGCCAATGCTGCCACTAAATAATACATCGCCACTAATTACATACCCATCTTTCTCATTATAAAAACTTACACTGCCCGGCGAATGTCCCGGTGTGAACAAAATGTTGAGCTCATCATCCCCTATTTGGATAACATTACCAGGAGCAAGCAGTTTCATTTCACCATTATAATTTTCAAAAGGCAAGCCATACATTTCGGCAGACTTCGGTGCAAAACTTAATACCATCTTTTCTGCTTCATGTAAATGTAATGGCAGGTTCCAGGTTTCGCTAACGAATTTGTTTCCGAAAACATGATCCAAATGACAATGGGTGTTCAACAACAAAACAGGATTGAGTTGTTTGGACATGATAAACCGAACTAATTCCTGGCGCTCTTCTTCAAAATAACATCCCGGATCAATAATGCAGCAATCTCCGTTATCATTATAAAGAACATAAGTGTTTTCCTGAATAGGATTAAAAGTAAATTTATGTACAGATAACATTTTGTTGTTAGTTTAATCAGCTAGGTATGTAAATTTTTTAAAGAGGAAATTTCTTTAAAAACCATGACGTCGAATGTATATAAAACTGTGGAAATTTTTGACAAAGTAATTTCGAATCGTCGGTTATTATGAAAAGACAATTGTTTTGAATAGCAAGGTCAAATAAGTAATTATCCTTGGGATCTAAACATAGCTGATACATAGCGGTTTCGGTTTTTGTTATTGATATTTTTGAAATGTATGCCAGTAGTTTATAAGCATCCGAAGCGTGCAGCCATTTGTTATTTACCAATGCTTCAAATATTTCTGATAACAGATAATTATTTACAATCGGAACAAGATGATAATCAATAAACCTTTTTAGTAGTGGCGCGATATTTTTAGCACGGGCATATTTAATCCATACGTTAGCGTCTATTATAATCTTATACATGATCTTTATATCGGTTCGAGAGAATTGTAGATATGATCAACTCTTCTGAAACATTATCCATGTTATTCTCGCTCGTAATGTCCGCCCACTCAGCTTCGAGCTCTTTCTGAAAAAACATCATGTATAAATACTTTAATTCCTCATCGCTTTTATACCGAAGCTTATCTACCATTTCTGCAAAGGCAGATGCTTGCTGTAACATTGCCATAAAAATCAATTTTAGATTAGTGTGTTGTCACCAAAATTACTTAAAATTAATTACTCGAAGCATAATTGTTGCGGCCAACATCGTTGAATATTGCAAACCAAAACAACCGTAAATTTGCGTTTGATGAACCTTACCCTAAAGATTTTAATACTGCTTGGTTTTTGCTAGGCTGCTTAACCGGCTTTTCGCAAAAAACTATCCGTGGCCTTGTTAAAGATGCGCATACCGATGAGGTTATTCCATTTGCTTCTATAACTTTTACGAATACAAGTATTGGCGCGATCACCGATTCGGCTGGCAGATTTTCATTTTCAATAAACGATTGGCCCTCCGATACATTACTTATAACTTATGTTGGCTACGAGGCATTCTATTTAACGATAGATCACAATAAAGACGAGTTTGACGTTACCATTCCCATGGAACGCGCTACAGGAGAGGTGGTTATCGTCAAATCAAAAATCGATAAAGGCCTGTGGCTTTGGAAAAAAGTGGTAGAGCACAAACCCGAAAACAACCGGTATAAGTTTAATAATTTTTCATACGAATTATATAATAAACTTGAAGTAGATCTTAAGAATTTTAATAGCCTGCAAAAAATAACAAGGTTTAAGCCGCTACGCCCCATCAACGAACTCATCAATCAAAACGTAGATAGCTCTGAGGGGATAAAGATATTACCCGCTTATCTTACCGAAGCCATAAGCAATTATTATTATCAGAAAAAACCGCTTAAACGACGCGAAGAGATTATTGCCGCTAACACCAATGGTATCAAAAATGAAAGCATGGTGAAATTTCTTGGAGGTATGGATCAGGTTATAAACGTTTACAATAATTTCATAAATGTTTTTAATAAAGAGTTTGTAAGTCCCGCAAGCGACAATGGTGACTTTTATTATAAATACACGGTTGCCGATACACAATACATTGCCGGTGAAAGATATTACCATCTTCTTTTTCGTGCGAGAAGGAAAGGCATGAACACTTTTGAAGGTGATTGCTGGATACATTTTGGAAGCTATGCGATACAGAAAATGAACCTTTCTCTGGATAAGAGCGCAGACATTAACTTTATGGAGAAGTTCAGCTATATACAGGAATTTAAACGCCTTGCTGATAGCAATTGGTTTGTAAGCCGGGAAAAACTTGTTGTTGATGTGGCTCCTGTCGGTAATAAAACACCCGGCGTGATAGGACGAAAAACAAGTACTTATAGAAATGTTGTAGTTAATGATAGCTCCGTA
This sequence comes from Paraniabella ginsengisoli, assembly GCF_022513635.1. Classification (GTDB taxonomy): domain Bacteria; phylum Bacteroidota; class Bacteroidia; order Chitinophagales; family Chitinophagaceae; genus Niabella; species Niabella ginsengisoli. The sequence goes on along the minus strand of NZ_JAKWBL010000004.1, from coordinate 932,346 downwards.
GTTAAAAAATTAGAACTCAACAAAGAGCTTGAAGAAATCATTACACTTCCGGATGCGCAGAAAAAAGACCCGGCATACTGGGAAATTGCCAGACATGAAGAGTTGAGCAAAACTGAAAAGAACATCATTAAAATGATGGATACTATCATAAACGCGCCTGTGTACCAAAAACTCACGAAGCAATTGGAATTCGTAGGCACGGGATATTTCAATGTGGGCAATGTACAGTTTGGCTCGGCCTATAACTGGTTTTCCGGCAATGCCTGGGAAGGATTCAGGATGAGATTTGATGTGGGGAGCAATAAACATTTCAATAAAAAATTCCTTTATCACACATACCTGGCATATGGTTTTAACGATAAGAAGCTAAAGGGTATGGGCGAACTTTTCTATCTGCCTAAAAAGATCCGCGTCAATACTGGTCTCTGGCTTATAAAAACGACCTGGATTTTGGGCAGCGTTATTATGGAGAAATTTCTTCTGATAATATTTTTTCGTTTGCCGTTCGCAAACCCAACATTCCAATGAAGTTTATAAACCTGGAAGAGGGTAGTTTTGAATTTTTTAATGAGCTTCGTAATGGCTTTTCCATTAAAGCTACCGCAACTAATAAAACGTATACTCCCTTAGCCAATTTGTTACCCGCGGACTCTTTTGGAACAGGGCTAAAAAGATTGACCACAACTGAATTTTCTGTTCGATTGAGATTTGCTTTCCTGGAGAAATTTTTGGAATCAACCTTTTACAGAGCAAGTCTTGGTAGTCCTTATCCAATTGTGGAAGCCACATATACAAAAGCAGTTCCAGGCATTTTAAATAGTAAGTATAATTATTCAAAGGTTTTGTTTGCTGTTTCTGATTATATCAAAACACCTCCATTTGGTATTATTAATTATCAGGTATATGCCGGCCAGACTTTTGGAGCAGCTCCTTACACTTTTTTAGACGTGGCACCGGGCAATGAACTATACTATTACAACAAATATGCATTTAATACTATGATCCGCTATCAGTATATACATGATCGTTTTGCGGGTCTTAATTATGAACATAATATTGGGAACGGCATATTTAAGATTTTACCTAAACTAAAGTTCAGGCAGTTTTATACCGTAAAAGCTTTATGGGGCTCGCTTTCCGATGCCAACAAATCACTAAATTACAAGCAGGGCAGCAATTTCTTATCGCTTGATGGGAAAACTTATCTTGAGTTAGGAACTGGCGTTGATAATATTTTACGCGTGTTTAGAGTTGATTTCATCTGGCGGGTGTTACCTGAAAAACAACCCGTTTCTTCCATCAAAAACTTTGGCATTTTTGGTAGTCTCCGGTTCAATTTTTAAATATCCAATCAGACTGAAGATCGACCGAACTTCAATTTCAAAAAGATCATTGTTAATGACAGGCCTAATATCAAAACATTAGTAAGTATAATAACCAGATCGTTTTTAAGCACGCCATAAATGATCCATAATATCTGATTGGCTGCCGCAATTAAAAACATATTTAAGGCAACATCTTTCGCCGACTTTTCTTTTACAGTTTTAATAACCTGAGGTAAAAAAGTCAGCGTGGTTAAAAGGCCGGCTGTATAACCTAAAGCATCTACAAATTCCATTATTGACAGATTTGATTTTTAGAGGGCTTCGTTATCCTCTGAGCAAAATTAGCTTACACAATGCAGTTAACAGCAGTTAATCCAAGTTGTTTCAATCTGCATGATTAGTAAATAAAACCGAATACGATACAGACTGTGATAACTATACTTTATTTTTGGTCGTTAACAAAATTAAAAAAAGATGACGAGAACAGCTCTGATAATATTAATCTTTTCTACTCTTTTGCTCTTTAGTTGTAGCAGAAAAATAACGGAAACAGGCAAAGCCTCTTTCTATGCAGATAAGTTTGTGGGTCGGAAAACAGCCAGCGGTGCCGTTTTTAAACAATCTAAAATGACGGCTGCTCATAAAACATTGCCATTTGGTACTAAAGTGAAAGTAACCAACCTCAATAATGGAAAAAAGATAAAAGTTCTTATTAACGACAGAGGGCCTTTTGTTGAAGGAAGAATTATTGATCTTACAAAAAAAGCAGCAAAACGTTTAGACATGGTAAATGCCGGCGTTGCAAATGTTGCCATAAAATATAAGAAGAGGAAATAGTAGCTATGGATATCGCGCCAGGAAAAATACTAATCAGTTCATCAAATATGGATGATCCCAATTTTGATGATTCCATTGTTTTGATTGCAGCATATAATGATCAAGGCGCTTTAGGCTTTGTTGTGAATAAAATTTTTGACCGTCCTATAAATGAATTGGTAGAATTCAGCAACAGTCCTGCTTTTCCTTTATACGACGGTGGTCCGGTGGATAAAGAACATCTTTATTTTATTCATCGTCGCAACGATCTTATAACCGGCGGTACGCAGGTTACAGACAATATCTATTTTGGTGGTGATTTTAAAGAAGCTATTCAACACATCAACAATAAAACACTAACAATATCAGATATTAAAATATTTGTTGGTTATTGCGGATGGGATACCGGCGAATTGGAATCAGAAATTGCGGAAGGTAGTTGGGTGGTAAAGGAACAGGATGAGGAAATAATATTTTAATATCTTGTATATACGAACTAACTATTGAAACTTGAATTACTCCATATGCATTATTTTACTATATTTTTTTCTTCAATAGCTGCCATTAGTTATTCGCTAAAACTTATTTATTTAGTTTTTAGACCTACATTTTTTGAAAAGAATAAACAATTTAAGTTCGTAACAGAACCTCCTTCTAAACAAGGGCTTATTCTTTTATACCTTTTAGTAGTTCTGGCCTGTATTTGGGCAATAACTGATAGATTGAAATAGATAGTATATTCATATAAAAAAACCTTCGTCCTAAAGATTATTAATCTCAAAGACGAGGGTTTTTCTTTTGAATGAATTAATTTTTACTTATTAAACGGATCTGATATTGTTCCTATCACAAGCTTAAATGTATTAGCCGCATTTGCTTTATCGGTTAATAAAATTTCATTAGGCTTATTTGTAGTACTTGCGGTTATTCTAAATGTTTTACCAGAAAGAGGAGCACTTAGCTGGTTTAAACCCGCCGACCAATGGGTGACACCGAAACCACCAGTTAGATTAAGTATTCCCCCTGCTAAGCTTAAAGAAACCTCATCTCTTGTACCAGCCACAGGTGTTATATTATATGTGACACCACCCTGTATGGCTCCGTTATTTAGTACAAAGGTTATAGCCTTGTAACTATAATAATTTCCGTTAATATTAAAGTTGTTTAGTGTATATCCGTTAGCTGTTAAATTTGCTTTAGAAGTATTCCAATAAGTTTTCCCAAACACTCCAACACCGCTATAAGCAAAAGCCCAATTATTGGCAACAAACCATGCATTTACAGGTGGTACAACCGGAACAATTTTAAAGGTTTTAGCAGCGTCTTCATAATATCCAAAAGGATATGAAGTAGCTGGAGCTACCAATGATAAAGCTTTAAATTTTACACCTGCCAGTTCATATTCTTTATAGAAATCAAGTCCTCCTGGTACTACACGAAAAGACATGATATCGCTATTCGCATCAGATGCATCTTGAAACGTATGATAGTAAAGTGTAAGATCACTGGTATCTGCTACAGTTTCTAATTTGAAATTAGTAAATTCTCCAAACGCGCCGGTAGCATCATAATAGCTGTCTGCAGTGGCTTCGTAACCTGTTGATGGCATTTTTGTCATGATGATGGTATTTCCCGTTTTTTACCTTTCAAAACAATACGCCCCTCTTCTACTACCAGCACTAAAAACTCAAAATCTCCCTTCAACCCGCTATCTACAGCACCTTCGCCATTGTCTCCACCAGGTTCAGAAAAATAATGAATCACTTTATTGTAGGTATCAAATGTAAGTATGGGGCCGCCTTCGCCAATAACGGCGTAAGAACTGGTAATACGTTCATCGTTTATATCCGATGTAAGCGTCACTTCGTTATCTGAAGTAAATTTGGCAAAAAGGGTGTATCCGCCAAATTCGAGATCTGAGCTTGGAAAATAACGAATCTCCCAACCCTCTTTGCTTGCCTGTAATACAGAGCGGGCATTTTTCACAAATTCATCAACTCTTGTTGCACTGTCTTTATCGAATAACGCATCAGGACTTTTAACACAGCCTGCCAAAAACAAGATGAGCAGGAAAGTGCAAAGTTTAAAAAATATTTTTTCATGTGTTTTTGTATTTTATGTTTTAGCCTCAAGGAAATTGACATACATATCTATCTTTTCTCAAAGATTATAGTATACCCCATTTCTTTTTTGAACTATTTAAATTAATTTTTTTATACTCAATAGTCGGTATGCAATAATTCGTATTACTCAATATCCAATTGGTCAAAATTTGCCAGATTGCTTTGTCTGCTAAGAATTTCTGCTCTTAAATCATCCAGATCTATATTCCAGGAATCCTCATAATATTTTTTAACGATGTCCAACTTTTGGTTGATGATAGCTTTTCCTTCATCCCCTCCGGCGCTGATGTGCGCTTCCCAATCTTCTGCCGATAGTGTAATATAATAAGACATCACCTCCACAAAATCTTCCCTGTCTTCTTTACTGGCGTAAGGAGAAACGAAGCCATCCGCTGCTGCTGCTTCGTCAGTATCATAAATATCACTCCAGGAATCTTGAATATAATCAGGCCCGGAAATTTCTTTAAAACCCGGAGAGTACGGCTTTATTTGGTTATGGATGTGGGCGAACTCATGGTGAATGGTATGAAAATAATAGAAATTTAAGTATTCAACATTAGACGCAGTTGATGCTGTAAGCTCATTGAGCAGGTACATTGTTATTTTACGCCCCCTTCAGCAGTACCCAAAACTATAGTTCCGTTGTTTCTATATGCGGGAGAACCAATATAATTTAGAATTTTTGGGAAATAGGTTTTAATATGCTCTTTACTACCTGTAACCACATCATAAGGCTCAATACAGAAATGTTGAATCAGCCTTGTCATGCGTATAGAGCTTTCAAAATTAGCCGGACTTAAGTTATAGTTTTGATCCGATTCGACATCAACAAATTTATAGATAATGTCAATATTATAAGGAAGCGTGTACTGATTTAAAATATACTTATCTAGTGCATTAGGGTTACCAACAGCCTGGTCTATCACTACACTATTGGGGTCTAACTTCTCCTCTTTTCTGCAAGAAGCTAAAAGCAGCATTGTGCAGCAAAATATAAAAGGAATTATTGTTTTCATTAGTCAATATTTTATTGGGTGTTACAATGTTTGTTATCTGGGGTTCGGTTCAAGCCCTGCGGCAATTACATCCTGAGGTAATTGTATCGCCATTCTATTATCTCTAATTTTAAGCGCATTTGCATCGTCAACAGAACCTACTGCAGCCGCAGAAGTAATTACCCGCCTTGGCACTTCGATATTGTAACGCTTTACATCGAACCAACGCAAACCTGTATGCATGGTTTCCAACCTTCTGATAAATAATACACAATGCAACAAATTTTCTTGAGTAGCATCAGCAATGGTAAACTCCGGGTTTAGCTTTTTCTTTGGCGTTGGTGCCTGTGGCGTATAATATTGCAAGCTATTGGCCCAAGTGTTGATAGAAGCTACTGTAAATGTTGTGGGTGGCGTCACTAAGTTATTATTTACCCAGTAACGCATATCCTGCACTGCTTTATCATATTGATTAGTCATGATATAAGCCTCAGCACGAGTAAGCAATGCCTCCTCGGTTGTTAAAGGTGCATATACTGCTCTTCTATACCCTATTTGTGCAACAGGATCTGTAAATTCAAATAAGTAGGCAACCCTGGCTACTAAGTGTTTATCAATGTTGGTTCCGCTATATCTAAAAACTTGAGGAATGTAGCCTGATGACGTTCTGGTACCCCATGGAGTATTAGAAAGAAAAGTTTCCTTTTCTGAAACAATTTTACCATGGCTGTATCTTGAACCCGTATAGTAATTACCAAAAATCAACCCGGCGTCAGAATAAGCAGTTTGTAAAAGCAGGTTGGCCTTTTCGCTACTGGAAGCATAAAAAGCCGCCAACGGTGTAACTTCACCCACACCTTTACCTGCTAAAGCTACATTGTCGCGCATATTTCCTGTGGGGTTTATACCAATTGCAGCATCGGCGTACGAAACCGCCTTGCCCCAATCCTGTGTGTACAATGCAACACGGGCGGCAAAGGCATTTGCAGCAGCTTTATTAAAATGAAACTTAGGGGTATTTCCATATACTCCATCTTGTATTAATGGTATTCCGGTTTCAAGGTCTTTCTTTATATTTTCGTAAACTTCGGCAACGGTATTACGTTTGTAAGATGGATTCAAAGTTTGCTCAGGGGCAGTCATGTATGTGATACCTAAATCGGCGGCACTGTGTTGCTTAGAGTAATGTTGCGCAAATATATTTACCAATATAAAGTGGTTATAGGCCCGGGCTACCAGAGCCTCTCCTCTTTGCGCATCCAAAGAAGTGGGATTGCCCAATTCCTGAATAGCATTTAAAGCCTCATTAGCACTTGCAATTGCCTTGTAGCAAGCCTCCCATAATAGTTTTGGAGAATCTGTATCTACCTCAGTTACATCTTTCCAGTAAAATAATTCATCTAACAACCTCTCTGTATTAGGATTACCAACCCCGTAATCATCTACGTTATCAGATGAAATTTCGGCTGATAAAATATAGGCCTGCTGGGGATATGCAGAAACCAATATTTTAGCAATCTTTTCTTCCGTATTTAGTTCCGCTCTGTTATCGGGCAATACATCAAGATACTTATTGCACGATACTGTTCCATAAGCTACAATAGCCGCAAGCACTATAGTTCTTATTGTTTTTATCTTGTTCATAAATTGAATAATAATAAAGTTGATTGAATTAAAAACCTACATTTAAGCTGAATGTGTACTGCCTTGGAATAGGAGCCGCAACACCACCCACATTCACAAATTCAGGATCCTGACCGTACAAGCCCTTGTCTGCATATATCAGGAACAGGTTTGTAGCATTAAACCTCAATCCCAGTGAATTCATATTCCATTTTGATATAATTGATTTTGGAAGGTTATAAGTAAGCGAAACATCTTTCATCCTTACAAAATCTCCTGCGACTGTACGGGCTGTAGAGTTGTTATACGCGTTGTAAGCATAGTCGAGATTGGGGTCTACCCTTGTTTGCCACAAGGCTGGTAGTGCCGGTATATTTGTTATATTTTCATCGCCAGGCACCACCCATCTGTTCTCTAATTCTTTAGGCAAAGCCGAAAGTTCGCTGTATTCACTTTTGAAAACAGGGGCTAATCTTATTACGTTGCCAGCAGAATAGGTTATATAAGCATTTAGCCTCCAGTTACCATAAGTAAAAATATTACCGAATCCGCCAAAATCTGTAGGGTCAATAGGACCTTCATATATTAAAAAATCCTTTTTTCACGTTCTTGAAAATAGATACCAGATGTAGTTTCTTCATTATCTTCATTAATAAATACAGGCAAACCTTCATTATTAAGTCTTACAAAAGGTATTGAAAAAAGCGATCTGGCAGGACTGCCTTCTTGCGCAAATCCTGTCCCAGTAATCAAATCTATCACTCTTGCCTGCGTTTCAAGCTTAGTTATCTTAGTAGTTAGATGTGTGTAATTAAAATTGGATGTCCATGAAAAATTATCCTTTTTAATAATGTCGGCACTAATGGCTAACTCAATACCGGATGATTTCATTTCCGCCACATTACCTTTTTTAGAAATTTCGCCACCAAGTCCCTGCGTATTTACAATACCAATTAAATCGAAATTGTTTCTTGTAAACCAGTCTGCACTAAAATTGATGCGGTTGTTTAGAAATCCTGCATCTAAACCCAGGTTCAGTTCATTTTTCTTTTCGTAGGTAAGATCTCTGTTTTGAAGCGTTTCAATTTCTAGTCCAGATTCATAGTCTCCGGCAGTTGGTCTCCAAGGGGTATAACTTTTGATAACAATTTCGGAATTGGTTACGTCAGAGGGGCCTCTGTCGGCAGTAAGGCTGTAAGAAGCCCGGAAAGCCAAATTGGAGAAAGCAGGCTCAAGCGATTGGAAAAATTTTTCTTCATGTACGTTCCACCGGCCCGAAATGTTCCAGGTGGGTAACCACCTTGCAGACCTGGTTTTACCAAGCCTGTTGGTGCCTTCGTATCTTAAAGTTCCGTTTATGGTATATCTTCTATCGAAAGTATAATTTAACATACCAAAAATGCAGCTTCGCGCGAGCGTGTATTTTTCATAGAATAATAGGGGCTATTCTCTTCTACCCCTCTTTTAAATACGCGGTAATCAATAAAGGGTATCTCACCCAGATCATATTGCAAACCCCAGCCTCTGAACCAAGTGTTAGATCTTTCAAGAGAATTTATAGCAGACCCTGCGAAAGCATTAACAGCGTGTATTCCATTAAATGTTTTATCATAATTTACAGTAAACCTAAAGTCCTTTGTAAAAAACCTATAGTCAAATCGGTTATAAATACCTCCCTGGGGCAGCACAGAAACCGGAACAGCGTAAGGATCAGTCGGGTCTTTATATAAGAAAGGGTTGGCGTCTCTTATAGCTGCTGTTGGCATCCACCTATAAGCCAATGCCTGGTTGGCTTGTTCTAAAACGTGGTGCTGCTGAGCAGTAGCCTGATAACGAACGGCAGCCAAAGCAGCAAACTCTAAACCCGGCATTGCCTTCCATTTTAGCTCTCCCTGAAACTTTGCATCACCAAAATTTAAATTCATGTAGTTATTATCCAATTCATTAAGGATATTAAAAGGCGCATAATTGCGGGTATAAAAAGTGTTTTTATCTAAGGCTCTCGAACTGTACATTGCGTATAGATAAGGGTTGATGTCAAAATCTCTTTTCTGTTCGCCTGATACAGGATCCAAAGCCTGGCCTAAAGTACCTGGCGCATGTTGATCACGGTACGAACCTGTTCCGAGGATATTCAGTTTTAAATTCTTTAAAATATTATAGTTGGCATTTACGTTAAGCGTGTATCTGGCAACTTTGCTTTGTGCTGTCCATCCCGGATCAAACATGGCACTCATAGAAGTATAGTATTGCGATTTATCGGTACCCGACGACATGCTAACCGAGTGGTTCTGCATAATATTATTATTAAACAATACGTCAAACCAATCAGTGTTTCTATATTCCGCTTCGCGGAGATAAGCATTTCTGGATTGCTCAGTATTCAGAAGTTGGCCCGTATTAATCAACTCGTACATCTTTCCATATACCCCGCTTGAAGCAGCAGTAGATGTTTCGGCCAGGCGCAGCCATCCTCTTCTATTCATCTCTCCGTAAAAAGCCATTTGCTCCTGCGAATTCATAATATTGAAATTATTGTAAGAGGGCTTGGCTCTGTAAGTATATTCACTGGTATAATTAAAAGAACTTCTGCCGCTCCTTCCTTTTTTAGTAGTTATTACTATCACGCCAGACATAGCCCTTGCTCCATAAATAGAAGTAGCAGAGCCATCTTTCAATATTTGAAAGCTCTCTATATCGTTAACGTTAAGTCCGGCAACAGCAGAGCTGATCAGTGTGAGGGCATCTCCAGAAGATAAGGCATCTGAAGAAACATCGGCCACATCTTCAACTATCACACCATCAATAACCCAAAGTGGTTTTGAACTACCATAAATAGAAGTAGCTCCGCGCACCTTTATTCTTGGTGCTGTACCAAAAGTACCTGTCACATTTTGAACAGTAACCCCGGCAACGCGTCCTTCCAAACCCCGGCTGGGATCTGCAAGCCCACCTATATGTGCGGCATCTCCCGAAATTTGAGCAGTAGCACCGGTGTACATCCGCTTGTCGAGCTTTATACCAATACCGGTTACCACTACTTCATCCAGGGCATTGTCGCCTAATAGCATTTTTACAAGCAAAGTATCCTTATTGCCTACTGCAACTTCTTTTGCTAAATATCCTGTGTAGGTAAAGATGAGCGTAGCATTTGGTGAAACATTAATTGCAAAGTGGCCCGCTTCGTTAGAAATAGCAGCAGTAGCCTGACCTTCTACTATTACTGAAACACCGGAAAGAGGGACGTCGTTTTCGGAAACTACAAGGCCCGTAACCTGACGGGTTTGCCCAAGAACAGAAAGGGTTGCACTCATAATTAATAGTGCCAAGCATAGAAACTTTCGCATCATAAAAGTTTGTTTTGTGTTAATTATTCTATAAGCCGCCGTCCATCTCACAGTAAACGGCGTGTTGGTATCAAAAAGATATTTTATTATATTTTCTAATTTAATTCAAGTGAATGATTATTTTAAAACATGGCAACATAGAAGCATAACCCCTTAGTTAACCATCCACCAAGATGTTTGAATCATCACTTTTATTTGCAGACTATAGAATAGATTTCCGTATAGGTTTTTTTAGGAAATCCAAATTAGGCTTAGCTTTTAGCATTCATAAAACAGTTTTCATAGCCACGTATTCTCAGTTCTGTTCAGCAATAGTAAATATTATTTTAACAAAACATTCGCCTTATAATAAAACTTGATTTAAATCAATATTAATAATATCAAAAAAATGGGCTTAAAAAAGCCCTTCCATAACGATTTTTCTATTCGAAGAATTTGCTAATACTATCAAGATTCCAACACCGGGCTTAACCATTTTTCCGCTTCCTCAATATTCATTCCTTTCCGCCTTGCATAATCTTCTAGTTGATCTCTTCCAATTTTTCCTAAACCAAAATAATGACTTTTAGGATGTGCAAAATACCATCCGCAAACTGACGCCGGTGGATCCATTGCAAGGCTTTCGGTAAGCGAAATGCCGATATTATTCGTAACATTAAGCATGTCAAAAAGCTTTATTTTTTCTGTATGATCTGGACATGCGGGATATCCTGGGGCTGGGCGAATACCATCATATTCTTCCCAAATCAAATCTTTGTTCGAAAGGGCCTCGTCCTTTGCATAGCCCCAATATTCCTTTCTCGATTTTTCATGTAAGCATTCTCCAAAGGCTTCTACAAATCTGTCGGCTAACACCTGAACCATTATTTTATTATAGTCATCCAACTCCGCCGCAAATTGATCAATATGTTGTCTTGCTCCGTGTATGGTAACTGCAAATGCACCCATATAGTCAGACCCGATCTGGCTTGGTTTTACAAAATCCGCAAGCGAAAAGCTCGGATGACCTGCGGCTTTTTTAGATTGTTGTCTTAATGATTCTAATTTCACTTCACCATCAGAAGTTGTAACAGTTATTGTATCCGCATTATTACTGCTGGCTGACCAAAAACCGATGACACCATCTGCTGTAAACCACTTTTCTGTAACAATACTTTCTACCATTTTTTCTGCTTCAGCTAAAAGCTTTTTAGCCTCTGCTCCGAACTTATCATCACTTAATACTTCAGGATAACGGCCCGGCATTTCCCATGCAATAAAGAATGGGCTCCAGTCAATATATTTCGCTATTTCGCCAAGGTCAAAATCTTTAAAAACTTTTACTCCATCAACAGCTGGTTTAACTGGTGTATAATTTTCCCAATCAAACTGCTCTTTTGCTGCAACTGCATCTTTATAAGATATTAATTCCTTCTTATTTTTATTGGCAAACTGCTTTCTAAGACCGTCATATTCATCTTTTGTTTTTTGTAATAACACGAGCTTTTCTTTACCCAACAACGTGCTTACTGCGGTTACACTTCTGGATGCATCCAAAATATGCATTACACCATTATCATACTGAGGAGCAATTTTAACAGCAGTATGCATTCTTGAAGTAGTAGCGCCGCCAATTAAAAGCGGCTGCTTCATATTGCGGCGTTTCATTTCATGCGCTACATGCACCATTTCATCAAGCGACGGTGTAATAAGACCGCTAAGACCTATAATATCTGCGCCTTCTCTTTCAGCAGTATCTAATATTTTATCTACAGGAACCATTACACCCATATCAATCACATCATACCCATTACAACCTAATACAACTCCTACAATATTTTTACCTATATCATGTACATCTCCTTTTACTGTTGCAAGCAAAACTTTTGCCGCTCCACCAGCAGATGCCGCAGGGTTTGACAGCTTTTCTTCTTCAATGAATGGCGTTAACCAGGCAACTGATTTTTTCATAACCCTTGCGCTTTTTACCACCTGTGGCAAAAACATTTTTCCTGCACCAAACAGATCACCTACTACATCCATTCCAGCCATTAACGGGCCTTCAATTACTTCAAGCGGGCGTGGATATTTTTGTCTTGCTTCTTCTGTATCTGTATCAATATATTCCGTAATACCGTTTACCAGCGCGTGTTTCAGCCGCTCTTCAACTGATGCTTCCCGCCATGCATCATTTTTCTTTTCTACTTTTCCTTCAGACTTTACTGTTTCAGCAAAAGCCAGTAATTTTTCCGTTGCTTCGTTGTTGTCATTGTTCCGATTAAGAATAACATCTTCACATAATTCTTTTAATTGCGGTTCAATTACGTCGTAAACCACCAACTGACCTGCATTTACGATGCCCATGTTCATACCTGCTTTAATAGCATAATATAAAAACACAGAATGCATCGCTTCACGTACAGGCTCATTTCCTCTAAATGAAAAAGATAAATTACTTACACCACCACTAACGCCAGTTAAAGGCATTAGTTCTTTAATACGTTTTGTAGCTTTAATAAAATCAACTCCGTAATTATTATGTTCTTCCAATCCGGTAGCGATGGCAAAAACGTTGGGATCGAAAATAATATCTTGGCCTTTGAATCCCAATTGCTCCGTTAATATTTTATAGGCACGATGACATATTTCTACTTTCCTGTCCTCAGTATCCGCTTGCCCTTTTTCATCGAAAGCCATTACAATAACGGCTGCGCCATAGTTTTGGCAGGTTATGGCTTGCTCAATAAACTTTTCTTCCCCTTCTTTTAAAGAGATGGAGTTTACGATACACTTACCTTGTACACATTTCAGGCCCGCCTCAATAATTTCAAACTTAGAGGAATCAATCATCAATGGCACTTTGCAAATATCTGGTTCGCTTTGCAGCAGGTTGACAAATGTTGTCATTGCCTGTACACCGTCGAGCAAGGCATCATCCATGTTGATATCAATAACCTGCGCGCCATTTTCAACCTGCTGGCGCGCTACACTTAACGCTTCTTCGTATTTATTTTCGCGAATTAATCGCGCAAACTTTTTAGAACCTGTTACATTCGTTCGCTCTCCAATGTTGATGAAATTGGTTTCGGGGCGAACGACTAATGGTTCTAAACCGGAAAGACGCAAATAAGGTTTTATATTAACTTGTTCGGACATTATTGATGATTAATAATCGGGACGATAAAATGATTGCGATCAGCCTGCGGCGGACACGCGCTACAAGGAAGATGCCATGAGCACTGGTATTCTAATTTAAAACTTCTTCTACAATAGGTAAGACACGCGGTTTTATACTTTTTACTGCTCTAGATATTTCTCGAATATGGTCGGGTGTTGTGCCGCAACAGCCTCCCACAATATTTACAAATCCTTGCTTCGCCCAGTCGTCAAGAAAAGCTGCGGTTTCTGTTGGTTCTTCATCATACTCGCCCATTGCATTAGGCAAACCTGCATTAGGATAAGCCGATACATAGCAGGAAGATATTTGAGAAAGTTCTTCAACATGCGCACGCATATCTTTTGCACCTAATGCGCAGTTTAAGCCAATGCTTAGCGGATTAGCATGTGCTACAGAAATGTAGAAAGCTTCTAAGGTTTGTCCGCTTAACGTACGACCCGAAGCATCGGTAATGGTACCGCTGATCATTATATCTTTTTCTGTTCCCGGATGATCGCGAAAATATTTTTTTGCAGCGAATATGGCTGCCTTTGCATTGAGTGTATCGAAGATGGTTTCGATTAAAAGAATATCTGTGCCGGCTTCTATTAAAGCATGTATTTGTTCGGTATAAGCAGCAACTACTTCATCGAATGTTACGGCGCGATAACCGGGATTGTTTACATCCGGCGAAAGGCTTAATGTTTTATTAAGCGGACCAATGGCGCCTGCAACAAAAGCCATTTCACGGCCTTCTCCGGCTGGCGATGCGAGAAATTCGTCGATTGCTTCCCGTGCGCATTTTACCGATGCAACATTTAACTCATGTGCGAGAGATTGCATATCATAATCTGCCTGAGCAATGGAGGTGCTGCTGAACGTGTTGGTTTCGATGATATCGGAACCGGCCTGCAAGTATTCTTTATGAATGGCTTTAATAATATCGGGCTGCGTGATACTCAACAAATCATTATTGCCTTTAACATCACTGTGCCAGTCTTTAAACCGATCGCCCCGATAATCTGCCTCGGTAAGTTTGTAGCGCTGTATCATGGTGCCCATTGCCCCATCGAGTACAAGTATGCGCTTGTTCAATAAGTCTCTTATTGCGCTCATTGTAATAAATTTCAGGTTCAATAATAATGAACTCAGTGTATAAACGTGGGAACTTGGGGGAGGTTCGTAACGTTTTATTAGTTCAAATTTTTTATGCAGGGTGAACAATAAACAAATCCGCCTGCGCATGCAAATGTACGGAAAATTGTAGAATAGATGGAAAGTTGGAAAGACCGGTAGTCGGAGAGATGGTATTGCGTCGTTAATGCAGGATGCCATTTGCACAACAGTACAAGCGAGCGTGGCAATACCGATGATTTATATTTATTGTTGATCAACAAAAAAATTCGCAATGCCATTTTTACCGTCCTCTCATACCGCCGCCACGAGAACCACTGCTTTGTGAGCGCCTTTCAGATCTTCGCTCTCCTCCGTTATCACTGCGGCGCTCGCTGCGCGACTCACTACGGGATTCGCTGCTACGTATTCTACTGCTACCACCAAACTTTCTGGGATAGTAAGATAACGTAACCATAAAGAATTGCTGCAATCCATTAGATACCGTTGTGCTTAAATTGTTAAGAGAAGCGTTGGTTACAATATTTTTATTCTGCTTTAAAATATCCATTGCCGACAGTTTAACCTCGGCCTGCTTGCTATCCAGAAATCTATAGCTTGCAAATGCATTCCATAAGGTTGATGCTTGTCCGGTTGTGTTGTTGGTAACGTAATTTACGGTATTGCTGATGGTAAGATTTTTAAGAGGATTGATATTTAAATTTCCCTGAGTTATGTAGTTCACCGCGCGAAACGATCCAAGATTTTCACTGGTCTGTTTAGTAACACCAGACTGAATGCCTTGTGAAACCTGCACTGTACCAATATCACCGAGCGTGTAAAACACATTCAGGTTATTATTAATGTTGTTGGCGCGCGCTACTGAGTATAAACCATCGATGAAGTTGGGGGAGGTTGTGTTAGAATAACTGAGTCCATAGTTGAACTGCAACACTTTATTATTCTTCATTTTAAAAGAAGTTCCCAGCCTGAAATTAGCGCTGTAAACGCGCCTGCCATCCATATTAATAAGGTAAATAGTCCTTCGGGCATTTTCTTTATCAAAAATACTACTATCTACAATCGCATCGTTAATGTCACTGACGCTACCCGAAAGGTTTACATTATAATCTGTTTTCTTTGACGATTCTTCACGTCTGTAATTAAAGTTGAAACTCAGCGCGTTTGTAACATAAGGCTGAAGGTTTGGGTTACCTAAACTAATATTATAAACGTTTGCGCTGGTATCTACAATAGGTCTTATTTGATCAATTGTTGGTATTGAGGGAGAAGAATTTCCTGACAAGCTCATCTCTATAGTGTACTTATTGTATCGCTGGTAGTTATAGCTGACAGAAGCAGATGGAGTAAAGAAAGTATATGACCGATCAAGGTTACGGTAAGAAAAGTTTGACTCATTCTTTTCATTTAAAAACTGTCCTTGTACATTGGCGTTAATATTGATATACCGGTTAAACCTGTCTGATAAGCGCCGGGAGAAATTTTTAGAAAGGCGAAGTGAAGGCCTGTCAACTATTCTTGTAACACGATGCGTATTTGTTAAAGAATCATTTATCATATACGCACCAGTCAAAGAATCATAATCGCTTACCCGATTATCTGCGTCAGAATTGGAAAAGCTCACGTTATTAGTTGCAACAAGATTAACATCCCAAAGGTTAAAGTTCCCAAACAACAAGCGCTTTAGTGCATTATAATTAACATTAAGGCTGTTATTAAAATTGTTTGAATTTGTATTGTTTTGCCTGTTGAAATATTTGTTCTGGCTGGCATCCCGGAGGGAAATAAAATCAGTTATACTTCTGCTCTCGCTTTCATTTTCGCCATAGGAAAGATTATAGCTAAGACTAAAACTCTTCAGGTTCCGGTCATCGTCATCTTTATTTCTAAAAGAAGTAGAAAAAACTAAACCGTTGCTATTCCCTTTAGATTCCGTGGATTTAGAACTTGTGCTTAACAAATTGCCGCCTTCATCCGCAGTATTGGTAACGTTGTTTGAAATTCTATTATTATCAGACGCATTAAAATTAGCGTTAATGGAAAAATCCTTGTCCTGATCTCTCTTATTATAATTTATCCCGGCGCTGTGCGCATTAGTGGTGGCCCTGCTCTCGCGATCCGCATTCTCTAAATATACCTCGCCATCACCGCTCCTCCTGGAATCTGTTGCCGAAGTCAGAAAATTATTTGTATTTCTAAACTCATAATTCGCTCTTATCTGGTTATTCAACCTGCTGTTATCGGTTTCTGAAAAATCATACTGCATAAAACCACCTCCAAATAAAATACGATTGATGCCTTCAGTTCCTAAATCAGCTACATACCGGTTATTAGGATTATAGTTTCGATAAGAACTTTGCCGAAGCATTTCCTGTAAACTGGCAGATTTATTTATATTATTTGTACTAAAGGCGACACCGGTTCTCATCTTTTTATTGTAAGTTAAGCCGGCGCCATCAACTTCATAACGATCGTCTGTTCCAATACCAGCCCCTACTTTACCAAAGTATCCAAACTTCTTATCCTCTTTCAATTTAATGTTCATCGTAAGCAGTGAATCAGCAGGATTATCATCCAAATTCTCTTTTGAATAATCTTCTTCACGATACACCTGGATCTTATCAATAGCGTTTTTAGGTAGGTTTTGCGTTGCCAGTGCAGGATCACTACCAAAAAAGGTTTGCCATCTACAAATACATTGTTAACAGTTTTACCATTCACGGTAATAGTTCCATCACCCCACATAGTCACCCCTGGCACGCGCCGCAACATATCTTCTACAACCGCATTCGAATCTAATTTAAATGCCCCCGGATTAATTTCTAAAGTGTCGCCATTCATCGTTATTGGAACCACGGCTTTTACCACAACTTCATCCAATAAGCCTTGGCTTTTGGGTAGCATTACATTCTTAAAATTATAAAAACGGTTAGCAGTATCAAGTGTTATGTTTTTAGAAAAAGGACTATAGCCAGTAAAAGAAAAATTAATATAAACGGGGGTAAAAAATGGGATATCCGTTAAGTTAAAAGATCCGTCTTCTCCTGTTATCTGGTAAGCAAGCAGAGATGAATCAGCCTTTTTATACAACGTAATAGTGACAGATTGCAGCGTATAATCATCAGCAGAATCTTTTACAATACCGGTAATGGAACCCGCGCGAGATGTATCCTGTTGAGCAAATAATAGAGAAGGTATGAGAGCTATAAAAACAATTAGTAAGATACGCATTATCCTAACTAAAGAAATATTTATTGACCCGGCAGATGAATATGTGGCATCGATATTGCGTCGCACAGCGTCATCTGTAGTACTACTATCAACTTCCATAAACGGAGCAGCGCGTAAGGTTAATGACATTGATTATCCGATTTTATTTTTAAGTTTTAGCTGAATGATAACCGGATTGTCTGTACGGGTACCTGTTTCGAAATATTGTTTTATAGCGGGTGCGTATTGAGGTTCTTTTTTTGATTATAATCTTTGCTTTGAAACATTGATGAAGAAGATGTGCTTGTATACAGGTATTCTTCATCGTTATACTGAATACCGCCTGGAAGCACGGGTAGAAAACCGTTGGTACTGTCAGCGCTTATTTTACTGGTATTGTAAAATCTTCCGGTACTTTCATCATACATAAAGTTCTTTTCACGCCAACTCTTATAATAATCAAGTGTAAAGAATAAGTACTGTTTCGTCTTCCAAACATCGTCTAACTCCCAAACTAAACTTCCATTTTGGGAACGATACTGATCGATATCATTTTGAGAACGGAAAGAAAATGAGAAAAACGCTTTGGGCAATGAAATGGACAAAGGCATGATCAATTTATAAAGCGCAGTAACACTATCGGGTGTTAGTTGATAAAAGGTATAATCGTAAGGGCGGGTAAATAACAATTTGTCTTTTTCGTCAGTTGGAAAAAAGGAAATTTGGTCTGGCTTATAATGAAATGAATCAGTCTTTTTATTGTAAGGAAAATATGTTTTTATATTTTTTTGCCGTCATATACCTTCAACTCATAATCTTTAGTGTCAGCAAATTTTCTGTTCGAATAAATATAACTATAGGCCCACCAATTATTGACATAAATGGTAGGTGAAACCAATGAAAGACTAAAATCTTTCACTCGCTGTACCTTTTCATTTTGAATATCTGCTAAATCATAATAGGCAGACCAAGTAAACCGCGCGAAAGACGCATTGGTAGGGTCTTCCATCATCTTTTCGATTTCTGCTGGTGAAAAATCAAAATTCTTATTGCTCCCCGAAATGAAAATGGCATTTCTGCGTTTATCGAGTTGTATTGTTTTGATCGTACAGTTAGGAGGTCTGTATTTCTTAATAAACTTCCCGGTCTTGTCAAAAAAATAGATAAAATTTGTGTCAGCATCCCAGATGATAAAGTATTGATCCGATACGATCAGTTTTCTAATCCTACCAAAAATGCTCTTCTTGGTGGTCTGCAATGGAATATAATTAACCTCCGCAAAAACTTTTGATACACCGGCACCAGCAGCAAAACCAGGTTCAAAATATAGCTCTTTAGCAACGCCCTGTGTGAACGCACTATGATATACTATAAAGCAAAAAATCGTCATCCATTTTTTCATCCGTATATTTTTTGTTTGTCCGCCGCGGCGGACGATTCTTTTGGTCGGATGCCCGCCCGGATGAATGCCGTTCGGACGAGGACTTCCACATAAAAAATGTTCATTAATTTCAAATATGAAAATGATTATTTTTTGATGCTCCATTTCATACATGCTTTGACGCTTTAAAAACTGTTTTCCTGCAAGAATTTTAATTAAAGTTTTTATTCCTTATTTATTTAAACTTTTCTCTTTTCCAACGGTCATAAAGGGTTCGGTCACTTTAATTCATTAAAAAAGCCCCCTGTAAAAACGCGCGGGCCATTATCGATTGCCAAAATAAAAATTCTATATTAAAAGGGATTAGTTGCGTCCGTTAAATGTATAGCTTAAAGTAAGTCCATAAGTTCGTGGATCGCCCAGCACACCTGCGTAATGACCGGCATTGCCACCAGCCGGAAGCAATTGTTCATAATAATCTTTATCAAAAATATTACGTGACCAAATAAATGCAGAGAAACCTTTAATAGCTCTGAACCCAAGCCTGGCGTTAAACAGGCCGTACCCGGCTACGTTTAAGTAAGCTGAAGGTGATGGACTTGAAGAAAAGGAAGACCTTGCAAAAGCATCAAGGCCGATAAAAAACCTGTTTGCCCTGCCAAACAAAGATGATGGCGTTGAGTATTCCCCACCGGCAGAACCTCCCCATTTTGAAATGCCTGGTAATGCACCGCCTGAAATATCTTTAAATGCAACCTGCACGCCCTCCGAATTTGTGGCACCGGTTTCTTCCAACGGTAATGGAGCGTTAGTAAATTTCACATATTTACCTTCTGTATAGCTTAGTGCACCATAAAAGTTGAAATGATGGTTTAACCGATATGTGGCATCAACTTCAACACCTCTTACTCTTACCTTGTCGGCATTAGCAATATATCCTCTGTTAACACCAAGTTCTGCAGACTGTACATTGGTCTGATAATCTTCAATGTCGGAATTATGTGCTGTTATATTGAAAGTAATATCGTCAGTTGGTGTTGTTTTGATACCAACTTCATAATGCTTGGTATATTCAGGCCTGATCACAGCAAGATCAATTGCAGGTTCATTATTCACTGTTGGTAATCCTGCTACATTAACACCAACAGGCTTATAGCTTGTAGAATAAGTTCCAAAAGTGTTAATCCTCCTTGAGGGGCGATATGCTAATGTTACCTGGTAAGTAGCATTTCTTTCATAAGCGTCTGCTTCATAAAACTGGTCGCTGTAAACACCGCGTTTCAAAGCCAGTAGTGCAGGATCAGTAGTTTCAAGGCCACCATAAATAGCACGATTGTAAGAAACTGTCTTTTCATCATAGTTCAATCTTACACCAGGTAATAAATGCAAATTTTTTACTACTTCCCAATCAACGTTTGCAAACACCGCAGCACTTAATGAATTAATAGACGAGTTTGTTTTGATGCCATATCCTTCAAACAATCCCGGGGTTTTCCATAACTCGCTGGTTGAGCTTTGAGAAAACCGCCATTGGTCACGGCCAGATTCTTCTGTACCTGTTGTCT
The DNA here is from genome assembly GCF_022513635.1 of Paraniabella ginsengisoli. GTDB lineage: Bacteria > Bacteroidota > Bacteroidia > Chitinophagales > Chitinophagaceae > Niabella > Niabella ginsengisoli. The sequence continues at coordinate 911,691 of NZ_JAKWBL010000004.1, read as the reverse complement.
TTACTTCCTGACCAATATAATACACTCCAATTACACCGCTTAAGCGTTCACTAATTTCACCTGCATATCTTATTTCCTGCGAAATGCTTTTGTGCTTTGAAGGGTTTTGCGATTTAGCCAATGCTTGCAAACCTGTAAAGTCTCTATCGTTTGAAGGTTCCCAAATCCAGTAACGGTAAGCGGTTGTAGCGGTTAAAGTTCCGGGGCCAATTTTAGAATCTATATTCAAAGAACCTCCACCGATCTCATTACCCGAATTCCATGGCGTATCGTGATCTATTACACGATCGAACGCATTGGTGCTTGGCAATGTATAATTTAAATCGGCAATAATTGCAGGAAATTGGCGATAAGCTGGTCTTTGTGTTTGAACCACTCCTGCCACTACCTGTGCGTAACCATCGGGATTTTGTTTATTATAATCACCAGCCAACGTTACTTGCGTGTTATCTGAAACATTGTAGAGGAACTGCGCTCTTAAACCAAGATTGTTAATATCATTGGTGTATTTATCTGTACGCACATTTTTAACAACGCCATCACGCTGCGTTCCGGAGAACGACACACGAGCTGCTAATCTTTTTGTAAGAGGACCGGTTACCGATGCTTTGGCTTGTATATAGCCAAAGTTTCCATAACTCACTTCAAGGTTTCCACCAGGAACAAAACTTGGTTTCTTCGTAGTAATATTGATAGCTCCTGAAGTAGTATTCTTTCCAAATAACGTTCCCTGAGGACCCCTTAAAACTTCGAACCGTTCGATATCAATAAAATCAAGTGTTGCAACAGCAGGCCTTGCATAATATACTCCATCTACATAATAACCAACACCCGGATCTAAACCATCATTAGTTAATCCAAATGGAGAACCTAAGCCTCGTATGTTAATACCCGTATTTCTTGGGTTTGACGTATATAATTGTAGTGAAGGTACCAGTTCCTTAACACGGTTTACATTAAACGCACCTGTCTGTGCAATTTGATTGGCACCTACAACGGATACCGCAATAGGAACATCTTGCGAAAGTTCCCTTCTTCTTCTGGATGTAATAACAACCGTATCGGTTTGATATATTACCTGAAGCCTGATCAGTAGCGTGTCTTCAACAGACCTTACCACAATATTTCGTGGAGAATAATTAACAGAAGAAACTGAAATAGTGAAAGGTGTTTTGGGTACAGGTGATAAAGTAAAAATACCCGAGGTATCCGTAGTTACTCCTTGTGATGTGCCTTTAATTAATACGCTCGCACCAGGCAATGCATCATTATTCTCATTTACGACACGACCGGCCAGTTGAGCTTTAAGTATAAAAGGGAAAGAGAAAAAAATCAGTGTGAGCCTTAGTTTGGTTGAAATAGTTTTCATGTATATGTGTTTTCTTATTTGAGACTTCATTGTTCTTTGCGTTATTATTTTTTTTGGAATGATTTAGATGATTATATAGAAAGGCCGAAGGACAATTCGATCGAGGGTAAATAGATAGTCTATAAAAACAATAGACTAATAAATCAAAAAAAGCACTATTTAATTCTCTAATTAAAATAATACCACGCCTTTCGACATGAACTACAACAACACGAAAAAATAACTTCCTTGTACATAAACATTGAATGAGGCAGCAAATATAATTGGGATTTATTAGTCTACAAAATAAGTAGAGTAATTTTTAAAAAAATATTTTACATAAATAGCGCTTTACTGATGGTTATCAGGCTCATCACAATTACAAGCACACCTACAACAAAGAACATTTTTTTAACAGGAAGCCTGGATGTAAGCATAGCCGAAAATGGCGCCGTTATAATACCGCCTATTAAAAGGCCAGCTACAATATTCCAATGAGAAATACCAATAGTAAATATAAAAGTAACTGCGCTTGTTACAGTAAGAATAAATTTCGCCACTGTGGAACTTCCAACAACATAACGGGGCGTTCTTCCGTTTTTAATAAAGGTTCCGGTAACCAATGGACCCCAACCACCACCCCCGAACGAATCAATAAAGCCACCAGCTAAGCCTAAAAGAGGAATATTGGTTTTCTTACGGTTTATTTTTAGCTGGGCAGTGTCTTTGCTTTTAAAAACATTCATTAATATCCTAACACCAAGATATAATGTGTAGGCCGCAATAAAAGGCTTTACTATGGCTGCATATTTTTCACCAACATAGCTAAGAAGCAAAGCTCCGATAACGGCTCCGATAATAGCCGGCAAAGCCAAGGCCTTTATGAGTTTCTTGTTTACATTGCCTAACTTGAAATGACTTATACTGCCTGCTGCTGTTGTAAAGGATTCTGCGGAATGAATGCTGGCGCTAACAACAGGAGGTGGCACGTTCAGCATCAATAAAATAGTGGTACAAATAACACCATAACCCATACCCATTGAACCTGCTACTATTTCAGCAACAAAACCCGCAAGCAACATCCAATAAAATAAATGATGATCTTTATTTAAAGTTTGCAGGATCGGATCAACCAGGTCAAAAGCATACAAAGCGTAAACACTTAACCCTACTAATAAAATAATACCTAAACCTATTAAATACCAATTGGTACTTTTCTGTGCCTTCGCTACCACATCAGCAGAATCAACTATTTCAGCCGCAGCTGCATCTGTTTCATATTCCTGCAATGCTTCATCGGGATTTTCGACTAAAGACCTCGTTACGTTATTTAACACTTTAAGCTTATGATCGAAATCACCGGAAAGCTTATTGCGTAAGGCCTGCATATTATCGAGTACTTCGTCAATTTCATCAGGTATAACTTCGTTCAAAGTTTCTTTTAGCCGTTTGGCAATGGTTGGAGATTTGCCATTTGTTGAAATAGCAATTTTTAAATTGCCTTTTTTAACAACCGAGCCTAAATAAAAATCGCACAGTTCGGGCTTATCGGCAACATTCACCAGCTTCTCACATTCGTCCGCATCGGCTTTAATTTGAGTAGCCACTTGTAAATCATTAACTGCTGCTATTACAAGGTCTGCATCTTTGATGTCGGATTTAGCATACCCTCTTTCTTCCAATACTATATTTGGATAAGGTGCAACAAAATTTCTAACCTCATTACTAATCTCAATTGCAACCAACTTTACAGCTGTGGCCGGAGCATTTTTAATTACGGCCTGTAGCTTTTCCAAACCAATATTACCTCCGCCGATCACCAATAATTTCAACTCCTCCAGCTTGATAAAAACCGGGAACAGATTATTGCCAGCCCCATCAGATCCGGAATGCGGCGAGGAAGAATTATCAGTATGTTGAGAATTATGAATGTTTGATAACTATTTGTGTGTAATTAAAAGCCGCTCAAGCAAACCAAATCAGAAATCTTCTATATTGAAAAAGATTGCTTGGCTTCACTACGTTATACAGCAACGGCGAGCCTGTGTTCATTAGTCGTTCCGACCGAGTGGCTGAAAGCCGTGAGTGGAGGAATCTCTTATACAACATGGAGATTGTTCAACTCCACTACATTTCGCTCACAATGACGACCTCTACTAAATTGTTCAGATATATTCCACAATTGAAGAGTGCGACGCAACACCGATGCCATAAGCACTGCAGCCGGGAACATAAAATTATTTTTATTTCTTAGAAGACTGCAATATTTTACTTACCGAATCCTTATGCGAAAAACTTTCTTTATCAGCTACTTCACTTTGGTTATACACCAATGAATTTGCGGGAACGCTAAATGTGATCCAGGCATTACCGCCAATCACGCTATCGTGGCCCACTACAGTGTCGCCGCCTAAAATAGTAGCGCCTGAATAAATGATCACATTGTCTTCGATAGTTGGATGACGCTTGGTTTTCTTTTTGCCCTTGGCAGAATTGAACGCACCAATCGTTACGCCCTGGTAAATTCTTACATTATTTCCAATAACAGATGTTTCTCCAATAACAACACCAGTGCCATGATCTATAAAAAGTTTTTACCAATGGTAGCATAAGGATGGATGTCAATTCCGGTTTTACTATGAGCGTATTCGGCAAAAATTCTTGGCAGGCCACGTATGTCTTGTTTGCGCAACTGGTTTGAAATGCGGTAAACAGCAATAGCATAGAAACCGGGATAGGCTTGCAATATCTGACTCACATTGTATGCTGCCGGATCGTTTGCCACAAATGCAGCAGCATCTTCCTGCAAAGTTGCATAAATATCCGGCAAAGCCTCAAAGAAAGACTCTGCCTGCGTTTGCGACTTTGCACCATCATTAACAACATCATATATTAATGTTGCCAAATGGCTTTTTAGCGCATACATACCTTTTTCAAGATCTGCTTCTTTTTGGTTTATGCCTGTTTTTGGTATAAACAAAAACTGAAAAATATCGTCGATAAACTGATGTGCTAAATCCTTATCAGGAAGGTTACCTATTTTGGCATTGTTTTGCAACAACAGTTTAATAAAGTTTTTATTGTTCATGTTTGTTGAGTTAATGGTTCATAGATCATGGTTAATGGTTTGTTCTTCGCTATGAACTATGAACCATCAACTATTTGCCAATTAAAGAATCCATTTACGATAAGAGAAATCACCAAAGGTTTCATTCTCCTTTTTCTCTTTTTGATAAACTCCGAATAACCCATCTAAAGTATCCAATATTTGTTCTTCGTTAAGGCTTTCTTTATATTTTGTGTTTAAACGCTGGCCCAGCCTGTCACCACCAATATGCAGATTGTATTTACCATAAGCTGTTCCTACAAAACCTATCTCAGCATTTGGAGAACGGCCACAACCATTGGGGCAACCAGTCATGCGCAATATAATATCATCATTAATCATGCTATGCTTTTCCAGTATGGGTTCTATCTTCGAAATAAGCGTAGGCAAATAACGCTGCGCTTCTGCTAACGCTAATGGACAAGTGTTAAATGCCACACAAGCGATAGCGTTTTTCCTTAATGCTCCCGCCTTGTCGGTATGTTCAATAAGACCATATTCATTCAACAGCGTTTCAATTGCCGCTTTATCTTTATCCTTAATATCAGTTAAGATAACATTTTGATTGGCGGTAAAACGGAAATTACACTTGCCAGCTTCCGCAATTTTATACAGGCAACTTTTCAGGTCAATCCCTTCGCCATCCAAAACACGACCGTTTTCGATAAACGCTGTGTAATGCCAATTGCCTTTATGATCTTCCACCCAGCCGTATCTGTCCTGCCTTTCAGTAAATTCAAATGGCTTTGCTGGCTCCAATTTAAAGCCACAACGCTTTTCAATTTCTTCCCGGTATTTATCAACGCCTAATTTATCAATGGTGTATTTTAAACGAGATAATTTTCTGTCGCTGCGGTTGCCATAATCGCGTTGCACCGTAATGGTTTCGTAAACCGCTTTCAATATTTTTTCCTCATCATTCTCTACAAAACCCAAAACGGTAGCCAGCCTTGCGTAAGTATTGGGATTGCCATGTGTGGCGCCCAAACCACCGCCAGCAGCGAGATTGAAACCAATCAATTTATTATTTTCGATGATGGCGATCAGTGCAATATCGTTAATAAAAATATCAACGTCATTATTAGGCGGTACAGCAATGCCAACTTTTAATTTGCGCGGCAGGTAGCGATCTTTATACAATGGATCTTCTTCTACCTTCTCACCAATTTTTTCTTCACCAATCCAAATCTCGTACCAGGCGCGGGTTTTAGGCTTCGCCATCTCGCTGATCTTTGAAGCAAACTGAAACACTTCATCATGCACCGGCGATTCGCCAGGATTGGAAGTGCAGCATACATTACGATTCACATCGCCACAAGTGGCAATAGAATCCAAGCCCGCTAAATTAAACGACTGCATGGTTGGCTTAATGTGCGACTTTAAAATACCATGCAATTGTACCGTTTGCCTTGTTGTAATTTTTATCGTTCCGGTAGAATGCTCGCCCGCTACATGGTGCATCGCTATCCATTGCTCCGGCGTTAAAAAACCACCCGGAAGCCGCAGCCTTAACATAAAGGAATACAACCATTCCAATTTTTTCATACTTCTTTCTTCGCGCCTGTCGCGGTCATCTTGTTGATACATGCCGTGAAACTTCATTAACTGTGTATCATCTTCACGCACAGCGCCTGTGTAATTATCCTGCAGGCTTTCTTTTAACGTGCCGCGCAGCCCCTTACTGGCTATTTTAATTTTCTCTACTGGTGATTGTTCGCTCATGAATCTATTTGTTTTCCGTGGATTTCATCCACAGCTATTATTGTTCCGCCGCTTCGCAGCGTTCCTGTTAATCTATTAATCCCACAAATCATGGTTCCAACGTCTCTCAATATACATCCTTCTCCCACCTTCCTTCTTCCACTAACTGATGTAAATATTTCTCCGCCTCTTCTTCGCTTTTATTGCCGTGTTCTTTAAAAATATCAACCAGCATTTTTTCTACATCTTTACTAGTTGGTTCACGCTTTCCGCTGATGTACATATATGCACCATTTTGCAACCATTCATATAATTCTGCACCTTTCTCTTTCATGCGATGTTGCACATATACTTTTTCTTTCTGATCTCGCGAGAAAGCTACATCCAAATTGGCTAATGCGCCAGTTTGTAAATAATCCTGCAATTCGGTTTGATACAAAAAGTCGGTTACGAAATGTTGTTCACCAAAGAATAACCAGTTGCGACCACTCGCCGCCTGCGCGTCTCTTTCCGCAATAAAGGAGCGGAACGGAGCAATGCCGGTTCCGGGGCCAATCATGATCACATCTTTATCTTCAGTTGGTAAGCGGAAATGTTTTTGCTTTTGAATGAAAAACTCAAACTCAGTACCAACGGGCTTTGTAGAAAAATATTCACTGCTTACGCCCGTGCGTTTTTCATCTTCAACATAAAACTCATCTTTACTTACTGTAATATGAATTTCATTCACACCATGGCTTCCTGGTGCGGAAGAAACGGAATAAAGTCTGGGTGCCTGTGCAGTTAATATCTTAATCACTTCTTCAAACATCTTAGCATCCTTTACAGGAAATTGTTTCAACAGATCGGGAAGGCTTAACCTTGTTTGCTCAGCTATTTCATGTCCTGTAATAATAGTAGCGTATTGTTTAATAGTTGACTTTAACGGATATAAAATGTTCAAATGCTTTTGTAGTAGTTCCCGTACTGATGAAGTTACTTTTGAGGTTTGTATTTCAAGCTCTGGATCGATGCCTGTAAGAGTAATAATCTCCTGCACCGCAGCATCACAATTGGGTGGAATAATACCAGCGCATCGCCTGGCAAATAATCTAAATCCTCATCGGTGCTGATTTCTACATGATAGGTTTCTTTATTACTTCCGCGATCATTCAAATTAACGTTTGTAACAATTGTTCCTTTATAATGCTTTTTTCCGGTAGGCTTTTTTCTTCAACAACAGATGTTGCTGCAACAGCCGGCACACTGCCAACGCTTGTTTGCAAAGCGGTTACTACATTATCTATCCAATGCAAAGAATCCTCTTCGTAATCTACATCACATTTTTTAAAGGCAACATGCGATGCGCGCCTAAGGCTTCCAACCTTGCATCAACATCTTCACCTGTTTTACAAAATTGCGCATATGAAGTATCCCCAAGCGCCAGCACACCGAAATTCATTTTCTTCAACTCCATTTGCGTTTCGTGAAGTTGGTCGTAAAATTTCTGCGCTAAAAGCGGCGGTTCGCCTTCGCCTTGCGTACTGATCACTACAAAAAATATTCTTCTTTTGTCAGGTCGGTAAACCGATATTGATCCAATCCTGCAAGTTTAACACCAATGCCTTTCTTCTTTGCAATGCCAGCTAATTGCGTAGCCAGCTTTTTGGAATTCCCCGTTTCGGTACCATACGCCAGCGTTATCTTTTTCGCAATACCAGCCGGGGCTGCGCTGCCTGATGTGGTCTGCAAGCCACCAGCCTTTCCGGCGATATAGCCATTCAGCCAAATCAGTTCTTCACGCGACAGCGTGGACGTAAAATCTTTAATCTTCTGCAGTTTATCTTCAGATAACATGCTTTATTGGTTTATTAAGTTCGTTTATATCTTGAATTCCTTCTCCTACCGACACAAAATATTGTTGATCGTGTTCACTGTTTTTTAACCACTTGAATTGCTGGTGCAAGGCAACTACCTTACCAATAATTACAAGCGAAGGAGATGCGAATTTTTTGCCTTCAAGTTTTGTTTTGTAATCATAAATATTACATTCATGAATACGCTGATAACAAGTGGTGGCCTGCTCTGCAACAGCAACGTGTACATCTTTATGAACACCAAATTGAATGAGTTTGTCAACTACATTTTTTAATGTTCCTGACGACATATAAAAAACCAGCGTATCATTGGTTTGCGCCAAATCCTGCCAATGCTTGTCTGTTACAATATCAGATTTATAATAAGTGAGAAACCTTACCGAAGTAGCATAGCCGCGTGCCGTGAGCGGAATGCCCGCATAAGCAGCCGCGCCGAGAGATGCGGTAACGCCCGGAATAATCTCGTAAGGAATTTTGTTGGCGACCAATACCTGCAATTCATCCAACACATTTGAGAAAATGGAAACGTCGCCACCTTTTAAGCGCACTACTTTTTTCCTTGTAATGCATATTTAACCAAAAGCTGATTGATAACTTCCTGGGGCGTTGAAATATTATTGCGGCATTCTTTTCCCACACGAACAATTTCTGCGTTGGCTGAAACATATCGATGCAAAATCACTTCGCTTACCAATCTGTCTATTAATACCACTTCTGCTTCTTTTAAAGCATTAGCGGCCTTTACTGTAATCAGATCGGGATCGCCAGGACCAGCAGCAGCCAACACCACAGAACCAGCCTCCCCCTGCCCCCTCCAGAGGAGGAGGAGAAGTCCAAGACAATTCTTTTATGTTTTTCTCTGTTCATTTTTAATCGGAACGATGACACGCCGCTATTGACCTCACCCCCAGCCCCTCTCCCAAGGGAGAGGGGAGTAAAACGCATCATCTTTTTAACTCAATAATACAGCAGCTACCGTGCTGTTACTGGTTTCATCAACTAATATCGCATTGCCATAATCGCTGATTTTATCAAACGGATCGTAAACAAGTGGCTGGGCTGTTTTAATTTTTGCTTTCACAACTTCGTTTAGTTTTACATTGTCGGTAACTTCTGTATGCTCTAATGTATTTACATCTAACTTGTATTCTATTTCCCTGATAATTGCTCTTACTAATTTCCCTTTATGTTGAAGAAAATATTTATTTCCTTGTACTAAAGGTTTATTATCTAACCAGCAAAGAATCACTTCAATTTCACTTTCAACTTTAGGTTGATTATCGGTATGCACAAATGTGTCGCCGCGACTGGTATCAATGTCATCAGCCAGATGCAATACAACCGCTTGCGGCGCAAATGCTTCTTCCACTTCTTCGCCTGCAATTTCAATTTTTGAAAGTGTGGTTTCTATACCGGCGGGTAATACTGTTATCTTATCGCCTTTTTTGTAAACTCCGCTTACGATTTCACCGGCATAGCCGCGATAATCGTGCAGTTCCTGCGTTTGCGGGCGAATAACATATTGCACCTGAAAACGAGGATCGGCATGATTAATATCTTCCGACACTTCTACTTCTTCCAAAAACTGTAATAAAGGCTGATCTTTATACCAGGGCATTTTTTCGGAAGGCGTTACGATGTTATCTCCATTTAAAGCCGAAATAGGAATGTAAGTAATATTGCTTAAACCTAGTTGCGTTGCTACTTTTTGATAATCCTTCTTAATTTCATTATAACGGGATTCTGAAAAATCTACCAAATCCATTTTATTAATTGCAACAACAACGTGCGGCATTTTTAATAAAGATGCGATGATTGAGTGACGACGAGTTTGTTCGATAACTCCGGCACGCGCATCAATCAAAATAATGATCAGGCTTGAGTTGGAAGCTCCGGTAATCATGTTGCGGGTGTACTGCACATGGCCGGGCGCATCAGCAATTATAAATTTTCTTTTGGGTGTATTGAAATAACGATAGGCCACATCAATAGTGATGCCCTGTTCGCGTTCAGCACGTAAACCGTCTGTAAGCAGCGCCAGATCAATGCCATCGGCATTTTTATTTTTAGATTGTTTTTCCAAAGCCTCTAATTGATCTACCAGAATGCTTTTGCTGTCATACAACAAACGGCCAATCAATGTGCTTTTTCCATCATCTACACTACCTGCTGTTATAAATCTTAGAATGTCCATTTTCCGTTGAAAAGTTTACAAGTTGATAAGTTTACAAGGTTATCGCTCTTTCGACTTTCTTTCAAGCCAGGCGATATAACCATTCAGTATTTTTTCAACTTCTGTTGTTTTATGTCTGAAATATTTTAATTGTTCTTCTGTTATAAAATTTTCGTCAAAAGCATCATCAAATGATTTAATGTTTCGCTTAAAGAACCTTTTAAAGTATAAATATTTCTATTTAATTAATTCTAACACTTCATCAGGCGTATAAACTGGAATACCGGCTTTCGTGAAATCAGCTACATTTCTTGTTGCAATTGCAAATACATTTTTTATTGTAACTGCACATAAAATCTGAACTGCATCTTCAAAATCTTTGTGCTGAGAACGTGCCGCTTTCCTCAATATGTCAACCGTAACCGGAATGATTTCGAGATAATCCATCACCTGATCAAGCAGCTTTCGCAGCTCACTCTCCCTATAAACCTTTTTTAAAATATAATGAGCCGTAGCAATTGCATGCGAAGAAGCGTAAAGTTTTATTTTCTTTTTATCCGCCAAATTAAAGAGCAATAAAGCTGCAAGTCCAAAAGGTTTTCTTTGTGAAACGAAGTCGATGATAATATTGGTATCAATAAAAATATGCTTCACTTTACAGCTTGTATTTCTTTGAATAATAGTCATCCAGCGCCTGCTTATCGTCAAATTCTTCAGGAAGAGGTAAGCTGCCTGCTATTTTTTTAAGCCTGGGCGAAATATCCTCATCCGGCAAACGCTGATCCGTAACACGTTCCAAATATTTTTCTACCATTTCAGAAAGGCTACGCTGTGTACCTTTCGCATAAACCTTAGCGCGCTCTATTATCGATTTTTCTATTGTTAAAGTAAGCTTTGTCGTCATAACACGTGCATTTTACACAAATATACGTATTTTAACTGCGCACTAAAAGTAGCCTCCCTTCTTCCTGTCTTCCATAGCCGCTTCGGTTACGCGATCATCGATGCGGGTTTCGCCGCGCTCTGAAATACGCGTTGCCATAATTTCGTTTACCACTTCATCTAAAGTTTCGGCGTTTGACTCCACTGCGGCAGTGCAGGTCATATCACCAACCGTGCGATAACGTACTCTTTTGTTTACGATTGTATCTGTTTCATCTATTGTAATAAAATCTGAAACAGCGATCAATTGTCCTTCATGCACCAACACTTCGCGATCGTGCGCAAAGTATATAGAAGGCAATTGTACTTTTTCGCTTTTGATATAACTCCAAACGTCTAATTCCGTCCAGTTGCTGATGGGAAATACGCGAACGTTCTCACCTTTATGAATGCGGCCATTGTAAATATTCCATAATTCAGGGCGTTGTAGTTTCGGATCCCATTGTCCAAACTCATCGCGTACTGAAAAGATTCTTTCTTTCGCGCGTGCTTTTTCTTCATCGCGCCGGGCACCGCCAATGCAGGCATCAAACTTAAATTCTTCAATCGTGTCTAAAAGTGTATGTGTTTGTAACCAGTTGCGGCTCGCAAATTTACCTTTTGGCTCGGTAAGATTTTTTGCTTTGATCGTATCTTCCACATTACGCACAATAAGTTCCGCACCTAATTCTTTTGCCAATGCATCGCGGTATCTAAGCGCTTCGGGAAGTTATGACCCGTATCAATATGTACTAACGGGAAAGGGATTTTGCCGGGAGCGAACGCCTTTTTGCAAGCTGCACCAAAGTGATAGAATCTTTACCCCCGCTAAAAAGCAAAGCTGGTCTTTCGAACTGTGCAGCTACTTCGCGCATAATAAAAATGCTTTCAGCTTCGAGCTGCTCTAAATAGTCTAATTCGTACTTGTTCATTTTTTATGACCTCACCCCAGCCCCTCTCCAAAAGGAGAGGGGAGTTGGTTCTTTTTATTTTGTTAGCCCCAATCTCCTTACAGAAATAGAGGACAATCGATATATTGTTGTTGGGCTTTATTCCGGAAGATGAAGAGTGCGACGCAATTACGCTGATAGTAGCACTGCAGCCGGGCCCAAAATTATTTTAGCTATTAACGTGAAGCCCGCATTCTTTATGCGAAACCTCCCACCACCAACGACCAGCACGTGCATCTTCACCAGGCTCGATAGCGCGGGTGCAGGGTGCACAACCAATGCTAACAAAACCTTTGTCGTGTAGCGGATTATAAGGAATATTATTTTCCTTAATAAAATCGATCATTTGATCGTAAGACCAATGAATTAAAGGATTGAACTTGTATAACTGGCGGCCTTCATCCCACTCCAGCATTTTCATGTCTTGCCTGTTTTCGGACTGCTCGGCGCGAAGGCCGGTGATCCAAACCTTTGCTCCTTCCAACGCGCGATTCAATGGTTTTACCTTGCGTATAAAGCAGCATTCCTTGCGGTTTTCAACCGATTCGTAAAAAGCATTTACGCCTTTTTCGTTGACAAATTTTTCGACATCGGGACCTTGAGGAAAATATACCTGAATATTGGTTTTGTATCGGGCATTTGTTTTTTCGAGCAGGTCGTAATGTTCATAAAACAACCGGCCTGTATCGAGTGTGAAAATTTTTACCGGTAAATTGTTTCGGGCAATTACGTGCGTAAGCACCTGATCTTCCTGACCTAAAGAAGTGGAAAACAGTTTCTGTAGGAAACTGATTTAATACCATTTCGATCGCTTCTGCAAGAGAAGCGTTTTCGATATCGCTTATTTGAGATTCTGTAAACATTTTCGAGATAGCTATTTTAATAATTAATAGTTCATAGCGATGGCTTTATCTAAAATATACAGTTCCATCAGCAATGAACTATCAATTATTAACAACCAATTAAATATTTGGTTGTGGAGTGTAGCGAAGGTAAGGTTTTACCTCTTTTACACCTTTAGGGAATTTTTTAATAGCGTCTTCTGTGCTGATAGCAGGTACCACAATTACATCTTCACCATGCTTCCAGTCTGCAGGAGTTGCTACGCTGTGATTTGCTGTAAGTTGCAGCGAATCTAACACACGAAGTACTTCTGTGAAATTTCTACCAGTAGAAGCAGGATAAGTGATAATTAGTTTAACTTTTTTATCTGGCCCGATGATGAATAAGGAACGCACTGTTGCTTTTTCAGAAGCATTTGGGTGGATCATATCATACAAAGTAGCAATATTTTTATCGGGATCAGCAAGAATAGGAAATTCAACTGATACGTTTTGCGTTTCGTTGATATCGTCTTTCCAGCCAATGTGGCTATCCAGCGGATCAACACTTACTGCCAAAACTTTGGTATTGCGTTTTGCAAATTCTTCTTTCAGCAACGCAGTTTTACCAAGCTCTGTAGTACAAACAGGTGTGTAATCTGCAGGGTGAGAAAACAATATACCCCAACCATCACCTAAAAACTCGTGAAATTTTATTTCACCCTCTGTTGATTGCGCCGTAAAATCTGGTGCGATATCGCCTAATCTTAATGACATAATAGTATAATTTTAAATGTGGAATGCAAATATAGGCCATTTTTCAAAACCTACAAAGTTGGTAGGGTAATATTAAAAAAATGCTGGTTTGAGGCAGGGATTATTCAGTTTTAGGGGGTTATGAGAAGGACGCATTTTACTTGAACAATATCTCTCTAAAAAAGGCCGGATCAAAAATTTAACCCGGCCTGCTTCTATTTTCTAACCTAAAAAATCCAACTTAAAAATTAGCGCCGCCCGTATCCCACCATAAACGGGTGGCAATATCGTCTTTAGCGCCAGCACCCAATTTAGTGGTTGCATCAGCTACGCCATTGGGGTTTCCTGTTCTTTCCGCATCGAGAAAAGGTAATCTTTTTATCCATTGATCGGCTGCAATTACACCCCAGTCGGGGCTGCTGTCGTTTCTGGCTACATGTGGAATTTTGGGATAGCCTGTTCTTCTGAAATCGACCCATGATTCGAGTGTGTTGGTAAAATTATTAATCCATTTCTGGGTCATAATTTTTTCCAGTTTTAGCTCGTTGTTATCAGCATTGTTCCAAGCCACGGTAACAGTAGATGCAGATGTAAAATTATTTCGCGCATCTATCGGGTCAACATAATCCCAAGGCTTACTTGTGTTATCTGCCAAGTAAGCATCAACACCGCCAGCACCCCAATCAGCAAAGGAAAGCCTAACCCCGTCTTCATAATTGGTTTTGGGATCGCCGGCACCCGCCCAGCCTCTAAGGCCTGCTTCAGCTTTAAGAAACTTTACTTCGGCGGCAGTAAAGGCCCTTCTTGTTTGTATGGTTTGAAAATCTTCAGACACTCTGGAAAAATCTACCCGTTGATCTTTAACATCAACATAAGCTCCATTGCGAATGCCTTTGTAAGGAAAAGAAGAGTGATCGGCGTAAAGATTGGCTTTAGAAGTTGTTGAAAAAAACTTTGAAACCCTTCCATCCTTTAGTCCGCCAAGATAAGATTCTATTACCGCGCCCATTCTTGTATCATTCCATTCGAATGAGATTACTGCTACCGGCATTTTATTTCCGATAAGCGATACGTTAAAATTATCCTGATTGTTTTCTATAAGACCGGATCGTCCATTGCCTTTTCGCCTTGTATTTTAGCAATTGCAGGCGCTACTTTTGATATGCGCATAGCCAATCTTAGCCTGAGAGAATTAACTACTTTCATCCAACTGTTGATATCTCCGCCATAAGAGGGGTCAAATTTCTTAAAGCTTCCGTAACTTGTATTAGCCGCAAAGTCGGATTGAATAGAGTCTAACTGTTTAAAAAACAAATTGTATAAATCAGATTCGCTGTCGTAAAGAATGAGATTCTCTCTAGATCCGTAATTAGAGTAAATAACGGGTCCGTGAAGAGCCGTCAATTTAGACATCGACAATATTCTGACAAGTTTGGCCCATGTGGCGAAGAGCGGTAAATTATCTGCCTGAGCCAATTCAATTACCTGCTTGGAAGGGGACATCACGTTATTGTAAACCCTGTTCCAATAAGAATTCCATCGTATGTAATACGTTGTATTATTTACATTACTTACGAAAGGCGTAGGCGTGCCCATATACCCCATCCAGTTATCATAACATAAATCTTCCTCAATCTGGTGTCCAAAAAGATTGAACATTAAACCGGAAAAAGGCGACCCCAGCAGGTTGAAATCCTGTCGAAGCGATTCGTCAGATATTTCGTGTGGATTTTGGTTAAATGATTCAAAGTTTTTTGTGCAGGAGCCCAATGCTACTAAAAGGGTTGCTGCTATAATTAGCTTTTTCATTCGTATATTTTTATTAACACATAAAATTTGCCGCAAAAGCCTAATCGCTTTTTGAAGGCTCATTTCATTTGTGTTCATTAATAATCTTTTAAAATTCATCACTCAATGATTTAAAATGTAAGTTTGAAGCTTACCCCGTAAGACTTGGTTGGAGGAACAGCAAATACATCATTTCCTTGTGTGAAGATATTGGTACTCATCGCCTGTTCTGGATCGTAAGGAGCTTTTTTGTAAAGGAAAAACAGGTTTCTACCTATAAGCGAAACTGAAGCGTCTTTAATGAAGCCTTCGGTATTTTTCATCACAAAACTATACCCCAAAACCAACTGGGCTAAACGCACATTGGTTCTGGAAAACACATAAGGCTCCATGATACCGTTCCTGTCGCCAATGGTAGAATAGTAAAGCGCTGGCTCTATCGAGGTAACAGGAGCTGTACCTTTTATTGCATTAATTGGGATGGTGCCTGCATCTCTTGCATCAGCTGTTCTTTCGCTTACGCCATAAGAGTCGAGGAATGCTTCTGTTTTAGAAAATGCTTTTCCACCAAACTTGCCATTTATCAGGGCGCTTAAAGAAAAGTTTTTATAGTTAACCGTATTATTCCACCCCAACAGAAAATCAGGGTTTAGATTGCCCACTTTTTCCTGTTTAGCCGCCTTTGTTGGCTTTCCATTAGCGTCCAAAATAATCTGCCCGGCATCGTTCCTCGCAAATTTGAAGATGTACAAATCATTGAAAGAACCACCTGCCTTGATAATGGAGGCAAACCCTTCGCTGTTTCCTCCTACTTGATAATCGGGATTAGATGGAATCAATTCAACTATTTTATTGATGTTGCGCGACATGTTTACCGTGGAACTCCATAATAAGCGGTCGTTTCTGATGATATCTCCATTTACCGAAATCTCAAATCCTTTGTTGGTAATTTTACCGGCGTTCACAAAATAAACGGTAAATCCTGAGCCGGAAGGAGCCGGTAAGCGTAGAAACTGATTAGTGCTTGCGCCCGAATAGTAAGTAACGTCCAGTCCCAGCCTGCTTTTGAATAACCTCATTTCAAGACCGTACTCATTACTGGTAATTTGCTCTGGCTGTAGGTTGGTAAAAGGCACTTGCGTGTTTCTGGTAATACCACCAATACCTGTTGGTCCACCCGCACCGCCTATAGTATTATAAGGATTTACCGAATTAAACGGAACTTCATTCGCTGTTTTTGTAGTGGATGCTCTTACTTTTAAAAAGGAAATGCTTTGGGGCATGTCAAACATCTCGCTTATAATAGCCGAAATACCAACTGCCGGATAAAAATAAGACTGATTGCCGGTAAGTGCCAGCGTAGAAGCCCAGTCGTTACGGCCTGCTAAATCCAGATATACCATATCCTTAAACCCAATGGTGGCGTTAGCAAAAAGCCCCTGCTTAATAACCCTATTGATGGTTTGATTAAAAACTATATTATATGGGATATTAGCAAAGGTAAAAACGTTGGGATATTGTAAGGCAACTGTGCCGGTTGATACATTCATTCCATCATTAAAAACCATTCGTTGATAACTGGCTCCAGCAAGCGCAGACAAGCTAAAATTTCCAAAAACTTTATTATAACTCAAAATTCCATCTGTGTAAATCGACTGATCATTATATTTTGCATAATTCCAACTTCCGTTAGGGCTTACACTTACTGCGTTTCCTGCCGCCGCATAACGGTTGTCAAAGAGTTTATTTGCATAGTCAATATTGCCACGTGTTTCAAATTTAAAATGATCGTCAATTTCGTACGCTACTTTTACGCTGGCAATTAAGCGGCTGGTTTTAAAAAGCTTGGAGTTCTTATTAATTTCCCAATATGGATTGTTCTGTTTTTCTTCGGAAGAATACCAATTCATTTTGTATAAATTCCTTGTACTGTCAAATACCTGATAATTGTTTTTGAAATAATCAAAATCTCTTTCCCGGGCAAATAAATATAATCCGGTAAGCGGATTATTATAATATCCGGCACCAGGGCGGTTTCGAGACAATTCCGAACTAAGCATTACATTAGAGCTGATAGTAATTTTGTCGTCGAATAATTTCGTAGATTGATTGAAAGTGAAGTTATTTCTGTTGTAAGTATTTGTTGGCATTACTCCCGTTGCATAAGTGTTGCCATACGAAAAGAAAGCAGTAGTTTTATCATTGCCACCAGCTACAGAAATACCATTGGTTGTGTTTATGCCGGTTTTGAAAAAATCCTCTATATAACCACTTTGATAATTTCCTGCATCTGTATCCCAGCTATAGTCTTTCCCACTTGCTCCGTATTTATATTGAAACTCCGGCAAACTGGTAACCTTGTCAAAAACGGTGTTCGAGTTAAAATTTACAACGGCTTTTCCATTCTTACCTTTTTTGGTAGTTATGATAACGACGCCGTTAGCGCCCTGGCTTCCGTACAAAATAGAAGCATTAGCCCCTCTTAAAACAGTCATGGTTTCAATATCGCCAGGATTAATAGCCGAAAGCCCGTCACCCTGATCGGTACCTCCGTATGAACCCGGTTGTCCGCCTTTATTGTTTACCATTGGAATACCGTCAATTACATACAAAGGCTCGCTAAGCCCGGTAAGGGATTTGCTACCACGTAAAACAGCTCTCGTAGAGCCTCCAGCACCCGAACTACTGGTAGCGATGTCTATACCAGCAGCTTTGCCGCTCAATGCGTCCATAAAGTTGATGTTTGCGGCTTTTCTCATTTCCTCACCGCCAACTGATTGCGAAGCATAAGTAAGCGCTTTTTTCTCACGCTTTATACCCAGCGCTGTAACCACTACTTCTTCCATACCACCATCTTTCCTGATCAATTCGACATTAATATAGGGTTGGCTATTAACGCCAACCTCTTTGGTTTCATATTCCACAGATGAAAACACTAAAGTGGCATTGCCAGAAGAAATTGTAATATTAAAATTACCCTCCTCTCCAGTTACCGTCGCTACACGGGTCCCCTTTTCAACAACGCTAACACCAATAGCCGGTTGTCCTGTGTTATTGACGACTTTACCTGATACAGAAAACTTGTTTTGAGCAAATGCACTGAGCGACATAAAAAAAGAAAAACTGTAAAAGCTGTTCGTTTTGCATGTGTTATTTTTATCCAAAACACAGATTGGAGTGATGTGAAATAATACTTCATATAGCTGTTGTTTAAGTTTCTCATGATGGCATAAGCATTCAATAATCCATAGGATTTTTTGGAATTACATACGAACTTTAATTACTTAGTTCTACGCAAAAACCAGTAAAGCAGTTAACAAAAAAGCAGACGGGCGACAGTCATGAATACAGTTCCGTTCAAGCATGCCACCTGTAATTAGAATACGGGGAGTTATCTCTTCATATAACTTTAGATTTGTAATTTACATAAGTTGCAATTCTTCAAGGTTATAACACAGCTAAGCAGTAATAGGTTTTTAAAGCAATAAGTTAGCACCTGTCCAAATCTTTCCGCAATATAAGAAATTAATCTCTCAAATCAGCCAGTGTTCGGTTTTCTAAAATACTTAATGTGGCATCGCGTACCTGCACCATTACATCATGCAAACCACAATGCTTTTCATTACAGTTTTTACATCGCTCGTAAAAATAAAGGCTTACACAGGGTAGCATGGCAATCGGCCCATCTATTAAACGAATTATTTTAGCCATTTTAATAGAAGAAGGATCTACTTTAAAAAAATAGCCGCCGCCTTTTCCTTTTTTACTGTCGAGTATCTCTGCTTTTTTAGTTCAAGCAAGATGTTCTCCAAAAACTTAAGTGGTATTTTTTTGTTGAGATATTTCTGATATCAACACAGGACCATCCTTTTGCTTATCAGCCAGATAAGTCAGTGCTTTAAAGGCGTATTGCGATTTTTTGGTAAGCATATATACAAGTCTACAAAATTAATGATGTAGTTTGAGTATTATGTCTTTTATTTTTTAAAACATTTTCGAGTGTCCACTCTATTTTCTTTGTAAAAACTTGTTTACGTACCGGGCAGTCTGCATTGATACAAATAGGGCATTGAGGCCCTTCGATGCAACCGTCAGAATGAATAAATAATTCCAAAGAAGCACCATAATTTTTTCGGATCAGGTCAGAAAAAATATCTACTTCATGATGCGCCTGCTTTACTGTAAAATACCAGGGCACAGTAAGATGTGCATCAATATGCAAAATGCTGCCATATTTAATCACGCGCAGGTTATGCATATCTACCCAGTTATTGCTTCGGTTGCGGTTAATTAAATCGACCATATCTGTAAGCAGGCTTGTATCTGCTTCATCCATTATTCCGGCTATCGATCTTCTGGTTATATGATAAGATGTATAGATAATAAAAAGCGACAGCAAAATAGCAACAACAGCATCAACCCATATTAATTGCGTAAAATGCATAATGATCAATCCAATAATTACAGCGATGGTTGAATAGGTATCTGTTTGTAAATGTTTTCCACTGGCTTCAAGCGCCAAAGAATTATTTTTCCTGCCAAGGCGAACACAAAAAACACCCAATGCATAATTGATCACAGCCGTTGCTCCTATCAAAATAATTCCTATATCTGTTTTTTTTATGGCTTCTGGAAAGACAAGTTTATATATGGCCTCATATAAAATAAAAATTCCTGCAATGCCGATTAAAATACCTTCGATTGCAGCAGACAAAAATTCAGCTTTGCCGTGTCCGTAAGGATGATTCTGATCTCTTGGTTGTGCTGCAACATATAAGCTATAAAGACCTATCAGACCAGCTATTACGTTTACAATACTTTCCATGGCGTCTGTCAAAACAGCCACAGATGATGTATAATAATAAGCAACAAATTTTACTGCCAATAAAACAACCGAAACCACTGCCACCCATCTTTGCATTCTGAAATTCTGCCGCTGTGGAGCCGTTTGCTTCATATAGTTGAGAGTTGAAAAGTTGAAAGATGTAATACCGATTGGACATTTGTAATAGACCAATCTCATCGGTCTAAACAACTGTCACATCGGCATTATACGAAGAAAATTTGGTCTAAAATAAACATCCGTTTCGTATAAGTTGACAGAAAGGGTGAATAGGGAATAGTAAGTAGCAAGTAGGATTCATCATTCACTATTCATTATTCACTATTCATTATTCATTATTCACTATTCATTATTCATTACTCCCTACTCCTTCCCCAATCGTTTTAATAGTTTACGCTTAAGCCTTGTATAGAATTCTTTATTGAATAAGTTAGAGTCGTGCATGGCTTTGTAAATAAGGAAAATACTTATGGGTGTTAATACAAATATAGCCAGCCACATGCCGGTAAAGGCGCTCATTTCCATTTCGCGGGCAAGCTTCTGCCCCCGCGTTCTTACAAAATAAAAAACCATGAAAAAGATAATAGCAAATATCATCGGCATTCCCAGCCCGCCTTTTCGTATAATAGACCCAAGCGGCGCACCTATCATAAATAACACTAAGCAAGCCAGCGCCAATGTTATTTTATCATGCCACTCAATTTTATACTTCTGTAATGTTTTTTCCTGTTCAACAATATTGCTTCCATTCATCTCAAGATTGCTTTTCAAACTCTCCAAATTGTTTATTGCCCTATCCCGTATTTGCTCACGAGCACTGTCTGGAATAAGTGCATCAAAGCTGTTTGGATCTTTTTTGATTTTTTTAGGGGTGCAATAATTTTAGCAGTGCTATCTTTTTTAGTGCTGTCTGCTTTGGCTTTCTTAGTTGTATCAATACCCGCTTTTTTTGCGGTATCTGTTTGCGGATTTTTAGTAAGGGCAGAATCAGTGGAAGGTTTACCTGTGGCTCTTGATTTCCGTTTCGCTTTTCTTAATCTTTCATTTTTTGCAGCAAGCTTTGTTGAATCTTTTCTGGCTTTAACTGTAGCTAAAGAATCTTTTACTTTTTTACAGAATCCTTTTTAGGGTTCATATAAATCTCAATATTTTTCTTAAAGTTCAATATTGAGTCGGGCAGTTTTACACCTTTAACTACGCTGTCTTTATAGTTTAAAATGATAAGGTTTGAAAACATATTGTTTTCAAAATTGCTGGAAATGTCTTCAGTAAATTTAGACAGGGAGTCTATCGCAACGTCCAGCTGCCGCATATTGTACATCTTCTCATTGTTAACATTGGCACTGTCGTCAGACTTCTTAAAGTTGAATGCGCTAATGTCCATTTGCATTTTATACTCCTTAAAACCAAGCCTTACATATTCGGTGGAGGAATCTCCCCGGTTACCACGTTCTTCGTACCGCCAACCATTTTTAAATACAATATCCAGATAGCGCTTATCTGCAGAAGGTTTCATCACGCCGTCTTTAGCCACAAGAAAATTATCCTGAAGGCCATTTCTACCTTCGCTTTGATAAACGATCACATCTCTTATAATACTGTCGTTCGCTTCTTTTTTACCAATCTTGATGGCGAACTTATCAATGCCATCAAAAAAAACGCCTTCCTTAATAGCAAAAGCCGGTTTTGCTAATACAATATCGGCTAGCAATGTGCGCGATTTTAAGTTTGCTATTGGGATTACATAATTTGAAAACAGGAATGCGCCAAAAGCAATACAGCTTGCCACAATAAAAAGCGGACGCATAAACCTCAATAAAGAAATCCCTGCTGATTTAATGGCCACCAATTCAAAACTTTCTCCCAGGTTTCCAAAGGTCATAAGTGACGACAGCAATACAGAAAGCGGAAGCGCTAACGGAATAAGCGCAGCACTTTGGTACCAAATAAATTTAAAAATGGTACCAGCATCCAATCCCTTACCCACAAAGTCGTCTATCCACAGCCAAAAAAACTGCATGATAAGCACAAAAAGGGTAATGAAAAAAGTGGCCACAAACGGACCAATAAAAGCTTTTATGATTAGTTTATCTAACTTCTTCACCTTCCTAATAGTATATCTTTACCGAATGCAATCAGCAAAATTACAGCTTTCGCCCCAGCATATTGCGCTTGTTACCAACGCCGAATGGATTTTAACAAAGAATGAAATACTTAAGCACATAAAAAATGTATTTGAAGAGCTTTGCGCCTGGCAACAAACTGTTGTAAAAACTTCCTCACTACCTGGCGAAGTATTAAAACCTGGTGGTAAAATTTCGCGCGGCGAAAATTATCTGGGGCTTCCATGGATCGTTCTGGACAACCCACGCTGTTTTACCAAAGAAAATATTTTTGCCATCCGAACCCTGTTTTGGTGGGGCCGCTCATTCAGCACTACGCTTCACGTATCAGGGAAATGGAAGCAACACTTCTCTCAAAAATTGATACAATCATTTCACCTGTTCCAAAGCAATCAATTTGCCATCAGTTACAACGGCGATGAATGGGTACACGATGTTTCCAGCGCATCATATATTTCATTAAAAAATATGGATAATAAAGAATTTGAAGAAATAATAAAGCAAGCACACTTTATTAAAATGGCTGTCAGCACAAGCATAGAAAATATTGAGACTTCGATAGAAATCCTGATGCAGCAATTTCAATTGCTGATCAATATCGTTAAAGAATAGTCAATAATGAGTAATGAGTGTTGAGGATTATCCCTCTTTCAGTCATCTGTCAGCTATCAACTAACAGCTAATTTCCCAAACGGTGAAATAAATCCTTTACCTGATAATCCCAAAGCTGGGTCTGGTCTTTAATTTCTCTTTTTTCAGCAAAATCAGTAATGATCAAAATAGTTTGATTAGTAATTTCTGATTTATCTATCCTGAATTCAAAAAACTCGTCTTTAGGCGCTCCCGTCCAATGAAATCGGATAAAACTTTCTGTTTCCTGCTCCTGAACATCAGCCTCTTCGTAGGTTCCGTTCCAGCCAAAATAAAATTTACCGTCACGATCTTCCACGTGCTCGGCAAACCATTCCCCAACCCGTTTGAAGTTGCTAAAAACTCGTACAATATAGTTGGGGAGCAGCGAACGGGATACTCCAATGTGAACTTCTGTTTACTCATCTTCACGTAATTATTAATGCTCAATAAGTCGCAATTATATAAAATTTATCAAACAAACAAAATTTATTTTTTAAAACCCTCATGAAACAGGGATAATATGATGCTCCAATCTGTCAATATATGGCATCGGTATTGCGTCGCAATTACTTCATCTGTGGAATAAATGGCATCCTGCATAAACGACGATTATCTTTCCAACTTTCTCACTTCCCACCTTCCTGACTTTCTCACTTCCCGCCTTCCCGACTATTATCTATCTTCGCACTCCGTTTTTAATAAAATAGACACATGTTTAACAACTTACAGGATAAATTAGACAGCGCCTTTAAAAACCTAAAAGGCCAGGGAAGAATTACAGAACTTAATATTGCAACCACTGTAAAAGAAATACGCCGCGCTTTGGTAGATGCCGACGTAAACTATAAAATAGCCAAAGAATTTACCGATAAAATAAAAGATAAAGCCGTTGGCGAAAAGGTAATTAACGCGGTTAGTCCCGGCCAGTTAATGGTAAAAATCGTAAAGGACGAACTGGCAGAATTAATGGGCGGAGAAGAAGCGCCTTTTAATGCTAAAGGCAACCCCGCAATTATTTTGATAGCAGGTTTGCAGGGTAGTGGTAAAACCACTTTCAGCGGGAAATTGGCCAATTATCTTAAATCCCAAAAAAGCCTTAACCCCTTGTTAGTAGCTGCAGATATTTACCGGCCTGCGGCGATGGAACAGCTCCGCGTACTTGGCGAGCAGATTGGTGTTGAAGTGCATTTGGAGCCGGAAAATAAAGACGCGGTTAGCATTGCAAAAGCAGCAGTTGCCAGCGCAAAAAGCAAAAACAAAAACGTTGTCATTATAGATACAGCCGGACGCCTTGCGGTAGATGAGGAAATGATGAACGAGGTAGCCAACATTAAAAATGCAGTAAACCCACAGGAAATTCTTTTTGTGGTAGATAGCATGACCGGCCAGGATGCAGTAAATACAGCGAAAACATTTAACGAAAGGCTCGACTTTAGCGGCGTAGTGCTTACCAAACTCGATGGCGATACACGTGGTGGTGCAGCTATTTCAATTAAATATACCGTTAACAAACCCATTAAATTCGTTAGCAACGGCGAAAAAATGGATGCGCTAGATGTTTTTTATCCGGAAAGAATGGCGCAACGTATTTTGGGCATGGGCGATATCACATCGCTTGTAGAACGCGCCCAGCAACAGTTTGACGAAGAACAAGCAAAGAAGATTGAAAGCAAGATCCGTAAAAATAAATTTGATTTTGCCGACTTTAAAGCCCAGCTTGAAATGATCAAAAAAATGGGTAATATGAAAGACCTGTTGGGTATGATCCCCGGTGTGGGTAAACAGATTAAAGATCTTGACATTAGTGACGACAGCTTTAAAGGCATCGAAGCCATCATCGACTCAATGACGCTTGAAGAGCGTTCTAATCCAGACCTTATCAATGGTAGCCGTCGTAAACGCATTGCACAAGGTTGCGGTAAAGACATTGCTGAAGTGAATGCTTTTATGAAACAATTTGAGCAAATGCGCGATATGATGAAAAATATGAATAAGATGGGCGCCTTTGGAAAAATGATGCCAGGTGGATTGGGTGGGATGAAAAAACCCTTCTGAGTATTTCATTAAAAAACATAAATCATAATGAATTGTAAAAACTGCAATTATTATTTTTTTGAGCATTTTATGTTTGCAGTTACATAAAAGTTTACATACCTTTGACCCCCAAATCAACTGGACAAAAACCTTGTTGGTCTGGATTTAATAATTATTTTTTAACGCCTTAAATTTCTATTTAAAATGGCAGCTAAAATTAGATTGCAAAGACACGGCTCTAAAAAAGACCTTTTTACTTCATTGTTATTGCTGATGCAAGAAGTCCTCGTGACGGAAAATTCATTCAAAAATTAGGTACTTACAACCCATTGACAATTCCTGCTACTATTGAGTTGGATCGTCAAAAAGCGTTGGAGTGGTTGAACAAAGGTGCTACACCTACTGATACTGTTCGCCGCATACTTAGCTTTAAAGGTGTATTATACCTGAAGCATTTACTACGTGGTGTGAAATTGGGTCTGTTTGATGAAACTGCAGCAATGCAGAAATTCACAACATGGAGCGCAGAGCATGAAGAGCACATTAAAAGACGCCAGCAGAAAGCTATGGACGAAAGAAAAGCTAGACGCAGAGTTGGAAGTGCTGCTCCCCGCAAAGTAGCTGAACCAAAGGCTGAAACTTCTGCACCTGAAGCTAATAACGCTGAAGGTAGTGAAGCATAATTAGCTTACGGAACAAAAAATTAAAGCGATCCTGATGAGAATCCGGGTCGCTTTTTTATTTTCCTTTATTTTGTATCCATTATGTCACAATCAACTATTTCAGAATACATAAGCATTGGCAAAATTGCAGGTACGCACGGCCTTAAAGGAGACGTGGTGCTAAAACATGCCCTGGGCAAAAAAACGGCGCTTAAAGATCTGAAAGCTTTTTTATAAAAGACAAAACAGGTAGCTATTTGCCATGGTTTCTAGAAACCGCAAAAATAAAAACAGATACTGAAACTTTTATTAAGCTAGAAGGTGTTGATAGCATAGAAGTGGCAAAGCCTTTAATTCAAAAAGAAGTGTGGTTAAAAGCCGCAGATTTTGAGAAACATGTTGCTAAAAATGCCGTTATTAGTTTTATTGGTTACACAATTAATGATAATGGAAAAGAACTTGGAACCATCGAAGAAATTATAGAACAACCGCACCAGATTTTGTGTCGCTTACATATTCAGGAAAAAGAAGTGTTGATCCCCCTGCATGAAGAAACACTAGTAAAAGCTGATACTAAAACTAAAACGCTGCATGTAACACTGCCTGACGGATTGCTGGATATTTATTTAGCTTAAAATTATAAATACTGCTTGAAGTTACATTGTACATTTGAGTATGCGCTTTAAACATCACATAGCACAACACCTTTTAGACGTACATCGCGGCGGCAATTGGACCGATGTAAATATCACAGATACTATAAAAGATATTAGTTGGCAACAAGCAATAGCTAAAACTTCTTTTTCACCAAATAGCATAGCTATGTTGTTACATCATATTAGCTATTGGAACAGGGTTGTAGCACAACGCGGACGAGGTATTGTTTCAACGATCAATAAAGAAAATGGAATGAACGTTCCACCCATAACTAATGAAAACGAATGGCTTCTTTTGAAGAAAGACAATCTTCATTCCGCAGGAGAATTGGAAACCGTTATTGAGGGTTATGACGAGGGTAACTTATTTAGCCCCATATTAACTGGCCACACAAGCGCTTATAAAAACTTTCAGGGACAGGTAGAGCATGTACACTACCATTTAGGGCAAATAGTAATGATTAAAAAATACCTTGAAATAAGGAAATAAAACTCAGGTTTTTATTGCTAAGGTTGGTACACAAAATACCCAAGTGGTTGAATGGTTTTAATTGCTGATGCATCAACATCTACTTGCGCTCCATCGCAATTAAAAAACCTGGGTACCACTTCGCAGGCTAAACCGCAATAACCATTTTGAACATATACTACCTGCTGTTTATAATACCCCTTAGAGAGATCAGAATAATTATTCGGCGAATCTTCCCTACCTTTTATTTTTACATAACCTTCCGATTCCATTTTTTGAATAGCATAGGCATCACAATTATCTAAATTAGAAGATTCCTTATTACAGGAAATAGATAGAACTGAAATGCAGAATATAAATGTAGTTAATTTCATCTTTGTAGCAGTTTATAAAAACTATAACGGAGTTATGATTTCAATAGCAACACCAAATTAAAAAATTAATTTTGACAAGTGAATGAGCAAAAATCATACATCGCCCATTTTGATTTAGATTCTTTTTTTGTTTCGGTAGAACTATTATTAAAACCCGAACTAAAAGGCAAACCTGTAATTGTTGGCGGAACCGCCAGCCGCGGCGTGGTATCCACCTGCAGTTACGAAGCCCGGAAGTTTGGCGTTCATTCTGCAATGCCAATGGCTACAGCAATGAAGCTTTGTCCGCAGGCGATTGTCTTAAAAGGAACTTATCAGCAGTATGGTTTCTATTCAAAAATGGTAACGGATATAATTGCGGCTAAAGTCCCTTTATTTCAAAAAGCCTCCATAGATGAATTCTATTGCGACCTTACCGGCATGGATAAGTTTTTTAATGTAAGTAAATACACACAAGGCCTAAGAGAATATATCATTAAAGAAACCGGATTACCTATAAGTTGCGGGCTCTCATCTGCCAAATTTATCAGCAAAATGGCTACTAACGAAGCCAAACCAAACGGCTTCCTGGAAATACCGCATGGTAAAGAGAAAGATTTTTTATGGCCCTTAGGCATTGAAAAAATAAATGGCATAGGTAAACAAACTGAACCTCGTCTAAGGGCAATTGGTTTGCATACCATCAAAGACATTGCCCACACTCCTGTTGAAATTTTAGAAAAAAATTAGGTAAATGGGGCCGTGATCTCTGGCGCAAGGCACATGGCATTGGCAGCGCTGAGCTTGAAACGGAATGGATCCAGAAAAGTATGAGCCATGAAACTACTTTTCATGAAAACCAAACTAGTGTTGACTTTTTACACAGCCAATTGGTGAGGCTTACTGAAAAGAATGCTTTCGACCTTAGACAAGATGAGAAGCTTACAGGATGTCTTACTGTAAAACTCAGATATGCCGATTTTGAAACCACCAATAAGCAGGAAACCATTCCTTATACATCATTAGATGATGAATTGATTGAGAAAGCCAAAGAAATATTTGACAGGGTTTATCAACATGGACGGCCGGTTCGGCTTATTGGCGTGCGTTTCAGCCAATTGGTAGATAGTGGTATGCAAATGAATCTTTTCAACGACCAGCACAATAAACTGAATCTATACAAAGCGGTTGATGATATCAAAACCCGGTTTGGAGACAAACTTGTGTCTAAAGCAGTCGTTCCCACAACGAAAAAAAGTAAATCCCAAATTCTCTATTCACCAAATATTAGTATTTTCAGGGATCGTATTCACCAAATATTGTGCTTTTTGGTGAATATATTCACCAAATATTCGTATTTTTGGTGAATAGAAGAAGAGTTATGATTATTCGTTTCATACAAAAAGAAATAGAAGCAAAATTTGGGAAGAAAAAAGCCATTGTACTTATCGGTCACCGGCAAGTGGGTAAAACCACGTTGATAGAAAATATGCTTTCGGAAAAGAAGCACTTGTTTTTGAATTGCGACGACCCTACTGTAAAAAATCAACTCACCAATGCCAATACAGAACAATTAAGAAATTTGATCGGCAATTATAAAATTGTATTTATTGACGAGGCGCAGCGCATAGAAAATGTGGGCATCACTTTAAAAATAATTACCGACACGTTTAAAGATGTACAATTAATTGTAAGCGGCTCATCAGCTTTGGAACTTTCTGATCATATAAAAGAACCGCTAACCGGGCGCAAATGGGAATATGAATTATGGCCGGTTTCGTGGAAAGAGTTTGAAGGCGATGCGGGGTTCTTAAAAGCACAGCAGCAGTTAGAATTGCGAGTAATTTATGGAATGTACCCTGATGTAATTAACCGAACCGGAGAAGAAGAAGACACGCTAAAGGAAATTACGAACAGCTATTTGTATAAAGACCTTTTGGCTTACGGGGAATACGTAAACCTGAAATACTTGAAAAGTTGCTTCAGGCATTGGCATTACAATTGGGTAATGAGGTAAGCTACAATGAGCTGGCAAAGCTAATTGGTGTGGATAAGAATACAATAGCCACATATATTGATTTATTGCAAAAAGCATACGTAATCTTTAGGCTGGGCAGCTTTAGCCGAAACCTTAGAAACGAAATCAAAACCAATCAAAAAATATATTTTTTAGATACTGGTATACGCAATACCGTATTGAACAATTTTACGCCGCTTGATCTGCGTCAGGATAAAGGTGCGCTTTGGGAAAATTTTTTAATCGCCGAAAGGCAGAAAAAATACGTTATGAAAAAATGAATGCCCGCGGCTATTTTTGGAGAACCGTACAACAACAGGAAGTAGATTATATTGAAGATGCAGACGGGATAATAAAAGGCTACGAAATAAAATGGAATCCTAAATTAAAGCTCAAGGCACCTAAAAGCTTTAAAGAAGCCTACAATACCGATGTTGCGTTAATCAATAAGGACAATTTTAGGGAGTTCTTGTAATACACCACAGATAGGCACAGATTTTAACCGCAAATCCATGCAGAAAAAATCAGCGAAAATCTGCGGGGACAAACGATTTGAATTTATAAGAGAAATCCCCTCTGCGCAATCGTTTGTTATAATGTCGTTATCAAAAAAGCGTTTTATTTGCATAAGTGTCAGCTTTGTATTCATTCCAATAATAAAAACATTATGAACGAAACATTTACCCAACGAATAGCAGGTGAAGTTGAAGAAATCAAGACCTCCGGTTTATATAAAAACGAACGGGTGATCAACAGTCCGCAAGGGGCAGAAATTGAAGTGAACGGCAAAATAGTATTGAACTTTTGTGCCAACAATTATCTCGGCCTTTCTTCTCATCCTGATGTGATCAAAGCAGCTCATGCTGCCATTGAAACACACGGATACGGTATGAGTAGTGTACGTTTTATTTGCGGCACACAGGATATTCATAAAGAACTTGAAAGAAAAATATCTGAATTTTTAGGAACAGAAGATACCATATTGTATGCAGCAGCTTTCGATGCAAACGGTGGAGTTTTTGAACCGTTGTTTAACGATCAGGATGCTATTATATCTGATGCATTAAACCATGCCAGCATTATTGATGGCGTAAGGCTTTGTAAGGCGCAGCGTTTTCGCTACGAACATAATAACATGCAGGATCTGGAAGTTAAATTGCAGGAAGCTGCCGGTTGTCGCAGCCGGATCATCGTAACCGATGGTTCTTTCAGCATGGACGGCACGATTGCGCAATTAGATAAAATTGTTGAACTGGCAGAAAAATATGATGCCGTTATAATGATTGACGAATGTCATTCATCTGGCTTTTTAGGAAAGACGGGACGCGGTACACACGAATATCGCGGCGTAATGGGCAAGATTGATATTATTACCGGAACACTGGGCAAAGCTTTAGGCGGTGCATCAGGTGGATTTACTTCCGGCAGAAAAGAAATTATTGATATGCTGCGCCAGAAGTCGCGCCCCTACTTATTTAGCAACACGGTAGCTCCTTCCATTGTAGGTGCTTCCATTGCAGTATTGGATATGCTTTCGGCTTCTACCCATTTGCGCGATAAGCTGGAATACAATACCAAATACTTCCGGGAAAAAATGACAGCGGCAGGTTTTGACATCAAGCCCGGCGATCATCCTATTGTTCCCATTATGCTATGCGATGCAGTGTTGGCGGCAGACTTCGCCGCTAAACTACTGGAAGAAGGCGTGTATGTTATCGGCTTTTTCTTCCCGGTTGTTCCAAAAGGACAGGCTCGAATTCGTGTGCAACTTAGTGCTGCGCATGAGCAGGAACATTTGGATAAGGCGATAGCTGCGTTTACTAAAATTGGTAAAGAATTGGGTGTGTTGAAATAGGAGAAATAATTAGCTAATTAGCCAATGTGATAATGTGAAAGAAGTTTGACTGGTTAATAAGTTTCGGGTTCAATGTTTCAGACAGCTCCGAAGGAGCTGAACTACAATAGCCAGATGCGTAGCTTCCGGTTGCGGAAAATAAATAGGATGACATATAATCGGAACGATAAAACGAGCGTGGCAAGATCGATGCCATCTATTCTGTAGCTGGTAACAAAATAAATATTATTGAAATTGCGTTTTGGTACAACAATTTTAATTGAACCCTCATGCTAAAAAATATTACTACGCTTCTGCTTTGTGCAGTAACAATGTGTGCTGCGGCGCAATCACAGGATGGCAAATCAAAATCTGTTGTAAAGACAGTAGATAATGTGCAGCCAAACACATCATCTGTTTCACCCGATTTAAAGTTTAATCCTGATGCAGTAGTAGTCACCAATCATACCGTTACTATCAACGGTAAATCCATTCCCTATAAAGCAACAACAGGAACGATGCCTGTTTGGGATGCAGATGGCAAAGCTATTGCGGGTGTGTTTTTTGTATATTATGAGAGAACGGATATAAAAGATAAAAGTACCAGGCCGCTCACTATTTCTTTTAATGGCGGACCGGGTTCCGCTTCGGTGTGGATGCATATTGGTTATACGGGTCCGGCATTTTTAAATATTGATGAAGAAGGTTATCCGGTACAGCCTTATGGTTATTCCGAAAACCCATATTCCATTTTAGATGCTACAGATATTGTATATGTAGATCCGGTTAATACGGGCTATTCCCGAATCGTTGGCAAGGATGTTAGTAAGGACAAATTTTTTGGAGTAAATGCTGATATCAAATATTTAGGTGATTGGGTTAACTCTTTTGTAAACCGATACGACAGATGGGCTTCTCCCAAATTTTTGATCGGCGAAAGTTATGGAACCACGCGGGTTTCGGGACTTGCATTAGAACTGCAACAATCGCATTGGATGTATTTAAACGGTGTTGTATTGGTATCGCCAACCGATCTGGGAATAGAAAGAGGAACCGCAACGGACGCTGCATTGTTATTACCTTATTATGCAGCCGCAGCCTGGTATCATAAAAAACAACCGGCTGATCTGCAACAAAAAGATTTGACAGCCATGTTGCCGGAAGTAGAAAACTTCACCATGAATGAGCTGCTTCCTGCGCTTAATAAAGGAAGCCTTTTAGACGATGCGGCCAAGCAAACCCTGGCCTCTAAAATGGCGCGCTATTCTGGTATTTCAGAAAAAGTCATCTTACAAAATAATCTTTCGATCAGCACCAATCTTTTTTGGAAAGAGTTGTTGCGCAATGAAGGGTTCACCATCGGCCGGCTCGATTCAAGGTATAAAGGCATCGACAAACAGAATGCTGGTGAAAGTCCTGATTTTAACGCCGAACTTACTTCTTGGCTACATTCATTTACACCGCCGATCAACATGTATTTGAAAAATGAGTTGAACTATAAAACCGACTTTCCGTATATGATGTTTGGCAATGTCCATCCGTGGGATAATAAAAACAATCAGACCGGAGAGAACCTGCGCCAGGCCATGGCGATCAATCCTTATCTGCATTTGCTGGTGCAATCGGGTTATTACGATGGCGCTTGCGACTATTTCAATGCAAAATATAATTTATGGCAAATGGATCCTGCCGGGAAATTAAAAGGAAGGATCAGTTGGGAAGGTTACAGAAGTGGCCACATGATGTACTTAAGAAAACAGGATTTAAAAACAAGCACCGATCATTTACGGGAGTTTATCAGAAAGGCAATTCCAAAAGCTGGTACCCCGGCTAAATATTAAATAACGCGAGTTTTGGGTCTTTGTATTTGATACTCCATGTTAAACGTCGCGTAGTCGAGGCGTCTTTACCATTTTAGAAGATTCCTCCACTTCGCTTCGCTACGGTCGGAATGACTGTTGTCGATGGTTCTATAGCATTTCATAAAGAAATAAAGACTCACATTAAATACTTCTTCAATCGCCTCATTCTTTTCCTAATAAATGGTAAATACCCGCCGCCCACTTTTTGGGCAGTACGCGGATTACGTTAGAAACAAATCTTGCTGTAGTTCCGTAAAGGCTTTCGGTAATTAAGCCGTTGAACTAATGAAGTAATAGCAGGGCTTTTTACAAAAATGGGTTTTAAAATAATGCGTTATTCCGACCGAAGTTTTGCCATAAGCAAAAAATAGTGGGCAGTCTCCTAAATAACAAGGAGTTCTCGGCTTCGTTTCACTCCGCACGAGATGACGACGCTAATAGGTTTTCCCATATGCAAATACTTACGGCTCACTTCGTCCGTATATATTTTTATGGGGCGTTTCGTGATATTAGTTACTTTTGTCGCCGCTTTCAAATGGTATGGATACATTAATAGATCATATTGATAAAGAAAAACTGCCACGGCACATTGCCATCATTATGGATGGAAATGGGCGCTGGGCACAGGAGCAGGGAGAGGATCGTCTTTTTGGTCATTATCACGGCGTTGAAAGCGTACGCGATATTGTGGAAGGCTGCGCAGAGATCGGCATTAAATATTTAACGCTCTACGCTTTTAGTACCGAAAACTGGGACAGGCCTGAATATGAAGTTGTTGGCCTGATGGAATTGCTGGTTTCTACCATTAGAAAAGAGGTGGAAACTTTGCATAAAAATAATATACGATTGCGTGTAATTGGCGATATGAGCATGTTGCCCGCTTATGCGCAACAGGAATTGAACGAAGCATTGGAAATTACTGCTGGCAATAGTGGATTGAATTTGGTTATGGCACTTAGTTACAGCGGTGGTGGGAGCTGTTGAATGCAGTGAAAAGTATTGCCAATGAAGTAAAAAATGATCGTCTACAGATCGAGGCCATTGATCAGGATATATTACAAAAATATCTTTGTACGAGTGATTTTCCAGATCCTGAACTTATGATACGTACCAGTGGGGAGTATCGCATCAGCAATTTTTTACTATACCAGCTGGCTTATGCAGAACTCTATTTTACTAATGTAAGGTGGCCTGAATTTAGAAAAAATAATTTGTATGAAGCCCTAATCGACTATCAGGGGCGGGAGCGTCGGTTCGGAAAGACTTCCAAACAAATAAATGAAGTAAGTTAAAATGTGAAATAAAGCCTAAAAATATACATTTCTTCTCCGTTTAAAATATATATTTTTTGCTTTGAAATGCTACCGGACTATGAAAAATTAAAAATATACCGATAAATTTTTACAATAAACCAAAGTGCTTTAAGGCTACCATCGTGTGGTTGTCTATTTTAACATGAGTTTTCCAATTTTTACCTTTAATTTGCCGCCGCAATAGGAATAGTGTAATAGTGTGGTGATAAATAATAACTTCCTGCTTTTGCAAAAACAAAATTGATTACCGATATTTAAATCCCTTATGCGTTTTCTTCTTAACAGGTTTTGTGCTACAATCATATCATTAACAACGGTAAACTGTGTTTTTGCTCAAACCGATACCCTTCCAAATCAGGCACTTTCGCCCGAAATGCAGGAATGGCAAAACCCCCGACAGCCCAAAGAATATACAATAGCCGACCTGAAAGTTACAGGAGCTAACTACCTGGACTCTACAATTATATTGTCTGTAGCCGGTTTACAAAAGGGGCAAAAGTTTGTTTATCCGGGCTCTGATGTTTTTTCTCGTGCGATACAAAATCTGTGGAGACAAAAATTAGTTGCCGATATTCAGATTTATGTTACAAATATTATTGCTGACAATATAAGTATTGAAGTTGCTGTAAAAGAAATGCCAAGGCTGGGCGACTTTAAATTTGAAGGCGTTAAAAAAACAGAACAGGAAGAATTGGTAAAAAAAACAGCTATTGCCAAACAAACAACAATTCTTTCAGAAAATACAAGACGTAATATTATAGATGTTGTCAGATCCTTTTATGAAGAAAAAGGTTTTCATGGCATAGAAGTAGATCTGATCGAAAAACCAGATCCTGTATTTAAAAACTCTAACTCTCTTCTTATCAAGGTAAATAAAGGTAAAAGAGTAAAGATTGATGCCATCAACTTCTTTGGGAACGAAAACGTAAGAAGCGTTAAGCTGAAGAAACAAATGAAAGGAACGAAGGAGATGACTAAAATGACCCTGTTCCCTTCTAACTATGTTAGCACTTATGGCCCTATTAACCATTACAACTTTGGAGAATATATGAGCGACTGGGGATTTCTTTCCGGTACTAAGTCGCTGGAAGCATTAGACCCCTACTTTAGGTTCAAATTCTTCTCTTCATCTAAATTCAATCAGAAAAAATATGTTGAGGATAAAGAGAAAGTGCTCGGCTATTTTAACGAAAAAGGCTACCGAGATGCACAAATATTAGCTGATACACAGTCGATAAAAGACGACAAAATGTACATCGACATCAAAGTGAAAGAAGGTCGCAGATATTATTTTGGAACTACTACCTGGAAAGGAAACTCTGTTGTTAGTGATACTTTATTAAATCAGATATTAAATATTAACAGAGGCGATATTTATAATGCCAGCACTTTGAACAAGGCTTTGGGTATTGAACAAAGCCAGGACGCTGCAGATATTCAAACTTTTTACAGAGATAAAGGCTATTTATTTATTCAGGTTACCCCTGTAGAAATGGGTATTCGTAACGACACCATTGATCATGAAATAAGGATCATTGAAGGGCCACAGGCGCGTATTAAAAATATAAATCTCCGCGGTAACGAACGCACCAAGGAACATGTTATAAGAAGAGAAATGCGTACCTATCCAGGGGCGCTGTATAGCCAAAGTGCGTTAATGCGTACTGTTCGTGAGTTGAACGCTTTAAACTATTTTGAGCAGGAATCGATCAGTCCTCAGCCAGTACCTAATCAAAATGATGGTACTGTAGACATTAACTGGAATCTTAAGGAAAAATCTTCTGACCAGTTAGAGCTTTCTGCGGGTTGGGGTGGTGGTATTGGACTTACCGGAACACTGGGTGTTACTTTCAACAATTTTTCCATCAAGAATATCTGGAAAAAACAAGCCTGGGATCCACTACCTGTTGGTGACGGACAAAAGTTAAGTTTACGTGTACAATCTAACGGACGCGCATTCCGCTCCTATAACTTCTCATTTACAGAGCCTTGGTTAGGTGGTAAAAAAGAAATTCTTTGATACTTTCTTATAATAACAGTAAGTATTATAACCCGAATTTTGGTAGCTTCTACAGCACCGGGCGATATCAGTATTCCCGGGATACATCTTTAACGGTGAATGGATTTTCTATCGGTTTAGGAAAACAGTTAAACTGGCCTGATGACTATTTTTACATGACTTATACGGCAGCTTTAACACGTTATAATGTAAAGAATATGGGTAGGTCCTATAATCTGCCTTTTAATACGGGTATTTCCAATAACCTAAGCTTAAAAATTGCAATCCAGCGTAACTCAGTGTCCGATCCTATCTTCCCACGTAGTGGTAGCGACCTGATGTTTAGCGTGCAGGCAACTCCTCCCTACTCTTTATTAGGTGGGGCAGGAGATCAGTATAAAAACGTAGAATATCACAAATGGCGTTTTAACTCCACCTGGTATGTGCCATTGGGCAGAGGCAAGGGTGAAAACAAAGACAGGCAGTTTGTATTGAAGCTTGCTGCTAAATATGGTTTCATGGGTAAATACAATCCGGAACTGAATTATTCTCCGTTTGAACGGTTTCAGCTAGGTGATGCGGGTTTGAACAATACCTTCTCACTTACAGGTTTCGACATCATAGCGCATAGAGGCTATCCTATTTATAATACCTCTGATCCTACTATTAACCCGGACAACACAAACTCACAGGATTTTAACAACTTCTTTATTATTTTCAATAAATACCAGGCAGAACTTCGTTACCCATTGGTAACCAACCAAGCAGTACTATTTTTGGTCTGGCCTTTTTTGAAGCAGCCAATGGTTGGAAGGATTACAAAGATTACAATCCTTTTAAATTACGCCGCAGTGTAGGTTTAGGTATGAGGTTTTATCTGCCTATGTTTGGCCTCTTAGGTTTTGACTACGGTATTGGTTTAGATAGATTAACACCGGGCGGTGGAATAAAAGGAGCTGGTAAATTCACGTTCATGTTAGGATTTGAACCGGAATAATGGCCTCGCTCTACCCATCTCTAAAGAAGAGGGAGTTAAAGCAACGGATTGTAGATTTAAAACGTCAACCACATAATCTCGAATTTAAAAATCCATCAAATTTTAGTTATGCGAAAAATATTTGTTCTTACGCTGATGTTATGCTTGGCCGCTACCTTTTCTTACGCACAGAAATATGCGGTTATAGACACCAGGTATATTTTTGATAAAATGCCAGAGTTTAAGCAGGTTCAAAAGCAAGTGGATGCACAGGCGGCTACATGGCAAAAAGACATTGATACCAAACAAGCAGTGTTAGATAAATTATATAGCGATTACGAGGCGGAAGAAACCATGATGAGTGAAGATTTAAAAAAACAAAAGGAAGACGAACTTTTTAACAAAGAGAAAGAATTACGCGATCTGCAAAAGAAACGCTTTGGTTTTGAAGGAGATCTGTTTAAGAAAAGACAGGAACTAATGGAGCCTTTACAGAAAAAAGTTGCTGATGCTGTTAACAAGTTGTCAAAGGCAAATGGGTACGATTTGGTTTTCGATAAAAGTGAGGGCAAATCTATTATCTTTGCCGACCCTAAGTTGGACAAGAGTGAAGATGTTCTCAGGGAATTACGACTTAAGTAAATTTTTAAAAAAATAAACACAAAACTCAAAAATGAAATAATGCTGTCGTTTTCAGTTTGAAAGTGAAGCGTAATTACATCTGAGCAAAAAGAAAAAACAAACAGATGAAACAGGTAAAATTTCTAGCAATTGCATTAGGCCTGGTTATGGTTAGCATGTTCTCAGCCAATGCACAGAAAATCGGATATGTGAATGTCGAAGCTTTAGTATATAATCTTCCTGAAGCTCAAAAAGTACAGCAAGACCTTGAAAAATGGCAACAGGATTCCATTGGTGGTACTTATACAAGATTATACCAGGAATACCAAGAAAAGGATAGTATTTTAAAGAAAACTACAGTGGCTTCTGTAAAGCAAGTATTACAAAAAGACTTAGCTCAACTTGGTGAAACGCTTGGCAACTGGCAGCAAATTGCTGGTCAGGCATCTCAAGGTAAACAAGCGCAATTATTCAACCCACTTTACAAAAAAGTAATGGATGCAGTAAACGCTTACGCAAAAGAAAAAGGATACACTTACGTGCTAACTCAAGAGGCCTTTGTTGTTGCTCCTGATAGCGATAATTTAAGCCTTCCTATTGCTACTAAATTAGGCATAAAGGTTAATCCAGAAGGTAGTGCACCATCAGGCGGCGCAGCCCCAGTTCCTAAAAATTAATACATAACATTATAATAAATAAAAAACCGTCCAAATCAGGACGGTTTTTTATTTTTGGTATATAACTACAATGCATGCAACAAGCAGCCCCAATTGGCGTATTTGATTCTGGTTACGGCGGGTTAACGGTTTTAAAAGAACTGGTAGCGCATCTGCCGGAATATGATTTCATGTATCTTGGTGATAATGCCCGCGCACCCTATGGTACAAGGTCTTACGATACTGTTTATCAATACACCTTAGACGCGGTTAAGTGGTTTTTTGCTCAAGGTTGCCATTTAGTGATCCTTGCCTGCAACACCGCTTCGGCTAAGGCGCTGCGTACTATTCAACAAAACGATTTACCAGTAATAGCTCCTGAAAAAAGAGTATTGGGTGTTATCAGGCCAACAACTGAGGTCATTGGCAAATACTCCGAAACCAAAGAGGTTGGAATATTAGCAACCAAAGGTACAGTCGGCTCCGAATCTTATCCTATCGAAATTGCTAAGTTTTTTCCTGAGGTTACCGTTTATCAGGAAGCCTGTCCCATGTGGGTTCCTATCATCGAAAACAATGAAATGGATAATTCAGGTACACATCATTTTATAAAAAAAATCTGCATAATCTTTTCCATAAAGGAGATAACATCGATGTGGTTTTGCTGGCGTGTACTCATTATCCAATAATGCGAAAGCAGATACAGGAATATCTGCCAGTACAGGTAAAGCTATTATCACAAGGCGAAATTGTTGCAAAAAGCCTCGCCGATTACCTGCTTCGCCACCCGAAAATCAATGAAAAGTGTAGTAAAAATAATAGTTTGCAATTTTTTACTACTGATTCGATTGAAGATTTTGACAGCCACGCTTCTCTATTTTTTGGAGCATCGGTACAAAGCGAGCATGTCGGTTTATAATGAATAATCAATTGGCCGAGGCTTCCTGAATTGACAAAGTCGGCAATTAATTAATTATAAATTCGATTTAAGTAAAACAAAGAACATGACAGTAGTCATTGATAAAAATAATTCCAAGGATATATCTAAAATTCTTACAAAGAAGCTGAAAAAAGCAACAAAAAAGGAAATTTAGCTGAACATTTTGGTAAGCTAAAGCGGAAAATTGACGGCCTAAAATATCAAATCGCTGTAAGAGAAAATGAAGATTGATTCTATTGCGGATACCAATTTTTTAATTTATTTACATGAGGGGAATAAGATAATTGAAGACTTCCTTCAGTATGATTTTGGCATTTCCTTTATTTCCGAAATTGAACTTTTTGGGTTTTAGTGGAATAACTACCTCCCAAGAGACTAAGTTGAGGTTGCTTCTTGATGACTGTTTTGAAATAGACTGGAACAAAAAAATTAAAGAACAGACAATTCAGCTGAAAAGAAAGTACAATATAAAACTACCTGACTCAATTATTGCTTCAACTTCTTTGGTTTACGGTATTCCTTTAGTTACCGCCGATAAGGGGTTTTCAAAAATATCAGAGCTGGATTTAATTCTAATTAAGGCCTAATATCGCCTCAGTTTCTAAATTTTCTGTAATTTACCTTTGAACTTTTCAACTTTTCCTTACCTTTGCCGTCCCTTTCACAAACAGGAGATGTGGTGATCTTCTGTGAAGAAAATTGAACCTGCATGTTCTCCCATGCTATTAATTCAAAAAAAGTGAAAAATTAAGATATTATGAAACGTACTTTTCAACCGCATCGCCGTCGCCGTAAAACTGTTCATGGTTTTCGCAAACGTATGCAAACTGCTAATGGCCGCAAAGTATTAGCGAGCCGCCGTGCAAAAGGCCGTAAAAAACTTACTGTATCTGACGAAAGCAGATTGAAGTAAGCTTTATACAGCACACAAAATTATTAGTAGCTCCGTTTTTCGGGGCTATTTTTGTAGTATGTCACAGTATTCTTTTCCAAAATCACAACGGCTAAAAAGCCGAAAGAAACTTCAGCAAATATTTGCTGAAGGGAAAAACGTACGCGCCGAAAATATAAGAATCGTATATCTCAACGAAGAAGCCGTTCTTTCTGAAGTAAAATGTGGCGTGGGATTAACAACTAAATATTTTAAAAAAGCAGTAGACCGCAACCGTATAAAGCGCCTGTTAAGAGAGGCTTACCGCTTGCAACAGCATCCGCTTAATGACTATATATTACAAATGCAAAACTCTTTATCGGTGTTTATTTTATATACCGGAAAAGAACTTCCCACTTATGCCACATTATATGAAAATGTGGGAGTAGCTTTACGGAAATTACTGAAAAGCTTACATGCAAAAAGTGTTGAGGATACTTAGCTGGCCCTTTATCGCCTTAATAAAAATCTACCAGTGGGTTATTTCTCCCTGGTTGGGGCCTAAGTGCCGGTACACACCCACTTGTTCACATTACGCATTGCAAGCTTTCAAAAAGCATGGTATTTTTAAAGGTTTCTGGCTTTCTGTCAAAAGAATATCCCGTTGTCATCCCTGGGGAGGAAGCGGATATGATCCGGTACCGTAAAAAATATAAAATATTCAATTTTAAATAAAATGTCAAAATGATTTCGGGTATTGGACTTGATGTAATTGAAGTAGAAAGAGTACAGCAAAAGATCGAGAAAGAACAAGGTTTTCGGGAACTTGTTTTTGCTGAAAAGGAAATTGAATACTGCGAACCTAAAACCCATAAATATGAACATTATGCTGCGAGGTTCGCCGCCAAAGAAGCATTCTTTAAAGCATTGGGAACCGGTTGGGCGCAAGGCACCGCTTATAAAGAAATCATAATTTTAGGAGACGATGCAGGAAAGCCAGAACTTCATTTAGCTGGCGAAACCGCTAAAACATTAAATCATCTTGATCTTACAAAAGTCAAAATCTCTGTAAGTCATTTGAAAAATATCGCCGCTGCTGTCGTAATTATTGAAGTGTGAGACCATAAATTCCCTACTCCCATTTTCCAGCGCCCTGTCTTATCACTTCATAATCATCGTTAACACAATTGATAATAGTTGAAGGAACACTTCCTCCCGGACCTCCGTCGATTACAATATCTACAAGATTCTTATATTTTTCGTAAATGATTTCAGGGTCGGTATAATCTTCAACAAAGTCGCCAGGTAATGTTGTACTTAAAATAGGGTGATCCAGCTCTTTTACCAAAGACAGCGCTATTTTATTATCGGGGATACGCAAACCAATCGTGTCTTTTTTACTTTGTAAAATCTTTGGTACTTGTTTACTGGCGGGTAAAATAAAAGTGTAGGGCCCAGGGAGATGATCTTTTAAAACCCTGTAAGTAGTGTTCGATATTTGCCGTG
The DNA here is from genome assembly GCF_022513635.1 of Paraniabella ginsengisoli. Taxonomy (GTDB): domain Bacteria; phylum Bacteroidota; class Bacteroidia; order Chitinophagales; family Chitinophagaceae; genus Niabella; species Niabella ginsengisoli. Next base: position 869,903 of record NZ_JAKWBL010000004.1, on the reverse strand, counting down.
CAAAGTCGCTTAGATGGCTTAAATCGCAGCAAACGAAAGATAGCTGCGCCTTTTTCGGATCTATTTGTTTGATGCGGCAAATTTGCTCTACAGCTTTGGTTTGATAAATATCACAACCAAATCCATAAATAGTATCTGTTGGATAAACAATGATGCCTCCATTCCTTAATGTTTCAGCAACCTGTTTTATTAAACGATCTTGTGGATCTTTGGGATGGATTTGAAGAAGCATACAATGCAAAGTTAAAAACTTTGCAGGTTGACAAGTTGAAAAGTTTATAAGTTAAAAAGGATTAGTTAATCCATTGTCAACTTGTCAACCTCTTAACTTATCAACTATCCTTTACTGTACCGTCCAGGTTTCTTTACCTCTCAACAAAGCGTTCAGATCAGGAGCTTTACGTGCTATAGCATCTTCCAGTTGCAGCTTCATCATTTCCTCGTAACAAGGACGATCCGTTTCATAAAACACACCGAACGGCCTTGGTAAATGCCCTTCTATTGATGGGTCATCAAAAATGCGCGTAAGAATCTGCGCTTTGTATATATCACGTTCGTCGTGCACCCAAAGATCATCAACGCTATAACCTTCGCCAATAGTTACAACCTGTGGTTTAAACCCATCAAGCCTCAATCCTTTGTTATTTTCTGCTCCAAATATCAATGGCTTACCCTGTTCTAAAAACAAGGTTTCATTTGGCTTTGAAGATTTTTCCGTAAAAACTTCGAAAGCACCATCATTGAATATATTACAGTTCTGGTATATTTCAAGGAAAGAGGCTCCCTTATGCGCATTTGTTCTTAACAACATCGCCTGCATATGTTTAGGGTCGCGATCCATCGTTCTTGCTACAAAAGTAGCATCAGCGCCTAATGCCAAAGCTGCCGGGTTGAAAGGATGATCGATACTGCCAAATGGCGTAGACTTGGTTATTTTATTTTCTTCTGAAGTAGGAGAATATTGACCTTTGGTAAGCCCGTAGATTTGATTATTAAATACTAATAGATTAACATCCAAATTACGCCTCAACAAATGTATGGTATGATTGCCTCCTATACTCAAACTGTCGCCGTCACCGCTTACGATCCAAACACTTAGCTCTGGCCTTGCCGCTTTCAAACCGCTGGCAATGGCAGTAGCACGCCCATGAATGGAGTGCATGCCGTAAGTATTCATGTAATACGGGAAACGGCTACTACAACCAATACCGGAAATGAATACAATGTTTTCTTTTGGTATACCAAGGCCGGGCATAATTCTTTGCACCTGGGCCAATATAGAATAGTCACCGCAGCCGGGGCACCAACGTACTTCCTGGTCTGTAGCGAAATCTTTTGCTGTTAATGTGGGCGTTAAAACTTCTGACATCTTTAAATTAAAATCGAGTGCAAAGGTAAGATTTTAGCGGGGTATTGTAATTGCGAATGACAATTGCATGACTGTTTTTGTGTAAATTGCTATATGCTTCGAAAAAATTGCCCTTTGTTATGGTGTTGATCGCCTGTTTGCTACTGGTTGGATTTATAAATACAAATCCTGCTAAACAACGAAATTTAAAAGTACTGCCTGCCAATATAAGTGACGAAAAGCTGGACAGCCTGATGGAAACTTACAACAAAGGGTTGGGTGTAACCTGCGATTTTTGCCACACTCAGGAAATTAAAAACGGCGATACCACATTGAATTTTGCTTCGGATGATAACCCTGTTAAAGAAGAAGGCCGTAGGATGATGCGCCTGACAATTGATCTGAACAAAAATTATTTTAATTACGATACCAAAATTCATCCTGCATACTTAACTAGAATAAGTTGCAACACTTGTCATAAAGGGAATGCGTATCCCGAAGAATAGTAGCAATGACTTTATGATTGCATTCCCAATCGAAAACCAAGCTTATCAAAATAAAAATTACTTAAAAAGTATTAAAATATAAGAATGATAAGAATAGCTCTAATGGCATTTTTGACACCGCTCATTGTTTGTTCTTGCAATAATTCTCATGATGCAAAAGCTGACGAATTAAATAGCATGATGATTCGAATAGCCGAAATAGAAGTTGATTCTAACTATCTTGATGAGTATAAAAAAATACTGAAAGAGGAAGCTGAGGCATCAATAAGATTGGAACCAGGAGTTATTTCAATTTACCCAATGCAACAAAAGGAGAATCCAGCTCAAATTAGAATTTTAGAAATTTATGCTAACAAGAATGCATATGAATCTCATTTAAAAACACCCCATTTTCAGAAATACAAAACAACAACACTCGACATGGTGAAAGCATTACGGCTTATAGATATAGAAGCAATGGATACCAAAACGATGCCGTCAATTTTTCGTAAGCTTGAAGAATAAAACTATAAATTTTCTTTTATTCCTTCTTCACAAACACCATCTTCGCCTGATCTGCTTTATATATCTGGTTATAAAAATCTACAAAACCTTTATAATCACTTGCTGGAAATAAGCCGCTATTCCTTTCGTAAACTCTTTGTAGTAAAATGTTATTGCCATCTATTTTATAGTCCATTGAATAGTTGCCAAACTTGTTGGTGATCTTCATTGGCTTAGGTGCCGCTTCTACAGTATATCCTTCAGGAATAGCAATCATTACCGAATCCTTATCAATAAATGGGTAAGAATATAAGATGTCGTTCTCGCGGGTTTCGGATTCACTCAATTTAGAGGTATAGGTGGCCAGTATATTCGGACGTATAAAAAGCCGCTTTCCCGTAATGTTAGCATAATCATTGGATTCGATCTGCAATGTTTCATTTATGGCTGGCACAGTCTGATTTTTATCTTCAAAGTATGTGAAAGCTGGCACATCATAATTAGGTATAGAGAAAATTCGTTGCAGCCGTTTTTTTTGCTCTTCCCTTGACGTTTCATTAATCAAAGAATGAAGATCATCCTGCTGTAAACCGGTACTTTTAGTAACAACTTTCGCCGATAATTTTCCCTCTTCATCTATTGTAGCTGTGATATGACGCGTTTGAAGGTTTTGCTCTTTTGTATATTTCGGAGTGCGAACAACAGTGCTTGTAAGATCGTCTACAAGCAGCGCCTGACGATTGCCAGTAAAAGAACCCATATAACCAGGAGATACTGTCTGGCTGGTACATTCAAGCCATGTAGTATCCTTTCCGCCAGGCACACAAACAATGACATGATTAAATTGCTGGGATGGAAAATCGTTTAGAATTGCAGTTGCATCATCGCCAGCTTTGATAAGTACATTGTTCGCTTTTATACCAGCCTCTTTAAGTAGCGCAATCATGTAATTAGACAATGCCTTACAATCTCCATATTTTTTTCAGCAACATACGTAGCATCTAACGGTTGCCAGCCTCCTATTCCCAATTGAATACTGATGTAATGTGTATTGTCCTGCATAAATTTATACAACGCATTTATTTTTTCCTTATTGGTCTTAAGGTTATCTGTAATTTCATGCACTTTAGATTTGACATCTGCAGGTAAAACATCACGGCCATTGTATAAAGCTTGCATAAACTTCCCAAATCCCTGCCAGTTACTCATATCACCTTTATATCCGCCAAACTCAAATACAGATGGCGCAATTAATACACGCGTGGAAATATCATCCCAGTCTGGTGAAAATATTTCTGTAGGCGTTGCAGTTTGATGGGTTACCTGCCACTGGTAAGCCTTTATTGATTTTTCTTCTTTTATAAGTGGCGCTCCTTTATATCTCAGTTCTTTATAACGAAGGGCATAATCCTTCGGCGTATATACGGTTAGTGATGATTTTTCCACTGCAACTTCGGGAGCGGGAACAGGCTGCCATTCAGGCAAATAAAAAATGCCCTTCATCTCCACTTCCACTTCGTATTCTATTGTGTAGGGATAATTTTTGTGATAAAAGTTGTGTGTTTTATATCGCGCATCGTCAGCTAAAGTATTGCCACTGGTACCGCTTTCGTCTAAAATATCTTTCTTTTTTACATTTTTGATTTTATTGCCCGATGCATCGTACAAGGTACCGGATATACTTATAATGTCCTGAAACTTGTCGTAATGATCATAAAAGAAAGCATATTTGTCTGCCTCTTCGTTCAGGATAGTATATACATAGTGTCTGTAATAATAAGCCTTACCTGGGTTTTTAATATCGACTCTTAAATCGTCCAGCCTTTTTACAAGGTTTGCATTTTTAAGTAAAGTTTCCGGAATGTCTTTAACAGCATACTGCGCGTAACTGTTGTGCAGCAAGATCATCAGCATCATTAAAAGCGATATTTTTTTCATCGTATAATTTTTTTGTTTGCAGCCTCTCTTCGAAGTTTTTGGCCGGGCTTGCCTACTTAATAAAGAATATTAATGAAGACTTTTTATTGACCCGGCAGTAGAACATATCTCATCGAAATTGCCACGCTCGCTTGTACATCTGTGCATTTATCATCTTCCATAAACAACGCAAACACTTACGTTATGGCATGCCTTACTTTATCTTTTTTAATACAATTTGTTCGCTTTGCTTTTTGATAACATACCCAAAAAATTCACGTAGCGACTGATAATCCTCTGCCGGGAAAGTGGCTTTGTTGAGATTGATTTTACAATTAAGCATTATTTTCTTATCATCAGCAGATATCAGGTATTCAAACATACCATCGCTTTCGTTCAATCGTACCCTTGCTGATTTTGGCAATTCATCTACCTTGTATCCTTTTGGTATATCCATGTTAAGAACATAGTTCTCGCTTATTTTAAACGGCATCTCAACAGGATACCGCCTTTCAGCCGCACTAAAGGGATTCTTTGTTGTTGCTTCGGCGAACATTGGATTGAGGTAGACAATATCCTGATCATCAAAGTCAAAAGCAATATCATATCCTATTGACACAGGGTTTTCCAACTTATTTAAAGAGTCTAAAAATTCATTTTTAATATTGATCGGAAATGAATAGCGTTTCTTAGTTTCCTTTATCAGGTCTTCCAAACTTTCTTTTACTAATTTTTTCTCAACTCAGTAGACTCATAATAACCAGGCGTTGTTTTAAAGAATCCCTTCAGTCCATTTTTATCATCCTGTGTAAGAAATATCATCGTGAATTTGCTTTCACTAACTGAATCAGATTCTAATACGATGTTTGCTGGCTGCGGCTTCACAACAAACCCCGTACCGTTATAGCATAATGGAGAAAGCTTCCCAAATCCCATTTTTGGTTGTGATGCATCAAGATATACGAGCTTGCCATTCATTATTGTTTGACATAAAACATAATTGTATTTATTCATGAGCGGATAGAATGCATGCGCCCAACCATTGTCTTTAGTGCTGATGATAACAGGATCTGCAGTTAGACCAACTTGACGAAGCATGGCAATTAGCAATAAATTGATCTCAGCTACGTTTCCACTTCTTTTTCTGAAAATATCTTTTAGCGTTGTATTATCGTTGATATACATTCCCGCATGGTATGTTGCGGTAAAGTTGTCCCTTACAAAATCATAAATCTTCGATTTCTTTTCATCATCCGAAGAAGTGCCGTTCACAATCTTTTTAACATCATCAGTAAGCCAATTATTTGGACGGGTTATTTCATAGCCAAAATCTTCTCTTTTAAGCAGATTTTCTGCTGCCTTTGCCCAACTACCAATATGCTCTCGGGGAGATTGTTGCGGGAATTGTACCTGCTTCAATTGAAAATCTATTTTCGACAAATGGTTTTCGATTGTAGAAGTATACGTTTCTTCGCGAAGTGCGGGTATATCAGTTGCTATCCATCGGTTGGTGTTTTCATAACCGGTCAGTGCATAGCGGTCAGAAGCACCGGTACCATTGCTTTCTGTAACACTATATGATTGTATTTTGCTGTTCGCTTCGTTTTTTAACTGTACATAACCTTGAGAAAAAAAAACGAAATTAAAATACTCGGGTATTTTAACCGTATATTCCGAATAAACACGAGGTAATGAAGTTCCCTGAAATTCCCAGGAGCGTAGATAATCATAGAATGGAGAAACAATTGTATAAGTGTATTCTAATATTGAACCCTCCTTTACATTCGGAAAAGTAAATTTCCTTACCGTGGCATATTTGCTAGCTTTTTCCTTAAAAATATTACTATTTTCAAGCTTGGTTTGTTTTACTTCTCCGTTTTCAAGGTTATAAGTAATAGCCTTACAGTCCTCGAACTTTTCCTCTGTGCTACCTGATACATGTAACAAAATCGAAACATCTGCTGCGTCTATACCATTCTTATTAAGAATTTTTATACGGCGCAAATGTGTATACTTTATTGAAAAAAAACCATTATTGTTTCCGTCCATCGTGGAGCTCCCAATGTCAGCTAGTATAACGGCATTACTCGCCGAATCAACAGCCGGCGATGTTACTTTGAAATCGGAGCTTGTAATTTTCCCAAATTTAATGGCGCTTTTATTTTGGGCGAAAGACAGGTTGGCAATCAAACAGCATGCGGTTAGCACTGCCATGCAGATTTTATTCGTCATAAGTTTTCAGTTAGTTGCTATATCAAATACAATGCAATATAAAAAAACCTGTTAAATTTTTTACATTACAAAATATTTTAGCTCTGCATCTCGCACAAATCGCATAATACTTTAAGCTATAAATATATCATATTCATTATACTTATAAAGCATATTTGTTTGAAACATAGTTAGCTCTATAAAAAGACTAAAATAGTATATGATCAAAAACTAAATAATAATGAAAAAATATTTTTTGTTTTATAAGATAATAGCTCACAAATTATACTTTCCTGAATTCAATACATTATCTGCAATTCTTCGACGCGCTTCTTTTGAGTTAAAAGCATCCGCTTTGGTAAAGCGTTTCAAACCCATTAAAATCATTCGTTGTTCATCGCCTTCGGCAAATGCGTTAATGGCATCTTTACCACTTTTATTTATTTTATCTGCGGCATCATATAAGTAAGTCCGCATCAAATCAATGTGTAATGATGATTTTTCTGCTCCTTTTTCTTGGGCAATTTTCATAACACGAAGCAGCGTGCTTTCTGCGTGAAAAGCTTCGATGGCCATATCAGCAATATTCATTAGCACTTCCTGTTCGCTTTCTATCTGCATCATTAATTTCTGAACAGCGGCACCGGAAACCATTAAAATAGCTTTTTTAAAATTCCCGATCAATTTCTGTTCGCTTGCAAAAGGTGTTTCATCATCGCTTCCAAAATCGGGAATGCTCATTAACTCCTTTTGCACTTCCATGGCCGGGCCCATTAAATTAAGCCTCCCCTGCATGGCGCGTTTAAGTGTCATATCTAAAGTAAGCAGGCGATTGATTTCGTTAGTACCCTCGTATATTCTATTGATACGACTGTCGCGATAAGCGCGCGAAATATTATACTCTGCGCTAAACCCGTTACCACCGTGAATTTGAACGCCTTCATCAACTACAAAATCCAAAAGTTCACTTCCATATACTTTCAGGATGGCGCATTCAATAGCATATTCTTCTGCAGCACCCAACAATGCTTCATTAAAAGGTTTGTCTTCGGCGATAAGTTGTTTTTCCAAATCATCGATCCATTTTGCCGTACGATATAAAGCAGACTCGGTAGCAAAGATGCGGATCGCCATTTCTGCTATTTTATGTTTGATAGCGCCAAAGTTCGCAATAGGTTGTTTAAACTGTTCACGCGTCTTTGCATATTCAACACTAGTGTTAAAAGCCATTTTAGCGCCACCTAAAGCTGCTGCGCATAGTTTTAACCTTCCAATATTTAATATATTGAAAGCAATCTTATGTCCCTTGCCAATTTCGCCCAACACATTTTCAACCGGGATTTTCGCATCCTGAAAATATAGCTGAACAGTTGATGATCCTTTAATCCCCATTTTCTGTTCTTCAGGTCCGTTGGTAAACCCTTCCATTCCCCGCTCAACAATAAAGCCTGTAAACTTATCGCCGTCAACTTTTGCAAATACCGTGTACACCTGTGCAAATCCCCGTTGGTGATCCAGCATTTCTGGCCATTCAAAATGTAATGCTTTCCGTCTTCACTTAATTTGGCAGTTGTTTTAGCGCTTAGCGCATCGCTACCGGCATTAGGTTCGGTAAGGCCGTAAGCACCAGCCCATTCGCCGCTAACTAATTTGGGAATATATTTTTGCTTTTGCGCTTCCGTTCCAAAATATAAAATAGGTAAAGTTCCAATACCTGTATGCGCAGCCACGGCGACGGAAAACGAGTGTGCACCACCCAGGTATTCATTGATGATGGTTGATGTAATAAAATCTTTGCCCAGTCCGCCATATTCTTCCGGAAAAGCGGCGGCCAGCAAACCCTGCTCGCCTGCTTTTTGAACCAGCGATTTCATCAAACCTTCTTCAAGACTGTCGATACGATCGAGCTTTGGCCATACTTCGGCATTTACAAATTGCGTACACATATCACGAATCATCAATTCTTCTTCTCCAAACCCTTCACTGGTAAAGGTTTCGGATGATTGAGATTCTTTAATAAGCCATTCGGCTCCTTTTATTGTTTTATTTGTTTCGGCAGCGGTGTTCATTGTTTTAAAGTTTAGTTTTTATTAAAAATCCATGGACAATGGACCATAGACAATCGATTATTTTAAATTTTCGTAAACCTGCTTTAGCACTACTTTACATACTTCAATATCGGCATCTCTAACGCCAGCCAATGCTTCATCAACGGTTTCCGAAGCAAAACCATGGCAGGTATCCTGTATCGCTTTAGCTTTTTCTGTAAGCGTAATCAGGTTTTTACGCCGGTCTGTTTTTGATGCACTTCTTTTTACCAAGCCGGCTTTCTCAAGGTTGTCGACCAACCTCGTCATGCTGGGTTTATCTCTAAACGTAGCCTGACAAAGATCTTGTTGGCTAATGCCATCTTCCTTCCACAAATGGTACAATACGCTCCATTGCTCAATTGTAAGATTCAGATCGGCCGTATTGAACTTCTTTTGCAAACGTCTTGCTATGGCCGTACTTGCAATCCCGGTTATGAAACTATAGAGTTCGCTTTTTTAAATTGGTTGTTTGGCATATAGTTGTTTTGACAACCAATTAAAGTTATGAAGATTTTTCAATTACAAAAACTTAACGCTTATTTATTGATCTGGCTTAAGAATATCTGCACCCTGTTTTTTTGAAGAGGCGGATTATGAGGAAATATTTATGGGCCGGCTGAAGAATAGAGGGCGTCGGTTTTGCCACGCTCGCTTGTACTGTAGAATATAACTCATCCTATATAAACGACGAAAATGTATAACGCTGACTTTGTGAACCTGAAAGCAACAAGTAATGTTTCCAGTTAAGAGTGATCAACAAAATCTTAATTATAATAAATCAACGTTCAGGTTCAGACTCATTACTTTTGCCACATGGCATTTTTATTTATTGCGGTATTATTATTATTAGTGTTTTATGCAATAATAATTGCTTATTACCGTAATAGCTGGCGCGCGATTCCTGATTACCAGCCAAAGAATATGCTGATACCAGGGATTAAATTTTCTGTAATTATTCCTGCAAGAAATGAAGAACAAAATATTGGCCGGTTGCTAGACAGCTTGCAGGCGCAAAGCTATTCCCGGGAATTATTTGAAATAATAGTTGTAGATGACCACTCAACCGACGCGACTGCAAATATTGTAAGGCAATATAACGATGTTAAGCTATTGCAGTTGAAAGAAGATGGTATTAATTCCTATAAAAAGAAAGCTATTGAGAAAGCCATTGCCGAAGCACAACACGAATGGATTGTTTGCACCGATGCTGATTGCATTGCGCCACCAGACTGGCTTTTAGCTTTTTCGTCTTTTATTACAGACCATGAACCTGTGTTTGTTGCAGCGCCGGTATCTCTCATTCCTTTTAAAAAGAAAAATAGCATTCTTTATATTTTTCAGGCGCTCGATTTTTTAACATTACAAGGTATCACGGGCGCTTCTGTTTATAAACGAAGGCATAACATGTGTAATGGCGCCAACCTCGCCTACAAGCGCGAAGTCTTTTATGAAGTGGATGGATTTAAAGGTATTGACAAGATAGCATCGGGAGACGATATGTTGTTAATGCATAAAATTTGGAAGCGTTATCCAGACAGGATAGCGTATATCAAATCTAAAGAAGCGATTATTGAAACGGAGGCCGCACCTATCTGGAAAGCTTTTTTTAACCAACGTATAAGGTGGGCCAGCAAGGCCACAAGTTATGATGACAAAAGAATCTTTGTGGTGTTACTGTTAGTATATCTGTTTAATGTCTCCTTTTTGGTATTGGCTGTTGCTTCCTTTTTCGAAATAGTTTATTTCTTTGGATTAATAATATTTGTTGTACTTAAAACGATTATTGAAGTGCCTTTTGTTTTAGGCGTTAGTCGTTTTTTTCAAAGCAAAATCTTATAAAATATTTTTTCTTTTTCCAACCGTTACATATTGTTTATACAATTGTTTCCGGGTTTTTAGGCAGCTTTGGAAAATATGAATGGAAGGGAAGAAAAGTGAAGTAACTTATGTGTATAAATTTTGGTATTTTTACACCAAATAAAAATATCACATATGCGCACAAATATTGAGTTAGATGATATTTTGGTGAAGCAGGCACTTCAGATGAGTGCATTCAGAACTAAGAAAGATGTGGTGCATGAAGCTTTAAAACAATATGTGGCTTCGCTTAAGCGAAAGGAATTGTTACTGATTCGCGGTAAAAATACCTGGCAGGGCAATCTGAAGCAAATGCGAAGTTTATGATGGAACCATTGATTTTTGACACTTCTGTGTGGATAGCATTTCTCAATAATAAAAATACAAATGGCGCGGCATTGCTTGAGGAGTATATTCTTGATGACGGGGAAGTATTGCTAACTCCCACCATTCTTCAGGAAATTTTGCAGGGCATAAAAGAAGATGCGGTGTATAAAAAAATTAAGGAAACCCTTGCTTACTTTACGGTGCTTGAGTTACCGCAGGTTGAAGCGGCAACAGGTGCTGCAGACTTATATCGTATGTTAAGAAAAAGAGAATTACAATTCGCAAAAGCAATGACTGCCTTATTGCTTATTACGCTATCAAGCATTCCGTTGCTTTGGTTTATAATGATGCTGATTTTGATCTGATCAGCGAGCATTCTAAAATGAAAGTCCGGCGCATCTGATTGTCCGACGTTCTATATAATATGGCATTGATTTATCTTACAAAGTTTTCAGAATAATTATGAATATTGAAAACGTTCAATATAAAGAGTGGCTGTACGATCTGAAGCATAAAATCCGCTCTGCGCAAATTAAAGCGTCGATTGCTGTAAATACTGCATTGATAGAGTTTTACTGGGAGCTGGGTAAAATGATATCGGAAAAAGAACATATCTGGGGCAACAAGCTTATTGAGCAGGTTGCAAAGGATTTAAAGAAAGAGTTTCCGAGCATGAAAGGGTTATCCCGGAGTAATCTTTTTTATTGCAGGCAATTCTATTCCTTTTACAATGACAATGCTGTCCAACAAGTTGTTGGACAATTTGAGAAGGATTCTGAAAGCCTGAAAAAAGCCAAAAAGTCAACATCTGAAATAATCCAACAACCTGTTGGACAATTTTTGCAGCAGCTTGTTGCAAAAGTCCCCTGGGGGCATAATATCATTATTTTTTCCAAATCGAAAGATGTAACTGAAGCATCATTCTATATCCGGCAAACCATCAGCAATAATTGGAGCAGAGACACGCTTGCGCTTCAAATAAAAACAAATTTGTATGAACGAAGTGGGAAAGCAATAACAAACTTCGATAGAACATTGCCCCAGCCTCAATCCGACTTGGCGCAACAAACACTAAAGGATCCGTATGTATTCGACTTTATGACGTTTTCTCAAAGCGCTAAAGAGCGAGATATTGAAAACCAGCTAACAGATCATATCGTCAGATTTTTATTGGAATTAGGAAAAGGATTTGCATTTATCGGAAGGCAACAACATATCGAAGTTGCGGGAAATGATTATTATCTGGATTTATTATTTTATCATACGAAACTAAAATGCTATGTGGTAATAGAGCTAAAAAATAAAAAATTTATTCCGGAATATGCTGGTAAATTAAACTTTTACTTATCTGCTGTTGATGAATTGATCAAACAGAATGATGATAAGCCAACAATAGGCATTATGCTTTGCAGAGAAAAAATAATATTGAAGTTGAATTTGCTTTACGTAACATAAACAAGCCCGTGGGCGTGAGCGAGTTCATAATTACTGAAAACCTTCCCGAAACTTTAAAAAGCAATTTTCCTACTATTAAAGAAATAGAAGACGAGTTAAGCAGTTTATAAGAATGAGTAACATTTTCAATAACCCCGCATGGCTAAGACTAAAAAAGAATAAAGGCGCAATGGCCGGATTGCTGGTTATTATTATTGCTATTTTTGTCGCCATCTTTTGTTATTTTATTGCGCCTGATACATCTCCATATTCCAACAGGATTATATTGGAAACAGGCGGCGGAAAACCTGGCTTTCAAAAACAGTTTTTACTGGTAAAAAAGAACGAAAAGCCCAAGCGGTAACCTTTTTGCCCGGCTTATAAACGGGAATCCAGATGTCTACAATTATGTACCAATCAATAATTATAAAATAACTCAGGATAGTGTTATTGCTGATAAGTACATTGATGAAGAGGTAAGCGAGCGCATCAGCTTTGCTAAAGATCAGTTGGCAGATAAGCCAATTGTAACAAATAAGTATTTGCTTGGCACGGATAGTTATGGGCGTGATATTTTAAGCAGACTGATTGTTGGAACCCGTGTCAGTCTTAGTGTTGGGCTGATTACTGTTATTATCTCCATTAGCATTGGATTGATACTTGGATCGTTGGCAGGTTTTTACCGGGGTAAAACCGATGATATAATTATGTGGTTCATTAACGTGATATGGAGTATCCCCACTTTATTGTTGGTATTTGCGATTACACTTGCGTTGGGCAAGGGTTTTTGGCAGGTGTTCATTGCCGTGGGTTTAACCATGTGGGTTAATGTAGCGAGGCTGGTGCGCGGACAGGTTTTGGCCGTGCGTGAGTTGGAGTATATTGAGGCGGGGCGGGCTTTGGGCTATAAAAATATCCGTATAATCATTGTTCATATATGGCCCAATATTGTTGGTCCCGTATTGGTCATTGCTGCTGCTAACTTTGCATCGGCTATTGTAATTGAAGCCGGCTTAAGCTTTCTGGGTGTAGGCGTTCAACCACCAATGCCAAGCTGGGGATTAATGATAAAAGAGAATTATAATTTTATCATCACCCAGAATCCAATGCTGGCGCTGGCTCCGGGCTTTGCCATTATGATTTTGGTTTTAGCCTTTAATCTTTTAGGCAATGGCTTAAGGGATGCGCTGAACGTAAAAGGGAAGTTGTGATTTTAGTTCAGATTACAAGTTTGGGATTGTGGCATACAATCGAATATATAGGTTGATGCATATTCCTACTGTACAAGCGAGCGTGGCAAGAAAGATGATTTGTATCTAATGCTGACCTAATAAAAATCACTAATTTCTGTCAGCTACTTTTGTTGTTCCGACTGATTTACTAATGCATTAAAGCGTTTTTTCATATCGGCTACATCATTGGCTTCCTCAAAATTATTTTCAGCTGAACGCATCACCATTTCAGCATGTTTAACTACAAAGATGTTATTGTCGGTGCCTTTTGTGAACGTGCTTATAAGTTGGAAGGCATCCATCAGCCTGATTAAAACGGATGGGCTTCCTGCAGCAAACTGTCTGATCTGGTTAAACGCGGTATCTATAATTCCGCTAAAAGTAACGGGGTTGTTAATGATACGCAAGGTTTCCGTGTCGTCAAAAAGATACTTTGAAGGGAAATCTGCTTCAGCTAAATAACACAAAACAGCAGTTAAATTATCTATGCAAGCGATGGCTGTATAAGGGTCATTAACGCCTGGCGAAAGCGCCCGGGACGCAATTTCAACCATTTGATGAATAGCGTATTTAGAATCTTGAAACGGTGTTCTTACACCGCCAATAATAATGCTTTCAGAAATACGGGCTTTTATTTTTTCGGAACATGGCTCGAAAGAATAGATCTCAATCATATTCAAATGTTCAACCGCGAAGTCGCCTGGTTTATAGTGAATTTTTAAAAATAAGTTTTCCTCTTTTGCGTAGCGTAGTAAAGAGTCTATGTCAATGCTCTGCAAGTAGCCGCTTTTTTTACTTCTTACAGAATTTGTAAAATTATAAGTGCTTTCATAATCTTTAAAACTTAATGAAGCAGGCATCGTATTTACATTGTCTTCCTTTTTATTTTTCCTGAATTTGTCTTTTATATGTATGGTAAGTGTTGACGTTATATTATATACAATTTTGTCAGATTGTATGCTTATGGCAACATGATGTATAAACACAATTAATAAAAACATATTGATGATCACCAAAACAATAGCAACCAATACTGATATTATTGGTAAAAAATTTGGTGGTTATTATCTTCTACTGCGTTTAATACTAATAAACAATAAATGAATGTAGAAATGTACGAGCCAAGCACAACCTGGTTAAGCCGGTCGTACATAAAGTTTCTTAACAAGCGTGATCCAAATTGAGACGATGCTAAAGTAAGTACAACCAGCGTTATTGAGAAGATGGTTCCTGCCACACCGATCATGGCGCCGGCTATAGTAGATAAAACACTTCTGGCGGAATCTGCGCTGCCGGGAAAGACATAACTTATAAGTCCTTTAGGTGTATAGGATATTTTACTGTCTGCATAAACAACCAATATGCTACCAACAATGCCTGCAGTAATAATGCACACAGGAACAAACCAGAAGCTGGATTGCAGCTTATCCCATAAGTAAAGTAGTTTTGCTTTCAAAGGTTTTGAAAGCAAGATAGTTTTTTTTAGTAAGATGACAGTTGACGGTTGACAGATGATGTACATAAAATTTAAACCCTGTCAACTATCAGCTGTCATCTTTAATAAAGCCCATCAATACTTAAATATCTTTCGCCAGTATCGTAATTAAAAGTAAGCACCGTAGCACCTTCCGCAATTTCAGGTAATTTTTTTGCAACAGCGGCAAGGGCTGAACCAGTTGAAATGCCGGCAAAAATGCCTTCTTCTTTTGCTAACCTTTTTGCATATTCAAACGACTCATCTTTACCAACAGTGAGCGCTCCATCTAAAGTTGCTGTGTTGAGTATGCCGGGAATAAATCCGGCACCCAAACCTTGCAATGGATGTGGCCCAGGCGCGCCACCACTTATAACTGGCGACTGTTCAGGTTCTACAGCAAACACTTTCAGGTTAGGGAATTTTTCTTTTAATATTTCAGCAACACCGGTAATATGACCGCCTGTACCAACACCGGTAATTAAGTAATCAATGCCTTCCGGAAAATCATTTAGTATTTCCGCTGCAGTTGTTTTACGGTGTATCTCGGTATTGGCTTCGTTGTTAAACTGCTGAGGTATCCAGGCATTGGGAGTTTCCGCTGCCAGTTCTTTTGCTTTTTCGATAGCTCCTGTCATGCCTCTTTCACGCGGCGTTAAAACAAATTCAGCACCGTAAACACTCATTAGTTTCCTGCGCTCTACGCTCATGCTTTCGGGCATTACCAATATCAATTTGTATCCTTTTACTGCTGCTACTAAAGCCAGACCAATACCAGTATTACCGCTGGTAGGTTCTATAATAACTGAATCTTTATTCAGCAATCCTTTTTGTTCCGCATCTTCTATCATCGATAGTGCAATCCTGTCTTTAATACTACCGCCCGGATTAGCTTTCTCCAGTTTTATCCAAACATTGTGTGTAGACCCGAAGAGGCGATTGATTTTTACATGAGGTGTATTACCAATTGTTTGCAAAATGTTTTCAGCTTTCATTTTTTAAGTTGACAGATGATAGTTGACTGTTGACAGATTTCTTCATCTGCCATCTTTCAACTGTCATCTTATTTTTTATATAACAAAATTTAATATAGAATCGTCCGGCGGTAAAAGATCTTTTACACTTATTTCGCTTTTATGATATACAACTGAATTATGTGGAACGCTGTTGGTAAGCCACACATTACCGCCAATAATACTGTCCTTACCAATTACAGTATTTCCACCAAGAATGGTTGCACCAGAATATATAACAACATTATCTTCTATCGTTGGATGACGTTTGGTTGTGGCTAATTCTTTTACCACGCTTAATGCGCCCAGTGTTACACCCTGATAGATTTTTACATGGTTACCAATAAGTGAGGTTTCGCCGATTACCACACCCGTTCCATGATCGATACTGAAAGAATGTCCAATGGTTGCGCCCGGATGAATATCAATACCTGTTTTACTATGTGCATACTCGCTGAAGAGCCTCGCTAATACAGGAATATTATAACGGTGAATTAAATGAGACAACCGATATACCGCCGTTGCATAAAAGCCGGGATAAGCAGCCATTACTTCTTCCAGCGATTTTGCCGCCGGATCGGATTGTAATAATGCCTCCGCATCTTTAAGTAGCATGTGATAAATACCAGGCAGGGCTTCAAAGTAATGCTCGCTGATATTTTTGATACGCTCTTCCTCCTGTATAACGTCTCGCAAAAGTGTTGAGAACTTATCTTTTAATGATACAAATTGTTCTCTCAATTGCGCCTCACATTTATGATCAATATCGTTGGGTAAAAACAGAACCGTGTACAGCTCATCGATAAAACTTTCCACAGCACCTTTATCAGGAAAGCCGGAAAAGCACCTGGAATTTCTTTCAAACAGGGATTTTATAAAATCTTCGCTCATTATTTATCCTATTAACACAGTAGACAAAAATAACTGATAAATAGGAAAGTTTAAAATCGGGGCAATAGAATAATGCCAAGAATGCACAGATAATGATAATTGGTTTAGAAAATAGTTTAGAAATACACTATTTAGTGATACAAAATAATTTTCCATCGTCGTAGTCTACTCCCCTCTCCACTTGGAGAGGGGCTGGAGGTGAGGTTTGACAGGAAAACAAAATTATTCGTGCATTCGTGACATTTTCTTTTTCAAAAAAATATTTGGTGAATTAAAGAACAGCGTTATCTTTATAGTGTATTAATACAATAGTACACCAAATCACTAATTATGATAACGATTCAAAACCTGCATTTTTCTTACAAAAAAAGAAAGTATTTAACGGTCTCTCTCTTTCCTTCTCGCCGGGCCATATTTACGGTCTTTTAGGTAAAAACGGAACCGGTAAATCTACACTGCTAAAGAATATTGTAGGGTCGCTTTTTCCGACACAGGGAAATATAGAAGCGTTGGGTTACAATCCTGGTAAAAGGCAACCAGCTTTCCTACAGGATGCTTTTATTGTACCCGAAGAGTTTTATCTGCCCGATGTTTCTATTCAAAAATTCATTGCTAGCAACGCACTTTTTTACCCGAAGTTTAATGCGGAACAATTTAACCGCTATTTGCAGGAGTTTGATATTCCGGCAGACAATAGTTTGCAGCAAATGAGTTACGGACAAAAAAGAAAGTGTTGATAAGCTTTGCGCTTGCTTGCAATACGGCCATTTTGTTAATGGACGAACCCTCAAACGGGTTAGACATTATGAGCAAAAGCCAATTTAGGAAAGTGATTGCGGGCGCCATTGATGAAAACAAATGCATCATTATTAGTACACACCAGGTAAAGGATCTGGAAAGCCTGATAGATCGGATTACGATAATTGATGAAGGAAAGATTTTGTTTGATCAGACCATTGAAACCATCAGTTCAAAATTATCTTTTAAAGTATCCTTTGACGATGAAGAAACCAAAGCTGCTTTTTATAAAGAAGAGGCATTGAAGGGCAATGTAATTGTTGGTAAAAACGATACTGGTGAAGATTCAAAAATAGACCTTGAGCTATTATATAAAGCCATTGTAACTAATGGCGACGATGTGAATACTGTATTTAAAAACCAACCTTAAACCTTATTTTTTATGACTGCAAATTTCAGCTTTAGCAGGCTTGGAAAACTCATTGTGAAACAATGGGTAGAAAACAGGAGACTTTATTTGATGTCGACATTGGCCTTGCTGGGCTTGTTGGGTATTGTCTTTTTAATTTGGGTAGCTACGAACGGACGCCGTTACGATGAAGACAGCCTATTAATCACTGGCATGTTCGGTCTATTTATTACCGGAGCCGTTTTTGCCAGTACTACATTTAGCATGTTGGGTTCAAAGGATAAAGGGATTTATTGGATCAGTTTCCCTGCGAGCCATGCTGAAAAACTTTTGGCCAATTTGTTTTTTAATGTAATTGTTTTTACGCTGGTTTATGTCTGTTGCTTTTTTTATTGAAAACATTAGTAGAAGCGTATATCAATTTTTTGATACAAAGTGAGCCTAGTTCTTATTCTTATAAAAGGACAGACCGGCCAAATACTAACGAGGCATTAGCGTTTTGTGCGAGCGCGTTCTTTGCGGTGCAGGCGGCTTTTATGCTAGGGTCCGCTTCTTTTAAAAGATTTTCTTTCATTTTGACGTTGATTGTTATAGCGGCATTAATCTTCGTGTTTGCTTTTTATATAGGGAAGTTATACAGAAACAATCTTTCGGGCTATTCCTTCGATCTTTTTCTTTGCACACTTATACAAATGATGGCACTTCCTATAAAGAATATGTTATTTCACCTGTTCTAAAAAACAGTGTCCTCTTTTTCACGAAATATTTAATAGCTCCATTTCTATGGCTGATAACATGGTTCAAATTGAAAGAGAAACAAATTTAGACCTCACCCCAACCCTCTCCAAAAGAGAGGGAGTAAAATTTTAAAGAAAATATTTATGCAATTCAATAATAATGCACAGGCTATTTACATACAGATAGCAGATTATGTGTGCGAAAAAATACTGCTGAAAGAGTGGCCGCCAGACGAGAAGATACCGAGCGTGCGTGAGCTTGCTATGCAAATGGAGGTTAATCCCAACACTGTGGCGCGTGCCTACGAATTTTTAAAACAGCAAGAAATTATTTACGACAAAAGAGGCATTGGCTATTTTATAACAGCAGATGGAAATAAAAATGCAGCCGCTTATCGTAAACTAGAATTTTTGGAAAAGGAGATGCCTTTATTTTTTAGGAATATGTATTTACTAGGTATTGAGCCCGAAGACCTGAAAACTAAATACGAAAAATTCAAAAAACAATACTCCTAATCATTATTTAAAAAGACAAAAATGAAGAACAGTAATAAATTGCTTATTCTTTTAATAGTGTTGGTATTTTCCATTCCGCTTATAATGGTAATGGGTTTTAAAACCGCTATAAAGGAGAATAGATATGTAGTGAAGAATAGGTTTGGAGTAGAGGATATTGCATTTAAAAGTCTTAAGCCTTTTAAAGTGGTGAAGCTATACGGAGGTCCGGTAATCAACCAACTAAGATGCAATATTAAAAATGGAAAAGAATATGCATACAAATTTGTTAATTATAATTCAAATCAGTATGAAGATGGGCGTTCGGATAGTTGCAGCATACATTTTATTAAAGATACTTTAGTCATCATGTATAAAGTGAAAACCGATGAAGCGTACAAAGCCGAAAATTATTATAACGGAGTAGAACTGGATTTAATCATCCCCGAAGGTGTACCTGTTATTGCAGAAGGAGCAAAGGTTGTTATCAATACAATTAAGGATGACAGTCCCAAAAATATAATGATAGATATGTCGAAAAAAGCTGAGCTAGAGATAATGAGCAGTCTTGATAGGCGTCCGGAGTTGAGTGATTCTCTTTCGGAACAAAACAGAGTTTTATTATCAAATTATAATATCAAAAGCACTGAATCAAAAGTGATGATTACTGCGCATGCTCGAATAACCAATTTAAAAATCGATGCCAGTAATAACTCTCAGGTTACAATCAATCAAAACGTAATTATTGACTCTTTGTTTGGCAGCCTATCGCCCGAAACGATTATTAATGCGCCGTACAAGTTTGTTAAAAATCTACAATAAGAAGGGTGAATTTTTATTTCAGTATTACCTTAGCATGAAACAATTTTTCATGCTACAACTATCTACTATAAAGTTTCTCAAAGCCCTTAAACTAAATAACAATAAACCCTGGTTCGATGAAAACCGTAAAGCTTACGAAGCGGCTCGTCAGGATTTTGCTGATTTTATTGATCAGGTAATTCAAACTTTCGCGAAGAAAGACCCGTCCATTGCGCATTTGAAAGCAAAGGATTGTATGTTTCGCATTAACCGGGACATCCGTTTTTCAAAGGATAAAACACCTTATAAAACAAATTTCGGAGCTTCTATTAATAGCGAAGGAAAAAAATCGATGACGGCGGGTTATTATTTTCATTTGGAACCCGGCGCCAGCTTTACCGGCGGCGGTATGTGGCAACCTCCGGCCGATATGCTGGCTAAAGTGCGCCAGGAAATTGATTACGGCTTAAAAGATTTTGAAAAAATTATTAGTTCCAAAAAATTCAAAGCCACTTACGGCAGCCTTACTATTGAAGACGGGCAAGTACTGATGCGCGTACCCAAAGGTTATGAATCCGATAACCCGGCAGCCGAATATCTAAAACACAAAAGTTTTATTGCGACTATGAACATTGCAGATAGTGACCTGACTAATAAAACACTTGTAACCACGGTATATAATGCTTTTGAAACGTTGCAACCCTTAAATGGTTTTTTGAACAGGGCTTTGGAATAAGGAGTTCTCGCAAAAAACACAGAATATCGCAGATATTTTTTACAATCTATCTAAAAATATT
This sequence comes from Paraniabella ginsengisoli, assembly GCF_022513635.1. GTDB lineage: Bacteria > Bacteroidota > Bacteroidia > Chitinophagales > Chitinophagaceae > Niabella > Niabella ginsengisoli. Next base: position 849,143 of record NZ_JAKWBL010000004.1, on the reverse strand, counting down.
TCCGTGTACTTCCGTCTTTCTGTGAGAAAATTTTTCAAACTTAACCTACATTAATTGGTGTTGCAACAATGATTATTAGTTTTGTGTTATCAATCACAAAAAAATAAAAAATTTATGGCAACTTGGAAAATAGATGCAATGCATTCCGAAGTCGGATTTAAAGTGAAACACCTGGTTATATCAACGGTTTCAGGCAAATTCAAAACATTTGAAGGCACAATAGAAGCAGAGAACGAAGATTTCTCTGACGCGAAAATTTCTTTCAGTGCAGATATCGATAGCATTGATACAGGTGTAACAGATAGGGACGGACACTTAAAAGGTGCTGACTTTTTTGAAGCAGAAAAATATCCTAAACTAACATTTCAATCAACCAATATTGTAAAGAACGGAGACGATTACAAGGTTACCGGAGATCTTACATTAAAAGGAGTTACGAAGCCCGTTACACTAAATGTAGAGCACGGTGGAATTGGACCAAATATGTATGGCCAAACAGTAGCAGGCTTTGAAGTAACAGGTAAAATTAATCGGAAAGAGTTTGGCCTTAATTGGAGCGCAGTTACTGAAGCTGGCGGCATTGTAGTGGGTGATGATGTGAAATTAGTAGCCAATGTAGAGTTGGTAAAAGAAGCATAAAAAATAAGAGTAAACTATAAGTAAAACGGTCTTCATTTTTGAAGGCCGTTTTTTAGTGTATGTAAGTTTCGGTCTGACCATACTTCTTTCTCATTAAGTGTTGCTGAAGATCCGATCTTTATCGGTTATATAGGATGCCATATATTCTACAGTTGAACTGTGCGACGCAAAACCGATGCCACCAATATATAGATGACATAATAAAAATCCTCTTTTTTCTAAGGTGTTTGCATATGCGGTTTTGACTTACCTTCGGACAAGAACTTCTGAACTTATTTTCAGCTAAACACTTAGAGCTTTGCATATATTATGAGGAAATTTATTTTGTCCACTTGCTTATTTGTTATAACGATATCGTTATCTGCACAGCAACCCGCTTCTGTAAAGGAATACCAGCAAGCTTTCCCAACTTATCCTTTTTCAGATCCTAATCCTATCGCACTCTTATCGCCTGTATATCCTTATTTCAGGTATGATGGTTTTACCGATAAACCTGTAAGCAAGCAGTGGAAAGTAGTTGAGCTGCAAAATGATTATATCAAAATGATAATACTTCCAGAAATTGGCGGTAAAATTTGGGCTGCTATTGAAAAGAAAACTGATAAGTCTTTTATTTATTATAACCACAGTGTAAAATTTCGAGATGTGGCCATGCGCGGCCCCTGGACGAGCGGCGGACTGGAAGCTAATTACGGGATTATCGGCCATACACCAAACTGCGCAACGCCGGTGGATTATACAACACGCAATAATCCGGATGGTAGCGTAAGTTGTTTTATTGGAGTGCTCGATTTACTTACCCGCAGCAACTGGCGTGTGGAAATTAATTTGCCTAAAGACAAAGCCTATTTTACAACCCGCTCTTTCTGGTACAACAGCACACCTGAAGCACAGCCTTATTATCACTGGATGAACCTTGGCGTAAAAGCAAAAGGTAATCTGGAATTTATATTTCCGGGTACAAAATATATTGGTCACGATGGCGAAGCTTCTGATTGGCCGGTAAACAAAGACAATGGCAAGAAAATAAATTTTTACGAAGAGAATAATTTTGGTGGATATAAATCGTATCATGTTTTCGGAAAGCCTGCCCATTTCTTTGGAACTTATTATCATGAAGATGATAATGGAATGGTGCGGTATGGAACATATGATGATAAAGCAGGAAGGAAAATATGGATATGGGGTTTATCCCGACAGGGAATGATTTGGGAAAAAATGCTTACGGACACAGATGGGCAATATGTGGAAATTCAATCGGGCAGAATGTTTAACCAAAACGCTGTTAAAAGCACCTTCACGCCATTTAAGCACATCAGCTTTGCGCCTTATGCTACAGATACCTGGACAGAATATTGGTATCCTGTTTCTCAAACAAAAGGAATGGTGGATGCAAATGCAAATGGTGCATTGAATGTTAAATATGAAAACGGTTGGCTGAAAATTTATTTTTCCGCGGCTCAACATATCAACGACTCTTTATTAGTTAAATGGAATGATAAAACTATTTATACTAAAAAATTACAGTTAGATCCGTTGCAGATTTTCAGCGACTCATTGAAAACAGATATTAAAGAAAATGAATTGAATGTTACGCTGGGCGCAAACAAACTGAAGTATCATTCCGCTCCTGATGAAGAAATACTGAACAGGCCAGTAACAACTCCTGTTGATTTTGATTGGAACAGCGCTTATGGTTTGTACCTGCAGGGTGAGGAATTCATGGATCAGAAAATGTATCCCGAAGCAGAACTCAAATTAACCGAATCGTTAAAAAAAGACCCTAACTTTTTACCGGCACTTGTAAAAATGGCAGCGTTGCAATATAGAAACATGTTGTATAGCGATGCATTAAAAACAATTATGCGCGCGTTGCAAATTGATACACACGCTGGCGATGCCAATTATTACTACGGACTTATTAACGCGCAACTTGGAAAGATTGCTGATGCAAAAGATGGCTTTAGTCTTGCTGCGCTTACGCAGGAATATAGAAGCGCCGCTTTTACCGGCCTGGCAAAATTATACATCAAAGAAAAAAATTATACTGCAACTATTGATTACTGCCAAAAAGCAATCGACTATAACCGATATAATATGGAAGCATTGATGCTACAGGCAGCGGCGCTTCGGCAAATGAATAATAATATTACATTTAATGAGACGCTAAATACAATTCTTTCTTATGATCCGCTAAATCATTTTGCACGGTTTGAAAAATATCTGGCGCAGCCAAATGAAACGACAAAGTCGGCATTTTCAGATCTTATCAAAAATGAATTGCCGCATGAAACTCATACCGAATTAGCAACCTGGTATTATAACAATGGCCTTACGACCGAAGCGGAAATGATTTTCAAAATGAGTCCTGCTTCGGCTGAAACCAGCTACTGGCTGGCTTTCTTGAATAATAAGAAAGTTGATTGCGAGAAGATCAATCCCGAACTGGCTTTCCCTTTCCGATCAGAAACAGCTGCTGTATTGGAACAATTACTGAAACAGCAATCTGATTGGTTATTGAAATATCAACTGGCTTTAATTTATAAAGACAGAAATCGCTTGCAGGAATGTAAACAACTGTTGAAAGACTGCGACAACGAACCCGCATTTGCACCGTTTTATGTAGAGCGTGCGGAGATTTTCAAAGATGAAACCACGGAGCTGCCTGACTTACAGAGGGCGTTAGCATTGGATAAAAAGCAATGGCGTTATCATAAGTTGCTGGCTGAATATTATATTCGTCATAAACAGCCTTCAAAAGCATTGACTATTGCAGAGCCTTTTTATAAAGCTCATCCGGAACGCTATATTATGGGCATGTTATATGCAAAGACATTGTTGCTTAACCAAAAATATGAACAGGCTGATAAAATATTATCAACACTTAATATTATTCCTTTTGAAGGAGCAACAGAAGGACGCGCTTTATATCGCGAAGCGAAGTTAATGCAGGCAGTCGCTTCCCTTAATAGTGGCAATGCTGATAAATCAAAAAAGCTAATTGCTGAAGCAAGATTATGGCCGGAAACGTTGGGTGTAGGCAAACCTTATGAAGCAGATATTGATGCCCGCCTGGAAGACTGGATGGAATATTTGGCTGGTAATAAAAAGCAGGAACAATTGTTGACAAGGATTAAGATTTTTACACCAAAGGTTGACAACACCGTTCGGAACTTTGTAACATCCAACGCTTTGATTAGCGCATGGGCCATTGAAAAAACAGAAGGAAAAGAAAAAGCAATAGAATGGCTTGATGCACAGATAAACCAACATAGTGATCAGAAAAAGATTTTAACGTGGTGTAAAGCGGTTTTCAATGGCGATAAACTGGAAAGCATCCCTGAAGATGAAAAGGACGCAAGCATGAGGATTATAGAAGCGCTGATAAAATAGGTTGACGCGATTTCAAAATATAACGTCATTCCGACCTAGCGGATGAAAGCCGTGAATCTGCTACACACAGGAAGATCCCTCGACTACGTTTCACTCCGCTCGGGATGACGATGCAGGTAACCCTGGTCATTTTAAAGAACTCACTATCCGGCTAGGAGACAACATTATATTAAAAAATATCATTGACATAACATCAGGTTAATGAAATATTTCTCAATCAAAGAAAACTCCTTCATCGCAAAAGTTGCCGCAAGAAAGTTGCGCAGCAGAAATGTTGCCATTGTTTTTGGAAATCGTATTCATCTTTATGGAGTTTCAAAAGAAAAATTCTTATCTAACCAGAAATGGCTTCGGCATGAACTAAAGCATGTTGAACAATATCATCGTTTAGGATTTTTAGGATTTATTTTTAGATATATTTGGCAAACGATGCGTGTCGGATATTACCGTTGTAGATTAGAGTGTGAAGCAAGAGAAGCTGAAAATGATAAGCAAATCATTGATCTATTTCAACTCAAAAAATGAATCAGCGTGTTATAAAATTATCAATTGTTCTATGGTGTATCATTTTCAAAGCCCTTGTACTCTAAATTCGCATTTGATACATTTCTAAATTTAAATATATATACAGTGAAAAAAATAATGATTCTCCTTGCCCTTCCTATCTTATTGGCCAGTTGCTCTGTTGCAAAAAAATCAACAAGCACATCTATGAGATTTGACAACAAAGTAATTGCTCATCGTGGCGCCTGGAAAAATACGGGAGCTCCCGAGAATTCGATTGCATCGCTGAAAGCGGCGATAGATATGGGTTGCGGTGGAACAGAGTTTGATATTCACATGACAAGCGATGAAGTATTGGTTGTTAATCATAATGCAGATTTCTTAGGAACACCTATCGAAACAAGCACTTATAAGCAGCTGCTGGATAAGAAGCTTGAAAATGGGGAAACGATACCAACGTTGGAAAATTATTTGAAAACCGGATTAAATCAGAAAAGGACAAAGCTGGTTGCAGAAATAAAAACTTCAAAGATCAGCAAAGAACGTTCTTTAAAATTGACACAAAAAGTGGTGGATATGGTTAAGAAGCTACACGGCCAGTCGCAGGTAGTTTATATTGCTTTTGATTATGATGTTTGTAAAAAAGTAAGATCGTTACAACCTAAAGCGCCCGTTCAATACTTAAATGGCGACGTTTCTGCAGAAAAATTAAAAGCTGATCTTTTGGATGCCGATTATCATTACAGCGTTTTTCAAAAAGATAATAACTGGATTAAAAATGCTAAGCAGCTTGGTGTTAAAACCAATGCCTGGACAGTAAATGATGAAAAAATAATGGATGAGTTTTTAGCTGAAGGCATTGATTTTATTACAACCAATGAGCCTGAATTGTTGCTGAAAAAGCTTTCTAAGTAAGTCTTGTTTCGGATATGTAGGATGCTATATATCCAATAGTTGAACTGAGCGTAGCAAGACCGATGACATATGTTTGTTGCTGATACAAAAATAAATCTTATGAGAATAGACAATAAATTTTTTATCTTAAGTAATGGCCGTGTTGCGGCGATCGATAAAAAGACCGGCGACATTGTTTGGGAAATAAAGCTGAAGGAATATGTAAAAACAACCACCAGCTATGCGGTGGGGCAAATCGTACTTGAAGATTCAAAATTGTATGTAAGCGTTTCTGGTGTTATCGTTTGCTTAAACGCCAAGGATGGATCATTGATATGGAAGAACGAACTGAAAGGTTGGGGCTATTCCTTTGTAAGCATGACAGGTAATGACCAGGCTGTTGCAGGCGCGGAAGCCGCATCAGTACAGGCGAGTAATGCGGCTACTACCGGGAGTTCTATGTGATGATATCTTAATTTTAAATTAATGGAATTTTCGCAAATTCACCGATTTCATAGTCCTTTTCTCATAAAAAAGAGTTTACAGAAATTAGTTTCTGTAAACTCTTTAAAACATGCGTCACTACTAATTCTTAGATAAATCTTTCGCTTTTTTCCTTAAATCGGAATCCTATTAATATCCATCATTTTGAGGAAAGGCTCCGGGATCAGATCTATCTATTTGAGTTTGGGGAATCGGCCTAAGTAAATGTCTGGTAGCAATATTACCAGCGGCTTGCGGATTATATTCTTTTACCCTTGCCAAAAGGTTTCCCCAACGTTTTAAATCCAGCCATCTGGTTTGCTCGCCCGCCAATTCTCGTGCACGTTCTTCCATCAGCATGTCGAAATTCATTTCGGCCGATGTAATCAACATGGCATCTTTTTTACCTGGCCAGCCAGCTCTGTAACGCACTTCATTAATAGCATCTGTGGCTTTTTGAATATTTCCAGGCTGTTGCAAATATGCTTCGGCAAGCATTAAATACACTTCGGCCAGGCGAAATACAAAATAATCCCTGCTTCCGGGTTCATAAGTTAAGTCAGGCCTTTTTGTGTCAAAAAACTTTTGATTGGTTGGAAAAAGTGCTTCAGAATATTTACTTGGCACTAATACCTGATAAGGCCTTTTTGCACGCTCTTCTTTGCTCATTTCGTAACCCGGAATAAAAATGCATGTATCCCCTGCAGCAAAAGTTACCTGACTTTTGGAATCGTCAAAAGCCGTGTTGTAAGTGCCTGGCTTATTGCTTAACCAAGTATCTTTAAAGGTTTTTTTGTAGCGCGAGTCATTAACACGTTCGCCAAATACGTCTGTTAAACAATAGTTTGTCGGCTTCAATCTTTTAAAGGGTCTTCCGTTAGCAATATCGCGTTTCATGCCTGCCTGTACGTCATATTGCATTCCAAAATAAAGATGCAAACGGTTGCCGGTACCATTATCCAGCGGATTTGAAGTGTATTGTACTGCAAAAACGATCTCATCATTTTCCTGGTTATTTTCATCAAATACACTTGCAAAATCATCTAATAATGTAAAACCATAATTGTTTATTACATTTTCGCACAGGGCGGATGCTTTACTAAAATCATCTGAAGCTTTATCAGCAGAATAAGCCTTTGTTAAATATACTTTGGCCAAAAGGGTTTCGGCTGCAGGGCGTGTAGCTCTACCATAATTTGCAGACCGGGCTTTGTTTTCAAGGACGGGGATAGCTTCGTCAAGGTCTTTAATGATAGAATTGTAAATCTCGCCTGTAGTCGCTTTTGATGTTGCTTTTGTAGGCAGGATGGTTTCCTGAAGTCTTAATTCTACGGGACCATATTGCTGCATTAAAATGAAATAATATAATCCTCTTAAAAATTTGGCTTCGCCGATTCGCTGCGCTTTTATTTCTTCTGAAACACCCTGTGCTTCAGGCCCGCGTTCTATAACAGCATTGCAGGTGTTGATGCCGCGATACAACTCATCCCAAACTGTGGCGAGAGCATCTACATTAGGATTTAATTGCGCGTCATAAAAATGAAATCCTTTATAACTACCGTCTGCTCCCACCGAGTAGATATCTGTACCGTATTCGGTAAATGTAAGTCCGGCTTCACTTCCATAAAAAATTCTCAGGCTGGAATATGCAGCGTTCACAGCGTCTTCAAATCCTTTAGGTGTATTGATGTAATCATTACCAATTTGCGAAACCAACTCTTCTTCGAGCAGGTTTTTGCATGATGGCCCGGCAAAAAGTAAGACCATCCCTAAAACGAGTAATGGCTTAAATATATTTTTTGTATTCATCTGAATATTTTTTATTTATGTTAGTGGACACATGTAACGCTATTAATTGCTCCCTCTATTTGTCAATATTTTACACACGCGTTCATTGTCTTAAATTTTTACTGTTGATCAGAATTTTGCATTGATACCAAAAGTGAACACTGTTGTGGCCGGAGTGATACCAGAATCTACCTCGGTTCCCGAAGTCTCAGGATCAACGCCATTATACTTGGTGCGGTATTCTGACCAGATTTTTGGTTGCTGCACGCTGGCATAAATGCGTAAAGATTCCATTCCTAATTTATCAGCCCATCCCGATTTCAGCGTATAGCCTAAATTGACATTTCTAAGTTTTATGAAAGTTCCGTCGTAATAGATAAGCGTCGTATTATACACCGGAAACTCCTGTGTGCTTTTTGGCTGTGGAAATTCATTGGTCGGATTTTGTGGTGTCCAATAATCTACTTTGATCTGCTGATAACGGCCAGCCAGCGCATTATTATCCTGATGAAAACCGGAAACAATGGTATGTCCAAAACGACCAAAGAAGAAGAAGGATAAGTCAATATTTTTAAAGCTGATCCTGTTTGTTAACCCTGCGCTGAAGTCCGGAACATCAGACCCGATCAATACTCTGTCATCTCCTGTTATCACTCCATCCCCATTCTTATCGTGTACTTTAATCTGCCCAACTCTGGAGTTATAAGATTGTGCAGCTTCTTCTTCTCCCAGCTGCCATATGCCATCCTTTTTATAATCGTAAAAACTATTCAATGGTTGCCCTATAAACCACCTGTTTCCTATATCATCTACAGCTCCGTTATATAAACTTACAATGGCTTCTTTATTCTTTGTAAACTGTACGTCAGTTGTCCATCTAAAACTTGAGGCTGCATTAATATTCACAGTAGTAAAGCCCAGTTCAATACCTCTGTTTCTGGTATGCCCAACATTTCGGGTAACAGCGCTAAACCCGATGGAGCCCGGCAACTGATCTGATAATAAAAGATTAGTTGTATTGGTTTCATACAACTCCAGAGAGCCTTGTAAACGGCCTTTCCAAAAGCTGAAGTCTAATCCAATGTTAGCTGTTGCAGAAGACTCCCATCGCAAATCAGGATTACCGATGGCAGTTGGCCTGTATCCAAAAGCAGATGCATCGCCAAAGGCATATGAAGTTCTGGCTAAAATTCCCTGTGTTTGATACGGTGCAACGCCCTGGTTTCCTACCTTTCCCCATCCTGCCCGTAGTTTTAATTGGTCTATCCACCGTATATTACTAAGAAATGGTTCATTGCTTAAATTCCAACCAGCAGCTACGCCAGGAAAATTACCATATTTAGAATTTACCCCGAACCGGCTTGAACCATCCCTTCTTAACGTAAGTGTAAGCAAATATTTATTATTGAAATCATAATTGATCCTTCCTAAATATGAATTAATAGTCCATTGTGAATAATTGCTGCCAATTGCCAAAATGGAATTAGCATCGCCCAGATTATAAAATTGCTGTGTTTCCGACGGAACTCCCTGCACCTGGTTATTATATAATTCAGTTTTATCTCTTTGAATAGAATGAACCAGTGTCGCATTAAAATTGTGCTTGTCTGCAAATGTTTTTTGTAATTCACCACGTTTTCCAACGTCCAGTTAAAACCAAAATAGGTATCTGTATAAGCCTGGGCTTCACCTCCCTTTCTTGCATTTGTCATAGAACCCACATACCTTCCACGCCGGCCAGCGTTAATGTCTGGGCCGAAATTGATCCGATAAGTAAGGCCTTCGGTAATGGTGGCCTGGGCATAAATGCTGTTAAATATTCTGTACCTTTTGATTTCGTCCACCTGGTTGCCGGGCATAATTTCAAATAATGGATTGGTCAAAAGCGCGTCGTTGGTTGGCGAAAAAATTAATTCGCCATTTTCATCATAAGGCGAGCCTAAAGGATTTTGAGAAATAGTAAAACTATAAGAATTAAGGCCTTCGCCGTTCCTCACACTACTCATCAGGTAAGAAGAAATGCCGGCTTTTAGCCATTTATTAATATTATGGTCGATATTAATACGAAGAGATGATCGGGTAAAATCTAGGCCTTTCACAACGCCAATATCTTTAAAAAATCCACCTGCGAAATAAAATTGTGTACGGTCATTTCCTCCTTGCACACCAATTGTATGATTTTGGATCAGCCCTTTTCTCAACAACAGAGATTGATAATCTGTACTTCTATTTTCAGCAATCCCTTTGGCTACTGCAGGATCTCCTCCCAACACAGCAATTTTTTTATCTGCTTCCGGATCGGATTGGCCGGTTGGGACAATATTTCCATTGGCATCAGTATAAATTCCTGTGGCACGATAAGCTTCACGTACATATTCTGCGAACTCTGGGCCGCTGAACAGTTGAATTTTATCCAACGCCTTACTATAGCCAACATACGAATCAAGCGTTACTACTGTTTTTCCGCTTTTAGAGCCTCTTTTCGTGCTGATCAAAACAACTCCGTTGGCTCCTCTCGCTCCGTAAATGGCTGTAGCAGTTGCATCTTTTAATACTTCCATCGATTGTACATCATTTGGGTTAAAATCTTCATATCCACCCTGTATCGGAATTCCATCAACAACATAAAGCGGGTCATTACCTGCATTAAACGACCGTCTTCCACGAATTAAAATCTTGGGTGATGTACCGGGTTTGCTACCTGATTGAGAAACATCCACGCCCGCAGCGCGGCCTTGTAAAGCCTGGCCTAAATTAGTAATAGGCATTTCCTGAATTTGTTTAGCGCTTACCTGCGAAATAGCTCCAGTTGTTTGGCTTTTCTTTTGAGTACCATAACCTACAACTACTACATCCTGCAGACTTGTAGCCTCTTGCGTTAATGAGACATTAATTTCAGATTGCGTACCAACTTTTTTTCAAAAGGAAGATAACCAATCATCGAAAATACAAGCACAGCGGAAGAGTCGCTTACCAAAATACGATAGGACCCATTTTCTCCGGATGTGGTTCCATTAGTTTTGCCCTTCTCGGTTATGTTAACACTGACAAGGCTCTTGCCCCCATCGTCAGTTACCACGCCGGTTACAGAAACATTTTGTGCCAAAACATGTTGGTGCGACAAAGCGCAAATCATAATAAAAAAATCATTAAAAAACGGTGGTTGGCAGCACCTGCCAATAAGGATAACACCATTTTCCGGTTGCATTGAATCGGATTTGTCATAACTAAGCTTGGTTTATGTTAGGAATTAAAAAATACACTATTTATCAGGGCTTAGAGTTATTTCGAACCAGCAATCTTTCATATGTATAGGGAATATCAACTGCTAGAATAACTACAGAACAAATTGTAAGGCGTAAATACAACCAACGCAATGGTTAATTATCAGGTTAGCATTTGATTTAGGCAAACAATTCGAGCAGCTAATATAGGATTACTTTTCAAACCATCCCAAAAAGAAAAATCCTTTTTCAAGGCAGCTCCATACTTCTGTTTACTATTTAAAAATAGATAACAGCGATATCATTATACTTAATGATGATTAAAATTATTAAAACTAAAAACGGGTAAACCTCCTGAAACTAGCAGTGGGTATGGCATAGCGCCCTTAGTAAATTTTTACAAGAATGATAACTTCTTAACGCTTCAACCATTTCACTTCACCAAAATCAAAATTCATTTCAACATCTGTTTGTACAATCAACTGCCCGGTTGGCAACACTTCTTTAACTAGAGCTTCAAATGTTTTTCCCTCTTTTTCAAAATAAACTTTTTCATTTTTCTTAAATAGATAGTGATTGTATTCTTCAATTATCGCATCAACACTTTGGCTCATCATCACATATTCATATCGGTTCATTATCTCATTTCTCAGTTCTTTAGCCAGTTCAAAACAATCAAAACTTTTACCCGTTATTTGTTTGAGTGATACAGGAATGCGTTCTTTTACTTTTTGAAAATCAATTTGATTTATATTAAGTCCTATACCAGCAACCGCCCATTTCCATTCTTTACCACTAATTACGTTTTCAATTAAAATACCACCGGCCTTTCTTTCTTTAAAATAAATATCGTTGGGCCATTTTATAGATATATCACTTTGTGCATAATGATCAAAAAAATCTCTTACAGCTAATGCAATGATTGCTATTAACAAGAATTGCCGTTGCAGCCCTATTTTTTCGGGGTTGATAATAACGCTTAAATGCACATTTTCACCGCTATGCGAAAGCCAGGTTTTACCGCGCTGCCCCTTACCGGCAAACTGTTCATGAGCAAAAACCGCTGATCCGTGTCCTACGTTTTCCTGCCGCTCCGTCAGGTTAGGCCCCTTTAACAGGCTTAGGGCATAATTATTGGTGCTATCGATTGACGAAAGTTCAATCATAGTCGGAAAAGGGCAATTATGTGAAGGTTGTTGAGCCAATATTCGTTATTTTTGAGCAAATTAAATAAGGAATAGGAAACTTTGAGAATAAAGTGAACATTACTACACCTGTCATCACGTCTTAAGTTTCTTATTTTATGTATAAATGTCTTCTTATAATTAAAATCACATCTTCTATTGGAACCATTGGCTTCGCTGGCAAAACGCAGAAACTCCGGATCTGTAAAACTTACTAAGAACTCCAAATTATTTAAAACTATCATTGCCGCTATACAGGAAAAGAAAGGCGAGAAGATAGTGTCGCTTGATCTGCGTAAAATACCTGAGGCAGTTGCAGACTTTTTTATCGTGTGCGAGGCGCCCAGCCAACCGCAGGTTAAAGCTATTGCAGATAATATTGAAGCAAGCGTAAAGGAAAATTGCGGAGAGAACGTCTTTCATAAAGAAGGTTTTCAAGGACTTCAGTGGGTATTGATCGATTATGTAAATGTTGTGATACATGTAATGCATCCTGAAAGCCGGAAATTTTATAATCTCGAAGAAATGTGGAGTGATGCGGCTGTTGCGGAGCACGGTTGAATTTTAAAATAACTTAATAAACAATTCACAAGGGTTTTACCTTATACAACAAACAGAAAAAATGGCGAAGCAGGAAAAGAGAAATAATCCGTTTTCTACAAATAATAAAAATACCACCCCGGGAGAACCTAAAAAAGGTCCGAAATTTGGCAGCTACTGGGCGTTTATAATCATTCTGGCCATTATGCTGGCCTTTCAGTTTTTGAATCCATTAGGATCGGCATCAAACAAGATATCCGAGAATGATTTCAAAACAATGATCCTCCAGGGAAAGCTGGAGAAATATATTATTGTAGACAATAGAAACAGAGTAGATGTTTGGGTTAAAAAAGATTCTTTAGCAAAAAATCCGAATACCGATAAATCTGTTCTAAAATCTGGCGATGAAGCTGCCCAATTTTATTTTAAGGTTACCGACCCTAAAACTTTTCCAGCACAAATGGAAGATTTTTACAAGGCTCATCCTGAATTGCAAAGGGTAAATTGGGATGTAGAACCCGAAAGTGATTTTTTCGGAAAAGCTATCGGTTATCTGTTGCCTTTTATTTTACTGCTTGGCGTGTGGATTTTATTAATGCGCAAAATGAGCGGCGGTGCAGGCGGCGCTGGTGGGCCTGGCGGTATTTTCAGCATTGGTAAATCGAAAGCTACCTTGTTCGACAAAGGAACTAAAGTAAACATCACTTTTGCAGACGTAGCAGGTTTGGATGAAGCTAAAGGCGAAGTGATGGAAATAGTTGACTTCTTAAAAAATCCTAAAAAATACACCAGTCTTGGTGGTAAAATACCTAAAGGTGCATTATTAGTTGGCCCTCCCGGAACTGGTAAAACTTTGTTAGCAAAAGCAATGGCAGGAGAAGCGCAGGTTCCTTTCTTTAGCCTTAGCGGATCTGACTTTGTGGAAATGTTTGTAGGTGTGGGAGCCAGCCGTGTTCGCGACTTATTTAAACAAGCTCGTGAAAAAGCGCCTTGCGTAATTTTTATAGATGAGATTGATGCAATAGGCCGCGCACGTGGAAAAAATGCGATGATGAGCAACGATGAGCGTGAAAGTACGCTGAATCAAATGCTGGTAGAAATGGATGGGTTTGGAACTGATTCGGGTATCATTATACTGGCGGCAACCAACAGGCCCGATGTGTTAGACACTGCGTTGTTAAGACCGGGAAGGTTTGACAGACAAATTTCTATTGATAAGCCAGACCTTGCAGGACGCGAAGCTATCTTCAAAGTACATTTAAAAGAAATTAAAACTTCTCAAAACTTAGATGTACATAAAATAGCGGCTCAAACTCCTGGCTTTGCAGGAGCTGATATTGCAAATGTTTGTAACGAAGCAGCTTTAATAGCTGCCCGGAAAGGCAAGGCTGATGTAGAAATGCAGGATTTTAATGATGCTATCGACCGTATCATTGGTGGACTGGAAAAGAAAAACAAGATCATTTTACCTGATGAAAAGCGCGTCATTGCTTATCACGAAGCGGGACATGCTGTTACAGGATGGTATTTAGAACATGCGCATCCTTTACTAAAAGTAACCATAGTACCAAGAGGTACGGCTGCATTAGGTTTTGCGCAATATTTACCAAAAGAAAAATACCTGACACTTACTGAAGAACTGGAAGATGATATGTGCATGACGCTTGGCGGACGAGCAAGTGAAGAAGTTTTCTTCGGAAAAATATCTACAGGCGCATTAAGCGATTTGCAACAAATAACGCGCACCGCTTATGCAATGGTAAGTGTATATGGAATGAACGAACGTATTGGTAATATATCTTTTTATGATCCTCAAAATGACAATGGTTTTCACAAACCTTATAGTGACGAAACCGGAAAAATGATTGATGAAGAGGTGAAAAAACTTTCGGATAAAGCCTATGCAAGAGCCAAAGCTTTGATAGAAGAAAAGAAAGAACAGGTAAAAATAATTGCAGAAGAATTATTACAAAAAGAAGTGTTGTTTAAAGATGATCTTGAACGCCTGATTGGTAAAAGACCTTTTGAAGAAAAAAGGCGCTTCCTGAAGTAGTGCTTCCCACAACAAGTGGTGATGTGGATCCAAATGCAATTCTTCCCATTAATAATACAGACGCGCCACAAGCAACAAACGAAGGATAAATAAAGTGCAATCGGGGAAAGGAAATATTTTGAAAAAGATACGGGAGGCATTAACGCAACCCACGCCTATTCCATTTCCAAAAAGCGAAGGGCAATCTTCAGTTTTCGAACCATTAAATCAGGAAATTGAAGTAGAATTCGCTGAAAGATTTACAGCTTTACAAGGCAGGTTTGCTTTTTGTTTTGATGAAAAACATCTCGTAAAACAATTTAATGAATTAGCCGTATCACAGGGCTGGAAAGCCATTTACTGTATCGATCATAATATCAGTGAACTCTTAAAAGGAGGCCTCGGATTTTTGAATGACTTTGAAAACCTGGCGGGTTGTGATGTAGCCATCACAGGTTGCGAATACCTGGTAGCCAGAACAGGCAGTATTGTAATGAGTGCCGCAGAAAAAAGCGGCCGGAACACTAGTGTTTACGCACCCGTACACGTTTGTATTGCGTACACCAACCAGCTTGTTTATGATATTAAAGATGCGTTGGAGGCCACGAAGGAAAAATATGGTTCACAACTGCCGTCGCTAATTACTTTTGCCACGGGACCCAGCCGCACTGCAGATATAGAAAAAACTTTAGTTGTTGGTGTGCATGGTCCAAAAGAGGTGTACGTATTTTTGGTAGATGATAAGGGTTAACTTCGTTTATTAGTTAGTTTATGCAAACACATAGCCATTTTCTTTTTGTTTACGGATCTCTGTTAAGCGGCTTTAAAAGTCCTGCTTACGAATATATTTCAAAATACTTTAAGCTAAAAGGCGAAGCCCTCGTAAAAGGTACTATTTACGATATGGGTACTTTTCCTGTAGGCACACCTGTTGATACAGGGCGTTTCATAAAAGGTGAATTGTACGAGATAAAAAATCCAAAAGAACTTTCTTTTATACTGGCGCAGCTTGACGATTATGAAGGCTTATATCCTGATGATGGAGAAGACATTTATTATAAAAGAGACTTAGTAGAAACAAACTTAGAAAGTGGAGAAAATATTATAGCATGGATATATTGGTATAATAAAGATGTAGAAGGGAAGCCGATTGTTGAGTCGGATAATATGATGGACTATTTAGCAGGTAAACAAGAAAACTAATCTTTTTTATCAATGCCTGTTATAATATCGAATTGATTACTTTCCTTAATTGATTTAAAGCCTCCTCTTATATTCACTACATTTTCAAAACCTCTTGCTTTTAAAATAGAAGCAAAGGCCATTGAACGGTAACCCGCAGCACAATGAACATATTGTGTAGCATTTTTATCTATTTCAGTAAGATGATCGTTTATATAATCTAACGGAAAATTTTGCGCTCCGGCAATATGCGCCTCTTCAAATTCTGTTTCCTTCCTTACATCGATAATAGATGCATTTTCTTTTTTGATAAGTTTTCTGCATCAATATTTTTGATCTCATCTAATTCTTTACCAACAGCCTTCCAGGCTGCAACACCGCCTTTGAGATAACCAATACAAAAATCATAACCAACTCGTGCAAGGCGCGTTACTACTTCTTCTTCCCGTCCTTCTTCAGCCACAATCAATATTTCTTGTTTTACATCTGGAATCAATGTGCCTACCCAAACAGCAAAACTGCCGTCAATACCAATATTAATAGAATTAGGTATAAATGATTGTGAAAAATCTTCCGCGGTTCGTGTATCTAAAATCACTGCTCCGGTATGGTTTGCTGCAACTTCGAAAGCCTCTGGGTCAAGCGCCTGTGTACCTCGTTGCAGCACTTTGTTGATATCATCATAACCTTCAATATTCATTTGCACATTTTGAGGAAAGTATTGCGGCGGGGGCATCAACCCGTCTGTCACCTGTTCAATAAAATCCTGCTGGCTTAAAGCCATATTTAAAGCATAATTTGTTTTCTTTTGATTGCCCAATGTGTCGCTGGTTTCCTTACTCATGTTTTTGCCACAAGCGCTGCCTGCACCATGTGCCGGGTAAACAATAATATCATCAGGCAATGGAAGGATTTTATTTCGAAGAGATTCAAATAAAATTCCCGCTAGTTTTTCCTTTGTTAAATCATCAGCAACTTTTTGGGCCAGATCTGGCCGCCCCACATCGCCGATAAATAAAGTATCTCCTGTAAAAAGTGCTTGCTCTTTTCCTTGCTCATCATATAAAAGATAGCAACTGCTTTCGAGCGTATGCCCCGGTGTATGGATCAGCTTTATTTTAATGTCGCCAATTTCAAAAACTTGTCCGTCTGTAGCTATTAAAGCATCATAACCAATATGCGCATTAGTGGGCCCAAATACAATACTAGCAGCTGTTTTAGCGGCAAGGTCGACATGGCCACTTACAAAATCAGCATGAAAATGCGTTTCAAAAATATATTTAATAGATACACCGTCCTTCTTTGCCCTGTTAATATATGGTTCAATCTCCCGCAGCGGATCGATAATCGCGGCTTCATTTCCAGAAGTAATATAATAGGCTCCCTGTGCCAGGCATCCGGTGTAAATCTGTTCGATTTTCATATTTCAAGATAAACATAAAAGTCAACAAAATTGTTGAGATCGCATCGTTTATGCAGGATCATATATGTACTGCTGTTGAACGGAGCGACGCAAGACCGATGCCATATATTAACTGATGACTTAAAAAATGTTATGCAACTGCTTTTAGGTGTTTACTTTTCTAACCTTATCTCTTGTTACATTTGCATCCATGCAGTTTACAGATGTTATTGGTCAATTACATTTAAAGCAAGAGCTTACAGAGTTGATGCAGGAAAACCGGCTTGCACATGCGTTACTATTTTTGGGTAAAGAGGGAAGCGGTGCTCTTCCACTTGCATTAGCTTTTGCGCAATATATTATCTGCGAAAAAGTAAATGGCCCTGCACAAAACGCAGGCCCATCATTATTTGGTGATGAACCTGTTTCTATTTCTCCGAGTGGCTATTGCTGAGCCTTGTGGCATTTGCTCCTCCTGTCAAAAAGCGGCAGCCTTTGCGCACCCTGATATACATTTTAGTTATCCTGTTGTTACAAAAAAGCAGGTACACCACCAATTAGTACCGATTATATTACCGAATGGCGCGAGTTTATTAAAAGCTATCCGTATGGAAATGTGTATGACTGGCTGCAATTTATTGGCGCTGAAAATAAACAAGGAAATATAACCGCCAACGAATGCAATGAGATTATCAAAAAATTGAATCTCAAAAGCTTTGAAGGCGGCTACAAGGTTTTAATAATGTGGCTGCCAGAATATTTGGGCAACGAAGGCAACAAGTTGTTGAAATTAATTGAAGAACCGCCGGAGCGCACCGTATTTTTACTGGTTGCGGAAAATGAAGGGCAAATATTACAGACCATTTTGAGCCGCTGTCAGCTTATTAAAGTGCCGCAGCCTCATGATAACGAAATCAAAGAAGCTTTAATCAGCCGCAATAAATCTGAAGAACAAACAGCAACACGAGTGGCAGCCATCAGCGAAGGCAACTATCGGGAAGCTTTGCAGATTATGCAACATTCTGACGAGGATTGGCAAAATCTGCTACGCGACTGGCTCAACAGCATTATGAAAACCGGGCCGGTGGCGCAATCCAAATGGGTAGATGAAATAGGACAGCTGGGCCGTGAAGGACAGAAGCAATTTTTGCGATACTTTAATCATTTATTGCAATTGGCACTACGCATACATGTAATGCCACAAATGGCAGAAAATTATCCTGATAAGGAGCGTGATTTTGCTTCAAAGTTGAATCGCATTACAAGCATAGAGAAGCAGCAGGCAATAATTGAAGAGCTTGACAAAGCAGCATATTATATTGAAAGGAACGCAAATGGCAAGATGCTCTTCATGGCACTTACCATTAAAATTTATCATATCATTCAGGACAATGTTGTATTTTTGAATGATTGAGGTGTTTGATTTTTAGTGGAGAAGATTAAATTTTAGCGGGAAAGCGAATAGTGTTGACAGGGAAATAGCGAATAATTCTGATCCTTCATTGTTAGAAGGATATTTCATAATAAACTGAATTTCAGTTTTTTATATTTATTGATACAGCAGCGCTTTTACTGCTGCTATTTTTATACGCCATATTTCCACCTGCGCTTTTCTGCATTAAAGAATATTACAAACAATGGGTTGTACAAGTTGTGGTACTGCTAATGGTAGCAAACCAGGCGGTTGCAAAAGCAACGGCGGCTGTAGTACGGGTGGCTGCAATCGTATGAACACATATGACTGGTTGCGCAATTTACCAATTGCGGATATGGACAGTTATTGCAATGTGGTAGAAGTTAGCTTTAATAAAGGGACGCGTAAAGATTTTTTCAGAAATACAACCGTTCACTTTTTTGAAAAGGGCGATTTGGTTACAGTAGAAGGAATAAGCGGATTTGATGTTGGTGAAATTTCATTAACAGGCGAGATCGTTAGGTTACAAATGAAAAAGTATGGCGTTAAGGAAGCAAATCCTGACATGAAAAAAGTGTTGAGGATTGCTACGGATCGTGATCTCGACCAAAGAAATACCAACAAACAACGTGAACCCGAAGCTGTAATAAGAAGCCGTGCTATTGCACGTCAGCTTAAACTGGATATGAAAATAAGCCAGGTGGAAATGCAGGCAGATGGCAGAAAAGCTACCTTTTTTATATTGCTGATGGCCGCGTAGACTTTAGGGAGCTTATTAAAATATATGCTACCGAGTTTAAGGTGAAAGTAGAAATGCGGCAAATTGGCGCTCGCCAGGAAGCTGGGAAGGTAGGCGGTATTGGAAGTTGTGGAAGGGAACTTTGTTGTGCTACATGGCTAACAGAATTTAAATCAGTTAATACATCTATAGCCAGATATCAGAATTTATCGATCAATCAAACCAAGTTAAGCGGTCAGTGTGGCCGTTTGAAATGTTGTTTGAATTATGAACTTGATACTTATCTGGATGCGTTGCAAGGCTTTCCAAACGATTGCGACCAGCTTGAAGTAGCTAAAGGCCGGGCCTATTTGATTAAGAAAGATATCTTTAAAAATCTGATGTGGTATTCCTTACCCGACAGCAATAAACAATATCCACTTACAATAGAACGTGTTAGAAAAATAAGATCGCTTAACAGACAAAATATTACTCCTGAAGAACTGGAAGCAGTGGAAGTTGTTTCTACAAAACCAAAAGAGGTAGAACCTGAATTTGTGGATGTAGTTGGACAAACATCGCTTAGGGCTTTAGAAAGAGCAGATAAAAAGCGCAAACAGCAGAGACGGAGTGGACCACCGCAGCAGCAAACAAAAGCGGACACTAATCAAGGTGTATCTCAACAAGGCCAGTCTGGGCGACAGGGAGGAAACCACGGACAACATAAAAGCGGAAACAGGCCGCAGGCGCAGCGTAATGGCGGCAACAGGCCACAACAGCAAAATGCACAAAGAAAAAATGAGAATGGTAATAATAAGTAAATTATGACTTGAAGTCACTAATTTTATTTACGTAAGAATTACCATTTGCCATCAAAAACCTGTTGTATGAAAAGTCATGCCCTTAACCTAACAAAACCTTGTAACTACCTTATTGGGGTCGTTATATTTTTGGTTGCTTGCGCTAACCCGCGTTATATCAATTCTCCTTCTGTACATAACGCAGCTTTTTTAAGAGAACAAGGCGATTTTAAATTTTCTGTTGCCGGAGCAGGTAACCCAGCTAAGATTTTTTCAAGCATTTCGGATGACGATGAATCTCTCGATCATTCAGCCGGATTTGACGGACAGGCCGCTATTGCTATCACCAATCATTTTATGTTAACCGCAAGTGGCATGTATCGCAGTGAAAAGGATAGATATAAAGATGATGACCTTTCGGGTGTAGATAGAAGAACAGATGTGGGATACAATCGCCACATGTTTGACATAGGAGCTGGCTTTTATACACGCATGGGACAAAGTAAAGGATATTTTAACGGCGTTGCAGGCGTAGGTTTTGGTAAGATGTCGTCTACCGACAATGTCGATCCAGCTGATGCAGCGAGAAGCCGCAGGTATGAGGCTAATACTTTGAAATATTTTTTGCATCCTTCTTTTAATTTTTTCTTTAACGATTATCTCAGAATGTCGGTTGCGCCCCGGTTTTCATTATTAAAACTCAATAACATCAGAACTAGCTATACTGCTGAAGAAGAAGCAATTTTAGGTTATAATGAAGCGCGCAATAACACATTCGGGTTATTTGAGCCTTCCATACTTTTACAGACTGGATTCAAAAATAATGATTGGTTGAAGCTGGACCTTGGCTTCAATTTCGCCGCAGATCCTTTTACTACAAAGTCAAACGGGAACGATGATAACCCAACGCCAGATGTCGATACTTATAATGTACAATCAAGGAATTTTTTGTTGTCGGTAGGAGTGTCAGTTTATCCTATGCGTAAAAAATAATTATTTGACCAGCAGTTCGTTAAATGCAATAATATCGCCATTGAAAACATTAAAGTCAACTTTGGCGTCTATTCCGTTTACATTGCCTCTGTCATTGTGTTGCCAAAAGGTCCATTCCCGGTTGATGCGGGGTTTTCTTTTTCGTAGTAATGAGCAACCCATAGCGGATATGTATTAAACTCTGGTCCCAAATATTTTTTATAAAAGTCGGCATTGGTATAAATAATGGGTTTTACCTTATAATGAGTTTCGACAATGGTCAGCCATGTTCTTATTTTTTGGCGAAATGCATTTACTGGCAAAATGCTGGCCTGCTCTGCATCCAGCACCGGTGGCAGATCTCCCGGCGATAACTTGACCTTAGAAATAAAATGTTGCGCCTGCTTAGCAGGATCCTGACTGGCAATAAAAAAATGATAGGCACCGCGTGCTATGCCTTGCTTTTTAGCATTGCGCCAATTGTATTTAAAATTTTTGTCTGTAAGACCTAATCCTTCCGTAGCCTTCATAAATGCAAAATTCAATTGAATGTTTTCTACATTCATTTCTTTAACTCCTTGCCAGGCAATCTTTTTTGATAACGGGAAACATCAATGCCATGAATTGAATACGCTATAGGCATATCTATTCCAAATGCATCGTAATGAACAAATTTTACCTTTCGTGAATTTACCCATTGCAATAACAAGAGTATCAGAACGCCAATCAAAAGCGCAGAAGCAATAAGTTTCAGATTATTATAATTATATCTCTTTTTACGAGGCATTCAGACGATACAGATATTTTACTTTTTGCAAAGATATCACTTGCTAAAAAGTATGTCCTGTCTCTGGTCAAATTTAACAGGTTATAAAAGTCAGGATTGCTGATTATAATTAGTTCGGAATCCGTTTTTACGACTTTCTATTTCGTATAATTCATGCTCAACCCTTGCTGGTTTGCTTATTTTCACCAGTCCTGGCATTCCGGCATAATCCCGGGCGGAGCTATATATATAATCAGAGGAATATTGAACTACTCTTTCTTTTACAGGCAAACTGTGTATAAATTCAAGTTGTTCTGCCATGCTTTGCGAAAGACGCATATCTATCTGTGCTGTGGTTTTTACATCTCCCCAACAAGATTGCCCGGCAATACCTTCGATTGAGGGTTGGATTTTTGAAAATGGGTTAAAAGCCAGTCTCTCCTTTCGGCGGGTTCATCCTTCATGGCTTCAATAATTTTTTCACAGGTAAATACCAAAAAACTATCTCTCAAATTTGTAAGCAGCCCCTCATGTGACTGACAAATAATATATAGTTTATTAGACATGAGACTCCAACCGTACACAATTAAACTCTTACTGTCTATAAAATGATTGAGACTATGCACGATGATCTGCTTATACATAGGTTTATTGAATATATCTACAGTATCAATAGTCTCCAATGTAAAGCAATAACATCCATTTTCGCGTATAGTCATCATCTTGCTGTCACGGTTTTTATTAACTACACAAATCCTGTTCCAGTTTTTAGGAAACTTATATCTTTCTGAAATTCAGTACTGGCAATGAGGTTGCCAGATAAGCTTTTTAGTTATTTCTGAAGATGGGCTTGCGTTTTTCTAAGAATGCCTCGATTCCTTCTTTCGAATCGTTCGTTTCTAAAAGTTTTCCAAATGAAGCAGCTTCCATTGCAAACCCGGTACCATCATTAGTATAAGCATATTGAGAAGCATTGATGCATGCGGCCACAGCAAGAGGCGCTTTTGTATTAATAACAGCTAATATGGACTTAGCCTTAGGTAATAATTCATTTCTTGTTACCACATGATTTACCAGTCCGTAATTAAATGCAGTAATGGCATCTATCATATCACCTGTTGCTAAAAGTTCAATTGATCTTCCTTTGCCAACCAATTGTGTAAGACGTTGCGTGCCACCGTAGCCTGGTAACAAACCAAGGTTTACTTCAGGTTGGCCAAATTTGGCATTATCGCTCGCTACTCTAAAATGGCAAGCCATTGCAAGCTCGCATCCACCACCTAATGCAAACCCGTTGATAGCCGCAATTATTATCTTAGGGCTGCTTTCAATATTATCAAAAACCTTTTGCCCGCGTTGCGCTAATATTTCACCGTTTTTCGCATCTAGGTTCCTAAGCTCAGAAATATCTGCGCCTGCAACAAAAGCCTTATCGCCACTACCGGTGATAATTGCAGACTTTATTTCTGGTCGGCTAATGATCTCATCAATAGCCTGATCCAACTCATCAAATACTGCGTTGTTTAAGGCATTTAATTTGTCCGGACGGTTTATTGTTATTACCGCGATGTTGTCGTTTACATCAAAAAGTATCGTATTGAAATCCATTGGGATATTTTTAGTTTAAATATAAAAGAATTTCATAAGGCTTGTAGCTATAATTTTGCATCGTGACATTTCTAAAAATTATTACCTATCTCGGTATTTTCGTTTTTGCACTTGCCGGCGCTTTTAAAGCCCGCGGAGCAAAGCTCGATGTATTTGGAGGCCTGGTGGTAGCTTTTGTTTCAGCTTATGGCGGCGGCACGTTGAGGGATTTATTATTAGGCGTAAAACCTGTAAACTGGATCAACGACAACCTTGCTTTTGCATTGGTCTTTGCCGGAACAGCGGTGACTTTTTTGGTAAAAGATAAAGTAAACAATTTCAGACGAACTATTTTCTTTACCGATGCGATTGGGTTAGGATTATTTACAGCCGCGGGAATCGAGATAGCTTTACGCAACGGCACTAACGAAATCTATGGATTGGTAATGGGCGTAATTACAGCTACTTTCGGCGGATTGATTGCTGATATTTTTTGTGGCTACCCTCCTTTACTTTTACGCAAGGGAGAGTTGTATGCAACTGCTTGTGCTGCGGGTGGAATTTTTTCATTCTCATCAATAAATACCTTGGCACTACCAAAAATATTGACCTGACTATTTGCGTACTGCTTGTTGTTGCTATAAGAATTTATTCTAAAAGGAAAAGGCTGATGTTGCCGGAGATATAAGAGAAGAGACGGGAAGACGGGAAAGTTAGGAAGTCCGGAAGAGACCATAAACATGTGATAGGAAATCGGGTAGGGATTGCTCGTAGTCGTTTATGTAGGGTCAGCTATATTTTGCTGTACAAGCGAGCGTGGCAACGAAGATGCTATCTGTTTACTGCTGATCAAATAAAAAAGTTGTTATTTATACGCCGTTATATCCATCACTTCGTTACAAAATCCGTATTCCTGTTTATCATTGCTGCTAACAATAACCAAACGGTTTGCACAATATTTGTGAACTAAATAATTATATAAATCAATGCCCGCTGCATCAAGATTGGTGCAGGGTTCGTCTAACAAAACCAACGGCGTATCAGAAAAAATGCATTGCGCAAGCTTCGCGCGTTGCTTCATGCCGCTGCTATATTCGCTTATCTTTTTATTTTGAGCATGTTCCAGCTGCACTTCATTGGCAATAAAATCAGTACTTAGCTTGTTAAGAAAAGGTTTAAAAGATTGGTGGAAATTTAGAAGCTCAGTTAGTGTGAATTCTTCTACCAGTTCTAAATATGGGGCGCAGTAAGAAATGTTATTGTAAATTTTTTCGGGTGCAATTATTTGGTTGTTTAGCGCAAAAGTGCAAGTTCCTTCATTTATTGTGACGGCGCCACTCAATATTTGAAGCAATGTGCTTTTGCCACTACCATTGGGGCCAGTAATAGCATAATGGCTACCTGTATGAAAGTCATAAGTAAGACCGCGAAAAATCCAATCCCTGTTATAGCGTTTTCCGGCGTTATGCAATTGAATCGTCATCGCCGTTTCCTCCTTTGCTGTAGCGCTTAATAATGCCGCGTGTACTTTCTTGTATAAAAGTGAGTATTTCGTCGCGCTCTTCAGTAACGGCAAACTCTTCTTCCAATATTTGTACCGCCTGCGTCACATTAAGGCCTTTGTTATAAAGTACCCGATAAATATCAAGGATGTGATTTATTTTTTCAATGCTGTATCCCCTTCTTTTTAAACCAACAGAATTTACACCAGCATAACTTAATGGCTGCCTGGCTGCTTTAATAAAAGGAGGCACATCTTTGCTTACCAGCGAGCCACCGCTTATAAAGGAGTGAGATCCGATTCTTACAAACTGATGAACAGCTACAACACCTCCAAACCCCACATAATCTCCCAGCACCACATGCCCTGCGATTTGCGTGCTGTTGCTTAAAGTACAGTTATTGCCAATGATACAATCATGCCCTATATGGCTGTAAGCCAGCACCCAGCAACCGCTACCAACCACAGTTTTCCACCTGTCGGCAGTACCTCTGTGAATGGTAACAAACTCACGGATAACACAATTGTCACCTATTTCTACTGTTGTTTTTTCTCCGGCATATTTTTTATCCTGCGGCTCAGAACCGATTACTGTACCCGGAAAAATTTTACAGTTCTTACCAATTTTTGTGCCTTCTTGTATAGTTACATTCGATCCAATCCAGGTACCCTCCCCAATTTCCACATTAGGATGAATAACAGTAAAAGGGTCTATTTTCACATTGGTAGCAACCTTGGCATCTGGATGGATGTATGAATTGAAATGTATCATTAATAGCTTTATAGATTTTCGAAAGCCCGCTAAACCATCAATTTACGAAGATATATAAGTAAGGCGGCGTGCAAATTTAAATATTTGATAATATTCGGGGCATCTTTTTTAAACTGGATATAGCCTTCAAATTTATAACTAATAACTGTTAGTTGATTAATTGCATAATAATATTATTTTTGCACATATTTTAATGAACAAGCAACAAGAGATAGAAGCGGTTACGGAGAAATGGATGCATGCACTAAAAGGGTTACAACCTATTAGTTGTAAGGAACAGCTTATTCCTGGTGCGGTAAATTATTCCATCAAGCGTTTTATGCGTGACGAAGAGAGTGCTGCTGAAGATGTGGGCATGGTGAATTACGATTATAAAGGGCGAAGCAACGATCAAAACAGCGTAAAATTAAGATTTTGCGTGGCCGGAAATATGTATTGCCCGGCTGAAAGCTGCCAGAAATGTACAATTGGTAATGCAAGAAGTTGCGCGCAAAGTGTACCTAGTTATGATGTAGTATCTGTTGATTATTCGGCTCCGCAACTTTCTCATTTCATCAATGGGAAAACTTCTACTTCAGGTACAGACCTTTTGCTGCGTTTCAACAAAAAGATTCTTTTCAAAAAATATACCGCTCTGCTGCAAAACACGCGGAGTGATTGAATCCCTGGTTAATCATAAATATACAGGAAGCCTGGAAAATATTTATGTAAATGCCCAATTACAAATGCTATTACTATATAGCATGGATTGGATTTCGGATAAAGAAGAAATTTTATCCTGCCGTTTTTTAAACAGCGATATTGATCGGGAAAAAATAGCCTTGGCCAGGGATATTCTTATCCAAAGCATCGGGCAGCCCATCACTATCAAAGAACTGAGCCGCAAAGTAGCAATGAATGAATGTTACCTTAAAAAAGGATTTAAGGAAATGTTTGGTACTACTATTTTTGATTTTTACCAGAACCAGCGTATGGAACACGCTAAGTACCTTTTATATGAGAAAGGCCTTAATGTTACTGATGTTTCCATGATGTTGGGTTACTCTTCCATTTCTCATTTCAGCACTGCCTTTAAAAAACAAACAGGGCTAAAGCCCTGTGAGTTACTGTTGAGGTAATAGTTATGTTATCATTTTCTACTTGCCCTTCAGGCCAACTTTATGGCCCGAAATAGCAAAGTATAAAATATACACATAGCAAGGCAACACCGCAACAAAGTATGCCAATTGAAAATCCAGACCTACTGTATCTTTTAGAAAAGCATAAATAAGCGGCCATATTGCACCGCCAGCAATGCCCATGATCATAATAGCTGAACCTATTTTTATAAATTTTCCTAAATGGCTAATGCCCAGCGGAAAGATAGCTGGCCACATTAGTGAATTAGCCAAGCCTAATAGCGCTATAAAAATTACAGAATAATAAATGTCGCCGTGCGCATTTACTATGTTAGCGCCAAAAAGGTTCCAGTCAAGATCAACATAAAATTTTCCTTTAATTGTGTATGCCAATACGGTAAATATAATACCTAATATGGCGCAAATTTTTAGCGCAGCTTGCTGAGACATTATTTTCGGGATTGTGAAAATACCAACGATATATCCGATTAGCATTCCCGTTAATGTTAATGAAGTAAAGTATTTACTGATGTCAGGATTTATACCCAATGCCTTTCCATAAACGCCAATGATATCGCCCGCCATCACTTCAGCAGCAACATATACAAAGATGCAAAGGGCACCCAGAAATAAATGTGGAAACTGAAAAATGCTTTTACGATGAATCACTTCTCCCTTCGACTCATCCACTAAATCTTCTTCGGGCTGAATTTCGGGCAGATTGAGAAACCTGATAAAAACAGCAAATATGATAAAGATGATTGCTAATACTATATAAGGCATGTTCACCTGCCCCAACACTTCATTCAATAATTGTATTTTTTCATCGCCACCGGCTGCATTGATCTTAGCTTCTACTTCACCAGCATTTTTCAGAAATAATGCGCCCATAATGAACGGAACGATCATACCTGCAAATTTATTACATATCCCTGCCATGCTTATACGCTTGGCCGCGCTTTCCATAGGGCCGATAATAGACAAGTAAGGGTTAACGGCGGTTTGTAATAATGCTAATGCCGCACCTTGTATAAAAATTCCGGTTAGAAAAAGACCAAAAGAATGCGACTTTGCAGCGGGAATAAATATTAACCCACCAAGTGCCAGTATTACAAGGCCAATTATAATTCCATTTTTGAAACCCGTTTGTTTTAATATCCATGATGAAGGAATAGCCAGAAAGAAATAAGCCATGTATGAAGCAGTTGCTACCAAAAATGCCTGCGCATCACTTAAACTAAAAGACATTTTAAAGAACGGGATAAGTGTTCCATTAGCCCAGGTAATAAATCCAAAAATAAAAAACAATGCGCAGATAGTAATGAGTGGTACCAGATAACTTCTTCGCGCAGCGGGTTGCATAGTTGCATCCATAATAGACTATTGATTATTTATAATTAAGCAATAAATATAGGGCAACTTATTAATGCTGCCATCAATTAAGCAAACGGTTGCGCACTTTATTTTAGCAAAAAAAATAATTAATAGCACGTGCATATGTGTTCTTGCTACCAACAATTATTAAAGATATTATTCTTTATCAGCCAGCTCACTTATAAGTTCCGCCACCAGCGCACTCCAGCCTGTCTGATGATTGGCACCTAAACCTCGACCCGTATCGCCATGAAAATACTCAAAAAATAAAATCAATTCTTCATTTTCGGGTTGCTTATAAAACCAGTTGTAAGGCCCGTAAATTGGGCGGTTGCCATCTTTATCGCGATCAAACAAGCTTATTACTCTCTTCGCCAATTCAGCAGAAGCATTGAATAAATTCATTTGGTTGCCCGAACCAGTTGGATATTCAACCATCAAACTGTCATGATAAAATTTTCCAAGCCTTCTTATAGATTGAATTATAATAAAATTAATTGGTATCCAAACGGGACCGCGCCAGTTAGAATTTCCACCAAACATATCTGAAGTCGAATCTCCTGGATCGTATTGGATCGTATGCACCTCTCCGTTGATGGTTACGGAGTAAGGATGCTTTTCATGGTATTTCGATAATGCACGTATGCCTCCATCAGATAAAAATTCATTTTCATCCAATAGCCTTTTCAACATAGCTTTTAGCTTATCTGTTTGTACCAACGAGAATAAAAGTTCTTCGCCATCGCTATGTTCTTCCTTAGGCCAGAAGCGGTTATTCTTAAGCCTGTAGTTTTTATACCATTCAAAACGTTTTGCAAAATCCGGTAGTTTTTCAAAAACTTCTTTGCGGATTGTTGCTACAGCATATAAAGACGTTAGCCCAACTATTGACTGTATACGTAAAGGTTGCGGTGGCGCATCACGCATACAAAGTACATCATAAAAGAACTGATCTTCTTCATTCCAAAGCACATGTTCGTTCAGCGCTTCCGCAATTAAAATAAAATGTTCGAAAAATTTTGTAGCGGTATCCTCAAAACTGTTATCAACCAAAGCTATTTCCAGCGCCATATCCATCATGCTCAATGCATATACACCCATCCAACTCGTGCCATCAGCCTGCTCTAATTGAATTTCGCCTTTGTCGTGAAAGCTTCGATTAAACACACCAATATTATCTAATCCTAAAAAGCCTCCTTCAAAAATATTATCTCCTTTAAGATCTTTTCTGTTGATCCACCAGGTAAAGTTAATAAGCAGTTTATGGAAGATCTTCTTTAGAAAATCAATATCTCCCTTGCCAGATGTTTTTCTTTCAATTTCAAAAATTTCCATTGCGGCCCATGCCTGTACGGGTGGGTTCACATCGCTGAAATTCCATTCGTAGGATGGTAACTGACCATCGGGCTTCATATACCATTCGCGCATCAATAGTAACAATTGATTTTTAGCAAACACCGGATCTACAACAGCCATAGAAATACACTGAAAACTTTGGTCCCATGCGGCATACCACGGATACTCCCATTTGTCGGGCATCGAAATAATATCCTGGTTTTTAAGATGCTTCCATTCGCTGTTTCTTCCGTGAGTTCGGCGCTCAGTAATAGGCGTTATCCCGTCAGATTTGGAAAGCCATTTTTCTATATCGTAATGATAATATTGTTTGCTCCATAATAAACCTGCAAGCGCCTGCCTTTGAACTTTAGCCAGGTTATGGGCAACGCCTTTCGGAAAAATTTCTGAATAGAAAGCATCGGCTTCTTTTTTCCTTTTATCAAATATTTTTTCGAAATCACTGTCAAACGGTTCTTTCAACTGTTCTTCCACAAGACGGCAATAAATGTTGATCGTTTCGCCTGGCTTTACGGTATAGTTATAAACTGGTGAAAACTTAGTGCCTGACTTCCTTTCACGTAATTCATTTATGTGTTCCTTATGTATAATGGCTTGATGAAAAGCGTCTTTGGTAAAAATACTTTCATTAGGTTGGCCAGTTACTATTTCAGTATTTGTCTCATTATCTGTGTATAATGCGTCGTCTGCAGCCTGATAATAAAAATAATAGTTGCCAAGCCTCGGGTGTTCGGCAAATACTGCGTTTTCGGAAGCGGGTGAGAGATTAGGTTTTGTTTTTAAACTACCATGTTTGGTCCAACGGTTATAAAACCAAAGTGTTGGTAATACAGTAATGGGCGCTGCTTTTTTATACCTGTTGGTGATGCTTATCTTAATACCAATATCAGTGCTATTCGTTTTTGCATAAGTAATATGCACGTCAAAATATCTGTTGTCTTTAAATGCATCAGTATCTAGTATTTCATATTCCGGGTCATGCTTAGACCGGTTCCTGTTCTCAACCTTTAATTGTTCATAAGGAAACGCTTCCTGCGGATACTTATACAAATATTCCATGTAGTAATGCGTAGGTACATTATCAAGATAGTAATAAAGTTCCTTCACATCTTCGCCATGATTACCTTCATAATTCCCTAACCCAAAAAGACGTTCTTTTAATATTGGATCTTTACCATTCCATAATGCGATGGCAAAGCATAAGTTTTGAAAATAGTCTGAAATACCTGCCAAACCATCTTCTCCCCAGAAATAGGAGCGGCAATGTGCCTGGTCAAAAGGAAAATATCCCCAGCTATCTCCGTATTCGCTGTAATCTTCACGCACTGTACCCCATTGACGCTCACTTACATAAGGTCCCCATTTTTCAAGTGGAATTGGCTTTTTCGAATTTTCTTTAAGTCGTTTATGTTCTTCTGTCATTTATTTTTATTTAGCGAATAAGCGCAGCAGTTATTGCGCCAGGCTTGGTTCTGGTAATAATAAATTGCAACCAAAGCCTGTTTGAGTAGTTACAAATATATCGATTGCTTCAGTTTTGTGTAGAAAAAACACGAAAATAAACATCCGCTATCGCACGATATTAGCAGTGAATTTGCAATCGTAATGATTATCTATAATTAGAATTTGCGATAAAGACTGTATAAAACTTTTTTATCGTAATCGGTAAGCGTGCCCGAAACTTCATTTTGAATATAATGCAACTTAAACGCTTTGATAGCCGAAGACTGGCTGCTAATATCATAACCAATTACACGCAAAGCGAGTAGCGCATTAAAATCTGATGGAGGCGTTTGCAAATTGTAGGTATCATACCAATATCCAAAACCCGCATCAGCCAGGCGTTTCCAGGGGAAATATTTACTTGGGTCGCTTTTTCTTGAAGGTGCAACGTCTGAGTGTGCTATGAAATTAGCTTGTGGAATACCGTACTCGTCTTTAAGATAATCAAGCAACTTAATAAGTGCCTTTATCTGCGCATCAGAAAATGGTTCTGATCCATTATTATCAATTTCAATACCCAGGCTACAAGAATTCATATCCGTCACATTACCCCATTTGCTGTTGCCTGCATGCCATGCTCTCACAAAATCGTTCAACATTTGATGAACAACTCCGTCTCTGCCAACCACATAATGAGCGCTGGTTTGCGTTCTGGAAATGGAAAATGTGAATAAGGTTTGCTCAGCAGAATTCTGTGCCGTATGATGCAATACCACGAAGTTGGGCTTTCTTATATTAAAGTTAACTGAAGCATTCCATTGTGCATTTACTGCGGGGTTCTTCTTTTGAGAAGGATTTTTCGATATCTGGTTAATTATTTCATCAACGGTTTTTTCGTAAGTAGGTTTTGCATAATACTGAATACTATCTGTAATATGCTTGTAATATTCAGCAGAACGATATGTCAACTGACCTGAATTAGACGCATTGTTTACCGGTGGTTTATATACTTCTTTAGGTCGTTCAGGCCTCGTATTAGCAGGTTCAGGATTCTCGTCTTCCCTTCGGGTAATTTGTTCCGGCCTTTTAAAAACGGTCTGATTTTGCTGTGAATTTGCCTGAGTTTGATTTGTCGCGGGAGCTTTCGGAGGAGGATTCCTGTTTAATACATTTGTTTTTTTGGTAAATTATCACCGCAAGCGCATAGCGCAAACAAAGCCAAAGCGGGGAATGCTTTTTTATAAACATTGCAAATACAGGGTCTTTTTTCTTTACTAAAAATGATCTTTATATATATCCGTTCGTAATGTGAAAGTAACGAAATTCATCGTAAAACACCCACAACTGTTTAAAATTGTGTGAAGGATTGAGAATATTTTAAGATTTTATTAATGCTACCCTATCTTTAAAAAAATTTATATGGATGCACATTTTGGAATGATCGGACTAGGAACAATGGGAAGAAATCTTGTTTTAAACATTGCAGACCATGGTTTTAAAGTATGCGGATATGACCGCAGCGAAGATCAGCGCAAACGTATGCAGGAAGAATCGGCAGGCAAATCCGTAACAACTGTTTCTTCATCTTTAGATCTGATCAAGAGCCTTAGAACACCGCGCATTATTATGTTTTTAGTTCCGGCAGGAAAAATTGTAGATACGGTTATTGAAGAGCTGTTACCTAATCTGGAAAAAGGAGATATTTTGATAGACGGCGGCAATTCTCATTTTGTTGATACTGACAGGCGCTACGTTTCACTGCAGAACTCCGGCGTTCATTTCATAGGTATGGGTGTATCGGGCGGTGAAGATGGAGCGCGTTTTGGCCCCAGTATGATGCCCGGCGGCAACGAAGAAAGTTATAAGCTGGTACAGGATATTTTTGAGGCCATTGCAGCAAAAGCAGATGACGAGCCATGCGTTGCATATATGGGCAACAGTGCCGCTGGCCATTATGTAAAAATGGTACATAATGGTATTGAATATGCCGTTATGCAGATGATAAGTGAAGTGTACGGCTTGCTTAAGAATGAAGGACTTACAAATGCTGAACTTCATGAATTATTCAAAACATGGAATGAAAATGAACTTCAATCATTTTTAGTAGAGATTACGGCTGATATTTTTAAGACCAAAGATCAGGAAACAGGAAAAGACTTAATTGATTTGATTCTTGACAAGGCCAAACAAAAGGGAACTGGCCTGTGGACATCGCAAAGCGCGCTTGAACTAAATGTTCCCATTCCCACTATTGATAGTTCTGTCAGCATGCGTTATTTATCATCTTTAAAAGAAGAGCGTGTTCGTTTATCAGAATTTTACACGCATCAAAATAAAAAATCGGGTGCCGATGTTGAAGCGCTCAAAAAGATTGCCGCGATGCACTTCATTTTGGTTTTATGATGGCTTATGCGCAAGGACTTGAGTTATTGGAAAAAGCTTCAGAAGTTTATAAATATAATATCCCCATTCCAACCGTTATAAAAGTTTGGCGTGCAGGCTGCATCATTCGTTCGCTTCTTTTGAATGATTTATATGATGCCTTTAGCAACGAACCAGGTTTGAAGAACATCATTGGTTCTGCTGTTTTTATTCCTGTATTGAAAGAAAAAGAAATGGATTGGTAAACGTTCTGAAAGCCGCTATGGATGCGGGTGTACCGGCGTTAACCTTTTCCACTACACTAAGTTATTTTGATGCATATACACAAGCCCGGCTGCCGGCCAATCTTATTCAGGCACAACGCGATTTCTTTGGTGCTCACACTTATGAGCGGATTGATAAAGAAGGAAATTTTCATACAGATTGGAACGGGGAAAGCGGTGAATAGGCAACAGTGATCGCTTAACATCTATTCACCATTCATTATTCACCATTACTACTCATCATTCACATTATGAACTTTAAACAAACTCCTGCAAACATTGTAATTTTCGGCGGTGGTGGAGATTTATCGTGGCGCAAGCTAATTCCTGCGTTTTATAATCTTTTTATAAGCGGATATTTGCCCGATCAGTTTACTATTTTTAGCATCGACTTTCAAAGCCTGTCGGAAGCGGCTTACAAAAAACATATACTGGAAGGAATCAATAAATTTTCTAGAAGCGGAAAAGCTAAAGCTGATGAATGGAAAAAATTTGCAAATCATTTAAGATTCTTACAAGGCGATTTTACGGCTGATGATTTATATCTGCTCCTGAAAGAAACTTTGGACGAGAGTGATAAAAACCTGAAAACCCACGGTACAAGGCTGTTTTATTATTCCGTAGCTCCGCGTTTTATAGAAGTCATTTCTCAAAAAATTTCGAGCCATTCTATTGCAGATAACAGAAAAAAAGACAGGATCATTGTAGAAAAACCATTTGGAATTGATCTTGAGTCTGCACAAAAACTGAACACTTTATTAGATAATCATTTTTATGAAGATCAGATCTATCGTATCGATCATTATCTGGGTAAAGAAGTAGTTCAAAATATTCTCGCGTTTAGGTTTGCTAATCACATTTTCGAACCGCTGTGGAGTCGTAAGTTTATCGATCATGTACAAATAACAGTTGCAGAATCGGTAAGTGTGGGCACACGCGGCGGCTATTACGACAAAAGCGGCGCGTTGAGAGATATGGTACAAAACCATTTGCTTCAACTTTTATCATTAATAGCAATGGACTGCCCGATGGATTATGATGCTGAAGATATAAGAAAAGCGAAAGTAAAAGTTCTTAAAAAAGTGCGCCCGTTTAATACCGTATCTGTGGCGCAAAATGTAGTACGGGCGCAGTACATAGCCGGAAACATTGACGACAAGCCACAAGTCGCTTATACTGACGAAAAAGACGTTGTTAAAAATTCGCACACCGAAACTTATGTGGCGTTAAAACTTTTTATAGACAATGGCCGCTGGAAAGATGTTCCGTTTTATTTGCGTACCGGTAAGTGCATGGCAAAACAATCATCTGAAATTATGATACAATTCAAAGATGGACCGCATAAAATTTTTAAAGATGATAAAGAACCCAATCGTTTAATTATAAGCATTCAGCCCGAACGGGAAATTAGTTTGTTGTTTGAAGGTAAAGTGCCGGGCTTAAAAATGGAGCTGAAACCATTGGAAATGGATTTTACCTATCAAGATTCTTTCGAAGAAGATGCACCCGAAGCTTACGAAGCGCTATTGCTGGATGCACTTGAAGGAGACGCGACTTTGTTTATACGCGCCGATCAGGTAGAAACTGCATGGAAAATTGTAATGCCGATTTTGACAGATTGGGCAAAGAACCCGAAAGGTTTGAAAAATATAAAGCAGGCAGCTGGGGTCCGAAGGAAGCTGAAACGCTTATTACAGAAGGAGCAGCGGAGTGGTTAATGCTTTCGGAATATCAAAATTCAAAAACAGTAAAAGCAAAAAAGAGATAAATGCAACAGATAAAATTGATTTGGGAAAATGCAGAAGCTTTAAGCATTGCAGCGGCACATTATTTTGTGGAAAGATGTAATAACAGCATTGCTGATAAAGGAAATTTTACAGTATCATTATCTGGCGGCAGCACACCGAAGCGATTGTACCAATTGCTTGCTACGCCCGCCTTTTCGAGAAATATCGATTGGAAAAAAGTGCAATTATTTTGGGGCGATGAACGCTTTGTTCCTCACACACACGAAGACAGCAATTACAGAATGGTGAAAGAAGCATTGTTGGATCATGTAAAAATTCCACGTAAAAATGTATTTGCCATGCCCACAAAAGGCGATGCAAGTGCCTGTGCTAATCAATATGAAAATATGATGGAAGAAGTGCTGGGCAAAAAAATGCAAATTGATTTAACATTTTTAGGATTGGGTGATGACGGGCATACTTCTTCTTTATTTCCGGGAACAGATGTTTTGCAGGAACAGAAAAAATTTATAAAAGAAGTTTGGGTAGAAAGTAAACAAACTTTCAGGTTAAGTTCTACTTACAGGTTAATCAATAATAGCAAGGAAGTAATGTTTTTAGTTGCAGGAGCAGCGAAAGCTCCTGTTATAAAACATATTTTTTCTAAAAATGCAAAAGCTATTTATCCGGTTCAGGATGTGAATCTGAAAAAGGAAATGTTATTTGGATGTTAGATGAAGCGGCGGTGGGGAGTTAGATGACAGTTGTCTGTTGACAGATGACAGAAAATGCTGACAACTATCATCCGTCATCTGTCAACTTATTTACCAAACGAAAACCAGTCCACATCAGGTATTGCGCCTGTTGCTTTAAAACGCAGATAAACGGCACTCACGCCTTTAATCGGTTTTACTTTTGTTTCCGACATATTAAAAGCGGCTTGCGTTTCTGTTGAACTGATTTTGCAGGTGCCGATTACCGTTCCTTTCGGATTATCAATTACAATTTCAATAATGCCTGCGCCTGCGCCTATCGTTTTTACCTGAAAAGTGCTGGCGCCGTTTTTAAAATCGATGTATTTAAAAGCAGCCCAATCGTTATTTTTAATTTGGGTAAGGCCTTCATTCGGAATGTCGGTTGTTGCTAATTTGCTGATGCGTACCTTACCATTCATCAGGCAGGCGCGAGCTGCATCAATTGGCTCAAAAGCGCTTAACGGCGCGCCTGCGCCTTGCGATGTCATTTCAACTTCTTTAATTGTTCCATCCTTTGCAATCGTAATCGGCTCTACACAAGCCTTCCGAAATTTTTGGGAGTTATTGGTTGACCGATGATAAAAAATATACCATTGCCCTTTGTATTGTTGAATCGATCCATGATTGTTCCAAACAGCCGGGTCGCAACCCATGTTATCAATAATAACCCCTTTATAAATAAACGGTCCCATTGGCGACTTGCTCATTGCATAACCCAAACAAGTGGGCCTTTTGTTGCGGCTTTCATCAGCAAATACTAAATAATACCAATCGCCAATACGACGGATGGAGGACCCTTCGTGAAAAACTCTTTTGCCTTCTTGTTTTAATGGCTCCACAATTGTGGCGGTATCTATTGATAAAAGATCTTTAGAAAGTTTGGCAACCTTTGGTTTGACTTGCCCCCAATACAAATAGCCTTGCCCGTCTTTATCAACAAATGCGGCGGGATCTATTTCGTAAGCCCCTTTAATTTGTGTTCCGTTTATAAAAGGCCCAACCGGACTGTTGCTAACCGCTACGCCTTCGGAATGCGTACTTTGTGGCGTGCAATAATAAAGATAATATTTGCCGTTATGCTCTATACAATCTGGTGCAAAAAGCAAAGCATCTGAAGCTTTTACTGCATCATGTTCGCCTTTTGAACTGAATATATTTTCATCCATTTTCCAACGAAGCATATCGTTGGTTGAAAGAACGTGGTGCGTGTAAGAACACCAGTAATCATCGCTTTCATCGCGTGAGCCATAAATGTACAAACGCCCGTCGCTAAAGACTTTCGCTTCGGGATCGGCAATATAAACACCAGGCGGAACAATGGGGTTTTGCGCCGAAGCTTTTAAAGAAATAGACAACACTAAAATCGAAAAAAATAAAATACGGTTCATAAAAAATTAATTATTTATCACACAAAGTTTGCAAAGAGGAATTCATATTCTTCGCAAACAAAGAACACAAAGTATGCCTTCGGCAACGCCTTTGAGCTACTTATTTTCTTTGTGAATCTTTGTGAAACATTGCTACAAAATCCCAATAATCCCACAAATCATAGTTCAGACAATTACTTCCTCGCTTCCACCACCCGCAAGCGCTTGTTAAACTGTAATTTTCCGTCAACAAACACCTTTATATAATAGCGTTGTGCAGATCGGTACGACATATCGTAAGAGAAAACACCTTCTTTTAAATTTTTGTAATGATGTTCTTCTACTAATATGGCTCCCTCATCTGTAATGATCTGAACAGTTACATCTTTGGCTTTGCTACTAAAATAATCTAAAGTAGTTTCGCCCGAAGTACTGGTAGGATAAAGGTTTACAGCAACCTCCTTATTAAGTTCCGCCCATTGCGCGCTATCTTCAACGGTATTAAAATTGTAATTGATGTAACTGCCAAAATCTGCCGTAAATTGTTTCACCAAATTGCCCTTTGCATCTTCTATTCTCATATATCCGCTACCCCCTCTTCGGTTGGCCCAAAATTCAAGTCCGTCGTTGGCGCTGTCTTTTACTAAAAGGTTGTAAGCGCCGCCCGGCAACAGAACTGTATCTTTAAAAATCTTATTTTTCATGGTGCTGTCAAACACACGTTGAAATATTATTTGGTCATTGATGTCGGTAATCGTATAACTATTATACTCAGGCTGGTTGTTGGTTTTAAGGACAAATACTAAATCTTGGGAATGCAGAGGCGCCGCTGTAAATCTGGATGACATAGTGTTGTCCATTTCATAAGCATCTTTTTTATTGTTGGGTTGCGTTAACGAAACCGTAAAATAATTTTCTCCGCTTACTGCATCAATAATGCCCGGTAATTCAATCTCAGCCTGCATTCCATAAGATAAATCTCCTTTCCACTGATAGGTTTTTTGCTTAAAACCAGCTGTGCCGTATTTAATTTTTACTGATGTTAATTTTTTGAAACCACTGTTTTCTATAACCACGGATGGCTTGAAAACCGCTGGATTTTCACGACCATGTGTTAGTTTATCTGTTGGGCGTTTAATGTCGGTAATAGTTACATCATGGGCCGCGGCTACTTTTTTATATTGAATAATATAGGCCGTTATATTTTCTGCCGCTTGTGTTTTACTGACCCGATAAGATTCCATATTTACATCAATGCTATTACTTTGTTGTAATGGAAAATAATATTCATCAGGTATTTGCAAATAACCTGGACACCAATTGGCTCTGTCATAAATCCATGTGCCGGCTTGCGGATACAGCGGATTGTCGCCACATTCTCTCCACATCGGCCTTGTATCAATAAGTTCATTATTAAAAAAGATCATCCTTTTTTGCTGCAAAATTCGCCGCAGGCATCGCCTTCATTGGCACCATGTCCGGTTTGATATATTCTGAACTTGGCAAAGTCGGCGCCCTGTTCTTTTTCAAAATGAACAGCCTTTAATTTTTCTTCGATGGAAACGGCGCTGTCGCCATATACAAACGATTGGCTGTATATTTTTTGAATGCTAACCGGAATAACAGCGGGCGTTCCTTTTATAATTTCAAAATCGAGCGTAACCTTCCAACCCCTATCTTTATTGGGTTCGTAGCCGGTGTGGTTATATTCTATTTCAACACTATCGCGCAGCAACATACTAAAATCGGTAACATCCAACTCCCAATTAAACTTCCAGTCTTTATTAAAAGCACCGCCGTAAGGCGTAAGTATTCTTGCAAATTCAAAGTCTTTGTCAACGGCATTAACGCCGCCAATTCTTTTTATTTTGATAAAATCGAGATAATCCCAATCGGCGCAACGCATGCTATCGGGACATTCAAATTTCACATGCAAAACAATTTTTCTTACAGGAACGTTGGCGGATGGAAACATGCCCCATTTTTTATAGAAGTTAAATCCTTTCGACGGATCGGTAACAATCGTTTCGCCTTTATAAGGAGTTACATGCAATGTGTCTGACGCAACGGATTGAACTGTTGATAACGTTAAAAGAAACATTACAGCGAAACGCAGTTTTTTTGGTAGTAACATGGCTTGGAAAATCGTTTAGCTAATTAATTTATTGATGGCCGTATGTATTTTTTCAAATTGAAAATCGCTAACAGCCTTATCCATTAAGGCTTTTATTTCTTCTGTACAAAGATTTTGAATAGACCCTTCGTGCCCCATCCCAGCCTCGCCTGGCGGCGGAGGAGTATAGGTGCCGTCTTCAACTGAGCGTCCCACTTGTATATAAGCATCTCTGAAAGGGACACCTTCCATGACCAATTGATTCACCAAATCAACCGTAAAAAGATATTTGTATTTTTCATCTGTCAAAATATTTTTCTTCACCTCAATATTCGAAAGCATCAAGCCGGCCATTTCAATACAATCTTTTAATGTTTTCAATGCCGGAAACAAATGCTCTTTCAGCAATTGCAAATCCCTGTGATAGCCAGACGGAAGATTAGTTGTCATCATCGAAATTTCATTGGGCAAAGCCTTGATGCGATTGCAATGAGAACGAATCAATTCAAATACATCAGGATTTTTTTATGCGGCATAATGCTGCTGCCCGTTGTTAACTCGGCAGGGAAACTGATAAAACCAAAATTCTGATTCAGGTATAAACATGCGTCCATACTCATTTTGGCAAGTGTGTCGGCAATATTGGCCAAAGCCTGCGCTACAATTCTTTCAGCTTTTCCGCGACCCATTTGTGCATACACCACATTGTAATTAAGACTTGCAAACCCTAACAAGTCAGTAGTCATTTGTCGGTTGATGGGAAACGAAGAGCCATAACCAGCAGCAGAACCCAAAGGATTTTTGTTGACCACATCGAAAGCAGCTTTTAATGTAATGACATCATCGACCAGGCTTTCGGCATAAGCGCCAAACCACAAACCAAAAGAGGAAGGCATGGCTAATTGCAGATGCGTATAACCCGGCAACAAATCATTTTTATATTTTTCGCTTTGCGTTTGCAGCAATTCGAAAAAGGAAGTATAATGTTTACTAGATCTTCAATTTCGCTGCGCAGAAAAAGTTTCAAATCCACCAACACCTGGTCGTTACGGCTGCGCGCACTGTGGATTTTTTTCCTGCATCGCCAAGCTTTTCAGTAAGCAATAGCTCTACCTGCGAATGAATATCTTCTACATTATCCTGAAGTGTAAAATCTCCTTTTTCTATTTGTTGATAGATTTCTTTTAAAGCGGCTTGCAATTCGGTAAGTTCTGCTTTCTCCAACAACCCAACAGATTCAAGCATTTGTGTATGCGCCAAAGAACCCAACACATCAAATGGCGCGAGATGTAAATCCATTTCTCTGTCCTTACCTACTGTAAATGCTTCTACTTCTTTTAATGCAGTTGTATCTTTTTGCCAGAGTTTCATTTGAATTATGAATTGTGAATTGTGAGTTACGAAAAATGTTAATTACGAGTTACGATATTTAATATTTCAATATAATCTTTTATTCCCTGCTCTATTTCCTTTAAATAAATAA
Source organism: Paraniabella ginsengisoli (assembly GCF_022513635.1). Classification (GTDB taxonomy): domain Bacteria; phylum Bacteroidota; class Bacteroidia; order Chitinophagales; family Chitinophagaceae; genus Niabella; species Niabella ginsengisoli. The sequence continues at coordinate 807,967 of NZ_JAKWBL010000004.1, read as the reverse complement.
ATTCATCAGCCGTGTGGCTGCGTGCGCTATCGCCGGGACCCATTTTAAGTGCAGGAAAAGGCATCAACGCTTTATCCGAAGTAGTGGGCGAACCGTACATCGTTTTATTCATTGAAAGGCCGGCCTGTATTACAGGATGGTCTGTTGAAATAGAAGTGGAGCGTAAACGAGTCGAACGCGGCGTTATTTCACTTTGAATATTTCTTTGTATTTCATCAATCACTTCCTCAAAACTATACAGCTCATTTACTCGAACATCAATAACATATTTACAAACAGCCGGCACAACATTATGCGCTTTATTTTCCGTTTCGATAACCGTTACCGTCATTTTATTAGCACCTAATAATGGCGATACTTTCTCAAACTGATGCTGATGAATCCATTCAATATCGTTAAATGCTTTGATGATAGCATTTTCTCCTTCGTTACGTGCGGCGTGTCCGGCCTTGCCATGTGCCGTAGCGTCCAGTACCATTAATCCACGTTCGGCAACCGCCATTTGCATTAGCGTTGGTTCGCCAACAATTGCAAAATCTATTGCTGGCAACTCTTTAACTACCGCCTCAATACCATTGTAGCCAGAAATCTCTTCTTCAGCGCTGGCAACCAACATTACATTGTATTTCAGATTTTGTTGATTAAAAAATAAATAAACGAGGCAATCAGAGCAACCAAACATCCGCCAGCATCGTTGCTTCCAAGCCCGTAAAGCTTACCATCTTTTTCTATTGCTTCAAAAGGGTTTAAGGTATAATTAGGATTGGGCTTTACTGTATCATGATGCGAATTGAGTAAGACAGTCGGTTTGGTAACATCAAAGTATTTATTTTTAGCAATCACGTTATTGCCAATCAGCTCAACTGGAATGCCCTGTTTTTGCAGATGTTCTTTAATAATAGCAGCCGTTTTATCTTCCGCTTTGCTGAAGCTTGAAGTTTCAATCAACTGCCTTAACAATTGAACTGCGTTATTATATAATTCTTGCTCACTCATCATTAACCAGTTATTAAAGTTCCTTCGGTTTTGTTTGTAGTGTTTTTAAGAAGATCTTTTGCATCGCCTATCAACACTTCATTAACGCCAGCATCTATTGCAGCAAACGCATTATCTATTTTTGGTAAAATGCCTTCAAACAAACGGTTCTCATCAAGCAGTTGTTTATATTTTTCTTTATTGATATTTAGGATTACGGAGTCGTTATTATTTACATCTTCCAACACACCTTTTTTCTCAAAACAATAAATCAATCTTACTTTATAAAATGAAGACAATCCTACTGCAAGCGTAGACGCAATTGTATCCGCGTTGGTGTTTAAAATATGGCCTCGCCCATCATGTGTAAGTGGAGCAAACACAGGTGTGAAAGCCGCATCAAGCAATAATTTTAAATTCCCCGAGTTCAATTTACCGTTGTCTATATCGCCTACCCAGCCGAAGTCTATTCTTTCGCCATCTATTTCTTTTAGTGGCCTTTTGGTAGCAGGAATAATATTCGCATCTGCGCCGGAAAGTCCAATGGCATTACATTGCAGCGCTTGTAGCTGAGCTACAATTTTTTTATTGACCAATCCACCATAAACCATCGTTACAATATCGATGGTATCATCATCCGTAATTCTTCGGCCATTTATATATTTGGATTGAACACCCAACTGATCCCCGATTTTAGTAGCAATTTTCCCCCACCATGTATCAGTATTTTATACCCGTTGATAGCGGCAAAATCTTTAAGAAAAGATTGTAAGGCTTCTGCGTTGTCAATTACATTGCCACCAATTTTTATTACGAATACATTATCCATATTAGCCTTTCAATAATTCTGACAATACAGCCTGTGCCGCCCAAACTCGATTACCAGCTTCTTGCGTAACAATACTATTTTCGCTGTCTAAAATCTCATCGCTTAATTCTACATTGCGGCGAACGGGCAAACAATGCATTACTTTGGCATTGTTGGTAAGCTTTAGCTTTTCTGCTGTAAGCATCCACTCCGGCTCATTGCTATAAATTTTACCATAATCATTATAAGTGCTCCAGTTTTTTACATACACATAATCGGCATCTTTCAATGCTTCATCCTGATCGTAAATAATAGGAGCGTTACCCGTAAACTTTTTATCCAACTCATAATCTTCGGGATGCGTAACTACAAAATCCACTTCGCCCCAGGCATTCATCCATTGCGCAAAACTGTTGGCTACGCATTGCGGCAATGGTTTTACATGTGGTGCCCAACTAAGTACAACCTTGGGTTTGCGCGGTTCTTTAAAAGTTTCTTTTATCGTAATTACATCTGTAAGGCTTTGCAAAGGGTGCAATGTTGCGCTTTCCAAACTCACAACCGGCAGGCCCGAATATTTTATAAATTGCTTGATGTATAATTCGCTGTAATCATCTTCTTTGTTAACCAACGAAGGGAAAGTGCGAATAGCTAATATGTCGAAGTATTTACCAAAAATAGGCGCGGCATCTTTAACATGCTCAACGGTTTTACCACTCATGATGGCTTCTTCTTCAAACTCCAATTGCCAACCTTCGCTGCCTACATTAAAAATGATAGCTTCCATGCCTAAGTTTTGCGCAGCAATTTGTGTACTCAAACGTGTACGCATACTGGGGTTCAGAAATAAGCAACCAATACGTTTGCCTTCGCCAAGGGCTTTATCCAAAAGCGGATTGGCTTTATATTGTAATGCTTTGTCTGCAAGCGCGTTGATGTCAGTAACATCTGCTGCGCTAATAAATGTATTGCTTTTTAGAAGTGACATGTTTATCTTCTTTATATTTTTATCTCTTTTTACTTTGCAAAAGCTTTTTAGCCGAAATATCTGTAACTATTTTTTTCCGGTTTTGGCTTCAATTTGTTTGCGTGTATTGCCTGCAATAGTTCCACCTTCTTTTGCTACTTTTTTATTTTCGTTGAAATTCCCCGGCTTTCCCATTCATCCGTAAGTTCTTTGCGAACTTCGATGCTTTTTAATCGCTGATTAATCTATTCTTGCTTTTTTGGAAGGAATATATTGTATCAAACGAAACAACTGTTCTGTGTCTGCAACATCGGTATTGTAATATTTACCATCTGAAGACTGTAATTTCAGTTGACTACAATTTGTAGCCAACTCACTTCCTTCCTTTTTCAAGCGTAGTTTTAAAACGCTCCAATATTTTCGGGCGTTGGTACTTTCGGTTAAAATTTCTATCACGTCAATAATCGAAAAATACCACTTCTCTTCCTCTTCGTTCCACAGGGAACGAACTTGCTTTTGTTCAAAAAGCTGAATGGATGTTTCTTTTTTCATTGGTAACAATTCTTTCATTCTAAACAAATGGTTCGTGCTTCCACGAACCAAAAAAACTGTTGATAGAAGCACTAAAGTACAAGAGTGCGACGCAACGAAGATCCGCCAGTTGGCGGACTAAAGCCGGGTCAATAAAACCTATTCTGCGACCACCGAATACGCTGCAATTTCTTCTTTCACCGCTTCGATAAAATGCTCTGCATCTTTTTTCTTTAATGCAAGAGACGGAAGCAATCTGATAACATTGGGTTTCGCCTCGCCGGTAAAAATTTTCTGGTTCGCCAGTAAATTCTTTTTTAAAGATGCTAATGCAGAAGGCACATCAAAACCGATCATCAATCCGCGGCCACGTACATTTTCCAATTCGGAAATGGTGTTCAATTCATCGCGCAAGTATTTTCCAATCATCACGGTATTGCCCATCAGTTTTTCATCTTTCATTACTTCAAGCACCGCCAACGCTGCGGCACATGCCAGATGATTACCGCCAAACGTAGTTCCTAACTGAAAATGTTTGGGCTTTATATGTGGCGCAATGATAATACCACCGATTGGGAAACCGTTGCCCATGCCTTTTGCCATCGAATAAATATCGGCGTTTACGCCAGCAAAATCATGACTGAAAAATTTTCCGCTTCTTCCGTAGCCGCATTGTACAGCGTCGGCAATATAAACAGCGCCGTATTTATCGCACAACGCTCTAATAAGTTTTAAGAAAGAATCGCTGGCCACATTAATGCCGCCAACACCTTGTATACCTTCTATAATAACTGCTGCAATTTCTTTTCCATGTTTTACAAAATGTGCTTCCAGCGCTTCTTCATCATTAAAAGGAAGAAAATCTACATTGTCGGTTTCGTTTACCGGAGCCAGATAATTTTTATTATCCGTTGCCGCTACTGCCAGTGATGTACGCCCGTGAAAAGCCTTGCTAAACGCCACTACTTTTTTCGACCAGTATGAAAAGATGCCATTTTCAGCGCATTCTCGTTTGCTTCGGCACCAGAGTTGCATAGAAAAAGACTATAATCTTCCTTACCCGAAACCTCGCCGAGCTTTTTTGCCAATTCTGTCTGCAATGGATTTTGGATCGAGTTAGAATAGAAAGCAATTTTTTCCAGCTGCTCCTCAATGCGTCGTACCCAATGCGGGTGCGTATGGCCAATGCTGATAACAGCGTGCCCGCCATAAAGGTCTAAGTACTGGTTGCCTTCACTATCCCAAACATAAGACCCCTTGGCCTTGGTGATAGTTACATTGTTAAGGGGATAAACATCAAATAAATCCATTAATGAATTTTTACGGCATAATAGCCTCTTGTAAATAAAAATTGCCCGCTTGCAAGCGGGCAACGAAATTACTTAAAATATTAATGGCTGTGGAAGTTTTTTCGTCCATAGTCAATAGACTATAGACTAATTCAACATTCCAGGTTCTTTTACTATTTCTGCCTTGGGCTCATCCTTTATCTTATCCCAGCCTCCGGTCACATTTCTTAAATTATGAATGCCGTGTTTTTTAAAACAGAAGCAGCAATAACACTTCTTACTCCTACATAGCAATGCAAGTACAAATTATCCGTCTCCTCTATCTGAGCTATATTTTCAATGGTTGAAATTTCTTCGAGTGGAATATTAGTAGCGTCTTTTAAATGTCCCTGAGCAAAATCTATTGGCCTACGCACATCAATTACGACTAAGTTTTCATCGAAAGGTATATCCATCATTAATTCATCTGGGTCAACATCAATCACCATATCGATTGGATAATCCGCCTTTTTCCAAGTTGGAAAACCGCCTTTGAGATAACCCTTTAATTTGTTGAAGCCCGACTTTTTAAGTTCTTCGGCAACAGCCAATTCTTCTCCATCATTAGCCACCAATAGTAAGTCTTCATCAGTTTTAAAGAAAAGTGAGCTGTATTCCGGTAATTGGCTTGTAGCTGGTATATTAATACTTTGCGGAATGAATCCCTGTGCAAAATCATCTGCCGCTCTGGTATCTATAACAGAAATTTCCTGATCTACCCAATTTTTAAATTCCTCAGCAGAAATTGCTTCCATATTCAATATAAGTTATGATAAAAGTTGTCCAACGAATTGATTAAGATCCTTCATTCGGTCTGTGTTCACTGTGTAGTAAATAAATTTACCATCGCGCTCAGTTTTTACAAAGTCAGCTTTACGCAAAATGGCAAGATGTTGCGACGCAACAGATTGCTCAATTCTTAATTTTACATAGATTTCTGTTACTGTTACTTTCTCTTGAGTATCAATAAGTTTTAATATCTGTTGCCTTAACTTATGGTTAAAGGCACGTAATATCAAAGCCGATTTTTTGATAGCCAGCGTGTCCAAGGTTAGTTCCTCGCCCGGGTTTTCTTTCTGGGCAAAAGAAATGTGATAATTACTCATTATGAATGAAAGGTTTAGAGGGTTTAAAAATACGAACTTAAAAAATATTTATTGTAAATATTAATTATATGTTTTTACTTTTCGCTATATATACATCCTTAACGTAATATGGTTCACAATATGCAACATCTGAAAAGTTTTTTTCTAGAAAAAGGTTGAAAGATAATGGAATCATATCACGAGAGTCGGAGTTATGATCTACAATATCAAAATTTTGTTTTCCATCAATTAATGGAGCAAATTTTTTGCTGCCATTACCCGTAAATAATACATGTCGATTATTTAATATATCATTAAAACTCTGTTGGGTCAACTCTGGCAAACGGTTCTTGATATAATTCGAGCTCTTTATTAAAGACGGCTGTAAATACTTCCATACGTCTTGCGTCTATCATTGGACAGATCAGGTCCTTTGCCTTATTCTTAACAGCACTGGCCATAATCTGCAAAGTATTAATACAGATCAGCGGTTTTTTTAGGGCATAACAAAAACCTTTTGCACTGGCTAATCCTATTCTTAAGCCGGTATATGAGCCGGGGCCGTTGCTTACAGCAACAGCATCCAGATTTTTCATATCCATTCCTGTTTTCTGAAAGGCATTCTGAATAGCTTCATGCAACCATCCTGCCTGCTCGTTACGTTTTTCGTTCTGATCAAAAGTGATCACATTTAAACCATCGCTAATACAGATAGATCCCTTATCAATCGCGGTATCAATATTTAATATGAGCATCGTGCAAAAAAATGAATATTATTTAGAATGAATGCTAATTGATATCAAAGTTTTCAAAAGTTTACGCGAAACTCAGATATTGTTTTTTCAATCGATCTTTGTACTCTTGCAAGTACATATAACACCTTTTATGCAGAAAAAATCATCACAACATCAAATGCACCAGTTCCAATTGGCCCTTATAACCAAGCTGTTTTTGCCGGAGATACACTCTATATTTCAGGGCAAATACCCATTGATCCTGCAACCGGCGAATTAAACAATGCTACTTTGCAGGATGAAACGCATCAGTGTATGAAAAACCTGCAGGCTATTTTGGAAGAAGCAGGTTTGAGTTTCGCAAATGTTATCAAATCCACGATATTTATTACAGATATGAAACGCTTTGCCGAAATCAACGAGGTTTATGGCCAATACTTTACTGAAAATTATCCCGCACGCGAAACTGTTCAAGTGGCGGCTTTGCCAAAGTTTGTTAATGTAGAGATTAGTGTGATTGCGGTGAAGTAGCTTGCCGGTTACCAGTTACAAGTTGCAGAGCCCGAAACCTTGTAACTTGCAACCTGAAACCGGTTTGTCAGCCCAGCGTAAAATATACCCCGTCAAGCAGGGAACTTCCGTACCTTTGTGCCCCAATTTTTGATGGAATGAACAGAACACAGGAAGTTTTAAAAGATGTAGTAATAAAATTTGCGGGCGACAGTGGCGATGGAATGCAGCTTACTGGCACGCAGTTTACCAATAATACCGCCCTACTTGGCGCAGACCTCTCTACTTTTCCCGATTTTCCGGCGGAGATACGTGCTCCACAGGGAACGCTTCCGGGCGTGAGTGGTTTTCAGCTGCGTTTTTCATCTGACCATATTTATACCCCTGGCGACGAATGTGATGTGTTGGTAGCTATGAACGCGGCAGCGCTTAAAGCTAATTTAAAAGGCCTGAAAAAAGGCGGCCGTATTATTGTTAATACTGATGGTTTTGACTCAAAAAACTTACGCCTCGCTAATTACCCAGACGGCGTAAACCCAATTGAAAATGACAGCCTGGATGGTTATGAGCTGATCAAAATCGATGTAACTAAACTTACGCGTGAAGCACTAAAAGAATTTACGCTGGGAACGAAAGAAAAAGATCGTGCTAAAAACATGTTCATCCTTGGTGTATTATATTGGATGTACAACCGCGATATGGATAACACGATCAACTTTCTAACCGAGAAGTTTTCCAAAAAGCAGGATATTTTAGATAGTAATATTAAAGCGCTGAAAGCAGGTTATAATTATGGCGATACTACTGAAGCTTTTACAACTACCTATTCTGTAGAAAAGGCAAAGATTGAACCCGGAACCTACCGTTCTATTATGGGCAACCAATCTCTTGCTATGGGACTAATCGCTGCTTCGGTAAAAAGTGGGTTGCCGATGTTTCTCGGTACTTATCCTATAACACCTGCCAGCGATATTTTACATGAACTAAGCAGGCATAAAAATTTTGGCATTCGCACATTCCAGGCAGAAGATGAAATTGCAGCTATCACTGCTGCTATTGGCGCTTCGTATGGCGGTGCATTAGGCGTTACTACCACTTCTGGACCTGGGATGGCTTTAAAAACCGAAGCAATGGGGCTGGCTGTAATGCTTGAAATCCCCTTGATAATTATAAACGTGCAACGCGGTGGCCCTTCTACCGGCTTGCCAACAAAAACAGAACAATCTGATCTGTTGCAGGCTTATTACGGCAGAAACGGAGAATGCCCGATGCCGGTTATTGCCTCCAGCTCACCGGCAGATTGTTTTGATGCGGTGTACGAAGCGGTAAAAATCAGTGTGCAGCATATGACGCCAGTTATCTTTTTAAGCGATGGATATATTGCCAATGGCGCTGAGCCCTGGCGTTTTCCTGAAGAAGAAAACTTGGCTCCAATTCATGTTAATTTTAAAACAGAATTGGGCCATCATGAAGATAAATTTCAACCTTACCTAAGAGATGAAAACCTGGTACGCCCCTGGGCGGTGCCGGGAACAGCGGGTTTAGAGCATCGTATTGGCGGTATTGAAAAGCAAAATGTAACAGGAAATATTAGCTACGACCCGGAAAACCACCAATTGATGGTGAAGATCCGCCAGGAGAAAGTTGATAAAATTGCAGAACATATTCCTGATCAAAAAATTGATAGCGGAGATGAGAAAGGTAAAGTGCTGGTGATAGGATGGGGCTCAACTTATGGTTCCATTAAATCGGCTGTAAGCGACCTGCAGGCGCAGGGCAAAAGTATCAGCCATGTACACTTGCGCCACTTAAGGCCATTCCCTAAAAATCTTGGCGATATTATCCGAAATTTTGAAACAATTGTAATTCCGGAAATTAATAATGGCCAACTTATAAAGATCATTCGTGATCAATATCTTGTCGACGCCAAAGGCTATCATAAAATAATGGGTATTCCTATTACCAAACACGAGTTGGTAGAAGAACTAAATAAGTTTTTTGTGGTGGACCAGGTGGTGTGATGGGGAGTTGATAGATGACAGTTTTGAGTTGATAGATTAATAGGAAGTAGAGATAGCGAGTGGCGAGTAGTGTTATGTTAAATAAAAACTGTCGTGTCGGTGTCACCCTGAGCTTGTCGAAGGGCGTATTGAACGGGCTTCGGCAAGCTCAGCCTGACAGTCATATTATGCTTAACTTAACAGTAGGAGTTATAGCGTAGAATATATAGGATGCCATATATTCTACTGCACAAGTGAGTGACACAACGAAGATGCCATATATTCTACTGCTGGGACAATAATAATCAATCTACTTCTTTATCCCTTCCAGTTTCAATAAAAACGCATAGCGCAGCGCATCTTCTTTAAATAATCAAACCTGCCGGAAGCGCCGCCATGCCCGAACTCCATATTAGTTTGCAGCATTACTACATTAGTATTTGTTTTGTACTCACGCAATTTAGCCACCCATTTTTCGGGTTCAAAATATTGCACCTGACTATCATGCAATCCGGTTGTTGCTAAAATATTTGGATAAGCTTTCTTTTCAATGTTCTCGTATGGAGAATATGACTTCATGTATAAATAGGCCTCCTTGCTGGTTTCGGGATTTCCCCATTGATCGTATTCATTAGTTGTTAGCGGAATGGTAGGATCAAGCATTGTATTTACCACATCTACAAAAGGAACATCGGCAATGATACCGTTAAACAAAGTATTGCCCATGTTAGCAGCGGTGCCCATTAGTAAACCACCGGCGCTGCCGCCGTTCGCGTAAAGGTGTTTGGGAGATGTGTATTTTTCTTTAATCAAATATCCTGCACAGGTAATAAAATCGGTAAACGTGTTTTTCTTCTTCATCATCTTTCCGTCTTCATACCATTGGCGCCCCATTTCCTGTCCGCCGCGGATATGCGCAATGCCGTAAGCAAAACCACGATCCATTAAACTGATCAGGTTAGAATTAAAATAAGTTGGATAAGAGAAACCATAACTACCATAACCTATTAATAAAAATGGCTGATTGCCGTCTTTCTTAAAACCTTTTTTGTAAGCAATTGAAATGGGAATTTTAGTTCCATCACTTGCAGTGGCGAATACCCTTTCTACATCATAATCGTTTTTATTGTAGCCGCTGGGAATTTCGCGTTGTTTTAATAAAGTGGTTTTACCCGTGGTTAAATCGTAATCAAAAACACTGCTGGGTGTGATAGGCGAGCTATAACTGTATCGCAATTTAGTGGCATTATAATCCGCATTAGTGCTAAAAGAGGCCATATAAACCGCATCTTCAAAAGGAACAAGGCGATTGTTTTTTCCATCTTTGTTTACATATTCAAGCTGGTCGAGTCCATTCTTTCTTCCTTTAATAATCGCCACATCTTTCAACAGCAATAAATTCTCTACCAACACCTCCTTTCTGTGGGGCATAAAATCTTTCCAATGCTCCACCTTTGTTTCATTAAAAGGTGTTACCGATATTTTAAAATTAAGCGCCTCTTTATTATGAGTAATATAAAAGCGTTCTGTATCTGCATCTACGCTGTACAATACTTTTTCCATTCTTGGTTGAAAAACAGCAAACTCTTTAGTAGGCTGATCCGCGGGCAAGTATCTGACTTCCGCATTTGTAAAATTCGCCGACTCAATTAGTATATAATTTTCAGCCTTGGTTTTAGAAATGCCTATATAATTACTTTGATCTTTTTCATGGTAAACCATCACATCATTTTCAACAGAGCTTTCAACAACATGTCGCCAGACTTTTTCAGATAAAAGTGTAGTCGGATTGTTAGACGTATAAAAAAATGTTTTGCTGTCGGCCGCCCAAACATAACCGGCGCTTGTGTTAGAAATGCCTTGCGAAGTAATATTGCCTGTTCGTAAATCTTTGATCATAACATTATATTGCCTGCGGCTTACGGTGTCTTCACCAAAGACAAGCAAGTTATTATCTGGACTAACCGTTGCACCCGACACATTATAGTAAGGGTGTCCTTCTGCCATCGCATCGATATCAAGCATTATTTCTTCAGGCGCATTTAATGATCCTTTTTTACGACACAGTTTATAATATTGTTGGCCTTCTTCGCTACGGGTGTAGTAAAAATATCCGTTGCGGAAATACGGTACATTTTCGTCTTTTTCTTTAATGCGTCCGCGCATTTCTTTATACAAATCTTCCTGAAGTGTTTTAGTATCCGCCATCATTTCTTTCAGGTAATTATTTTCTGCTTCCAGATGCTTCACTACTTCATTGCTATCGGGACCTTTTTTGAAAAAGTCGATCATCCAGTAATAATCATCACTTACTTTATCGCCGTGGATATCTCTTACATGCGTTTTCTTAACTATAGTTGGCGGTTGTAAATCCGGCCATTTCACTTGTTCCATTTGTGCGTTCAGTTTTTGTAAACAGGATATGGCGATAAAAATAATCAATATAAAACAGGCCTGTTTCTTTGTGTTTATAATTTGCGGAAGTTTAGCAATAAAAGAAACAGCGCTGATGTGTATATTAGTTAAGCCTGGTTTCATTAGAAGATGTTTATTTTTTATTGTTGCATAGAGTCTTTTACTAATATACAATGAGAAATAGAACTTTAAACATTTCTCTTTTTTCTACCTAATATAAGCGATACCCGGTCAGGTCATTTTTTTGAGGGATATATTAACTTCACATTGGAACACAAACTAAACAGCGACATTTACCAAAATTAAAAGCCGAGTTAAAATGCCAGCCTCTAAAATAACTGTCACTGATTTTACTAACAGCCCTAAAGTTCAGGCTAATTTAAAAAAGCTGCGAGAAACCTTTGGGCCAAATGGAAAACCCTTTGAAGTATCAGATGTGTTGGACGCGGAAGGCCATCAATATGTAAACCTGGTACAAAAAGGTGGTGGCGTTTTAGGCGTTGCACTTGTTGGTTACACTTACATTCTCGAAAAAATGGGTATTCGTTTTTTACGAATGGCCGGTACGAGCGCCGGAGCTATTAATACCGCGATGCTGACTGTAATTGGAAAGAAGCAGGAAGAAAAATCGACCCGCGTATTGGAAGCAATTACCAACCTCAATTTTTTTGATCTGGTAGATGGGCATCGCATGGCACGCTGGATCATCAAACGGTTCATTACACATAAAAATTATTTCCGCCGCATACGAATTATAGCGATAGCTATCATTGCTTTGTTCACGCTGTTGCTAGCTGGCAGCATGATATTTTTGATACTTGGTCAAAATAACGAAAATCTGCAAATGGTAAGCCGTCCCTTGATATTTGCACTTGTGATTGTTATGATCGTGATCGCCGAATTAGTACGTTATATTTTAAAGCTCCTTAAAAAATTTAAAACATCTGGTTATGGCATTAATCCCGGAAACTTTTTCTATAACTGGATAGAAAAGCAAATGCGCGACAACGGCGTGCTGGACACTACCGACATTATTAATAAAGCGACGCAAGCCATACCAGGTTTGCATTTGCGACATGATCATCCACAAGGTATTACCGACTTAACGGGGGATGTAACTTTTATCGCATCAGAACTGGTTACACAAAATAAAATTGAATTCCCGGCGATGGCAGGCTTATTCCGTAAAGATAAAGACAGCCTGCATCCTGCAGGTTTTGTTCGCGCATCCATGTCAATCCCAATGTTTTTTGAATCCTATTTCATAAATGATATTCCATGCAATCAACCCAGCATCAGACAAAAATGGAAAGAGATATTTGATGAAGATGATCCTCCGAGCAGCACCCGATTTGTTGATGGCGGCATCCTGTCAAATTTTCCAATCAATATATTCTATAACTCAAAAATTAATGTGCCTCGCCTTCCGTCATTTGGTATCGACCTGGATGATTCTGCTCCGGAAGATAAAAAAAGCAGTCAACAAACTGGACTATGATGGGGTATTTCGGGCGCATATTCAATACGATCAGAAATTATTATGACAAAGATTTTCAGTTAAAAAACAAAGTGTATTCTCGTGGCGTGGGAACCATCCCGCTTGCTGAATATAACTGGCTTAATTTTTTTGTTACTGACGCAGATAAGCTGGCGATGTTTGAAAAAGGCGCTGAAGCCGCCACACAATTTCTGCTAAACTTTAATTGGCAGGATTATAAAAATGATCGGGCATTTATGCAGACAACCATTGAAGGAAATAAAGGATAAGATTCAGCTAAGCTATCCCATAAAAACAACTTATTCATTTTTTAAGAAAATATAACCGCATAGATACATAGTATTATGATAAAGTAAGGCAACATAAAAACACATAATCGTTTAATTGCCCGGACGCTATGCTCCGCCTTTGGCGGAATCTATAGAACCTTAAAAAAATTAACGACTATGTATCTATGTGGTTTAACATAAAGAAGTCATTTTGTCGATCTTACTAACTAACAACTATACACCTACTTCGAGCTGTGTGCTAATTGCAATTCTATTCCAGGCATTGATCGTAACTATCATCATAATGATTTGTGCAATATAATTTTTATCAAACAACTCCTTAGCTTGTTGATAAGTCGCTTCTGAAAGTCCATGCTGATGGATCAGGGTTATTTCTTCTGTGATAGCCAAAATCACTTTCTCTTCTTTAGAAAACAAATCGGTTTCTCGCCATGCGTTCAACAGAAAAATGCGCTGATTGGTTTCGCCATTTTTTAAAGCATCTTTTGTATGCATATCGATGCAATATGCGCAGCCATTAATTTGTGAAGCACGTATTTTAATAAGCTCTTTATGCGTTTTCGACAATTGTGAAGCGGCCAGATATCCTTCTAAACCAAGCATTGCTTTATATCCTGCAGGTTCGGTTTCATAAATGTTAGGTCTTTTTTCCATGATTCAATTTTTATTGATTAATCGCGTTTATTATTTTTTGACAAAGCAAAGTTGAAGAATCACTGCACCGAAAAACTTAAACTGGTTTAAGAAATTTTCCTTGCTCTTATTTCACTTAAATATTCAGGAGTAAACCCCAGAAAAGAGGCAATCAGATATTGTGGAATGCGTTGTACAAATTCAGGATATTTATCATTCAGATGATGATAAAAAGCTTCTTTGGAAAGACCAAAAATATATTTCATTCGCATCTGCGCTGCGGCATAGGCGCGCTGGTAAATAAAGCGGAAATAACGTTCCATTTTAGGGTGTGTATAAAGAAGTTGATCCTGCGCGTCTCTCGATATTGTAAGTAGCGTAGTTTTTTCTACGGCTTGTATAAAAAATTCACTTGGCACGCGATGTTCGTAAGAAAGATTGTCCGTTAGCCACCAGTTTTCAATGGCGAATTCTGTGGTTTGCTCTACGCCTTTTTCATTAATGAAGAACTTGCGCAAGCAGCCTTTTAAAACAAAATAATTAGATCGGCTAACCTGGCCTTCAGATAACAGGTTTTGCTTTTTCTTTACCTGTTCTATATTAAAAAAGAATTTATGGCATTAAATTCTTCCTCATTGATGTCTATAAATTTTTTCAAATGGGCTTTCAATAAATCCGACATAGCTAGATGTTTGACTTAGAAAATCATTGCTTAGGTGGAATTTCAGCAGCGGCTTTTCGTTCTCTGATGGCTGCTTCAAAATCATGTATAGAAAAAGCATCGACTACATTAAATGCGCCGATTCGGATTCTTCTCAAACTACTTAAATAAGCGCCGCAGCCCAAGGCTTCTCCAAAATCGTTAGCGAGGCTTCGTATATAAGTACCCGTTGAACAAACAACTTTGAAAGATACAACCGGCAATGCAGAAGTATCTATTTCAAAAGACTTTATGGTTATAGTGCGCGGTTCTAACTTTACATCAATTCCCTTTCGAGCCAGTTCATACACGCGCTTTCCATCTTTCTTAATAGCGGAGTGAATCGGTGGCACCTGCTGTATTGCTCCAATAAATTTTGATGTCGCCTGTTGAATATCTTCTATTGCTAAATGATCAGTTGGTTTAAAGTTTTCAGGCTCGCTTTCGAGGTCGTAAGTAGGTGTTACAGCGCCAAGCGTAAAAGTACCGGTGTACTCTTTTTCCTGAGCCATATATTCGTTAATTCTTTTTGTGAACTTACCTGTACAAACAATAAGCAGACCCGTCGCTAACGGATCAAGCGTACCCGCGTGCCCTACTTTTTTATCTTGATCAGATTGCGGACTTTTCGAACGGCATCGAAAGAAGTCCATTCAAGTGGTTTGTCAATAAGCAGCATCGCGCCATCTGCAAAGTCTATAGTTTGTAACTCCTCTGTTGTCATAGTTAAAATAACATGATTAAAATTTCAGGCCTCCCAATTTCAGACCTTCGAGGTTTTAAAAACCTCGGAGGTGTATTGAATCAGGCAGCTTCCAGCTCTTTTAAAATATTTTCCAATCTGGCATTTAATGTATTCAAAGGTGTATATCCTTCTGCCAATAAGTAAAATTTTGTATCGTTTACCTGCAATAACAATTTGGGGAAACCCGTTACCTGCAATTGCTGACAAAGTGCAAATTCATGCTTTGCTTTATCAATATAACTTGCATCAGAAAACTTTTGATAAAACTCATCAGCCGGAATATCATACTTTTCTAACAAATGACGATAAGCTTCTCCGTCGCTCAGATCACGGCCTTCTTCAAATAATGCCTTTTGGAAATCGGCAGCAATATATACCTGTTGTTCGGGCCAATATTCCTTAAAAACACAAAGTGCTATTGCTGGTGTTAATGATTCGGGAAACCAATCGCTTTCATCAGGGTTTTGAATATGCCACAGATAATCGGCACCAAACCGAACGCCTGCAAGCTCTTCCACTTTTTTATAGGCATCGCCAATGTAGCCAGCCATTGCTTTAACAGGCTTTGCACCTTCTTTCGGAATCATTCCGCCGCTTAATACTTCAAATTGAAATTTGTCCTTATAAAGATCGGCAAACTGAGTAATCACTTTGCTAAAGCCAAAGCACCAGCCGCATTGCGCGTCATAACAATAATAAAAAGTCATCCGGCAAAAATAAATGCAAAAAGTTATTCGCCACTTTATGATTAAAAAATAACAACAGATATCATTCTACTTTTAGTGTTTTCCAACTCGCAATTAGATTACCTTTTATGTCCACATCGATTATTTCGAAATATTCGAGATTATTTTTGGAGGTTTTTCTAAAAAGTTTTTTAAAGTCCTTAAGAATATCATACTGAGCGTTAAGTACGAAAGAAAAGTTGGTCAGCGTCTCCCATTTGAATTCTTCATTCAAATGGTAAATTACAATAGCCTTATAACGACTTGCACAAGATGAATAATATTCTGCGACCTCCAAAAATCCATCTTCATCAATATCTCCGATATTAATTAAGCTACTCAAATGACAGCAATTAGACTCAGTATAAATTCTTTCGATCTTTGGATTTGAAAAATAATAAGATTGTCCTTCTTCGCATTTATTTAATGATTCCAGAATAAAAACAAATTCATCATTTCCGTCAGTGTCAAGGTCTCCAATATTTTTGAGCCCCTTGAAAATCTTTCTATAAGTTGACTTATTTATAGTATCCGAAGGACAGGCCGTTTTTTGATAAGGTTTGAGGTTAAGGTCAATACCAGACTTTCTATTTAACAACAGTTCAGCAATCTGTCTTTCATCGTTTAAAGCAATTTGGGAATTAACGTTTTTACTTCCTGATCTACAAGAAGTAATTAGAAAAAATAACCCAACGATCACTATACATCTCATACCGCTTTACTGTTTACCATTATTTTTCCAGCCTTTTGTCAATCAGTTCAATCAGCTTTTTAAATTCCTTTTCTTCATATCCAATAGATTGATAAATGATCTTTCCTGTTTCATCTATTAAAATATTACGGGGAATAGATTGGGTGGCAAACTTGCCGAAGACGTCTCTTTTCTCGTCTGGCAAAATAGGAAATGTATAATTGAACTTCTTTTTAAATGGAACAAGAACGTCCCATCCTTCTTCGCGCCCGAACACAAAAAGCGCAAATTTTGGATTGTTTTTATGTTTATCCCAAATCTGCTTTTGCATTTCAGGAAGTTCTTTGCGGCAAGGCGGACACCAGGTGGCGAAAAGATTGATCAACACGAGTTTGCCTTTGTAATCAGCAATACTTGCCATTTTGCCTTTTTCAATTTCAAAACTAAAAGATGGAACTGAATCACCAATTTTTATCAAATTACTTTCTTGGGAAAACGCCATTTTTCCATAAACAATAAAAACTAAAACAAGTAACTTCTTCATATTGTTGCTTTGATTTTTTTGTACTGATAATAAGAATTTGTTTAGCGAATTTAAGATTTTTATGTTGCTATATTTTTGGTTCTGGTCAGACCGGGACGGTTTGACCGGGTGTGGTGTCCGACATTTATATAGGATCAGCAATGCACTGCCGTTGAAGAGTGCGACGCAATTTTGATGATCTATATTAATTGCTGATTAAAAAAATGTTAATCGTAAAAGTATAATTTTGACAAATGAATAATTTGGGAGATTTGCGGGATACTGTTGTGGCACTGGCGACCGCGCCTGGTGTAAGCGCTATTGGCGTGATCAGGCTTAGCGGTACAGATGCGGTTGTGATAGCCGATAAAATATTTAAAGGAAAAAATTTATTACATCAGCCTTCGCACACCATACATTTCGGGCATATAACCTCACCCCCAACCCTCTCCAAAAGAGAGAGGAGCAAGAGATAATAGATGAAGTGGTTGTATCGCTTTTTTAGGCACTAAAAGTTATACCGGAGAAAATACAGTAGAAATAAGTGGGCATGGGTCTCCTTATATTTTAGGGAAAATAATAGAAGCTGCAGTTGCTGCTGGCGCAAGATTAGCCAGGCCGGGCGAGTTTACGCAACGCGCTTTTTTGAATGGCAAATTAGATTTAGCGCAAGCCGAAGCGGTGGCCGATCTGATTGCTGCCAATAGTAAAGCCGCTCAGCAAACAGCGCTAAACCAGCTGCGTGGCGGGTTTTCGAGCGATTTAAAATTATTGCGTGATGAGCTCATCAACTTTGCCGCACTGATAGAATTGGAACTTGATTTTAGTGATGAAGATGTGGAGTTTGCTGATCGGTCTAAATTCACCGAACTTATCTCAAAGCTTAAATCTAAGGTTACTGATCTTATCAATTCTTTTCAATTAGGCAATGCTATTAAGAATGGCATCAGCGTAGCCATTATAGGCAAACCTAATGCTGGCAAAAGCACGCTGCTGAATGCGCTGCTAAATGAAGAACGCGCCATTGTTAGCGATATTGCAGGAACCACCCGCGACACGATTGAAGAAGTGCTGAACATAAACGGTGTCTTATTTAGACTGATTGATACCGCCGGTATTAGGGAACACAGTACAGACCGTATTGAAAACCTGGGTATTGAAAGAAGCAGACAAAATGCAGAAAAGGCGGATATTATTATTCATTTGATAGATGCTACCGACCAGGAAGAACAAAACTTTGATTGGTTGAATAAATTTGATGCAAAAACAATTACCGTTGTAAACAAAGTAGACGTTGCACCAAATTTTAAATTACAAACGTCAACGTATTTGCCGCTTTCTGCAAAAGAAAAATCGAATATTGATTTGCTTAAATCTAAAATGTATGATAAAGCAATTGGCTCAGAAATCAATACCGAAGCGACCATAGTTACCAATGCCCGCCACCATGAATCTCTGCAAAAAATAAATGAAAGTATTGAAGCTATTGAACAAGGCATGGAAAGTCATCTAAGCGGCGATCTGTTAACGATCGATATCAGGCGGGCGTTACATTACCTGGGTGAGATCACCGGACAAGTTGAAGTAGACCGTGATATTCTGGGGACGATATTTGGGAAGTTTTGTATTGGAAAGTAATCAGGCCATTTCTTATATCCTTTCAAGTCGTACATTTAAGAAAGATTATATCATAGAATAAATGTTTTTCTTCAAGCCCAAACCAACAAACATGAAAAAACTGCTATCTTTTTTGTTGCTTTCAATTGCAATGAATTGCGTTGCGCAAGACACTATTCGTTTTACAAAAGCATTGGCCGTTCAATCTGGAAGCCGCTATGGGCGCGAAGCCATTTACACAGATCTGTTAAGTTACCAGCTTTTCAATGGTAAGCTTAGGCCACAAGAAGATGCCTTATTTCATATTAGCGAAAACGGAGATTCGATACATTGGAAAAAAGTAGATGCCGACAGCAACGGGCGGTTTCGCATATTTGGCCGAAGAAATTTTCAACGTACCAATAACCCCTTCTTAAATCCTGGTGGCGTAGACAGAGGCGCTGATTACCTTTATCTGACTTATCAATCTCCAAAAGAACAACCTGCTTTGATTCGGGTGCAAGGCAGCGCAGCCATGTACTTCAATGGCGCGCCACACATGGGTGATCCCTATGCAGCAGGCTATATGCATATTCCGGTTCTGCTTAAAAAGGGGATTAATGAATTATATATTCGCG
Organism: Paraniabella ginsengisoli; assembly: GCF_022513635.1. Classification (GTDB taxonomy): domain Bacteria; phylum Bacteroidota; class Bacteroidia; order Chitinophagales; family Chitinophagaceae; genus Niabella; species Niabella ginsengisoli. The sequence continues at coordinate 788,575 of NZ_JAKWBL010000004.1, read as the reverse complement.
GCGGCAATATCTTACCTGAAATTATTCCGGTAAAAAATATAGTTAATCTGCATGTCGATGATGTTACCGCGCCTTATATTGTATTGAATCAGCAAAATGGCCTTTTAAAAATCGCTCTCGTCGTTAGCAACGCTTCTTCAAAAAATTTATCAACCCTTTCTTTAACAACTACCTTAGAAGGGAAAAAGAAAACAAGTACAATTGCAACAATACCTGCCTTCAGTACACGTAAGATCATTTTCGAAGCAGATGCTTCTTCAGTTTCTAAAACAGGTAAATACCAATGTAACGTGCTCCTTTCTGAAAGGGGAAAAACCATTGATCAAAAAAACATTACACTCGAAGCCGTTTCGCCTGAGGCACATTATGCCAGCACTTTTATCAGTCAGATAGATGGCAGTTTACAATACTTTGCAGTCGCTCCGCAGATAGGAGGCAATAAGCCCGGAAGCGCTTTATTTCTTTCTGTACATGGCGCCGGTGTAGAAGCGATTGGGCAAGCACGCGCTTATAAACCTAAAGATTGGGGAACCGTAGTGGCTGCTACTAACCGCAGGCCGAGAGGTTTTAACTGGGAAGATTGGGGGCGACAGGACGCGCTGGAAGTATTAAATATTGCACGACAAAATTTCAAACCAGATCCGCAAAGAATTTATCTCACCGGTCATTCGATGGGTGGACATGGTACCTGGTTTTTAGGTGCTACTTATCCCGATAAATGGGCGGCGATCGGACCTGCAGCAGGTTATGCATCTTTAAAAGATTACGGATCTGCAGATGGTAAAATACCCGATAGCGCACGAAGTGCAGCTGAGCAACTATTGTTAAGATCGGGCAACCAAAGTGATGTGCCTAAACTTGCTGCCAATTATAAACCTTTGGGCGTTTACATTTTGCATGGAGACAGCGACAGGGTTGTGCCGGTAACCTATGCACGACAAATGAGAGAAGTACTTGCTGGCTTTCATAAAGATTTTAGCTATTATGAATATCCCGGAGGAGAACATTGGTTTGGTGATCAAAGTGTAGATTGGCCGCCCATGTTCGAATACTTTAAATGGCATCAACTACAACCTGACAGCGTATCGAACCACATTGACTTTACAACTTCATGCCCCGGCATTTCTGCCTCTTACAAATGGGCAACAGTTTATCAGCAAATACATCCTTTGCAATACAGCAATATTAAACTCAATAGAAATCTCAGCACCAGCAATATTGAGGGTAGTACAGAAAATGTTTTATTGCTAAAACTATCTTTGAAAGATTTCGGTGGCAATAAAAATATTCAGATCATTTTAGATGATAATAAACCGCTTTCTTATATCACTAAAACATTCGCTGATAGCCTGTACCTTAAAAAGGAGGAAACCGGTTGGATTATTGCCTCTGCTCCGTCAATAAACGCAAAAAAACCTGTGCGATATGGAACTTTCAAAGAAGCATTTAATCATAACATGCTGTTTGTGGTTGGCACAACAGGCAATACGGAAGAAACAATCGTGAACAAGAATAAAGCAACCTACGATGCTGAAAGCTGGTACTATCGCGGGAACGGCGCCATAGATATTATTACTGACAAGGAATTTATATCTTCTAAATACACTGGGAGAAATATTATTCTTTACGGCAATGCCGATAACAACAGCGCCTGGAAAACCCTGCTAAGTAATAGCCCGATACAAGTAAAAAGAAACCAGGCCAGCGCCGGTGAACTAAAATGGAATGGTGACAATCTTGCCGGATACTTTGTATGGCCTCAAAAAGACCCTGAATTGCTGGTAGGCGTTGTGGCAGCAACCGGAATCAAAGGAATGAAAGCCACTTACGCCAATCAATACTTTGCAGGCGGTAGCGGCTTTCCGGATTTTATTATTTTTTCTGATTTGATGTTAAAAGACGGCGCTAATAGAATTAAACTAACCGGCTTTTTTGATAACGACTGGAAACTCAGCGAATCAGAAATGGTACACCAATAGCTCTTATTTTTTATTCAAAACAACAGCACCTTCATGTTTTTTATCTACAATCAACATCAAAAAGGATGTTGCGTAAAGCTTTGCTCTTCGCCTTCCATTACCGAATAATCAAGAATAATATTACCATCTTGCTGGCTTAATGCTAATGGTTTTATTTCTGTTTTTTATTGGTCGCGTTGTGATCAACAATAATCACATACTCTTTCGAAAAATCAATCTTAGTAGGTGTACCATTTTCGCCCATCACAGAAGCGGCACCGAAATATGTATCAAATTCCGCCTGGTCTTTTACAGATGAGGGAACTGCGGTTACATCATTCTTGATGAAATACTTTTCTGCAATTTTATATCTAACAGCAGTTCCGGTACTATCTGATTTTTCGGTGGTATCTGTAGCAGTTGTTTTGCTTTGGTTTCCTGAGCATGAAGCAATAACAGCCATAATCAAAAAATAAAAAAATGTCTTTTTCATAGTTTATAATTTTAATAAATAATAGAAAATGTAATTGCTAGCTTAATAGTTTTTCAAAAGCCTTTCTGGGTGCGCCTCGCAGCATTACTTCTCCGCAATATATATAATTTAATTTATTTAAGATATGCAGCATAGCCATGTTATCAAAATTGGTATCTACCTTAATACTGAATACCTGATGCGCTTTTGCAAAATGTTCCATCTCCCTAAAAAGAGCGTAGCTATACCCTGGCCTAACACTTTATTTGAAACAGCTACGCGATGTACCACAAGGAAATCTTCATTGGTAAGCCAGGCGCCGTCAATATTGTCATAAGCCGGTTCATCATTAAATATTAGAGCAGCGTATGCGATTACTTTATTCTCATTAGCAAGTACATAACCACAGTTGCTTTTTATGTCTTCCCGGATCGTCTCAGGATTAGGATATCCATCCTGCCATTGCTTACTTCCATCCAACCTTCGGCGCTCTATAGCTTCCTGCAAAATCTCCCAAATGGCTGCTGCATCTGCTTCTACGGCAGGTCTTAATTTTATCTGTTCCACTTTCGTCATGCTTTTTTATTAAATCAGCAGTAAATATAAAGCATCGATCTTCCGCCAATTGGCGGACCGTTCAACAGCAGTACATATCTGATCCCACATAAACGATACTGGTCAAACGGAGACCGTCAGACCGGTTAACAACACAGCGCACCCGACACTGTCAACTCAGAACCGTCATCTCTCAACTAAACTCAACCCCACATTGCTTTTGTTTCCTTCAGCGAAATCTTTATAAGCTTTTCCAATACTTTCAAATCAAGATCTTCCAGCTTTTTAAAATAAATGCAAGCCACGCTTGTTTTTATTTTACCAAGTTTTTTCAGCAACTCGTTTTGCGCAGCGCTATCACAACTTAAAATATATAATGAGAATTTATCTTTTCTTGGCGAAAATCCTATCCGGCAGGCATCACCTTCGCGGCCAGTTGCATATTTGTAATGATAGCTTCCAAAACCAACAATGGAAGGGCCCCACATGGTGGCTTTTTCACCCGACAATCGTTCCATAATTTCTATCAGCTTAAAACTGTCGTCTATCTTTTTAGGATCAGCTTTTCTGATAAACGCTTCTACCTTTTCTTCTGTAGGTTTTGTTTTGTTTTCGCTCATAATAAAAAATTTAAGCAGGAAGTAACAATAACTTTTAAGTAAAATTGAAATTACACAAAACAACGCATGTGTAATCTGTTTAATCAGACGAAGCATAGATTTGTCGTAGCTTAAATAGGATCAGATATGTACTGCTGTTGAACCGAGCGTGGCAATTTCGATGCCATCTATTTACTGATGACCTTAAAAAAATATACTTAATCAGGTAAACGCATTTATTTCTTGATGTGTTCTAAAACAAAAGCCATTCTCTTTTCAACCGTCTCTTTTGGCACTTCAATGGTTTTATAGCCGAAGTCATGATACGTTTGTTTCATTTTATCGAAAGTATAAACGGCTTCTTCCCATTGTTGTTTTCTCTCGCTATCGGTTTTATAAATTTCTTTCCACGGAGGAAGAATAAATACCTGCTTATTATATCTACATGCTGCCAATTCTACATCTATATTTTGCGGCAGTAAAATATTTTCCATGATCATATAACAAACAGCATCCAATATACTCCGATCAAAAAACACAACGTCCTGGCTTTGCACATTTTGGTAAGATCGTTTAGCCGCTTCGTACATATAAATGGCATATTTACTTTTATCAAGCCATGGCAACGCATCTCCGCTTGATGCAAGTTGCTCCTTTATGATTCGCCTTGCATCTTCGGGTACCGTTGTAAACCCGTAAATGTTAAGGTGTCGCAACAATGTTGTTTTACCTACTCCGGGACCACCTGTGATAATATAATATTTACTGAATTGTTCGCGCATAAATTTACAACGAGAAGGAAAGCCTGCCACGGTTTTAGAATAGGAGTTGTTTAAACTTATTTTTTACCACATAGAAACATAGGTTTTTATGATAAACAGGAAACATAAATACACATAATCGTTCATTTTCCAGAGGCTATGTTCCGCCTACGGCGGATATATATATATCCTCAAATGAAGAAAATGCTATGTTTCTATGTGTTTTATAAAAAAGTCTAAACATGTTCATAGATAATACTAAAATTGCAGTTTTCCCACTTCTAAATAATTCTCCTGAGGAATGGCGCGGACAAGGCTTGTTGCAGGAAGCACTAAAGAAAAGGTAGTGCCATTATTTCTTGCACTTAAAAAAGTTAAACGGCCTTCCATAATACCTGTAAATTCTTTGCAAAGCATTAGTCCAAGTCCGGTGCCTTTTTCGGAAGCCGTACCACGTCGCGATCCAGACTCTATGGAAAAAGATTTGCCTGCAAGGTTTCTGGGATGCCTATGCCGTCATCTTTTACTACGATTGTACAATCATCACCCTCAACAACTGCCGACAACCATACATTACCTCCATTGGGTGTGAATTTTATAGCATTCATTAGCAGGTTACGAATAACAAGCGCAAGCATCTGAGCATCTGCTTTTACAGCTATTTCTTTTGGAAGATCAACCCATAATGAGACCTGCTTTCTGTAACTCACGCTTCGCGCCACTTCAACTATATGATGTAAGGCATCTTCCACAAACAACTCCTGCAGATCTGCACGAAAATTGTGTCCCTGACTTTTTGTCCATGCAAGAATGTTCGACAACATTAGCGATGTGTTTTTTGTCATGGTAAGTAGCTGGTTATTCATCTCTTTTTGCTCGGCTTCATCCAGATCAAAATCAGCCAGCAATTCAAGGTAACCTTGTAAAGAAGCCAGTGGCTCTTTTAAATCGTGCCCTAAAATAGACAACAATTTATTTTTAGTATGGTTGGCTTGTTGCAACGCGGCAGATTGCGCGATCAGTTCTTCACGCTGTTTGTTGTATGCTTTTCTTACATATCCGGCAATTAATAAAGCAAAGGCGGCAATGGCGCAATAAGAAAATACCAGGTCAACGAATTGACTCGTTTTATCCTGATAACTCATTCCGATTGTTCCAGGTTTAAAAAATTCTACAGCCATCAATGCCGTAATTAACAGAATATTGAGCGGCAACCAGATATAATATTGGCGCGGAGGTATTATAACAACTGAAACCAAAAATGCAAGAAGGAACATGGTATATGTTGGCCCTTCTATACCCGAATTGTAATAATAATTACCTATCAAGGCAACGCATACAAATATTTGAAATATCAGAACGCTAACTTTCTGCAACCCCTTGAACCGCGACATATAATAAAGCAACGTAGTTACAGCCACAACTATTGTCAGCAGGACAGATAATTCAGGCATTTGCAAAAAATAATTAATAGGTACACTTATGGAAAGGCAAAATATAACAGCTAAGCATATTGCATGGAAAATGCGGGCTTCAAGTGTAAAGGAATCTTTCTTACCAATCAACCAATTCCAATAGCGATTCATAAAAGTTATTTATAAGGACTTAAAAAGCAGTCTTCACGTAAGAAAACCGATGGTGTTTCTGGTGTTTTTATCTTAATTACTACCCGACTGTCGGGACGGGCAGAAATCCGATGGCTATCGATTCACCATAAACATGATCCGAGTTCTTTGTTCAATTTTGAGGGCTTAAAGATACTTCATTTAAACTGATAACGTTGGCCTTGTTCGAACGATTTTCCCCTGGACATCTTTCAGTATTTACGCTTAATCTATGTTAATTCAATAGTTTGGTGTATTTGGTACATTCGTTTTGAAAACAGGAGGATGAAATCATGAAATGGAGCATAAGAAAATATTCATTTCATAATGAAAATCAAAAAACAAACACATGAAAACTTTAAAAGCATATGCTATAGTTAATGCTACAACCAACCTGGATAGTTTTAAAAAGATCATCGAAAGCTTTGACGCGCTTTCTTTAATTTATGAAACCCAGGCAGAGTCCGCTATTTCAGCGTTTAATCATAATAGTTTTGATTTGCTTATTATTGACAAAGCATTACCGCATGAAGATTATAATAAGTTACATAAAATAGCAGATGTTTTGCATCCTGATGCAGCATTGGTTGCTTTCGTAATGACCGACGAAGAGTACATTCGATATAAACTCGCCGGATTAATGGCCAAATGGATGGAAGCTAATACCGAGCGTAAGACAAACTTCATAGATGATCCAAAAATGTGATTACAACTTTCTTAACTATTTAAATAAAAACATGAAGCCTGAATTTGAAAATATTTCACTTAAAAAGGATGACGATAAAAAGCATTTTGAACTAGAAGTAAATGGACATACTGCTTTTATTGAATACGATGTTGATGAAGATAGTATCGTTTCATTAATTCATACCGAAGCTCCGACAGAGCTGGCTGGTACAGGGGCGGCCGCAGCTTTGGTTGAAAAAACCTTTTTATTACTTGAAGTGGAGAATAAAGAAATACAACCTTTTTGTCCATACATTTTTGCATATATTAAAAAACATCCCGAATGGAAACGCCTTGTATATAAAGGCTTTCCGGGATACCATCGTTTATAACTTCTTAAATAAATGCTATGTCTAATATAGGAATGATACTTGAAGAAAAAGCGGCCAATATCGGAAACTTCCTTGTTGGTCGCCTGCTTCCCTTTCGCGAAAAGCGATCGGTTGGGCCATTTGTATTTATCGATCACATGGGGCCGGTTTATATGAAAGATTATCAAAACCTTGATGTACCGCCTCATCCGCATATTGGCCTTTCAACACTTACTTATTTGTTTGAAGGATCTATCTTTCATCGCGACAGCATAGGCAGTGCTGTAGAAATTAAGCCGGGCGCAGTAAACTGGATGACCGCTGGTAAAGGCGTTGTTCATTCTGAAAGAACTCCGGAACACCTGCGCCATGCCGATAAAAGTTTGCATGGTTTTCAAATATGGGTGGGCCTTCCAAAACACCTTGAACAAGAAGAACCTTCTTTCCATCATACAGAAGCAGAAAATATTCCAACATGGAAAGATGGAGACATTGCATACAAACTAATAGCCGGTGAAGTATTTGGAAGAAAGTCTCCGGTGCCGGTGCATAGCAAATTATTTTTTATTGAAATAAAAAGCAGCAGCGAACAAACTATTAGCATTGGTAACGACCTGTTTGGCGAAGCTGCAATGTATGTACTTGATGGCACCGTTACCATCGAAGGCAATAATTACGGATCTAAACAATTATTAATTGCAAAAAACGCCAAGCTTTGTGAATTCACAATTGCGGCAAATAGCACCGTATATTTATTCGGAGGAGCTCCTTTTGATGAACCGAGGTATATTTACTGGAACTTTGTAAGCTCTGATAAAGAAACGATAGAGAACGCAAAAAGAAATTGGACAGATCAAAATTTAGAAGCCTTTCCTAAAGTACCGGGCGACGAACAGGATTTTGTTCCGCTACCGCAGCCCAATAGAGGATAAAACTTTTCGATGGTGTAGATACACTCTAAACTTTTTATATGGCAACAACTCCTGCTAAAAAAACTAATGACCACCTGGCTAATGAAAGAACTTTTCTTGCATGGATACGCACAGCCATTGGTATAATGGGTTTTGGATTTGTAGTTGTAAAATTTTCAATGTTTGTAAAACAAGTTTCCATAATGTTAGGGCATGAAACAGTTGTTCAACAAAAAGGGCATTCGGCCGTTATAGGTGTTGTATTGGTTGCAATTGGTGCACTTACATCGTTGCTTGCGTTTATCAATTATAAAAAATAAAACGCCAGATAGATACAGAGGTTTACAGCGGATCAGCACCTTTAATACCAGTACTCACCTGTTGTATTATATTTATAAGCGCATTGCTGATATGGTATCTGATCGAAAGTGTGCAATAGATATTAAATTTTGATACGAATGAAAAACATTACTTCTATTATATATATACTTTTTTCTTTTTTGTTGATTGGTTGCGCAGATGCACAACAGCAGAATAACACATTAGAAGCAACCGCATTTAGTGAAAAAATAAAAGCTACGCCCGATGCAGTTGTGCTGGATGTGCGCACGCCACAGGAGTTTGCAAAAGGCCATTTACCGAGTGCGATCAATTACGATTGGAATGATAAAAACTTCCAGTCGCAAGTTGCTGCCCTGGATAAATCGAAGCCTTTATTCGTCTATTGTTTAAGTGGTGGAAGAAGTTCAAAAGCGGCTGAAACCCTCCGCAGCAAAGGGTTTAAACATGTTTATGAGCTAAATGGCGGCATCATGAAATGGCGTTCGGCTCAATTACCTGAAGAAAAAATAATCCATCAAATGTTGATGAACTGACAAAAGCACAGTTTGATGCATTGACAACATCAGATAGTTTAGTGCTGATTGATTTTTATGCAGAATGGTGTGGGCCATGTAAAAAAATGGAACCTTATCTTAAGGAGATAGCTGTCGATATGAAAGACAGAGTGAAAGTGATCCGTTTAGACGTGGACGCCAATCAGCAGTTGGCCAAAGAATTAAACATTGAAGAGTTACCAATTTTGCATCTTTATAAAAACAAAGAACTGGTTTGGTCAAACAAAGGCTATATTGGCAAAGAAGAGGTTTTAAAAAAATTAAACAAAGAACTTTCTATCTAACTTTCAGGTTTATCAGATTTTATACTTTCACTTCCTTTAATATCCGGCCAGACTCTATGATCTCTGCTGCTGCATGATTTTTTTAGCATACTCCAGCATTAACATCGCTAATTTTTTAACCGGCAATGGCGCCATTTTATTGAACAAGCCAAAACGGTTAAAAACTTTCAATACAGATTCGCTTATCTTTTCTCCCATCCTGTCAGTTGCTGGCCTCGATAATAAGCCAGGCCTGAAAATAATCAGCGAGTGAAACTTTAATTGTTGAATCGCATGTTCTAATGCGCCTTTCATTCTTGAATAAAACACAAGGGATTTTTCATTTGCCATACCAGCAGAAATCAATATAAATTTTGCAATATTATTTTCTTTCGCCGCTTTTGCGAAAGCATACTGATATTCATAATCTACTTTATATTGTGCTTCTTTACTGCCTGCAGCTTTTAAAGTAGTGCCTAAGCAGGAAAATGCAACATCTCCCATAACAAGATGCTGCCATGTTTCTGTTCGGTCAAAATCGACAATATGGGCAATGAGTTTTTTATGCCTTACCGGCAAATTTTTTCGTACCAGCGCTACTACTTCGGTCACTATTTCATCCTGTAAAAGCAGTTGCAATAATTCATTTCCTGTAGCGCCTGTGGCACCTATTAGTACAGTTTTCATTATGTTTGATTAAATCGTTACCAATTCCGACTTGTAAATTCATCCATCAACATTAGCGTTTCTACACCAATGTCTCCGCTACAAGGGTTTTCTCCATCGCCCAAAAAATAGTTGACCACTTTTTGTATCATCGGTTGTTGCACATGTTCAACAGTTTCAAATTCCATTACCTGATTGGTTCCACGTTTAGTAACGGTCAAGATATTTCCGAAGAAACCGAAATTTATGCTTCCTTCAGATCCAAAAATAGTACAGCTATCTACAGCGTCCTGTTCAGCTACATTAAAACACCAGGTACCATTAAAAAGAATATCATTATCGAAAGTGATAATGCCACTTACCAGATCATCCGAAGCATTTGTTTTACGTTGATTGGCTGCAAACCCTTTCCACGCTTCGCAGTTCCAAATAAATATAACATCATATCTAATTGATGAGGAGCCAGGTCATGAAATAAACCTCCGCCCGACAGCGCCGGGTCGATGCGCCAATTATCTTCACTGTTTGCGATCAGGTTAGCGGATGCACTTTGCAGCAAATGTAATTGTACAAAAGATATATCGCCAATCGCTCTTTCAGACAACAGGCTTTTTATCTTTAAAAACATTGGAAGCCGCCTCCGATAATGTGCTACAGAAAGTTTTACACCCTTTTGTTTTGCATACTCATTCATTTGTTTGGCTTCAACCAAATTCATCGCCATAGGCTTTTCTACATACACTGGTTTTCCGGCATCGATAGCGGCCAGCGCATAAGCCAGGTGTGTGGAAGGGGTGTTGCTACATAAATAGCATTTACATCAGGGTCGCTTATTAGTTGTTGCGCATCGCTGTACCACTTTTCAACATTATGCCTTTTAGCATAATCTGCTGCTTTATCAGGGCTGCGCCTCATTACGGCTACTAAGTTTGAATACGGCACTTTATTGAAAGCGGGACCACTCTTTACTTCAGTAACATCTCCACAACCAATAATACCCCATTTTACCTCATTCATACTTTCTTTTTTTCGTCAATTTGATTATTTAAGTCGTTCTAATACACCTTTACGTTTTACTATATTTTTATAATCCCATTGAATATCGGTTGCTTTTTTCAACCATCTTTTTAAATCCTTTTTATTAATCTGTTTCTTTAATGTATAAGTAATAGATGCATCTTTAAACTTTCCGGTTCCCGGCTTCAGGTCGGCCTCTTCAAAATCGACACCGCTCCAAAACATTAAACGTATTCCATTTTTTAGTTTGCTATATCCTGCAATTGGATTTCCATCTAAAAACCACACAGGATGTGAATGCCATATCTTGCTTTCCGATTGAGGCAACACATTATTTATCTGAATAGCCAATTCCTCGCAAATCAATTTTTCTTCGCCAGATTGAGATTCATTATACGCCTGTATTTCGTGATTCATATCGCCATTTATGTGGTAAAATACACCATTTATAAAAAGATAACGCAATAAGTGTAACATTCTGATGATTTTTACGATTACCAGTTGTGACTGTTATATGTACTTCACTTGCTGTTGGCTGTTTACAATATGCTTTTCGCCGTGCTTTTTTAACCGTTCATCGGCAATTGGTTGTTTCGCGTGCGATGTACAAATAGCTTTATCAATTTATAATTTATAATCCTCTATGACACTTTCAGGTTGGCTTTTAATTAATAATACAGGGGCTTTATCAAGATATTTTCTACCTTTTGCCATTGCCTTGGCGCTTGCTTTTTCTGCATCCAACACTTATGCACAAGGTTCGGTAAAGGGGAAGTTGGTAGATGTCAATACGCAAAAACCGCTGTATATGGCTACCGTAACGGTTTTCAAAGCAACCGATACCTCAATGGTTACTTACCGGCTTAGCGCAGAAGACGGGAGTTTCAGGCTGCCTGGCATTTCTTCCGACATACCTTACCGTTTAATCGTATCTTTTTCGGGCTATGCAGTACATAGAAAAGAATTTCAACTTTCAGCAGACAGTCTTGATCAGGACCTGGGAACCGTTTCTATGGAGCCTTCAGCTACTCAACTGGACGAAGTGCTGGTAATTGCAGAACGGCCTCCCATGTCTATCAGAAAAGATACCGTTGAATTTAATGCCAACGCTTTCAAAACCTTGCCAAACGCGCTTGTAGAAGACCTGCTTAAAAAACTGCCTGGTGTGCAGGTTGATAAGCAGGGAAATATTATGGTAAATGGTAAACGCGTCAATCGGATTTTGGTAGATGGAAAAAATTTCTTTGGCAGCGATCCCAAAATGGCTTCGCGAAATTTGCCATCAAACGTTATTGATAAGATACAGGTAACTGACGATAAAGACGAATTATTGGAAAGAGGCGATGATAATCTGAATAATGTAGGGAAGGTCATCAATCTTACTTTTAAAAAAGGCGTTAAAAAGGGATTATTTGGAAAGGCTTATGCAGGTGGAGGAAGTGGCATCAACGGAGATCGTTTTGAAGGAGGTGCCATAGCAAATATATTCAGAGATACATTGCAGGTAAGTCTTTTAGGATATACCAACAACTTAAACCGCCCTGGCTTTGGCTGGGCCGACCTAATGCAAACTGGTGGATTGCAGCGCAACCGAGATGTTAGCGGTGGCGGTAACAATAGCAGTAATAATTCTAATTTCGGATCGAACATTTCTATCAATGGCATCAACTTTGGGGGGATGTCGCGTATGGGTGGCGTTACAACAAGCAGTGGACTTGGATTCAATCTTAATCACTCTCCTAATAATAAAAAGTCATTTTTTGCACAGTATTATTTGGGACATGTAAAAACCGATCTTGAAACTAACAATTCTACAAAAATTTTCAAAGGCGATACGGTAGTTACAAATGCTTCCTTATACAACGCAGCAGTAAAAGGGATTACGCATACTTTGGGTGTAGGCCTGAACCTTAAGCCAGATACCTTAACAACGATAACGGCAACGGCTAATTACATACTGGCAGATGAACGTACCAATAGCACCAATAATCAAAGTGGCATCAATAACTTCAGAGGTAACCTGAACGAAGGCGCTGTAAATATTAATGGAGAAACGGGCAACGATATATTTAGGGAGAACTTTTCATTGACACGCTTGTCCAAAAAGAAAACCGGAAGGCGTATATCTTTTGCACAAGGCCTTACGTGGAATAACCGATCGGTGGATAATTATACAGATGCACGGATCAATTATATATACCCTAATCCATTTGACAGCCTTACCAATCAACTAAGACAGGAGCGGGTGCCGACATGGTTTGCTTTTGCAGGTATTAACTACCGCGAACCTTTGAGCAAAAAATTATTCCTACGTGCAGGCGCCAGGTATGAGTATGAGAATCTGAAGAATGACATTTTAACTTTTGATAAAGGCAACACAGCATACGATCAAAGAAATGACGACCTGAGTAGCGGCTTCTCCCGCAGCGGCAATCGCTATGCTTTAAGTACCGGGTTAGAGTTTAAACATAAAGATCTTGCCATAACTCCGGGCGTACGTTATCAATATCAACAATTTGACAACCAGCTTTCTGTTTTATCAACACCGGTTATACAGAAACTCAATAATATATTACCTCAACTGGAAATAACTTATAAAAAACTAACGGTTAACTATACAAGAGAAATCGTGCTGCCCGACTATTACTACATGATCCCTGTGAGAAACAACACCAATCCCTATTTGGTTAATTTAGGAAATACAAATCTTTTACCTGCTGTTATGGATAGAGTTTATGTCAATCTAAATACATTCAATCCAAAAAATAATCTTAACGTGTGGAGTTGGGCAGAAGCCTGGGTGGCCGATGATGACGTGGTACAAAGTATTACTTTGGATGAAAGCGGCATTCAAACGATCATGCCGGTTAACGCGGATGGAAGCAAACGTATCGCGGCCAACTTTGGGTTAAACCAGGATATCAAATATAAGAACAGCTTTACTTTTTCATGGAATGTAGGCACCTGGACTGAATATAGACAAAACCTGTTCTTTTACAATAATGAACCCAGTACGCAAAAAAGGTTGATCAGTAATATATGGAGTAATTTAGGTTTTAACTGGAACGATAAACTGGAATTGAGCCCGGCTTATTCATTTTCCTATTTGAATGTCCGAAACAGCAACCCTTTATTTACGCCACAAAGCAGCTTTGATCAAACAATAGGAATTGAAGCTGTTATGCGTTATATCAAGCATGTAATCTTTGATACAGAATTACGCTATCTCAATAATAATGCTTTCGCAAATCCTGAATATCGCAAAATGTTTATGTGGAATGCTGGTGTAAATTTCACTTTTTTCAAAGACGAAAGAGCGGTGTTAAGAATATTTGCGAACGACTTACTGAACCAAACCAGAAATACGGATATTATTCCCAATCAAAATACGATCAGAACAACTTACAGTAATATCATTGGGCAATATTTTATGGCCACTTTTACATACAACCTGCGCCCGTCGGGAGCTAAAGGAAAAGTTGGTGGCGGTTGGTCGTTGTGGTAGCTTAGGATGTTTGTCAAAATAGCTTACGTATTTTTAAATAAGAATAAACCACATAGTTGCATAGGATGTCGTGATACTAAAAGGAAACATAAAACACATAATAGCCTAATTGCCGGTTGCTGTGATCCGCCTTCGGCGGTATCTATATATCCTTATAAGAATTAAATACTATGTGCCTATGTGGTTAAATTGTTTGGGCGGAGTTCTTAAATAAATATTCAACCGTTTTTCAAAAAGTCATCTCGGCACAGTTTTGTATTGTCTCTTCTTATGAAGTATTGGCCATACGTATTCATATGTTTTCTTATCATCTCTTGCAAACAGCTTCGCCCGCTGTTGCAAAAAACAGTACGTGGCAAATACGAAAGTGGTTTCAGTAAAAAAGATAGCGCCTTTAATACATGGAAGAGGGCATACGAAACAGCTATGGCTCAGCCATTATCAATAGAACTTCCTTTTGTATTCAGCATGCAGATAAGGCAAACAAGCGCATCCGCACTGATTTATAAAACCGCATTGAAAGGAGGAGAAATGCTGATAGCTGAACTGCAAAAGCCAAGTGATAGTAGCACAATTTTTCTCGAACTTTTTTCTTTGCTAGCTACTAGCTCCGGAACCGATGCCCCGCTAGCCGAACTTAAGGAAAAAGAGCATCGCGTGAGTTGGGTGGCAGCTACTAATGATAGCGTGCTAATCAGCTTACAGCCTCCAATTGGAGATTCTGGTATTTATCATATCAGAATTTATACACAACCTGCATACCTGTTCCCTGTAGCGGGCAAAGGCAACAGTGCTATTCAAAGTTATTGGGGCGCTGCCCGCGACGGAGGCGGAAGGTCGCATGAAGGGATAGATATTTTCGCTTCCCGCGGCACTCCTGTTGTTGCGGTAGCAGATGGAAGTATTGGCTTTACAGGTGAGAAAGGACTTGGAGGCAAACAGGTTTGGCTACGCGAAAATGTGGCTGATTATAGCGTTTACTATGCGCATTTAGACAGCATCAAAACATCGAATGGCAGCAGCGTTAAAAAAGGCGACACTTTAGGCTTTGTAGGAAATACAGGAAATGCCGCCGGTGGTGCTCCCCATCTTCATTTTGGTGTGTATGGTAGAGGTGGCGCTGTTAATCCTTTACATTTTGTAAGACAACAGGATATTCCTGATTATAAAAAATTCTCCATCAATGATTCTGTTATCCAAAGATCCGGCAATACTGTATTACGAAGTGGCCCCGGCTCTAAATACTCCACCATTATCCAGCTTCAAAAAAATGAAAGTTTAAAAGTACAGGCGAGATCAGGAAACTGGTTACATGTATTAGCTAATGATAGCCTGGCAGGTTTCGTTCAAAAATCAGGTATTTGAGATAAGGAAGCAATACAGTATTGTGTGTTCGTGCTATTCTACTGTCGTCCAATCTTCCAATTTAATTTCGCTAATACGTTTAAAATGATTTGTATTGTTAGTAACCATGATCAACTTATGTGTTACAGAAGTCACACCAATCAAAAGATCAAAATCGTCAATTGGAGTTCCAGCTTTTTGTAGTCGAGCCTTTTCTTTTGCGTACAAGTCTAAGCAATGAAAAATAGGGAGTATTTGTACGCCGGTTAAGAAGTTGTCTAAGGTTTTTTTATTTTTTTCAGGTTTCTCACTTTTCTCAACACCAAATTTAAGTTCAGCCAAAGTCATCTCGGAAATAAAGCAATTATCTGCGGCTGCATTGTCAAATTTTGCCTCCAGGTCAAACTTGCCTTTCATGTAAAATATGGCAATATTGGTATCAATGAGATACTTTTTCAAAACGATTCGATTTGCCTGGTGGAAACTCTGCTGTTACGGATTTCTTCTATAATTTCTTCTGCAGTCTTTTTTGAATCAAATGCACCAAAGGCTTTTTTAAAGGACGATTTTTTATTGCTCAGGTCAGTCTTAATTGAAGCGGTCAACTTAGTGATAAGATCAAGTTTGTTGTTTGTGCTTAAATTGTCTAAAAGACCAATGTAACCGTCAACAATTGTGGTATTTATTTCTGCTGCTCTCATAGTGTCAAATTTATGAATAATAGCTGAAAGTTTTATAGATCACCGATTTGTAAATTGTCTCGAAGCGTGACGCACAATAATAGCTTTTACAAAAGCTGTGGATCTAAATAATGGTGTTTGCATAAAAAAAGACCGCTCGTTAAGGGCGGTCTTTCTTTGATTGATTTAATAATTACACGTGAATACCTTCTTTGATCTCTTCCACCAATTTCTTATTAAAAGCGGGAAGGTCTTCAGGCGTACGGCTGGTTACCAATCCTTCGTCCACCACAACTTCCTCATCCACCCAATTTGCGCCAGCATTAATAAGATCCTGGCTTATTGCTTTTACAGAAGTAAGTTTTCTGCCATTTACAACATCCGCATTTATCAATGTTTGCGGGCCATGACAAATAGCTGCTACTGGTTTTCCCTGGTCAAAAAAATCTTTCACAAAACGCACTGCTTCGTCATTCGTACGCAACTTATCCGGATTAATAACGCCTCCAGGCAATACCAATGCATCGTATTCATCTGCAGTCACATCATTTAAAGTTTTATCAACTGTATATTCAGGCCCCCAGTTTTTATTAGTCCATGCTTTTATAGAACCCGCTTCAGGGCTTACGATATGCGCTTCCCAACCTTGCTGCTCAATATGTTCTTTAGAGATTTTAATTCGCTTTCTTCAAACCCGTTTGTAGCGAGTATAGCTATTTTCTTGCTCATGATTTAGTGTTTAGAGGTTCATTACTTTTTTATCAGGTAATAAGGTCCAAAAACCAGACCCGAAAAAACAAAACAACTTTTTACTTTGTTAAATAAATATAAAAGAACAGGCACGACGAGCTGTGAAACATTACCTGCAGTTTGCAATTCCTATATTCGTAACATATCAGTTATTTAGCATGGAAATTATATTATACCTATCGATCGGAATTATTATCGGACTGTTAATTGGATGGCTTATTGCCAAAAGCCGCGCATCATCTGAATTGCAGCGTGTTAAAGAAGCAGCCCAGGAAAAATATGGCACGTTGGAACGGGAGCTGGTTACTTTAAAAGCCACATCGGCATCGCAGTTAGAAGCAGCAAATGATGCATTGATCGTTCGTCAGCAGGATTTAGTATCCTTAAAACAAGACCTTATTGCTGCCAATGCGGAACTTGATAACACACGTCAGCAATATGCCTCGGTAAAAGCAGCATACGATACATCAAGACAAAACTTTATTGAAAAAAACAATGAATTGTTAAGAACACGTTCTCAATCGGAACAGCTTTTAAAAGAACACGCTGCTCTTCAGCAACAGCTTGCTACTGCAATAGCAACCAACAATGCTTTGAATGAAAAACTTCAAACCCAAAAAATAGAAATGGAAGCGATGGGCAAGAAGTTCAACACCGAGTTTGAGAATATTGCCAATAAAATACTGGAAACAAAAACAGGCACATTTACTGAATTGAATAAAGCGAATATGAAAACACTCCTGGAGCCATTGGGAGAAAATATCCGCGAGTTTAAAAAGCAAGTTCAGGACTCTTACGGTAAAGAAAGCAATGAACGTTTTTCTTTACAGAATGAAGTGAAAAACCTGGTACTGCTGAATCAACAACTAAGCAAAGAAGCGCAAAACCTGACACGAGCTTTAAAAAGCGAATCTAAAACCCAGGGACGTTGGGGAGAATTAATATTGGAAAGAATACTGGACAAATCCGGGTTGCGAAAAAACGAAGAATTTTTTATGGAACACCAGCTATATGGTGTTGACGGCAAAGCACTGCTTAGCGCAGTAAGCGGTAAAAAATGAGGCCAGATGCGTTGATCGTTTATCCAGATAATCGGCATGTGATCATTGATGCAAAAGTATCTTTGACTGCTTTTGTACGATACGCAGAAGCCGAAGACGAAACATTGCAAGAGGCTGAATTGCTGGCACATGTTCGATCAGTAAAAGCCCATATTGATGAATTGCATGTAAAGGCTTATGATGATTACGATAAGGCAATGGATTTTGTAATGATGTTTGTGCCTAATGAGGCTGCTTATTTCGCAGCCTTAAAAGGCGATGCCAATATTTGGGAATATGCTTACGATAGGCGTATCCTGCTTATAAGTCCCACTAATTTAATTGCTGCGTTGAAATTATTAGCCGATCTGTGGAAGCGGGAAAGAAATGAAAGGAACAGCGAAGAAATTGCCAACCGCGCCATGAAAATGTATGAGAAGCTGATCAGTTTTGTAGAAAATCTGGATGGCGTAGGAAAACAACTTGATACTGCCCGTATTAAATATGATGATGCCGTAAAACAACTTCATACAGGAAAGGATAATTTCTTTTCGCAAGCCGGTAAAATGAAGCAATTGCTGAATTATAGCCGGCCAAAAGATTTTCAACAGGCAAAGTTGGACTTGGGAGCAGATAACGATTTCGGAGAAATGGAAAAGTAAAAAATAAGACCTTAACAAATCAATAAAAAACTATTCGCTTTTTTTAACGTCAATCATTTAATTATCTAAATTTGATTTTAATAGAATTTATTTTTTATGTCAGAACATATAATTGAAAAAGAGGAGTTAGCAAATTACACGATCATTCCGGCAGAGGAAGACAAAACCGCCTTTTGGAAAGAAAAATTACAATATGCGGTAAGGCTGGGAAACGAGTTTAAAAGCAAAACAAGCATTACATTCAATACAAGCGAAGGCGAACGAACGGTTTTTACTACAGTATGGTCGCTTACAGATAATTACTTAACACTTAAAGCAGGAAGGCTTATTCCGCTGAACAGCGTGATTAATGTGCATTATTAAAGTAGCGAGTAGGGAATAGAATGTGGCGAGTACGATTTGCCCACGCTTATCATAGCCCACGGTTTAAACCGTGGGCTATGATAAGCAAATTAAAACCAGCTTTTTGTTTTTCTTCTCCGGCTTCCGCCGCTGAGACCAATAGCGCCCAATAGCGAGCGCACAATTTGGTTACCGGCTGTACGCATCATGCCTTTCACAATAGTGTTATCCAAAATCCCCTTTTCCTGCTTTTGCGTTTTTGCTTCTTCTTTTTGTTTTACGGCTTCGGCGTTTCTATTAGCAGCTTCTGTTAATTTCTGGTTCAATATTTCATAAGCGCTATTACTGTCAATGGTTTCATTGTAATGCCTGGCAATTTTCGAACTGTTTGCAATGCTGCTCAGCTCTGCTTCTGTCAGCACATCCATCCGGCTTTGAGGTGCACGCAACATACAATGCACCAGCGGCGTTGGTATTCCTTTTTCGTTGAGCAGTGTTATCAGCGCTTCACCAATACCCACCTGCGTAAGCAATTCGTCGGTTTTATAAAATTCACTTTCAGGATAATTCTCCGCAGTTTGTTTAATCACTTTTCTGTCGGCAGCGGTAAACGCACGTAAAGCATGTTGCACCTTAAGCCCCAATTGCGACAATACCGAAGCGGGTACATCCATCGGGTTTTGCGTGCAGAAATAAATGCCAATACCTTTTGAGCGGATCAGTTTTATAATGGTTTCAATCTGATCTAACAATGCATCACTTGCTTCATTAAAAATCAGATGAGCTTCATCGATAAACAGTACCAGCTTGGGTTTATCCGAATCACCTTCTTCGGGGCTGGATGCATACAACTCTGCCAGCAATTGCAACATAAATGTAGAGAACAGCTTAGGCCTGTCCTGCAAATCAGTAACACGCACAACAGATATCATGCCGCGCCCGTCGCCACTAATACGCATCAGATCCTCCACATCAAAACTTCTTTCTCCAAAAAACAGATCGGCGCCTTGTTGTTGCAATTCGATTACTTTTCTAAGAATAGTTCCGGTAGAAGTTGTCGAAACTTTTCCATAGTCTTTTTCTAATTCAGCTTTCCCTTCATCGCTTACAAATTGCAGCACTTTAATAAAATCCTTTAAATCTAATAAAGGCAGTTTATTGTCGTCGCAATATTTAAAGATCATCGAAACCAGGCCACCTTGCGTATCATTTAAATCAAGAATTTTGGATAGCAGAATTGGCCCAAACTCGCTTACCGTCGCGCGCATACGCGTACCCTTTTCATTGCTAAGCGTTAAAAATTCTATCGGGTATGCAGCAGGTTTAAATTCAATACCCAATTGCTGGCTACGAGAATTGATTTTTTCATTCGTCTCACCCGCTGCACCAATGCCACTTAAATCGCCCTTAATATCCATCAGCACAACCGGAATACTGGCATCGCTCAATCCTTCCGCCAGTACCTGAAGTGTTTTGGTTTTACCGGTGCCTGTAGCGCCTGCAATAAGTCCGTGCCGGTTCAATGTTTTAAACGGAATCAAAACATCCGCCCCTTCTACAACCTGGCCATCAAGCATGGCGCGGCCTATTTTATAACTTTCACCTTTAAACGTATATCCAGCCTGCACAGCTTCCTGAAACTTTAATGCATCAGCCATAGTAATTTTTTTGAATATACTATGGATAATTCAAAAGGAAAAATTCATCGCGGCTAAATCAGTATGATATTTTTATGTTACCAGCAATAAATATATGGCATCAGCCTTGCCACGCTCGCTTCATCGTCCCGACTATATAGGCATCCTACATAAACGATTTTTATGAGACCTCCCGTGGTTTTAAAAACCACGAAGGTCTTTTAAATCGCCAGCAAAAGCCTTTTCAACCCTGCCCGTTCGGTCAGGCTGACCTTCAACTTGTTAACTTTTTCAACTTCCCGTCTCCCCATCTTTAACAAAAAATTCGGCTGCCGATTATGTATGTATTAAAACCATTAACTTTATTTGTTGTTAGAAAACATTAAATATTAATACAATGGAAGCAAATAAACCGCACCTATTATTGTGTGAAGATGATCCTAACCTGGGAAATGTGTTGAAGAATTATTTAGAGTTGAACGATTATGAAGTAACTCTTGAAAGAGATGGACGACTGGGCCTTGCAGCTTTCCAAAGAGAAAAATTTGATCTTTGCCTGCTGGATGTAATGATGCCTCACATGGACGGCTTTACACTTGCAGAAGAAATACGCGATATTGATGCAGATGTACCCCTTTTCTTTTTAAGCGCCAAAACCATGAAAGAAGATATTATTCAGGGTTACAAACTAGGCGCTGATGATTATATCACCAAACCTTTCGACAGTGAAGTTTTATTGCTTAAAATAAAAGCTATTTTAAAGCGCAACGAGGAACTGAACAAAGAAACGGAAAACAAAGAGTACACGCTGTCGAGTTATCATTTCAATCCTAAACTTCGCCAGTTAATACATGCCGACAATACGCAAACACTTTCTCCTAAAGAAAACGAGTTGTTGAAAATGTTGGCAGAGCATTTAAATGATCTGTTACCACGTGAACAAGCATTAAAAAAAATCTGGGGAAGCGATACTTACTTTAATGGCCGCAGCATGGATGTGTACATCGCCAAATTAAGAAAGTACCTGAAAGATGATGATAAAATTGAGATCGTGAATATTCACGGTAACGGTTTCAGGCTGGTGGTGCAAGCGTAAAGGATGAGGATTTAATTTTAAATGGATAAATCCATTTATTAAAATAATTTCAACAACTCATAGCCCAAGAATTAATTCTTGGGCTATGTTGAATAAATAATACAGAACCGTTTTAATGTTTAATTTAGAACCCCAGGTCCATCATCGGGGAACCACCACGGTTGGGCTTTTTGCCCAAATGTTCATACGCCTTATGCGTTACTTCACGGCCGCGCGGTGTTCGTTGTAAAAAGCCTTCTTGAATTAAAAAAGGTTCGTAAACCTCTTCGATCGTTCCGGCTTCTTCGCCTACCGCAGTTGCAATAGTTGTAATACCAACGGGGCCTCCTTTAAATTTTTCAATGATCGCAAGCAATATCCGATTGTCCATTTCATCAAGACCATACTCATCTACATTCAACGCTTTTAAGGCATGTTGTGTAATGCCCAAATCAATTTCACCATCATTTAAAACCTGGGCAAAATCACGCACACGGCGTAACAGTCCATTAGCAATACGAGGCGTGGCACGGCTTCTTGCTGCTATTTCTTTTGCCGCCTTTTCTTCAATACTTACTTTCAAAATATTTGCTGAACGCAAAACAATTTTTGTTAGAACTTCTGCGGTATAATATTCAAGCCTTGACTTTATTGCAAACCTTGAAAGCAACGGAGCTGTAAGCAATCCGCTGCGTGTTGTAGCGCCAATCAGTGTGAACGGATTTAGAGAAAGCTGTATACTTCGTGCATTGGGACCAGTATCGATCAAAATATCTAACCGGTAATCCTCCATCGCTGCATACAGATATTCTTCAACAACATTACTTAAACGATGTATTTCATCAATAAACAAAACATCATTCGGCTCCAAAGATGTAAGTAACCCTGCTAAATCTCCGGGTTTTTCAATAACCGGGCCGCTTGTTTCTTTAATATTTACGCCCAACTCATTGGCTACAATGCGCGACAGTGTTGTTTTTCCAAGGCCGGGAGGACCGTGAAACAGCACATGATCTAACGCTTCACCTCTAATTTTAGCGGCTTTTATAAATATGGTCAGGTTTTCAATAAGCTGAGGTTGGCCGGCAAATTCTTTTATCTGACCGGGGCGAATCGTATTTTCAAATTCACGATCTGCGGTATTAAGCCCTTGTTTCTCTTTATTCAAATTAGGATTGTTCATCAGACTTCAAAGATAGTTATCAATAGCTGCAGTTAATACAGGCAACATTGAAACAAGCCGGCTTTAATAATTATATTATTTTTAAATTAAATCCGTTATGCTCGTATTTTCGTATTTAAATCTGCTCTACAATAATTTACTCTTGAAAATTCGGGTGAATAGGAGAGCAAATGAAAGAAAACAATAAACTGATGAAAAGTGCAATTTTTGCTGTATTGGTAGCTTGCCTGGTAATGAGCAGTTGCACAAAAGATCAGATAAAATCCTATCCTGAAGAAGACCCGCTGTTAGAATTTCTCGCTGTTAGTGGTTTTAGCGAAACAACAGCGCGCATTGTCAATTCAGGTAACTATGAGTTTGGCATAACATTTACCTCTAAAGTAAATGGAATGATCAAAGCTATCAGGATTAAAATACCTGATAATGCAACTAATATTAGAGTTACATTTTGGGATGCCAGCAATCAGGAAGTGATCAGGACAGAAACTGTGAATAATGTGTCAAATGGAATAGACCTCGTTCATGATATACAATCGCTACCTATAGAAATGAACAAGCGGTATACGATCACTTTCAACTCTGACGATTGGTATATCAGAAAAAGGGTTGATGATACGCCAGCAATGTATCCCATAACAGTAGGTAATATCACTATTGAGAGTTATGGATCTGGAACAGGTAGACAACAAGTCTTCCCCACTTTAACCAGCACAAGTTATTACGCCGGCGATCTTTTTTCATTTTCCAACAAACTAATTAAACAGCATTGAGCTAACTATGGAAAAGCTGCTTCCCGTAAGAAGCCGCTTTTTAAGATTCTATATGATTGTTACTTGGTTGCTACTTTCAGGTCAACCCTTCTGTTTTGAGCTTTACACTCAGGCGTATCGTTAGCCGGGCAAACCGGAAAATCTGACCCGTAGCCTTGGGCTTCTACAACTCGTTTTTCTGAAACACCAGCACCAACGAGTTTTTTAGCAACAATCTTTGCCCTTTCCCTCGAAATCTCTTTATTGATTGCAGCGTCGCCTGTATTATCAGTATATCCTCCCAGTTTAATAGATGCAGTCGGGAAATTTTTAAGTATGGCCGCAATATTTTTGACTTGTGTAGCCGATTCGGAAGTCAAATCAGACACTCCTGTTTCAAAGTACACACGATCTAATACGATCCAGTTGGCAGACTTATTAGCTGTATCAACAACAAAAGATGCGTCGTTCAGCATATTATACAATTTCACTTCTGTACTTTTTTCACCTACTGTTAATGTTGTTCCATCGGCTAATTTTATTTCTTTGTTGGCACCAACATCGTAAATATAATTGCCCGAAACCGTATCCAATGTGCCCGAAACAAGAGCCGAGGTAGTGTTTGCCATACTATCCACTGGAGCTGTAGCCACAGTATCAGAACCTGTCATTCCGTCTCCTTTATTGCAGCCTTTTCCCATTAACCACCACAATAGGAATGCAAGCGCAGCCAAAAGCAACAATGGTAATAACGATTTCAGTCCGCTGCCAGTTTTTTCAGTCTGCTCGGTTGAATAGTTGTAGGTAGCAGATGTTGTATCGCTTACATCTGTCATCGCTTCCCTTGAAGAACTACCAATAGCGCCAAGCCCCAGCATAGCGCTTAATCCACCAAGATCAGATGGCATAGCATTGACAATGCTACTTTTCTGATCACTCAGAAGTTTGGAAAAGCCACTTGCGTTGAGATTATTATCTTCCGCCTGTTTTCCAAGTAAGGCCATTATCAATGGTGTTATAATACTGATAAGCGTACCTGAAGAGGAATTCTTTATCTCGGCGAAGTTTGAAATCGAATCAATAATAGTACTCGATTGGCCACCAAACACCTTATTAAACCAACCTGTGCCTTTCGAAAGCAGATCTGCGTTGCCAAACAAAGAGTCCAGATTACCCAGCAATCCGGTGTTATTCGCATCCCTGGCAGTATCCAGCAACTGCTGAGAGTCTGCTTCAGATTCGGTTCCTTTAGCAACAACTCCACCTAATATCGACGGCACCAGTCCTGCTATTGCTTTAGAAATACCACCCTCACTTTCGCCTAAAAATGAACTGGCTTTGGAGATCAGATCTTGTGAAACATAGTTCTTAACAAGATCCACAATGTTGATTGACATGGTCTGAATTTTTAATTATTAAATTTTGATTTAAGAAACTTTATATATGAAAAGTAGGAAGTTTTCATTGGCATTTGAATATAGGTGTATTATCGTTTTTACTTGGTCGAATCAGGATGATGCTTGTTCAATTTATTTAACCAAAGCATACGGAATGAATCAGCTTCTGACACCATTGCAAAAAACGTTCCCAAATTTTCAAAGTGTTGATCATTAAATTTTCTATAAACAAATTACAACTTATTAGAATACGAATCGTGTTTGTATTTCTCTGGAAATAAAAAAACTAACAAAATGAAACAACTACAGTCAAAGCAAATTGTCGCAGCTTTGCTATTGTTATTATTTGCACTGCTTTTATCAACAACACAAAAAATTATGACGCTAAAGCTCTTACCGGAATGTGGGAACCCGAAACCCCGCAGGGAACCCGAGCAGATTTATTAAGGCATTAGGACGGACGGAAATATATCCAATATATTACCAACCAAAACGGCCACGCCATTTCTATGAAAGGAACTTGTGAAGTTACTTCAGACAATGCTTTCACCGAGAAGATCGAAAAAGCTTTTATCCTGCGCTGAATGGCTCAACAAATAACATAACCTACAAAAAGATTGATGATAAAACTTTAGAATTAAGCTTTTTAGTTGGCGGCAAAGAATATAAAGAAAAATATCGCAAGCTTTCTTTTGTTCAATAAGATTCTTTATAAAAAACATAGTTGTGTAGCGCTTGCTACACAACTATGTTTACCATTTTATTTTTTACGTAAATAATTTTCTTAGGCATTTTGCCTTCTACCCATTTTTGTACTGTTTCATTTTTCAAAACCATTTCTTCTATTTCCTTTTGCTCAGCGCTTAAGGAAATGTTCATGGTAGTACGCATTTTACCATTGATAGAAATAGGGTATTCTTTGCTGGTTTCAACTAAATATTTTTCTTCCAGTTTTGGATAGGCTGCATCAATAACCGATGTATTGTTGCCTACAGCTCTCCAAAGTTCTTCAGCAATATGCGGTGCATACGGCGCCAGCATAATTAGCATTGCCTGCAAAATATCTTGCTTATGGCATTTCAGATCAGTAAGTTCGTTTACCAAAATCATAAAGCCACTTACGCCAGTATTAAAACTAAATCGCTCCGTGTCTTCTTCTATTTTTTTGATAGCGCGATGCAATACTTTCAATTCAGCATCAGTAGGCGCATCAGTAGTAACCTGCCAAACCGATTCGCCGCTGTTCATTTCTTTATAAAACAAACGCCAAAGTTTTTTAAGAAAACGGTGTACGCCTTCAATGCCTTTTGTGTCCCAGGGTTTACTCATCTCTACCGGGCCTAAAAACATTTCGTACATACGGAAAGTGTCGGCGCCGTATTTTTCAACCAAATCATCAGGATTTACCGTATTATATTTGGTTTTAGACATTTTCTCTGTCTCTGTGCCACAAATGTACTTTCCTCCTTCAAGTATAAATTCAGCATCAGCAAATTCCGCATTCTTCCACTTTTTGAAGGCTTGAGTATTCAACTCAACACCATCAACAAAGTTTACATCAACATGTATTTTATCCAATAATTTTCCTTCGTACTCAGTATCGTTAGAAATCAGACTATAAGATACAAATTGATTTGTTCCATTAATTCTATACACAAACCTTGAACTTCCCTGAATCATTCCCTGATTTACCAATCTTTTAAAAGGTTCATCAAAACCGATGTGGCCCAGATCGCACAAGGCTTTCGTCCACATACGGCTGTACAGTAAATGCCCAACCGCATGTTCTGTACCACCGATATATAAATCTACCTGGTTCCAATAATCCGTTGCTTTACGATTGGCAAATTCATTATCATTTTGCGGATCCATGTATCGTAAAAAATACCAGGAAGATCCCGCATAACCGGGCATCGTATTTGTTTCCAGGTTTTTCGATGTCCATTCAGGAATATTTGCCAAAGGCCCTTCTCCTTCCGGGCCGGGACTATAAGAATCAACTTCAGGAAGCGTTAAAGCCAGCTCTTCTTCATCAAGCGCATAGGCAACACCATTGACCCATTTAACAGGAAACGGCTCACCCCAATAGCGCTGGCGACTAAATGCCGCATCACGCATTTTATAATTTATTTTTCTGGTGCCGATGCCTTTTTCTTCAATGGCTTTTATGGCCACTTCCATTGCATCGCGCATTACTATTCCATTTAAAAAGCCGGAGTTTTGTAACACCGCATCTTTTGTAGGATTGGCTTCTTCACCATTGAAATGGTCACCAATGATATTGGTGATAGGAATATCAAAATGTTTCGCAAATTTAAAATCTCTTTCATCGCCGCAAGGCACAGCCATAATAGCACCCGTGCCGTATCCTGCTAAAACATATTCCGAAATCCAGATAGGAATTTCTTTTCCATCAAAAGGATTTAGGGCGTAAGCGCCGGTAAATACACCGGTGATTTTTTCTCAGCCATGCGCTCACGTTCGCTGCGGCTTTTTACGTAAGCAATGTATTCATCCACCGCTGCTGTTTGTTCCGCCGATTTAATTTTATCAACTAATTCATGCTCGGGCGCTATAACCATAAAGTCGACACCAAAAATAGTGTCGGGGCGAGTTGTGTAAGCTCGCAACCTCACCCCCGGCCCCTCTCCTAAAGGAGAGGGGAGCGCATCCGCAATAATTTTAAGCCTCTCTTTTATAATCGACACAACATTACCAATATTGTTTTCAACTTCTGCGTTTGTAAATCGTAATACATCAAAACCTAGTTCATTGAAGTAAGCGGTTCTTGCTATGTCAAAATCCTGCTGTTCCTTTTCGTTATGATATTCGCCATCGACTTCAATGGCAAGTTTGGAGTTTATAAAAATAAAATCTACAATATATTCGCCTACTGCATGTTGCCTTCTTACTTTTTGACCTAATTGGTTGTTTCGCAAATGCTGCCATAAAATATCTTCGGCATCAGTTGCATTTTTTCTATTTTCTCTTGCAAATTCCTTTAAAGTTTTCCAGGTTTTGCTGTCTGTCGTATACAGTTTTCTTTCAGTCGGGGTCTTGTCCCCCTCTCCTTTAGGAGAGGGGTTAGGGGTGAGGTTTATTTCAAACTCAATTTCCGCTCCTGAAGATTTGCCAATCCAGTTGGATTGCATTTCTTTCATTGCATCGCTGAAATCCACTGTTTGCAAGCCCTGCAGCAAACGATCGGCATATTCGGTAATGCGTAAATACCATTGACGTAGTTTCTTTTTTACAACCGGGTGACCGCCACGTTCACTTACGCCATTAACTACTTCATCATTGGCCAAAACAGTTCCCAATGCCTCGCACCAATTTACTTCGCCGTAGCCGCAATAAGCCAGGCGGTATTCCATTAAGATGGATTGTTGAGTGGCTTCGTCGAAGCTGACCCACTCAGTTGAGGTAAATTGTGAATTGTGAATTGTGAATTGTGAATTACTTAATACAAATTTCTCATTCGGCACAGGATGATTTACATTTCCTTCCTGTTCAAAAAGCTTTATTAAACCAGCAATTGGTTCGGCTTTTTGTGTTTGACGGTTGAAAAATGAATTGAACAGTTGCAGAAAAATCCATTGCGTCCACTTGTAATATTTGGGATCGCTGGTGCGCACTTCCCGGCTCCAGTCGTAACAAAAGCCAATATTGTCTAATTGTGTACGAAAGGTTTCAATATTTTTTTCGGTGGAAACTGAAGGGTGAACGCCGTTTTCGATGGCATATTGTTCGGCTGGTAAACCAAATGCATCATAGCCCATGGGATGCAACACATTGAATCCTTTTAAGCGTTTGTATCGCGCATAAATGTCGCTGGCAATATAGCCTAAGGGATGACCCACATGCAAACCTGCGCCACTTGGATAAGGAAACATGTCGAGCACATAAAACTTAGGTTTTGTGCTTTCATTGCTCACTTTATAAGCCTGCTCATCTTTCCATTGCTGCTGCCACTTTTTTCTATCGAATTAAAATTGTAGTCCATAAGCCCCTCTTGACCTCCCCAAAGGGGAGAGAATTGAAGTCGATTTAATGCTTCGGGCGTTTTGCGAAGAATATGTGGTTGATTGCTGCACTACAGTTAACGCTGTGCGACGCAATACCGATGCCCTATATTCATCTGCCCGGTACATAAAAATCAACGGTTTATTGTAATTTTTTTATGTGGCGGCAAATTTAAGCATTGTAGACCGGATACACTAAATTTGCGAGGCTTGGTTGTGAGCAAATTGTATAATTATGGCGGAAAAAACAAAGGCAGTAAAACGTGGCAAAGCGTCTTACTTTATGAGCATCCTGGGTGTAACGCTGGTGCTTTTTTGCTTGGCGTTATTGGCTGGCTGGTGATTAATACGCGGACACTGGGGCAACATTTTAAAGAAGAAGTGGAAGTGAATGTGTACCTGCGCGATCCTTTGGCTGCTGCCGACAGCGCGGCTTTGGTGCAATATATTGCAGGCAAACCGTACATTAAAGAATATGTTTTTACTACTAAAGAAATGGCAAAAGCCAGATACCTGGGCGATGGAAATGAAAGCTGGGAAGGTATTTTAACGGAAAACCCATTGCCGCAAAGCATCGATTTTAAATTAAATTCGGAATACCTGAATGTAGATAAGCTTGCAGAAATCAAAGCCGATCTGGAAAAGCAAACATATGTTACGGAAGTGAAGTACCCGGAACTGCTGGTTGGCGGCCTTGATAGTAAAATTAAAATAGTGAACTGGGTATTGTTGGGCGTGTCTTTATTATTGTTATTGGCAGCAATTGTATTGATTGATAACACCATTAGACTGGCCATGTTTAGTAACAGATTTACGATAAAAACGATGCAAATGGTGGGCGCTACGCGATGGTTTATTGCAAAACCGCTGGATTTGCGCGCTATTTTAAATGGAGCTATAAGCGGCGTTATTGCGATTGTTGCTGTGCTGTTAATTATTAGAAGCGCTAAAAAAATGTTGCCGGAGCTGGCGGCGATACAAGACAATTCTCAGCTGGCTTTGCTATTTACCGGCATGCTGTTATTAGGTATTCTAATCACACTGGTAAGCACACATACAAGTGTTTTAAAATATTTGAAAAAGAAACTAGACGATTTGTATTGATTTTTCTGAGTTTAAACAGGGCTCACTAATAACATGTAAATTGGATAAAAAAATCTGTGCACATCTGTGATTTCTGTGAGATACTCCATTTTATTAACGGTTATTTTGAAAAAACAATATTAATATTGCACCATTAAAACATTCTCAATTATGTCAGAAAATAATGTAAACGTTAATAGCCCGGTTCTTTTTGGCAAAAGCAATTATATGTGGATGCTGATTGGAGTAATCGTAATTGCAATCGGCATGTTTTTAATGGCAGGCGGAAAGAGTGATAACCCCGCTGAATTTAAACCGGAAGAAGTGTATAGCACAACACGTATTACTATCGCTCCTATACTTATTATTATTGGTTTGGCCATTGAGTGTTTTGCTATTTTCAAAAAATCAGAATAGATTTTTCTTTTTTAAAATATGTACAGGCGATGCAGAGCAGTATCGCCTTTTTTATAAACTTTTTCTATGAGCATTATTGAAGCGATTATCATCGCTATTGTTGAAGGAATTACTGAATATTTGCCCGTTTCATCTACCGGCCACATGATCATCGCCAGCTCATTTATGGGTATTGAAAAGGAAGAGTTTACTAAGCTTTTTGAAGTTGCGATTCAATTAGGAGCAATACTGGCGGTTGTGGTGCTTTACTGGAAAAAGTTTTTTGATTTTAGTCGCTGGCAATTTTATGTAAAGCTGATTATTGGTGTCATTCCGGCTTTATTATTAGGGTTTTTATTTTCTGACAAGATTGATGAAATGCTGGAAAGTCCAACAACGGTAGCCGTTTCATTGCTACTGGGCGGTATTGTTTTATTGTTTATTGATAAAGCATTTAATCACCCAACAATTCATTCTGAAAAAGAAATCACTTACGGCAAATCTTTTATAACCGGCCTTTGGCAATGTATTGCAATGATTCCCGGAGTAAGCCGCAGCGCCGCCTCAATAATTGGCGGCATGCAACAAGGGCTTACCAGGAGCGCAGCAGCGGAGTTTTCTTTTTTCTTGCCGTTCCTACAATGGCCGCAGCCACTTTGTATTCTCTTTTTTAAAGAAATGGAATGTAGCGGGTGCGGAGCAAAAAGGTTACGAATTGATTACTCAATCTTCGGATAATATGATTGCTTTTGCGGTAGGAAATATTGTTGCTTTTATTGTGGCCATTATTGCCATTAAGTTTTTCATTAATTATTTGAAAAATATGGCTTTAAAATTTTTGGCTGGTACAGAATTATAGTAGGTATTGTTTTACTGCTTCTGATTTACAGAGGTGTGATTGGATAAAGCGTTCCTCCGTCCGATAAAAATAATCGCAGCAAAGCTGCAACAAAAAAATATACGGATGAAAATATTGTTACCCTTTTTGCTTTTAATGGTGATGATTGGCTGCAAGCCGAAGCAACAAAATGCAGAGCAGACAGATAAAGACAGCCTTCCTGTTTTGCAGCAAACACCTTCAGACAGCGCACATATCATTCAAAATATAAAGAACAGTTATACAAAAATCAATAATGACAGTTTGCCTCAAAAGTCCTTTCACTGGGAAAATGATACAACCTGTGCCGCACCACCCATGGTTGGTACCGTTACTTTTTTATAGTAACGATGCAATAGTAAAAGTTCTTAACGTAGGCGCAGAAGATCACGGATCGTGGAAAGAGGAATATTATTTTGATAACGGCGATTTGATATTCATTTATCAAAATAATACTTACGGCGGAGCAGTAAATCCTGATGAATTCTCCTATCAGAATCGGTACTATTTACATAAAGGAAGATTGCTCAAATCGATAGAAAGTAATAAGGACATGCATCTAAACGAGTCTGATATTAAGGAACTGGCAAAGACAGCATTCAAATTGTTGAAAGCTAAAAATAGCAGCGAAATGGCACGGATTTTTTCCTGTGGATAAGGATATTAGAATGTGCCTTTAGACATACTCTAATTGTCTGCATTTATTAGCTGATAATTAGCAACCCATTGAAATGCAAAAAAGCCAACACCAAACAAGATTAAGAATCCGTTCAAAAATGTGCCTTCGGTGAGGGATGTTATCACCCCAATTATTCCTACCATTGCAAGGCCAATAGTATAATAGAACAGCAATTTGGGAGTTTTTGTTTCTTCGAACATTACACCTAACGGCGCCATCATGATAAACCCAAATGCAGCAGGGGCTAAAAATCTGGGGTCTCTCATAAGAAAATAAGATGCCACTCCGATTAGCATGATGAAGCAGCTTATGGCTACAAAATTTGAACTCATTTTTTCTTTTGGGTTCAACAAATAGCGGCCATACCTGTTAAGTCGTAAAAAAGGTTACTAATGGGGGTTATAACCCATGTTGAAAACGCAAATATTGATAATACAATAATAACGGGGATCAGAAAAGGTCTGAATGACTCATTGTTTTTGGCCAATGTGCTTAATCCCCTGGTTGCTATATACAGGCCTATAATTACGCCCCACTGATAGTTGGACGTAAGTTTGCTCATGAAGAAAGCATATTTCAAAAATAGTCTGTAAAATAAATTTTTAGCCTTTATTGCCTCCAACATCCCTGCCTGCGCATATTCATAATTGGGATTTATTTTTAAAGATTCTTCAAAATGTTGTAAGGATTTTTTGCGTTTCCATTTTCCAGCAAGCCCCAGCCATAATTTGCATGTGTATAGGCGTTATTAGGATCGTTTCGCAAAGCGCCTTCAATTGTTTCAAAAGACTCCTCTTTCCTGTTCAATTTTACAAGCGCAGAACTTCTCATGTTTAGGCCAAGCAAATTCTCTGCATCAATCTCCAGCGCTTTATCTGCCATGCTTAGCGCCAGAGTATATTTTTTCTGATAAGTTTTATCTGTGCAAAAAAAGCAAAGTAGTCCGCATCGTTTGGGTTTAAACTTATAGCTTGCTCTATATTTTTCTCGGCTTCATCATATAATTTTTCCTCAGCTGCAATCCTGGATTTTAGAAAAAATACCTCAGGTTCATCAGGAGCCAGACTTGTAAGATGAAATGCAATACTTCTTGCTTCATCAAACTTATCCTGCTGGTAATTCGTTTCACCCAGTAGCAGCAGGTAGGTAATATTGTTTGTATCTGTAGTGAGCAGATTACGCAGCACTTGCTCCGCCTCCGGATATCGGTTTTGCTGCATTAATATTTCTACTCTGGTCAATGCATTGTCTGCCATACTATTTCTTGATTTTTAAATAGGCTAATATATCATCGTACAATCCCGCGTCATTTGCAAACAGTGCAAAGTTTTTAGCAGTTGCAAACCACTCTTGTGTGCTTGGTTTATGTTTTTTAATTGCAGTAATTAAATCTTTTGTTTGAAGAGGTTTAGGAACACCATCCATAAAAGCTGATTCTAGCTTGTCCTCAATAGCAAGATCAATAATGGCATCTATGTCAGCACCTGAATAATTATTTGTTTTAACAGCCAGTTGTCTGTAATCAATATTTTCAACTGGTTTATTACGCAATTTTAATCTTAAAATGGCTTCTCTGCTGTTCTCATCGGGTGGCGGTACAAATATGATTCTGTCAAATCTGCCCGGTCGCCTAAATGCAGGGTCTAAATTCCATGGAGTATTGGTCGCTCCAAGTATTAATACGCCATCATTTTCATTTCCTACTCCATCTAACTCTTGAAGAAACTGATTAATAAGGTGCCTGCCGCTAGATTGCTTCATATCGCTACGGCTAGCGCCCAACGCATCTATTTCGTCGATGAACATTACGCAAGGCTTATTTGAACGGCTAATCTCAAAAACTTCATGCAGGTTTTTTCACTACTACCAATCCACATATCAAGGATGTCGTTCAATCCAACATTAATAAACTTTGCATTTATCTGTCCCGCTGTGGCTTTTGCCAAAAAAGTTTTGCCACAACCTGGAGGTCCGTACAACAAAATACCTCCGCCGGCTTTTTTGCCATAAGCTTTGTACAAATCAGGATGAAGCGCAGGTTTAATAATCTTTAAGTCGATCTCCTTTTTTATCTGTTCCATTCCTCCTACATCTTCAAACTTTACTGTAGGCTTTTCCAAAAAGCGATCATCTTGCATTTCATCATCATCATCGATCTCCACTGTTGTATTTACTCTAAGCCTTCCATCTAGCTCTTCATCATAATAACCGGGATCTATAGCCAACACCAAAGCATAAATGTCTATTGCTTTAGAAGTTTCATTTTCTTTGAGCAATCCTTTGGCATAAAGTATTAATAGCTCAATATTGTTACTATTGGTTGTCAATAATTCTTCCAATATCACATTACATGCGGAGTATTTGTCTTTCTTGTAAAAAACAGTAGCCAATCCTATTTTGGCCTTTACTGTGGAAGTCGTTCTAACTAAAATATGGTAGTGCTCTTCAGCTTCGTCAAGTTTGTCTAATGCCAAAAGGTTTTCAGCCAATAGCGTGCGTAAGAGAGCATTTTCAGGGGATAGTTGAAGTGCCTCTTTTAATCCTTCTATCGTATTCATTTAATAGGAAGCAGTTGCCAGTTTTGTAAAGAAAAAATTAATTATTATCAAATATAATAACATTCCATTTGTTAGTATAATATTGCTCATTAAAAAGATAATTCACCTTATTTTTCCTCCTGAATAACTCTATCTTTGAAGTAACATCTTATCATGACGCAACAAACTGCCCCAAAAAAGATTACTAACGGATGGGCCATGTACGATTGGGCCAATAGTGTTTACAACCTGGTAATTACCACCACTTTTTTCCGATCTATTTTTTGGCGGTAACCGACAACGGCGTTGATCATCATGTGCAATTTTTGGGCCGCCAGTTTGTTAATTCATCTCTGTACGATTATATCTTAGCTGCATCCTATCTACTGATCGCCATTTCATATCCTGTTCTTACATCTATCGCGGACACGCGTGGGAATAAGAAAAACTTCATGCGATTTTTTTGTTACATGGGTGCCATTGGTTGCAGTGCTTTATTTTTTTCAAATCAGATACATTAGGCCTGGGCGTTATTGCATTTATGCTGGCAGCTATGGGATACGTTGGCAGTCTTGTGTTTTACAATGCTTATTTGCCAGAAATAGCGGCTCCTAAAGATCAGGACAGAATAAGCGCCAGAGGTTATTCGTTTGGATATATTGGTAGCGTCATCATGCAGATCGTAGGCTTTGTTTTGGTAATGTTTATGGACGATCAGGGATTGGCCACACGCATCACTTTCTTAGTTGTAGGCATCTGGTGGTTTTCCTTTGCGCAGATAACATTTGCGAGGCTTCCGCAATCGAATTCCAAAGAAAAAAAGGCGGCAATGTTTTTCAGGATGGCTTTGTGGAGATAAAGAAAGTGTATAATCAGGTAAAAAACATGCCGGTGCTAAAGCGCTTTTTAAGAGGTTTCTTTTTTACAGCATGGGCGTACAAACCGTAATGTTGGCAGCAACAATTTTCGGCAGTAAATTATTAAAACTGCCTGATACAAACCTGATCATAACGGTTGTTATAATTCAATTGGTGGCCATTTTAGGAGCATGGGGCATGTCAAGGCTTTCTACCAGATTCGGTAATATAAAAGTGCTGATGGGTGTTATTTTATTTTGGATCATCATCTGCGTGCTGGCTTACTATACTGCTGAGATTGCTGAAAGTGGTGCCAGCGCTGAATATTATTTTTATGGCCTGGCCGTTTTAGTGGGCCTGGTTATGGGTGGCATTCAGGCGCTTAGCCGTTCCACTTATTCAAAGCTGATGCCGCCAACAAAAGATACTGCTTCTTTTTTCAGCTATTATGATTTTACCGAAAAAATTGCAATCGTCATCGGTATTTTTACTTTCGGATATATTGAAGAATTAACGGGAAGTATGAAAAATTCGGTATTATCGCTGATTGTATTTTTCGCCATAGGTTTTGGCTGGTTGTATTCAGCTTTGCATAAAGCACGTCAGGTACAATAATTTTTATGAGCCCAACTGTAGAACAAATGGCATCTTCGTTGCGTCGCACTCTTCATCGTCCCAATTATATAGCATCATCTTTTAACGCCGCCAAATAGAGAACAAAAATAATTTTGTATTTTTAAGTTATGGAAACGATTCTTATAAAACCTAAAAACAAAGAAGAGTTTGATCTGGTAAGTGCGCTGATGAAGCGGATGAACATTCGCAGCATTGTTCAGAAAAAACCAGCAAAGCTCACCAAAAAAGAACAGGAATTTTTAGACAGCTTTCCTCAAAGATTTAAAGAAATGCAGGATGATATTGACGGGAAAGTTAAGTTGAGGTCTTGGGACGAAGTTTATAAAGAATTATAAATCAAAATCCATGTCGCTTACTATTATTCCTGCCGCATCTTTTTTACGTGATTTAAAACAGCTTTCTAAAAAATGTCCTTCATTAAAGGAGGATGTGAATAAACTTGCAAAGCAACTAAAAACCGACCCTGAAACAGGAGTTGCGCTTGGCAAAGATTGCTACAAAATAAGGCTTGCCATAAAATCAAAAGGAAAAGGAAAAAGCGGCGGCGCCAGGGTAATTACCTGCGTAAAGATTATACAATCGACAGTTTATCTTTTAAGTATTTACGACAAAGCCGGTTTTGAAAATATTTCCGACACAGCATTGCAACAACGTTTAAACGAAATTTCTGAAAACCTGTGAACCTATATTCCATCAACCACGGACATTTTAAATTAGATGGCGGCGCTATGTTTGGCGTGGTTCCTAAAAGCATTTGGAACGGACTAAACCCCGCTGATGAAAACAATATGTGTAGTTGGGCGTTACGATCTTTATTAATTGAAGATGACGGCCGACTGATTCTTGTAGATACTGGCATGGGCGACAAGCAAAGCGATAAATTTTTCGGATACTACTATTTGCATGGTGATGATACTTTGGATAAAAGTCTTGCTGCACACGGATTTCACAGAGATGATATTACAGATATTTTTCTTACCCATTTACATTTCGATCATTGCGGTGGAGCTATTAAAAAAGAGCGCGACAAACTGGTTCCAGCATTCAAAAATGCAGTTTACTGGAGCAATGAAGATCACTGGAAATGGGCTACAGAACCGAATCCCAGAGAAAAGGCATCTTTTTTAAAAGAGAATATTTTGCCGATACAAGAAAGCGGCAGATTGAATTTTATAGGTGACAGAAAGAAAGAAACTAACTTTCTTGATGCTGCAGATTTTACCACTTTTATGCAAATTCGCTTTGCAGATGGACATACGGATGCGATGATGTTGCCACAGTTGAAGTACAAGGAAAGAACAATTATTTATATGGCCGACTTGCTACCTTCTGTTGGTCATATTCCGTTGCCTTATGTAATGGCTTACGACACAAGGCCACTGATCACAATGACAGAAAAGGAGACTTTCTTAAAAGAAGCAATAGAAAAAGAGTATATATTTTTTGAACACGATCCTGTAAACGAATGCTGCACCTTACAACAAACGGAAAAAGGCATTCGTGTAAAAGACATCTTCAAATTGACAGACATATAAAAAGCCGTTTCTCGCGAAACGGCTTTTTCCTGATAAGTTGTGTTTTTATTTAACTGTAAAACTCACTTTGTTATCGCCCCAAAGAAGCGTTACAACGCCATCTTCACCAGCAGTAATATTCAATTTTTCTGAAGCTGCTGCTGCTTTTTCAGAAGTTACATTAATGCGTAATGCATCTTCTGCTTCTTTGTATTTAAAAGCACCCCAGGTATCCCATGTTTTGTTGAAAATAACCGTCCATGTTTTACCATCAACAAGAGTGAAAAGAGCGTATTTGCCAGCTGGCAATCCCTTACCTTCTACTGTTACATCTTTGCTTACTTCAAATACGGTTGCTTTATTAGCACCGGTACGCCACACCTGGCCGGGCAATGGTTCAAGGTCTTTGCCAATAGTCCTTCCTTTTACAGAAGGCTGGCTATAAGTTATCGTCACCACAGCTCCGCTCGCCAGTTCGGCTTTTGTAGTTGCTGGCGGACTTTTAGGTGCCGGTTTATCTTGTGCATTCACAAAAAGAATGGTAATCAAACTTAGTGATAACAGTAAAAATTTCTTCATTATATGCTTTTTTAATTTGTATAACGTTTGTGATCAGGTTATAGGATTTGCAAATAGCCTGCCAATTAGAAACGAAAATACAAGGCTTTTATTATACTGCTCGTTTAGAATTATTTAGATGCAGTAATAGTAAAGCTGATATTCACTTCAGGCCTGATGAATTTATCTCCCAAAGACTGGTCACTGTTGTAAATTAAACCCCAATCTGTACGATTGATGTTAAAATTAGCCCTGGCAGTAACAATTGAAGGTGTTACTGTAATGGCTGCAGGAAAAGAAACATTTTTCGTAACTCCTTTTAATGTAAGGTTTCCTTTTATGGTGTTAGTAGCGCCATCCAAAATTATTTTATTGGTGCTATCCGCAACATATTCTTCAACTGCAGTAACCTCGAAAGTGGCAGTTGGATGATTGGCTGCGTCAAAAAGTCGGGAGATAACAAATGCCCTTTCAATTTGTATGCTCCGGCTGTGTCCTTGTCAGTTATTTTCAGGCTATTGATGTCAAATGTCAATTTGCCGCCGGTCAAAACCGCATCATTTTTTACAAAAAACTGGCCCTCAGATACATTAAAAGTTCCTTGGTGCTGGCCTACTGGTTTAGTACCGATAAACTGAGCAACCTGCGTAGAATCTACTTTATAAGCTTCCCCTTCCGTAGCAGCAGCCTCTTTTTGTTCTTCAGTTTTCGCCTCGTCGGCCTTTGGGGCTGAGTTACAAGATGCAAAAGCGATTGCAGCAGCTAATGATAGTGATAGTATTTTTTTCATGTGTTTTATTTTTTTATTGATTTTTAATTGTCACATGGAATGCCTTTAGCAAATATCTGAAAAGAGATATATACAAACCTGGCATTTCATAAATAACTAGATTTTAAGTAGTTTGAAGATTTAGTTTACAACAAAGTGGTTTTAAAAAGGTTTAAGAAATGCATCAAATTTTAAGCCGAAGTTTTTAATTTAACTATCAACCGCATTTGTCACATTTTTAGAGTTATTTTTTAGAACAGGGCAGAAAGTGAGGCAACCAACCGCGGATTAGATTTCTATAAATTCCGACACATTATTTGCTTGTGGCTGCTTTCATCTCAAAATAAAGATGATAATGATTGCTACAACCAGGATTGAATGCTGCTTTGCAGTTAGGGCATTGGCTGTTGCTATGTAAGTATTCGTTTATCGTCATTTCGTGGTAACACATTCCACAAAGTACTGCTTTAGTATCAAATTCTTTTTTGGCCAAACGGCTGCTGCATGATCAGCCGTTTCATTATGACATTTAATACAAGGATAATATTCGTTGCAGCACTTCATTTTAATAGCAATCACATCTTCTTCAGAATGATAATGAATGCATCGTGTATGCTCATCAACAACTGGCCCTTTTACTTCTATCGAACTCAACCCTTGTAATTTATTATCTTGTTCAGTCGAATTTTTATCTCGATGGAATGTATCGCATCCTAACATTAGTATGATCAACAGAATGAAAAAGATCAGATTCTTCATTTTCACTTTTTACACTTTTCCCATTTCGTCCTTTACAAATTCCATCAACCCTTTTATATGTGCGGGTGAAAGATCAAACCTCAAACCTGCAGCCTCAAATAATTCCGGCAAAGTGCGTGTTCCGCCCAGGCTCAAAGCTTTGGTATAATTATTCAACGCTTGTTCTCTGTTCTTTTGAAACTGCTGCCAAAGTCCAATCGCGCCCAGTTGAGCGATGCCATATTCAATATAATAAAAAGGAACTTCAAACAAATGTAACTGGCGTTGCCAGCTAAAATCGCGATAGGCTTCCAATCCGGTTACATCCAGCGTGGGCGGCGTAAATTCAGTTAAAATACGTTGCCAGTTTTGCAGGCGCTCTTCGTGTGTATGATTTGGATTTTCATACACCCAGTGTTGGAATTTATCTATTGTAGCAATCCATGGGAATATTGTTAGCACCCGTTCTAATTGTAGCTCTTTCGCACGTTTTAATTCTTCTTCTTTTTCAAAAAAAACATTCCATTCGTTCATGCTAAAAAGTTCCATGCTCATACTGGCCACTTCAGCAAATTCTGTCGGATATTCTTTAAACCCTGTTAACGCAAGTGGATGAGACAGGAAAGAATGAATGGCATGGCCACCTTCGTGCACCATGGTAATCACATCATTTAGCGTGCCTGCAGCATTCATAAAAATAAACGGAGCGCCTGTTTCTGCCAGTGGGCAATTATAGCCACCGGGCGCCTTACCTTTTCTGCTTTCAAGATCCAGGCGTTTAAGCTGGTTCATTTTTTCAAGGCAATCTGCGAAAAAAGGATTCAAGGTTTTAAAACAATTAATTGTTTTTTGCAATAGCTCGCCACCAGTTTTAAACGGTTTCAGTGGCTCTATGCCTGCAGGTTCTGCATCTACATCCCAGGGACGAAAATCATCAACGCCCAGCTTGGCTTTCTTCTTCTTATAAATTTCATCAACAATGGGTAAAACATATTGCTTTACAGCTTCCTGAAATTGAAATGAATCTTCTTTTGTATAGTCGAACCTGCCCAATTCTACAAAACGATAATCCCGGTAATTGTCAAATCCGGCATTTAGCGCAACCTGATTTCTTTTGTACAGCAGTTGATCATAAAGATTATTCAATGCTTCTTTATCCTGCGATCTTCTTTCCGCAATTTTTCGATATACTTCTTCCCGGACAGCTCTGTTAGGATCCTCCAAAAATTTTGCAGCTTGTTGCAATGTATATTCTTTACCACCTACCTCTACGCTCATCTTGCCGCTAATTACGCCAAACTGCTGGGCTTCAACTGCCAGTTCAGATTGTAGCGGGATATTAGCTTCCCGGAAAAGATCAATATTCTTCCTTACATTTCTTAGATACGTAAAATAAGCAGGGTCTTTCAACTCATGTGCAAAGGGGTTTTCAACGAGTTTCCGGTTGAGCAAGTCCGAATAGGGTTGAACTTTAGGTTGAATCTCCATCATAAAATAATTGAAGGACTCAACCAGCTCGGCATTTTCGGTATCGCAGGTCATTTTGATCTGCCGCCAGCATGCGTCTTCACTTACTACCGCCTCCAACTCGCTAATGTCTTTGAGCCATTGCTCTAGCTTTTGAAAAGAATTAATATCACGTTTCAAAAGTTCTTTAAAATAAGGCTCTAGCGTGGGCCAATCAGTAACCTCAAAATTAGCTGGCAAAAATTGTCGTGGGGCGGGTTTTATATCTGCGGTCATAATTAAGTAGGAAAGTCGGAAGACCGAAAAGTCCGAAAGACAGGAAGATAACACACGGTATTACTTTCCGACTTACGGACTTCCAGACTTGCGAACTATTAAAAAATTATTCTGCTTTTTTCTTAGCTGCTGCTTTCTTTTTAGCTGGTGCCTTTTTCGGAGCGGCTTTCGGCTTTTCTTCTGTAGCAGCTGCTTCATCTGTTGCCGCCTCTGCTGTTTTATCGGAAGAAGCCTTTGCAGACTTTTTGGCGGCAGCCTTCTTTGGCTTTTCTGTTGCCGCTTCTTCAGTTGGCGCTTCAGCTACAACCTCTTCTTCATTTTCTTCTTCCGTTGGCTCCGATAATTTCAATTCTACATCGTTCTTCTTCAATATTTCGAACCATTT
Organism: Paraniabella ginsengisoli; assembly: GCF_022513635.1. Classification (GTDB taxonomy): domain Bacteria; phylum Bacteroidota; class Bacteroidia; order Chitinophagales; family Chitinophagaceae; genus Niabella; species Niabella ginsengisoli. The sequence goes on along the minus strand of NZ_JAKWBL010000004.1, from coordinate 746,678 downwards.
TACAATTTTCTTCATGTCGCTATTGTAAACACGGTCAAAGTCCATTTCCGGGTACACTTTCTGGAAATAAGCCTTTACAGCCTTGTCATCTTTAGCATCTGGCAATGCAGTGCTATCTTTCTCCATGGCGTTAAATACTTCTACCAGGTTCACATTATCTTCTGTAGTGTAAATTTCAATACTTTCAAGATGTGAAAACTGATGTATTCGCGTTGATGCAAACCTTGTTGATTTGTCCTGTAAAGAGCGCACAATGGCACCGTCTTTTTTACTGCTTACCAACTCATACAGGCCAGGCAAACCTGTAACCGCAACTAATTTATAGTACTCCATAACAAAAATGTTGAGTGGCGCAAGATAAATATTCTAGTTCACTTAAGTGATAAATTTTGAATATTTACGTTTAAAATGCTCATTAATTAAAAAAATAGCTATTTCTGGTAGATATAAGTTGCATTTGAATTGTAATTGTTGAACGAGCGAAGGAATACTATCTTTTGGGCGTCCAACAATGCTAATGGGAAATTTTATGAAGTTAGTCGGAGTTTTTTTTTTTTTCTTTTTTTAAGTATTGCAAGCCAGGCACAAACTATTAAAGGCACGTTGATGGACCCTATTGAGGGTATTGCGGTAAAAGGCGCAACAGTTCAGCTACTGAATCCTTCGGATAGCAGCACTTTAAAATCAACCGTCTCCGACTCTTCCGGTACATTTCTGTTTTCCAACATTTCTTTGGGTAATTACGTATTGAAAAGTACATCTATCGGTTTTGAGACATTGTTAAGATCGGTTGCATTGACCGACTCGATGCCATCAATAGATCTTGATGATGTGTATATACCAAAAAAAACAACCACGCTGGAAGGCGTTGTAGTTGTTGCATCGGCGCCGGCGTATCCCAAAAAGGAGATACAACTCAGTTCAGCGCCGGTCAATACAAAGTAAATCCGGATGCTACGGTAGAAGATCTTATCAAAAAAATGCCGGGAATTACTGTTGACAGAAGCGGATCAGTTACAGCCCAGGGAGAGCAGGTAAGAAAAGTGACCGTTGATGGGAAAGATTTTTTTGGGGATGATGCTACAATGGCGCTCAAAAATCTTCCTTCTGAGGTTGTAGATAAAATACAGGTTTTTGACCGTTTGAGCGACCAGGCACAGCTTACGGGGTTTGATGATGGCAATTCAGTTAAAGCGATCAATATCGTAACTAAAAGCCAGGTTACTAACGGACAATTCGGTCGAATTTATGCCGGGTATGGTACAGAAGATCGATACGCAGCAGGCGGAAATATTAGTTTTTTTAGTGGTGACAGGCGCGTGTCTTTTGTCGGAAATTTTAATAATATCAATCAGCAAAACTTTGCTTCGCAAGATCTGCTTGGACTTACCAGCAGTGGCGGCGGTCGCGGAGGTGGAGGTGGTAGCTACAGAGGCGGCGGCGGATCAGATAACTTTAGCGTAGGCATGGAGCCTGGTATTAGCAAAACCAATGCATTCGGGGTTAACTTCAGTGATAAATGGGGTAAAAAGAAAAATTTTGATGTAGCTGCAAGCTATTTTTTCAATAATTCAAATAATACTAACGAAACAAACAGGCTTAGCCAAACTCCTTTCACCACTGATAGCATAAGGTTTACAGGAAGCAATTCGTTTTCTAATTCTAATAATAATAATCATCGTTTTAACTTGAGGGCAGAATATAAAATAGATTCTAACAATACGATTTATATAATTCCCTCGATCAGTTTCCAGGATAATAATGCTGCATCATCCGGCTCTAATTATACATACAACCTTATAGGGAATGAAATAGACTCAATAAATAGTTCTATCAATCGATCCAATAGTAATCGCAACGGCTACAACATCAATAATAATATTATGTACCGCCACTCTTTTGCTAAAAGAGGCCGTACATTATCTTTAGGTTTTCAAACTGCTTTCAATAAAAATGCAGGTGAATCGTATAATTACAACGCATTAAAATATTACAAGGATGGAATAGTTACTGACTCGCTATTGGATCAATATAGAGATAATAATACCAATGGAAATCGTTATTCTGCCAGAGCAAATTATTCGGAACCCATTGGTAAAGAGGGGCAACTTGAGTTCGAATACGAATATGAGGTGCAGCATAATAAAGCAGACCAGCAAACCTATGCTAATGACGGTGGCGGGAACTATGATATTTTTCAGCCGTTGCAATCGAACAAATTCGACAATACAATTACTACAAACACGGCAGAAGTTGATTATCGCCTGGGCCGGTCCAGAGATAACCAATTTTCTATAGGGGTTGATTTTCAAAATTCGAAGCTGGAAGGTAATCGTATTTACCCTCCCGGAGCAACGCCAATTCGACAGCACTTCAACACGCTGCTTCCAAATATGCGATGGTCGAAAAAATTGGTTTGAATAGCAATTTTCGATTGTATTACCGGGCACGAACAGACTTTCCGTCGATCGATCAGTTACAGGATGTTTTAGATATCAGCAACCCTCTTAACGTAAGTGGCGGCAACCCACTTTTAAAGCAAGAATATACCCACTTTGGTTCGGCCAGATATTCATTTGTTAATAGAAAAACGGGGCATAGTTTTTTTGCTAACTTTTTCGGTCAAATGACCAATGATTACATAACGAATGCGGTATATTATTTAAATGCAGATTCAGTTATACAAAATATTGAGCTAAAAGAAGGATCGCAATTTTCAAAACCTATTAATCTTAACGGTTATAAGCAATTAAATGCGTTTCTTACCTATAGCTTTCCTTTCAATGCGATTAAGTCCAACTTAAACCTTAGCGGTGGATTTACATATGTAGACAGGCCCGGATCAATAAATAATCTCATTACTAAAACAACCAATAACGCGCTAAGTGGAGGTATTGTGTGGGCAAGTAACATAAGTGAATATGTAGATTTCAATCTTAATTATAACGCCAATTTTAATAATGCAAAAAGCGAATATCCAGATGAACTCGTGCTACAAAACTTAGTTCGAAATAGTAATACCAGGTACATCAATCAATCTGCAGGCGTATTTCTAAATCTTCTTTCTAAAAACGGCTGGTTCATGCAAAACGATGTAAGCAACCAGACTTATAGCGGCCTTTCAGAAGGTTTTAATACTTCTTATTGGTTGTGGAATGCCGCAATTGGTAAAAAATTCCTGAAAAATAAAGCGGGCGAATTGAAGCTGTCTGTGTTCGATCTTCTAAAACAAAATCAAAGTGTAAGCAGAAGCATTGGCGCTAATAATACAATTACCGATGAACAGAGCCGCGTATTGCAGCAATATTTTATGCTTACGTTCACCTACAGCCTAAGAAATTTTGGAAAAGGAAAAGCATCATCTTCCAATAATGAAGGTGGGGAAAAGAGAGAGTGGCGTGGCGGCCCTCCGGGCGGTGGAATGCCAGGTGGCAGTGGCCGTCCAGGCGGCGGACCAATGTTTTAATATGTTGTTGGCAAAAAATTCTAAAAAATGTAGTAATATCGCTGCCTGAATTTTTTGCAACAAACTAAAACTTTTGGTTAGCGAGGAAATACTTGTAGAACAGTTAAAGCAGGGAGACGAAGCCGCCTTTAAACACATTGTAGACACGTATCAAAACATGGTTTACAATACGTGTCTGGGTATTGTAAAGAGTGAAGAAGACGCAGAAGATTTAGCACAGGAAGTATTTGTTCAGGTTTACCAGTCGATCAATTCTTTTAAAGGTGAATCTAAATTTTCGACGTGGTTGTATCGCATCGCTACCACAAAATCGCTTGATCACGAGCGAAAAAGAAGCGAAAAAAGCGTTTTGGCTTTGTTAAAAGCATTTTTGGAGAGGATGCGCAGGTTGAAGTAAACCCTCCGGACTTTAATCATCCGGGAGTAGTTTTGGATAAAAAAGAAAATGCAGCCATATTATTTCGGGCAGTTGATAAACTTCCTGAAAATCAAAAAATTGCATTTATTTTAAGTAAAGTTGAAGGGCTTAGTTACCAGGAAATAAGCGAGATCATGCAGACGAGTATTTCAGCCATCGAATCGCTGTTACACCGGGCAAAAAATAACCTGAAAAAAATATTAGAAGGTTAAAAAAACTTATTTTACAAGAAAAATAAAAAAACAACGTCTAAAATAGTGTGAATAGTGCATGAGAAACCCATATTTTTAAATGGGTGTTTATTGCAGAGTTGCTAGGAAACCATTTAAAACGCGCCTGCCAAGGCAGGCATAAAACAAGCGGATGAAAAGATCCAACACAGAAATTGAAGACATTTTAAACAGCCTTGATGGTATTTCGCCTGCTAATGCACGACCATTTATGCACACACGTGTTATGGCGAAAATTAAGGAGGAAAATAATTTCTGGTCACGCAGTGTACAGTTTCTGGCAAAACCTGTAATTGCTTTTACATGCTTATCAACAATAGTAATTGCAAATATTTATACGGTCATCAATTCTGATTACGAAGAACAGGAAGCGTCTACTGTTGCATCAAACAGCATATCTGATGTATTACAAAATGATAATTATATTTTGGCAGTTGCCGACGTTAATCAATAATTAAAATGACCCAAAGCCGATCAACAAATAAAGTTCTGGTTTTCATTATCTTTCTACTTTTACTTACCAATATTTTGGTATTAGGTTATTTCTTATACTTCTGTAAACAAAAGCCAAAAAAGATAAGAATAAAGATAGTTTTGCGGCAATTTTACAAAAAGAGGTTGGCTTTACTGACGACCAGGCGGCAAGGTTTACTGAGCTTAAAAAAGCCATTGGGACTCGGCTAAGAATAAAATGGACAAGATCATTAGTATCAAGAATACCATTTTTGACCTGAGCAAACAGAAAAACACACCCGATTCAATAGTTGAAAAACTGGCTGATTCCATAGGAAGTTTACAAAAACAGGTAGAGATCAATGCTTTTCGCCACGTGGTGGAAACCCGAAAAATTTGTACTCCTGAACAAATGCCTGCTTATGACTCTCTTATGATAAAAATCATTAACAAAGGTAAAAGCCGGAAACCAGCTGCCAATTCACCAGCTGACAAATAAAGTCCCATTTGCAACTTTTGCGAGATTTTATCCTCTTTATATTAAAGTCTTTCAAAAATGAAAACCAAAGCATTCATTTTATTACTAAGTTTTACTCTTTTAAGTATTACCGAAACCTGGGCACAAAAGAGTTCCAAAGATGATATAAAAGCTAAAGTAGCTCATGTAGTTGAGCGATTAGACGAAGCTTTTAAACTTGAAAAAGACAAGAAAAGCACGATCGAGGGAATTTTCACCGATTTCTATTCGGAACAACAGAAGCTAAAAAATAATATTCAGCGACCTGCTTCTGGACTGGCACAAGGATTAGCCAGCCAGGATTTTCAAAGTGTACGGAAGAAGAATGAAGCCCTTATTGCAGAAAGAGAAAAACAACTCAAAAAAGAATTAACCGAAGATCAATATAAAAAATGGAAGGGAGAGATTGAACCTTCATTACATAAACGTAAATAGCTTCTGCTATTTTAGCGAAATCTTCGACTATCTAACATCCTGCTATTTAATGCTGTAAATCAGGATTTCATCAGTTCCTATATATGTTTCATGATCCTGCACCAGGGCAAGGTTATTACCATCAGCGCTCCACACAATTGCATGCAGTTCCTTTTGTGGTTTTTCTATTTTCGTCTTATCAAAATTTTTCAGATTTACAACAAAAGCTTCCATCGCTTGCGTAAAATAAACCATATATTTTCCATTTGGACTTAAGTATGCTTTATTATGCGTAAAGTTAAATGGCTTTTTTCCTATTAATTGGTTGCCTTTATATATGGCCAGATAATTAGTGTCTTCGGGCAAGAAATGCTGATCATCTAAAAAAAGCAATTCCTTTTTATCATTAAATGCAAATTTATACGTGAGATTGGTGAACCTTCGAACCCCGAAGTTCTGAATAGTATCATTTCCACTAACAAGTAAATGCAGGTATTCGCTCGCCATACCCGTTCCTGAATCAGCGGGGCTGTAGACAACATAGGCCAATTTATTATTGATGAGATATGTTTCCCCCACTAATTCATACAAACGGTACTTAATAGCGGCCTGCTGAACTAGCTTATTTTTTTGTTTGTAAGATTTACCTCACTAAGTGAAATGGCCGCTCCGTAGGGGCCATTTACTTTATCTCCAGCTTTGTAAACGAGGTTGAGAGAGTCAATAAAAAAAGGATCCAACAAATAATTGCCCAACGGTTTTGCAACTTCCTCAATTTTTTGAGTCGACTTATTGAAGATCTTAATGCTATTGCCTTTATACGATTCTGCATAAAGCTTGTCTTGCTTTTGCAACGGGTTAAGTTGAAAAGCATAAGCGATCCTGTTGTCGTTGGTGGAAAATGCAGGCGACCAGCCATAATCAAGCAATGACAATTTCTTTTTTGAAAGTTAAAAAGGCTGATTACCGGATCATATTGCCGCGCTTCAATGCCCGACTGAGGCAGGAAGTTGTTATCTACATCTTTTAAAAAATTTACAGACCCAAGTGTGCTATCTCTACCACTTAGCTGTCTTACAAAAGCCATTTCATCACCATTACGGGCCAAAACAGGGTTAAGTATATAATATCCGCGTTGGGACCAGGATGCTATTTTTTTAACCTTCGGCACCTGGCCGTATAATAAATTACCCGTAAAAATCAGAAGAATAATAAAGGAAACACACTTGCACTTAATCATAATCCAATGTCTGTCAATTTGTAGTTAAACGATTTTTTCACCGAAATATTATACTTAAGACGAAGCTTGCCAGGAAAAGTTTGACGCTAGGAAACATTTTACAATATCCAAAATTTAATATTAAATAATTGTTATGTTTTGTAACTTTATTAGCTAAACAAAATGAAAAAGATTGTATTTATATGGACCCTAATTTGCTGTGCAGTTTTAGCTAAATCACAGAGTAAACCAGATTTGGTTACTCTCAACTTTTATGGTGATACGGTGAAGTATGAACCTAATATTGATTCTTATATTCATTTTGATGACAATGACCGAAGTTCGGCTAATGTAACCAGGGTTCTTACCAAAATGGAAGAAGCTGATTTTACACCTGTTTTGCAAGTTTTGAACGATTACAAAACTAAGGAGCATCCCGACGATTGGATGTTTTACCAACTTGTACGCAAAATTGCTGAAAGCATGAGCCCTAAATCCTTGAATTACTGGCAATACACTTTATATAAGTTTTTCCTGATGTACAAGTCGGGTTACGAACCCACATTGGCGATAAATGATAGTAAAATTGTATTTTTTATACAGTCGAATGACAATGTGTATAATATGCTGTTTAGGCAAAGGAAAGGGAAAACCTATATATGTATCAACTACCATGATTATGCAGGAAAATTCGATTTTGAGAAGGAAAAGTTTGAAGAGCTTTATTTTTTAAATGACGATCAGGAACGAAAAGCATTCTCTTACCGCATTTCCAAATTGCCCCATTTTAATAAAAATGACTACGTTGTTAAAAAATTGAATTTCAGCCTGTACGAAAACGAATACTTTTTCAGGGTAAAGATAAATCCGGATGTAAAAACCATTTTTAAAAATTACCCGGTAGTAGATTATGAAATGCAATTAAATGCTCCGGTAAGCGAAGAAACAAAAGAATCGCTGCTTCCTTTGCTTTTCAAAGAAGTAAGAAAGTTATCACCAACTGAAGGGATTGATTATTTGATGCATTTTGTGCGATATGCCTTTCCCTACGAGCCTGATACTAAAATATACGGTGTTGACAAAAGACTAACTCCAGAACAAACTATTCTATCAGACAACAGCGATTGCGAAGACAGGGTTGCCTTGTTTTATTTTTTAATTAAGGAATTATACAATTTGCCGATGTTGATAGTGGCTTACCCCAATCATGTAACGGTTGCCGTAAAATTTGATAAACCTATTGGCGAAACCATATCCTACAATGGAGAACAGTACACTTTTTGCGAACCTACGCCACAAGAAGAAGAATTAAAACTTGGTGAAATACCCGTAAAGTACGCAAAGCAAAAGTCGGAAATAGTATATGCGTATGTTCCATGACAACTCTTAATATCTGCATATACGTTTACGATGCACAAAAAAGAGAGTGCCATTTAGAAACACTCTCTTTAAATATGATACCATTTTTATGGCTACATCAACCCGTGCAACTTCAATTAGAAATCACTAAATCCTGTCCAACCAAATGATGAAGAGCTGGCGCCTGTATTAGCAGCATTAGCAGTAACAGTAGCACCAATAGCAGTACCCAAATTAATTTCTGTACCAGAAACAGTAATATCTTTTTTGAACGATATGTTGGTCGCTATATTACCAGTCCCTTTTCCGTCTGTAAGGTCAATAAGATCTGTGCACGTAGTACCTTTAACAAGAAGGTTGGTAATTGCAGCAGTTGCGCCTCTCCGCACTTTAACAGCATCCTGCATTGGAAATGCTGATTTGTTCACAATTGTAATATTTTGAAATTTGAAGTTAGACTGATTAATATCAGCAGGTGTATTACCATCCAGGTTTCCGTCGAGCTCTGCTCCTCTGGGATCTGCTTCATTACTTGTAAATGGAACTGATTTTCCGGTAGGATCAATAGTGTTAACCTGCCAAACACCATAAGCGTTGTCTAATGTACCTCTCCAGCCCTGTGTGGCGTCAAACATATCATCGTCAGAATTTACCACTAAAATGTTTTTTACATTTACCGCACCTCCAAAAAACTCCACGCCATCATCAGCAGAGTAAGGGATATAAACGTTTTCAATTTTTGTACCGCTACCCACGCCATTCAAGGTTAAACCATTATGTTCAATATCGGCAGAAGATTTTGATCCGGTAAATTCTAATGTTAAATACTCAATAACACCTGAATTATCGGCATCATCACCACCACCATAAGGCACTGTAGGATCTATTTCTGTAGTACCAGTAGGTGTTTGACCTGCAGCACCAGATATTTTTGCTTTCCCATTGATTACCAAACCGCCCCAATCGCCAGGCGCTGGTGTTGCAGCAGCAGAAGTCATTTTTACGGGTTTTTCAGCAGTACCGTTTACAAAGATCTGTCCGCCCTGTTCTACAAGAATGTATTTGTCGAAACCTTTCTCAGCTTTAATAACAGTACCGGCAGGAATTCTTAGTTTTCCGCCATTTTTAACTTTCAAAGAACCAGTTAGCGTATAGGTAGTATTTGCATTTAGGGTTCTTTCAGTAGAAAGATCTCCACTAAGGTTTTCTTCGGTAGGTGTTTCTGTTATAGGATCGTCGTCCTTACCACAGGATGTTAAAAATAAGGCCGCAACAGCCACACTTAAGAAAATTTGTTTCATGATTTACGTTTTATGGGGCAAAATTATCACAGCTGTAACAATTGAATGTTACCTTACCATGAACAAATTGTTAACCCTTGTTTTAAAATATATCAATTTAAAAATTGAAAATGAAGATTGCTTATTTATAAGAAATATAGATGAAACGCACTAAAACCTGTATGATATTCCTAAATCGAACGTCATACCTTTTTTATAACTGCGTATGATTACTGCCGGAGTATTTGTTTCAGTTGCACCTTCTCTGGTAAGTTTGTAATCGGGATTTAGTAAATTTTTTGCTTTCAAACTAAATCCAAAATGCTTATTAAGGTCTATCAAGCTTACAAAATCAAGAGTAGATACATTTTCTTCAATAAGATTGTTATATCCGCGTGTTCCTATGGTATGTACTTTATCGCTTAAATAATTAAATACCACCGTATTCGTCACTTTTAAATTATTCGCTGTAAGGTTATGCGTTACATCGGCATTTAAAATATAAGGCGCCGCGCCTTCGAGCTGAGACGATGTGTTTTGCACAAAAAACTGGGGATCGAGTTTTACATTCGTATAAATATAAGATCCGTTCATACCTAAACTAAACTTGTGTTTATTAGATGCAAGCGTCAGTATCTGTTTACGAAATTCAAGTTCTACTCCTGCAGCAACGGCGTTATCAGACACGTTGTTATAAGTTCTTAATCCCGCCGAATTCCCCTGATCTACTCTGGCTATCGGATCTAAAATATACTTGTAGAAACCATTCATGGTAAGGATTTCACTACCTGAAATGTACCAATCCCATTTAAGGTCGAAGTTGTAGTTGGTAGATACTTCAAGATTGGGGTTACCATTGTCATTACCATCAATGCCCAGATATATGAAGGCGATATTTCTTTATCCTGTGGCAAAGTAAAAGTTCGGCTGGCTCCGAATCTTAAATGATTTTTCCTGTTAAGTTCGAATTTTGCATTTATGCTGGGCGAAATAAAAAATCCTTCAATATCGTTAGAGCCAATGCTCACACCACGGTTTACCCGGTAATTAATTTTGGTAAACACGTTGTCGGCACGAACCCCTGCATTTAAGGTGAGTTTGCTGTTTAGCTGATGTACCACATCAACGTAGGCTCCATGATTGTTTCTCTTAACGTCATAAGTATCATTAAAATGTTCTAGACTGAAATCGCCATCGGATAAATTCTCCTGGTTAAAATAGGGGTCTAATGCAATATTGTCGCGATCAAATGTGGGTGAGTTGGTTTGCCCACCAGCCCATATAAGGTTATAAATAGGAGCAGAAAAATCTTTAGTGCTAATTCTGCCATCGTATCCAACTTCTACATAAGACAACCTGTCGCTTTCAGGTAAAAGGTTATACTGAAGATTAACTTTAGGCAATATGGCTGTTTCTGTTATCTGGCTGTTGAAACGTTGGTTTCGGCCTTCACCCCCTAACAACTGTACCTGATTATTGCCGACAGACTGGAACATCAGTATTCTGCGATCCGGCTCTTCGCCGTTTATATAATTTATACCTGCCCCTAACATATACTTTAACCTATCAGATAATTTCCCATCCCATTTTAACTGGTTAACGAACACGGTATTGTCGTTAATTTGCAAACGCCTGATCAACCCTTCATAGTTATAGTCCTGCGCTCCCTGGAAAATTTCAGATTCTTTACCATAAAAATCAGCCGCATACGCGGATCCGGTATGCACATACATAGAATTATAAAAAAGCTTCCCTTTTTCAAAATTGAGCTCCAGATTACCCATTAAAAGATGAGAAGTATATCTTTTAGATTGCTGATAAGTAAAATCCCTATACGGATCCTGCGGATTAGTTGCAGTAATAAAGCGTGTTACCCCCTCCTGGTATTGATAGGAATTGTTCATGGCTCCCACCAAATAAAAACGATGGCGGTTAGAAAATTTCTTTCCACCCGAAACGGCTAAACTGCTGTTAATAGGATTGCTTTTTTGATAGGGTCAAGAGAAGTATTGAACGAATAATCTGTCAAGAATTGTTGGTTTGTACCTTTAGGCCCGTCAGATGCAAAAGAGTACCCCAACTTGTTCAAACCTTCGGGAAGATAAAAATTGCTACCCGGCACCTGGCTGTTTATAGACGAAGAAAGGCTTACCTGTAATTCTGAATTACCGATTAGCTCTTTAGATCTTATATCAATAAGGGCACCACCCACATCACCATTCATAGAGGCGTTGAATACTTTATTTACACCTATTGATTGAATCATATCATTGGTGAAAAAGTCTAATGCAATATTCTTAAACTCCGGATCTTCGGAAGGAACGGCAAACCCGTTAAGTGTAGTGGAATTATAACGATCTCCCAATCCACGCACAAATACATTCTTTAACCCGTCCTGCTTTGATATACCGGAAATTCTGGCAACTCCTGCTTCAGCATTGCTGATACCTTTGCGAGAAAGCTCTTGCGCACCAATAGCCTGTACCGCTATAATGGTCTTTTTTTGTTCCGAAAGCAATCTGCTTTCAGACTCTCTGTTACCTCCAGTGGCAGAAACAACTACTCCTTGCATGGTAGTTTTTGACTCTGTTAAAACAAAATCTAATATAGCTTCCTTGTCGGCTGTTACTGTAGCAGTAAGCACTGTAGAGTCGTAAGAGATAAAAGAACATTTTAATGTTATCTCTCCTGAAGCAATATTTCCCATCTTATATTCCCCGTTAACGTCAGACGTTACACCTCGTGAAGTACCATTAATTATAATAGAAGCACCAGCTATCACTACTCCTTTATCATTAGTAACCCTGCCCTTTATGCTCCCAGTTTGTGCAAACAAAACTGTATTACAACATATTAACAAAACAAAAAAATATACTTCATTTGTACTAAATTCCCTGGATAAATAGTTTTGCTTATTAGCTGAATTACGAATTTGTAAATAGCTTTACAATTATTGAATAAAGCCACAATTGGGTTTTTTTAAGACAGTCATTGTATCTCTGAAGAAACATCATATATATTATGTAATAATGAATTTCCTGCAAAGGTGAATCCGTTATGTTACCAGATTATTACCGTCATGTTACCAAATCGTAACGCTAATGTTATGGCAATATTAATTCTGCTTACATTTGTCAATAACAGTAAATATTAAGAGATAAGATGGGAGCAAATGATCAGTAATCTGATCATTCCAATATTAAGGAATTATTAAATCCTTTAATTTTAGGCAATACAAGCATCGAACAAAATACTTTTGCCACCACTTTAAAACAATTCGTTATGGGTCTTAACTCAATACTTAAAATTTTTACTCCTTCAAATACGGTTTTCTTTGAGCTTTTTGAAAAAATTTCGGAGAACGTTGCCAAGTCTGGAGACCTTTTAAAACAATTAGTAAATGAACCCGATTACGATAAGCGCAGTACTTTAGTGCAGGCTTTAATTGATGTGGAGCACGCCAGCGATGAGCTTACACATAGCGTGTTCACTGAATTAAGCCGCAACTTTATTACACCATTTGATAGGGAAGATATCCATTCCCTGGCGGCGGCATTAGATGATATTGTAGATTATACTTATTCTGCGGGAAAAAGATCAATTTTTACCGCGTCAATCCTAACGAGATCGGTTTCCAAAAAATGGCCGAACTGATTGAGCAGGGATCTCAACACGTAAAGACAGCCGTAGCAGAGCTTCGTAATATGAAGAAGATTAGAAATATTACAGAAGCGCTGGTTAAAATAAATAGTATAGAAAACCAGGCAGACGATGTATTTGATATGAGCATCGAAAAATTATTTAATAGTGATATTGACGCTAAAGAGTTAATAAAAAGAAGAGATATTTATCAGGTAATGGAACTGGTTACCGATAAATGTGAAGATGCAGGCAATGTCATTGAGTCTATTATTATTAAATACGCTTAACAGGCAGATGACAGCTGATAGTTGACGGATGACAGCCTGTTGAGTCACGTATCATTCATTATTGACTATTCATCATCGCCATTCACTATTAACTATTGACCATTCACTATGTTTACCTACCTCGTTATCATAATAGCTCTCGCTCTTATTTTTGATTACATCAACGGATTTCATGATGCAGCAAACTCAATAGCAACGGTTGTTTCAACAAAAGTACTTACACCGTTACAAGCGGTGGCCTGGGCAGCTTTTTTTAATTTTGTGGCTTATTTTATTTTTGATCACGGCGTTGCCGAAACCATCAGTAAAATAGTTTATCAGGATTTTGTAACCCTTAATGTAATTTTCGCGGGTATTGTAGCCGCTATTATGTGGAACTTACTTACCTGGTGGTTTGGCATTCCTTCTTCCTCTTCACATACTTTAATTGGCGGATTTGCCGGCGCAGCAATTGCACATGCTTATTTATCGCATACAGGAGATGGGTTGCCCATTTCAGAAATTGTAAATATGAGTAAAATCATCCCTACTGTTGCTTTTATCATTTTAGCACCACTACTTGGGATGATTGTAGCTTTTTTAATCTCCGTTTGGTTTTTGCATTCGTTTAAAAAGGGTATGGTATTTAAAATACTTTCCATTGGTATTATTTTGGGAGCTATTTTTCTTTTTATCAATGTTGCCAATGATCCTGAAGAAGGCATTGCTACACTAAATACAGAAGCAGTTACAGCGCAAAAAGATTATGCAGCAATTGCCGCCATCTATAACCCTGCCGAAGCCAACAAAGCAACAAAGAAAGAGTTTGATAACGCCAAGGCTTCGATGATGGTAAAAAATAAAACATTGAAAAATGCTGAAAAATTAATGGCAAGCAAAAAGCCGTATTTTCTGAAATTTTTACTTTATGGCCATAATATGAAATGGTTTCTGCTCACGTTTATACTGGTAAGTATTGCTGCTTTTTCAATATTTTTAAGTTCGCTCAATTACGCTAAGGCAGAGCGCTGGTTTAAACGCATGCAGCTTTTATCTTCTGCCGCATTTAGCGTGGGTCATGGTGGAAATGATAGCCAAAAAGTAATGGGTATTATAATGGCAGCATTTGTTGCTTACGATCCTTCAAAATACAGCCTCGATGGTATGGTAAGCTGGGTGCCGCTGGCCTGTTATACAATGATTGCATTAGGAACTTTAAGCGGCGGTTGGAAAATTATAAAAACAATGGGAACCCGCATTACCAAAGTAACCCCATTTGAAGGGGTAGCGGCCGAAACCGCCGGAGCTATTACCCTTTTCGTAACCGAAATGCTAAAAATTCCGGTTAGTACAACACATACCATTACGGGTTCTATTATAGGTGTAGGTGCCACCAAACGCCTTTCAGCTGTGCGTTGGGGAGTAACGGTTAGCCTGCTTTGGGCCTGGGTGTTAACCATTCCTGTTAGTGCTGTTTTAGCAAGTATTGTATATTTTATTGTATCTAAAATTACCGGTTAAAATTACTTTGCCTTTTAGATAAAAAACGCTCACCTTTGCGCCGGTATCGAACGCAAAGGTGTTTTTTTATGTGCCCAGCCAGGTGCATAACCCATCTAAATTGCGTCGCACACTTGTGCAGTCCAACATTGCTCAGCTGTGCTACCGCAGGATCGATCACTCATCAGAAAAAACATAATATCTTCTATGGCAAAAATTTTAGTTACCGGTGGCTGCGGCTATATTGGCTCTCACACAGTTGTTGATCTTATTCAAAATGGTTACGACGTTATTTCAATTGATAATAACAGCCGTTCTAACCCCGAAGTATTAAAAGGTATTGAAGCTATTACAGGAACTGCCGTTAAAAACTATAAAGTTGATCTTTGCAACTTCGACGACACGTACGCTGTGTTTCAGGAAAACACGGACATTGTAGGCATTATTCATTTTGCAGCTTATAAAGCCGTTGGCGAATCAGTAGAGCAACCACTGGTGTATTATGAAAACAATCTGAACTCTCTTATAAATATTCTAAGGTGTGTAGGCGATTTTAAAATACCTTATTTGGTATTCTCTTCTTCATGTACTGTTTATGGCAATCCGGATGTAATACCTGTGACAGAAGAGACTCCGGGAAAACCTGCAGAAAGTCCTTATGGAGCAACCAAGCAAATGGGTGAACAGATATTAGTGGATTTTGCCAAAGTTGCTAAAGACACCAATATTATTTCGTTAAGATACTTCAATCCGGTAGGCGCACATCCTTCTATTGAAATTGGAGAATTACCAATTGGGCGTCCCCAAAATCTATTCCCGGCCATCACACAAACAGCTATTGGTAAATTACCTAAAATGACCGTTTACGGGTCTGATTATGATACACGTGATGGAAGTTGCCTGCGCGATTTTATTCATGTTAGTGATATTTCACATGCACACACGCTGGCCATCCAGTTCTTACAAAATGCCAAAAATAATTCCAACTACGAAATATTTAATTTAGGCACCGGAAATGGCGTTACTGTACTCGAAGCGATTAATGCTTTTGAACGAGTTAGCGGCGAAAAATTAAATTATGAAATAGGCCCGCGCCGCGCGGGAGATGTAATAGCCATTTATGCCAACAATGACTATGCTGTAAAAAGCCTGGGTTGGGACATTAAATATGGTATTGATGAGATGATGGATACTGCATGGCAATGGGAACAAAAATTAAAGAAGCAGGCTACTATTATATAGGTAGATATTACTCACCTATTAATATTTTAACCAAACTAAAACTAATACATTTATGAGATGTCTTTTTGTTGCATTTTCAATTCTCCTTTCAAGTATGCTAATGGGGCAAAAGCTTTTTAAGGCAGTTGAAAATTCAGATGTTGAGAAAGTTATTGAATTGTTAGAAAAAGGAGAAGACCCTAACGCATATTCAAAAGATGGTCTCTTTCCTTTGTGGCGTGCTGCGGCAGATAACAATATTGAAATAGCAAAAATTTTGCTTAAGAGAGGAGCTAATGTTAAGCAAAGAGATAAAATAAAACCAGCTTTTTCTACAGCAATTTCCTATCCCTGTCAAGAAGGCTATTTAGATATGGTTAAACTGTTAGTAGAAAATGGAGCGGATGTTAATATTAAGGAATTTCGAGATTTTACACCCATTAGAATAGCAGCTCGAAACGGACATTTAGATATTGTAAAATACTTAGCAGATAAAGGAGCAGTAATTGATATTAAGGCAATGGATGGCGCCACACCATTAGAACATGCTGCATCAAAAGGACATTATGATATAGTGAAATTTTTAATTGATAAAGGAGCAGATATAAATAATCAAGATAATGACGGTGATTTCCCTTTAGGAGAAGCAGCAAAACTTGGATATTTAGAAATAATTAAACTGCTCTTAGAAAAAGAAGCAAATACTAATCTTAAAAACAAAGAAAATAAAACCGCATTAGAGCTGGCTAGATTTCATGGCCAAAACAAGGCGGCTAAGTTAATTGAAGAGTTCAGCAAATGACATCAGTCTAAATTGCATTTAGACAAAGCTGGCTGCCTAAAATTAAAGAAGCAGGCCGAAGCTGCTCAATAAAATAATTCAATGGAGAATTTAACAAAGCCCGCGTAGTTTGCGGGCTTTGTTGCTAAAGTGTAATTTTAGAAAAACTTTTGTCAAAGTTTCTTAAGTTTTACCGATTTTGTGATATTGCTGTTTTACACAAGCCAGCTTTCTCTGAATTAAAAAAGTATGCGATAAGTAAAATTTCCTTCGCACAAAAAAACGCAGCCAAGCTGCACTAAAATATACGAATGAAAATATTGTTGATAGAAGATGAACCAAGTGTGGCGAGTATTATAAATAAAGGGCTTACTGAGAGTGGCTACAGCATTTCCATAGCGCCAGATGGAACAATAGGACTTGACCTTGCGCTGACCAATGATTTTGATGTGATTATACTTGACATAATGCTGCCCGGCATTAATGGCATGCAGCTTTGCAAAACTATTCGGGATAATAAAATAGATACGCCTATTTTATTTTTGACAGCGCTGGGTACAACAGAAAATATAGTAGCCGGACTTAACGCAGGTGCCGATGATTACCTGGTAAAACCTTTCAAATTTGTGGAACTTGAAGCAAGGATTCGATCGCTAAGCAGAAGAAGAGGGACACCAATTGAGCAGGAAGATACCTTTAGCGCGGCTGATCTTCACGTTAACAGATCTTCAAAAATTGTTACCCTGAAAGGCCAGTCTGTTAACCTTACCGCTACCGAATTCAGGCTGCTGGAGTTTTTAATAAGAAATAGAAATAAAGTAGTATCCAGAATAGAAATACTTGAACATGTATGGGGTATCAATTTTAATATGGGAACGAATGTAGTTGATGTTTATATCAATTATCTGCGAAAAAAATAGATACAAATCCCGATAATAAATTTATCCAAACAGTAATCGGCATGGGATACATGTTTAAAGTTCAGTAAAACTTCAGTCCCGCTAATGACCATACAATCAAAAACCACAATATTATTTACACTGTTAACCGCAGCAGTTTTCACTATCCTGGCAATTGTTGTATATTACTTTTCCAATCAGTTCGCCTACACTGATTTTTATAAACGACTTGAATTAAGAGTTCACATTGCCTCAAAATACAAATTCGAAGAAGATCATAATACAACCGAATCTTTCAAAATAATTCAAAGACAATATCTGGAACGGCTTCCTGACGAACGATCACATATTGTAGCGCTTGATGCGAGAAGCCAGCCTGAACCGCCGTTTCCGCCAGACTTACCTAAGTCTTATCTCAATAGGATAAAAGATGCGAAAGGAGAAACTGTTTTTTACCAAAAAGGCTTAGAGCATTTTGCTGGTATTTTTTATAAAGACGAGACAGGTGATTTTTTAGTGATTGAGTCGGCAGTGAATGCTTATGGTGGCGAGATCATTAGGCAACTGGGCTATATACTTATTATCACACTTGTGGCTTCTATCATTATCATTTACAGTGTTGGCTTATATTTTTCCAAAAAGGCCTTTCAGCCATTCAGGTATATAACAGAGCGGGTAAACGCTATCAGCGAAGGGAGCCTGCATTTAAGATTAAAGCAACAGGCAGGTACTGATGAGTTGGCTATACTGGTTGATACGTTCAACAATATGCTGGACAAGTTATCTACCGCATTCGAAGCTCAAAATAATTTTGTCAGTCACGCCTCTCACGAGTTTCGCACGCCCCTCACCTCAATTATTGCAGAAGCAGATTTTGCACTATCTCGCGATAGAACGGCAGAAGATTATAAACACAGTCTTAATAATATTGTACAACAATCAGAAAAATTGCAACGGCTTACTAAAGGTTTGTTGGCCTTGGCTCAGTCTGGCTTTGATGGTAAAACCCAACGATGGGAGAAAATAAGATTAGATGAACTTTTATTCAGAATAAAAGAAACCGTAACAGATGTAGAGCCGGAAAATCAGGTATCCATTTTTTTACCTGACCTGCCCGAGCATGAAGATGGCATCAGCGTTTATGGAAATGAAGAATTGCTAAAGATTGCATTGGATAATATTGTGCTGAATGGCTGCAAATATTCGGGTAATGCCCCCGTAAAAATAGATCTGATGCTGGAAGATAAAAAGGCCACTATAACGGTTATAGATAAAGGTATCGGCATACCCGAAAACGAGGTTAAATATATTTATGATCCTTTTTTCCGGGCATCTAATACATCCAGATTTGAAGGATATGGAATTGGTATGCCTTTAACCAGAAATATAATTCGCATACACAGGGGAAGTATTGATGTTATTTCCGCTGAAAATGAAGGGACTACAATAAAAATATCTTTACCTCTGGTCTCGTAATAAACAGCACATTAAAATAATATTAAAGACTAACCTCTTTTTTAATCTCTTTCTAATTTAATTCTAACTACAATCTAACTTCCTTCTTAATACCTTTTAATGATGCGCCCCAGTTTTGCTATATAAATAAAACAGCAAACTATGGTTAATATTTTAATTCCAACCGACTTTTCGCAAGCCTCTTTCCGCCTGGCAGAACAAACCGTTAAAACATTAGACAAAGAAGTTAACATCATATTATTTCATATCTATGATATGCCCAATGGAATTAGTGACCTTATTCGTAAAGATCCGCCCTATGCTCAAATGATGAATGATTCTTTCAGGCAAAACTGCAAGTATCTTAAATATAAATATCCTGATCTGATTAAAAAGATATGCTTTAAATACCTCACAGGTAATACACAAGCTGTGTTCAACAACTTTACAGAAGCCAATGAAATAGATATGATTGTTTGTCCGGACAATTATGTTTTTACAAAGAATCATAAAACAAGTATCAACCCTGTTCCTTTCTTCAAAAAAGTAAAATATCGTTGTTAACAAGCTTTATATCAAAAGCTGAAAACAAAGCTGTCAAGGTTGAGCAGCATGCGGAAGAGATGAATGTAGACGTAGTTAAAGCTGTATTAGCAAGTGCGTGATTAAATCAAAATGTTTTGAACGGCTACGAAAGGCCTTAGTGAAACTTCTATACTTACCCGCTCAACCATTTGTAGTAAGCCTGAACACAATTATACTAAGAAATTACTTTAAACCGTTAATAGCCTATTACCCGAAATTAAAAATGTAGAAGAGCACGAATTGGTTGAGGTTTCGTCAATTTACGTGTCAGGTAAAAAGTATTTTATATTATAAGCCGAATAGCGTTTCCGAACATGCGCAAAGCGGAGCAAATGGGGCTCCGCTTTTTTATTACTACAATTTTAAGAATATAAAAAAGCATCGTGTTTATTGCATATTAACTCAGTTACCTAAATTAATTTACTTAAAACCCGATGCTTTAAATAGCTTTTGCATTGTCATGTAGAGTAGATATCAGTCTTGTTAAGTAAGCATATTGCTATGCAAAGTTAAAAAGCTATCAAGCTACAGAACAATTGGCAAGGCATCCGCCAAATTGTTGCCTCACTTCGCTCAGCCGGTAAATATGAATTTATAACTCATTGATGTGTATTTCAACATCCTGATTATTATAAATATTTCTTATTTCCGCTTCACGTCGCTTTGGCAATTACAGCCTATTACATTTACTTTTAGTATGCCGGCTTAATACCGAATCCCAATACTTACGCATTGAAAGTCATGTATTAAAACTTTAGCGATACATTTGTCAAAGAATTTGCTGTAATTACAGGTTTCGAATTTCAACCAGATCGTTAAGAATTTAATTTACTATTCTTCAACCGTGCATTATGAAAATACAACTTCACAGTACCTGTTTCCAAATTTTTATGCTACTTTATACGCACCTGTTGTAAACATAGATATGCACATAACTCAAGCATAAAACTCACAAATTATAGGGAAATACACAGTGTTACACACAAGTGAGAGCTTATTTCTTTAATAACGTCTAAATCATTCTTAGATCCATAAAATATAAAGTATATGCAGAAAACTATTTTTAAGAATCTTTTTCTTTTATCTGTTTTAAGTATTGTAGCCGTTGGCGTTGAAGCCCAACATGGCCAGAATGGCTTTATTGATAAAGCTAATATGATTTCATCTATTAAGCCTGGCGATGATTTTTATAATTATGCAAGTGGCAATTGGATAAAAAATAATCCGGTTCCGGCAAAAGAAACGCGCTGGGGCAGTTTTAATGTATTGAGAGATTTCAATATCAATGCTGTTAAAAATATACTTGAAAAGGCTGCTACTGACAAAAACGCCCCCGCAGGTTCTATTACGCGCCGCGTAGGTGACTTCTATGCAGCTGGTATGGACAGCATCGCTATCGAAAAAGCAGGTTACACCCCTATTAAATCCGACCTATCCCGAATTGCAGCCATTAAAGACCTGACGGGTGTAATAAAGGAAATGAATTATTTAAGAAGCCACGGCATTGCCTCTCCTTTGTACGGCTTTTATATAGGGGGCAGGATAGAAAGAATGTCGAAAAAATGATACCGCAATTATCGCAAGGAGGTATTGGATTGTCTGATCGTGATTATTATTTAAAAGACGATAAACGGTCTGTGCAAATTCGGGAAGCCTACACAAAATATATAAATACTTTGTTTACGCTTACAGGTGTTCCTCAGGCAAAGGCTCAGGAAAATGCCGAAGCAATCTTTAAAATAGAAAAAACGCTGGCTGCGGCGCAGTTGAGCCGCGTGGAAATGCGCGATGCTTATCGCACATACAATAAATTCTCTGTTGACGCGCTTCATAAAACAACACCACTTCTTAACTGGAAACAAATACTTGTATCCTTAAAAGCATCCGGGCAGGATACCGTGTTGGTAAACAATCCATCTTTTTTGTAATCGCCGATTCGCTTTTAAAAACGATTCCTGTCGACGACTGGAAAACATATTTACAATGGTATGTATTAAGGGGGCAGCACCTTATTTAAGTACACCCTTTGTTGATGCCTCCTTTGCTTTTAACCAGGTGAATACGGGACAAAAAGTTCAGACACCTAGGTGGCAACGCATTTCATCATTAACCGATGGGAATATTGGCGAACTGCTTGGCCAACTGTATGTGAAAGAATATTTTAAGCCTGCTGCCAAAGAAAGAATGACTGAACTTGTTAGCAATCTGCGCAAGGCATATGCTAACAGAATACAGCAATTAGACTGGATGAGTGCCGACACCAAGAAAAAGGCATTGATCAAGCTGGCTGCTTTTAGACCCAAAATAGCGTATCCCGACAAGTGGCAGAATTATGATGGATTAACAATTAACCGAAACAGCTTCTTTACAAATTTAAGGAATGCAGATGCCTGGGGATATGACTATATGGTGTCGATGCTTGGCAAACCCGTAGACCGTGAACGTTGGGGAATGACGCCTCCTACTGTTAATGCCTATTACAATGCTACGCTTAATGAAATCGTATTCCCGGCAGGCATATTGCAATTCCCGTTTTTTGATCCTAATGCCGATGATGCTGTTAACTATGGTGGAATAGGCGCTGTTATCGGACATGAAATGTCGCACGGTTTTGATGATAATGGAAGTAAATATGATGCAGATGGTACGTTAAGAAACTGGTGGACAGACGAAGACCGCAAAAAATTTGACACAAAAGCAAATGCGTTAGCCGAACAATTTGACGGATATACCGTACTTGATACATTGCACGTAAATGGAAAATTGACGCTTGGCGAAAATATAGGCGACCTGGGCGGACTTAACGTAGCTTATGAAGCCTTTAAAATGACAAGCCAGGGACAAGGTGATGAAAAGATAGACAGCTTTACTCCTGATCAGCGATTCTTCCTTTCGTGGGCGCAGGTTTGGCGTACCAACATTTTGCCTCAGGCTGCAGCTCAGCAGATCATTACAGATCCGCATGCCCCAGGCCAATACAGAACCATTGGCCCGATTGTAAATATGGATGCCTGGTATAAAGCTTTCGATGTTAAAGAAGGAGACAAGCTTTACAAAAAGCCTGAAGAGCGCATCAGGATATGGTAAAAAATTTTACATACAAAAGGCCCGGCAAAATTACCGGGCCTTTTGTTGTTTTCCTTTTGCAATGAGTTAATCAGCCTTATAAGCTGTAATTACTTCTGAAGTAGATCTTTCGCCATCTTTATCTATCTGAACAATTCTTACAAATATTTTACCCTCACCGCCAACATCTACCTGGTTATCATTTTTACTGCAAGAGGCCGCTGTAACGCCTAAGCCAATTACCAGCATAAAAGAAAGCAGCGAACTGTTTTTTCGTGTTAATAATAAAACAAAGGCGAGTGATAAGATAGAAATACCCATTATCGCCATTTTGCTGTCTACCGATTTAGTAAAGCTGTAATATAGCGGTTTATCAGAATTTCCATTGGAGGCCTTTGTGTCAACTGTTCCTATTTTCACGAAGTCTTTTCCATTAACCGATGCTTCAATATCAAATGCAGTATTATTAGTTTCGGTAAGGGTGCTCCAGTTTATAACTAACGATCCGCCTTGAATTTTCGCTTTTATGTCTCCGTAAGTTACAGGCAGAACAGTTTGTAATGGGAAATAACTGGTAGCCAAATCCGCGATATTTGCCGCATCTGTATTGCTTATCAGCTCGGTAATAATAGCATTTGCCCCGTCCCGATGTGTAAGATAAACACCACCATCAGCGCCTTGAACAGCAATATAAAAATTACCATTGGAAGCCATAGAAAAGCCCACCACTAATCCGGTAAAAGGATCGCCAACTTCATTCACAACACTAAATACTTCATCCATTTCGGTGTTTCCAGTTTCTGTTGTTGATATTGAAGCTGCCGCTGCATAACAAATTACAGCCTGACCATTTACCTGGTCTTGATTTACTAACGCGTATAAATTGCCCTCACCATCGAAAGCAATATCTCCATTATTGAAGTTGCCCAATGTAGATACTCCGTTTAAAGTAACAGTTCCAAGAGACTGAAAAGCTCCTGTTATTCCACCGTTAGGACCAGGCAGAAATCTTCCCAAATAAACGATGCCCGTCGTCTCTTCTGTTGCTGCCAGGTATATATAACCATCCGGGGCTGCAGCCATACGTCTGAAGAATACATTATCGTTGTTGGTGCCGTTAATATCAGCATTAGTTATGACAGCATTGGTTGTTGTTGGCGGCGTAGGCCCCGAAGCAGGAGTTTCATAGGCCTCAATTGAACTGATGCTAAACAGGCCACCATTATCAGGCACCTCAATAAGATAATATAAATAACCATTGTTTCCAAGAGCCATGCCCGCGCTCGACATTCCGCCATATGGCGTAGAAATTACAGAACCTGTGCCTGTAGCAGGATTTACCCCGTGACCTGACTAATTCCAGCTACCCCAAAATTGTTGATTGTGTAAATTGTGTCTGTCTGTGCTTGCGCGCCAAAAGAAAGTGACAGCAAACATATCAACCCGAAAAATTGTCTCATGAATAAAAGTTTATACTATTAATAATTGCGATTTGATTTTAAACCAGATATTATCAGCGAGGAGCGGCGCCAAAATGATTCAAACGGCCCATAACGATACCGGCCCAGCCATAGCCTTGAAAATAAAATTTGACAAAAAACGAATATCAGAAAAACGATAACCAGATAACTGGAAGATAATTTTGAAGCCAGGTAGAATCCAAAAGGCGCAAATAAAAGACCGCCTATAATAGATTGTATCATGTAATTTGTAAGGCTCATTCTTCCATAGGTTTTAAGGGCGAGCATGTGTTTCCTAATGAACTTATCATAAATGGAAATAAATACCAGTATATACAAAGTGGCAACACAAAAGTTTATCCAATTTGATAATATCACCTCAATTTTCTTCTCTTCAAAACTATCACCGATCATCAAATGATCAACACCAAAACATAAAATTGAAATAAAAAGAGGAACATACGCGTAAGCCAAAGCATTTCGTCCTTCTGAAACTAATCTTACCATAAACCCCGTTCTTCCCAGGTAAAATCCTAACAACATCAGACCTATTGTTTGAGTAAAACGCCCCGACTCCAAAGACCATATCAGACCAGACAACTGCCCCTTTGTAATGTTAGCCCAGGCAATCTGAGATAGTGAACCGGTACTTATTATATTACTTAATTGTTGATGAAGGGGTGCCGACGAAACCTGAATAACACCATGGCTCCCGTTGAAACAAGCCAGTACGATATCGATCCACTCCAATGGTTGTAATAAAAAAAGATTGAAAATAAGATTAGCCACTTAGAAGATATCTTTATAACCGGTAAGATCAAAAAACCAATGATTGCATATAAGCCCAAAATATCGCCGCCAGGAAAAAGATAGAATTAATGCAGGCTAATAACAAAAGAACGAGTAGCCGGGCAATCATATACCGCTTAAAATGACCCGCCTTAGATTTTTGCTGAAGAAAAAGAGAGAAGCCAAACAATAAAGCAAAAATAGCATAGGCTTTGCCATAAAAAAGATGAAAGTCTATAAACTCTACCAGCTTATCTGCTTTCGCGACCGTATTATTTGATGAATAAATAAAAATGTCGTAGTTATATCTTGTCAGGAAATGCCGAAAAGTGATGGCAAGTAAAGCAAAGCCACGTAAAGCGTCAATAGCTTCAATCCGGTTGATTATATTTGCTTTAGAGTGCTGCATGAATGGTTCAGAGAGAGCGGGCTAATGATCTCTTTGGATAGAGGATCGAAGTAAGATATTAAACTTAAAAAGTTTTTAAATTTTCGATGAGTGGGCTATTTTTTTCGATGAATGCGCCAATATTTTCGTTAAACAAGATAAAATGATGATTAAACTTATTGCAATTGACCTTGACGGCTCTTTATTAGATGACAACAAAAACCTGCCAAAAGACTTTTGGGAGGCAGCAGACAAACTTTTTCAAAAGAAAATAAACATTGTAATTGCCAGCGGAAGGCCTTTCCACAATATTTCCTCGGTATTTGACCCTATAAAAGACAAAATCTATTTCGCCTGTGATAATGGAAGCTACGTTGTGCATGCCAATGAAGAGTTATTGGTAAACCAACTTGATCCGGCGTCGATCAAAGGGTTTGTCGAGATTTCCAGGCCGATAGAAAATGTGTACCCTGTTTTGTGTAGCAAACATGTGGCCTATATCGAAAATACAGAAGAAGTTTTTACCAGCCAGGCTTTGAAATATTACCAGGAATATAAAGTTGTTGAAGACCTTACCAAAGTAGATGATATCATTCTGAAAATTTCTCTTTGTGACCTGGCCGGATCAGAAACGAATAGTTATCCGTTTTATAAACAATTTGAAAATGATTTTAAGGTAGCAGTAGCCGGGGCAATCTGGCTTGATATCACCAATATTGATGGGAGCAAGGGAACTGCTATTAAAACGATTCAGGAACGCCTGAAAGTTTCGTCGGAAGAAACGCTTGTGTTTGGCGATTATTTAAATGATATGGATATGATTCAAAACGCGGGCTACAGCTACGCGATGAAAAATGCGCATCCTGAAATATTGAAAGCTGCAAAATATATTACTGAACTGGATAATAACAATGGCGGCGTTACACATACGATTAAGCAACTGATTGATCTTTCGTAGACTTCACTTTAGTATTTCACACAACGAACACGAAGAAGACTAAGCAACGAAGTTTTATCTTATAATTAAACCGTTATATTCTTTGTATTCGTTGCGCCTTTTGTGACCATCCTGGTTTGCTCATGTACTTTTTGCATAAAGCAAGGATTAACTCAGCAGTTTAATTTTCTGTGCACTTCTATGTTTTTCTGTGAGAACTTTCCTTGTCGTTTATGTAGGCTGAGATATATTCTACAGTTGAAGGGAGTGACACAAGACCGATGAGTTGTGTTTATTGCTGATCAACAAAAAAATCAATTCATAAATAATTTTTCCATTGCCTGCGGAATGCTTTTACTATAATCAATTTGTATGGGCTGGTAATGGTTGATCCAGTTCTCAAAATCGTTAGTAAAGTTGCCGTTGATTTTGTCCAACGTCATTACGCCCATTTTATTTAAAGCGGCAGCATTGCAGCATTGCTCATATTGGCCCCTGATGGGAATTGCCATAATTTTTTTACCTAAATGAATGGCTTCCGAAGGCGTTTCAAAACCGCCTCCCGTAATGATGGCGTGGCAATGGATCATGCTCTGATTGAAAGAACTTTTGTCAACCGGCTTAAAAACAATATTGCCAATAGTATGCTCCTGTTTGCTTTGGCGGCTGAATATTTCAAACTGATGTTCTTTAAAACGAGAAAATATCTCAATCAACTGCGGCTCGCAATAAGAAGGCAGATACACAGTGATGTGGCCATTATCTTTTGGCGTGGCTTCCAGAATTTCTTTTTTAATAACAGGTGTAATGATAAAGTCATCGTAGTTTTCAAAATGCAACCCGATGTAACGATCTGCTTTTGCATATCTCTTCAAAAGCCATTCACCCGTTTTACTTTTTTGTGCCGGCGCGGAACATTCATGGATTGGAAGCTGGCCTGATGACCGAAATTTACAGAAGCGATTTTTTTGATGCGCACGCAGCTGCCGTAATATAATCGTAATCGTTTATGACCAAGTCATATTTTTCTACAGGCAATTGTCTTATTTCTTGTTTTAAAGAAACGGGGTTGATGGCTTTTGCAATTTTCCAATAATCAAGCGATCCGTTGCAGGTATAATATAAGCTCAAACCCTTGCTGCGATAGGCTATTGGCGCATCAAGCGTTAGGTTGCTGTTGTCGCCGCTTAAAAATATATCAACTTCGCCGTACTGTTTTAGATGGGGCAATAGCTCCATGCTTCTACTTATATGTCCATTTCCTGTTGCCTGTACTGCGTAAAAAATTTTCATCTGTATAGATTGTATATTTTTATTTGTCGGATGGGATTCTATTTATTTAGCTAATGAGTGTAGGTAAAAAGCGATTTCGCTTGTCAATACTTCTGTTTGAACTCTTTCCCTTGCAGGCTTTTCTGCGATGATCTCTTTTTCATCGTAGGTGTACAAATGCCAATCGTCATCATAATATTCTAAGGCAGTCATATGTTCTACCCAATCGCCTGAATTAAGATAACATACGGTTCCATTTTCGTTGGAGATAACTCTTTTTTGCGGCTGATGAATATGGCCACATATAACATTATCGAATTTTTTTCAATGGCTATTTCGGCAATCTTCTGTTCGTATTCATCAATTTTAATAAACCGTTTATTAAACTGCTGCATGATGGCCTTAGAAAGAGAAAGCTTTTCTTTTCCAAAAACCTGCAACACAAAATTGACGGCTTTATTGAAACCCATCAACACCGCATATCCATTGCTTCCCAGCTTTCCCAGAAACTTAGCCTGTTTAGATGTTGTATGATCAAATACATCTCCATGAAAAATCCAGGTTCTTTTTCCATTCACTTCTATTGCTATTTTGTCGGCTAACAAAAAATTGCCTAGTTCGAGATCGGAGTATTTGCGAAACGCATCATCATGGTTGCCAGTGATGTAAACCACGCGCGTACCTTTACTTAATTTGCTGAAAATTTCTTTGATAGCAGCAATGTGCGCCGGAGGGAAATATCGCTTACTGAACTGCCATCCGTCAATAATATCGCCGTTGAGTACGAGCAAGCGTGGTTCGATGCTTTTTAAATAGGCCGCAAATTCTTTCGCCCTGGATGCATAGGTACCAAGGTGCAGGTCAGATATCACAACCACTTCAACCAGTCTTTTATTCATGGTTTTAGAGTTTATCAAAACTCCGCCATTTGTTTAAACTAATTGTTACGATAGGGTTATGTGATTGTTATGTTCAGCAAGTAGGAAATAGGGATTAGCAAGTGGGATGCACACTAACCTATTCGCTACTTTCTATTTACTACTTGCTTCTTCCAACACAGGAATCATAAATCTTTCCACCTCCGGCGTTTGATGCTCCTGCTTCATAATGTCTTCCATTTTTTACGATTTCAGGATGTTGAGCGGCAACATCATTTTCTTCGGTTATATCATTTGACAAATCGTATAACTCTGTTTTGATCTTCCCTTTCATAAGTTGCATGCGTACCGCCTTCCAATTGCCCATGCGCACCGCTTGCTGGCCACCGCTTTCGGGAAACTCAAAATATAGATAATCGTGCTTTTTTGTCGGGCATTGTTTCCTAATATTTCAGGCAACATGCTGATACCGTCTACGTTTGCCGGAGTTTTAGTATTAAGCATCTCGCAGAAAGTTGGCATCATATCAATTGTAGCAGAAACATGTTCGGAAGTGGAGCCTCCTTTTACTTTCCGAGGCCATTGCACAATAAATGGTATGCGAATGCCACCTTCTTTTAAAAAACCTTTGCCCCAGCCAAAGGTTTCATTAAAAGGCCCGGCACTATTAAAGTAAACAGGATCAACACCGCCATTATACGTAGGGCCATTATCGCTGCAAAACATAATGATCGTATTTTCATAGAGTCCGTTCTTTTTTAGCTGCTGAACGATTTGCCCCACTTGTTCATCCAGCAAAGTAATCATAGCTGCATACGTTGCACGCGGATAACGACAGGGAAAATAAGATCCGCCACGGAAAGGTTTTTCATCTCCAAATTTCTTGTGATAATAATCTACCAGCCTTTGTGGCGCTTGCAATGATACATGCGGCAATGGTGTTGGATAATATAAGAAGAAAGGCTTGTCCTTGTTTTTGTCAATAAAATTCAACGCAGCTTTTACCAAAAAATCAGGACCATAATCTTTCTGTTGAAAAGGTTCATAAGTTTTAGGATTCAGTAAGTCTGCTGTTTTAGGTAATACAGTATCCGGCGCTACGATTTTATTACTTAAAGCAACCCGATCTTCATTTTCCCAAAGATGACCGTTGTAATAAGTATGATCCTGTCGTTGGCAAATATACCCGTAGAAATAATCGAAGCCCTGTCGATTAGGTAAACCTGATGTGAAAGGCGCACCCAATCCCCATTTGCCTACCAAAGCTGTTGCATAACCCGCTTGTTTAAAAACTTCTGCGATGGTTACTGTTGAATCAGGAATAGGAAACTGTCCTTCTAAAAAGGGTTTTCTTCCATCGCATTAAAATCCCAAACCGGCCCGCGCTCACCCCATTCATGATTTCCGCGAATATAAGCATGGCCTGAATTGATGCCTGTCATCAACAAATAGCGCGACGGCGCACAAACAGGAAACGCGTAATGTTGCGTAAATTTTTTACCATTCTTGGCTAAAGCATCAATATTGGGTGTTTCAATTTTTGTTTGTCCATAAGAGCCTAGTTCTCCATAACCCAGATCATCAGCAAGAATGTAGACAATATTGGGCTTAGTTGTAGTTTTTTTCTGTGCCTGGCTAAAGCTCGGTATTAATACTATTATCAACAGGGAAAGAATCGTTAACCTTTGCATACTTAATTTTTATAAGAATTAGCCATATTGCAGCTATTTATAAAAGTATCAAAGTTAAAAGAGATTTCTTTGCGCAAACGTTTGTGTTATTTCTCAATCCGAAACCAATCCACATCTACAAACCCTGCATCATTAATTTTTATATCGCTGGTAATAAACAAACCGACCTTAGAACCGATCCATTTTCCGGGTGTAGCTTTAACGGTACCGGCTTCAACAAACTTTTTCCCATCAAGACTATAACTGAATACACAGGTTGTATCGGGCCTGAACTGCATCCTGAAATAAACTTCCTTTTGATTCATCTTGATCAATTCCTTTTCTACTTCTTTGCCTCCCTTGTCAGCTTTCTCGCAAGTAGTAAATACAATATAGTTCCCGTCCTGCTTTCTTTTGATGGCAATATTTCCATAGCTCATGGCCATCGTAGTAAGACCTGTTTTTTCGCCAATAAATTTTTCACTAAATGTAACCGACATTTTTGTAGTTGCCGTAAAAGCGTCGTTAGGAAATTTTTGTAGTAACACATGTGGCGTGTTCCAAAGTGTTTGATCTTTTTCCACAGGATGCGCAAACAATCGCAAGGCTCCTTTTTGTGTATTCATAAAAGCCCACGTAGCTTGAGGGTTGGCCTGCCATTGCCATTGCAAACCTAATTTTATATCGTCAAACTCATCCGACTCAACAGGATTTTCAATAGGATAAGTTTTACCAACATTTGGTTTTTTGTAACGCAGCACCGGATTACCTGTTCCATCATTGTCTTTATCTTCTCCTATCACCGGCCAATCGTTTATCCACTTCATTGGTTGCAGATGCACAACACGGCCAATCGCTTCTTTGTCCTGAAAATGCAGAAACCAGTCTTCACCGGTTTTAGTGTCAACCCAGGCACCTTGGTGCGGACCATTAACAATCGTGTTTCCCTGATCCATTACAACCTTGCGTTGATAAGGCCCGTAAATATTTTTACTACGCAGCACCAATTGCCAGCCAGTTGCAACACCCCCGGCCGGTGCAAACAGATAATAATAACCATTCCGCTTATATACTTTCGGCCCTTCAATAGTCGGATCCAGTTCATGTCCATCATAAACCATCACACCACTGTTGATCGTTTTCGTGCCTTCCAAATTCATTTCTTTAATTACCAAAACACTTTTAATACCAGCACGGCTACCTGCATAAGCGTGCGATAAATATACCTTTCCATCTTCATCCCAAAACGGACAAGGATCGATTAATCCTGCGCCGCCTTCTACTAAAATCGGATCGCTCCATGGGCCCAAAATATTTTTTGTTTTGATAACATAAATACCAAAATCAGGATCAGGATAATAGATATAAAATTCATTGTTGTGATAACGGATAGCAGGCGCCCAAACACCGTTACCATGTTGATTCTTATTAAACACTTCTAAAGGAATCTGACGTTGCAACGCATGACCGATCAGTTTCCAGTTCACCAAATCTCTAGAATGTAAAATAGGTAGGCCCGGTACAGCGTCAAAACTTGAAGCGATCATATAAAAATCTTCCCCAACGCGAATAGCATCCGGATCAGAATAATCGGCATTGATTACCGGGTTTGTGTAAGTTCCGTCTCCGTTATCAGGGCTCCAAACCTTCGACACATAAGGCTTTTGTTGAGCATACAATAAGTTACTTACAAGCAGCATTAAAACAATAACAGTATTTCTAATCATCAGTATAACTTTCTTTAATCAAAAAAATATTCAGGAATCACAGGCGGCAACCCTCACTACCTAACGTTCCAATCTATAAATATATTTCGAACAGTATATTGCTTCGCCTGCACTTTAGTAAGCTTGTGTGACCAACTTACTCTTTGTAGCATGCCACTTCCTTTACCGCGATTGTTGTGTTCCGCATACAATGTAGTTTTCTCAGCTTCGGGCCGCCCCCAGTTATGCCAGCCTTCAGCACGTATAAAATCAGGAAGTTCACAGTTTAGAAATGCAGTCCTGGCAAAGTCTCCCCAAGGGCGACCCAGATAATAAAGCGCACCATCATCACCGGTTATTTTGCATTTTATAAATACAAATCCATAACTGGCTTCTTTTGGAGTATTCGCTGCGGTTATATACATGCCGCCCTTTTTGCAGTGTATTATACAGTCCTCAAAAACAGCAGTTGCTGCTCCAAAAATAAAATCAGTCGTTCCTTCTATATAACAGTTTTTATAATACTGACGACTTTTACTTCCTGCGCCTTGCGCATATAAGGTATCCTGAAATCCTAAAAATTTACAGTTAATAAAATTCGCCTTATCTCCTGAAACCCTTATTGCCACTGCTTGTCCTACTGGGCCAGAACTATTTTGAAACGTGATGTTTCTTGCAGTAAAATTATCCGCATATACAAAAAACGAAGAGCTACCGCTGGTGCCTATATTTTGTCCGGATGCATTTTTCTTGCTTGCATAATCATCATAGGTGAGAATAACTTTGTCAACAGCTTCGCCAATAAACGTGACATTCATCTTGGATGCCGCTAAGGTTAGCTTCTCTTTGTACACTCCGGATTTTATAAAAATAATGGTTTCCTTTTCACTCGAATCGGTCACCGCATTAATGGCATCCTGCACCGTTTTAAAATCGCCGCTGCCATCTTTGGCCACAACAAAATCGGGTTTGCCCGCCTGTACATTTAATATGGCAAAAAACAAAATTGTCGTTATAAAAAATCTTCGGATCATTGTTAAATGGAAAACGCTTAATTGATTACTTTTTCTCAGACCACACAATCGGTATTATAGCTGTTTGCTTAAACCAATCTTTCTCGCCTGGCAAGTTGGGATTACATGAGGCAAAAATATTTTCAAGAGTATATAACTCGGCTTCTTTATCGCTAAGTTGTTTAGACCAAGCCACGCGCCCTTTCGGGTTAGCGCCTTCACCTTTGCTCTTATATTCTGCATAAAAAACGGTCTTCTCATTTTCTGGATTATTCCAATTGCTCCAGCCTTCAGCCACAATTTGCGCAGGCATATCACATCTTATAAATACTGTTTTAGCATGCGCGCGCCAAGGCCTGCCGAGATAAATTTTTGTCGCCTCTTCTCCAGCTATTATCTTACAATCTAAAAACACATAGCCGTATTTTTTACCGGGCGTTGTGCTGGCCGCGGTGATGTACGAATTACTTTTTTCTTTGATAGTACAGTTTTGAAACACTGCGGTGGAAGGGCCAAAAATAAAGTCCGTTGTGCCTTCGATATAACAATCGACAAACAGTTGCCTTTCAGTTTCCCCTGCACTAAAGATCGTATCCTGATCGCCTAAAAATTTACAATTTTTGAAAACTGCTTTATCTGCATCAACATATAAAGCCACGGCCTGTCCCACGCGACCGGCATTATTAACAAACGTAATATTTTGCGCAGTAAATCTGTTGCCCGAAATCTTTGCTGTAAATGAAGTAAAGGTTGTAAGTTTTCCCCTGCCCGAATAATCATTAAATGTAATAATAGTGCTGTCTACATTTTCACCAATAAATCTAACATCAGTATTGTTAGCCGGCAATTCTATTTTTTCGTTGTACACCCCATTCTTTATAAACAATGTAATAGGCGCCAAAGGATAAACACGCATGGCATCAATAGCTTCCTGAATATATTTATAATCGCCGCTTCCGTCCTTCGCTACTGTAAACGTATATTTATATTGTGAAGGATTTGAAGTTTGCGCGTTGAGTATATTTAACGATAATAACATAGATAGTATTGAGATAATTATGTAACGAACTTCAGTATCTTTTCTCATCGATCTTGCGTCGCACTCTTGTACTGCACTATATATAGCATCTTTCGCTTCAACCATATCCGCTTTCATTATATTATATGTTTTAATTTATTGTAACCAGCTCCATCGCTTCGCCCAGTCCAGCAAAGCATCATTTCGCCATTTTTTAATAGTGTTAGCACCCTGCCATATTCCGTCAAACGCATTCGGGTTTTTTACATCAGTGTACCAGTTATCACCTAATTTATAATTTGTTGATCGTTTACTTCCCGGCCATATATTATCTACAACAAACTGACCGCTTTGCTCAACAAAACCAGGAATTAGCGAATTGATTTTATAGCTTAATGTCTCTGTTCTTTTGGGGCAATAGCGAATGGCATAATTACCATCTCCCAAATAAAACCCGTCCCATTTTTGTTCTCCAATTTCTGCCTGAACTGTCATTGTAAAACAGGCGGAATCCGCGGGAATATTAACTTTCGGCCCTTTAAAGTGAAACTCAACAATAGAGTAAACAGTTACCGTGTCATTGATATTTGTATTTCGATTAAAAATAATTCTAGGGCTATGATCCATTTTTTCATAACGTCCGCCCCAGCTTTCTTTTAGCGGATCATTCGGGTCGCCATCCATCAAATAAAGCAAAGAAGGTGTATCACCCATTTTTACTTCACCTTTATAATAGCTTTTAAAATCTTTACCTAAATAACCAGCTTCGTTTATATAGCTATCATAATATTTTTCCTTGTTCGGTGTATCTGGTTTACCATCATGCGAGAAAAAACCGTTGTATGAACTATTAGATTCAATAAACCACAGATCAGGAAAGTTTTTAACGATATATGCATAACTATTAGCGCTCCACTTTTTATTTGGTCCGCCAATCCAATACACTTTAATATTTTTCTGAATTTCAGGCGCATCGTGCAATGCTTGTGCAAGATCTTCTAAACCTCCCCAAACCAGTACCCAGAGCGGCTGTTTACTTTTTTTCTCGCACATTTGGCAATCCATTCTGATCCTTCTGTTGCAGTTGTATATCCTATAAAAGGCGCTGCGCCTTTCCGTCCTTGTGTACAAACCCCTCTTAATTCATCGGGCGAAGGATAACCGGTATGATGTTTTTGTAGTTTAGGAAGATCCTTTTCGTAAAGGTCAATCATTCGTAACAACTCCTCCTTATTACCTTCACCATAAGAAGGCGATGAGATCAACCCTTCAATGTTGAACAAATCTGCATACATCAGCAAATGAGTAATGGATTGATTGTCGTCTGGATCTGTTCCCCCAATATCGGTACTGATGATTACGCGTGGCTTTACGGGAACAGGCTTTTGTGCAGCTGCAAAAATACTACTGAATGCGAGCAATGACAATACTATATACTTCTGTAATTTCATCTGCTATTTTACTTCAGGTTTTTTAATTCTTTTGGAGAGTTCTGGTAACAATGCACGAATATCTTTCAGAACAATTTGAGCAATTTTCCGCGCACCCAATTCACTGAAATGGGTATCATCAACTTTGCCAGATGGATAGTTTGGATGCTCGCCCGGCGCAAGATGAACAAATAAAAGTTTGGAGGCCTCAACACTCATTTGTTGATATAATGCTTGTGCTTGCTTATCAAGATCGATCAATGGCACTTTCTCTAATGCAGCAACACTTCGTACAATAGCTGCATATACATCATGCGTGCCTACTACTTTTCCGGTGCTATCAAATCTTCTTCTGGCAACAGGTGTAATCAAAACCGGATGTGCATTTTTTAATCTTGTATCCTTAACATATTGTATCAGATTATTTCTGAATTCAGTTTCTGTAGTATAGTTTTTTTCGTTGGCACTTCGTCATTATGACCAAACTGTATAAACACATAATCGCCCTTCTTGCAATCATTCATGATCTGATCCCACAAACCTTCTTTTCTGAAAGAGGAAGTACTGCGCCCATTTTTGGCAAGATTCACCACTTCAATAGTACTATCCCAAAAATAAATAAAGGGCATGCCCCAACCCGTTTCAGGATAAGCTTTCACATCTTTTATTGATATGGTTGAATCGCCAGCTAGAAAAATTGTAGTTTTCTTTTGTGGCAACATGAACGCCAGAAAGGGTATAATTAATAAGATCAATCCTACGCTTTTATTCATCTTTATTCCTTTATCATCTTTAACCATTTAGAATAATTTTTCAACACTTTTTGCGGTGCATAAGTGTACCATGCGTAACCATCGCGTCGTTCTCTTTCCACTTCGGCTAACGAATACACAATTTTACTATCCCTGTTACAAAACATGGGACGATGTGTCCCCAGTTCATAATATCGTGTCCAGATGGGTGGCGCCGCAGTATCTTTTACCACAACGCGATCCGTAGTGGACATGCGATACGGTGTATCCATCGAATCTGCGCGCACCACGTCAACGCGTGTATTATAAATCTTCGAATCTTCGAACCATTGAGCAGCCGCCTTTATTGCATTGACAACTTTTTGATCGGGATTTTTGATACTCATTAGAAATAATACAACACCGGCACTTTCTCCATTACAAATGCTTGGCGGTTCAAATTTTCTGGCCCACACAGGCTGTAATGTTTTATCATCATGTTGCTGGCACCAAGCGGTTAATTTACCGCCGTCATTTATCTGAGTCTTCAATATACAGTCAATGGACTTTTGATAAGCCTTTTGCAAACGGCTGCGCATCCTTGTATCTACGAATTGGTATAAAGAGGCACCCTCTGCAATATCTTTCAGCAGATTCACAATTCCAATCATACCACCGTCATTGTAAGTAATGTATTTACTATAATTATTTTCAATAGGATAATATTGCGGCCAGCCTCCGTTTTCGTATTGTGCTGCAAGAATGTATTCAAGCCCTTTTAAAGCCCCCGTTTTGTAACGATCATCTTTAGTTGTTGCGTAAGCTATGGCCAGTGCCGTTATTTGTGTGTAGCAGGTGCCGTTATCAAATGTAGTGTTAAGAATATCTTTTTTATCGGCAACTTTTTGTTTTTGTTCCGGCGTTAATATGGCGAACATGTCATAGTTCTTGGGCCAGCCACCATTTGATTTTTGAAATAGCAAAATATTATCCGCAACTTCTTTAACATCTGAAGGTTTATACCGCGGCTTATCTGGCAGCGCATTAATCATATTTTTCTTATCCGCTATTCCATACCAATGATTAGAATTGTCTGCAAATGGTTTCGGATCTATTGTAGATGGAATGTCACTTTGCGCATTCGATACATATTGAAAGAGAAGCAAGCAAATAATAAATGAAAAATAAATAGAGGCCTTTGCCATTTTGTATATTTAGGTAATGATAATTTTTTACAATAAAAAATTATTTTGTAGTTAAACTATTTAAATACACTTCCAGATTCGTGTATTGTTTATCTAATCCATACTTCGCGCCATCCGCTGTGTTTTTCGGATCTAGCTTATGCGTTTTTTCCCATTCATCGGGCATACCATCCTTATCGCTGTCTATCGGCGCTGTTGTGAAGTTATATACCGGCCAACCGCCTACTTCTGATGCATCGTTTATAATACCATTGGCACCGTTCTTTGCTATATGTGTCTTCGCTTCATTGATAAGACGCAGATCAACCTTGTCATATTTCGGTAATGCAGCTCCCACTTTTTTTAAAACAAGCTGATAGGCTTCCTGCGCAGTTTGCATGGCAACTTCTTCACTAACAGCAAAAGATTTTTTCACAATTGCTTTGTCTTTATACGCATCAGGAAATTCAGACAGATCAACACCTTTCTTATTATTGTTAGTCAGCTCTTTATTACCTGCCATTACATTTCCTTGTACAAACCATTGTCCAAAGCCTTTCGCTTTTTCAGCATTATAATTTGCTTTAACAAACTTCAAATCCTTTGGTGTGGCGGGTCCTGGAATATAATAGTTATTAACCATGTTGATATTTGATCGGCCTCCTTCAATATCCACTTCTCCACCATAACAAGCATTAGCGCTTTTCCAATTAAAAATGACGTTGTTACGGTAATCAACCAACGCCAAAGTATCATGCGCACGGGAACCATTGAATCTTACAGTTCTGCTGTTTTGATTGGATATCAAATTGTGATGATAAGATGCATGCTGACCGCCCCAAACACCTCCATAAGCTCTCAATCCTTTATGGTGGTTGGCATTATACAAACCCTCGCTTATGATGCTCCATTGCACAGTTACATTTTTAGTATCGTACATAGCTGCGCATTCTTCATTAGCCCATGTAAATGAACAATGATCGACAATGATGTTCTGACTGTTTTCCATACCAAATCCATAAACACCTTTTGCAATTTTTGCCCCGGGGCGCGAACGTAAATAGCGGATAATAATATTTCCGCGAACGCCAGACTTATCTCCAGCGCAATTAATGATAAAGGAATTTCCTTTTAAACAAATACCATCTCCGGGAGCTGTTTGCCCGGCTATTGTAATATTGGGACGGCTTATTTTGACAGGAGATTTGAGATCTATTATTCCTGCCACCGAAAAAACAATGGTGATGGGTTCACCAGGAAATTCTTTAAAAGCCTGCCTAAAGCTTCCTGGACCATCGTCATCCAGATTAGAAACGATAACCACTTTACCACCGCGACCACCGGTAGCGTATTTGCCAAATCCTTCTGCACCAGGAAAAGCAGGAACCTGCGCTAATGCACAAACCCCGATCACTACTAAAATTATTATACTAAAAATATACTTCACGCTGCAATCGATTTAATTGTTTGGATATTCATTTAGCCGCCAATTAAGTTGGCGGCCATGTAAGTTGAAGCATTTCAGGCTTCTGATTCATTGGCCTGAGAAAAATAAAGCTCCGTTCCGGGCGAATATCCTGCTTGAAAACTAATAAACCATCCTGCTCTGTTGCCTGAAGGCTTGTTGTTAAATAATCTAAATGAATGTTACTTAGTTTTTCTGCTCTTCAATAATATTTTTTACAAGACTATTTATGTATACTTCAATATTATCATATCCGGTACTTATATCACGTCCGCTGGCATTAGCCTTAGTGGGGTCCAGTTTATTCGCAGTTTCCCAATCATCAGGCATGCCATCATTATCTGTATCTTTTAGCGCTACACCCGATTTCAGATCGGGCCATCCGCCTACGTCTGAATGGGTATCAATAATACCATTTGTACTGCCGTTAGATCCATTCGCCGTAAAGGTTTTATTCTTTACATCATTAATAATTCTTTTATCAACCGCATCTCGTACTAAAGAGGCTCCTACAAATTCCACGACCTGTTGATATGCTTTATCCGCGGCGTAAGTAATAATATTATCATCAATAGGATGAGGAGCAGTTAAACGCATGGCAAGTTTATCAGTTTCCGAAACGGTGCCATAACTCCCGTGAAACTGGTTATAGACGCCATACTTCCAATTATCATTTGTTGCATCAGCATTTCCTTCAACAACATTTCCATTTACAAAAAACTTTCCCCATATATCGTACACTTCTGTGCCGGTAATTTTATTTTTATCTATTGATATAATCCTGCCTTGTTTTGACGAACTATTTTTAGCTATCGTTGCTGGTCCGGGTTTAAAATAATTATTCACCATATT
Organism: Paraniabella ginsengisoli; assembly: GCF_022513635.1. Classification (GTDB taxonomy): domain Bacteria; phylum Bacteroidota; class Bacteroidia; order Chitinophagales; family Chitinophagaceae; genus Niabella; species Niabella ginsengisoli. The sequence continues at coordinate 707,114 of NZ_JAKWBL010000004.1, read as the reverse complement.
TACATTCATGGCTTCGCCGCCGTAAAAACTATTGCTGGCCCAATTGTAAATTACATTGTTGCGAATGTCAGTAAGATCTGTTAAAGCAAAAGCTTTACCTGCTTCTTCGCCCAAACGTGCGTTGCGGCTATCGTGGTGCGCTAACAGATTGTGATGAAAGGTTGCCTTCTTTCCTCCCCAGATGCCGCCATAACCATGCGCTCCTTTTCCGTGTACTGAGTTGCGCAGGCTTTCCGCAATCAGGCACCATTGTATAGTTGTATTTTCATTAGCATAAAAGGATACGCATTCATCCGTACTCCAGCTCATACTGCAATGATCAATGATAATATTTTTCCTAAACCTTGCGCCTAATGCATCGCCTTCCTGTTGCGCCGCATCGCCCATTCTGAATCGCAGAAAGCGAACAATCACATTGTCTGCATCTACATACACAGGATAGTCTCGCAATGTAATGCCATCGCCGGGCGCTGTTTGTCCGGCAATGGTTACATCATTGTTCTTTAAACTCAGATTCGACTTCAATGTTATTGTTCCTGATATTTCAAAAACAATAATCCTTTTTCCTGTTTCATTGATCGCCGCACGCAAACTACCACTTCCGGCATCATTCAAATTGACAACTTTTATCACCTTGCCTCCACGGCCTCCCGTAATGTTTTTTGCAAACCCTTCAGCGCCGGGAAAGGCGATAGCGTCATCCGTAGTCTCTGATGCAATAGTCCTAAAACTTTTATACAAGCTTTTTGAAGTAGCTGAAGGATTGTCTATTTGAACTGCATTCAATCTAACAACATAGTCCATTTGTGGTTCCAGTCCAACGACTTCAATTTCGGGAACAGACAGTTTATCGCTTTTAAAAAAGGGAGCATTAAAACTGGTTCCTTTAGCAATTTCTACCAAATAACCATGCGCACCTTTCACAGAAGACCAACTCATTTTTACGGAAGTAGGCTTGGTAATGATTTGCATGCTCTGGGGAGCAGGAAGCTCAGATGTAACCACATTTTCTAAAGAATCATTCTTAATACAGGAAGTAAGCAAAAAAATATTCTTAATAAGATATAACAGCAACTTATATTAAACACATATATAATTTTAAAAGACAATTGGCGTCTTAATTAAGTATTATAATGAATCGTGCATAACAGTTGTTATGCACGATTATAAATTTAAAGTCTCCAGCGTGGATCACCAGCGGTTGTCTTTCCCGGGAATCCATTATCCTTAATAGTAAAATTGGCATTTGCAGGATCCGCGAATATATCCGTGCTGGTTTTGTTGTACCCGGTATAATCAGGTAACATAGCAGAAACGTCTATTCTCCATGCGAAATCGGAAGTTGTAAAATTATTAGAGGATGTTAAAATAGTAGCCGCATTAACGCGTATGCCGCGTATGTCATATGTTGGAGGGTTTGCATTCGTACCTTTTGCTCTTCCAAGTATAATATTAGAAAACTCTACGCCTCCCTGCGGATATAGCGTTGTGCCATTGTAATCGATAATAAAGTTTGGTGATAACACTGTGTTATAGAATGTGCTATTACTTAAAATAATTTTTCCGGAAGAGTTATTTTTACTAGTTATTAGTTTATCAATATTATACATAGTTGAATTATTGAAAGAAATATTGTTCACTGTAGCGGTGGCGTCATCAACCGTTATTACTCCATATCCACCAATATTGTAAACAATTGAATTTTCAATAGTGTATTGCCCTATAATAATAGCTCCTCTAAAACGAGTTACTCCTCTTACGTCGTGAATAATACAATTGTCGAATATCAGTTCATCAATATTGGCAGTAATTCCACTTGGATTGAAAATATATTTACCTCCGCCATCATTGGAATAAAGTTCCAGATCAACAAAGGACAACTTCGAAATATTTGAGCCGCCAGTAATGTTAAAATTACTTATTCCAATAATTCCTATTGTTGCTTTAGCCGCCACCAATGGATCTGAACCACTCATTATTGTCAACGTTTTAGAAATATTCAATGCCGAAGAAATTTCATATTTTCCTCCGCGTTTTAAAATAATCGTAGTTCCAGCTACCGCATTCTCTACAACGTTTGACAAGTTAACGCTGGAAGGATCCTCATTTTGCAAGTCTACCACTTCACCAGATATCTCCTCTTTTGTAGTGTAATCGTTGCCTCCTCTAAAAATGAGGCCGCTATACAACTCTATGCGGTAAGAAGTTCCGGCTTCTAAATCACTGATTAAAAGATATCCGTTTGAAATATCTGTTGGAGTTAATGTAATAGTAGATAGAACTGTTGCATCTGATTTCAACAATTTCAAGGTAGTTACAGGGTCTCCTTCATTTCTCCATTTGAAGAGGATTTTCGTCCAACCCACATCAGATGAAACCGGTGTTTCGACAATCGTTGGAAAACGAGGCGTTTTTACTTCTCCAAAAAGCGCTGGTTTAGAATTTTTAGAGGGATCAGAGGGGTGTATTGCTGTAACCCTAACTTGATAAAGCTGTTCCCATAATAGATCTTCTATCGTTGCACCTGTAGTATCAGCCACTTCTAAAGTGTTAGAGATCGTTTTAAATGAATCGATGCTTAACTCTACTTTGTACTTATTAGTCTCAATATTTTTTGCCACGATACATCAATATAGTTTCCGATAGCTTCCAGCTGACCTTTGATAACCGGCCCGAAACAAGCGGGGAGCATCACCAGCAAGTTCCGGCTCCCATTCCTTTTTACAAGAGCCTACTAATATTATCGTAAACCCCATGAGGACAAACAAATATTTAATGTGTATTATATTTTTCATCTTACTTAGATTAAGAATTAAAAGTTATATCCCTCATTTTTCAAAGCCCCCATACTACTGCTTACAACAGATGCGTGTATTGGTAAAATGTAGGGCACAGGACTATTACCCGAATTATCTTTATAGCCTCTCCATGACCATAAGATATAGTTTGTTGGCCCCAAAGTCGTTGAGTTATAAAGGCCTCGCATCCAGGTGAGCCTTGTATATCCATTAGGATTATCTCCTTTACTTGGGCTATCTTTTAATGGTGGTTCAGTTGTGGCTTTTCGGAATATACTGCCGTACCACTCAATAGTATTGTTGTCTTTATTACGGTAATAAATGTAGTCGGGTAGATAATCATACGGGCCAGCTCCATTAAATGTATTCTCACCCATTTCAGTAAGTGTTTGTTTGGTTTCGGCGATTTTTTTCCCAAATAAATTCCATCGAATAAGGTCGTAATGACGGATACATTCTCCTCCAAGCTCCCAAGCTCTTTCGTTAACGATGGCATTAAAAAAGCTTCTTTCCCTGTTGATACGCCAGCAACATAATTATCTACTTTAGCTGTCCAATCTTCACTATTAAAGGCTCTTTTCCGAACTGTTTTCAACATTTCAATTGCTTCACCAGAAGGACCGTTGTTTAACTCATTTTCTGCTTCGGCAAGCATTAACATCACATCGGATAATCGCATTATAGGCCAATTGATGCCCGTTCCTTTTGCAGATGTGGGGCCAAAGGGCGCAGGTACTAAAAGCCTACTCCAGTTTCCAATACCTATGCTGGTTACATTACCTGTTGGCACAGGTGTTAATGTAGAGTTGTATTTTATAATTGCTACAATTTTCGTAAACCGGGTGTCCAATGTGTCAAAACTATAGGCGTAAGTAGGAGTTAGTGGTTTGTATGTTGATCCTGATCCATAATTATGTGTACCCGCATCTACTGCTACGCCTATATTCCAACCTACATCTCCAAACCCGGGTTGAAATGCAACTTCATATAATATATCAGACTTACTATCCACGATCCACTTGCTTTGATTATCAAACACCGCAGCAAATGACGGATTTAATGTGCGCCCATGATCATAGACTACTTTTTTAGCATATGTTCTGGCGATTTCGTAGTAATTCCTATAATCATCTTTGCGGCGCATTGTCATATCGGGGTATAACCAATAACCGCCTCTGCACAATGCCAAACGTGCTATTAACCCTTGCGTAAACTCCCTATTAACTCTTTCTACTCCATATTCTACTTCAGCCGCTGTTTTCATTCCTGTTTCCACACTAATTAGGTCGTCAATTAACATACTTAATATTGTATCCCGCCCAACACGTGGACTGTAAAAATTTTCCCCTCCACGCGTTGGTGTCAGTTTAAAAGGAACATCACCCCAATAGTTAACCAACCAATAATACCACATAGCACGTAAAGTCTTAGCCTCTCCCAGTAATTGCTTCATATCCGGATTGCTGGCTTGTGGCGACTGCTCAATACCTTCAACTGCAATATTTGCTCTGTTGATGGCACTATAAGCATTATTCCAAACTGTTCTAACATCTCCATTAGCATCAGTAGTTTCAAGTGACCAGATATCCCGTCTCGAATTGTCGGGAGCACTACTTACACCACCTACTTCAACATCTGTGTTAGGAATAAAGGAATTGGATAATCGGGATGTAAACGCGTCCTGATTAAATAAAGCGTAAATACTATATACGCCCTTAATTGCTTCATTTGGATTTGCGTATATATATTCTTGTGTAAAATTGGAAGGAGAATCTGTATCTAAAAACTTCTTACAAGAAGTTGATATAGCAATACAAATACATAATATATAGATTGATACTTTTTTCATAATGCTACTATTTAAAATTTACATTTAAACCAAATGTGAATGTTCTGCTTTTTGGGTATGCTGAATAATCTACACCGGGTGTTAATGCAGCATATGCACTGCTTCTGGTAGTGGATACTTCAGGGTCATATCCGGTATATTTAGTCCAAACAAATGCGTTATAAACCGTTCCGAATAAGCGAAGTGAAGCAATGCCAACATGCGATGTTAACTTTTTTGGCAATGTATAGCCTATCGTAAAAAATGTCATTCGCAAAAAAGAACCGTCTTCAATTGCATCAGTTGTGATAACCGGCGAGGCACCTCCCATCGAGAATGGAGACCATATAGTCGCATTTTTATTCAATTCAGCTAAATCCTCCAAAGACGTTACCAATTGACCTTGCTCATTCACATATTTAAACCGGTTTGAAGAATTCATTCGATCTGAAATATTTCCGAAAGTTGTGCGATACAACATATTGTATTGTATCCGGCCCGTATTATATATATCATTACCGTAGACCCAATTAAAAAAAGTGCTCATATCAAAACTTTTTACACGGGCGTTTAGTCCAAAACCTCCGGAATGTTTTGCAATCGCATTCCCGATAATTCGCCGATCATTATCTGCTGTTATTTGTCCATCACCATCTAAATCTTTTAACTTCATCGTACCTGGTCGCACACCAATAGTACCTCCCAAAATAGTGGCGGGAGCAATGCCTTCTTTCAATACATATTGCCTTGTTGTGGAATTGTAAGACTCAAAATCATCAACCGTATAAAACCCATCAGCCACATAACCATAAATTAATCCAATAGTTTTCCCGGTTTGCAACAAGTAGTCGTCTTGTGTTTTTAGGTCTGTACCAGCCCAGTTCGATTGAAACATTCTTGTATCATTACCATCAAGCCTGTCGATCTTGGGAATATTACGTCCAATATTAAATGACACACTTAAACCGTAATCACCTTTTTCGATGATTGGCGCATTCAAGCCGATTTCAAATCCGCGATTGGAGGTTTGGCCCAGGTTGATCAATTGACTTGTAAAACCTGTATTGCTTGGAATTGCGTTATCGATAATAAGGCCCTTTACTGTATTTTTATAAACATCTATAACACCGGACAGCTTGTTTTTAAATAAAGAAAAGTCTAATCCCAGGTTCCGGGATACAGTGGTTTCCCATTGCAGATTTGGATTAGGTAATGAACTGTTGACAATTGTATAATACGTATTGGGCAGGTCTCCCGCTCCATAAGGCCTGTTTTGACTTGGACCGAATAAAAATCTCCAGCTATCATTAGCTATACGATTATTACCAGACTGTCCGTAGCTTAATCTGAGCTTTAAGTCATTTACAAAGTTCACATTTTGCATAAACTCTTCTTCAGCTATTTTCCATGCGAAAGAAGCAGATGGGAAATATCCCCAACGATTGCCCGGCGCAAATTTGCTTGAACCATCCGCACGTAATGTGGCATATAACACATATTTATTCAGAAACGTATAATTAACCCTAGTAAAAGCAGATACCATATCCTCGCCCCTAAGCTCTCGTGTTTCCATTAAATATGGGGTCCCCAAAGCCATGTTGGCGAATAAAACTTCCGGAGTTATACCCTCATCAAAATAGCGTGCTTTATTAAGGGTGGTTCTCCCTTTTGCAAAGTTTAATTCATGGCCCAACAGAAAAACTATATCATGCTTTTTATTTGAGAGTATATTAAAGTTTGCTGTATTGATAAAGCGATACACATCAGCGGTTGATATACTTATCTCTCCCAATGGTTGCGCATTACCAATGTTACGAGATTCGCCAGTTAATGGCCCCCAATACCTTAAATTTCTGCCATTTCGTAAAGTTGTCGCCAACTCTGAACGTAAAGTCACATGTTTCCATGGATTATAAGTTAATGCTGCACCTAAACTTAAATCCCTGTTTGTTCGTTGCCTGTAATCCTGTACGGCAAGGTCAACGGGATTTACGAGACTTCTTATGAAATTATCATATTCATCTTCTCCATCCTGAATATCAATTGGATTAATTTCCAGATAGTCGGCCAACCCATTTATCGGTCTGGTTTGAATACCATCCGAAATACGCACACTAGATGAACCCGAAGTTCCAGCACCGTCAATGATATTGTTTGTAAACCGTGCTGATAAATCGAGCTTCAGATTTTTAAATAGTTCGTGGTTCAGTTTAAAATTAAAATAAAAACGCTTTTGGCCGGAGTTAAGCATCAGCCCTTCATCATTATTATAAGTACTACTAAAGCTAACTTTAGTCTTATCTGTGCCTCCAGTAATAGAAATATTATGCTGCGATGATCTTATCGCTCCTCCAAATAATTCATGTTGCCAGTTAGTACCAGTCTGATACTTATATAACTCCAGATCGTCATACTCACCAAAGAACTTTTTGAAGTTTGTATATTCACTTGAAGAAGTACCCCTGACCAAGCCGTATTCGTAATGTAATAACGCAAACTCATATGGTGACAATACCGCCAGTTCCTTCGGCATGTATTTACTTTGAAAAAAGTTATTATAGGAAATCTTTGTTTTTCCTGCTTTGGGGTTTTTAGTTGTTATGATAACAACTCCATTTGCACCTCTGGAGCCGTATATGGCCGTAGATGAGGCATCTTTCAAAACATCGATTGCTTCTACATCGGAGGGCGCTATATCATTAATATTATCAACAATAAACCCATCGACAATATAAAGTGGTGAATTATCCTGAGTAATAGATCCTCCACCTCTTACACGGATAACAATTTCAGCACCCGGGGCGCCATCTACTGTAGTTACCTGCACACCCGGAAGCCGACCTGTTAAAGCCTCTGCGATATTAACAACTGGGGCTTTTTCCAGTTCCTTTCCCTTTATTGAACTGACCGCACCAGCCAAAGATTTTCTGGTAACTGTACCATAACCAATCACTACCACCTCATCTGCTGTTACAACATTTTTTAATAGAGAAACAATCATTTCTTCATAAGGAGAAATAGTTTGAGTTACATATCCAGAATAAGAAAATGTCAATTCAACATTTTCTTTATCAGGAATGTTAATAGAAAATTTACCCTTACTATCCGTTTGGGTAGCAACATTTTCATCCTTCAACGCAACGTTAACCCCTTCTAACGGAATTTGGCCATCATCCAGTACTGTTCCGGAAATGGCCTTTGTTTGGGCACTTACATTGAGGCAGAGAACGGCAATTAGAATTGTCAACAATAATCTAATCATACGGCTTGTTTTAGTTTTTATAAATCAGGCGGGTTTAAAGCATTGCAATCGGTTGCATTAAAGGGCCGCGCTTGTTCAATCGTTAAGCAATGCTAATCCATTTTAAGTATAAACAAGATGAGACCAGATGGATTTATTTACGCAATCGTTGCCGGTATCGTGTGCATTATCGCTATCTTCGCACGAAAGGTGCAACGCCTATATGAAGTTTGAAGCTGCTACTATAAAAGATATTGCCAAAGCGCTGGGACTATCAACCTCTACCGTATCGCGGGCTTTGAGAGATAGTTACGAAATAAGCGAGGCTACTAAAAAGAAAATAAAGGATTATGCTGCCCAAATTAATTATCGCCCTAACCCGGTAGCTTTAAGCCTGAAAGAGAAAAGAACTCTATCGATCGGCGTATTGGTTTCAGAGATTGCCAATACTTTTTTCAGCCAGGTAATTAACGGCATAGAATCCATCGCTTATAAAAACGGTTACAATGTAATTATTACTCAAAGTAAAGAATCCGTCGAACGGGAAGAAATGATATTGGATTATCTTACTTCCAGATCTATTGACGGACTTATCATTTCAGTTTCAGCAGAAACAAATGACTTTACCAACCTTAAACAACTTCATGAAAAAGGTCTTCCAATAGTATTTTTTGACCGGGTGGTAGAAGAGATCAATACTCATAAGGTTGTTACAGATAACCTGGATGGTGTTTATCGTGCTACGCAACATTTGCTTCAAAATCAATGCAAGCGAATCTCCGTTATTGCAAACAACGCCAATCTTTCCATTACAAAAGAACGTTTAGCAGGATATAAAAAAGCACTTAATGAGTATAAAATGAACATTGACGAATCGCTTATTAAATACTGCGATCACGGCGGACTTATTGTGGAAGAAGTAGAAAAGGTAGTGGACGAACTTCTTACATTGAAGAAGAAACCGGATGCAATGGTGTTGCTTGCAGATAAGATCACAACAGAAACCTTTAGCATTCTGAAAAAGAAAAATATCAATATGCCACAGGATATTGCGGTTATTGGTTTTAATAATTCGAAATACACTTCTCTTTTTAGCCCGGCCTTATCAGTAATCAGCCAGCCAGCATTTGAAATGGGAGAACAAGCCGCGCAACTTCTTTTAAACCTTATAGAAAGCAAGCGGGCTGTTACTGATTTTAAGTTGGAAGCCCTGGCCCCAGAAATTATCATCAGGGAAAGCAGTCAAATTAGCTCCCGTTAAAAAATAAATCTTCATTATATTTGCAGCCCTTCCGGCATGTGTGCCGGAACCGGCCCGGTAGTTCAATGGATAGAATAGGAGTTTCCTAAACTCTAGATACAAGTTCGATTCTTGTCCGGGCTACATTATCGGAAAGGCGAAAATTTCACCTTTCCGATCTTTTCTAGCTTGTGGATTTGCCAGTTACAAATTAAAAATTGAACCATAGGGCAGAAGAATAATACATTTATTTATTAGCATCTCAATTATTTCTCCGTTGTATACAATCTTTTAATGGCAACATATTCTTATATTTAGAAAGACCCTGCAATAACGTTGCGAAATATTTCTACATTTGCTACAAGAAATCGCTCACCCGATACTACAAGTAAGCTTATAGAAAAATGAATGATCTTGCAAATGCGCTCAGTAACCAGGCACTATTAAATATTCTTTTGTTATCGAACGATGCCACTGCAATTTATACTGGTGAGCAATTAACCATACAATGGGTCAATGAAGGAATGCTTACTATTTGGGGGAAGGAGAAAAGCATTCGAGGAACCTGTTTTGAGGATGCTTTGCCGGAAATGAAAGGCCAGCCTTTCACTGAACTGCTTAAAGAGGTTTGGCGAAACGGCGAGGATTACGAAGCAAAAAACAGCCGTGCTGATCTTGTTGTTAATGGAAAATTGCAGCCGTTTTATTTTGATTTCAAGTATAGGGCTATCAAAGATGAAAAGGGTGAGATGTGTTGTATTCTTCACACCGCAACAGAAGTTGGTGATAGGATGAGAGCTTGGGAACTAGTTCAGATGAGGGAAGAAAGCGAACAGCAAATACAGGAAGAACTCATTGCCGTAAATGAAGAATACCAGGTTACCAACGAGCAATTGGAACAAACCTTACTTGCAGTAAAAAACCTGCAAAACCAGTTAAGCCAGCTAGTAACAACAAGTCCGGTGGGAATGACGATTTTGAAAGGACCGGACTTGGTAATTGAGATGGCGAACTCACATATGTTACAGATTTGGAGAAGGACTTATGACCAGGTTATCAATAAAAAACTTTTAACTGTATTTCCAGAACTCGTAGGCCAACCATTTCCTGAAATGCTTCAAAAGGTACTTATCACAGGTACACCCATTATGCTGAAAGAAATAGCCGTATCTATCAAAGATGTGGAAGGCAACACTAAAAACATTTTTGTTGATTTTGCTTATGAACCCCTTCAAGATACAGCAGGCAAAATCATATCGGTAATGGCCACTGTATCAGACATCACTAACATTGTAGATATTAGAACTGAACTGGAAGCAAATGAAAAAGAACTTCATCGTTTAAATGAAGAGCTCGAAGCGTCTAACGAAGAGTATCGGGCCACCAATGAAGAGATATATGCGTTAAATGAAGAATACACGGCCATAAACGAAGCCTTGAATAGATCGAACGAAGAGTTGACTACGGTTAAAACGCAACTCGAAGTTGCTAATAAACTGTTGACCGAATCAAACACGATACTTAATTCTGAAAATGTTGCTTTAACCGAAGCAGAAAGCAAAACGCTCGCTTTATTTGAAGATGCTCCGGTAGCTATTGGTATATTAAGTGGCGAAGAACTCATTATCAGCATTGCTAATAATGAATTACTGAAACTTTGGGGAAAAAGTCCAAAAATTCTTGGTAAGCCACTTGCTACAGCTTTGCCAGAACTTGAAGGCCAGCACTTCCTGAACCTACTTGTCGAAGTTATGCAAACTGGTAAGGCTTATAATGGAAATGATGAAAAGGTCTTTTTGGAGCGTGGCGGCAAATTAGGAACCTATTATTTTAGCTATGTGTACAAGCCGTTAATGAGGGACGGAGGAAAACCTCACTCTGTTATGGTTGTTGCTTACGAAGTTACAACACAGGTTGAAACACGCAAGGCAATTGAGGAAGCCAACGAGCGGTTTGAACTGGCCTTAAATGCAGGACAACTGGGCTCATATGACTTAGACCTAAGAACCGGAAAGATGTTGTGCAGCGAACAATGCAAAATAAATTTTGGCCTATCGCCCGAAGACCGCTTTGATTTTGAAGATTTGATCAACATCATACTTCCTGAATTTAGGGAATATGTTCAGCAAAAAGTAGATGCAGCCGTTGCTCAAAACCATGTTTATGCTGCGGAGTATGAAATACAATGCTCAGATAAATCAAGAAGATGGATACAAGCTACGGGATTACCACGTTATGATCAGGAAGGAAAGGCTGTAAGAATTATTGGTGTAACACAAGACATAAGTAAACGCAAGGCTTACGAACAACGTAAAGATGATTTTTTGGGCATCGCCAGCCATGAGCTTAAAACGCCCATCACAGTGTTAAAGGCTAATCTACAAATGCTAAACAGGCTTCAACATAAGATCACTGACACCATGGCTTTAACGCTCATTAGCAATGCTACCGCAAGCATGGACAAAATTTCAAAACTGATAGAGGATCTGCTTAATATCAATAAACATACTCATGGAAAATTAGAATTGAATAAATCCTTTTTTGACCTGGCGAAACTTCTCAAGAACTGTTGTAATCATATTGTGTTGGAGGGCAAATATGAGTTACACGTTGATGTACCAAATAGCCTACCCGTATTTGCTGATGAGCAGCGTATAGATCAGGTATTAATAAATTTCGTTAATAATGCAGTTAAATATGCTTCTGAGTCAAGAATCATACACCTTACAGCAGAATTGCAGGAATATGAAATCAAGGTTTGTGTAAAAGACTCCGGCAAAGGAATTCCAGAAAATCAGATGCCTCACTTGTTCGATCGTTACTGGCAGGCTAATAGCAGCGATGAAAAATATACCGGCCTCGGTTTAGGCTTATTCATTTGCTCCGAAATTATTACCAGGCATGGGGGCAGGATTGGCGCAAATAGTGAACTTGGAGTGGGCAGTACATTTTGGTTCACTTTACCAATAGTGAAGTCAGAAAGCACATCATAATACGGCAACATTTATTAAATTATTTGCAATTAATGGTGGCTACTTTGCTGATCATTGCAAACTGGCTTGACATTTGTGAAGTGATAAAGTATATTTTCTTATGCGCCTTGAAAGTAAAGTGACTATCCGGCTATTCTATTACTACTCCTTCCAAAAGAATGAAAAAATCTGTATCGTTGAAGATAATCCTGACATCAGTTTTATACTTGATTATTTCTTAAGAGAAGAAGGCTTTGATGTTATAGTATTTGCAACAATTAGAGAATTCAAAAAAGGTATTTTAGTTGAACTTCCCGATCTATTTCTTTTAGACGTAATGCTGCCTGATGGCGATGGGATCACGCTTTGCGAGCAATTAAAGAATGATAAAGCCACATCTACAATACCTGTACTGATCATGTCGGCTCATGCCAGCTTTGATAAAGTGCGCCAAACAACCTGCGCAAATGGATTCATCAACAAACCATTCGATCTCAATGATATGCTGAATATGATCACGGAACAGTTGAGATCTGCCTAAATATTTCTCTATACCTAACAATTTCTAAAAAATTTCTAAAAATGATTATTTAATATATTTTCTCATTAACTTTGCACTTCAAAGTACTTTTAATGAAAGAAGAGCAGGATTATCTAAAGCATATAACTGAGATGCGCTCCATGATGGAACGGTCTTCTAAATTTTTATCATTGTCTGGCCTGGCGGGAATTATGGCCGGTATATACGCTTTGCTTGGTACTTATATTGCGCATCAGTTATTCCGCTTTAATCCTGCACCAATAAGTTATACAAATACCGCAACTACAGAGAGATCAACGGAACTATTTAATGTAATATTGCTGGGCACTGCGGTTTTGGTATTGTCAATAACTACCGCTGTTCTGCTTTCTTTAAAGAATGCGAAAAAGAGAAAAGAGACATTCTGGAACGTTTCAACAAAGCAACTCGTAAGCTACATGTCTGTCCCTCTATTGGCTGGCGGCTTACTTATTTTGATTTGTATTGCCAAAGGTTTAATTGGATTTATCATTCCATTTACGTTGTTGTTTTATGGTTTAGCCTTATACATGGCGGGTAAGTTTACTTATAAAGAAGTGAAAAGCCTGGGGTTAATTCAAATAGGACTAGGACTAATTAGCGCCTGCTTTGAAGAATATGCACTGTTATTATGGGCATTGGGTTTTGGGTTGTTACATATTATTTATGGCATTTATATGCATTACAGGTACGAAAGATAATACTGAGTATGCTCATAAATAGTCCATTTTTTCAGAGTTATTACAGATGTACAGACGGTATAAAGGTGGCTAAATAAAGATTGACGAATGAAAATATCGATAGACGGTTTACATAAGGCATTTGAAAGCAGGGTACGGCTGGGCATTATGTCTGTGTTATCGGTTAATGACAGGGTTGATTTTAATTCGTTGAAAGATTATCTTGATGTTACAGATGGCAATCTGGCAAGTCATTTAAAGGCATTGGAAAATGAAGAATTTATCAACCTGACAAAAACATTTGTTGGAAGGAAACCGAATACACAATATTTTATAACTCCACTCGGGAAAAAAGCATTTAACGATCATCTGAAAACATTGGAACAGCTTATTAAATCGCAAAAATAATTTTTTTATACTTAAACTTTGAAATACAAAGTACTTTTTAAATAAACAAATAGATCATGACACAAAATCAATCACTATCAACAACCTCTTTTATTTCAGCAGCATTAGGCAGAAGAATGTTAATAGGAGCCGTAATTGCCTTCATCCTTATTGCCCTTTTTGTTTCTTCGGTGGATAATCCCAATCCCGCCTGGCCAAGATTATGGGTATTGAAACCCTTGATCATTGTTCCGATTGCCGGTGCCATGGGCGGTGCTTTTTATCATATTATGGATCACCTGCGTCGTCAAATGGGTTTCAATAAATTTATAACTCTCATTATCAGCATTATCGGATCCATCATTGCTTTATGGCTGGGTTCGGTTTTAGGACTGAATGGTACGCTATGGAATTGATCTGGTAAAATATTTAACGCTTCAAACAAAAAATCATGAACAACGAAATACTTACACAGCTTAACAACCCTCATGAACTTGAAAAAATGTACCGCTCTAATAAATCTTCTTTTAAAAAAGAATTCAACGCAACTTATGCTTCCATTTCAGGAAATTCCGTAGCCGACTTCTGGGATGCACGATTGAATTATGAAGGTGACGAAATTGCATGTGGCAGCAAAAAGGAATTAGTTATTATAATTATTGCATCCGTTATTGCGGGGTTCATTGCCAAGCTACCCGCCATTTTTAATATAGATGAAGAGCTTTTTTATACCAGGAATATTGGCTTTATCATCTTCCCGATCTTATCGGCCTATTTCGCATGGAGAAATAAACTGTCAATTGGTAAAATTGTTTTTGTACTTGGTACAACGCTCGCTGGTATTCTTTTTATTAATTTCTTACCAAATGATAAAAATAGCGATACGCTTATTTTATCATGCATTCACCTGCTTATTTTCTTATGGGGGATTCTTGGATTTGCTTTTATTGGCGAAAAGAGAAATGATGCAGAAAAGCGGCTTGGGTTTTTAAAATACAATGGCGACCTGGTCGTTATCACAACGCTTGTGTTAATTGCTGGTGGTATATTAACCGGCATAACAATTGGTCTGTTTTCATTAATTGGCCTTAACATTGAAGAGTTTTATTTTAAGAACATTGCCATTTTTGGGCTTCCTGCCGCACCCATCATTGGCACTTATCTTACGCAGGTTAACCCATCTTTGGTAGGAAAAGTGTCGCCCGTAATTGCTAAAATTTTCAGCCCCTTGGTATTGGTGATGCTGGTCATCTATCTTGTAGCAATTGTCTATTCCGGCAAAGACCCGTATAACGATCGCGAATTTCTGCTCATCTTTAACCTGCTGTTAATAGGTGTAATGGCTATTATCTTTTTTCCATTGCAGGTGCTTCACAGGTTCTGAAAAACACGTTGGAAACCTGGGTACTTTTTCTCTTATCAATTGTTACGATCCTCGTTAATGGCATTGCACTTTCAGCAATTTTATTTCGCATTTCAGAATGGGGCATTACGCCTAACAGAGCAGCAGTACTTGGCAGCAATGTTTTAGTGCTCATCAACCTTTTATTGGTAACGGCTCAATTGTTTAAAATCTTATTCAGAAAAGAAAGCCTGCTGCATGTGGGGAAATCGATCTCCTGGTATTTGCCCGTTTATTTCATTTGGGCCATCGTAGTAACTTTTGTATTCCCGTTTTTATTCGGATTTAAATAACACACTTCACCATTATTCCTACCATCAACCCCTTTTCACGAAGGGGTTTTTCTATAAACCGCTTTAAGCTTTATCAATAATTTATATAAAGTATCAATATAACTATGAAAATTTATAGGTATATTGATTGAACCACAGATTGGTACAATCTTTTATATTAATTCACTAATAAATAAACAGATAACTTATGATTTTTCAAATCAACACAGATCACAACTTAACCGTTAGTCCGGAATATAAAGAAAAAATAGAAGGAATGGTAGAAGGGGAGATTGATCGTTTTATGGAACACATCACTCGTATAGAAATTCATCTTTCAGATCAAAATGCGGATAAAGAAACCGGCGCAGATAAGAGATGCAATATTGAAGCAAGATTTAAAGGTAAACCTCCTATTGCCGTTTCTGAAGATAGCGAGACTTATGACCTGGCTATTAGTGGTGCGGCTTCTAAACTAAAAACCATACTCGAAACGCTTATTGGTAAGGCGAAGACTTATTGATAACGAGAAAAACATCCTCTAATTTTAAACCATGGCAAGTACACCCGAAACCACCAAGCAGGATGAACTTGAAAAAATAGATGCCTATTGGCGGGCGGCCAATTACCTGTCAGTTGGCCAAATTTACCTCCGGGATAACCCGTTATTGCGCGAACCTTTAAAACTGGAACATGTAAAAGAGGTATTACTAGGACATTGGGGTACAACACCGGGACAGAATTTTGTTTATGCCCATCTAAACCGGGCCATAAATAAATATAATCTGGATATGATTTACATATCTGGGCCGGGGCATGGAGGTCCCGCATTGGTCGGTAATACGTATCTTGAAGGGACTTACAGCGAAGTTTATCCTGAAATAACGCAGGACGAAGAAGGCCTGAAAAAATTATTCAAACAATTTTCATTTCCCGGAGGAATACCTAGCCATGTATCGCCCGAATGTCCTGGCTCCATGCATGAAGGTGGTGAACTGGGTTATTCTTTAAGTCATGCTTTTGGTGCAGCTTTTGACAATCCTGATTTGTTTGTAGCTTGTGTGATCGGAGATGGAGAAGCTGAAACCGGACCTCTTGCCACGGCATGGCATTCCAATAAATTTCTTCATCCCGTAAATGATGGTGTGGTGTTGCCAATCTTGCATCTAAACGGGTACAAAATTGCCAATCCAACAATATTCGCGCGCATTGATAAAAAGGAACTTGACAACCTGATGAAAGGATATGGCTGGAAACCTTATTGGGTAGACGGTGATGACCCGGCTTATATGCATAAGCGAATGGATGAGGTGATGGATGAGGTGATCACGGAAATAAAAGCTATTAAAGAAAACGCAGCTGGCAATGAAGCATTTGCACGACCAGTATGGCCGATGATTATTCTTAAATCTCCAAAAGGCTGGACCGGGCCGAAAACAGTAGATAGCTTGCCTATTGAAGGAACATTCAGGTCGCACCAGGTACCGCTCTCCGACCCTGCACATAATAAAGATCATTTGGAGGCTTTAGAGAAATGGCTTAAAAGCTACAGGCCCGAAGAACTATTTGATGAAGAAGGAAAACTTTTGCCATATATAAAAGAAATGGCGCCTAAAGCTAATAAACGGATGGGGGCCAATCCACATACAAACGGCGGACTGGCGCTACGCGACTTACACCTACCTGATTTCCGCAACTATGCGCTTGATGTTCCTGCAAGAAGTAGCACTGGTCCGGGCGACACAAAAATATTAGGTGCTTATATCAGAGATGTTATTAAACTAAACCTTGAGTCAAGAAACTTCAGGGTTTTTGGTCCTGATGAAACATTATCAAACCGCTTGAACAAGGTTTTTGAAATAACGGAGCGGCAGTGGATGGCTGATATAATTGAAGAAGATGAGTTCCTGAAAAAGAAGGCCGCGTATTGGAAGTATTGAGCGAACATCAATGTGAAGGCTGGCTGGAAGGATATGTGCTAACCGGCAGACATGGATTGTTCAATTGTTATGAAGCATTCATACATATAATCGACAGCATGTTCAACCAACATGCAAAGTGGCTGAAGATGACTTCTGAAATCAGTTGGCGTAAAAAATTGCCTTCATTAAACATACTGCTTGCTTCACATGTCTGGCGCCAGGATCATAATGGGTTTACACATCAGGATCCTGGATTTATTGATCATGTAATAAATAAAAAAGCTTCGGTTGTGCGTGTTTATCTGCCGCCTGATGCCAATTGCTTGCTTTCTGTAACGGATCATTGCTTAAAAAGCAGGCACTATGTAAATGTTATTATCGCTGGTAAGCATCCTTCGCCTCAGTGGTTAACAATGGATGAAGCCGTTACACATTGCACAAAAGGTATTGGCATTTGGAAATGGGCCAGTAATGACGAAGGCGCTGAGCCGGATGTAGTAATGGCATGTGCCGGAGATGTACCAAGCCTGGAGACAATTGCAGCAGTATCTATTTTAAGAGAAAAATGCCCGGATATTAAGATACGTGTTGTAAATGTGGTTGACCTGATGCGGTTGCAACCCGCTTCTGAACATCCGCACGGATTGAGTGATACTGATTTTGATGCGTTATTTACAAAAAATAAACCTGTAATATTCGCCTTCCACGGTTACCCCTGGCTGATCCATCGACTTACATATCGCCGAACTAATCATAATAATATACATGTGCGGGGTTATAAGGAAGAGGGAACCATTACAACACCTTTTGATATGACTGTTTTGAACCAGATGGATCGATTCAACCTGGTGCAGGATGTTTTAAACCGCTTGCCGCAACTGGGCGACACGTATCTTATATAAAAGAAGAAATGAAGAACAAGCATATCGAACATAAAAATTACATCAGGAAACATGGTGTTGATATGCCCGAAATCAAAAATTGGAAATGGCAACTTAGTTAAAAACGATTATTTGCCTATTGCATATTTTATGCCGCCCAAAAGATGTTGCAGCAGCAGCGGCTCGTCGTAAGATTCATCTGTGTGTCCCACCCCTGTATAAAATACACGGCCGCCTTCGAAATTATGGTACCAGGCCATAGGATGGAAATCACCATTTTTCCCTCCTTCATAACTTTTTTCATCTAATGTTATCAGCACTTTTATATTTGGATTGATATTTTTAAAATTATACCACTCATCTTTTCTTTCCCATATCTCAGGCAAATGTTTTGTAGCTAAATGCTTTTTGTCCTTTACAATAAGCTTAGCAACTTGCTGCTTAGGATGGCTTTCAAACCAGGCGCCGATCATTTTATTATACCAGGGCCAATCATACTCTGTATCAGTTGCAGCATGTACGCCAACAAACCCACCACCCGACCGGATATATTTTTGAATAGCTGCTTTTTGTGCGTCATTAAAGATCGTCCCCGTAGTACTTAAAAAAATGATAGCTGAATATTGCTTTAAATTATCATCGTTAAACAAAGTAGAATCTTTAGTTGCAACTACCTCAAATCCGTTTTCTTTCCCCAGTTTTTGAACGGCTGCTATTCCTTTCGGAATACTCGAATGATAAAAGCCGTTCGTTTTTGTCATCAAAAGAACTTTGGGAAGAGATGGCTTTATGAAGGCAAGAGATACACAGGCCACAAACAATACAACTAAAACGCTGATCCGGGTAATCATACTATGAATTATTTAGAATGGGTATATAATTCACTAATTTACTGTAAATTATTATTACTAATCCACATTTTTTAAACCATCGATCGCCTGAAACTGAATACTAGTAACACTTTGGCTATATTTGCACCGCAAACTGCAAGTTTTCACATTATTAACGATGAAGCGCAGCATAATTCCAATCCAAAACTTTTGGGTTGGAGGCGATGTATTTATTTACATAAGCTTCGTTAAATCGATCTAAAACAAACAAATTATTGAGAAACGCGGCACAGATACTTTTGCAGCGTTTGTCAAACTACTAAAAACACACGAATGAAAAAGATCACTTTTACGCTACCTGCTGAAGCATTAGGCAC
The DNA here is from genome assembly GCF_022513635.1 of Paraniabella ginsengisoli. Lineage (GTDB taxonomy): Bacteria > Bacteroidota > Bacteroidia > Chitinophagales > Chitinophagaceae > Niabella > Niabella ginsengisoli. The sequence continues at coordinate 687,725 of NZ_JAKWBL010000004.1, read as the reverse complement.
TGCTAGTGAAGCCCTGTTACTTGGAGATTTTAACGAATGGAACTTAGATAATGCCATCGGACTTAGCGTACAACCGGATGGCTCTTTAGCCGCTTCTGTTGAACTGGAACCAGGCAAAACTTATGAATACCGTTTTTTATTGAACAATGGTACCTGGATCAATGACTGGAACGCCCAGCAATATATTCACAACCAAAGTTTTGGAGTTGAAAATTCTGCTATTACCGTTCCTGCCGAAATCATCAAAGAAAAAGCTACCCCTAAAGCAAAAGCTATAGCTACAAAAACTGTAACTAAAAAAGCAACTGCCCCCAAAGCCAAAAAAGAAAAAATTGAACCATCAGTAAAAGATGATCTTACTAAAATTGAAGGAATTGGTAACAAAATAACCAAACTTCTGGAAGCGGAAGGCATTACCACTTTTGCTGCATTGGGCAAAGCAACTGGTAAAAAACTGAAAGCTATTTTAGAAACAGCAGGCCCTAAATTTCAATTGCACGACCCTGCTTCATGGCCTAAACAAGCGAAACTGGCAGCAGCTGAAAAATGGGATGAATTGAAAGCTTTGCAGGACAAACTTGTGGCGGGAAAATAAGAGGCAAGCGTACAGTTGACAGATGAAAGTTGGCAGACCTTATTTACTAAGCTTTCCTGTCATACGGTCAACTGTCATCTGTGTTATTTTTTGACTCGCTACACCATTTTATCTTATCCTTTTAGCGCTGTAGAAGTAGGTTACCTCCAGGCAGATCAATAATAAGATGCCTACAAACTGGTGTGTAATAGCCAACCAGATTTTTGATGGCGCCAGATAATTTACCAATGTCAGTACGCCAAGCAAAACCTGTGTCAGCGTAATAATTAGCGGCCAGTTGCGCAATTTATATATGGTCAGACTTTTAATTTGTCTGTATAGCATTGCTGTGTACAAAATAATCAGCGCTGTAATGATATAGGCTAGACCCCGGTGGATGAATTGGATGGCCAGCAAATTGTGAAAGAGGCCGCCATCACTCATATCGGGAGCAAACTGCCCATTAATGCTGGGCCAGGTGATGGCTGATTTTGCCGCATGCGTACCCGCCATAAAAGCACCATAAATTAACTGCACCGTTAAAATAGCTAATAAGAGTAACGTAAAATTTTTAACCACAGGAATGCGCGCCTTTTTAAAATCAGGCACAGATATTTTCATGGCAAACCAAATAACATAAACAAGTAATATCAATGCTGCAATAAAGTGTGTGGCCAGCCTGATATGACTTACATAAACCAGATCGGTTCCCACGCCGCTGGCAACCATGATCCAACCAATTGCACCTTGTAAAGCCCCTAATATAAATAATACGACCATTGGCCACAACATGCTGCGGTCAATCTTTCTTTTATAAATAAAATAAACGAATGGTACAATAAATACAACGCCCATAAACCGGGCCCAGTTGCGGTGCAGCCACTCCCAAAAGTAGATCGATTTAAAATCCTGTAAATCGAAATAATTGTGGATGTATTTATATTGAGCGATCTGTTTATATTTTTCAAAAGCAATCATCCAATCATGCTGGTTCATTGGAGGTAGCGCTCCTAAAATAGGCTTCCATTCTGTTATCGACAAACCGCTTCCGGTAAGCCTTGTAATACCGCCCAGCAACACTTGTATAATGATCATTCCGGCACCGATAAAAAGCCAGATGGCTACGGGCCTGTTCTTTTTCAAATCCATAATGAATGCGAAATTATAACTTACTTGCTAAGCAATAATGCTTTGTCCCTATCAAATTCGTCGTCTGCGTAATTTAATAGATCTAAAACTATTTAAGTTGAATGAATATTATGATTCGGTTAAACCTGAAGCAACAACTTTGTAAAAGATTCACAATTAATATCTTTAACGTAAATTTGAAACACCGAAGTCTTTTTGTTTCAAAACGAACTACTGCAGATTTGACACCATGAAAAAGCAAAGAACATCTATTCTTTTCATAGATACACATAGCACTTCAAGAACGCCATTGCAAGTGCCATCTCATTTGATAAAACACTGGCGTAAATACGTCTTATACGCTTCTATTGTATTTATAGTATTTGGATTGGTCATCGGCTTTTTGATATACCAACAAACAAGTTCTTATTATTCAAAAAAACTAACTTTTGTGCAGCAGCTAAAAATGAAAGCTGATGTTTCTAAAGTTCAGCGATCTTTTAGTGAGATCGATCAATATCTAAATAAAGTAAACAAACTGCTTAAAGCAAAAGGCCTTAAAGAAATTCCTACACAAAATATGGGCGGTGAGGCGCTTGATATAACTGATGTAGACAATGTTACCAGTTATTATGTGAATCAACTGGAAGACCTCGAAAAATCAATATGCGAAATTCCTATTGGTGCGCCACATTCCGGCCCCATAACTTCAAGGTTTGGTTATCGCAGTAATCCTTTTTCAGGTCAGGGTCACGAATTGCATGGAGGTATCGACTTTAAGGGAAATACAGGCGAGCAGGTAAAGTCCACCGCAAAAGGAAAAGTAATTCACGCCGGACGGAAAGGAGGTTACGGTAATTGCGTAATAGTAGCTCATTCACAAAATATAAAAACCCTGTATGGCCATCTTTCGGGTATAAATGTCTCTGTAAACGATAAAATAGAATCAGGCACTGTAATTGGCAAACTGGGAAGCACCGGCAGATCGACAGGGCCACACTTGCATTACGAAATTCACCGGCAAAATAAACGGATTGACCCTTTTGAATATTTAACTTTTTAAAAAACAATATCGAAAATGTTAGGTAAGAAAAGACAGCTGCAAATTGAAGATGCTACAGTATTAAACCAGGAGCCGATCAACAGTATTATTGGCAAAGACCTGATTATAAAAGGTGAACTGCAAGGAGACGGAACCGTTCGCGTTGATGGGCGGGTGGAAGGCAATATTACTTTACAAAGAGGATTAATTGTTGGTGATGGCGCTTTTGTAATTGGCGATGTTAAAACAGAAAACCTGATCGTTTACGGAAAACTGACCGGCAATATTTTTTGTAAAAGCATTCAGATCAAAAGTTCCGGAAATATAAAAGGAGACATACACACTGAAATTATACTGATTGAAACCGGAGGAAAATATAACGGCCAGCTTTATATGCAGGATGAGGTTAATAGCCTGGAAAATTCAATACCGAAAACTTTGCATATAGCAGGTTGATAAATTCCTTGCTTCAGAAATTATCTTACTAATTCTCATAAGGTCATACTCTATTTTGAGTTTTGTTTTACCCGGTCAGTCGTCCTGCGTAAAAGCATAACCTATCTTTGCCTCCCTAAATTTTACATTACATTAAATGAAAGCATATACTTTTATAATAAGATACAGGTTAATTATTGCTATTGTGGTTTTATTGGCTGGCATTTTTACTAATTATGCAGCCAGTTTCTGGCCGGCATTCCCTCTTTACCTGATAGCGGCCATCCTTATTTTCAGTCATTTCTTTTTTGGGCCCTTAAGGCTTATTCAGGAATATATGGAAACCGGCGATATGGATGGTGCTGAAAAAATACTTAACTCTATAAAATACCCTAACCTGTTATATAAACCCATTCGTTCGGTTTATTACACATTGAAAGGGAACATTGCCATGAGCAAGCAGGATTTTGATGGCGCTGAAACAATGATGAAAAAAGGGCTGGACTTAGGCATGCCGATGAAAGAAGCAGAAGGTGCAAGTATGCTGCAAATGGGTATGCTGGCCATGCAAAAAGGGAATAATAAGCAAGGAGAAAGCTATATTCGCCAGGCTATTAGAAAAGGCCTTCCAGATAAAGAAAACGAAGCAGCTGCGTTTTTGCAAATGTGCAGCATCATGATGAATAAGCGTGAATTTCGCGCAGCTAAAGATTTTTATAGAAAAGCTAAAGCCTGCAATCCAACTACACCTCAGATTGTTGATCAGTTAAAAGAAATTGGAAAGTATATTTCCAGAATGCCGGGATAGAGCGTGAGTTGGCAGTTGACAATTGACGATGATTTCATTCACTATTCACTATTCATCATTCACTGCTCATCACTCACTACTCATTTAAGCGGATTTACCGGGAGTCCTCTGCCTTTTTTAAGTTCAAAATCTTCCATTCTATCTGGCCGGACAATCAATTTACGATCAATATCATTAATTAATTCAGGCTGCCGGTGCTCAACGAAAAACTCGCCCGGATCCCATTTGCCGTTTTTATTCTTGTCGTATAATATCTTCATGTCGTACTCGCCGGGGTTATAAAGTTGCAATTCAATAACCCGGTTAGCAGGAATGGGAAAAGCATTTTTGATGGTCTCGCCCTGTGTTATTAGTAATACTGGATTCCTATCCATCTCAATATCGACAAAATTGATCCTAACCTGGCCATAATCCGTTCGTGCTTTCGTTTTAAAAGTTATAGTATCCTTCCTGAATATCTGCCGGTTAAGGCTGTCTGATGCAAACTCTTTTTCGAGCACAAGATTATAGGTTGTGTCTTCCAACCAGGGCAAATTCATGGTTACAATTTTCGCCGTGCTGTCCAAGGTGAACCGATGACCCGTTATCGGCCTGAAAGTACTATCCATGCTAAGGCTCATTTTGGTCGTATCAAAGGTTTTTAGCGGATTATCAAAAGTCATTATAAAAGCCGACAACAAATCTTGTTGACTCGCCTCAAGATTGGTATTAAATTTCAGCCGCTTCTCTTTTTCATCAATTTCCGTTTCCTCATCCATGTCCTCCTCTTTCCTTTTTTCGGGTTCGTAAGCCCACATTCTAACGGGCGCAGGTGGTTCGGGAGCAATGGTTACAACAGAATCGGCAAAGGCAAAAATCTGTTCCCCATTATACATATACATCCCGCTTTCATCTTTCATTGCGTAGAGACGATATTTTCCCGGGGCTAAAAATCTAAAAAAGAAAGTACCTGTGGTATCGACTCTGGCAATGTACCTTGGCCGCTCCTTAACAATAGCGCTATCATCAAGATTATTATATAACATTACCGACAGCGTTGAGTCTGCTTTGCCGGTTTTTGCCATACGCACATTTCCACTCAATTCCATTGAATCAACATAAGTTCCGGTAGAAACCACATACAATAGGTCCTTGCCCTGGTTGCCTTCGTTCAAATCTTTTATCGTGTTAGCAAAATTGTAAACATAGGTTGTATTAGGCTGCAAAGTGTCTTTAATCTTAACGGTTACCGTTCTAAGTTTTCGGGTTACTTCCGGGTTTATTTTGGGGAAAGGAGATATAAGCAGGTTCTTATACGGATCGTTAAGCTCGACATATTCATCAAATTCGATCTTTATTTCTTTTGCATTGAAGTTCAATGTTTGATTTTCAGGAATCACAGAAACAATCACAGGTGGCAAAGAATCTCTCGGACCGCCGGAAGGAGGTACGATACTGGCACAACCCGTTTCTGAAAACAGAAGGGCGATAGCCGAAGCCAATATCAACCCCACAAACAGAATATTTTTAGCACGCATATGAAAAGCAAACATAAAACGTTTTTAGGCAAGATGGAACGCTATTTTGAATTTTTAATTTTCCATTAGCAACCTCATTTTATCTTTGCAGGATGCAATTTTCGTCCGCACTGTTAGAAGCCGCTGTAAATGAATTTTCGCGCCTGCCCGGTATTGGTAAAAAAACCGCCCTGCGGTTAGTATTGCATTTGCTAAAACAGGATGAGAGCCAGGCCACGCAATTCAGCGAGACCATCGCCCGTATGCGAAGTGAAATACGATTTTGCAAAAGATGCTTTAACGTATCCGATGGGGATCTTTGCACTATTTGCAGCAACGCTTACCGGCAACAGCATATCATTTGCGTGGTTGAAAATATACGTGATGTAATTGCAATTGAAAGCACACAACAGTTTAACGGCACTTATCATGTATTGGGTGGCGTAATTTCTCCTTTAGATGGAATTGGTCCCGATCAATTAAATATTGATGCGTTAATAGAGCGAATCGAAAAAGAGAATACAGAAGAATTGGTATTTGCACTTAGCCCTAATATACAAGGCGACACCACAATTTATTATATCCAGAAAAAACTAAATGGCCGCAACATAAACATCACAACCATTGCCCGCGGTATTGCTTTTGGTGGAGAGCTGGAGTATGCTGATGAACTTACATTGGGCCGCAGCTTACAAAACCGGCTGCCAGTAGAAAAATATATGAATAGATAATGGGTTTGTTTGTCCGTTGTCTCATTTGTGTTTCAAAAAGGATTTAGTCTCTTATTTTTGCTAAATCCATTTGTAAACCAGCAGCCATATCTAACAATGCGATACCAGTTTTTGATTTTATTTTCAATACTTACAAGCACTGTCACTGCTGTATCCGGCCAAAAAAACATCAGTTTACAATTGTTTCAGAAAACGATAGTTACATCTCAATAAACAAAGATGGTTACTATAGCAATGGTATAAGGCTTGCTTATCAATGGAGAAAAAACATAGCCGATAGGAAAAGAACCGAAAGGGTCAATAGTATTTATGCCGGTCATAATATTTATAACTCCCGCTTTTCTGCCGAGTCTAAAACCGAAAAACTTGACAGGCCCATAACTGGCTATTTATATGGTGGATTTCAAAAAAGCCTTTATAATAAAAAACAGGATTTGCTTAGATGGGGTGTAAGCGCTGGCGTTATTGGCCCGCCAGCGAGAGGAGCAGAAGTACAAAAACTGGCTCATAAAATAGCAAGAATATATGAGCCTACCTATTGGGATCGGCAGTTAAAAGCAGCGTGGGGATTGAATGCAGATATAGCATGGTCACCACAAATTATAAACAAAACAAAAACATCGAAGTGGGATTTTAAACCATTATTAACTGCAACCGCCGGCACATTGTTTACTAACGCAGCCGCAGGAGGCGCGCTTGTGTATGGCAAGTTCAACAAAAACAGCGCTTCCGCATTTTGGAATAATCACCAGCAAACGTCCAAGGCAGAACGTGAGCTTTTTATATATCTTTTACCAATGGTCTATTTAAAGGCTTACGATGCTACTGTTCAAGGTGGAATGTTTCGTAGAGAAAATGAAAATATTCCGGGTAAACTAAATCCTGTTTTTTTCAAAGTAAGATGGGTGCTACTTATGCATGTAATAAACTTACGGTAGGTATCTCTACCATTTATGAAAACCGACAATCATTAACTCAATTTTCGTCACAGTATTATGGTAGCCTACAAGTAGGATGGATGTGGTAAGCATTAAAACTATTAACCAAAATTTTAACCTTTTTGTAAAGCACTCTATAATCAGTTAACAATTAGAGTATTTATCTTCACAAAACTAAAACCCCAATATTTGAAATTCAAATTATTGCTGCTCGTTTGCCATCTAACCTGGGCCATTGCGTATGGGCAGCCAACCAAGATCTATTTAAGCCCCAAAGCGGCGGGAGGCGCTAACCAATCGCTCTTTATTGATTCCTTAAAACTTTTTCCGCTTGAGGCAAATAAGGACGTTTCTTTTGGAAGCTATACATATCTGATAATAACAAAAGATTATTTCCTTGCTCAAAATTATATCAATAAAGAAATTTTCATCTATGCTAAGGATGGTCGCTTCATAAAAAAATTTCGTACAAAAAAGTAGGAGATCAGGTAAGTACTAAATATGATAAGGCCAAACAACAATTGATCATTTTCTTCCCCAACAAAAACTATTCATTAACAAAAAAGGATCAAATAGCCATAAAAGCCAATTTTTCTGACAAGCGAAACAAAAAATATTATAAAAAATATATCATTGATTTAAAAGACCCACCTTTTCCATTCAAAAATCAGAACCTACTTCTTTCGATGTTTTAGAGGCATACAATTTAAAAGACGATTATTATTGCACTTATGAAATCGCTGTAGATAAGAACTATAAGGATACTACAGATTATGAGGTAAAGATTTACAAAGGCACAAAATTTATTAAGGGTTATTTCCCTTATAACAAACAAAATGAAATTAGATATTTATACGCCCGCTATGTTGGGGCTTCTACCCAGGAAAGCCCTAAGCCCAATGTATTTTATATCAGCAGGCCATATGTAGATACCATATATGCTCTTTTCGACAGCATTGTTACACCGCTTTATCAAATTATACTACCGATGGAAAACAGCCTGCCCAAATCGTTTTTTGAAACAGCTTTCAAAAACAAAACCGAAAGAGAAAATTTTGAAAGAAATAATGGATGGCTGCTGAGGCAAATCCATTTAAGCTACGAAACAGACAGGTATATGCTTTTCAATATATCGTTTTTTTCTAATTATGGACAGTACATCTACGATAAAAAAACAATGGCTTCTTACAACCTCGAAAAAATAAAGCCTGATAGCGCCAGCTATTTTCTGCCCTTATATGAACGATATAATGCAGGTAGAGAACATGAAGGTAAATTCTACAAAATCATAACCGCTGAGCATCTCAAAAAAGTATATGAGCAAAACAAAGGCAAGACAGACCACATGCCCAAAGAGTTACGCGAAAGTTTAAAAGACAGCACCAATCCTAAACCCCTCATTGCTGAGTATACCATTAAAACTAAATGATGAAGCGTATTTTCCTTTCGGTTGCCATTACCTTTTTATTTTATACTTTCTCGATTGCCCAAAGCGGTACCATTACAGGCGTTGTTAAAGACTCACTAACCGGCGTTTTTCTGGAATCGGCGACAGTAAGCATTTTTGGCAAAGACTCTTCTCTGATCAACTATCAACTTACCGATAGCTATGGTTCCTTTCAATTAAGCAAAGTTCCCCTAAAAAAGACATCTTATTAAATGTAACTTATGTTGGGTTTAAAAGCTTTAACAAATCAGTACAGGTAGATTCGAACACATTGAATGTTACTGTTCTTTTAGCACCTTCATTTAATGATTCAAATGTAACTGTTACGGCTCATGTACCTATACGTATGAATGGCGATACATTAGAGATCAATCCTGCGGCTTTTAAGATGGACCCTAATGCTGTAGTTGAAGACCTTTTAACGCAGGTGCCTGGTGTTACCGTTTGGGCTGATGGTTCTATAACGATGAATGGCAGAAAAATTCCAAGTGTATTGGTTGATGGCAAGCCTTTCATGGGTTCGGGTGATGCAAGGCTCGCTACCCAAAACCTGCCTAAAAATGCCATTGATAAAATACAGGTTTATCAGGAAGTGGATCGATCGTTAAAACCTGAAGAGCGAAAGCAGAAGGACTCCTTGCTTACCATGAACATTAAACTAAAAGAAGATAAAAAAACCGGGTACTTTGGAAAAGCAGGCATAGGTTATGGAACAGATCGTTTTGAAAGCGACCTTTCCTTTCAGATGTATAACAAGAAAACTTCCTTTGGGTTTGGCGGTGGTTTTAATAATATTAACAAAAGCGTGAAGAACCTACAGGAAATGTTTCAAAACAATACATATCGGAATTATAATCCGAACCTATATAATGTAGGCAGTTTCGACAAAGACGGGATCAATAAATATCATTCCATAGGTGGTGTGTTTACACATAATTTTATTGAAACCACCAATAGCCGACAGAATGACCGCATTACCGTCAACTATACAAAATCAGGTAGCGAACAATTTCTTACGGATCTTTCTTTACAGAACAGGACAACGGAAGATAACCCACAGTTTATAGAAAATAATTCAGTCTCTAACAATACTAATAACAGCAATGATATTGGTGTTAATTACATTAAAACTAATAGTTATAATGACCAGTTCACAGTAAATGGTACAGCAACTTTCTCAAACAACTCCGGCAATACAAAAAGTACCACAGATATTGAAGATCCATCGGGCAATCCGATAAGTAATAACGACGTAAATAATCGGGAAGACAGCCGCTCGAACGACCAATCATTGTCGGTTGATTATAGAAGTTATAGTCAGGAAGATCCGCTAAAGCAATTTAGTGTTAACCTCAATGTAAATAATAATAACAGCAGTTCTAACCGCTATGTTAATAGCGTGTTTAAATCGTATATCAATAGTGACGACGATACCGCATATAACAGAAATTACAATAACAATAATGCTAACTTAAATCTAAGTGCAAATGCATCTTACGAAGGGCTTAAAAGACTTTTACTGGGACGCTATAATTTGTTTGGCATCTCTTTAAGTTTCGATCAATGGTTTAACTATAATAAGTCTAACAATAAACAAAATGTATTTGATTTCGACACTCTTTCGGGCAACTATATAATCAACAGCAAGCTAACTAATACTAACCTCAATGAAAAAATTGAGTACACGCCATCCTTGCGACTGGGCAAATCTATTTTTAAATGGAAGGATTCCTATTATTATAATTTTTATAGTAACGTAAACATCGTAGAAGATATTAAGCAAGACCGTAACACATCCTCAATCGACATAAGAAATCTTTCCCGTTCATTTGCATTTTTCAGGTACGAAGGAAACCTTGGCTATTACTATCAAAAAAGAGAAAAGCTTTCATATAATGTTAGTGCCAATTATCGCAAAAATTATGGATATCCGGATATTGACCAGCTTTATACTATTACTGACGGTTTGGATGTTTTTAATGTAAGAATAGGGAATCCTAACCTGAAGAATCAGGTAAATCATACCTATTCCATTTACGGGAACTTTAATACCCAAAAGCCTAAATCAAAATATGCCCTAAACGGAAATCTAAACGGATCTTTTCTAAAATCCCTTAACCCGGTTACAGATAGCCTTATAAACGATTCGTCCGGAAAGAGATTTTATTATTATATAAACGCTCCCGAAAGCCGCTCATTTAACATGAGCTATAACTTAAACCTCACCCGCAACCTCAAAAAAGTAATATTCAGCTTATGTACAATGGCTCTTACAATAATGGAATGAGGCCTATTTATATTGATAATATATATTCTCAAACCAATACCATTGGCATCAATAACAGCATCAATCTTCAATTAGCATTAAGGTCATTGGTGATTTTTAAAATTGGGAAAACATACAATAATTATAAATCAGATCAGTCAGCCGCCGGGCTTACGTCTTTTAAAAACTATACAGACATTTCCAGGTTCGGGCTTACAGTAAACCTTCCTAAAAGCTACACCATTAGCACTACATTCGATCATACGAAAAACAACAACCTCGACAAACCTATCATACTATGGAATGCATTTGCCACTTGTCGATTCTTAAAAAATCAACAGGCAGAAGTTAAGTTTTCGGCAATGGATATATTAAAGCAGTTTCAAAATATTTCCAATTCAGCTGATCAATTTGGCACCACAACCCGTATCACTAACGGGTTACAGCAATATTTTATGCTTACGCTTTCCTACTATCCCAGAAAATTTGGGAAGGCAGAAGTTAAAAAAGAGTGGTTGAGCAAGTGTGGTAAATTACTCCTGCTTGGTTAATTTTTCTGAATTTTCAGCAAACTGTAATGCATCAATGAACTCCTTCAACTCTCCGTTCATTACTGCATCAAGGTTATATGCTGTAAAATTAATACGGTGGTCCGTAACACGTCCCTGCGGATAATTATAAGTTCTAATCTTCGCACTTCTATCGCCACTGCTTACAAGGCTTTTACGATGACGCGAAATCTCTTCCTCCTGTTTACGCACCTGCTCTTCATACAGTTTGGTACGCAAAGTTTGCATCGCCTTTTCGCGGTTGCCCAACTGCGTACGTTCTGTCTGACAAATAACTACCGTACCCGTTGGAATATGGGTTAACATCACCTTCGTTTCCACCTTGTTTACATTCTGCCCACCAGCACCACCGCTTCGCGAGGTTTCCATTTTCACATCGGCCTCACGCAGTTCAAAATCAATTTCTTCCGCTTCCGGCATTACAGCAACTGTAGCTGCAGAAGTATGTACACGGCCCTGAGTTTCCGTATCGGGCACCCTTTGCACACGATGCACGCCACTTTCAAATTTTAATGTTCCGTATACATCATCGCCCGTTACTTCTAATTGCACCTCTTTATAACCACCTGCCGTTCCTTCGCTCTCACTTAATAGCGCTATCTTAAATCCATGTTTTTCGCAATACTTCATGTACATGCGTAATAAATCACCAGCAAAAATACTCGCCTCGTCACCTCCGGTTCCTGCACGAATTTCCATGATCGCATTTTTCTCATCCTGCGGATCTTTTGGAATTAATAATTGACGAATAGCCGCCTCCATACTTTCTTTACGCTCCTGCTGATCAGCCGTTTCCAGCTTTGCCAACTCACGCAACTCCTCATCGTCGCCATTCAGCGCCTCTCTGTTAAAATCTATATCGTCTAATAATCGCTTGTAATCATTATAAGCAACCACAATTTTCTCAAGGCCACGGTACTCCTTACTTGTAGCGGCAAATTTTTTATTGTCGCTCACAATCTCAGGATTGCTTAATGCCACACCCAACTGATCGTATTTTGCTTTTATAGCTTCGAGTTTATCTAACATGTTAATCGCTTATTTTTATTAGCCGGGCTGGAGCATATGTGGCAACGAAATTGCGTCGCACTCTTCATCGTTCCGATTATCGATCATCACCATCCGGCGAAAGCGGCTGCAAATCTACCTTTTTCCACCAATTTTATTGGTGGCCATTTTTATTGAAGTCCTTCGGACTTCGTCATCTCCATAAAAAAATGACTATCTGGAATTTGGTTCAAATAATAATAAAAGAAGGATATGCTTGGCTCTCTTGAAACCGCTTCAATCCTTTGCGGTAAATTTTGCCGCAAAGGATTGAAGGACAAAAAAATAAAACCCAAAGACGGATATGCATTAAAAAACTCATTCTTGAATTACGAAGTCCGAAGGACTTCAATTATAATAGCCGGGAGTTCAACTCCCGGATCATGAATTCAGAATCAAAGAAGAAATTTCTCATCAAAATCAATTTTATGTTCACTAAGCAAGCGCTTATATTCTTCATCAAATCCTTCATGCTTGTGGTGTTCTTTTTGGTTTTTAATATAATTGCTGATTCTTTCTTTGTCTTTTATGGAATAGGTGAATGCGCCGTAGCTTTCTTGCCAGGCTTCAAACAAGGGAAACAGACCGGTTTGTTTCATCCATAGATTACTTGATATCTTAATATCTTTTATCAAATTAGCTAAAGAAAATGCTTGGATGGATATCTGTAAGAATATGAATGTGATTTTCTACGCCATTAATCCTATAAAGCACACTTCTTTTGTTTTTAATAACGTTCCAAATGTATTTGTACAATGCGTCGCAATGTTCTTCAGGAATAGTTGCATGCCTATATTTAGTTGCAAATACAATATGATATAATATCTGGCGATAGCTCATATAGTTAGCAGGTTGGTTGTTTAAAAGTACAAAAAATTAATATTGAAATGATTGTTAAAGTCCTTCGGTCTTTGTTAAAAAATATGTGCCTGGAATTGCGAAGTCCGAAGGACTTCAACTATAATGGCCGGGAGTCAAACTCCCGGATCATTAGATCATTTTTCGTTCATCCAAATAAAAAATATAATATTGTCCTGATGGCATATATCAAGTTACAGGCAGATCAAATTTTTGACGGCTATCTTTTCCACGAAAACAAAGTTTTAGTGCTACAGTCAGATGGAACTGTGGAAGAAATCATTGCTATCGAAGATGCCGGGGGTGATGCGCAAAAAATTCCAGGTATTTTATCGCCGGGGTTTATTAATTGCCATTGCCATCTTGAGTTAAGTCATCTAAAAGATCAAATAGCTGAAAACACAGGCCTGGCGGGCTTTGTTAGGCAGGTTGTACAAAAAGAAATTTTTCAGAAGAGATCATCTTCAATGCTATCAACGCGGCTGAAACAGAAATGTTAGAAAACGGCATTATAGCTGTCGGCGACATTTGTAACACTACGCACACGCTTACTCAGAAACGGCAAAACAAATTATATTATCACAATTTTATCGAGGCCATGGGTTTTAACCCTGCCGTTGCCGATCAAAATTTTTCTTTGTACAAAAAATATACAATCAATTTATACAAGAACGTTTACCACAACAGGTTTCTATTACGCCACATGCGCCTTATTCTGTTTCTGATCCATTATGGAAAAAAATAGTAGCACATAATAGCAACGGCCTGCTTTCGATCCATAATCAGGAAACGGAAGATGAAACCCTTTGGTTTACGCAAAAAACCGGAGGTTTTGTTGATATGTTCAAAGGGATGGGACTAAATACAGACAGTTTCATTGCCTCAGGTAAAAGTAGTTTGCAAACTTATCTATCAAAATTCCCGATCGATATTCAATTGTTATTGGTTCATAATGTTTTTACAATGGAAGAAGATATTGTATTTAGCAAACAATCAAAACAGCCTTTATTTTGGTGTTTTTGCCCAAATGCCAATTATTTTATTAGCCGGTTATTGCCAGATCTTCCTATGTTTTTGAAAGCTGGTGCTGATATAGTTTTGGGAACAGACAGCCTCGCATCAAACCGTCAGTTAAGCATTTGGGAAGAAATCCAAACACTTCAAAAAGCGTTTCCCGAAATTCAGTTACAACAATTTTTGCAATGGGCTACCATTAACGGCGCCAAAGCCCTAAAGATTGATACACAATATGGCTCTTTTGAAAAAGGAAAGAGGCCCGGAGTTGTTAATATTAAAGACGGGAACGCCAATCATTTTGCCCTCATTTAATAATACATTACCCAAAAACGTCATTTTTTGATTTGGTAAAGCTATAGCCAAAGCAGAACTTTGCAGCCCCAACTTTGTACCCAATTGTACAGAAATCAGATAATAGATGGTAAAAGCAAAAATCAAAAGAGGATATCGTATCGCAAAATATGTAGCATATAAGGAAACGCTTATTGACAGAAGAGAGCATTTCTGGTCTTTTTTAGGTGCTTTTTTGGGATTGGTATTATTGCGCTTTGCCAGACAAAACTACCCGATACAGATAATTTGTTTTTAATAGGATCTTTCGGCGCTTCTTCTGTGTTGATCTACGGAAATATACAAAGTCCGCTTGCACAACCCCGCAACCTGATAGGCGGCCATGTATTATGTGCAATTATTGGGGTTACTGTTTGCAAATTATCACCTCCTGTAATTTGGCTTTCCGCCCCGCTTGCCGTGGCGTTATCTATTATTGCGATGCAAATAACCAAAACGCTTCATCCACCTGGCGGGGCAACAGCGCTTATCGGCGTTATTGGTTCAGAAAAAATAAAAGCGTTGGGTTATTGGTTCGTTCTATCTCCCGTTTTTTCCGGAGCATTAATCCTATTGCTTATTGCGCTTATATTTAACAATATGACTGTTAACAGAAAATATCCAACGGATGGCCGCTTTTCGCGAACTTTTAAATGGATGACCGATCCGACCAAAAAAGTGGTGAAGAGTCTCCGAAAAAAACAAATCAACCATTAGCCCGAACTTAATACTCATCGCATAATTTCTTTTAATATTGGTAAGGTTTTCATTTTACCAAAATCTGGAATATGCAATCCATAATAAATTTCCATTGTTTCCAGAATTTTACGCCTTGCATCTGCATTGGTGCTAATCTCTTCCAGCTCTTGCGGGTGTCTCACCTGTAACAATTCGGCCAATACAAGCGCATACTTTTTTCAAGACTCAAATGGTGAAAAACAGGCCCGTGTGTAAATACACCTTCCTCAATATCAAATAAAACCTCGCTGCTTTTCCATACATCCGATGAAATGCCCTGCGGCTGAAATCCGAAAAAATGACTGAGCTGCACTGCAAAAAAAACAGGGAAATTGGCCATTACCTTATCGTTGCAACCATCAAGAAACATAAAACAATCTTCTGCAAAAGCGAATAGGCCATAATTATTTTCAGGTTGCTTCAAACACTTTGTCAACAATTCAATCATATATGCCGCCACTCCATTCTTTAGCACATCTGTAAAAATCTGTTGGTATAAAAACGAAAATTTATATTCCTTTACACGATTCAGTTGCTTAAATTCATTATGATATACTTCCATATCTAAAAGTGCCGCAGGCTGAAAAAAACCTATTCTTGAACCACCTTTTTTGCCAGATGCCCGTATCCCATTTAATAAATAAGATTGCAAACCAAACAGTTCGGTATAAACAGACACAACAATACTGGTTTCGCTATACTTAATATAGCGCAACACAATACCTTTTGTTTTATGAATTTTATCGCTCAATTAAAATGTAATAATATGCAAGGTAATTTTTAATTTTTGTCCCGGCTATGTATATATGGTCCGCCCGAATGATTGGTCGGACGGGCATCTTCGTTTCCTCCAACTGGCAGATCGCTTCAACACCTGTGCATCTCTCATCCTGCATAACCATTCTATCGGTATAAAAATATTCTGCGTTGGCAATGTTTTTTGCTTTTCTTTGCTACGTACTGTTAACTATGCACCATCTTACAAAAAGTTAATAAACTAAACATCGTCTAAAAGATAAATAGCGTTTTATGTGGGAGAAGCTTGGCAAAGCCATCATTAAATACAGGTTTGTTCTTTTATTAATATTAACTGCTTCAACCGCATTATTTGGCTATTGGGGTAGTAAAGCAGAGCTTGGATATGAGTTCACAAAAGCCGTCCCGTCAGACCATCCGGTTAACATTTCCTATCAAAAATTTAAAGAAAAATATGGCCAGGATGGAAACCTACTTGTGGTAGGCGTACAAACAGATCAATTTTTCAGTGAAAAAATATTTAACCAATATATCAATCTTCAACAAAACCTGAAAAAATTCCGGGAGTTCTGGACATTATCAGTGTACCAGGATCTGTAAATCTTGTAAAAGATTCATCGTCACAAAAGCTTCAGGCAAAAAAATATTTCCTGCTACAAGTCTTACACAGGCTCAAATTGACCAAAGTGCTGCAACATTTCTTAACCTTCCTTTTTATCAGGGGTTATTATATAATCCATCTACACATGCCTATTTAATGGGGTTAAGCATGGATGCGGAGATTATAAATTCAGAAAAAGAGATGCCGCGATTAATGCGATTAAAAATCAAATTTCTGTTTTTGAAAAAGCAACTAATGTAGAAGTAAAACTAAGCGGTCTGCCTTATATCAGAACCGTTTTGTCTGCACGAATTGCTAATGAAATGCGCTATTTTCTTACCGCCTCAATTATTCTTTCGGCAATTATATTATTGCTTTTTTCAGATCGATCAGTTCTATGTTGTTATCGCTCGGCGTAGTAATTATCGGCGTTCTGTTCAGCCTGGGAACCATTTACATTTTTGGTTACAACATAACAATATTGACAGCGTTAATTCCGCCACTGCTTGTTGTAATTGGTATTCCTAATTGCATTTACTTCCTAAATAAATATCATACAAGTTGGCAAAAGCAGGCAACATTAGGTTCTGAAATACCAGTTCATACAAAAAGAAAAATGCTATTGTAGATATGGTAAGCCGCATGGGTATTGTAACCTTGTTTTGTAACGTAGCGGCAGGTATTGGTTTTGCTGTGTTTGCACTTACAAAAAGCGCTATTTTAAAAGAATTTGGCGTGGTTGCTGGTATCAACATCATGCTTTTGTTTTTTATATCACTGATATTAATTCCTATTGCTTTATTCTTCTTACCACCACCCAAAGAAAAGCATACAAAATATTTACACAATGCCAGGCTAAACCGTTGGCTTGACAGGCTTGAAAGATGGTCTTTATCGCATCGTAAACAAATATATATTGTTACAACGTTGCTGGTTGTTGTAGCTGCTATAGGTGCCTTTAGATTGCAAAGCAATGCTTACATGGTAGACGATGTGCCTAAAACTGATAAGATCTATACAGATCTTAAGTTTTTCGAAAAAAACTTCAAAGGTGTAATGCCGCTAGAAATTGTGATAGATACTAAAAAGAAATACGGCGTTACAAGAAATTTCAAAAACCTGGTTAAGATCGATTCATTCTCCCAATATTTAGCATCCAGGCCCGAAATTGCACGCCCATTAAGCATTGTAGAAGGTTTGAAATTTGCTAAACAAGCTTTCTACGAAGGTGATAGCAGTAATTATTCGATGCCCTCAGAATTTGATTTACCTGGCCTTGCACAATATTTGAATATGAATACAGGCAGTACGGAAAACTCAGGCAACGATGATTCTTTCACCAAACTTGTTTCGCGTTTTATGGACAGCACAAAACAGGAAGCACGGTTGAGTGTTAATATGGCCGATATTGGAACGCATGCATTACCAGAATTATTAAGCGGTATACAGAAGCGTGCAGATGAGATTTTCCCTAAAGATGATTATACTGTTTCATTAACAGGAAGTAGCATCGCATTTTTGGAAGGGGGCGTTTTATTATCAACGGCTTGAAAGAAAGTATATTTTGGGCATTTTTACTAATTGCGCTATGTATGCTTTATCTGTTTAAATCCTTTCGCATACTGCTATGTTCTTTGATTCCTAATATTATTCCGCTTATTATAACAGCCGGAATTATGGGTTGGGTAGGCGTTCCTTTGAAACCCAGTACCGTATTGATCTTTAGTGTGGCGTTGGGAATTGCGATTGACATTACCATACGTTTTTTAGTGAATTACAAGCAGGAGCTTGCCTATCATGATAACGATGTGAAAAGTACTGTAATACAAACTATACATAGCACAGGCATTAGTATTATTTATACATCGATGGTACTGATAGCAGGGTTTGTCATTTTCTGTTTTAGCGGATTTGGTGGTACCAAAGCTTTGGGATGGCTTACATCTGTTACGCTAATAACGGCAACCATCACGAACCTGATATTACTACCCGCATTGTTGATCAGCTTTTCTAAGAAAAAAAGAAATAGAAACTAAAAAGCCGCGTCGTTGTTAAACTACGCGACTTTTATTCTTAAATAAGTTTTCTTTATTAAAATCCTCTGCTGCTGGTGGCCTGGTATTTTTGCAAATTAGGGCACTGGTCAGAAGCGTCTTTATCTACCAATACATAAAATGTGGGAACTTTTTTTGCGAGCCATTCGTCTAACGCCTGGTTCTTTTTAGTGGCGAGCGCCATCTCGGCTATTTTGCTGTAATCGTCCTGAAGATTCATTTTATGCGGCTCTGTTCTTGATTTCAGATAAACCAACCTAACCCCTTTTTTCCTTGCTCATTTGTAAATTCCACTGGTTGAGAAATATCGCCAACCTTCATGCTTCCAATAGTTCCTACAGTTTCTTTATCAAGCCTGTCTATAGGAATAAAAGTAGAGCCATCATTACCTAAAATAAAAGGTCCATTGTTTTTAACACTTTCATCATCGCTGTATTTATAAGCAGCATCTTTAAATGTAATTTTGTTTGCCGCAATTTCTTTTCTTACAGAATCAAGCTTTACTTTAGCTGCATCTAATTCGGTTTGCGTTACAGGAGGTATTCTTAAAATCATTCTGATCTTTGCATTATCGCCGCGCCTGCTTTCGCTTTGTATTAAAAAATACCCAAATTTATTTGATTTTACAGGCATAGATAACTCACCCGCTTTAAGCCTGAATGAAGTTGATAAAAAAACCGGATCCCACTGATCTTTATCATTTCTGTTGACTTCGTAAGCACCTCCACGATCACGGCTGCCAGGATCTTCTGAATATTTTTTAGCGGCATCAGCAAAAGTTATTCTTCCTGATTCTATCTGTTTGCGATAGTTCATCATTTCATTATAAATATAATCTTCCACCTCTTTTGCTGCTTTGGGATATATATTTATCTGCCCGATCTCCAGTTCTGATTCTAAAAAAGGTACGCTATCTGTTGGCACACGGTCAAAAAATGCTTTTACTTCCGTGGGTGTAATGTGTACATTTTCCACAATTTTTTGCTGCATGCGCTGAGCCAGCATTTGCTCTCTAATAGCATGCCGTGAATCATCTTTTAACTGGTATATGGTTTTACCTGCTACATCTTCTACTGCCTGTTCGCTGCCAAACTGCATTACCCAGCCGCGAACACGCATGTCAAGGTTTGCTTCTACTTCTTCATCGCTAACCGGTAAAGAATCTCTCTCAGCTTGCAATGCCAATATTTTTGAAATAAGAGATTGTTCAAGGATATTACAAGCTGCTCCTTCAGGCAGTTTATCACCTGAACGGGCCGCATCAGCTATGGCGTTTTCTATATCAGATTTTAAAATAATCCTGTCACCAACTGCTCCTACAATTTTATCAACCACTACTTTTTGTGTTTGCCCTTGAGCTATTGCAGTTGTATAAGCGGCAATAATAAATAAACCGGCCAGAAAATATTTCATGCGTATGTTTTTTTGTTTGCAGCTTCGCTGTGATTTTTCCAGGTTGGATGGAATTACGCTTACACACTCCTTCGTATGAGAAAAATTTGTATTGCTTCGTTTCATGTATAACTCCTTTATACCCGCACAGCGCAGGCTGATTTTATAGTTAGTTGGGATGTTGCAAATACTCATACTTCAAAATTAGTCACGAGCCGTCCAATAAATGGAGCGAGTATCGTATTTAACAAAAGTTTTATGAGAAAAGGGAATAGTTAGTAGGAAGTAGAAATATTCACAATCTCCCCCTCGCTACTCACCATTCCCTAATTACTAATTAAAGTGTTCTTTTTACTTCTTCAAGTTCATACGCTTCCACTACATCACCTACTTTAAGATCGCTATAATTTTTGATGGTAAGACCACATTCCATTCCTGTAAGTACTTCTTTTGCATCATCTTTAAAGCGTTTTAAAGAGCCTAGTTCTGCTACTGCATTTTCACCTATCGGATAAATTACAATACCATCGCGAATAAGCCTTACTTTATTATCACGTTTTATTTTTCCATCCAGCACAACGCAACCTGCTACTGTGGCTTTATCAAATTTAAATACCTCTCTAATTTCAACATTAGCTGTGATTTTTTCCTTAACGGCAGGTTCCATCATACCTTCCATGGCACTCTTCACTTCTCCGATCGCATTGTAAATGATTGAGTACATCTTAATTTCAATACCTGCATTGTCTGCAAGTCTGGCTGCCTGAGATGATGGTCTTACATTGAACGCAATTACGATTGCATCCGAAGCCTCCGCCAATACAATGTCGCTCTCATTAATCTGTCCAACACCTTTATGAATTACATTAACTACTATTTCTTCGGTAGAAAGTTTTTGCAGCGAATCACTTAGTGCTTCAACCGAACCATCCACATCACCTTTAATAATAACGTTTAGTTCTTTAAAGTTTCCTAAAGCAAGGCGGCGTCCAATTTCATCAAGTGTAATGTGTTTTTTGGTACGCATACCTTGTTCGCGTAAAATTTGTGCGCGACGGTTTGCAATGCTTTTAGCTTCTGCCTCATCTTCATAAACTTTAAATTTCTCACCAGCTTGCGGAGCACCGTTCAAGCCCAATATTACAGCAGGTGCAGAAGGACCTGCAGCGTCCTGTTTTTTATTACGCTCGTTAAACATGGCTTTTACACGGCCATAGTACTGACCACTCACAACAAGATCTCCCTGCTTTAATGTACCATTTTCTACCAGTAATGTAGCAACGTAGCCTCTTCCTTTATCGAGCGATGCTTCAATGATAGTTCCGGTTGCTTCTCTTTCAGGATTTGCTTTCAGTTCCAGTAATTCCGCTTCAAGCAAAATTTTCTCCAGCAACTTATCAATATTCAGTCCTTGCTTAGCAGAAAGCTCCTGGCTTTGGAATTTTCCACCCCATTCTTCAACCAAAATATTCATTTGCGAAAGCTGCTCATATATCTTAGTCGGATTAGCTCCGTCCTTATCAATTTTATTTACAGCAAAGATCATTGGAACACCCGCCGCTTGTGCGTGACTGATGGCTTCTTTGGTTTGAGGCATCACCGCATCATCGGCAGCTACAACTATGATTGCGATGTCAGTAACTTTAGCACCGCGCGCACGCATGGCAGTAAAGGCTTCGTGACCTGGAGTGTCAAGGAATGTAATTTCCCGCTCTTCTCCAACTTGTACACGATAAGCACCAATATGCTGTGTAATACCGCCGGCTTCACCAGCAACAACGTTCGCGCTGCGTATATGATCAAGTAGCGATGTTTTACCATGATCGACGTGACCCATAATGGTTACAATAGGACTGCGAGGCTGCAGGCTGTCTACATCATCTTCCTCCTCTTCATCATCCTCCATTTCCATTTGCTTTTCCATATCGATGAATTCCACATCGTAACCGAACTCGCTAGCCACCAATTCAATTACTTCAGCATCCAATCGCTGATTGATAGAAACCATGATACCAAGCCCCATACATTTGCTGATAACATCAGCAAAGCTTACATCCATAAGGCTTGCTAATTCACTTACACTAATGAATTCCGTTAACTGCAATTTGTTGTCTCCAGCCTCCTCATTCATTTCTTCCGCCTCATTTCTCTTGTCGCGGCGCGCTTTAGCTCTCATAGCTTTTTGCTTGTTACCGCCGCCGCCGCTTAACTTAGCCTGTGTTTCGCGAATCTTATCCTGTATTGCTTTTTCATCAATCTGCTTGTCTTCTCTTTGCTGATGATGTGGCCTTCTGTCATTTCTAAAACCAGGTCCGTCTCTTCTATCACGGCCAGCACCGCCGCCACCGGCACCTTGCTGAAATGGCTTTTTAGCTGCAGGATCAGGCTTTACCTCTTTTCTTTCGATAGGAATGCGTTTGCGTTTACGCTTTTCGTCGCGTTTAGGCCTTGTATCGCTATCAACAGGTAAATTAATTTTACCCAGAATTTTAGGGCCTTCAATTTTTGCCGCCTTAATCTTAGTTATTTCTGGTTTTTCGGCAACCAGCGGCGCTGGTTTTATTACCGGCGCCGGTATTGGCGTTTCTGTTTTTATCTCCTGCACAGGTGCCTGAACGGGGGTTCTTTTTCTTTTACTACCACTGGTTTTTGTTCAGTTACTTGGGGAGAAGGCTTTTTAGGCCTTGTTGATTTTTCTAAAGCAGAAAGATCAATTTTGTCCAATATTTTAGGGCCCTCAATTCCTGGAGCACTAGCTTTAATAATGTTGTCTTCTTTTTTAGGTTCTTCCTGCGCAGGCACAACGGGTTCAACCGGTTGTGGCTCTTCAACCTTTACTTCCGGCTCGGGTTGAGGCTCGGGCTGGGGTTCTGGCTCAGGTTGAGATTGAGGTTCAGGCTGAGAAGGTTCTTTAATTTCTTCAACCGGCTCCGCTACCGGAGGTTGTTCTACAACAGGTTCAATAACCGGTTCTTTCTTTTGTAGCGGCTCTTCATCCTCTTTGCGTTTTTTAGATTCGCCGCCAACACCTTTAGGCAGATCTACCTTATCGCTTTTTAGTTTGGCAGCCTTATCACTTTGAAATCCTTGCTGCAAAGCCACGTACATGGCTTCGCTAAGCTTTGTAGATGGTTTTAAATCATCTTTCGAAAAGCCTTTTCCAACAAGAAATTCAACGAGCGTATCCTGCCCAATGTTAAACTCTTTTGCTGCTTGTAATAATCTTGGAAGTTTGATTTCTGACATATATAAATTTCCCTTGTATTTCTTATTTTAATCTTATTGGCCAAGGGTAGCCTTTGATGAAACTCTTTAGATCTGTTTATTTATTTAAGATCTAAGATTTCGCGTCGGGTTCTCTCCAATTGCCTTTTGTGAAGACAATTTTTAATTTACCATTCCACACAATATTTTTCCCCTTCAACACGGCTTATTCCCTTTCCAATTCTTCCTTTAATATTCTTCTTATATCTTCTACAGTTTCTTTTTCTAAATCGGCTCTTTTCTCTAACTCAGACGGTGTCATTCTCATTACGCTACGTGCTGTATCGCAACCGATCTTTTTCAATGCGTCAATAACCCATTCGTCAATTTCATCACTAAATTCTTCAAGATCCACATCAAACTCTTCTTCTTCCTCTTCGTTATCTCTATAAACATCCAGTTCAAAACCGGTAAGTTCGGAAGCAAGTTTAATATTAGCGCCTCGTTTGCCAATAGCCAGCGACACCTGGTCGGGTTTCAAAAAGATACTTGCATGCTTTCCTTCCGAATCCACGCTCATGCTGGTTATTTTAGCTGGCGTAAGTGACCTTTGAATTAAGAGCTGAAGGTTGCTTGTCCAGTTAATAACATCAATATTTTCGTTCTTCAATTCTCTCACAATACCGTGAATACGGCTACCTTTCATACCCACACAAGCCCCAACCGGATCAATCCTGTCATCATAAGATTCAACGGCTACTTTTGCTCTTTCTCCTGGTTCACGTACTATTTTTTTGATGATGATTAAACCATCAAAAATTTCCGGTACTTCAATTTCCAATAATTTGGCCAGAAAATCAGGAGAAGTTCTTGATAAAATAATTACGGGGTTATTATTTTTCAGATCAACACGTGTTACAACGGCACGAATGTTTTCACCTTTTTTAAAATAATCCTGTGGTATTTGCTCACTTTTAGGAAGGATAAGTTCGTTGCCTTCTTCATCAAGCAATAAAATTTCTTTTTTCCAAACCTGATAAACCTCTGCGCTTATGATCTCTCCGATTCTATCTTCATATTTTTTGGCAAGTACATTTTTCTTCAAATCGCTTATACGGCGGCAAGCGTCTGCTTAGCGGCTAAAATAGCCCGGCGCCCAAAATCTACCAGATCAATTTCTTCGTAAAGATCTTCTCCTACTTCATAGTCGGGCTCCAGCTTGATCGCTTCAGAGTAAGCAACTTGTGCTAAAGGGTCTTCCACTTCTCCATCTTCAACAATAGTACGGTGGCGCACTATTTCAAGATCACCTTTTTCGGCATTTACAATAACGTCAAAATTATCATCGGTGCCATACTTTTTACGGAGTAATGTTTTAAAAACATCCTCTACCACCTTCATCATTGTGGGCCTGTCAATATTTTCAGCGTCTTTAAAATCCTGGAACGCTTCTATAAGATTAATACTTGCCATAGCAATTCATGTGTTTATTTTTTGTTGTTTTTGTTGTCACATGTAATTCACCAAAATATCATTGCATTTGTAAAAATGAAAGATATAATGGCTCATTTCATAATTAATTATTGCGCTTTCCCAGCCTGGGCAGGGAAGCATGTTTAAAATTTAATTTGAATTTGAGTTGATTTTATATCCTGAAAAGAAACGGTATGTGTTATTGTTTCCGCCTTTTTTCCTTTTCCTTTTGTTTCTTCTACTATGATTTCCGAATCATTTACCTGTAATAGTTTCCCTTCTATTTTGCTGCCATCTTCTTTTATGATCTCCACAAATCTATCAATGTTCTTTTGATACTGGCGGCGCATTTTGAGCGGCTCGCCTAAACCCGGCGACGAAACCTCAAGTGAAAAATCACCTTCGGGAAAGAAACCAGCTTCTTCTAACACTTTATGCAGGTTGCGATTATATTTAACAAGATCGCCAATACCTACACCTTTATCCCCATCAATAAAAACCCTGATATTATTGGTAGGCTTAATTTTAATTTCAACTAAAAAATGATCCGGGTTTTCCGCCAGGATCTCCAGAATTTCCTTTTCTACTTTTTGAATAACAGCTTCCATGTTATATATTCCGACAAATAAATAAGGGAACGTCACTCGTTCCCTTTTCTCAAAATCTTGCGCAAAGTTATGATTTTTTATATAAAAGTGTAGCTTTAACTTTAAATTTATTATTGAGGCGGTTTTGGTTAAAACATTTTTGCTGTCAGTCCGTTTACAAGTATAGAAAAAGGTTTTTATTATGAGTACAATTGGCTTTATTCTGTTAATGATTTTTGCCTGGTTTTTTTACAACTTGCTAGTGAAGATAATTCTCCCTGTTTATAAAACAACCCGTCAGGTAAGGCGACAATTTAAAAATATGTCTGAACAGCGGGAAGCGCAAAACTCCAAGTCTGCTTTTAACGAGCCCACAAAAGAAGCACCTAAACAAAAAGAAGGAGAATATATTGATTTTGAAGAAGTAAAGTAGTCAATGGTGAACAGTGAGTAGTGAATTACGATTGACGTATTACGAATGCACGCTGCTGTTTATTTATTGATTAATTATTGACTATTCACCCATTCACCATTGACGTCAGCTTGAGTGGTCCTGAACAATTAGCCACTGTTTCCCGATTTTTTTATCAGTAAAGTGTAATGCCCCTGCAAATCACCAATTGTACGGGTAAGATGCCATTTGCCAATTACATTGTAAATATTTGACGAAAGTGGTTGTATTTTAATAATATCAAATCGCAATTGCCCCATTGTGGCCTTGTCAGGATAATTTTTTTGTAGTTGTCCAATGTATTTTGCCAGCCATAGGTTACTCCATTTTTACCTACAAATACCAGTGAATCGTTTTTCCAATATGTCTGCATAAATGTATTGATATCGCCTTTGTTCCACGCATCGGTTTGTTTTTGAAGTATGGAATGGATGGCCGCCTCTGTTTTCGATTGCCCAAAACCAATTACAGATATTGTAATAAGAAATGAGAAAATTATTAGCTGTTTCATCTGTATGTTTTTCATTTCCTTTTTAGAAAAATAAGTGCTAAAGATTAATAATGATCGTGATTACAGTCTGTATCATGTGCATGATTATGCACCCGGCAGTAGCGATAGTTTATCAAATGCGCTGCTACAATCAGTATCACAGCGGGAACCAATAAAACAATGTGATATTGTAAAAAAACCTGCTTTAATATCAGAAAAAAATACCAGCGATAAAGAGGAACAAAGGAGTTTTGCTATGATGATGCCCTTTGTACCCATGCCATAATGCGTAACATCCTATTACAAAAGCCAGCGCAATCATACCTACTTCAAAAGCATGGTTGTCTATTATATTAATTCAAAGCGGAAGTGCAACCAAAAACAAAGGCAATACGGCACAATGAATGGCGCACAGAATGGACGTGGTAATTCCCAATGCATCCCAATTAAATCTGTTTTTCATGCGGCTGCAAAATACAAAAAAGCAACAATGTTGCAAATTCTATTTTAAAGAAGCGAAATCAATAGCTGGTGGCGTATTAATTGACTCACGTTCAAGCGATTTACCCATAGGTGTTTGCTGTTTAAAAAACCCAAACGCATGCAGGTAAAAGTTTTTCTTATCTGCACCGCCTTCAAAATCTTTTCTGTAGCCGATTCTTGCAGTATTATCTGCACTAAATTTTGCTTTGGTAAGTTCGTGCCATTCTCCCTTTGTATCTTTTACCCACTGATTGGAAAACAGCACTTTTCTATCAATATTTCCCTGTTCTGGATTAAAGTTTTCAAGAAAAGAATGCAGGCGTGTGAGATAGGTCGATTTCTTTGGGCGCCTGAAGCTGGCAATCAATCTCCATGTTTTTTGCTCGTTGTCAAAAAAATAGGCCGTGTAAATGGTATGATCTGCCCCATCTGGAATTCCGTGCAATAAAAATTTCTGTGTTGTACCCGCTTTCCAGTTATATCGCAGAAAGCTCTGCCCGCCAGAACCTTCGCCGCCAAATTCTCCTGTGTTTACATCATTTCCCTTTTTTAATAATTTAATTTTTTGCTCGTCTGGAATTTCTTTTGGATTGTCGGTAGTAAAGGGCTCCATACTGAAAACAGTATGCGTCTTTCTGTATCGGAATTTACCTGCATTCCAAAATATCCTTCTCCAAATCCATTTGCCATAAAATAAGAACCAATAATGTCATTGCCTTCGGGTACAGTTACTTCATTATAAAACCACTCAACATCCACATGCTGCGGTAACTGATAATTTAAATGAGTAGAAGGGCCTCGGCGTCCCCAATAAAAAAAATTGCCTTCATTATTTTTAACAAATGATGTCTGCTCATTTATTGCAGAGCCTGATAACTTTAAACTATTTATGTCGGGAAAACAACAGCCTTCCTTGGCAATCCCTGAAAATGTAAAAGCAATGTAACCAGAATCTTTTATCATCCACTCCCCAACTTCATACTC
This sequence comes from Paraniabella ginsengisoli, assembly GCF_022513635.1. Taxonomy (GTDB): domain Bacteria; phylum Bacteroidota; class Bacteroidia; order Chitinophagales; family Chitinophagaceae; genus Niabella; species Niabella ginsengisoli. The sequence continues at coordinate 659,826 of NZ_JAKWBL010000004.1, read as the reverse complement.
TTTTTGAGCATTGATCTCTACTTTATGGGTTTTTGACAAGGCAGTAATACCAAGCGTTGCATTACCAGACGGAGATGCAGCATCTATAGAAAGCTTTAGCGTGCCTGGTGTTGCTACACGTATATATGTTGTAAATGTTTGCTCTTTATTTTGCCATTCTCTTATTCCTGTTTTTGCAAGGCTTCTGCTTTCTTTAGCAGAGCTCCATGTGTTACCTGCAATTGGTACGCTAACACTTTGTCCGGCAACGTGCATAAAAGATATTAGAAAACTGCACAAAAAGACTTTTATTTTTATCATTAGTTTCGAAATTTATAACTGGTTTAAAAGGTATGCAGCTCTTTGATCAAAGCTGAAAATTGTTCGAACTGCAAAGGTTTCTTTAATAAGGTAATAACATTTTTATTTGACTCGGCACGTGTTATATCCCGTAAATCATCGGTTGAAGAAAGCATGATGATATGGCTCTGTTCCTTGAAGTAATCTGGAAATCTTTCATACTCAACTATAAATTCAAATCCATCTAATCCGGGCATTTGAATGTCCAGCAAAAGCACTTGTGGAAATACTTCTGCATTACTTCTATTCTCTGTTAAAAAATCGAGCGCATCCTCGGCTGAGGAAAATGTTACTATTTGTTTAAATAGTTTCGTTCGGTCTGCGACGATTGAATTTATTTTTCGATCGAAAGCACTATCATCAATAATTATTAAAAAATAACGGGGATAATTTTTGGAATGCATTATTTCGCTTTCGACAGAAATTCGACAAATTTTTTCAACGTACAAAATACACTTTGCTGCTTATTTTACCAAATCCCAAATTAATCGAGAAGATATAATTCTTCTGCAATGGCCTTAAGTTGCTCTATTTGTAATGGCTTTTTTAAAAGCCTGAATACATTCTTGTTGGAATCGACCCGCGTAATGTCCTGCAAGTCGTCGGTTGAGGAAAGCATAACAACATTACTACCTTTTTTAAAATTATCAGGAAATTTATCATATCGTTTCATGAATTCAAAACCGTCCATTTCAGGCATTTGAATGTCTAATAAAATAAGATGCGGATATATTTGCGGGTTATCAAGATTTTCTACTAAAAAATCGAGCCCTTCTTCAGCTGAGGAGAAACATAATATTTGTGTGAAGACCTTTATATGAGTTGCTATTCCCGAATTAATTCTTAAATCGAATGAACTATCATCAATGATAACTAATAAGTTGGGCTTTGGGGCTTTAGGTGGCATTGCGGAGTTTAGAGTTATTTGTTGGTGCGTACTAGCGTTGATTAGGTATACGTAAAGTAAATTGAGTTCCTGAATTCACGACTGATTCTACCGAAATTTTACCGTCCAACTTTGCCAATGCCTCTCTTACAATAAATAAGCCCAATCCTGTTCCTTTCTGATTATGAACTCTGAAAAATTGATTAAATATTTGGTTCAAATGATCGTTTAAAATACCTAACCCATTGTCTACAATAGTAATTACTGCATCTAACAGGTTTACTTTTACATCTATTTTTATTAGCTTATTTTCTTCATCTGGCTTTTGATACTTGATCGCGTTTGAAATAAGATTGCCCAAAATAATTTCTATTCTGAATATGTCTCCAAGAAATACTTCTGTCTGATCAATACTCACTTCAAATTTAATTTTGTCGTCGATATTATTTGCCAGCTTATGTATAATTATTAAATCCTGAATTAATTTCTCAAAGTGTACTTCTTCCTTAATATTGGTATATCGGCTATTCTTGTAATACTGTAGTGTACTGGTTATATTATAGTCAAGTCGGTTACAACATTCTTCCATAAGGTTCCAGTATTCGTGGCCCTTTTCTGAATCGCTGTAAACATTATCCAGTTTTGCTAAATTAATAACGCCGAGCGCTGACGCAAGAGGCGCTCTTAACTCATGTGAAATGCTATAAATGAATCGATTAAGCTCATCATTTGTTTTTTGCAGCTCTGCAAGCTTTTCTTTTAATTCTCTTCTGGTTTTAAAAACGTCATATGCGTTTTGTATACCGTTGTTCAACTCTATATCATTCCAGGGTTTAGTAATATATCTGTATATATCGCCGTCATTTATCGCATCTACCAATGCCTCTATATCTGTATATCCTGTAAGTAAAATGCGTATAGGTTCAGGATTAAATTTTTTTATCTTCTTAAAAAGCTCAACGCCTGTCATGCCGGGCATCCGCTGATCAGATATAACCACATGCACGTCGGTTTGGGATAAAATATCCAAAGCGGCAGCACCTGAAGTAGCGGTATATATTTCGTACAGCCTCCTAAAATTTGCTTTAAAAGAGCTTAAATTATTTTCTTCATCATCGACGTATAGAACTTTTATTATTGTCATAAAGCAAAGTTGAAAGCTCTCAGTTTAAATAGTTTATGGGTAAAGTTATGATAAATTCTGCACCATCCCCAAAATTTGAAATGACTTCTATGGTCCCATTATGGCTGTCTATAATCCCTTTTACGATCGACATTCCAAGTCCCGTTCCCTGCCCCACCGGTTTTGTAGTATAAAAGGGCTCAAATATCTTTTCCCTTATATTTTCTTCAATCCCTGTTCCGTTGTCTTTTATAGAAACTTTTACTTTACCATCCTCTTCAAAAGTTTTAATGGATAAAATACCAACACCGGGGTTAGTGGCTTGTCGTTCCTCAATTGATTGCAAACCATTTGTAATTATATTCATGAAAACCTGGTTGATCTTACCGGCGGTACATTCTACATCAGGAATGTCGCCAAACTCTTTGTTGAGTATAAAATCCCTTGGGAATGAATTTTTTACCAACAGTAAGGTTGATTGTAAGCCGCGATTCAAATTAACGAATTTTACATTGGCCTCATCAATCCTGGCAAAATTTTTCAAGTTGCTGACTATTTCTGCAGTGCGATGAGCGCCATCTTTAATGCCACTTAGTAAAGTCCTTATTTCTTCATTAATGTAGTTTATATCTATTTGCTTTTTATACTCCTCAATTGATGATAGCTGATCATCTACATTTTTAGATGTATCGATTTCTTCGTACTTTTTAATAACTGTAAGTAAGTCGGTAATGTCCAACTCCAAAGGCTTAACGTTTGAGGTAACAAAATTTATTGGATTATTGATCTCATGCGCGATACCTGCCGTAAGCTGGCCCAGCGATACCATTTTTTCAGATTCTACAAGCTTGCTTTGAGCGCTCTTTAATTGAGAAAGCGTATTATTTAAATTATCATTAGATTTTTCCAATTCCTGTGTACGCTCATGAACCTGTCTTTCCAGCGTTATGTTTTGGTCCCTAACTAAACGCTCGTTTTCCAAAGAAGCCTCTAAAGCCTCTTTCCTTGCAAGCTCCTGTTCTCGCCGGTAGGTGTTGATCTGTCTGCCAGCGCCAGGGAAAGTAGCACGGCTTCAATCGCTGATCCAATTTGTAATGCATAAAAAGTGAGATTGTTATAGGGAAGTATGCCCACATTTCTTAGCACAAAAATGATAACACTGCATAAAAAAACAGACCATGCAATCAACAAGGTTTTTGCTCCTTGGATTTTTTTATACGCAAGTAAAGAGCAAATTCCCAGTACATAAAATGCAGTGAAAAAAGCTGCTGATTGCACAGCAATTTGCGCACTCCTAAACATACCCATTATACCCAAAACCAACGAAATAGAATAAAACGCTTCAAACCAGAAAATGCCTTTGTTAAACCGTTTTGATACGCTTTTAAGGTTTAAAAAATTTCGTATAAATTCTAACGCAGCAATTCCATTAAAAAAAGGAACCAAGATAGCGGCATAGTTATTTAGAATAGGAAGGTTAGGCCAGAGGAACCGAAAGGTATACCCTTGCAACATAGCTTGTGTTATTCCTACAAAAACCATGTAGAGTACATAATAAAAATAACTTTTGTCTTTTGTAGAAAAATAGAGAAACAAATTATATAACACCATTACAAGTATCAGCCCAATGTATAGCCCAAATATCAGGTCGTTGGTTGCAAGTTTTTCGAAAGTTTTTTCTACATGGCCTACCGTAATTGGAATGAGCAGTTGTTCTGAAGCGCTCACTTTAAGAAAAAAGTTTTTTGCTCCCCTTTATTTATCTCCGCATCAAACATGTATGTTTGATAGTTGTATTTACGATTCCTGAACGGTTGTGCTTCAGTTAAAACTGTTGAATCAAATTCGCCTGATGCTCCAACCTTGTAATATAAGACAGCCCTGTCGATGGTTGCATGTTCCAGATTAATGATTAGATGCGGATCTTCTGTTTCATTCTGAATAATAAACTTTACCCAAAAAGAAGAAGAGGAAATAAAAAACCCCGGCACATCTGACGAAGTATTTAAAAATGGAACTTGCGCTACTTCATTGATTGAGAAGCTGCTGTTTTTATCTTCCAGATATTGGATGTGGCTTTTAACTACGTTATAAAGTGCGGCCTCTTTGGTAACCTGTACAGGCACCTGCCCATATAACATTCCACATGCATACAAAATGCAAATAAGAAAGAAATAAATACGCATTAGGACCATCACATCATTATATCTTTAATAAATAATCCACCAAAAGCTCGCCCTTTGGTCCGGCCTCCATTACGCGTTGTATAGGATTATTGAACAAATCAAAAATCCTTGTTCGCTCTTTTTCATCTGCATGGACAAGTGTTTTGCAGTCATTAATTACCATTGCGGTGGCCACAAAATCGTCTTTGGGATAAAAAAGTCTCCTTTATTTCCAAGGGAGGTTTCAATAACACCTCCTATTCTTTTACCAATCCTCACGGTAACCGGGGCACAAAGAAAAAATGCTTTCTCAACGTTCAGCTGCATGGCGAGCACTACACCAACGCGAGCCATGAAGATGCTGCCAATACCCATACCCGCCACTTCCATCGAATTCCAGAGGCCGCAAATCTCGGAAGAACCGGGCGTGGCCTGCTGATGAATGGCAGGATCGTACCTGCCAATAGCGGTTTCTATGGGCAATGGGAGTTGACCGTCGGCCACCTGAACACGTACGCCGCCGTACACTTTTGTCCTATCCAGACTTTCAGCTACCACTACAAATGTATTTTCGTGATGCATCCAGCTGGTGTGACTCGATGTAATCTTTGCAACACCAAAATGAAATTCCAGAAGACGCCTGTGCCCATCAATGAACTTGAGGCATGTTTCTTCATCCATAATGGCTTTGAAGGCTCTGATAGCTATTTCCACCCCACCGCTTATTTAATTAATTCGCTAAAATCGATATAATACCTTCCAGAGCTGGTCGTTTCCGATAATAAGATTCGCCTGCATGTGTCCGTAACCATTGCGCCTCCAAGCATTACCGAGGAAGCTAACTGTGGCCAGGTATTAATACTTTTCCCCATCTCACTTAAAGAATATTTCATCCTTTCAGAAAGAGCTGAAAGATTTACCATCGCGTCTAGCATCGGTAATTTCTCTTTGTTTGTAAGATCTTTTAATCTTGTCAAATCAATATCTTCTTTTAAATTACCATGAAATATGGGCCGTTCCGGCTCCAGATCAAAACGTTCAACATCTAACATTCCTCTATCGTTAGTATCCATCACAACCGGAATTTTCTTTTCACGCGCTTTTATTCTGCTTAATATTTTAACGTCTATACTATCACATTCCTCTACCAATATATCAAGCTGAGTACTGCCTTCTCCTAAAAATGCATCAATATTACTTTCAGTAATCCCTTCTGAAAAACAGGTTACAATAAGATATGGATCCAACTCAGCTATTTTTTGGGCTGTGATAATTGCTTTTGATGCGCCCAGATTATACACATTGCAGTTGCTCAACCTGTTCATATTTGCCAACTCGACTGTATCAAAATCAGCTAAATGTAACTCATTACAAACTCTCTCTGTCGCAATTGTTAATGCAATCGATTGCCCAACTGATAAACCTATAATGCCTATCTTTTTTTTTCTTAATATCTGAAGTTCTTCCGGCTTTATTTTATAATTGTTTCTGCTGGTCCGTACTTGTATAAAATCTTCTTCATCTAACAAGTGAACCAATTTTTGTGACCATGGGTAATAAACCCAAACGCCGCATTCGTCTAAAGGAGCTCCATTTCTATATTCGTTTATAAAATCCGTTACCTCATTAGAAGTAAGCTGTTTTTGCGGATTATTTATTTTCGCCAGTTCTGATAATTGACTTTCAATTGTATCGTATATTTGTATAGCTGGAGTTTGTGATAAAAGCTCTTTAAGTTTTCCCGATTCACCTTTGTCTTGTAACCGGTAAAATGATGGTTTATATCCTTTATAATATTCTGTGCCTACATTATAGCCTAGGAGCATAATTAGTTTTTGTTCTTTTTATAATTTTGTAGGACATAAATATAGAACAGAAATTTAACAATATTTGCTTTTTTATGGGTGAAGAAAATATTTATAAAAATATTCTTTACGTTGATGATGAAGTCCATAATCTAAACTCCTTCAGGGCGGTTTTCAGACGATCCTATACAATTTTTACGGCATCATCTGCTGAAGAGGGAAGGCAGATATTAAAGGCTAATAATATTCATCTTATTATAACAGATCAGCGTATGCCGGAAACTACGGGCATTGAATTTCTCGAATCAATTATAAAAGATTACCCTGCTGTTCCTCGTATTTTGTTAACGGGCTATACAGATATTAATGCCGTTATTGATGCTATTAATAAAGGTTCTGTTTATAAATACGTTCAAAAACCATGGTCTGAAGATGAGCTTCGAACTACTATTGAAAATGCTTTAAAATTGTATAACAATAGCAAAAATCAGGAAGAGCTAACCGAGAAGCTTATGACTACTAACGAGCAACTCGAATTTTTATTACGCCAGAACTTACTTTCTTAGTACTCTCATTTAGATTGAATGGTTTCTTTTTTTAGGATCTTTAACAGGAGTGGTTCTGTTTTCGATATTGCATCTGCGCTTGTAGCATCAAGTTTTTTAAGATAGTTATTTAAACGAGTATCTTCATACATACTCAGTATTAGCGGATGAACATAATGGCTTTTACAAACCGCCCTTGTATTACCAAGTGTTTTAGCTACGCAATCCAAAGCGTCAACCATATTTTTTTCATTTGGGTTTTGGTTTCGAAACCTCCAATTCTGGCAAAATTTACAATGCAATCAACAGTACCCGTCCAGGTTCTAAAATCTTTACTAGTGAACTCGCCGCCAGAAATTTCTTTTATATAATCATTTACATCGCCGCTTGTTATTGAATGCCTTTGTCCATCTTCATCTAGGTACTGAAATAACTCTCTTCCAGGAATTTCCTTGCATTGCTTAATGATTTTTGCCAAACGGGCGCTTTGCATTGAAATATTTTGATATACGCCTTTTTTACCCCTGAAGCTAAACGCTACGTTACTGCCATTAATTTTAATATGCTGATCTTTAAAAGTGGATAGCCCGTAAGATCCATACAGTTTTTCGTACATGCTGTTTCCTACCCGAATGCCTGTTTTATCCATTGTGCTTACAACAGCTGCCAAAACTTTTTGCTTGCTTAAACTACGTTCAGCTAAATGCGCTGACAATTTTTTGCGAAGGTTTCCCAAAGCTTCTCCAAATTGTAACAACCTGTAAAACTTAGTTTCTTTTCGTAAAGCATTCCATAAAGAGTGGTAGCGATATTGTTTGCGACCCAACGCATCTATTCCGGTACATTGCAAATGGCCATTCTCCAGGTTACAGATCCACACATCCCGCCATGCCGGCGGAATTACCAGGCCTTTGATGCGGGCCAGGGTCTTTTCGTCTTTTATTTTTTGGAAGATTTTTTATAAGAAAAAGACTTACCCGACTTTACGCGAACGATTCCTTCATCGCTATCGTTCACATAAGTAAGTTTTACGATCCTCGCACTTTTTTCAGGATCGTTCAAAGCACTGACAAGCTTTTGAGGAGAAATATTAACTACTTTATCTGCGACTTCTATTTGCATCAAAAGTAGCTAAGAAAAAAGGATGCCAATAAATACACCGCTTTGTTTTTATCAGGCTACTGCAAGTTTATTGTATTTGTTTTTGTACTCAATAGGTGTAAGGCCCGTTATCTTTTTAAAGGTGCTTCTGAATGCTTTAGTATCGGTGTATCCAACGTCGTACATTACCTCATTTATATTTTTCCTACTGCTTTCAAAACTCTTTTTGGCCGCTTCTATCTTTACTCTTTGTATATATTCCAGTACAGAATTGTTGGTTGCATGTTAAACCTGCGTTCCAGGCTGCGCCTTCCTAATGCAACATATGCAGCAATGTCGTCGATGGTTAAGCGGTCTTCAATATTTTCTCGATGTATTCTTGTGCCTTTTTTACTGCATCATCGTTATGGCTTTTTTGTGCCGTAAACACTGCAAATGCAGACTGGCTACTTCGATCAATATCAATTGCGAAATATTTAGATACCAGAATAGCAATTTGGCGGTCGGTATACTTTTCAACTAAATGAAGCAATAAGTTCCAATAGGAAGTGGCTCCTCCGCTGGTATAAATACGGTTCTGTTCTGTAACAATGCTGCCATCCTGGATCATAACATTGGGAAACATTTCACGAAAAGTATTAATGTATCCCCAATGGGTGCTGCATTTTCTTCCATTTAGCAAACCGGTAGAAGCCAGTAAAAAAGCACCCACACAAAGCGAGGCTATTTCTGCGCCTTCTTTATATTGCCATATCAACCATTCCGCAATTTTTGCATTAGCAGTCACGGCGTTTCCCATATCTCCAAATAACGCAGGAACAATTACCAGGTCTGCGACACCGGTGTCACTCAATAATTTGTCTACTGTTACAGTAAACTGATTCCCGCTGAATCGCACTTCTCTTTTTGCACCCACCACTTGTACATGGAAAGAGCATCCCTTCCACTTACCTGCAGAAATTCATTAACGGTGTTAAAACAATATTGAGGATCAGCCACTGCCTGCATTACTGCATGTTCAGGCGCTAGAATGTAAATAGTTTTCACTCGTATGTTTGTTAAGTTGCAGCTTCGCTGCGATTATTCAGTACCATTTTACTTTACCCTTCAACAATATGTAGCTTGAATGCAATGATGCTTAAAGGGCGCTCTTTCATTCGACAAACGATGTTGAAATAGCATACGGAAAATTAATACTTATTAGCGGATTTTATGGCAACGGCTTTTTTAAATATTTGCCAATAACAGGGAACTGTGCAAATTCTTTTCTTTCTATTCTGATAATAAGTAAAAAATAAAGGGCGAACAGTACTGTCGCAAGGCTATAACTAAGCCAGGCTAAAGGAAAGGCGCTTATGATATAAAAATGTATAAAGTAACATACAACCGCTACAATTATGTAAGCCAACAATTTATTGGTGGCATAAGGTATCCGATAATTTTTTTGGCCCCAGATATAGGAAACAACCATCATAATGCCATAGCACGCAAACGTTGCCCAGGCGCAAGCCACATATCCATAATGCGGAATAAAAATATAGTTTATCAGAACCGTAACCAAGGCCCCAATAATGGTGATGTATGCGCCGGAAATAGTTTTATTTCCAAGCTTGTACCAGATGCTTAAATTGTAATAAATGCCTAAAAACATGTTCGCCAGCAAGAGTATAGGAACTACTTTTAAGCCTACCCACATTTCCGGATTACGAATAAATTGCTTCCATATATCTAAATATAACACCACGAATAAAAACATCAGGCAAACTGTAATTACAAAGAATTTCATAACGCGTGCATATATCCGAGGCGCATTATCACTGGCAGCCTGATTAAAAAAGAATGGCTCAGCACCCATTTTAAATGCCTGAACTCCTAAAGTAATAAGAATTGATAATTTATAACATGCTGAGTAAATTCCTACAGCGGATTCTGCATCGCTACCACCAGCTGCGGGCGTCCACCATTTTAACAGCATAATACGATCAGCCGTTTCATTTATCATGCCCCCAGTCCTGCAATGATTAATGGAAGGCTGTATAACATCATTTCTTTCCAAAGTGCTTTATTAAACTTAAACCTAAAGCCCCAGAATTCTTTCGATAAAATAAGAAATACAATAATATTTTGAATGAGATTAGCTAGTAACACATAACCTACCACCCAATCTTTGTCATAAAAATGACTGAGCACATGGTCTGGCTCTTGATCAATAAGTTGTGGGCAAATGCTTAGGAAAAAATAGATAGCCGCAATATTTACAAGAATACCGGTAAGTTTTGTAAAGGCAAACTTTCGGGGACGTCCATCCTGTCTTAGCTTTGCAAAAGGAATAGTGGTAAGTGCGTCCAGGGCAATAATGGCCGCTGCAAGCATTAAGTATTCAGGCTTATCTGCAACAGACAGCAAACCTGAAAGGGGTTTATTAAAAGCAATTAATAACAGTGCAAGTATCAGCGTGGAGTAAATCAAAGACAAGCTTGTAGTACTATACACTTTGTCTTTATCGCTATTTTGGGAGAACCGGAAAAAACCGGTTTCCATTCCATAAGTGAAAATAACATTCATAAATGGGATAAAAGCATATAGAATGCTCATCTCACCATATTCACCTGTCGTAAATTTATACGTTAGGTAAGGTGTAAGCAAATAGTTAATAAACCTTGCCGCAATCGAACTTACGCCATACCAAATAGTTTGTCCTGCCAGTTTCTTAATCCCACTCAATGTAAAAAATTATTGGTGCAAATTTAAAGTACTTAAAATAAAACAGAGAGTTAATATACCTTTGCGCAAGATCAATTCATTAAACTCTAATATGTTTTTATGGTTAAGCAATGGGCAATTTTTTCGGGGTTGGCAATATTGACAGCAAATGCATCAGCACAGGCATTTGAAGGAAAGGTAAAATACGGCAAAGCAGAAGAGCCTGCCATTGTAATGGTGTACGACTATCCAGAGGAAATTGTTGAAAACGCTTTTGTAGCAAAATTTGCCGACAAGCAATACTCCAGCTCTAAAAGCAAAGGTTTTATAACGTATGAAAATGCTACAATGACTGAGGTAACCAAAAGCAAACTTGATTATTATTTTAAGTTTGAAGAAGACGGAAGGCGTGGCAGCAAAAAAACAACGGTTTACATGATTATGCAGGGCGCTGGCATTTCAGACAATCCGGCTTCTCTTTTGAATAAAAGCAAATCTTTTTTAGAAAAGATGACCGCAAACGTAAAACGTAGCGGTGATATCGTAGAAATAAAAAGGCAGGAAGGAATTCTTGTCGGAGAAGAAAATTCTTTGGCAGATCTGGAAGAGATACAAAAAGAACTGGAAGAGAAATTAGCGGCAAATAAATCCAAACAGGAGGCACAACAAAAAATAATTGCATCTCAAAAGATGATATTGGACGACCTGAAAGCTAAGCTATAAATTAGTTCACCGCCTTTAGAGCACCATTAAAGTACTTTAAGTAATAAAGCTTCTTGTTTTCGTAATGGCTTATCTTACCATTTAGATAATCCGGTTGGATTTCCATGTCGAAAAAAGCTCGATATTCAGTGCCGGCAAGTTTGTTGTTGATATCTTTTCCGTAGCGGTTCAATAAATGCCCAAACCTGTACGTAAGGCCATAAGCTCTAAATACCAAATCGCTTGGGCGCGCATACATTTTTTTACTATAATAACTGGTTATATATCTGCTTGCCGCATCTGTTCTGGCATTATAAAACGGTGTGCTGTAAATAACTTCAACACCTTTATAATCAGTTTTTGTGAGATCGATATTTTCCCATGTTGGCATCCCGATTAACGTAAGTGAGGCATAGTTTTTACTGCTCTGCGCAAACTGTGCTAAAATCTTTTTACCAAACTCAGTATCTAAAGAGCCGATAACATATAAACCCGCTTCTGTTGGTTGTGTTGTAGTGCCCAAAGCCTTTAACGCAATATCGTCATTCACTTCTCTGAAATTAAAGTTGATTGCGTTTTTATAATGGGTGTTTAGCGTTTCAAACACAGAACGTATATACTTTTCAGAAGGCGCCTTTTTTGTAATAACTGTAATCTGCTTACCTGGATACTTTGTTTTGATATAATTATACAATCTTTCCAACTGGGTTTGTATAGTAGGATTCATCACTACGAAATATGGATTGTTGGTTGTATTAGCATCGTTTGGAACAGTAGCGTTCAGCACCGTGATCTTTTTATCTAAACCTAATCTTGCAAGGGTTGTCAGTTCTGATAAAGAACAATTAGCAATAATAAGCTCTACACCGTCGGCAGCGCATTTGCTAAATTGCTGCTCAAGCGTTTCCTTCTTTGACTTTGTGTCATAAATGTAAACATCTAAAGGAATACTTAATTTATTGAGAGAGTCGATAGCAAGCGACGCACCATGATAAAACTCCAAGCCATTTATCGATTGCTTAGGAAAGGTCTTGCCAGAATACTTATAACTTCCCGCATTATCAAACGCTTCATCAATATAAAGCGGAGTAAATATGGCCATTTTATGCCGAGCGCCGCCAAACCCCTGGGCTTGCGTCAATGAGGAATAACAAATGAAGAAGGCCAACAATAAAAAAATTGCTTCATTATACGGTATTTTTAAGTCCATCGTTCATTGAAAATGGATGATGGACTATTTAAGCAAATTTTATTCCTAAAACGAAATTTATACATCGCGTAAGTGTGTTATTCCCACTCTATAGTAGCCGGAGGCTTACTGCTTATATCATAAACTACACGGTTAATGCCTCTTACGTTGTTTATAATTTCGTTACTTACATCTGCTAAAAAGTCGTAAGGAAGATGTGCCCAATCAGCCGTCATTCCATCTACGCTGGTTACGGCACGAAGCGCCACCGTAAATTCATACGTGCGTTCATCGCCCATTACACCAACACTTTTTACTGGTAACAAGATTGTTCCAGCCTGCCAAACCGTTGCATAGAGCCCCGTTTCTTTTAATGCATTGGTATAAATATGATCAGCTTCCTGCAATAATTTCACTTTTTCTTCGGTTACTTCTCCTAATATTCTGATGGCTAAACCTGGCCCGGGAAATGGATGCCTATCAATAAGATTAGCAGGAATGCCTAATTCCCGGCCTACTTTTCTTACTTCATCTTTAAATAAATAACGCAGCGGTTCTACCAGTTCCATTTTCATAGAAGCAGGCAATCCACCAACATTGTGATGTGATTTTATAGTTACAGACGGACCGTGCACGGATACGCTTTCAATCACATCCGGATAAATAGTGCCCTGGCCCAATAGTTCAATATTTTCAAGTTTACCAGCTTCCTGCTGAAACACTTCAATAAATAAACGGCCAATAACCTTTCTTTTCGCTTCCGGATCAGGATTATCTTTCAATTCGTCATAAAACATCTGGCTGGCGTTAACACCAGTAACATTCAATCCCAATTGATTATAAGTTTCCAGTACTTCTTCAAATTCATTTTTACGCAATACGCCGTTGTCTACAAATATGCCGTGCAGCTTATCGCCAATTGCTCGGTGTATCAGTGTTGCCGCCACAGTGCTATCAACTCCGCCACTCAGCGCCATAATTACATGCCTGTCACCGATTTGTTTTTTCAGCGCATTAACTGTATCTGTAATGAAATGAGCCGGAGTCCAATCCTGTGCGCATCCACAAATATTTACCAGGAAGTTTTTCAATATTTGTTTGCCTTCGGTGCTATGATACACTTCAGGATGAAACTGCAAACCATATAAAGGGTTTACATCCGTTTTGTTTTTGAACGCTGCAACCGGAATACTATCGGTTGTAGCTAATACTTCAAACCCTTCAGGCAGTTCTAAAATACTATCGCCGTGGCTCATCCACACCTGACTTTTGGCGCTTACGCCCTGCATCAAAACATCTGTTTCGTCGTTTACCGACATAGAAGCGCGACCATATTCCCTCTTGCTACTTTTTTCCACGCGCCGCCATAACTTTTGGCTGTAAGCTGCGCGCCGTAGCAAATACCTAAAACCGGCAGGCTTTTTACAATATCTTTTATGCCAATAACAGGCGCATTTTGATCATTTACCGAAAACGGTGAGCCAGAAAGAATAATTCCTTTTAAATTGCCATCGATTTCGAATGGTTTTGAATAAGGTATAATTTCGCAGTAAACATTGGCTTCTCTTACCGCACGGGCAATTAACTGTGTATATTGAGAGCCAAAATCGAGAATAAGTATCCGTTCCGTCATAATGCGGCGAAGGTAACATTATTTGAGATTTGAGATTTGAGATTTTTGATTTGACAAATGTTCTCACAGAAAAATGTGGCTCACAGAAAACACGGAATGACACAGATTGTTTTTTTCTGTGTTCATCTGTGACTTCTGTGAGAAATATGAATGCGTTCGTTTATGTAGGATGATTTATATGCTGTAGTACAAGCGAGCGTGGCAACAAAGATGACCTATATTTATTGATGATAAAATAATAAAAAAATAAACTGATGAAATACTTAAGCTTCATTTTAATAGCCGCCATTGCTTTTAGCTCCTGCAACATTATTGACCAACAACGGGTAAAGGGAAATGGAAAGGTGGTTTCCAAAACCTATGATCTTAAAGACTTTTCGCAAATAGATGCTGGAGAAAGTATGGAAATATATATAAGCCAGGCGAATGAATACAGCGTAAAAATAGAGACGGATGAAAACCTGTTCAACTATATTGACGTGGCTGTTCATGATCATCAAACGCTTGAGGTGGATACTAAAAATGATACAAACCTGGATCCAACGGGAGATGTAAAGGTTTATATTTCAGCACCGTCGCTGGATAAAGTTTCGATTTCGGGCGCGGCCCAAATAAAAACGCAGGGGAAATTTAGTCAGGATAAGCAAATAAGAATTGAAGTATCGGGCGCTTCAAGCGGCAATGTTTCACTTCGTGCGCCTGTTATTGAACTGGAGTCTACGGGTGCAAGTACGCTTACCGCTGATGGGGAGTGCCGGGATCTGAAAGCTGACGCTTCGGGCGCGGCAACGATCAATGCATTTGATTTAAAAACTGAAAATGCAGATGTAGATGCGAGTGGCGCCAGCACTATTCGCTTGTTCAGCAGCGTTACTTTAAACGCCGAGGCAAGTGGTGCAAGCGGTATTAAATACAAGGGAAGTCCACAGATTACATCAAATGTTAGTGGTGCCAGCAGCGTGGATAAGAGCCAATAGTCGATGGACCATCGACCATGGACTATCAACTACGTCTGTCAGAATGCCCCAAGCTCATTTCAGGATCTATTTCATCGCGAATGAGTTGTTTTAATTCTTTTATTTCTTTAAAGCCACCGTTTTCTTTTCTGTCAAAAACAATTTTTTCATTTACCGAAATGGTAAATATTCCGCTTACGTCGCCAGGCTTTAGCGATACCGCTTGTACATAATCTGAAAAAGTAGTCAGGAATTCCTGCGCCATATAAGCTGCGCGCAGCATCCAGCCGCATTTTGGACAATATTCGATGGTGATGGTTGGTTTCATTTTGTACAAATTTAACTACAATACTGTTTGAAACAGAAAGACGTATGTTCAAATTCTGTTTGAAACCATGCCATTTCTAAAGCAATTAATTAGTGCTACTAAATGAAGCTTGTAATAAAGTTTTCAGCATTTTAGGTTTGTGAAAAAACATTATGAAAGTAAAATTTATATTGGTTAATTATTGCCTAACGATACTGCTTTTAGCCAATTGGTTGTCCTTATTTGCACAACAACAGATAAAAGTCGGACCCCTTTTCGTGACGGTTGAAGATTCAACACAAATTCCTTATCTGAAGTATGACGGGAATACGGTGGTAGATATTCGAACTGCCTCAACGGAACAAAAAATAAATATCTACCGATACGAAAAGCTAACAACTATAAATAAAGAAGGCCAGTGGTATGATGCATTTTGGAGCTTTAGAAACCCGAAGTATTCAATTGTAGCATCCTTCGAACCTAATAAAGATGAGATATATGTTTCAGAAATAAATGGCCACGGTTATCTTGTAAATGGAACAGCTTACGTAGAGTTTGCAAATGTTTTGATCGATAAATCGAATGCAAATGATTACCGATATCATGTTGTTAAAAATGATAAAGAAGAAATAGTATCATGGAAAAAGCCCGATCAATTTATTAAAACAAAAGATGGCAAATTTTCTTATGCTTATCTGGGCAAGTTTGAATACAGCCCAAAGCAACAAATCAAAATTGAAATTTACAACGTAAAAAATTATGCCGATCGGTCGACAATGTATGTGGAATGGGTTGAAGTAGAAAAGCCGGTTATTTCGGGAGATGTTATGTACACAACACGGAATCTTCATGGAATTTTCGCGGCTTCCGTAATTGGAATAAATCCAATTTTTCAAAAAGCAAAAAATTTCAGTTTTGACGATTTTAAAAAAGCTTCAATTTGGTTGATTCGTTCAGCCTCCGCCATACAACACTTCAATCCGCTGATTCGCTGCTTGAAATTTCGCTTACCACACACAATAGTAAATCTCTTTCAACACTTGTTTACCTTGTAAAAAACAGGAATAAAAAAGAAGAAAGAATCCTGATTGGAGGCCGATATAATAAAAAGATTCCCATCAATAAAGAACTATGGAAAGAACCGGGCGATTATAAAATCGAATTCATTCCTTACGCCATAGTTAAACGAAGTGATCGTGCTAACAAAACAGGAATGTATGAGCAGGAATTTAATGATAAAAAATTTACTTATCATTTAACCGTATTACCGGAAGAAAAATCGAAGATTGAGTTGAGTAACAGATTGGCTATGCTTATTGGAGTGCTAATTACTTTACTTATAACAGCCATTATTCTTTTTATTAAATATCGTAACAAACGAAAATTTCTTGAGGCTAAAAGAAATGAAGAATTAGCAAAAAACAGGCTGGAATCCATTCGTTCACAACTTAACCCACACTTTATTTTCAATGCGCTGTCGAGTATTCAAAATTTATTGAATACCCATGAAAATGATAAGGCCAACGCTTATTTAACCAAATTTTCAAGACTAACAAGAAGCATACTTGACGATTCAAGTAAGGAGATGATAACGATTGACGATGAGGTTAAACTTTTAGAAGATTATCTGCAAATGGAGCAGATGCGCTTTGGGTTTCAATACAACATATCATTTGATGAAAATATTGACAGGCATAATGCTCAAATTCCACCAATGTTATTACAACCGTTGATAGAGAACGCCGTAAAGCACGGAAGTATAACTAAAAAACAAAAGGGAGAGATTGAAGTTTCCTTATCAAAAATAAATAATGATTTGGTATTATCAGTAACGGACAATGGCGATGGGTTTGATAGCGGTCTGAACTATTCTGGCCATGGTTTGTCTCTTACAAAAAACCGGATATCTTTATTAAATACCATTTATAACGCAACACCATTACTCTTTAATATTGAAAGCGGCAAAAATGGATCAGTGGCAAAGATCACTTTAAAAAACTGGCTATTGTAACCAAGTTTATTTTTTGCATATCACAATTAAAAAATTTATGAATGCGATTATTGTAGACGATGAGCAACATAATATTGAAAACCTGAAGCATTTATTGCAAAGGCATTGCTCTGATATAAAAATAGTAGCTACCGCAGATAATATTCAAGATGCTTTACCACGGATAAACAGCGCCAAACCGGATATTATTTTCCTTGACATTCAATTAGGTAATGAAACCGGATTTGAGCTGCTAAAACAATTACCCCAAAGAGATTTTGAAGTCATTTTTGTTACAGCTTATGACCATTATGGTATACAGGCAGTAAAATTTGCAGCACTGGATTATATTCTAAAGCCCATTGACACCCATGAATTAATAGCAGCGGTTGAAAAAGCTTCCCAAAAAATCAATAATAAAAAAGCAAATACACGGCTTGATTTCTTGATAGAATACGTGAGGCAAGGAGCGAGATCGCCTTCCAAAATTGCTTTGCCACAGCAAAATGAGATTCGTTATATCGAAATAAATTCAATAGTTCGTTGTGAAGCCAATAACACTTATACCTGGTTTTATCTAGATAATAAAGAAAAAATCCTGGTTTCAAAACCACTTAAAGAGTTTGAAGAATTACTAACACCGCATGGTTTTTTACGCACGCATCAAACCCATTTAATCAATCCAGCATTTGTGAAAAGCCTACAAAAAAGCGATGGTGGATTTTTATTAATGCAGGACGGAGAAAAAATACCCATCTCGAAAACTAAGAAAGAGACCGTAAAAATAGCACTGGGGAAGAATATTTAGGACAGCCATTTTGTGACAAAAGCTATTCTTTTATTATCTAAGTTTTTTAATTAAAAAAGTTGACAGATGACAGCCTTAAAACCGTCATCTATCATCTGTCAACTTCTTAAAACTTACTTCCTGCTATAATTAGGCGCTTCTCTTGTTACCACCACATCATGCGGATGGCTTTCGTTCATGCCCGCATTAGTAATACGTACAAATTGTGCTTTCTTTAAATCAGCAATGCTATTAGCACCGCAATATCCCATTCCTGCACGAAGTCCGCCAACGTATTGATAGATAACTTCTTTTAAAGAACCTTTATAAGCTACGCGCCCTTCAATGCCTTCCGGTACAAATTTCTTTACATCATCTTCGGGATCCTGGAAATAACGGTCGCTGCTTCCGGTAGCCATTGCACCTAAAGAACCCATTCCACGATAAGCCTTAAACTTACGGCCTTCAAAAATGATCGTTTCTCCGGGGCTTTCTTCTGTTCCGGCAAATACGCTTCCCATCATCACACAATCAGCGCCAGCGGCCAACGCTTTTACCATATCGCCAGTGTAGCGAATACCGCCATCAGCGATCAACGGAATACCTTTTTTAGAAAGGCTTTTGGCTGCTTCCATAATGGCCGACAATTGTGGCATTCCTGCAGCAGCAACAATACGTGTGGTACAAATAGAACCCGGACCAATACCAACTTTTACTGCATCTGCACCAGCTTCTGCCAGCGCTAACGCACCAGCGGCAGTACCCACATTGCCAGCTATAACGTTTAATTTTTTGAAATTCTTTTTTACTTTTTTAAGCGCATCAATTACGCCTTTTGTATGTCCGTGAGCGCTGTCCAACACTACTAAGTCTACACCCACATATTGCAAAGCACTAATACGATCCAGCACATCGGCGGTAATACCAATACCTGCTCCTACCAATAAACGACCAAAAGAATCTTTAATGGCATTGGGAAAGCTGGTTACCTGTAAAATATCGCGATAAGTGATCAGCCCAACCAAGGTTCCCTTTTTATCAACTACAGGAAGTTTTTCAATTTTATGCTGGCGCAAGATGGTTTCCGCTTTTTTAAGATCAGTACCTGCCGGTGCAGTAACCAGGTTTTCGCTGGTCATCACTTCTTGTACCTTTCTGGCTGGATCATGCTCAAAGCGCAAGTCGCGATTAGTAAGAATGCCTTTTAGTTTTTTATTAGCATCAACAATAGGAATACCACCAATTTTATTTTCTTTCATCAACTTTAAGGCATCGCCAATAGTTGCATCTTCCAATAACGTAACCGGATCTAATATTAACCCACTTTCACTTCTTTTCACTTTGCGTACATGAGCAGCCTGTTGCTCAATGCTCATGTTTTTATGTAGAATGCCTAAGCCTCCTTCACGCGCAATAGCTGTAGCCAAAGCGGCTTCTGTCACCGTGTCCATCGCTGCCGATAAAATGGGCGTATTTAACGTAATATCTTTTGTGAGTTTAGTACGTATATCAACGTCTCTTGGTAAAATCTCGCTGTAAGCGGAATCAATAATACGTCATCAAACGTTAAACCTTCTAATGAAATTTTAGGGGGATTTGCAGTTGCTGCAGGAATATTTCTTGTTGCCATGTGCAAAATTAAGGGAATGGGAATAAACAGGAAAATTGAAAATAATATTGATATCAGCAGAAGAACAAATAGCATCAATCTTGCGACGCTCCGTTCATTTGTGGTGCACTTGGCATCGTGCAACCAAAGTTGAAAAATTTATTTTATATGTCATACTTCCGCTCAAATAGTAATTCATATTACTTTTGTAACTATGAACAGAGTAGTCATAACAGGCATGGGCATTTATTCCTGCATCGGCAAAAATCTACAGGAGGTGACAGCATCATTAAAAGCTGGCAAATCGGGGATTATTTTCGATCCGGTACGTAAAGAGTTTGGCTATCGTTCAGCTTTAACCGGCTGGGTAGAGCGCCCTTCTTTAAAAGGTTTGCTAGACAGGCGTTCTCGAATTATGCTTCCTGAAGAAGGAGAATATGCATACGTAGCAACTGTTGAAGCAATGAAAAATGCTGGCATTGATGAAGCATTTATCGCAGAAACGCAACCGGGCATTTTATATGGAAACGATAGTTCGGCAAAGGCTGTTATCGAATCTACTGACCTGATAAGGGAAAAGAAAGATACCATGCTTGTTGGTTCTGCTGCCGTTTTTCAAACCCTGAACTCAACCGTTACCATGAACCTGGCTACCATTTTTAAACTAAAGGGAATTAATCTTACGGTAAGTGCTGCCTGTGCCAGTGGTTCGCACGCCATTGGCCTGGCTTATGTTTTGATAAAAATGGGGTTACAGCATTGCATTATTGCTGGAGGCGCCCAAGAGATCAATCATTTATCAATGGGGACATTTGACGCGCTCGGCGCGTTCTCTGTAAACGAAAGCGAGCCGGAAAAAGCCAGTCGCCCTTTCGACAAAGACAGGGATGGATTAATTCCCAGTGGCGGTGCAGCAACGGTTATTATTGAAAGTTTAGAAAGCGCGCAAAAGCGAGGTGCTAATATTATAGGTGAAATAATTGGCTATGGCTTTTCTTCTAACGGAGAACATATCAGCAATCCAACTATTGCCGGTCCCGCAAAATCTTTAAAAATGGCGTTAAACGATGCCGGTTTACAACCAGAAGAAATAGATTACATAAATGCGCATGCCACAAGCACTTTAGCAGGCGATGCCAGCGAAGCGAAAGCCATTGACGAAGTATTTAAAAATTGTCACACACCTGTAAGTTCCACAAAATCAATGACCGGTCACGAGTGCTGGATGGCTGGAGCCAGTGAGATCGTTTATTCCTCATTAATGATGCAAAATAATTTTATAGCGCCAAACATTAATTATCAGAATCCTGACGAGGATACGCAACATCTCAACATCATAAAAAGTACCACAGAAAAAATATAAACGTATTTTTGTCCAATTCTTTCGGATTCGGGGGAACCAATTCTACCCTAATTGTAAAACGATTCTCATAAAATTTTAAATTTTATAAGGGGAATGCTGCCGGGTTGAGATAAGATACAATCAGGCAAAAAAGTGGCAACTATGACAATGCAGGAAATTATAGAGAAAACTAACTCATTTTTAATCGAAGAATTTGAGGCTGATGCTTCATTAATAACACCGGAAGCCAGCTTAAAAGAAGTGCTGGATCTTGACAGCCTGGATTATATTGACCTTGTTGTAGCCCTGGAAAGCAATTTTCATTTTAAAGTACAACCCGGCGATTTCTTGCCGTTAGTAACCTTTCAGGATTTTTACAATTATATACAAGCACAGATCGAAAAGAAAGCCGTAGCTTAATTATCCTTATATATATCTACCTAAATTTTCCAGCTTGCTTTAACATATTTTAAGGCACTTGTCTTATTTTCGTTAAAGTTATTATGAAAACAGGCACACCGTTAGCCCGCGTGCTTAATAAAAAGCCTTTTAAACCCTCAAATTTTTTAATCATGAGTCCTCATTGCTATTCCTTTATGCGAAAAGTAAAATTTTTAACGTTTAGTATTCTACTTTTAAGTATTTGCTTGCTGGTGTTTAGTCTAAATACAGTTGCTCAATGTGAATCTATTAACGGTAGCACCGACTGGATACAACACAATACAGGTGGTACAGCTGCTAATTCCTATGTTTATGACGACGGCACATATATTCGCCTGGCGAACACTACCACCAATGCCAGAATAGCCAATGCAACACAGGTTCAGTTTAATACTATCGTAAAAGCTACTGCAGGCGCTGATTTAAATACAGAACAATCAACCATATCAATAACCTACAGAACAGGTAACGCCGCAGGCGACCCTACAACTATAGGGTGGAGCGCCAATAGTGCGTTTAGTGGCGGAGGTGTTAATGCCAGGGTTACATCAACTAACCCCACACCAGCTGAGCTGGAAGCTAATTGGGTTTCTGTAATAAACATTAATGGCAATAATAACATTGATGTCAGAACTGCGTCGGGATTAATGGGTGCGTTGCAAGGTAATCTAGAGGCATCATCTGTGGTTGTAGCAGACGGAGATATAATAACAGGCACATTGATTCCTCAACTAGACGGAAGTGCCGCTTTAAACGTGAAAGTGTATCGCCCTTCATCAAATAGTTATATAGGTAACGAAACCTTTTATAATGCGGTCAACATTAATACCGTTGATGCTGGTGAGTTCTATCCTGTGCTTCAACCTGAATACGGTGCCGTAAATTTAAGTTGTCTTTCAGCCACTACCGCTACAAATATTCCCAGCGCCACACCAGCAACTTGTGAGTCTATTAACGGTAGCACCGACTGGACACAACACAATACAGGGGGCACAACTGCTAATTCCTATATCTATGATGACGGCACATATATTCGCCTGGCAAATGCTACCACTAATGCCAGGATAGCGAATGCAACACAGGTTCAGTTTAATACTATCGTAAAAGCAACAGCAGGAGCTGATTTAAATACAGAACAATCAACAATATCAATTACTTACCGAACAGGTACTGCTTTAGGAGATCCTACAACTATGGGATGGAGCGCTAATAGTGCGTTTAGTGGCGGAGGTGTTAACGCCAGGGTTACATCAGCTAATCCCACACCCGCAGAACTGGAAGCTAATTGGGTTACCGTAATAAACATTAATGGCAACAATAATCTTGATATCAGAACCGCGTCGGGATTAATGGGTTCTATGGGAGCTAATGCACGTGTTGTAGTAAGCGACGGAGATATAATAACAGGAACTTTGATTCCTCAACCAGATGGAAGTGCCGCTTTAAACGTGAAAGTGTATCGCCCCTCGTCTAATGGCTACATTGCTGAGAAAACTTTCTATAGCGCGGTAAATGCGAATACCGTTGATGCTGGTGATTTTTACCCCGCACTTCAGCCCGAATATGGTGCCGTAAACCTAAGCTGTCTCTCTGCAAGCGCAGCTGTAGCTTTGCCTGTTGGTTTTGGCACAATCACCGGCAAGCTTTCCAATAATCAGTTACTTATCAACTGGCAAACCCTTACAGAAAGTAATAATGACCATTTTGAAATTGAGGCTTCTACCGACGGTAAAAACTTTACCAAAATTGGAACCCTTGCTTCGCAGGCAACCGATGGAAATTCGTCGCAGCCACTTAACTATGAATTTAGTATTGAGGCGGCTGGTGCCAGCGCATTAATGGGCATTGGATCATTGATATTATTAGCAGGTTCATTAATGGCAAAACGCCGGAACAGAAAGGTAATAGGATTGTCTGCATTATCCTTTATGGTTTTCGCTGCTACATTTGTTTCTTGTAATAAGAAAGGAGACGCTTTAGATGTAAGCGGCAATAAACCGCTCTATATCCGAATAGCACAAGTAGATAAAGATGGCAAAAAAGCATATTCTGAAGTAGTAAAAGTATTCAACCAGAAATAAATAGTATTCAACCAGAATAAATTTTGTTTCTTCATAACAGAAGCCCCGGCAATTTTATGCCGGGGCTTTTTTGGGGTTGCTTTAAAGGTTAATTATATTTTCTTAAGGTTGTCAAAACAAAAGCGAAAGAAGGGCATGAAATTGCACACGAATTAAAAGATACGCTTATGGGTTCACATAGAGCTTAATTCGAAATCTTGATTTTGGACAATTGAAAGATGTAACAGGCGGCAATGTTCCATATTATGCATTGTCTTGTTAATTTCCTGTCATTAAACAATCCCTTTTCAATAAAAGTATAATTTAATTTTTTCTTTTACTCCACACAGTATTTAGCACTATAGACACAATCTAAAATTTGTTTCACTCCTTGCCATGGATGCTGTTTTTGCCAGTAGAAATGTAGCTTCCCTTTGTTTTGAATCTAATTAAACTTCCTAATTCGGCGTTTCGTCGAAAAAAATAGCCAACTTATCAAATAAAATAAATCCGACTCCTTTGTTCAAGTACTTTGCAGTAAATATGTACGTAACCCTTTTGCAGGAAATGCTTAAACCGATTAGATATACTTCTCACAGATGTCACCGAAAAAATAATAAAAAATTAAAAAACAGATATTTTACTTCCTGTGCATTTATTGAGAAAAATGTTTAAGCACCCGTTTTTAAATATTCTTGGAGAAGTGTCTTATTTTTTAGTCAAGCATACATCATTATAGACGCAGGTGATGTGCTTTTTAAGACTATCCCTATACTTACTTAAAATTCTTAACATGGTTTCAAAGTACTACTCTTATTTCTTCCCAAAAACAAAACTTTTAGTGCTTAATGTTTTTTTATTAAGTGTTTGTCTGCTAATGTTTAACCAAGATGCCACAGCACAATGTGACCCTATAAACGGAAGCACAGATTGGATACAACACAACGGTGCCTCAGGTGCTAATTATTATATTTACGACGATGGAACTAATATCAGGCATGCGCTGAAAGCTGACAATAACAGACTTGCCAACGGAAGTAACGCTGCCAATACAGTGGTAAAGGAGACAGCCGGTGCTGATTTAAATACCGAATACTCTCAAATAACAATAACTTATAAGGCTGCTAACACAACCGGAGCTAACAACTGGATGATTGGGTGGAGCGCAAATCCTGAATTTATTGGAGCTGGCAGTACCAGCAGAATTCAGGCAGCCAATCCTACTGCTACCCAGTATCAAACACAGTGGCTTGCTAACATCTTACTTGGCGGTAGCGCAGGAACAACTATGGCCATCAATACGGCACAAGGTGCAACAAAAACAATAAGCACAGCAGATTATGGATATACAGCAGCAGACGGCGATGTAATTACTGCAACCCTAATACCTCAACCTGACGGGACTGCCGCTTTGACTGTCAAAGTGTATCGCCCATCTGTGGGGTACGATGTATTTAATACCACTTATTACGCAGCCGTTAACGCTGCATCAGTTGCAAATGGAGACATATATCCTGTATTGTATATGACTACCGGCGCATCAAATGTTGCCTGCTTATCTGCTGTAGCAGATACTTATACACCTAGTACATTTGCAGCCCCTTCCTGTCAAACTATTAACAGCAGCACGGATTGGTTACAGCGTAATGGTGCTTCTGGCGCTAATTACTATATATATGATGACGGCACCAATATTCGTCATGCATTAAAAACCAATAATAACCGACTCGCTAATGGCAGCACGGCAGCTAACGCTATTGTAAAAACAAGCGGAGGAGCCAACCTTGCAACTGACTATTCTCAAATAAGCATAACTTACAAAACAGCCAATTCGGGCGGCGCTAATAATTGGGTACTGGGCTGGACGGCAAACCCCGATTTTACTGGAAATAATGGAGGCAGCAGAATACAAGCTGCCAACCCTACTGCTACTCAGTATGAAACAATGTGGCTTGCTAACATTTTATTTGCAGGTGGTACAGGGCAAAATATGGCTGTTAATACCTCAGAAGGAGTTACAAAAAATAT
This sequence comes from Paraniabella ginsengisoli, assembly GCF_022513635.1. Classification (GTDB taxonomy): domain Bacteria; phylum Bacteroidota; class Bacteroidia; order Chitinophagales; family Chitinophagaceae; genus Niabella; species Niabella ginsengisoli. The sequence goes on along the minus strand of NZ_JAKWBL010000004.1, from coordinate 634,115 downwards.
CAATACCTCACAATTAGATTATAACGGCCAGGATGGTGATATTATCACCGCAACTTTAATTCCTGAACCTGATGGTACTGCATCTCTAAATGTTAAGGTTTACCGCCCTTCGCTTGGCAGATATGTACTCAATACAACATATCGCAATGCTGTAAATGCTGCTTCGGTTGCTCATGGGCCGATTTACCCTGCACTTTATCTTATAAATGGCGAAACAAATGTTAGCTGTCTTTCTTCCACCACGGGTCCGCTAAGTGCTTTACCTGTTGGTTTTGGCCGCATCTCCGGCAAAATATCTAATGATCAATTGGTCATCAACTGGCAAACACTTACCGAAAGTAATAACGATCATTTTGAAATTGAGGCTTCTGCCGATGGTAAAAACTTTACCAAAATTGGAACCGTCGCTTCGCAAGCAACTGATGGTAATTCTTCGCAACCGCTTAACTATGAATTTAGTATTGAGGCGGCTGGTGCCAGCGCATTAATGGGCATTGGATCATTGATATTATTAGCAGGTTCTTTAATGGCAAAACGCCGGAATAGAAAGATAATAGGATTGTCTGCATTATCCTTTATGGTTTTCGCTGCTACATTTGTTTCTTGTAATAAGAAAGGAGACGCTTTAGATGTAAGCGGCAATAAACCGCTCTATATCCGAATAGCACAAGTAGATAAAGATGGCAAAAAAGCATATTCCGAAGTAGTGAAAGTATTCAATCAGAAATAAATTTTATTTTTTATAACAGGGCCCTGGCAATTTTATGCCAGGGCTTTTTTGTTTACATAAAAAGAAGGCTGATGTGTTTGTATGTTTCCTTTTTTATCATAAAACCTATGTTTCTAATGTGGTAAAAAAGTAAGTTTAAACAGGTCATAGTTTTAAACTATGGAAATATAGATTTAATCAATTTTAATTATATTGAAGAAATCATAAGTTTGTCAAAGCGGTTCAACTAATCGCATGTTAAGCATTCATATCATCTCAAAAACTATAAAAATGGAAAAAGATTCTAACGACATTAGTAAATGCCCTTTTCATAACGGAAGCCTGAAACAAAATACAGGTGGCGGCGGCACTAAAAACCGCGACTGGTGGCCTAATCAGCTTAAAGTAAATGTGCTTCGCCAACATTCATCTTTATCCGATCCGATGGATAAAGGTTTTAATTATGCAGAAGCATTCAATAGCCTGGACCTTGAAGCAGTAAAAAAGATCTTCATGCTTTGATGACAGATTCTCAAGATTGGTGGCCGGCAGACTTTGGTCATTACGGTGGTTTATTTATACGCATGGCATGGCATAGCGCAGGAACCTACCGTGTACATGATGGCCGCGGTGGCGCCGGACAAGGACAGCAACGATTTGCACCGCTCAATAGCTGGCCCGACAATGTAAGTCTTGATAAAGCACGCAGATTATTGTGGCCCATTAAACAGAAATATGGTAACAAAATTTCATGGGCAGATCTTCTGATTCTTACCGGCAATGTCGCGTTGGAGTCAATGGGTTTTAAAACATTTGGTTTTGCTGGTGGGCGCGAAGATGTTTGGGAACCAAGTGAAGATGTATATTGGGGTGCTGAAAAAACATGGCTGGGTAATGAAGATCGATATGCCAATGGTGTGAAAGGTACCGAAAAAGATCACGGTGTTGTTTCTTCAGATGAAGATGCACGCGGTAAAACTCATTCCCGTCATTTGGAAGAGCCGCTTGCTGCTGCACACATGGGTTTGATATATGTGAACCCTGAGGGGCCGGATGGCAATCCTGATCCTATTGCAGCTGCAAAAGATATTCGCGAAACATTTAGCCGCATGGCAATGGACGATGAAGAAACTGTGGCATTGATTGCAGGAGGCCATACGTTTGGCAAAACACATGGCGCTGCGCCAGCAGATGTGCATGTTGGCAAAGAACCCGAAGCAGCTGGAATTGAGCAACAAGGCTTTGGCTGGAGCAATAGTTTTGGCCAGGGTAGCGGTGCTGATACAATTACCAGCGGACTTGAAGTAACCTGGACAACAACACCTACGCAGTGGAGCAATAACTTTTTTGAAAATCTTTTCGCTTTCGAATGGGAATTAACTAAAAGCCCGGCGGGCGCTCATCAATGGGTAGCAAAAAATGCAGAACCGATTATTCCTGATGCTTATGACGCTTCTAAAAAGCATTTGCCAACTATGTTGACGACCGATCTTTCTTTAAGATTTGATCCGGCGTATGAAAAAATATCAAGAAAGTTTTTAGAAAATCCTGATGCATTCGCTGACGCATTTTCACGAGCCTGGTTCAAATTAACACATCGTGATATGGGACCGCGTGCGCGTTATCTGGGCCCGGATGTTCCTGAAGAAATATTAATATGGCAGGATCCTATCCCCGAGGTAAATCATGAATTGATTAACGATAGCGATGTAGCAGCTTTAAAAGAAAAAGTTTTAGCATCTGGGTTAACTACTGCACAATTAGTTACTACTGCATGGGCTTCTGCATCAACTTTTAGAGGTGGTGATAAGCGCGGCGGCGCTAATGGCGCACGTATTCGCCTGGCGCCTCAAAAAGACTGGGAAGTAAATAACCCTGCGGCTTTACAGAAAGTATTGAGTGTATTAGAAAGCATACAAAAGAACTTTAACGATGCGCAGGCAAACGGTAAAAAAGTTTCGCTGGCAGATCTGATTGTACTTGCAGGCTGTGTGGCTGTAGAAAAAGCTGCCAAGGATGCGGAGCATAACATTAATGTTCCTTTTACAGCCGGCAGAACTGACGCATCACAGGAACAGACCGATGTGGAATCATTCAGTTATATGGAGCCGCTTGCAGACGGTTTTCGTAATTACCGTAAAGTCACATTTAACGCTTTAACTGAAGCATTATTAATTGACAAGGCACAATTGCTAACGCTTACCGCTCCCGAACTAACGGTTCTTGTAGGCGGCATGCGTGTATTAGGCGCCAATTTCGACGGATCGGCACACGGTGTATTTACGCAGCAACCCGGAAAACTTACGAATGACTTTTTTGTAAATCTGCTGGATATGAATACTGCCTGGAAGGCAATGGGCGAAGACAGAGAAATCTATTTGGGCAACGACCGCTCTACCGGTCAACCTAAATGGACTGCGACTCGCGCTGATTTAGTATTCGGTTCTAATGCTGAATTAAGAGCCATTGCTGAAGTATATGCCAGTGCAGATGCAAAAGAAAAATTTGTAAAAGATTTTGTAGCAGCCTGGAATAAAGTGATGAATTTAGACAGGTTTGATTTGAAATAGAGTTTATAAGTTACAAAGAGGCAGTTCAAAGTCGTTACTTTTGGGCTGTCTCTTTATTATGTAACCGTTTGATAAATAATCGAGGATTTTACTTTTGGCCTATAAAGCGTAACTTTATGAAAAAAATGGAGACAATAGTTTTAGATAAAAAGACCTTTGTTGTGATTGAAAAGGAAGCGTATGAAAAGATTGAATTGATTGCTGCACAAAAAGTTCCGAAGTCAAAAAAGCTATCGTTAGCAGAGGGAAAGAAAAGAGCGCACAAACTTATTGACAAATGGGCAAAAGAAAAGTCTCAATATTAGATGCAGCGGTAGACACGATAGCGGAAATTGCGTTATTTATCGAATCTGAAGGAATGCCTGCAACTGCAAAAAAATTTGTTGACGAAGTGTTCTCTTTCTTTAAAACCCTGTCCGACGATCGTATTCTTTACAAACCTTGTAGATTTAAAAAATGGCAACACCTGAATTATAGATGTGTAACATACAAAAGAAAGTATATTATCGCCTATTTAAGTCACAAAAATGAAATCGTAATTTGCGATTTTGTTTCTTCCAAATTATTAAAATAGTTGCTTGCTAAGCACCTCATATATCTCCAACCCTCATCCCCCAACGCATACAACTTATTATTTTTAAAAAATAATTGCCTGTAACTTTTAAACTGAGCAGGAACTGGCCACATATCGTATTTGAAGGAAGCCGTATTGTACTGATATAATTTATCATTAGCTGCGCCAGAAACATATTTATCGGCAATGCGCAAATGATTCCAGCGGGTAATGTCTATTTTATTTTTATAGGTTCCATAATAATCAAAAACAAAAATGCCTTGTAAACTATCGTAAAGATAAACGTATTGGTTTTGGTCAAAAATCTTCGATGGTGCTAAAGCCTTATCAAACAACTGACGAAAATCAGCAGTTTTAAAAATCACATTTCCTTCATCATCCAGCTTTTTCAATACATTATCCATGTCATCATACATCCAGATTTTTCCATCGTATGACAAACCTACGGCGGTAACATTGAACATGCCCTTTCTTCGCAAGTCAATGGTGTTTTTAAGGTTCAGCAAGCCATCCAACACTGCAATTGTAGAAAATCCTTTATAGTATAATAAAATCTTAACAGGGTTAGAAACGTCTACCAGTGTGGCTTCTCCATATTTTTTAATATCATTAAACACCGAAATCGAATCGCCGTTGCCGTTTAATTTTTTAAGCTGATTGGTTGCGCTTAATAAATAAATATTATCCAGGTTGTCAACCGAAAAAGAAACATATTTACCCGGTACTGTTCTAAGTTTTTGGTTTAATATTAACTCTTGTGCGTCAAGTAAACTGCCACAAAAAAGAAAAAAGAATATGCTAAGTAAAGTTTTCAATAGTTGCGAATAATTTTATGTTCATTATTGTTGTAAGATAACAATTGTATATCGTTGCCGTCAAAAACGGCATAAGTATAAAAACTGATCCAGTCTCCCAGGTTAATATACCGGCTGTTTGTTGTTAGACGAAAATCAATAGGTAAATGTCTATGCCCAAACACAAAAAAATCAAAATTCTTTTCCTGAAGTTTTTGTTTGCAATATTGTATCAGCCACTCTTTGTCTGCTCCCAAAAAAACCTCTTCCGTGTTGCCTGTTTTCGCTCGGCTTCTGCGACTCATGTAATTGGCAACACCCACACCAATTTGCGGAGGTAAAATACCAAATGCCCATTGACACACCGGATTTCTAAATATCTTTTTTAATCGTTTGTAACCTTTGTCTCCTGGTCCAAGCCCATCACCATGTCCGATTAAAAATTTTTTACCGTTCCACTCAAACTCCTGCGGTTCAAAATAAACTTTCATATTCAGCTCTTGCTGCATGTAATCATTCATCCACATATCATGATTGCCAACAAAAAAATGCAGTTGAATGCCTTTGTCTGAAAGCTCTGCCAGTTTACCTAACAATCGTACATAACCTTTTGGAACTACATATTTGTATTCGTACCAAAAATCAAACATATCGCCAACGATAAAAATTTCGCTGGCTGTTGGTTCAATTTCATTTAAAAACCGAATGATCAATTTTTCCCTGACAAGGCTCTCTTCATGAGAAGGAACACCCAAGTGAAAGTCTGATAAAAAATATATGCTTTTCCCGTTTTCCAAATAATAGAATTGTAAACCGTAAAATTAAGGCTCTTCCACAAAACGGTGATTTCAAATTTTATTAAACAGGCAATAAATAGATGGCATCGATCTTGCCACGCTCGTTTTAAATGTATAACATGTGGCATCCTGCATAAACGACAATAATGTCTGAACCTTGATTTTTAGGATTATTTGGATTAACAGGAATGTTATTCTACTTTTTACTACTGAACTTGTTTAGACTTTTTATAAAACACATAGAAACATAGCGCTTTCTTCATTTGAGGATATAGAGTATCCGCCGTAGGCGGAATATAGCCTCTGGAAAATGAACGATTATGTTGTATTTATGTTTCCTGCTTATCATAAAAACCTATGTTTCTCCTATGTTTGTTTTTATAAAAATAGTTCTTTGAGATTTTGATTAAAGATACCAATAGATTTGAGTTTATAAAGTGAAAAAGGATGAGAGCGAATATGTACCTAAGCAACGTTAAGTATGCTCTCACATAGATATAGCCTCATCCTTTTTTATCTCTTCGAGTTTGAACAGAATGTAAGGAACAGGGCAAAGCTTTGTATCCAGAATATCCAAGCAGGAGACAAAACGAAGGGGGATTTTTCACTTTACTTTTTTATTTTCAAAAGTATTGGTATGAAACAAATTGTAAAACAGGTTTGCGGTATTGATGTAGCGCAGAAAGAATTGGTAGTGGCATTTGGCCGTATGTACGATGATTTTAGCTCGCAAGTGTATGCCCACAAAACATTTGTGAACAATGTAAAAGGATTCGATTCTTTATTAAGCTGGGTAAAAAAGTTGTCAGAGGAAGTTATTGAAGTTCTATTTTTTATGGAAGCAACGGGTGTTTATCATGAAAAGCTTGCGTATCATCTTTATCTGAATAATCAGCAAGTGAACATTGTGTTACCCAATAAAATCAGCAACTATGCCCGCTCATTAGAAGTCAAAACGGTTACGGACAAAACAGCCAGCGAAGCTATTACACAGTTCGGATTAGAGCGAAAATCAGAGCCCTGGAGTCCTCCCGATCCTGTATTTAAGCAAATGCGGCAGTTGGTAAGGGAACGAGATCAGATAGTGCAGGCACGCACTGTAGCCAAGAATCAGCTTCATGCAGAACAGGCAGAAGCGATACCACTTAAAAATACCGTAAGCAGGCTAAAAAAGCAGATCACGTTTTTCGATAAACAAATAACAGAAGTGGTTCAAGAGATCAATGTATTGATAAAGTCAAATGAAAAAATAAAAGTTGCGGTTGATTTATTATGTTCCATTCCCGGAGTGGGGTTATTAACCGCTTCAACTGTGCTGGCAGAAACGAATGGTTTTGATTTGATAAAGAATAAAAAACAACTGACTAGTTATGCGGGCTTAGATGTAAAGGAAAAGCAATCGGGTACTTCGGTAAAAGGAAAACCCAAAATATCAAAAAGAGGCAACAAGTATTTGCGAAAATCTTTGCACATGCCGGCGTTGGGCGCAATAAGCCATGATGAAAGATTTAAAGCCATATTTGCAAGATTAGTAGCCAGGCACGGCATTAAAATGAAAGCTGTAGTAGCTATACAAAGAAAGCTGCTAGAACTAATGTACACGCTCTATAAAAAGCAAGAAAAATATGATAAAAACTATTTTAACAACAATACTGGAGAACATGATACAGAAGATGGAAAAAAGGAGTAGGAAGCAAATAAATATTGCTCCCTACACAGGCTGGCGCATAGCCGCCTAAAATTCGAAATTAATTAAAAAATCTTTGGTTTTTAACACAGAATCTATGTGGTAAAAAAATAAGTTTAAACAACTCCACTATCTACTACCATCTACCATCTTTACTAATCACGAAAAATATAACGGCTAAAAGGCATCCTGAATTTCCTTTTACCATAATGGCTTATGCCCAAGCCTGTCAAAACCAGCGTCACGCCTACAACTGTGTAGGCGCTTACCTTATCTTTCAGAAGTATTGCAGCGATAAGGATTCCGAATATGGGACACAGAAATAGCCAAAGGCCAGCTTTTACGGCATCCTGTTTAATAAGTTTTAACCAAAGCAAAACGGCAACGATCGAAACAGGTATGGCAAGCCAGGTGGTACCAATCCAAAAATCATGATCAAAATGATTTGCCTCTTTTTTGTACGTAATAAACATAAAAGGAAGCAGGAACAAGCCGCCTAACAATGTTTGCCAGCCATTAATGGTAAGAAGATGTAAACCTTCCCATTTTTTTGACGAAAAATAAATGGTGCCAACCGAATAGGAAAACATACTTAAAATTAGTAAGGTAAGCCCCCTTACGGTTACAGCCGCTTCGCCAATCAATGGCCAGGCTACAACAACAAACCCGGAAATACAAACAAGCAGCGCCAGTAATATGGGAAAGCTGATCGGTTTCTTTAACAGGAAAAATGATAAAAAGCTAATAAAAACAGGACTTGCAGCCACCGTTAGCGCGCCGACGCTGGCGGTTACTTCTTTCATGGCGATGACATACATGCCTAAATAAACACTAATATTTAGCAACCCGTAAATCGCTAATTGTTTCCACTCGCTACGTTGAGGCAACCTTTTCCTTAATATAACATGTGAAATAAAAAGCATAATTGCCGCTGCTATACCAAACCTGCAAACCGCAACAACTAAAGGTTGCGCTTCGGTTAACGCCAGTTTAGTTGCTGTAGATGCCGAAGGCCAGAGGATGGCAAATATAAGGCCGGTGATAAGCCAGGATTGTTTACTGTTCATTTCTAAAAAGGCTACGAATGTACATTTTTAGAATGAATTCAATATAGATGACGGATGTTAGTGGACGGATGACAGACTTATGAGACGAGGACATAGTCTGGATGATAAAAGTGCTTAGAATCATTTAAACCTGTCAATGTATTTTAGACACGCTGTCAACTGTCATCTGTGAACTGCCAACCTTCTCCCTATTTTACCACGCCTTCAAACTTTACATTATCAATACTAAATGAACCGCCGGTGCTTTCGGCATTAAAGCCATAAAATCTAAAAGTAACCGAGCCGCTAATATTTACATAAGCCGCTCCTAACATAATGGCACAGCCGTTTTGCGCGTTGGTAACCTCATCCGTAACCTGAAAAATATTAGCATTAACTACAGACAGGTTTTCATTTTCTGGATCAATAGATGCAGGAAGGTTGGACGAATAAGCGTCAATGCTTGAACGCAAGCTGGCCTGTCTTACTCCTGTACTTGAACGCTGAAGCGTGAATGTTATTTTTGTTAAATCCATCTGCTTTCCTGATGCGGGCGTAATCGTTACTTCATAATATTTGGAAAGATTGATTGCGCCAGTAAAATCATTGCTACTGTTTTCAGCTCCGGTTGGCCACGAACTAAACGAAAATCTGGCAGATGCTGATGAGTTGGCACTTACGCCCACTGCTGTAAAATTGCTAAAAGTCAAACCTTCTGTTGTTGGAGGCGCAGTAGGGTCGGTAGTTCCGGTTGAATTCTTTACATCAGCAAAGTCGTAAGTTGCAGAAAAAGCACCTCCTGAACCGCCAATAATATCATCCTGGCTTCTCAATGTTATTTGTGTTTCAAGTTGAGATCCGGAGTTGGAAGATTGATATAATGATACATAACCCGCAATGCTTGTAGCGTTGGTCGGCATTGTAATGCCTGAAGTATTTCTTATAAAACTGCTAAGTTGTCCCGTCGCATCTCTAATAATATAACTAGCGCCACTATTTGTTTCATATTCTTTGGTAATTGTAACATTATTAATCATCACAACTGTCGATTCCCATGTGCGGTTATTTTCAATGATCGCAGCAACTGTTGCTGTGCGCGGCGTAATAACTCCTGTACCTGACTTTGTAACCGTTTCAACATTGTTTATCTGCAACCCACCGTTAAACTGGCTCAGACTTAATCCGCCCACAGTAACCGTTAATGAATCGCCAACAACTGCATCCGGATTGGAGGCTGTTTTAAATCTTAACTGAATACCCGCTGTTGCATCTTGCAAGCGATAATTTCCTGTCGATTCATTTTTAACATCGCTAACTACAACACCTTTAATAAATACGCCTGCCGGAATGGATGAATCGCCGGTGGCGTAGATTTTTAATTCAGCAATAGTTTTTAAAGTTGGTATTGGAACTTGTCCGCTGCAACGAGTATTATTAAACTGCACGTCTGCTGTATCGCGGATAAAAAGCTGCATCGTCTCATTAAAAATACTTGGAATGGCCGTCAATACTCCATTTCCGTCAGGAACATTTAACGCAGCAAACTTTGCGTAACTGCTATTTCGCAATACAACACTTTCTTTATTGCAGGTTTTAATAGTGAGATTTACAGCGCTTACATTTTTAGATGCATCAGCATAGGTTTTGTCAATGTCTGCATCTCTAAATTCCGCATTATTTATTTGTACCAAAGTGCTTAATAGCGGGTCTTTCATGTTGTTGATAAAATCATCGGGCGATATCAATTTAGGCGTAACCGTATTATTAAAAGAACCTTTTATAATATACTCGTCAAACATTACCTGCGGAATACCATCTAAATTTAAAAATCGTCCGTCGCTGGAGCGTGAAGAGTCAAGCCCAACCTGAATCGTTCCACCATAATCGCCGAGCATCATTCCTTTTAGCTTGATAAAAACCCTGCGCCCTACGGGATATTGCGTATAAACATTATTGCCATCCAGCAACACCGGAATACCGCCTGTTTCATCCTGAATAATAATCTGTTTATAAAAATTCCCAGAGCGATCATCAGCAATTACAATACCTGATATGATTTGTTCGTCCTCAATTCTCTTAAAATTGCCAGTGGCCTTATATCGCGCTTTCAAATCCATAATCGACATCGTTACATCAATTTCTGGATCGACATTTTCTGGTGGCGCATCAAACTGCCTGTTGCAAGACGCGGCAATTGCAACCATTGCTATTAAAAAGAAACCAAAATTTTTCATTAGTATATTTTTATTTAACCACCAGTAAATATGTGGCAGCGGTATTGCCACGCTCGTTTTATCGTCCCGATTATAAATCAACCTACATATTCTTTGCTCCGGAAGCTGCGCATCCGGTTATTGCAATTGAACTTCTTCGGAGTTGTGTCCATTGCTCATTAATATTCAATAATCGATTTTCAATAGCCAACAATCACTGCTCATATTCCGTTAACCCGGAATGCTTAGTCATTTCATTATCACATTATCATATTGGCTAATTGGCTCATTAGCTCAAAACCTCAGCCCAATACTTCCGAAGAAATTCAACCCAAAAGCATAATAATACTTCGGCGGAAACTTGTTTACATTCTTCCCTTCAAAATCAAAACGTAGTTGTTCAAAGCCGCCGGAACGAATATTCGTGCTATTTAAAATATTATTCACACCAAGATTGAATAAGATATAAGTACGTCTGCTATTGATATAATGCTTGCGCGGCAACAGTTTGCTCCAACCGCCAAAAAAATCAAGTGTAAACTGCTCTTTAAACTTTTCTTGTGCAAGAATGGCGCTTTTAATTTCGGCAGAAGACGGATTTTCCGGATCGGCATCTGCAATCGCATCTGCCGTTCTTCTTAACGGATTAGGACTAAGCCACATATTGCTAAAATAATTTCCGGCAAAACTGATGTACCAATATTTAGGTGAACGATAGAACAGGCCTGCGCTGTAAGCATTTTGCGGCGTTGACGGAATGCGATAATTTTTTAAATAAATGGTTTGCCTTGCAAGTCTCTGCGCTATTATCAACCGTAACAATAGCTCGTTGCCTGCTGTCATAATAAAATCGTCCAACGGATGCCGCTCCGTTGAAACTCAATGTAGACGTGAGTTTTACTTCAGTTCCTAATTCTACGCCAAAGAAAACTTTATCAATATCACTCAATGCATAATTCACAAAATTTTGAAATTGGTCATGATAAAAAGTAAGCACATCAACAGCATCTGTTGTTTTGGTGTAATAGCCGGTAATGCTCAGTTTTGCACGCGGCGCAATGAATTTATATCCAGCTTCGCCAGAAATAATAGTTTCGTTTTTTAATCCATCCTGAACCGTGTTGCGCGTGCGTTGCGATATATAAGCATTCTCAAAAAATGGTGGCATAGTGCGATAAGTTCCATTCACAAAAAAATAATTCCGCCCATTCAATTTATACGTAATACCAGTTTTTGCCGAATGGTTATTAAAACTTTGTGTAACAGATTTTCCATAAGCTAAATCTTTAAATAGTCCATTGCGGTTCAACCCTGTTCTGAAAAAACTCGTGTTAGACATTTCGCCCGCAACAAATAAATCAAACCGTTTTAAATTAAACAAAAGCTGTGCCCATGCTGCAACCTGGCTGGTAGTTATTTTATAATTATAACCATATTGTTCACCTTTTGTAATAATGCGATTAGGTTGGTTTAAATCGTGTTGAACAGCGTCAATATCATTCGGGAAATCACGCTCTGCAAACTGATTAATATTTACCCAAAAATCACCGCCCAGCAAATCTTTTACTTCCTGATAATAATGATTGATTTGTTGCTGATAATTGGCGCCAATGGTTAGTGTAATGGCTTTATTTAGTTTAGCATTATAAACGGAGTTTGCTAAAAATCTTTTTGTGTCATTAACACGGTTCGATAAAATGTACACCGAGCGTTTGCCCGAAACATCATTATTCATTATGTCATCCGCATTGTTAATAGTTTGCATATTGCCGATGTTGGCCCCATACAGTTTATCCCATTGCACTTGTAATGCATTAGGATTCGATTGATAAAAATTTTGAAGAGATTGATAAATTTCAGGATTATCATTAGCATAATAACTTGGCAGATAACGGTAATAATCCGGTCTTGGGTCAGGTGCATTATACCAATCAAGTGTTGACGTTTTTCTTTTACCAAATACATAAGCGACTGTTGTTACAAGGCTGGTTTTATCATTTGGCTTATAATCATAAGCCGCCATAAATACGGGCTGGAAGGTTTGCAATACATTGGCATTTCTCTTTTTCCCATTTTGATAACCCCACGATGAATTGTAATAATTATTGCCAACAATATCTCTCGTTTCCTGCACGGAAGCGCCTTGCCTGCCCGTTTCTGTTGGCGCGCCAAAAGTGATGAACGATAAAATATTTTTGTCTTTTATTTTTTTATCAACCGCTGCATAATAACTTGCTCCTTCATAATAAGTACCTGGTACAAAACCTTCCTTAGCATATCGTCCGGTAAGCGCAAAGCTATATGCCCATCCTTTTTTATTAAATCCTGATCCATGGTTTAATGTAATGCGATGTCGATAATTTCTATTAGAAAGAGCATAGCTGAATTGAGTTTGCGCACGTTGTGCTCCGGCGCGTATATCTACATTTGTGTTTAACGCAATGGTTCCAAAGCTAAAGTCGTTGGCTTGTAAACCGTAGCTATTTTGTTGCGAGCGCATGGAGTTGTTCAACCCACCCCAAAGACCAAAAGGTGTAAAACCATTGTCTAATCCGTTAAAATCAATACCATTTATATAAACGGCATTGCCTCCTGTTTCGTAGCCTCTAAGCCTGAAGCGAAGCGCACTGAAACTGAATGCAGCAGCGGAAAGAAAAGGATCGCGGCTGGCAGTCAAAATAGAAGATACTATGTTAGAGCCACCGTCTTCAAGCTCATCGTCGTTTATCACAATAGTTGGTAGATTGCTTCTTACTTCAGTCCTTATTTTTTCAACAATAGTGTCCCGTTCAGGAATGGTGTCTGGCATTGGCGTTAGCTTCTGTGCATTGGCATACGCATAAAATCCCAGTAAAAGGGACAATAGGTTAGCTGTCTTTCTCATACAACAGGTTAGTGATATAAATATAAAAAAATTATCAATCGAAAACAAATTTTTGATACCAGCTAATAATTTACTTTTACTATCATAACCTATGCACATGAAAACACTAATGGCGATGTTGCTGCTGTTTTGTATTGCCGTATTTGCCAAAGCTCAAACATTTTATAAAAGCGCAGTAATAGGATTTTATAATCTGGAAAATTTATACGACACCATTTTTCATGGAAGTAACGATGATGTAAACTTTACACCGAGTGGGTCAAAAGCGTATACCAGTGCAGTTTTTAACGACAAGCTGGCTAAGCTTGCAAAAGTAATATCTGAAATAGGAATCAACGTAAGCCCCGACGGACCTGCGATGTTGGGGATTGCCGAAATAGAAAACAGGTATGTGCTGGATACTTTGTTACGACATCCTTTAATTGCTGATCGTAATTATAAATACGTGCATTATAATTCAAAAGATTTTAGAGGCGTGGATGTGGCGCTTGTTTATAATCCTAAATATTTTAAGGTAGAGAGAAGCAGACCGATTTTTGTAAGGATCCCGGCAGGTGCAAAAGAAACTGTTTATACGCGAGACATATTATGGGTAAAAGGATTGCTCGATGGAGAAAGAATAAATGTATTTGTAAACCACTGGCCCAGCCGTGCCGGAGGCGAAAAACGTTCAGAGCCTGCGCGTATAGCGGCTGCTACAACGATAAGAACATTTATGGATTCATTATTAATAATCGATCCGTCTGCAAAGATGATTGTAATGGGTGACTTGAACGATGACCCTATAAATAATAGTATTACAAAAGGGTTGAAAGCAACTGGAAATAGCAGATCAATAAGTCCTGATGACTTGTACAACCCCTGGTTTGAAATGTATAAAAACGGGTTTGGAACACTGGCATACCAAGATGCGTGGAGCTTGTTTGATCAAATCATTATTTCATCTTCTTTTTTAGATAAAAAACAAACTGGTTTTTTCTATTATCGCCATCATATTTTTAAAGCCGATTACATGATAGAAAATAACGGAAGATATAAAGGTTATCCAATGCGCTCTTACAATGGCGATGTGTATCGTGGCGGTTACAGCGACCACTTTCCGACGTATGTTGTGTTGTTGAAGAAGGTGGAATGAATAAAGTTTATTATCTTTTGTGGTTAAAGATTAGAGATGGGCACATCGTTTTTAAATAAAGTGATGCAAGTTTCAATTGTATTCAGTTTTTTGTTGACGGCTCACTTATTATCTGCTCAGATTAATAATAAAACAAACGGTTACCTGCTTACAGACAGGGAATCTTACCTTTCGGGCGACACTGTTTGGGCAAAAGTATTCTTCGTAGATAAAAATGAACCAGTAGCTATAGCCGCCTATCTCACAGATTGTGCATCTAATTTAATTGCCGGGCCATATTACTTTAAAGTGGCCAATAATAGTTCGGTAATAATGCTTCCCCTGCCCCAACTTCAGGCAAAGGGCCTATACAATTTACTTATCAGCTCATCTGGTGTAATTAATAGTCCTAACATCGCGAAGCAAATAAAAATATATGGAACAGGTGAAGTTCCTTTAGATTGTAAAGATCCCGATAGGATAGGGTTTTTTCCGGAGGGAAGCCATTTGATTGCAGGAAAGGTTAATAGAGTTGTGATTAAAATGGAGGATGATTTTTCGGACACGAATAATTATTCGGGACAGATATTTGATAAAGCCGGTAAAACTGTTTGCAGCTTTTCCTTGGGTTATAATGGAATAGGGGAGGTTTCTATAACTCCTGAAGATGACAATGGTTATTACGCCATGATCAACGGTAAAAACACTTGCTTCCTGCTGCAAAAACTGACGAGGTATTACTTAAGGTGAACAAGGATATTGATTTCGTAAAATATGACATTTCATGGTCTGAAAATATAAAAAACACTCCTTCATTTTTGGTTGCCCATCAGGGCAATAACGATCCTGGTGATATTCGATCAATACCAAAAGGAAGTTTGCAGATAGCAGGAGAAATATCTGTTGATAGTTTTTGTTCCGGCGTGTTGAGGTTAGCTTTATTTGACAAGGACACCCAATTGGTGGCAGAAAGACTTTGTTTTATAGACAAGCAGGATTATCTGGTAAAAACTAGCTTTGCCACGTCTATCGTTAATACAAATAGTTATGCTGAAAACCTGTTTGCCTTAAATTTTGAAGAGGCATTTAAGGGATCGTATGCAGTTTCCGTTACAGATGCCGGTTTTGAAAATGAAACTCCGTTTAATCAAAACATTTATTCGGATATGCTAATAAACTCGTATCTGAATAGAAAATTGAATTTTCCACCTTCGTTTTTTGAAAACCCCACGGATTCAACAGATAAAATAATAGATCAGGAAATAATCGCTGCCAAATGGGTTGCTAAAAAATGGGAGGACAAAATTTTCTACTTCTCAGCAGATCTGAATGGGATGAATATTGGAAATATTGAAGGCCAGATATTTCATAAAGGAAAGCGAAATAAGGCACTCATAAATGAAGGAGTGCAATTAGTTACACTATCCGAAGATTCAACCTCGCAGATATATAGCTTTAAAACTGATAGCATTGGTCGGTTCAAAATTGAAAATCCTAATTTGTACGGACGCAATAAACTTATATTTAGCCCGGTCAACAAGTCTTATTCTATCAACGTAATTCTTGATGTGGCTAAACAACCAGTTGAGTCCATTAAAACAAACGAAGTTAAAAGATCTTTGAAGGGCGAGGTGAGCGGATTGACAAATGCCTATGACAGCCTATTGGCTCAAAAGGGATACCTGGAAAACGTTATTGTGCAGACCAGCCTTAGAAACCAAGAGCGTGCGCTCGATGAACGCTATACGATGGGTCAGTTTCGAAGATGGGGTGAAATATATGATGTGAGAGATCAGGTAAATAACACTAAGATTATTGTCGATCATTTATCGCCAAGTTATAGAAACGTCAGAGTGGAATATCTTTCTGATGGTAGTCGTAAAATGCGGGCTCGTAATATTTCAGGAAAATTGATGAACGCTATATTATTTTTGGATGAAGTGCCTACTGATGAATATAAGTTAGATCGCATACAGACAAATGATATTGCAATGGTCAAAATCATACCCGATTATGAAAGGTCGGGTCAAGAGGTAATGCCAGCCGTGTTATTTTATACAAGAAAGGGAGCGGATTATATTGCTTCCGATGCAAATTATGACATTGAATATTTTGACGGATTTAGTGCTGTACAGGCTTTTGATAATCCAAAAAACCTTACGATATTAAGGTAGAAAATTATAGCAGAAGGGTGACTTTGTATTGGAATCCTAAGGCTGCAACTTCTAAACGCGTTCCCATCATTCCTATACATTTTTATAATAATGACCAAACCCGGAAATTTAAAATAATATTTGAAGGAATAACCGACGAAAACAAACTGGTCCATTTTGAAAAAGTAATTGGCCCAGGCCAATAGCTATTCGCCCCTACAGGCGCAAGTAAAATCAAGCGGAAGCATATTAGCAATGGCATTCGAATTGGCCCATGCGCCAGCTATTATAAGCGATTTTGGCGGATCAAAGCGTCCATTTGGATAAAGTAAAACACTATTGTCATCTTTTAATTTCAGCATAGCACTTTGATATTTATTGTCAAAGGCAAGCGAAGCCATGCTATTGTTTATTGATTGCTCATAGTTACCGTGTTTATAGTTCACTAAAAGATAATCTTTAAAATAAAGTTCCTTAAAAATCTCAAGGTCGGTTATAAATAGATTATCTGGCGCAAGTAAAGCATGTTGGGTAACTACCGAATATTTTTTATTCGCAATGTAAACTTTATAATAATATTTTGAGGAATCAAGAGGTGTTCGCTTGTTACCAAGTGTTTCAAAGGTAAAGTTTAGCTGGTAACCGTTTTGTTTTGCTAACGTTCGAACGCGCTCATTTTCGCTATTGATTTCAATAGTTGCTCTTTTTATTTCAAACCCATTCTGAGCGTGGTTATTAACATACAAGGAGCGAAGAAAATGAGAGAGAGACCCACAATATTTATTTTCCCGGCGATGTAGGAATTTTTCATCTCCGTTGCTAATATCCTCAAACTTTGAATAACCGTAATTCACCACAGTATTTTCAGTGAGATTAATTTCAAATTCTATTATTTCATAATAAATTTTGTACCCAAGCCATTTGTTAACAATCAAGATGATCTCATTTGAATGGGCTCTTAACCTATTTTCGTCATCTGAAAGGAAAAAGGAAATCTTATTGAGGTTGGTAATGTCGCAATCTGCGGCTGGCTGATTGTTGCCTAAAAAATAGGTTAAAAATATATTTTGCCACTTTTTTCCCAAAACAGGCTTACTTCTTTTCCCAACAATTGTTACTCCATCAAGTTCTTCAATTATTTTTTCAAGAGGAATAAGCAAAGAAGAGTCTGACTGCGGCATTTCAATTGAGATAGTTTTATATCCTACACATGAAATAACAATTACGGAATTAATATTTTGCGAAACCGGAAGAGAGAATTTTCCGGTACGATTGGTCGTAGTACCTAATTGTGTATTATCTATAAAAACAGTTGCATTTCGTATTCCTTCTTGTGTTTGCTTATCAATTACCTGGCCCTTAATCACTTTTTGTCCAAACGAACAAAAGATATGCAATAACAAAGCGGCGAGTAGAAGCAGTTTTTTCAAATAATACTTTTTAGAGGATACATTTCTATCATTAGCATTCTGATATTTAAAAATACAAAATTGAATCAGAATGAATAATTACCCTCCAGATTTAATTGGTTTTATAGGTTGAGGGGATTAAATTTGGCCTCTTAATTTAAACCGAAAAATTATTCACTTTTAATTTCAAATTATGGCAGCTTTATCAGATATAGGTGTAATCGGACTTGCGGTGATGGGTGAAAACCTTATCCTAAATATGGAAAGCAAAGGCTTTCAGGTAACCGCGTATAACCGTACGGTTGACAAGGTGGACAACTTTGTAAATGGAAGGGCTAAAGGAAAAAATATTACCGGAGCTCATTCCATCGAAGAGTTGATTGGTTCTTTAAAATCGCCGCGCAAGGTAATGTTGATGGTAAAAGCGGGCAAGCCAGTAGATGATTTTATTGAATTATTAATTCCTCATTTAGACAAAGGCGATATTATTATTGATGGGGGTAATTCTCATTTCCCGGATACGGAAAGGCGCGTTAATTATGTTGAAAGCAAAGGCCTGCGTTATATTGGAACCGGAGTTTCGGGCGGCGAAGAAGGTGCTTTGTTAGGACCTTCTATTATGCCTGGTGGTTCAAAAGAAGCTTGGGAAGAAGTGAAACCAATTTTTCAAGGCATTGCCGCGAAAGTGGATGATGGCGCTCCTTGTTGCGATTGGGTGGGCGATGGCGGCGCTGGGCATTTCGTGAAAATGGTGCATAACGGTATTGAGTATGGCGATATGCAATTGATTTGCGAAATATATCAGTTAATGAAAGATGTGCTGGGCATGAACGCCGATGAAATGCATGAAATATTTAAAGAATGGAACGAAGGTGAATTGGATAGTTACCTTATAGAAATTACTCGAGATATTTTAGCGTATAAAGAAGACGGCACTCCAATTATTGATAAAATCTTGGATACTGCCGGACAAAAAGGAACTGGCAAATGGACTGGAACGGTTGCGTTAGAGTTGGGCATTCCGCTTACATTAATTACTGAATCTGTTTTTGCAAGATGTTTATCTGCGTTGAAAGATGAGCGTGTAGCGGCATCTAAAGTGTTGACCGCCGGGCCGAAGCCTTCTTTTGATGGTGATAAAAAACAATTTATTGATCAGCTTCGCGATGCATTGTATGCAGCCAAAGTTATTTCTTATGCGCAGGGTTATCAAATGATGCGGTCTGCTGCTAAAGAATACGGATGGGAATTGAATTATGGAAACATAGCGTTGATGTGGAGAGGCGGTTGTATCATTCGTTCGCGCTTTTTAGGAAATATTAAAGAGGCATTTGATAATAATCCGGATTTGACCAATTTGCTGCTTGATCCCTATTTTGCTGAAAAAATTCAGGCATGCCAGGATGGGCTTAGAAAAGTTACGGCAACTGCTATGTTGAATGGAATTCCGGTTCCTTGCTTGAGCGCTGGGATTAATTATTATGATGGATATCGCACAGAAAGATTACCCGCCAACTTGTTACAAGCACAGCGCGATTATTTTGGTGCACATACTTACGAAAGGCTTGACCAGCCGCGCGGCAAATACTTTCATACCAACTGGACGGGACGTGGTGGGGAAACTTCCTCAACTTCATATGGGGTATAAAGCCTCTCCCCAGCCCTCTCCGGAGGAGAGGGAGCCGCACCTGATTTTTTAGAATTCATTTTTTCTATCTCGATGACAGGTGAAATAAAAAAGAAATGCCGCTCAGTTTCGAATTCAGCGGCATCTTTAGCTTTAGCAAGACCTTCCAGGTTTTTAAAACCTGGAAGGTCTTAATACGAACTAATTCAGATACTTCAATATATCATCACTCATCGGTTTTACTTTTGATGGAAATACAGTAATGAGCTGGCCTTTTTCATCAATCAAAAACTTGGTAAAGTTCCATTTTACCGGGTCTTCAATTCCTTTTTTCTTAGCTTCTGCAACCAGATATTTATAAATGGGAGCAATGTCATCTCCTTTCACCGATATTTTCTTAGACATCGGGAACGTAACGCCATAATTCTTTTTACAAAAAGATGCAATCTCTTCATTAGTACCAGATTCCTGCTCTTTAAAATTATTTGCAGGAAAACCAACCACCACTATTTTGTCGCCATACTTTTTATAAAGCGCTTCCAGTTCTTCATATTGAGGCGTGTAACCGCATTTACTGGCGGTGTTTACAATCAATATTTTCTTTCCTTTAAAATCAGCAAAGTTGATGGTGCCGCCGCTCAATCCATCTGCTTTAAATTTATAAATAGGACTGGCAACAAATAAGGTGGGTGATAATAAAAGTGTAAGTAATAAAGTTTTCATTCGTATATTTTTTAGTTTGCAGCTGCGCTGCGATTTTTTTATGGTCGAATGGAACGCCATATATACATCTCCCCATGGGGGAAAAATTTATCATGGGCGTTTCATCTGTTTATTGTTTTAAATTTTTGATGCATAACAAAGTGTTGCAATATTAACGCCAACACCGTTTATTTCAGATAAAACGACGGCGCATGTTCAAGCGTTGCTCCTGTAGTTATAACATCGTCTACTAAAAGTACCTGTTTATTTTCAATTGACGTTTTATTGCTCATTACAAATTTGCCTTCCATATTTTGCCAGCGTTCTATTCGGGTTTTGTTTGTTTGAGTATCGGTGGCAGTAATTCTTATTACTGCATCTGTAATAACAGGAATTTGTAGTATTTCTGCAATTCCGTTACACAAAATTTCTGCCTGGTTGTAACCACGCTTCCTTTGCTTACTCTCATGTAACGGCAACGGTATTAATGCATCAACGTGATTAAACCTCTTGCTTTCCAAAAACTGATTACCCATTATCAAACCTAATTGATGTCCCACATCTTTATTGCCTTTATATTTAAACTGATGCATGATATGTTGCAGCGAAGATTGTTTGGTAAAATAAAGTTGCGCTGTGGCGCGGTCAAATTTTATCCGCCCTGTTAATAGCTTTTCAATCGGATTATTAGTTTGCTTTTCAAAACCACTAACCGGTAAATCGTAAATACATTGTATGCATAACGAGCTGCTTTTTGAAAGCATATCTGTACCGCACCCAGCGCATATATGCGGATAAAAAAGATGCAACAAAGAATCTTTAATAAGTGTGATGGTGTTCATGATTAACGGTTCATAGTGAATGGTTGATGACAAGGTTCATTTGCCATGAATCAAAATTAAAAATAAGCAACGTAAAGAAATAATCAATGCTCCATGTTCAACAATCAATGTTCAATAGAAAAAACTCCCCTTTAGGGGTTGGGGGCTAAAATAAATGTTGATACACTTCTTCAACCCTTCCCATCGCAACTACTTCAATGCTAAACTTCTGTTGGCTTTGGCGCAACGATTGATTGTATTTAGAAACAAGAATCTTTTCAAATCCTAATTTTTCTGCTTCCGCAATACGTTGATCTATTTTATTTACTGCACGAATTTCTCCGCTCAAACCCACTTCTCCGGCAAAACAAATATTTTGAGGCAGCGGCACATCTTCGTAAGATGATAATAATGCGCAAAGTACGGCCAGGTCGATGGACGGGTCTTCTACCTTAATGCCGCCTGCGATATTTAAGAAAACATCTTTAACACCAAAATGAAAACCACCGCGCTTTTCCAATACGGCCAATAACAATTGCAATCTTCTCAAATCAAAACCGGTAACCGTCCTTTGCGGCGTGCCGTAAACCGATTGGGTTACTAAAGACTGCACCTCAATCAATAACGGCCTTATTCCTTCTAATGTAGCAGCAATTGCAATGCCGCTTAGCTGTTCTTCTTTTTGTGTAATTAAAATTTCGCTGGGATTGGCCACTCCACGCATTCCTTTATCAGTCATTTCGTAAATGCCCAGCTCGCTGGTGCTGCCAAAGCGGTTTTTTAGCGTACGCAAAATGCGATAGGCATAATGCCGGTCGCCTTCAAATTGCAACACCACGTCAACCATGTGTTCCAGAATTTTTGGGCCTGCAATGCCCCCTTCTTTTGTAATATGACCAATCAAAAAGACAGGTGTATTCGTTTCTTTAGCATAACGCTGAAACTCGCCGGCACATTCTTTTATTTGCGATATGCTACCTTGCGATGCATCAATCAAGTTCGATTGTAAGGTTTGTACAGAATCAACAATGACAACATCCGGCTTCAATTTTTTTATCTCCTGAAAAATAGTTTGCGTTGATGTTTCGGTAAGCAGAAAAAAATTATCATTTTGCAACGAACCTTCGCCTTGTAAACGATCAGCGCGCATTTTAATTTGTTGCTCGCTTTCTTCGCCGCTTACATATAACACTTTATGATTGGTAAGTTGTAAACCATCTTGTAAAAACAAAGTACTTTTTCCTATTCCCGGTTCTCCTGCAACCAATATAATGCTGCCCGATACGATTCCGCCGCCTAATACTCGGTTTAGTTCTCCATCCGTTGTAATAATTCTTCTTTCTTCGTTGCTTTTAACCTCCGATAATGTTACTGCTTTCGATGCACGCTTTCCACCTTCCGCATAATCGTTCCAGTTTTGTTTTCCGGTGGGCTTCTCAATCACCTCTTCCACAAAACTATTCCATTGCGCACAAGAAGGACATTGCCCCAACCATTTTACACTTTCATAGCCACAGTTTTGACAGAAAAAGATTTCTTCACTTTACTCATGCCATAAAAATAGTGAATGGAGAATAGTGAGTAACGAATTTTTTTGATACCAGCTTTTGAATATATGGCATCTTCGTTGCCACGCTCGGTTTACCGTCCCTATAGAAATCATCAGAATCGTGGCAGTTTATCCTGAGCCTGTCGAAGGGTCGCAATCACTTTATCAGTAGAACATATTTCAACTCGTACGAATTGCGATGTACATCAAAAGTTAAAACATTAAGCTTTGCCTTTACATATATTCCCCTTCAGGGGATAGGGGTTGTATAAAAAAGCAAAAAGGCCTCGCTTACGCTTGGCCCTTTTACTTACTAACCCATTAAATTCTGGAACTAAGGTACAAATACAGTTTAATATTAAAAAATGAAATTATGCAGAGCCTGGGTTAATAAATTATAAATCAGATCAGCATATTTAAATTTTTTTTACACAAATAATTGATTTTAAGCATTTTACTTTTACTGGTTCATCAGTTAAAAAATTGGCAAATATTTTTCTACATGACAAAAAGTCGTATTTTTTGACGTAAATTGCATGTGGTTCTTAATTTGTATTGGTTAGCCTAAATATAATTTTTTAATAAAATGACCCCATCAATTTTTTTAGTTTCCATCATTTTCGTCGGCATTAGCATGTTGGTGTCGATGATATTAAAGAGTAAGTTTAAAAAATATGCTCAGGTACCTCTTTCAAATGGCATGAGTGGCAAGGAAGTAGCAGAAAAAATGCTAAGAGAAAATGGCATTTATGATGTTCAGGTAATTTCCACACCTGGTTTCTTAAGCGATCATTATGATCCTACCAAAAAAACGGTAAACCTTAGCCCTGATGTTTATGAAGGACGAAGCATTTCAGCTGCGGCAGTTGCGGCGCACGAATGCGGCCATGCTGTGCAACATGCAACGGCTTATGGTCCGCTCGAAATGCGTAGTAAATTAGTACCGGCAGTTCAATTTAGTTCTACCATTGTAAATTGGGTATTGTTAATCGGTGTAGTAATGGCGGCATCTGGAAATACAACATTGTTGTTGATTGGGATTATACTAATGGCTGTAACGGTAATCTTCAGCCTTATAACTTTACCTGTTGAGTTTGATGCGAGTAAAAGGGCGTTAGCATGGTTACAACATACCAATGTAACTACTAGTAATGAATATCCGCAAGCAAAAGACGCTTTAAAATGGGCGGCTACTACGTATGTAGTTGCAGCATTGGCAGCGGTGGTTACTTTAGTTCAATACATTATGATTTATTTGGGAAGAAGAGATTAAGCTTAAAAAGATCGTTTTTAAAATGGGCTCTTATTTTAGGAGCCCATTTCTTTATCTTCTTCTAACAAAAATTTATTATAACCGGCATTTTTTTCGTTTTGATAAAGATCTTTCACCGAACCAAAACCAATAGCATCTTTCATTTGTCCGGCTTCAATGGTTTCCGAAGCTTTGCGTATTGTGTTTTTCCCATACTGATCTTTTATATGATACATTACTTTGCGTAGCTTGTCCATCTGTATTTTATTATCAAAAAGGCTATACTGCACATCTTTTGCTAATATAAAATCGCCAATAACAACGCCCATCGAAGAAATATCTTTTCTCAAAATTTTTAGTGTGTGATATTTCTCATGTTCGTTAAACCGATGTTTTATGTGGTTCAACATTTCTATTCCATCTTGCACCGGATGCAGTAGTTTGATGCTTGTTTTCCATTCAGGAGCGTCGTAATAGGATGCATAAAAACTAATTTCTCTGCAAAAGGCATCTTGTTTTACTAATCGTTGTTCTAATCTGGTACATAAAGAAATAAGCATAGAGTGGAGCGTGTCGTAGCTGGAGCGCGTTTTTGCAGAAAGGCTCCGCATGGCGCTCATTCTTTTATAACCAGAGGTGTAAAGATCAACTTCTTTAAAGTGAAGCCGGTAATACCAGTAATTGCCAACCACGCCGCCAAATACTTTTCGTAGCAAAGATTCTGAAGCATTCTTAAAGTCAACAGGCGTATATATTCCGGAGCGGTTCAGCCTTTTTCTGCGGCACGTGCAATACCAGGAATATCGGTGAGGTTCATTTGGCTTAAATAGTTATCTACATTATCAGCCGTAATAAAAATTAATCCATCCGGCTTTTGTAATTCTGTAGCCAGCTTTGCAAAAAACGCGTTGGCTGCAATACCAATTGAACAAGTTACGTATTCGCCTACTGCATGATAAATATCCTGCTTAATTTGTTTAGCAAGATGTAGTACATCTTTATATATATATTTATGATTAGTAAGATTAATGACAGCTTCGTCGATACTTTTTGGGAAAACATCTTCACCACAATAGTTTCTAAGGATGGTCATTATTTGCACATGAATGCGGCGATAATGATAAGGGCGCGTGGGAACCATTTGAAAATCGGGGCAAAGTATTTTGCACTCACTGGCACTCATTCCTGTTTTTATTCCAAACTTTTTAGCTTCTTTTGAAGCCGCTATTACCACAGCATTTGGACCGTCATAAGGACAAACACCAATAGCCTTATTACGTAAATGCGGCTGCAATTGCTGTTCGCAGCTGGCAAAATAGCTGTTCATGTCTACATACATAATTAGCGATTGCTCTTTGCCGATTACAGAATTATAGTTGAGAATCTTCTTCACACAATAAAATTACTAAATATTTTAGTAATTAAAGAGTAAAAGTATTTCGCGCGGTTGTAAGTATGAAAAATTAATTCCTGATAAGGATCTACGGATTATCCTTTAATGCCCCTTCCCATTCGGCGGCAGTGTAATCCAGGTTCTGCCGTCTTTTGCAATTAATGCTTCCGCATCTTCGGGTCCCCAGCTACCGGGCGCATAATTAGGGAAATTATCGGGCGGGCGTTTTTCCCATGCATCTAAAATCGGTTCAATCACTTTCCAGGCAATTTCAACCTGATCGCTGCGCATATATTGCGTGGGGTTGCCCATCATCGCATCCAGCAATAAGGTCTCGTAAGCTTCTGGTTGTGGTTCATGAAAAGTATCATGATAGCTAAACACCATGTTTACTGGATTCAATGACATGGTTTGCCCCGGACGTTTAGCCTGAAACCTAAGCCTGATGTCCATTTCAGGCTGGATGCTTATGGTGAGCCTGTTGGATCGCCATGTTTCTGAAGCTTCTGGCGGAAATGCATATTTGGGACCTTCTTTAAACTGAATAGTGATCAGCGTAGTTTTTTCTTTTAAAAATTTTCCGGTGCGCACATAAAATGGAACGCCCTGCCAGCGCCAGTTATCAACATAAAATTTAACGGCGGCGAACGTTTCTACGGATGAATTCGTATCTACTCCTTTTTCTTCACGATAGGCTTTCTCCTCTTTTCCTTGCATCCAGCCTTGTGAATACTGGCCGCGCACGGCGTATTTCTGTACGTCTTCTTTTTTATTTTTCGAAGGGCATTCAACACATCCGATTTTTTATTGCGGATTTCATCTGCATCAAAAGAAACGGGAGCTTCCATAGCTACCATACACAACAATTGTAAAATGTGGTTCTGCACATATCGCGCAATGCGCCCGACCGCTCGTAGTACCCACCTCGGTCTTCTACGCCTACAGTTTCTGATGCTGTAATTTGTACATGATCGATATAGTTGCTGTTCCAAAGTGGCTCAAACAAAGCGTTGGCAAAACGCAATGCTAATATATTTTGAACAGTGTCTTTACCCAGATAATGATCGATCCGATATATCTGGCATTCGTCAAACATATTGGTCAGTAATTTATTCAACTCCTGCGAGCTTTTTAGATCATGCCCAAAAGGTTTTTCAACAATGATGCGTAATTTTTCTTTGGGTTTATGCAATTTGAGATCGTGCAGATTGGTTGTTATTTCAGGCACCAATTGTGGTGCTACGGCCAGATAAAAAATAATTTCGGCTTTTACACCCCATTCGGCTTCGCGCTCGGTGATGATATTTTTAATAGGATCGTAAGATTGTGGTTTATCAACATCCATTCTTAAGTAAGAAATATACTGCGAAAAATCTTCCCAACTGCCGGGAGGATTTTTTTGCGGCGCGAAAACTCCTTGATACCATCAAAGAGATGAGCCCTGAATTTGTCGGCACTATAATCTGTACGGCCGGTACCAATAATGGCAAATTTTTCGGGCATCAGGCCATCTATCGATAAATTAAATAAGGCAGGAGTAAGTTTGCGTTGGTTTAAATCGCCACTACCGCCAAAAATAAAAAGGATAGTAGCATTTGGCTTTCTGGTATCTAATTCTTTTTGCATGTGTATGTTTGCTCTTTTAAAAAAGAGGGTAATTATTGATTGTTGCCTCGCAAATGTAGGTTAGATGTTTGAAAATATAAAGCGGAGATATTTGTATAGTATATATAGGATGCCAACTGCACCACAAATGCAGTGTGCGATCCTTCGACAAGCTCAGGATAAACTGCCACGATTTTGATGATGCATAATCGGGACAATACCGAGCGTGGCAAGACAGCTGATATGTATTTACTGTTGACTAAACAAAAATGGTTGCATATACTTTGAAGTTTTGTAAATAATTAAGAAGAAAGCCCTAAAAGCCTAAAGTTTTGCAAACTGCTATGTAATCAGTTCTTTTACCTCATCCTGTAGAAAATTATTTGAACATTTTAAAATCCTATTTCAATGAAAAATCTTTTAACAGCATTCGCCATTTTATTTTCAGTTAGCGCTTTTGCGCAGATGGGCGAAAAAAATTTTATCGACAAGAATTATATTGAGGTTACCGGAAAGTCTGAAATGGAATTTACTCCAGACAAAATTTATATTCAGGTTTTGCTAAATGAAAAAGATAGCAAAAATAAAAATGCCATTTCGGAGCAGGAAAAACAAATGCTACAGAAATTGCAATCTTTAGGCATTGATACTAAAAAAGATGTAATGATAAAAGACTTAGCAAGCAATCTTAAAAACGGATTTTTGTCGAAAGATGTGCTGCTGAGCAAACAGTACCAAATTATTGTGCATGATGGTAAAACTGCTGGACGCGTGTTTTTAGCTTTGGAAGAAATTGGCATTTCCAATGCGAGCATTGAAAAACTTGAAAGCAGTAAAATAGAAGAGTATCGTCAGGAAGTAAAAATAAAAGCCATTAAAGCGGCGAAAGAAAAAGCGGCTTTATTAACTGAAAGCATTGGCCAGAAAGCGGGAAAAGCGTTGTTTATTCAGGAGCAAAATGTATTTGAAAGACCTGTATATGCTAATACCGTAATGTATAAAGCTAAGGCGGAAGGAGCGACCGATGCTGCTGACCTGAATTTCGAAAATCTGAAAGTAGAGGCAACGGTTATGGTGAGGTTTGAGATTTTGTAAAGAGATTTTCACGCAAAGATTGCTAAGAAGGTATTCTTATTCTTCGTAAACAAAGGTCGCAAAGTTTGCCTAAGGCAAAAGGGTAAAAAAGTTTCGATTTTGTAATTGAGAATAACCATTAAAAAAACCTCACAGGTTTTAAAGCCTGTGAGGTTTTTTTAATATTCTGTTCGTAACTTTTTTATTTAGCAGCTTCAAACTTTTCGGCCACTTTATCCCAATTTATTACGCTCCAGATTGCAGCAAGATATGCCGGGCGCTTGTTCTGATATTTTAAGTAATAAGCATGTTCCCAAACATCTATTCCTAAAATTGGTGAACCTTTTACTTCTGCCACATCCATTACAGGGTTGTCCTGATTGGGTGTTGAAGTTACTTCCAGCTTTCCGTCTTTCACAATTAACCAGGCCCATCCGCTACCGAAACGTGTTGCGCCTGCTGCATTTACTTTTTCTTTCAATGCGTCTAAAGAGCCAAATGCTTCATTGATCGCATCAGCCAAAGCTCCGGAAGGTTCTGTAGCTCCGCCAGGGGTCAGGATTTCCCAGAAAAAGTATGGTTCCAATGACCACCGCCATTGTTACGAACTGCCGGAGAAATGGCTCCAGCACTTTTAACTAAATCTTCCAGAGATTTTTCAGCATGTTCTGTTCCATCAATTGCTTTATTTAGATTATCAACATAAGCCTGGTGGTGCTTATCGTGATGTATTTCCATTGTCTGTGCGTCGATATGTGGTTCCAGAGCTTCTTTAGCATAAGGAAGGGCAGGTAAACTAAATGCCATGATCTTAAAGTTTTTTATAGTGATTAAATAAATGAATGATTGCTTGGCAATATAACAAATTTAAAACGAGATAGTTGAATTCATTGGTTGAAGGTTCAAATACTATTCCAAAAAGTAGATTTCAAGACTTTTACTTCCGTTTCAATATAAAAAACTCCTTCATTAATGCGGCACATTCTGTTTCCAACACGCCCGTGGTAATTGCTGTTTTAGGATGAAAAGGTGATATCGAAGATTGTAATCGGCTAAATCCATTTTTAGGATCGGATGCACCCCAAACCACGCGGCTTATTTTGCTCCAGTATAAAGCGCCAGAGCACATTACACAAGGCTCAACGGTTACATACAATGTGGCGTCTGGCAAATACTTCGCTCCAATGTTATTAAATGCAGAAGTAAGTGCAATGATTTCGGCATGGGCTGTAGTATCATTCAGCTTTTCTGTCATGTTATAACCTCTTGCCAGCACTTTATTATTTTGAACAACAACGGCTCCAATTGGTATCTCGTCTTCTTCAAATGCCCGCATCGCTTCCTTCAATGCCAGTTGCATAAAGTATTCGTCAGTCATTAAATGTTTTTATCTTCAAACAAAAATAGGCGAAAGAAGTTGACAGAAACGTATTGATCTATCTGATTCAAATTTCTTCGCGGAAGTTTTCGAGGGTTTAAATGCTGTCATCTAACAACTGTCAACATAACAACTTATTATGAATCATATTCCTTCTCTTGATACCATGCGCCAATACTTTTTAAGCGGCGCTACAAAAAGCATCGACTTCCGAAAAGGACAATTAAAAAAGCTGAAAGAAATAATTCTGAAATATGGAGAACCGTTGAATGATGCGCTTTATCAGGATTTGAGAAAAAGCAAAGAAGAAATATGGATAACCGAAACCGGTTGGTACTGTCTGAAATCAACTTCTTTTTAAAAAATATTGAGGAGCTGGCAACCCCACAAAAAGTTAGTACCAATCTTTTAAACCTGCCTGGAAAAAGTTATATAATGAATGAGCCACTGGGCGTGGTTTTAATTATTGCTCCATGGAATTATCCTTTTCAGCTTTTATTTGTTCCGCTGGTTGGTGCAATTGCCGCGGGCAACTGTGTAGTTCTTAAACCAAGCGAAGTTGCCACGGCCACAGAGTTGGTGATTCAAAAAATTATTACAGAAACTTTCGAACAACAATACATTGCTTATGCCGCAGGAGATGGTGCAACAGTTGTTCCGGAAATGACACAACAATTTCGATTTGATCATATATTCTATACCGGAAGTACGGCAGTTGGTAAAATCGTTTACAAAATGGCGGCAGAACAATTGACTCCGGTAACATTGGAACTCGGTGGAAAAAGTCCATGTATTGTTTCAGATCATGCTAATTTAAAATTGGCAGCGAAAAGAATTGCGATGGCTAAGTTCTCAAACGCTGGCCAGATGTGCATTACACCAGATTATCTTTTGGTCCATCAATCTGTAAAAGACGAATTTGTCAATATCTTACAACAAACTATTAAAAACTTCTATGGAGAACACCCTGTTGAAAGTTATGACTATGGCCGCATCATCAATAAAAAACAATTCGAGCGATTAATAGGGTATTTAAAAACAAGTAAGGTGATTGCAGGCGGAACGCACAACGAAGATATATTATACATTTCGCCAACGCTTATTGATGAACCTGAACTTGACGAACCTATTATGCAGGAAGAAATCTTTGGGCCGCTACTTCCAATATTGACTTATTCCAACAACGCTTATGCTTTAGAAATCATCAGCAAAAACCGGAACCCGTTGGCTTTTTACATATTTACCGACGATAAAAAGGAAGCCGATGAATGGCTTGAAAAAGTACCAAGTGGCGGCGCCTGTATTAATGCGGTAGCTATGCATTATCTCAATAAAATCTTCCTTTCGGAGGCCGCGGCAATAGCGGTGCGGGCCGGTATCATGGTAAATTTTCGATGGAAACTTTTAGTCATCAAAAGGCAGTACTAAAAGCAGCAACCTGGCCTGATCTTCAGATGGCATATCCTTCTTTTAAAGGAAGATTATCGATACTTAAAAAGTTGATTAAATAATAAATAGCGCTTACAATAAGTTGCTAAGAACAAACACTTTCCATCAAAACCCTAACACCGTCAACGCACCTATTCTGGTCCATATATCTATTAGAAAATCACATATAATCCTTCCACCATTTAGTAAAAATTTGCGTGCTGTCTTTTAAATGAACCACTTCACCAATCATGGGCGTTAAAAGATCAATGCTGTCTTTAGCTGCAGCTGTAGATATATTTTCAAGAGGTTCGTACCAGGCATGCATAGCCAAAGCATATTTTGAATTATGAACCGTAAACAGGCGCTTGGGTTCAAGATCTTTAACAGCCTTGATAAGATCTTCCGGGATTAAGTGGATATATTTCCAGTCGTTATTGTATTGACCGTTTTCTATAATGGCCAGGTCGATGTTGCCGAAACGCTTCTTTATTGCAGTGAAATGTGTGT
The DNA here is from genome assembly GCF_022513635.1 of Paraniabella ginsengisoli. Taxonomy (GTDB): domain Bacteria; phylum Bacteroidota; class Bacteroidia; order Chitinophagales; family Chitinophagaceae; genus Niabella; species Niabella ginsengisoli. The sequence goes on along the minus strand of NZ_JAKWBL010000004.1, from coordinate 602,826 downwards.
CATATCCTGAATCTCCGCCAATATAAATATTACCAAATGAAGACTGCAGCATAAAAGAAGCCCAAAGTGATTTGTTACGTACAAATCCGCGACCAGAAAAGTGCCTTGCAGGCAAAGCAGTTAACATAAATCCGCTGCCAAGGTCTGTTTGCTCATGCCAATCAAGCTCTGTGATTTTATTGGGATCAAATCCCCAATATTCTAAATGTGCGCCAACGCCTAACGGACAAATAATTTTACCTACACGATCTTTTAGATAGAGCATAGTGTTGTAATCTAAATGATCCCAATGGTCGTGTGTGAGAATCAGAACATCTGCATCTGGAAGGTCTTCCGGCTGGTATTTAGAAGCACCGTTAAAGGCTTTATTAAAAGCTGATAAAGGAGAGGCTGAAACTAAAACAGGATCAACTAAAAATTTCTTACCTGAAAGTTGCATATATAAAGCGGAATGCCCCATCCAAACAAGAGCATCATCGGAACCAAGGTTTTTTAAATCTGTTTTGACAGAAGGAATATCTTTTGCAGGGCGCAAGTCTTTTACTTTTTTGAATAGAAAGTCGTACATCAATCCAAAAATGTTTCTATCAGGAGAAAAGTTTGGCGTGATGCTGATATTTTGAAACGAGCCGTCTCTGTAATTAGGAGATTTTTTGATGCGCTCCAATCTTGCACCTGACGGAGCTTTCCCAAAATTTGGTTGATTAACAAATATCGCAACCGCGGCTACAAGAACAACTATGATCCAAAGCATTACCCACATGGCTTTCCTGAGTTTTGTTTTTAAAGGTTTTTTCATCTGTATATTTTCTTATGCTCATTTCATAATGAAAGACATTGTTCAGGGAAAACGAATAAGAGCAAGCAATACTTTAAAATAGCAAATATTTTATATACCGAGTAAGGAATAGCAAGTGTGCGATGTCTATTATTGTTGGTAAAAAATAAATCCCGACGATGCCGGGATTTTATAAATGAAGTTAATTGGTTGCCGTTATATGGTGTATAGTTAGCAACGGCTTCCGACACTATTTTACAAATAGCATATAGGTCGCTCCGTTAAATGTTTTTTCAATTTTTTTGCCGTTCTCTTCTTTGGCAGTACTGTCAGTATGCGAAAACTCTACCTGGTAAAGCCCGGACCACAAAGGAGTGAAAGTTATTTCTCCAGCTTCATTAGCCCATAAAGTTTTGCTCCAGCCATTGGGTGCAAATACTTGTATTTCCTTGCTCTTTGCAGGTTTGCCTTCTAACATGGCTATCACTTTTATTTCTTTATCTTTTTGCGCTGTTGCCGCATCTTTAGCCAACAGGCTTAAAAGGTTTTTGTTAACGATCGCGTCATTTCCATTATCCGCTGATCCTACTTTTACTGTCGCGCTGCTGAAATAATGTAACTGCGTTCCATGATACAAATCCTTTACCGGGTGTTGCAGACTGATAGTGTAAACACCATCCTGCTTGGGTGTAAAGCTGGCTTTATAATGATCTGTTGATATAGATGTAGATAGTGTTTCTACGGAACCATCCGGTGCAATAGCAATGATCTTAAAATCTTTCAGATCCGAAAACCATTTATCTGCAGCGGTTATGTCTTTATCAGCATACTCGCCAAAGAATACTTTTATTTCCTGTGCTTTGTTTTTAATGCCGGTTGGTTGTGTTTCAATCCATACAGCGTGGGCCCAACTAAGGTTGCAGGCCAACAACATCAACAATGCAAAAACTATTTTTTTCATTTTTAAAATTTAATGTGCAAAAATAGAAGAAGGCATTGCCACCTTGTTTACTAAAAGCGGAAAAAATAGTTTACGCAGAAGGGAATTTTTGAGCTATCCATAAATAGATAGCATCTTCGTTGCTACGCTAAGTTCAATTGTAGAATATATGGCATCCTACATATTCTTCGCATAAGCATACGGCTTTTATTTGATCTGTATATCGTATTTAGTTAAAAGTCCCGCCAGTCCATCTCTGGAAAATTTTGCCTTCCTTATCTTATTATTATCAGGATCAATTCTGTAATGATACGATGTTGTAAAATCAGCTTTTTCCAGAATTGTATTGTCAAAATTTGCATCTTTTAAATCACAGCGGTCAAATACAGCTTCGCTTAAATCTGTTTCTGAAAAATCAACTTCCTGGATGATGCATTCCTGAAATTTGGTCTTCTTTATTTTCAATTTATAAAAAGAAGAAAAATTTAATGTGCAATGGGTAAAAGATGCTGAGAACAAAAACTCGCTACACTTATCAAAACGGAGCCCAAGCATTTTACAATGACTAAATTGTACATCCCGGATAACGGTTTCGTCCAAAAAAGTATTGCTAACATTGCAATGATTAAAATTGCAGTCAATAAAAGAAGCCTTTTTAAAGAGATGCCAGAAAAATTACAGTTGTTGAAAACACATTTTTCATATTCTGCAATTTGGAATGGATTGTTGGTGTAATCAATATTATCATAAACCTGATCAACGAAATAATTTTCCATGTGTTTGATGTCTGAGTATCTGGCAAAAATCGGAAGGAAAGTTGTCAAAATATCCCCCATATCTAAATAAAAAACCACATAGTGACATAGAATATCTTAATAGAAAAGGAGACATAACCACACATAGTCGTTTGAAGAGTTGGCTACTATAATCCTCCTTTGACAGAATTTATGTATACTTATCAAAGTTAAAGGCTACATCGCTATATGGTTAAGTTACTTCGTCGATATTCTTAAATAATCAATCTTTGTAATGGATACAATTAACCTTCCCTGCTTCTTAACCTGGCTTCTTCCAAATCCAACTCCCTTTCTTTTTCCCGTATCAACTCTTCATCAAAGCTGCCGTTTTGCAGGTATTTGGAAAGTTCTGTTCTTTTCATATCAATCAGCTCCAACAACATCTTTTTAAGTATTGGTGTGGTTTTAGGTAGGGGTTTTATAGAGTCGGATTTAATCGTATCCAGCTTTTGCTTACTAATTTGAATAGCTCTTTCGTACCGGTTTCTTACAGCTCTAAAATGTTCATCATTGTTCAGATCTTCAACAAAATGTGTGTCAATATAATTAAGCGATGCCTGCGCAAGGCTCAGCTTTATCATCTGTTCGTTTTGCCTTTTTAAAGCAACCGTCCGATCTTCGATTTTTAGCCATCTAAGAAGTGGCCCAACCGTAAGACCAGGAATGACAAGAGTTATCAGTATCACAACAAAGGTGATGAACAATATGAAATATCTGAAAGGGAATATTTTATCATCCTGTATAAAAAAGGTATTGACAGCGCTGCGGCTAACGAAACAACGCCTCTCATGCCGCACCATGATATCAGAAAAGCTTCCTTATTAGTAAGTATTTCCCCTTTGAGCGGTTTTTTCTTATTGATGAAAATTCGGAAATAGTTAATGCTATATACCCAAACGATACGAATAATGATAACAGCCAACCAATAACGACACCATAAAACAACGCATCCTTTATTGTGTTTTGGGTAAAATATCTGGACAGATAAGGCAATTGCAAACCAATCAGTATAAAAATAAAACCATTCAATAAAAACGTCAGCGTGTCCCAAACACCATTTATATTGAGACGCGAGCTGTAAGAAAGTATTTTATGGGAATGATAACTAATAAAAAGTCCGCCGGAAACCACAGCCAATACGCCAGAAAAATTCAGATGTTCTGCAATTAAATACATCACAAAAGGCGATATAAGTGTGAGCGCCGTATCAATAGCCGTTGTTGTAGGAAAAAAGCGATGTATTACATATAAAATGCCGCCAATGGCAAGGCCGATCCCAATGCCGCCAATCGCCATAATAAAGAAGCTCTGTGTCGCATCCAGTATGCTGAACTGCCCCGTCATTACCGCCAGTAAAGCAAAGCGAAACACGATAAGACTCGAAGCATCGTTTACCAAACTTTCTCCTTCTAAAAGCGTAACAACATTGCGCGGCACATTTAGTTTTCGCAAAACGGATGTTGCCGCAACAGCGTCAGGCGGCGAAATAATTCCCCCAAAACAAATCCTAAAGCAAGTGTAAATCCGGGAATTAATGCTTGCGATAGAAACGCAATAATGGTAGATGTAAAAAATACAAGACCAAAACCAAAACGTGCAATGGGTTGCCTGAGTCTCCAAAAATCAGCCCAAGGAATTTGCCACGAAGCCGCGAAAAGAACCGGCGGTAGAAAAATATAAAAAACAATATCCGGGCTAATTCGTAAATCAGGAACACCTGGCACAAAACTGATCAGTAAACCGCCGATCACCAAAAAAATGGGATAAGCTATCTTAAGTTTATTACCCAGCATCGTAAGCAAGGTGATAATAAACAAAAGGGAAATGACTAACAGCAGGTTTTTCTCAAGCATGTTCTAATTTAATAAAAAACTGCCTGAAAGATTTATTTAAATCGGAGTTTTTTTATGCTGTGATATTCTTGTCTTTGTCCTGTGGCCTTATAATCATTCTGAAAGACTGGTCTTTACTAAAATAGGCAATCACCCAATTACCAAAGGTGCGAAGCCGGTTTTTTACAGTAAGTAAAGACATAACATGAATGAACAGCCATACAGCCCACGCCATAAAACCGTTAAAGTGAAACTTAGGTTTTGGTATATCCGCAACGGCTTTATTACGGCCAATTATAGCCATTGAGCCTTTGTCGTTATAAATAAACGGCTTTCTCAGCGGCTCATCTGTAGCCAGGTTTTTAGCCAGCAACTTTCCTTGTTGTATCGCAACCTGAGCTACCTGCGGATGTCCTTTTGGAAAATGTTCATCTGTTGTTTGTAAACAAGTGTCGCCAATCGCATATATATTTTCAGTGCCGTGAACTTTATTAAAAGCGTCAACGATCATGCGCTTGCCTGGTCCAAAACTTTCGGCAGGGATTCCTTCAAAAGGAATAGCTGATACACCTGCAGCCCAGATCAGATTTTTAGTTTTAATTTCTATCGTGCTATGATCGGTTAATGTTACAGTTTCTCCATCAAAATCTTTCACTTTTGTTTGCAACATTATTTTTACACCCAGCTTTTCCAGCGATTCTTTAGAATAATTTTGAGAATCAACCGACATAGGCCCTAACACAGCATCACCACCATCCACTAATATAATATCACTAAACCCTTTGCCCAATTCAGGATAATCTTTCCTGATAATGCTTTGCCGCATTTCTGCAAACATTCCCGAAACCTCTACGCCCGTGGGCCCTGCGCCGGCAACAACAATAGTTAAAAGTTTCTTTTTTTCTTCAATATCAGAAACTCTTGTCGCCTCCTCCAGCCGGTTTAATAAAAGATTGCGCATTGCCAGCGCATCGCTCAACGTTTTCATCGGAATGGCATGTTGCTTCACATTTTCCATTCCAAAATAGTTGGTAGCGGCGCCGAGCCATTACAAGTAAATCGTATGTAAGTTCGCCGTTAGACAGGATCACTTTGTTTTCGGCAGGCAAAACCTGCTTAAGCTCGGCCATGCGAAACCGCACATTTTCCCTGTGTCTTAAAAATTTTCTGAAAGGATAACTAATGCTCGAAGGCTCTAAAAACCCGGTAGCAACCTGGTATAAAAGGGGTGGGAAAAAGTTGTAATTATTAAGATCGACCAATGTAATTTCAAACGTATCGTGCTTTGCCAGTTGTTTCACAAAATTAACTCCGGCAAATCCACCGCCAATAACGACTACTTTTTTCTTAGTTGTTTGCATAGCTCCACTCATTTAAATTAAATGGCGACTCAATCGTAATTTTATTATTGAATCATCGACACTACTACTATCAACATCCTTGCCACGCTCGCTTGTACAGTTGAATATAAATCAGCTACTTATTCTTCGCTCCGGAAGCTTCGCATCCGGCCATTTATATTCAGCTCCTTCGGGGCTTGCCTAACTCAACTTTTATCTTCATCACAACACCTGAACCGAGTGAGTTCGAGAAACCCATATTCAATAAACCTGAAACTTGAAATCAGCAACTTGAAACCCTACATCAATAATTCACCACCTGCTCTTCTATCGTTTCAGGAATTTCACGCCATTGATAAAGCTGATTGCGTAATTGCGGTTCAAATCCTGCTTCCTTAATAGCATCCTGAATAGACTTATACGTAAACCGATGTGGCGCACCCGCCGCACTTACCACATTTTCTTCAATCATAATACTTCCAAAATCATTCGCTCCGGCGTGTAAACAAAGCTGGGCGGTTGGTTTGCCAACCGTAAGCCAGCTGGCTTGTATGTTTTTTACATTGGGCAACATAATGCGGCTCAACGCCACCATGCGTAGATATTCTTCTGATGTTGTAAGATTATGCACGCCACGTATGCGCGTAAGCAATGTGTCCACGTCCTGAAAAGTCCAGGCTATAAAAGCAAGGAACCCATTAGTGCCTTCCGGTTTACGGCTTTGAACCTCACGAATTTTTACAAGATGTTCAAAACGTTCTTCAATAGTTTCTACATGTCCAAACATCATAGTGGCCGAAGTGGTAATGTCTAATTTATGCGCTTCATGCATAATGTCCAGCCATTCCTGTGCACCACATTTCCCTTTACTAATAAGCCTCCGCACACGGTCTATCAAAATTTCTGCACCAGCGCCGGGCAAAGAGTCCATTCCGGCTTCTTTCAAAGCTTTCAAAACTTCATGATGCGTGCTCTTTTCTAATTTAGTGATATGCGCCACTTCGGGTGGCCCTAATGCGTGTAAACGAATATCCGGAAACTCAGCCTTTATCGCACTGAACGTATCAACGTAAAACCGTAATCCTAATTCCGGATGATGACCGCCTTGTAATAAAAGCTGGTCTCCACCATACTTAATAGTTTCTTCGATTTTTTTCGGTAAGTGTCCATGTCCGTTATATATGCTTCGGCATGGCCTGGAATGCGAAAGAAGTTGCAGAACTTACAATTAGCAATGCAAACATTGGTTGTATTCACATTGCGGTCGATTTGCCAGGTAACTTTACCATGCGGCACTTGTTGTTTTCTTAATTCATCTGCAACAAACATTAACTCGCTAAGCGGTGCATTATGATACAGAAAAACACCTTCTTCTACACTTAAAAATTCAAAAGCGGCTGCTTTTTTATAAAGATCACTTAAATCCATAGTTGGAATGAAATTAGATGCAAAGGTACGAAATGAAGTGGTGCAAATTTTATGCATCCAATCTATCTTTTATGAATCGCCAGGAGGCGATAGCATAGTGGTTCGAGGCGACGACGCCTCGAACAGCGAGGATGAAATTAGATGCAAAGGTACGAAAAGCACGCGTTTTTGATAAGTAAAAAGCGAGTAGTTGTATACATTGTTGTCCGTTCGATATAGATGTTGCCACATACACATGTAGTTTGATAAGTAAATAATTCGATTCGATTGCTACTACACAAAGGGTTTTACCGCTCATATAAAAAAATACTTTCCTTACTTTATAAGTTAACTTTAGACAACGATTTTTTTGCCGATGAAAAAAATAGCCCTATTGATACTGGTTGTGTTTTTTGCGCATATCGCAATGTCTCAGGAGGAGTTTATTGATCCGCCGAGCCGCGAGCTAACCAAAATACGTTTTATGCAGTTCACTGGCGGCGTCATTGTGTTCAAGGCGCTATTAGACAATTTTGAAGACTCTTTAACATTCGTCCTGGATACGGGAAGTGGTGGGATCTCGCTTGACTCTACAACTGTATCCAAGCTTGGTTTACAACCATCTTCTCCCGAAAGAATGATCCGGGGAATTGGCGGAACAGCAAAGGTCGGGTTCCTGAAAAACAGAAAATTGACCCTTAATGATTTGATCATCGACAGCCTTAATTTCCATATTATTGATTACGAAATATTATCCGCCTTATACGGCGAGAAAATTGATGGTATCGTTGGATATGCCGTACTAAGCCGATACATCGTAAAAATTGATTACGAAAATAATCAACTTACCTTTTGTAGTAACGGCACCATAAAATATCCAAAAGGTGGGTATATTATGAAACCCCGCATGCGAACCATTCCCTTTTTATCAGCTGAAGTGGGAGACGCGACAAAGCATGATTTCAGTTATTTATTCGATATTGGAGCTGGCCTCACCGTTTTATTTTCACAAGATTATATGGACGATAAATCTTTTCAGAAAAAGAAAAGAAAGAGATATTTAAAACAGGGTGAAGGGCTTGGCGGCAAGGTGGCTTTTCAGCTGAGTGTTATGAAGGAGTTGAAAATAGGGCCGTATAAATTCAGAAATGTGCCAATCAATATTTTTGATGATGAACATAATATCACTTCCTATCCTACCAATGGCGGATTGATCGGTAATGACATTTTCAGGCGCTTTAACTGCATATTGAATTATAAAAGCGGTCAAATATATCTGTCACCCAATAAGTCTTTCAGAGAACCATTTGACTACGCCTACTCCGGGCTTGAGCTCTATTTTTTTGAAGGCCGGGCTATTGTTGGAGACATTCCCAAAGGCTCGCCAGCTGATAAAGCAGGCTTAATGGCCGGTGATGAAGTATTGGCAGTAAACAAAAAATTTGGAATGACGCTTACAGAGCTCAAACACGCCTTAATGTCAACTTATGGCGTTGTACAAGTGATTGTTCAGCGAAACGACGAGTTGCTGGAAAAGAAAATGAACGTGATCAATATTCTAAGTGGCAAAGCGATACCTAATCAAACACTGTCAAGCGAATTCCGGGATGGATATAGAATACACATTCGTCATGCAGGAGATGCGCCTAACATTAAATTTTAATCTAATTGTCATTTTTTAAAATCTTTTTCCGCAATTCGTAAACCCTTTTCAAACTACTCTCTTCAATTTTGCACTTCGAAAAAAGAGTAGACAATGATAAGGACAAACCTCTCAGCCCCAATTTTCAATTTTTTGATTTTCATCGCCCTATGCTTATTTAGCCAATCTGCATACGCCAAAGGTTTTAATGATGAAGTTGCAGGATCAATAAAAGGAACAGTAACTACCAGCGACGGACAACCGGCATTTGGAGTAAATGTAACAGTAAAAATACTAAAAAAGCGCCTTTACTGACGAAGACGGAACCTTTGTCATAAGCGGACTTCCGGAAGGGGAACACGAGTTAGAGATAAGCCTTGTTGGTTACGAAACTAAACTGGAAACGGTTACTGTTGAAAATGGTAAAACCGCAAGGGTTCAAATCCAATTGGAAGTATCGTATGATGAACTTGCAGAAATTGTAGTGAAAGGATCTAAAAACGGTTATGCCAATAGAACCAGTGCTCATGTTGCTAAAATGCCGCTGTTAAACTTAGAGAATCCACAGGTGTATAATGTAATTGGCAAAGAACTCATGAAAGAGCAAGTAATCACTTCTCTTGATGAGGCGCTAAAAAATGCGCCGGGCGTAAGCCGGTTATGGAGTTCTACTGGCCGTCCTGGTGACGGAGCTGGTTATTTTGCTATGCGTGGTTTTAGCGTGCAGCCAACCATGATTAATGGAGTGCCTGGCCTTACCAATGGCGGCGTAGATCCGGCTAATATTGAGCGCATTGAAACCATTAAAGGCCCTTCGGGTACTTTATTTGGAAGCAGCCTTATTTCTTTTGGCGGGCTGAATGAAGGAAGTTTTCAGGACGCAGGCTTTAAAAAATCTTTCTTCATCGCTCCATCTTTTTCTTATCGGGTAAATGACAGGCTTTCTTTCCTGATTAATGCAGAAATATATAATGTAGAAGCGACCAACGCAACAATGATATTTTTGAACAGGGCAAGGCCGCTCATTGCTAAAACTGTTGAGGAGCTAAACATGGACTTTAACAGATCTTACACCAGCAATGATATTACTTATAAAACGCCAACGTTTAATTTGTTCGGACAAATAAATTATAAGCTGTCTGATAACTGGACCTCTCAAACAAATCTTTCCAGAAGCGTGCGCAAAAGCGATGGGTATTATTCTTATATCATGTTTTTGGATGGAAGTGCTTCGGGGCCGATCGCACCAAATGATACATTGATTTCAAGATTTGTATATAATCAGAATTCAATTTCGTATACTACAGATCTACAACAAAACTTTATTGGAGATTTTCAGATTGGTAAGTTTAGAAATAGGATCATTGCAGGTATTGATATGATGAATATTCAAAGCGTCAACGATAATTCTCCTTACCTGTTGTTTGACTATGTAAATGTTACCAGGAGCAATGATTCACGTTATGGCCAGTTAACTCGCCAGGCTGTAGATGCAAAGCTGGCAACAACACCCGGCGCTACTAAAAACGGAGCAAACAACTACACATATAGTGCTTATATATCAGATGTTTTCAATATTACGGATAAACTGATGGCTATGTTAAGCCTTCGTTTTGACCATTTTGATAATAAGCCATCAATCAATTATAACACAGGTGTAAAATCGGGAAAATATAATCAAATCGCCTTGTCTCCTAAATTCGGATTAGTTTATCAGGTAATAGAAAACAAAGTGAGCTTATTTGCTAATTATATGAATGGATTCAGGAATACGCCACCTGTAATAACTAATGAACAAGCAGGATATCCTGTTAACATGAAACCACAGCAGGCGGATCAAAAAGAGGGTGGTGTAAAACTTGATCTTTTCAATCATAAACTACTATTTACTGCCAGTTACTACAACATTCTGGTAAAAAATATTCTAACCAGCATTACTGTTGATAATGGAAGCGGAACGCCTGTGAATGTTACTATCCAGGAAGGTGAACAAAAATCGAAAGGATTGGAATTTGATTTGAATGCTAATCCCGCCCCGGGCTTAAACATTATTGCAGGGTATGGATATAACGACAGTAAATTACTAAAAACCGGTCCTGCAACTATTAATACAAGGCCAACAAGTGCTGGCCCGGCAAACCTTGCTAATCTTTGGGTAAGCTATACTGCTGTGGACGGAAAATTACAAGGATTGGGTGCGGGCTTTGGCGGTAACTATGCCAGCAAAAATTTAATAACAACATCACATGTTACCGGCAATTTTTCTTTGCCCGAGTACACTGTTGTAAACGCCTCTCTTTTTTATGATGCCAAAAGGTATCGCCTCGCGATTAAAGGAGATAATCTTGCTAATAAAGAATATTTTGGCGGATGGACAACTATTGAAAAACAAATACCTCGCAGGTTTGCAGCAAGTATGATATTTAAGTTTTAAATAGAAAGAATAAGTGATTATGCCTGGTAGTCGTGCATTTAAAGTGCGATGCCAGGCATTTCTGATAAATAGGGGCATCTAAAATTGTCGCAGAGATATTCTCGCTGTCAAAACCTCACCCCCAACCCTCTCCAAAGGAGAGGGAGGAGGACCTCGAAAATCATGCTTTATCGTACTGCTGCAAGTGCAACAATTTTAAATGCACCCGATAAATAATGGTATCCCAACAATTGTAAAATCATCTTACTTTCGCGCAATGGTTCAGTTTGAAAAATTTGTATTAGACAATGGCTTAAGAGTGATTGTGCATCAGGATAAATCAACGCCATTGGCGGTAATGAATATATTGTATGATGTGGGTGCACGCGACGAAGATCCTTCACAAACCGGATTTGCGCACTTGTTTGAGCATTTGATGTTTGGCGGTTCGGTAAATATTCCAGATTATGACGAGCCGCTTCAAATGGCCGGTGGTGAAAACAATGCTTATACGACCAACGATTTAACGAATTACTATATTTCCCTTCCATCAGAAAATCTAGAAACGGCGTTCTGGTTGGAAAGTGACCGGATGCTTTCTTTGGCGTTTGATGATAAAAGCCTGGAAGTACAGCGTAAGGTAGTTTGTGAGGAATTTAAAGAACATTATATTGATAAGCCTTACGGCGATGCGTGGTTTAAGATGAGAGAACTTGCCTATAAAAACCATCCGTATAAATGGATGACTATTGGTAAAGAACTTTCACATATAGAAAACGCACAGTTGATTGATGTAAAGAACTTCTTTTTCAAACACTACAGGCCTAATAAGGCGGTTATGGTTGTGGCAGGGAATGTGGAAACAGATGAGGTGAAAGCACTTGCCGAAAAATGGTTTGGTAATATTGAAGCGGGCGAAGCCAAAGGACGAAACCTTCCTTTGGAAGAAGTGCAAAAAGAAGCAAGGCAGGAAGAGGCGCGCTCGGATGTGCCGTTGGACGCTTTTTATAAATCATGGCATATAGAAGGGCGCCTAAGCGATCAATATCATCCCATGGATCTCCTGACCGATATTCTGGGTGGTGGCGAGTCGTCGAGGCTGTATGACCGGTTGGTGAAAAAATTACAATTATTTGTAAATATTCAATGTTATCATTTTGGGAGTATAGATCCCGGACTTGTATGTATTGAAGGAAAACTTGTAAAGGGCGTGGATATGAAAGCAGCGGAAGCGGCTATTGAAGAAATTTTGAATGATATAAAAACTACGCCAATAGCGACAACCGAATTGGAAAAAGTAAAGAACAAAACAGAAAGCATGTTGGCTTTTGAAGACATGAGCGTGCTAAACCGCGCCACCAGCCTGGCTTTTTATGAATTATTAGGCGATGCTAATATGATGAATACAGAACTTCAAAAGTATGCTGATGTAACTGTTGAAGATCTTCATAAAACAGCTAATGAAATTTTTACAAACGAAAATAGCAGCACATTATACTATTTTTCAAAAAGCTGATTAAAGCTCCGAGGTTTTTAAAACTCGGAGCTTTCTGTTACCCATTTATTACTTCGCTACAAAATGATACGTATTACCAATCGGGATTTCTACAAGATCAATAAAAACAGATTGTTTATTGTAGCGGCTTACTTTGCTGTTGGCTACAATATAACTGCGGTGCACGCGGGTGAATATACTTTCGGGTAATTGTAACAATATATCATTGATGGTAGAGCGCGTCATCAATTTTTGATTTCGGGTAAGAAAAATATTCAGGTAATTTCCAGATGCTTCTATGTAAAGAATGTCATTATACAAAACCTTAACCTGTTCGTAACCGTCTTTAACAAAAAGATAGTCCTCGTTTTTAGCATTTCCATTTTTCAGAGACAGCAGTTCATTCGCTTTGGTACAGGCTTTCAAAAAGCGTGACAAAGAAAACGGTTTTAAGAGATAATCAACAGCATCTACCTCAAAACCTTCAACAGCATGCTCGCTGTAAGCGGTAGTAAAAACAACCATTGGCGGCGAAGAAAGAGATTTGAAAAACTCTATACCGCTAATGTCTGGCATCTTAATATCTAAAAATAGTAAGTCGATCTTATATTTTTGTAGATAAGCTACGGCTTCGAAAGCATTGGTAAACGTGGCTTTCAGCTCAACAAAAGGTACTTTGGACGCATGGCTTTTTATTACTTCCAGCGCTATGGGTTCATCGTCTATGGCTATGGCGGTCACGAGAGATATAAATTATTATTAAAGATAGCTATTGACATTTATAAAGGCCGATAAGACTTTATAAGCTCCCAAGCCCCGTCCTTATATTTATAAGATTTAACCAGCATAGCTTTCCCATTTGCGTTATAATAGATGCTGTCTAGCGATTTGGATGAAGTTTGCTGCGTTGTTGATTCTGTTAGAACAGAAACAGGAAGCTTGTCTTGCATGCGCAGTTTTCTTGTGATGCTTAACCGTGATATTTTCCCATTATTATCTACAGATCTGGTTTCCGTTTGGGTAATGTATTCATTGTTGCAGGAAGATATCCAACCAGCAAGCAACAATAGTATTAACTGTTTCATTGGATTATAACTGAATAGTAAGGTGAACAAAAAACTCTTTAGCACTTTCTCTGATTATTAACTCATGCTTTTTCGGATAAAGTAACGCCAGCCTTTGCTTTACATTTTTCAGCCCAATTCCGCTTTTCATTTTTTCAGGGTCGTATTCATTTTTTACATGAACGCTATTGTTCACATCAAAATATAAAACATTCTCTTTTGTATGTAACGATATATTGATAAACGAAGCCTGCTGTAAACTAATGCCATGTTTAAAAGCATTTTCAACAAATGGTATTAACAACATTGGTGAAATATCAAGTCGGTTTAACTGTTCTTCAATATTAGTTTGTATAACAATATTAGTCGAAGCGGCGGTACGTAGTTTTTGCAGATCAATATAATTATTCAAATAATCCACTTCCCTCGCTATAGAGATTTTATCCTGAACGTTTTCATGCAACATGAAGCGCATCATATCGCCCAGCTTTTGAATGCCTTCGCTTGTGCGTTCTGCATTTTCCTGCAAAGCTGTTCCATACAAAGTGTTAAGCGCATTAAACAAAAAATGAGGATTGATTTGAGAACGTAAAAAACTAAGATTGGCTTGAGAAGAGCCCAGCGCTGTTTGCAGTACTTCCTTTTCATTTCTGTTGCGGGATATATATAAAATCAATGGAAGCACAACAAAAAGCGTAATGAAAAAGAACATGCAAAACGGAGGTGCAAAATTATTAATACCAAGAAGACCCATGCATATAACCGCCGCCAGCACACTTAATAGAAATGTAATTAGGATGACCCGTATTAAATAGGCTTTGTTTTTGTAAGGCTTGCTACCTGCAAGAGGCAGCAAATATCGCAGATGAATCCATACCAGGATAGCAACATAAGGAACTCCTACTCCAAAAACAGCCACGCCTCCTGGTGCATTATTAGCTCCGAAAATAATCAATACAGCAACCCAGCATGCTGCAAACAGAAGAATACTCCACAGTTTTTTATTGTTAAGCGTTGCTTTTGATCTGCGTTCAATAGCTGCAAATAATAATTCTTTTAAAATATAATAAACGATATACAGAATAAAAATGATGGCAACTGTAGTGAAGCTGTCAATAAAAATATCATTATACACATCATCCTTAGAGGCAAACTTCCCAAACTTCCAGCCATACATATAAGTATTGCTGATGGCAACCAAAGTAGCTACAATAAGATACGTACCAAAAAAACTACCAGCTTTAGCCCAGTCGTCTTTTTTTCGTCAACGAATTTGGTTAAAAAAATGAACGCTGAATAATAGATGAATATCAGCGCCATTGCAGGCAAGAAAAGATGCTTAAAGAAATTATATTCTAGTTGATATTGTTCAAACCAGTAAGAACCGTTATTTTCTGCGCCTTTGCTTTCTATCAATAGCGCCAATAAAAAAGACGCCGCAATAATCGTCACAATCCAAAACTCTATTTTACCATATACTTCTTTTGCCTTCATATCTTAAATTTTATACTGCAAGATTAAAATCTAAATTGGCTATTGTTATTGATAATGTGATGAAATGCTTCTAAAATGTGATGAATCCGCTGCCTTGAGGCAAAAGCCATGATCCATACGCGATAAGCTATAAACTATCCGTTATATTTGCCCACTTAATTTTAGTTAGATGCTCAATAGAACAATAGCCCCGGCAATAGTAGATGCGGTAAATTTTAATCTTCAACTGCAACCGTATCAAAAGTACATTTTGAAAAACGGAGTAGAAGTTTATGCCATTGATGCCGGAGCTGAAGAAGTATTGCAGATTGAATGGGTTTTTGATGCCGGTAACTGGTACGACGATAAAAACCTGGAAGCGGCACTAACCAATTTTTTGCTGAAGAATGGAACATCATCGAAAACAGCTTTTGATATTAATGAACATTTTGAATATTACGGCGCTTATCTGAATAGAAATTGCGGGGCAGAATTCGCAAATGTAACCTTGCATTGCCTTTCCAAGCATATTGAAAAACTCTTGCCTGTTGTGCGAGAAATTTTTTCAGAAGCAGCGCTGCTACAAACTGAGATGGACATTGCGATTCAAAACATGAAACAAAAACTTGAGGTAAATCTTAAAAAAAGCAGTTTTGTTGCTGGCCGCCTCATCGATACGTATTTGTTTGGAGAACAACATCCTTACGGACAATTTAGCAGATATGAAGATTTCGACGCATTGACAAGAGAAGATCTTTTAGAATTTTATGAGCAATATTACAAAAAGGGCGCATTTAAAATATTTGTAGCGGGTAAGTTACCTGCCGATATTTATAATTTGCTGGAGCAGCATTTCGGCGATTTTGAAAATGCTAAAGGGCTTGAAAAAACTCATATTGTTCATCCGCATCTACATAAAAAACATCGGTATATAAATGATGAGAAAAGCTCGCAGGGCTCAATAAGAATGGTTAGGCCATTTGTTAACAGGCATCATCCCGACTTTTTTAAGGGGCAGGTCCTAAACATTTTATTCGGAGGTTTTTTTGGCAGCAGGCTTATGGCTAATATACGCGAAGAAAAAGGTTACACGTATGGCATTCACAGCTATTTGATGGGAAACAAGCATGAGAACGGATGGATGATCACAACCGAGGCAGGGCGCGATGTAAGCGAAGCAACCATTAGCGAAGTATATAAAGAAATGGAGTTGTTATGTAAAGAATCTGTTGACGATGAAGAACTGATGCTGGTAAAGAATTTTATGATGGGTTCTATTTTGGGTGATTTGGATGGCCCTTTCCAAATAATAGCCAGGTGGAAAAATATTATACTAAACGACCTGGATGAAAACTTCTTCGACCGTTATATTTCAAACATTAAGAACATTACTGCTGAAGAATTGCAGGAAACGGCGAATAAGTATTTAGTACCTGATGATTTTTATGAGCTGGTGGTGGTATAATTTCTGTTTAATGTGATTTTTAGATCTTTTGCAAATGAATCAAGAAGTCAAGTGCGTCATGTCGACGAAGGAGACATCTTACTGTTCTTTTGAGATTTCTCACTCCGCTTCGCTGCGTTCGAAATGACGATTGCGACCCGTTTTGCAGTATTTTGGAAAAGGGATAAAGACCTAAAGCTTACGTTAGTTACTGATGCCGGCTTCCTTTGTTTTTAAAATATTTTTTTTGCTGCTGCCGCCGCCATTACGCTGGCCAGACATATAAGAAGGCTGTTCGCCCAAATGTTCGGGAATATTGATTTTGGTTACATCTTTTCCAATTAATCTTTCAATAGATTGAAACTTGCGTTGATCCTTGGGATTGACCAATGTAAAAGCGCTTCCATCGGCAGCGGCACGAGCCGTGCGGCCAATGCGATGCACATAATCCTCACCATCGTGCGGCACATCAAAATTAATAACCAGGTCAATCGTATCTATATCAATGCCACGACTTAAAATATCGGTTGCTACTAAAACAGGAAGCCTTCCGCTTTTATATTGAACCAGCGTTTCTTCGCGTTCGCCCTGGTCAAGGTCACTATGAATTTCTCCGGCTTTGATACCTTTTCTACGCAGGTCGCGCGTTAGGTTTTTTACATTTAGCTTATTACTGCAAAAAATAAGTACCGATCGGTATTGTTTTTCTTTAAGCAAATGCTGTATCAGCGGTATTTTTTGCTCATCGTAAACCAAAAATGCCTGCTGCACAATTTTTTCCGGTGGCTTGCTCATGGCAATGCTTATTTCTACCGGGTTGTGAAGGATGCTTCCCGCCAATGTTTTAATTTTCGGCGGCATGGTAGCGCTAAACAACAGGTTCTGTCTTTTTTAGGAAGATGGTTTATAATGAACATGATATCTTCATAAAAGCCCATATCCAGCATACGGTCGGCTTCGTCCAACACCAGGTATTGTAGCGTTTCTAATTTTACATACCCCATTTTGATATGCGCCATCATTTTCCCCGGCGTGCAAACTACAAATTCTGCGCCCATGGTAAGGGCTTTCTTTTCCTGTATAAAATTGTGGCCATCACCACCGCCATAAATGGGGATGGAGCTAACGGAAGTAAAATAAGAGAGCCCTTCCAGATGCTGTGCAATTTGTATGGCCAGTTCGCGCGTAGGCACGATCACCATACATTTAATACCGTTGGTATCTGCATTTTTGGTAAGCACATTATGAATTAAAGGCAGCAAAAAAGCGGCTGTTTTACCAGTACCCGTTTGGGCAAAGGCAATAGCGTCCCTTCCAGCTAAAATGTGCGGAATAACCTGCTCCTGAATAGGTGTGGCGTTTTGGTAGTTAGATGCTTCAATTCCTTCTAAAAGGCGTGCATCGAAATTAAAATCTGTGAACTTCAAGTGAACTGTTTAAAAAATTAGATGTTAAAGGTAGTTATAATTTGGGGAATACTTTTTAAGCAAACTAAACGCAAATATCGCTTCTTATTCTTCCATCAATAATTCCACCATTTTCTTTTGCAAATCAGGCAGATCGCTCTGAATAATATCCCATACAATTGAATCATCCAATCCAAAATATTCGTGAATTACATAATTGCGAAATCCCTTAATTTCTCTCCATGATATTTCGGAATGAGCGTTCTTAAAAGAGTCCGGCACTTTGGAAGACGCCTCGCCAATAATGGCAAAATTATGAAGCACCGCATGTTTTACCTGAAGGTTGGATGAAAATTGGTCAAAGTTCAACTGGCTCGTAAAACTTAAAATATGATTGATAGCTTCCTGCATATCCAAAAGCCAAAGCTCCAAATTTCTTTCGCTCATATAAAGATTATATTTTTTTCAATATATGGCAGATAGTGTGGCTTAATACCATTTCGGGAAACAAGGTCCACTTTAGAAGAAAGCGCATCTTCCAACTCATTAGCCAGGCGAAAAAATCCCATTCCAATCGAACCATTAAACTCTACAAGTATATCAATATCGCTATTTTCATGAAAATCTCCACGTGCGTAAGAGCCAAATAAACCAAGCGAACTTATCGGATATTTCTTCTGTAGCGCGGGCTTCAGCACCTTTAAGCGGTTGATAATATCATTAGTACTTGTAAATTTCATAATAGGTAAAATTACAAAAAACAGAAAAGAATGGCAATTGATTCTATTTTTGCGCAAAACAGATTCGAAATGTTACAAGTAAATGTGATAAGGCAAAACGTGCAGGAAGTGAAAGACCGCCTGGCAGTAAAAAACTTTAAAACCCCCGAGTTGGTGGATTCGGTGATCGCGTTAGACGATCAACGTAAAAAATTACAATTAGAGTTTGATAACACACAGGCTTCGGTAAACACAGCGTCAAAAGAAATTGGTGGCCTGATGGCAAAGGGCGATAAAGA
The DNA here is from genome assembly GCF_022513635.1 of Paraniabella ginsengisoli. Taxonomy (GTDB): domain Bacteria; phylum Bacteroidota; class Bacteroidia; order Chitinophagales; family Chitinophagaceae; genus Niabella; species Niabella ginsengisoli. The sequence goes on along the minus strand of NZ_JAKWBL010000004.1, from coordinate 583,777 downwards.
AGCTGCTGAGTTAAAAAAGAAAGAAGTAGCGGAGTTAAAAAATAAATTACAACCCATAACCGAGCAGTTGTCTGCAACAGAAGGCGAACTGCAACAAACATTGATACAGTTACCCAATTTGCCAGCGCACGGGGTGCCTAAAGGAAATAGCGCAGAAGACAATGAAGTGGTGCGCGAAGGCGGCACAAAGCCTTCTTTACACGCAGGTGCAAAACCGCATTGGGATCTGATTAAAGAATATGATATTGTAGATTTTGAAACCGGTGCTAAAATTACAGGAAGTGGTTTCCCATTATACAAAGGTGCGGGCGCTAAGCTGCAACGCGCGCTGGTACAGTATTTCTCGATTATAATACCGATGCAGGATACACCGAATACCTGCCGCCGTTTATGGTAAACGAAGCCTCGGCTTACGGAACTGGTCAATTGCCGGATAAAGAAGGGCAGATGTATCACATGCCCGCCGATAGTTTTTATATGATCCCAACATCGGAAGTGCCGGTTACCAATATTTATCGCGATGAAATTGTGAAGGCAGAACAATTGCCCATTAAGATGACCGCCTATTCTCCCTGCTTTAGAAGAGAAGCCGGAAGTTTTGGTAAAGATGTGCGCGGACTGAACCGTGTGCATCAGTTTGAAAAAGTAGAAATTGTACAATTGGTGCATCCTGCCAAAAGCTATGAAGTATTAGCCGAAATGTTGATTCACGTAGAAAAGTTATTACAATCTCTTGAATTGCCTTATCGAATTTTAAGACTTTGCGGTGGCGATATGTCTTTCACATCTGCGCTTACTTACGATTTTGAAGTGTATAGCGCCGCGCAGGAACGTTGGCTGGAAGTCAGCTCTGTATCTAACTTTGAGGGATATCAAACCAACCGAATGAAGATCCGTTTTAAAGATGAAAACGGCAAAACACAGTTGGTACATTCTCTCAACGGCAGCTCGCTCGCATTGCCGCGTATTGTGGCTTGTCTGCTCGAAAATAATCAACAGGAAAATAAAATCGCATTGCCAAAAGCGTTACATTCATATTTCGGAAAGGAAGCTATAACTAAATAATTATCGGTATGAAGAAAATTATCATCGCATTAATTTCGTTAACAACATTTGTCATTGCCTGTTCTCCCAAGGCTTCAAAATCAAATGCACTTGCAGCATCCATCGACGCGGGAGGTGCCATAATCAGCTCTGCAAAATGTACTAAATGCCATCATGATGAGACAGCACATATTCCCAAGCATACATTTGCAGAACAGGAAAAGTTAATGCTGGCTATGTCAAAAAAGCGAAATTGTCTGAACAGGAGACAAGTGATCTTATGGCTTACGTAAAAGCCAAAGCCAAGCAATAAGATGATTGTTTAATGTATTTGTAAAGGTTTGCCAATGTGCAAGCCTTTTTTATGATCTTTTTATGGAACCAGCAATTAACATGTGGCATCGAAATTGCGTCGCACAATTCAGCAATAAAATACATGGCAGCTTATATAAACGAACACTTGAATGATCGACAAATCTATTAACTTGTTAACATATCAACATGTTAACTTCTTCCTTCTCTTAAACCTTTCAATAAACCCATTGTCCTATTAAAAAGCTGTTGCATGGAAATTTCAAACCAGTTAAGAAACCAGCATCTATTATGGCGTGCGGGATTTGGTCCAGCTGTGGAGCAATTGGATGACTTGCCAAAATATAGTCCAGAAAAATATTATAATGCATTGGCAAAGGCTTCTGAAAAAGAACCCCAATATATTAATGTTGCTGATGATACTCTTATTGATCTGTACGAACAACTTCAGGATGCAGGCAAAAGAAAAAATCTGGATGATGATACAAAGCGCCGGGAAATCAATCGCATGCAACAGGCGGCGGTAAGAAGTTTAAATCTTTACTGGTTAAAAGAAATGGTAACGACATCTGCACAACTGCGGGAAAAAATGGCTTTTTTCTGGCATGGACATTTCGCCAGCAGAAACAACAATATTTTTTATAACCAATTATTATTACATGTTTTCAGAAAGCACGGCCTCAGTGATTTTGATACGTTGTTACGGGAGGTGTCACGATCTGCTTCTATGTTATATTTTTTGAATAATCAGCAAAATCGTAAAGGTCGTCCGAATGAAAACTTCGCCCGCGAAGTAATGGAACTGTTTACTTTAGGTCGTGGAAATTATACCGAAAAAGATATTAAAGAAGCAGCTCGCGCCTTTACCGGCTGGACTGCAACAGGTAAAGGGGAGTTTGTGTTTCGGGAAAATTATCATGATGATGGAGAAAAAACCCTCTTAGGCAAAACAGGAAATTTTAATGGCGATGATGTGTTGAATATAATTCTGGAGAACAAGCAAACAGCAAAATTTATCACCGGAAAAATTTATACCTTTTTCGTAAATGAAAAGCCAGACGAGGCGATCATTACGCAATTGGCTGACCAATTTTATAGCAGTAAATATAATATTTCTGCTTTGATGGAAACCATTTTTACCAGCAAATGGTTTTATGATGCCAAGAATATTGGCGCTCGTATCAAATCGCCAGTGGAGCTGATTGTTGGCATTCAACGTATGATCCCCATGAAACTTGATAATGATTATGCTTTATTCAATCTTCAAAAATATTGGGACAGCAATTGCTCTACCCGCCGAATGTGGCTGGCTGGGCTGGCGGCCGGGCTTGGATAGATAGCAGCACTTTGATGATGCGGTTGCGCATTCCACAAATGTTCAATGATAAAGACGAACTGAATGTAGCGCCAAAGCAGGATGACGATATGATGATGGGCCGAAAAACTGATGGAACTGCTGCTGTACCAGAGAAACCGGTTAGTCCACAGAAAAAACGTTATGGTGCGATTGATGCCAAAATAGATTGGCAACAATATGTTGGAAAATATCAAAAAATTAAAAAGGAAGAATTGTTTACAGGAATTAAGAAAAATCTTTTTCAAATAGACAAATCAAAAGTTCAGGAAGCTGTTGCTAAAAGCATTGATCAATCATCACGCGAAGCGTATATCAAATCAGCTACTGTTCAGTTAATGAGTACGCCGGAATATCAAATGTGTTGATTCTTTTTGTCCATGGACAATGGACACTCTAAAATTATTGTCATGCTAATAAAAAGGAAAGAGTTTTTACAAATTGGTTCGCTGGCTACCGCATCTATGATGATGCCGAAATTTTTAAAGGCATTTGAATCGCAAGCTTTGGTGCCTCCTGGTAATAAAGTTGTTGTGGTATTACAGTTAAGCGGTGGTAATGACGGATTAAATACAGTGATACCGGTTAGAAATGATATCTATTATAAGCTGCGTCCCAGCCTTGGAATAAAAATGGATAAAACGGCCAAACTTACCGATGAAGTAAGCCTTCATCCTTCGTTAACAGCGCTTAAAGGATTGTATGATGAAGGCAACTTGGCCATTTTAAATAATGTAGGCTATCCAAATCCCGATCGTTCCCATTTTAGGAGTATGGATATCTGGCATTCTGGAAGTAAAAGCGATGAATACTGGAATACGGGCTGGATTGGCCGCTATTTAGATGCACAATGCAGCGGCTGCGACAAACCAACACAGGCGCTGGAAGTAGATGATGTATTAAGTCTGGCATTGAAGGGAGAGCAGGCCAACGCCATTGCAGTAAAAGATCCCAAAAGATTATATGGCACTTCTAATGAGAAGTTTTTTAAAGAGGTGATGAAGAATCATAGTGCAGATCATCACGATGAAGAGCCGGTAGAATATCTTTATAAAACAATGGCGCAAACACTTTCGTCTGCAGATTATATTTTTAAACAAAGCCGCCTGCATCCGACTGGTGCAGCGTATCCCAATACAGAATTAGGGAATGGCTTTAAGACCATCGCATCATTGATCTACTCTGAAATAAATACTAAAGTGTACTATATTTCTTTAGGAAGTTTTGATACGCATGTAGGCCAGGATGCACAACAGACAAGGCTTTTCACACAAATGAACGACGCCATAAAAGCCTTTACTGACGATTTAAAAAAGAATGGAAGTATGAACGATGTATTACTTTTCACTTTTTCTGAATTTGGAAGACGTGTTGCGCAAAATGCCAGTAATGGAACAGATCATGGCACGGCCAATAATATGTTTTTGATCAGCGGTGGTTTAAAGCAAAAAGGTATGCTAAATGCATTGCCTAAGCTTACAGATTTAAAAGATGGTGATCTTACCTATAATGTAGATTTTAAAGATGTGTATGCAACTGTCTTAAAGAACTGGTTAAACGCTGATGCTGATAAAGTTTTAGGGGAAGTTATAACATGCTGGCCTTTGTGTAACATTATTTATTTTTTGGAAAAGTACCCCGCAGATAGACGCAAATTTTTAGCGCAGATTTTCGCAGAAAATATATCAGCGAATATTTGCGGTGTTTTACATTGGCGCTAATTAGCGGGAAGATGATGCTTAATCTATTTTAAAATCAAAAGTTTAAACAATTTTAGCATTAAACTGTTTTCCTGAGAAAATACTTTAAGCATGAAGCGCCCGTTCAAGGATCTCAAAATATTTATGCAAATTGCCTTTTTAGAAGGGATTTCTTACCTCTTGCTGTTGTTAATTGCCATGCCTCTTAAATATCTTGCCAACATTCCCGAAGGAGTGAAATATGTAGGCTGGGCGCATGGGGTTTTATTTGTTTTATTCTGTATATACCTGTTAAAAGTATGGATCGGTTTTAAATGGAGCTTTTGGAAAGCTTTGGGTGCTTTTATTGCTTCATTATTACCTTTCGGAACTTTTGTGTTAGATGCAAGGCTGAAGAAAGAGTATCCGGAAGTAAAAACAGTATAAAACTCCGACGAAAAAACTTAACCACATAGGGAATATAGTATTTAATACTTGAGTTGATATAGTTACCGCCAAAGGCGGATTATAGACCATCAGCTATTAAACGATTATGTGTTTTTACGTCTCCTTTTTATCCTGATGTCCTACGTAACTATGTGGTTTATATTATTGGAAACGGTGTTATAACCGCATCAGCAAACTTCTTGTTTTATTAAGAAGTGTTTGCCTGTCGGCCTCAGCTATTCCGCCACTATATATAGCCATATCCAATTCATTAAACAGCGATAATATAGCATCGTGTTTTTGAACCGGGATATTACTTTCTGAAAGATAGCTGCTAATCATGGTTTGATTGAATGAACCAGGAGGCAACACCAATCGTTGTTCAAAAAACCGAATAACAGCCTGTTTGAGTTGCGTGCTAAAACTATTGCCCGAATGATGAAGGGCATCTGCCGCAGGTTTTAGAATATCCTCTACCGTCATAGCTGCTAAAGGTTCTATCTTCTGAATACCTAAATTCTTTTGTGCTTTTTGTGTGCTATGCGGTTGTTTCTTTTTCCGGTTGCGGAATGTTAGCCAAATCGCAATAATCAGAACTACCAAAACCAATATGGATAATACAATGAAGTTCTTGTTTTCCTCGTTTCCATTTGTAGCAGTCACAGAAGCGTTGGTGCCTCCCTCCTGAACAACGCTGAACTCAATCGGAATATTGGTGATCGTTTTATATTTATAATTTACAGCATCAAAGAAGGCAAACTTGATAGAAGGTATGGTGTACTTGCCCGGATCATTTACTGTGAAAGGAATTTCAAAAGATTTATAGCCGCTTCCGTCAGCGCTCTGCGTTTTGTCTTCATCTACTTTGGCTGGCAACACGTCTACTTCGTCAGGCCATTGAACTTCCGGTTGTTTGATCTTGCTAAAATCTCCTTTTCCGGTAATGGTAATAGTAAGAGCAGCCGCTTTTCCTGGTGCTAATACTTTTTCTGCCAGTTGTACATCCATCTTAAAATCGCCGACCAGACCATCAAATTTTGTTGACGGTGTTGTGTTGCCCGGCAATGCAGTTACAATTATCGGTATAGGAACAGAAGTTACAGACAAATTAAAATATCCATTGTCTAATGAGTATCCTTCATTCACACCATTAAGTATCGGATCTTTTTTGCCGTTTGCATTAACAAGTCTTACACGATTGCGCATTGTAAGTGTTCCCAGCGACAACCTTCCATCTTTGTAAGGAGTGAGTTGCAATTTTAAAACTGTATGAACATCAAAACCAACACCATCTATTGTTTCTCTTGACGCTAAACCATCAGATCCAGCTTTCAAATCTTTTACTTCAAACCCATCAAAAGAGGGCCTGCGTACAATACTCGACTCCGACGCCATGGCGCTGTACAATTTGTAAGTAACAATGATCGGTTCTCCCACAAAACAATCTGTATTGCTAGCTTCAACCTTTAAAAAATATTGCTCTTTAACCTATCTTCAAGAGACACATACTCATCATCTTGCGCATGCAGTGTAGCGGTGAGAAAAAGAAGCAGTATGCAAAAAAATGTTTCATTAGTAAAGTGTGGTGTTTAACTGGTCTGACCGTTTCGGTGTGACCAATATGTGAGTTCGTCGTCGTTTATGTAGGATGATTTATATTCCACAGCAGAAGGGAGTGACACAAAACCGATGCCATATATTTATTGATGATTAAAAAATATTATGTGCTCTTTTGTTAGATTACAAATCGCCCAGTTGAGGCCTTAAAACAATCTCTTCTACACAAGCCGCAGGAGAAAGCTGTGATGCCGAAAAAATCATTTTGGCAATGTCTTCAACTTCCATAATTCTATTCGTGCTATTATCAAATCCTTCCCAGGAATCTGTTAATACCGCTCCCGGAAACACTGATGTTACTTTGATGCCGTGCGGTTTTAATTCGTTGCGTAGGTTGGCGCTAAAACCATGTAACGCATATTTGCTAATGCTGTAGGCGCCACCATTTGGATATGCTTGCAAAGAGGCTATCGAACAAATATTAAAAATGTGTCCTTGCTTTTTTCTTTCATTGCAGGAAGTAATGCCCGTGTAACATGGTAGGCGCTATACAAATTGGTAGTTATCTGACGCTCCAACGCTCCATCTGGTTCATCGCTAATGTTGCCTGGCTCAAATACGCCTGTGTTGTTTACTAAAATATCCGGCGACGTATAAGTTAAACACCATTCGCTAAAAGCTAATGCCTCCTCTTTAACAGAAAGGTCAAACGCTTTAGCTTTTATATTTATGTTACTGTATTTGGTTTGCAGCGCCTCCATTGCCTGATACAGGTTAAAGTCACTTCGGGAAGTAATAAATAAATTATACCCGTTTTTAGCAAAAATGTCGGCAATAGCAAATCCTATTCCTCTTGATGCACCTGTAATTATTACATTATTCATATTATACATTTCTTTTATCAGCAATAAACATACCGCACAAAGTTCGGATATATGTTTTTTTGTCAGCTAAGAATATAAGTCAACCATTTTGCCACGCTCGCTTGTACAGTTGTACAAATGGCATCTTATATAAGCGATAATTATTTTGTAGCCTTAATCGAAAATTAATACGCCCAGCCGGTTTTATGTTCATATTTAAGAATTAGTATTTTATTTTTACCGGATGAAGTATAAACACTTATTCTTCGATCTTGATCATACACTTTGGGATTTTGATTCCAATGCTAAAATTACTTTGCTCGATCTATATACAACATTAGAACTGGAAGCGCGCGGCGTACATGATTTTGATCTTTTTTATAGAAATTACCTGGCACATAATTTAAAACTTTGGGCGCGATACAGAAACGGATTTATTAAACAGGCAGAGTTGCGTGTGAAAAGGATGAGGCTGGCATTGCTCGATTTTAAAATTGCAGATGATGTTTTAGCTGAAACAATGAGCGTCCGATTTTTAGAAATGCTTCCAACCAGGAACGTTTTATTTCCGCACACCATTGAAATACTGGAATACCTGCATAAAAAGAACTATAAACTTCATTTGATCACGAATGGATTTGAGGAAGTTCAACATCATAAGATAACCAACAGTAAAATCAAGCATTATTTTGATAAAGTAATTACTTCAGAAGGAAGTAATAGTCTTAAACCTAAAAAGGAGATTTTTGATTATGCTTTACATGCTACTAAAGCAAGCATTCATGAAAGCATTATGTTAGGAGACGATCTGGAAGCTGATATTATAGGAGCATACAAGGCAGGAATGGACCAGGTTTTTATTAATCATATAGATGCGGAACATGATTTTAAACCTACTTATATGGTGAGGCATTTGAAGGAATTGGAAGATATTTTTTAGAATAACTTTTTCTGTCCATTATCTTTTTTATCAACGGGCTTTTCTGGTATTTTCAAATCCAGGTTTAAATTTTTATTTAGTTTTTCAATAAAATAAGCCGACAACAGTGGTGACGAAAGCTCAACATTCTGATGAACGAAAAAGTATAATTTTTTCAATCCTTCCTGGTGCCATTTTTCAATTCTTTTGAGCCAATCGTCTAACCTTTTCTTGTCAATCTTATCATCGTTACATCCTACAAATCGAATAAAAGCCTCTGGCGTTGTAAGCCGCATGTGCACCATATCTCTTCTGCCGGCCGTATCAACAATAATATTCGACATCTTCTTTTTCTCAAGCAGATTACAAAAACTTCCCCATTGTAAAGGATCTGAAAACCAGGCCTCATTTCTTACTTCTACAGCTAACGGAATTCCTTTAGGAAAGTTGTTTATAAAATTTTGTAGCTTATCAAATTCCTTTGGCGAAAATTTATCGTGTAATTGCAAAAAAGCCATTCCCAATTTTTTTTCAAAGTTGGATATTGCATTGCAAAAAGTTTCTGCAAGGGGCAAACTATCTGGCGTAAGCCTTTTAAAGTGGCTAATCGAGTTGGTTAGCTTCGGAAAAAATTTAAACTCTTTTGGTGTTTTCTCTGTCCATTTAACCACTTGATCGGCAGTTGGCATTCCATAAAAGGTAGCGTTCAGTTCAATTGAATTAAACTGTCCGGAGTAATATGCCAGTTCATCTTTAATCCCTTTAGGATAAAACCCTTTAAGGTCGGTTTTATTCCATTTGGCGCATCCGACATAGGCTTCAAAATGCTTTACTTTGCTCTTACCTAAAATTTCGGTAGTTGCCGCAGCATCTTTTGGAAGCTTAAAATCAATACCAGAGGGGTCTGACACTTGTCCGAATTTCATAAAAAGCTATTTTATATTTTTTACCTTCTCCCAAATTTCGGGAATGCGTTTTGTCCACACCAACTCTTTTAATTTTTCTTTAGCATCTGTAACTGGTGATCCAAAATATATTTTATCCCCCACTATAGAAGAAGGAACTCCACTTTGCGCATTTACTACAGCGCCTTTACCGATCGTAAGTGTTTTACTAACCCCTACCTGTCCCCAAAGGGTTACTTCATCTTCAATTAAAGCGGCACCGGCAATACCAACTTGTGCAGCAAAAAGGCAATTCTTACCAATAATCGTATCGTGGCCAATGTGCACCTGGTTATCCATTTTTGTTCCTTCGCCAATAATTGTGTCTCCAGTTACTCCTCTGTCAATTGTGCATCCGGCGCCAATTTCTACAAAGTCTTTGATCACAACACGCCGCAACTCGTCATTTTTTTATAGTGTATGTCGCGATTATTTTTCTTATTGTAGTAAAAAGCATCACTGCCAATTACAGTGCCGCTTTGTATCACCACATTGTCGCCAAGAATACAGTGATCAAGTATCGTTACATTGGGAAATATTATACAGTTTTTACCCACCGTAACCTGATTACCCAGGTAAGCGTTAGGCATCACTACAGAGCCTTCTCCAATGGTAGCAGTTTCAGCAACAATATCCATCGAAGGTTGAAATGGACGGTAGTAATCTACTATTTTTAAATAGGCTTCAAAAGGTTCTTCAACAAGAAGCAATGCTTTGCCTTCCGGAAAATCCGTTTCCTTATTAATGATAATAAAACTTGCTGAAGAGTTAATGCATTTGTCATAATATTTAGGATGATCCACAAATACCAGATCACCTTCTTCAACAACGTGTATCTCATTGATACCTGTTGCATATGCTTCTTTATTACCCAACAATGTTGCATTTATCAGAGCTGCAATTTGTGTAAGAGGAACTGGCTGATCGAACTTCATAAAAACATTTTATCAAAGTTATCATTATGGAAAGAGTAAAACATTTTTTCCTGTAAAAAGTATGCACAAAAAAATATGTTTTTTTGATTGTTATTATCAATAAATTTTATGAATAAGAATGACCGACATAAACTATACATCGTTTAATTGTTTGTGAAATGAGTATAGTTGATAATTCAATACAACCCAGTATCCATACCTGTTTACGCTTATCAACTCTTACCGGTTTATAAAAAGTGTAATTGCGAATTCATTGTTATTGTTCAAAAAATAACCAATCAAAAATCATCGATATCCACAAGCCATTTTCTTATTTGTTAATAAAAAATTTTATAAATAATTTTTATATCGTTAAAATAATAATTAATATTGTGGTAGGAAATTTATTTCCTGTACTTACTAACCCATCTATATAAAATATCCCTTCATCATTTGAAGGGATTTTTTGTTTTTAACCAATGCTGCTTTTAAACATACAGTTACAGATTATCCTACTAAAAGAAGCCCTGCTATTGCTTATGCGTGTTAATCCGGGTTGAGACTTTGTAATATTATTTGAGTAGTAAAGACACGGTATAAAATGTTTATCAGCATTAAAAAATAAAAAACATCAACATATAAAAATATCCTTTACGGCGATTTTCAAACATTATCTTTACATAAAACACGAATATGCTTAAATCAATGACCGGCTTTGGCCGAGCAGAGAAAGTTATCGGCCAGAAAACTTTTTTAATTGATATAAAATCTTTGAACGGTAAACAGTTTGATTTATCATTAAGATTACCGGTGATTGTAAAACCATTTGAATTTGACATAAGAAAGGTTTTAGCTGAAGGCTTAAGCCGCGGAAGTGTAGATTGTACGATCAGCTTAAAGGATACGGGCGATGCAAAACCTGTTGTTATTAATACCGATTTGGCTAAAGCCTATTATCAATCGCTTGCGGCAATGGCTAAAGAGCTTAACATAGATACATCCAATATTCTGAACGCTTTAATTAAGCTTCCTGAAGTTATAACACCAAGTAGCGAATCTTTATCTGAAACTGATTGGGAGGCGCTAAAATTAGCAATAAGAGAAGCGATGAGTGATTTGAATAAACATAGAGCTAATGAAGGCAATATACTGGGAGGGGAATTAGAAAAGCGCATTGATAACATTGTTACCCTTCAAAAAGAAATAAACCCGCTTGATAAACTTCGACAAACTACCATGCGCGAAGGATTAGTAAAGTTGCTGGAAGAAAAAGTGGGCAAAGAAAACTATGATGTAAACCGCCTTGAACAAGAACTGATTTACTACATTGAAAAGATCGACATAACTGAAGAAATGGTAAGGCTTGACAATCATTGTACTTATTTTAAAGAAATACTGCATGAAGATGGTGATTCAAAAGGCAAAAAACTTTCCTTCATTCTTCAGGAAGTGGGCCGCGAGATCAACACAACAGGTTCAAAAGCGTACGACTCTGCCATTCAAAAACTGGTAGTAATGATGAAGGACGAACTTGAAAAGGCAAAAGAACAAGTGTTGAATGTACTGTAAGCAAGTCATTATAACTTCACTTACTTTTGCAGCAAAGAAGTAAGTGTGCGTTATATTTTATTTTTATGTTTTCTAATAATATTTATATCCTGTAAACATATTGATGTTTACGAAAAACAGGTTGACCTGCCACAGCATGAATGGAGAAAGAATCAAAATGCTGTTATCCCATTTAACATATCAGACAGCACATATCACCAATTATTTTTTGTGGTGCGACATACCCAAAGGTTTCCCTTTAACAGACTTTTAGTGAAACTATTGGTTCAGGACACAGCTAAAAAAACGATTAAGGCTATGCATGTAAACCTGCCCCTAACGGATACTGCAGGCGACTGGAATGGTATAATGATGGACGATATTTATTATAGCAGGATAAAAATAAACCCGCCGGTTTTTCTTAAGCCAGGAGCATACCGCTTTGTATTGCAGCACACAATGAAGGAAGAAATACTTTCTAATATTTTGAACGTTGGTATTGCATTGGATAAGTAGGGAGGAAGATGACAGATGATAGATAAAAGTTGACAGATTAAAGATTAGACCTTGATAAGGATTGCTTCCTTGTGAACTTATCAACCTGTAAACTTGTCAACGATTTACGTCGTTTATGTAGGTTGAGTTATAATCTATAGTTGAAATGTGCGACGCAAGACCGATGCCACCTGTTTACTGATGACCCAATAAAAATTGTTATTGCCAGCATAATATATAAGGCATGGAACAAAAGCTACAAGCTCGTTTAAAAAGAACTACAGTTAAATTTTGGCTGCTGCTTATTTATATTATTGCAGCGCTTGTATGGTGGTTTATTTCGCTGCAAAGGCAAAGCACCGAAATGTATAACTACCAACTTAATCATTTAAACACTACCATCAATAAGGATAAGAACCCGGTAGTGTACCAGGAAGAGTTGAGAAAAGTAAAGGAGGCATACCACAGCAATACCTTAAAATACGGTGGCGAAGGAATTGTTTTTCTGGGACTTATTATTTTGGGTGCCGCATTTGTTTACAGTTCTATGCGGCAACAAAAACAGGTTCAGGATCAGCAACAGAATTTTATGATGGCAGTTACGCACGAACTTAAAACGCCGATTGCTATTTCCAAATTGAATCTTGAAACGTTGATAAAGCATCAGAAGCTGGATGAACAAAAACAGAGGAAACTAATTCAAGCTTCACTTGAAGAAACCAAGCGGCTCGATTTTCTAACTAATAATATATTGGTGTCATCGCAACTTGAAGGGAAATGGTATAAGATGAATAAGGAAGATATAGACTTTTCGAACCTGCTGCAATACAGGGTTAATGAATTTTCACAACGATTTCCCGATCGCTCTATTACAAGCAATATTGAAAGCGGAATAGATATAGAAGGAGATCCGCTGTTGCTTGAAATCCTTATCAATAACCTAATTGAAAACGCATTAAAGTACTCTGAAAAGGACGAGGCGGTAGCCATTACTTTGAATAGAAGTGAAGAAGAAGTGAGCATGAAAGTAATTGATGAAGGCCCGGGTATTCCGGAAGATGAAAGGAAAAAGATATATTCTAAATTTTACCGCATAGGTAACGAAGCTACAAGAAAGAAGAAAGGAACCGGTTTGGGATTATACCTTTGCCGCAAGATTGCTAAAGATCACAATGCAGACATTTTAATGACAAATAACAATGTAAAGGGGAGTATTTTTGCCGTCAGGTTTTATCTCTGACCTTGTCATAACTTGATAAACCCTGTATTAGAATGGAAGAAAGAGCAGTAAATATTTTATTAGTAGAAGATGAGGATAACCTTCATGAAGCCTTGAAGTTAAACCTTGAGTTGGAAAATTACCAAGTCACTTCGGCTTATGATGGAAATGAAGCTATCAAAGCTGTTAAAAACGAATACTTCGATCTTATTATTCTGGATGTGATGCTTCCTGAAGTAGATGGAATTGCTGTTGCCGAAACCATTCGTATTAGCAATAACGAAGTTCCAATTTTAATGTTGAGTGCTAAAAACACCAGTGCTGATAAGGTTTTGGGACTAAAAAAGGTGCGGACGATTATATTACCAAGCCTTTCAATCTGGAAGAATTGCTGATCCGCGTTCGCAAAATGATTGAAAAAAATTTAAGGCTGCAGGATAAAAGCACACTGGGCAACTCTTATACGTTTGGAGGAAATATTATTGACTTTAAAGCACAGGAGGCAAGCACTAAATATGCAGGCAAAGTACAGTTAAGCAAGAAAGAAGCAATGCTGTTAAAGCTGTTGATAGAAAACAAAAATGAAGTGGTAACCCGCGAAAAAATATTGCAATACGTGTGGGGCTACAATGTATATCCAACTACCAGAACAATTGACAACTTCATTTTAAACTTTAGAAAGTACTTCGAAAAGGATAGCCGAAATCCAAAATACTTCCATTCAGTAAGAGGCGTTGGTTACAAATATTCTGAGTAATTTGAAAGATTAATCTTTGGTAGTATTTTTGCGCTACGATGTTGATATCAAACTTGCAGTAGGCAATGACAGAAGATTTGTTGACTTTGAAAAATAATTTCCCCCTCATGCTACGTTTTTTTACTACAGAAAAATTTAAAGAAATTTCATTTGAAGGTAATCTTCAACTTCGATACGCTATTTCAAATTACGGACGGCTTATAAGCTACACTAACATACCGGAAGAAGGAAGATTACTGAAAGGCTCAACAATAAAAGGGTACAGAATATTTCGTTATAAAATTCGTGACAAAGACAATAAACTTAAGCACAAACATTTTTTCTTTTACAAGCTTGTTGCAGAATACTTTTTAACAAAAACATCAGAGGATCAGGTTTATGTTCTGCATTTAGATTACAACAAAATGAACGACTTTGCAGGAAATCTAAAATGGGCAAAACGGGAAGAAATGCTGCAGCATCAGCAAGCAAGCCCTTATGTTCTGGAGGCACGGAAAAAACTCGTAGAGTACAATAAAAAGCGTGACGGGCACAAACTCACATCTACAAAAGTAATGCTTATAAAAAAGCGGCTTGCAGATCATAACAGAAAAACGAGAATGAAAATGATTGCAAAGCATTTTGGCATAAGTGAAATGCAACTCTACCGCATTAAAACCGGAGAAAATTGGGGACACGTAAAAATATGACGAATGATGTTGACAAGTTAAGACTGCATCCGTTAAATAAAAGAACCCTTAAGCAACAAACTCAGGGTTGATAGGGTTTCAATGGATTCTTAGTGGTTGTACCGGATTGCCGAAACCTTAATAATTTTTGTCATAATCAAAAAGACTCCTTATATTTTTCCGAAAATTCAGTATGATGTTTTCTACTCCTGGCTTGGGTTTCGGTTACTTTATTTTTTTCATCAAGCATTTCCGGATTGCCCAAATATCCCCAACCGATCATACAAACAGGCTTCTCATCATCAGTTAGCGATAATACTCCCTTTACCTTATCAGGAAAGAAACCACCCATTGGGTGTGGATATATATCCATTGAAACAGCTTGCAAAAACATGTGAGCGTTGCTCATGCCCAAATCATGCTCCGCAGACTTATTGTCCTTTCCGTTTCTAACAAATGTTTTCCTGGTAATAGCCACCATCAAAACTGCTGCATGTTTGTTCCAGCTTTGGTTTCCTTCTGTCAAACAATTCCATAATTTTTCAAATCCAGGTGTGCCTTTCATAGCATACACATATTTCCAGGGTTGTTCATTATTGGCACTTGCCGCCCAAGAGCCAGCTTCCAAAATAGTATGTATATCCTGTTCCGTTATTGCTTTGTCTGCAAAAGCACGCGGGCTCCAACGTTCTTTAATAATATCTAATACGGGAAATTCTGTTTGTGCAATTTTTACATGAGCCATAGTTATTGGTGTTTACATTTTTCAATTTGTTCTAAAATAGAAGATTTTTCAGATATGGTAGCAATTTCCATTGTCAAAGATTTTTGATAATAGGATAAAGCTTTTTTATACTCTTTCTTTTTAAACAGATAATCACCTGCCAACACATAGCTGTTATAGTAATTAGGATTTTGGGCTACAATACTGTCTGGAACTACGTTTCCGCCATCTGCAATACGCTGTTTATCTTTTCTAAATTGTTTAAATTGTTTAAAGTCTTTCGTATCAATAAAAGGGTCTGCGGCTACGTTCAAATCCGCTTCATAAATTTCCCTGTTTTCTTTCATCCCTTTCAACGCAAACACTTTTGTTAGATCATAACAAACAAACTGTCCCATTTGCCAGGGTGCTGTAGAAACCCACACACGCAACTTTTGTGGCTCGAACACAATAGCATGATGCGCAATAAACTGATTAACGGCTTTCTCATTTCCCAATCCGATATTGGCGTTATTTAAGCCCTTGTAATCTCTTAAAATATCAATCGTTTTTTCAACCGTGTTTTTCCCGTTTTGCTGCAACAGTTGTGTTAGCCTCTTGTAACGATATACTGAGGCGCTGTTTTCACGCTGCTCAACATTGGGTTCACTATTCCAAAATGTTGAGCTCTGAAAATGATTGGTACACAATATTTCATTTTTGTCAGGATCATATATTGCTAAAGAATCCGGTGTTTTCTCAATGATCACCGCTTTATTATCTGCCGCAGAACCAACCAAAAAAGATTCACTTACAAACATTTTTCTTTTTTTAGCAATGGCAATGGCTTCGGCAATGTTTTTAGCATATTGAACAATTTCTCTTGCAACCAAAGAAACCGGCGTAGCAGAACCGCTTGGAATGCTGCTTTTAGCCGCATTAATCGTAACCGTTACACCTTTCTCATTCATTCCAGAAACAACTCCAATAAAGCCGCCCCAGGTTACGCTCATAAACTTGTAGCCTTCAGTAGGATTTACAAACTCAATGATTTTGTTCTTCGCAAAATTATCTCCCACCCAAAAATCAAAATTGCGGCCAATGATCATTGTACTATCTGCCGATGCATTTCCCCAGGTTCCGAAAGACGTACAACCCACCAACATCATATTTTGCAATGCGTGGCCAATATCGTGCGCCGAATGATAATTTAAAATGCGTGAATATTTTGTACCGATATATTTATACCCATCCGATGCAGATTGAGACACACCATAAATTTCCTGCTTGTATTCATCCGTTACATGATTAGGCAAATCACGATTGAACCAGCCAATAAAATATTTTAAAAAATGCAGGTAAAATTTGGAAGGAATCATTTTATTGATCTGCTCGCTAAAATAATCTTCCTGCTTTTTTACCAACTCTTCGCTCAACTTGCCATTAATAGTTCCCCGCTCAAATGGCGCGCCTTCTACATACATTTCATAAAGACCCGAATTGCTTTTTCTAAACCAGTTATTACTAATGGTATAAAGTCCTGTATCTGCTTCTGTTCGTCTCAAATCAAGAGCTGATAAGTCTTTCACCGCAGGCGCATCAATTTTTGAAACCCACGCCAGGTAAGCAAATAATAATCCGAAGAGCAAAATTATTACTCCCAGCACTCTTAAAAATCTTCTCCAAAATCGTTTGCTCATTTTTTGCCCCCAACCCTGAAGGGGAAGTTTTTATGTACAATGTTATGTGTACGATGTACGCCGAAAATGCACGTACATCGTAATTCGTATATCTCACATTTCACCCATTTCTTATCCGCTCCACCAAACTTTCATCGCCAGTCAACATTACACATGTTAATACAGCGCTAAGCGACGTGCCTAAAATTCCATGCAAATTTAAATTTTGCCCCGTTAAAAACAGGTTAGGAATTTTAGTGCGTGGACTTATCATTGTTTTTAATGGGTCGTGATAATCTTTTTGTATACCGTACATACTTCCTTCTCTATCTCCAATATAATCTCTGTTTGTGAGCGGAGTTGATGTGTAATAATTTTTGATATTGCTTACTATATGGGGAAAGCGATGATTAACCAGCTTTAATAAAGTCTTTGCCCTTTTTTGTTTAAAATTATGGTATGCTTCGCCTCGTTCACTTTCTTTTCCCACACGGTTATATGTGTTTTCCCATGCTGCAACATCTTCAAACTTCATAGGCGTGAGAATGGATACGGTAGATGAAAACCCCTTGTTATTCTTGTCTTCTGTAAAATATAGTCCATACCCAAGCGGCCAATTTTTATCGTCATAATTATTTAATTGCCACAATTGTCCTTCCTTATGATAATAATAGTTACAACTTTCATAAGGTACTGTTTTTTCTTCCAAAACCAGATGCAAAGAAAATGAAGATACGCTCTGCTTTAGGTTAGATATTCTTTTTTATACAGGCTTTTCATTAATGCAGAAGCAGTAATCGCAATAGTTGCGGCGGATGCATATTCGAAATAAAATACTTTGATCTTAATATTTCCCCATCTGCAATTGTTACATCTGTTATCATTCCATCTCGTTCTGAAATAGCAATAACTTCTCGGTTTCTAAAAATTTCGCCGCCATGTTTTCTAATGTTCGCAACCAATATTTTCGCGATCTGTGATCCTCCGCCCACACATTTCCAACTACTTTCTATATAACTGTTCGTAATTAGCGCATGAACATGAAAAGGTGTTGTATCGGCTTCGCCTGCGTACAACAAATTATTCCCCGCTAATATTGCCTGCAGTTTTTTGTTATTAGTAATAGATGCTATCGTCGCTTCAGCGCTTTCATTATTGCCTTTGTAGGATGCATCTGCATTTAACATTAGATTATAAAGTGGAAAGGATGCGCATATCTCTTTTACTTTATCACAATAAGAGATGATATTATCTTCCTCTTCAGGAAAACTTTTTGTGAGATGTTTTATGAAGGATTCATAACCTTGCGCCTGGCAATAAATATTTGCATCCTCTCCAATCAAAATTTTGTCAAAGCACTCCTCCATTTTTTCAAGCTTCAACCGCTCCATTAAACCTACATACTTAAATATCTGATAAAGCGTTTGCCCTTTCTCAAGTCCGCCTATATAATGCACGCCTGTATCGAATATCTGTTTATCGCGTGCAAAAGTTTGCAAGTTTCCGCCAAACTGTTTGTTCTTTTCAAGCACACACACCTTTAATCCTTTTAATGCCAGTATGTTGGCACATAAAAGTCCACCAAGGCCACTGCCTATTATGATGACGTCGTATTTTTTAGCGGGAAGCACTATTGATTAGCAAAATTCGAGGAATGACTTTACATTTTAACAAATACGGGTTGATATTGTTAGTATTTTTGCAATGCAGATGGGAAAGATGATCGCTTACATATCGCTTTTTTGTTATTGCTGGTAACCACCGGGGTTGTTGCTGTGTCGCATTATTGCATGGATCGTTTAGATTCCGTGTCGTTTTTTGTTTCTACCGATGACACATGTGGTAAATGCGGAATGAATAAGGGTGAGCATGACTGCTGCAAAGACAAAAAAACTTTGTTGAAAGTTGATACAGATCATAATAAGGTGTCTTATTTGGTTTATGATTTGAAAAACGCAGCAACCCAACCTGTATTCACAACCGAATTCTTACTAACGATGCTTCAAAATGGTGTGTACCATTTTACTCACGAAGATCACCTTCCACCTTTACCGGGGAATGATATTTACCTGCAGAATAATGTTTTTAGAATATAGAATCTCTTAAATCAAACGATAAAAGTTTGATTAGAATCTTTGTGTGCCTTCCTGGCGCATCATTCATACGTCAATAGTTTTTTGACGACTATAAAATCCATTATAATCATAAGCCTGGAGTTTATCCATGGCATTTAAAAAATATACACATGAAAACAATAAAAAATAAACACATGAAAACAATACAATTATTCTTATTCGCCTCTTTATTCACGTTAGTGTCAAATACTTCTTTTGCTCAAACTCAAAAAACAGAAAAGTTTAAAGTTTCCGGCAACTGCGGTATGTGTAAAAAAACTATTGAGAAAGCAGCAAAAGATGCCGGCGCTTCTTACGCTTCATGGAATAAAGATTTAAAAGAACTTACTGTTAAATATCAATCTAAAAGTACCGACGTTTCAAAAATTCAGCAAAAAGTAGCAGATGCCGGTTATGATAATGCAGGTGCAAAAGCAAGCGACAAAGCTTATGAAAACCTACCGGGTTGTTGTCAATACGATAGAGAAGCTAAAAAGTCTACAGCAAAGAAATAGCAATGTGATATTGGTATTTTAATTAGCCCGTATAAATTAAAAACAGTTTTCAAAGGTAATTTGAAAGCTGTTTTTATTTGCGATAAATATTGGTATAAAACACACACCAAGCTATAACACCCAAATTTGATACTGTCAAATTTTTCTCATTACCCATACTACATTTGATGTATATTTTGTATCATCAATTCGTTGTAAATGCAGATCTTTTCTACTGGCAATGTCTTCGATCATTTTTCCTGAAAGAAAATGTAGTTCATTTTCTGTTTTATTAAACGATAAAATTTTAGTTGAAAAAAGTTCGGTAAGTTTTGTGCCTTTGTGTTTTTCTTTTAAATCTGCATCTCCATCCCGAATGATCAAAATACCTTGGGGTAATAGGCTCTCGATTGCATTCTCTATTACATTTTTTTGTGCAGATGGCTCAAGATAGTGCAATACATCACTAATAATAATACCATCATATCTATTTATGGGAAACTTCGAAATATCGCCGTGAATAAAATTTAATTGATCTGTTTTGCTAAAGCAATGCTGGGCTGTAGCTATTTTTTCTTCATCATAATCTACACCGGTAAATGTGCGCCTGCCCTGGCTAGCCCAGTGTAATGTATAACTCATAAATCCGTAGCCGCAGCCAAGGTCTAAAAAGTTTCCTTCTTTTGGTAATAATTCATGGAATTGCTGGTAATATTTTTCCAGTTTTAGTTTGATCTTTAAATACCATTCCAGCACCGGGCCTTTATAAATATAATTAAACAAAAGATGCTCTTTAAAATATTGGGGTTGTTCCAGTTCTTCCCTTAATGCTTCATGTTGCTCTTTAAAATATTTTGAAATAGATTTTGTTCTTTCCTGATAAGTAGTACCCCAGCTAATGTCCTTAGCCTTTATCCGTGGTAAATACTTTGCAGTAATGGGGCCATTCTTCAATAAAAAATCTCCTTTGGTCATGGTATAACCTAACCCATGAAACAATACCGGAACAATGTCCAAATGTAATTGGTCTGCTAAATAAAAAGCACCTTTGTGAAAGCGTTTCATTGGCGGTTGCGAGCTACGTGTACCTTCAGGAAATACAGAAATTGAATATCCTTTTTGAACTTGTGTATCCAAAAGTTCATACTATTTTCCACACCATTAGCAACCGGATAAAAATCAGCCATCTTAATCGCCCAGCCAAATACCGGCGAGTTCCAAACCCAGCGATTGGTAAGTAATATCAGGCGCGGATTTAACATTGCCATTTGAAGTATATCTAAAAAGATTGATGATTGGCTATAACCACGGCTGGCTTTTCAAACTTTTCATTATTGGGATTGATTTGTTGCTTTTTGAAATTGCCCATAACATAAAGCACCGACATGCAAAATTTTGATAGCAAATAATGATACACATACTTACCTCGCTTCTTACCGATAATATTCAACCTAATTAAAAACAAACCAATAATAGTAAGCAGCACACTTACAAATCCAAAATAAAAAAAGGAAAAAACTGAACGGCTCCAACTCCATAGGGTCCAGGGATGAAACCCTTTATTAACACGGTTTTTGATCACTAATGAGAATAAAAACGGGATCAATATTTGCGACATAATGACTACGCAAAGAATACCAGTAACGGATATAAATGCAATGGATTTTAATGCCGGGTGCTTAGCAAAGATGAGTACCCCTAAGCCTGCTATTGTTGTTATGGCGGATAACAAAATAGATGATTTGTAAGATGCCAGGTTTTTCTTTCCGGTTTTGTATTCGTTCAGCAATCCATCCATTACAAATAGACTATAATCGTCGCCCAATCCAAATATCAACGCTGAAATAATAATATTCACAATGTTGAATTGAATATTAAATAAAGCCATAATACCTAAAATCCATATCCAACTCAACAGCATAGGCACAAAAGAAATGAGCATTAATTCAATTCGTCCGTAGGTTAGTAACAATACAGTTGCAACTATTATAGAAATGGTCCAGGCTATGCGATTAAAGTCATCGTTCACCATTTGCGTAAGCCGTGTTGTTAAGTACTGACGGTCTAAAACCGTTGCCTGTGGCTGCTTTTCCAACGCTTCTATAACCTTCGTTCTATATTGTTCCGGAACTTTAATCAAAGTAACAACAGAAGCCGATCCCTGTTTTTCAGAAATATAATCATCTAAAAAGCTTTGTCGCAGCGACTGCAGCTTAGTTAAGGCAACCGGTTTATAAATACGATTAATTAGTTCAGTAAAATTATTTAGTCCTTCGCCTGTAAAGCCCGCTGCCGGAGCTTGTGTCGCCACTTGCTTAATTATTTGTTGTTTTTTTCGGGCGTCCAATAAGCATTCCATCGCTCAATTCTTTTCTGTTGCAAACTATCCGAAATAAAAAGATTGCTCACTCCAGAGCTGGTGCTTATGAAACCTTTCGTTTTTAAATTGTCGATTGTAGTCTGTAACGTCTCGCTTTTCTTTAGCGCATCGTCCAGCTCATTTCCTTCCGTAACTGCATAGATTGATTTTAAAGCGGCTCCGCTAATGCTATTCATTTTTGTTTCCGCAAGTTTCACTTTGGGCGACATATAATTCAGTCCCATCATATCGGGCTCAAAGCCTACTTTCTTTGCTTGTGGATACAGAAAAATAGTTATTAGCACAATAACTACAACCAGCCATTTGTTGGTTTCTAATCTTACTGAAGAAATTTTATCAAGCCATGAGGGTTGAACATTTGTATGGTGGCCGGAACTAATAAAATGTGGAAGAAACACCAATGAACAAAACGCAGCACCAATAAGGCTAAATCCCGCAAACAGCCCCAAATCTTTTAACATATCAGAAGCTGCATACTGCAAACTAAAAAAGCCAAGGATCGTTGTAATGCTTCCAATAGTGAGTGGAAAAGAAAGGTCTTTAATAACATTTTTTATATGGCTTACATGCCTGTGATGATTGAAAACATGTAAAGAATAATTAACTGCAATTCCTAAAACTATCGAACCTGTACCTAATGCAATTACCGAAATACTTCCTTTAATAAAATAAATCGCAGCCAGCGAAAACGCAGCGCCATATATTACCGGAACAAGAATAAGTAACGGCGCACGCTTCTTTCTAAAATAAAATCCAAAAAATAAAATAAGAAAAAGAATGGTGATGCCTTGTGTAAACAGCGTGTCTTTTCTTAGCTGGGCAGCATTGTTTTGAGAAACAACCGCAGCGCCAAAGTACTGCGTGTTAGTATTGCTATGTGATGTATTTAATGAATCAGCAATGTTCTCGATCGCATTAAAAAGATTCTGATTCTTTCCTGTGTTTCCAGCAGCAAAGGTTGGTGTTACAAACAGCAACAAGGTTTTTTTATCCTTAGTAACAAAATGATTCTGGAATAATGTGAAGTTGTCTTCGTATTGAAGCTGTTGTAGTTTTTTCAGTGCTAAAAAAGAAATTCCGGAAGGATCATTAAGCACAATATTTTTAATGGGCGTTGCAGAAGGAATACCCAAAATAGAACTGCTGCGACTTAGTGACTTAGCCAGTTCTGCCGGTTGTAACAAGGTATCTATTTTAGCATAATCGTTTTCTGTTAAAAAAACGGGGAGATGCTGCTGAATGGTTTCAAAAAGCGAATAGGTAAATGTTTCATCAATTTTATAACGCAGGTTTTTAATATATGGTGTCGCTTTTTTTGAAGTTGTTCCGCAAACGCATCTGCATAAGAAACAAGTTTCTCGGGCTTTACAGCGTTGGTATCATTTAATGAAACCATTATAACCAACTTGTCTGCGAATTTTGAATTTTCGAAAATCTGGGTAAGTTTTTCTGTTTTTTATCTTTTGGAATGATCGCATAAACATCTTCAACGAATTTTACACGAAAAGCAAAAAAGGCAAACAGCGCCAGTGTGCCAACAAAACTGGCATACAATGCTATTTTATTTCGATTGAAAAAATTAAATATGTTGATGAAAATGTTTTGCATTCCGGAAAGGTGAAAATTATCTTTTGCTTCGCTTACGCAATTTTAAAAATAAGAAAGTGATCAGCCAGAATGAAATAGAAACAATAATAGCAAGTAACATGCTTCCATAAATGTACTGCTCCAAATTTTGTCCTATTTTGGAAAGTGTCAATTCTTTATCCAATGAAATGTCTACTGCTCTACTTCCCATAAATGGTTTGCCCAATTTATAGCTGAAGAAAATGATCAGCGGAAGCATGGGCGCAAAGCTTATATGCGCAGCCAATACAACCAACGCTTTATTGAGTTTGAATACATGCGACAACGCAATAGCTACAATTAGCTGAAAACCCCAAATAGGAACGACGCCCATAAAGCCACCAAATGCAATAGCATTAGCTTTTGCCAGGTTGGTTTCTCCGGGTTTGAGTAACATTTGCTTTACTTCCAGTTTCCAGTTTTTATTTTTATAAAATCTTCTAAAAAAATTACGGGGCCATATATAAAAAAAGCAAATAATAACCAGTACTGTATTTACAATACTGATGCGGGTAAAATCTTTAAACGGACGAAAATGGCTAATTCTTTCTTCTTTGGGCGGATAATATACAGTTATTGGAACGGAAGACACTTTTGTTCCAGCCCACGCAAGGCGTACAATGATTTCTATTTCAAACTCGTATTTACGGGTAAAAAAATTCATTTTACAGATAGGCTTTAAAGGATAAAGCCTATAGCCAGTTTGTGTATCAGGCAGCTCAATGCCTGTTTCCACCTTATACCAAAAATTGCTGAACTTGTTACCGAAACTGCTTTTACCCGGAACATTGTCTGCTGAATCCATGTTGCGGGCACCCATTATTAGCCCTGGCCCATCCGTTTTAAGCTTTTCTATAAATATAGGAAGGTCTTTAGCAAAATGTTGTCCATCCGAATCTATGGTTACTGCATATTCATGGCCCAGCTCAATCGCTTTTTTAAACCCTTTGCGCAATGCCATTCCTTTGCCTGCATTAGGTTTATAAGAAACTACAGTGATGCTTTCAAAATGCTTGAGGATGCTTTCAGTATCATCAGTAGAGCCATCGTTTACAACAATGATGTTATTGGTATATTGCAACACATCAGCTATTACATTTTCCAAGGTTAATGCATTATTATATGTAGGAATAATAACGCAAACCTTCAAGTCGTTAAAAGCCTGGCTAATGTTTAAAAGAGATATAGACGAACATAAATGCTTCAAGCCCCAAAAATAAGCACGAAATGAGCATATTTTAGCATTATACTTAAAGATATACAGATGAAATCAGAAAACTAAAAAGTATATCTCGCTGCTAAGCCAAGGGTTCCAATTTGCAAAGGAAGAAAATCGTTCGGAGATTTGATGTATATCGTAGGGCGCCAGTCAACAGATAGATTTACAGGGGCCGCTTTAAATTTATAATCTATTCCCGCTGTTCCGAAAATGGTAGCTCCAAAACCTTCATAGGCTTTGCGCTCTGAAAATGTTTTAAAAAGATTCACACCGCCCCCGGCAAACCAACGAAGATGTTCGTCAGTAGAAGTGTATATATCGTCATGATATTGGTAAGAACCCGAAACACTAACTCCCGGTGAAAAATCGGTTTTCCCTCCTGTCTTAGTATTTCGGCCCCCATAACCTGCATTAATTTCAATCGCGTTGTGATCAGATAAAAAAGTTTTATATGAGAGCGCAACCATATCGAACGTAATATGTGATGTAACCCGAAACCAAAAGCACTTTTATAGTCAGCTTGCGCGTTAACTAAAAATTGGCAAAACAGGAAAGCAACGAATAGGTTAAGTTTTTTCATCTAAATAGTTTTAGAGTCTTTTAATGGGTTTTAAGTGGCTAAAGACTTCGTTATGAAATAATAAGATTTAAAAGGGCTTTAGTATTATTTTAACAAATATAATACCGAAATAACGGAAATGGGTTCGTGTTTCCATTTTTCGCCCCTGCAAAAAGATTATATTGTATAAATTTGCAAACTTTAATGAGAAGTATTATAAAATCAATATTGGGGCTTTTTATTGCAATATTTGCAATGCTTTTTACTACGAAAGCGCAAGATGGAGCAGGAAAACAAGCATTTTATAATGCTATGGCATCTAACAGTACTTCAGTTTGGAATAAACAACTGGAAGCGTTAAAAGCCATGAAGGGCAACGATAAGGCCGCTTATGAGGGAGCGCTATTAATGCGAAAATCCGGTTCTCAAAAAACACCCGGCCAGAAATTATCAATGTTTAAGAAGGGACATGGTTTGTTGGAAACGGCTATTAGCAAGGAGCCGGCTAATATTGAGTATAAATTTTTACGCCTGATGATACAGGAGAATGCCCCCAAAATAGTTGGATATAATAAGAATGTAGCCGAAGATGCCAAACTTTTGAAGAATGGATATAAATCATTACCGGCTGTGGTGCAGAATGCCATAGTGGCTTATAGCAAATCATCCAAAGTTCTTAGTGGGCTACAATAGAAATATGCTGAATGAATTATAGTAATACTTTACACACAAAATGCTGATTGTTTTATAGCGAATCTGATAGCTTTCGAATCCTCTGACCGCTAAAAAATATAAAAAGATACAGATGAAAAAGAGAATTTTAGCGGTTTATTTCTCACAATCCGGGCAAACTAAAACAATCGTAGATAATTTCATAAAGCCAATAGCTGCAGATGGAAATGATGTTGAATACTTGCAAATTAAGCCTGTACACCAGTTTCCTTTTCCATGGACTATTCCGGTTTTTTTCGATACCGTTCCTGAATCTGTTGAAGTAATTCCTACGCCGCTCCAGCCGTGGAAAACAGATTTCGAAAAGTATGATCTTGTCGTTTTGGGATGGCAGCCCTGGAACCTGTCTCCTAGTATTCCTTTTAGCTCTATTTTACAGGACGAGAAATTCAAATCACTCATAAAAGATACACCTGTCATTACAATCAGCGGTTGTAGAAATATGTGGATCAATGCCCAGGAAAAAAACAAAAAGCTGTTAAAGGCAGCCGGAGCAATGTTGGTGGGCAACATTGCTTTGGTAGACAGGCATCCAAATCACCTAAGCTATTTTACTATTTTTCATTGGTTGGGAACTGGTCGAAAAGACAGGAAATGGGGTGTTTTTCCAAGGCCGGGTGTATCTGAAAAAGATATTTCGGGTGCTTCTAAATTCGGAGATGTTACTAAAGAATATCTGAGAGAAGGAAAATGGGATGGATTGCAGCAAGACCTTGTAAAAATGGGCGCCGCTCCCGTAAAATATTCTTTAATGTTTATAGAGAAAAAAGCAGGTAAAATATTTCAAAAATGGGTAGATATTATTAACAAATTTCCTCAAAAAAGGAAAAATATTCTTGTTGCTTATAAATATTATCTTGCTGTTGCGCTATTGGTAGCATCTCCCGTTATATTAGCGGTAGATTTTGTACTTTTCCGGCCCTTTTCACAAAGAAAAATCAAGAGGCAAATGGAATATTACAGAAGCGTTGATTTTAGAGAAATTATTTGAAGCAGATAAATAAAAAATCAAAGCAAATTCAATAGTGAAGATTCGATAACTGTTGAATAAGTAGCCCGCCCGGATGACCGGTCAAACAGGGATGAAAAATATCCGAACGATGAACCGGGCGTGGCAAAATCGATGATAATTGTTCTTTGCTGAAATAAAAATGATCAAACAAATATGTCATTAAACGAAGTTTATATTAATCGTACTTCACATTATTTTCCTAATGATGCGGTGGGTAATGAGGAGATGGAAGAATATCTTGGCTACATTAATGGGAAACCATCTAAGTCGCGCAGGATTGTTTTAAGAAATAATGGTATTACCAATCGTTATTACGCTTTGGAGAAAGGCGGAAAAGCTACTCATACTAATGCCCAATTAACTGCAGAAGCCATCAAGGAATTATTTAAAAGCGACGCGGAAGCCATTAAAAATGTTGATGTACTTTCTTGCGGAACCTCCTCTCCCGACCAGATAATGCCATCGCACGCAGTAATGGTACATGGGTGGTTGCCAGAACTTGGAAAACTTGAAGTGGTGTCGCCAAGTGGTGTTTGCTGTGCAGGTATGCATGCCTAAAATATGCATACATGGCCGTAAAAACAGGCGATGCAGATACGGCTGTAGCCGCAGGTTCTGAGCGTTTTTCAGCTTCTTTGGTAGCTAACCAATTTGAAGACGAAGTGCATAAACTGGAAGCTTTGGAAGAAAATCCATATATCAGTTTTGATAAAGAATTTTTACGTTGGATGCTTTCTGACGGCGCATCGGCTTTTTTGCTAAGCAACAAGCCTAATAATGATGGCCCTAGTTTAAAGATTGAATGGATGGAAGGCATTTCCTATGCGGACGATATGGAAAGTTGCATGTATTGTGGTGCAGAAAAGCAAGAGGATGGAACATTGAAGAGTTACCTGGAGTTTACCCATGAAGAGTTGAACGAAAAATCGGTTATGAGTATTAAGCAGGATGTAAAACTGCTTAGCCCAAATATTGTTCCGCTGGGTGGTCGCCCGCTCCCCGAACTTTTTGAAAGAAGAGGATTAAACCCGGATGATATTACCTGGTACTGCCCGCACATGAGCAGTAATTTTTTCAAGGATAAAATTTATGAGGAACATTTAAAATTAGGCCATCATATTCCTTATGAAAAATGGTTTGTAAATCTCAGTTATGTAGGTAATGTTGGGGCCGCATCAGTTTACTTTATGGTAGATGAACTGTTGAATAGTGGGAAACTTAAAAAAGGAGACAAGATATTTTTGCTTGTACCTGAAAGCTCTAGATTTAGTTATATGTATGCTTTGCTGACGGCGGTGTAATTTATAGTTGGAAGGTTGTCGGGTTAAAAATTTTAAAAGTGAGGTGTGAAGACTCTTCACTTTTTTTATGTAATAGCATGTCGGTATTTTCTTTAGTTGTGGTCACTTATTTCAGGTATTAGCAATTCATTAAATTTTATTAGCTTGCTCGTATAAATATTTTCAGTAAAATGAAGAAAGAAGAAATTCCACAAGATGATGGCGCGCTTGGCCGTATTGCAAAGGAAGTAACCTATGTAGTGGGTGAAGACGGCAAATACGAAACGGCACAAAGCAGCGGATGGAACGTAAAAACCGAAGCACTGAACGTACGTGGAACGAGGTCGAAAGAAAAATAGAATCGGCTAAACAAAAAGTTTCGAACGGTGAAGCCAGTCCTATTTTGTATTTCATGGAAAAGCGGATTATGGATCTTTCTATTTTATCGGCCTATACAGGTTTTTGGAAATGGACCATAAAAAACACATGAAACCTTCTGTATTTAAAAGCCTTTCAGATCAAAAATTAAAAAAATACGCCGAGCTTTTTGAAGTAAGTGTAGAAGAATTAAAGCAACCTTTTGGTTCATAGTTGATAGTTAATTGTTCATAGAAAATATAATCAAAGTACTCAAATCCTAAATCGGAAATAAAAATTTTGGATCAGATAAATCAATCAACAATAGAAAATGGCTTTCACCATTTGCAAGCCGCTCATTGCGAAAACGGCGTAACAACAGCCCTCTTAAAACATTACGGCGTACATAAACTAACGGAACCAATGGCTTTTGGAATTGGCTCTGGTCTGTTTTACATACAGTTGCCCTTTATGAAAGTAAATGGCGGACCAGCCATTTCTTTTCGCACCATGCCCGGCCTTATATTTAAGCGCACTTGCAAAGCATTAGATATTCCGGTTACACGGAAAAAATTTGCATCACCACAAAAAGCCATGCAAGAGTTAGACGAAAGGCTTGCCGCTGGTAAGCCTACAGCCTGCCAGGTTGGTGTTTTCTATCTAACTTATTTTCCTAAAGAATATCGTTTTCATTTTAATGCGCATAATTTAATTGTAGTAGATAAGAAAGGCGATGATTATATTATCAGTGATCCTATTATGGAAACGCTGGTAACCATGAACAGCTATGAGCTACAGCGTGTTCGCTTTGCGAAAGGTGCGTTTGCTCCGCGTGGACAAATGTATTACCCCGGCGATAACTTAAGCGAAGCAACAGATGAGCAAATCCGGAACGGAATTATTACAGGTATCAAAAGAAATTGCCGCGACATGCTGATGATTCCGGGTTCTTTCGGCGGCGCTAAAGGCATTGCTTACACCGGCCGTCAAATTAAAAATTGGAAAAATAAACTCGGCGATGAAAAAGCACGTGGCTATCTTGCGCAACTGGTGCGTATGCAGGAAGAAATTGGAACAGGTGGAGGTGGATTTCGTTTTATTTACGGTGCGTTTTTGCAACAGGCCCACGCCTATTTACCCATTGATGAATTATTGGATGTATCGAAACAAATAACCTCCACAGGCGACAAATGGCGCGATGCAGCCATACAAGCCAGCGGCATTTATAAAGGCCGGCTTGGAACGCAGGCTGATTATGATAATATGGGCGATAGGCTGATTGAAATTTCTGAACTGGAGAAAAAGGCTTTTCAGGAGTTAAGAGCGGCCGTGAAAAAGGCAAAATAGTTCTCACAGAATCCGCAGAATAGCACAGATTATTAATACAACTACAGAAAAATACTTCTGTGAACTTTTGTGTTTTCCGTGAGAAAAAATCTTTCAATACAATAATGCCTTACTTTGCAATATGCACATTTCCCCCAATCAAATTATGATGTGGTAATAATTGGTGCTGGCGTTGGCGGCCTTACAGCAGCTTCGTTATTAAGTAAAGCAGGGCATTCGGTTTGTGTATTAGAGAAAGAACCTCATGCAGGCGGCTATCTTGCAGGTTTCAGAAGACATAATTTTAGATTTGATACGGCAATACACTGGTTGAATCAATGCGCTCAAAACGGCGTAGTCGAAAAAATATTTTCCATTCTTGGAAGTGACCATCCGAAAGCCATTCCTCAAAAAAGGATAAGAAGATATATAGGCACCAATCATAATTATTTATTGACTCACAATCCAGACGAACTTAAAAACGAATGGATTCAGGAATTTCCTAAAGAAAAAGCCGGCATAGAAAGGTTTTTTAAAGCGGCAAAAAAATTGGCGCTGCTTTTAATAATTATAGCAGTGTATTCAGAACCGAGGAAAGTATGGGCTATTGGGAAAAGGTCAAAAATAAATTGCCGCTTATAAAATTTGGCATGGCCTTTATTCCATACATCGGTTTTTCAGGAAAGGAAGGTTTGAAAAAGGTTTGAGCAAATTTTTTACAGAACAAAAACTATTGGATGTTTTCGCTTGCGATGATGAGCTTATCGGTTGTCTCGTACCTATCGGGTGGGCTTATTATAAAGATTTTCAAAGTCCCCCTGAAGGTGGCGGACAGGTAATACCCGAATGGCTTCAGCATGTTGTAAATTATTATAAAAACGATATCTTTTTTAAATGCAATGTAAAGAAGATACTACTTGAACAAGATACAGCAACGGGAGTTCAGCTTTCCCGCAATGGGAAAGATTATAGCATTAATGCTAAATATATAATTGCTGCGGTAGATGTGGAAACGCTTTATAATAAAATGCTTCCTGAAAATATCATCTCGAATAAGCTTAAAGAAAAGCTTGATAATGCTGAAATATATGACAGCTCCATTACTATATCGATCGCGTTAAATTGTCCCACAGAGTCTTTGGGTTTTAATGAAGAATTAATTCATATCTCCTCAGGAAAAAGAAGCATGAAAGTGATTTTTTATCTGAGATATCAATTATTGCACCTTCTCTAAGAGACAAATCGCTGGCTGGTAAAGGCAATGGCACGCTTACCATTTATGCGCCGGCCTGCATGAATTATAAAAATAATTGGCAAACAACTACCGACGTTAATGGAAACTATGTTCGCACCGATGCTTACAAGCAACTTAAAAAAGAAATTGCAGAAACTATTTTACAACATGTTGAAGAATTAGTCGCGCCGGGATTGCGGTCACATATTTTGTTTTATGAAGTAGCCACACCGGTTACGCATTGGAGGTACACCGGAAATAAAAATGGCACTATGATGGGAGCCAAGCCCAGCAGAAAAAATATGAAAAGCAGAATAGCACATTACCATACACCTGTGAAAAATTTATTAATCGGTGGACAGTGGGCTGAACTGGGTGGTGGTGTACCTATTGCTGTTAAAGCTGGCGCTAATGCAGCTTTGTTAATTTTACAAAAGGAAAATAAACCGGCCTTTAAAATATTTGCTAATTATATGGATGGAAAAACTTCCGTAGCCGATGTTTTAAAATCAGAAACATTTAAGGAATATGACAACTCCTGGATAAGAAAACCAACTCCGGCTGAAAAATCAAAGCAAAGTAATCCTGTTCCTTAATGTTTTTACCAACTTCCACCAGCCCCGCCACCACCACTTCTGCCGCCGCCCCAACTACCGCTGCTTGACGAACTGCGGGAAGAACTACCCGAGCCACCTGACGAAGAACTTCTTACTTTTTTGGCAATACAACCGTACCAAAAGATTGTTTATAATCACAATTATTGCAATCCTGTATTTTTTCACCGGTTCCAGAAGAAGAATAGGTTGCAGCTTTTAAAGTTTTCACATATACTTTGTTAAGTGTATGATATTTGCATTTAGGGCAGTCTTCATATTTGTTAAACTTGTTACCGTTCCATTTTATCAGTTTGATATCCGCATTGTCGTCGTGTTGCCAGATTTCATAACTTACCGACTTTATTTTTTCTTCTTTTTGCTGACCTTCATCCAGGTATGCAGATATGCCTCGAATCTTATCTCTGTTTAATCTTGTCCATTTTCCTGAGTCATCCGGTGGCTGTAATCGTTGCTTTAACTGGGCTTTTCTTTTAAAAAATCCGATTAAGAAAAGTAAGCTCAATGGCGTGAGCAACATGGGCAAAGCCATTTGTTTGTTATAGTCAGCTAATTTATTTACAATGTTTTCTTCATCTTTATAAGAATGTATTACCGCCGATCTTCCCTGTATATATTTTGCAAACAAAACAATATTGGCAATAAAAGCCACGATCCATGGAAGTGTTTGCATGTTATAAACATCACTTCCTTTAATGCCGATAAACATAATCACAAAAATGCTGGCAAATCCGATAAAAAAAGACATCCAAAAGCAGCGATGATCGGGGCTGCAGGATTTTTCTTTTGCAGCTTCATTTTTTTGAAACAGAAGCCATCCAGATATAGACAATAATAAGTACGATAAGTAACAACAAAGCTGTAAGTAAAGAGGCCTGATGCTTATACCAGAACGACGTTTTCCGGGCCTCTGCTTTCAACGTCTTGACAGCATCCGGATCCTGCAAAATTTTCTTGATCGCGTTCATGGCATCAATTGCCCCGCCGCCATAATCACCTTCTTTAAACTTGGGTACAAGATACCTTTCCCCGATTGTTCCGAGCGTTACATCGGGCAAACTTCCTTCCATACCATAGCCAGTTATGAATTGATATCTTCTTCTATCCTTTGCTATAAAAAGCAGAAGCCCGTTATTATTAGCCGCCTTTCCAATGCCCCAATGATTAAACAAGTTGTAAGCAAAGTCAAAGTCGCTGCTGCCTTCAAAATCATCAATTACCACAATAGCTACCTCTGCGGAACTTTGTTCGCCAATAGCTGCACAAATGTTGTTAAGACTGTCAATGGCACTGCCAATAATTCCGTCAGGGTCGCTTACATAATAGTTTTGCCCCTGACTTTTTGGGTCGGGAATAGTTTCAACTTTATATTGACTGAAGCCGGTAAGAAAAGTTAGCTGCAGAAGAAAAATAAGAGTGGTTTGCTTTATCATATATAGCGCTGCTAATGAACACGCAATTTATTATTTTTAACGGATGAAAAAGCTAACATTACCGCTATTGATGTTTCTGTGCGCGCAGAGTATTGCTCAAACCAAATTAACTTTAGATGTGGCGCAAAGCCTCAGTCAATTACCATTGCATTGCATCAATACAGAATTTCCCAACAAAACATCTCATTTAAGTGATGGACCTGAAGATGCGCGTTTGTTGCCGCACCAGCTACACCCGGTTTTTTATGGTTGCCTCGACTGGCACAGCAGCGTACACGGACATTGGATGCTGATAAAACTATTAAAACAATTTCCTGATTTACCAAAAAGAGATAGCATCGTTGCGGTTTTGGACAACTCTTTTCAGTTAGATAAAATGCGAAAGGAAGCGGAATACTTTGGCAAATACACCGCATCTCAAAATTACGAACGAACTTATGGCTGGGCATGGCTTTTAAAACTGGATGAAGAATTGTTATCCTGGAACGATTCGTTAGGCCACAAATGGCATCAAGCCATGCAGCCGCTAACACAAAAAATAGAAACGTTGTGGAAAGCATTTCTTCCCAAACAAACTTACCCCAACCGAAGCGGCGTACATGGCAATACCGCTTTTGGACTATGCTTTGCGTTGGATTGGGCGCGGGCTAAAAAAGATGTGGAATTTGAAAAACTGATTATTAAAAGAGCGAAAGATTTTTATTTGAACAATAAAAATATTCCCGCCCATTTAGAACCCGATGGTGCCGATTTTTTCTCTCCCAGCCTGATGGCTGCCGATTTAATGACCAGAATATTGCCGCAGGCCGATTTTGTAAAATGGCTCAATGCCTATTACACGGAAGCTGGCGTAAAGCGCATTGGAGAACTGCCTGTTGTTAGCGATAGAAACGATTATCATATTGTGCATTTAGATGGATTGAGCTTTAGCCGCGCCTGGTGTATGCGCAATATTAGCGACAAATTGCCTTCGTCTCATAAATACAAAACCTTGTTTAATAAAAATGCCGATAAGTTTTTGAACGAATCTTTGCCAAAAATATTTAATGGCGGTTATGGCGGAGAGCATTGGCTGGCTTCGTTTGCCGTTTACGCTTTGTTGAGGTAGCGGTACTTGGTCTGACGGTCTCCGTCTGACCAATTGGTGAAAAGGAACAGCGTCTTTTATCAGCCGTTGACAGATGTGTGTAGGATAGGATTGTGTACAATAGTTATTGAATATGTAGGTTGAGCTATGTACAAAAGTACAAGAGTGCGACGCAAGATCGATGCCATTTGTTGACAGTTGATCAAAATAAAACTTACGAAGAACTCATCATTTTCAATACTTTCGCTTTAGATGCAAGCAGTTAACGTAACACAACTTTCGTTTAAATACAAGGATCAAACTTCTTTGATAAGCAATCTGGCGCTTAGCATAGAAGCAGGTGAACGCTTTGGCATTTTTGGGCCTAATGGCGCTGGCAAAACGACGCTGATGAGCCTGATTACCGGACTGCTTCCTTACAAGCAAGGCAGCATAAAGATTTTTGATAAAGAAGTAGAAGCGAATAAGAAAGAGATCAATAAGATTATAGGTTTAGTACCGCAGGACTTTTCTTTTTATGAAGATTTAAGTCCTGAAGAAAATATGGAATTTTTTGGAGCCTGGTATGGGCTGAGAAAAGAAACTACAAAGCAACGAGCCAGGGAATTGCTTGATATTATGGGTTTGGGGCAGGTTGCTGACAAGCCCGTTAAAACATTTTCCGGGGGATGAAAAGAAGGGTTAATCTTGCAATTGGTGTAATGCATCAGCCTAAAATACTTTTTTAGATGAGCCTACTGTAGGTGTTGATGTGCAATCAAGAAATGCTATCATTTCTTTTTTAAAAGATATTAATAAAGCCGGGACAACTTTAGTGTACACATCGCATCAGTTAAATGAGGCCGAGGACCTTTGCAATAGCGTGGCTCTTTTCGATCAGGGTTCTATTATTGTGCGCGACTCTTTGGCCAACTTGCTGGAAGCGCATAAACAGGATGGATTGGAAGGCCTTTTTTAGAATTAACAGGCCGTGCGTACAGGGATTAACTTGTGATTTTAAATAATTTTTAATATTTATCCTTTTTGGCAAAAAATTTGTGTAACTATATTTGAACTTTAATAAAACAGAATAAATAAAACTTTATGAATAAACTACTTACAGGCTTCGCGTTAGGATTATTGGTGGGTGTTTTATATGCACCGGAAAAAGGGACCTATACGCGTAAAAGAATTAGCGACAAGGGCAATGATTTAAAAGATCAGTTTGCTGATTTCATCGACAATATCGCTGGAAAATTTGAGCATACAGCTGATGAAGTTGAAGATTATGCAAATATGAAAACTGAAAATATTCGCTCAGAAGCTATTTAAGCAAGAACTTAACTATTAAACCTATATGATTAAAGCTGTCCGGTTGGGCAGCTTTTTTATATGATCTGGTATAATTTACCAGGAAGTCGCTGTAAAACATTTTTCATTTCCAGACTTAAGATGCTGGCCGCAATAGCGCTACTGCTCAGGCTAGTTCGCAAATTAATCTCATCAATACTTAAAGTGGGATTTTCTGTAAGTAAATCAATAATAACTTTTTCGTCTGCAGTAAAGTTTAAAAACAATTCTCGTGTAGCCGCCCTTTTCGCTTTTTTATTGTCTGTCCAACCCATTGCTTCAAGCAGTTGTTGAGCATCTGTAAGCAACAATGCCTTATTGCTTTTTATAAGATAGTTACAACCAGTACTTTTCTTATCCATAATTTTTCCAGGAAAGGCAAACACATCCTTATTGTATCCATTGGCTAGTTCTGCGGTGATCATGCTTCCTCCTTTAATGTCGGTTTCAACAACAATAGTAGCGTCGCTCATCCCGGCCACTATTCGGTTGCGGCTTGGAAAATTGTGGCGGTCTGGTATGGTTTCATTTCTAAACTCGGTAAGCAGGCCTCCATGCTTTATCATATCTTTTGCCATATCTGTATGATGAGAAGGGTATATTTTGTCGAGTCCGTGAGCCAGCACACCAACCGTTTGAATATTGTTTTTTAAACAGGCCCTGTGCGCTACCGAATCAATGCCGTAAGCTAATCCGCTGACAACAAGAATATCTTCTTGTGCCAATTCGGAAATCATATTTTCAGTTATGCTTTTTCCATATTCGGTATGAGCCCGGCTGCCAACTATTGCAATTACTTTAGATTGATTCAAATGGGCGCTACCCCGATAGTATAACATAATCGGGGCATCATAACAATTCAACAGCCTTTGCGGATACGCTGAATCGTTTATAAAAAGAGGACTTATTTTATACTTTTCAATAAATGCAATTTCTTTTTCTGCTGTTGTAAAATCTTTGAAATCCCTGATCTTCTTGATTCTTACTTCACCCAATCCGTCAATTTTTTCAAGAAGTTTTTTTGGCGCTTTAAATATTTCTTCGGGCTCCATGTGTTCCAGCAGGTTTCTGGCTTGTACACATCCAATGCCGGGAATAAGCGTTAGCGCAATTTGGTATAAAAGTGTTGTACTCATTGAAAGTTAGCAACACTAATTTAAATATTATTTTTCATGGAAGACAAGGATGGGCAAAGAATTTTAGCTTTTCGTGAAGTTGGGTGACGTAGGTAAAGTTGTGGCTAACGATTTGGGTATTGCTGAAGGCGGGGATTTTTAGTACAAAAGTTCAATCAAGAGCTAATGTTGAACTTTGCATAAGTGTTTCATAGATGCACTTCAGCCGCATATGGCTATAACCAAACCGGTGTTAGCGGCTGTTGCTGTCTGCCCACCATGAGAAGTTGTCAGAAATAATGATCTCGTTCTTCTCAAAGTGAAGAGTTGTCTTCATTGGAATTGTCCTGTATTGTAAATTATGTTTTTCTGTAAGTTGCCGTATTTCTGGCGTGTCGTCATATGTCAACATGAATTTTCCTTTGAGTTGTGCGGTCAATTGAAAAAGATTTTCATGGTCAATGTCAAAATGTGTGTAAAGTCGCTTGCCTGCAATTGTGTAGGGTGGGTCTATAAAAAAGTAAGCATTTTTATTATCTAAGTTTTCTTCTAAAACTTGAAATGCATCTCCTGATATAAAACTGATTTTGTCCTTTACGTAGTTAATAGCAAGAATTCTGTCACGCAAAGTTTTAGGATACCAACGCGAAGCAATTCCTTTTCCATTTTCACCATTTTTAATCATGCCCGAACCTTTTGCAAGAATTCCGCCATGAAAAACCCTGTTTTTTAAAATGGTACAGAATGCAATGTCTTGAAGTTCTTTATTTGGATTTTCTAACTCTGCTTTTACGTTTGCATGTGTTAAGTCGTACGAATAAATCTTTTCAGCAAGCCACTTATTTTTTCCGTTAAGAATAACTTCCCAAACTGCTGCGATTTCTTCATCCTTTTCAACCATTATAATTTGTTCGGCCATTTTTTCAAAAGCAGCCGTCAAACTTACAATGCCACCACCAGCAAAAGGCTCAATTAATTCCTTTGCAATTTTGTTTTCCTGTTTCAGCCATTGCCTTACGGTAGGAATTAACCAAGTCTTGCCCCCAGGATAACGGAATGGGCTTCGCTGGGGAACAGATGCGACATTGATTATTGCCTGTCCAATAGATTGTTCGCCTAAGTCAAACATAGTCATTTGATTTTTCATTCTACAACTATGTTTTCAAGGTTATCAATGTCAGAAGCACCTGCTCTTTTGGCATCAAGTTTCTTCTGTAATATTTCTGTGAACTGACTTATAGAACCTGCTTCAAATTTTGCAATCTGCTCTAAAGCATTTGCGAACTTTGTATAAATTATTCGGGTAAGTTTAAGAGAAAGAACTTTTGTTCTCATGTCAGGAACAAGATTGTAAAGAAAAAATGCAAAGTCAGATTCTGTTTTTTCAAATTCAGGAAGTGCAGGCAATGTATTGTAGAAGCTCGTCTGTAATGCAACGACTTGTTTTTTGTTCCATTGCTTCAAGATTGAGCCTTTGGCAATTATCTGAGGAATAAGTCTTTTTCGTGACGAAGAGAGATAGTCAGGCTCGGGATATTTAAAGGCTTGTGTCCAACTAAAATCAGGTGTCGGGTTTTCCAAATAAGCGGTGAAGGGTCCTGTCAAATTTCCTGAAATGTAAACTGCCTGAACTTCAAGTGAACCAAAATCTAAAACTCGGCCTTTGTCGTCATAAGAAACTAAAACATAGTCAATATTACCTGCTGATTTACCATGCTTGTCTTTAAGTCTTACCTCCCCAACGTGTGTCCATGTCGCTTTTCCGTCAAAAATGAAGTTTGCCGCATCGCTAATAATTGTCCAATCTTCACGAAATCTTATCGGGCAAATGATTACTTGCTTGCCTTTATGGTTTAGGCTGCAAATGCCCAATGGAAACTCAATGCTGTTTTTAGTACAATTTGAAACAATGTTGTTGTATGGACATAGCTTGTTATCCCTATAACGCTTTGCTCTATCACTTTCATTGTCAATAGGAAAGCCGAAAACTTCGCCTAAAGGTTGTAAATCTTTTTTGTCCACACTCATTCGTCAAAAATAGTAAATATTGTCCGTCTTTGCTGTGTGCTGTGTCACGGAACGAATGTTACAAGTCCGCAAGCTGATCGGATACAATAGTCGCCAACTCCGAAATAGTACCACATACGAAAAATTTTCTTCTGAAAATCAGAAGCCACTTTTAAATAACTTTGAAAATATCTAAAATACGATGCCTGTAAATACTCAACATCGCATATTGTTGTATGCATAGCTAGGCCGCTAATGAATAGCCCGTTAACCTTAAAATCGGGGCTCACCACGTCTTTCACTGCATTATTGGGGTATTTCACGTGGTTCACCACGTCTTTTACTACGTTTACCACGTTGTATAACCCCATTAACGGGCTGCTAAACCTGGTCAACCACGTTATACGACGTGGTAAATGGAATACCGAACGTGGTTTACCCCGTTGTACAACGGGGTCAGCGGATTGCGGAACGTGGTTCACCCCGTTGTGCAACGTGGTAAACGGATTGCAGAACGTGCTCAGCCACGTTTTACATATCTATACCGCCAATCTTCGTATGCTTAAAGTAATTATCCTCCAAAAATTTTGATAAAAGCCCACACAACAGGCGCTGCAAATAATATGGAATCAAATCTGTCTAAAAAACCGCCATGCCCCGGCATAATACGGCCGCTGTCTTTTACACCTGCCTGGCGTTTTAACTTGGATTCAAACAGATCGCCAAAAGTTGCAGAAACTGCAGTTAAAAAGCTGATCATAGCCCCGGGAATAGCAAGCTGCCATTCAACCTTCTTTAAGAAGATAAGCGAAAACAGCAACCAGGTTAATGCTGCACTTAATATAATGCCGCTAACCGTTCCTTCCCATGTTTTTTAGGTGATATTTTAGTTAATGGCGTTTTACCATAAATCGATCCGCACAAATAAGCCATCGTGTCGTTGATCCATACGCTGCCGAAAATAAACAGGATAATATGCTTGCCTCCTATTACATAAAAGGTGTCGTGCAAATGAATATCGTATGTGGGAATTAGAAGTTGTTCAAGCAACCCAAGCGAAACAGGTATATATGCTAAACCACCTAAAAGGCGCAGCAGCAGCGACTTTGATACAGCATTTGTTTTAAAAATGCCCCATATAAATAAAATCAGTCCCGCTAATAAAAAAGGAAGGCTGAAGCTTTTTTGAATATTATAACTCCCTAATTGTAAATCATCCGCCGCCAATAGCAGAAAAATGTGATACCCCACAAGTCCGCTGCCCAGCTTTGCATAAATATGCAACGAGGCGTTTGTTATTTTTTCGGTTAGTTTCACATACTCCCACCAGCATCCAAAATAAATAACGCTAACAAGCACAAAAAGGCTCCATGCATTAAATAGCAGGCCAAACATCATTACAGCAACAAATATCAGTGCTGTAAAAGCGCGTGTCCAAAAGGTTGACCAGTTAAACGCCATCAGCTAAACTTGTTGAAGGACTGGAGCTTCTTTTATACTGTATAAAAAGAAAGATCACGATTGGAATGGCAATAAAACCCAGGTAACTACCATCTTTATCATTCAAAATATCCTGCATCGATTTGCCGTTTGTTTTGGCAACGTACATCATAATCACAGCTGTGGCATTATTAATAAAGTGAGCCAGGATGCTTAACCACAATTTTCCGCTGTATTGATATAGTAACCCCAGGATGATTCCCAGCGCCACTCTCGATAAAAATCCATATACAGAAAAATGCACTGCGCTGAAAATAACACTTACAATAATAACGCTCAGCCACATTTTGCCCGTGCCGCGGTACAAATAATTTTGCAAGCCGCCCCTGAAAAAGGCTTCCTCACAAATAGCAGGCATTAACGCCAGCACACCAATCGACAAAAGTAATTCTGGCATTGAATCCAGGTTAATCAAGCCTGCGGCTGCTTCGGCATAGGTATTTTCAAGTTGGTCAAAGGTGATTCGCCAGTTTATCGGAAACGGAAGTTTATAGGTAAAGTATCCAAAGGCACCGCTTAATGCGAGTCCTGCTGCTATTATAAATAGGGTCAACACGGCCTGTTTTCCGCTAATAATACCCTTAAAACCTGTTAGTTGTAGTGGTTCCCGGCTTAACCGAGATGCCGTAAATAAGGTTGGAAGCAAAAATCCAAACACAGCTGTAAAAGATTGTATCACCTGCATTTCTCTCAAAAAAGCCGCATCTCCCATCATTTTCTGCAAATGGGTCATAATAAACATAACGCTTTGGCCACTCATAGCCGCGGCAACAGAAACGCCAATAAAGCTGCCAATAATATTTCCCGCAACGCTAAAAGCCACCAGCATAAAAAAGCCTGCCATGTACGAAACGCCCTTCTCGCTTAACCTTGTCATA
Source organism: Paraniabella ginsengisoli (assembly GCF_022513635.1). Classification (GTDB taxonomy): domain Bacteria; phylum Bacteroidota; class Bacteroidia; order Chitinophagales; family Chitinophagaceae; genus Niabella; species Niabella ginsengisoli. Next base: position 542,379 of record NZ_JAKWBL010000004.1, on the reverse strand, counting down.
ATTTATATTAAAATAAGTGTGTATTTTTGCAGGCTCAAAAATAAGATTAAATGTTTTCTTGTTTTTGATTTATTAATTATTGAGTGAGCTGTGTACTACTATCATCGATATTGCGTCGCACTCTTCATCGTACCGATTATATGGCATCAGACATAAATACAAACCGTGTTATTATTAGTCCCCCTTCGGGGATTCAGGGGCTTATCATTACCCGAGTTCCCTTTGCTACTCGCTCCTATGGAAGATGTAAGCGATCCGCCGTTTCGGGCGGTTTGCAAAGACAACGGTGCTGATCTGATGTACACCGAGTTCATCAGTAGCGAAGGGCTGATTCGCGACGCTATTAAAAGCCGCCGCAAATTGGATATTTTTGATTACGAACGCCCCGTCGGCATACAAATATTTGGCGGCGATGAAGAAAGCCTTTCTCTTGCTGCAAAAATTGTAGATGTTACACAGCCCGATTTATTAGATATCAACTTCGGCTGCCCTGTTAAAAAAGTAGCGTTAAAAGGTGCCGGAGCCGGTGTATTAAAAGATATAGATTTAATGGTACGCCTTACCGAAGCTGTTGTAAAAAGCACATCGCTTCCGGTTACGGTAAAAACCCGGCTTGGTTGGGACGACAGCATGCTGAATATTGAAGAAGTAGCCGAGCGCTTGCAAGATGTGGGCATCAAGGCATTAGCCATTCACGGCCGCACCCGCTGCCAGATGTACAAAGGCGATGCTGACTGGACACTGATTGGAAAAGTGAAAAACAACCCGCGCATGCATATTCCCATTTTTGGGAATGGCGATATCGACAGTCCGCAAAAAGCAGTCGAATATAAAAATCGTTATGGTGTAGATGGTGTGATGATTGGCCGCGCAGCAATTGGTTATCCTTGGATTTTTAGAGAAATAAAACACTTTGTGCAAACCGGCGAATTACTGGAGCCGCCTACGGTTGAAGAACGGGTAAATGTAGTTCGCAAACACTTACATAAAAGCCTTGATTGGAAAGGCCCGATTGTGGGCATCAATGAAATGCGCCGCCATTACGCTAATTACTTAAAGGGCCTTCCCAATATCAAAGAATACCGAAGCAAACTGGTTACACTTAACGATCCCGCAGCAATAGAAGCAATTTTAGATGAGATAATTATCCGCTATTCTAATTACGAAATAGAAGCTACGCCGATTGAGTTAATCAATTATCATGAAAAATGTGGGTGAGTATACTATTTTCCCTTATAAATATAATTTCGTTACCAAAACGGTAACATTATTTTGTACCTTTGCTAATGCGGGTTATCGCCGTAAATACACTTAAGGGCTACTTAAAGACATTTCCTCAAGCAGAGCAGGCGCTTCTGTCTTGGTTTGAGGAAGCTGAAGCGGCAATTTGGAATAATCCAAATGAATTAAAAGATCAATATCGGAATGCATCTATAATAACAGATAAGAGAGTTGTTTTCAACATTCACGGAAATAGTTATCGATTAATAGCAGATATTGAATACCGATTAAAAATAGTATTTGTAGTGTGGTTTGGATCTCACAAACAATATGATAAAATTGATGCGAAAAAAGTAAGTTATGTTAAAGCCAATAAAAAATAGCCAGCAGTATGAAGATGCTTTGGCCAAAGTTTATATATTGATGCAAAAAGATATTAAGCAAGACTCCCAAGAATCTGACGAATTGGAAATTCTTTCTATTCTGATTAAAGAATACGAAAACATACACTTTCAGGTTCCTAAACCAAATCCAATAGAAGCAATTAGATTTAGATTGGATCAAATGAACATGTCTGAATCCGAATTATCCGATATCTTGGGATATCGCTCCAGGAAATCAGAGATATTATCCGGCAGTCGAAAGTTAAATTTATCGATGATTCGGAAACTTACAGAAAAGCTCCGCATTCCTGCAGAAGTATTAATACAGGCATATTAATTTTTTCTTCTTGAAAAGGTAATTCCAACTTCACTATTCCCTCCTCAACCGGATAACCCTTAACTTATTCAACACCAAAACAACCGGGTAAGTAGGATCAAACTCAAACCATTTTTTGGCAAAGTTTACGCTATTGGGGCTTTTGTGATGATTGTTTTGCATCAATTCACCCATCAACAGAAAATCCAATGGAAGTGAATTTTTACTATGGTCGTGGTTTTCATAATTAGAATAACCATATTTGTGTCCACACCAGTTTACAATAGCGCCGTGCACCGGACCCATAAAAAAGTGTATAGGCAGCAGCAAAAACATCCACCATTCAGTTGCAAAAAACCAATAAAATAAAAAGTAACCGATGCCGAATAAAATGCGCACGCTCCACATATCACTGATCTTATCCATCAACGGCCATTCGGGATAATTTCCCTGAAAAGCCTTTTCGGGCTGGGTTTTATACTTTGCGTAGTTTAGATAAATATCTTTGGTATGCATAGTCATGTGCCAAACATCTTTGAAAAAATGAGGCGAATGTGGATCTTTTTCTGTATCGCTATACGCATGGTGCATGCGGTGCATGATGGCGTAAGCCCTGGGATTTAAAAACGATGAACCCTGAACAATGATGGTGAAACCATAAAAAAATCGTTCCCAAAATTTGCTCATGGTGAACATTTTATGAGAAGCATAACGATGTAGAAAAAATGTCTGACAAAAAAGCGACAAGAACCAGTGAGCCAAAAAGAATATTAAAATAGCCATTGAATTTGTTTAAACCGCCAGTAATGATACGTTGATTTTTTACCGTCGGTTTTTGGGCCTGAATCATTCAAAAGCCTGTTATGGAAACCTTTCATCGGATTTTAAGAAAAAACAAACGCGCTACTTTAAGCGAATAAAAAAGTAATTAAAAACATGAGGCTGGTTTAAAACCCTTCCTCTTACCAGCGTCGAAAATACAAACATTCTTGCCTATATTCCTTTATTTTTAAGCGAAATTTTAATAAGTGCTTTTTGATACCTATAAAACCAGAGGCGAAACCTTTCGCTCGAAAGCTGAAGTGTTGAAACACAGGCTATCCTGGTTAAGCTTTGTGCGACTTTTATCTTTTTTACTTTTTGTGTATTTTCTTTACACATCTACCCAAACCGGTGCTGTTTTTACAATAACCGGTGCTATTCTGTTTTTTGCAGCATTTTTAGTTTTGGTTAATCAATATGATAAACTGCAACAGAAAAAGCAATATTACATTGCTTTAGCCGAATGGAATGAAAGGGAAATGGAGTTTTTAAAAACGAATAAATCCGTTTATGAAACCGGACAAGAGTATGAAGATCCGCACCACCCGTTTTCTTATGATCTGGATTTATTCAGCGAAGGAGGTTTGTACGGATACCTAAATCGGTGCGGCACATCATTTGGTAAAGAGCAATTAGCAAAGGATTTGCTGCAACCTGATATTTCCATTATTCCTGAAAAACAAGAAGCGGTGAAAGAACTCGCCGATAAAATCGATTTCAGACAACAGCTATATGCGCATGGAAGCCTTCATCAAACAAAGAAGAAAGACCTTGAAAGATTAATGCAATGGGTTGATGGCGAAACGAAACTGATCGACAAGCGATGGTATTATTTTCTGATGATTTTTCCTTTAGCAACAATTGGAAGTCTTATATATTATTTTACTTCAGAAAGCGAAGCCGCTCTTTCTACCTTCTTTAAATTATTTGTATTGAACCTAATCATTGCCGGTGCATTTACAAAAAAGATAACAGCTCAATTATCGGTATCTACATCGGTTACCAAAATATTACAAAACTTTAGCAACCAGTTGAGTTTGATTGAAAAGGAAAATGTACAATCTGGATTATTGATGCAATACCAGCAGCAATTAAATAAAGAAGGCAACACGGCTTCTCATTTAATAGGGCAATTGGCCTCTTTGTTCAATTACCTGGAGACGGTTGTTAACCTTGTTGTGAGCATATTTTTAAACGGGCTTTTTCTTTTTCACGTACATATTTTATTCAGATTAGGTAACTGGAAAAAACAACATGCCCACAAAATAAAAGAGTGGTTACAGCTTATTGGAAGGTTTGAGGCACTGAGCAGTTTCGGTAATTTATCTTATAATAATGCTGCGTTTTGTTTTCCTGAAATAACGGCACAACCTGCATTTCAGGCAACTGGCCTCGGTCATGTGCTGGTGAGATCAGAAAAGAGGATATGCAATGATGTTTCATTCAATCAACAAAAATTTGTGATTCTCACCGGTTCTAACATGAGTGGCAAAAGCACCTTTTTAAGAACATTGGGTACCAATCTTATGCTGGCTAAAGCTGGCTCGGTAGTTTGCGCCACACACTTTGAATGTTATCCTTTCGACATATTTGTAAGTATGCGCATAACCGATTCTTTACAGGACGATGAATCGTTGTTTTATGCTGAACTAAAACGCTTGCAGTCCATTATCAAAAGCCTGGAAGGCGGAGGCCATTCGTTTATTATTCTTGATGAAATTTTAAGAGGAACAAATAGTAACGACAAGCGCAATGGTACAATTGGTCTTATTAAAAAAATGGCAACATTCGACACATTTGGAATTATTGCGACACATGATGTAGTGGTAGCAGATCTTATAAAAGAATATCCCAACTTCATCGGAAATAAAGCATTTGAATCGGAAATTATTAATGATGAATTATTATTTGATTATAAGCTAACCGATGGCGTATGTAACTCTTTAAGCGCTTCTTATTTAATGAAAAAAATGGAAATAATATAACATAAATAGAAGATTGAATAACTTAGTGCTACGTTAATTAACAATGTCTGTCAGACTAAGCTTGCCGAAGCCCTTCAGCGACCATTCGGCAAGCTCAGGGTGACAATTTATAGTTGACAAGACATTAATAACTAATACAATATTCATGAAGCCCTTTATCCTCATTCCTGTTTTTCTAGGCATTACTATTTCTGCAATTGCGCAAACCGCACTTCCCGTTAATACATTGCGGCCCGGATCGAAAAACATTGTAAAGCTAAATATAACTTCACCCATTTTGAAAAACTATGCTGTTCAGTATGAAAGGGTCATTAACAAACGACTATCAATAGCTGTTTCAGGAAGGATAATGCCTGCCACAACAATTCCTTTAAAGGGTTTTATTAAAAGGCAAATAATACAAGAGGACAATCAACTTGTATCCGACATTATCAACAAAGTTGATTTCAGCAATTTCGCAATTACTCCGGAAGTCCGCTTTTACCTTAGCAAAAAGGGTTATGGAGAGGGGTTCTATGTTGGTCCATATTACAGGTTTGCAAAATACAAAATGCATGCAACAACTTTATCTTATGAAGTAGAGGCAGATCAAAGTTATGACCTGTCGCTGTCTGGTGATCTTTCTACAAATACCGTAGGAATATTGATCGGCTCACAATGGCATTTAAGCAAACATTTTAGCCTTGATCTGTGGATCGCAGGCCCTTCCTTTGGTGGTGCTTCAGGCAATATTATTGGAATTTCAAACCAAACACTCCCCGCTGAGGCGCAGGATGAATTACGCACTTATTTGGATAATATTGACATACCATTTGTAAGAGAATCGATAACTGTAAATGCAAATGGCGGCAGAATTGATGCGAAAGGCTCGTGGGCCGGAGTTAGAACCGGTATATTAGTGGCTTTTAGGTTTTAATGATTGCATTCAATTTATACGCAGGCTAACTTTTCTCAGTTACTTTTACGCTGCATATTATTTCAATATTATAAAAACAATAAGTAGCTTAACTTGTTATCATTCCATAACAGAAGTTATACGTCTAAAATCTTCTAAATAGAAGAGCATATCATTAACTATCAACAAAATTTTATGAACACGAATACAGTAAAAGCTTTTGGAACCGAAGCCGCTGACGCGGATCTTGAACCAATGCAAATTGATCGCAGAGAAATTACCACCAAAGATGTGGAAATTGAAATTTTATATTGTGGTGTGTGCCACTCAGACCTGCACACGGCCCGCAATGACTGGGGCGGCAGTAAATACCCTTCCGTTCCGGGACACGAAATTGTAGGTAAAGTTACAAGGGTCGGTAGCGATGTTACAAAATTCAAAACTGGCGATCTGGCTGCAGTGGGTTGCATGGTGGATAGTTGTCAAACTTGTGATAACTGCAAGCAGGATCTGGAGCAATTTTGTTTAAATGGCTTTACAGGAACTTACAATGGAAAAGATAAACATTCTGGAAAACACACTTTTGGTGGCTATTCAGAAAAAATAGTAGTTGATGAACATTTTGTTTTGAAAGTACCCGAAAACCTGGATCTTGCGGCGGTGGCACCCGTGCTTTGTGCCGGTATCACAACATGGTCGCCGTTAAGACATTGGAACGTAAAAGAAGGAAGCAAAGTAGCGGTTATAGGATTGGGCGGACTTGGACACATGGCTTTGAAACTCGCGCATGCATTAGGCGCTGAAGTAACCTTATTTTCCAGGAGCGCTGGCAAAACAGAAGAAGCTAAGTCTTTAGGAGCAGATTCAGTAATTATTTCAACCGATGCTGATCAAATGAAAACGGTGCAAGGTAAGTTCGATCTCATCATTGATACCGTACCTTATGTACACGATCTGAATCCTTATATACAAACATTGCATGCAAGCGGCACATTGGTATTAGTAGGTTTTCTTGGAAACCTGGAACCCATGTTAAACACGGCGCCATTGGTGCTGGGCAGAAAATCTATTGCAGGTTCTCTTATCGGCGGCATCGCCGAAACGCAGGAATTACTTGATTTTTGTGGCAAGCACAATATCGTTTCAGAAATAGAAATTATAAAAATGCAGGATATTAATAATGCTTACGAGCGCATGCTAAAAAGCGATGTGCGTTATCGATTTGTGATCGATATGGCAAGTCTTAAAAATTAATTTTCCAACATTAAAATATTCAGGGCCGCTCATTTATGGAGCGGCCTTTTTGTTTATCTTTAGTAACTCGAAAACTATTCTCTCATTAACACCTCTGCTTCACAATGAAACAGGCACATAAACATTCCCGGCGCTCATTCATTAAAATATCAGCAGTATTAACTTCACTGGCAGCAATTCCTTCTTCTGTAAAAGCTTTTTATCAAGATGTAAAAAAGTTCTTTGTAGTACCCAAACAAACAATGCCACTCGCCATCATCATCAACAAAAAAACATATAAAACAACAGCCGATACACGAACAACATTGCTAGACCTGTTGCGGGAAAACCTCCAACTTACCGGCACCAAAAAAGGTTGCGATCATGGACAGTGTGGTGCGTGTACTGTTCACCTTAATGGCGAAAGAGTTTTAAGTTGTCTTACGCTGGCGGCAACAGTTCCCGGCAAAGAAGTTACAACTATTGAGGGTTTAGCCCATAACGAGCAACTGCACCCCATGCAACAAGCATTTATTGAATGTGATGGTTTTCAATGTGGCTATTGTACACCAGGGCAAATCATGTCGGCGGTAGCTTGTGTAAACGAAGGACGTACTAAGTCGGTTAGTGAAATAAAAGAGTTTATGAGCGGCAATCTTTGCCGCTGCGGAGCGTACAACGGTATTGTTGAATCTATTCAAAAAGTTGCAGCATCATGAAACCATTCAGTTTTACAAAATCAAAAAACGCTGTACAAATCGTAAGCGAAAAAAAGAAAATGCGCAATTCATTGCCGGTGGCACCAACCTGGTTGACCTGATGAAAAAGAATATTGCTACACCCGATGCGCTCATTGATATCACTTCTGCCTTATCTGATAAAATAGAAATAAAAAACAACAGTACACACATTGGCGCAATGGTTCGCAATAGCGCCATTGCTACTAATGAAATCATACTCGCAAAAAATCCCTTACTCGTAAAAGCAGTGCTGGCAGGCGCTTCACCACAAATACGCAACATGGCGAGCACCGGAGGAAACCTGCTGCAGCGTACACGTTGTCCCTATTTTTACGATATTACTACACCCTGCAAACGAAAGCCAGGTAGTGGTTGTAGTGCTCTGAATGGCCATAACCGCATGAATGCCATTATTGGTTACAGCGAACAATGTGTTGCGGTACACCCGTCAGATCTTTGTGTGGCGCTTGCAGCATTAAATGCGCGGGTTTACATCTCAGATAAAAAAATAAATCTGTTATCCTCTTTAAAGACTTTCACCGTCTGCCAGGTAATACACCACAATTGGATAATAATTTACCTATTAATGCTATCATTACATTAATCGAAATTCCCGATAATCCTTTTCAAAAAAATTATCATTACCTGAAGGTACGAGACAGGGATAGTTACGCGTTTGCGCTGGTGTCTGTAGCAGCTGCATTGCATTTGAACGGAGACACTATAGTAGCAGCAAGGCTTGCATCAGGTGGTGTGGCGCACAAGCCATGGCGCTGGTACGAAGCGGAAGATTTTTTAAAAGGGAAGCAAGCAACAAAAGCCACTTTTTCCGAGGCAGCAGCCATCGCCGTTAAAGGTGTAAAACCTTTGTCTGACAATGGTTTCAAGGCCATTATGTTACGAGGCGCTATTGAAACTGCTTTGCATAATTGTTTAACAGGTTAATTTTTAGTTTGTGAGCAACAGTACTACTATCAGCTTCGTTGCCCGCCCGGATGAATTCCGTTCGGACGGGTGTCACTCCCTTCAACATTCGGTAATACTATTGAACTATCATCCCTAAATATTGTACTATGGCATTTTTTGATGAATCATTCTCTTTACTCACACCGCCTGAAGGTCGCGTAGAAGCACTGGCCAAAGTAACTGGCAAAGGAAAGTATGCCGCAGAATATGTTGCAGAGCATATGTGTTATGCAGTACTGGTTGATAGTGCGGTGGCCGCAGGCGCCATCCAAAACATCAACATTAATAAAGCTGCCCAGGTGGCGGGGGTTATTCAAATCATCACCCATCAGCAAAAGCAGTTGGTGCCGGGCTTTTCAGACGAAAGTAAAATAAAAGATTCCCGTTTTGGATTACCACTTTTTCACACAGATAAAATCTATTTTAAAGGACAGCCAATAGCAGCGGTTGTTGCCGAAACATTGGAAGATGCTATATATGCGGCTTCACTTATAGAGGCAACCTATACACCAGACAACTTTGTAGTAGATTTTGAAGAAGCACATACTAAACAATCTTTGGCTGAAGCCGGCAAGGAAAGGGGTTCTATAAATGCCTTGAACAAGGCACCATATATAGTTGAATCAGAATACACTATTGCGGCGGAAATACATAATCCAATGGAAATGCATGCCACCATTGCAGAATGGACAGCAACTGATCAATTAAAACTTTATGATAAAACCCAAGGCGTTAATAATGTGCAACGCACGGTATCAAAACTTTTCGAAATTCCCGAAAAAAATATAGAAGTTATTAGTGAGTTTATGGGTGGCGGATTTGGTTCAGGGCTTCGCGTTTGGCCACATGTATTAGCAGCAATCATGGCGGCAAAGCAGGTAAAACGTCCTGTGAAGCTTATGCTTTCTCGTCCGCAAATGTTTTATTCTGTTGGCTACAGGCCGGCTTCATGGCAAAAAATAAAACTTGGTGCCGATAAAGATGGTAAATTCATCGGCATTTTACATCAGGCAAAAAATGGAAGTTCAGTATATGAAAGCTTTAGTGAAGGCATAACACGCGTTACCCGGTTAATCTATCATTTCCCAAACCTTAAAACTGAATCGGCGGTTGTTCCGCTTAATCTTAGCACCCCAACATGGATGCGCGGCCCCGGCGACTGTACCGGCGATTTCGCCATTGAAAGCGCCATTGACGATTTGAGTTATCAACTCAACATCGACCCCGTACAGTTGCGATTGAAAAATCTTGCATTGGATAAACATCCCGATTCGGGCCTGCCCTGGTCTACTAACTTTATTAATGAATGTATTGAAAAGGGCGCGGCCATTATTAATTGGCAGGACCGGAAGCCAAAACCCCTTCAGCTTACCGATGGCGACTGGCATAAAGGTTACGGCATGGCCGTTGGCATGTGGAACGCAGGGCGAAACAATGCCAGCGCAGGCATTGAAATGCAAAAAGATGGTACCATTACTTTACAAACCGCCATGACTGACATTGGAACTGGAACAGGAACGGGCATGCAAAATATTGCTCACGAAGTAACCGGCATTTCTAAAAGCAAAATTAAAATTGAGTTGGGCAACTCTAATCTGCCACCAGCTCCCAGTCAGGGCGGTAGTACTGGCTTATCTTCCGTTAGTGGTGCTGTAGTTGCTGTCTGCAATGCTTTAAAATTGAAGCTGGCAGCATATGCCGTTACTATTAATAATGTCTATAAAAACAGTACACCCAACGATATATTGTTTTCTGACAAAGGAATTTCTTATAAAACACCTGGCAATCAACCAATCTCTTATTCGCAACTTTGGGATAAGCATCAACTTACAACGATAGCTGTAGAAGCCAGTTCGGGCCCGGGTGAAGAAAGAAAACAGTATGCATTTTGTTCTTCCGCCGCGCACTTTTGCAGGGTACGGGTGCACTCCAAAACAGGCAAAGTGAAAATAGAAAAGTTGGTATGCGTAGCAGATGGCGGAAAGATCGTAAATGAAAAAGCCGCAGCCAATCAAATGTCAGGGGCAGCGGTTGGCGGTATAGGCATGGCCTTGATGGAAGAACAATTGGCAGATGCAAAACTTGGGAGCCTTGTAGGTAATGATCTAGCCGGCTATCATTTTGCAGTTAATGCAGATGCACCGATCATTGATGTTGCTTTTATTAATAAACCAGATCCTCATATCAACCCAACTGGCGCAAAGGGGTTAGGCGAAGTGGGCATTATAGGTACGGCAGCGGCTATAGCAAATGCCATTTATAACGCAACTGGTAAGCGGTTGAAAGATCTTCCTATAACACCAGACAAGGTGCTGGGTTTATAAAAAAATAAATAAATCATTACATGCTCAATTCTGTTCACCCTAAACTACCCATGCGCAACAAATCTGTTACGTTGGATTATTACATCGGTCAATTAAGCTTCACTCAATGCGGAGGCGATTATGAAGATTATCTAATGCTAAAAAAGGACGATATTGAAATTCATTTTTTCAAATTTGAAGATCTTGATCCAAAAGAAAATTATGGCCAGATTTATATACGTACATCCCAAATTGAATCTTATTATCAATCGCTTTTAGATAAAAAAGTTGCCATACATCCTAATGCTCCTCTTCAAATAAAACCGTGGGGACAAAAAGAGTTTGCTTTACTTGATCCGGATAGCAACCTTTTAACCTTCGGAGAAACAAGCACTTAAATCTTTTTTATAAAAATTTATCAGAAAAATTTTGAGAAACCAAATAGTTGCGCATATATTTGCAACTGAACGGTTTCTTAATTGAATTTTTAAAAGATGAGAAGAGATGTTTTTCAGGCAATAGCCGACCCAACAAGAAGAGCCATTATTGCATTGATCGCTTTACAAGCAATGACCCCAAATGCCTTGGCAGAACATTTTGACACCACCAGGCAAGCCGTATCAAAACATCTTCGCATATTAACAGAATGCGAATTAATTAAGCCTGAGCAACAAGGACGAGAAATTTATTATACACTCGAAATTGAAAAAATGAAAGAAATAGACAAATGGCTGGAACAGTTTCGCAAAATCTGGGAAAGCCGGTTCAATCAGCTAGACAATTTATTATCTAAACTTAAAAATAAAAAATCATGAACACACCCTCTTATTTGATTTCTCTGTAAACAAAGAAAACAAAACCATTCATGTTAAACGTGAATTTGCAGGCGACTTAAACTTAGTTTGGAAAGCATGGACCGATGCTGAAATATTAGATCAGTGGTGGGCTCCGAAACCATGGAAAGCCGAAACAAAATCGATGAACTTTACCGAAGGCGGCCGGTGGTTATATGCCATGGTAGGCCCCGAAGGTGAAAAACATTGGAGCGTGGCCGATTATAAAAAAATAAATCCATCAAAAAGCTTCACAGCATTAGATGGTTTTTCCGACGAAAACGGTGTTGTGTCTTCTGAAATGCCACGTTCTGAATGGGAAAATAATTTTAATGAAACCGGGTCTAACACAACAGTTGATATTACTATTTCTTTTGAGAAATTGGAAGACCTGGAAAAGCTGATAGAAATGGGCTTTAAAGAAGGGTTTACCATGGGCATGGAAAACCTGGATGAGCTTTTACCAACATTAAAATAAAATAAAACAAATACAATGAACCTGCAATTTGACTTCCTGGTAGATAAGGCAAAAAATACGATCACCATTAAGCGTGAATTTGCTGCCAGCCGGCAGTTGGTTTGGGATTGCTATACTAAAAGCGAGCTATTGAATCAGTGGTTTGCGCCTGACCCTTTTACAACCAAAACAAAGTCGATGGACTTTAGGCCTGGCGGGCATTGGCATTATGCAATGATAGATCCTGAAGGACCAGAATATTGGGGCTATACAACATATAAAACCATTAATCCGATCGATCATTACACATCCGTTGATGCTTTTTGTGATGCAGAAGGTAATATAAATCCTGAATTACCCAGCGCCGACTGGGATGTAACTTTTACTGATAAAGAAGATAACGCAGTTGTGCAAACTGTTGTTACTTACAAATCACTGGAAGATCTGGAGGTAGTTGTACAAATGGGTATGAAAGAAGGACTAATATCAACTTTGGAAAAATTAGACAAGTTCTTATTAACTTTAAAGTAAAGATTCTGCTTTATCGGCTTTTTTATAAACCCCATTTTATTACTAAAATCATCTCGAATGAAAATTGTAAAAACCATTCTTTGCGTTGTGTTTGGCCTCATGTTTATCAATGCCGGCCTCGACAAATTTTTAAACTATATGCCTAAGCCACCATTGGAAGGAGATCAGCTTAAACTTGCTGAAGCCATGATGTTAATCAAATGGCTAATGCCTTTGGTAGGCTTTATTGAAATTCTCGGAGGCCTGTTGTTCCTGTTTCCTAAAACCAGAGCGTTAGGCGCTATTGTTATATTGCCCGTAATGGTGGGAATCATAATTCACAACGCTATTTATATGCCATCGGGGCTTGCAATTGCTGGTGTTATGCTATTGATCAACATTTGGATCATCATTGATAGCAAAGAAAAATACAAACCAATGGTTTCCTAAATAAACTCAATCTGTAATTGTAAACTGCCGGATCCTTTCGGCAGTTTTTTTATTTACCCGGCAGCATAATATATGGCATCGGTATTGTGTCACTCACTTCAACAGCAGAATACATATCAGCCAGCATATTCTTCGCCAATGTCTAATTATTCGGATTAACAAGAATGGAAATATTCAATAATCCATCTTCATTGTAAAGTTTGAAGACCTGTCATCTGCCTACTGGCTACTTGCTACTTCTCTATTTGCTTCCCCTTGTCAACTTATCAACTTTTCTACACATTCGCTAATTGCCTACTTTTGCCGCATCAAACCCTATCAAATGACTATCAGGATTTTTATTACAGGAGGCACTTTCGACAAAGAATATAACATGCTCAATGGTAAGTTATATTTTAAGGATACACACTTGCACGAACTTTTGGAAAAAGGCCGCAACCTTACACCTGTTGAAATTCGCACTTTAATGATGATCGACAGCCTGGAAATGACAGATGAAGACAGGGAATTGATCGCTTATCAATGCGAGCAGTGTGAAGAAGAACGAATCGTTATAACACATGGCACTGATACAATGGATCAAACAGCCAAAGTACTTGCCCAAACTGTGAAGAACAAAACAGTGGTTATTACAGGAGCAATGATCCCAATCAAATTTGGCAGCTCAGATGGTTTATTTAATTTAGGCAGCGCACTTGCTTTTGCACAAACACTTCCGCATGGTGTGTATGTTGCCATGAATGGGCGTTATTTCAATTGGGACAATGTTCGCAAAAACAAACAAACCGGTGTTTTTGAAGAATTAAAATAAAAGCAATCCAACCAGCTCTACACTGTCTGCACTTTTTTGCATCTTTGCAGCCCAATAAACCGTTCTAATGAAACCTTCATTATAAGATTTTCTTTTAAACATATAATGAAAATTTTATACCGATAAGTTCCATTCGGCTAAAATCAATAATCATTTACGAATGAAAACTTCTAAAAGCGCTGCCATCGGGTTCATCTTTGTAACACTTTTAATCGATGTTATGGGCTGGGGACTTATCATTCCCGTAATGCCCGATTTGATTTCGCAGCTTAAAGGCATTCCAATAAATGAAGCCAGCGCTTATGGCTCCTGGTTATTATCTGCATTTGCCATTACCCAATTTGTATTTGCGCCGATGGTCGGCAACTTAAGCGACCGTTTTGGAAGAAGGCCGATACTTTTATTTTCTTTACTGGGCTTTGGTATTGATTATATTGTTCTTGCATTAGCACCTACATATGCATGGCTTTTTGCCGGTCGTATCATTGCCGGCATAACTGGCGCAAGCTTCACAACCGCCTCGGCTTATATTGCAGATGTGAGTACCCCCGAAACCCGAGCCAAAAACTTTGGGTTAATTGGCGCTGCTTTTGGATTAGGGTTTGTCATCGGTCCAGCTCTGGGTGGGCTTCTGGCCGGGTGGGGCATTCGCGCACCGTTTTATGCAGCAGCAGTGTTGTGTTTAGTCAACTGTCTTTACGGATACTTTATATTGCCTGAATCTTTAAGCAAAGAAAATCGCAGGCCCTTTAGCTGGGCCAGAGCCAATCCTTTTGGAGCCTTGATGTTTCTGAAAAAATATCCGGCTATTTCTGGTTTAGCTTTTTGCTTTTTCTTATTTATATGGCAGCGCAGGCGGTACAAAGCAACTGGAACTATTTTACCATGTATCGTTTTAATTGGGACGAAAAAATGGTAGGTATTTCTTTAGCAGTTGTGGGTTTACTTGTTGGTTCGGTACAAGCAGGATTAACAAGAGTTGTAAATCCCAAACTGGGAAACGAAAAAAGTATTTACATAGGTTTGGCATTATACACTTTAGGCCTTGTGTTATTTGCTTTTGCTACTGAAACATGGATGATGTTTGCTTTCCTCATTCCCTATTGTCTCGGCGGTATCTGTAGCCCATCCCTGCAAGCGATTCTCGCAGGCCATGTTCCTTCTAATGAACAGGGCGAGTTGCAAGGCGCACTTACCAGCCTGATGAGTATTACAACAATTATTGGCCCGCTGATAATGAATTATCTTTTTTATTACTTCACTTCGCCACAGGCGCCGGTACATTTTCCGGGCGTTGCGTTTTTAGTAGCGGCGGCGTTTATGCTGGTCAGCATTTTAATTGCATGGAAAGTTTTACAGAAAGAGAAAAAACGGATCCGGCGTTAGCCGCAATCATCGAGGGCAAGGCAACAGAAGAGTCGGTACAGGTGCATTAAGCTTAACGATCCTTATTCTGTTGCAGCAGCTTTCAAGGCTGCTACGTTTTTCTTTTCACTGCCTATAAATATCTTATCGCCAATAAGTACCACAGGCCTTTTTAAAAAAGTGTCATGTTCGAGAATATAATTTTTGTAGTCTTTTTCTGTGAGTTTTTTGTCTTTCAGGCCCAGTTCTTTATATTTTAAAGCGCGGCGGCTGAACAAAACTTCGTAGCTCCCCGCCATTTTCTTCATCTCATCAATTTGCGCGGAAGTTATTTTTTGTGTTCTTATATCCTGCAATTCAAAGCCCGTGGATTCGCTTATACCGGCATCCTTCATAATGTCGGCACATGTGCTGCAAGTGCTGAGGTAATAAATTTTCTTCATGCTGTCAAAGATAATGCGGACATGACAAACGAATCTTCCATAAAGCCTTTTAAATCTGCCCAACCTTTACTCAAAAGATTTGTTATCTTTGCGTACTAATTTTCACAATTATGATCAAAACAGGAAGTCCCGTTATTAGCATATATACCGAAATGACACCCAACCCGGAAACGATGAAGTTTGTGGCTAACAAGCTTTTATACCCGGGAAAAAGTGTTGATTTTCCCGATGCGCAAAGCGCAAAACCCTCGCCGCTGGCAACAGAACTATTTGGTTTTCCGTTTATTAAGGCGGTCTTCATTGCAAGTAACTTTGTGACACTTACAAAAACCCCAGATGCAGAATGGATGGATGTAACACCTTCTATTCGCCAGTTTTTGAAAGATTACTTGGAAGAAGGAAAATCCGTAATTAACGAAGACGAGATTGTTGAGGTAAAGAAAGAAAGTTCTAATGAAGTGTTGGCTGATGATGATGATGTGGTAAAACGCATCAAAGAACTATTAGAAAACTATGTAAAACCTGCAGTTGAAATGGATGGCGGGGCTATACAGTTCAAGAGTTATAACGATGGTGTTGTAAACCTGATGATGCAGGGAAGTTGTAGCGGATGCCCGTCGTCAATGATCACTTTAAAAGCCGGTATTGAAGGTATGATGAAACGTATGATTCCGGAAGTGAAGGAAGTAGTTGCTGAAGCAGAATAAAGCCTCTCCCCAACCCTCTCCAAAGGAGAAGGAGTGCATAAAATAATTGTAAAGCCGTGTAATATTATTGCACGGCTTTTTGGTTGAATGTATATTTTTGGAAAAACATCCTGTTGCCTCTACAAGAAATTTTTGATCAGTTTATTAATGGTATTAAGGCCACAACGCTACCCGAATACATTGCGGTATTGGCCGGTATTGCCAGTGTTTGGTACAGCAAAAAGAGCATATCTGGGTATATCCAACAGGTTTAATCAATACCGCTATCTACATTTGGCTTAGCTTTAAATATCATCTGTTTGGCGAGGCAACCGTAAATTTCTATTATACTATCATGAATATTTATGGATGGTATTTATGGACGAGGAAAGACAATCAACAACAGGTTTTGCTAAGTATAAAATTTTCTACTCGCCGTGAATGGATACAGGAATTACTCTTTTTCGGATTTTTTTATGTCAGCATCTTTTTTGCTTTAAGCTATTTAAAACAGGCTTTTGCGCCGGGTGCCATTCCGTGGGCTGATGCATTAGCTTCTGCAAGTGCATTCACGGGCATGTGGCTTATGGCCAAAAAGAAAGTAGAAAGCTGGTACTGGTGGATCATTACCAATATATGCGGTATGCCATTGTATTTTGTAAAAGGACTGGTGTTTACAAGTGTTTATTATTTTATCTTGCTCATCCTGGCCGTTGGTGGCTTAATTGAATGGCAACAAAGAGCCAGGAAACAACAAGAACTTTTGAAGAATGATTAAGAAGATTGTAATAATAGGGCCTGAAAGTACCGGAAAGAGTACGCTTTGCGAGCAACTGGCGCAGCATTACGGTACGGTTTGGTGCCCCGAATATGCGCGGGAATACCTGTTAAAAAATGGAACGAACTATACGTTTGAAGATTTAGCCGAAATAGCAAAAGGGCAGTTGAATTTGGAGGAGACATTTATTGAAAGAGTCAGGAAGACCGGAAGACGGAAAGACGGAAAGAAAGACTCAGGTAGTGTGAATACTTCCTCCAAACTTCCAGACTTCCAGACTTCCGGACTATCCGATTATCCAACTTCCCAACTTCCCGTCTTCCTCGACACCGACATGTATGTAATGAAAGTATGGTGTGAATTTGTTTTTGGTCGATGCCACCAATTTATACTTGATGAAATAGTAACCCGTAAATATGATCTGTATTTGCTTTGTAATACCGACCTTCCATGGACGAAAGATGAACTGCGCGAATATCCCGACTTTGAGACAAGGGAAACTTTATTTAAAATGTATAAAGATCTTTTAATAAATCAATCGACCCCCTGGGTAGAAATAAAAGGTAATAACGAGCAAAGGCTGCAAATGGCAATAGCTGCTACAGAACAATTTCTAAATGAACATTAAAATAACATATCATTCCGGAATTTACACACTGGAGGCAAAGCAGCAACTAAATTGTGATTTACAGACAGCCTGGGATTTTTTTGGAACACCCGAAAATTTACAAGCCATTACTCCCAACAATATGGGATTTGAAATTACTTCAGGAGCAGATGGAAAAATCTATCCCGGGAAAATAATCACTTATACCATCAGTATCTTCCCTGTAATAAAAAGTAAATGGGTTACTGAAATAACACAGATTGCAATGCTCCAATATTTTATTGATGAGCAACGTAATGGCCCTTATACTTTATGGCATCATGAGCATCATTTCGAGAACAAGAATAACGGCGTGTTGATGACGGATATAGTGAGTTATAAGCTACCAGCAGGATTTTTAGGAAGATCGTTTGCCGGAAAAATGGTAGCTAAAAAGTTAAAGGAAATATTTTCCTTTCGTTATGAAGTATTACATAACCGTTTTGCTTAGTGTTTTGTTTCATGTAGATTTTCACCCTGAGTTTGTCAAAGGGAAGTTGGCTGAGGTTCGACAAACTCAGCCTGACAGCCACGTTATGGTTAAACGACCCTAGTTACTATTGGCCTTTAGTATATTTTCCAGTTCGGAAAGTGGCCTTACTCCGGATTGCCTCCAAACCTGTTTGCCATTTTTGAAAACAATAAAGGTTGGTACACCCTGCACCTGGTAAGCATTAGCCGCTTGCGGGCTTTTATCTATATCTATTTTAATAATGGTTGCGTTGTCCCCAACGCGTTGTTTTAGCTGCTCAAGCACCGGCGCCATTGTTTTACATGGACCGCACCATTCTGCAAAAAAATCTACTAAAACCGGTTTATCCTGATTGATGATTTCCTGAAAAGTCATTCTGTTCTTTTTTACGTTTTGTGAATAGAGAAAACAAGAGGCCGCCCATTAATGCTCCATACAGCGAACTGTTTAAAGGCTTTGATGTAATAGCACAAGTGCCGGAGTTACAACCTACAAATTTCCAGTACAAAAAACCAACCAAAGCACCGATTCCTAAGCCAACAATAATCAATATATTTTTTTTATAAAAATCATGGTAAAATTACTTGTCGCCGATAATAGCCTGTATATCTCTATCGGGTCTTAAAAAATTCATTTGCTGCATAATTTTTCTGCTTCTTGCAGATACATAAGGACTCATTGGTTTTACTGTATACTTCTTTGGGTTGGGTAAAGATGCAGCTATTGCGGCAGCCTGAAGTTGAGATAATTTTTGAGCTGATCTGCCAAAATATTTTTGAGCAGCTTTTTCGATACCAAATATGCCTTTACCCGTTTCTGCAACATTCAGGTACACTTCAAGAATTCTTTTCTTGCCCCATATCTTTTCGATCATAAAAGTAAAATAGGTTTCCAGTCCTTTTCTTACCCAACTACGCCCCTGCCACAAAAAAACATTTTTTGCTGTTTGCTGGCTAATGGTACTTCCTCCGCGGATACGGCCCGGCTTGCGCTGGTTATAATCCAATGCCTTTTGAATGCTTTTCCAGTCAAAGCCATTGTGATCGGGGAAAAGTTGATCTTCAGATGCAATCACTGCTAGCTTTGCATTGGAAGACATTTGCTGCATCTTACATATTCCTTTTCCATGCCATGTCCTTCAACAAAACTCATAAGCTGTGTTACGGTTATTGGTGGGTTTACCCATTTTAAAGCTACGATATATAGGAGGTGTGCAATAAAAAGAACGATGATCGTTCGTTTTATGAATCTCCATATTCTTCTAAGTCGCTTCATTGGTTGCAATATATGGAAAAGTTGAACGAGAGAGAAATTAGCCAATTAGCTAATGTGATGATGTGCATATGGTTTGAAAGAGAAGTCGGGAAGACGGAAAGTCTGAAAGTCCGTTTATGTAGCCCGCCCGGATGACCGGTCGGACGGGATGAGCTATATTCTGCAGATCAAGTGTGCGACGCAATTTCGATGATTTGTGTTTATTGCTGATTCAATAATAAATTAGTGTCCTTTATAAAACAATAAACCTATAATTAATGCGATGGAAAAGCCGATAAGTATAATGCCGTTAATGCGATTGATGAGCTGGATGTTATGCGGCGTAAGGCGGTTGCGGATTTTGCCAGCCAACATTACTTTGGCTATATCGGCAGCCAACACAATCAACAGGCAAGTTGTGAAGATAACAATACGTTCTTCTATATTGTGATTGATAAACGACGTAGATGCTGTAAGCCAAAAAAGAAAAACGGATGGATTTAAGGTGTTCATCAGATAGCCAGAAAAAAACATGGTGGCGTAATCGCGTTTTCGAAATGTTATCTGAATAGCTTTTCCTTCCTGGTTGATCTTTACTTTTTTAAAGAATAAAAAATAAACACCAATGACCATCAGAAAGAGGCTACCTGTTATGCCAATAGCTTGTTTATATTCACTGATAACTTCGAATAAAGCAGAAAAGGCGTTGCTTACAAACGCAATGGTAATGTCGCTTGCTGATACCCCGGCTACAAAAGCAAACCCTCCCTTATGACCAACATTTATACTATGTTTTATGATAGAAAAGAGTACCGGCCCTACAGCTATGCTTAACAATAATCCTAAGGTTATCCCTTTAATTAAGCCTTCAATCATAGTGCCTACAAGATTAGGGAAGTTTTTTTAAGGTATGAAGTTAAATTTTCCCCGTAGCGAGAAATTTGTCCCAGTTTTCAAGCATGTTGCCTTTCATAACTCTGGGAAATTTATTCTGACTGCCCAGCTTGCCGCGAAGTTCCATAAACTTTAAAAATTTTTCTTCTGGCAGTATTTCTATAAAAATATCAGTTAACGCACTTGTTCTTTCAGTAGCATAATCATCATTAATTTGTTTCAGTTTACTGTCAATAAACATGATCAATTCATCTGAACCTACCGTATCATCTGTTGCGATATACCATTTATGGGCAAAATAATTGTTATAGGGAAACCCTGTTACGGTATATTCAGGAATACTGATGTTGAAGTGGTTATTGGCTTCTTCAATAGCACAGTTCATATTTTCAACGCTTAGATGTTCTCCTACTAAACTCAGGAAATGTTTGGTGCGACCTGTAATCAACACTTCACATTTGTCTACATTCAGAAAACGAATCGTATCGCCAATGAGATACCGCCATGATCCCGCATTGGTGTTTAACAATATAGCATAATCCTTTCCGTATTCTACTTCATTAACCAGCAATGCCTGGGCGTCAGGCTTAATATTACCTTCTGCATCAAAATTTTTGTCATCGAAGGGAACAAATTCGAAAAAAATATTATTGTTGGTTATGAGCTGCATGCCTAATGCATGTTCTTTCATTTTATAGCCGATAAACCCTTCGCTGGAAAGGTAGTTTTCTACATACACAATAGGCTTGCCCAACAATTTTTCGAAAGATTTTTTGTACGGTTGAAATGATACGCCACCATGAACGAAAATGCCGAAGTTGGGCCATATTTCGTGTATATTATTTACTTTATACTTTTCTATGACCATTTCCATGCACATCTGGCACCAGGCGGGAACGCCAACGATATAACCAATATCCCATTCACGCGCATGCTCTACAATTTCATTCAGCTTTTCGTTCCAGTCTTTCATGGCAGCGATGCGCGCCGCCGGGTTTGTAAAAGGTTTGAAACCAAAAAGGACGTTTTTTGGCCAAAATGCCGCTAAGATCGCCGGCATACCAACCTGCATCTCCTTTTTGTAAATCGGTTGTGCCGCCAATTATTAAAAAACTTTTCCGCAGCGCTTTTTTGTTAGCTTCCTGGTAAGCAAATACGCTGATAAGTTGCTTAATATAATTAATGGTATTGCTGCGCAGAAGATCTTTAGTTACCGGTATATACTTACTTGCCGCTTCCGAAGTTCCTGAGCTTAACGCATAATATTCAATTTTTCCCGGCCAGGTTACATCAGGAACCCCGTCAAGGGTTTTCTTCCACCAGTCATTATAAATCTTGTTATAATCATGAATAGGAACTGATTCTTGGAATGCCTTTTCTACATTTTTATTAAGCAGGACTTTATCAAAATGGAATTTTTGACCAAATTCTGTAAATCTTGCCCTCTTCAGCAGCTTTTTAAGCACTTTTCGCTGTTGCTTTTGAGCATCAGATGTTGGAAGGCCCAGCGCCTTCGCAATCGCTTTCGGTATTTTAAAATCGATGATTGATGCCATAAACTACTACCTTGTGGGTGCAGCAAAGCCGCAAGATACGATTTTGTGAAAAATGGTTTTTTCCATTCTTTAAATATAAGCAATCAGAAGGCTTTTTTAAGTTTAAGTTTAATTGTCTCAAGCCTTGCTTTAAATCCAATTCCTGCAATAAGCAGGCTCTTAAAAACCCCTTTTTTAACCCCTTTGTAATGTTTGTCAACAAATATAACCATTGCCCCATAGAAAGCCCGGATATACTTTAAGCTGGTTTTGTCTGTGCTTTCTCCTTTAAAATGAATAATAGTTGGCGTTGCCATGTAGTAGTTTTTATATCCCGCCTTCTGAATGCGATAGCTAAGGTCAATATCTTCTCCATACATAAAAAAGCTTCATCAAAGCCGCCAACCTCATTAAGTACTTTTTTGGGGATCATCATAAACGCGCCACAAAGTACATCTACTTCATGATCTTCATTTTCGTTTAAATACCCCAGATTGTATTTAGAAAAGATTTTTGACTTAGGAAATAATGCAGAAATGCCAAACAGCTTGTACAATGAAGAAAGCGCATCAGGTAAAGCTCGCTTGCTTTCTTTTAAAAAAACACCTTCTCCATTTACCATTTTTACGCCTAACGCACCGATATTAGGATCTTCCTCCAGCTTGTTAATACATTTTACGATGCAATCCGCAGGGATAATTGTATCAGGATTCAGAAATAACACATATTTGCCAATTGCTTCTGCCAGGCCTTGATTGCAGGCTTTGCCAAAGCCCGGGTTATTGGTGTTAGCAATAAAATGCACAAAAGGGAAAATTGGTTGCAGATAAGCCAGGCTGCCATCTGTTGAGTTATTGTCAATAACAAAAACTTCTGCATCAATTCCTCCAACCGCCTGTTGCACGGATAGTAGGGATTTTTCTAAGAAATATTTTACATTATAATTTATATATGATGATAGATAATGTCATTAACCTGCATTTCAGCAGTAAATGTAACAACAATCATAGTGTTATATCGCATCGGCAATTAAAAGAAATACACCAGCAAAGCAATAAGGCAGGCCAGCGTACTCAAAAAAAGTGTTCCAAAAACTATAAGCTGGCCGTCTCTTTTAGCATGTCGTTCGTGTTTTTGTCTTTGTTCTTTGATGGAAGTCCGCAGTCTTTCGGGTAGTTTTTCGTTAGTTAAGAAGCTGATCATCGTGTTATTCATTGCTGTTAATTTAAGCGAGTATGAAAATGAGGCTTCAAAGAAAACAAATACCTTGCCTGCAAAAACCCGGGATTTTCCCCGTTTTTTTATCATTCAGCATTGGGCTTCAGAGATAATAATACAGTCGCAGTCGGGCGACAAACAAACCGGCTTCGCTATCTTTGCTCCTATGTTAAAAACCGTTTTACACGAAGCCATCATGGCCGGAGGCGAGCAGGTGTCTAAATATTTCAATAAGACCTTTGAAATAAAATATAAAGAAGGACGCAATAACCTGGTTACGGAAGCCGACCACGCGTCAGAAAAAGCAATTCTCGAAGTAATACAGAAGGCTTATCCTAATCATTATATTCTTACCGAAGAAACAGGCGAACTTCCACAGGATTCTGAATATAAATGGATCATCGACCCTATTGATGGAACCATCAACTTTGCACATGGCATTCCACTAAACTGTATTTCCATCGGTGTGGAATTTAAAGGGGAAATGATTCTGGGCATGGTTTATAACCCACACATGAATGAATTGTTCTTCGCAGAAAAAGGCGAAGGAGCAACGTTTAACGGCCAACCCCTAAAAGTTAGCGCGGAGATAGACGTGATGAAAAGTTGCTTAGTTACTGGCTTCCCTTATACTTACATTCAACAAAATAACGGACCGCTAGAAGTTTTTGAAAGGTTTATTAGAGAAGGGGTTCCGGTTCGGCGCTTAGGCGCTGCAGCAATAGACCTTTGTTGGGTTGCTGCTGGTAGGTTAGATGGTTTTTATGAACATAAATTGCAGCCCTGGGATAGCGCTGCCGGATTTTTAATTGTTGAAGAAGCGGGCGGCAAAGTAACCGATTTTGAAGGAAATCGCTATAACCCTTATGAACCGCGGATTGTATCAACCAATGGATTGATACATGACCAATTATTGGAGATGATAAATGGTAAGGCGTAATAATAACAGGTGAATAGTTTAATGTAAATTTGTGTAAGACATAAACAAATACGGATGAAACAAGTTACCATCTATACAACCGACGAAGAATATGATCACTTTATTGAGTTAGCCAAAAGCTTAACTTATGTAAAAGGAATTGAAGAAGAAGGCACAAAACAAAAAGCACATACGTTAAAACATATACGCAAAGGCTTTGAAGAAATGCAAAAGATCAAAAGCGGCAAAGCAAAAACAGTTCCTTTGAAAAAGTTTTTGGATGAACTATAATGTCGAACTTTCTGCAAACTTCAATAGATATCCTTATTTTATATATATCGCAAAGGGGAACAAAACAGTATTTCCGATAAAGAAATAAAAACCCTGCTTAAAGATTATTTGTAATAACAGCATGAGTGACCGCACAGAAATATCCGACCTTGGTGAATTTGGTTTGATCGAACATCTTACCAAAAATATTGAACTTCAAAATGCCTCTTCGCTTTTAGGCGTAGGCGATGACGCCGCCGTTATAGACCATTTCGGCAAACAAACCGTTGTTACAACCGACCTACTTTTAGAAGGTGTCCATTTCGATTTAATGTACACGCCGCTAAAACATCTGGGTTATAAAAGTATTGTTGTCAACATCAGCGATATATATGCGATGAACGCAGTGCCCACGCAGGTTACGTTAAGTCTTGGCCTTAGCAACCGCGTAAGTCTTGAAGCGTTGAACGAATTTTACGAAGGCGTTTATGCTGCATGTAATCATTACGGCGTTGATTTAATTGGCGGCGACACCACCACTTCGCAAAAAGGATTTGTCATCTCTGTTACTGCTATTGGCGAAGTAGCGCCCGACAGGTTTGTAAAAAGAAGCACGGCTCAAAAAGGTGATCTGCTCTGCGTTAGCGGCGATTTAGGCGCAGCTTATATTGGTCTTTTGTTTCTTGAAAGAGAGAAAAAGATTTTTTGGAAAGCCCGGGAGTGCAGCCCGATTTAGAGCAGGAAACTTATGTAATCGGGCGTTTGCTAAAACCCGAAGCAAGAAAAGACATTATCGACTTTTTTGCAGAAACCGAAATACAACCTACTTCAATGATGGATATTAGCGATGGGCTAAGTTCCGAAATATTGCACATCTGCAAACAAAGCAACCTGGGTTGCGTTTTGCATGAGGATAAAATTCCTGTTACAGAAGAAAGCCGCATGGCCGCTTTCAAATTTGAGATCGATCCCACAGCATGCGCACTTAGCGGCGGCGAAGATTATGAGTTGCTATTCACCGTATCACAAAGCGATTATGAAAAAGTTTCTGCCAATGCCAACATCAGCGTTATAGGTTATATGACTGAAGCCTCGGAAGGAACCACGATCGTTACCAAAGGCGGAACGAAGCACACTATTACGGCGCAAGGCTGGAATCCGTTGAAGTAATTTTATGTTATCATCGACAGAATATTACTCATCGATCTTGCGTCGCACTCTTGTACAGTGGAACATATCTCATCTTTTTATCTCGCTCGTTGCAACAGTCGTTTTGTCTTCCTGCAGTTCGTCGCAAAAAACATTCAACCCGAACCAAAAATTCAGCTCGCAACAATTGCAACAGGATTATGAATTGTTTCAAAATATTTTAGAAGAACGCCATCCTTCCTTATATTGGTACACGCCAAAATCCGCTATGGACAGCGCTTTCAGCGCAGCAAAGCTGCAGCTTACAGATAGCCTGACAGAATATAGTTTCAGAAAAATATTGCAGCCGGTGGTGGCGCTTATCAATTGCGGACATACATCGGTAAGGGTTTCAAAATCTTATCAAAAATATATTGATAAAGCTGAGTCAAAAACAACATTTCCCTTCCAGGTAAAAACATGGAACGACACCGTTGTCTTTGTTGCAACAAATAAAAAGAATGTTGATATGAAGCGCGGTGATATTATCAGCTCGATCAACGGCAAACCTGTAAAAGTGCTTCTGGATACCATTCGCCGCTATATTCCTGCTGACGGTGGCAACGGGGTTGCTAAAGATCAGTTGCTAAGTTTCGGAACCAATTTCGGATCTTTCTACAGTTCACTTTTGGGATGGCAAAAAGAATATAATCTTTCATTGACAGATTCTTTAGGCAAGCAGCATAACGCTCTTTTTTCAATGACTTCCGCTGTTGCCGACACATCGCGAAAAGCACCGCCTCAAAAGAAAATTAAAAAAGAAAAAATACCAAAGCAGCAGCGCCTGAAACAACAACGGCACTTTGAAATAAAAGAGGGCTATGCATTGATGGAAGTGAATAGCTTTTCTGAAAAGCTTCAGTTAAAGAAATTCTTTCGCCAATCATTCAGAACATTGGAAAAGCAACAAGTTCAAAATCTGGTTATTGATTTGCGTCTTAACGGCGGTGGTCGCTTAAATAATTTTATTTTTCTCGCCCGCTATTTGATCGATCATCCCTATAAAATATGCGACTCACTTTACACCATTTCACGTTCGTCAAACTACGGCCGCTATATTGAAAATAACTTTTTGAACAGTTGGCAGATCTTGTTCAGCACTAAAAACAGAAATGGAAAATACCATTATAGATACTTTGAAAAACATCGCTATCAACCCAAAAAACAAAAACATTTTGACGGGAACATTTATTTGTTGAGCAGCGGCTACACCGCATCGGCAAGTACTTTGGCATTGAGCGCTTTAAAAGGCCAGTCCAACGTAACTATTGTTGGGGAACCTTCCGGCGGCGCAGCTTATGGCGCTACTGCATGGATCATCCCGGATGTAACCATGCCTAATACAAAAGTTCGTTTCAGACTACCTTTGTTTAGAATGGTCATTGATAAAACGTTACCCCAAAACGGACGAGGCGTTCAGCCTGATATTTTCGCCGGGCCTTCTGTTGAAGCAATCAGAAAAGGTGAAGATTTTAAGATGAAAAAAGTGATCGGGTTGATAAACAGGCCGGTTAAATAATTCTGCTTTGATGCGTTTAGAAAAAATCAGCAACCTTTCCAAAACCGCTATTTCTTTCTTTTCTCACCAAAGTCTTCCTGTTGCTTTTCTACTTCTTTCAATTTATACTGATTCAGCTCTTTTTTCAATTGGTCTATTTCTGCTTGTAGCCCTTTTTCATTACTCGATTTTGTTGTTTTTACTTTTGTATGATTTTCAAAATAGGCATCAAGCTCTTTTGAGGAAAATAACAACTCATTGTTTGACGGAGAACTGCGAATTTCCAACTCGCCCATTGATGGCCGGTTGCTACCTTCCATATCAAGGTGGGCTTTTATTTTAACAGTTCCGGCCTGGGTTGTAGAACGGACGAGTACGGGTGCTGTTCCCCAGTTTAATTTTTTCAATGAGGATCGGTGCGGATCGTCTCCAATCAGTTCTCCATTTCCTTCCACTTCAAAATAAATCTGACTGTTATTAAGCCTTTTAATCGTTCCGTTTTTATCCACAACAGCAGCTACAACCGTTATAAAATCCGATCCGTCTGCGATTAAACTCGTGCCTTCATCATCTGTCCATAATATTATTTTTTCGGGCCGATAAGCCGGGTAAACAGTGTCCGCTATTACTTTTTTGCCATCAATAAAACCTTCTGCCGCCAGATAAACTTCGTTTTGTTTACCGCCTCTTGTTCTCGCTTTTATTTGCATAAAGTTGTACACCTCTTTAAAAACAATGGGAGGCGATGGCATTCCCTTTGTATGTGGATTTTTATACGTAAGCGTTTCACCTCCTTTAAATGCCGTTAACCTTACTTCATCGCAATTAGAGTAAACCACCACATCTTCACTAGAAAAAGGTGTCATTTCATTGGCAATAAAAAGCACGGGGCCGGTTTCGTATAAACGATTTTCTACAGTTGCCTGGCGTTGCGCCTTAAACATGTAATAAGAATATTTTGGCTGGCGATATACATCCATCAACCCTCCATAAAACGGATCGGGATGATACCCGCGCTGATGATCGAAAGAGTGCCATAAAGCACCGCCCACATGCTGTTTGCTGGTTTTATATAATACATCGTAGCTGGTAAAAGGATAAGAAGGATTTGCATAATGCTTCGCCTGTATTAGCATGGGACCCTCGCCCCAATTGCGATACACCCGACTGGAAGAATTGTGTGCATTCCAAGTGTCTACATTATCGCCCCATTCGCGGGTAAAATACGTTTTTGATGGATCTGCTTTTGGGGTGTCGCCATTATTAGCAGCCGCGGAAGGATGTGAAAATTGAACAGAATAATATTCGGCTCCTTTTGCCATGTCATCACAAGCTGTGTAAGAGTTTGGATAAGGAAACTCCTGCTCCACCGTTTCTTTTGCTTTTTTGGCAAAATAATCTGGATAATGTGTTTCGTTCAAAATAGGCTCCCAAAGCCACACACTTGGCCTGTTTCTGTCGCGCCGCACCATATTGCGAATATCTTTATAAATCAATTGTTCAAACTGGGGGTCTTTGTTCCAAAATTGCCAGCCCGGTGTATTTATAATAACAAACAAACCCAACTCATCGCAGGCATCCATAAATGCGGGATCTTGCGGATAGTGTGCATTGCGAATCACTTTAAGTCCGGCATCTCTTAGCTTTTTAGCATCGCGCCAATGAATATTATTGCTAAGCGCATTGCCTACAATAGCAAAATCTTGATGGCGGTTGGCGCCAATAAGTGGCTCGGGGTAAGGTTTTCCGTTTAGCCAAAAACCATCTTTCCCTTTAAATTCAATACTTCTAACGCCGATCTTTTTTCTATAGCCATCTATTGTGCTGTTTTTATTCCCCTGTACCAATATTTTTAAATGGTACAGATGCGGATCATCCGGCGACCAAAGGTGTGGGTTATTAATTTTGATAGAAGTGCTGAAAGCCTTTGCTGATGAAGCATTAAGCCGGACGCTGCTTTTTTGCTTTGCAACAATATTTTCTTTCTCATCTAACAATTGATAAACAATAGCACCTTTGAAATTTTTGGGTGTTTCATTACGCAAATGCAATTGTAAAAAAATATCGGCTTCTTTTTCAGTTACTTTTTTGAATGCAATTAATGTGCCGCCGCCTGCTACTTCGTTTTCATAATTAGGATCTGTAATGTGTATGGGGTTGTGTGCTATTAACCAGCAATCGCGGTAAATGCCCCCAAAATAAGCAAAGTCCAATACTTCCTGATCTTTCCCCGGAGGGTAAGATGGATCATTACTATTATTGGCCCACACAGCAATTACGTTGTCTTTGTTCCATTTTATATGATCCGTTATGTCAACAATTACGGGCAGATAGCCACCTAAATGTTCGGTCAATAATGTTCCGTTGATCCAGATTTTTGATTTGCCCATAATTGCTTCAAAATGCAAAAACAGTTTTTTACCTTTTAAAGCATTGTCGGGTGTAAAATGTTTTCTATACCAAACCTCTCCCTGATAATTATTTCCGCCGCTGGCTTCTTCCGAAAGATATTCAATGCCATTCGGAAGATTTACCACCGACCAGGCTGTATCTGTGTAAGTAGCCGCCGAGGCTCCCTCGGCCTTTCCTTTATAAAAACGCCAGGCGGGATTCATTGAAAAAACTTCGCGCCCGGTATTTGGCAACTTATAAAAGCCAGCAGTAGAAAATTCAGGAATGTTGAGTACAGCTCGATCCAGATCTGGTTTTTGGTCTTTCTCTTGTCCAAATATTGGTAGGCAGATTGTTACCGTTACGAAAAAAATATTGCTTTTGTAATCTTGTTATGCAGGTTTGTCATCTCTGTTTTGGATATAGCGTTTGCAATTAAAAAATATCGCCGTATGGCGAAGGGGCGTAAAGATATAAGATTTCGTAATGCAAGATCAGGTGTTGTCATCATACAAGCGCCTTCTGTTGAAACTATCAGAAATGAAGATTTTAAAATGAAGAAAGTGACTGAGTTGATTGAAGCAAATAATTAGCCCTTTTTAAATGCATAGACATATTGCTCTTTTACCACGTTGGTCAATATTTTGTAAATACTGTTGGGTAATTCCTTCTTGAACTTTTATAAATAGCTCGATGCACCATTATTTCCGCTAAAGACAATAATATAATTGATGCTGTTATTACGGAAACAAGCACAGCAAACCACCCAGCATTCGTCCAGCCCTCTTCCGTATTGTTAGTAAAAAGAGATCCGAGTCCGAATACTCCCAATAACCATTGTGCAGATAATACTCCCTCATTGATTACCTTGACGGTTAACAGCTTTTTTGCTGCCTTTTTAAATGGCATTCTAAGGAATAACCAAAATAGCAATATGATACACATTGTAAGCCGACTAATGTTTACATAAGTTTTTGCCGACAGCTCAAAATAATAATATGGTATTATAACCAGAACAAATAACAATAAGCATCCTGCTATTTTTGGCCATGTAAAAAATGTCCTGAAAAGTTTAAATTGCCGCTGCCGAACTGCTTGCCGAATTTCCTTCTCTTTTTCTTCTACAATATATTTGAAGCCATAAACACCTACCTCTTGCGAAGCGGTTTTTAAGGCCTCTTCGAAAGACATTTTCGCTTGCTGCTTCAAAATATCTTCAATTGCCTGGCTGATATGATCCACCATTTCCATGCGCACATCGTAAAAGTATACGCCTTCAGAAAAGCAAAGATTTTCTATTTCTTGTATTTGTTCTTGCGTTAGCATATTATGCAAGTTTTGGGTTCAACAATAGTTGCAAAGTGTTTTTAAACTGCTCTAACTCGGCTAAAGCCTTCGACTTTTGCTTTTTGCCTGCTTTGGTAAGCGAATAGTATTTTCTTACCCGGTTGCCAATGCTTTCCATTTCTATTTCTAAAATACCTTCGGATTCTAACCGATGCAACAATGGATACAATGCGCCTTCCGTAATTTTTAATTCGTCAACCGTTAGCTCTTTTACCCGCTGGGTTATTTCATAACCATACATTCGACCATTATCGCCAAGTAGTTTGAGAATAATCGGCTCAAGGCAACCTTTATATAAGTTTGTTTTATTCACAAACCAAAGATACATAATTTACCAATACATCAGAAACTTATGCATAGGCAATAATAATATTTTTTGCGTCAGCGCTTTCACAGATAGCACAGAAATATTGTTCTGTGTTCATCCGTGTTTTCTGTGAGAAAATCATTCGTGCATTCGTGGCATTTTTTCATGCGTTTGCATGTCCTGCATCAAAATATCTTAAACTCATCCCCATCTTTCCAAAAAGGAAACTTTTCCCTTACAGCGCTTAGGTATTTTTTATCCAATGTAATGGTAAAAATGTCTTCTTCATCTTTTTTATGATACAGTACTTCTCCTAACGGATCGATTACCATACTATCGCCACTGTAGTAAATTCCATTACCATCATTTCCCACACGATTTACCCCAATAACATAACATTGATTTTCTATAGCACGCGCCTGTAACAATGTTTTCCAGGCATGGCTGCGGCGCTCGGGCCAATTGGCTACATAGATCAATACGTCATATAAGCCGTGCCAGTTTTCTCCCGGTATTTGAGGCCCCTGCCTTGCCCATACCGGAAATCGAAGGTCATAACACACCTGCAGGTTTATCTTCCAGTCTTTTACCGAAGCGATCAGTCGTTTTTCACCGGCAGCATAAAACTCGTTTTCTCCGGCATAAGCAAACAAATGCCTTTTATTGTACACGCCATACTGGCCATTAGGTAACATCCACACCAGGCGATTGTAGACGGCCTCTCCCCCAGCCCTCCGCCAGCAGGCGGACAAGCTCTCTCCGGATGGAGAGGGGCAGTAACGGACTCTTTTATAATCAGGCTTCCGGTTAATACAATTCGTTTCTCAGCTGATATTTTTTCATCCATTCCACGGCCTCGCCATCCATGGTTTCCGCCATTTGCGCCGCATTCATCGTAAAGCCGGTGGAGAACATTTCAGGCAGTATCACTATTTCTGTTTTTTCTGAAATGGATTTTATTTTTTGCTCCAACATTTTCAGATTGGCTTCTTTATGCTCCCAAGCCAGCTCTGTTTGAACAAGTGTAACCGTTAATGTATCCTTCATTTTAAATTTTATTGAATAGTTGGTTGATGAGTTGTGCTTCATACCCTTTTTGCAATAAATAATCTGAAACCTTTTTCATTTTTGCAAACCGGTTTTGAGTTCCTTTTACACTTTCCCATTTTTGCTGAAATAGTTTTTGGAGTGTGGCCTCATAATCGGCTTCATCTATTTCTTTTAATCCGGCTTTTATACAATACGCGCTAATTCCCTTTTGCTTAAGCCCCTGAATGATCTTATTCTTTCCCCATTGTTTGGTTCTGAAATGCCCGCCGGCAAAGAGTTTGGCAAACCGTTCCTCGTTCAGATAATTTTCTTCGATCAGTGTGGCAACGATTTCATCATGGTCTTTTTTCCAAACATTCAAATCATACAATTTGCTGATCACATCATTATGACAACGTTCCGCATACGCACAATAATGCCGCAGCTTTTGCAACGCCTGTTCTTTTGTCAATGATTGTTTGGATTTGAAATTTTGTTCCATTTTTTGCAAACCGTAAAACTTAATATTTATTTCTCCTTTATCAATCGCCCGGAGGCGATAGCATACAAGTTTGAGGCGAGGACGCCTCGAACAGCATTGGACACCTCGTACAGCGTTAGGGTTAAAATTATTTATAAAGCTGAACCCGCTTGACTCGCTCCTAACGCTCGCGATGACGGGATACGTGCTCGTCATTCCGACCGAAGTTTTGCCTCAAGCAAAACGAGCGGAGGAATCTCTTATACTACATCGAGATTGCTCAACTCCACTTTGTTCCATTCGCAATGACGATTGCCGCTTTGTTTGAAGCGTTTCGCAAAGGAAAAAGACCCAAAACTTGTGTTATGTAGGATGCCATAAGTACTACTGTTGAAGAGTGCGACGCAAGGAAGATGATATTTATTCATCTGCTGGTCAAATAAAAAATCATTCTCATCATTTCAATTAAATGATGCTTCAGACTTCCTCCAACCTCGCAATACACCCAAACTCTTCTTTTAAATAATCGTCGTAATGATCGGCTTGTTCAAATAGATTTTTAAACTCGGCTACGCCGCTTTCTTTGGTCATATCCAGATCGTAAATAAGGCGGCTTAATACGATATTGTTTTTAACGCAGCTCAATACCAATCCGTGTGGCTTGTCATTTTCCTGAAGCAGGTATTGATAAAGTGGTTTTATCTTCTGCGCATCCAGCGGCATCTGACACAAATAAGCATCGCCTGCTACAAAATAATTCTCGGGGTTGTAACTGATCTTCACTTTTGCCGAACCCGCTTTTACGCTCCACATATTGGCTCCATCGCGCGCCAGGCGCACATCTTTGCCCAGTTCGCGCAAAATATCTTCAACCAGTTTGGCAACGCCCATTGGCTCTATTTCTTTTTCGGGCAATTGGGGCAGCTTCACTTCCGAGCCGCAACTGGGACAATATTTATTGTTATCGATGGTTTCGGCAGTAACCAGATAATCGCAATTGGAACACCTGGTGGCGGCGCTTCCTTTGTAAGTAAGATACAGATCGAGCGCCTCTTTCAAGGTGCTTACCGGCAGCGCAAAACCAAGATTGTCGCCACCTTTTATAACAAACGAGTTTACGCCGATCACTTCTCCGGCATAGTTTACCAATGGGCCGCCACTGTTGCCGGGATTGATCGCCGCATCGATCTGTATATATTTTTCACCTTCGCGTATGCGATCCACTTTTGAAATAACACCTTGTGTGGCAGAGTAATTCAACCCATACGGATGCCCGATGGCGATTACATTATCGCCATCTTTCATAGCTTCATAATCGCCTAATTTTAATTCCGGCAGATCCACGTCAGTTGGCGGTTCTAAAAAAGCAAGGTCGTGCTGCACATCGGTGTACCAAACTCTCGACAAGGTTTTGTCAAAAGTTTTACCAGCGATCGTTACTTCCGGGTTGTTGGCAATAACATGATTATTGGTAACGATCAGTCCATAATTTTTCAAATAAAACCCGGTACCGGTGCCGGTTTGCGTGGCAATTTGAATGATCGCGTTCTGATAAATGTTTATAATATCTTGTGAATTCATTGCTGTTAAATTTATGTACGAATTACGATGTACGAATTACGATTTCTGTACATCTCACTATTCACCATGACCATTCACTATTCATTATTCATATTCAACAACTCAACCTGGTTGCTAAAGCTATGATTGAACCTTAAAAGATTAGTGAAAGACAACTGGTTGGTGTCGAAATTCATGAGCGGATATTTTTGCCGCCATTGGTTTTGAATCTGCCTGATGCGCGCGGTGATCGCATCCTGCTCAAACTTATTGGTCACAGGCATATACAACGGTTGGGTATAACCCAGCGCTTTAAAATATTCAGGATAATTTACCTGCATAAAAATTTCTATCAGCTGGGTAAGTGGCTTGGGCAAGCTATAAGAATACTGGCAATAGGTAAGCCCGTATTCTATTATTTTATTAGCAAAATACTCGTGGCTGTTATCCCTGTACCACTGCATATTATTGTTCGCTTCATGAACAGCGTCTGCAATAGTTTTATGCGGCTGCGGCGTAACGATGGAGAACGTGTACCTGGACCGGAACAGGTTTTTGAAAACTTCCTCTTTGGGTTTGTCCAGCAGTTTCTTAAACTCCTCGATCATGTCCCGGTTCTTTTCCACCATCTGCCGGTCATCTTTTTTAAAATAGATACCTGATATTTTCTCCAATTCGTTCAATAACTGTCCTTCGGGAGCAATCAAAAAATCTATTCGATATACCAACGCCAGCAAGAGGTAGCAAATGCCGCCCGAAAACTTATCTGCATCAACGGAAGCAATTTTTTCGAGGGTTTCTTTGATCCAGCTTTGCATGCCTTCATATTTTACCTGCTTCTCATTTTCCGGAATATCATCCACATGGTCTTCATCCAGCCGCTCCAGGAAAGAAAAATCCTGCACCAGCAGGTCATCCTGTTTATCGCTTTTAATGGCCAGCTCCTTCAGGCCATAATAAAGCTTGCTTGGATTAGCTGTTTCGATATTGGTATCAAAACGCATGCAGAGCTCATCATTATTCAGCGTGTAGCGGCTATAATATAGTCCAAAGTTCATTTCCAGCAGGCGGCGCATTACAGGCACTGAAGGCTGCGGCATCCGTGCCAGCTTTACCTGGGCGGAAAGTGTACCATTTTCCAGCCGGCCCCTTACTACTTTCGATCCCTGGAAAAACTCGAAATCAAACCTATCGGCGCTACCGTTAAAGTTCACATTCTTCTGATCATCATCTTTGAGGTAATCAAAAAAAGCATTGATTGAATCCATATACTTCTGATCCTTAAAGAGGTTATCGGCTTCGGTCCAGCGGCTTCCTTTGGTAACGGATTTATTATTATCGGAGTACCTGCCGAAAGGAATGCGTACGGTTTCAGTTGCAGGATCGCTTTTGCCCTTTATCAGGTTAATGAGCTTGTTTAGCATGCTTTTCTGTTTTTGATAGAGTGGGAGGAAAGATACAAAAGGTTTTGAAAAACGGTTCAACATGTCGATGAAATCAATGCCACGAATGCACGAATGATTCTCACACCCGTCCGACTGGTCATCCGGGCTGGGAAAACACGGATCGGCACAGAAAAATAATTAGCTGTTTATTTCTGTGCGGTCTCGTGCATTTGAATCCGGAGGAAGACCTCACCCCAGCCCCTCTC
Organism: Paraniabella ginsengisoli; assembly: GCF_022513635.1. Lineage (GTDB taxonomy): Bacteria > Bacteroidota > Bacteroidia > Chitinophagales > Chitinophagaceae > Niabella > Niabella ginsengisoli. The sequence goes on along the minus strand of NZ_JAKWBL010000004.1, from coordinate 506,522 downwards.
CAGGTGGAGAGGGAGCAGGCTCTGACTATAAAAAAATGATTTTTTTGCTACAGAATATAAACGAGAATAGTTAATAGGGTTTTTTATGCTTTCGGATTTCTCCACCCACCCCAAAGGTTCGGCTGCACGGCTTTAAGGTAGGTCGGCGAAGGTTTAGGGTGGGGGACCTACCTCAAAGCCGGAACGGCGGAGCTTCCAAGCTCGGACGACGCAGGTTTAAGGTGGGGGAACCTACCTATGCAGGTGGGTGCTTGAAGCTTTTGGGGTGGGGGTACCCACCTCTTATGCTTCGTCAGCGTAGGTTTTAGCTTCCCTGACCTACCTAAATGGTACCCCTACTCACCTTGGAGGTAGGGGTGCGTGCCTTTGGGTGGGTAAAGAGGGTTTTAGCTGTATTGGGGAAGCTATTTAGAGGCGGTGTTTGATTTTTGTACGGTCGTGTTTTGTATATCCAGGGAGCTTCGCATTTTGTATATATGGTGAGACATTTAAAAGAAAAAGGCTGAAAACCAGTTGATTAAAATTTGTGCGGTTGAAAAACTTGCGTATATTTATTTGATGGGGGCGCAATTTTTGCTAATGTTGTAGCCTTGACTGATGACAAAAATCTGACTAACTTTGCAATCTAAAAAAATAACTTTTATTGAAAGTTGAACAAAATATAAATAGGTTAAAATATTTGCTGATTTTACTAAAAATGTCAGTTGAGGAGCTACTGCATATTATTAGCGAAGGACTTTCAAAACCAATTACTAAAGAACAAGTTTTAAATCCTAACATTGAGCTTTCTCATCTTAAACGCATTGACAAAGTTTTCAACAAAGGAATACACTACTACCTAGACCCAAAGTCGCCAGATATTTCAAAAGACGCCAGCATTTTTTTCAGAAAATCAAAATTTGATGTTGATTTGAGTTTGGGTGCTAGAAAAATAGTTAACCACTTTGAAGAATTCAAAATCTCGCTATCAGCTATTGCCGAACTTTCAGACATTAAGTTTGAACGAGTTTTGCCAGTTTTTAAAATTAATACTTCCCCCAAAAATGTGGCGACTGAAATAAGGAAAATAATAAATCCTGAATTTAGGGAGAAACCAAAGGAGTATTTGACAGAGCTAATTAAAAAACTTGCTGAAAAAAATATTTTGGTTTTTGAATTTGTAGAAACCTGGAATAAGAAAGAAAAAGCAAATATTGACGGCTTCTTTCTTAAACCCAATGTTATTGTTTTAAAAAGACAGCAAATTTCTTTCAAAAGAGAAATTTTCACACTTGCACACGAATTAGGACATTATCTTTTAGATGAAGAAGAAATAGACCAAATTGATTATCACGATTTGGCAAATCAAAATGTATCCAAAATTGAAATTTGGTGCAATGAATTTGCGTACTACTTTTTAAGTGGTGAATTTGAAAAAGTCATTGAAAGCCTGGAACAATCTACCTCCCAAAATGACTACAATATAGATGTAATCAAAACTATTTCTGAAAGAACACAATTGAGCAGGCTTGCAATTTTTACAAAACTGCTGCTGTTGGGCAAAATTAGCCCCGTCAACTATAGAAAAGTTAAGAACGAATTTGAGGAAGAGTTTAGAATAAAAAATGAAGAACTGAAGAAGCAAAGAGAGCTAGACAAGCAAAACGGTATCAATACAGGCGGCTCAACGCCAATACCAATAAAATCACCTTTATTAGTTTCTACAATTCAAACGGCGTTTTACGAGGGCGTAATTAATGAATATGAATTCTGTAAAAAGTTAAACATTAAACCCGAAAAAATAGACAACTTCCTTTATGAAAATAGTAATTGACACCAGCTCATTATTGTCGTTGGTTCGTTACTACTTGCCATTTGACAAACAGAACATTTTATTTGACATCATCAAAACGAAAATCGCCATTGGCGAGATTTTGGTTATTGACAAAATAATTGAAGAATGTGAGTATACATCAAAGGGAATTGTTCTGTAAGTTCTTGAGTTCTTGAAAGACAAGTCATTTAACAAGACAAACAAATTGCCACTTAATTCGGAATTTATTTTACCACCAGCACCTGCAAGATTTTATAGAATGGTGGACAACAATTTTGTGGTAACGGTTCAGAGAGCAAGACTTACTGATATGCAGTATGACTCATTAAAGAATGACTTTATGAACTCTGCCGACATGAAAATGATTTTAACCAGCTTAAATCTCAAAAAAGACTATCCAACAAAAGAAATATTCCTTGTTACGGAAGAAACAGAATTAAGCAACGATCATAAAGTGTTCAAAAAATACCAGCAATATGTTCTCAGTTAGACATAAAAACAATCAACATTCAACAACTAATTGAGAAATTTGAAGACATGAAAATTGAAATAAAATAACTGCACCTAATAACTAAGCTTTCGTTACGTCCAGCGGGCGAACAATGAAAAATTAGTTAAACGGAACCCACGGTAGCCGCTGCTGCCTTGGGAGATTTTGAATTCAGCCTATTTTGTAAATCGCATATTAACACCCAATCCCAAACAAAATAAACTCCCTGATCAAAATAAGTTTTTGTGTAAGTACCTGACCTAAGCAAATATCCAAACGTCGATATGCCAAGCACACCGATGATAGTAATTCAGCCGGAAATAGCAAGCAAAAAAGTGGAAAAGAAAATAGATCAGGCCGTTAGAACGGGGAACTTATTTTAACATTATTCCATAGGTCATTTCTACATATGTTTTATTTTTAATCCCCTAAAAAATTCATAGCACAAGTATGGAAAGCAAAACCCTCACAGACATTTTAGACAACGGCCCTTTTTATCACGGAACGAAAGCAGATCTGCAGGTTGGCGATCTGCTAACAGCGGGTTTCAACTCTAATTACAAACCCGAAGTCATTATGAATCATATTTACTTCACAGCCTTGCCTAACGGAGCTGGCCTTGCAGCCGAGCTGGCCAACGGTAATGGTCGCGCACGTGTTTATATTGTGGAAGCAACGGGAACCTTTGAAAACGACCCCAATGTTACTGACAAAAAATTTCCGGGCAACCCAACACGCTCTTATCGCAGCCAGGCACCATTGAAAATAGTTGGTGAAGTAACAGACTGGGTAAGGCTAACACCCGAAGAACTTCAAACATGGCGCGAAAGGTTGGCAAAACTTGAAAAAGCAGAGATCATTAACTAATTGCCGCAGATTCATTTTAAGAATTCGCCAAAAAAATCTGCGAAGCTGCGGCCAAAAAAGTTTATACCTCCAAGCCTCCATTTCAAGCCCAAATCACCCCCTGATTACTATAAATAAATTATATTGCACCAATTCTTTTTTATAGTAGCTTCGCTGCGTCCTGTAAATCAGGGGCAGCACAAAAAATATACTCGGATGAAATTTATCGCATCATCAAACGCTTTGCTTAAACAACTGCAAAACCTTTCGGGCGTAATTAACGCTAATACCGTATTGCCCATATTGGAAGACTTTCTATTTGAAATTGAAGCCAATAAGCTCACAATTGTAGCCACCGATCTGGAAACAGTAATGAGAACCGAAATGGAAATTGAAGCAAAGGATAATGGCCGCGTTTGTATTCCCGGTAAAATCCTCATCGACTCGCTTAAAAATATTCCCGATCAACCGCTTACATTTAATATCGATAAAAACTTCGGTGTTGAAATTACCAGCGACAGCGGTAAGTATAAGGTGATGGGCGAAAACCCCGATAACTTTCCTAAAGAGCCTGCTGCAGATGATACCACTTCTTTCACAATGACTTCTTCTGCCCTGGTAACAGCCATCAATAAAACATTATTCGCTACCAGCACAGACGATCTTCGTCCGGCCATGACCGGCGTTTTCTTTGAGCTGGATACGAACGGAATACAGTTTGTAGCTACCGATGCACATCGCCTGGTACGTTACAAACGTAAAGATGCAAAAGCAACCGGAGGCGACAATTTTATCGTTCCCCGCAAGCCGCTTAACTTATTAAAATCGGCATTGCCCGACAATGACGATGAAATAGTATTGAACTACAACAGCAACCACTTTTTTGTTACACATGGCACCACACGCCTTAGCTGTCGCTTGATCGATGCCCGTTTCCCTGATTATAAAGTGGTGATCCCTACGGAAAACCCTTACAGGCTTACGGTTAACAGGCTGGAGTTTTTAGGAGCACTTCGCCGCGTTAGTGTATTCAGTAACAAAAGCACTTATCAGGTGGCGCTCGACATTAGCGGCAGCGATCTTCAATTAGCCGCACAAGATGTTGATTTCAGTTTTGAAGGTAACGAGCGCATGAAATGCCAGTACAATGGCGAAGACCTGCAAATTGCTTTCAACGCGAAGTTCCTTATAGAAATGCTGAATGGCACGCATAGCGAAGAAGTTTATCTGGAATTAAGCACGCCAACAAAGGCGGGCCTTATTAAACCTGTTGAGCAGGATGAAAGCGAAGAGTTGCTGATGCTGGTAATGCCGCTGATGTTAAATCAGTAATTTTTTTGACCCAGCTTTAGAACATTTGGCATCGAAATTGCCACAGTTTATCCCGCTCACGGGACTCGGTTTATCGTTCTGAATATATGGCATCAATTTTAAAACAATCCCCGGTTCGTTTAGCATGGTTACTGTTGAGTTTCTCAACGCTATTCATGCTTTCATGCGGTTCGTCTGGCAAAACATCTTCGTTGCCGTCAGCAATACGTTCTAAACCAGAAGCAAATGTTGTTTTTCCAACACAGCAAATAGCCACTCCGGCTGATATCAATTATGTGTACGATTATGAAGATATTTTTACAGCAGAAGAAGAAAAAAGTTGGATTCCTTAGTTCGCAATTTTGAAAAAAGCAACCTGATCCCCATAAAGATCGTTACCATAAAAGACCCATCCATTACCGCCGAAAATTTTGACCAGGCCAACAAGGCTTTATTAGATGAATGGTCAGCTGTTCATGGCAAAAGCGATAAGTGCATGACGATAAGCATCAGTAAAAACCTGCGCCGCATAAGAATCGATTATGGTCCGTTCGTGACTAAATTGCTAAGCGATACAGAATCCTCTGAAATAATCGAAAGCCAGTTCAAACCCTCCTTTAAAGAAGCGCAATATTATACCGGAACTTTCAACGGTGTTACAACCCTAATGAATAAGATCAGGAAGAACATTAAGTTTTAAAAAGATTTAGGTTTGATATTACGATGCATCCGTTTTTATGCGAAACAGCAACATAATAATTACCAAAATTTCCACCATGGTTTTTGTGTATTTATTTTGTAGCTTTCGTTTTCGGCTTGCTGTTTAATGTGAATTTTCTGATCTGCGTTTTTTTCGTATAATTCTCCTTCATCACCCTGAACTTTTGCGTTTAGTCGCTCTGCGATATCCAGCATTTTATTGATAATTTCATTATCTGGATTTTTGCAAACAATGTTTCCATTATTATAGTCAAACCAGGCAAAGTTACCATCAAGTCCATTGCCAGAATATTTTGTCCATACAGAAAGTCCATCACGTTCCACCCTTATTAACTCACCTGTAGCTATTGTTGTCTCCGTGAAATTGTCAAGCCTCATCTCAGTGTCATTCGTTAAGAATTCTTTCCATTCATCCAATGAAATTCTTTTATTGTCATTTCCATCAAACCAGGATTCTTGTCTCGTTATATGTATGTCGTAACTCATAGTTCGAAAATAGCATGTATATATAAACTTTTGTACAAATTCGTGAAAACCGCGGACAAAATGCTGTCATAAGTTTATGCAGACGAAAGTTTTACAGATTATCGGCGCAATATTTGCCTGTAAGAAATTGCCCTAACCCCATGTTTGACCCATCTAAACTATTTTTATGGCCGCAAAACGCACCCTCTGCTTTCTTTTACCTGTTTTGGTAAGCCTCTTTTGTATTTCCTCTGTCTTCGCTCAACCCGAAATTGGTTACGAATCAGGAATATCCACGGGTTTAACTGGTCCGATAGATATTGTAAATGCAGGCGATGGCACAAATAGAATTTTTGTGGTGGAACGTACCGGCACTATTAAAGTCTACGATCAGTCATTAACCTATCTTTCAGACTTTCTTACAGTTAGCGGCATTGGCACCGAAGGTGAGGGCGGACTCTTAAGCCTGGCCTTTCATCCTAGTTATGAAAGCAACGGTTTCTTTTACGTGTATTATACGCTGCCCAACTTCAGCCTCGAAATTGCTCGTTACAGCGTTAGTGCAGATGCAAACAGCGGCGATCCGGCTTCAAAGGAAATAGTACTCAATATTCCTCATCCCACGTTCAGCAATCACAACGGAGGCAAGATCTTATTTGGTCCGGACGGCTATCTATATCTCGCTACAGGTGATGGCGGCAGTGGGGGCGATCCTAATAACAATGCTCAAAACGGAAACAGCTTATTAGGCAAAATGCTTCGCATAAATGTGACGACAACAGCTACCGCTCCTTTTTACACAATACCTCCCGATAACCCATATGTGGCAAATGCTGATGTGTTGGATGAGATCTGGGCGATAGGCTTGAGAAATCCTTTCAGATGGAGCTTTGACCGCACTACCGGCGATATGTGGATTGCCGATGTAGGACAATCAGCACAGGAAGAAATAAATTATCGGCCATCAAATGCCACCGCTGGTATTAATTATGGCTGGCGATGTTACGAAGGCACTGCTGCATACAATACTACCGATTGCCTTCCTCAATCAAGTTATATAAGCCCCATTTTTACCTACGGCCGGGATGATGCTACCGGCGGACAATCTGTAACCGGAGGATTCGTGTATAGAGGTGCTGAGTTTCCATCCATGCAGGGATATTATATTTTCTCTGATTATGTTTCCGATAATCAATGGATCGCGAGTTCTGACGGAGTTGGTGGGTGGAACGTACAACAACAGAATAGTGCGGGACTTCCGGCAGATATAGTAGCATTTGGAGAGGCAGAAAACGGAACTTTATATGCTGCGTCATTGTCAGGCAACACAATTTATAAAGTGGTTGATAATGCCGCCCTGCCTGTAACCTTCGGCAGCATTAAAGCTACCCGAAAAAGCAACCTGTTACAGGTAAACTGGGTTACCGAATCAGAAACAAATAATAGCCATTTCGACATCGAAATCTCTACAGACGGAGAAAAATTTTCGGTTGTAAAAACAATAGAAAGTAAAGCGACAGACGGCAACAGTAGCACGCCAATAAACTATGAAATAAGGTTAGGAAAAGAATCTTTGGGCACGGTGTTGGGATTTTCGCTTTTCGCTGTGGCGATATTATTCGGCTTTAGTTTCAGAAAAAAATGGAAACTGATTCCGCTGACAGCTTTGGTATTTTTTATTGTAACAAACTCATGTAATAAAAAAGATCCAATCACCGACCCTGAAAATAAGAACCTTTTTGTGCGCATTGCACAAGTTGACAAAGACGGAACTAAACGATACTCAAAAATTATCCAGGTGGTAAACGAATAAAGTGGGAGTCTCTTTAAATCTTAAAAATTGCAACACCACTAATGTGTTCCGAATTGTTGTGGTGGTCGTCATGCCGACCGTAGCAAAGCGAAGTGGAGGCATCTTAATAAGATATCAGACCTCATTATTTCGCTTCGCCTGGGGTGATGAAAGCTTTGGCTTTTGAAATCCAACAACGAGGATGTACGCATGCCTGCTTACTTTTCTATCTTAATAAAATTACTCCTACCTTCGCGCCGCATTGGTTTAACTCGCTCTTTTCCGGGCGCAGTTAATTAAAAGGGAATCAGGTGTAAATCCTGAACAGACCCGCTACTGTAAGTTCTAACCAAACATTTTGACAGATCTTTTAGCCACTGTCCCGAAAACGTTCGGGGTGGGAAGGCCGATCAAAATGAGAACAAGTCAGGAGACCTGCCAAAGCAGATAGGTTTTAAGCTTTCGTGGACTGAAGCTTGAATGCAAATGCTTTTTGTATAGCAACCCATTTGTTTTCAATCGTTCGCAAAGCTGTTTGATTTCTTTTTAATCAAATAGTTAATGCAGTATTGTTTAATGCACCCATTAAGGTGCTGTTTTTTGATGGCGCAGTTGTTTTGTGTAAATATTGTTTTTGCGCAAACCCCCGACTCTTTGCATGTAAAACAGCTGGAGCTTGTTGAAATAAACAGCAGTAAAAAAGATTTTTGGCCGCATCGGTAACGCCTGTACAGTCTTTATATGGTGCGGCTTTGCAGCGGTTGAATAGCTTTTCTGTAGCCGATGCCATTCGCTATTTTTCCGGAGTTCAGCTAAAAGATTATGGCGGTATTGGCGGTTTAAAAACCATCAATGTTCGCAGTATGGGCACGCAACATGTAGGCGTTTTTTTAGACGGCGTAAGTGTTGGCAATGCGCAAAACGGAACAGTTGATCTGGGCAAGTTTTCATTAGACAATATTGAAGCAATAGAATTATACAATGGCCACAATCCTGAATTATTGCAACCTGCTAAAGCCTTTTTTGCTTCAAGCGGTTTATATCTGCAAACAACAAGGCCGCGGTTCGATTCTTCACAAAAGAAAAAATTACGTGCAGCTTTTAAAACAGGTTCTTTCGGGTTGGCAAACCCATCCTTCCTTTGGCAGCAAAAATTAACCGATAATCTTTCTTTATCTGCAAATGCCGAGCTGGTAACGGCTCACGGCAGGTATCGTTTCTATAAACAAGAGGGATTATTCGACACAACTGCTATTCGCCAAAATGCTGATATTACAGCATGGAGAGCAGAAGCGGCTTTATTTAAAAAAATAAACTCCTCGGGCGAAGCATTTATTAAAAGTTATTTCTATCAATCCAACAGAGGTTTGCCAGGTGCCATTGTAGAAAACAGGTTTTATAACCCACAGCGTTTATGGGATCGAAACTTTTTGTACACGGATCTTTTAAAAACGCATTTTCTGCTAAACACATACAGCTGATCAATCTAAAATATACAAGTGATTATACAAGATATTTAGATCCTGATTATATCACAACCAGCGGGCTATTAAACAATACCTATCAACAAAACGAATGGTATGCTTCAGTTGCTCAAAAATATATACCCATAAAATGGTGGGAAGTGGGGTTATCAACAGATTTTTCTTACAACAAGCTTGATGCAAATCTTTATCGCTTTGCTTATCCTCGACGCTATTCTTATATCGGTAGCTTCAACAACAATTTTAAATGGGAGCGCCTTACCGTTCAGGCATCTTTATTATACTGCTATTTCGACGAGCATGTAAAATATTTTGAAGGATCGGCAGATCGAAAAGCGATATCGCCAACAATAGCTATTTCGTATCAACCCTTTACCAGTAAGGCTTTCAGGCTAAGAAGTTTTTATAAAGAAAGCTTGCGTATGCCTACTTTTAATGATCTGTATTACACACTTATTGGCAACACTTTACTAAAGCCAGAATACACAAAGCAATACAACCTTGGTTTTACCTTAACACACGAGAGTAAATATCTTTTCGATAATATTTCTATTCAGACTGATGCTTATTACAACCAGGTGAGAGATAAAATTGTAGCGGTTCCTTCTGCTAATCTTTTCCGCTGGATGATGTTAAACCTGGGAAGCGTACAAATAAAAGGGATTGAAGCTAATATTGGAGTTACAAAACTTATTGGTAAAGAAATCGCCTGGAATAGCGGGTTTAACTACACCTATCAAAAAGCCATCAATAAAACAACGGGGCAGTCATCCTACAATCATCAAATACCATATATGCCATTGCATAGCGGTACTGCGCATGGTTCAATTTTATGGAAAGCTTTATCATTCAACTACAGTTTTATGTACACCGGTGAGCGTTATGCGCTGCCAGAAAATATAGCACTTAATTATATACAACCTTTTTACACCACCGACCTTGGTTTTGTTTATCAAAATAACAACCATCGTCCGCAATGGAAAGCTGGCCTCGATATCAATAACCTATTTAATCAATATTACGATGTGGTACACAACTTTCCCATGCCCGGAAGGAGCTATCGTTTCTCCTTCACTGTAAATCTCTAATATGAACAAAACAATTCTACTTATAGCAATAACATGTTTGCTTTTTTCCTGTAGGAAAGAGCGCGATTTAAATGGAGAAGAATCGACTCCGCTACCGCCACAAGCAGATACAACTATCGCTGGTTTTTATGTATTGAACGAAGGTAACTGGAACACCAATATGGCATCGCTGGATTATTATGATTATGCAAGCGGTACTTACCGGAAAAATATCTATACGCAGGCAAACCCTGACGCAACGTTGGGTTTAGGTGATGTTGGCAATGATATTTGTGCGTATGGTTCTAAATTGTATGCTGTAATTAATGCATCCAACAAGATAGAAGTAATGGATGTTGTAACTGCAAAGCGAATCAAAACAATTGCGCTTAAAAATTGCCGCTACATCACATTTGCAAATGGAAAAGTTTATGCCAGCGCTTATAATGGTGAGATCGCTCTAGGACCAAACGCGCCCAATGGAATTGTTGTGGAAATTGATACGGCCACTTTGAATATTAAACGAACGGCCGAAGTGGGAAGACAGCCCGAGGAAATGGCCATTGTCGGAAACAAGCTGTACATCGCTAATTCAGGCGGTTATAGCCCTCCGGATTATGAAAAAACGGTTTCCGTTATTGATCTGTCTTCCTTCAAAAACATAAAAAATATTGATGTGGCTATTAATCTGCATCGCTTAAAAGCTGATGCTGACGGAGATTTGTATGTATCATCCCGCGGTGATTATTATGAGACCCCTTCACGGCTTTTTGTGATCGATACTAAAACAGATGCTGTTAAAAAAAGATTTGACATTGCAGCCGCTAACCTAAGCCTGGCAGGAGATTCAGCTTATATTATTGGTTCTGAATTTAGCTACAAGACGGGAAATTGGGAAAACACCTATCATGTAATCAATACCAAAACGGAAACGCTTTTAAACGGAAGCTTCATTAAAGATGGCTCAGAAGCCGCTCTGGACAAGCCTTACGGAATTATTGCAGATCCAATAAGCAGAAATATTTATATCACAGACGCTAAAGATTATGTATCGTCCGGCGTTTTGCATGGATATAACAAAGACGGAAAAAAGATCTTCACGGTTACCTCAGGCAATATTCCTGCACACTTTGCATTTGTTTATAAACCGATCACTCAATAAAACATAATAATGAACAGAAAAATCTACTATCTATCCATCCTCCTTGCCGGCTCTATGCTCTTTCTTCATTCTTGCAAAAAGGATGACGTTGCAGCACCGGTCATTACATTCTCCATTAGCGAAGAAACGATCAATGTACGTGCTGAAGAAACAATAAAAATTGAAGCTACAGTGTCTTCGGGAGGCAACGTATCTCAAGCGTGGTACATAAATGAACGCGTCGTGTCTAACAATAACGTATTTGAGTATTCATTCGATACAACGGGAACATATGCCATTTCTTATAAAGCAACTAATAATGTTGGCGAAGTTAAAAAACAATACACCGTTAAAGTTGCTGCTCCAATAAGAGTCGGTGGTTCATCAGCCTTTGTTGATACCCTGTTCGAATTTCTTCCTGCGCCCGGACAGTTTATAAACAAAGCTCCTGGCAACCTCGAAAGTGCTAAAGGAATTGTAGGAAAGACAGGAATGGTAAGTCTTGGCGCCTGGGGCGGTTATGTTATTTATGGCTTTGACCATAGTGTGGCTAATAAGGATGGAAACGATATTGACATAATGGGTAATGCTTTACCAGAATGGAGCGAGCCAGGCATTGTCTATGTAATGGCTGACGATAATGGCAATGGCAAACCCGACGACAGCTGGTATGAACTTGCAGGAAGCGAATTTGGAAAAGCCGGAGAATATATGCGCAATTATGAAGTTACTTATTTCCGTACGGCATCAGCTAATGATGATGTTGCCTGGCAGGATAATAAAGGAGGTTCTGGTTTTGTAAAGAAAAATAATTTTCATAAACAGGCATACTATCCAGACTGGATCACTGCCGACCAATACACACTTAAAGGTTCTTGGCTTAAAAGTAAGTTGAACTTAAGCAACCCCGGCTACGTTACGAACCTGCCTCACGAATGGGGATATGCTGACAATCTCACCAATGCTAACGGAGGTAACAAAGTTGACATCAGCAATACAGTTAATGCACAAGGCAGCAAAGTAAATCTGAGTGCCATCGATTTTATAAAAATACAAAACGCCGCGCTCGGCGACGGGGTTGGCTGGGTGAGGTGTCTACAGAAATTACCGGCATTAAAGACCTGCATTTTTCAGAATAATAAAATGATTTAACTAAAAGTAAAAACAGAACGACTATCATGTATAACAAACAATTATCAAAGCTGATTGCAATTATAACGATTGCAACATTTCTACTCTCTTGTTCCAAAGATGATGTAACAGAAATCGGAGGACCAGACCCTGTTGACCCGGCGGCTCCTTATGCCAATGGCTTTTTCATTATCACCGAAGGTTCTTATGGACAAACATCCGGCACCATACAATTTTATGCCTATGGTGCAGATACAGTAGTTACGAAAGTTTACGAAAAAGAAAATCCCGAAAAAACAATTGCAAATGCCGCAAAAACAAGCACGCTTCAATTTGCCAGCGTCTATGATAACAAGCTCTATTTGACGAGCAAGCTGAACGGGCCTGTTATAAAACTTGATGCTGAAACTTTGAAGGAAGAAGGCCGTTACAACCAGGAAACGAGCAATTGGAGAAGCCTGATTGGCACTAAAACAAATGAAGGCCTGCTTAGCGCCAGTGATGGAGTTTATGCTATTAACCTGGGAACGTTAACACCTCAATATAAACTCACTTCAGTTTCTGCAGTTAACACCGGAGACATGTTGCACGCTGGTGATTATATATATATACTTCAATCGAATGGTGCTAAAATTATTTCAGCTAATAATTACTCTTTCGTAAAAAGCTTCAGCAATATTAACCGTGGCTTCGCGGCAACACCTAATGGAAAAGTGTGGGCCTCAACGGGCAGCCGTTTGATCGCAATTGATAAAAACCTGGATACAAGCGGAGTGGCGTTACCTGCTTCGATAGGCTCTTTCGGTCTCGATGCTCCAACAAGGCTTACAGCTTCTAAAAAGAGGATGCTGTGTTTTATCATTCGGGCGCTAACATTTATAAATATGTTGATGGCAATACGTTCTCATTAAGCAAGCCCTTTATATCAATAGATGTTAATCCATTTATGGTTTATGGAGCAATCCGTTACGACCGCAATAAAGATTATATTGTGTTAAACGGTATTGCTGGTTATGGAGCCGTTTCCGGTGTTAATTATTTACTGATTTACAATGCAACATCAGGGGCGTTAGTTAAAAAAATTCAATACGGCAACGATGGTACAACGGTTGATTTTAACCATATTTATTTTCCCACACTATCTGTTTTTCATTAGCCGCTGACAACAAAAGTTTTAACTAAAGTGTCGCATTTCCTGCGGCACTTTTTGTTTTTTGATACTGATCTTTTTAAGTTAATTTTAAATATGAAGTTTTTTATTGCTGCCGTGTATGATGATTATATAAGCGCTCATTTAGCAATGGGCCGCTTGCAAGATGAGCATATTAATTGCTGGTTGAAAGATGAAAATACAGTAACGATGATAACTGCTAATACTGTTGGCGGCATTAAGCTAATGGTTGCTGAACCGCAGATAGAACGGGCGTTAGCGCTTATTGCCAATAATGAAGAGTCAGGAAGACAGTAAGTCTGTAAGTGCGATGAGTGCGCTTTTGTGTAGTGTTTACTTTCTCAGGCATTTGATTGACTGACTTTCGGGCTTGCAGACTTACCGACTATTTCATCATGGACAAAGTCATTACATATTTTTCTACTTTGGAGCAGCGTCCATTCGAAAGAATGGCCTTGCTGGTGGGAGGCTTATTATTCTTCTGGATAATTGAAGGCGCCATTCCTTTAGTAAAACTTCAATACCGTAAAAACAAATTTCGACATGCTTTGGTGAATTTTGGTTTTACCGTAATGCACCTGATCATACATACAGCGCTAGCTGTTCTTATTGTAATGCTGAGCGATTGGTGCAAAGAAGCTGGTTTTGGAATGGTTTATTGGTTTAATGCCAATGTTTGGGGAGCCATTATTATTGGTGTGCTTGCGCTCGACTTTAGCAGCTGGCTGGTGCATTGGGTAATGCATAAAAATCCTTATCTCTGGCGTTATCATCTAATTCATCACAGTGACAATAAAGTTGATGTAACCACGGGCCTTCGACATCATCCAGGCGATAGTTTGTTGAGAGGTATCTTCTTTTTATTGCTGATTTTCATGAGTGGCGCGCCTATGTATAGCGTAATGATCTACCAAACATTGGTTGTTATTACAACTGCATTTACGCACGCTAATATTAATCTGCCTCCTTTGTTGGATAAAGGTTTGAGCTATATTTTCGTATCGCCCAATATGCATAAGGTTCACCACCACTGGATGCAGCCATATACCGACAGTAATTATGGCGCAGTCTTTTCTGTATGGGACCGCATGTTTCGCACCTTTACAACACTGCACCCTTCCAAAATAAAATATGGGCTAGATAAATATTATCCCAACGAAAAAGACGAAGATTTTTTAAACTTATTGAAAGATCCTTTCTTGAAGAAGAAACATGACGGACAATAGACTATCATCTCTCTTAAAAGATTCATTTATTTTTGAAGCATGACTAAAGTAATAGCAATGATTCCGGCGCGCTATGCTGCCACACGGTTTCCTGCGAAATTAATGAAGATGCTAGGCGATAAACCGGTTATTACTCGTACTTATGAAGCAGCATTAAACAGCGATCTGTTTAATGAAGTGTACGTTATTACAGACAGTGACATTATTTATAAAGAAATTACTGATCGCGGTGGCAAAGCTATTATGAGCCTAACCGAACACGAAAGTGGTACAGATCGCATTGCAGAAGCAGCGCGAGATTTAGATGCAGATGTGATCGTAAATGTGCAGGGTGATGAACCATTTATACAAAAAGAGCCGCTGGAAAAATTGGTGCGCTTGTTTGATAATACTAAAGTTCAGGTTGCTTCATTAATGAGAAAGATGGATGATGTTAATGACGCCAATAATCCTAACATGGTTAAAGTGGTAACTAATAAAAACCAAAAGGCACTTTATTTTAGCCGCAGTATCATTCCATATCGAAGAGATGCTGACATTGCGGTTGATTATTTTTTGCATATTGGTGTGTATGCATTTCGTAATGAAGCACTACAGGCTTTTACCGCATTGCCACAAGCTCCACTTGAGCAAATTGAGAAACTAGAACAACTCCGGTTTTTATATAATGGCATTGATATTTATATTGCGGAAACTAATTATAAAAATATAGCCATTGATACGCCGGAAGACCTGGAAAAAGCAATGAAGTTGATTGGCAAAATTTGATGCCATTTAATCGGAACGATAAAAGGAGCGTCGCAATCCTGATGCCATATATTCTTCTGTTGATCAACAAAAAAATTTTATCTTCCAAAAATGAAAATGCGCCCGGAAAAATATTTAAGATACCTTTTCCTTCCTAATTTGTTGGAACTGTTCGGAACCGAGCGAACTAAAGAAATACTTACTGTTAACCCAACTATAATCCCGGTTAGGGAAGAGGCTGCAATGGTTGTTATAACGGCTTATGTTTATAGCAAGACGGATATAAAGGAATATAAAAATATTTCCATTGAAGAGGCGTTATCATTAAAATGTAATGATCATATTATCTGGATCAATATTGATGGCCTGCGAACAAAAGATGTTGACCTTATTGGCGATCAGTATGGCATTAACCTTTTATTGAGGGAAGATATATTGAGTGTGAACCAGCGCCCGAAAGTGGATGAAATAGACGAGATACTTTTTTGCCTGATGAATATTCTTTATTACAATGAAGAAAAAAATTCGATCGGGCAGGAGCAGATAAGCCTGGTGCTTGGTAAAAATTTTGTGATCACATTTCAGGACGACCCCTCGCGCGATCTTTTTAATCCGCTTAGAGAGCGATTGAAATTAGCAACTAGCAAGACGAGGGCTAAAGAAGCAGATTATCTGTATTATACTTTAATAGATACAATAGTTGATAATTATTTTGTGGCGATGGAAAAGCTTGGCGATCGCATTGAAGATATTGAAGAAGAAATTATACGCGGCACCAACAAGCGCGCATTGGCAATGGTGAACGTGTTACGCAAAGAGCTGATCGTTTTAAAAAGAAGTATTTATCCGGTTCGGGAAGTTATTGGCGGACTTATTAAAAGCGATAGCGAACTGCTTACCGAGTTTAATGAACGATTTTATAAGGATGTTTATGATCACATCGTTCAGGCAATCGATCTTGTAGATAACTATCGCGATATGATCATGGGCATGCAAGACCTTTACATCAGCAATGTAAACCTGAAGATGAATGAAGTGATGAAAGTGATGGCCATTGTAACATGTGTGCTGGCGCCAGCTACAGTTATAGGTGGCATTTTTGGAATGAACTTCCAGGTGATACCGTTAAGCGGCCAGCATTGGGGTTTCTGGATGGCTGTTGGTGCCATGCTTTTAATTCCTGCATGGATGCTGATCTTATTTAAAAGAAGAGGCTGGTTTTAAAATTCTTACGATAACTGCAGCTAAAATATGTTTGGATTCTGATAATAAAGTGCCGGTTCTACTATTGCTCATTTGCTATTTTACATCTTGTTTCTATTATATTTTTAATATACAGATGTTATAAAAAATCATGAAGAAATTTGCCCTTTCCTTTTCCTGCATACTTATTCTTACTTTTTCTTTTGCACAACAGATTAGCCTTGCCGACTATAACAGAGCGGTTAGTTTTTTGGGTAGCAATATTTCTAAAAATATAGTGTGGAATACTGCTATAAGACCAACCTGGTTAAGGGATGGCAGCGGCTTTACCTTTTCTATGCAGGATAGCGCAGGATCGCACAAGAAAAATTATGATTTCGAAACCGGCTTAATAACAGATTCAAAAAATGAAAATGGAACTCAAAACGGTTGGGGTGAAAGACGATCAACAAAACGAAACATGGAATCAGAATCGCCGGATAAAGCATGGACCGCATTTGTAAAGGATTATAATCTATTTATAAAAAAAACCGGAAGCGGAGCAGAAAAGCAATTAAGCTTCGATGGCGCTAAAAATTATGAATATGCCAGCTATTATGGATGGGGAGAAATTATTGAAGGAGAAAATGGTGATCGTCCTGAACATTTTGATGTGAGCTGGTCGCCTGACGGGAAGTTTATCCAGGCTTTCATTTGCGATCTGCGGAACGCAAAAAAGATGTACCTGCTTGACTGGAGTATTGATACACTTTACAAACCCAAGTTGTTGTCTTACTATCGTGGATCGCCAGGCGATACAGATATGGTTTATATGACGCCGGTTGTTTTTAATACGCAAACAGGCGAGGCGAATCGTCTCAACGAATTCAGAAATGTAAATTCAATACGTTTTGAATGGTTGCCCGATTTTGGAAAAGCTCTGATTCTTGAAAGGGTAAGGGGTTATCAGAAAGTTAATCTTTTCTTGTACGATGTGGTTACTAAAAGTAAGGAGCTACTTTATACTGAAAACAGCGAAACGAACATTGACAATTTTAACTATCGCTTAGAAGAAGAATGGAACCAGATCATATTTACATCTGAAAAAGATGGCTGGAAGCAACTATATGCATTGGATTTAAAAAGCAAAAAGATAACAAGGCTGACAAATGGCAATTATTACGTAAACGACATTTCTTTCATCAATAAAAAATCCGGAGATATTTTTTTACTGCAAAAGGAAAAGAAGAGGCCAACCCGTATTTTGATTTTGCTTACAAGGTTAATATCAAAACAAAAAAACAAGTCTGCTAACACCGGAAAAGGAAAATCATGATGTGAGTTTTTCAACTGACGGTAAATACCTGGTTGATAATATGTCGACCATGACAAAGCCGACAAGAACCGTTCTGCGCGATGGGATGACAGGAATGATTTTAAAGGAGTTGGCTAAAGCAACAATTAATCTACCCGAAACTAAATCCTTTCCTTTCCCGCAAGAATTCACGACGCTTGGCAGAGACGGTAAGACCACCATTTATGCTGCCATTTGGAAGCCCTCGAATTTTGATCCATCAAAGAAATATCCGGTAATTGACCAAACGTACACTGGCCCGCACACTTATATGTTTCCAAATAGTTTTTCAAAAGCGGCGAGCAGAGGCAACCAGGCATTAGCTGAGCTTGGCTTTGTTGTGGTTGCCGTTGATGGACTTGGAACAGCGGGACGATCCAAAGCGTTTCATAATGTATCTTATAAAAATATGGGGCAAAACCTATTGGACCATGTAATTGCGATAAAGGCAATGGGTAAACAATTTTCATGGATTGATACGACCAAAGTTGGCATTTTTGGCCATTCGGCAGGCGGTTATGATGCAGGACATGCCGTGTTAGAGTTTCCGGACTTTTATAAAGTTGCGGTAGCCAGTTCTGCAGATCATGATTTTAGAATGGAAAAGGACTGGTGGCCCGAAATGTATATGGGTTGGCCTGTAGACAGCAGTTATCACAAGGTTTCCAATATTACAATGGCCGGAAATTTAACGGGGAAACTGTTGCTTGTTCATGGAGGAATTGATGAAAATGTAAATCCCTCTGCAACTTTTAAGCTGGCAGAAGCTTTAGTAAATGCCGACAAAGAATTTGATATGTTGATCCTTCCCAGCCAGCATCACGGATACACCGGAAAATCGGCTGACTATTTTCAGAAAAAACTCTGGAACTATTTTGTAGAACATCTTAAAGGCGATAAACCAATTTGGAAATTTAAATTACGATAGACGCTTTCGGCTCATTGCCAGTAACTTTATCTTTTGGTTCATCGGTTTCCATTTGCGACCCATGAGAAAGAACAACAATGAAGCGATTTTTTAAACGGTGGAAGATGATCTGTCTTGCAATTTTAGCAGGATGGTTGATCATGTCTCAGTCCTGCATGAAATTCAGGATAAGTGATAGCGAAGCTAAACAGCTGTTTGCCGATTCCGGCGTAACAATTACAATCGCTGATTTTAAAGTAAATAATTTTACACTTCATTATGCTAAAACAGGAAGCGACACACTTCCAACATTGCTTTTTCTTCATGGCTCTCCCGGAGCATGGAATGCTTTTGAAAGATATATGCGCGATAAAGAATTACTCAGCAAGTATCGAATGATTTCCATTGACCGGCCGGGTTTTGGTTATAGCCAGTTTGGTGAAGCGGTGAATCTTGAAGCCCAGGCGGCTATGCTTACACCACTTATTCAATCTTTCCAAAACGAACAACCCATGTATGGCATAGGCCATTCTCTTGGCGGCCCATTGGTGGCAAAGCTTGAAATGAATACCCCTGGCTTATTTTCAGGAATTGTGTTGCTTGCTGCATCCGTTGATCCGGCTGAAGAAAAAAAGAATACTGGAGATATGTGCTGGATAAATTTCCGCTAAAATACTTGCTTCCCGGCGCTTTCAGGCCGAGTAATAAAGAATTGATCTATTTAAAAAAGGATCTTAAGTTGATAGAAAAAGATTGGGATAAAGTAAAATGTCCTGTATGGATTGTGCATGGAAATAAAGATAGTTTTGTGCCGGTTGGCAATGCTTATTATATTGAAAAGAAATTAGTTGCCAACCATAATAAAAAATTATTGATACTGGACGGTGCACGGCATTTTATTCCATGGGAACAATATGATGATATAAAGAAGGTTTTGATGGGTTTGAAATAAAAAGATTAATTGCAGCGTTGGTTTATATTTCTCACAGAAAATACAGAAGTATACGGAAAATGAAACTTCTGTGTTAATCTGTGAGAACCCGTGGACTCCTGTTTATCTTTTTTATAAACCGGCACTGTGCTGCAAGGCTCTCCATACATCAGGCTTTTGACAACGGGCAATAACACACGCGTAATTTCTGCGTAAGCAAATTCGCCAATAGAGATATCGCCACAACCTTTTATAACTACGCGTTTGTCAATATACTCGTTGATGTTTATGGCGTTGATATTTTTTAGCAATATTCTTTTCTTAAGTTCATCCACATCGCCTGCAGCTACATAATTGGCTATCGGTTGCAGGTAAGTTGTTATCAGCATATAAGCCCAAAGAGGTACAATAGCATCAGCGGTACAAGTAATTCCTACGTTTTTACCAGTATATTGTTGCCAATCGTGTTGCTTTAGCGCTTCGCGGAAATCTTTTTCTTTCAGTATCATTTCCATAAACAAATAATCCTTGATATCGAAAATGACAATCTCTTCTTTTGGATAAAAATCCTCCAGGTTTAATGTGATAATGCCACTTTCGGCTACTTTATTTCTGATAACTTCTTCCATACTTAAAAATAACATAATAGCTGGCGAACTGTTCAGATGTATAAAAAAATCCCGGCACTGGGCCGGGATTAATATATTTATCAATTACTGATATTAATAAAACTTGCTGCGATTGTCTTTTATAGTAGCGGCCTCTCTCAATGCCTGTAAAGACTGGAACTGAGCTTGTTGCCTGGCTTGCATGGAACGCATTTTTCTTAACTCTTCTACGTTTGCTGCCTGAACCGGTGTGCTCGATAAATTATCAATCCTAACTACATAAACACCTTGTGTACCAGGAATCGCCTCATTGATCACCTTGTTTACATTAGCCTTATTAAATGCAGCACCAATCACTTTGGGTTCAAAACCTAAAGACATGGATGGTTGCCCGCCGAAGCGAAGGCTATCTGCTGTTTCAACCTGCTTATTTAATGTTTTGGCGGCTGCTTCAAGTGATGTGATCTTACCTATTTTTTGAGTAATGATCTCTGCTTTCTTTTGATTAACAAG
This sequence comes from Paraniabella ginsengisoli, assembly GCF_022513635.1. Taxonomy (GTDB): domain Bacteria; phylum Bacteroidota; class Bacteroidia; order Chitinophagales; family Chitinophagaceae; genus Niabella; species Niabella ginsengisoli. The sequence continues at coordinate 485,623 of NZ_JAKWBL010000004.1, read as the reverse complement.
CAAAGGCTCAACCATTGCTCTTGCTTTTGCGGGGCTCATTGTTCCTTCCTTATTCACTTCCGTAACCACTGCAACTACATAGAAATCTCCTACACGCTCAGGCTGAATAACGTCTCCAAGATCTGCATTATAAACGCTCTTTACAAACGAGCGCGATGCACCAACGCCTTGTATCATAGAGCCTGTTGGCTGGAGGTCCTGCGCAACAGATTTATAAATTCCTTTTTCCTTTTGAAGTTTATCTGCAGCCGCGTCGAAAGATTTTTGATCTGTTGCTTCACCTGCAAATTTTGTAGCTGCGCTATTCGCTGCCATATCTGTTTCCGTACTCGCTTCAATTGGTTTATTCAGGTAAGCAATTTTATAACCAGTTGCACTTCCTTTTTGAGAAAGAATTTCTACATAATGATATCCATATTCCGTTTTAACCACTCCTTTAGTTCCTACCGGATTTGTAAAAGTAAAATCATTAAACTCCGGAACGTTTTGACCAGAGGGGATATTTTCAATTTTTCCGCCATTTTGCACGCTTCCCTGATCATCTGAAAACTTAGCTGCTAAAGAATCAAAGTTGCCTCCGTTTCTTATAACTAAAGAAATACTATCCGCCAGTTTTTTAGCAGTGGCAGTGTCTCTTATTTGAACCCTTTGACCCGATTGCGGATCTTGTTGAAAAAGACCTATTAAAATATGCCTTACACTTACCGTATCAGGAATTTGCCTTGCTGCAACAATTTTAGCCAGAGCATAACTTCCACCGTCAACATAGGGTCCGTACACATTGCCTGTTCCTACTTTAAAAATAGAATCCTTCACCGGAACCTGTATGCGGTTGCCGCTGATATAGCCATCATAGTAATTATTGATGCTTTGAGTCATCAAATAATCCTTCATATTTTTTGCGCTGTCAAAAGCGGGCTTTAACGCCAGAAGATTTTCTTTAGCTTGTGCACTGTCTGCAGCATTGGGCTGAGCATTGAATGCGACGTAAGAAACGCTGCGGCTTTCTGTTTGTTTAAAATCATTTTCGTGTGCGTCTACATACGCCTTGATATCGGCGTCTGTTATTTTAACCGCTGAATCAGAAATGCTCGCGTAAGGCTCTCTTACAAAAGATACTTTTGATATTAAGCTGTTTTGTGCATTTTCTTTTTCAACCATCCATTTAGGAAAGTTGATGCTGTTCGTTAACAAAGCATCATATTTTTGAGCCAGGTGCTGAAAAAGCATCTGGTCTATAAAAGCATTTAACTGCGCTTTTTGTTCAGGTGTACCTTTGCTTTTTATCTGATTGATTTGTTGCTGTGCTACAGACGGATCATAAACACCAGTTTGTGGATCAGTGAAAGCTTGTTTTAAATCTGGTGGAGGGTTTCGGCCGAACAGTAAATCATTCAGTTCTTTTTTCCGATCTCCATACCTAATTTATCTGCTTCCTGTGTCAGAAGTATTCTTGCTATCTCTGTATTCCATGCGCCTTCATTCGCTTGCTGGGCCAGCATTTCGCTGTTGGTTCCCATGCCGCGTTGCTGCATCATCTGGGTTTGCTGATCAACCATGGCACGGAAATTATCGTATTTGACCGATTCGCCATTTACTTTACCCACGGTTGTGGTGTCGCCTCTAAATAAACTACCACCGTTCTCAAAAGCAAGCATTATCACAAACACTACGAGCGCCAAAGCAATAATGATGGCCATTACTTTGCCGTATTTGTCCTGGATTTTTTGTATTATTGACATAATTATATTAAAGCTAAATAAAAGGACGGCAAAAATAGGGGTATTTGGAAATATCCACAAATTGCGAACAACTTATTAGTGTACGCTAACCAAACTAACATCAATCATGAACATCAGTTTCAAAAAAGCCTATGATATTATTTCGAAAAAGCTAGACACATGGGTTACTGATGCCATTGCTATTTTACCAAACCTGTTGTTGGCGTGTATCATTTTAGTATTAGGTATTTTCATTGTAAATCGTTTAAAAAGGATTCTAGAAAAAATAATCTCGCGGTTTGTTAAGCACAAAAACCTGACAAACCTGATTTCGTCCATCATTCATCTGTTACTTATTGGAATCGTTGTTTTCTCGGCCCTAAAGGTGTTGCAACTGGACGCTACAGTAAAAACGCTCTTAGCTGGTGCCGGGGTGATTACTTTGGCGCTGGCATTTGCATTTCAGGATACGGCGGCCAACTTTGTTTCGGGTGTTTTTCTCGCGCTACAGCGGCCCTTCAAATCGGGCGAGACGATTCAGAGCAAAGATCATTACGGCGTGGTACAGATAGTACATTTACGGCATACAGTTATCAGAAATTTCCAGGGTCAGATCGTTTCTATTCCTAATAAAGATATTTTTCAAAATCCACTTATTAATTTTTCGACTTTAGGCCAAAGAAGACTTGACCTCAAAGTAGGCGTTTCCTATGGAGACGATCTTGAAAAAGTGGAAAGGGTCGCGTTAGAAGCGGTCAAACAAATAAGTGTTTTATCTGAGTTTACTGAGCCGCAATTATTCTATGATAAGTTTGGCGACTCTTCAATAGAATTTTCGATTCTTATTTGGTTTAATTCTGGCGATCAACCCACTTTCTGGCAGGGCCGCAGCGAAGCTATAAAACTGATTAAGAAGGCATTTGACGAAAATGATATTTCTATTCCTTTTCCAATACGCACTTTGGATTTCGGTATTAAAGGAGGTGAAAAACTTTCTTCCATGCTTTAAGTAAAGCAGATGTTAATGTGGTAAAAGGGCGTCGATCTTCTGCGAAAGTTTCCTGTCTTTTTCTGTCACCACATCGCCAGCATCGTGTGTGCTAAGCCATATTTCAACTGAATTGTACACATTTTTCCATTCAGGATGGTGATTCATTTTTTCAGCCTCAATGGCAACCCTTGTCATAAAAGCGAAAGCCTCGCTAAAATCTTTGAATTCCACTTTTTTGTACAACTTGTTATTTGCTTCCTGCCACATAGTAACGTTTTTAAAAAATGAGGTATTCTTTGTTTTTGATCTTTTCATTGGTAAGCTCCGTCACTAACTGCACACCTGGAATATTTCGCAACATCGCTTTTATCTGGTTAAGATATTCCTCCGTTACCGTGTCGTTTTTCATCAACCACAAAAAATCGAGGTTTTTAAATTCAGGTAAAAGAAACTCTCCGTCATGAAGATTGTTGTATAAATAATGAAAGTGCGCTGTTGGGTTCATGATATTCATAAACTGAAAAGAAATATTGTCTTTTTTTCGCTTTAACCCTATTTCGATATCGTGGTTTATCCGGAAATTGATCTCTAACATATTATTGAGATTCCAGCAAAAACGATAGTCTTTTACCGTTGTAACAATGCCCAAAAGTCGCGTATCGTCAAAAAAATTGTCGATAATTTCCTGGGTATCCAGTTCCAATTTAAGAAGTGCCATTGATCTTCTTTTATTCGTTTTATAATACGCTAATTGGAGTAAAGGTAAACAAAGATCGTGCGGTACTATTTTAAAGTTGACATAAAACTCCGTATTTCGTAAACATATTTATAAATAAGGCGGTTAAATTTGCGGTTTTACGTAGAACCTGTTTAGCTTTTAAAATAAACCACATAGATACATAGCATTTGCTTCGTTTGAGGATATATAGCATCCGCCGAAGGCGGGTCATAGCCTCAGGCAATTGAATACTAATATGTGTTTATGTTTTCTATTTATCATAAAGTTTATGTTTCTATGTGGTAAAAAATAAGTTTAAACAACTTCGTATTGAAAAATTCAATGTTACATATAGCATTAACGGGAAATCCCAATAGCGGCAAAACCTCGTTGTTTAATACCCTTACTGGGATGAACCAAAAAGTGGGTAATTTTCCGGGCGTTACGGTTGATAAAAAAACCGGTATTACAAAATTGGGAGATTCAACTGCGGAAGTGATTGATTTGCCAGGTTCGTACAGCCTGTATCCGCGCCGACTAGATGAAGAAGTTGCTTATAAAGTAATTTTAGACCAGGATACCAGTATTAAAGCCGATGTTATTGTTGCCGTAGCCGATGCCAGCAGCCTGAAACGAAATCTTTTGTTTTGCACGCAAATAATAGATCTTAAACGCCCTATCGTTGTTGCGCTTACCATGATGGATATTGCCCGGAAAAAAGGCATACAGATCGACATCAACGAAATGGAGCGGGAGCTTGGTGTGCCGGTTGTTGTAGTAAATCCACGTAAGAACAAAGGTATCGACGCCCTTAAAAAAGCTATTGAACTGGTAGCAGGAAATTTATATAAACCGCCGGCCAGAAGTTTTATTGATGTAGCCGCACTTGCGCCAGACGCTATTAAACAAGTACAACAGGCGGTTCCTCATATCGGCGATTATGAAGCCGTTCACTACCTGATCAATCACGAAACGTTTCCGCTTGAAGAAGATGTACAGGAAAAAATTGAACAGGCCGAAATTGATCACGGCTTTAACCCTGCGCGTACGCAGGCAGAAGAAATTGTGCAACGTTATAAAGGAATCAATCATATTCTCAGCCAGACGGTTACCTTCCCTGATCCGCAAAAGCAATCAAGACTTACAGAAAGGCTTGATAATATTTTTCTGCATCGGTATTGGGGATATGTAATTTTATTATCGGTACTTTTTCTTTTGTTTCAGTGTGTTTTCCTGCTCGCGTCGTATCCGATGGATTGGATAGATGGCGGAACTGCCGCTTTTAGTGGGTGGCTGGCAAGCATCTTACCAGAAAATAATTTTTCTGACTTGCTGATTAACGGAGTTGTGGCTGGCCTCGGAGGAATCATCATCTTCATTCCACAGATAATGATCTTGTTTGGACTTATCACGTTACTGGAAGATACAGGTTATATGGCACGCATCAGTTTTCTTACTGACCGGATCATGCGAACCGTAGGCCTGAACGGAAAAAGTGTAATGCCCATGATCAGCGGATTTGCATGCGCCGTTCCGGCCATTATGAGCGCACGTAATATCGAAAACCGAAAAGAACGGTTGCTTACCATTTTGGTAACGCCGCTAATGAGCTGCTCCGCCCGATTGCCGGTGTATATTATTTTGACCGCCGTTGTAATCCCGGAAAATTATATCGCTGGTTTTATTAGTGTGCAGGGTTTGGTAATGATGGGGCTTTATCTTATCGGCGTTGTGTTTGCCATGGCTGTTTCTTACGTAGCCAAATGGTTTATCAAGATCAAAGAAAAGAGTTTTTTCATCCTTGAGTTGCCAGTTTACAGGTCTCCGCGCTGGAAGAATGCCGGACAAACAATGATTGAGAAAGCTAAAATTTTTACCCTTCAGGCAGGTAAAATTATTTTGATTATTAGCATTGCGCTTTGGTTTTTAAGTTCCTTCGGGCCTAAGGAAAGAATGGAGCGAGCGCATGTTCATTATGAACAATTGTTGGCGCAACCCAATGCAGATACAACGGCAATTGAAGAAGAATATGGCACTGCAAAGCTTGAAAACTCTTATGCAGGCATTATGGGTAAAGCCATTGAACCGGCTATCCTTCCTTTAGGATATGATTGGAAAATCGGCATTGCATTGATCACTTCATTTGCGGCCAGAGAGGTTTTTGTAGGCACGATGGCTACTTTATATAGCGTTGAAGACGACGGGGAAGAAAACCTGGCGTTGCAGGATAGAATGCACCGGGCCACCTTTAGCGACGGCACAAAAGTGTTTACATTGGCTACCGGCGTATCGCTAATGCTGTTTTATGTTTTTGCTATGCAATGTATGAGTACGCTTGCTATTGTGAAAAGAGAAACAGGAGGGTGGAAATGGCCAATGATACAATTAGTTTACATGACCTTTCTGGCTTATGTGGTTAGCCTGGTGGCTTATCAGATATTAAAATAAAAGAGTGAAGAAATCTAAATAATCATTGACCTAAACTTTATAAAAACTTAATTATGCGTTTTATTACTTTCATCTTTTTATCCTGTGTTCTTCTGGCTTGTAAAAACGGTACATCAGAGAATGCCGAACCCACAAAATCTTTATCTGATAGTTTGCTACAACAGGTTTTGGATGGCCACGATGTAGCAATGCCAAAAATGATGAAACTTCAACGTCTTCAAAAAGAGGCTCAATCGGAGTTAGATTCTTTAAAAAACAAATCTGCAACTACAAATGCAGAACGTATTGCCTTATTAGATAGCACAATTAAAAGCCTTAGCTATGCTGATGTTACTATGCACGAATGGATGGAAGGTTTCAAATATGATTCTTTAAAAGATAACGAACCCGCCAGAATCGATTATCTTAAAATACAGTTACAATCTGTAAACAAGATGAAGGATGTTGTTCTTTCCAGCATTGAACAGGCAGATTCTGTATTATCCAAATAGTGTATTTAAAAGTGTATAAAAAGAGCCGGCAATGCCAGCTCTTTTTTATTCTTCTTAACCCAATAATTATTTATTGCTATTATATTCATCAATCGCCTGAGTGAGGCCGTTAAAGATATCGTCAATAGAGCCTTCGCCGGGAATGGCCTTAAACTTATCGTCTTCTTTATAATGTTGTGCAACAGGTTCCGTATCGTTAGAATAAACCTGAAATCTTTTCCTGATCACTTCTTCGCTTGTGTCATCTGATCGGCCGGAAGTTTTTCCTCGCTCCAATAACCTTCTAACCAATTCTTCCTCGTTTACCTGTAAAGCCAATACAAGATTTATCTGCGTTTTTTTCAATTCGAGCAATTTATCAAGCGCCTTAGCCTGATTTATGGTGCGTGGAAAACCATCAAATAAAAACCCATTTGCATCAGCATTTTTTCCAGGCAGTTATCAATAATGCCAATAACCACTTCGTCGGGCACCAGTTGTCCGGCATCCATAATTTTTTTTGCTTCTAAACCAAGCGGCGTTTTGTTGGCAATTTCATTTCTTAATAAATCGCCTGTCGAAAGATGTACTAATTTATATTTTTCAATAAGATTAGTTGCCTGTGTGCCCTTGCCGCTACCTGGAGGGCCAAATAAAACTAAATTAAACATTACGTAAATTGGTTTGATGTATATGAACAAATATAATATAGCAAAGCTAAACTTTGGGTTTTTACGTATATTTTGTTATAAAACGTGAAAACCTGCAATACCCGATTTGCAGCAGTCAACTTTTTGTATTCTTCAATTGTTTTATATATATGAAATACTCCTTATTAATATTATTTAGCATTTGTTGCCTGTTTCAACAATGCCAGTCGCAAACCTCATCTTCCTCAAAAAAGATTCTGCCAAAATGAAGCTAGAAAACAACCCGGTTTATTCCAGGACCGACACGTCGGATGTAAAACTTAGTAACGAAGAGTGGAAAAAATATTACCGGACAAGATGTATTATATAGCCCGGGAAAAAGGAACCGAAATGGCATGGAGCAGTAAGTACGAAAAATTTAAAGAGATCGGAACTTACTATTGTGCAGTTTGCGGAAACGCCTTATTTAAAAGCGATACAAAATTCGATAGCGGCTGTGGCTGGCCCAGCTTTTACGAGCCGCTTAGCAAAACCAGCATCATTTATCTGGAAGATAAAAGCCACGGGATGGTTCGTACAGAAGTGCAATGCGGCCGTTGCAACTCCCATCTCGGACACGTATTTAACGATGGCCCGCCGCCAACCGGCCTTCGCTATTGCATTAACGGTGTTGTGCTCGATTTTGAAAAAGCTAAGAAAGCCGAAAAGAAATATAAGGAAGATAAAAAATAGATCTTTTGAAACAAACATTAAAGGGCTTCAAGTTAGAGGCCCTTTAATGTTTGTAATCGATTGCATACTAGTTTGTTTTAGTATATTTGGAAAAACAAACTACTTCTCATGCAATCCAGAAAACGATTTCTTGCAAACGCATCAGCATTGGCTGTGGGCGGCTTTGCCCTTCAATCTTTTAATACAAAGAACTTTTCGCGTTTTGCTACTTCGGCAGCAGAAGAGATCAACGTTGGGGCTATTGGCATAAATGGAATGGGCTGGTCCAATACCATGTCCATACTTAAAATTCCCGGCGTACGGTTGGCAGCCCTTTGCGATGTTGATAAAAACGTGTTGGATAAGCGGCTGGCAGAACTAAAGAAAAAAATATTGATACATCAAAAATCAAAACATATAGCGATTATCGTGGTTTGTTGGATAATAAAGATGTGGATGCTGTCATCATTGGTACGCCCGATCATTGGCACGCGCTGATAATGATTCACGCCGTACAAGCCGGGAAAGATGTTTATGTAGAAAAGCCGGTTGGAAATTCTATCATGGAATGTCGCGCCATGGTAGCCGCGCAAGAAAAATATAACAAAGTGGTGCAGGCCGGGCAATGGCAACGCAGCCAGCAACACTTTAGAGATGCTATTGATTTTGTGCATAGCGGTCAACTAGGAAACATCAGAACGGTAAAAGTGTGGTGTTACCAGGGCTGGATGAAGCCCGGGCCCGTTGTTCCAAATAGTGCGCCTCCCGTCGGTGTAGATTATAAAATGTGGCTGGGGCCTGCTAAAACAAGGGAGTTTAACAGCAGCCGCTTTCATTTCACCTTTCGCTGGTTTTGGGATTATGCAGGCGGCTTAATGACCGATTGGGGAGTTCATTTGATGGATTACGCCATTTTTGGAATGAAAGCGCCTGTGCCAAAAACCGTTTCGGCTTTGGGTGGCAAATTTGCTTATCCCGATCTTTACAGGAAACTCCTGATACATTAGCTGCTTTGTATGAATTTGATAATTTCAACCTGATTTGGGATCATGCAATGGGCATTGACAATGGAAATTTTGGAAAAGACCATGGCATTGCTTTTATAGGAAATAATGCTACACTGGAATTGGACCGCGGAGGATGGGAGGTAATTGAAGAGAAAAATAGTGACAAAAAAATAAGCGTTGCGCGAAAAGCTCCGTCGGAAAACGGGTTGGACGCACATACTAAAAACTTTGTTGACGTTATAAAGTCCAGAAAAATGAGCGACCTTAACTGCCCGATACAAACAGGAGCACATATAGCCACCGTTTGTCAGATGGGTAATATTGCTTATCGAAGTGGAGAAAAAGTGGTTTGGGATAAAGCTGCGGAAAAGTTTACAGATAACAAATTAAATAAGGAATATATGATGGCGCCTTATCATAACGGGTATAGTTTGCCGAAAGTGTAAGCCAAAAGTGTCTCACAGAAAACACAGATTGACACAGAAGTTTAACAATCTGTGAACTTCTGCGTATTCTGTGAGAAATATCAACCTTTTCAACCAAAACACCTAATATGTTACGCATTTATGCACTGTTATCAATATGTATTCTCTTCTGTATAGGCGCTTTTGCCCAGGCTCCACATCAGGAGCGAGCCAATGATAAGGAAGTGAACGCCTTCGTTGAAAAGACTTACCCCAAATTGTGGAAGGAGTTGAAAAAAATAGAAAAGGAAGGCACGGCCGTAGAGTTCTTCACATCAATGAAAGGGCCGGGGCGGGCGGGCAAAGAAAAAATACAGCTTAACCAGTCTTATTTTAATCAACCACGGCCGGCATTTCCCGAAGACAGGTTAATCGTTGTGGTGTTGCATGAATATGGACATATATTGCATGCAAAAAAATGCAGGGAAAAAGGTGGAACGCAGTTTTGAAAATGCTGTTAATAACGAATACGAAGCGTTTAAATATTCGGTTGAGCAAGCCATTCTCCGTGCAAAAGCTGGTGACAAAGGTCCTTTGCAACAAGTATTAAAAAACCTTAAACAACGTAGCGAGGCTGGAAAAGATAAAACCAAGGACCCGCATATTCCGGCGATTAATAAGTTGATGAAAGAGGATGTGTGGAAAGAAGCGGAAGCGCTGTTAGAAAAATAAAAAAGTAACGAACAAACCGTTCGTTAAAAAAATCTTCATATCAGTATTTTTTGATTGATAATAATGCCTGCATCACGTTTTCTATTCTAAAAGTAGATAAAGTGTTTAACGCAATTTTCCATCTTTTGAATGCCGTACTTACTGTTTTGAATCCCGCCTATTACAGGCTGTTTATGTGTACTTGTTTCAAACTATCTTTGCACCTTCCCGAAGGGGTTCTTTGAACATTTTTGAAAACATGAATTAATGAGCGTACAACATTTATCAGAACAGGAGCAAATAAGAAGAGAAAAATTACAGAAAATAAAAGATACGGGTGTTGATCCGTATCCGGCGGCGGCGTATCCCGTTTCGCATTATTCGGCAGCTATTAAAAATAGTTTTTCCGAAGAAAATAAAGACGATTTCGCCAGCGTAAGTGTGGCCGGACGTATTATGAGCATTAACGATAAAGGAAAAGTTTTCTTTATAAAAATTCAAGACAAACAAGGCATTTTTCAATTGTATGTAAAGCGAGATGAGCTTTGCCCGGATGAGGATAAAAGCTTTTGGGATAACGTGGTTAAAAACGGGTTGGACCTTGGCGATTTTATTGGTGCAACAGGTTATGTATTTATCACCAAAACCGGCGAAACTTCTTTACATGCCCAAACGCTTACTTTATTATCAAAGTCGCTGAAACCCTTACCGGTTGTGAAAAGAGATGAAGAAGGAAATGTGTTTGATGAAGTTACCGATCCCGAATTCAAGTATCGCCAGCGTTATGTAGACTTAGTTATCAATCCATCGGTAAAAGAAACATTTGTTAAAAGAACAAAATTGATCAATTCCATTCGTGAGTTTTTGAACGAACGCGGTGCATTGAAGTTGATACGCCCGTGTTACAATCTATTCCGGGCGGTGCTGCGGCAAGGCCTTTTGTTACGCATCATAACGCATTGGATGTTCCTTTTTATTTACGCATCGCCAACGAACTTTACCTGAAACGCTTAATTGTAGGCGGTTTTGACTGGGTGTATGAGTTTAGCCGCAATTTCAGAAATGAAGGAATGGACCGTACACACAACCCGGAGTTTACCGTGCTTGAGTTTTATGTGGCCTACAAAGATTATTTCTGGATGATGGAAGCAACCGAGCAACTGCTGGAAAAAGCTGCTTTAGATGTGAACGGTACAACTAATGTGGCTATGGGCGAAAAAGAAATATCTTTCAAAGCGCCATTTGCAAGAGTTTCTATTTATGATGCTATTAAAGAACATACCGGATTTGATGTAAGTGAAATGGATGAAGAGGGCTTGAAAAATGTATGTAAAGAATTAGGCATTCATGTAGATAAAACAATGGGCAAAGGCAAATTGGTTGATGAAATTTTTGGAGAGAAATGTGAGCATCATTATATACAACCTACTTTTATTATTGATTACCCGGTAGAGATGAGTCCGCTTACGAAGAAGCATCGCAGCAAACCCGGACTGGTAGAGCGTTTCGAGCTAATGATTAATGGTAAAGAAATTGCAAATGCTTATAGCGAACTGAACGACCCCGTTGAGCAGCGCGAACGTTTTGAAGAACAGGCAAAGCTTTTAGAACGAGGCGATGAAGAAGCCATGTTTATTGATTATGATTTTCTGCGTGCTTTGGAATATGGTATGCCACCTACATCGGGCATTGGCTTTGGAATAGACAGGCTTTGCATGTTGCTCACCAATCAGCCTTCCATTCAGGATGTGTTGTTGTTTCCGCAAATGCGGCCAGAGAAACTGGATTAATATGAACAAGTTGTTTTATGTTTATAGAAACCGCCATGTCTTTTGACACGGCGGTTTCTTTTAAAAGGACATCTATGCGTTTCCCTTTCTTTCCAAAAAAGTCCTGCCTTTGACGGAATTTGTTTTTCTATTTGATAATAAACTGGTATTTATCCTTTAGTGCCTGCTTTTTTGCAACAAGAGAAAGCCTGTAAATTTCATTACCCCAAACGTTGGAAAGCCTTTTGTCTTCTAACGGAATAGTTTCTATCCTGGCTTCAAATACATTTTTATTATAAGCAAGCGTTACTTTTCGACCGTCTCTAATCAACTCAACTATTCCCGGTTTAGAAATATCGGGGTTGGCCCATGTTAAAAAATTAATGACAGACGGAGATATGATCTTACTTAATTCAAACTCATCTTCTATAACTAATCCTTTTGCCGATAAGGTATAAGTTCGCTGCCATATTTTTATAGCTGCGTCTTTTTTATATGCAGCGCTAATGCCTGCACTAAATCGGCTTTTAGACGCATTAAAACTTACATGTTGCGCTTTATACATTGAGCCGTCAGATTGAGCAACGCCGTTTATCAAAGGAAGATTATGATAATTGCTTTGCATCGTCCATATTGAATAGCGTTCGCTGCTAAACGTTTGTCTTGTGTAAGTTCCTACTCCGGCATCTATAAAAAAGGAATCGTATCTATATATAATGAGAAAGTACCCACATCATTATGGTTATGGCTTTCATTATTAAATCCTCCTTTACCAGCAAAAAAGTATTTACCGTTTTTGATATAACAAAACTCCGTTTGCGGATACCATGTATAATCAGCCGAAGGCAGAGATGGTTTTATACCCATCACTTCTTTATTGAATTTAAGACCTTGTAAGGTTCTAAACATATCTCCGCCACCGTATGATAATCCGTGGCCTCCCTGTTTTACCAGATAAGCACTAAAAGCCATCATTTCATTGCTGTTTACGGCTTTTCCATAGCGATAAATAAGTCCGGCATCGCCGCCGCCTTTTGCTGATGCATCCGCAAAATTTACGACCCAGCCATTTCCAACATAGCTGCGCGAAATATATTCGCCCATTTTTTTAATTAACGGCTTATCAAATATGGAAACTTTTCCACCTGTGATATCATATAATATTTGCAGGTAGTCGTATAGCTTACCGGCGGCATGTCCCCAATATGATGGTCCTTCTTCACAAGCGCCGTCTTCTTTTGTATAATTAATAAATTTATCCGTCGACCTCATGGTGCGATAAACAGCATTTGCCAACTTTTCTTTGTCTGTTTCCATAAGAGCAAATGCCTGAAGTACATTACTATTGCACCAGGGGTTCCAGTTGTTGATCATACGATTTTCATCTCCGCTAAAACCCATCCACCATAAATGATCAATGTTCATATAGGGTGTTAAAATACGGCGATCAATTTCATATTTTAAACGAGCTGCAATCAATGTATTTTCTTTGTCAAATTCATGATGCAAAAAATAATATATCCATGAAAATAAAGAACCGGCATTACCCGAAAGCAAATCAATGATTTGCTGGTTGTGATCCGGAAACGTTTTATTATTTAATTGCAGAGGTAGATGTGCCGAGGCAGACCAGGTCGTCATTTCACATGCAGCGTATATGCCATTTATTAACTGGTCTAAAAATCGGCCTTTTCCTTCAGCCATTTCTGCCAGGAACAGGTTGGTAATGGCTGTCATATTTTGACCATACGGCGCTTCCATTATTACTCTTGAGCCGCTTCGCGAATACTCCAAATAATCTGTTGCCTTAATAACCTGCCATTGGTAATCTAACTTTTTTCTCCTTCGCTGATAAGTGCATTCTTATACGTTCCCAAAAAATTTTCCCATCCTGCTCTGTCTTTATACTTTGGATAAGGCACCCATTCTTCAGGCGTTAATAGCAACGACTTAAGGTTTTGTTCATTTGTTATCTTATGTAAAATATTGCGTTGAACCGCTGTTTGCGCTATACAATCGTTGTTAAAAATGAATATCGCTAAAACGAAATATTGAGCAATTAGTTTTAAAGAAACCATCTTAAAATTTTTAGTTGCAATTAAGCCCTTAAAGATAATGCGTTATTACATTAACGCTTTCGAGAGGTTTACTTTTTATAACATTGAATACTCTATTTAAATCATTGAATATTCCATTTAAGGGGAACAATAAATACTTATTTTTATCTACTGAAAAATAGACTTTGCTATGTTTAGAAAATTTACGGTTCTGCTATGTGGTATGGTTATTACATGTGCAACAAACGCTCAAACAAAGGGGATTTTAACTCCCAAAAGCACTTATCCGGTTCTGCCCACGGATTCGAAAGAACAGATAATTATTAAGGCCGCACATGTAGTTCCAACCGCCAATCAATACGATGCGCTAAAGAACGAATACATTGCCTTTATACATTTTGGACCCAACACTTTTACAACAAAAGAATGGGGCAGCGGTATGGAAGATCCAAAGGTTTTTGATTTGAAAACTTTAGATACCGACCAATGGTGCCGTGTAATGAAAGATGCTGGTATGAAGATGGTAGTTTTTACCGCCAAGCATCACGACGGTTTTGTTTTATGGCAAAGCCGATACACAAAGCATGGCGTAATGAGTACAGGCTTTCAAGATGGCAAAGGAGATGTTGTAAAAGAGCTGGCCGCATCTTGTAAAAAATATGGATTGAAGTTGGGCATTTATTTATCGCCGGCTGATTTGTATCAAATAGAAAGCCCAGAAGGCTTATACGGAAACCTGAGCAAATACACGGAAAGAACCATTCCGCGTAAAGTTGCCGGAAGGCCCTTTGCTAATAAAACAACTTTTAAATTTAAGGTGGATGATTATAACGAGTATTTTTTAAACCAGTTGTTTGAACTGCTTACAGAATATGGCGAAATAAGTGAAGTATGGTTTGATGGCGCACATCCAAAAACAAAAGGCGGACAGAAATACAATTACATTGCATGGAAAAAACTGATTAGAACGCTAGCGCCAAAAGCGGTTATTTTTGGTAAGAACGATATTCGCTGGGCCGGAAACGAAGCCGGTGCCACGCGCAATACAGAATGGAATACGATTGCTTATCCTTTTAACCCGGATACGGCTAATTATTTCCCCGACTTGACCGGCAAATCGTTAGGAAGCCGCGAAGAACTTATGGACGCAAAGTTTATTCATTACCAACCGAAACCAATACTTCTATTCGAGCAGGTTGGTTTTACCGAAATGATACAGAACAAAACGTGCGCAGTGCCGATGATATTTTTGATATTTATGAAAGAAGCGTTGGCGGCAATTCTATCTTTCTTTTAAATATTCCACCCAACAGAAAAGGCCAGTTTTCTGACAGAGATATTAACGCTCTTTTAGAGGCAGGTAAACGCATCAAAGAAACTTATGGTAACAATCTTTTTAAAAACGCCAATGGAGAACAAAAGGTATTAGACAATAATATTGCAAGCTATAAACTTTTGGGGAAAGACGGCGGAGAGCTTATTATATCAACACCATCTGCCGTAACCATTAATCGTATTGTGTTGCAGGAAGCAATTAGCACACATTCTGAAAGAGTGGAAAAGCATGCCGTTGATGCCTGGATTGAGGGAAGTTGGAAAGAAATAGCGCAGGCCACAAACATAGGCTACAAAAGAATTTTACGTTTTCCTGAAGTAACGTCTGACAAGTTCAGAATTCGCGTTACCCAGGTTCGATACGCACCAGCTATTAGTAATGTAGCTGCATTTTATTACACCGCAAGGCCGCCACAACTACAGGTAACAACAGATGTAAACGGCTTGGTTTCTATTGGCATTAAAGAAGATGGTTTTAGCTGGCATTACTGGAAGTCGGGCGACAAGAGTATTGAAGCATATCTTAATTCCGGGGTGAAAATTTATTATACAACAGACGGAAGCAAACCGACTGAAAGTTCTTCGCTTTATACAAAACCCTTTGAAATGCATAAAGGCGAAGTGAAAGCCGTTGCCTTTACTAAAACGGATAAAGGAAGTATGGTTTCGGAAAAAATTGGCATTCCTAAATTAACCTGGAAGTTGATAGCAACAAGTACTGAATCGGAAAAAATAAAGCGGCGCTTGCTTTTGATGCTGACAACAATACTTTTTGGGCCAGTGATACAACAGGCAGCAACCAGTTTATTTCAATTGATTTGGGGAAAACTATACGCTGAAACAATTTGCTTACACGCCGCAAACATCCAACGCCAAAGGCATGATGGAAAAAGGAACGCTATACATGAGTGATGATGGACAAAGCTGGAAGCCTGTTTCGGATTTTGAATTTGGAAATCTTATAAATGACCCCACAAAGAGACAACACAACTTTGCAACGCCTGTTACGGCTCGTTATATAAAAATAGAATCGAAGGTGATTGCTGGCAATGGCAATTCTTTATCTATTGCCGAACTTGATTTTTTTGAATAAGAAGTTTCACACAAAGATCGCAACGAATACGAAGTAAACAACGTTGACTATTTGAAGTCCGACTTTGTTTCTTTATCTTCTTTTGTTTCCTTTGTGTGAAAAATTATTTTACAAGTTAGCACTCCATATTAAAAAAGCTTCTTACCATCAAGCAGCTTTTCATATCTTAACAACGCTTCTATAAAATAGTAATCAGCATAAACAAGCGGAACGTCAATTTCATTATTGTGAGGAATGGAACCAACGCTATGCATCAATATAAAATTTCCATTGTTTCCTGCCTTCGCCCGATAAGCAACACTTCCCAAACTGTGCAGCATTTTAACAGCAGCGTTTTTAAACTGTTTAGCTTCGTCGCCCGTTGTACAGGTGCTTAGCTCAAGTAACGCTGATGCAGTAATAGCCGCAGCAGATGCGTCCCGATACAAAACCGGTATGTTTGGAGCATTCGAATTTCCGCCAGGTATATATCCTTTTTGCCATGCATTAAAATCCCAAATAGGAATATAATCTGAAGGCAGATTTTTATTATTGATAAAATATTTCGCCAGTCCTTTAGCTGTTTTTAAAAAACGTGGATCTTTAGTCTCCCGATAAGTCATCGTAAACCCATAAATAGCCCACGCCTGACCGCGCGCCCAGGTTGAGTTATCTGCATAGCCCTGAGCAGCTTCGCGCGTTTCTACTTTACCCGAAACAGAGTCGTAACAAACGACGTGATAAGAACTATAATCCGGCCTGAAATGATTCTTCATTGTTGTTAAAGCGTGCGTAACGGCAACGTTGCGGTAGGTTGGATCTCCCGAAACTTTGGATGCAAAAAACAACATTTCCAGGTTCATCATATTATCTATGATCACAGGAAAATTATACGTTTTATCTCCGTGAAAAGATTTAAAACTATTCCATGATTTAATGCATCCTATTTTTGAATTAAAGCGGGTGCTTAACGCTTTAGCAGATCTTATAAGAATATTTTTGTAAGATTCATTATTTGTTAGTCTGTAAGCATTGCCATAACTGCAATACATCATAAAGCCAAGATCGTGATGGCCGGTAAATGTTTGAAGCGGTTCAAGCTTTTCCGTCCATTTTATAGCAGCATCTTTTAAGCTTTCGTATTTACTGAATTCATATCCATACCAAAGACTACCGGGAAAAAACCCTGGCGTCCAATCGTACATGCTTGTAGAAGTTAATTCACCTTTTGCGTTGGTGGTTCGGGGAAATTTGTTTGTCTGCAAACTTTTATCTGCAAGCATTCCATAAAGCTGGGTATTACAAAAAGCCAGGTTTTCTTTTACAAAATCTTTTTCCGATTGTGCCTGCACAATAATAAATGAACAAAGCACCAACATCAGAATTGATAAGATCTTTTTCGAGTAAGCATAATTAATTTTTAATTAGATAATAGCAAGCTTTATACAAGTTCCGAAGTTATTTTATTTTTTGTCCCGATCCCAACCCTTAGAAAAGTTTTCAAAATAACCTCTTTGTTTTTAATAATAAACCACATAGATACATAGTATTAAAATAAAGAAAGGAAACATAAAAGCACATACGTTCTCTTTGATTCAAAACGATGCTCCGCCTTTGGCGGAATCTATGCATTCTTAAAAGCGGATTAAGTGCTATATATCTATGTGGTTAAAATAGAGAAGCTATTTTGTCAATCTTATTTGCGATAACTCTTTTTATTTCTTTGATTAAACACGCTAAACAAAATTTCTTATTTTTTAAGTAAATTCATCATTCATTAAACCACACAATCATGTCAATAAAGAAAGAAGATATAAAACAAGAAGTGTTTGATCTGTATGATGATTATGCACATAACCGAATCGATCGTCGCAATTTTGTGCAGAAGCTTTCCCTGTACGCCGTTGGCGGATTAACGGTTTCTTCGTTAATGAGTTTTTTGATGCCCGATTATAAAGGCGGTGTTCAAATTCAGGCTAATGACCCCCGTATCAAATCAGAATATATCGAATACAAATCGCCAAAGGGCGGGGGCGTAATAAAAGCGCTGCGTTGCGAACCGGCAGATAATAAAGCAAAGCTGGGCGGCATTGTGGTGGTACACGAAAACCGTGGCTTAAATCCACATATTGAAGATGTGGCAAGGCGTGCGGCGCTTGCGGGTTTTGTTTCGTTGGCGCCAGATGCATTGTCTCCGTTAGGCGGCTATCCCGGAACTGATGATGCTGGTCGGGAATTGCAGGCCAAGCGCGATCGCAATGAAATGCTTGAAGATTTTATTGCTGCTTATAATTATTTAAAAGATGATAAAAGTTGTAATGGGAAAGTGGGTGTTGTTGGTTTTTGTTTTGGCGGCTGGATCGCAAATATGATGGCAGTTCGTATTCCTACTTTAAATGCTTCCGTTCCTTTTTATGGCGGACAACCGGCTTTGGAAGATGTTGTTAAGATAAATGCGCCTTTGCAAATTCATTATGCCGAGCTTGACACACGCGTAAATGAAGGCTGGCCGGCTTATGAAGCGGCACTAAAAGAACATCAAAAAAATATACGATGTACATGTATCCCAAAGCCAATCACGGTTTTCATAATGATACAACACCGCGTTATGACAAAGCAGCTGCAGAACTGGCGTGGAAGAGAACGATTGATTTTTTTAAAGAGAATTTGAAGTAAGAAACGCCACGAATGCACGAATAGTAATCAATTATTTATTCGTGCATTCGTGGCATCTCTTCTAAAACTCCGCGCTTTTCGGAGTTCTTGGAAAAGCAATTACGTCGCGGATATTTGTCATGCCTGTTACAAACTGAATCATTCTTTCAAAGCCCAAACCAAAGCCCGCATGCGGCACGGTTCCAAAGCGGCGCGTATCCACATACCACCACATTTCTTCCTGCGGAATATTCATGGCTTTCATTTTTTCCAGCAACACGTCTAATCTTTCTTCTCTTTGCGAGCCACCCACAATTTCGCCAATGCCCGGCGCTAAAATATCCATTGCCGCAACGGTTTTTCCGTCTTCGTTGAGGCGCATGTAAAAAGATTTTATTCCGGCCGGATAATCAGTAAGAATGACTGGTTTTTTAAAATGCTTTTCTACCAAATATCTTTCGTGTTCGCTTTGCAAATCCATTCCCCAACCTGTAATCGGGTATTGGAATTTCTTTTTCTTATTGTGATTGCTGTTCGCTAAAATGTCAATTGCTTCTGTATAAGTAAGTCGTTGAAATTCGTTATTTACCACAAATTCCAGCTTTTCGATCAATCCCATTTTGCTGCGCTTATCCTGTGGTAATTGTTTTTCTTCATCAGCTAAACGGGTTGCCAGAAAGTCCAGATCTTCCCGGTTATTTTCCAATACATATTTGATGATGTATTTGATAAATTCTTCCGCAAGATTGGCATTGTCTTCCAAATCATAAAAAGCCATTTCCGGCTCGATCATCCAAAACTCCGCCAGGTGGCGAGCGGTATTGCTATTTTCTGCCCTAAATGTGGGACCAAAAGTATAAATTTCGCCAAAAGCCGTTGCGCCTAATTCGCCTTCTAACTGGCCACTAACTGTTAAGTTGGTCGATCTTCCAAAAAATCTTCTTTAAAATTGATAGAACCGTCTTCATTCTTTGGTGCCTTTTCAAAAGGCAACGTGGTTACCCGAAACATTTCGCCGGCGCCTTCAGCATCGCTTGCTGTGATGATGGGCGTGTGCAAATACACAAACCCTTTATCATTAAAAAATTTGTGAACCGCAAATGCCAAAGCATGTCGCACACGGAACACTGATCCAAAAGTATTGGTACGAAAACGCAAATGCGCTTTTTCTCTTAAAAATTCCAGCGAATGTTTTTTAGGTTGAAGCGGATAAGCTTCCGCATCGCTATCGCCCAAAATTTCGATCAAATTGGCTTTTATTTCCATTTTTTGCCCTTTTCCTAAGGAAGGAACGGCAATTCCGGTAACTTTTAAAGAAGCAGAAGTGGTAATTCTTTTTAAAAGCGCTTCGTCAAATTTGCCCAGTTCGGCAACAATTTGCAGGTTGGTATTGGTGCTGCCATCGTTTAATGCAATAAACTGGTTGTTGCGAAAAGTACGCACCCAACCCATTACCGTTACCTCCTGCTCCTGCGCATCTTGCGCCAGCAATTCTTTTATTTTGATCCGCTTGTTAAACATTGCTCTTTATTTTGGGCGGCAAAGATAACTTTTATTGTAGCATGTTGGGGGTTCTCACAGAAATCACAGATTAGCACAGAGGTTTAATCTTCCGTGAACTTCTGTGTTTTCTGTGAGAAAGAAACTTTAGTTTTTTTACTTGGTTGTTTTAGCACCTATTTGTTCGCCTAGTTTTTCGTATGCAATATCGTTCGGCTCCCACAATTCTATTTTGTTTCCTTCCACATCAATAATATGAACAAATTTTCCGTAATCATAGGTTTCAATTTTGTCGGCAATGGTTACCCCTTCTTTCTTTAATTCCTCAACCAGCGCTTCAATATTTTCAACACGATAGTTGATCATAAATTCCTGTTCGGAAGGTTCAAAATATTTCGTTGTTTCGGGAAACGGGCTCCATTGTGTAAATCCTTTTTTTGATGAGTCTGCTCCCTGGCGCCATTCAAATACTGCCCCATATTCATTGGTGTTTAATCCAAGATGTTTTTGATACCATGCTCTCATTTTGCCGGGGTCTTTAGTTTTGAAGAAGATGCCGCCAATGCCTGTTACTTTTTTCATTTGTATTTGTTTGGTTGGTTGCGTTGTTATGATCGATTTAAATGCGAAGCCGGAAAGAAAGGAAGCCGCAATAGTTAAAGCGATTAATAAAGGTTTTTTCATTTTTGCTTTGTTGCTTTCACCGCAAAGGAACGTTAGGAAAATACAATTTCTCCGTCATTTCTGTTGTGTCGTTTTTGCGGTGTACGACGATCTCTCAAATATACACGGTTTCTATTTTTCTTTTTCATATCCATTAATGTCAAAGACTTATACATCTCACTTCCTGCTGAATCATATTCCCCTCCGCCCAAAGGCTGGCGGACAGGCAGCTGTAGCTGGCCATTGCGCGGGTTCAGCGCCGAGCTGGCCACTACTGCAGATGGCCGCATCTTAGTTGATAGTAGCACTGCCGATGAGAGCCCCCGTTAATTCTTTCTAAAAAACTTATCCACAATAAAATGATTTTTTTGATTTTGAGGAAAACATACTATTTTCGCAGTAAGAAATGACCCAAGGCTTGTGATCATCTCTGCTAATTATTGATTTTCATTTCAATAAAGATTCATCCAAAAACAATTTTCAATTTATTTTTTGTTAATCAGCATACTAAAGCCAGTATATGATTAATATAAGTTTACACCCTTATGTATGATATTTTACAATTGAACGACATGCTCGTTCCGGAACTGTTAGACATTGCCGAACAGTTGAGCATCCCTGATGCGAAGAAATTAGATAAAAAAACGCTCGTTTACCAGATCTTAGATAACCAAGCCATCGCAGGATCGAAAAACGTTGCTACCGATGCTAAGCCAAAAAGAAAACGTATTGTGAAAACCACAACCTCTAACGGAACCGAAGAAGCCTTTGTTGAAGACGACGGAGAAGAAGAAGAGATCGACGAAAAGAAGGCAAAAGCTCCGGCCAAAAAGGAAAGGCTCCGGCCAAGAAGAAAAAAGCGCCTGCTAAAAAAGAAACTGAAGAGGCAGAAGATAAAGCACCTACATTGAAAGAAGATAAAGGCGCTAAAGAAAAAGCGGCAGAACCCGCTGCAGATGGCGAGTTTGGACTGGACCCGGCTACAGCTTCTTTTATTGAACAGGCATTTAAAGCCACCGAAAAATTTGCTAATCCCGCTCCAATTATTGTGGAAGAGCCTGTAGTAAAATCTTTTACTCCCAAAAAGGAAAAAGAAGCAGCATTTAATGTTGAGTTTGACGGCGTGATATTGAGCGAAGGTGTTTTGGAAATGATGCCGGACGGTTACGGATTTTTAAGGTCTTCTGATTATAATTATTTATCAAGTCCTGATGATGTATATGTTTCTCCTTCTCAAATAAAACTATTTGGTTTAAAAACCGGAGATACGGTTCATGGAGCCGTGCGTCCTCCGCGCGAAGGCGAAAAATATTTTGCGCTTTTAAAGGTGGATACCATTAATGGCAAAAGCCCCGAAGAAGTGCGCGACCGCGTACCTTTCGATTATCTTACGCCGTTATTCCCTTACGAGAAACTAAACCTGTTCACAAAGCCATCTGACTTGTCAACGCGTATTATGGATTTGTTTACGCCGATAGGTAAGGGACAGCGTGGTTTGATAGTAGCGCAACCAAAAACCGGTAAAACGATGTTGTTGAAAGCTGTGGCTAATGCCATAGCCGAAAATCATCCTGAATGTTACCTGATGATTGTGTTGGTTGACGAGCGCCCGGAAGAGGTTACCGATATGGAAAGAAGCGTAAAAGCAGAAGTGATCGCTTCTACCTTTGACGAGCCTGCTGAAAAGCATGTAAAAGTTTCTACCGTTGCTTTGCAAAAAGCTAAAAGACTTGTTGAGTGTGGACATGATGTTGTTATTTTATTAGATTCTATTACTCGTCTGGCTCGTGCACATAATACGGTGTCGCCCGCATCTGGTAAGGTTTTGAGCGGTGGTGTGGAGGCAAACGCTATGCAAAAACCTAAACAGTTTTTGGCGCTGCGCGTAAAATTGAGAACGGCGGATCGCTTACCATTTTAGCAACTGCATTAATTGATACCGGAAGCAAAATGGATGAGGTGATTTTTGAAGAGTTTAAAGGAACCGGTAACATGGAATTGCAGCTTGACAGAAGACTTTCCAACAAGCGTATTTATCCGGCTATCGACCTTACCGCATCTTCAACGCGCCGTGATGATTTATTATTAGATAGAGATGTGTTGCAAAGAATGAATTTATTACGTGTATATCTTGCAGACATGAAGACAGAAGAAGCGATGAATGATCTGCTGAGACGCATGAAGGGAACGAAGAGCAACGAAGAATTTTTGGCGAGTATGAACTCTTAATTATAAAAAATTTATAGTTAAAGCCCGGTACCGTCAGTGTGCCGGGCTTTTTTAATTTTTTCCATCCCCTTCACGCAACGTTGACAAAGAATACAAAGTACACAACGATAAATATTTAATTTATCCTTTTGTTTCTTGTTAATAATGTGAAACATCCCTCTACCTCAATGAAAAAGTTTTTAGCCCTTTATATTAACTCGTACCGAGGTTTATCAACACCCGCATGGATGCTGGCGTTGGTCATGCTGATCAACAGAACAGGAGCGATGGTACTTCCTTTTCTTGCTATTTATATGCGCGAGCATTTGCATTTTTCTTTACAGGATGCGGGCATTGTTTTAAGCTTTTTCGGCCTGGGTTCTTTGTTAGGAAATATTGCCGGAGGCTGGTTGACCGATCGTTTTGGAAATTTTAAAGTACAGTGCCTGAGCTTGTTTTTAGTGGCGCCTTTATATCTTTTAGTGGGCGCGCTGGATACTGTTCCTGCTTTATCGGCGGGCATCTTTTCTATTTCTTTTGTAGCCGATCTGTTCAGGCCGGCAAACTCTGCTGCTATTACCAGTTATGCAAAACCCGAAAATATAACACGAGCTTTTTCGCTTAACAGAATGGCTATTAATCTTGGTTTTTCCTTTGGTCCATTTTTGGGAGGATTGCTGGCGTCGATATCGTATAACTTTTTGTTTTGGGGCAATGCGTTAGGTAGTTTTATTGCTGGCATTATCTTTTTTGTTTATTTCAATAAAGTAAAGAAACGTACTGTTGTAAAAAGTAACGAAGTCGTTTTTAATAATAACACACGTCGTTCTGCATACAGCGATTGGCCATATATTTTTTTCGCATTTGCGTGTATGCTATATTTCATTCCTTTTTGCCAGATACTGAATGCCATTCCTTTATTCTTTAATGAAAAAGCAGCATTGAACACAGCGCAAATTGGTACTATAATGGGCTACAGTGGTTTTATTATTGTCCTTACAGAAATGATGATTGTTAGTTTGGCTCAAAAGCGTTTCTCTGTTTATAATAGCATTTTGTTAGGTACGGTATTTATAATTCCCGGGTACCTTATTTATCTTTTTACGACCGAGTTATTGATGTTATATATTTCTATTTCCCTGATCAGCTTATCTGAAATGCTTGTAATGCCTTTTACGGCCACTGTTGGGGCTTTGCGTGCAGGAACACATAATAAAGGATCTTATATGGCGCTTAATGCTCTTGGGTTTTCAATGGCTTTTATCATAACGCCGTTTCTTTCTACAAAAATAATTTCCGCTTATGGATATAATGGCCTTTGGCTAACGGATGTATTGTTTATCATTACAGCGCTGGTATGCTTTGTTGTTATCAAAAAGATCATGCCTTTGCAGGAACCGGCGGTTACATTGGAGAAAAGTAAAAAAGCGACTTTAGAGGATGCCCTTTAGTTTTATTTAAGTTGTTTAAACTTGTTTTCACCACATATATACATAAGGTTTTATGATAAATAGGAAACATAAATACATATAATCGTTCATTTACCGGGAGGCTATGTCCGCCTACGGCGGATACTATATAACCTCAAACGAAGCAAATGCTATATATCTATATGCCCGCCCGGATGA
Source organism: Paraniabella ginsengisoli (assembly GCF_022513635.1). GTDB lineage: Bacteria > Bacteroidota > Bacteroidia > Chitinophagales > Chitinophagaceae > Niabella > Niabella ginsengisoli. The sequence continues at coordinate 460,905 of NZ_JAKWBL010000004.1, read as the reverse complement.
CCGATCGGACGGTGTTTATTAAAAAACTAAGCAAGTTCAACGTGAGTGCAAAACAGGTACTATCCGTCATTGCTCACCCCACTTCGCTACATTTGAAATATCCTTCGTCGACATGATGCCCTTAACTTGTTGATCCCTATTTCAGAATAAGCAAAACTCAAGTTATTTAAGTTAATAATGTCAAACCCACGTCGGACACGGGTTTGCTGTTACGAATATTTAATTCGTATCACATTAAAAGAATATGCTTTCAAAAGTAATGTTGATTTTTTCCCCTGCAATTTTATATCTGTCACTTTAGGGCTTATCATTTTTGGTTTATCCAAATTATTCACTACATCTAATGCTTCACTATGCAAAGTGGTTTGCTTTGCTGATGTTGTTAATTTTTTAACACCTTTAATATCTAATGTAATACTTTGCTGTTTCGGTAAAGCATTTACAATTTTTAAAATAATTTCATTGGAGGCCGCATCAATAGCGGCGGTAGCGTAAAGGCTATCCTGTCCGGCGATCGCTTTTCCGTCAAGCGAAATGGGTATTACGTCTGTGCCCTTATTCGTAGAATATAATTTTTGAACATAATAACTTGGCGAACCCACTACATTCAAATTATTTACCCAGATAAGATCAGGCGCCCATTGCCAGCCATGGTAATGTGCAAATAGTGGCGCATAAGATGCCATCTGCACCACTTCCGCATTTCTTTCCAAACCGGTTAGAAACGCGGCTTCCGAAAGTGCATCAAGCCAATTATTTTTTACGGGGCCTGTCGTTCCTTGTGTATGCGAAGCGTATTCCCCGGCAAAAACTTTTGAGCCGTTTCTTGGATAATTATCGTAACGATTTACATTACTGAAAAAGAATTGCGGTGGCCGATAATAATGTTCGTCAATAAAATCAGTTTTAATTTCTCGAAGCGCTGTATTTAAATAATTAAACCTATCGCCTTGCGGATCAGTGCCAGAACTGGCAATAAGCATTTAATATCGGGATATTTCTCTTTTATTGCTTTTTGAAAAATTTTAAATCGATCCAGGTATTGCGGGCCCCAGTTTTCATTCCCTACTCCAAGCATTTTTAAATGGAATGGTTCAGGATGTCCCATGTTTGCGCGAACTTTTCCCCATTTAGTTGTAGCGTCTCCGTTGGCAAATTCAATAAGGTCCAGCGCGTCATTTATATATGGATTCAATTGATTTAAAGGAATAACTTCTGCTGAATTAAACTGGCAAGCCATTCCACAATTCAAAATAGGTAAGGGCTCTGCTCCAATATCATCGCAAAGCTGAAAATATTCAAAGAATCCAAGTCCAAAAGTTTGAAAATAATCGGGTGTTGAACGATGAGGAAACTCATAATTCCAGCGGTTGATAATTAACTGTCTTTCTTCAACTGGGCCCACCGTTTTTTTCCACTGGTATCTTTGCGAAAGATCGAACCCTTCTACTATACAACCTCCGGGAAATCGAATAAATCCTGGTTTCATATCTGCCAACATTTGCACCATATCAGCTCTCATTCCACCTGGGCGCTGCTTCCAAGTATCTTCAGGAAAAAGCGAAATCATGTCCAGGTCTATCGCTCCATTTCCTTCAAACGAAATACGAAAAGAACCTTTTTCTTCCGTTTGATTTGCTTTAAATGATATGGCTAACTTTTTCCACTCTTTATTCTCTTCTTGTGGAAACAGCTCAGTTGACCCAATGATTTCTTTCTTTTCGTTAAGCAATTCAAGATGCATCTTTACTTTGCCAGATGCCATTCTATATAAAACTGAAAAGTCATACCTGAGATCTTTTTTAATTCCCATTCCTCTGAACCCTTCATTTGTCAATGTCAATGATCCTTTAGATCGGTTATGCACATTGATCCTGGCGAAACGAGGATTTGCGGTGTTTATTCCTCGATTTTGAATTAATACGGCTCCTTCTTCAACGGGGTTTTGTTCAATCTTCCAGCCCATTAATGGTCTAAAAAATTCAAAAGATCTGTTCTTTATAAGTTCCGCATAAATACCACCATCTGCACCCATATTAATGTCTTCGAAAAAAACACCCCACATAGTAGATTGTATAGGCGCTATTGGTTTATCTGCTTCAATAACAAAATTCTTATTTTGCGCATGTACATAAAAGCTGAAAAAAATGAGAACAGCAGGCAGAAACTTTTTAATATACATATTGATACTAAAATTATATAAGTAATAGTAGGATATTTGCTGGCAGAATGCAATCGACCTCTATTTTCAAATTTAATTGTTTTTATGACAAATAAAAATATTTATTTTTGTTCCTTTAGATTAGATTCATGTATAATTTTCTGTTTTCTTATTTTGCCACCTGAATCCTTCGTTTGGAAATTTTTCATACTATTTAGATAAACCATTTTGACCAAAGAAAAAAGATATCAAAAGATCACGAAGTTTACAGTTGCTGTGGACTGCATCGTTTTTGGATTTGACGGCACCCGTCTTAAAATTTTACTGATTAAAAGAGGTTTAGAACCTGAAAAAGGCAAGTGGAGTTTAATGGGTGGTTTTGTAAATGAAGATGAGAGCGCTGACATTGCTGCAAACAGGATACTTAAAACACTTACCGGGTTGGAAGGAATTTACCTGGAACAATTCCACACGTTCTCTTCTCCGGAAAGAGATCCTGTTCAACGGACCGTTTCAATTGCCTATTTCGCATTAATAGATATTAATAAATACAAGGAATCGATCAATACAGATTTTGAGGCAGAATGGTTTCCTATCAAAGAGTTTCCGCACCTTATTTTCGATCATAATGAAATGGTATTGCTAGCTCAAAAGAAACTTCAATACAAAGCAGCTTCGCATACTATTCTTTTTGAACTACTCCCTGATAAATTTACTTTGCCTTTATTGCAAAGCCTTTTCGAAGATGTATTCAATACCAGTTTTGATAAAGGAAACTTTAGCCGCAAAATGCTTTCAACAAAACTTTTAATAAAGCAAAAGGAAAAAGATAAAAGCAATTCGAAAAAGGGCGCTTATTATTATAAATTGGATAAAAAACATTATGAAGATAACCTTCATAAAATTTTGAAACTTATTCCAAATCCCAACAACTTACTATAAACAAAAAGGGCGCTAAGCGCCCTTTTTTATTTTTATGCCTTTTCGGTATCGGGCCCTGGTTCTGTTTTTTCAGACTCTTTATTTCCAAACAAATCATGCATCCATTTCTCTGCACCAGGAAAATGTTCTTTAATAGCGTCCGTTCCTTTGGTGGTTAATTCACTGAAATAATCTTTTGCATTATCGGCCGCTTTTACAGCGTCATCTTTTAGTCCATTTGCTTTCTCTTTTAAATTCTTGATCATCTGTTCTTTTTCTTCATCGCTCATGCTTGAGTACTTGCCAGCAGCCAGGCCAGCTAAGGCGCCGAGAATAAAAGTTGCGATATGCTTATTGTTTACCATGGTTTTTATTTTTTGTTTGCTTAAAGTTAACGAATATATTACTCTCTATTTTTTTGGATATACCAGGTTCATTTCTTCTACCAGATGTTTTGCTCCGGCATACTTGTCAACTATAAACAGCACATATCTTATATCTACCATAATATTTCTGCATATAGACGGATCGTAATTAACATCACTCATGGTACCTTCCCAAACCCGGTCAAAATTTAAGCCAATCAAATTACCATAAGCGTCTAATGCAGGGCTGCCGCTGTTTCCGCCGGTTGTGTGATTGGATGCTATAAAACAAACCGGCACTTTTCCATTAACCGCATATTTTCCAAAATCTTTTTTCTTATATAATTCGAGCAGTTTTTCCGGAACATCAAATTCATAATCGCCTGGTTTGTATTTTTCCATTACTCCATCTAAGTAAGTATAGAATTCGTATTTTTTTCCAAGAGGAGATGTATATCCATTTACATTTCCAAAAGCTACGCGCAAAGTGCTATTTGCATCAGGATAAAATGTTTTATTATTGAATACATCTATCTGGGCTTTCATATAGTTTCTTTGCAGTTGGTTGATGGTTGTTTGCAGCGCGTTCAATTTAGGCACTACGTCATTATCATATAAGTTGGAAATAGATAGAACCAGTTTGGCCGCTTCATCAGTATTTAATGCAGTAAATAATTTAGTAGGATCACTCTTTACAAGATCTATAACTTTTTCTTTATCTGCAAAAATACTTTTACTATATATGTCATCAGCCCAGGTTTTATAGTTTGTAAATTTTTTCAATTGTTCTTTTGCATAGGGTGAAACATACTCTGGTGGCTGGTTTTCGATGTAAAGCTGCATCATGGCTGCGAAAATATCTTTATCTACATTTGTATTATTTTCTTTTAGAAAATCATTCATCCATTCTATTTCTCTTATCAATGCTTCTGAATAATTATTATTTTCTTTCTTACTACTTAACGCACGAATTCTTTGTACAATAGTAAAGAGTTCTATTTTACTTGTTGTTTCTAAATAATAATCACGCGCCAACGCAACGGCTTTATTTGCCTGTATGTTTGATTCAGTTCATTTAGTACGTTTCCATATTCGCTTTTCAAAGCGGCATCGTTATTTAATTTATCAAGATAATCTGCTTCGTACTTCAATTTTTTATCGAGCGCTTTTGTATTAGTTAAACCCAGCACTTCGCCCTGCCATTTTTTCCAGGCGTTGCTAATGCCGGCATATTTAGAAGCATATTGAATTTTGATTGATTCATCTTCACGCATATATTTATCTATAACCTTTAATGCTTTGTCTCTTATTAAGATTTTAGCAGGATCGTTAACTGTCATAATCTGATCAACAGCCTCACTTGGCAGATATTCAGTTGTTCGGGGGAAAACCGAATACCATCGTAAAATCTCCTTCTTTCACACCACTCATAGAAATGGACAAAGATTTTTTAGGCTTGTACGGTACATTTTCTGGAGAGTAGTCTGCAGGTTTATTATCTTTCCCCGCATATATTCTGAACATACTAAAATCTCCTGTGTGCCTGGGCCACATCCAATTATCAGTATCTTTTCCAAAGTTGCCAATAGCCGAAGGCGGCGCGCCAACAAGCCTTATATCATTGTAGGTTTCTGTTATAAATAGATAATATTTATTTTCTTCAAAAAAAGGGCGGATAAAGGCGCTTTGATATGCCTCCTTCCTTGCAGCATTTAATTGTTGCCTTGCATTTTTGTCTATTTGCGACTGTCGCAGGTTTTCGGCCATAGACTTATTTACACCTTTCAAAACCTGATCAGTAACATCATCTATCCTAACAATAAAAGTAACAAACAAGCCAGGGTTCGGTAATTCTTCTGCGTTTGATTTAGCCCAAAACCCGTCTCTTATAAAATTTTTATCAAGAGTAGAATGATTTTGTATAGCATCAAAACCGCAATGATGATTGGTAAGTACAAGTCCTTTATCAGAAATAATCTCACCTGTACAGAAGCCTCCAAAACTTACGATAGCATCTTTAAGGCTGCCTTTGTTCACATTATATATATCGGATGCGCTCATCTTCATGCCAAGCGACTTCATCCTTTTTTCATTAAGTGTTTCCAACAGTTGCGGCAACCACATTCCTTCATCAGCTCTGGCAATACATGATAATAATAAGACGCAGAAAACAAATAGTAATTTCTTCATAAAGCATTTTTAGTAACTAATAAAACTTCCAAATCTGGGATATATATATAATAATAGAAAAAGCTAGTGCAGGAAGCATCGTTTTCTAATTTCTAAGGCCGGATCAGGAATTATTTCTCCCCAAAGATATGTGAATAGACGTTCAAAAATGTGGATATCACCGTGTGAAACGTTTGTATGAAATGTGGTTATTGGGATATAATATGCTCTGGAAGTTACCACTTCCCAAAAAGAGTTAGTACCTGTAAAATTATACCTAGAATATTAACACAATGTAAAGTCGGAAATGAAAATATTTTATCCAGCATCAGAAATCCACAATTTTGTTAATAACAGTTATAGAATCAGTGTTGCTGCATCTATGCTATGTTAATTTGTATGTGTTTTGTGTGGAAAACAATTAACTTCTAATTTTGTAGTAATTGTGAATTACGAGTTATCCACTAATTCACACCCCTAATAATAATAGGTTTTATTTTAAAAATATATATATACTTATTATTAGAACTAAAAGAGGGATAATAAAAAATTCTTTCAAAAAATTTCGGTTAGCAGTGTATCATTGCACCGGATTTAAAATATTCAATCATGGAAGCAGCAGTTTTAGAAAATGCAAAGCAGGAGTTAGACGAAAAAGGTTTTTGGATGTTGATGTGGACCCGACGTTGGATCTTTTTGAAGAAATCAACAAGCTGAAAAAGAAAAAATGCAGTAATTCTTGCGCATTACTACCAGGAGCCCGACATACAGGATATTGCAGATTACATTGGCGATAGCCTGGGACTGGCGCAGGAAGCAGAGAAGACAGATGCGGACATGATCGTTTTTGCAGGTGTGCATTTCATGGCAGAAACAGCGAAAATTTTAAATCCTACTAAAAAAGTTGTTATTCCCGATTTTAAAGCAGGTTGCTCATTAAGCGATAGTTGCCCACCGCCTTTGTTTCAAAAATTCAAAGAGCAACATCCAGATCATGTTGTTGTGAGCTACATCAATTGTAGTGCAGGTATAAAAGCGTTAAGTGATGTTATTGTTACCAGCAGCAATGCCCGCATTATTGTGGATAGTTTTCCGGAAGATCAGAAAATAATTTTTGCACCTGATAAAAACCTGGGTGCTTACATCAACAAAGTAACGGGTAGAGATATGTTGCTTTGGAATGGGGCCTGCATGGTTCACGAAATTTTTAGTTTGGAAAAGATCACCAAGTTACAACAACAACATCCTAATGCTAAATTTATTGCACATCCTGAATGTGAAGAGCCCGTATTAAAAATGGCTGACTTTGTTGGATCTACAACAGGGTTGCTGAAGTATACGATGGAGAATGATGCTACGGAGTTTATAGTGGCTACAGAGACGGGTATTTTACATCAGATGGAGAAGGCTAGTCCAACGAAAAAATTTATTCCTGCTCCTCCTGATAATGGCTGTGCTTGCAATGACTGTCCACACATGAAAAGGAATACACTGGAAAAAATTTACCTATGCATGAAGTATGAGTTGCCCGACATTATCATGGATGAAGAGCTGAGATTAGCCGCTAAAAAACCAATCGACAAAATGCTGGAAATTAGTAAAGCTGCTGGATTGTAGTTTTTACTCTTACTCCAACCATATCATGGGTGTAAATGCACCATTAGCAGCAATGTCCCAGGCTTCTATGCGCACCCATTTTTTATTGGTAAGATTTACAGGCCATTTGAATTTTTGTTTACCAAAAGCTGTAGTATTATTCAAGTTTATTTTTTCTCTGTAAACTTTTTTTCCATCACCGGAAACTATTTCTGCAAAATTGAGTGGGTAGGTCCAGTTTAGTTCAGCATCTATTACAGCTTTACCATTTTGAGAAACTTTTAAAACATCTCCTGATTCTTTTCCATTAATGGTGAAAGATGGTATTAATACCTCACCAGTAGAAACAAAGAATTTTCCTTTTCGCATGGCATCTAAAACAGTTTGCCAGCCCTGTTTGTAATCAGGTATATTTTTTAGTTTAAGATAAGTAACATTAAGATGGGCGTACATTTCATTTTGTTCGGTAATGGTAAATATATCCGATTCAGCAATAGCATATTTTTTATAACCCCAATTGGCCATATCGTCCATCAGGTCAAGTACGCGATGACTAAGGCTTGGCCATGAAAGGTCGGCTGGTATTGATTTCCAGGCTGCGCCTAAATAAGTATCCGATTTAAAAAAGTCTTCATCCTTATATTTATCCGGATACCCTGTAGATGCTTTCGTACGTGCATGCGCTACCCATGCTAATCCATTTTCTTTTTCAAGCAATTTCAACATTTCATCTTTATTACCTACTCTGTACACTTTTCCATATATAGGATGCTGACTTTCAAACGGAGCTTCAGGTTTTCTTGACATGATCCAATAAACAGGTTTTGGAAAAAGGCTAGCCAATGGCCACCATAAAAGTTATTTGCTTCTTCTCCGGGAAGGAGAAGGAAACTATCATTTGACAAACGTTTGGTTTGATCAAACAATGCTTTTAGCTCTATTAACCTGATAGAGTCTGGCCCTTTAGGATGACCCGGACCATGAAACTCTGCGAGCTTTACAATATCCAATCCTGCTTTTTTAAGAACCTGTACAAACTCAGGATTTTCCGGAACCGGTTTACCTGAAAGTACTACATCTGATATAAACTCATTATGAAAATGAGTAGCCATTCTTTTATAACCCGGCAATGAAACATACGCATCATTATTGGTGAATTTTTTTACCTCGTTTAATGCTACTTCAGGTTTTTTATCACTTAATAAGCAGAAAAAATTTAAACGCTGATCCGTTTTAGGAGGAGCATTAAACCATGGGATAAACCTATGATCTCCGGCTGGTTCCTGGCGTATACCAATTCCAAAGTCGGGCACCATGTCCAGATAATTTTTTCCATACCAAGTAAAGCGTAGATTAAATGCTTCGTCAAGCGGATAAAAATATTGGTGCGGTGCAGGAAAAACAGCCAGGCTACCAGACTCGCTTTCTCCAATAATGGTTCTGTATTTAACTTCTTTATTAATACTTTGTGTATTTGAAGTAGGTACAGTTGTTTCTATTTGATTGCGTACATTAGACCATGCAATATTTTTCCATGCTTCTTTTTTAGAAACTAATCCAGCATCATATAAAATTGCAGTAGAATCCTTGTCAGTCGAAATAACAGCAGCTATATTAAAAAGAGGGCTTCCATTATAAAAGGTTATTTCTAAATGACCGGCAAATCCTGCTGTTTGAAGGCTGTTGATTTTAACGACGGTTGATGAACCCTGCGTATGAACGCTGGCATTTTTTTTAGTGAAAGAAATGACATTGGTGGTATAAGGACTATTATGTACTTTATCAAAGAATATATCCCAACCACCACTGGATGGATCTAATTTTCTTTTACCGACACGAAGAATAAAAACCGGATCGAGGTTTTTAGCAATTTCTTTATAAGATGATTTGCTGCCTGTGTTTAAACTGTTGATCAAAGGTTGCGCTTCTTCAAGATTGATAAGCATTTTGGAAAATGTTGATGAACCGCTGGGCCATTCAACTGAAAGTAATTTGTTGTTCACTTTAACAGACGCACCATTATCACTATAAGATTTTAGATCTACATTTTGTTGGGCATTTATAACAAAAGAGAAAAGAAGTAAAATGGATGCAAGGCAATGTTTCATTCGTAGTTTTTTGTCGTTAGAAAGCTAAATAGTAAAGGTTGTAAGATAAAGAAAAATCGTTTTTGTTACCACGAAATGGCAAAAAAATAACGCTTCTGAAAAGAAGCGTTTATATCTGTTTTACTAAATTATAATGTAACCACTCTTTTTCCTGATTACTTTTTAAAGCTGCGTCTATAACACGCATTGTTAATACTGCGTCAGAAGCGGGTACAGGGTTGGGTTTGTCGTTTACAAGTGTGTCGTAAACATCACTATAAAAATCCATATAATTGCCCATCTCAGAGCGCGTTTCTTTACGAACACTTTCTCCGTTAATTGTTGTGTGTAAAATTCCATCAAAACCTTGCGGCGTGGGAATCCAGGTTTCTATCGATGGTATTTCATCAGCAAGCAGTCGCGACTCCTGCAAATCTGAACGCTGCTGCATAAAAGTTCCGTTTTCACCGTTTATAACAAAAGGATAAATTGATTCCCTTGCAAATACCGTCCCTTTTATTCTAACTCTGAATGGGCGTGGATAGTAAAGCAAAACTTCAAAATAGTCATTTGCGATCATGTCTTTGCGCATAGCGAATACATCGGCGAACACAGCTTCAGGAAAGCCAAATAACTGTATCGCCTGGTCAATAAGGTGAGCACCTAAATCGTGCAGATTGCCTGCTCCAGGTTTATCTCCTTCCTTGTGATCTTTGCCACTATGCCCAGTGCGATAACGATCGTATCTTAATTCTGCTTCTTTTAGTTCACCTAAAATATTTTCCTGAACAATATCTTTGATAGCTTTATAATCCCCGTCGTACCTACGGTTTTGATAAACTGTTAATAAAAGATTTTTTGATTTGGCCAACTCATCTAACTCTTTTGCTTCTTCAGCGTTTACAGTAAAAGGTTTTTCAACTACAATATTTTTTCCGGCATTTAATGCTGCTTTTGCATATTCGAAATGTGTTTGAACAGGAGTATTAATCACTATCAATTCTAATGTATCATCACTAATCATTTCTTCAAAAGATCGATACAGTTTTGAATCGGGATATTTTATTCTTGATTCTTCTTTATGTCTCTCCACTATTGCGCTGAGTTCGTAATTGGGATGCGCCTGTATAAAAGGTGCATGAAAAAGTTTGCCACTCATGCCGTATGAAGCAATACCTGTTTTAATGATGTGAGCCATGATTTGTCTGAACTTGGATTTTTAGGATTATAAGATTAAGAGTATTACAATATAGTTAATTATCTAATCTTAAATATTTTTCTGTATCTGTCAACAATCATCTGTCAACTTTATTTATCGCTGCTGTGCCCTAAACCATCGTTCAGGAATTTCATTGTGGCTTGCGGTCAAATAATCTTTATAACTACAAGGGATGAAAGTTTTATCTGGCAACAGCATCCACCAGCGGCTTGTTTTTTTACTTTGAAGAAATGTTGTTTCTATTTCGGCAAATGCCATCTGGTATTCATTAAAATGTTCGAGTTGGTCGAATGAAGCTTCTTTAAGTCTTCTATGTCTCCCGTCTATTGTGTACCACAACATGTGACTGATTTGTTTTGCCGTGAGTTCATCCTTGTCATGTTGCGGGTTGTATCCAAATATACCTATTGATTGCATGTTACTGCTCATCCCCGCATATTGCATAAGAATACAGGCCTCTTCGCCGTTAAAACCATTTGGTGTTAACTGATTGGCAGGCGCATACGCATTAGCAATAGCGCTTATGTCGAAAGAAAAAATATGACTATTGCGGATAGCAGGTTCTATTTCTTCCATGTCTTCTTTCACATGCCCCACACGGAAGAAATCAAACTTTAATTTATCAAGGGTTTGTAGCATACCTGGATGGACCAGGTAACTTTGAAAACCCAAATGGTTATAATGTTTGATATAATTAGGTTCGCTGGTAAAAAGCTCCATTAAAAAGTTATCATTTCTGAATGGCGATTCCATATCCATATCAATGATAGCATCAACACCCGTCATCTCTACTTGCTGTTTAGCATTTTTACAGGCATTATATTGAGATAAGGTAAGATCCTGCGATCCTCCAATTACAATAGTTGTTTTACCTAACGCAGTCAATTCTTCTATAACAGTTTGTAATGCGGCGACTGTATCATTATAAGTTGCACCTTGTTTTATATTACCTATATCTGCAATTTTTATTTTATCGTGCCAGTAAAATAACGAATAGAAATGTTTTCGAACTAGCTCGGGAGCTACACTGGCGGGTCCTAAAAAGCCACGTCCACGTTGTTCTCCGCATCCTACTAAAATAATATCAGCATTATCAACGTCTGGAAAGGATTCATTATAAATATCAATAGCATTGCCTAATTGCCCGGGCTTGTATGTTTCATCGCCTGTAATTTCTACAACATTTACTTCAGATAAAAAATCGATAATAGACATGGGCGCAATATAGGTTTATTTTGAAAATGGGTTATGGATTATGTAAAAGCTTCAACAACTATTTTTTGATGAGATAGGCTGATTGCATTTGCCGCTATTTTAATTGCAATTGATAAGTAAAGCAAAAAATAATTACTTTACTTTGCAAGCATACTAAATAGTAGAAAAATGAAACTTCTTGAGAACAAAGTAGCGATTGTTACCGGAGCAGCCAGAGGAATAGGGAGGCAATTGCAGTGAAATTTGCTGAACACGGTGCCAATGTTGCATTCACTTATGTTAGCGATAGCAGCGCAGAACGTGCAACCGTGCTGGAAGAAAAACTGAAGGGATTTGGAGTAAAAGCAAAAGCTTATAAAAGTAACGCAGGAGATGTACAGCAATGCGAAACTTTTGTAAACGATGTCTTGAAAGAATTTGGTTCTGTTGATATATGCGTTAATAATGCTGGAATATCGAAAGATAATTTGCTGTTGCGTATGACGCCCGAGCAATGGAATGATGTGATTAACGTAAACCTGAACAGCGTTTTTTATATGACGAAGCAGGTGATAAGGCCTATGATGAAAGCAAAAAGTGGAACCATTATTAACATGAGCTCAGTAATAGGAATGATGGGGAATGCCGGACAAGCAAGTTATGCAGCAAGCAAAGCAGGAATTATTGGTTTTACAAAAAGCATAGCAAAAGAGCTGGGCAGCCGTAATATTCGCTGTAACGCAATTGCCCCCGGATTTGTAGAAACCGATATGACCAGTTATTTAAATGATAATGCTGGCGCTGAAAAATATCTGGCAGACATACCCTTAAACAGATTTGCCAAAGCTGAAGATATAGCCAACGTAACTTTATTTTTAGCGTCTGATATGAGTAGCTATATCACTGGCCAGACAATAAGCGCATGCGGGGATTAAATATATAGAAGAAGAATTCAATTGACTAATAATCAATTATTTAGTATGTTTTTATAAACTTTTATGATTCTCGCTTCAAAAGCCGTTCTATTTTGATTAAATATTTACTTGTACTTACATATTTGTTTTTTGGTGGGTTTTGCTCATTTGGGCAAACCAAATACGATGTACATCTTGAAGCAGCAAAGAGAACGGGCATTCCTCCTATAAAAAACCAGGCGCATGTAACTTCTTTAGTAAGCAAAAAGAAACTTGTGGTTGTATTTGCTAAAACCGGCTATACGATTGCCAAACTTACCCATAGCAGACCTTATGTTACTCCTAAATCATACCGTATTTTAAAAGAAATAGGAGTTAATTTTTACAAACAAAGTAAGAAGAAAACATTTACTGTAACGTCGATTACTCGCACACTTTATGATCAAAAAAGATTAGCAAGAGTCAATAGCAACGCTGTTACCAGCAAATTAAGCTCCCATAATTTTGGATGTTCGTTCGATATTTCGTATATTAGGTTTAATAGGCGAAAAGCACCAAATGCACGGCTCGAAAAAACTTTGCAAAGTGTATTAACACAAATGCAACGCCAGGGTAAATTATATTTTATTAAAGAATACAGGGAGAAATGCTTTCATGTGACAATTAGATAGGAGGTGAATTCGAACTGATTTTGCTTTTAATATTTTATCTTTAAAGACATTTAATAAACTTTTTCAGCTTCATGCTGCTCCGCCATTTACAATTTTTAAAATTGGTTTTGTTACACGGAATTACTGCGTTTGGCGGTCCTCAGGCGCATTTGGCAATGATGATGAAAACGTTCGTAAAGAAAACTCCTATGTAACAGAGCAGGAGTTAATGGAGTATAATGCCTTTTGTCAGTTACTACCCGGCGCATCTTCTACACAAACACTGACATTAATCGGATTTAAAAGAGGCGGACCCATTTTAGCAATTCTTACATTGTTGATATGGATACTCCCTGCCTGCACTATTATGTGTGCCCTTTCTTTTTTGTGGAATATATTGAAGGGACAACTAAACATTTCGACATTTTTAAGTTTATCGTTCCAATGGCAACGGGTTTCCTCATTTTTGCCTGTATTGCTGCTTTGCCCTATTCTGTAAAAAACCTGGTCACGGCGGTTATAGCAATTGCCGCGGCTATAGCAACATATGTTTTCTTTGGAAAGCCATTTTTTGTTCCTCTCTTAATTGTTGCAGGAGGCTGTATTACCAACCTTAGTCGCAAAAGGATTCCTCAACTAGACGTTAAACCGGGGAAAATCCGATGGTGGAATATTTGGCTTTTTGCCATTATTTTCATTGCTGCCGGTATATTAAGTGAAGTAGCGCGCAAAAACGATTGGCAAAATAGAAAGCCCGCCAATCTGTTCGAAAATTCTTATCGTATGGGAAGCCTCGTTTTCGGCGGTGGGAATGTATTAATGCCAATTATGTATGAGCAATTTAGTGTTAGGCCGGAAGCCGTAAAAAACAGAAATCCTAACGCAATTCATATAGATAAGAAAGATATGTTAACAGGGATTGGTATTGTAAGAGCAGTACCCGGACCGGTTTTTTCAATAGGATCTTATACAGGAGGGTTGGCACTAAAAGATGGTGGCGCTGGAATGCAGATCATAGGCAGTATAATTGGTATGGTTGGCATTTTTCTTCCAAGCGCATTGTTAGTTCTTTTCTTTTTTCCTATTTGGAACAGGTTAAAGAAGTATTCTGCGATTTATCGATCACTCGAAGGTATTAATGCTGCTGTGCTCGGAATTATGGTGGGCTCAACCTTCTACATTTTAAAAGATATAACTCTTTTTGACGGTACTGGTGTAGGGTTTATCAATATTGGAATTGTATTGGGAACAGCTGTTACATTGATCTTTACAAGAGTTCCTGCTCCAGTAATAGTCGTATTATGTGTGGTGCTGGGTTATTTTCTGTAATGGCCTGCTTTTTCAATTTCTGTGATCACCGCCTCGGGAAGCAGATATTTCAAAGATTTTTTCTCTTTAATCAATTTTCTGATTGCTGTTGCAGATAATTCAAGCAACGGGGCCTTTAGTATATTAATTTTGGCGTTGATGTTATCCGCTATCTCAAATCCTGGCCGTTCATAAATTAAAATTTGATAGTTCTTTAAGATAAACTCAAAGTTTTTCCAACGGCGAATATTCTGGAAACTATCACTACCCATTATAATACAGAACTCATGCTGAGGGTATTTCTCGGAAAGGTGTGCTAAAGTTATAGATGTGTAAGAAGGTCTCGGCAGAGAAAACTCAATATTTGAAGCCTTTAGTCTGTCGTCGGCTTCTATAGCTACATTTACTAAATGAAACCGATGATTTTCATCTAAAAGAGAGCTGGTTTCTTTCAAAGGGTTATGGGGAGAAACGACAAACCAAACCTTATCTACAAGGGTTTCATTAAGTATATGGTTTGCAATTATAAGGTGTGCATGGTGGATAGGGTTAAATGAACCAAAATATAATCCAATCCTCATTTGTTTGCGCTTAAATGTTTACGACTATTTGTCTGGCTTCTTCGGTACGTAGGCTAAGCAAATATCCGGCAACGGAAATGGACATCGGATCATTAAAAAGGGCTTTTTGTACAACTTCTATTTGTTCACCTGGAAGACATCCCATCTCCATTAATTTTAGAAATATTTCTTCTGTTGTAAACTTAACAATCGTAGCTATTTGCCCTGGCTGAAGGTCGGATAACAATAGTTCATTTACCATATTGCAAAACTAAGCATTGTTGTTTGTCTTTTGTTTGCGAATTTTGAGGAATGCATCCTAAAGAATTCATAATAAACACTTACATTTTCAAAAGAGCGTAGTGCTAAAAAAGAGGCGATCATTAAAAGGATTTATAGCGATTCAGCTATTAAAGGCAGGTAAATCAGGGTCAGAGGTGAATATTGTTTTTTGCTCTGATGATGAGGTGCTTGAAATAAATAAGGAACACTTAAGGCATGACTACTTTACTGATATAATAACCTTTGATCTTTCCGAAAAGAGCTCCGGTTTTCTGGTTTCAGATATATATATAAGCGTAGATAGGGTAAGGGATAACGCCCAAGCTATAAAAGGAAGCCTGAACGATGAACTTCACCGGGTCATATTTCATGGAATATTGCATCTGATAGGGTATAAAGACAAAACCTCAAAAGAAGCAAAAAAATGAGAAATATGGAGAACCTGTGGTTAACAGAATACGAAAAGGTTGTTGTTCCACGTGAAAATCAGGATCAACAATAGTTCCACGTGAAAACAATCTTATAGTAGATAAAAAGAGAGGCGGATAACAGCCCCTATAATAATTTATTACCTTTGCGAACTATGTTTCCAGAATATGATGTTATAGTTGTAGGCGCTGGCCACGCCGGATGTGAAGCTGCTGCCGCCGCAGCTAATATGGGATCAAAAACCCTGTTGGTTACAATGAATATGCAGACGATAGCTCAAATGAGCTGTAACCCTGCAATGGGCGGAATAGCCAAGGGGCAAATTGTAAGAGAAATAGACGCAATGGGCGGATATTCAGGTATAATTACCGATTTGTCTATGATTCAATTCAGAATGTTGAACAGATCTAAAGGCCCGGCAATGTGGAGCCCGAGGGCTCAAAGCGATAGGATGGTGTTTGCCACAAAGTGGCGCGAAATGCTGGAACAAACGCCAAATCTTGACTTTTACCAGGACATGGTAAAAGGGTTGCTTATAAAAGATAATCGCGCATGCGGAATTATTACAGGTTTAGGACATGAAATAAAAGCAAAGGCTGTAGTATTAACAAATGGAACATTTTTAAACGGTATAATACATATCGGTGAAAAGCAGTTTGGAGGCGGACGTGTCGCAGAAAAAGCCGCAACAGGGATAACAGAGCAGCTTGTTGCATTAGGATTTGATAGTGACCGCCTCAAAACAGGGACTCCGCCACGCGTTGATGGCCGAAGCCTGGATTATTCAAAAATGGAAGTTCAGGAAGGGGATGATGACATTGTTGGCTTTTCTTTTTCCGATACAAAAAAATTGAGGCAAAAGAGCAACGTTGCTGCTGGATAACATACACAAGCCCAGAGGTTCATGAAATTCTGAAAACAGGATTTGATCGCAGCCCGATGTTTGCAGGAAGAATTGACGGCGTTGGACCCAGATATTGCCCCAGTATTGAAGATAAAATAAATCGCTTTGCAGACCGGGATCGTCATCAACTGTTTGTAGAACCCGAAGGATGGAATACCGTAGAAATATATGTAAACGGATTTTCGACTTCGTTACCGGAAGATGTTCAATACAAAGCCTTGCGAACCGTTCCTGGTTTTGAAAATGTTAGATTTTTCAGGCCGGGTTATGCCATTGAATACGATTATTTCCCACCAACGCAATTGAGCAATACATTGGAAACAAAATTGATTAGCAATTTATTTTTTGCTGGCCAGATTAACGGAACGACTGGATATGAAGAAGCTGCCTGTCAGGGGCTGATGGCTGGAATTAACGCACATCAAAAAGTGATAGAATCAGAAGCGTTGGTATTGAAGCGTAGCGAGGCTTATATTGGTGTTTTGATCGATGATTTGATCAATAAAGGAACCGAAGAGCCATATAGAATGTTTACTTCACGTGCAGAATATAGAACCCTGCTACGGCAGGATAATGCAGATGCGCGCCTCACTCCGTTAAGTTATAAATTAGGTTTGGCGAAAGAAGAAAGAATGATTGCGATAGAAAAGAAGAATAAAAATGTGGCAGAGATCAAAACCATTCTTCAAAAGACCATGATCGAGCCAGAAGAAATAAATAGCTTTCTGAATCTATAGGTTCTTCAAAAATCAATGAGAAACATAGGGCAGAGAAAATATTACTTCGACCAAACATAGAATTGGCAGACCTTACAGCAACCCTTTCCAAATTAAACGAGCCGTTGAAAAATTTTTCTAAAGAAGAGATAGAACAGGCTGCTATCCAAATTAAGTATGATACATACATTGAAAAGGAAAAGGAAATTGTCACACGGATGAGTGAAATGGAAAACCTTTCCATACCTGATAGCTTTGATTACAGTAAATTGTCTTCATTAGGCAACGAGGCGAAAGAAAAATTAAACAGGATAAGACCAAGAACATTAGGGCAGGCCAGCAGGATTTCTGGGATAAATCCAAGCGATGTGCAGATATTGATGGTTTACATGGGAAGATAAATACTTCAAAAGTATGTATCGACTTTTAATTTCAATAATAATTGGCAATAAATTCAAAAATTAGCCGAAAGGAGGCTTTTTAGCCAATTATAATTCTAATCAAATCGGAAATTCATTTAAAGCAAAAGCCTCTCAAAATTTTTGAGAGGCTTTTGTGGTGTGGGCCGGGATCGAACCGGCGACACAAGGATTTTCAGTCCTTTGCTCTACCGACTGAGCTACCGCACCATCTATTAACGGGTTGCAAAAATAGTGGTTTTTTATAAAAGTTGTGAATAATTGGCAAAAAAATGTTGATAGACATTACATGCCATATTCTGCTAAAAATCTGATACGCATAATTTTTAGCTGTTCCCAATTAAAATCGAACTCAGCCAACTCCTGCTGTGCAATGTCCAGCGATGAAGTTTCGCAACTCTTAAAATATTCAATAATTTCTTCCTGGTCTGCTTCATCCAGCATTTCATCAATAGCATAACCAAGATTTAGTTTTGTTCCGCTTGCTGCAATAGTTTCCATCTCTTCCAAGAGCTCCTCAATTTTCCAGCCCTTATTTTTAGCGATTGTTTCCAGCGGTATTTTTTATCCGTTTGCTGAATGATATATACTTTATTGCCACTCTTGTTTACAACGCTCTTCATCACAAAGTCGTCGGGCTTTTCAATATTATTTTCTTCAACATATTGTGCAATCAATTCGATGAACGGCTTTCCATAGCGCCTTGCTTTAGGGCCACTTACTCCCTGGCATTTTTCCAGTTCCTCCAGCGTTGTCGGGTATAGTGTGGCCATGTCCTGCAATGATGTCTCAAGAAAAATAACCCAGGGAACCAGCCCTACTTTCTTTGCTTGTTTTTGCCGAAGGTCTCTCAGCATTTCAAAAAGCTTATCATCCGCGGCAATTTCCTCGCCGCCACGATCAGCCCCTTCTTCATCGTCTCCTAATGCATCTTCAAACTTATTATTCAATACAATCGTAAAGCTCTTGGGTTTTTTAGCAAAATCTTTCCCCTTGTCCGTAAGTCGTAACAAGCCGTATTCTTCAATATCTTTTCTTATCAACCCATCAAGAATCATTTGTCGTACCAACGAGTTCCAAAAATGTGGATCCTGATCTTTTCCTGCACCAAAACTGGCCGAACCTTCATGCCGGAACATCTTTATCTGTGGCGTTAATTTACCACTGATCAGATTTACCACATACTCTGTCGCAAATTTTTCATCAAGCTCTTTGAGGGCTTTTAATACGATCTGTACCTGTGCCTTGGCTTCAATTTTTTCCTTGGGATGTTTACAATTATCACAATTACCGCAATTTTCTTCTAAATAATGTTCGCCAAAATAACTAAGGATCACTTTTCTTCGGCAAACGCCACTTTCGGCGTATGCAACTGTTTCATTTATCAGTTGTGCACCCACCTCGCGTTCGCTCAAAGGCTTATCACGCATCAGGTGTTCCAGTTTGCTCACGTCCTTATGAGAATAATATAAAACACATTTTCCTTCAAGCCCGTCCCTGCCTGCACGACCGGTTTCCTGGTAATAATTTTCTATTGATTTCGGAATATTGTAATGGATGACAAAGCGAATGTCTGGTTTATCAATACCCATTCCAAACGCAATGGTAGCAACAATTACCTGAACGTCTTCATTTAAAAAACCATCCTGACGCCGTGCTCTTAATTTAGCATCCAACCCGGCATGATAGGCAACCGCCTTAATTCCATTTGCCTCCAAAATACTGGCCAGCTCTTCCGTGGTTTTTCTGTTAAGTGTATAAATGATGCCGCTTTTGTTTTTCATTCCCTTTACAAAACGTACAATACTTTCATCCGTCTGGCTCTTTTTTACTTTTGGAAGAATTTCGTAATAAAGATTGTCTCTGTTGAAAGAGGAAATAAAAATATTCGGATTACGCAAATCAAGGTTCTTCACAATGTCACTTTGAACCTTCGGTGTAGCTGTAGCTGTAAGCGCAATAACAGGAATTTTTGAATTGATCTGATCCATCATCTCGCGAAGCCTTCTGTACTCAGGCCTAAAATCGTGGCCCCACTCACTTATACAATGGGCTTCATCTACCGCAAAAAAGAAATCTCCAGATCGCTGAAAAAGAAAGGTTTTCCTGCTTGGTAAGCGTTTCGGGAGCAACATAAAGAAGTTTAGTTTTTCCGGCAAGCAGATCGTCATGTACTTCTTTAATTTCCTTTTTATTTAAAGTTGAATTTAAGAAGTGGGCAATTTCATCGTTACTGTTATAACCACGTACAAGATCTACCTGGTTTTTCATTAAAGCGATAAGCGGCGACACAATAATAGCTACGCCTTTCGATATAACCGCAGGCAATTGATAACACAAGCTTTTGCCGCCGCCTGTTGGCATAATAACAAAAGTGTCATTGCCATCAAGTAATGACTCGATGATTGCCTCCTGCTTACCTTTAAACTGTTTAAACCCGAAATTTTTCTTTAATTCCTGTAATAGGTCAATTTTTGACTTTGGTTTTTGTTCAGGTTCCTTTTTAGCTTTTTTCGGAGCTGCTTTTGCTGATTTAGCTGCCATTATACTTCTGTAATATTTTGAAAAACAAGTGTAAAAAGATACACCGATAATGTTTAATAAAAAAATAATATTTAAAGGGGGTGTGCGAAGTTAGTGCAACTATTTTAACGACAAACGGGAAAAAGGTTAAAGTTTAAAGATTTACTAAATTGTAAGAAACAGGCTTTTTTACGAAGAACCGCTAAAAAGGGGCTAAATAGATTTGAACAGTGGTCAATATTTTAAGAATCTCCTTATTAAAACAAGGATATACATAAAAAGCTTTTGTTTTTATATCAGAACCAATATTTTTGTCTTTTACCAGTAGCATGCAGCAAACCCCTAAAGATATTGCCCAAAGAGTTATAGCGATGGAAGCAGCTGCCATTACTAATCTGATCACGTTAATAGACGAGCGCTTTGATAGGGCTATTAATTTACTGCAAGAATGTAAAGGCCGGGTGGTTTTGACTGGTATCGGTAAAAGTTCCATTATTGCGCAGAAAATTGTAGCGACTTTTAATTCTACCGGAACACCCTCTATTTTTATGCACGCGGCTGACGCGCTTCATGGTGATTTAGGCATTGTGCAAGACACAGATTTAGTAATTATTTTAAGCAAAAGCGGCAGCAGTCCTGAAATTAAGGCACTGATTCCCCTTATTAAAAATTTTGGTAATAAGATTATCGCTATTTCAGGCAATGACCAATCGGTGCTTGCTTTACAGGCGGATGTTTTTCTCGACACAACGGTAGAGCAGGAGGCTTGTCCCAACAATCTTGCACCAACTACCAGCACAACGGCTCAATTGGTTATGGGCGATGCATTAGCTGTGTGCTTAATGGAACTAAAAGGGTTTAAGGATGGCGACTTTGCAAAATTCCATCCGGGCGGAACGTTGGGAAAAAAGCTATACTTAAGAGTTGCAGATGTTTTTGTGCATAATGAAAAGCCCGCTGTTTTGGAGATCCAGTCTTTAAAAGAAGTAATTGTTGAAATAACTAAAAAAAGGCTGGGCGTTACAGCCGTTGTTGATAATGAAAATAATTTGGTTGGGATTATAACGGATGGGGACCTGAGACGAATGCTGGAAAAGAAATCGGATATTGATAGCGTAGCTGCAGCAGATATTATGACGGGTAACCCAAAAACTATTTCAGATGATGAATTGGCGATAACGGCTCTAGATATGATGCGTAAAAACGCAATTACCCAATTAGTTGTTACCAGTGAAAAAAGTACAAAGGAATTATTCACATTCATGACTTATTAAAAGAAGGGCTAATTTAATATATGAACAAGAATCAATATGTAGCCATAATGGCGGGAGGAATAGGAAGCAGGTTTTGGCCGAAAAGTCGTACCAACTTTCCTAAGCAGTTTTTGGATATTCTGGGCACAGGCAAAACGCTGATACAATCAACATTCAGCAGATATAGTAAAGTTGTTCCTGTAGAAAATATTTTTGTTGTAACTTCTGAAGACTATACTGATATAGTAAAGGAACAATTGCCCGATATCCCAGTCGAAAATATTGTTGCAGAACCATTTAGAAAAAATACAGCGCCATGTATCGCCTATATCGCTTTCAAAATATATGAAAAAGACCCGGATGCAGTTATGATTGCGGCACCTGCAGATAATCATATTCCTGATGAAGAAAAATTTGCTGAAGTAATGATAAAAGCGCTTGATTTTGTAGCGCATATTAACGCCATAACAACGGTTGGCATTATGCCTACACATCCCAACACAGGTTATGGTTATATCCAACATGCAGAAACGGA
Organism: Paraniabella ginsengisoli; assembly: GCF_022513635.1. Lineage (GTDB taxonomy): Bacteria > Bacteroidota > Bacteroidia > Chitinophagales > Chitinophagaceae > Niabella > Niabella ginsengisoli. The sequence goes on along the minus strand of NZ_JAKWBL010000004.1, from coordinate 438,700 downwards.
AGTTGCGCCTGGCATATATAAAGTAAAAACATTTACAGAAAAGCCAAATATGGAGTTGGCAAAAACGTTTATTGAAAGCGGGGACTTTTTATGGAATAGTGGAATTTTTACCTGGAAATGCAAAACAATAATCAACGCTTTTGAACAACATCTTCCGGAAGTGTATGAACTTTTTTATAGTGAAAAGGAAAAATTCAATACACCCGAAGAGAAAAAAATGATCGAATCCGTGTACTCGCAATGTCCAAGTATATCAATAGACTTTGGGATAATGGAAAAGGCCAATAATGTATATATTATTCCTGCTTCTTTTTCCTGGAGCGACCTGGGTACCTGGAACAGCGCCCATGCCAATATGGAAAAAGACTATTTTGACAATGCCGTAGCGGGAAAGGATGTGATGGTTTTTGATACGCACGATTGCGTGATCCATACTTCAAATAAAAAACTGGTGCTAGTTCAGGGCCTCGAAGACTATATTATAGTTGATACAGAAGATGTGCTGATGATTTGCAAAAAGAAAAAGAACAGGAGATAAAAGACTATGTATCTGAAATTAAAAGAACAAAAGGCGACAAATTTTTGTAAAGCCGCTTAAAAGAAAAATGTTCATTAACCATCCTATACAAAACATCTTGTTTCTTGATATAGAAACAGTACCACAACAACCAGGTTATGAACAACTAGGCGATGACTGGAAGGCTTTGTGGCAAACAAAAGCAATGATATTGCTTAGAAACAGGGAAGGAGAAACACCAGAATCTATTTATGAAAGAGCGGGTATTTACGCAGAGTTTGGAAAAATAATTTGTATTAGCTGTGGCGTAATGCACGGATCCGAAAACAGCCGCAAGCTGGTTTTAAAGTCATTTGCAGATACAGATGAAAAGCAATTATTAAGTAATTTCTGTGAGATGCTTGTGAAGTGGGGCAGCAATGAACCTAAATACTTATGCGCCCACAATGGTAAAGAATTCGACTTTCCTTATATCTGCCGAAGGCTTATTATAAATGGCATGCCAATACCTACAATTTTGAATATCGCTGGTAAAAAACCATGGGAAGTCAGTCATTTAGATACAATGGAATTGTGGAAGTTTGGAGATTACAAAAGCTATACTTCTTTAAATCTTTTAGCATTTAGCCTGGGAGTGCCAACACCTAAAGATGATATTGACGGAAGCATGGTGGCCCAGGTATATTATGAAGAAAAAAACCTGGATCGCATTGTCACCTATTGTCAAAAAGATGTAATCACCCTGGCGCAGATATTTTTGAGATTTAATGGAGAACAATTGTTGCCCAGCGAGGCTATCGAAATAAAATAAGAAACCCACTCACAAATAGTTTAATATTTCCTGCATTTAAGGCGAACGCTTTCGCCTAATTTCAAGTTAGTCGGTTCATTAACCTATTTTTAACCGAAATAAAAATATATTTGCGCCAATCTAAATTTATTATGAAGAAATTTCTATTCGCCGCCTGCGCTTTATTTTTTGCAGGAAGTTTATTTGCACAGGTTGACACCACCGTGAGCCCAGTGCTTGTAGTAAGCGAACCGGCAAAAAAACCAAAGAAAAAATACAACCTTACTAACAGAGCTAACGACCATTTTTTACTGCAGCTTGGTTATACTAATTGGCTTGATACGCCAGATAGTATCAATACAAAAGGATTATCAAGAAGTATTAACGCATACTTTATGTTCGACTTTCCATTCAAAAGCTCTCCGCAGTTAAGTGCCGCGATTGGTTTGGGTGTGGGTTCCGATCATGTTTTCTTAGATAATAATTTTGCAGATGTAAAAGGAAGAACATCTACAATGAGATTTTACGGAGTAGATACAGCCACCGTTGATGTTAAAAAACAAAGGTAACAACAGCTTATGCCGAAGTTCCGGTGGAATTAAGATTTACATCAAATCCTGAGCAAAGCGATAAAAGCTTCAAGGTTGCGGTGGGTGTGAAAGTGGGTACCATGCTAAAGGGTGGCACGCGCGCGCAGCAGATCACCGAACCCAATACAACAAGTTACTTATTGAAAGAATCAAGCAAAAACTATTTTAATACAACGCGTATTGTTGGTACAGCCAGAATTGGTGTTGGACACTTTACATTGTTTGGTACTTATCAATTTACGAGTTTGCTAAAGGCGGGTGCGGGTCCGCAGCTAAAACCATTTACAATAGGATTAACTTTTGGCGGACTTTAAAAAAACCTGAATGAAATTTTTACAAGCGGCAGTAATGCCGCTTTTTTATTGTTAGGATATTTTTAAAATGGAAGTAATTCGACTTTGCTTATTTCGTTTTATCCTACATTCGATTGCATATTCTATTAAAGAAATATTTTTATGAGCATTGATCAGATACTTAAAAACATCTATCCCCTTCCTGACACCTCACAAATATTGCTTGAAAATTGCTTCAACGAAGTTGCTTATACAAAAGGCCAGATTTTGTTACGTCCACAGAAAATTGAAACAAGTGTTTACTTTATAAAAAAAGGAATGGTAAGGGCGTATGAACAATCGGTTGATCAGGAAATTACATTTTGGTTTGGAAAAGAAGGCGATCCTGTTATATCAATGAAGAGCTATATACAAAACGAAAGAGGCTATGAATATGTGTCGCTGCTTGAAAATACAGCGTTTTACAAAATTGATGCAAAATCGCTGCAAGACCTTTATCTGCAAGACCTGCATATTTCCAATTGGGGTAGAAAATTAGCAGAGCAGGAACTTCTCAAAACCGAAGAAAGACTTATATCAAGGCAAGTGCGAAGTGCATCGGATAGATATAAGGATTTAATGCGCGATCAACCAGATCTTATAAGGCGAGTTCCATTGGGATTTATTGCTTCTTATCTTGGTATAACACAAGTAAGTCTCAGCCGCATCAGGGCTGAAATAAAGTAAGATGTTTTTTTATCATTTGTAAAAAGATAACTATTTATAATAAATGACCTTTGCAAAAAAATATGAACTGGATCATACTCATTATTGCAGGATTATTTGAAGTAGCATTTGCTTCTTGCCTGGGAAAGGCTAAAGAAACAACAGGATCGGAAATGTATGCCTGGTATGCAGGCTTCTTTGTTTCTTTAACAATAAGTATGTTGTTGTTGGTAAAAGCCACACAAACACTTCCAATTGGAACAGCTTACGCTGTATGGACCGGAATAGGCGCTGTCGGTACGGCATTAATGGGCATTTTTATTTTTAAAGATCCGGTAAATTTCTGGAGAATATTTTTCATATTTACCTTAATCGCGTCCATCATCGGGCTTAAGGTTGTGTCGCATTAAAAACTTATTCAATTGAAAGGTTTCAAAAAACAGAGAACATCATTTCGAACGAAGCATCAGCGGAGTGAGGAATCACTCTAAAAATATGGAGATGTCTGGTTCGCCGACAATGACGGATCCGTTTGGTCGCGCTAGTTTAACACATTCAAAACTACGTTTAGTTAAGGGTTGCCAAATATTTCTTACAAGCTTTTTGTATGGTTTCTTCCAGTGGTGTATAATGGAACGAAGGCAACGTTTTTAGAAGCTTGGAGTTGTCAAATTCTGTAAAGCTGTTCGCTACTTTAGCACTTTCTTTAGTAAGCAGTGGTTTTTTACCAGTGAACAATGCTTTTAGTTTTTCCAAACGCCAGGCAATACCTGAGAGAAAAGGTGTGGCCTCTTTTGAGGGCTTTTTCTTCCCAAAATTTTCGGCCATTGTATCAAATACTTTTCTGAAAGGCCAGTTACTATTACATACTATATATCGCTCTTCAGTAATATCGCTTTGCATTAACATAACCGAAGCTTTAGCAACATCTTCTACATCGGCAAAACCATTAATGCCATTCGTGTACCATTTAAATTCTTTGTAAGCATTTTTAAACAGAGCGCTACTGCTTTGATCCCAATTGCCAAAACCCAGCACCGTTGCGGGGTTCAGAACAACTCCTTCCAAACCTTCAGCAAACCCGCGCCATACTTCAAGTTCTGCATTAAACTTGCTGATAGCATAATGTGTGTTTGCTTTACTATCTTCCCATTGGGCTTTTTCATTAACAGTTCCGCCGGTTAGCTTTCTGCCTATGGCCGCAACAGAACTGATATATACTAATCTTTTTATTTTACTTTCAAGAGCAATGTTGACAACATTTTTAGTGCCTTCTACATTTACCTTGTACATTTTCGGCCTGTCTTTTTTACTGAAAGAAACGATTGCTGCACTGTGAATGACGGTGTCAACATCTTGCATGGCGTCAGCAAGAGAAACAACATCTAAAATGTCTCCTTCCACCCATTCCACTTTTTGCAGAATGGCAGGGTCAATGAATTGTGGCATTTGAGCGGTCTCGCGCCTGATTGCCTTTACACGAAAGCCTTGTTGCACCAGCTCTTTAATAATATATGCGCCAACAAAGCCGGTTCCGCCTGTAACAAGAATATTTGATGTTTGAGATTTGATGTTTGAAGTTTTGGCGAAAATAATGTAATTACAACAGTCTTCTGAAATACTGAGAGCGAAGACGATGTTGTAAAAACAAATGGCGCCTTTAAAGCGCCACTTATTTAAAAATTATTTCTTTCCTATTCGATACAGCCGCCCATGTGCGCCATCGCAAATAGCATATAGCGCACCGTCCTTACCTTGCACAATATCTCTGAATCGTTGTTGCTGATCGGCTAAAAGCCTTTCCTCGCCAACAACCTTATTATTATTATCAATTTTCAGGCGTGCAATATGCGATCCGCTAAGACAACCAATGAACAAATTATTTTTCCATTCAGGAATTAGATCACCGCTGTAAAAAGTCATGCCGCTTGGCGATACTACAGGATCCCAGTAATAAACGGGTTGTTCCAGGCCTTCTTTTTGGGTAAGCCCGTTATTAATAGAGTCTTTGCTGTATTCTAACCCGTATGTAATTGTTGGCCATCCATAATTTTTGCTTGCTTCAATTCGATTTACTTCATCGCCGCCAAAAGGTCCAAATTCATTTTCCCATAAATCTCCAGTTTCGGGATGAAGTGCGAGACCCTGAACATTACGATGGCCGTAACTATAATTTTCAGGCATCGCCCCAGCTGTTCCCTCAAAGGGGTTGCCAGCAACAGGCCGTCCTTCTTTGGTAATATGAACGATCTTTCCAAGGCCCGTACCTAAATCCTGTGCTTTGGGCCTTGTTTCCGTGTTTGATCTTTCTCCTGTGCTCACAAAAAGATTTCCGTCTTTACCAAATAATATTCTACCACCATAATGTAAGGTTCCGTTGAATGCTGGTGTGGCGCGGTAAATAACGGTCGGGTTTTCAATTTTAGTTTCATCATCCGATAATCGCCCTTTTGCTACAGCGGTCAGTGTTCCTCCGTCAATATTTTCAGAAAAAACCCAATATGCCATTCTCGTATTAGCAAAGCCAGGATCAAGTGTTACGCCTAATAATCCACCTTGTCCGTTTGAGTTAACAGCAGGCAATCCGATAATGGGAGAAGATAATTCACCACTTGTTTTGGCAATGCGCATGGTGCCACCCTTTTCAGTAATAAGAAACCTTCCGTCTGGCATTGCTGCAATTCCCCATGGATTTACAAGACCTTCGGATAGAACTTTTATATCCAACGCTGTTGTTGTTTTCATACCTGGCCCTCTTGTTTGGCCCTCAAATGCCGGATTATACTTAGTGTTAGGCTTGGTAGTATCCACGGGAGGAAGGCCGGGTGTCTCTGGGTCTGGTTCAGGAGCTGCGTTGTCACCAGGGTTGCAGCTATTAAAGCTAATAAGTGCGACGGTAGAGAGTGCAAAAAATAATTTAGAGAGCATAAACTTAATTTTTATATTGATTGATAAGTTAAAACTAATGATACATTTGTTATGGCTACAAAGAAAAAGAATAAATCGTGCCAGCCTATGAGTTTATTTTACGAATTTTGCCGAAATTTTTCAAGATCATTATTGGGGTTTTTGAAAAATTTCAGACAGGGTTGACAGCATCGTTTATGTGGGATGAGATATGTTTTGCTGTTGAAGAGTGCGACGCAAGATCGATGACACATGTTTATCTGCCGGGCCAATAAAATATCCGTTCATTAAATTAAATTGTTGCATTGAGTAAAAAAGGTTTATATGCTGTTTTGATGGCATTATTGCTTCCATTAACCTGCTATCTTTTTATTCGGCACTATAGCGACGAAGCGCTTTCCATGCCTGGTCATTATATGCCCGACAGCATCAGTACCCGCCTGGAAAATGGAAAGCAGGTTTCTGATACCAACTGGCATAAGGTTCCCGACTTTAAGCTTGTTAACCAGGTTGGTGACACTGTTAAGTTAAGCGATTACGATGGGAAAATAGTTATTGCTGATTTCTTTTTTACGCATTGCCCCACCATTTGCCCCGCCTTGACCAGCAACATGAAGGCGGTGGAAGAATCTATTACAAACGCTCAGCGCGTTGGAGATAAAACAAACCATAACATCCATTTCTTTTCTTTTTCGGTTGATCCTGAAAGAGATTCTGTAGCGCAATTGAAAAAATGGGCAGACCGGTTTCAGATCAATCCCGAACAATGGGATTTACTTACTGGCGATAAGAAGACCATTTATGATTTGGCTATCAACGATCTGAGGTTAGGATTGGTTGATGGTAAAGGAATCGATACCTCTTTTATTCATACGGATCATTTTGTGTTGATAGATGGCAAGCGCAATATACGCGGCTATTATCATGGACTCGATTCTGCTGATATTAAAAAACTTTCGAGAGACGCCGTTTTATTAACGCTTGAGAAAGACAGAAGCAAAAAAGCAGCTTGCCTGTTAAGTTATTAGCGATTGTGTTTTTAATTGCGGCTGTTGCTGTTGGTTTATTTATGATACTATTCAAAAAGAAAAAAAATGTTGACATCCACCTGGAAGAAAAATGATAAAAAAGCAAACTGGCTGATCCTGTCATTTTCTATAATTGTTTTTTTAATTGTTGCTGCGCTTGGGCGCGTGCAGGTAAATGTAGACCTGGGGTTTGACGTACACCTTTTTGCTTTAATAAATGCCGTTATTAACTCCGCTGTTTCTATATTATTAATAGCAGCCTTGGTTGCTGTAAAAAAGGAAAATACGAACTTCATAAAAAATTAATGCTGTTTGCAATGGTGCTGTCCATACTTTTTCTTGTAAGCTATATTTGTCATCATTTATTTGCAGGAGATACAAAATTTAGAGGAACGGGCGCGTTAAAAACCTTTTATTATATCATTCTGTTTACACATATTCCACTTGCCAGCATCATCCTTCCATTCATTTTATTTACTGCTTATCGCGGATTGGTTGGTGAGTTTGCTCGTCATAGAAAAATCGCTAAAATTACATGGCCGCTTTGGTTATATGTTGCTATTACAGGTGTTTTGGTGTATGTCATGATCAGTCCGTATTATTAAAAAAGCTTAATTTGAGTTTAATTTTTTGTGTATGCAAAGTCTTGAAATTAAAGTTCCGGATGATAAGGCTAATCTCATTAAAGCTCTTTTGAAAGAATTGGGCATTGGTGTTACGGACAAGAAAAAGCAGAACGCAATTCCTAATGCTGATACCATAGCTGCTATGAAAGAATTAAAAAGCGGAAAAGGCAAAAGGTTTGACAGTGTTGAAGCACTTTTCAACAATATTTGAGTAAATGTTTCAAATTGTTACATCCACAAAGTTTTTGAAAGACCAGAAATTGTTAAAGAAACGGTCTTTAAAAGATTTTATGCTCCTTCAACAACTTATTACCAAGCTTGCAAAAAATGGCCATAAAGGAATAGAGAAAAAGTACAGACCTCATAAACTAAGTGGAACGTGGAAGAATTATTGGGAGTGTCACGTAAGCCCGACTTATTACTAATATGGGCAGAGCATGAGGAAATACATCTTTTAGAATTAGTTCGTACAGGATCGCATGCAGATTTATTTTAAAAAATATGTGGCTTACAAGCATCCACACTCATTGCTTAAACCCAACCGTCCGATTCCCTTTATCTTCGCATTATTAATTTAATTATTTCTTTTAATATTCAATTTTAATGAGCGTATTTGAAGTACACGGGGTAAAAAATTAAAGGGTGAAATCATTCCGCAAGGCGCAAAAAACGAAGCGTTGCAAATTATAAGCGCAGTATTGCTAACACCCGAAGAAATTACCATTAATAATATTCCGGATATAGTTGATGTAAACCTTTTGATAGAGCTGCTGTCTGAAATGAATGTAAAAGTTAATCGCATCAGTCGAAGCGCTTGCATTTTTAAAGCAGACGATGTGAATATCGATTACTTACACAGCGCCGAGTTTAAAAAGAAAAGCGCCGTCTTCGCGGAAGTGTAATGCTTGCAGGCGCGATGCTGGCACGCTTTAAAAAAGCATTTATACCAAAACCGGGGGCGATAAAATAGGACGCAGAAGATTAGATACACACGTTATCGGCTTTCAAAAACTGGGGACCAATTTAGATTATAATCAGGAAGATGGATTTTTTCATCTTACCAGCAATGAATTAAAAGGAACATTCATGTTGTTGGATGAGCCTTCTGTTACCGGAACAGCTAATATAGTGATGGCCGCTACAATGGCAACTGGAACAACAACTATTTATAATGCCGCGTGCGAACCTTATTTACAGCAGCTTTGTAAAATGCTGAACCGCATGGGTGCTAAAATCAACGGGATTGGAAGTAATTTATTAGTAATTGAGGGTGTCGATTATTTGGGCGGAACAACTCACTCCATGTTGCCCGATATGATTGAGGTGGGTTCTTTCATTGGCCTTGCCGCAATGACTAAAAGTGAGGTAACCATAAAAAATGCCGGACTGAATGACCTTGGTATTATTCCTGAAAAGTTCAGGCAATTGGGTATAGAAATGAACTTCAATGGCGATGATATACATATACCGTCACAGGAAAGTTATACCATACAAAAGTATTTAGACGGAGGCGTTTTAACCATATATGATCATCCCTGGCCGGGCTTTACACCAGATTTATTAAGTATTGTTTTGGTAACTGCAATTCAGGCAAAAGGGAGCGTATTGATACATCAGAAAATGTTTGAAAGTCGCTTGTTCTTTGTAGATAAATTGATAGAAATGGGCGCGCAAATTATTCTTTGCGATCCGCACCGCGCCGTTGTTATTGGTCTGGAAAGAGAACATCAGCTTCGCGGCATTACGATGAGCAGCCCGGATATCAGAGCCGGCGTTGCCTTGCTGATTGCCGCTTTAAGCGCCGAAGGAAAAAGCACGATTCAGAATATCGAACAAATAGACAGAGGGTATCAGAATATTGATACAAGATTACAAGCGTTGGGCGCGGATATTAAGCGGGTGTAATCAGTTGATAGGTATAAAAGTTGACAAGGACTTTTTGCAAAAATAGAAAAGGAATTTAACTCCCTTCAGGGGTTGGGGCAACTAAACAAACATGCGTTACTATAATACAAAAGACTGGCTTACCATTTTATTTAAGATCACTAAAGCGGATGTATTAAGAAAGCTTTGGTGGATTTTGATTGTAATTGCGATATATGCAACTGTTATTGCTTATCTGGAACTGAGCTACTGGAAATTGTCTGATAAAAGCGTTATCAAAAACCTTCCTATACTGCATTCTTTATTAGGCTTTGCCATTTCATTGGTATTGGTTTTTAGAACTAATACCGCTTACGACAGATGGTGGGAAGGCCGTAAGCTTTGGGGCGCGCTAGTCAACAATTCGCGAAACCTTGCTTTAAAATTGTCGGTTGTTTTAAAAGAAGATCAAAAAGAAGAAAGAGCTTTTTTAAAGAGATTATTCCGGCGTATGCATTAGCACTGCATCAACATTTGCTAAAAGAGCGTACGCGCGTAATGCTTTTTGATGAAAATGAGCAAACAAAAAAATAGTTTCTGCTATTGATGCAGACAAACATGTACCCAACCAAGTAGCCGGGTTAATTTATCAACACGTAAAGAAGTTATATCGTACCGGATCCATAAGTGGAGAAGTGTTACTTTTTTGAATAATGAATTGCAATCATTTACCGATATATGTGGTGCCTGCGAACGAATTAAAAATACACCAATCCCTTCATCTTACGGCGTTTTCATTAAGCGATTCGTTTTAATTTATCTGCTTACATTGCCTTGGGGCTATGTGTTTCAGTTAGGATATTGGGTCGTTCCGGTTGTTGTTTTTATTGCCTATGTTTTGGCCGGCCTTGAATTAATTGCCGAAGAAATTGAGGACCCATTTGGCGGAGACGAAAATGACTTACCCACTCAAAAGATATCAGAGAACATCAAAAAAAGCGTTGAGGAAATTCTGTAAACCGACGCAACACAAACGTAACGTATTCAGATTTTTTCTCCCATCACAATTTCCGTAATTTGTGTATGGCTTCTTACAACAAAAAGATAATCATTATTACCGCACCTTCTGGTGCCGGCAAAACATCCATTACCCATTATTTACTGCAAAAATTTCCAGAACTGGCCTTTTCTATTTCTGCGGCAACCCGCGCCCCACGCGAAAATGAAGTAAACGGAAAGGATTATTATTTTATGAAGACTGAGGAGTTTCAGAAAAAATTCAAAACAATGAATTTGCTGAATGGGAAATGGTATATGAAGGAAAATATTATGGAACTTTAAAGTCTGAGCTGGAGCGGCTTTGGAAAGAAAAAAATGCCCCCTGCTTGATATAGATGTTAAAGGGGCAATACATGTACAACAACAATTTCCCCAAACGTCTTTATCAATATTTATTGAGCCTCCTTCAGTAAGAGAGTTGGCGCGCAGGCTGGCCAGCAGGGGCACCGAAACGGAAGAGTCATTGCAAACCCGCATAAATAAAGCAGAATATGAAATGTCTTTCAGTCACCATTTTAATCATTTGATTGTAAATGATGATTTGCAGGAAGCCTGCGAAGAAACGGAAAGGCTGATCGAAAGTTTTTTGAAACAATAGGCAAGCGTCGTTTAAGCAGGAATAAGTATGCAGCGCTGTATAAGAGTGTGACACCATGTCGATGAAAGCGGTTCATGTGCTGGCATTATAAATAATCAATAACAAATAGCTATTATAAGTAGTCGCTTTGTATCTTTAGGATATGGACGCAACACTTATTGCCTGGTCTGCATCGCTGTTATTCATGATGTTTTTTGCAGGGATCGAAATGGCTTTTTACAGTGCCAGCAGGCTTAATATCGAACTTAAAAGAAAGCAGGATACTGCCACCGGCAACCGCCTGGGTAAATTTATTGATGCTCCAGCTGTTTTCCTAGGCGTAGCTATTACCGGCTACATAATTGCACTTACTATTTTTGTGTTGCTTACAACTGAAGTTGCAGTTCCCGTATGGAAAAACGTTGGTATTAGCTCACGTGGCGTTCAAATATTTTTAGAAATTCTTTTTAATGTATTGGTTGCATTGATTTTTGCTGAGTTTTTGCCACGGGCCATTTTTAGGGCAAAAAGCAATTCTTTGCTAAGCGGCTTTTCTTTTCTATTTAACTTTTTTTCTGGCTATTTTCTCCTTTTGTAAAAGGATTGTTTTTGCTTTCTAACTGGATACTGAAATATGTTTTCAATGTAAGGCTCGATAAAAACAAATCGCCATTGAGTAAAAATGAACTTCGGTTTGTTTTTTCAGATGGCATAAAAGATAACCTGAAAGCCGACACCAGCACACAGTTGCTGGAAAACGCACAAGAGTTGCCCAATATAAAGATCAGGCAATCAATGGTGCCGCGAAAAGAAGTTATCGGTGTTGATGTAAAGACCCCGATCAATGAATTGCTGCAAAAATTTATTGAAACCAAAAGAACCAGGATCATTGTGTACGAGGATTCTATTGACAATATCCTAGGCTATGTGCATCAATTAGATCTGTTTAAAAAGCCAACAGATATAAAGAGCATACTTATTAAGATCCTTGCCGTACCGCAAAGTATGAACGCTGTTGACCTTATTTATAAATTCAGCAGCGAAGCGAAAAGCATTGCTTGGGTGGTTGATGAGTTTGGAGGAACAGCAGGTATTATAACAATGGAAGATGTTCTTGAAGAACTTTTTGGCGAAATATGGGATGAGTATGATACAGAAAAGTTTGTTGAAAAACAGATTGCCGAAGGCGAATATATTTTTTCGGGCCGTTTGGAACTTGATTATCTGGAAAAGAAATATAATCTGAATTTTGAAGGTCACGACACAGAAACGCTATCAGGATACATCATAAACCATCATGAAACAATTCCGGCACAAAAGGAACGTATTATTATTGATGACTATGAATTTGATGTGCTGGGCGTTACGCACACTCGCATAGAAATGGTAAAACTAAGAAAGCTTAAATAGCAAGAGGGAAAACGGCAAGTGGCGAGTAAGGGAGCTGGCAATGGCGCAAGCGTAGAGCGCTAATTGTTGGTAGCGAATAAAGCCTACTTGCAAATTTCCACTCGCTACCCACTATTTCCTCTTATCCATACAAAAAATCTCAAATCTTAAATCCTAAATCAGCAATTAAAACGCATCTTTGCGTACTTATTTTACGTACATGGCTATAATGGATTTTTTTAAGAAACGAAATCAGGGTAATGAAGACGAAATGTCATTTATTGACCATTTGGAAGAATTACGCTGGCATTTAATACGTTCAGTGATTGCGGTTGTTGTATGTGCGATTGTGGTTTTTATTTTTACCGATTTTTTTGTAGATGATATAGTTTTTGGTCCAACAAAAAGCAATTTTATTTCAGCACAATGGATGTGCAAAATGGGACAAGCTGTTGGTGTAGGAAATTCTCTCTGCTTCAAAGAAGTACAAACGAAGTTTATTGAAACAACAATGACCGGCCAATTTATAGCCAACTTTACTGTAGCTTTTATTGGCGGATTTATGCTGGCATTTCCTTATATCTTCTGGGAAATATGGCGTTTTGTGAAGCCCGCTTTATCGGACAAAGAAGGACGGCAAACGAGTGGTATAATTTTTTGGGTGTCGCTATTGTTCTTTATTGGTGTTGCGTTCGGATATTTTATTTTGATGCCGCTGATGGTGCAATTCTATTTTAGTTATACACTTAGTTCCAAAATTGAAATAATGCCTACGTTTTCCGATTACCTGGAAAACTTAACTTACACAACAGTTGGGGTGGGTCTTCTCTTCCAGCTTCCGCTTTTAATTCTTTTATTGGCGAGAGCCGGAATTGTAACCGCCTCCATGTTACGCAAATTCCGAAAACATGCTTTTGTAGTAATTTTGATAGCCGCGGCTATTATAACGCCTACTACAGATCCCTTCAGCCTGGCAGTTGTTGCCGCACCTTTATACCTGCTTTTTGAAGTAAGCATAGCGCTTGCGGCGAAGGGCGAAAGAAAGGATGCTGAAAAGGAAACGGAAGAGTGGAGTTAAAAATCCCGTCCGGCTGGAACTTATCCGGCCAGGCAATAAATAAAAACAGATGAAAACAACTTTTGATCTTAAAAAACCAATCGCCATCGGCAGCGATCATGCGGGTTTTGAAATGAAAGAATTTGTTATCTCTTTTATTGAAGGAAAAGAAATTGCTTTTAAAGACTTTGGCCCAAGCTCGGCGGATTCGGTCGATTATCCTGATTTTGCGCACCCTGTTGCAAAAGCTGTTGAATCGGGCGAGTATGCTTTCGGTATTTTGCTTTGCGGAAGTGGCAATGGCGTTGCCATAACTGCTAATAAGCACCAGGATATTAGGGCTGCACTTTGTTGGGATGATGAAATTGCTGCCTTGGCTCGTAAGCACAATAACGCCAATATACTGTGTATTCCCGCCCGATTTATTTCTGAAGACATAGCTGAAGAAATGGTTGATGTTTTTATAAATACCGAATTTGAAGGTGGCCGACATGCTAACAGGGTTGACAAAATAAATGCTTAGAGGGCACAAGCTAGCGGAATGTTGCCGGCTTTAGCTATATGCTTAATTGATGCCATATATTTTACAGTTAAACTGAGCGTAGCAATACCGATGCTACATGTTCAACAGCTGGTTCAATAAAAATGCTATCTTTTATTCGCGTCCAGTTCTTCCTGCAAATCTGGCAAATTACGTTCAGATAATTTGATAAACGGTAAGAGAATATTATCGTTGTTGGGTACATTTACAACTTAATAAGTATTAAAATATGGGAAAGAATTTACTATTACTTGCCTGCGCTTTTGCATGCACCGGGTTACATGCCCAAAAGGCAACCAATCCGGAGCCTTATGCTAAAACAATAACAACGGCAGATCTTAAAAAGCACCTGACTATTGTTGCCAGTGCAGAAATGGAAGGTAGGGACACACCGTCGCCAGGGCTTGAAAAGGCGGCAAAATATATCGAAACTCAGTTCAAAGCCTTTGGCGTTAAGCCTGGTAATAATGATAGTTACCGCCAGGAGTTTGTTCTGGAAAAAGATAGTGCATCCGATCTTTCCTTAAATATGGGAGGGGCTGCATTTATTCCGTGGAAAGATTTTGCCCCATGGATGTCGATGCCACAAAAAGCCGAGCTTAATTTTTCAGAGTATGTATTTGTGGGTTATGGTATTGTAGATGAAAACAGGGATGATTATAAAGCAGCAGACGTAAAAGGAAAACTGGTTATTATGCTGAGCGGTGCGCCAGACGATTTTAAAACAAACAAACCGCGCAGGCAATCTCCAGCATTTACGGCAAATAAAATAGATAATGCCAAGAAGAAAGGTGCGGCGGCAGTACTGGTTATGGTTGATGTTCTTCCAACGCAACAAATGTTAACAATACATACAGGCCAAAGCCAGATATGGCTTCACAGGAAGAGTCTGACGCAATACCTGCGTTTTTGATCAACGATAACATTGTTTCAAAATCAGGCCATAACATTAAAGATATCAAAACATCTTTGGGCTCTGGCGTTGCAGAGCCTGCAATTAAAGCGGTAGACTGCACCATCAAATATATGTCTGGTAAAAAAACAGCGACAGTTAGTAATGTAGTTGGTATCATTGAAGGATCAGATAAAAAAGAGGAATACCTTTTTGTTACGGCACATTATGACCACATAGGAATTGAACCCGATGGTCGAATCAATTATGGTGCAGATGATGATGGCTCGGGAACGGTTGCTGTTATTGAAATGGCGGAAGCTTTTGCAAAAGCAAAAAAGAAGGAAAAGGGCCGCGTCGAACAGTTGTTTTCATGACCGTTGCAGGAGAAGAAAAGGGCTTGTGGGGATCGGAATATTATTCAGAGCACCCCATCTTTCCGTTGGATAAAACAACAGCGGATTTAAATATTGATATGATCGTATTGACACAGAAAGAATGGCTGCGGATACTCAAAACTATGTTTATGTAATTGGTCATAATAAGTTAAGCACCGATTTACCGAAGATAAACGAAGGGATGAATAATAAATACACGAAACTGGTACTTGATTATAAATATGATGACCCTGCTGATCCCAATAGAATTTATTACAGAAGCGATCATTACAATTTTGCAAGAAAGGGGTTCCGATTTTATTCTTCTACGATGGAATGCTAAAGGCTGATTATCACCAGCCGACGGATACTGTTGACAAGATCAACTTCCCACTGTTGGGTAAAAGGGCGCAGATGATCTTCTACACCGCTTGGGAAATGGCTAACAGGAACGATATGCTGAAAAGAGATTTAGAGTTGACACAATAAAAATAAACCTGTAACTTACGGTTGGTCATTTTCGTTCGGAAAACGATCAGAAGAAACCGAAACCCATCATAGAAAAGGGGCGCGATAAAGCGTCCCTTTTTTGATTAATTAAACGGGTATAAAAACTACCAACCCAAAATCCATGCGAACATCAAAGGCGCTACAATAGTTGCATCACTTTCTACAATGAATTTGGGTGTATTAATGTCAAGCTTGCCCCAGGTAATTTTTTCGTTAGGAACCGCGCCACTGTACGATCCATAAGATGTAGTGCTATCGCTGATTTGGCAGAAATAACTCCAGAAGGGAACATCATGCCATTCTAAATCCTGATACATCATCGGCACCACACAAATAGGAAAATCTCCGGCAATACCGCCTCCAATTTGAAAGAAACCAACACCTTTGCCCGATGAATTATTCCGATACCATTCAGTCAACCAAACCATATATTCAATACCGCTTTTTACGGTAGATGCCTGCAATTCTCCTTTCACTACATAACTGGCAAAAATATTTCCCGTCGTGCTATCTTCCCAGCCCGGACAAACAATGGGAAGATTTTTTCAGCAGCCGCTACGATCCAGCTGTCTTTAGGATCAATTTCATAATACTGCTCCAGCTCACCACTCAATACAGTTTTGTATAAAAACTCATGAGGAAAATATCTTTCACCTTTTGCTTCGGCATCGTTCCATTGCTTTACCAAATGCTTTTGTAAACGTCGAAAAGCTTCTTCTTCCGGAATGCAGGTATCCGTAACACGATTGTAATGATTTTCCAACAGATCCCACTCTTCCTGTGGTGTAAGGTCGCGATAGTTAGGAACTCTTTTATAATGAGAGTGCGCAACAAGGTTCATCACATCTTCTTCTAAATTGGCGCCGGTGCAGCTTATAATATGCACTTTATCTTGGCGAATCATTTCTGCCAATGAAATGCCCAACTCCGCGGTACTCATTGCGCCGGCAAGTGTAACCATCATTTTACCACCTTCCAGCAAATGGGTTTCATAACCTTTGGATGCGTCCATTAAAGCCGCAGCATTAAAATGCCGGTAGTGATGTTGTATAAAATTAGAAACAGGCCCTTTGTTCATGTCTTTGTTTTTATAATTGTAGATAGGACGGCAAAAATATCTATTTTTAATATTGAAGAAGGGTTAATATTTATTTATCTTATTACTTATTGAGCAATACCATGATCAAAACTTTTTCTCTTTTTACTGCGCTATTTTTTTATTCATTTCTTTTTGCTCAAAAAGAAGAGCCTCAAATATTGCAAACCGCAACCGGCAAGCTTTATGGAACGCTTGTTGTTCCAGACGGCCAACGTAGTTTTGACCTGATGATCTTGCAGCCCGGCTCTGGGCCAACCGACAGAAAAGGCAATAATCCTTTGGGTGTAAATGCTGACAGCTACTTGATGCTTGCTAATGCATTGGCAAGAAATAATATTGCAACTTTATTGATTGATAAACGTGGCATTGCAGCAAGTAAGGAGGCGGGAAAGGACGAATCAAAATTGGTGTTTGATGATTATATAAAAGATTTAGAAGACTGGGCTGTATTGCTGAAGAAAGAAAAACGAATTAAAAAACTGATTCTCGCCGGGCATAGCGAGGGCTCATTGATAGCTATGCGTGCGGCACAAAAAGTAAGCGCAGATAAGTATATTTCTATTTCCGGTCCCGCAAAGTCGATTGATGAAATTATTACCTGGCAGTTAAAGCAACAAGCTCCGGCCTTGGCTCCCGCTGCCGACTCTCTTTTTAAAAGAATGAAAAACGGAGAAAAAATAGATTCCATACCTCCATTGTTATACTCTCTTTTTAGGCCAAGTATACAACCGTATATGACTTCGTGGATGAAATACGATCCTTGTAAAGAAATTAAAAAAAAAAAAATACCCGCTTTAATAGTTCAGGGAACCAATGATTACCAGGTGCAGCAAAGTGAGGCCGAACATCTACATGGATGCAATCCCAAAACATCGCTGGCAATCATTAACGAAATGAACCATGTTTTAAAACGATCGCCAAAAGATATTGACGGCAACCGCGCTACATACACCAATCCTTCACTACCAATTGTGGAACAATTAGTAACAGAAATAACAGCATTTATAAAAGAATAAGATATTCTCACAACAAAAAGGATGTAGGTTTCGCATGCCGATCCGTACCAAACCTTTAAAGGAATATTTTGTAACTTGCTTGAATGGGACTTACATTATCGAAAAAAAATATCAGCCGCCGCCAAGAACAGCAATGGAAGTATTTGAAATGCTCCCCCAAGGTACGCTTGCTGAAGTAATCAATAATATACTGTATATGTCGCCTGCGCCAACTTTTGAACACCAGCGCCTGCTTAGCAGGTTACATACAATGATGAATGTATATGTTATGGAAAATAATTTGGGAGAATGTGTTTTTTCTCCGGTCGATGTTTACCTTGGAGACAACAATGCTGTGCAGCCCGATATTGTTTTTATTGCAAAAGAAAACCTCGGCATTATTATAGACGGAAAAGTAAAAGGCGCACCCGATCTGATCGTTGAGGTTTTATCGGGCAATAAAAAAGCATGATTTACAGGCGAAAAAATCTTTATACGAAACCTTTGGCGTGAAGGAATATTTTATTATCGATCCGGCTAATAAAGAAGTCATCAGCTATTATTTAAACGATAAAAAATTTTCTTTGCAGGAAAGCAAAGGCGGGAAATTAAAATCGAAGATTTTACGCAAAACAATTTCCTTTTAAGTTGGATATTCATTCGCAGTGTATGAACATCTTTGCCAAAGGCAATTTTGCTTTGCAAGAATATTAATATTTCTTAAAGGCACTTGCCCGTCCGCACCCCTGAGTCGCGGGTGCGTGATAATCATCAAAATACAATAACGAATAGTCATAAAAATTCTTTCAAAAATGAATTACCTGGCCCATGCATATTTATCTTTCGAAAATGATGAAATATTGCTGGGCAATATGATCAGTGATTTTGTAAAAGGAAAGAAACAATTTGACTATCCTGCTGTTGTACACAAAGGAATTTTACTTCATAGAGCAATTGATGAATTTACAGACACGCATCCTGTTACAAAAAAGGCCAAGGTTGTGTTTCAGGCTGATTATAGGCTATACAGCGGAGCTTTCATAGACGTAGCCTATGATCACTTTTTAGCAACAGATAAAACTGTTTTTGAAACAGGAGAACTTTATAATTTCTCGCTGCGAACATATGAAGCTTTAAATGGACAACTTGCTATTATGCCAGATGCTTTTAGGAAGATGTTTTTTATATGGAACAGTACAATTGGCTTTATGGATACCATACTAAAGAGGGCATACATCAAAGTTTTGGAGGATTGGTAAAAAGAGCCGCATATTTGCATGACAGCACCCGTGCTATTGAAATATTTGACAAGCAGTATTCTTTTCTAAAGAGCTGTTTTTCGGAATTCTGGAACGAACTTCAATCTTTTGCATATAAAAAATATGAAGAATTGATAACTCATCCTGATAAAAAGTACTTAAATAACAAAAATATACGAATGAAACAATTGCTATTTTTAATTGCGATCACATTTTTTTCTTTACAGTTTTTAAACGCACAGCAATGGGCACCGGTAGACAAATCTCCGCTTGATCAGATCTATTTTCCGGCAGATTATCCTTCCTTAAAAGTTAAAGGAACTAAAGAGCCATTGAGAATGCGCATCATTTATAGCAGCCTAATAAAAGTAACAGACAAATATTCGGTTCACAAATCGTGCCTTACGGAAAAGTTTGGAGGTTGGGTGCTAATGAGGCAACAGAGTTGGATCTGTTCACAGATGCAAAAATCGGAGGCAAAAAAGTGCCCCCGGCCGATATACATTATATGCATTGGTAACAGAAAAAACATGGACCTTCATTCTTAATAAAGAAACAGATGTATGGGGCGCATTCAAGTATGATCCTGCAAAGGACGTATGCAGGGTTACGGCTAATATTGAAAACTTAGACAAGCCTATAGAAACCTTAACGATCGATCTGGAAAGGGGCTCTAAAGGGGTCAATCTTGTTGCAGGTTGGGATAATGTTTCTGCTACAATGCCAATTTTATTTTAATTATTT
This sequence comes from Paraniabella ginsengisoli, assembly GCF_022513635.1. Taxonomy (GTDB): domain Bacteria; phylum Bacteroidota; class Bacteroidia; order Chitinophagales; family Chitinophagaceae; genus Niabella; species Niabella ginsengisoli. The sequence goes on along the minus strand of NZ_JAKWBL010000004.1, from coordinate 418,882 downwards.
ATTCAATTTAAATGCATTTATTTTATAAGGGTTTTTTAGCAGCATCACTTGTTGTATCAATATTGCTTGGCTGTAAGGAAAATAAAAAAGGTAGAGATAACAATGTAAATGCCAACCGGGATAGCATTGTTACAGAAATGACGAACCAAAACCAGTCGGTGGTAGAAGATAATAACCTATATGCAGATGTTGATATTTCGCCAATGGATATGAGCTACTTCCCGGCTAAATACCCCCAGCATAAAATTGCCGATCCTGGTGCCGCTCCTCCTGTTATGCGTGTAATTTATAGCCGGCCACATTTACAGGGGCGTAAGCTGTTTGAAGATGTTTTGAAGTATGGGCACACCTGGCGCTTGGGAGCGAATGAAGCTACGGAATTGAATATTTTTCAAAATGTGACTATTGGTGGTAAAAGCATACCTGTTGGCCGCTACTCTTTGTATGCTATTCCCAAAGCAGGATATTGGACAATAGCCATTAATAATGACCTTGATCTATGGGGACTGAAACAGGATTCAACAAAGGATGTGGTAAGGGTCGAAGTTCCTGTTACCTATTATAATCCTGTAATGGAGTATTTTACAATTGTATTTGAAAAAACGGATAGTGGCGCTAACCTTGTAATGGCTTGGGATGATGCATTAGCAAAATTGCCGATAAAAATATAGCGGGAGTGCAATTTTTTTGCATTCGAGTATAAAAATAAGGGGAGAAGATAAGAATACCCCCTCCGTTGTTTTACATGAGAAAAAGTTTTAGCAATCAGCTTGTCAGGCCGAATTGCAGAGGCTTATTTATCGCCTCTTTTATATTTTTTTACTACTTCGCTATCTCCGGTGCTATTGGCATTAATATGTGTGTAGCTTTTGTCATCTTTTAGAACGATTCTATAATTCACCCCATTGTGATTAGATACTTCTGTAACACCCCAGATATCTTTACCCTGATGTGCCTTCTTTATACTGTAAAGAATATTTGAAGGCAAACCATCTTCTTTATAGTAACGGATAGTTTGAATAAGATTTCCATTAACGTCTAATAGTGCACGTGTTTTAATATCATTCGCCACAAAATAGGCTTCAAAATGCTTACCGGTATTGGACCAGCTTACATTATTTACGTCTTTAAAAATCAGGCTAAATGTTTTCAACACTTTTTCATTAACTGGTTCGGCAGCAGCAGCAGCGGCATTAAAAGTAAGTGCGAAAATAACAGCGGCGGAGAGGATTAAGCTTTTCATTGTATTAATTTTTAATTATTTATAATTTTTTTATTTGTTTCACAAACATACAACTGCACCCTACTGTGGGTCAACGGCAAACTGGCAAACTGCTACTAAACAACCGGCGAATGGCAGGTTTTGTGCCGCGAAAAAATCATTTTTTGCAGCATTATTCATCAAGAATCAATGAACTACACCAGCCTTTCCACAGTAAAGATATCTGTCCGGCAATACCTTCGTAAGTAGAAAATGACTAACGGCAACCTGATTTTTGTTAAATAATTTTAAAGGATTGCAGAAATGATTGAAAATTATCAATGAATGGTTTAAAAATCATTTAAGCGGTAAACATATACAACTATTCGAACCCCCTTATTATCATGCTTTTAGGACAAGCGGTAAGAAGTACGAAGGCATTCTTATTTTTTGCACATCTAAATATTTTAGGTTTCAGCTGTTATATAAATGAGCCTCCTGCATACGCGTGCAATGATTATCTTGACTAATTCCGTTTGACAATTAAAAAAATAAACAGATGAAAAGGAAGTACTTTTCTTTTTACCTTGCAAGTGCCGTAAAAGGGGAAACGATAAAAAATAAACAGATGAAATTAAATACTAAAATAATACATGCCGGTGCAGAACCAGATCCGTCAACTGGTGCAATCATGACACCTATATTTCAGACATCCACATACATACAAAGTGGTCCTAACGAACATAAAGGATATGACTATTCAGGGGCCGGCAATCCAACCCGTACAGCTTTGGAAAGTGCTTTTGCGGTTTTGGAGAATGCAAAACATGGATTGGCGTTTAGTAGCGGTGTGGCGGCAACGGATGCAGTAATGCGTTTATTGAAACCTGGCGATGAGGTAATCGCATCAAGTGATATGTATGGGGGAACATATCGGCTATTTTCAAAATTATGGGCCGATTTTGGGATAAAATTTATTTATGTCGACACCACAAAGACGGTCAACGTAAATAATGCAATCAGTAACCATACAAAAATGCTTTGGATAGAAACGCCTACTAATCCTTTAATGAATATTACCGATATAAAGGAAATGGCGGACATAGCAAGAAGTGCGAATGCCTTGCTGGTGGTAGACAATACATTTGCATCTCCCTATTTGCAAAACCCTTTGGATCTTGGTGCTGATATTGTAATGCATTCTGCAACAAAGTATTTAGGTGGGCATAGCGATGTTATTATGGGCGCATTGATGATGAATGATGATGAACTTCGGGAAAAATTATTCTTCATACAAAAAACCAGCGGAGCCGTTCCCGGACCTTTTGATTGCTTTTTGGTGTTGCGGGGTATCAAAACTTTGCATGTGCGTATGCAGCGCCATTGCGAAAACGGCGAAAAAATAGCGAGGTTTTTAGCATCGCATCCTAAGGTAAAAAAGTGTATTGGCCGGGTTTTGAAGATAGCGAAGGTTACGAAACTGCGAAACAGCAAATGCATGACTTTGGCGGAATGATGAGTTTTGAATTAAAAGATGAATCAACAGAGGCCGCGATCAAAGTATTAAAAGGAACCAAAATTATTGCACTTGCAGAAAGCTTAGGAGGTGTAGAATCTTTAATCAACCATCCGGCAACAATGACACACGCTTCCGTTCCCCGCGAAGAAAGAATAAAAAATGGGTTAAGCGATTCTTTAATGAGATTGAGTATAGGAATTGAAGATGCCGAAGATTTGATTGAAGATTTGAGGCAGGCGATTGGGTAATTTTAAATCGAAGAGATTTGTATCGAAGTTGTTTAAGCTTTTAATTTGAATTATAACATAATCATTTCTCGCTGATCGCCGCAAACGAATCGTCTGCAAAAATCAGCGTAAAAAATCAGCGGGCATCTGCGGGAAAAATCATTGTTGGCAAAACATAATGACGGTCATCATAATCTTTAATAAGTAAAATAAACAATTTCTAACTCATCATTTTCAGGAGTGTTTTGCGGCGAGTCAAAAAGCTCCATCATTCGCTCGTTGGCGCAGTTATAATCCTTTCTGTTTTCAATATTGTCCAGTTCCTTTTCCTAATTTTCTTAAAATAATCAAAGCATAAAGTTCGTATTAAATTACCTAAATTCGCTGTTATTTGCCAATTTTTATTATAAAATGGAAGAAAAGGTTACCAAAACAATTAATGAAGATCCGTTAAGAAAGTTAATAAATAATCTCAATAACAATTACGTTCATCGGGAAAAGTTTAAGGATATGCAGTTGCACGTTGATGGCAGTCGCGATGATATTTGGAAGCTGGCCGTTACCGAAAGAGAACAGGGTTTTAGCCGAAGATTAAGCCACAAAGGTATCGATCTAAAATGGTGGATTAGCAATACACTTGAAGCTCAATTGCACCAATTAGATCTTGGGCTAGCTGGCGGGCGAAACCTGAATGCATTGCTCGAAAGTAAGCATACGCACAGGCATAAAACCAATGCTTTGCTCGATGAAAGCATCACATCCGCACAGTTGGCCGGAGCCACTGTTACTAAAAAAGCAGCAAAGGAAATGTTGCTGAAGAAACGTACGCCGCAAAATGTAAACGAACAGATCTGCATTAATATTTACAAAACATTGCAGCTCGGTTATTCCAAAACAGCGGAACCGCTGACGGAGCAATTGCTGTTGCAGCTGCATCAAACATTTACAAAAGATACCATCAAGCTAAAGGGTGTTGGTAATTACCGTACTAATAACAAAGTTGATACTTCTTCGATTGATAACACTTCCGGATATAAACTGACGGATGCGAAAGATGTGGCGCAGTTGATAAACCTGGTTTTCGATTTATATAATAATGATTCGGAACCTTTTTTTATTCATCCATTAGTAAAAGCCGCGATCATCCATTATCTGGTCGTTACCATTCGTCCATTTAAAGATGCAAATGGGCGTATCGCAAGGTTGCTGGCGCAGATGTATCTTTTGAAAAAGGATTATTGGGTGGCTGAGTTTGTTTCCATTTCAAATGTCATTTCTAAATTCAAACCGCAATATCATAAAGCGATTGTACAATCTCAAACTGATGAAAATAACATGGGCTATTTTATTCAGTTCTATGTTCAATCGGTAAGCATGGCGTATAAATCTTTGAGAGATTTTGTGTTGCGGATATCCAAAGAAAAGGTTGAAAAAACAGCTAATAGAATACCAGGTTATAACGAACGACAAACGGCTGTGTTGCAATGGTTGAAAGAGGACGGTTCAAAAGTGGTGACGATTCGCGAACTGCGTTCTGTTTATGGTGTATCGAAAGAAACCGCAAGAACCGACCTTACTGCGCTGGTAACAAACGGCTGGATTAAATATTATCACATCAACAAAAAAACTTATGCCTTTGTAAAGGCCGAAGAGTTTGACGCATTGGCACAGCAGCATGGAGCATAATTTAAAGGAGTTTTTAGACAAAAAAGCGGCTCAATACGAACAACCGAACTTTATAAAAGACGACCCGATTTGCATTCCGCACCGGTTTACAAAAAAGCAGGATATAGAAATTGCAGGATTCTTTGCTGCTATTTTAGCCTGGGGAAACCGAAAAAGCATCATCAACTCCTGCAACCGATTGTTGATGTTGATGGATAATGCGCCGCATGATTTTATTTTGAATTTTGAAGAAGCTGACCTGAAACCTTTCATGAGTTTTGTGCATCGGACATTCAACGCTACCGATCTGTATCACTTCTTCAATTTTTTGCAATATCATTATAAACAGCCAAGCGGAAACTCGCTGGAGACGGCATTTTCAAAGCACCTGAATGCCAAAAGTGAAAATATTGAACAGGCGCTTATTGGCTTTTATAATTTATTTTTTGATGAAACTGTTTTCCCTGATTATCCGCGCCGAACAAGAAAGCATATTGCAACACCGTATAAAAAATCGGCTTGTAAAAGGCTGAATATGTTTTTGCGCTGGATGGTGCGCAGCAATGAAAAAGGCGTGGATTTTGGATTATGGAAAAAAATAAAACCAGCACAACTGGTTTGTCCTTTAGATGTGCATGTGGCACGGGTCGCAAAACATTTTGGTTTATTGCAAAGACCCAATAGCGATTGGACGGCAGCAGTTGAACTTACACAGCATTTAAAACAGTTGGACGCCAATGATCCGGTTAAATATGATTTTGCATTGTTTGGGTTGGGTGTGGTGGAGAAGTTTTAAATACCTGGTCTGACCGTCTCGGTCTGACCAGGTATTTACGAAGAATATGTAGGTTGATATATATTCTGCTGTACAAGCGAGCGTGGCAATACCGATGCCACATATTTATTGATGACCTAATAAATATTTCTGTTTATTTCTTTCCAAACATCAGCTCCTGCACTTTCTCTTTATCCTCTTTTTCTCTTTTCAAATCGAACATGGTTCCGAAGACATGATCCCAAATAGTGCTGCTTACGCCAAAGCCTTTATGTTCATCTTTATAATGATGTAAATGGTGGTTGCGCCATAAACCCTTCATCCATTTAAACGGAGGATTCCAGGCGTGTATGGCATAGTGCATTGTTCCGTACATTAAGTAACCCAGCATAAATCCCGGGAAAAACATGAATGCATGGCGACCCAGTAAAAGATAGAATAAGCTAAATAAAACCGAAGCGATAATAATGCTTGGTACGGGTGGCATAAAAAGCCGCTGCCTGTCGCGCGGGAAATGATGGTGATTTCCATGCATTACATACGATATTTTTTTGCCGTTGGGTTTTCGCTTACCCAATGAAAAACAAACCGGTGGGCGATATACTCGAAGAAAGACCAAAAAATATCCCGCAAAAAATATCAGGAATACATAGGCCACCGAAAAGTTCAATGTAGTAGCGCTGTAATACAATAAATAGGATATGATAGGAATGTAAATGCCCCAAATAACCAACGGATGGGTTTTTGTAAGCATTTCCAGGTAATCATTCTTAAAAAGCCTTGCTTGTCCCTTATTATGAATTTTTTCAAATTTCATGTGGCAAAAATAAGTCAAAAACTAAGAAGTTGAAAACAATCAAAAATGATGCAGATCAATTTACAAATAAATCAAAAGAAAGTTTAAAATCCTTCCGTTTAGGAAACGATTTAGAATCAATCATACTTTAACTTCCATTGACTTAAATCCGGCTTATTAACTCGCTTTCTCTCTAATTCGTAATCATAAATTTTTTCGCCCACTTCTCTAAAGAAAGGGTAACCTATTTCCTCATATTCATATTTATTATCATTTAGTATACCATCGCTATTTACATAAATACTTCCGCTAAGCATAAATTCAATATTGTTTTTGAAATCCACGATATAACAAACATCTGTCAAAAAGCCATGGCTCCAACCTGTTTTATTAAAGCTTCGTATATATTCCGGAATTTTTTGTTTTCCATCTTTGAAAAAGAAAAATTTTGTATAACTATCAAAAAATTCTGACGTATCATATTTCGGAAAAAAACTTTCAGACGGCTTTTCTGACATATATTGATAAAGGTTTTGATAATCGTCTTTGGTAAGATTAAACCTTCTTTCAGCCGCTATTGATTGTGGAAACAAGACTGATTGCATCATTAATTGCAGATCTTCCAAAGTTGCTTTATTATGTGCCGTAAAATCGTAAGGTTCATTTACAAGTGTGTCATCACTATTTAAATGAGCATGACCCATTAAAATTTTTTTACTGAAATCGAAAGGCGTTTTATTAACGGCAGGAGGTTGCTTATAGGTGAGATGGCCTTCGTCAAAAAATCGAATGGCGTTAGTATAACGGTTCTCTTCAGCATTCATTTTTACAAAACGGCGCGTGATGCGCATATTCTTATAGCCCTTTTTCCAAAGCGTTTCATTAAGATATTGCTGGCCACAAAATTCATACAACCTGTTATAAGCGTCATTATCGCTTACTACGAATATTTTTTTAAATAATGATTGATTGACGGTGAACCATTTTGCGATGTAGAATCCTCATTAACGGATGTTTGGCTACGATGACTACTATCGGTAAGCATGACAGAATATTTATCAATACCCTTATCGCTTAACGAATTAATTTTTTCAAGCGCTGCGAGCGCTGTTGGCAATTTCACCATCGAAGCGGGATAGAAATACTTTTCTTTATCAACATTAAGGAAGTAATTCGTAAACTTTGGTTTGTTGTTTTTATCCCGGTCAATTTTAGTGTAAATGATTTGATACCTGAAAGAATCGGGCTGCGACAATACTTTGGTTAGCAACGGTGATGTCCGTCTTTTAAAAAATCTTCCAGCCAGGTATTATTTTTTATTTGAGCGTTAAGGTCCAATGTAAAGGAAATTAGAATAAGGGAATAGATCAATACAGGTTTCATCCGCATATCTTTTTATTTGCAGCTTCGCTGCGATTCTTTTTGGTCTTATGAAACTTCGCCTGTACATTTCCTGTTAAGAGAAGTTCACCATGCTTCGTTTCATTGAGAAAAGATAAATCAGAAACCACAAAATTCAAGACATAATTTTTCATTCTGTACTTTAAAAATCCGGATGCAAAATTTTGCGTACGTTTGGCGCGCAAAAAAATGATATATGAAGCAAACTCCTTTTACAGAAAAACATATCGCCCTTGGTGCAAAGATAGCCGAATTTGCAGGGTATAATATGCCGATTAGCTACAGCAGTATTAACGAAGAACATAATACTGTTCGCAAAAGTGCTGGTGTTTTTGACGTAAGCCACATGGGTGAATTTATTTTAAAAGGAGGAAACGCTTTAGCATTAATACAAAAAGTAACAACCAACGATGCGTCAAAATTAAAGAATGGACAGGCGCAATACAGTGTATTGACGAATGAGCAGGGCGGTATTATAGATGATTTACTTGTATATTGTATCGAAGAGCAGAAAACCTATATGCTGGTTGTGAATGCGGCGAATATTGATAAAGACTGGAATTGGATTTATCAACACAACACCCTTCCTTTGGAGGGGACGGGGAGGCTGTGGAAATGCACAATATATCTGATAAAACGGCGCTGCTGGCGATTCAGGGCCCCCAGGCTACAGCTATTTTGCAAACGCTTACTGATATTGATCTATTGAATCTTAAATATTACACATTTGCAAAAGGAACATTTGCTGGTGTTGATAATGTGCTGATAAGTGCCACAGGTTACACCGGAGCGGGGGAGTTGAAATTTATTTTGAAGACAAAGATGGCGCGGCGGATAAAATATGGACCGCTATTTTTAAAGAAGGTACACCGAAAGGATTAAAGCCAATAGGCCTTGCGGCTCGCGATACGCTTAGGTTAGAAATGGGGTACTGTCTTTATGGGAACGATTTGGACGATACAACCACACCTTTAGAAGCGGGTTTGGGCTGGGTTACAAAATTCACTAAAGATTTTACGGCGAAAGAAATATTGCAGCAACAAAAGACGGAAGGTGTGCCACGAAGGCTTGTGGGATTTGAATTGGCGGATAAAGGCATTCCAAGACACGGCTACGAAATTGTAGATGCTGAGGGTAATAATATTGGGATAGTAACATCTGGTACACAATCACCCACATTGGGTAAGGCAATTGGCCTGGGTTATGTGAAAAAGAGAATGCCGCAATCGGATCTAATATTTTCATCAAAGTGCGCGATAAACAATTGGCTGCAACAATAGTAAAAATGCCGTTTGTGTAAAATCGTAATTACAAATTGCGAATTAGGAATTACGTGTTGTAGCGACCGTACTTTGTTCGCACAGTTCTGTCAACTGTCATCTTTCATCTGCCAGCTATTTAAACAATGTCTCAAAAACCTATACTCTACACATCTTTGTCTCCTGCGCTTTTGCATTTGTATGATGTAAAAGATACCGTTGTTGTTGTTATTGATGTTTTTCGCGCTACATCTACAATTGCATCAGCACTTTACAATGGCGCAAAATATATTATACCCGTTGATGCTGTTCCGAAAGCTGTTGAAATTAGTGCTGAGGTTGGCGGTATAGCCGCTGGTGAGCGCGATGGTAAACTGGCCGATGGTTTAAGCCACGGCAATTCGCCGCTGGAATACACCAAAGATTTTATTGAAGATAAGATACTGGTATTAACTACAACAAACGGAACCAGGCTACTACACATGGCGTTGGTCAACGGCGCGGATGATATTGTTACCGGTTCTTTTCCTAATCTTACTTCTGTATGTAACTATCTCACCAAACAAAATAAAAATGTGATCCTGGCATGCGCCGGATGGAAAGATCGGTTTAATATAGAAGACACTTTATTTGCGGGCGCTGTTATACACAGGGTTAAAGAGCATTTTACAATTCACTGCGATAGTTCTTTTATGGCTGAAAATATATACACACAACATAAAGAAAACCTGCCGCAGTTTGCAGAAAATCTTACGCACTACCATCGGCTGGTAAACAGGTTTGGATATATCGATGATATCGAATTTTGCCTTACCGAAGATGTAGCCGATGTGCTGCCCTTGTATAAAGACGAAAAACTGGTAAAAGGATAACGATCCTTTTGAAAAAAAACCGACAAAGGTACCATTTTCTTTTTACGTTTTTGCGGAAATAAAATATTCATCAAAACATTCGGAAAAGCGGAAATCTTTCTTTTATTTTTGCCGATTGTCCTTTTCGAAAACTTAGTTTCTGATCGCTCATATATATTCTATTGTTGAAGGGTGCGACGCAATATTGATGATAGTAGTAAAGGCGATGGTTAAATAAAAAAATTTTCTTTTGGCATTACCACACATTTTAAAACACGTTTATACAAACGGAACAGACGAAGTTATCAGACGCGGAAAAAAAACGCATGCACTTGGCTTTGTGGAATTGATAGAATTTGACAAGCTCACCGGAAATATTGTGTTTCGGGTAAAAGATGATACGTACAGTAGCTTTTATAAAGTTTATATTCAAAAATACAGCGATCCTAAGCACATAGCGTTACGCTGTACCTGTCCCTACAACCTGGGCGAAATTTGTAAACATGAAGTAGCTTCTTTATTTCAGTTGCAGGAGTTATTGGATAAAGGCCAATTGGGGGATGAGGAAGTGTATTACGATCAGCGTCATACGGTAGTAAAGCCACGTAACCTTGATCTGCGGTCGTTGCGCTCACTTTGCAGCACCGAAAGCTTTAATGACGCAGAAAAGTTTTTGCAGAAGAAAAAAGCCAAGATCGTTTCTGCAAAAGATGAAACAGTTAAGGCTACACTGACTGTAAACGAAAAAGATTACACCGTTGTAATTAGAAAAAATGCTGAAAGAAGCTTTGATACAAGTTGCGATTATGAAGATACAGAATACCCTTTGTGTTTGCCAAAGGTGATCGTGTTTATGCAACTTATCAGGCAACATGGAGCGGAGTATTTTGATACCATACGAAATAGAGATGTTGAAAAAAATAAACTGCTTGAGGCATATGGCTATTCACTTGCAGATAATTTAAAAGGAAAGTTTGAATTTGTATTTAAAGATGGGAAACCATTTCTACGCGTTTTAGATTCGAGTATCAAACGGGTAAACACGCCTGGTGCGATGATGCCCAGGCCTGCAGATGTTCAGCAAAAAGAGAAGCTGTGGCAACAGAAGAAGATGACGAAACCGTTGAAACAGTACTGAAACCTTCAACCAGACTGGGTTTTGTTTTCAACTTCAATAAAAAATCATTCCCACATTTTTCAATAGACACCATTATTGGAGAGGCTAACGAAGAGCATAATGCTTTTACAGGCAAGGTAGAAATGCTCGATATCACAAAATATATTGACACAAGTAATTATGATCCGAGTGATGTATCCTTACTTAATAATGTAAGGAAGTTGCAGGATTCGAGCTTAAAAAGTACATCATACGGAATACGCCGTTTGCTGAAATGCTTGAAGAGCCTACCTTTTCAGCCGAATTTAATACGGACGAGAAAAAGTTAGCAACAGAATATTTATTGCCGCGTTTGAAAAAACTTTTGGCTGATGCGGGAGAGAATCCATTAGCCTTTATACTTCCCGCTGGTAAAAAATTTATTACGCAAAATCTGCAAAGTGTTGATGCCATTGATACACCAGTTTCAATTGAATTTTATATTGATAAAGAAAAGGAAAATTTTATATGTGAATGCCTTGTGCGTACACGAGGAATGGTACATGGTATTGAGGAAAATGAGGCATCAACATCATTGATATACCTCTACAATCATCAATTGTTTGCCATGCCGGATGCAGATACGGTTGCTTTGGTGCAGCAGTTTGCGGATACTGGTAAAATAACCATTTCTCCCGAAGAGTGGCCATTACAGTTGCATGACTTTATTCTTCCTTTATCAAAAGATTATAAAACCGATTTCGATCCGTCGCTTTTGCAAACTATAAAAGGTGCAGAGCCTGAAGTAAAGCTATTCCTTTCTGAGCGTGGAGACTATCTGGTATTCCGCCCCGTCTTTTCTTATAAAGGCTACGAAACAAGTGCTACAGGGAAACATATAATGCTCATTCCCGAAGGCGGAAAAGTATTAGCTATTCATCGCAATAAAGAAAAAGAAGACATATTTATACAAAGGCTTCGCAATCTTCATTCGAACTTTATCACAAATGAAGAAGAAGGAACCTTGGCATTAAAAGGTGCCGAAATTTTGAAAGAAAATTGGTTCTTTTTATTTGTGGATGCGATGAAGGATATGCAGGTTCCTGTTTTCGGGCATGAAGCGCTGCGCAATTTCCGTTTTAATACAGCCAAGCCTCAAACAAAAATCTTCATTAGCAGTAATACTGATTGGTTTGATGCCAAAGTGGATATTATGTTTGGCGAGCAAAAAGTATCCATAAGCGAAGTGAAGCGCGCGCTTGCAGCTAAGCAACAATATGTACAATTGAACGACGGTACGTTGGGTATTTTGCCCGATGAATGGCTGAAGAAATATGCATTGCTTTTCAGAGTAGGAGAAGGAAGCAACAATAAACTGAAACTTTCGCAATACCATAAAAGCGTTATCGACGAATTGTTCGAATTAAAGAATGAAGAAGAATTGCAATTTGAGCTGGAAGAAAAATACAGCAGGTTAAAAGACTTTGAAGAAATTTATGAAGTTCCCGCTCCCGAACATTTACAACCTATTCTTCGCCCTTACCAGGTGGCTGGTTTTCAATGGCTGAACTATCTGCAAAATATCAACTGGGGTGGAATACTGGCCGATGATATGGGTTTAGGTAAAACAATCCAGGCCTTATCATTCTTACAGCATTATAAAAACACCAATTCCGAAATGAAGGCATTGGTGGTTTGTCCAACCACGCTTATTTATAACTGGGAAAATGAGATCAAAAAATTTACTCCGGATATAACATACAGCATACATCATGGCAGCACAAGAACGAGGAGTTATGAAGAAATTCTCAAGCATGATATTACTATTACCACTTATGGAACTTTAAGAAGCGACATCAAGCTTTTCCTTAATGTGAAGTTTGACTACCTTGTACTTGATGAAAGCCAGGCCATAAAAAATCCATCAAGCAAGGTTACACGGGCGGCATCATTGCTCAATGCCAAGCACCGCTTGTGTATGAGCGGTACACCATTACAAAACAACACATTTGATATTTATGCGCAAATGAATTTTCTTAACCCCGGCATGCTGGGCAGCATTGAGTTTTTCCGGCAGGAGTTTGCCATACCTATTGATAAACTGGGCGAACAGGAACGAAAAGCGCATTTAAGAAAAATATTATATCCGTTCATTTTACGTCGTACTAAAGAACAAGTTGCGAAAGATTTACCTGAAAAGCAGGAAATGATCTTGTGGTGCGAAATGGGCGATGAACAACGTCGTATTTATGACGCGTATAGAAATGATTACCGGGATAAAATCTTGGGAACAATTGACAACCAGGGCATCGGCAAATCTCAGTTAACCATTCTTCAGGGTTTGATGAAGTTGCGCCAGATATGCGATTCTCCAGCCATTTTAAACGAGGAAGATGTTTTTGAAAACCATTCCATCAAAATTGAAGAGTTGGCAAGAGAAATCACCGAAGACATGAGCGACCATAAAGCCTTAGTGTTTTCACAGTTCCTGGGCATGTTAGGATTGATTCGTCAAAAGCTTGAAGAACTCGGCGTTAAATACGAATATTTTGATGGCAGCACTTCTGCTCCCGACAGAGAAAAAGCTATTCAGAATTTTCAGAATAATGATGAAGTGCGGGTCTTTCTGATTTCATTAAAAGCCGGTGGTGTGGGTTTAAATCTTACTGCGGCAGATTATGTGTACATCGTTGATCCTTGGTGGAATCCGGCCGTAGAGCAGCAGGCAATAGACCGTACGCACCGTATCGGGCAAACAAAGAACATATTTGCATACCGCATGATTTGCAAAGACACGATCGAAGACAAAATTCTTAAACTACAGGAAAAGAAAAAAGCATTGGCCAAGGATCTTATTTCTGATGAATCGGGCTTTGTGAAGTCGCTTAGCAAAGAAGATGTAGAGTATTTGTTTAGTTAATTCGTTCTCTTTATTATTGAACCGGCAGCAGAATATGTAGCATCGATTTTGCCACGCTCGTTTTATCGTCCCGATTATAGATCATCCTATATAAACGGAACAGTTTTAAATTGAAAAATATTTATGAAATTTCGTCGGCTCATATCATTGCTAATAATTGCAGTCATTCTTATTGCATTTTTCACCAATCCTAAAGAAGCGGACTTTCACCAATTTGTAAAACCCGACATGGGTAAAGTGCAATCTGCTCCACTAATTGAATACGAAAGCAGGCTCATTTACTCCAACGCAACTGTAACGTATTTCAATCCTGCTTCTGTTGAAGGCAAAATAATAGCTGCAGCTAATAAAGAAAAATATATTGGTGTTTTCGGCGTTTTTGGCGTGTCAATAATTAATGCGGGTTAATGGCCAAGCTCGTTTCGGTTACTTAAAGGAATTCAATAGTAAGTTGCGTTCATCGCAACTTTTTTGTAAACCGGCCTAAAATAAAAAAGGTCCTTCCGTAGAAACGGACTGACCTCTAACGATTGCTTGCCATATGAAAAAAACTTAAAAACCTGTTTTGTATCTTACGCCTCTTTTTCTCTCTCTTCACATTTAAAATAACCCCTTTGTGTTATTGTTACACAAAATTAATTGCTATTTTTACAATTATAAAACCAATTTATGATCATTAATGTCCTTCTCAACCTATAAATAGAGATGCAAATTGCTGATTTTGTTCACTTTAATTTAATTTTTAACCGTATGCCCAACGATGAAAAAGCGCTACAAGTATAGCTAGTCTATATTTCTACCATTTACAAATGGGCGCAAAAATAAAAAGGTCCTTCCGTAGAAACGGATTGACCTCTAACGATTGCTTGCCATATGAAAAAACTTATAATCTAATTTCTTTTGAAACTTTCGTTTCTGAGTGCAAAGATAAATGCTCCACAAATAATTGAGTAATAACTTAATGTTAATTTTTTCACCTCAAACATGCATTAATTTTTGCCAAATGCTTGTCTGTGCTGTGTTTCACGAAAATTGTTGTAGCACGCCCAATGGATATACTCCACTTCTTATTATTGATTTAAAACAAGTATTTTTTGCACTTTTTTCAAGTAAAATTAAAAAAGTTTAAAAAAAGTTAATCGTTAATAAAAATAATTATACCTTAGCGAACCTTTATACGAAGCCATAATAAAGTATAAAGTTAAACATCTCCTAAAACGTAGTTGGTGTTAAAAAAGTGACCTCTAATTGATTGCCTCTAACGATTGCTACGCCGTGTGTTAACGTAAAATTTTGATCCGGGTTTCTTCCCGGATTTTTTATGCACTTTATTTTTTCATAGAACTAAAATAAAAAGGTCCTTCCGTAGAAACGGACTGACCTCTAACGATTGCTTGCCATATGAAAAAACTTAAAAATCTATTTTGTGTCATGTTCCTCAGTATCTTTCTTCACTTTAATAACCTCTTTGTGTTATTGTTACACAAATGTACACCATAAATCTGCCGATCTGAAACCAAGTTAAGCATGTTTCTCTGTCCTTCAAGGCAAGGAAATTTCTTGTAATGCTTGTCTGTATTGACTTTCAAAACATTTGGACAATTATATCCAAACAAAAAAAATGATCTTTAGATATCATGTAACCACTGAAGTGTAATATTTCTGGCCTGATTAACGTTATTATAAAGTTTAGAAATAACAACGTGTAGGCCAAGTTGAATAGAAGGATCTGCTGGTATTTTCCCAGAATCGGAAAAATACCTCATTAACATTTTCTTGTAAATAGAAATTATTTTAATATTGGTAGATTTGTATCTATGGCGAAAACAAATCCACAGTCGCAAGCTGCGTTTTCTTTTTCGATGACGTTGAAAAGGTTGAGCCGCAACCTAAACCAAGAAAACATGTATTGCGCCCGCCGGCGCAAATAGAAGCAGAAGATGAAACGGATATAACAGATATCCAGAGCGTTGATACGCCTGTATCTAAACCGGCTGTTGATGAAGTTTCTGACAATATAAATGAATCTGAAGAAGTGCTCGCCACCGATATGCAAGCAGTTGTAGCGTCTGATGATGAATACATTTCTGCAAATACATCTGATCAAGCGGAAAATTCAGTTGAATTAATCGCAGCGCAAAAAGATGAAATTTCTTCAGGATCGGAACAGGTTGCTGACGAGAAGATACCGGAAAGAAGAAACCCCGAGGCCGTAAATCTGTAAAAGAGCACACTATCGCAGCAGGCATGATCGAAATGCCTGATGATGAAGTATTATTTTCCCGTCAATATTACAGCATGGGCGAAGTAACAACTATGTTCAGGGAAAATCATTCACTGATCCGTTATTGGGAAAGTGAGTTTGATATTTTGAAACCGAAGAAAAATGGAAAAGGAGATCGTTTTTTCAGGCCGGTAGACGTAAAAAATCTTTACCTTATTTACGACTTGTTGAGAAGGCGTAAATTTACAATAGAAGGTGCGCGAGAATATTTAAAGAATAATAAAAAGGCCGAAGAAAAATTTGCAGCGGTACAGTCATTAGAAAAAATAAAATCGTTCTTTTTAGAACTGAAAGCCACTCTTTAATAAATGATTAAGCCACGGCCCTTTCATAAATAATACGCATACTGCATCATTTGTATTGCAATGGCAAACAATACCAGCACCCTTTACGTTTAATAAAATAAATGATCAAATTACGAATGAAGTACTTGTTCCCGATCCTGATTTTTATGCTGCTTTACAATGGCGCAAATGCACAGAATTTCGAAACTACCAAAGACAGGACCGGCAGAAAAATGCTTAAAGGTTTTGTAACAGATAGTTTGTTAAAGGCCGACACTTCATCGTTCAAGTGGTTTATTGAAAACGAGCAGGTGTATAAGCCATCTGATGCAGTTGTTAGAAGTTTTAATAGCAAAAAAGATAGCGTATCGTATATGGTTTTTTTCGGCACATGGTGCCCCGATTCACATTACGTAATTCCCCGATTTTATAAGATAGCTAACCAGGCGGGCACAGAGAAATCCCGGATAACTTTATTCGCACTTGACAGAACAAAAAATGATGCGGCGCATTTTGCAGCCAACTTTAACGTAAAACATGTTCCCACCATTATCATTCTTAAGAATGGCAAAGAAATCGGGCGCGTTGTAGAATATGGGACTTCAGGACGGTTTGATGAAGAGCTGACTTCTATTCTTGATAAAAGTAATTAATCAGCCGGTTTAACGATCGTGACACTTGTAGATTTTCCCGATGCCGCAATTTCTAGGTTTTCCATTAATAGTAATATTTCCAGGTTGATGCTTTGTTTAATAAGATTGAACTTAGTAATATCTTTTGGCTCGGTGTAATAATCTCCTGCAACGATCAGTGCATTCGCAGTTATTTCAGTAAGATAAAGATTGTAGTTCTGAATTTCAGGGTTGGTAAGAATGGTTTTAATACCCGCTAATAATTCATCCACTTTTGCTGGCGCAGTATCTACACCTATTTCTAATCTAATATCACCTCTACGTTGCGTTCTGTTACTTAAGTTATCAAGCACGCTATCCACCATTTGTTTGTTAGGAACAGTGATATATGTTTTAGCATCTGTCCTGATACGCGTGCTGCGTAATCCGATTCTTTCTACCACGCCGCTGAAATTATTTACTTTAACAGCATCTCCGGTTTCAAATGGCTTATCAAAAAAGATAATAAAAGAAGCGATCAGGTTTTCAAGACTTTCTTTTAAAGCCAATGCTATGGCGGCACCAACAATGCTAAGGCCTGTTACAAGCCCTTTAATATCATAGTTGAAGGTGTATTTTAAAACAAGCAGTGCGCCAATTACACCAATGATTACTTTAATAAAATCCTTAAAGAAAAAAACCAACTGATGATTACCAGGATCTCCGCTTCGCATATAGCGCTCTTTTATTAATAGCACCACAAAGTCCATCGACTTTATAAGAAACCTGAAAAAAGTTATAATAATTAATGCAGAAGCGGCCATCCGCAGCAACTCTTTTAAGCTTATTTTATAAATTTTTATATCCAGCAAGTTGGGGAAATTGAGCCGGTCAAGTGTTATAACCGTTATCAATACTGCAATAAAAAGTCCTAAAGGTTTTGCGATAAGATATTTAAATGTGTGTGGGTCAAGTGTTTTATACCGCTTTTTTAGTAAGAAGGCAAAGAACGAAGCAACATAATGAGCAATGAATCTTTTAAATAAAAAACCGAAAAAGATAATAACCCCAACGATCAAATAGCTTTGAACCGTATTATCTAAAATAACCTGATGTAAAACCTCTTCCATTATAAAAGTTAAATATTACTTCAAAAATAATGAGCTATTTGCATAGGTAATCTTAAATATCTAAAGCTCGACATAACTTTACAGGTTCAAATCAATTATTAATGGCAGACTGGGAAGGTAAATCCAAGGGAAATAAAAGCGGCTATGGAATTTTTATCACCATACTGAAAACATTTGGTGTAATGCCTGCATATATTCTGCTTGTTTTTGTGGCCGCCTGGTATTATTTGTTCAGCTGGAAGTCGTCGCAGACGGTATGGTATTATTTCAGAAAAAGATTGCGGCTTTCTTTTCCCAATTCTTTAATAAAACTCTATAGCAATTATTATTGGTTTGGCCAGGCTATAATCGACAGAATTGTTATGATGTCTGGCATTAAAAACAAATTCACCTTTAATTTCGATGGGGAACAACACCTTCATGAAATGGTGAAAAAGGGAAAGGCGGACTTTTATTGAGTGCACATATCGGTAACTGGGAGATTGCCGGACATTTATTGAAGCGGCTCAATACCAAAATAAATATTGTAATGTTTGATGGAGAACATCAACAACTAAAACAATATCTGGAAAATACCACGGGCCAGCGAAATGCGAATATTATAGTAATAAGGGATAATCTATCTCATATTTATGAAATAATGGAAGCGTTGAATAATAATGAGCTGGTATGTATGCACGCAGACAGGTTCTTACCGGGAAATAAAACAATTGATATTGACTTTTTAGGCAAGGAGGCAAAATTTCCTCAAGGGCCCTTTGCTCTTGCTACAAAGCTGTCTGTACCTGTTTCATTTGTTTTTGCTATGAAAGAATCTCTTTTTCATTATCATTTCTTTGCTACACATGGAGTTACATATAAAGAAACAGGCAACGCAACACCCGAATATGTATTACAAAACTTTGCAGAAGCAATGACGGATAAAATAAAAACCTATCCTTCGCAGTGGTATAATTATTACGACTTCTGGAAATAATCTGAACTCAATAAAATCCTTAAGTTTCCTTACTTTTAACGCCATAATAAACCTCTTTGAGTATTTCAAAAAACATACTGTCATACATTCCGCAGCGTGATCCCTTTGTCATGATTGATACGCTGGAAACTTGTAGCGACAATGCGGCCACCACCACTTTTACTGTAAGAGCCGATAATATTTTTTTGAAAGATGGCAAATTGTGCGAACCGGCTTTGGTGGAGAATATTGCTCAAACAGCAGCAGCAAGAATGGGTTATATTTGCCAGCAGGAGCAAAAACCGGTACCGGTTGGGTTTATTGGAGCTGTTCAAAATTTAAAGATCACCAACCTTCCCAAAACTGGCGATTTACTTACAACAGCCGTTACTATTAAAAACCAAATATTCAATGCAACCATTATTGAAGGCGCAATTTCTATAAATGAGGAATACATTGTATCCTGCGAAATGAAAATCTTTATTTCTTAATAATTATAAAAGTTAAAAATGCGATCCAGACTAACACTCCTATTAATGGGGCTAGCTTTAAGTGTCGCCCTAAAAGCTCAAACCCTGTCGGAAGTTTTAAACGATACAAAAGCTTCTATTTTTTATTATGGTATTGATTTTACTAAAGCAAAATTGATAGGGGATCCTAACGCAAATCCTCAGGATATTGTAGACCGGCAGTTTGCAGGCATCAATGCTTTAATGCTAAATGAGCCCAAAAAGTATGATATAGCAGGCGCTTTTAGAAGATCTGAATTACAAAGTGATTTAAGTTTTGTTGATAAACGCAATGCAAAAATTGACCCTGACGAGCTTATATCATCCAGCACAGAAGATTTTAATCGTCTTTCAGAAAAAGATGTAACGGCATTGGTCAAGGCATTTGATGGTGGTAATAGATCCGGAACCGGCCTTTTGTTTGTGGTAGATGGCATGAGTAAGTACAAAAAAGCAGTATCTCTTTGGGTAACCTTATTTGATATAAAAAAAAAAAATTTTATTAACAGAGCGTTTAGAAGGTGAAGTAGGAATGGGCTTTAGCTTTAGGAATTATTGGGCTACCGGATTTAAAAAGATAATAGATAAAGTAGCTAATTCGAAATACAAAGAGTGGAAATCAAATCAATAGGATATGATTTCCCAGGAAAAAAGGAAGGCCAATAATCGCCACAACAACTAAGAAAAAAGAATGAAAACTCTAAGCCATACAATTGAGGTTTTGATCCGCTTTAACGAAGCGGACCCGTTGGGCATTGTCTGGCATGGGCATTATATCCGTTATTTTGAGGATGGAAGGGAAGCCTTTGGAAAACAGTACGGCATAGGCTACCTCGATTTTTTTAAAGAGAACGTTGTTGTTCCTATTGTGCACGCAGAGTGTAATTATAAAAAATCCTTGAAGTTTGGAGACACCGTGGTGGTTGAATCGACATATCATCCCTGCGAAGCAGCAAAAATTATTTTTCATTTCAAGTTATATAACAAATCCGATGGAAACCTCGTAGCTACCGGAACTACTACCCAGGTTTTTTTAGATAAAGACTCGCAAACCTTATTGTTAAACAACCCTGCTTTTTTCTCGATTGGAAAAAGCAGCAAGGGTTATCATAAAATTTTTATGAACCCGGCAGCAGTACTACTATCATCTTCCTTGCCACGCTCGCTTGTGCACCTGTGCATATGTCAGCAGAAAATCAACGCAGTCGTTGGCGCATCTGCTTTTATAAAAATTAAGGAGGGAATTGTATGAGCCATCCCGTTTTTGTAGTGGCGGATAATATTGTATCTGCATTAGGTTTTACTTCTGCCGAAAACTTTTCTCAGCTGTTAAAAGGCGCAAGCAATGTGCAGCAACATGCTCCGGGCAACCGAAGTCCCCAAGCGTTTTATGGGTCTCTTTTCCCGGAAACTTTTTGGGAGCAACACACTATTCCATCCTTCACAAAGTTTGAAAGCTTACTGGCGATTTCTATAAAAGATGCGCTGAATCAGGCAAATATTAACCCTGCAAATTCTAAAACCGGACTGATCATTTCTTCAACCAAAGGAAACATCAGTTTGCTTGAGGATAATGAGGTTTCAGATACACTAAAACAAGAAATCGGCCTTTCTTCATCTGCAAAAAAAATAGCGGCACATTTTGGGTTTCAATCACAACCCGTTATCATCTCACACGCCTGTATTTCTGGGTTAGTAGCTTTAATAACAGCAAAAAGAATGTTACAGGCCGGATTATTTGATCACATTGTTGTTGCAGGCGCAGATATTATAACAAGATTTATACTTTCCGGATTTCAATCTTTTCAAGCCGTTGCCGATGAACTCTGCAAACCATTTGATGTAAACAGAAAAGGAATTAATTTGGGTGAAGCGGCTTCAACCATAATACTTTCTGTGAATAAGCCGGTTGGAAATGATGTTATACAATTGACCGGCGGCGCGGTTAGTAACGATGCCAATCATATTTCTGGTCCTTCGAGAACAGGGCATGAATTATTTATTGCCGTAAAACAAGCAATAGAGGAAGCTGGTATTTCTAAAGAACAAATAGACTTTATATCGCTTCACGGAACAGCCACACTTTATAATGATGATATGGAAAGCAAGGCAATCCGTCTCGCAGGCCTGCAATCAGTTCCTGTTAATAGTTTGAAGGGCTATTATGGGCACACTCTTGGCGCTGCAGGGTTAGTAGAAAGCGTTATCAGCATGCATTCTTTACAACAAAATATCATCATCCCTACAAAGGGTTTTGAAACACCTGGAACTGCGGAAATAATGAACGTTTGCAGTACCTTGCAGCACACTCACCTTAATTGTTGTCTTAAAACGGCATCAGGTTTTGGTGGTTGTAATGCAGCAGTAGTTTTTGAAAAAGTTCATAAACTTGAGGTGCAATTTTAGCACCTCAAAAATTCATTTTCTTTAAGGTGCTAAAACTGCACCTTAAAGAAATGAATCTGATATTGAGCATCAACTTTTCTTGAGGACGCAATTTGCGTCCTCAAGAGCGATAATTATGAAAAACCACTAATTTCTGTTTAAGATGAATGTAACGGTGATACAAAACAAGATTTATGAACTTCGCGGATTCCGCGTAATGTTGGATTTTGATTTGGCAGCATTGTATGAAACGGAAACCAAATATTTAAAACGTGCAGTAAAAGCAAATATTGGACGTTTTCCGGAAGATTTTATGTTTGAGCTTACAAAGGCAGAATATGATTCTTTAAGGACGCAAATTGCGACCATAAACAAATCGGGAAGAGGCCAACATGTTAAATATATGCCGTTTGCTTTTACAGAACACGGCGTAGCCATGCTGGCAGCGGTGCTTAAATCGGACAAGGCAATTGATATGAATATTAGTATTGTTCGGGCTTTTATCGCATTAAAACAAATGGTTATAGACCAAAAAGGCGTGATGCAAAAATTGGAAGAAGTGAGATCGGAACTGCACCAGCGCATAGATATACACGATGCGCAGCTTGGACAAATTTATGAGGCAATCGAAAATATGTTAGATGAGCAGGCGGATAAAAGACAAAAAGAAGAAGGCTGGAAAAACAGGACCCCCAATCGGATTTAAAAAAAGAAAAAATTAAAAATATATATACTTCCCATGATCGACTTTTACAAACAGGAACAAAAAACCGCTATTGAGGCCAAGCACATGGCTCAGATTATAGCCCATGGCCCTATTCTTTTTCAGGTGGCAAAAGTGCTGAGAGACAAAGGTATACTTGAAGTTATTGAAGAGGCAAAGTCGGCAGGTATTGAGCTGCAGGAAATTTGTGAAAAAGTAAAACTAAGTGAATACGGTGTACGTGTTTTGTTAGAAGCGGGATTAGGTTTGCATCTGGTAAAATATACAGATGATGAAAAATTTGCTATTACTAAAACCGGATATTTCATTTTGCACGATCCGCTTACGAAAGTAAACATGAATTTTGTTCACGATGTTTGTTATAAAGGTATTTTTCATTTGGATGAAGCCATCGAAACAGGCAAGCCTGCGGGCTTACGTGAGTTAGGAAACTGGAATACGGTTTATGAAGGCCTTTCTCAATTGCCTTCAAATATTCAAAAAAGCTGGTTTGAGTACGATCACTTTTTTCTGATATTGCTTTTCCAGAAGTTATAAAGCAGGTTTATGCCGAGAATATTAAAAGTTTACTTGATATTGGGGGTAATACCGGTAAATGGGCTTCTGCCTCTGCTACGCACGGTGAAAATATCCATGTAACAATTATGGACCTACCCGGCCAGGCGGAAATGGCCAAACAACGTATTGCCGAATTGGGCCTTAGCGATAAAGTATCATTTTATCCATGTAATATTCTGGATGAAACTGTACCTTTCCCTAAGGGATTTGACGCGATTTGGATGAGCCAGTTTTTAGATTGTTTTTCTGAAGATGAGATTGTATCTATACTTAAAAGATGTGCGGGCTCTATCGATGATGACGGAATTGTGTTGATATTGGAAGCCTTTTGGGACACCCAACGTTTTGAAACGTCGGCTTTCTGTATTCAACAATTGTCGATTTATTTTACTGCAATTGCAAACGGAAACAGCCAAATGTATGACAGTCGTGTATTCAAAAAATGCATCGACAAAGCCGGCTTTGATATTGCGGAGCAAATTGACGGAATTGGTTTGAGCCATACTTTATTAAAGTGTAGGAAAAGAAAGTTATGAATGGTGAATAACGAATAGTGAACAGGCAAATGCAACAAGTTAAAAAGCAAAAAAATCTAGAACTTGTTAATCTCATTATGCAAAAGTTCCGCAAAATCATATTAATCAAATAAATCAAGGTTTAGAGAAATGCAACCCGAAAAAACAGACGTACTTGTAATTGGAGCAGGACCTGCTGGAACGGTAGCCGCGTCCATTGTAAACCAAGCTGGTTATAAAGTGAAAATTGTAGAAAAGCAACTGTTCCCTCGCTTTTCAATTGGAGAAAGCTTGCTGCCGCGTTGCATGGAGGCGTTGGAGGAGGCGAAGTTTTTAGATGCAGTAAAAGCACGCAACTACCAGCAAAAAAACGGAGCTAAGTTTGAAAAGAATGGAAAAATATGTAACTATTTTTTCAATGATCAGTTTACTGATGGCTGGGGCTGGACCTGGCAGGTTCCTCGTGCTGATTTCGATCATACATTAGCAAAAACTGTAGAAAGTCAGGGCGTGCCAGTAGAATACGAAACGGGTGTAACAGGAATTGTTTTTCATCCCGACGGAACATCTACCACGACGGTAGAAGATAAAGACGGAAATAAGAGAGAGATTTTTGCCCGCTTTATTATCGATGGTAGTGGCTATGGTCGTGTTATTCCTAAGCTATTTGGAATGGATCGTCCATCAAACCTTCCACCGCGCAAAGCTGTGTTTACACATATTGTAGATACTAAGCGCTCGATGGATGACGAACCTGATCGCATTACCATAATTGTACATGATAAAGCTGTTTGGATTTGGGTAATCCCTTTTTCAACGGGAGTTACTTCTGTAGGGTTTGTTGCAGATCCTGGTTTTTTTGATCAGTTTACAGGCTCGCAGGAAGAAATTATGCGTGCGCTTATTGCTTCTCAACCATATATCGCGGAACGCATGAGAGATGCCGAATATGTTTTTGAGCCTCGTGTGCTCCAATCCTGGTCGGCTACAACCGACAAGTTTTATGGAGATGGCTTTGTATTAACAGGAAATGTTACGGAATTTTTAGACCCTGTATTCTCTTCCGGCGTTACATTGGCTACCGTGTCGAGCCAGATGGCCGGTAAGCTGGTAGTGAAAAAATTGAAAGGAGCCGATGTGGATTGGGATAATGATTATATGAAAATAATGCAGCAAGGCGTAGACACATTCCGCAGTTACGTAATGGCCTGGTATGAAGGAACGCTGGACACCATTTTCTTTGCCGATGATCAGGACCTGGAAATCAAAAGAAAAATATGCTCTGTTCTGGCCGGATATGTGTGGGATACCGATAATGATTATGTAAAAAATCATGATACGGCATTAAAAAAACTGGCAAAAACTATTCACCTAAGAGATAGTATACAATACATTAATAACGGCTTTAAAGATCCGGAAAAGGCGTAGTGCAGCATACCGAATTATATATAACAGAAAGCGTCAGCGTTCTTAATAGAACAGTAGTTCACAATGATAAAGTTCTATTGGAAGCCGAAGAGCATACCGAAGATTTTTTTCAGTTTCTTTACGACCGCCTGAACATCGACTATCCTAAGTTTTTTAAAATGGATGCATTGTGCAAGCTGGGCACTGCCGCTGCTCATGTATTGTTGAGGCATTTTAAAAAGGAGGAATATCTCCCCGAAGAAGTGGGTATTGTTTTATCAAATAACAGTGGAAGTATTGAAGCTGATATCAACTATTATGAATCTTCGAAAACCTTCCCCAGCCCATCACTATTTGTATACACGCTTCCCAATATTGTAATTGGTGAAATCAGCATCCGGTATGGATTTAAAGGAGAGAACGCATTTTTTATCAGCGAGAAATTTGATGCGCAATGGATTTACTTTTATGTAAATAATCTAATGCAAAATCAAAACATAAAATGCTGCATTTGTGGCTGGGTTGATGTGAAAGATGAGCAATACAACGCACGGCTTTTTTAATAGAAAAAGGAAAAGAGAATGGCGTTAACTTTACCGCGGCGAGTTTAGACGGCGTAGCAAAATGATGAAATATAATCGGAACGATGAAGAGTGCGACGCAAAACCGTCCGAATATATTTATTGCCTGGTAAATAAATAATAATTAAAAGATTTTTTTGAATGGATAAGAAAGAATTAATATATCAGTTAAAACAGCAAATTATTAAACAATTGAATCTGGCGGGGAAGACGCCGGAAGACATTAGGGACGATGACCCCCTTTTTGTGGAAGGCTTGGGACTGGACTCGATTGATGCTTTAGAGTTGATTGTATTGCTGCAACAGGAATATAACATTAAGCTAAAGAACGCTGAAGAAGGACAAACGATATTTCGCTCTGTAGCAACAATGGCTGATTATATTTTGGAACAACAAACTGGAGCTGCTAATTAATTTTAGAAAGTATTTGTTATTAATATGGATAACGACCCGTTAAAGTTAGAGCGTTCTTCTCCCCTCTCCCTCCGGAGAGGGGTCGGGGTGAGGCCGTTTACATAGCTGGTGCTGGCATTATCTCATCCATTGGAAATAATCTGGAAGAGAATCTTGCTGCACTTATGTCTGGAAAAGCCGGAATGGAAGCGATGAAGCGACTGGATTCTCTACACAAAGAGGAGCTTCCGGTTGCCGAAGTAAAGCTTACTAATAAGCAGCTTGCGGAAAGAACCAACCTAAAATCAACTATTAGTCGTACCGCATTATTAAGTACCGTTGCAGCAAAAGAAGCGATACAAAACTCGGATTTAGATATAACAAAATGGCGCACCGGGTTTATCTCTGCTAACTCAGTTGGCGGCATGGATAAAACAGAAAATTTTTTTGAAGACTTCCTGAAAGATAATACCAGCGGGCATTTGCATGAAGTGGTGCATCACGAATGCGGAGCTGTAACAGAGGTTACGGCTGATGCTTTGGGTATAAAAGATTTTGTAACCACGGTCAGTACGGCTTGTTCTTCTTCTGCCAATAGTATTTTTTAGGAGCGCGATTGATCCGTCAAAACAAATTGGATGTTGTAATAGCTGGCGGCACTGATGCGCTGGCAAAATTTACATTAAATGGCTTTAATACTTTAATGATTTTGGATAGCCAGTATTGTCAACCGTTTGATGAAAACCGACGTGGTTTGAATTTAGGCGAAGGAGCTGGTTATATTGTATTGGTTTCGGAAAAAGTAGCGGCCACATTGAATAAACAACCAGCGGTCATTATTAATGGTTGGAGCAATGCTAATGATGCGTATCACCAAACAGCATCTTCACCCGATGGAACGGGTTCGTTGTTGGCAATGAAAGGCGCGTTGGCTAAAAGTGGCTTGCAGCCTGCAGATATTGATTATATTAACTTACATGGTACTGGTACCAGCAATAATGACATCGCGGAAGGAACGGCTATTAAAACTTTATTTGAGAACAATTATCCGGCGATGAGCTCTACCAAATCCTTTACCGGCCATACTTTGGGCGCCAGCGGTGGAATAGAAGCGGTGTTCTCATATCTTGCCATTCAAAAGGGACTGATATTTCCTAATCTTCGTTTTGAAACACCAATGAAAGAATTGCCCTTCACACCGGTTACTGAATTGCAACAGTGGGAAATAAAACATGTTATGTCCAATTCTTTTGGGTTTGGCGGTAATTGTAGTTCGCTGGTATTTAGTAAGGGTTGATCCTTAAGTTTTCCAAATGTTTTCGTAGTGGTACAAAAAAATAGCGGATCTATTCAATCCGCCATATCAATAAAAAATCTGACCCTAAATATTATGCAATAATCGGCGTATCTAACTCTTTTAGCGAGTTTTGAATTTCTGCATCAGTTAGCTCATGTCTTACAATTTTGCCTTCAAAATAATCCTGATAGGCTTTCATATCAAAATTGCCGTGACCGCAAAGGTTGAATAAGATCGTTTCGCTTTTACCCTCTCGCTTACAACGTTCAGCCTCTTTAATTGCTGTTGCAATACCGTGTGTAGCTTCGGGTGCAGGTATAATGCCTTCTGCTTTTGCAAACTTAACTCCCGCTTCAAAAACTTCTATATTATCGTGTGCGCTGGCTTCAATCAATCCATCTTTTAATAACTGGCTAACGATAGCGCCAGCCCCATGATATCGCAAACCACCTGCATGAATAGGTGCCGGCACAAAATTGTGGCCTAAAGTGTACATAGGCAATAAGGGCGTCATGCCAACAGTATCTCCAAAATCATATCTGAACACACCACGTGTTAATTTAGGACAAGAAGTTGGCTCGCTGGCAATACAGCGAATTTTTTTCCTTCTTCCAGATTCAGACGTAGAAACGGAAACGTGATTCCTGCAAAATTTGATCCGCCACCAAATGGAGCAATGATCACATCTGGCATATCTCCGGCCTTTTCCATTTGCTTCATCGCTTCCAGTCCGATGATGGTTTGATGTAGCAAAACGTGATTCAACACACTACCCAATGCATATTTGGTGTCTTCGCGTTGCGCTGCCATTTCAACCGCTTCCGAAATGGCAATACCCAATGAACCGGGACTATTCGGGTCCTGGGCCAAAATTTTTCTACCAGCCTCAGTTTGATTGCTGGGAGAAGGGATCACTTTTGCTCCCCAGGTATTCATCATAATTTTTCTATACGGCTTATGCTCAAACGAAAGTTTAACCATATACACTTCGCACTCAATATCAAAAAGGTTGCAGGCAAAGCTCAATGCGCTTCCCCATTGCCCGGCTCCGGTTTCCGTAGTAATGCGCTTTACGCCTTCTTTCATATTGTAGTAAGCCTGCGGCACAGCCGTGTTTGGCTTGTGATCCGGCCGGACTTACCCCTTCGTATTTATAATAAATCTTTGCCGGAGTGTCCAGCACTTTTTCTAATTCGTATGCGCGATACACCGGCGTTGGCCTCCACAAACTATAAATATTGCGCACTTCATCCGGAATGGTGATCCATTTTTCCGTTGACACTTCTTGCTTGATAAGTTCTTGCGGAAATAGCGGCGCCAGTGCTTCCGGCCCAATGGGCTCCTTTGTGCCAGGATGTAACGGCGGTAACGGTTTGTTGGGCATGTCGGCAACAATATTGTACCATTGTTCAGGAATTTCCTGTTCGGAAAGGGTAATTTTTCTTGTTTTAATCATAAGAAATCGTTTTGTATGTCTTTCAAACTTACGTGAATATTTTTATTGTTCAGGCAGTAAACATGTGGCATCTTTGTTGCGTCGCACTTTTTTTTGTGGTGCTTATGGCATCCTTTATAAACGATGTAACCAGCGTATCTGGTCCGAACGTCCCAGTCTGGCGAGATCCGCCGATGTCATTCAATTGTACTGAAATATTTAGACATATATTGAAGTACTGTTTTAAATTCGCCACATATTTTTTCAATTATGCCGGAAGAAAAATCAGTGTATATATTGTCGACCAGCGTTGTTTCGCCGCAGGCATCATTTGAAGAGATGATGAAAGAGCCTGCAAATTATAATGGTGATAAACTTACTTGCATAGAGCCCGACTACACTAAATATGTAGATGCAAAACTCATTAGAAGGATGAGCCGCATCATAAAAATGGGCGTGGCTGCGGCTTCCGAAGCATTAGCGCAAGCCGATGTACAAATGCCTGATGCTATTATTACAGGTACGGCGTATGGTTGCTTAACCGATACCGACCAATTTTTAACAAGAATGGTTGAGTTTAAGGAAACGCTATTATCGCCTACGGCGTTCATTCAATCAACACACAATACTGTTGCCGCGCAAATAGCCTTGATGCTTAAATGCCACAATTATAATAATACTTATGTACATCGCGGATCTTCTTTTGAAGCTGCGTTGACAGATGCCGTTTCTTTGCTTGAAGAAGGCGAAGCTAAAAATGTTTTAATAGGAGCTGCTGATGAAATTACTGATAAGAGCCATGCTATCCTAAAACGCTTTGGTTTATATAAAACGGAAGGAGAAAGCCTTTCGCTTATTGATAGCAATACAAAAGGAACCATGGCCGGAGATGGATCTGCTTTTTTGTAATAAGCGCTCAACAAAATGATGCGTTGGCTCAGCTAACTGCTTTTAGTACTTATTATAAACCAGCGCAGGACACTGCGGTATTAGTGAAAGAGTTTTTAGCAGAGAATAATATTTCTGTTTCCGGTATTGATCTTGTTATTACGGGAAGTAACGGTGACAGCAGAGAAGACGGGCATTACAGCCAATTAACTGACAATTTGTTTAGTAAAAATCTGGTTACAACATACAAACAATATTGCGGGGAATATCCTACTTCCATTGGGTTTGCTTTATGGGTGGCGAGTAATATTTTAAAGGAGGGTTCGTTTAAAAACAAACCGGTGAAGAAGCTCCTGATCTATAACAATTACATGCTTCAATATCCTTCAGTTTATCTACTGTCGGCATGTTAAACTTTAAAAACACGAATATTGTTTTTGCAATGGCGCTTGCAGGGCTTATTGTATTTGATGTATTGTATAATTTGCCAACATATTCCTACATTCTACTCGCTATTGCCTACTCGCTTCTTCTTTTCTACGGCAGCTATTTTGTGCAGTCTCAGTTTTATATGAAAACAGTATGTGATGTTGATATGAAAGAAAAGAAAATTGCTATTACTTTTGATGACGGTCCTCAGCAAAATTTCACACCACATATTTTAGATATACTTAAGGAGGCTGATGTAAAAGCTACTTTCTTCTGTATTGGAAAAAATGCCGAAGCAAATAAAAACTTGCTAAAGCAGATCTATAACGAAGGCCACACAATCGGTTCTCACAGCTACACTCATGGGTTTTGGTTCGATCTGCTTTCTGCAAAGGCTATGCATAAAGATTTGCAACAATTGCATGAATTTGTGAAAGATGAGTTAGGCATAGAGATAAAATGGTTTAGGCCTCCCTATGGTGTAACTACCCCTAACCTTAAAATTGCAGTTGACAAAATGAATTATACAGCCATTGGTTGGAATGTCAGATCCATGGACACTGTTAGTAAGAATGAAGTAGAGCTATTGAAAAAGTTAAAACGTTCGTTAAAGCCAGGAGGTATCTTTTTATTTCACGATACGGCAGCAATTACAGTGCGTGTTTTACCGGAATTTATAAATTATGCTGGGCAACAAGGTTATGAAATTGAGCCATTAAATAAACTATTAAACGTATCACCGTATGCTGATAGATAATTTATACACAATTGAGCAATTTGACAATGCTAATGAAAAATTGACTGCCACCATTATTATTGATGAAGGGCATAAAATATTTGAAGGCCATTTTCCCGGGCAGCCTGTATTGCCGGGGGTTTGCCAGCTACAGATAGTTAAAGAACTTTTAGAAAAGGGGCTGAACAAAACCCTTTTTTTATCTGAAGCCAGTCAATGTAAGTTTTTGCAGATGGTAGACCCAACTGTTACAAAAAAATATTGATTGCTATTGATCACACTTTACAAGATGGCTTGATAGACTGCAACGCAGTATTAAAATCAGAAGAAATAATTTTCTTAAAAATGAAGGGAAGATTTTCTGTTGTTGAATAGAGGCCAGAAACGATGAAGAATGCAATTCTTACATGAAGTCAGGATCAACTGCAATAAAATTGATGATGTATAATCGGAACGATAAACCGAGCGTGGCAACGAAGATGATAGTAGTACTGTTGCTGGGTCAATAATAAACCTATCTTTTTATACCGCCAATTAAATGCACCACCATATTATCTTCCATTTCCTGCGCAGTATGTGTTTTGGCGCTACGTTGCCAAAATTCCAGTCCACGAACGGAAGATAAAATATTTAATACCACCACATAGGGCATTAAAGACTTTAGCTCACCTTTTTGAATACCTGATTCTACTATAGCTTCCATCCTCCTTACATAATCGCGGCGATTAGTAGCAAAGCGTAACAATTTGTCGCCATCCAAATGCATCCACTGGCTTACCATTACAGAGTATTCTTCAAATCGGTTCATCATCATTTTGGTATGGAAACGAATCAGCGATTCTATTTTTTCCAAAGCGGTACTTTTTGACTTTTCGAGATTGTCTAAATGAAGTTGACACTCATCGGAAACACCATCAATGATTTCTTCCAGTATCTGAGCTTTTGATTGTATATGATTGTATAGGCTGGCTGCTTCAATACCAATTTTTTCGGCCAGATCGCGCATTGAACTTGCGGCAAACCCTTTCTCACGGAACATTGCCGCAGCAGTTTTGAGGATGAGTTCCTTTTTAGCAGATTTTTTGCGAGCCATCGTACCCATGCGCCAAAGCTATGTTTTTTATATTAATTCTTATAATAAAGTGACTACAGATGTACCATCGCTTTTATCACGCCGGTTTTAGGGTCCAGCCACGATTCAAAATTGTCTTTTATTTCTTCAAAATCAACCGTATGGGTAATATAAGTTTTTGGATTTACCTGTCCGGCCTTCATGCTTTTAATAACATGTTCAAAATCTTCGCGCGTAGCATTTCTGCTGCTCATCAAAGTGGTTTCTCGTTTGTGAAATTCTGGATGACTGAATGAAAAAGGTTCTTTTTGTAAGCCTATCAGCACATAATTTCCACCGTGAGCAAGGTAATTTATAGCATTATTAATGGCTCTTAAATTTCCAGTTGCATCTATCACAGCCGTAGGCATATCTCCATCCGTTATAGATTTTAGCTGTTCTGCTACGTTACTATCCATTGCATTTACAGTAGCGTGAATGTTTAGATGGTCTTTACAAAACTGCAGGCGCTGTTCATTTACATCTAGCGTAATTACTTTGGCTCCTGCAATGCGGGCAAACTCCATGGTGCCCAGGCCAATCGGCCCAGCGCCGATCACTAAAACGAACTCGCCGTGTTTTACATCGGCTCGACTTACGCCATGCGCACCAATGGCTAAAGGCTCTACAAGTGCCAGTTCGTCAAAACTCAATCCTTCACCATGCAATAAATATTTTGAAGGAACTGAAATATACTCTTTCATCCCCCATCGATATGTACGCCAAATACTTTAATATCTGTGCAGCAGTTAGGTTTACCTCTTCTACAGGCAATACAAGTGCCGCAACTGAAATAGGGAATAACAGATACCGATTCGCCTTTGCTAAAGCCGGGAGCATTATCAAAGTCCACTAATTCGCCAGAAAGCTCGTGTCCCAATATTCTCGGGTAGTTAAAAAAGGGTTGAGTTCCTTCATATGCATGAAGGTCGGTACCACAAATTCCAATTCGTTTTATTTTTATAAGGGCATGATCTTTCTCAACAGTAGGAGCCGGGATCTCTTTATATTCAAACTGGCCAGGTAGTGTACATACTAATGTTTTCATCTTTTAAATGTTCTATAAGTGCGGATAATTTTTGTCGATCAATCCTTCTTCTTTCATGCGTTGCCAAAATGCGGGAGGGATATTTGCATTGGCCATTTCTATATTATGCCGCACCCGTTTAGGATTGCTGCTATTTAAGGCAATGCTTTTAATGCCAGGTACATGTAATCCAAAATAGATCGCGGCTGCAGGCGGTTCAATATTATACTCAATACAGATTTGGTTGAATTTATCCCGCCATTCGTAATACTTTTTGTGTTCCGGATTTTCCCTGCTCAATTCTGTGTAATTAAAAAAGTCGCTGCCCATTAGGAAGCCGCCATGAAATACCGCAGAATTGATAATAGTAATATTTTGTTTATGAAGAGATGCTACAAAATCAACCAACTCTTTTGGATGGTTATAGATGGTATAGCTGTTTGCAATCATTACCCAATCAAGCTTTACATCTTTCGATATTTTTTCGATAGACTTCCAATCTTTAGCTCCGATACCAACGCCAGCAACTACACCTTTGCTTTTTAGATCAGCAAGCGCTCTGTATGCTTCTAATATATCATCGTATCTTTTTTGGTAGTCATTATCGTCTTTTGCGGCAGCCAGATACTCATCCGGGTCGTGTACGGATGCAAATTGAGAATCATATTCGCCCAACAATTCATTGCCATTCTCAAAGCAATTTAATATTCCTTCATAACTGATCTTTTGCTCTGCATCGTATTTTAAGTTGTGCCATACACCGGGTTCAAAAGTTGGTTCCGGCGTAGTTAACGGTTTTCTTACCCAGGCCAGTTTGTTACTGATCAATACCTCATCTTTTTTAATACCCAACTCTTTAAGGCATTGTCCTAAAACTTCAAGAGCCAGTCCTGCACCGTATTTGCCAGCGCTGTCAAACATCGGCGTGCCGGGGCTAGCGTCAATATATTCTTTTACTATCGCCATTTTTTCGGGAAAGGGCATTTCTTTATAAATATTCCCTAATGAAGTTGTTCCCGATATGACCTTTGGTCGTTCTAATTGCATATTTCTATTTAACTAAATTATAAAATCAGGTAAATTGCCGATGTTAATAAGGGGCATAAAGATAATCTCAATATTGAATTGACAGCAACAAAAAATTAAAAGAGTTTTATAACAAATCCGTTTGTAAATTGCTTTAAGGATTGATTGCGTCAATAAGCCACCTGCATTTATTTTAACCTCAGTAAAAAATAACCATGCCGCGAAAATTTTTCTTTCTTTTTTTAATGTGCTTTAGTCTGTCTGCATTATATGCACAGTCGTTAAGTCAGTATGAAAAGCATTCTTATATAAAAGATAACGATACCTTGCCTTACAGGCTATTGTTGCCTGAAGGATATGACGCTTCAAAAAGTATCCATTAATTGTTTTTCTTCATGGCGCAGGCGAGCGCGGTAACGATAATGAAAAGCAATTAACCCATGGTGGTAAATTATTTCTTGAGGAAAAAAACCGGGACCAACATCCCGCCATTGTTGTTTTTCCGCAATGTAGCCAATCGTCATTTTGGAGCAACGTGAAAGTAAAAGGAACAGGAGCCGAGAGGCTTTTTGATTTTGCAGATGGTGGCACACCAACAGTTCCTATGCAGTTAGTGATAGACCTTACAAAAGAAATACTTGCAAAATATAGTGTTCGAAAAAATCAAGTGTATGTGATGGGGTTAAGCATGGGAGGAATGGGCACATTCGAACTTGTTAACAGAATGCCTGAAACGTTTGCCGCAGCAGTGCCTATTTGCGGAGGCGCTAACATCAGCACTGCTAAAAACCTGAAGAGTGTTAAATGGTGGGTTTTTCACGGAGCAAAAGATGATGTAGTATTACCCAGGTATTCAGAAGAAATGGTTGCTGCGATGAAAAAGAATAATGTGGATGTTAAGTTTACATTATTTCCAGACGCGAACCATAACAGCTGGGATCCTGCATTTGCACAGCCCGAATTGTTGAATTGGATGTTTGCACAAAAGCGAAAAACTAAGAGTTGATAGCGTTTTATTAAGAGCATATTAAATTATACAAATAGCCTTTTCAATAACCTAAAAAGATGTTATTTTAGTTACATCTTAAAAACTTTTTTAAGTAAATTTGTTATAACTCTAAACCGGTATATATTTTGCTCTACATCAATACCTGTTTCAAAAAACGTATTGCATTGTTGTCGTAATTAATTAGTTAAGGATAAATTTTAATGGAAATGAAGAAGTGTACTTTTGGCTTAATTGGATTGATGATACTTGGTGTGGCTGCTACAACAGTAGCATGTAAGGTGCGCGATAAAAAGTCGCAACGCAGGCTTTTCCAGGCTTCTGAAGAAGGATATGAAATTGCGCATGATATTATTTATCCGGATAATCATTCATCGAAGCGTAGAAAATTACGTTATGGACCTGTCTACTAAATACCGGTAATGTGTTAATCCATTTTTACTGTTCAATAAATTAATCAATAGAAAATAAGTCCTGCGTCATTTTATTTGGCATAGCCTTCTCTTAACATAATCGATCTTACTTTTGTGATTAATGCGTAAACTTTTGCAATACTTACTTCGACGGCCTATTTTATGGCTGTCAGAAAAGTTTGCATCGCGGCCCGACAAAGAAAAAATTTACGATGCGCTAACCAAGCTTTATAATAGCATTATTAAAGAACCCGGAAAGAAAGGGGAGGTATTCTCTTTTGAAGATTTTGACGGAAAATTCATAATTTTTTCGGATCAGCATAAAGGAAACCGTAATGGTGCTGATGATTTTGCCGTTGCAGAAGCCAGTTATCTTGCAGCGTTGGAGTATTATTCACAAAATAATTTTTGCCTTGTAGGCCTGGGCGACAGTGAAGAGCTTTGGGAAAATATGTTCTGGCAGGTTAAAAAAGCTTATCGTGACACTTTCGACATAGAGCGCAAATTTTTGTCAAGAGGCGCGTTTATAAAAATTTTTGGTAATCACGATCTGTATTGGGCCAATGATCCGCTGGCATCTTTAGAGCTTGAAAATATTTATAAGCAAAAAATAAAAGTGCATGAAGGCGCTATTTTGACTACCACCATAAATGGAAAACCGCTACAGATACTTTGCACCCATGGCCATCAGGGAGATGCAAACAGCGATGGTAATTGGTTTACAAAATTTTTGATTGCAAGAATATGGGCACCGCTACAAGCCTACTTGCTTATAAATCCAAACGAGCCGTCAAATAATATTTATAAGAAGACCGTGCATAATGAAATTATGTACGAATGGAGCGCTACTCAAAAAAACCTGTTGCTAATTACCGGGCATACACATCAACCTGTTTTCGAATCCCTCACGCATATAGAACGCTTACACAGGCAAAGAAAATTGGCCGAAACAAATAAGGATGAAAAACTGCTGGCGAAAATCAATGATGAAGTTAAAACCTATCAAAAGCGATTTGATACATTAAACGAAGATTATTCGCAAATTAAACCCACCTACTTTAATACGGGTTGTTGTTGTTTTTCCGACGGCGATATAACAGGGATAGAAATAGAAAACGGTTTTATACGCCTTATAAAATGGCAGCATAAAACCGATAAACCTTCCAGAATCGTATTGGAAGAAAAATTACTGACAGAGCTAATGTAGCAATTTATTTACCAAGAAATTTTGCCAATGATTTTCCTGCTTTTGCGTAGGCTTCTGAAATTCTCCAACTTGTATCAAAATCATACCCCATTGCATCACGTCCAGGCGATTTCTCCACATCAATTGTTGCAACAATATTATTTCTGTTAGCGGTTTCTGCTATTGTAACAGTGGCATTGATGTACGCGTTTTTTCTTACTACACCTACATTAAATCCCGGCTCAATAAAGGTAGTAGCAAATACCAGCGTGTATTTCGCATCCTTACTATTTTTCAGATCTGATTTTTCCAAAAACTGTTCAATAAACTGTGGCTCAAAAGCCCGATTTCGGTCGCTTTTCCAGTCTTCAGCCCATTTGTCGCCTTTTCCAGCTTCCTTTTTATTATACTCTTCTTTCTTTTTGGCAATATATTCTTCTTCATTTTTGAATTTGCCAACACTTACATTATCATAAGAAAACTCAATATTGACAGATGTTTCATTACTTAAAACTTTCTTGTCTCCGTCGTTAAGTTTTATTTTTTGAGCATTAACTACTGTTGTTGCGATCATCAAAATCACAAAAATAAAAAGGCTGTTAGTTCTCATAATCAGTATTTGGTGTTTAAAATTATTTAGCAATATACATAAAACTATGTTGTTTTCCCTGATACTGATTATACATAATCACATGATCTATTTGAGTAAGGTTGTGCTCGTATTTATACAAATGATCGGGAAGTGATTGCTGCTGGATAGCCTGGCAAGCAAGCCACAATGCAAACGCAGAAGCAGTTGGGTATTCTCCTGTAAGGTGTTTAAAACGAACAACTGGAATGGATGATCCAATTGCATATTCGCAGGTAGCATATAAAGGCAAAAAGCGTTGGTCTCCGTTCTCACCACTAATCAACAATGTGTTATTCATCTCAGGAACAGCATCTGCGATAAATTTTTTGAAACGGGATTCTACTTCAGATTTATCTGTGCTTTGAAATATTTCTATTGCTGCAATTTTCGCTATTGCTTCTTCAGCGTTATTATTTACCAAAAACATCGCAGCGCCTTCACCAGCGATCGTTGCGTTGGACGCCACTGTGTATAATTCGGTATTTGACTTTGTTTTATCATACCAGCCAGCTAAAAGATCAATATTGTAATTATAAGACGATATTTCATCCACACCGCCAAGTAAGTAAGACGATCCAGGGTTTTCGCCGATCAGCATTTGTGCATCAATCACTGCATTTTCAAAAGCCAAACCATTATGTACATGCGTGGCATTGTAACTTCTGTTCTTTGTTATAAGGCTTAGCTGTCCGGCAATGGCATTAGGCGTGCTTTGCACAAAATTAGCAGGCGTTAATAAGCCTTCATCATAATCTATGATCTGGTTTAGAAATTTAATACAATCCTCCATGCCTCCGTTGGCTGTTCCAATAACGATGCCGTCCACTTCATTATTTTTGATTAATGGTAAACCCGCTCCAATACCCATTCTCACTGCTTTGCTCATGCGGCGCAACATGCCGGGCGGAACTCCTTCAAGCATGGGCTCTATGGCGAGTAATTTTCCATCAACAGATGGAGTTATATTATCTAAGCCTATATCATCATTTGTTTGCTGTGGAGAAATACAGATATGTTGATGGAGATGCATTTTTAGTTGTTAGATGACGGGATTAAGTTGACAGGAGTAACAATAAATCCTCTTTTCTAAGTTTAGGAAAAAACCTTAATCACTCATGCTTTGAAAATATCAAAGATGTGCAATTGCCTCCGAAGCCAAATGAATTGGACATTATATGGCGAAGCTCGCTTTTTTATATTGCCGTACCGGTTTAAGTTTGGTGGCTTCTATTTCATACTCAAAGTTTAACGAACCATATACTTCCTGATGCTGAAGGCTGAGAATACTGTATACTGCTTCTACTGCGCCTGCTGCACCTAATGTATGGCCCGTATATGATTTTGTACTGGCAAAAGCCGGAGGGTTTTCAAATAATTTTAGCATGGCAACGCTTTCTGTTTCGTCATTATTTTCAGTAGCAGTACCATGTGCATTTATAAAGTTTATATCAGCAGGTGCTAAACCAGCGCTTTGAAGCGCGCGTTTCATACTAAGAAAAGGTCCATCGCCTTCTGCGGAAGTAGATGAAGGATGAAAAGCATCATTGCTGTTACCATAGCCGGTTACTTCTGCATATATTTTTTTGCCTAAAGCATCTTCTTCTTTTTCCAACACAAGAAATGCGGCACCCTCACCCAGGTTCAAGCCCTTTCTTTTTGCATCAAAAGGCCTGCATGGTTCATCAGACAAGATCATTAATGCATTAAATCCGTTGACCGTATATTTCGATAAGCTATCAACTCCACCAACTATAGCTTTTTTGGCAAGGCCATTTTTTATAAGTCTTGCGCCATACATAATCGAATTTGCTGATGAAGAGCAGGCCGTATTAAATGTATTGATAGCTCCTCCAATTTTGAAATGTTCTTGTACAAAATTGGTATTAGCGCTATTGGAGTAAGATTGCAAGTATGGAGAACCATTGTAGTCTGATGCATTAGCATCAGCATACATTTCATCCGTAAGACACATACCGCCTACTGTGCTTGCGCCAATCAGCGCAGTTTGGCTATCTTGCAAGTCTATTTCAGAAAGTTGTGCATCAGTAATTGCTTGTTGTGCGCTATAAAGTGCTAAGAGGTCGGTTCTTGTAGCAATACTACTTTGAATATTCAGCTTTTTAGCTAAATCGTTAGTAGCTGTTTTAATTTCTGCAAACGGAAGCTTATCTATGTATTTACTAT
The DNA here is from genome assembly GCF_022513635.1 of Paraniabella ginsengisoli. Classification (GTDB taxonomy): domain Bacteria; phylum Bacteroidota; class Bacteroidia; order Chitinophagales; family Chitinophagaceae; genus Niabella; species Niabella ginsengisoli. The sequence continues at coordinate 379,467 of NZ_JAKWBL010000004.1, read as the reverse complement.
TGAAAAACGCAGCCTTGTCAATGCCGCTTTTGGCCTGTACCAGGGAGTTGCGGTTTCATCAGCATTATTTCCAATGGCAGTAATAATACCAATACCGGTTACTACTATTCGGCTCACGAAATAAATTTATTTTGTGCGATGTTCCTCAATGTAATCTACCATTGTGTTTACGTTTGTCAATATTTTTCTGCCCTCTTTCGGGTCTTGTATATTGATACCGTACTCACGGGAAAGCATTACAATAAGTTCAATAGAATCGATAGAATCCAAACCAAGGCCTTCTCCAAATAAAGGCTCATCATCTTTAATATCAGCAGGGCTTACGGTATTGAGGTTTAAAAACTTTACAATTTGCTCCTTAACCTGCTGCTTCAGCGCTTCTTTTTCCATGTTACCTTTTTAAAAGCATTAAGGTTCAAAAATAACAACTTCGCCACAAATTTGTCAATTTATTATCTCCCGTATGTACTGAATTTGTTTGATTAGAATGTTGTAAAAAAGAGGCCATTTAACTTTATTAGTATCTCATAAACAACTATCAAGTAATTTTGTTTTTCTAAAAAGGATCAACGTGCGTAAAAAACAATTTATTATATCATTTTTTTCGGGGTGCTCTCTCTTATTTTTTATGGGATAGCTTCCTGGTTCATACCAAGTTTTAACGACAGAAAGCTGGAGCCTATAAGTAAAGTTGCTCCATTCAAATTTACTGATCAGAACGGAAATGCATTTACCAACCATGATGTGGACGGTAAAGTATATGTTGCTGAATTCTTTTTTACAACCTGCCCGGGTATTTGTCCTATGATGAATGATAACATGAGGCAGGTGTACGCAAAATTTAAGAACGAGCCGGACTTTCGAATATTATCTTATACCTGCGATCCCAAAACAGATTCAGCGGCCAGATTGAAAGTTTACGCCGACTCTATGCAGGTAAATACGCAAAAATGGGTTTTTCTTACTGGTAGAAAAGATAGTCTTTACAATATGGCGAGGCTAAGTTATTCTATTGATGACCCGGCAAATAACCTTACTAATAAAGAGGATGATTTTTTGCATACGCAATACTGGGCGCTTGTAAACAGAAAAGGGGAAGTGATAAAAATTTGTGATGGGCTAAAACAAAAAGAAATAAAAAAACTTATTGAAGACATAGAAAAGGAACTAAAAAGCTCTTAACGATGAAAAATGTTACTTCAATACTGAAGGAAAATAATTTAAGTGTTACTGCTGGCAGACAGAAGATCTTGCAACTTTTCTTAAACAGCGGCGGAGCATTAGCGCATGCTGATATTGAAAAGAATGCAGGAGCGCATTTTGATCGGGTTACCATTTATCGCACTTTGCAGGCTTTTGTAGAAAAAGGGCTGGTTCATACTATACCTTCCTCCGACAATTCAATCAAGTATGCTTTGTGCAAAAACGATTGCAAGGAAGGCCATCATCATGATCATCATGTTCATTTTGTATGTAATATTTGTGACAAAACTTATTGCCTCGATAATGTGGTAACTCCCAGCGTTAATTTACCAGAAGGATATCAATCCGTTGAACTTGATGTGGTTGCGAAAGGGGTGTGTAAAAACTGTCGAAACACGCATAAAAAAAGCCCTGATGTAGAAACATCAGGACTTTTGATTAATGTTTTGATTAGATACTAAGGTAGAATCTTTCTACACAAAATCCAAAAAATATCTTTTTGCAAGCCTCAAAAAAACTGTTATTCTTTTTTACCACCAACCAATGAGTAAAGAATAGAAGACCCTATTGATAATAAAATACTGAAAGCCAATGCCCACCAAAATCCGTCTACATAAACGCCTTTAAATAAATTGGCTGCTAATAACACCATAAATGCGTTGATCACTAACAAAAAAATTCCTAAAGTTAATACCGTAACCGGAATGGTCAGAATTACAAGTATGGGTTTCACAACAGCGTTCAATAATGCCAATACCAAGGCAAAAAGTGCGGCGGTTTTTATATCTACAATCCTAACTCCGCTTAAAATATTTTGAAGTAAATACGCAATGAGGCCGGTTATGAGGACTTTGAGGATAAAATTCATTTGGCGTTCAATTTAATAAGTTCAAATTGGTAATGGTCAGCTAAATTAGTACATTATTACATTATCTTCATTTTTTCGATCGTATAAACTTACTACGTTTAAATATTGTGATTACAAATACATTTGCATATGCGGCGAAAGATCATATATATTGTTAACCCGGTATCGGGCACAAGCGCGAAAGATAGCGTGCAAAATACGATCGCTGCAGAAACATTAAAATCAGGCATTCCTTTCCAGTTTTTTCCTTCTGTTGCGGATGGTAATTATTCTTTTTTGGAAGAAATTATATTGACTGACAAAATAACCGATATTATAATTGTAGGTGGAGATGGTACCGTAAGCCAGGTAGTAGATAGTCTTGCAAAAATGCCTGTACAGTTTGGAATTATACCTGGCGGATCTGGCAATGGACTTGCATTTGGAGCTGGTATATCCAAAACTCCAAAGAAGGCGCTCGAAATTATTTTTAAAAACCATACGCAGCGTATTGATGGTTTCAGGGTCAATAAAAGATTTGCATGTATGCTTTGTGGTATTGGTTTTGATGCGCAGGTGGCGCATGATTTTGCTAAGGCGGACCAGCGCGGATTGTCGACTTATGTAAAAAAAGTTTTCAGCAATTTTTTTACTGCTAAATCTTACTCCTTTAAAATAAAACTGAATAATAAAACGTTTACTACCGAAGCGTACTTTATAAGTATTGCCAACAGCAATCAATTTGGAAACAATTTTACGATTGCCCCTAAGGCCAGCCTAAGTGATGGTAACATTGATGTGGTGATTGTTACTGATCAATCAAAACTCACCATGTTGTACAATACCATGATGCAGGTGGGCGGTCTGAACAGCTTGCAGAAGAAGGAAAACATAAATGAAAATAAAAGCGTTATATATTTTCAAACAAGCGAAATAAGTATCAGCAACTACAATGAGGCTCCACTACATATTGATGGAGAACCTGTTGAAACAGAAAAAAATTACATATTGTTGTAGAGCCAAGTTGTTTTAAATTGCTTACACCAGAAAAGTGATCGTTAATGCCTGAAGTATTCAAACTACATAACTTTTATAAACCAGATATTGTTGATGCCGGCTGCGACGAGGCGGGCCGTGGCTGTTATGCAGGGCCTGTATTTGCAGCGGCAGTCGTGTTGCCTGCCAATTTTCATCATCCTTTGTTGAATGATAGCAAGCAAGTGGCTGCACAGGTAAGGGAAGAATTAAGAAATTACATTCAGCAAACTGCCTTATCTTATTGCGTTGCAATGGTTGATGTTGAAGAAATAGATTCAATCAATATATTAAAAGCGTCTCAAAAAGCCATGCACCTGGCACTTGACGGATTGCCATTAAGGCCCGAATTTATTTCGGTGGATGGTAATTACTTTTTATCCTACAAAAATGTTCCGCATCAATGTATTATCAAAGGCGATGGACAGTATGCTCACATTGCCGCAGCAAGTATATTGGCAAAAACTTATCGGGATGATTACATGCGCCGTCTGCATCGTGAGTTTCCTCAATATAACTGGCATTCAAATAAAGGTTATGGAACGCTGGAGCATCGGTTAGCCATTGAAAGCCATGGAATATGTATGCATCATCGTAAAAGCTTCAAAATAACCTCTCCTCAACTTACTTTTTTAATTAATTACCTACTGGTTTTCCGGTATTTTATACCTATTTAAGGGTATGCATTGCGTTACGGCAAAATATTTGTTTATTTTTATATACAACAAAAAATAAACTGATGAAAAAGCTTTTACTGATTGCAGCTTTTGGTTTAGCAATTAATGCGGGTAACATTCAGGCCCAAACTTCAAATAAAAAAGAAACTAAAGAAGAAAAAGAAAAGCCTGCAAAGAAAAAGGAAACATCCGAAGAGCGGGTTGAACGAAAGAAAGAAGATATGCGCAGATTTGGACGATCGCAACGAGACTTTTGGAAAGGTGAACATGAAAAGAGAGTTGCAGAAAAGAGGAGCTGAAGATAAGGGTGAAAAAGTAGAGCGAAGCGGACCTCCAAAACCACCCAATCCGTTTAAAAAGAAGAAAAAAGAAGACGGCGACGAGGATTCCAAGTCTGATAAAGCAGCAAATGTAAAAGAAGAGAAACAACATGACGGTCCACCAAAACCGCCAAACCCGTTTAAAAAGAAGAAAAAAGAAGTTGAAGAAGAATAATAAATTCCATTTATCCGATCCCGCCATTGGCGGGATTTTTTTAACCTTTAACCATATCATGCATCGGTAAAATGTTAAATTAATAGTGTGGTTTGCTTAATGGCACATCATTTGAAAAGTATGCAAGAATTAGTCTTTAGTTTGAGACTTAATTTTTGAATAAAAATATAAGCACATGAAAAAGTTAGTTCTGATCTTGTCGATCATATTATTTTCGTTGAGTAGTGGCGATGCTTTCTCTCAGCCTACTCCTCCCCGGCCACCGAAGCCGCCACACCTTACAAAACATCTTCCTAAAAAGAAATATGTAAAACATCCCAAGCATACAAAGCATTACGCAAAAAGCCGTTATAGGAAAGCGCCTACATTTCCGCGTCCCCCAGCGCCCAGGCATCCTCCTTTACCGCCGCACCCACCTTTGCCCCCACGCCCATAATTTTCATATAAATAACTTAACATCGGTATATATGCCGGTGTTTTTTTATTTTTATTGAATGAGATATCTTCTGTTGTGTCTACTCGCTCTTTCAATAACTGGTGCATTTACTAATGCACAACCTAATATTGTGCTGATCATTTCCGATGATCATGCTTATCAAGCCATAAGTGCTTATGGCAATTCTATTGTACATACGCCTTCCATAGATAGAATTGCCAGCGAAGGCGCTCTATTCCAAAAAGCATATGTAGCTAACTCTATTTGCGGCCCCAGTCGCGCAAGTATTTTAACAGGAAAATACAGCCACGCAAATGGCTTTAAGGATAATCGCTCCACATTTGATTTCAACCAAAATAATTTTGCCAAAGTATTGCAACAAGCCGGATATCAAACAGCCTGGATCGGAAAAATGCACTTGGGAGAAAACACACCACAAGGGTTTGATTATTATAGCATCTTACCAGGTCAAGGTCAATATTACAATCCCGATTTTTTGCAGACAGGAAATGTTCGCAAAAGGTATGAGGGATATGTAACAAATATTATTGAAGATGTTGCCGAAGACTGGATGGATAAGAGAAACAAACAAAAGCCATTTTGCCTGGTAATTGGCCATAAAGCAACACACAGAACCTGGATGCCTGACACAGAAGATCTCGGGCGATTTGACAGTATAAACGTCCCGTTGCCATCCACTTTTTATGATGACTATGCAACACGTAAAGCTGCTGCAGTTCAGGATATGACGATTGAAAAAACCATGCGCATGGCGTATGACCTGAAAGTACAGGACGAAAAGGAAGAAGCTGCATTTACCAAAAGGATGACCCAGGAGCAAAGGAGCCGCTGGAATGCCTATTATGAAAAGATCAACAAAGAGTTTAAAGAAAAAAAGTTAACGGGAAAAGCATTAACAGAATGGAAGTTTCAGCGCTATATGAGAGATTATTTGTCAACAGCCGCTTCGCTGGACAGGAATATTGGAAGAACATTGGATTACCTTGATAAAAATAATTTAACTGAAAATACGATTGTTATTTATATGTCGGATCAGGGATTTTATATGGGCGAGCATGGGTGGTTTGATAAAAGATTTATGTACGAACCCTCCTTCAGAACACCAATGGCGGCAAGATATCCGAGTGTTATTAAGCCGGGATCGGTCTTTAACCAATCCGTTATGAATATAGATATTGCACCCACCTTATTAGAGTTGGCTAATGCAAAAGTTCCGGAAGATGTACAGGGGCAATCGTTTTTTTCGGTATTAAAAGGCAAGCCATCACATCAGCGGGAAGCTATGTACTATCATTATTATGAAAAAGGAGAGCATTCCGTTTCACCACATTTTGGAATTAAAACCGCACGCTATAAATTGATCAGGTTTTACGATAAAGTAAATGCCTGGGAACTTTTTGATCTCGAAAAAGACCCCGATGAATTGCACAATATTTACAATGAAAAGACATCAACACCCATTATAAAAAACTCAAAGCAGACTTGCACGCTCTTATTCAAAAATATAAGGATACAGAAGCAGAAGTTATATTCAACAAACAAATGTAAACGCTTATATATTGAGAACCTTTGCCGAAGGCAAACTTTGCGATCCTTTGTTTGCGAAGAGCATGAATTATCCCTTTGCGCTCTTTGCGTGAAAGCATTTTGATTATTAATGATTGCGCCTGTCAAGGCCCCAAATAAGTTTGGTCTGAATCGTATGCAGGAAATTATTTTCGCTAAGGCGCAGCAGGTTAATAGTGAATTTTTCCTTTCTTACAGCAAGAGAAACATTTTTAGAAACAATTTCCTTTCTTGAGTCTAGCGCGCAGATAATTTCATCTGACCTGCTTTCAATTTCAAAAGAAATAATGCTATTGTCGTTTACAACGAGTGATCTCACATTTAAGTGATGCGGTGCAACGGGAGTGATAATAAAATTTTCCGAATCGGGAAAAACAATGGGGCCGCCACAGCTTAATGAATAACCAGTTGAGCCGGTTGGAGTAGAAACGATCAAACCATCGGCCCAATAAGTATTTAACAATTCGCCATTGATAAAAGTGTGGATCTTAAGCATTGACGCGGTGTCTCGCTTGTGAATAGCAAATTCATTAAGCCCAAAAGGCATATCTCCAAAAAGAGGTATATCTGCATCTACGTGCACCAGCGAGCGTTTTTCGCTTACGTAGGTTCTCAATGCCAGCGCTTTAATGGCAAGCGTGAGGTTATCGCGACCAATGCTGGATAGAAAACCTAAACGCCCGAAGTTGATACCCATTATGGAAATGGGTTTATCTTTTATCAGCGTAATAGTATCCAGCAAAGTTCCATCGCCTCCAAGTCCTATAATAAACTCTACATCGCGGTCAAGTTCTTCAGCTGTTGTAAAGGTTTGTGTATGTTCTGAAAGATTTAAGTGAGGTCTTAAACTTTCAAACAGGGGGCCATAAAGAACATACTTGAGGCGGTAATTTTTTAATTCCTCAAAAAATCTTTTTACATCGGCGTACGACTCTGCGTCAATTCCCCGGCTATATACAGCTACTTTCATTCGTAATATTTGTCTGAACCTGAATTATTGGATTATAGAGATTGGCAGGAATGTTAGATGTAGGATGTACGGAATACGCCGCAAACCAGCCCTCTCCCCATTTCCCTCCTCTCCACATCATCCCATTATCACATCGACTAATTAGCTAATTCTTTTAATACAAGGTCTTCTTGTGTAAATATAGTCCGTTTTGGCCTAACTGATTAAATGAGAACTCGAGCTTAAGTGTAAAATCATAATCAGTAAAAATATCAAGTCCAAAGCCACCTCCGTATAGCATGCGATTGCTTAACATGCCCGCCAGGGTTGTGGATTGTGTGCATAGCCCATATTGCCATACACTTTACCATAAATTTTTAAAGGGATAAGAGAGGAGGTATATTTTTTTAATACCGGCAGGTTAATGCTAAAGTTGGCTAACTGCTTAAAAATAGTAGCATTTACAAGGCCCCCGGCTACGCCATCGATAACATACGATTCGTATCCCCGAAGGTTCATGTCGCTATATCCTAACAACTGTGAATTATAATAAGGCTGTTTAAAAGGAACTTTAATAGAGCCAATAGCGGAGATATTATAGAAAGTTTTAGGTCCCAAATGCCAGTTACCCTGCCCCTTTACAGCTAATTGCCAAACATTCATTTTGCTATTAAAGCCTTGCTTAAACAGAGCAATTTCTCCAGCATACCCTTTTGTAGGATATGGATTATAATCTAAGTTTTGATAAATGAGTTTGTAATAGATCTCAGGATATTTAAGGTTTGTGGCGCCATTCTGTAAATAGTAAGGATTTTTTATCAGCACTGAATCTGACACACGCAGCGTGTTATAACCCAGTCCAAATACATGGCGGGTAAAAAACTCGGGGCGATAAAAGAGTTCTACTGTTCCATCAAAAAATTTCTTGGATAGCCATTTTTATCCTCATAAAAAAGCTGTTCACCATTGTCGGTACCATAATTGATCTCGTGTGTTTTACCCAATGCCAGGCTGAGGTTCATCCCCCATTTCAGATTTTTATCAATATAAGGTCGGTTATAACTTAGTAATAATTGCTTGGTGTAACCTGTTACAAAATAAAACCGGAGCTTATCATTATTGCCGGTGGCGTTATCGTAAAGAAGTTTAACGCCATAGTCAAGCCGCGAAGTGCTTGCGCCCCGCTCAAACAACCATTCATTTAAATTTCTATCGATAGGCTTCAGGTGTGGCAGCGGCAATAAATACCATCGCTCTTTTACCATTATTGTTACATCTACAAACGGCTCATGATTGCTGGTAACGGCAACATCGAAATCCTTGATCAGAAAAAGCGAAAGGTTGAGAAGTTGTCTTTTGCTTTGAGCAAGCAAAGCTGGTATGTCTTTTATTTTTACCGAGTCCCCTTCTTTAAAGGGTAATTCGCGAAGCATGATAACACGCCTCGTTCTTTTATTTCCTTCGAAATAAATATGATTGATAACAACCGTACTATCAGGATATAATTGAATGATGCTGTCGGCCAAAAAGTTATTGGGGCCTGTTGGTGAGGGTGTCTTGGAAGAATCTGGAACAGGCGGGTTGGTGCTATCTATCTGCGCAACGGCAGATGAACAGCTACCTGACAGAAACAGCAGCCACAGCAAGTATTTTTTTATCCAAGGCATTCTTAGTCACAACGGGGTTCTAATAGTGAGTGATAATGTAACGGGCTAAACATTCAGATAGCTCATCAGATTTTCGTAATTATTTTTCAACTCGTTTGTATAGAGCTCTTCACCGAAGTAATACTTCACGTGGTATTCGTAGCGCTGGAAAGTTGCTACAATATCTGAGACTTCAAGCTTATTTACTTTTATTGTTACCTGCATTTTGCCGGATTCTATATCTCTGGATGTGTTTAATTGCGTAACCTGGGCATCATTGCTTTCAACAATCCTGCTTATCTCAGAAAAAGAATACTGTAATGAATCTGTTTCCAGCACAATCAAAGCTCCCGGTTCATTTAGCTCAAGAAAATCAGAAACATCCTTTAGTAAATGCTTTGTCTCAATAATTCCGGCCAGTTTATTATCTGTATCTATTACGGGTAAAATGGATAAATGCGAAGCTACTGCCAGCGAAACGGCTTTTAAAAGATGGTCTCCAGAATTTACGGAAACATTCAAAAAATAATGCTGAAGTTCTTTTATAGCCAGGTTTTCATCCGCATTTAGCAGGGTTTCTTCTTTCACAATGCCTTTAAACTCACCCATTTCAACAACGGCAAGTTCTTGAACCTGATAGTCGTACATCAGCCGCAAAACAGAATGAACCTTGTCAGATAATTTTATCTGAGGAAGATTTTCAAAGGGTAAATTAATGACTAACATAGTGCCTTATTTATACTAAGACTCCCATCTTCAGGCTTCTGTTGCAATAGCGGAATGTTTTTTAAGAACTTAAACAAAATATTGTTGAATTCTTCCGGAACTTCCATCATAGGTGCGTGCCCACATTTATCAATAAAGTGCAATTCACTGTTGGGAATGAGTTTGTGAAACTCTTCCGCAACAAACGGCGGTGTAATATTATCGTTCTTGCCCCAAATCAAAAGCACAGGAATCTTTATTTCTTGTAATTCTTTTTCAAGATTGTTTCTGATAGCGCTTTTAGCCAAAGCGATGATCTTGATAACTTTCAGACGATTATTAGTGATTGAAAAAACCTCTTCTACTAATTCATCTGTCGCCATGGCCGGATCGTAAAAAGTATATTCAGTTTTTTTACGGATATATTCTCTGTCGCCGCGTTTTGGGTAACTGTCGCCCATTGCGCTTTCAAATAAACCTGAGCTGCCCGTTAAAGTTGCCGTTTTTACACGACTGTTTTCATTTTTGAGCAAATACACCAAGCCCACATGGCCGCCCAGCGAGTTGCCAAGCAAATGAATATTTTTATAATCTCTTATTTCTATGAACCGATGAACATATTTTGCCAAACCGCTAACGCTGGTATGTAATATGTCCATATCCAACAAAGGCAGCATTGGTACAATTACCTTATTGTATTGCTTAAAATAATCAATCAGCGGCCTGAAGTTGCTTAAGGCTCCAAACAACCCATGCAACAACACGAGCGGCTCTCCTTCGCCCTCTTCTATATAGCTAAATTTATCGTGTTGCTTTATCTCGTACTGCATTATTAAACTTGTATTATCGCCGCTAATATATTGATTTTACCAAATAGACACCATTATTAGCAGTTATATTTTAATTTTTTAATAACCCGACATGCAGTTTTTGTATTTAAACCACATTAAGGAAGGTGTGAAAAATTACATCAAAGATTCCTCTTAACCAAAAATCAATAAAATATGTAAGAGAAATATACAAATCACTTTCCAAACATCCGTTCTATCTGATCCTGTTTAAACTCCAGGTAGGTGGGATTTCCATCCGGAGCGATATTGAATGGGTCGCACGCAAACAGATCAGAAAGTAACTGCTTCATTTCTCTTTCAGTAAGGCGTGTTCCCGTTTTGATAGCCCTTTGCCTTGCCAATGACCGTACCAGTTTTTCCCGGCTTGATATCTTAATATCTGTACTAAAATGTTTATATTGTTCTATCGTAAAATCAACGATTTGCTTCTCATTTCCACTTTCCAGGTCTGCGGGTGTTCCCTGAATTACAAAAGTATTATTGCCAAAAGGCTCAATCAAAAACCCTAAAATTTTAAAATAAGGCAACAACTCTGCTAATAAAACTGAATCGGCCGGAGAAAGCTCCAAAGTTGATGGGAACATACTGCTTTGTGTGGCAATAGGTGTTCCGTTTACAGCTGCTGACATTTGGTCGTATAACACCCTTTCATGCGCCGCTTGCTGGTTGATCAACAAAAAACTGTTTTCAGTGGGGTAAAGTATATAAGTATTCAAAACCTGAGCCAGATCAGTATGCTCATCAACTATAAAAGCAAGCTTGTTTTTGTGTGATGAAAATATTTGTTGCGGCGCTTGTTCGTATTCAAATTGCGTTTCTTCTTTTTTAACCGGCTCATAAAAATCTTTCCAATGTTTTAATTCAGAAGAAGAAGGCCGCTCAATAAAGTGAGCCTGGTGTTTTTGTGTAAACCCTTTATAAAGCGGAGAGGCGGATGTCATTTCTTTTTGCTCAGATGTAAATGGCCTGGAAACAGCAGAAAGTTGTTGAATAGACGAATCAAGCTCAAAGTCGAGCGTTGGGGTAACGCTGAATTGAGCCAGCGCGTGTTTCACTGCCGCCTGAACAAAGGCGTATATAATTTTTTCGTCTTCAAATTTGATCTCCTGCTTGGTTGGGTGCACGTTTACATCCACCTGTTCCGGATCTATTTCAATAAAAAGCACATACATAGGAAAGCTATCCGAAGGAGTCATTCCCTGGTAGGCGCTCATCAATGCATGATTTAAGTAAGCACTTTTTATATATCGATTGTTTACGAAAAAATACTGATCGCCACGCGTTTTTTTGGCTGTTTCCGGCTTTCCGGTAAAGCCATAGATATTCATGTAATCAGTTTCTTCTTTAACTGCAACCATTTTTGCATTGTAGTTGTTGCCTAGTAATTGCACCACACGCTGCTTCAATGTGCCTTTTTCTAAATGAAAAACCTGTTGGCCGTTTGCGCTGAGCGTGAACAAAATATGTGGAAAGGACATTGCTACACGCGTGAACTCATCCACAATATGCCGCATTTCTGCTGCATTACTTTTTAAAAAATTGCGCCTGGCCGGAACATTAAAAAATAAGTTCTTCATGGCAATGCTGGTACCGTTGGGAACGGCAACAGGTTCCTGCTTTGTAACCGTGCTGTTCTCTATTTCCAATAATGAGCCGGCTTCATCTTCCGGGCGTTTGGTTTTAAGCTCAACCTGTGCCACGGCTGCAATAGAAGCCAGCGCTTCGCCACGAAACCCCATTGTTCTAATGTGAAAAAGATCGTCGATGTTTTTATTTTGGAAGTGGCGTGGCGCTCAAAACTCATTCGGGCATCGGTTTCGCTCATGCCGCTGCCATTGTCAATAACCTGTAAAAGCATTTTACCTGCGTCAGCAACAATCAATTTTATTTCTGTTGCACCAGCGTCTACCGCATTCTCCAACAGCTCTTTCACTGCACTGGCGGGGCGTTGTATTACCTCGCCCGCTGCAATTTGGTTAGCAATATTATCTGGCAGTAAAACTATTTTGTCGGGCAATGTTTTTATAATTTTTTTGAACAGGCAAAGGTACGATGAAAAAATTGAGAATCGAAAATGAACGGACATGTTGATCAGCAATGCAGTACAAATCAAGAGTCCGCCAACTGGCGGAAGATCGATGCCAGATGTACGAAAGCTGATTTTATAAAAACATGTATATAATTGCGAATGTCCGGATTTTTTTATCACATATTCGGCGGCATTTCTCCTGATTCTTTTTATTTTTATTAGTTTGGAGCAACCTTTGCCTTGATATTGCCTTTCTCCTCTATGTAATTTTAGAAAGGAATATGTTGTTCGATATATACTTAATAATCTTAAAATGATAAAATACAGCTTCTTATTATTTTCTATTGCATGTTGCTTTTTTGCAAAAGCGCAAACTTCCGGAGCCCAGCAATGGGTAGATAAAACGTATAAAAAATTGAGTCCTGACGAGCGCATTGCACAATTGATCATTATTCGCGCTTACTCGAATAAAGGGGTAGAAACAAAAGTTTTAAATGACGTTAAGAAGTATAATGTAGGTTCCATCTGCTTTTTTCAGGGAGGGCCGGTACGACAGGCACAACTAACCAACTATTATCAAAGCGTTGCCAAAACACCCATACTTATCACCATTGATGGAGAATATGGGTTGGGCATGCGGCTGGACAGTGTAACCAAGTATCCTTACGCCATGACGCTGGGCGCAGTTGCTGATGCTACGCTGGTTTATAAAACCGGAAAGGCCATTGGCGAGCAACACAAACGCCTGGGTGTACATGTAGATTATGCGCCGGTTGTGGATGTTAATAATAATCCGAACAACCCGGTTATTGGGTTTCGTTCATTTGGAGAAGATAAATACCGCGTTGCGAAACATGGTATCGCATTTATGAAAGGGATACAGGATGCCGGCGTAATGGCAAGCGCCAAACATTTTCCGGGGCATGGTGATGTAGCAGTAGACTCTCATTTAGATTTACCTGTAATTAATAAAACCCGCACCCAGCTTGAGGATCTTGAATTATATCCTTTTCGGGAAATGATAAAAGCCGGAGTACAAAGTGTAATGGTGGGGCACTTATCTGTTCCAACTATTGATAATGGAAAAAACCGGGCTACTTCAATTTCTAAGAATGCCGTAAATGGGTTATTAAGAAAGGATCTGGGATTTGAAGGATTGACTTTTACTGATGCGTTGGAAATGAAAGGGGTTGCTAAATACTTTCCTGGTGGCGCTATTGCAGCGGAAGCATTGATAGCAGGAAATGATATGCTTTGCCTGCCCGAAAGTGTGCCTGGAACGATAAAAGCTGTAAGAGATGCGATCAAAAAAGGAAGACTTAGCTGGGAGGACATCGAACAAAAAACAAAAAAAGTATTACTGGCAAAATACAATTTAGGGCTTAGCAGTTTGCAGCCGGTTGATCTGGATAATTTGTTAAACGACTTAAATGCCAATACAGATGAGGTACGTGCGCAGGTGGCTCAAAAATCTTTAACCTTGCTTAAGCTTGCAAACCCTTCTACTTTTAGAAATGAGTTTTTTTCCTGGCCGCTGAAAAAAATCGGAAAGTAGCTTATGTTGCTTTCGTAAATAGCGGTTCTACTACTTTGGGTAAAAGATTGGAAGCTGATTTTAATGCGGATGTTTTTTATATTAAATATTCAGATCCGGCGAGTAAAGGTGGTATAGTTGCTAAGTCAATTGAACAAGGAAAATACGATGATGTAATTATCGGGCTCCATGATATTGCCATAAGAAAAGGAAGTCGTAATTATGGTATTTCTCAAAGTGCTGTGCAAACATGGTATGGGCTTAATAAAGCCAATGCCATTACATTGGTGTTTGGAAATCCATTAACAGCGAGTAATTTTTGTCAGGCTAAATCGCTGGCCGTTTGTTATGAAGATGATGCGATCTTTCAGAATGCAGCAGCCGATTGGCTTCGGGGGATTTTTCAGCAGCGGGTACTTTACCTGTAAGCGTTTGCGACTTTAAAGCCGGAGATGGAAAGATCGTTTCTCCATCAACCTTTACTTCTTTAGAACCAATCGGCGACGAGCGATTTGCGGCAGTTGACTCTATTGCTTTGGACGGAATTAAAAAAAAGCCTACCCCGGTTGCGTTATATTAGCGGCAAAAGATGGTAAGATCGTATATCACAAGGCATTTGGCAATTACGAATATGATAGTTCAAAATCCATGTCACTCAACAGTATTTTTGATTTGGCTTCGGTAACCAAAACGTCCGCAGTTACTGTTTCCATAATGAAAATGGTGGAGCAGGGAAAAGTCAATCTAAAAAAAAATTAGTTGACTATCTTCCTTTTACGCGGCACAAATAAGGCAAACCTTACGCTCGAAAACATAATCCTGCACCAGGCGGGAATGGTGCCGTTTATAGCTTTTTACAGAGAAACATTAGACTCGGGAGGTACACCTAAACCTGAATTATATCGTGCTTATTCTGAACCCGGTTATACGACGCAGGTTGCCAATGGCCTTTATTTAAGAAACGACTGGAAGGATACAATCTGGAAAAGAATATTGGAAAGCCCTATCGTTCCTCAAGGTAGAAAATATGTGTACAGCGACAATGATTTTTGGTTTTTAGGGAAGATCGTAGAAACGATTTCTGGCAAACCATTAGAAGAATATGTTCGTGACAGCTTTTACATTCCGCTGCACATGCAAACAACGGGATATGAACCGTTGGAGCGATTCAAGTTGGAAGACATTGTTCCAACAGAAAGAGAATATAGCTTTAGAAATCAACTAATACAAGGCACTGTACATGATGAGGGGGCTGCTTTGGGTGGCGGAGTAGCCGGCCATGCCGGGCTTTTTCTACAGCGTATGATCTTGGTAAATTATACCAAATGCTTTTAAATGGCGGTGAAATAAATGGCAAACGAGTTTTCAAATGGGAAACCATCCAGGATTTTACAGCTTACCATAGTTCAATCAGTCGCCGTGCTTACGGATTTGACAAGCCTGAAAAAGACAATGCCACCAGACAAAATCCTTATCCCAGCGCATTAGCATCTCCGCAAACCTACGGCCACACCGGCTTTACAGGAACATGTGTTTGGGTTGATCCAAAATATAATATTGTTTATATTTTTCTTTCCAGTCGTGTCACCCCCACTCGTAATAACCCGCGGCTGGGTTCTTATCATATCAGGGAGAACATTCAAGATGCTATTTACAGGGCCGTGGGTGTTGCTAACTGATAAGGCTGTTGCTTATGAAATATTTACCAATTGTATTGCTGCTGCTTTTATTTTCCTGCAAGCAGAAGAACCGCGAAGTGACACCGGCATTTTATTACTGGAAAAGTAATTTTAATCCTACTTCTTATGAAAAGAAAAAGCTTGATAGTCTTGATATACAGACGTTATTTGTAAAGTTTTTCGACGTAGCATGGGACGTTAATCAAAAAAGGCGTTACCAGTAGCTAAGATATTTATACGCGATACAAATTATCTGCGTAGCAAAAAATTATTCCCACCGTTTTTATTACAAATGAAGTTTTTTATAAACTTGATAGTGTTGGTGTAAAGCAGCTTGCTTTAAATACTGTATCGTTGATCAAAAAATATTTAAAACTGTATTATGTTGACAGCGTACCTGAAGTGCAGATGGATTGTGATTGGACGGCTACAACGAAAAAGAAATACTTCTATTTTTTGCAGGAAATAAAAAGACAAAAGATCGCTCCGGAATTATCGGCTACGATACGCTTACACCAGATTAAATACACTACGTCCTCTGGCATACCACCAGTTGATAAAGGTTTATTAATGTGCTATAATATGGGAACGCTTCAAAATATTGAATCGAAAAATTCCATTATTGATCCCGAAGAATTTGAAAAATATCAATCCTATATTAAGATGTACTCATTACCGCTGGATGCGGGCCTTCCTGTTTTTGAATGGTATGTTCTGTTTAGAAATAATAAGTACGCCGGTCTTTTTCAATATATGCCAACATCGTTTTTAGAGGGATGTAAAAAACAAGGAAATCATTTTTTTAAAATTGTAAAAGATACAGTTATTTCAGACCGGTTGTTAAAAGCCGGAGACTTATTGCGCTACGAGAACAGTAATATTGCTTCCGTAAAAAAGTAGCAGAACTGCTAAGCAGCAAACTACTTTTAAAAAACCTCCGTGTGGTTTTGTATCATTGCGATTCGGTAACTTTAAAAAATATACTGCAAATGAACTTGAAGACCTTTACGCCAGCCTGCGCCATTATTAGCGTTGCGTTGGTTTCAGTTCCTCAAAACATAATCGGCTGTGGTGGTAGTATCGACCCCTATGATTATTACCTGAGCTTCTTTAACCAGTATGCTGCGTCTCAAATACAATACAAACCATTTTTTTATACTAATGAACAATTTTTGTTTGACGACGAAGAACCGGTAACCAGTGAAGATGAATTAATAAAAGAGTGGGCAGGTTTTTCGGGCGTTACAGAACAGGAAGCAAACGCGTTTGTTATGAAATTTACCGCCAGGGATGTGAACGCCCTGTATTATCATATCGAAAAAAGACACCTGCTGTACTACCCGATTCTATCGGTAAGAACAACATGTCTAAATTCTTTTTAAAAGAAAAAAATTTGGAAGCGCTGGGTTATATCCTTTACGCAAAGAAAGTAGAGCCGCATGTTACGACTACAGATTATTGGAGTCCTGAAACACGCGACAGTATTGTGATGGACGGCCTCTTGAAAAATGGATTGCAGTTGTACCATGCAGCAAAAACGGATCTTTTTAAACTTAAATATGCTTATCAAATTGTAAGATTGGCACATTATAATGGACACTACAACGATGCTATAAAATATTACGATGAATTGGTTGGACCAAACCCAACACAAAGCATTTTACAACCAATGAGCCTTGCTTTAAAAGCAGGGGCATTTTTCAGGCTAGGTAGAAATGAAGATGCCGCATATCTTTTTTCAAAAGCCTTTCATCAAAGTCATGTAAAAAAGTTTCTAATTATTACGGTTTTGACTGGGCTGTTATAAAATCTGACAGCAGGCAAAAATATCTTTCATTATGTAAAAATGATATTGAAAAAGCTGACATGCTTTCTCTGTTTGCATTAAAAAATCCGGAATTAGATTTGGCTTCCTTAAAAGAAGTTTACGAACTCAATCCATCTTCCGATTTATTGTCAACATTGGTGATAAGAGAAATCAATAAATATGAAGAACATTATTTAACACCGCTTATTGGCAAAGAATATAATACAGGACTTTTAGGCATCAATTATTATTATCGGTTTACAAACAAAGAAACCGACAGTTTGCTTTCGAAGGAGAAGCCGACGCTTGCTGATTTTATAAATTTTGCAGACGAGCTGGCAAGCGAGCAAAAAGTAAAGCACCCCGCCTTGATGAAGTTATCCGCGGCTTATGGTGCATACATGCTTAGAGATTTTGACAAGGCTAAACGATTTCTTGGAAAAACCAAAGAAATGAAAATGGATCAACGCCTGCAGGATCAATGGATGCTGACCAATCTTTTAGTTGAGATAAGCGCACAGGAAAAAATAGATAAGGCTTTTGAAGAGCGCATATTACCGTCAATAAAATGGCTGTATGCTAAAGCGGCAGCATCACAACAAAAAGAAAGTGAATATTATTATGGCAGGGATGAAAGGGATCAGTGGTATAGGTTTTACAGGAATTTACTAGTAGATGTTCTTTCCAAGCGTTATAAAGCTCAAGGCGATTTAACGAAAGCTGTTTTGACAATTGGCTCGCCAGAATATTTACAGCCTGATTATTATGATCAATCAACGCAATTTTTAAGAGAACAGCTTAATGGTAAACAGGCAGAGACTTTATATAACTTTTTGGCAGCTAAGAAATTTACTTCTTATGAGAAGTTTTTAGTGGAACACAATCGGCTTAAAATAAATGATGTTGCTGACTTTGCAGGAACGGCTTATTTGAGGGATTACAATTATGATAAAGCCATTGAGTGGTTACAAAAAGTTCCCGGTCAAAACAAGATCATTGAAAAAGATCCGTTTAAAGAATTAATGTTTGACAGAGAAGAACGACTGCCCGGCGATAAGGTGACAACAACAACAAAACTGGCATACGCCAGACAAATGAAAAAACTGCAAGGATTGGTAATTACTGACAAGGCAAATGCTGCCAAACATTTGTACAAGTTGGCTTTAGGTTGTTATAATGTAACTTATTACGGCTACGCCTGGAATCTGGTGGAATATTGGCGCAGCGGCGCGGATGGTTATCGGATACCCAACAATGCAACTGATTTTCATAAGGAATATTATGGGGTATTTACCGCATTGGAGTATTTTAAAAAGGCAATGGAAGCGAGCCCGGACAAAGAATTTAAAGCAAAATGTTTTTTATGATGGCAAAATGCAGCCAAAAGCAAATACCAAAACCACAATACAATGATTTTGGTTACGGTAATTATGATCTTTATGAGAAGAAAACTGAAGAATATTATGTTGAGTTTGCATCAAACAAATATTACCCCGAATTAAAAAATAATTATAGCAACACAAAATTTTATCAGGAAGCATTATCCCGATGTTCTTATTTAAGCGATTTTGTGCGGAAATAAGGAGTCGGAGAAATTCAGGGAAATTGTAACGGTAATTTTATTTTTTTCTATACTTTTGCTCTCCCTTAATCGGAAAGCTCTTTTTTAAATATTTGTCGTTTTACGACACTGGTCCTATAGCTCAGTTGGTTAGAGCACCTGACTCATAATCAGGTGGTCCCTGGTTCGAGCCCAGGTGGGACCACTTAAAGAAAGCAGTTACAATTTTGTTGTAGCTGCTTTTTTATTTTACCCCATAAAATATTATTGAACAATACTTTACTGAACTAAATTTCTAAAATATTTTTTTCAAGAAAGAAAAAATTTCTATTTTTAATATGTAGAACATAAATACTTGTTTTAAGAAATTGTCATTTGAATTAATTATGCAACGATTGTTTATTAAAAAACTGTCTGGCAGTACAGGACGGAAGTCATTGACTTTAGCCGCTTACATCTTCCTATTGTCTCTAATGTGTTTACCATGCCACTCTCAACAAGTAATACCCCTATATGACGTTGTGCCGAATGCGCTTGCAACTGAAAGTATTGTCGAAAAATGGGATACTACTGCCACTGGCCGCATACAGGCCCGGAATGTTACATATCCAACCATGACGATGTATCTTCCTGCAAAGGGAAACTCAAAAGGCTCAGCAGTTGTGATCTGTCCCGGAGGAGGTTACTCTTACCTGGTAATGAATCAGGAGGGAAGCGATGTTGCGGAAGCTTTCGCAAGAAATGGTGTAGCAGCGTTTGTGCTGAAATACCGCCTTCCTAATCAGAAAATAATGAAGAATAAAACCATTGGCCCATTGCAGGATGCACAGCAGGCTATTAAAATCATTCGCGAGCGGGCCGCTGAGTGGCAAATTGACCCGGTTAAAATTGGCATTATAGGATTTTCAGCTGGTGGCCATTTGGCGTCCACTGCATCTACACATTTTAATGAGAGCCACATCGAAAATGATAAACAGACAAGCCTTCGACCCGACTTCTCAATATTGGTCTACCCGGTTATAAGTTTTGAGGATAGTCTCTCACACAAAGGATCGCGCCGCGCTTTACTTGGAAAGGATACCTCAAGCATTCTGATGATTAATAAGTATTCAAATGAAAGACAAATTACAAACAATACCCCACCAACCTTTTTGCTGCATAGTTCAGATGATAGAGTAGTACCAGTAGGAAATAGTATAGCTTATTATCAGTCATTAATCAAAGCCGGCGTAAAAGCTGAAATACATATTTATAGCGCAGGAGGACATGGATATGGAATGCACAACAAGACTAATAACGACAACTGGTTTGAACGATGCTTGAGCTGGATGCGTGCTAACAATTGGCTATAAAAGTTATAGATCCAATACGCATCTCTGGATTTCACGAGGGTAGGTTCAAAGCAAACATTAAAAGATATAAATGATATATATATGTTTCGCGCTGCTTTAATAATAATGAGTGTTATGATATTTTCATCATGTAAAGAAGATAAAAAAGAAACTGTTTTTGAATGGTCGCAGCTGCCGCAAGTACCCGATAAGGTGGGCTTTGCAGGTTGTTTCGCTGGTGTAAGCGGTGATCATATTATTGTTGCCGGAGGATCGCAATTTCCAGAGGGTTCAAGACCCTGGACTGGAGGAGTGAAGCAATGGAATAATAAAGTACTCGCGTTAAAAAATGTTACTGAAGGCTGGAAAGAAATTGGTGAGTTGCCACATCAAATGGGCTACGGCATTTCTCTAAATTGGGAAAATGGAATTTTATTGATTGGCGGGGCCGATCAACATCAGCATTATAGAAATGTCTATTTTATCTCTTATTCAAATGGCAAATTGAGCGTTGACTCCATGCCCGATTTACCAGAACCCTTAGCCAATTCGTGTGGTGCAATAATAGAAGGTGTTGTATACGTGGCTGGTGGGCTTTTATCACCCACAGCAAAGTCAACTCAAAAGAATTTCTGGTCATTAGATCTTAACAGGCCGAAAGCTGAGCAAGTTTGGAAAGTGCTACCATCATGGCCAGGCGAAGGACGAATGTTGAGTGTGGCAGGTGTTTTAAATAATGAATTTTATCTACTAAGCGGAGCCAGCGTGCATGTTGAATCCGGAGACACCGCTACAAGCAGAAGTTATTTAAACGATGCTTTTGCTTATAACCCTCAAACCGGATGGCGTAAAATAAAAGATCTGCCTCATTCGGTAACAGCAGCGCCTACTCCTGCCTATAGCGATTCTAAAGAGCACTTACTGGTTTTTGGTGGCGATGATGGCAGCCGTGCGGATCAAAACGCTGTTTTAAAAGATCAACATCCCGGATTCAGAACAGAGATAATATCGTACAATTCCAAAAAGGATAAATGGGATGTTGTAGGAAATGTGCTTACAGACAGACATGCCGATGCTGACATTCGGCCTGATTTAAGTACCTGGGCGCCCGTTACAACACCACTGGTGTTATGGAACAATAATATAATTCTGCCGCAAGGCGAAGCAAGACCTGGAGTTCGAACTAATAGGGTTCTGGTAGCAAGCCCAAAATAGGATAACTGATTTTTTACCATTCAAATACAATACATATATATCCGGCAACTTAATAAGGAATCCAAAAATGACACCACTAAACAACAACACATGCCGAGGAAACTGGGGGACCTTGTTGCTTCCCATCAATGCAGACGAAAGTATAGATTTTAGCCGCCTTTCAACTCAAATAGATTTACTAATAGCAGCAGGTGTAGATGGTATTTATTCTAACGGTACTGCAGGTGAATTTCATACGCAAACCGAAATTGAATTTGATCAGATAAATCAAATACTTGCTGAAAAATGTAATGCGGCCAACATGCCTTTTCAAATTGGGGTTTCGCATTTAGTGCCAGCCATTACACTTGATCGAATCACACGCACTAAATTTTTGGAGCCTTCTGCTTACCAGGTCATACTTCCAGACTGGGTAGCGCTTACAGATGTTGAGGCGGAACAGTTTTTTATCAAATTGGCAGAAGTGGCTGATACCGTACCGTTGGTATTATATAACCCACCACATGCTAAAAGGGTTTTGTCTGCTGCATCGTATGCCAATCTATTTAAAAAGATTCCGTCGCTGATAAGTGTCAAACTATTGGATGGAGACGACAAATGGTATAATGAGATGAAGCCCCTTGCAACGCGTGCTGCCATATTCGTGCCTGGCCATCACCTTGCAACGGGTGTGCATCAAGGAGTTGCCCAAGGCGCCTATTCCAATGTTGCGTGCATTAATCCCAAAGCTGCGCAGCAATGGTGGCAACTAATTAATGATGATATCGATGAAGCGCTTAAAGTGGAAGCTGCTATACAATCCTTTTTCACTGCTTATATTGTTCCATATGCTAAAGCAGGATATAGCAATCCGGCACTTGATAAACTATTAGCCACAACTGGCAACTGGGCGCCCATTGGCACACGCTTGAGATGGCCATATCAATGGATTTCGGAAGATGATGTAAGTGCGGTACGCAAGGGAGCAGAACACTATTTACCAGCATGGTTTTTTCAGCCCATCCAATAAATTACCAAAAAAATTTTCGCAAAAAAGGCGGGGCAAAAATTTTTATAAAAAATATTTGGATACTATTAAGAAATATTTCTACATTTGTTATGTAGAACATAAGGACTAATAATTGAAACCGAACAAATAGAATTGAATCAGTCTGATTAGCGATTGCACGATTGTATAAGAGTTTGATGATTGCTGTTTTACGAAGGTTGAAAAGTTTCAGATTGCTCGCTAATAACCAGATATTTTTCTTGTCTTCAAAGAATTAAATCTTCAATCTCACACTATACTACAGTTATGAGAGGGGCACATATAAAAAAATTTCTTGTCATCCTGGTTGCTATTTGCAATACAATTCTCTGTTATGGACAGGGTGTTGCGCTGCGCGAGCGAAATTTTACCATACCCATTGTAAAAGAACGGGGAGCGATTGCTTTGTCCAGAATTGAAATAATTTTAGAAGATACTACCGCTACCCAATATCTAAAACAATTGACCCTAAACTTGAACGGGACAACACATTTCAATGAATTGCATGAGATAAAAGTATTTATTACTACAGATAGTAACTATTTATCTGAAGAAGCATCTCTAAAAGCGCCTGTTTTTTGTCTTCAAGATGGCGCTTCAGTAACAAATAATACGGTCGTCCTCAAAGGAAATTTCAGGTTGAATAAAAAACGAAATTATGCCTGGATCGCAATAGACATAAAGGCTTCAGCTCGTGTTGGAAATATTGTTGACGTGCGCTTGTCAAACATGCAAATCAACGGAAAGACTACATATGCGGATTCTTCTAAGACATTTAAATACCGCATAGCAAGCGCAGTTCGGCAGGCGATGCAGGATAATGTAAATACATCCAGGATACCTGGTTTAGCCACGGCTCTTAATGGTGATTTGTTAGCTATTTATGACGCCAGGTATGATTCAAGAAGAGATTTGCAGGGAGATATAGATATTGCATTAAGTCGCAGTACAGATAAAGGCAATACCTGGCAACCACTGAACAAGATCATTGATATGGGTACATTTAATGGCCTTCCACAAAAATTTAATGGTGTCTCAGATCCCTGCATACTCGTAGATAGAAAGAGCGGAAATATATTTATTGCCGGTTTGTGGATGCATGGAGTGCTTGATGAAAAAGGAAAATGGATCAATGGCCTTACAGATACCAGCCAGAACTGGAATCATCAATGGAAAAACAAAGGGTCGCAACCAGGTTTTGCAATAACTGAAACGGCTCAGTTTTTAATTATAAAAAGCACAGACAATGGCAAGACCTGGTCGGAACCTATCAATTTAACCAGGATGTGTAAAAAGAAGAGTGGTGGTTGTGGGCGCCAGCTCCGGGAAGCGGATTTACCATGAATGACGGAACATTGGTGTTGCCTACACAAGGCAGAGACAAGACAGGTAAGGCTTTTTCAAACATTACTTATAGCAAAGACGGTGGTAAAACCTGGACTACAAGCAATGCTGCTATTGATCTTTCGACAACAGAATGTATGGGAGCAGAGTTGTCTGATGGTTCAATTATGCTCAATATGAGAACTAATGCTAACAAAGGATTAACCTCTGTAAAGAATGGCCGAGCTATAGCAGTTACGCAAGATCTTGGCAAAACGTGGAAAGAGCACAAAACTTCCCGTAATGCGCTTCCTGAACCAGTCTGTATGGCTAGTCTTTATAAGCACGAATACCAGACAAAAAACGGCAGCAAAAAAGTGTTTTATTGTTTTTAAATCCCAACTCCAAAACTAAGCGAGATCATCTGACATTGAAAATTAGTTATGATGATGGCAACACCTGGCCAGCTGAAAAATTTATTTTATTGGATGAATTCAACGGGAGTGGTTACTCCTGTATTACTTCTGTTGATGATCAAACAGTAGGTGTTATTTATGAAGGTAGCCAGGCACAATTAACCTTTGAAAAAATTAACTTAAAAGACATAATTAATTAAAATGAAAATAAATAAGATTGAGGGGTTGCTAGCCGCAACGTTCAGTACATTTGATGATAACAAAGCTTTGAAATTGAGTTTAGTGCCCAAGATTGTAGAAAAACTAATTGCTGACGGTATAAAAGGCATTTTTGTGGGAGGCACAAATGGAGAAGGGCTAAGCCTTTCAACCGAAGAGCGTATGGCTGTTACAGAGGCTTATGTTGCTGCTTCTAACAAAAGAGTTTTAATATTTACGCATGTCGGACATAGTTCCATAACAGAAGCCAGAAAACTTGCGGCTCATGCTCAAAAAGTTGGCGCTGATGCGATTTCTGCTGTTTCTGCATTCTACTTTAAACCTCAGTCCGCAGAAAATCTTGCCGATTGTATGGCACAAATAGCATCAGCAGCACCGCATCTACCTTTTTACTATTATCATATACCCTCCGTTACAGGGTTATCAGTTAGTGTAATAGATTTTCTAAAACATGCTGAAGCAAAAATCCCCAATCTGGCTGGCGTTAAATACACTGCGAATACATTACATGAATACCAGGATTGCCTGAATTATAAAAATGGAAAGTTTGATATTTTATTTGGCTACGATGAACTATTGCTACCTGTGTTAACGATAGGAGCAAAAGCTGCAATAGGCAGTACGTATTGTTTTGCTGCGCCAATGTATCTGCAGGTGATGGAGTTGTTTAATCAAAGAAAAATAGAAGAAGCGGCGGCAGCTCATTTTGAATGTGTAAAGATGATCCGTGCGCTGGCGAAGTATCCGCCCATTCCTACACAAAAAGAGATATTAAGGATGACTGGTCTTGATCTGGGTGGTTGCAGGCTTCCGCTTGTCGATCTTAATGAAACGCAGTGTAGTGAGCTCGAAGCTTATCTTAACGAAATTTCTTTTTTGATAATCTTGACAATGCCAGAAAGCTTTTGAAAAGTGCAGCTTTGGTCGCTTAAAAGTATAATCAAAGTTAACGGACAGTAAAAAATTGAATAGTTTATGAAAGTTGAAAATCCAGGATACAAATGGACGGTGGTGGGCCTTCTTTGGTTCGTAGGCTTACTGAATTATCTGGATCGGCAAATGCTTTCGACGATGCGTCCGTCAATGCAAATAGATATCCATGAACTCCAGAGCGCAGAAAGCTTCGGCATTTTAATGTCTGTGTTTTTATGGATATATGGATTTATGAGCCCGGTTTCCGGCGTGATAGCTGATAGGGTTAACCGAAAATGGTTGATTGTCTTTAGCTTGTTTGTCTGGTCTTTAGTTACTGTATTGATGGGCTTTGCTAATACCTTTTCTGAACTTAAATTACTACGAGGCATTATGGGATTAAGCGAAGCTGTTTACATTCCAGCTGCATTATCACTTATCGCTGACTACCATAGCTCTAAAACAAGATCGCTGGCTATCGGCATACACATGACGGGCCTATATTTTGGGCAGGCTTTGGGTGGGTTTGGAGCTACTTTCGCTGAGCAGTATTCCTGGCATCAGACTTTTTATTTATTTGGATTGGTAGGTGTTATATACGCTATAGTACTTGCTGTTTTTCTCAGGGAAAAAGAATTACACAAACGCCTGCCATTGAGTTAGGTCATAAGCCAAAGGCGAATGTGTTACAGGGAATTGGTTGGCTTTTTAGTAATATATCGTTCTGGGTAATACTGTTTTACTTTGCCATGCCAAGCTTACCCGGTTGGGCAACTAAAAACTGGTTGCCGACCTTATTCTCAGAAAGTCTGGGTATTGAAATGACCGTTGCTGGTCCAATAGCAACTATAACTATTGCATGCTCTTCATTTGTAGGTGTCATTATGGGGGTATTATTTCTGATAAATGGGTGCAGCGTAATATTAAAGCCCGTATATATACCAGTGCGATAGGTGTCTTTCTAACCATTCCCGCGATATTGATACTGGGTTTTGGCTCTACTACAACTGTACTGGTGTTGGCTGCAGTACTTTTCGGAATAGGTTTTGGAATGTTCGACGCCAATAATATGCCCATACTTTGCCAATTTGTGCCGCCAAGATATCGTGCAACTGGTTATGGATTGATGAATATGACGGGAGTATTTTTCGGCGCCTTTATCACTAGTTTTTTAGGACGGTCTACAGATGCGGGGAATCTAGGTAGAGATTTCGCACTAATGTCGGGAGTTGTACTGGTTATGCTCATTGTTCAATTAGTTGTTTTAAAACCACAAACTCAGGATTTAGAACAATAGAATTACGAAAAGATTAAGATAGAATCTGATAAGACTGGTGTGAGGGTTTTATTTGTAGAACATCACTACAAAAGTTTTTATTCTTTTTGTAAAAATGTTTGGTGATTGCTTGTATTGTTGATTGGTACTGATCTCTGTTGAGATGGATACAGCGTTTAGGTTGAAAATTATAAAGCAAATATTTACATATGAAAATGTTTAGAAAGCTACACATTGCCCTGTTTGTGTGCCTGTCTTGCACTCTTTTGTTTTTGTCATGTGCCAAAGAGGTCAATCAATATTACGAACCCAAAAGTTCGCTTGACAAAAATATTGTCGACGTACTTGAAGCTGACGGGCGCTTTGCATCATTTGTTAGGATTATTGATAAAGTCGGTCTCAGGAAAACGCTGGGTGGATCAGCCATGTACACCTGCCTTGCACCTGATGACGCGCAGGTTAATTTGTATTTATCCAAAAATGGATATAATTCCATTGAAGCCACCCCGGACAATTTTTTAAGACGTTATGTAAATTATCATTTCATTAATGGAATGTATTACGAGTATGATGTAAACAAACTATACAACACAGCAACTTCATTGATCAATAGATCAAGGGCTGCAAACTTTACAACCAGAACGGAGGGCAACACGCCTGGCAAGAGAATAAGATTATTCTCAAATTCTTTTTGCAAAACCAACCGGAAGATTATACTACACTCTATGGAACGCTGGAGGGGAATAAAAGCTTTCTTATTGAAGGGGTTAATATTTCAGAGCCTGATATTGACGCGAGTAACGGTGTTATACATGTCTTAGGTGAACCGTTGGAGATTGCCCTACGCACAGACGAGGCATTAGCGGCGGATCCGGAAACTTCCCTATTTAGCTCCTGGATAGAAAAACATGTGCAATATGAACTTGGTGAGAAAGACGAATTTGGATGGGTTGATACGACGTTGTATAAGTCCTTTTCGTTTGGCAGAAACCTGGCAAATGAATCGGTTTTATCTACTGTATTGGCTCCTACTAATGAAGCAATTCTAAAATATTTTCAACCATACCTTCAGTACATTGATAATACTATAGACTCTGTACCAGCAAGAGTAATGTACACTTTGATCAGATCAAACATCATCGAAAATCTTTGGTACAAAAGCGACCTTGCCCGCCTGAATCCTGATTGGAAATCAATTACCGGCTATTCGCGTATGGTAGCGGATGTGCCGTCTATTATATCAGGATCGGTTCGCGCAAGCAACAGCATCATTTACAAGGTAAATAAGCTTATTGAATCTCCTGAAATGAATAGCGTCGTAGGTGGCGTCTATCTTAAATACAAAAAATTCAGTCAATGGTATTGGATGTTTTTAAACGCTGGTTTAAGTGAAGGTTTATATGATGGGCAGTATTATCAACATAGTCCTAAAACAGTTCTTATTCAATCTGATGATGTTTGGGGATTTCCCCTGGCGGAGGATTTGTTGGACCTTGATCGTCAATATCGCCTACAACAATGCAGGGCTGGAATATTTAACATTGATGTAAGGGCTGATAATGGATTTAGAAAAAGATTTTATCCCACAAATTTTGGGTATATACTTTACGATAACGGTAAATTTTATGATTATACAGGAAATTCGATCAATCTGATATCGACCGTGCCGGAATGGGAAGCTACCAATGGGGCCATATATAGTGTGGATGGATTTTTGAAACCACTTGACAAATTAAATGATACACTTACCGTATATAATCTTATCAAAAAAGATCCTGAACTCTCTCTTTATCTTTCTGCTTTGGATCGTTCAGGCATCGCTTCACAATTACAGTTGACAGGGTTTTTCACTTATTCTATTCTGGCCCCACAAAACGCAGCAATTACAGCTGCCGGCATAAGCGTTGCAACGATGGATGCCACTCAACTGAGAAGTTTTGTTCAGGCTTACATCATCCCCAACAGATATATATTCACTGATGGTGACTTTAACGGACAAATTGCGAATAAAAATGGTGAACGGCTTAGCGTGGGAGGGCAATGGGAATCTTTTACTGTAACCAATTCTTCCGGAAAAACAATACAACCTGTCACTGCTAATATCCAAGGTAGTAACGGGGTTATTCATAAAGTCAACCGTGTATTTTAAACCAATTGATTGCTTAAGTCATGAGCGGAAATTTTTTATATAAAGGAATCCAGATCTTTATTACCATGTTACTATGCCATGCTTGTCTGGCGCAGGATAGCACAGTTTTAAGTGGTATAGTATATGATAAAAACGGAGGCAAACCCCTGGCAGACGTTTCTGTGATGATTGTAAACGCCAACAACCTTGCCTTAGCGGGAAACAAAACTAATGTAGAAGGAAAATTTAGTGTTGCCAATGTGCCTGGTAGCAATAAGATCGTGTTTTCCAATATGGGATACCAGACACAGGAACTACAGATAAGCAGCAAGACTTTTTCACGATCTATCTTATAGAAGACAGTAATTCCATGGAAACAGTTACAGTGATTTCTGCAGTCCAGAAAAAAGCCGACCTGGGTTTCCTGACTATCGACAGGCGCGAGCTTTCAAGCGCAGTAGCATCAGTAGATTTGGAGAATACCGAAAAAATGCCGGTCGTTAATGTTGAACAACTTTTGCAAGGGATGGCTCCCGGTTTACAGGTTGTTTCTGCAAGTGGAGATCCGGGCGCCGCAGCAAGTATCAGGATCAGAGGCATTTCAAGTATTTCGGGCCTGAACGATCCTCTTTGGATTGTTGATGGCGCAGAGATCATCGGTAATAACTACCAGGTGGCCAGTATCACCGACTTTGGTTTTAGTCCTATCGGTGATTTGGATCCGTCGGATATAGCATCAATTGATATCTTAAAAGATGCATCCGCAACTGCGCTATACGGATCAAGAGGGGCGAATGGCGTAATTGTAATTCAAACTAAAAGAGGGAAAAAAGGTAAAGCGCAATTACAAGTTAATTCGAAGTTTACTTTAACTGAGGCGCCTCGAACAATTCCAATGTTATCAGGCGATGAACAGCGTATATATTATATTGAAAAAACCACAGGAGGATTAGATAATGGCACATCATTGCTTGAGCTTCGTGGAGATTTGACAAGGTCTGATGCATGGATATTTAATAATAATACGGACTGGACAAAGGAGATTTCCAGAAAGGGTTTATTTCAGCAATATAATACCGCTTTAAGTGGCGGCGGAGACAGGATTAATTATTACTGGGGATTAGGTTATGCAAATCAATATGGAACAACTAAAGGGACCGGCTACGACAGGTTTAATACACGATTTAATCTTAACTATAAAGTATCTGATCGCCTTAAGGTAACCGCGGATTTAAATTATACAAACTCTCTTACGGATAAAAGAGGCCAGACCCACCCAATTACAAGTGGTTCGCAGGAGCTTAACCCGCTACTTTTAGCCAGGCAGATTCCGGCTTACTTCCCAGTATACTCCAGAAACGGCCTCAATTATTTTTTGGACAGAAATGTACCGATCTCTTCGCATTCCAGGTATAATCCTTTAGCGCTTATTGATTATTCTACTTATTTCACAAGGGCTAACCGGTTTATGGCGTCCACTTCCGTCGATTTCAAAATCCGTAATAATCTGGATTTCCGCACTCAGGTCTCTACCGATTTCAGAGAGTCTTCGGATGAATACTTTCTTCCGGGCTATGCAACAGATGCGCTACCTGGAGAGGTTTTGTATAACGCCGGGCTTCAAACCGAAGGGTACCAGTTGTTGATCAACAGTAACAGCCGCCTAACATGGTCGGCACTACAGGAACGTAACAACAGGCTCACTTTTACAGGAGTACTAACATTTAATGTTGACCGAAATAATTCAACCGAAGTTGAGTATTACAACAGCGCATCGCCCGAACTTAAATCTGCAGACGCAGCTGCAATAATCTCCAGCGCAACGGGTACCTACGGAACTTCAAAATACCTGGGAATGTTTGTGCAGGGGCATTATGCATTTAAAGACAGATATTTTTTAACTGTTACAGGTAAAACAGAAGGCGACTCAAGGTATGGATCAGACAACCCATATTCTCTTTTTCCAGCGATAGGCGCCGCCTGGGAAATAAATAAAGAATCATTTTTACAATCTGCTGAATGGATCAATTACATTAAGCCAAGATTTGCTTTTGGTGTTACCGGAAACTTGCCTAACCTGAACAACCTTTATGATATTGCTTATGGAACAGGAACCGGATATTTAGGCCAGACCTATACTTATCCATCGAAATTCGCCAATGACAATATTCGTGAAGAGCGTACAACAGAATATAATCTGGGAATGGACTGGAGTTTCTTTAAGGACAGACTTACCGGGCAGTTGGATTTTTATTCAAGAACGACCAACAATCTTTTGTTACAGGAACGGCTCTCTTCTACATTGGGTTACGCTTCTCAATATATAAACTTCGGTACCGTAAGCAACTCCGGATGGGAACTGGGTATAACTGGAGTTATCTTAAAAGGCAGCGATACCAAACTGCGCTGGAAATCATTTTTCAATATCGCTACCAATCGAAACAAGCTTGTAAAGCTGCCGGAAATGTTTGACGCAAACGCGTTTACGGTAAGCCAGTCTGGCTTTACATCCAAACTACAAGAAGGTGATGTGATTGGCGGCTTTTATGGATACAGAGCCTTGGGTGTGTATGCAAGGGATGAAGATGCTGTCTTAAAAGATGATGCAGGTGCTATTATTTATGAGGCCGATGGTATAACCCCGAAATACATGAGATATGGTTCTGCGTCGGGACATCAATTTAACGGCGGCGATATGATTTATGATGATGTTAATGGCGATGGTATTATTAATGAGCTTGATCGTGTTCAAATTGGAGATGCAAACCCATTGTTTTTTGGAGGATGGAATAATACAATAAACTTCAAAAACTGGATCGTTACATTAAATCTGCAGTATCAAACCGGAAACGATGTAATTAATGCCACACGCCTTTCAATGGAAAGAATGACTGTATCTCATAATCAGTCAAAGTCTGTTCTGGCACGTTGGCGGCGGCAGGGTGACGTAACAGATATGCCCAGGGCTCAGCCAGATAATTCATGGAATGCTGCCGCGTCAACCAGATGGGTTGAAGACGGCTCTTACCTGCGTTTAAAAACCGTTTCTCTTACCTATAGTGCCAGTAATACTTTGGTTAAAAGATTGGGGCTGGGTATTCGCCAACTCAGTTTTTTTGTTACAGGGTACAACCTATACACATGGACTAAATACCTGGGCCTCGATCCGAAGTGCCAATTACAGGAAGTGTTTATTTGTTTGGGATAGATAATGCGACTACCGCACCACCAAGACAATATACAGTAGGATTAAACATTGGCTTTTAAATTTTTTAGGTCTTAAACATTATGATATGAAGACAAAGATTAAATATTTCATTTTGGTTGTGCTAATGAGCTCTTCCATATCCTGCAGCAAGATCTTAGATGTGGATATGCCAGACAACCTGGTACAAGACGAGTTTTGGCAGAATCGCGATCAGGTTTTCGCTTCCCTGATAGGGCTATACACTTCACTTCAAAGCAACTTAAACTCCTTTCAGGTTTGGGGCGACATCAGGTCAAGCTTATATGAACCAGGCCCTGGTGATGCCTTCACTACGAACCACGGCGAGTTTCTTTCGCAGGATATCTATCCTGATAATAGCCTTTTGTCGTGGAGTGGTATATATAAATCTATTGGGTGGACGAATTCTTTTATAAAAAATGCGCCTCTGGCATTGCAGAATGATCCAACATTTAAAGAAGCTGAATTAACAAGCATGTTGGGTGAAGCTTACGGATTGCGGGCGCTGCACTATTTTTATTTAGTTCGTACATTCAAAGAGGTTCCGCTCATTACAGAACCTTACGAGTCCGATAATCAGGAAGTAAACACGGCTGCTTCAACTGAAGCGCAGGTGTTGGATTTTATTGAAGCAGATCTTAAGCAAGCATTAGAAAAGACCCCGGAAACTTTTGAAGATGTTAGCTACAAATATGGCCGCATTACTAAAAACGCCGTAAGAGCTTTATGGGCCGATGTAAAACTTTGGAGAAATGACTATCAGGGCGTTTTGGATATGTGCGTTCCTTTAGATCAACAATATCAATCGCAGCTGGCAGAGCCATTGGAGTGGTATAGTATTTTTAATCCTGGTAATTCTCCCGAATCAATATTTGAAGTTCAACATGTTCAAACAGGCCCTGCCTCTCCTGTCTACAACTGGTTTGCTCATTTCTCTACGTCCTCGTCCACAGGGGTTCTGTATTTGGCTAATTCAACTAATGTGCAGTTAGCCAATGAAGAAATTTTATATCCTACAACGCTTCCCGGATATACCAGTTCAGATACTATACGGTTTAAAGACTATGCCACGTTTAGAAAAAATTCAAGTATTTCCAGCCCGCACGGATCGGGATGGGAAGTTTATAAGTTTTTAGGCCAACAGCCGTATCAAATGTCTTACAGAGCTACCAATGATCGCCGGTTAGTTAATTATATACTTTATCGATATCGTGAAATTCTTTTAATGAAGGCCGAAGCGTTGGCCATGCTAAGTCGTTATGCTGAAGCAGAAGAGATGATTAATATAATCAGGTCTCATTGCAACATTCCGGTTTTACTACAAGGAGAAGGCGGAGAAGGTGAAGAATTCTTTACCAGGCTACTTATGGAAAGAGAAGCAGAGTTGGGATTTGAAGGAAAGGAATGGTTTGCAGCAGTAAGGATCGCGAGAAGAGATGGCTACCAAAATGTTCTCGTTACAAAATCTGCTACAAATAATTCGATGGGATATTCCTATCAGGTTATCAGGGCCAGATTACTAAATCCTGAGAGTTGGTTTTTGCCATACCACAGAACTGAAATTGAGAATAATCCTCAGCTTCAACAAAAGGACTATTATAAGAATAAATAAAAATGATAACTATTAAAAATAATAGTATGAAATGAGCATAAAAATTAGCAAGCTAAATTATACCCAAAGCGATGATAATTTTTATGCGAATTCCATCTGACCGAAGAAATAAAAATAAAAAAATAAACAGATGAAACGCTTTTCCATAATAATAGCTGTATTAATTTTTCTTGTTGGCAATTATGGCTGCAAAAGGGAACTGTCTGGCGCTCGGTATGATTCAACTGATGAGATGCAAATCATGGATTATATCGATAGTCGCGAAGACCTGACCATTTTCAAAGAACTTATTGATTATGTAAAGCAAAGGAGTTTGCTCAAGACCGCTGGTTCATATACGGTTTTTGCACCCAATAATAACGCCTTTGCAGAATTGTTTAAAACACTATCCGCGCAAGGACAGCAAGTCTCTTCAGTAAAAGATTTAAGTGCTGAGTTCTGGATCAATTACTTTAGATACCACCTGCTCAATGAGAAAATTAATTCTAATGAGTTTGAGCTTGGCCCTTTACCTGCCCCAACCGCATATAATAATAAATATCTTATAGCAGATATCAGTGATTCCTATAGTGCCATCAACCTCAATAATATCGCTACCATTACCGAAAGCAACATTGAGTTTACAAATGGTTTTATTAACGTGATCAATAATGTTCTAAACCCGCCAGTGAGTTCTGTTTATGAAACTTTAACCAAGAGTGGCAAGTACAATACAATGCTTTCGATTTTTGAAGAAACGGGTTATAGTAAATATCTTAAAGACAGCATTATTACATTGTTTATAGAAAGTGATGAAGCACTTGCCAGATCAAATTTCGATAAACAAAACATTCCCAATTTAGAAGACTGGGTTAAATATCATATCATTCCTGATACCAGCTATTTTTTAAATATCTTAAGCGGAAAAAGATTCTATTCTTTATACACGAAAGAAGCACAAAGCTTTAAAGTAGATACTTATGGTAACTATTTTATAAATGAAACTTTTCCTTTCAATCAAACCAAAGCATTAGGAATAGACAGGGTTTGCCGCAATGGAATTTACCATACATTAGATACAGTATTAAAGATTGTTGAAGCGCTGCCAGCTACTATACGATTTAATTTATATCCTCCGGGAAGCCCGTATGGAGAACAGAATGTATTCACTGAAGCTCCTGCGTCTATTGTACTAAATACAGGCACTCAAAGCTATCATCAAAATAAAGAAAATAAAATTGTTGCATTTAATGCTCAGCAGATAGGGGACTATTTCTGGTTAACAATTCCCGATGTTCCAGTTGGTAAATATAGAATAAGAATGATCCATAGAGGCGCAGCGACACGCGGTAAATTCCTGGTGATCTATAAGGATGTTTTGGTTTCCGAAAATGTGAACATGGGTTCTAATAACGGACCCTTTGAGGAGTGGAACTATCTCGTGTACAATAATTGCGGTGATATTACAGTTACGGACCGATCGGATGTTACACTCAATTTTGCATTTGCTGGTTTTGGAAGTAATAACAGTCCTTCTTATTGCTGTGATATGTTAATGGACATGGTTGAGTTGATACCGATAAACTAAAAATATAATACGGATGAAATATTGTTTGACATATATCAAGATTCTATCATTAGCTGTTCTCCTGCTTAATAGCTGCTGGATAGAGCTAAAAGCCCAACAGGTAGATGATTCCCTTAAAGTAGCAAAGCTCGAAAAAATTGGAATTATTACGCCTTCTCCAGTATTAAAATTTCAAAAACAAAGTGATGCTGTTTCGTTTGCTGAATTGCTACCCGGAGCTGCCGGTGTTCACGTTACAGAAACGGGCGTTATAGGCGCTGCCTGTTTTAATGATTAAAGGTATAAACACAATTAATCTTAAAGCAAGTCCGGTCATTTATGTTGATGGCATACCTATCAAATACTCCAGGGAATTACCGGCCTTTCTATCGGTGTACGAACCAACAAAATTTGGTTTCCTGAACACCAACGATATTAAATCTATCAACATAATTAAAGACGCTAATGATCTGTCGGCCCTGGGTGGTCGGGGTTCAAACGGAGCTATTTTTTTAACAACGGACAGAGGGGAATTTGGTGGCACCAAAATAGAATTCACTGCCAGCACTGGGTTTATGCGCGCCAACTATAATGTGAATCATATGGGAGCGTCGGAATTCAAAAATTACCTGGGTGAATACTTAAGAGAAAATGGTGCGTCGAATGATGAAGTTGCCAATAATCCCATTTTTAATACATCTTTAGCTCAATACAACAATAATACGGATTGGGTGGGTATGGTTTCAAAGCCAGCTCGGTACAACGACTATCATATAAAACTAAAAGGCGGTTCTGGCGATGCTAATTATATGTTTAGCGTCGGTCATATAGGAAGAACGGGTACTATCGAGCAATCGCATTTCAACAGAACTTCAATGAGGTTTAATCTGGATTATAAGCTATCGTCAAAATTTGAGATATCAAATAATCTTAGTTATTCAAATACAGGCTCAAGATATTCTGAAGAGGGATACAATTGGGGCGTTCATCCCTTGTTTGTGGCAGCAACGAAAGCGCCTTTTATGAGCAGCTATTCATACAACGCGGAAGACCAGCAAACTCAGCTTTTAGCTGATGTTGATATCCTTGGTAAAAGCAATCCACGGGCATTAGTGGAGAATATGAAAAACACAAATGAAGAAAACCGGGTAGATGGAATTATTTCCGCAAAATGGAATATAAAAAGCGATTTAGCCCTGAACACTTCTCTTTCCGTAAGTTATTATAATATGCGTGAAAGCCAGTACCGGCCTGCGTTAGGAATTGTTATGGATAAACATAGGTTGCGCCAGAATGCTAATCGAAACTCAAGTGAATTTACTTTTATATGGAACAGTTTTTTAAATAAAACAGGCAGTTGGGGAAAACTGATAAAATATGAAGGGCAACTTGGAGCGTGGGTAGAAACATATGAAGACAAAGCGCTTTTTGCCCGTAAGATTAATGCAGGCACCGACGATTATGAGACGCTTAAGCAAGGCATTGTAGATAGTGCTTCAAACATAAGATTCCGATCTAACCTTAGTCGATTCTATTTCACTGGCAACCTGGATTTTTTTGATCGTCTGTTGTTGTCAGCAAATGTAAATACAGAAGGCTCTTCAAACTTTGGACCTAAGGGTCGTTGGGGACTTTATGGAGGAGCAAGTGCGTTGCTCGACCTGATTGACAGGTCGCGCCCTAATCAAGTGGCCTTACGCGCTGCGGTGGGAAGAAGTGGCAACTTTGATGTTAGAGGCTACTATCAGGACAACCTGTATTTTGCTGTAAGTTATTTTGATATGGCGGCGTTTATCTGGGTAACGTGGCCAATGAAAATATAAAGCCGGAACTGACCAATGCATTTGATGCCGGCATCAGATTTAGTCTTTTTAATAAAAGACTTGATATCGATGCTGGTTATTATCATCGAAACACAAGCAATTTGATTACTTACCGCAATTATCCGATCGAACTGGGTATTGATCCTCAATTTGAAAATAGTGGTTCTATGTCTTCTCAGGGCATAGAGGTTTCTCTGAACGCAAGGCTTATTGAAAAAGAGCAACTTTCCTGGAGTGTGTATGCTAACATGTCAACCCTTACAAATAAGGTGAATACATTAGCTAATGGAGACATTATTAGAAGTATGGATAATGTCAGCGGGATCGGCCGCCAGTCTGAAACTGTAGGTTCTTTTTATGGATACCGTATAAAAGGTGTATTTAGATCTGAAGACGAAGTTGATCTGCAAAAAGCGGATGGTACGCCATATAAATCGGGAGATTATATTATCGATGATGTTAATAATGATGGAAAGATCAATGAACTTGATAAGCAGATAATAGGCAATCCGCTACCAGACTTGTATGGTGGAATTGGAACAGGTTTCCGATATAAAAGAATCTCTTTAGATGCAAATTTTTCGTTTGCGTATGGCCAGGATATTTATAACAGGTTCAATCAGCAAATGCATTTAATGAGTGATTATTCCAACCAATCTCCAGATGTCTCAACAAGATGGAGATCTGAATCGCAGTCGGGCACTGGCTTGAGCCGAGCTGCCTATGGAGATCCGTCGTCGAATGGAGTTGCATCCGATCTATGGGTGGAAAACGGAGGCTATTCACGTTTAAAATTTTTGACAATAAGTTATGACCTGCCATTAAAGAATAAAGTGGCATTTATAAAAGGCATAAGAGTTAATGTTACCGGAGAGAACCTGCTTACGTTTACTTCCTATAGTGGCTGGGATCCGGAGGTCGTATCTTCTTCAGACGTTTTATTAAGGGGAATAGTTTTGGCGCCTCTCCTTTGCCGAGGTCGATTATTTTGGGTATTAAAGTTTCACTTTAAAGATAAAAATATTGCATATGCAAAAGATCCAATTCAATAGCAATAGTTACGGTTTAAATATCCGGTCTTCACTCGGATTAAAAGCGATACAAGTCCTGACTTTGATGTTTAGTTTGATGCTTGCAGGATGCTCCGGATTTTATGATGTGAATCCTTACTCTGTTGTTAAAGACGCAGACTTTAATAAGAACAGGGATGACTTAAATGCAAGCGCGATGGGAATGTATCAACCTTTAACACAGGAAGTACACAAGTTTTTGTTATGGGGCGATGCCAGAGCCGACATGGTTACTACCGGCCAATCAGAGCCAGATCCTTATATAAACGAATTTGTGCTTAACTCTATAAGCAAGCAAAATCCTTACACCAACTATGGCGGTCTCTATAAAACTATAACACGCTGTAATCAACAACTTGAGAAAGTATATAAGGTAGCCGAACTTGATGATAAAATTTTGCCACGAGATGCGGCCGCTTTTTATGCTGAAGCATTATTACTACGAGCTTATTCATATTTTATTTTGGCAAAAAGCTTTGAAGAGTTTCCGATAATATTATCTGATTATGCGGAGAAGGTTACCTATGTTAGTGAGTCGGGTGACACCGTTTATAGAAAAGCACAGTCTTTATCAAATGCAGAGATAAGGGGTTCATTCTATTACATGAGAAACCGGGAAGATGTGTTACGCATGATATATAGCGATGTGCTAACCGGCTTAGGGATTCTACCAATCAACTTTGAATGGAATAGAAACTCACTTCCCGCTCAGGAAAGATATGGACGTATATCACAACCAATGGCGGCCACGTTTGCTGCAGAACTGGCGTTGTGGCTTGGTAATTATCAGGCAGCATCAGCGTTTGCTAATTCACCAGTTAGAAATAGCAACCACACGCTTGGTTCTTCCGGAACATGGATAAATCAATTTACAGGTTCTTATGCTTCATTGCATTCACTCTTCTTGTTGGGATATAATTATAATAACAGCTTTGAAGGAAACCGTTTGCAAGAGTTTACTTCACCGATTGCAAAGGATGGAGGTAAATATTATTTGAAACCTGCGTCTCATGTTATTCAAAATATTTTCTCATATGAAGGTGGCGATATACGCACTGTTTTTAGTTATAAAATAATTAATGGAGATACAGCGATATGGAAATACATCGGTGCAGATAATGTAGCCTCAATGCGGCCGGCCTATCAAAGTGATGCAAGCTGGCAGTTTTACAGAAGTGCCGATGCATTTATCATTAAGGCTTTAGCAGATTTGATGCTTGACGATTATTCCACCGCATTCAACTTTGTCAATATGCTGCGGGTTGCGAGAGGATTGACAGCGCTTGACCCCACACAGACAGATTACCGGAATAAAGAGTTTATGCTCGATTTGATTTTTAAAGAAAAGGCCAGGGAGAATGCTTTTGAAGGCAAGCGCTGGTATGATCTGATGTTATGGTCAAGGCTTTCCAGACAAAATCAACTTGCAGAAGCGGTTGCAGCGAAGTATGGTTATCCTAAAAGCGAAGAAGTAAAAGCCAGATTGCAAAACGAGGAAAACTGGTACATCCCTATTGATCCGGTTTTGTGGTAACTGAGTCCCATATTTTTTCAGAGCATTCTTAAAACTAAAAAAATCGCAGCGAAGCTGCAACTTAAAAATATACGGATGAAAAAAGTTGTTATACTAATAATACCGATCTATGCGTTTCTTACAATCGTTTTTACAAGCGGGTGCTATAAAGAACAGCATTTTGATTTTCCGGGACCTTTCGAAGACACAACTTCACGAAACACGATCGATTCTTTACCTTTTCCTTTTGATAAGGAGCGGCAAGCCGGAGTTTGGCTAATGAAAGATGGTGTAGCAGATCCGGCGAAAATACTTTTTAAAGGATTTACCGATTATAAAGCCATGAATGATACGCTATCCTGGGTTCGTGAAAACTATGGTATGAGATTAATACCGCATCGAAATTATTATCCCCTCACAAATGCAGACCACCTCGGAGGCGACCCCAATAGTTACACATACAACTGGACTCAATCCAAGTATTTTGTTCCTGTTGGCGAAGGAAAGAGTTTCTACATGTATGCCAAAGTTACCGTAGGAACATTCAGCGGTACCGCTGCCGGTTTGGAACTTGGCAGAAGCTGGGAGACAGGCGGCAGCTTTGTATTTGGTTTCGATGGTAATAGTAACATTGCGCCCACATTTTTCATAGATCTTTATGGTAAACTCGGCGCATCAGTAAATCCTGACCTGGGATGGCCGACTGCCAACGAAGTAATTGTACCTGGCGTACCAGCCGAAATGGAAGTGGTCATCCATAACAATACATTTTATATGAAAATAAATGGAACATTATGTTTTCTGTTTAAGATGTCCAGGGAAGACTTGTACTACTTTACACCGATGATCAGGCCACATAGAAACTTTATTACCGTTCATGATTTTTATTTAGAAAGCGCTGACATGTACACCGTGGATTATGTTATGCACGAAAATGAAAAAGGATATGCCCGTATTCAATCACCCGCATTGGCAAAGGCAAGCAATGGGAACCTGCTGCTTTTTGCGGAAGGCAGAACCAGCCCGCAGAATGCTTTTGAACGAGTGGCACAAAACACCATGCCTGTTGGAAATACTGACATTGTTATGCGTAGGTCAACAGACAATGGTCAGAGTTGGGAAGATGATATTTCAGTGATCGCAGGAGAAGGATCATCAGACACTTATGGTTTTCCGCAAATTGTAACAACCTCTAATGGAAAAATAATTCTTCATTATAGTAAGCTTACAGCAGATCTTGCAAATGGCCGGTTTACCTACCCGGTTATGCAAACAATGTATCAGATTGTGTCTAACGACAATGGCATTACCTGGTCGCAACCAGTCGATATCTCGCAGCCTTTATCAGACGAGGGTCGGGGATATTTGAAAAGTAGCCCGGGCCACGGTATTGAACTTGAGTCGGCAAGTAATAAAGGCAGGCTCGTGATGCCGCTTATATATGGTGGAACTTCTGTTAAGGTAGCACTCTCCGATGATAATGGTGTGACCTGGAGAAAAAGTCAAAACATTGGTGGAACAAATATCGTTTCAGGATCAGTTGTGGAATTATCGGATTCCAGATTGATGCTGGTTTTATCACATAGTAATACGGCTCCGCAAAGTAAGTTGGCGTCTTATAGCAGCGATGGGGAGAAACCTGGACAACACCTTCGGTGATTTCACCGGGCGTTTCTACTTTAATCTATGGCCACATGTATAGTGGAATAGCGCTAAAGGATGCGGATGGGAAATTATATTTAATTAACCCCATTGGCCGTGAGAAAGATCCGCAAGTTTACAACGGCCCCAATTATGGAGTTACGCCTACAATTTTTGAGAGCAGTAATAACGGGTTGTCTTTTACACAAACAGGTACTTTATTTACCCGCACCGCATATCGTGGATATGCTTCTCCAATCGGAAATATGGATGCTGTTTTTGGATCAGATGGAAAGCTGATTGTGGTTGGAGAAGGGGGCGTCGAAAGCCCGCAAGAGGGGATAGTAATTTATAGAAAATAAACATGATTGAATCATGACATTTTATAAAGAGTTCAGTTTCCCGCTATTATTTGTTGTAATATTCTTTG
Source organism: Paraniabella ginsengisoli (assembly GCF_022513635.1). GTDB lineage: Bacteria > Bacteroidota > Bacteroidia > Chitinophagales > Chitinophagaceae > Niabella > Niabella ginsengisoli. The sequence goes on along the minus strand of NZ_JAKWBL010000004.1, from coordinate 337,718 downwards.
GCTTCAATAAGCGCCAAGTTAACAGAACCAATGCAGATATTAAAGATGATGTTGCAAGACCAGGAAGCATAACAAATTGTTTGCCTTCTGTTGCAACAATTAAAATCATACGGCTATTTTCAGCTGATACAGATGGTTATAATTCTTACCGGATTCCTTGTCTGGCCAAAGCCAAAAACGGAAACCTTATTGCTTTTGCAGAAGGCAGAAAACATTCCGTTTTAGATTATGGAGACATTGACCTGGTGTATAAAATTTCTCTAGATAATGGCGAGTCATGGTCGGGCATAAAAATAGTAGTTTCCGAAAGTGAAGGTACATGGGGAAACCCCACCGCCGTTACCGACGAAGAAACAGGCCGTATCTGGCTTTTTATGTCTTACAATGATGAGGCGCACAGCCAGCATGGTGGATCGTTTGGTTCACGCAGTTATGATATTATAAATACCTGGGGTCAAAGAAGGGTTTTTATTACTTATAGCGATGATAACGGGCTTTCCTGGCAAAAACCGAAAGACAATACAAGCAGCCTGCTACCTCCCAATTTCACTTGGGACGCTGTTGGTCCAGGTATAGGCATCCAAACAAAAACAGGCGCTAAGAAGGGCCGGCTGATTATACCTGCTGGCCGCAGAAATATTTATAGTGATGACCATGGATTAACATGGAAATATCAATCCATACCAGGAGGAACTTTTGAAGGATCAGTTGTTGAATTATCCAATGGGTCACTTTTGAGAAATGATAGAGGTGTTGGCTCTAAGTGGGCAAACAATCATAATCGATTTATATCTCAAGGTACTATTGAAGCAGGGTTTTCTGCATTTAGACCAGATCCGGGATTACCCGATCCGCGTTGCCAGGCATCAATCTTAAGATATTCTTTCTCTCCCAACATTTTACTGTTTTTGAATCCGGCCCGCAATGATAAAGACGGCGCCGCTAACAGATGTTTAATGACTGTTCGTCTGAGCGAGGATGACGGCTCTTCCTGGAAATACTCAAAGCTTTTATATGATGATTTAGATTCTTCTATCATGTGTAAAACAGGGCTGGGCGGATATTCCAGCCTTATGAAAACGGCAGATAAGTATATTGTGGCAATGACAGAAGTGAACCACAGCGTAGAAAAAATGCCCGCAGCACAACGAAGGTTCTCTATAGATTTTCATAAGTTTAATTTGGAGTGGATAAAAAATGATTTGAGGGAAATAACGTATTAACATTGATCGGGAGTTTAATAATAGGTATAAAATGAAGTTGAATTTATTTACAAGGATTAACATAGGTTTTGTTTTGACCATAAGTTTTTTATTTTCTTATGGTCAGAAAGGAGCTAAACCCAATGTTCTTTTTATTGTAGCCGACGATCTCCGACCAAGTATTGGCTGCTATGGCGACCTTAAAGCCATTACACCACATATAGATAAACTGGCAGCCTCTAGTATTGTATTCAACAATGCATATTGCCAGCAAGCAGTTTGTAATCCATCCAGGGCTTCTGTATTAACCGGGCTACGTCCTAACCAAAATGGAGTAACTGATTTAGTAACACACTTCAGAGAAAAAGTGCCGGACGCTGTTACGCTTCCACAAGCGTTTAAAAATGCCGGGTACACAACAATCGGAATAGGTAAAATATTTCATGGCACTAAACAAACTTTAGATAAAGTATCCTGGTCCATTTCTGAAATTGAAAATGTATCTGTTAAAAATCAGGAATATTTTTTAGAAAGAAATAAAAAAGGTGGTAAAGCTGATGCCTTTGAGTTTACAGAAGGTCCGGATAATAAATATCCGGATGGAAAAATTGCTGAATCTACTATTGAGTTGTTGAGGGACTTTAAAAAATCAGGTAAGCCTTTCTTTTTAGCCACAGGCTTTAAAAAGCCCCATCTTCCCTTTTGCGCTCCCCAAAAATATTGGGACATGTATAAGCATACAGATTTCTCGGGTATTGCAAATAGCAATAAACCACTTGGCGCACCTGAAATTGCTTTTCACCAATGGCAAGAATTACGGGGATATACCGACATTGCTGATCAGGGGCCGCTTACACCTCAAAAACAAAGAGATTTGATACATGCCTATTATGCATGTATCAGCTATGTTGATGTACAATTAGGAAAAATTATTGACGAGCTTGACAAGTTGGGTTTAAGTGATAATACGATAATTGTTTTATGGGGAGATCATGGGTATCATCTTGGTGAACAAGATCTGTGGTGTAAATCAACCAATTTTGAATTAGACACTCGCATACCCTTAATCATATCTGCACCTTCGGTTATAAAAAAAGCGTCTAATACGAATGCAGTTGTCGAAGCAATAGATATATATCCCACCTTAATTGATTTGTGCGGATTAACTAAAAATACGGCATTAACCGGCAAAAGCCTTAAACCTTTGCTGCAACAACCTCAAATGAAATGGGATCAGGTAGCGTATAGTCAATTTTGCAGGCCATACAAAGCTATTACCTCTAAATACCCCACGCACATGGGCTATACAGTAAGAGATCAGAATTATAGATATACTCTTTGGTATAATCTGCACAATGACTCAATAGAACATAGGGAACTTTATGATTTAAGAAAAAGCCGTTTGGAAAATGAAAATCTGGCGGGAACGAAAAAATATCAACAAGAAGAAAATAGGCTCGCAGCAATGCTTGAGGCATACAGACATATCAATTAGAATGGAATTACCATTTATATTTCAGTAGTTATAAATAAATATTTTAAAAAAATGAGATCAAATATCTTAACGATTGTCGCAGTGATTTTGCTAAGTCCGCTTTTTGCTTACAGGGGCGCAAAAGAGCCCAAACCGGATATACAAAAAACCGTGCTCTGGCAACAAGGAAAAGGAAAATACAAAAACTATCGAATACCATCCCTTGTTGTTACTAAAAAAGGTACAGTACTTGCTTTTTGTGAGGCCCGTGAAGCGGGTGATACCGGTGACATTGATTTATTAGTAAAGCGATCTAAGGACAATGGTAAAACCTGGAGCGAGGAACTTGTTATTTGGGATGACGAACAAAATACCTGTGGAAACCCTTGCCCTGTTGTGGATGAAGAGACCGGTCGTATCTGGTTAATACTTTCCTGGAATAATGGTAAGGACGGAGAAACTGCTATCATTCACAAAACATCTTTAATGCCTCGAATTCCATTTGCCTGCTATTCTGATGACGATGGCTTAACCTGGTCAAAGCCTGTGCGTATTGATCAATCTACCAGAGACACATCATGGGGTTGGTATGCAACCGGGCCTGGAATTGGCATTCAATTAAAATATGGCACTCATAAAGGGAGGCTCGTAATTCCTGCCAATCATAGTTATGATGACCCCAATGGAAAGGTTAGAAGCGGACCTTACGGTTATGGTGCCCATGTTTTGTATTCAGATGATCACGGTAAGTCCTGGAAAAAGAGTGAATCAATTAAGCCAGGATGTAACGAAAGCCAGGTAACTGAACTTTCTGACGGGACACTTGTAATGAACATGCGGTCATATAATGGAAAATATTCCAGAGCGATAAGTACTAGTAAAGACGGGGTGAAACCTGGAGCGAGATAGAACATGATTATCAGCTGATAGAATCTATATGCCAGGCAAGCATATTAAACTTCGGCCAGTTACAAGGTCGGCAGGCGCATCTGTTTTTAAATCCGGCAGTGCCTGTAGGGAGAACTCATATGACAATTAGGACAAGCTTTGATAATTGTCAGAGTTGGTCGAACAGCAAACTCATTTATGAAGGGCCATCCGGCTATTCCAGCTTAACAAGGCTGCCCAATGGAAGAGTGGGAATATTTTTTGAAGCAGGTGAGAAAAAACCGTATGAGAAAATGATCTTTATTTCATTGTCAACGCAGGAGCTTTTTGCATCAGGTTCTGCAATTAATTACAAGGATATTTGATTAACGTCTGAAGTAAAATAAAGTATAAATGTTTGGAATGCGGTATCTATTTCTGTTGATGCTATTGTTAGGTTGCAGTTTTATCAGAGCGCAAGATATTTCCCAAACGCTTGTTTGGCCTCAGCCCTTACCAGACGATTCGATAAAAGAGCATTTTGTTTATGGGCTTGCAGTAACTAAACAGGGAACAATACTAAGTTTTGCTGAAGCCAGGCTAATCTTAGGCGACGCAAGTCCTCATCATATTGTAATGAAAAGAAGCCTGGATAATGGGGCTAATTGGGAAGCTTCGCAAATAATTATTAAAAGCGAAAATGGAAGTTGTTACGCCAATCCCACTCCAATAGTTGATTCTCTAACCGGTGCTATTTATCTTTTCTTTGCCAGAAACTATGATAATGACTCATCTGATGTTTTTTATATTACAAGTAAAGACGACGGACTCCATTGGTCTGATCCGATAGAAGTGACCCCATTGTTTAAAAATGATCCATACCAAAGAAATTTTCATTTACCCGGTCCCGGTCATGGAATCGCGCTTAGTAATGGCCGCTTACTTCTGCAGGTCTGGCATCGCCATAGCATTAAAATTTCAGGTAGCTCACGCGCTTATGGAGTTTCAACAATCTATAGCGATGATCATGGGAAAACCTGGCTAGCTGGTAATTATGCTCGCCAAACAGACAGTCTGCAAGGTAATGAAAGCCGGCTGCTTGAAATTTCAAATGGAGATGTTATTATGAACGCCAGGCCAGGCAACAGTTCTAAACCGCAAAAAGACTTTTATCAATTAGTAAAGACAATGGCGAAACCTGGGGAACATTTCATGAAAGCACTATGGAAGCTTTTTCACCAGTGGATATGGGCTTTAATAAGATTTCTATTAACTCGAAAATATATTTTCTTGCAAGTTTCCCATCTGGCCCCGGCAGGCGTAATCTTGTACTTTCTATCAGTAATAATGAGGGTAAAACCTGGCAAAAGTCCAGGCTTATTTGTGAAGGAATTGTAAGTTATTCCGACATAGCTATTTTAAAAGACGGTTCTTTATTGATATTATATGGAAAAGGCAATCCAAAACAGGTTATCGCCTGCAGGCTGGATAATGATTGGTTAAAAAACGAGCTTTTATGATGCATAAAATTAGTTAATAGGAATGTTTTTAAAGTATTGGGAGAAATTTTTTTGTCCTACATATTGATCAAATAAATTTAATTTCGCTTTATTAAAATTTTCAATATTTCGTATGCGTAATGAAAACCTAAGTAAAGACATTCAGAGAATAGAAACAGCCACCATGGCTGATAAAGTAGAGTTGCGATTACGAGAATTTTTAAAGAAAAAAGCTTTCAAACCTGGTGATGCATTACCTAAGGAATTAGAACTTGCGGAGGCTTTAAATGTTAGCCGAAATGTTGTACGCGAAGCCCTAAGCCGATTGCGAATGCTGGGTATGATTGAGTCGAAGAAAAAACGTGGGACTATTTTAGCTGAACCAGATGTAATGGGCGGATTTGAGCGGGTAATGGATCCGTTAATACTAGATCAAAAGACGCTGCAAGATCTGTTTGAATTAAGACTGGTGCTTGAGATGGGCCTGGCCGATATTTTATTTGCCCGAATAACCAATAAAGATATTGAAGGCCTTGAGCGCATTGTAGATAAAGAAGTGAATAAAATCCAGCAACCTTTTCGCGTAAAATTTGAAATTGATTTTCATAGTAAATTGTATCAAATGACAGGGAATGATACATTCCTGCGCTTTCAAAATATTTTGCTACCGGTATTTGAATATGTTGTTAAGGAAGAGCAACTGTTAACCGGCAAAGCCAAGGTAGGTAAGGTTACACACCGCGATCTTCTTGAGCTCATCAAGAAAGGAAAGCCCGAAGACTTTAGAAGAGGAATGAAAGAACACCTGTCTCCTCATTTTGCCAGAGTAAATAAAAGGCTTATGTGACGGGGGTATAGTTTCTTTAACGTAGCATCAATACTATTTGAAAAGGATGCAATGAATATGTGGATTTTTTATGAAAAAATCACTGCCCGAAGCGAATTGGGAATATTTTCCTTTATTACATTTGTTCAATTATTTATCGATTTGTTTCAAACTTATACAAAGGCTATGTGTAAGCGAATGGTTTTTAATTCATTAAAAAATTTTAATAGAAAGATGTTCATCGTATTATAGCTCTTTTGATGTGTTTTGCTTAACTTGATCAAAATTTGGCTATATGCTTTGATGCATAAACGAACGTCAAACGATTGCATTAATATTTACAATTATTAATTAAGATGAAAAAATCTCGTCGCACTTTTATCAGGCAGGCTTCTGTAGCCGGTGCCGGTATTTTACTGTCGCAAAACGCTTTTAGTGCTAAAAGCTACAAACGGATAATAGGTTCAAATGATCGGGTTCGGGTTGGGATTGTTGGCTTTTCAGATCGCCACCGCTCTTCACACATGCCCTGCTTTATGAATCATTATAAGGAATTGAATTTTGAAGTTGTAGGCGTTTCTGACATCTGGAAACTGCGCCGCGAACAGGGCGCTGCACAATGGAAAGAAAAAATGCAAAACGATGTAAAGGCGTATCGCAACAACGAAGAATTGTATAATAGTAAAACGGTAGACGCAGTATTTATAAGCACTGCCGATTTTCAGCATGCAGGGCATACAATCGAGGCTGTAAAGGCGGGTTGCGATGCGTATGTAGAAAAGCCATTTGCAGAATCTATGGAAGATAACCGGGCTGCCCTTAAAGCAGTAAAAGAATCTGGCAAAATAATACAGATCGGTTCTCAACGCCGTAGTGGTGCTAACTATCATGCAGCAAATGATTTTATAAAATCAGGAAAGTTTGGCCCCATCACTATGGTGGAACTTACCTGGGATGTAAATCAACCCGGCCGTTGGCGCCGTCCCGAACTGTTAAATGTATTAAAGGAAGAAGATACAGACTGGAAGCGCTTTCTGATGAACAGACCATTCGAAAAATTCGATCCACGTATATATTTAGAGTATCGCTTGTTTTGGCCTTATTCGTCGGGTCTGCCTGGCCAGTGGATGAGCCACCAAATAGATACGGTACATTGGTTTACCGGCTTAAAGCATCCGCGTAGTGTTGTGGCAAACGGAGGTATTTATAAATGGAAAGACGGTCGTCGCAATTGGGATACTATTATGGCCGCCTTTGATTATGGTCCACTTGATGATATGTCAAAAGGATTCCAGGTGACTTTTGGATCACGCATGCATAATGGCGAAGAGCGCCCTACAGAGATTTACTATTCAAATGGTGGAGAACTAAATCTTAACACCAATAAAATATCGCCGGAAGGTGGTCTTACAGAAAAAATGGCGAAAGCTATGAACATGAAAGCCAACCTGCTGCCCGAAATAAGCCTGCCCAATACTGAGCGCGCTGTAGCATCAGCTAATACAGGCGGCGACACACTTACTTCTAATCACGTGCGCAACTGGATGGAATGCGTGCGTAGCAGGAAGCAACCTAATGCCCCGGTTGACGCGGGTTACAGCCACAGCATTGCAAATATTATGACTACAGCAGCAGCACACACCGGCGCAAAAGCAACCTTCGACGAAAAGACGCAGGAAGTAATGGCCGATGGTAAGGTATTTAAATATTAGCCATCACGGTTCTTCATTAAAAAGAGCGGAAGTAAAAACGAGAAATTTTATTGAACCAACAATAAATAAATGGCATCGGTATTGCTACGCTCAGTTCAACTGAAGAATATATGGAATCCTGCATAAACTACGCAAACTCAATTTCTACAAAAACGTGCGAAGAAGTAATCTCTAAATCAATACGAGTTATTTCTATAAAAAAACAAACTACACAACATCGTTAATCAACGAATAAAGAATTAAACTCAGATGATAAATATTAAAACATTTTACAAAATATCAGCCTTTGCAATATTATTACTGGCTGGTTGTGCAACATCAAAAACAAATACACTAATTGGAAAGGAAAAAAATGAAGGATGGAAATTATTGTTTGATGGAAAGACCAGTAACGGCTGGCGTGGCGCCAACATGGCCACTTTCCCAACTGCTGCCAATGGTTGGGTTATAAAAGATGGCCTTATAACCATTCAGGCTTCAGATGGTTCTGAATCGCAAAACGTGGGTGATATTGTTACTGTTGATGAGTATAGCGCATTCGAACTGGTATTTGATTTCAAGCTTACCAAAGGTGCCAATAGCGGCGTGAAATACTTTGTAACACTCAAAGAAAATTCTGGTAAATCCGCCATTGGCCTGGAGTATCAGATACTCGACGATGCTGTTCACCCCGACGCTAAACTGGGCCGCGACGGCAACCGCACAATAGCATCACTTTATGATTTAAAAACATCAAACAAAGCCAATGCTACACGGCCTATAGGCGAATGGAACACCGGGCGTGTAATAGTTTATCCCAACAATCATGTTGAACATTGGCTGAATGGAGTGAAAGTATTAGAGTATGAGCGCAAGTCTCCTGAGTTTCGCGAACTCGTAAAAATCAGTAAATACAAAGTGTGGAAGAATTTTGGCGAGGCAGACAAAGGTCATATTTTATTACAGGATCATGGTAACGAGGTTAGTTATCGTAATATTAAGATCAAGGTATTGAAATAAACATAATTATCAAATGATATAAAGCTCCCCGATCTTTTAAAAATCGGGGAGCTTTGTTTTTTAAGTCCATTAAGATTATCAAAACAGGCTACCAGCCAATTCCGTAGTCTTCGCCATGATTGCTTGATCCACCCCAAAGGCTGCCATGTTTCCAGTCAAAATAAATCGCATTGATGGGTCCGCTGGTCCGGTCGTCAAAACTAAGCGTATAACCCATTTTGCTTAAATCGGCTCGAACCTCTTTTGAAGTGCTGTTGTGAAGTAAGATGTTACCTGGTCTGGGTTTGCGGTCATCAATTTTAGTTCCGCCAAGCGATAACCAGAGCTGATTACTATTGAAGTTAGCAGCTTCTGTTGCTTGCTGTACAGTCATACCAAATTCCACCATGTTCAAAAAGAACTGCAACAGATTTTGCTCTTGTGTATCTCCGCCTTGTACAGCAAATGAAAGAAAAGGTTTTCCATCTTTCATTGCCAAAGATGGGGTTAGTGTAACCCTGGGTCTTTTACCCGGTGCTACAACGTTAAAGGGATTCAGTTCTTCATCCAGTACAAAACTTTGCATGCGTTGGCTCATGCCTATACCTGTATTGCCTGCTACGCATGCAGGCACCCATCCGCCGCTTGGTGTTATTGAAACAACCCATCCTTCTTTATCTGCCGCTTCCACACTTGTTGTCCCTCGCCATAACCGGTCCAAATAAGCATCATCAGTTTTTTGAACATTAGAAGATGTCGTTTGACGAATATCATGCGATGGCATGAAGTTACGCGTAGAACTGTCTTTAGAATATTGTCTCTTCTTTATCAAGTTTAGATAAGGATTTTTTTCCCCTTGAAAAGGATATGGATCGCCGGGTTGTATATTAGGATCATTACGATCAGAATTGATGCGGGAAGCTTGCTGCCGGGCGTATGCTTTACTTAGCAATCCTTCTATCGGCTCAATTGGCGCCATATATGGATCTCCATAATAAAAATCCCGGTCGGCAAAACTAAGGCTCATCGCCTCATAAACAGTATGAATATATTGACTGCTGTTGTAGCCCATTTTTTTAAGATCAAATTGCTCCAATATATTTAGTGCCTGCAATAAAGAAGGGCCTTGCGTCCACGGTTGTAACTTATAAACATCAATGCCCTTATAATTTACGTGTAATGGTTCTTCTTCGATGGGTTTCCATTTTGCAAGATCTTCCATAGTAATAAGACCACCTTGTTCCTGGCATCCACGCACAAATTCTTTTGCAATATCACCCTTGTAAAAGCGATCATAAGCTGCCATAATCGCTTCGCTGCGGGTTTTGTTTTGCTTTAAAGCTGCTTGTTCAGCCTCCACCATTTTAGTAAGAGTGGTTAGCAGCTCTTTTTGAATAAATATTTCACCAGCCTCAGGCGCTTCTCTTTTTCACCTTCATGCGTTAGAAATATTTTTTTACTATAAGGCCATTCCTTAATTTTTTCCTTACCTCGTTCAATGCTATTAGCTGTTTGTGCTTCCATAGGATAACCTGCCGCAAGCTGCATTGCTGGTTCCAATACGTCTTTCAGGCTCATGGTTCCATATGTGGCCAGCATGTAGCAAATGCCGCCCGGTGTACCCGGTGTGGTTGCTGCAAGGGGGCCATATTCCGGAGGAAAGTTATATCCTTTGTTTTTAAAATATGCCGCAGTTGCTCCTGTGGGAGCTACGCCCATAGCATTAATGGCAATTACCTTTTTGGTTTTAGGATTATAGATCAAAGCTTGTGTTTCGCCACCCCAACTTAATACGTCCCACATAGTGCATGTTGCAGCCAGCATGGCACAAGCGGCGTCTACAGCGTTACCGCCTTTTTGAAAAATGCTAGCGCCAGCCGTTGCTGCCAAAGGCTTTCCTGTTATAGCCATCCAGTTTTTGCCATGCAAAGCAGGCTTCTGAGTTTGCTGAGCCGAGACTTTAAGTATTATGAATGTGAGGAAGAGGGTAAGAAGTATGCGGTTCATACAAGAACATTTTATTAAAGATAAAGAATCAGATTAGACACACCCCATTTTGGGTTATTTGATGGTAGAGCCTTAACTCCGAAGAAAATATTGACACCCCTGTAACTTTTTGATTTCTGAAACGTATTTGTTTTTATCAAAGAAGCTGTTTAAACTATTTTTTACCACATTAGAAACATAGATTTTATGATAAACATGAAGCATAAAACACATAAGCTATCGTTTGTTAAAGCTCTGTTCGCCTTCGGCGGATGCTATGCATCCTTAAACGAAGCAAACGCTATGTATCTATGTGTTAAAAAAAATCTAAATAACTTCAAACATTAATGACCCTAAAAGCGAAAGTCGAAATTTTATTTTTGAAGGTACAACCCGAAGAAATAATAATAAATTTGACCTTTGTAGCGTTTTAACTACCAAACTATACGTTTATATGAGGAAATATATACAGCTAACCGTTTTTCTTTTATTGGCTTTTCTATTCCAGTCTTACGGACAAAATGCTTCGATTACAGGATATGTTATTGACAGTAGTATCAATCAGCCGCTTACAAATGCATCTGTAGTACTATTGCAGGCGAAAGATTCATTTATTGTAAAAGACACACGGGCAGCGAAAGATGGAAGGTTTTCTTTCTCTAATCTTTCAGACAGCAGCAATTATATTTTGTTTTTCAGCTATCCAAAATATGTCGATTATTCCCATAAAACAGAAATCAAAGATTGGGCAAAAGGTACAGTAGATATGGGGAACATCAGCCTTATTCAACGAGAAAAATTTCTGGAAGAAGTTATTGTAAAATCCCGCGTAGCGGCTATTAAAATAAAAGGAGATACCACAGAATATCTGGCAGATAGTTTCCGCGTACAACCCAATGCCTCAGTAGAAGATCTGTTAAAACAATTGCCAGGCTTGCAAGTGGATCAGTTTGGAAATATTACAGCGCAGGGACAGAAGGTAAAGAAAGTATTAGTAGATGGTGAAGAATTTTTTAGTGATGATCCTACGTTGGTAACACGCAACCTTCGGGCTGATATGATTGATAAAGTTCAGGTGTATGATAAGAAATCCGATGCGGCTGCTTTCACAGGAATCGAAGATGGAGTAAGGGATAAAACCATCAACCTGAAAATTAAGGAGGATAAGAATAATGGAATCTTCGGTAAGGCCGAAGCTGGCGCGGGAACGGATGAGCGTTATAATGCGCAGGGAATTGTAAATTTCTTTAAAGGAAAAAGGCGAATGTCGGCCTATGCTACAACCAGCAATATCGGACGCATCGGGCTTGGTTCGGCAGATAAAGAAAAGATTGGTGATACCGATGATGGCAGAGAAAACTATAATGGAAAAGGTTTGCCTACAGCAACTTCAGCGGGCGTGCATTATGATAAGAAATGGAACGCAGACAAACAATCTATAAATGGCAATTATAAGTTTAATACAATGGATGTGGAAGGAAATGAGACTACCATTTCTCAAAATAATTTGCCAACCGGGCTTATTCTTAGCAACTCGGTTAGCAACTTTAATAATACCAACACTAGCCATCGTGCCAATGCTAAATACATGCATAAGTTTGACACAACATCCACCGTTACTGTTTATACCGATGGATCTTTTAATAGTAATAAAAATGCTAATATTAGCAATGCTGTAAACCTTAGGGGAGACAGCAGTTTATTGTATGATAATAATAACAACAGCTTTAGCAATTATGATCTGAACAGTTATAATGTGAATGTGAACTGGGAGAAAAAGTTTAAGAAGTATGGAAGAACGATTTCTTTTTATCTGAATAATAATTTCTCTAACGATGCTTCATCGGGCGAAAGCCGCTATGAGAGCAGGTTTTACGACACGGAAAATAATCTGGATAGCACAGCGTCGCTTAATTTAAGAAAGACGATGAATGATGATTGGCGCACTACCAACTTGAATGTCAATTATACAGAACCGCTTTCAACAAAACTTTCTTTGATCATTAATTATACTTTGCATAACGAATCAGCTAATGATGATAAACGTTCTTTTAACCTGACATCGGCTTCGCCAAATATTGTTGATACAGCATTTAGCACCAAAATGAGCACCTCAATTTTAAGCAACCAGGCAGGCGCTTCGTTAAATTATACGGCAAAAAAATGATTATTAAAATTGGAAATAATGTAAAGTTTGTTGATATGGATCTGGAAAGCATTTACAATAATCTCAATGCTCGCAAGCATTTTACTAATCTGAATCCAAATGCTAATTTCAATTATAAATTTAATAATTATAAAGCAATTAACATTAGTTATAACGGCTCGGCCAATAACCCGGAGCGCTCGCAAATGTTGCCGTTTAATTACAATAACACACAAGTAACTACGTTTCTGCCTAACCTTGATCTTCGTAATAGTTTCACCAATAATATCAACGGATATTTTTACGAAAGTAAAATACTCACAAGCGTTTACTATGGAGCAAATGGAGGCTACACGCGCATTTCAAATCCTATTGTTCAATCCATACTTGTAAGCCCGTCGGGTACATACAATTATCAGTATGTAAATATGGAAGGTTATACAAATGGCAATTATTACTTCAATACCTATTATTCCAAAAAATAAAAGGAATAGACTTGCAAACGGGCATGTCTGCAAATTTTAATGGAGGAACTACTTTTAGCCCGATTAATAATGAAGTGAACAAACTAAATTATAATACTTATTCTTTAGCAATTGAAACATTCAAAAGTAAAATGAAAAAGTATAGCATTTACATGGTGGCGCAGGGCGGTTACACAGTAAACAAATCTTCTTTGCAGCCAGATGCTCAGAATAACTATTTCTTTTATACACTCAATCCATCTGTGGATATATATTTTCTTAAAAAATTCCAGCTCCATACTGATGCTAATTATTTATGGCAACAAAAGACACAGGCGTTTAGTGACAATTTTAATCGGACGATATGGAATGGATGGATTGCAAGAACATTTTTAAAGAATGATCAGTTAACAATAAAGTTATCGTGTAATGATATCTTAAATGAAAACAATGGTTATGCCAGAACAGCTACCAATACTTTCTTTTCAGAGAACCGTTTCACAACCATCAAAAGATTTTTTATGATTGGCGCTACGTGGAGTTTTACCAAGTTCAATAATTTGAAGCAATGATGTTGAGTTGACAGAAAAAATAAAAATAAAGAAATGAAGAAATTAGTTTTGACATATATCATCATGTTACTTTTAGCAACAGCCAATGCACAGCATGCCGCATTTGTAAACAGTGGCAAAATAAGGTTTGAACGAAACGTGAACACGTTTGCGGCAATGGGGATTTTTTAAAAGAAACAAAGCAGGTTCCTGAAGATCAGATACCAGCCTTCATGCAAAAATATAGAAGCACTGCTCCTCAATTTTGGAAGGATAGTTTTGATCTTGAATTTGATGCTCAACATAGTCTTTATCAACCGGTAAATCCTGATATTGATTTTTCAAAAACCTTTGCAATACCTGTTGCCTATAAAAATAAAGTGTATAGCAATTTTGAAACAGGAGAAGTGCAAACACTGAAACAGGCCTTTGAAAAATCATTTCTTGTAAAAGATTCCATTAAAAAATAAAATGGAAACTAACGGATGAGACAAGAGAAATTGCAGGCTACCAATGCCATCGTGCTAATGCGTTGTTTTTTGATTCGATTTATGTAGTGGCCTTTTATACCGATGAAATACTTACCAAGGGCGGTCCCGAATCCTTCAATGGCTTGCCGGGTATGATTTTGGGCATTGCAATACCACATCAGCACATTACCATTTTTGCTACAAAGGTTACCGGCTTTGATACCAGCCCTGATAAATGGTCACTTCCCCAACAGGGAAAAAGTACTGCTACAAACAACAAAGAGTTTAATACGATCACTTCTAAAATGCTGAAGGATTTTGGGCTTACGTCTGAGTGGGTTCAGTTCTTTATGGATTTGTAAAATAGGATTAATCTTTCAGTTAACGAGTAAAGAACCACGATTTTAAACCACTTCACTAATAATTTTTTCCTGCTATTATTAGGCTGGTATAATCTTTGGATATAAAAGGTTAATGAGTTTGAAGATAACGTAAGTTATAGCGCTATAAAAAATTGCCCAAGTTCAAACTATTAAGAAATTTATCTAAACCCTAATAGCATGGCATACGAATACGGAATTGAAATATGTAACGATGTGCTAACCTACATATCGCAAAACAGATTTGATCATGCAGTTTCAGAGATAGAAGTTATGGAACCAGAAGATGTGTCTGAAAGCCATTTTTCCGAAATAAGGGAATTACTTATTAAGTATTACTCTCACTCAGACCTTATGGTGGCAGACACGGGAGTTTTGAATGAAGCCACATCTCCTGTCCGATTACAGGATCGGCTGGAAGATTTGTGTTATAGGATTATAACATACAACAAGGAAGGGCTCGTAACCCAACAAACAGCATAACTGCGTTACGCATAGTATTTCTTCACATCAATATGCCTGATCGTTTTTACAACTAGGTTTGAAAAGCATTTGTGCTCAAATAGATAAAGAATATTTTATTTTAGATCATCATTTTTTGTGATGTTATGCAAATGTAATATTGCCATCATCATTTTCATCCAACTTTAAAATGGCTTAATCTATTAGAAAAAGCCATACAACTTAAAAAACAGGGCGTTCATCGAATAGTGCTTAATTCAGTGAAATAGCCGCTTTATTTTTACAACGGTTTAGAGGGCTTAGAGTGGGCTACGGGACCTTTCCAGGCCATCGTTCGCCCCTCTTTTTTATTACTTAAATAGTTGCCGGGTGGTAGAGATATCGCCCCGATAAAAATGAAAATTTCCGAAATTATATCGCAAGCTTCAATTTGTTTTCATTATAACGAAGACAAAAAGTTTAATGTTGAAAATGATAAGCCAAATAGTATGATGCATTACAGTATAGAGCCGTTAGAATGGCAGGAAAATGAATTCATCGCAATCACAAGGACGGCATTGGGCATTTTTAAAATAGATAAATATTCCCTTCAAATAGAATTGATATTTGGTAATTATGATCAAGATTCAGTATTTGGAACCTTTGAATCGGTGGAAGCGGCCAAAGCAAATGTTCAATCAATTTGGGAAGATTTTTTGAAGCTATATTTGAAACCTGGCAATCAAGTTACATCCGGTTAATTTTTAGCAACCTATCTATTTAGAAAAAAGCACTTCGCGATACTTCAGAAAAAGCCTGCTGTTTTTCCTACACTACGCTATTTAAAGGGTTTCGTATAACCATTACCAAAAGCGGCTCACAATAAAACTGCTTTCCACTAATTTTGACCCAACAAATTTTTCAACATGGGTATTACCTGGAATAATTGTTTCTCCTCTAAGCGATATGGAATTGAAAATACTACGCAGGATAGAAGAAGTGATTTTGAGCGGGATTGGGACCGGATCATTTTTTCCAGCCCTTTCAGAAGATTACAAAATAAAACTCAGGTGTTTCCGCTTCCTGAAGAAATTTTTGTACATAACCGACTTACACATTCTTTGGAAGTAGCCAGTGTTGGCCGTTCGTTAGGAGGATTGATTGGAGAAAAAATCGCTGCCTTGCCTGAGGTGAAAGAAAATGTAGATGCAGCAACGTTTTACAACAATGAGCTGAAATATGTTGTTGCGGCGGCCTGCCTGGCCCATGATTTAGGCAACCCTGCATTTGGGCATTCTGGCGAAGATGCGATTTCAAAATATTTCAGACGAAGAGATACAGAGAAGCCAGAGGATGTAGCGTTTAAACAACTCTTTAGTGAAGCGCAATGGAAAGATCTGACAACGTTTGAAGGTAACGCCAACGCTTTGCGAATCCTGACGATGCATCTGAATGGCCGAGCTAGGGGCGGGTTTCGGCTTACCTACAGTACGTTAGGGTCTATCATAAAATATCCATGTGAATCGCTGGCTTCGGGAAGTAAAAGCGAAGTGCATCGAAAAAAGTATGGCTATTTTAATGTAGACGAACAAGTTTTTTTAGATATCACAAAAGAACTAAATATGGTGGCCGAGCAAACTGATCATGCTTTAGTTTACAAACGCCATCCATTTGTATATATAGTTGAAGCGGCGGATGATATTTGTTACAATATTATTGACCTGGAAGACGCGCACCGGCTGGGACTTTTAACTTATGAAGAAGTTCGAGACCATTTTCTTGAAATTATACAATATCAAACCAGCGACCTGGAGCGTGTGAAGAAGATTGCTGAAGATCTTTCTGATGACCCCAATGAAGCGATAGCGTATTTAAGAGCCAAAGCCATCGGTGTATTAATTAGCAAATGTAGCGAAGTGTTCTGGCAGCATCGCGACACTATTCTTTTGGGAACTTTCAATAAAAGCCTGACAGACGCCATTCCCGACATGCAGGAAGCTTTGGAAAAAATCAAACAGGTATCTGTAGAAAAGATTTACAACGCCAAGAAAGTTATTGAGCTGGAAATTGCAGGGTTTCGCATTATGTCCGGCTTGGTGGAAGATTTTGTTACAGCTGCACTAACACCCAAACCCGAACGCGATAAGGAACATAAAAAGCTGTTGGCCTTACTGCCCCAGCAATTTGTATTTGATGAAGCAGGAACACCGTATGAAAAAGTGATGCGCATCCTGGATTTTATTTCCGGAATGACAGACGTATATGCACTGAAACTATACAGAAAACTTCGTGGCATCGACGTTTGACCTGTCATCATTTAATCTGCAACGATTACCTTAACCCCGGTCTTTTCTATTTTAGAAACAGTAGATGGATTGACAGCTTTGTCTGTAATGATATAATCGATCTGATCAAGATTGCATATTTTTCCCAAACCTCTGCGGTCAAATTTGCTACTGTCCGCTAAAACAACGACGGTCTGAGCTAATGCAATCATCTTTTGATTAAGGCTTGATTCCATAATATTTGTAATAGTTAGTCCATGTTCCAGGTCAATTCCATCAACTCCTAAAAAAGAACTCCACAGGAAAGTTCTTCCAAAACCTTTTCGGCAAAGGACCCGGCGGTGGATGAAGAACTCTGATGCACAATGCCTCCCAGTTGTAACACTTCTACATTAGGCCGGTTGCAAAGTTCAAGTGCCACTTTAAGCGCCGGCGTAATAACAATGACTTTTTTTCAGGATATAAAGCGCGCGCTACTTCATACACGGTTGTTCCCGAGCCGATCATGATGGAGTCATTCTGACCAATCATTCCCAATGCTACTTTGGCTATCTTTTTCTTTTCATCAGACTTTATAAATTCTTTTTCATTGATTGGCCTTTCAACAGCATAAGGATTATGCATAGAAGCTCCGCCACGCGTGCGAAACAAAAGCTTTTTTCTTCAAGCAGTTTAAGGTCCTTTCTTACTGTAACACCGCTTACGTTCATTTCCTCTATCAGCTGAGGAATATTCAACTTTCCGTCTTCTTGTAGTTTTTGAAGTATGAGTTGATGTCTTTCGGTAATTGATTTCATCCGCATATTTTTTGGTTTGTCCGCCGCGGCAGACGATTATCTTTTATCAGATGGAACTCCATATACATATTCTAATTGAAAAAATTTAAATGACCGGTTCATCTGTTTATTTGGTTTAAGCAAAAATGGTAACAAATAATCAGAATTTCGAAATCTTCAAAAAACTTTCAGAAAAATTAATATTTAAAACTTACTAAAGACCAGACTTGGCTTTCAAAAGCTTTTTTTAATTAAAAAATGTTTTATTTAGTTAAATAATATTACATTTGGTTTCAATTTGTGATTTAATATATTAAGAAAATCCATTTTGAATTGCCATTTTGAACGATTGCGATTGTGTATTATAGCCATTTATCTAATAATTTGTTTACAGATAGGTAACAATTTGTTTAAATGTGTTTCATTTTTTTGTTTTTAATTCTTCAATAATGAGAATTGAAATAAAATTTAAGAAAAAATTTAATAATTAAGCGAATGAGTAAGCCCCTCACCAGAAACCATCAATCCGATGTTAATTTCTGTTACAAAAAAATGCAGGCCCATTCCCCAAAGAATCCTCACAAAAAACTATGCTTTTATGAGAATTTTCAATCAGAAAAAATCATCGCATTTACAGATGCGTTGTAAAATCCTGTTGTCATTTGCCATTATGATGTTTGCCATAAGCAGCGGCGTATTAGCACAAAATGCAGCAAGAACAATTACCGGCAAAGTAACTGATGAAAAGAGAGCCAGCCCATTGCGGATATTAGCGTTACACTGGATAGCTCTGCTTTGGGAACGACGACCAACTCCGAAGGTTTTTACACCATTACATTTACTCAAAAAGCCGAACGCTTGAATTTTACAGGTGTTGGCTATGCATCACAGAACGCCAGCATTGGAAGCGGATCAGTAATTGATGTTACATTGGACCGTGATGTTGCCAACCTTGGTGAAGTTGTGGTGGTTGGTTATGGTACGCAGAAAAAGATCAACTTAACCGGATCTGTTTCGCAAATAAGCAGCGAACAATTGGAAAGGCGGCCTAATCTTTCTACATCTGCAGCCTTGCAAGGGTTAGCAGCCGGTGTAACGGTAACGCAGCAGACCGGATCGCCCGGCGGAGATGCAGGCCAGATCCGCATTCGCGGTATTAATTCTTTTGGTGGTTCCAATAGCGACCCGTTAGTAATTATTGATGGTGTTGCAGGCTCGATTGATGATATTGATGCAAACCTCATTGAATCAATATCCGTATTAAAAGATGCTGCATCAGCCGCAATTTATGGATCAAGAGCTGCTAACGGTGTGATCCTGATCACAACAAAAAGAGCGAAGGATAAAATGTTGGTATTGTACCGGGGTTATATTGGTCAGCAAAAGCCAACGTCTTTACCAAAAGTTACGGATGGGTTAACGTATATGCGTGTTTTCAATGATGCAAGTATGAATGATAATGGCATCAAAATTTACAGCGATGAAGATATAGAAGCATTTAAAGCCAAGTATGAAGAAGATCCATCCAACTACGACTGGCAGGATGCCATTTTACAGGGAAATGGATTGATGCAAAACCATTTTGTTTCTTTAACAGCAAACAGTGGCATTGTACGCGTTAACCCCTCATTAAGTTATGCCGATCAAAACGGGATCATTAAAAATACCAATTTCAAAAGGTATGCGTTCCGCAACAATATGGACATTACGCCAAACGAAAAGTTCAACATAAAATTTGATATCGCTGTTACGAATAAAAACCGTCAGCAAGTAGCCAGCGAAGGCACTATCTGGAATTACCTGGGAAGGATGCCTACCAATATTCCTATCCGCTATGGTGATCTTTGGTCAGATGGCTGGGTAAAGATCAATCCGGTTGGCTACATTGAAGATGGAGGAAACAGGAAATCAAATAACATAGATTTTTACGGTAACCTTAGCCTGAATTATAAACCCACTAACTGGCTTTCTTTAACCGGAATGGTAGCGCCAAGGTATGTTACAACTAATGTACATTCTTTCACCAAAAGCGTAACGACTTACCTGGAAGATGGCTCTGAGGCAGGCGCCGCCAATACTTTCACAGATTTGACAGAAACCTCGTACAGATATCTTTATGGCACGTATCAATTTTTTGCAACAGCTCAAAAAAGTATTAAAGAACATAACTTAAGCCTGATGGCCGGAACCTCGCGCGAAACATACGATGAGAAATACCTGATGGCCTATCGTCGCGATTTTGTGTATGATGATTATGAAGTAATCGGCGCTGGTGCAGACAATGAAACCAAGGACAACAATGGTTCCCGCGACCAATGGTTGCTGGTGTCAGGCTTTGGCCGTTTAAACTACGATTTTAAAAGCAAGTATTTATTTGAAGCAAACATGCGCTACGACGGTACTTCACGCTTTATTAAAGCCAATCGTTGGGCGGCGTTTCCTTCCTTCTCTGCAGGATGGGTAATTTCCAAAGAATCTTTTATGGAAAGTGTGAGCCCTGTTTTAAGCTTTCTAAAGATCAGAGGCTCGTGGGGTAAACTTGGAAACCAAAACATCGGAAGCTCTTATTATCCTTTTTCTGAAACACTCAATTTGAGTAGCGTTTCTATGGGTGGCATCATTTATCAAATGATAGCACAGTCCAATCTTTCTAACCCTGATCTGCGTTGGGAAGAAACTACCATGAAAGGAATTGGAATTGAAGGTAGTTTATTTAAAAAGTTGTCTTTTACTTACGAATGGTACGATAAAAAAACAGACGGTATTTTGCTGAAATTAAATACATCGCAGCTTACTGGTCTGGGTTCTCCATATCAAAATGCAGCATTGGTGTCTAACAAAGGATGGGAGTTCTCTACAAGATATGATGATCAATGGGGCGACTTTAAGTTGGGCGTTGGTTTTAATTTATCTGACGTGAAAAATAGGATTGTTGATATGAAAGGCCAGACTTCTGGCGCTTTATTACGCCAGCAGGAAGGATATGCCATCAATTCTATTTATGGATATATAGCAGAAGGGTTTTATCAATCGCAAGAAGAGATAGACAACGGCCCGGTGCAGTTTGGTACACTGAAACCCGGAGATGTAAAATATAAAGACATTGCCGGTGAATTCGACGAAAATGGCAATGCAATCCCCGACGGAAATATAACAGATCTTGATAAAGTAATTATAGGAAGCACTATTCCACGTTATACCTATGGCGGCAACCTGGATCTGGGCTGGAAAGGAATTAGTTTAAGCGCTTTTGTACAAGGTGTAGGAAAAGCAGACGGCTATTTAAATGCGCATTATGTTATACCAGCAGCTAACTCAAGTGCTATCAAGCCATGGCAGCTTGATTATTGGAGCGAAGACAACAGGGATGCCGCCCTGCCGCGCGTATCTATTACATCTACCAACAATACGCAAAACTCTACTTTATGGATGAGAAGTACATCATACCTGCGTTTGAAGAACATTCAGTTGGGTTATCAGATTCCGCAACAAATAGTAACTAAAATGGGACTTAAAAATGTTTTTGTTTATGTAAACGGTCAGAACCTTTTAACCAAAACGGATTTTTACGAAGGCTACGATCCTGAGATCAACTACAATGCAGCCGTGTCAGATGGCGTATCGCTTGGAGAAGGTAATTATTATCCACAGGTTAAGACGTTCACATTTGGCATTGACGTAAAATTCTAAAAGGACAAATTTTATCTGACTGTATTAAAAAATAAACTGATGCAACAAGTTAATATAATAAAGAAATTAATAGCAGCTTTACTCATCATAAGTATAGCGCTTCCTTCCTGCGATTTAGATCGCTTACCGCTGAATGGCCCATCTACAGAGACTTTCCCTGCTTCAGAAAAAGAAGCAACAATGGGTTTGTTTGCCGCCTATCAATCCATAAGCCAGCTTGATGCAGCAAGTACGCCCATGTGGCATGTAATGGATAATATCACTGATATCGGATATGCAAGACCGGGTAACAACTATACATCACCTATAACAAGTGCTTTAACAACTGACAATGCCCTGGCTGTAAAACCATGGCAGGTACACTATAAAACTATTGCGCGATGTCATGCTGTATTGGATAAGTTACCTGGCCTGAAAAATGAAATCAGCGAGACTGTATATAATCAATTAGATGCTGAACTGCGTTTTATAAGAGCCTATTGTTACTCGCAGCTTATTGAATTATATGGCGCAGTTCCGCTTATTACGCAAGCTGTTGGTTTAGGTAATTCAAATGTAGAACGTACGCCCAAAGCAGCAATCGAGCAATTTATTTTGGATGAATTAACAGAGATAGCAGAACGCCTTCCTGTTTCCCAGGGGACTTATGGTAATGTAAGAGCATCTAAAGTTGCGGCATACATGTTAAAAGCAAGAGTAGCATTATATTCAAAAAATACCCGTTAGCGGCAGAAGCTGCAAAGACCGCAATTGATTTATCGGCTGGTGTATTTGACCTGACTGAATTTAATCAAAGCATCAACTTTACCGGAAAAAATCATACGGTTGGAGAACCTAATCCAGCCAATATTTTTGGGCATGAAGGATATACAGGAAGTAAAGAGTGGATTTGGGTTGCTGAATATAACAAAGCGATAAGCGGTAATACGCATAATCAACAATATTACGGCGCATCGCGATTGGGCAAAGGTGTTTGTTATTGGGGCCCAACACAGGATCTTATCAATACATTTCAATGTACAGATGGTTTACCTATTACAGAGTCTCCACTTTATGATGCAGCAAAGCCTTTTGACAACCGGGATCCACGATTAGACATGTATTGTGTGCGTCAGAATTCAAGATACCTTGGTTATCAGTTTGAACCCAATACTTCTGTAAAAACGGTAAGTAATTATTGGCCTGTTATAAATGGCCAGTCAGGCACGCCAGGTTCGGTTAGCAACTCGGATGCCTCAAATGCTTACCGATCTTTTAGCGGTTACTTATGGCGCAAACATATTGATATTGCTGATTTTAATTCAACATCAGTAAGTGGCGTGTCAGATATGAATGTTGGGATTTTTCGCTTAGCAGAACTATTACTGATTTATGCTGAAGCAAAGATCGAAGCAAATCAACTTGACAATACAGTTTATGATGCTATCAACCGTGTGCGCCTACGTGCTAAAATGCCAGCACTACCCAACGGCTTAACGCAGGCTCAATTGAGAAAGGCGTTAAGATATGAGCGTAAGATTGAACTGGCCAATGATGGTTTGCGATGGTATGACCTGCGTCGTTGGGATATAGCAAAAACAGTAATGAATGGGGTTATATATTTAAACCGCGATGCAAAATCCTGGACAAAATCAATAATAACAGGATTTGATGAGAGCTATACCCCGATCTACAATCCAACAGAAGCAGCGAAATATTTCACAACGCAGGAGGTTGTTTTTCGTGAGAATAAAGATGAGCTGTGGCCGGTTCCAAAATCCGAGATCGATGCAAGTGATAAACTGACACAGAACCCGGGATACTAAGAAGAATAATATTCAAAAAAGATCATTGAAAAAATATAGAAGTTAAATTATTGGATGAATAAAATGGAGTAGGATTTAATTTTAAAGAATGACAAGATTGTTTCGCCCTGAAAATAGAAGATGGTTTATCATAGCCGTGATCTTCATAGCTATCGTTTTTAACTATGTAGATCGACAGGTGGTATCTATCCTGAAACCTGTTTTAAAAGCAGAGTTTGATCTGGATGATAATGGTTATGCTGTCATCATTAATGTGTTTACCATTTGTTACGCCGTAATGTATCCGGTAACCGGCTGGATGGTTGACAAATTCGGGGCAAAATTAGTTATGTTCTATGGAGTATTGACCTGGTCTGTAGCCTGCATTGGTGGCGGGTTTGCGCGTAGTGTTGGCCAGCTTGCTTTTTTAGGGGACTTTTGGGCGCTGCAGAACCAACCAATTTTCCTTCACAATTAAAAGTAGTAGCAGTTTGGTTTCCGGGAAAATTAAGAGCTACTGCTAATAGTCTCTGCGTTGCAGGAAGTTCGATTGGTGCTATTATAGCGCCACCGACAGTAGCATGGTTGGCGCTTAAATATAATTGGCAAACCGCTTTTATTGTTTTGGGTGCTGTGGGATTAGTTATCGCTGTGCTTTGGAAGCTGGTATATAAAGATCCTCCTCCACATATAATGAATGAAGCTTTGGAAAACGCGCCTGCGTCTGGCACAGGTGAAGGCTTTTCGTGGAAAGATCTTTGGAAAACTAAAAGTCTGTGGGGCATACTGTTGATCCGGTTTGTAAGTGATCCGGTTTGGTATTTCTGTTTATTCTGGTTGCCAGGTTATTTGCAGGAAGAATCGGGGCTTTCGCTGGCGCAGGTAGGTATGTATGGCTGGATTCCGTTTTTAGTGGCAGATATTGGCGCTATTGGAACTTCAGCATGGTCTGATCGTTTAGTGCGAAAAGGTTATGCGCCGCTGCGTGCAAGAAAAGTAATGCTTACTGTTGTTGCCTGCTTCGCGCCATTATGTGTGTTAGCACCGTATTTGCCCAGCGCTGTCAGCACCCTCGCTGTATTTAGTATTGTTGCGGTAGCGTGCTTAAGCTGGTTGTTTACGATTAGCGTGGTAGTTGCAGAAGCTTTTCCTGTAAAAAATGTTGCAAGTGTATTAGGCATTGCCGGAGGATGTGGCGCGTTGGGTGCCGTGCTGTTCAATTATTTTGTTGGCTCTTTTATAGGAACGGTTGGTGCAGATAAAATATTTCTGGCAATGGCAGTATTGCATCCTATAGCCGTACTGATATTGTGGACAATGGTTAAAAGAGAACAGCCTAAAATAAAATCAGATTCAATTCATTAATAAATAGAAAAATATCTCATGATGAATAAAATAATAGAAGCCGCAAAAGAGTTGCCAGTAAGAGCCGATGTGGATGTACTGGTAATTGGCGGAGGTCCTTCAGGTATTATGGCTGCACTGGCTGCAGCAGAAGATGGTGCAAAAGTGATGCTTATTGAAAGCCGCAGTTTTGTTGGTGGCAACATGACTATCGGGTTGCCCATATTAGGTTCTTAGGCCAAAAGGGTAACCAGATCATCAAGGGTCTTCCACAAAAATTCATTGATCGCCTGAAAGCTGTTCAAGCCTCAAGCGAACACAGGCCTTGTCCCCTTCACATGAGCCTCACATTAGTAGAGCCGGAAGCTGTTAAAACAGTGGCATTGCAAATGTTGGTGGAAGCAAAGGTTGAAATATTATTCTATGCTTTTTGTGCGGAAGTTGTAAAAGATGGAGATGAATTGAAGGGAGTGATTGTTGAAAGTAAAGCAGGACGCGAGGCAATTCTTTCTAAAGTGATCATTGACTGTAGCGGTGATGCTGATGTTGCATTTAAAGCTGGGGTGCCTTGCGAGTTTGGTAATGAAAACGGAGGCGTGCAACCGCCAACACTTATGTTTTGCCTGGGCGGTGTTGATACGGAAAAATTGCGGCTGAGTATTGCGGAAGAACCCAGAACTTATCTGACCGACTTTATACCTGCAGAATATTTTGGGCAAAATAACCAGTTTGTTCTGGTAGGCATGCGCAACCTGATCAACAAGGCTAAGGAAGAGGGTTTAAATCTTCCAACAGAAAGAACCATATTAATTACTGGCTTGCGAAAGGGCGAAGTGTGGGTAAACATGACCCGGGTGAACGGTGTAAACGGAACAGATCCCGGCAGCCTTACCATGGGGGAAATAGAAGGACGCAATCAAATAGAAGATATACAACGTTATCTTATTGAATATGTACCGGGCTTTGAAAATGCCTATTTCCTTAAAACCGCGCCGTTCCTCGGTATCCGGGAGACGAGAAGAATTAAAGGTTTATATACAATGGACCGGGATGACATCATGGGTTGCCGCCATTTTGATGACGCCATTGCAGTAGCCAGTTATCCATTAGATATACATCATCCGGTTGGCGGAGGCTGTACACTAGAATGGTGCGGAGACTGTTATGATATTCCTTACAGATCATTGGTTCCTCAAAAAATAAAAAACCTGCTGGTAGCTGGCAGGGCTATTTCTACTACACATGAAGCTATGTCTGCGATAAGAGTGATGGCTCCTTGCATGGCTATGGGTGAAGCAGCAGGCCGGGCTGCAAAAATGGCTATAAAAGAAGTGCAGCAACCAGCTGACATTGACGTAAAAAAATTGCAAAAAGAATTATTGGAAAAAGGAGCTTTTCTGCGCGAGCCGCAAGTTGAGCCAGTAGCGTCTAACTAAACAGTTGATATCATGACAACGTCAAGAAGAAAATTTTTACAAAGTGTAGGGTTAACGGCAACAGCAGCATCCATGCTGCCAACCTTAGGGTGGTTAAAACCTTCAGCGGCTCCACGAACATTCCACCGGGTTTTATCCAGCAATATACGAGTGGCTTTACCAGAAGATGAAGCGAAAGGGCGTGGATGGAGCCATCGAAAAGAAGTATGCCTTCAAGTTATTAAAAAGCAACAACCTGATATCGTTTGTTTCCAGGAAGTGCTAAAGGTGCAGGCGGAAGATATTAGAAAAGCATTTCCTTCTTTTCAATTATTGGGCTTTGATGGCCCGGAAATGGATGCATATAAAGAAGGGTATCATGGCATTGCAAAGAACCCGATCCTTTTTCAAAGGAGCGATACGAGTTGCTGGCAGCGGGCGTTTACTGGCTTTCAGAAACACCGCTGGTAGCTGGGAGTAAATCCTGGGAAACAGCTCGCGCCCGCCATGCTAACTGGGTAAGGCTTAGAGAACATAAAACTGGTAAAGAGATAAGAGTTGTTGCGCTTCATCTCGATCATATATCTGCTGAAGCGAAATTGCAACAGGCAAAAATGGTAGTAGCTGAAAGTGCGCAATACCAGCCAGATTTTCCGCAGATTATTGCTGGTGATTTTAATAGCAGATTTGATAGTCCCGTATTTGATTCACTAAGAGACGGTGGCTGGAAAGAGAGTTATGAAACCTTGCATGGACAAAAAGAAGCTGGTTTTACAGGCCATGAATTTCAGGGAACTCGTTATGAAAAAGGCCCCTCAAAAGGCAGGATCGATTACATCTGGTATAAAGGAAACGTAAAACCTATAGAAAGCCATATCATCAAAGATGAGATTAGAGGTAAGTTTCAAGTGATCATTTTTTTATCAGCTCAGATTTTATGATTCAATAAAAAATTACGAATGAAACGTTTTTTACTATCAACTCTTATATGTTTCTGTTTATCACATGCGGTTGTAGCGCAGAGCAATTATAAGAAGCCAAGATTAGAACAAAAAGATTCCTGGTCTGTGATTATGGTGCCCGATATTCAAAATTATGTGAAGTGGTCAAAAAACAAACCATTGCTTGATCTGATGATGGCATGGATTGAGGATAATATCGATTCGCTCAATATTAAAATGGTTGTTGGTGTTGGCGACCTGGTAGAAAATAATGAGAAGATCACAACAGATTATGACGGCAACCAATCTACACAGCAACAATGGGAATCGGCATCGAAAGCTTTTTCAATGCTGGATGGAAAAGTACCTTACATTGCCGCAACAGGCAATCATGATTATAGTATTGACAGGCAGGGCCACCGTACATCACATTATGCGGATTTTTTTAATGCAGATAAAAATCATCTTAATAAAAAAATGTTGGTGCAGAATAGTCGTAATGAGGCGGGGCAACCTACTATTGAAAATGCTGCTTATGAGATGAAAGACATGAATGGCAAAGATTACCTTTTTGTTACAGTAGAATATGGGCCTCGCGATTCTGTGCTTACATGGGCGAAGAATGTAGCTGCGATGAAACGATATAAGGATCACAGGGTGGTACTTATCACACACAATTATTTAAATACGAAAGACGAACATACAGGAGGAAAGATAAACTGGTTGTATTGGGAACCTTATAATGTTGACAACATGATCCAGAAATCTCCTAAGATAGAAATGCCAGCGGCTAATAACGGTCAGCAGATTTGGGAAAAACTGGTTCAACCTTCTTCCAATATAGAGATGGTGTTATGCGGACATATCTCTGGCGAAGGATATCGTAAGGATAAAAATTCCAGTAACAAATCTGTTCATCAGATTCTTTTTGATGCGCAATCCATGGGGGTGGCCACCGGGATGGCAATGGTGGCGATGGCTGGCTACGTATTCTTGAATTTTTTCCTGATGGAAAGACTGTAAAAATCAAAACATTTTCAATACTTTTTGGTATTTCTCCTACTACTCAACCACATGCATGGAAGAAGGATGAAAGGAATGAATACCGTATAACATTTGACTAAACTCAAAGCCCTCTAAACCCTCTAAATCTTTTAAGGCACTTCTTTACAAGTGAAGTGCAACAACGACAATTGCCAATGAAACGAAGCATGATAGATTTTTCTCACACAGGTAGATGTACATGCGGAGTTCCATTCGACCAAAAAAATCGTCCGCCGCGGTGGACAAACAAAAAAATATACGAATGAAACCGAATGCAACAATCACCGAAAAATTAGGCATACCCCGTTCTCTATTGAGCGGCTACCTGGGAATTATGTTATTTATGATGGGCGATGGAATGGAACAGGGATGGTTGAGCCCCTATCTTATAGAAAGAGGCATGAACATCCAGCAGACAGCTTCATTGTTCACTGCGTATGGCGTTACCATTGCCGTAGCTTCCTGGTTTTCGGGTGTTTTAACAGAATTGCTGACACCCAAAAAAACAATGCTGCTCGGACTGATCATATACCTTGCAGGCACTGCCGGGTTTATAGGCATAGGGCTGAAGGAATTAAATTTTCCAACCATGCTTATAACTTATGCTTTACGGGGCTTCGGCTACCCTTTATTTGCTTATTCTTTTCTGGTATGGATATCCTATCTCACTCCGAAAGACATGTTAGGTCGGGCAGTAGGCTGGTTCTGGTTTGTTTTTACCGGAGGATTGAATGTTCTTGGCGCATTTTATTCGAGCTGGGCAATTCAAAAACTGGGTCATATTCCTGCGTTATGGAGTGCTGTTTTTTGGGTATTGCTCGGTGCACTTTTTGCATTGGTTTTCAATAAAGCAAAATTTCCAATAACAAGAAATAAGCAAACCGATAAACTCGCGGAACTTGGAAAGGGCTTAACCATAATGAGAGATGAGCCAAAAGTGTTATTGGCAGGTATTGTCAGAGTAATCAATACAACAGCTCAATTTGCCTTTCCGGTCTTCCTGCCCATGTATATGGCCAGCCATGGTTTTGATACAACTGAATGGTTATATATCTGGGGCACCATTTTTACCAGCAACATTGTCTTTAATTTAATATTTGGTTTTGTTGGAGATAAACTTGGCTGGCGTCAAACCATTATTTGGTTTGGCGGCGTTGGCTGCGGCATTACTACTTTATTACTTTATTATATACCACAACAAGCCCCCGGAACTTATTGGATCGTAATGACGGCGGGCATTTTATGGGGCGCATGCCTGGCAGGTTATGTGCCACTATCAGCATTAACGCCTTCACTTGTTTCTAAAGATAAAGGAGCTGCGATGGCCATCTTAAATCTGGGTGCCGGGCTTGCCGTTTTTGTAGGGCCGGCTATTGTAGGGCTTTTTATAGCACCGCTGGGAAACGAAGGTGTGATCTGGATCCTGGCCGGACTGTATTTTCTCAGTGCTGTATTAACAGTATTTATTAAACCAGATGTTGGAGTGTTGAAGGATGAACATGTTTAAACTTATTTTTTACCACATTAGAAACATCGGTCTTATGATAAGATAGAGAACATAAAAACACATAAGTCACTATTCGGGTGAGGCTATGTTCCGTCTTCGGCGGATGCTATATATCCTTTAACGAAGCAGATGCTATGTATCCATGTGTTTTAATAAAAAAGATACACAAAAAAATAGAATTAGGAACTGAAGCATAAAAAGTATAAACGAATGAAACCGACATGATTATAATTTTCATTTTTCTCACACAGTGTAATGAAAATTATAATCATCAAAGATTCCATTCGACCAATAAAAACATAAACATTTACGAATGAAAATATTAGTAACCGCACCTTATCATGAACAAGGATTGTTAGAACTGAAATTAAATTTTGGAGAAGTTATTTACAAACCATGGAAAGAGAATGACCGTGCTTATACCGAACAGGAATTATTAAACCTCCTATATGAAACAGAAGCGGAGGCGTTGATAACAGAACACGATCATGTAACCGAAAAAGTAATTAATAAAAATGCACACTTACAATTTATTGGCGTGTGTCGTGGTACTCCGTCTAACGTAGCATTAGATATAGCAACACTTCATAAAATACCGGTTTTCTATACGCCAGCGAGGAATGCACAGGCGGTAGTTGAAATGTTTATTGCAAATACCATTACGTTTCTACGGCATATAATACCAGGTATGAATTGGTTAAAAAGCCGGAAATGGGAAGCGGGTGCGCATACTTCCTATTTACAATTTAAAGGTGGCGAACTGGCTGGCAAAACCATTGGCCTGGTAGGTTTTGGTGCAATAGGGCAATTGATAGCGAAGCTGGTTGAAAATTATCCTTGTAATATTCAGTATTACGATCCTTATGTAGATGCCAGCAGGTTTCCCGATTATAAAAAATTGTCACTTGAAGAATTATTTGCGTCCAGTGATATTGTATCAGTGCATTTGCCAGTTACAGAAGAAACAAAAAAACTCATTGACAAATCTTTGTTTAAATTAATGAAGCCCGAAGCTTTGTTTGTTAACACGGCAAGAGCGGTAGTAGTAAATAGAGAAGATCTATATGAAGTATTATCTGAAGAAAAAATAAAAGGTGCGATCCTTGACGTATTTGATAATGAACCTCCCGACGAGCTTGATTATAAAATTATTGATCTGCCTAATGTAATGGCAACGCCTCATATTGCAGGCGCTACCTTTGAAGTGGAAGATCATCATGTCAGAATATTGAATCAGGCTTTGATAGATTGGTATATTCATGATCGTAAAACGTCAGACAAAATTTATAATAAAGAAGTACTTGCTTCTACAACCGACATGTAATTTTTGAACTTATTTTTTAGCATATAGAAATATAGGCATGATAAACAGAAAAGATAAGAAGCATATAAGCTTTCATTAGATAGAGGCTCTGTTCCGTCTAATAGGACTGTCCGGCTGAGCTTGCCGAAGCCTTATTCCGACGATCCTTCGACAAGCTCAGGATGACAACCGAGACATCACAGTTTTTACTTAATAAAGCAATAGAGAAATTTAAATAAACATAAAGGATGAATATAACAGATGCGTACATCGTTATTGATATTGGTACCGGAAATGTAAGAGTGGCGGTAGTGAACCCAAACGGTAATGTTTTAGGTGTTGGCCGGGGCGATATTAATTATATAAGGGACGAACTTTATCCGGAGTCCATTTATTTTGAACCCGATCAGCTGTGGCAACAAATAGCTGAACTTGCTAAATCAGCATTGCAGGAGGCCGGTACAGTAAAGGTAACTGCGTTGACCACTACAAGCCAGCGCGAAGGAATTGTATTAATTGGGCGAGATGGGATGTCTTTAATAGGATTGCCCAATATTGATCATCGGGGCAGGGAATGGGAAGATAACATCAGTGATAAAAGCCGTGTTTACAATTTGACAGGACGTTATCCAACTTCTTTATTTTCTGCATATAAACTGGGAGGCATACGGCAAAGACGCCCTGATATGTGGAAAGAAACCAGGTTCTTTCTAAGTATAAGTGACTGGGCCGAATATAAATTGTCTGGTGTTGCTAAATATGAACATTCGCAGGCATCAGAAACTTTATTGTATGATGTTGCTGCCGGTAAATGGAGCGATGAGCTGACTAAGATGTTCAATATCGATGCGGATTATTGTACGCCCGTAACTGAATCTGCAAAAGTAAGCGGAGCTATATTGCCGGAACTGGCAGAATCATGGGCTATTAATAGTTCAGCCTCTGTAATAACAGGAGGAGGGGATACGCAACTGGCTATAAGGAGCACACAACCTGCTGTTGACGACGTTATAATTGTTTCAGGAACTACTACACCAATTGTCAAAATTGTAGATCATTATATTACAGATCCCGAGGAAAGAACCTGGACAAGCAGAGATATACATCCCGAGCATTTTATTTTTGAAGCTAATGCCGGAGTAACAGGACTTAACTATCAGAGATTGAAGGAAGTTTTTTATCCAAATGAAGGATATGATGTGATAGAGAAGGAACTGGCCGAAAATCCGCATCGGCATTGTGTTGCATCGCTCGGTTCACTTATTGCAACGGAAGATCTTCCGGTTATTAGCGGTGGATTTGTATTTCCGGTACCAGTATCTCATGAGTTATCGCGTAGTTCTTTTGTATGGGCAACATTGCTTGACATCGCTTTTTCTATTTCGGAAAATTATAAGGTATTAAAAGAGGTTTCAGGGCATAGCAGCGATTATGTTTGGGCTTGCGGAGGTGGCTTACAAAGCCGCGCTTTACGACAACTGATCGCCAACATCATAAACAAGAAAGTACAGGTTCGCACTGGTTTTGAACAAGCTTCAGCAGTGGGCGGTGCAATGGTGTGTAATGAGGCTTTGGGTATTGATATAAACGAAGCCGACACTTATATTGATGTAGTCGCACCAGAGGATAATTTGCAAAGTGAATATGAAAAGCTATTTGACAAATGGAAAAATACAAGGGCCTATTTTAAAAAATTAAGCGCCGGAGAAAAATGAGTTTATCCTATTTCATTGGTATCGATATTGGCACACAAGGTGCGCGCGTAATCATGATGGACGAGTCGGGCCATCAGCTGGCGGCGAAAGAAAACATCTTTGAATTAACTATATCATCAAGGCAAGAGCAAGACCCCGAGATGTGGTGGCGTTGTTGTTATCAGCTGCTCGGTAATTTGTGCAAAGAAGTAACTTCCTTAATAAACCTGTCGCACGTAAAAGCAATTGGCGTTACTTCAACTTCAGGAACGATCATACCTGTTAATAAAAATTATAAACCCGTACATCCTGCGATCATGTACAGCGATAACAGATCTTCTGATGAAGCTGACTATTGCCGGCAAGCTGCCATCCGTTCCGGTACGCAGGGCTACACGGCTTTCAACGCTTCCAGCGGTTTACCAAAAATGCTTTGGTTTATAAAAAACTATCCTCAAAAAATTGATCGCATAGGACGGTTTATTCATGCTGCAGATTTTATAACCGGTACTTTGAGTGGTAATTTTGATACAACTGATTATACCAACACATTAAAATCCGGTTACGATTTACACCAAATGAAGTGGCCGGATTATATTACTTCGGAGCTAAATATTCGAAAGGAATGGTTGCAGGAAGTAATGCCTTCGGGAGCGCCAATTGGACATTTGAGGTCAGAATGGGCAAAGCCACTGGGCTTACATGAGAATGTTATTGTTACAGCAGGCATTACTGATGGATGTGCTTCGCAGGTGGCGTCTGGTGCGGTAAATGTTGGTGATTGGAATACGACCATCGGCACAACGCTGGTGGTAAAAGGAGTTTCCAGGAATGAAATAAAAGATCCGGCTGGTGCGATTTATTGTCACCGACATCCGGAAGGGTATTGGATGCCTGGCGGAGCGAGTAATACCGGAGCAGATTGGGTAAGTACCATGTTTGCAGATTCTGATTTGACGGAACTGGCAAATGCCGCTCGAACAATTATTCCTGGTAAAAACTTCGCCTGGCCTTTACTGCAGCATGGAGAAAGATTTCCTTTTGTTGCACCTTCCGCTAAAGGCTTTTTTCCTGAAGGTATTAACAAAGACGAAAAGTTTGTCGCATGCATGGAAGGCGTTGCATATATAGAAAGATATGCATTTGAAAGAATCAGAAAAATTTCAGGAGAAAACATTTCACAAATATTTTCTGCCGGAGGTGGAAGTAATAGTGATATTTGGATGAAGATCAGGAGCGCTGTATTGAATTTACCAGTTTGCAAAATGCAAAATGTTTCCGGCGCTGCAGGCGCTGCCATCACAGCTGCTTCGAAAACATATTTTGAAGATATTATAGAAGCTGGCACAAACATGATTCATGCTGAAAAAATTATAGACCCAGACTTTTCTTTGTTAGCTCCATACGAAGAACGGTATCGGCAATTCATTCAATTACTTAAAGACAAAGATTATATTAATGAGTAACGAAATTTTAAAAGTGTATTTGTTGCGACATGGCCAAACAGCATGGAATGCAGATAATAACCGCTATTGCGGAAGGACAGATATACCGCTTACTTCATTGGGTGTACAGCAAGCAGAAGCCGTAAAAGCACAGCTTGATGGCATTTCTATAGACGCAGCATATGCTTCCCCTTTAATAAGAGCGCGCACAACAGCCGAGATTGCTTGTGGCAAAAAAGTTATAACAGATGAAAGATTAATTGAAGCCGATTTTGGTTTATGGGAAAAAAGACGCGTGAAGAATTTGTAAAAGAAAACCCTCAAAGCTGGGAGGCATGGAATAATAATCCGGAACTGGCAAAGGCTGGTTTAACAGGTGAAAGCGGTAAAGAAATTGTAGCGAGAATGGATAGTTTCTTTAACGAAATGTTTGAGCAGCATAAAGGACAAACCATTCTTGTAACCGCGCACAACGGTGTGAACAGGCTTTATATGGCCTATAAATTGGGAATGCCATTGCGCAATTATCGGCAGCTAGTACAACACAATTCTGCGATTACTTTTTTTACTTTGGATAAAGACGGTGTTTTAACCCTGGAATATTTAAATACAAAAATTAAATAAAATGATTAGGCGTTATTGTTTATTGACTCTGATTTTGTGCTTCGGCATTGTTAATTGCTATGCGCAAAAAAAACTGCACACGCTCAATATAAAAACTGAAAAAGAGTTACAAACCTATTTCAAATATACGGGTAAGGATATACTACTAATTAGCGGGCATCGTGGTTGTCATATACCCGACTATCCCGAAAATTCAATCGAGGCATTTGAATATGTATTGCAACATACGCCCGCATTTTTTGAAGTAGACCCGAGATTGACGAAGGACAGCGTTGTAGTGTTGTTGCATGATGCTACACTTGACAGGACGACAAATGGAACTGGCAAGCTATCTGATTATACCTGGGAAGAAGTAAAGAAGTTAAAGTTGAAAGATAAGAATGGTAAGATAACCGATTACCGTATACCGACCTTAGAAGAAGCCATTCAATGGGTGCGTGGAAAAACAATTCTGAACTTAGATAAAAAAGATCTTCCGCTTGCAATGACAGAAAGCATTATTGAAAACAACAATGCAGGAGCTTTTGTAATGGTTACTGTACATGATGCTGAACAAGCTCGGTTTTACTACAACAAAGACAAGAACAGAATGATGTCGGCCTTTGTAAAAACAGAGAAAGCGCTTAAAGAATATGAAGATGCAGGAATACCCTGGACCAATATGATAGCTTATATCGGCCCGGAAAATAAAAAGGAAAATGATGTGTTGCTACATTTATTACACAAGCGAGGTGTAATGTGTATGATATCGGCAGCTCCCACATACGACAAGCTGGAATCTGCAGTTGAGCGCGGTGCTGCTTATCGCCAAACATTTACAATGGGTGCAGATATTCTCGAATCTGATCTCCCTGTTGAAGCAGCTGCAGCTATTAAATCTATATTACCACGCCGAAGTCCTAAATCACCTTTCTTTAAGTATTAGTATCTTTAGAAGTTCTTAGATTTTTTGTTTCTTCTTTGGAAGAAATCGTTGGTCCTTTTCATCCGAATCTTTATACTGTTTTCTAAGCTGATTCAGTTTCTTATGCATTGTGGTTCGAACTGTTTTATACTTAGGATCATTATAAACATTATTCATTTCTTCCGGATCCTTTTCCAGATCGTAAAGTTCCCATTCATCCACATCGTAATAAAAATGGATGAGTTTATAGCGATCGGTGCGCACGCCGTAGTGGCGCTTTACTGCATGAATAGAAGGATATTCGTAATAAGTATAATAGATCGCGTCTCGCCATTTTTTTTTACCGCTGGCCAGTTTTCTAAAAGATTTTCCCTGCATATCTTTTGGAATAGATACACCGGCATAGTCGAGTAAGGTTGGTGCAAAGTCGAGATTTTGTACAAGCGCTGCAGACTTTTGCCCGGCAGCAATTTCGGCTGGATAGCGCACCAGCAAAGGCGTTCTTAAAGATTCTTCATACATAAATCGCTTATCAAACCATCCATGCTCGCCTAAATAAAATCCCTGATCAGAGGTGTAAACAACAATCGTGTTTTCATCAAGTCCATTCTCTTTTAAAAAGTCAAGCATACGTCCAACGCCGTCATCAACGGCAGCAACCGTTCCCAGGTAATCCTGCAAATAACGTTGATAGCGCCAGCGCATCAGATCCTGTTCGTTCATAGATGGGTATTTCTTTTTAAAATCTTCCATGATCGGATCATATACTTTATCCCACGCTTCGCGCTCTGCCGCGCTCATCCTTCCCAGGTTATTATTAAATGCAGCTTTATCCCAGCTTATGCCTTCTTTCAATCCCAACTCGTCCATCATAGCAGGAGGCACTTTATTATCACCGGCCCAATTCATATGTTTCAAAATATTCATTTCAGCAGTTTTCGCCGCAGTACCTCTGTTAGTAAAGTCATCAAAGAGGCTTTTGGGTTCTGGAAATTTCATTTTTGTATATTCAGCAATATGTCTCAGCGCCGGCAGCCATTCGCGATGCGGAGCCTTTTGGTGAAAGAGCAAACAAAATGGTTTGCTTGTATCCCGATCTTTTATCCAGTCAATTGCCATGTCTGTAGTAAGGTCTGTTACATATCCGTCAAGCTGTTGCTTGGTACCATTAACGATGAAGTTGGGATTATAATATTCTCCCTGATCGATCAAAACAGCGGAGTGGTCAAAACCTTGCGGAAGTCCATCCATGTGTATTTTACCAATTAACGCAGTTTGATATCCATGTTGCTGAAGCTCTTTGGCAAAATTATCCTGGCTCCAGTCAAAGCGTGCTTCATTATCTATTTTGCCATTGATGAAACTGTGTTTTCCTGTTAAAAGAACAGCACGACTTGGTGCACAAAGCGAATTGGTAACAGACGCTCTTGTAAATAGAATACCTTCCTTTGCTAAGCGATCAATATTGGGGGTGCGGTTCAATCCATATCCATAAGCGCTGACGGCCTGGTATCCATGATCGTCACTCATAATATAAACAATGTTAGGCCTTTGTTTTGCAGGTTTTGATGATTGCGCAAAGCAGGGTTGCAACAAAAGAAATGTTATAATCGAAAAGAAGCCATTGTTAATAATCACCTTCATATATACTTTTTTGAGTAAACAAAAAGTTTGCCGGCACCATACAATATTGCCGATGGATAAAGGTAAATATTATGAAGAATAATAAGCGTCTTTAGATGAAGCGAAGTGTATTAAAAATAAAAAGGAGAAGATAAGAATATCCCCTCCGTTGTTTTACATGAGAAAAAGTTGAGCAACAGCTTGTCAGGCTGGCTTGCCGAAGCCTATTTATCGCCTCTTTTATATTTTGCTACTATCTCAGTTTCACCTTTGTTATTAGCATTGATGTGAGTATAGTTTTTATCATCTTTCAATACGATCCTGTAGTTAACACCCAGCTGATTGGTTACTTCTGTTACACCAAATATTTCTTTAGACTTATGTTCTTTTTTAACACTGTACAATACGTTTGCAGGCAAATTTGCTTCACCATAGTAACGTATGGTTTGAATAAGGTTTCCTTTTGCATCAAGCGTGGCGCGGGTTTTAATGCCATCGGTCGTAAAAAAGCTTCGAAACGGTTGTCGGTATTGATCCAGCTAACATTATCAGCTTCTTTAAAAATCTGATTAAATGTTTGTTGTACTTTTTCGTTAACCGGCTCTTTAGGGGCTGCTACCGCGCTAACACTTAGGACTAAAAGTAAAGCTGCGGAAAGAATTAAGTTTTTCATGTGAATTGATTTAGATATTTTGTTTTATTGTTTTTATTTGTTTCACAAACATACATCCGGTGTATGCTACAAGTCAAAGGCATATGGGCAAACGGTACTAAAATAACCGGCGAACAAACATTTTCTTACGGCGAAAATCAAAGGGGATGCAACCTTATTGATATGTATTTCTGTTCACCGCAAAACCTCATGTTATTCATTACCGTTACATTGCCTTCATGTATAATTCGCAAAAGCTTCTAAAATGTTACACATCAGCCAAGTGATTTTTTAAAAAATTTTTTGTTGAATGTTGCAGGCAAGCGCATTTAACTATGATTGCATAGTTTTATTGTATGAATTTTTTGTTAAGAGATAGTTTAATAAAACTCGTTTCAAAATATAAAGATGATACTGACCTCGCAGAGAAACTATGGAAGGAAATCGAAGGCTGTTATTCAAATTTTCAACGGCATTATCATAATTTAGATCATCTTAACGAATTGTTATTACAATTAAAAGAAATTATACAAAGTATAAAAGATCCTGACAGCGTTTTATTTGCCCTATATTATCATGACATTGTATATAATGTTAGCAGATCGGATAATGAAGAAAAGAGTGCAGTATTAGCAGAGGAGAGAATGCAACAACTGCAAGTGCCGGCTTCAGTAATTGAAAATTGTAAAGCACACATTATTGCAACGAAATTGCATGAGCAAACACTAAAAAGTGATACAAATTATTTTATTGACGCAGACCTTTCTATATTGGGCAGCTCGCCTGATCGGTATGAACAATATTGCGATGCCGTTCGAAAAGAATATTCCATATACCCTGACTTTATTTATAAACAGGGGCGTAAAACAATTTTGCAACGATTATTGAAAATGAAAAGCATTTTTAATACAAATTATTTCTCTCAAAAATTTGAACAACAGGCAAGGAAGAATTTGGTATCCGAATTGAACGTTCTGTAAAACAAAAAAATAGCTGGCGTTATAACCAGCTATTCTGTAAAAACATAATTTAAACATTATTAATTTGCCACAGCATCTCGAAGCGCTTTTATTTCATCATGCGATTCTTTTAATGAACTTTTTTGCTTAGCTATTAATTGTTTTGTTTCTGGCATCACATCTTCATCATCTAACGCCATTTGATATGCCTTTTGTGCGGCATCCTCTCCTCCTTCACAACTATTGAGAATTGTTTCCCTGTCACTTCCTGTAAAGAGCGCCTTTACATCCATCCATGCACGGTACAATTTGCCTGTAACCATCGAGCCATCTGTAGCTTCACCGCCATAGGAAAGAACCATATCTGCAAGCTCTACCCGATGTTGCTCGCTTTCCATTCCCATTCTTACAAACAATGCTTTTAGATCGAAGTCCTCGCTATCTTTCAATTCATCTACTGCTTTTTGGTAGCCTTCAATACGATCGTTGTTTATTTTAATAAGATCATTTAATGCACTGATACATGCTTCATGTGTTTTCATAACAAAGTGTTTTTGAGGGTGTATAAAATATTTAAAGTCAGTAATTGAGCTAGCTTTATGTGTATGCACAATTACTTTCAATGAAAGTGTCCAACAACTGTACCAGTAAAAATATAAAATGATAAAAATGAAAAATCAAGGCGATAGTTCGCTTACATTTCTTAGGTGAGGCAAGGGATCTGTATATCTGATTGGATTGTAGATTGCTGAAGAACAGTATGTGTGCAAAGTAGGAGATACCTTAGCCACAATTATGAATAGGTGCAGATTAGATGGAATAAAATAATTTCACTCGCTAACTTCAGTTGGCAAAAGTGGAGTTCTAAATATGATGATATTATTTGATCACATAGAATCTTAAATTTTCTTACGATACGCGATCGCTAAAGGGCGATAGATTTTGCGTAAGAAAATTTTAAGAATGCTATAAATGCCTGGCGGCGGTAATCAACTGTTTAATCGCTTAATTGTACGTTTGCAGCAGCAAAACCTCTGGGGCCTTTTTGCATTTCGAAAGCAACTTTTAAGTTTTCCTTTAATTGTACAGAAGATGAATTGATGTGTACAAAAATGCTTTCTTGTGTTTGGCTGTCTTTTATAAATCCGTAACCTTTATTAGGGTCGAAAAAAGTAACAATTCCCTTACGCGTGTTATCTACAGCGTTCAACGCATTGCTGTTGGCTACTACAGGAGGTATGATTTGCGATGGTCTCGCATTTTTATCTGGCGGCGTTTCGGTAAGATTACCGTTTTCATCTACGTAGGCCAGCATTTCATCAAGGCTTTTACCCTTGTCTGTATTTTCTTTACGTTCTAATTTTTTTCTGCTTTTTGTTTTTTTGCATTTCTTTTCTTTTGTTCCCTTTCTCTTTTGTTCCAGGTTTCTCCCATTTAAAAAATTTAGATGTTTAAAAAATAATTATTAATTCTTAATGCTATTATATTGCTATTTAGCGGTAGCGCTTAATCTTGTAAAAGAAGCGCCGTTAAATAAACGTGATAATTCTATATCCTTTTTTGCTCCCATTGTTTAATATTCTTCACATTAACAACACGCCAAAAATTCTTTGCTTTTAACTCATCGAAATCGCGCAAGGCAACAAAAATGCCGGTTATTGTAGATCTATCTTTGAAGTGCACATTAACAACTTTCTGCTTTGTTGCGCTTAAATCGAGGAACTTTTCTATTGATGTTGTATCCATACAAAATATTTTTTTAATCTTTTAAAATCTGATAACCGGCTAATTTTTTACCAGCGATTCGAATAGCCTGACCCTGACTTTTCTTCTTTTGGTCTGGCTTCTACCACTTTAATAGAGCGGCGTCATGCATAGTGCCATTTAATTCTTTAATAGCTTTTGTTGCTGAATCTTCGTCAGACATTTCAACGAAACCAAAACCGCGGCTTTGTTTTGTGAATTTGTCTAAGATAATTCTGGCTGAGTCTACAGATCCGTAAGATGAAAATAATTCAGTAAGGTCTTCTGTGCTAAAACTGTACCCAAGGTTGGACACGTAAATGTTCATTTGTAATAATTTAATTTGAAAAAAGATTCGAGGAAATGACAAGTTTGTAAAACAAAAGACGAGATGTGAAAGGTGTTTACAACTGAGCAGTAACTCAAACTAACAGCGCAAAGGTACGTTTTAATTTATAAATGGCGTGAAACAAATGATTTATTTAACATATAATGCGAGGTGGTACGGGTAATTAGCTGTACATTACGCTGTTTCGGCGTGGGCTTTTTTGACCGTGCTTTGTTCTTTTTTAAAAATCCATCTCAATAATGAAGCCATTAAAACAGCTTACAGATCCAATTTATAATTCAAGTTATCGACCGAATAGCTATGACAATTTTTGGCTAAAGTTTATGAACGATAAACGTGATCTTCCATTTGTTCATCTTTTAACAATTATACATTTACTAATATTTCCTTTGGCGATATTACTTTTTACAAATGTTTTGCAAGGTTGGAT
Source organism: Paraniabella ginsengisoli (assembly GCF_022513635.1). Taxonomy (GTDB): domain Bacteria; phylum Bacteroidota; class Bacteroidia; order Chitinophagales; family Chitinophagaceae; genus Niabella; species Niabella ginsengisoli. The sequence continues at coordinate 296,210 of NZ_JAKWBL010000004.1, read as the reverse complement.
CTGGTGGGTTGTTGCTGCTTTATATTTTTATATGGCGCAGTTTTATTTTAAAGGAAGGTTTGGATTAATGTTTCACTGCTTGTGTCATCGTAAAACATTTAAACCTGCTCTTCAAAAGAAAGTTCATTTTTACATTACCTGGATTGTATGTCCGCTTTTTGGCCACGCACCGGAAGGATATTTTAGCCACCATTTGGGTATGCATCATGTAGAAAACAATACTGAAGAGGATTCAAGCAGCACCATGTTTTATCAACGTGATAGTTTTAAAAGTTTCCTGACGTATTTCATGAACTTTATTGTGTTGGGTTTTAAAGAAACATTTGAGTATCTCTATCGCAGAAAAAGGAAAAAATTATATACCAATTTTACATTAGGCGAATGGCTTTATATTTTATTTTGTATAGGCATGTGCTTTGTAAACCTTAAGGCAACATTGGTGGTATTTGTAATACCATTGGTTTTTGCAAGGTTTGTGATGATGCTTGGTAACTGGACGCAGCACTCTTTTATTGATAGATCCAATCCGGATAATCTTTATACTAATTCTATTAACTGCATTAATACAAAATACAATCATGTATGCTGGAATGATGGCTATCACATCATTCATCATTTGCGCCCCGGAATGCATTATACTGAAATGCCCGGCGAATTCTGGAAAAGGAAAGATGAGTTTGCACAAAAGAAAGCAATCGTATTTGATGGCATACATTACCTGCACATCTTTATTTATCTAATGACAAAAAAATACAATAAGCTGGCAGATAATCTTGTAAATATTAACGGGATGTTTGATAGCCGTGAGCAAGCGATTGCTGTTATGAGGGAACGTACTAAACGGTGCGTAATATCTGGCTAAATAAGCGGTGTAGCATTTTTGTTATTTTGATAGTATTCTATTTTAGATAGAAACATTATGGCCATTTTTTCGCTTCGCCATTTCGCTTCTTCCACTTTCGTTCCAACAAAATTTTCGTTGAGTGTTTCGTGCCAAAGTTGTAGCCACGCATCAAAATGCTTTTTGTTGACCGGTAGTTTTGCGTGTGGTGGGAACGGGCTTCCGAAATAACTATGCACCTCTAAAAGTACAGTTTGCCAGAAGCGATACATTTTTTCTAAATGTTTAGGCCACTGATCCTGAATAACGGTATTAAAAATTGGTCCAAGTGTTTCATGTCGGCGAATCTTTTCATAAAAGCTATTTACCAGCAGCTTTATGTCATTTATGTTTTCAATATCATTACTGGGCTTCATAACAATGAGATGCAAAGGTATTGCGAATGGTGCGATAAAGGTACTTCAAATTATAAGTCAGCTTTTCCATCTCCCTCAAGCCTGCGTTTACTTTTCAGGTATTTGTTATAAACGATTTCTTGCATGGGCCTGCCAGCTACTTTACTTTCCAGCCAGGAAATAATATCGAGATAAGCCAAAGAACGTGTTTCAAAACGGTTGCCTTCAAGGTGTTTTACTTTTTCAAGGAAGTGTTCAAATTCAGGTTTCAACTGTCTTGTGGTAAACTTAAATGAATTGCGTAAAAACCGGAACATTTCCTGCTCAATAATTGTGAGGTTTTTCATACGCGACATATATCGAAATACAGAACGCGTCAAAGAATCCATCAACTCCAGGTTACCTAATTCATAATGCGCCAACAGGTGCATCAGTCTTGAGTAACACTGAAGATCGGTTCTCAATTCAGATGAATCATTAACGATCTTTTGCAGGTAGTCGATACAGGTGCTGTAATCGCCCGACAGATAATACAACAAGGCAATTTTGTAAGTGAGCACCATCACACGGTGCTTATCTAAAAAGAGATCATATTCCGCCATCTTTTCTTCGATCTGCGGAATCTCTTTAAGGCCTTCGTTGCACAAACCTGTTATATTGTAAAAGTTGATCTTTGCCCCGGCTATGTACACGAAAGACTGAACTGTGAAATTTTCGTTATCCTGTATACGCTTGGTTTGAGAAAAGGCTTCAAATTCTTTCAGCTCTTTTTTCAGTTCGGCATAGTTTCTAAGATCGAAGTGCGCGTTTAACAAACTGTGGTACCCTTTAATAAGGTGCCCAGTTTCTACACGCATCATGTTCGGTTTTTCTATAAAAAGATCAACCCACTTGCGTGCATACCGATAATACATTAAAAAATCCTGCCGTATAAATGCATACCAGGTGTAGGATTGATAATAATATAAACGCTCATAAAACCCATCCTGCTGTGCCGATCCGGATGGTAACGACTGCCGGAAAAACTTCTTAACCTTATCTTCTTCATCTTCATTTCGAGCGTGGCCATTAGCAATGAAGAAACCATACATCTGCAAGGAAAGGTTCGAAAGCCGCGTGATCATGTCAAGTTTTAGGTTGGCTTCATTGGCTTCTTCCGATAACTCGTCGATACGTGTTTTAAAAGTATCTGTTACGTTTAACGCTTCAATTCTTTTTCAAGGGAAAGAAGCAAGGGCAAAAAGAAAACTTTTGGTTGAGCTTTGCCACCTCTTTTGCTTTTTCAATAGCCCTGAGGCTTTGGAAAAACAACCCCTTTTATATAAAATGTGTGCTGAATCGAAAAGCTCATTCAACTGTAGGTCAAGACTGTCATTACTTTTCAGTAATCTTAAACTGGCCAGCAATTCCTTGTATAAATGTGATTTTAAATTAGATAACTGAGGTTTGGTAACCCCTTTCATCTTTTTTAAAAGAACCCTTTCGTCGTAACTGTCCATCTTATCTAAAACATCGAATAGTTTAATGATCTTAAGGTCCTCGTTACCCGAACTGGGTTATATATAGTTTGAAATGCCTTTTCTCAGCTTTTTCCAGGGATAGAATTAGTTGGAACAATATGTCGCTTGGTTTTTTCGGCATTCAAACAAAAATAAATCTAATAACAAAAAAAACAATAAATAATGTTAGAGATAACTAAAAAATAACGATTAAATCCCTGTAAAATAAGGATTTTTATGATTTTGGCACGCATTTGGCATGCCATATATAACATTAACTAGTATATACAATTGAAATAGTATATATTATTTTTGGTTTGTGAAGTAGGAAATGAGGAAAAGTGATTCAAGTTAGATTTTTATTAAGATTTTCATATGGCAAGCAATCGTTAGAGGTCAGTCCGTTTCTACGGAAGGACCTTTTTATGCAGCGACTTTTTTAAGAAATCTGCTTAATGAATTTTATCAGCTGTATTACGGATTCTTTCGGCGAAATCGTAAAGTGCATTTTTGAGTGTTGTTTTTTCTTCATCGGTAAATCCACCTTTACCTCCGTTTCCATCAACTTCATTTAGTTTATTGTAAATCCATGACGCCGATTTTCCAAAATACCGTTGAGATACTTTTGCCCAGGATACATCCAAGGCAATATCGCTAAGTTGTTTTTTTGTAGAAATCTGTTTAATTGTTGGCATAATAAGTTTATTTAAAAATGAACCGTGTTAAACGGTTTCCTAATTTAATCTTCATCATAAAGTAATCTTTTAAAAAGCTCCCTGATATACCATTCAAGTTCTAAAGACGAGTTATGTTTTGAATTTTTGAAGTTTCTAATGGCTTCAATTAATTCCTCTTCTTTTCCAGAATTTCATAAGTAGCGCCAGGTTGGTTAGTTTACAAAAATACTATGCAAATCCACAGTAAAAAATATTTCAAGTTCTGTTTTATTAGATAAAGAAAATCGAAAATAAAACAGCCTCCGAAATTTGAACTCAAATTTCGGAGGCTGTGCAGTAAGGTTTGAATAATCCTTGCTCCTATTTCGGATCCAAAGCTTGTTTAATCCTGTCTTGAAGATCCAGCAGATGGTTTTTCGATGCTGTATCTCTGTAACTATTTGCAGCTGTCCGTATTTCAGAAGACAGTATACGCAGCTGGCCTTTAATGGTTGACATTATATCACTATTAGTAAGGTTAATTTCCAAACCTCTCGACATCGAAGCCTGCTCCTGTTTAGAAGGATTCGCCAACGCAATCAATTTCTCAACCAAAGATTTTTGCAATTGTCGGCGGTAAACATCAATGGCTTTTCTGCCCAAAAGTTCTGAAAATATTGACTTTCTAACTGAAGAAAGCATTTCTAAAGAGGAATAAGCTTTAGCACCTGCTTCAGCTTCAAACCTGATCAGCTTACTAATGGTTGATGCGCTAACCAATTCGTTTAAAGCTCGATCCTGAACTTTGGCCATTACTGATAATGGCTCCTGTCCTGTCAATGCCGCGTAATCTTTCTGAATGATCCAGGTAGGCGTTGCAAAAACATTGGCCTTTAACCAGTTCATTGCATCAAGCTGGGTTTGTTTTGATGTAAACTCGTAAACGGCGCCGCTCTGTTCCACTCGTTTGGGTGTACGCTCAATGCCGCCGATATTTCTGGCAACGTGGCCTACATAACGCCCAAACTGTCCAACAACTTCGTTATAAATAGTTCCAAGGTTTGTATAATCTTTGTTGGCCTGGTAAGTATATTGCTGCAGGTTAATAATAATACGTTGTAGGTTTTTGATACCATACGAACTTGCCTTCATCGTATTATCTGTCAGGTCTTCGGTCTGGCTTCTTGGGTCATCCCGATTGCCTTCACCATCTCCCCACCAAAGGCGTTGATCCTTTAGTTTATCCATCGTTATTTTATTCAACATCGCTACTTCTCCATCGGCTGATTTTGCTTCCGGATACCAGCGATAGCCCCATTCTATAGCCCAAATATCATAGTCGCCAATTCTTGGGAAAAGCCCCTTTTCTGAAATATTGTCTTCTGGCTGTGCTACATAGTTGAAGCGCGCATAATCCATGATAGAAGGAGTGTGGCCGTTGGCTTCCACCCATGCTTTATCTCTTAACTTTTCGGTTGGAACAGTTGATGAGGAGCCAAAGTTGTGCCTTAATCCTAAAGTATGCCCCACTTCATGGCTGCTTACAAATCGGATCAATTGCCCCATCAACTCATCATCAAACTCCATTTTCCTTGCTTTCGGATCTACTGCTGCTGTCTGTATCATATACCAGTTACGCACCAGGCTCATTACATTATGGTACCAGTTGATATGGCTTTCCATAATTTCCCCGCTACGCGGATCATGAACATTCGGTCCGCTCGCATTTGGTATATCTGAAGGCTTGTAGATGATGGCGCTGTGCCGGGCATCTTCAAGGCTGAATGTACTGTCCTCGGTATCAGTAGGAGCAATTTTTGCGATGATGGCATTTTTAAATCCAGCTTTTTCAAATGCTACCTGCCAATCGTTTACTCCGTCTATTAAGTATGGGATCCATTTTTTAGAGTGGTTGGATCAATATAATAAACTATTTGTTTTTTAGGTTCAACCAGTTCTCCTCTTTTATATTTTTCGACATCTTCATCTTTAGGTTCTAACCTGTACCGCGCAATGTAGCGATAGCGGTCAATACCTTGGGGATTAACATCAAAATCTGTTATGTTCTGCGTTGTAAAATAACCCACTCTATCATCGAAAAACCGAGGCTGCATAGGTACTTTTGGAAGCAATACCAAAGACGTATTCAGCTCAAATGTTAATGGCGTGCTTACTGCATAGGGGTTTGGTGGAGTTCCGGGCTGCGTTACCGGTGTATAGGTATAGGTTTTAACTGTTTTTATTTCAAGATTAGTAGGATAAGTTCTGGCAGTTTGTATATAAGACTTATCTGACTGAAGAGCTCCAATTCCTAGAATTTTTTTAACAACGGGAGAAAAGAAAAAATAATCATTATCACCATTAATATAATCAGTAACCTCAATTACAGCACCGCTATTATTAGGCGCCCAGGCTTTTACTTCAAACGATGCGCCGATAGGCTGTATATTACTGTTCATCACATTTCGATACATTCCTTCCGTGCTGTCGCGACCCACTTCCTGGAAAGACATACGTTTAAAATACACCCGGTTATTGGGGCCTTTTTCAAAGCGGATCGTATTAGAATTGATTTGGTCTCCGGCATAGCTTGCACCGGTTCTAAAACCTGCGGCGGCCTTTGAAAGACGCGCGACTACTAATATATCACGCTCAAACATTTCATTAGGAATTTCAAAATAATATTTGTTGTCGACATTATGTACAGCAAACATTCCCTTGGTAGTAATAGCTTTACTGGTGATGATTTCGTTGTAAGGCTTAGGCTGTCCCGGAGGTCCTATCGCCGCCTTCTTAGCAGTATCCGCCTTGGCTGTAGTTGGTGGCGACTGGTTTTTTTATTCTTTTTAAGCGCAGCACACCCCACAATTTGCAGGCTCAATAGTGCTGCAAAAGAAATAGTCAGAATTCTTTGCATAAGTTAAATTGGTAAGATTGTAAGTTGAAAAGAAACGAATTTACTGATCAGCGGCCGTTATTGTAAATATTTTTGGATGAACGGTGTTGCTCGACTGTACGATGTACGAATTGTGAAGTGCGATCGTATATCGTACATCGTATATCTCACATCATACATTATCTTTGCCACCCTTAAAACAGTAAGATGACCAGTAGCGAAATACGACAAACATTTCTTGATTTTTTTAAAAGCAAAAAGCACCAAATCGTACCATCTGCGCCTATCGTAGTGAAAAATGATCCGACCCTGATGTTTACCAATGCAGGCATGAATCAGTTTAAAGACTTTTTTCTTGGTAATAAAAAAGTGAAAACCCGCGTGTTACAGATACGCAAAAATGTCTTCGTGTTAGCGGTAAACACAACGATTTGGAAGAAGTGGGCGTAGACACTTATCATCATACCATGTTCGAAATGCTGGGCAACTGGAGTTTTGGAGATTATTTTAAACCTGAAGCAATAGCGTGGAGTTGGGAACTGCTGACTGCTGTTTACAAAATTGATAAAGACAAAATTTATGTAACCGTTTTTGAAGGTGATGAAAAAGAAGGCTTGCCTTTTGATCAGGAAGCTTATGATGAATGGTCAAAATGGATCACACCGGAACGCATCTTAAAAGGTAATAAAAAAGATAATTTTTGGGAAATGGGCGACACAGGGCCGTGCGGGCCTTGCAGCGAGATACATGTGGATTGTCGCGCCGATGAAGAAAGGAAGAATGTTGATGGTAAAACATTGGTAAATGCGGATCATCCGCAGGTGATTGAAATATGGAATAATGTATTTATTCAGTTCAATAGAAAAAAGATGGCAGCCTGGAACCCTTGCCTGCAAAGCATGTGGATACAGGAATGGGTTTTGAAAGACTGGTTCGGGTATTACAAAACAAGACCAGCAACTATGATACAGATGTTTTTACCGGAACCATTGCGGAAATAGAAAAGATTGCTGGAAGGAAATACGATTTTAGTGACAGCAAGCAGGCTGTGGCTTTTAGAGTGTTGTCAGATCATATTCGCGCTATCAGCTTTACCATCGCCGATGGGCAGCTACCGTCTAATACTGGCGCAGGTTACGTCATTCGCCGAATTCTGCGCCGCGCTGTTCGTTATTATTATTCTTATTTAGATTATAAGCAACCATTATTGCATCAATTGGTAGCAGTTATTGCAACGCAATTTGAAAAAGTTTTTCCCGAACTGAAACAACAGGAAGCCTTTGTTACTAAAGTCATCAAAGAAGAAGAGGATTCTTTTTTAAGAACATTAGGAAAGGGCATAGATCGCTTTAGCGAGTATATAAACGTTTCTCAAAAGCAAAGAGATAAAAATGTGGAAAAGGTTTGGGTTGCAGGAGGTGAATCTGATATTCCAATTGAGCCAGCCGAAAATGGCAAGTTGCAATTTGCCGAAAAAGATTTTTACGAACCAATTCAAAAAATGTAATACCCGGAAGTTTCGTTTTTCTTTTATATGATACTTACGGGTTCCCCCAGATCTTACTGAATTGATGGCTAGAGAAATCGACTTGAGGATAGACGAAGCCGGTTTTGAAGCAGAAATGCAGCAACAAAAAAATCGTTCTCGAGCAGCAACTGCTGTTGATACGGAAGACTGGATACTTGTTACAGAAGAAGCGCCGACAACTTTTATTGGGTATGAACAATTGCAATCTATTACCCATGTAGTAAAATACCGCAAAGTAAAAGCTAAAGGAAAGGAACAATACCAGCTGGTGTTACAAACCACACCTTTTTATGCGGAAAGCGGCGGTCAGGTTGGTGATAAAGGAACGCTTCAGTTTGGAGAAGAAAAGATCATAGTTACTGATACAAAAAAGAGAATGACCTGATCATTCATTTTACAGACAAACTACCAAAAAATCCAGATGTAGAAGTATTGGCTTCAGTAAATACGGCGGATCGAAAAAATATCACTTACAACCACACCGCTACGCATTTGTTACATGCTGCTTTAAAACAGGTGTTGGGCGAACATGTCAATCAAAAAGGTTCGCTTGTTTCTCCGGATGTATTAAGGTTTGACGTATCACATTTTGCAAAAATTACTGATGAGGAAATGAAGCAGGTAGAAAGAATTGTGAACGAAAAAATTCGAGAGAATATTCCTGTACATATCAAAGAAATGCCAAAAGAGGAAGCGTTAAAGTTAGGCGCGATGGCGTTGTTCGGCGAAAAATACGGTGACTCTGTTCGTGTGGTTACTGCCGACCCTGAATTTTCTGTAGAACTGTGTGGTGGTACGCATGTTGAGCAAACAGGCAATATTGGTTTATTTATTATAACTTCTGAAAGTGCGGTTGCTGCAGGTGTTCGTCGTATAGAAGCGTTGACAGGCCCTTCTGCATTTGATTTTGTTACCGGAAAATTAAATGAGTACAAACAGGTAAATGAATTATTAAAAACTAAAGAGCCACTTAAAGCCATAGAAAAGCTTTCGACTGAAAAAGCTACTTTGGAAAAACGTGTAGAAAGGCTGGAGGCTAAAGAACTGGCGGGTATCCGCAATGAATTATTGAAAAAGATGAGATCATTAATCAAGTCAATTTCATTGGAGATGTGGTAGAAGTCAGCAATGCTGATGCGTTAAAAAAACTTTGTGCGGATCTAAAGAATCACTTCTCCTCACCCGCCGGGGGAGGCCGGGAGGGGGCCGATTTCGTTGTTGTGCTTTGTGCTAATATTGGAGGCAAGCCTTTCGTGGCTGTTAGCCTGGCAGAAAATGTTGTGGCCGCAAAAAACCTGGATGCAGCCCAGATCATCAAACAACATATAGCTCCGTTGATCAAAGGCGGCGGCGGCGGGCAAAAAACCCTTGCAACTGCTGGCGGACAGGATGCCAGCAATTTACAAAAAGTGATCGATGCAGTAAGAGCGATGCTGTAAGAATTCAATACTTAAATATTTAAAATCCTTGCGGTAATTATACTGTAAGGATTTTTTAGGCTTAAAAATTGTAAATAAGATAAAAAGCAATATTATGCCCGAAGGTCCTTCCATACTATTACTTAAAAAAGAACTCCAACCTTTTATAGGCAAAGTTGTGAAAAAGGCGGGTGGCTATGGCAAGATGCCTGCAAAATGGATGGAAGGCAAAAAGCTCAAGGATATTCAGACACATGGAAAGCATTTGTATTTGATCTTTTTAAATGGCTTTGTGCAATTGCACCTCGGCCTTTTTGGAGATGTACTGGTAAATGAACGTAAGAAGGTAAATCGAAAGTTTTTCCTGGAATTTGCAAAAGGCGAGATCAACGGTTATGTTGTCAGCGTAAAAAAATAGACAAAACCGATGAACCGCTTTTCGATCCACGTACGGATATTTTAAGTCCTGACTTTAGCGCCGCGTATGTAAAAAAGCTTTTGAAAAATAAGCCAGATAAGGACATCGGAGATTTGCTCATGGATCAGCAAATATTCGCTGGTGTTGGTAATAAAATTCGGGTGGAAGCTTTATACAGGGCAGGCGTACATCCATTCAGTAAGGTAGCAAAAATTCCTCCGACAGCTTTAGCCAAATTGATTACCGCTGTTCGTAGATATGCAAAAAGTTTTATAAAAATCTTGAAAAAACCGGACACAATAATGATTTTAAAGCTTATCAAAAAGATCACGATGATGACGGCAATGAAATAACTACAAAATATCTTTCTAAAACAAAACGTAAGATATATTTTAGCGAACGTAAGCAAAAGCGTTATTATTAAATACTAATAGTTTAGTATCTTAACCTATGTCTTTTTTCGAATAATACCAGATAAACACGATGTGCTGCAGGATCATAATATTCCTGAAGAACAATACACATTGCGAAGAAAGATCTATATTATTATTTTTCAAAGCAATACCGGCGCAGGAAGAGCATTTGATATAAGCCTTATCATCATTATTCTGCTTAATATCATATTGTTGATCCTTGAAAGCGTTGAACCCATTGCCATCGCTTTTGATAAAATATTCAACATACTTGATTATTTCTTCATGGTGGTGTTCACTATCGAATACTTGTTGCGACTTTACTGTGTGCGCGAAGCAAAGCGGTATGCTAAAAGTTTTTACGGAGTAATCGATCTGTTGGCTATTATACCTTCTTACGCAGAATTTTTCCTGCCCAACTGGCACATGCTCATGGTTATACGCTCTTTCCGCTTGCTACGTGTGTTCAGAATATTCCGAATGGTGCGCTTCTTAGACGAAAGCCGCTATATGTTATTGTCGTTGTTGCGCAGCTTTAACAAAATATTGGTGTTTCTGTTTTTTATTATATTGCTTACCGTTTTTTTAGGCTCGGTAATGTATGTGTTAGAGTATGAGCATAATCCGGGTTTTCATAGCATACCGCAAAGTATTTACTGGGCCATTGTAACCATTACTACAGTTGGTTACGGCGATGTGGCTCCAATGACAGCACTGGGCAAAATCATCGCATCGTTTATTATGATTCTTGGTTACGCCATCATTGCAGTACCAACCGGTATTATGTCTGCATCGCTGGTAAGGCAATATAAGGATATGGATAATGATGACAGAGTTTGTGAAAACTGCGATAATAAAAACCATGCAGAAGATGCGTTGTTTTGTAAAAATTGTGGCGAAGCGCTTGATACAAAACCTGCAAAAAAGTAAATTTATTTTTTTGCCAGCAGTTGAATACTATTCATCTTCCTTGCCACGCTCGCTTGTGCTATACTGCAAATGGCATCCTATATATTCTACGCAATTGCACATCCGTTATAGATAGGCAATATCAGTTTTCAATCAACAAAGCTTTTGCTCTTACCGGCCTGAAAGGCGTGTACTTCTTGTTTTTTTGCTCTTCTAATCTGTCGGTAAATAAAGTGCCAAACAAATGATCGGTTTCATGCTGAAAGATAATAGCTGAAAAATCTTCCAGCATTTCCAAATGTTGTGTTCCCTGTATATCAGTATAGGAAATCATTATTGAAAAATTTCGGATCACATCTCCGCTGCCTTCAAACGAAAGATCTCCTTCTGGTCCCTGGCATAAAATGGAAGACCTCCAAACAATTTTAGGATTAATATAAAATTCAAATGGCTGACCAGGTTTATCGAAGCGTTGCACCCAAATAAGATTACGGTTAATGCCCACCTGCGGCGCCGCAATACCCACGCCTCTGCGGCTACTATCCAGTACCGATTTCAACATTCGCCTTTTTAAAATTGGAAGTAAGGCATCATTAAACGAAATGTCTTTTGACACGGCTTTAAGCGCTTTCGCTCCCGCCGGTTCCGTAAGTGGTATCACACGTAACATAGTATTTGTGTCGCCACCAAGAATGATTTTCTTTTCTGCGTCAGTAAAACTTTGAGCGTTTATATTTATCATTACTAGCATTAGTATCAGACAAAAAATTATTCGCATATATTTATTTTTCGTTCTCATTTTTCAATTTTGCTAAGTATAGAGCAAGCATCCAAATGCTGCACAGCATAAAAAATGTTACTAAAGACCACAACAACTTATTACCATTTCTATTACTAAATGAGGTTGTTTTCATTGAAAAAAATACTGGTCGATATGGTACTTCTATACTTGATGCGTATATCGCTCTTTCATAAACATCGAATAAATCTACATTTCCTATGCGTTCCAAATAGTTAATATTATTTAGTTGAAGTGTATCAAAATTTGAAATACTTCCCTTTTTAAAATCCTCAAATATTTGCTGCTTTTCTTCAAAGCTTTTTCTGTTACTAATATTCTTTTGATATTTATGTACTAACCAATAACTACAACTACGTTGAACCATTGTGTCACCGACTGCTTCAAATATAGGTACGGCTATTACTGCATACATTGTGTATGTTCGATTTCGTTTCCCTGAAACTTTGGTATAATAGTTTACACCTTTAAATTCTCTGCCTATAAAATAATTCTTCGTGCTATAATATTTTGTAACAGGTTTATTAGGATATTCTTTAATGGAGGTCAGCTCTGTTAGTACTCCAGTAGCAGTTTCAATATAATATTGCACTACTATTGTTGATATTGCAATCATGAAGGCCGCTAAACCCATCAGCCTAAATACGGTATCCTTCTTTTTGAAAGAAAGTTTTTTAAGTTTCGGCTTTAACCATATATATATTGGTATCCATACAAGCAAAAAAGGAATCCAATAACCGAAAATAATTTCTTTTACAGGAATCAAGTAATATTTAAGATAAAGCAGCCAGTGTAAAAAGCTATATCCCAAAATATAGGATATGGCAATAAATAAAAAAGGCTTACCTGCAATTTCAAACTTCTCTTTAAAGACATTCATTTATGAGGCGGTTTTGAATATGCACTAATGCGCTTCCAGCCAATTCTCCCCCTCGCCGCACTCAGCAATAACGGGCACGCCAAAAGGAAGCGGCAGCGCGGCTTCCATGTTTTCTAATATCAAGGGCTTTAATTCTTTTACTTCTTCACGCACCGTGTCAAATATCAATTCATCATGCACCTGCAATATCATTTTACTTTTCATGCCAGCTTTCTTCATAGCACTATGTACTTTTTGCATTGCCAGTTTGATCATATCTGCGGCAGTGCCCTGTATAGGGAGTTGATAGCATTTCGCTCGGCAAAACCGCGCACCGTAAAGTTGCCGGAATTGATATCTTTCAACCAGCGCTTACGGCCCATCAGCGTTTGCACATAACCATTTTCGCGTGCAAAATTGATCGTGTCATCCATATAACGCTGAATGCCGCTAAATTCTTTTTTATAACTATCAATGATAGCTTTGGCTTCAGTTCTTGAAATACCTAAATTATCGGCAAGGCCGAAAGCTCCTTGTCCGTAAATAATACCGAAGTTGACACTCTTGGCTTTATAACGCATCTCTTTAGTTACTTCCTCAGGTGATACATTGAACACCTGTGCGGCCGTTGCCGTATGAATATCGATGCCGCTCTTAAAAGCTTTTACCATATTTTCATCTCCGCTTATGCCGGCAACAATGCGTAGTTCTATTTGCGAGTAATCGGCTGAAAGTAGCACGTGGCCTGCGTCACGCGGAATAAATGCTTTACGGATTTCTTTGCCACGATCGGTTCTAACTGGAATATTTTGCAGGTTGGGATTATTGCTCGCCAATCTTCCCGTTACAGCAACCGCTTGTCCATAAGTAGTATGCACACGCCCGGTTTTTGGATTGATCAGCTGCGGCAGTGAATCAACATAAGTAGATTTTAGTTTAGTCAATTCTCTAAAGGTGAGTATTTCCTCAGCAATACCATGTCCTTTGGTAGCCAGCTTTTGTAATACATCTTCACCCGTTTGATATTGGCCGGTTTTAGTTTTTTTAGCTGATGGATCTAACTTCAGTTTATCAAACAATACTTCTCCCAACTGTTTCGGTGATGCAAGGTTGAAACGCACACCGGCAATTTCAAATACCTTTTTCTCTGCTTCAATTGCATCTTTTTCTAAATCTTTAGAATAAGCGTTTAAAAAACCTTCATCCACACGTACTCCTTCAAATTCCATGTCGGTAAGTACGCGCAGCAGCGGATTTTCCACTTCATCAAATACACGCTGCACTTCTTTTTTAGCAAGCATGGGCGTAAATACTTCTTTCAACTGTAAGGTTATATCAGCATCTTCCGCGGCGTAATCGGTTATCTTTTCCAACTCCACATCGCGCATCGTTCCCTGGGTTTTCCCTTTCTTTCCAATCAGTTCATCAATAGGTATCGGCTCGTAACCTAAATATTTTGCGCTAAGCTGATCCATGCTGCGTTTTCCGTCAGGTTCAATTACGTAATGCGCCAGCATAGTATCGAATAACTTTCCTTTAAATTCCACCTCATACCATTTCATCACCAGCAAATCATATTTCAGGTTTTGCCCGATCCATGTTTTAGTATCATCTTCAAAAAGAGGCTTAAATGCAGCAAGAACATTGTCCGTTTCGGCTCTGTCTGCCGAACAAGGCACCCAGTAAGCTTCGCCTGGTTTTACCGAAAAGCTCATGCCCACTAACTCTGCAAGGTTTGCATCAATATTTGTTGTTTCTGTGTCAAAACAAATTTCATCAAAAGTAGAAAGTTGTTGCACCAGGTTTGCCACAGCTTCGGCGTCAGTAACAGCTATATATTCGTGTGGCACATCGCTCAATTTTTTTAATGTTGAAAATGTTGGCGTGTCATCATTTTCAATTACAGGAGCAGCTGTGCTGTCTTCTTCTCCGCCAATTACGTTGCCAAACAAATCAATTTGAAGGCTTTTGCCTGTTGCTTTCTTATCTGTGGCAGAAGCAGCGCCAGCAGCGGCTTCCACTTCTTCACCCAGTAACCTTTTACCAAGCGTTCTGAATTCCAACTCGCCAAAAATTTCTTTCAAGGCGTCTTTATTCCATTCCTTCACTTTAAATTCTTCTTCATGAAACTCAACAGGAACATCAGTAATAATTGTAGCCAGCTTTTTAGACAGTATGGCCAGGTCTTTTCCCTCCACTACTTTTTTACCCAAGGCTCCTTTTATGTTTTCGGCATTAGCAACAACATTTTCCAATGTTTCATATTCGGCCAATAATTTGGCCGCCGTCTTTTCGCCAACACCTGCAATGCCCGGAATATTATCCACTGCGTCACCCATCAATCCAAGCACATCAATTACCTGCGACACATTTTTGATGTTCCATTTAGCGCACACTTCTTCCGGCCCCATTATTTCCACATCGCCTCCCTGATAACCGGGTTTATATATTTTTATTTTTTCAGAGACTAACTGCCCATAATCCTTATCTGGCGTTACCATAAAAACATCATATCCTTCCGCTGCTGCTTTTTTAGCTAAAGTTCCTATCACATCATCGGCTTCAAAACCATCGGTTTCCACACATGGAATATTAAAACCTTTAATAATTCGTTTAATATCAGGAACAGCAATTAGAATATCTTCGGGCGTTTCCTGACGATTGGCTTTATATGCTGCATAATCTGTATGACGCTCAGTAGGCGCATGCGTATCAAAACAAACCGCCATGTGAGTGGGCTTTTGCTTATTCAGCAACTCCACTAATGTATTGGTAAACCCAAACTGGGCATTGGTGTTTTTATTTTTACTGGTAATACGCGGACTTCGTATCAAGGCGTAATAAGCGCGAAACACCAGCGCATA
The DNA here is from genome assembly GCF_022513635.1 of Paraniabella ginsengisoli. Classification (GTDB taxonomy): domain Bacteria; phylum Bacteroidota; class Bacteroidia; order Chitinophagales; family Chitinophagaceae; genus Niabella; species Niabella ginsengisoli. The sequence goes on along the minus strand of NZ_JAKWBL010000004.1, from coordinate 280,715 downwards.
AGCATCTAACAGAAACAACTTCTTTTCCATAAACGCTAAGGTAAGCGTTAATAAAAAATGAAAAATAAAAAATGCTGAATATTGAAGAAGCGGTGATTAATTCACCAAAAATCCCAACCCTACTTTATTAATGATTTTCTTAGCGAAGCCGGTAATTTTTGGAATGGTTTTACCTGCATTAATGCGCCGTACGTACATCAACTTATAATTATCATTATAATTGAGGTAGCGGCCATCCGTTTCAGTTGCTTTAAAAAACAGACGGTTAGAGATATATGAAGCAGCTATTCCATTTGTCAGCATTATAGCCAATGGCACCCTTCGCTTTTATGTTAGGATTGAATCTCCAGTTTATATCCAGGTCATTACTGGTGTTCCATTCTTTAATGTAGCTTACATCAGCATTAAAGGATGCCATCGCAGTTATAAAAAAATGTTCTTTAGCAACGAAAGTGTAGCCATAGCCTATGCCGGGCCCGAAAGTTATAAAGTTTATTTTCGAAACATCAGAATGAGGATAGCTGTCTGCTAGCAATGATGGTATAAAAGCGCTGTCTGCTTTTGCCGATCCGTAAAAAACTCACCGCCATATAGTATTGACCCTGCGGACTTCTTCTGCCTCGCATCAAGTAGAAACGGGGCCTGTGCTGTAAACTTTCGGCTCTTATCAATAAGCGTTACGGTTGTTCCGTACAGCCTTGTTTCAATATCAGGCCGTATATAAAAATTGCCATTATTAAAAACAGAAAAATTATCCGCATCCGCGTACAAGCCTTTATACTTTTGAAAATAAATATCCGCCAAAATTTTTCGACCCGTAATAGCCAATTGCAAATTCAGCTGTTTGGTTTTACCTTTTTCTTTTGAATAAAGGGGGTCAATAGTGCCAACGCCAAAGGTTCCGGCCAGCGTTAAAAAATCGTGGCCGCCCGAAAAGCCAAATCTTCCGGGGCTGTTGCTTTGGTATCTGAACGAATGTGCAGCATCGGGCGCATTCATTTTAAAGGCAGTATTCTTTTTTACCAACTGCGTTCCGAGGGTTAGCTTATCCCGGTAAGAAATATAATAGCTGGTATCATACCGCTCTGCCTGGTATTGGGCATTAAGCTCATGAACCCATAAAAAAAGGATAAAGCCGCGATTAATTTTTTCATACGAATATTACTCACAAAATACAATAAATAAACATGTGTATACCAATTTTTATAACAGCAGCAGAATATGTGGCATCGGTGTTGTGTCACTCCCTTGTACTGATGAATATATCTCAACAATGTACGATGTACGAGCCAATGTTGCTTTAGTTAAAATTGCCCATCTGTGCTACTACAGTTGAAGAGTGCGACGCAACGAAGCTGCCACATATTCTTCAGCCGGGCCAATAAAAATCGGTGATTAACTAAAGCAACATTGATGTACGTACATTCGACATACACTGTACATCACACATCGTACATCAAAAAATCCTACATTGCAATATGCTTTTCGATAGAAAAAATCTTTCCAATACGCAATTGCTTCAAATGTACCGAAGCCTTATTTACCCCAGGCTTATCGAAGAAAAAATGCTGGTACTTTTAAGGCAGGGCAAAATAAGCAAATGGTTCAGTGGTATTGGACAGGAAGCGATTGCCGTTGGAGCAACTTTAGCGCTTCAGCAAGATGAATGGATCATGCCTTTGCATAGAAATTTAGGCGTGTTTACTGCGCGCAACATGCCTTTACATCAATTGTTTAATCAGTGGCAGGGTAATAAAAATGGATACAGCAAAGGGCGCGAACGTAGTTTTCATTTTGGAAGCCAAGAGCATCATATATGCGGAATGATATCTCATTTAGGTCCTCAATTGGCCATTGCAGATGGGGTGGCTCTTGCATACAAACTTCAACAAAAAAATAAAGTGTCGCTTGCTTTTACCGGCGAAGGCGGCACCAGTGAAGGAGATTTTCATGAGGCATTAAACATCGCTGCCGTTTGGGATTTGCCGGTTATTTTTTTGATAGAAAATAATGGCTACGCGCTTAGTACACCTGTAAAGCAACAGTATCGTTGCATTAATCTTGCCGATAAAGCAAAAGGTTATGGCATGGACGCCGTTACTATAGACGGGAATAATATTTTGTCGGTATATGAAACTGTTAAAGGTGTGAGGGAGCACTGTATAAAAAATCAAAAACCATACTTGATTGAATGTACAACATTTAGGATGCGCGGACATGAGGAAGCAAGCGGAACAAAGTATGTACCTCAGGAATTGTTTGCTCTTTGGGAAAGGAAAGACCCGATAAAAAACTTTGAAGTATATCTGCAAGATCAAAATGTTATTGACGAGGAAGGTATTGGGGCTATTCGCGATAGCATAAAAAAGAATATAGAAGAAGAACTTGCTTTGGCCGACATAAAAGCGGCTCCCATATCGATTAGCTCTTCAATGGAAATAGCTGATGTTTATGCAGCGCACGAACAAAGTGAGTTACTCCTGAATGTTGATGAAAACAATGTATCTGAAAAGCGGTTCATCGAAGCGATAAAAGAAGGCCTGCATCAATCTTTAAAGGAAGATGAAAATGTAATATTGATGGGCCAGGATATTGCAGCATATGGCGGCGCTTTTAAAGTTACGGAAGGTTTTGTTGAGGCGTTTGGAAAAGAAAGAATCAGAAACACGCCTATATGCGAAAGCGCTGTAATAGGCGCTGCGCTTGGCCTTTCACTAGAAGGTTACAAAGCAGTTGTTGAAATGCAGTTTGCCGATTTTGCAACGATGGCATTCAACCAAATTGTAAACAACCTGGCTAAAATTCATTATCGCTGGGGACAAAGCGCCCAGGTTGTAATAAGAATGCCAACCGGCGGTGGCGTTGGCGCAGGCCCGTTTCATAGCCAGAGCAACGAAGCCTGGTTTGCACATGTGCCGGGTTTGAAAATTGTGTACCCATCTACACCGCGCGATGCAAAAGGCTTATTGATTGCGGCGATCAATGATCCCAACCCAGTTTTATTTTTTGAACATAAGGCGCTATACAGAAGTATATCGGGCCCTGTTCCGAACGATATGTATGAAGTAGAGATCGGCAAGGCAAGCATTGTTCAGACTGGAGAAGACCTATTAATTATTACTTACGGGATGGGTGTAATTTGGGCAGCCGATTACGCATCTGAACATCCGGAAATTTCTATAGCCATTCTTGATCTTAGAACTTTGTTGCCGTTAGATTATGAGACAATTGAAAAAATGGTTGAAAAAACGGGCCGCGTTTTAGTGTTGCATGAAGATACTTTAACCGGTGGTGTTGGTGCTGAAATAGCAGCGTGGGTCAACGAGCATTGCTTTAACATGCTGGATGCGCCGGTTATGCGCTGTGCGTCGCTCGATACACCGATCCCTTTTAATAAAGAACTAGAGGCTAACTTTATGGCAAGAGGTAGATTGCATGAGACGATTCAGCAGCTTTTAAACTTTTAAAAATAAAAACCGTCATTCACATTTTTTACTATGGACTACGAACTTTTAATACAAAGCATTTCAAATCGCGTTCCTATTAACGATAATGAAAAGAAACTCATTACTGCGTTGCTTAAAACCAGGAAGCTTAAAAAGAAGAATTTTTTGCATCAGGAAGGAGATATACAACAACATGTGGCATTTGTAAAAAGTGGTTGTTTACGTAGTTATTCTATTGATAAAAATGGAACTGAACATATACTTCAGTTTGCACCGGCGGGTTGGTGGATTGCAGACATGCAAAGTTTTTTAAATGTTACACCTTCGGGAATTAGCATAGATGCTATTGAAGACAGCGAGGCGTTTTTATTAAATCACACAGATGTGGAACAAATGTATATTGCAGTTCCGAAGATGGAGCGCTACTTTAGAATATTAGCGGAAAGATCGCTTGCCACATTTCAACAACGCCTGATAGATGCACTTAGCCTGACAGCTGCTGAGCGCTATACTAATTTTTGTAAAAGATATCCCACCCTGATACAAACACTTCCCCAAAAATACATAGCCTCGTATATTGGTATTACTCCGGAGTTTATGAGTAAAATGCTGAGCCAGCCGATGAAGAAGGGATGAGTATTTTTTTGACTAAAAATCAATAGAACTTAATAGGATCTTTGGAGTAATATCAATTAACCTATCTTAACTTTTTCACTTAACCTTGTTTATTTTATCCGGCAACACTTTGTTATAGCTTTGCTTTTAAAGGAGATCATAAAATGAAAAAGATAATTGAAACAGTAGTAAAAAGACCAGTACAACCAGGAATGGTTGGTGATGGTTTCAGGGTGTATAATTACATACCACGAGGTGGAATAACGCAACACCGTATCAGCCCATTTTTGATGTTAGATTTTGCGGCAGCGTTTAATTTTTCACCTACTGATAAGCCCCGCGGCGTAGATGTTCATCCGCATAAAGGATTTGAAACGGTAACTATTGCTTATAAAGGAAGTGTAGCACACAACGATAGCGCAGGGAATAGTGGCATTATCAATTCTGGCGATGTACAATGGATGACCGCAGGAGCCGGAGTTTTGCATAAAGAATATCACGAAGAAAAGTTTGCCGCAAAAGGTGGCTTTTTTGAAATGGTGCAACTTTGGGTCAATCTTCCTAAAAAGATAAATCTGTCGCACCTCATTATCAGGCGTTAACAAAAGATGATATAACTAAAGTGTTGTTACCTGATGAGGGAGGAGTGGTAAATGTGATAGCGGGAGATTTTAATGATAATAAAGGAGCCGCGGAAACTTATACCCCCGTTAACCTTTTCGATATAAAATTGAAAAGCGGAGCTAATGTTTCCACAAAAGTTCCTGCTACACACAACACTGCTTTACTTGTGATAGAAGGTAGTGTAAATGTAAATGGTACCAGCATTGATGAGCACAGCTTTGTGTTGTTTAAAAATGAAGGAGAAGAAATCTCAATTGAAGCAACAGCTGATAGCGTAGTATTATTATTAAGCGGAGAGCCTATCAACGAGCCCATTGCAAGCTACGGTCCCTTTGTAATGAATACCCAGGCAGAAATTTATGAAGCAATTGAAGAATTTCAAAATGGAAAGTATGGGGTTTTGAATTAGCATCCATTTTATGTTATAATTATAGCCCGTGGTTTAACCATGGGCTATTGCCATTTTAATCATGTACCTTCGTATCTCAAATGAGGCCTGATTATCCCTATAAAGTTTTTAATGACAAACGCATCAACTACGTGATGCTAATGGAAAGCCTTGCCATGATCCACCGCTAAGCCGGATCATTTCTCCACTTTTTATTTCTAATATTATTTTCTGACCTTGATGCAAGAGAAATGTTTCTTGTTACAGGCATTAAAAACTTTATAAACGTGATCAATAATAAAAAGCTCAACGACTTTTATAAAAAGCTTAGCGAAAAATCAAAAACCTTCATTGGTTATCCCTGTTCGGTCGATTATGACTACAGCGAACTCTACCCTTTTTTGCAATTTGCAATAAACAATATCGGGGATCCAACACTTCCTTCCAGTGCTGATATGAATTCACATGATTTTGAGCGGGAAGTGCTTTCTTTTTTGCGGATCTTTTTAAAGCTCCCGAAAATAACTGGTGGGGCTATGTCACCAATGGCGGATCAGAAGGTAATTTATATGCGCTTTATCTTGCCCGTGAATTATATCCTGACGGAATGGTTTATTATTCTGAAGCTACACATTATAGTGTTCAGAAAAACATAAGCCTGCTTAATATGCAAAGCATTGTTATTCGCACTAACGATAAAGGTGAAATGGATTATGAAGACTTGAAAGAAACGCTGCAGCTTCATCGCCACCAGCCAGCCATTATCTTAGCTAATATTGGTACCACGATGACAGAGGCCAAGGATGATATTGCCCAAATACAGGCAATACTAAAACGCTATGCTATAAAAAATGCTTACCTGCATTGTGATGCAGCACTTGCCGGAACCTATCTTTCCCTACTTGGCGAATCGCAGTTTGATTTTAGTCATGGTTGTGACAGTATTGCAATAAGCGGACATAAATTTATTGGAAGCCCCATTCCATGCGGAGTTATTCTGGTGAAGAAACACTATCGGGACAGGGTAGGGCGATCTATTCCTTATATCGGAACTTTCGACACCACCATCAGCGGCTCACGTAATGCTATAACGCCACTTTTTATCTGGTATGCTATCCAGAAATATGGGAAAAATGGACTATTGAAACGCGCGCAGCAAAGCCTGGAGAATGCTGACTATCTTACAAAAGAATTGAATAAAATGAGCATTGGCGCCTGGCGAAATGAGCATGCGATAACTGTTGTATTACCACGACCTTCTCAAAAAATTTGCAACAAATGGAGCCTGGCTACAGACGGCGACATAGCCCATGTGATATGTATGCCCGGTGTTACCCGCATGATGCTGGAAAACTTTGTTGCAGATATGAAAAAGAAGTGTGCGCTATTGAAACACATGAGGTCCAAACATCCTGATTTTACAGGTTAACTCCAGGGCCGTATAATGCTATTCCGGCGCGGGTTCCATTATGTTTGCTTTGATCTACAGTTAACTTTCCGTTTACTATTATGTAGTGGAAGCCTTTTGAATAAGCATGTGGCTGTTTATATGTGGCCTGGTCCTGCACTTCCTTTTCATCAAATATTACAATATCGGCAGCCATGTTTTCTTTTAATAGACCTCTGTCTTTAAATTGAAATTTTTGTGCAGGAAGTGATGTCATTCTGCGAATAGCCTCTTCAAGTGACAGTACCTTTTCTTCTCTCACATATTTGCAAAACCCTTGCATTAGTGCCGTAACCACGCGGATGTGGCACGCCCTGGTTAAAAATGCGAATCGAAGCATCACTGGCAAACATATTAAAAGGATAGCGCATGATGTATTTCACATCTTCATCTCCCATGCCATGAAATACCGCGCTCGCTCCACCTTTCATCATAATATCAATAATGGTTTGAGCTTCTTCTTTTGCCTTGTGCCTGCGGCCCATCATCAGGTTAATTTCTTCAATACTTTTTCCGTTGAAAGAACTGTCTGGCCGAAAGCTCGCCACAACTGCATAACTAAAATGTTTTAACTTTCTCTTTTTCAATCGAGCAAGCATCTCCTTTATTACTCTTTTTTTATGTCGGAATTTGTTAGTCGGGCGATGATACTATCTTGCCCGTCAGCCAATATTTCATCAGGTAGCAAAGTGCTTATAGATGTGCTGCTGGCAGTATAGGGATATTGATCGATCGTTATGTCAAGTCCTTGTTGGCGCGCATTATCAACCATGGCAACAGTCTCTCTGCTGCGTCCCCAATTTTGCTGACCGCTTAATTTAAAATGTGATATTTCAACGGGTATGCTGGCTTCGCGCGCAATGGTTATAGCTTCATTAATAGCGTCAGTAACCTTATCTCCTTCATCCCGCATGTGCGATGCATAAACGCCATTATATTTAGACGCAGTTTTTGCCAAGGCGACAATTTCCGTTGTGTTGCTATAAGTACCGGGAATATATATCAATCCTGTAGAAAGCCCTACTGCGCCTCCTTTCATGGCATTTTCTACCAGTGTCTGCATTTGTAAAAGTTCGGCAGATGTAGCATCTCTGTTGGCCCGGCCCATCACTGATCTGCGCACATCATTATGCCCGATGAGCGAAGCAACATTTACTGATAATTTTAAGGAATCGATCCATTTTAAATAATTACTTATGTTCACATTCGATGAACCACAATTACCTGCCACGACAGTTGTAACGCCGTCATAAATAAAATTATCTGCAGTAGGATTTTTTGCTTCATCTCCTTCAATATGCGTATGCACATCGATAAAGCCAGGCGCTACTATTAATCCGCTGGCGTTTATAGTATTTGTAGAAGTATAACGAAGAAACTTTCCTAAGGCTGCTATTTTCCCATCTTTTATGGCCACATCACCATAATACCAGTTATTGCCACTGCCATCGATGATTTTTCCATTTTGAATTAATATATCGCAGGTTTTTTGGGCACTGCAGAAGGAAGATATAAGGAGCAGCAAAAATGCAGTTGATTTTAAATTGCGCATACCGCAATTTACACATTATCTTATTTAATTTTTATTGGTCGAACCTTCTGTAGATCACAGAGTCGTCGCTGGTAGCGCCTTGCAGCCAAATCGGGCTTGGCATTAATCCGCTTTTAAAGCGGTCGTAAGAATCCTTTACATATTTATGAAAAGTATAATCATTTGCTGTAGAAGCAAATAAAAAGGAAGGTTGATAAAGAATTATAAACTGGCTGATTGTACTATCGTTATCTACCTGCGTTATACGACGTATAAGCGCTTTATTAAAACGATGCCTGATAAAAGCATCCTGCTCCTCTGTTATCAATCGGTTTTGAAAAGCAGCCATTCGTTTATTTTTTCTAAACTGAAAAGATTCGATAATAGAAGTAAGGTCAAAACCAACAGTACCATCGTTTAACGAACTCACCTTTAAGCCTGGTTTTTCATAATTAAAAACCTTGGCATAATCGCGCCTGTTTTGAATAGAATCCTGCTTGTAATCTCTAACCCTGGCTTTTACTCCGGGCAAAAGTTCAACAAAAGTTTGCAGAGAAATATTGAAAGCATAAGGAGTTTTAATACTACTAACCAGAAATTTCCGCGTGGGTTTGTTAAGGTAACTGAACCAAATCGAATCAGTTTCTGCCACGCGTATGCTGTAATCCCCACGGGCATCGGTTAAAGTTCCGCTACCATTGGATGCCAGAACGGAAACGGCTTGCACCGGATATGTGCCCGAACTGTCAAAAACGGTTCCCTTCACTGTTATTTGAGCATGAGACTCCTGCAGCAAAATGCCGGCAACAAAAAATAATATTAAAACAATTCTTTTCAAATTAGTTATCAGGACGGCAAAACAACCAAAGAAATTGCAAATGCTTTGATAAAGTTGGGAGAAAGTGAGTAGGAAATAGGTAGTGGCAAGTAGGTATTACCCCACTCGCTAATTTTTCCTACTAATTACTTGCTATTTCCTACTAGCCATTCTTCAATCACTCTTGGAAAATGTTCATGCTCCAGTTGGTGTATCTTTTGAGCAAGACTATCTGGTGTGTCGCCGGTTACAATATCGCAGGTAGCCTGAAAAATAATATCTCCATGGTCGTAATGTTCATCTACATAATGTATGCTAATGCCACTCTGTTTTTCCTTGTTAGTAATAACCGCTTCATGCACAAACGAGCCGTACATGCCTTTTCCCCCATAATTGGGTAAAAGCGCCGGATGTATATTGATGATTTTGCGTGGGTAAGCGTCAATTAAAGGTTGCGGTATTTTCCATAAAAAACCGGCAAGAATAATAAAATCTATCCTTTTTTCATGTAAAAAATCAGTATATCCATCTTTTTTATATTGTTCTCTTTCAATTATAAAAGAATCTATATTTTCCTTTGTTGCTATGTTTAACACACCCGCATTAGGTTTGTTACAACCAATAAGTGCCACTTCAGCTAAAGGGCTATTTTTAAAATGATCGATAATTTTTTGTGCATTACTGCCCGCACCGCTGGCAAAAATGGCTAATCTGGTTTTCATCCCTATATATTAATTTTAACTTTTTGGAAAGATTCTGCAAATATGCCCCTTTGATAAACAAATGCTTCGTTTAATAATTAGCTTAACTTAAGACAGACAAAAATGTAAGTAAAATCAAACTACCGTTTCTACCTGTTATTTTTTTAAGCAGTTGCCCCAAATATTTTTTAAAGAAACGAAATTGACCAAATACGATACTTACTCCAAGAACCATAAACGGCCAAATAAGTGTTACTACCAATATATATACTATAATATATAATGCTCTGTTTGCAATCGCCGCCTGTGATAAAAGAAATCTGCCTGCATAACCGCTCAGGCTACCTCCAATAGCAAATGTGCAGAGGATCAAAAACAATTGGAAAGGGCCAACGCCCCATTTTTGCTTTAAGCGGTTTAACATGATTGATTGCTGCAAAATAAAACACATTTTCTGAATAAGCTAAAATGGGCTAATTTGATCGTGTTAAGCATAGATATTCACATCAATTCAGGGGTATTTTAGATGACTTTTTAATGACAAACAAAATTTGAAGTTCAAAAAAAGATCAAAAAATCGGCTGAAATGCAGTCTGGCAGCGGCTTTAAAAAATTTATAAATTGTTGCTGTAATGTTAACGGCGCACCTTATTTTTGCAGTCGTTCAGAGGTTTTTATCCACATTTTAGATTTTATGCGTTTTATGAACAATCATAAGTATTTATTGAACCAACTAACCTTACTTATAATAGCGCTGCTTTTTTCCTTTGCCCCCGTTTTTGCGCAAGATGCCAACGTTAATGAAGGGAAGACTTTATTCGTTGGAAAGTGTCAAAGTTGTCACGCTCCTGATATGAAGTCTAACAGCACAGGACCCGCTTTGGGAGGTGTACAAGGCCGTTGGGAAGATCCGGCAAAATTGCATGAGTGGATAAAAAACAACGCTAAACTAATTGCTTCAGGTTACCCTAAGGCAGTAGAAGTATCGAAAATAAGCGGTACAGTAATGCAAACATTTCCTGACCTTACCGAAGAGCAGATCAATTCAATCCTGGCATATGTAGATGCAAAATTTTCAGGAAAGCTTGACGCTCCGAAAGGTGGTGGAGAAGGCGCTGCTGCTGGTGCTGAAGCTTCTAGCCAGAATAATATTATGTATGGCGTTGTGTCGCTGATCCTGGCTCTGATTGCTTTAGTGCTTATATATGTAAACTTCAATCTTTCCAAAGCTTCACGTGATGCGGAAAATGTAAAATCTGCGCCTGCGCTGCCTATTTATCGTAATAAAACTTATCTGGCAATTTTCGCCATAGTATTATTTATGGTAGCAGGATATTTTAGTACCAAAGGAATGATTAATGTGAACAGGCAAGTTAATTACGAACCAGTACAACCTATATTCTATTCGCACAAAGTGCACGCAGGTATTAATCAGATCAACTGTTTATACTGCCATGGTAATGCCTGGGAAAGCAAAACAGCAACCATTCCTTCAGTGAATGTGTGTATGAACTGCCACAAAACCATTCAAAAATATGGCGGTGCTGAATTGAAAGACAAACATGGTAATGTTGTAGACGGAACAAAAGAAATTCAGAAATTATATGAATACGCAGGTTTTGATCCTGCAAATCCTGATGCATGGGATGCTTCGAAAGCGAAACCAATTGAATGGGTTAAGATCCACAACCTACCTGATCACGTTTACTTTAATCATAGTCAGCATATTAGAGTAGGTAATGTTCAGTGTCAAACATGTCACGGAGAAATTACCGGCATGGACGAAGTTCACCAGTTTGCAGAACTGAGCATGGGTTGGTGCGTTAACTGTCACAGAAATACTAAAGTGAACTTTAATACAGATTCTACAGGAGGAAATCAGTTCTACAGCATTTATGAGAAGTTTCATAGCGACATTAAGTCGGGCAAAATGGATAGCGTAACAGTGAAAGATATCGGTGGGCTGGAGTGTCAGAAATGTCATTATTAACCCCCATCCCCTGAAGGGGAGTGGTTTCGGCAGGTATGAAATTGAATTTTATTTTTTAACCAAAAATGCATAAAAGCATTTTATAAAGTCCCTTTAGGGATTTAGGGTATATGAGTAAGAAGTACTGGCAAGGTTTCGGAGAAATAAATGATCCTGAAAATTTTCAGAAGAACGTACGCGATGAGTTTCGCGATGAACTTCCTTTTGAAGATTTTGACAGTAAAGGTTTATTAGACGCAAAAGCCCCGCGCAGGGACTTTTTAAAATATCTTGGTTTTAGCACTGCCGCTGCAACGTTAGCTGCAAGCTGTAAAACAAAGGTGCGCGAAGCTATTCCTTATGCTTTTCGCCCGGAAAGTATTGTTCCAGGAGAAGCGAAATATTACGCAACTACATATGTGCAGGGTGGAGACGTGGTGCCTGTTTTAGCAAAAGTGAGAGATGGCCGTCCTATCAAAATTGAAGGTAACGATAAAGCAAGCTTCACAAACGGAGGTACTTCTGCAGCGGTTCAGGCTTCGGTTTTAGATTTATACGATACGCACCGCCTTCGTTTTCCTCAAAGAAAGGCTGGAGATAAATTTGAAGAAAGCACTTACGAACATTTAGATAAAACGATTGGTGCTGAATTAGCTGTAGCAGGTCAAATTGTTTTGCTTTCAAATACTATTACTTCGCCTTCTACTTTAGATATTATTTCAAAATTTCCAAAAATCCGCCTTGTTCAGTATGATACTGTTAGTTATAGCGGTATGTTACTGGCTAACGAAGCATCAGGATTTGGAAGAAGTTTACCAACTTATAAGTTTGAAAATGCTGATGTAATCATCAGTCTGGGTGCCGATTTTCTGGGAACCTGGTTAAACCCGATCGAGCAGGCTTCTGGTTATGCCAAAGGCCGTAAAATAGATGAGAAGAACCCCAAAATGAACAAGCATTATCATTTTGAAGGTCATTTAAGTATGACGGGTTCTAATGCAGATGAGCGTTTTTCGCATAGACCTTCTCAAACCGGTGCTGTTGCTTTAGCTTTATTAGCAGCAATTGGCGGAGGCGCTACAGCTCCTGCATTGGATGCAAAATTGAGCGCCGGTATTTCAAAAGCGGCTGCAGATCTTAAAGCAGCGGGCGCTCGCGGGCTGGTTGTTTGTGGCAGCAACGATGCAAATGTGCAAACTGTTGTAAACGCAATTAACGGAGCTATCGGAGCTTATGGGTCAACCATCGATTTTTCAAGAACTTCCAATACTTCAAAAGCAATTGATAAAGATTTTGCTGATTTGCTTGCGCAAATGGAAAGTGGCCAGGTTTCAGCGATCCTGATTCACGGAGCAAACCCTGCTTATGATTATTTTGACGGAGCAAGGTTTGCAAATGCACTTAAAAAGTTAAAACATCTGTATCGTTCACCGACAGAATGGACGAAACTACACAGTTGTGTAAATATATTTTACCTACACACCATTACCTGGAAAGCTGGGGAGATGCTGAACCAAAAAGCGGTATCGTAAGTTTTATTCAGCCGACTATTAATCCGTTGTTTAAAACAAGAGCTTACCAGGATACATTGTTAAAATGGAGTGGCAATGCAACAGAATACCATGATTATCATAAAGAATTCTGGACTGCAAAATTGGGTGGCGAAACTGAATTTCTTAAAGCGCTGCAGGCGGGCATTATAGAAAATGCAGGTGCTGCTGGTGGATCTTATTCGGGTGCTGCAACAGGTACTGCAGCAGTTGCGTTAGCGGCTACAACTGCAGGAGGTAAAGATGAATTAGTTATTTATAGAAATGTAGGAGTTGGAACTGGTATTGGCGCTACAAATCCCTGGTTACAGGAATTACCCGATCCGGTAACAAGAGCAACATGGGGCAACTACGCACTTATTTCTATGGCAAAAGCCAAAGAATTAGGAATAGAATTGGATGTTGATTATGAATACTATCCTGAAAAACCGGTAATTAAAATACAAAGTGGCAAAGCCAGCATTGAATTACCTATTTTGGTTATGCCAGGCATGAATGCGAACACTATTGCGGTGGCAATGGGTTATGGTCGTGCAGACTTTACGGGCCGCACAGCCGGTGGAGTAGGTGCCAATGCTTTTCCTTTCGCTTCATTTAATGGTAACACTGTAAACTTTGTAAATGCAAATGTTACAGTTACTGATGCTGGAAGAAAAGAAAAGATCGCTCAAACACAAATACATAATTCTTACGAAGGACGTGTTGAAGTATTGAGAGAAACAACATTGGGTACTTTTAAGAAAAGGCCTAATGAAATTAAAGAATGGAGAGAGCATCTTGTAGAAACTTTTGCTGCAACAAGCGGAGATTTTAGAAAAGAAGCTACTTTATATGGCGTGCATGAAGCGCCGGGACTTAAGTGGGGAATGAACGTGGACATGAACGCATGCTTTGGTTGCGGTGCATGTGTAGTGGCTTGTCACATTGAAAATAACGTGCCTGTTGTTGGTAAGAGCGAAGTACTTCGTTACCACGATATGCATTGGTTGCGCATCGATCGTTATTTCATCAGCGACGAAGAAAATCCTGATGATTTGAAAGGCGTAGTGTTTCAGCCAATGATGTGTCAGCATTGTGATAATGCTCCTTGCGAGAATGTTTGTCCGGTAGCAGCAACCAACCACAGTGAAGAAGGTATTAACCAAATGGCCTATAACCGTTGTATCGGTACAAGATATTGTGCTAATAACTGTCCGTTTAAAGTGCGTCGCTTTAACTGGCTGGATTATACTGGTGCAGATAGCTTCCCTGATAACCAGGATCAGACAGTTGTTGGTAAACTGGATCCTGTTGTATTCCAAATGAACGATCCATTATCAAGAATGGTGTTGAACCCTGATGTTACAGTACGTTCAAGAGGTGTGATGGAAAAATGTTCTTTCTGTATTCAGCGTACACAGCATGCTAAGTTGGAAGCGAAGAAAGAAAACAGGCCATTGCGCGATGGTGAAGCAAAAACTGCTTGTATGCAGGCTTGTAACGCAGATGCTATCGTGTTTGGTAATGTGAATGATAAAACCACACGTGTAAGCCAGGACAGGTTGAATAATCCTCAACGTTTGTTTTACTCGCTTGAGCAATTGCATGTATTACCTAGCGTAAGCTACCTGGCTAAAGTTAGAAACACAGATGAAATTATTGAGGGAGATGAGCATCATGAAGCAGAAGGTGGACACGGGGCAGCAGGTCACGGTGCTGAAAAACACGAGGAAAAAGCGGCAGCAGGTGCGCATCATTAACCCATCTAAATCTTCCCAAAGGGAAGGCTTTTGGGGAATCTGATGATAGAAGTACAAAAGCTGAAGAGTGCGACGCAAGATTGCTGATAGTAGCACCAACGCTGGGACAATAAATGAACAAACAAAGATTAGAACTTAGATATTAGAATTTAGATATTAGAGTTTAATTATTAGATTTTATAAATAATTATGTCATTACTCAGATACGAATCGCAGGCCAGGGCGCCATTGGTTGAAGGAAATAAAACCTACCACGATGTAACGGAAGACATTTGTCGTCCGGTGGAAGCCAAACCGGGCAAATTATGGTGGGTTGGTTTTATCATCTCGCTGGGCTTATTGGGCTTTGGTGTTGTGTCCATTTATATGGATGTGGTTTATGGTACCGGCCAGTGGAACCTGAATAAAACCATAGGCTGGGGTTGGGACATTACCAACTTCGTATGGTGGGTGGGTATTGGTCGCACGCGGGAACGCTGATCTCTGCTATCTTATTATTATTTCGCCAGGGCTGGCGTACTGGTGTAAACCGTGCGGCAGAGGCGATGACGATTTTTGCGGTAATGTGTGCGGGCCAGTTTCCGATATGGCACATGGGTCGTGTGTGGAACGCATTCTTTGTAATGCCTTACCCCAATACACGTGGACCATTGTGGGTGAACTTTAACTCACCCTTGCTTTGGGATGTATTTGCGATCTCTACCTATTTTACTGTTTCGCTGTTGTTCTGGTATTCGGGTTTATTACCGGATCTGGCTACACTTCGTGACCGCGCAAAATTGAAATGGAGCAAATTTTTCTACGGTCTGGCTTCTTTCGGATGGACAGGTAGTACAAAGCATTGGCAAAGGCATGAGGCTTTGTCGCTGGTGTTGGCGGGTCTTTCTACACCGTTGGTACTTTCGGTACACACGATCGTATCTTTTGACTTTGCTACATCGGTAATTCCGGTTGGCACACTACGATCTTTCCTCCTTACTTCGTTGCGGGTGCGGTATTCAGTGGTTTTGCAATGGTGCAGACGCTATTATTGATCACGCGTAAAGTGTTAGGACTGAAAGAATATATTACCATGGAGCATATTGATGTGATGAATAAGGTAATTGTACTGACTGGTTCTATTGTGGGTATTGCTTATCTGACAGAGTTGTTCATTGCATGGTATAGTGCATCTCCTTACGAGTGGTTCGCATTTAAAGAAAACCGTGTAAACCTGAACAGCCCTTACGGATGGAGCTATTGGTTGATGATGGGTTGTAACGTACTTTCTCCTCAGATATTCTGGTTCCGCAAAATGAGGCGTAATATTCTGGTTACCTTCTTTATGAGTATTCTGGTAAATATCGGTATGTGGTTTGAAAGGTTTGTGATCATCGTTACTTCTATTTATCGCGATTACCTGCCAAGTTCGTGGAGTACTTATTACACGCCAACAATTTGGGAGATCGGTTTCTACATGGGTACGTTTGGTTTGTTTTTTACATGTTATTTCCTGTTCTCTAAATTCTTCCCTGTTATTGCTATCGCGGAAATTAAACATATCCTTAAAAAGAATGGCGATATATACAAAGAGAATATGACGAAAGTAGAAACGCAGTCTTACGATGCCTTTGAGCATGAACAAAGCCATCATCATTAATAAGGTTGCAAGTTACCGGTTGCAAGTTGCTGTTAATGAGTTGTAACCGAAAGATAGTTGAGAAGTTGAAAATAGTTAAAAGGTTGAAAAGTTGAAGATTACAGTTTTACATAAACCTGTAACTGGCAACCTGAAACCAGTAACAAAAAATATATGAACGTTAAAAAATTTGTTGTAGGTAATTTTTACGAAGAAGAGGTGTTGTTTCCGGCGGTAACAAAGGTTCGCCGTGCGGGATACAAAATACACGATGTGTATACGCCCTTTCCTATTCATGGTTTGGATAAGGTGATGGGCTTAAAGGATACTGATCTTCATATTGCCGGTTTTATTTATGGTATAACGGGTACTTCTACCGCGATCGGGTTTATTACCTGGATGCTGGCATTTGACTGGCAGATCAACTTTGGTGGTAAGCCATTCTTTTCGCTACCTGCCTGGATACCTATTATGTTTGAGCTTACAGTATTATTTTCTGCCGTAGGCATGGTACTTACTTTTTGCTGGTTATGCCAGTTGGCTCCTTTCGTAAAGAAAGACCACTTTAACCTGCGCAGTACCGATGATACTTTTACAATGGCAATTGAGTGCACTGATAAAACAAACGAAGCAGAAGCTATTGCATTTTTGGAAAGTGTAGGTGCACAAGGTGTAGAAATACAGCATCGTGAGGCAGACTGGTGGATTGGCCGCTACGATAGAGAAACGGTAAGATTTGGTAAAAAAGTACCACAGGTTTAAAAAGTTGACAGTTGATAGATGACGGTTGACAGTATGCTCGACCAAGAATGAAGAAGAACAAACATGAACAGACATTATTTTATGAATAAATGTAAAAAATTTTTGAAGAAAGCAAATTTGGGAGGCTTGAAATCTCCCTCTCCTTCAGGAGAGGGGTTGGGGGTGAGGCTTTAGCAGTTGTGATGCTAAGCTTGATGGCCGCGGGTTGTGGCGCTGGTAAAGACCCTGGTATAGCATATATGCCTGATATGTATTATAGTAAAGCATATGAAACCTACGCACCTACACAGGAGCTGAAAGATTCAGATATATATTATAACAGATTACCGGTTGAAGGCACAGTTTCCAGGGAAGAAGACCTTGATTTTCATTTCGACCTGAAGCATGATTCGTTAGGTTATGCTCAGTCTGCAAGCCTTAAAAATCCTTTGGATAGCGGTGCTACTATCAATATGAAAGAAGCCGAGAGACTTTATTTGATCAATTGCGGTGTTTGCCACGGTGCTGCTTTAGATGGTAACGGTCCACTGTTTAAAGGCGGCGACGGTCCATTTACCGCTGCTCCTAAAAACTTTATGGATGCCGAAATGATAGCAATGGCGTCGGGAACAATGTTTTATTCTGTTACTTATGGTAAAGGGCAAATGGGAAGCTATGCATCTCAGCTTACACCAAAGCAACGTTGGGAAGTGGTGGCTTACATCAAGTCAAAACAACAAAGAAAGCGGCGCCGGCTGAAGCGGCTCCGGCAGTAGATAGCACAGCAACGGCTAAGAATTAATTATTTGAACTTATTTAATAAAGATCAGGAATGTCAACAGTAGAAAAATTTATACCTACCAAAAAATACAACACGATTGCGTATGTGTTAATGGGTGTTGGGTTGATAGCAGCTATAGCATTATATATTTCAACGCATGGTGCTGCAGGCAGTGAAGAAGAACTACACAAAAGCGATGCGCGTTTTTGGGCAAGCCTGTTACAAAATAGCGTTTACTTTCTGTTAGTGGTAAATGCCGCTATGTTCTTCATGTGTGCGACTACTTTAGCATGGGGTGGATTTCAAATTGGTTTCTCCCGGGTTACTGAAGCTGTTTCAGCAGCAGTGCCTGTAGTTGGTACCATTACCGCTGTTATCCTTTTGTCAATCGTATTTGGAGACAATCATACCATTTATCACTGGACAGACACTGAACATGTTGCTCATGATAAAATCTTAAACTTTAAAAAAGGATTTTTAAATAAAGGGTTTTATACAGCAGTTACTTTAGGTACTGTAATACTTTGGTCTTTCTTAGGCTGGAAAATGCGCCAGCGTTCGCGCAGTCTGGATACCAACCTCCGGTGACTGTAGAAGAGAAAAAGAAATTTTCCTGGGATAATACTGTAATGGCAGCATTATATATTGTAGTATTCGCTTTAACTATTATG
Organism: Paraniabella ginsengisoli; assembly: GCF_022513635.1. Lineage (GTDB taxonomy): Bacteria > Bacteroidota > Bacteroidia > Chitinophagales > Chitinophagaceae > Niabella > Niabella ginsengisoli. The sequence goes on along the minus strand of NZ_JAKWBL010000004.1, from coordinate 262,077 downwards.
TCTTCGCTACCATGGTTATGGTTGATGAGCATAGATGCGCACTGGTTTAGCACTATGTATAGCTGGTACACATTTGCCAGTACGTTTGTTGCCGGAATTGCTTTAATAACGCTTTATGTTGTATTCCTGAAAAACAACGGATTATTACCCGCTGTAAATAAAGAACACTTGCATGATCTTGGTAAGTTCATGTTTGCATTTTCTATTTTTTGGACGTACTTGTGGTTCTCTCAATTTATGTTGATATGGTATAGTAACCAACCAGAGGAAACGATCTATTTTGTGAACAGAATTGGCAACTCGGCCAGGCAAAGCCCGTATTCAGGAATATTCTGGTTCATGTTGGTCATCAACTTTGTAGGGCCGATCCTGATTTTTATGAGCCGTGATTCTAAACGTAATTATACTATTGTAACATTTGTATCAATACTGATTTTATTTGGTCATTGGTTGGATTTTTACCAAATGGTTTTCCCCGCAATTTCGCCTGATAAAGTGCCGTCTATTGCTTTTGACATGGGAATCGCCTTATTCTTTGTGGGATTGATTATGTTATTGGTGGCTCGCACTTTAAGCAAATATCCGTTAACAGTAGAAAATCACCCATTTGCAAAAGAAAGTGTGATACATCATACTTAATGGTTGACAAGTTGAAAAGTGTTTGAAAGAGTAATAATAGATGATAGATATTCTTCAGTACAAGAGTGCGACGCAAGAAAGAAGATAGTAGCACCTAAGCTGGTAACAAAAAGATTTAGATAAAACAATAACAGAACAATACATCGTATGCATACTTTTTTATTAATAGCGATTTTATTATTGGGGTTCATTATCACCTTTCAGATTGCAAGGGCTACTGAATTTGTATCAATAATACAAGGGGAGGAAAGAACAAGAAAGCAGTCTAACAGGATCAATGCATTTCTGTTATTAGCATTCCTAATTGTAGGCCTTTTTGGTGTGTATTGGGCGCATCATACACTTGCGGACAAAACCTTGGGTTTGAGTGGTTCTGCATCTGATCATGGTATCAAGATCGACAGGATGATCAAATACACATTGATCGCTACCGGTGTTGTTTTTGTTGTTACGCAGGTATTGTTGTTCTGGTATTCATTTAAGTATCAGGAAAAAGAAGATAGAAAAGCGTATTATTTTCCACACAACAATAAGCTGGAGATGATCTGGACCGTTGTTCCGGCAATTGTGTTGACCGTTCTTATTTCTTTCGGATTGGTATATTGGTATCAGATTACTGGTGCGGCTCCGGAAAATGCAGCAACAGTTGAAATTACAGGAAGCCAATTTAAATGGGAGTTTCGCTACCCGGGCAAAGACGGAGTTTTAGGAAAGAAGAATTATAAATTTATTGATGAAAGCAATGACAACACATTGGGTTTAATATGGGATGATGTTGCTACGCATGATGATATTGTTTCGGGCGGTCCGTTACATTTAGTTGTAAACAAACCGGTGAAATTGGTTATTGGCGCAAAAGATGTGATTCATAGTGTAGGTCTTCCTCACTTCCGTTTAAAAATGGATGCTGTGCCGGGAACGCCTACGACCTTGTGGTTTACACCAATTAAGACAACAAAAGAAATGATTAAGGAAACAGGCAAAGAAAATTTCGTTTTTGAAATTGCCTGCGACCAGATGTGTGGCGCCGGCCATACCGGCATGCGTGGAGAAATTATTGTTGAAACGCAGGAAGAGTATGATCAATGGTTCTACAGTCAAAAAGCACAGTACCAGACAGCGGTTGTTGAAAAGCAAAATGCACCGGCCGCAGCCGATTCTTCTGTAGCAAAGCCTGTAGACAGCACAGCGCCGCAACACCCGATTCAACAGCAAAATAATAATTAGTATACCTTTAGTTATATATTAAGAGGAAATTTTTTATGAGCGATACTTTACATACCCACCAGGAAACAGCAAGCCATGGCCATCATGCAGATGATCACCATCATGTGCATGCTCATCACAAAGAAACTTTTATTTCGAAGTATATTTTCAGCATGGATCACAAAATGATCGCGAAGCAATTCCTTATTACAGGTATTGTTTGGGCGATCATCGGAGGGTTGTTCTCGGTTCTTTTCAGATTACAACTGGGTTTTCCTGATGAAAGCTTTCCGATCCTGGAAACGTTTTTCGGAAGATGGGCGGAAGGTGGACGAATCAGGCCTGACTTTTATTACGCATTAACAACTATGCACGGAACCGTGTTAGTATTCTTCGTTTTAACTGCAGGTTTGAGCGGTACGTTCGCTAACTTACTTATTCCATTGCAAATTGGTGCAAGAGATATGGCCTCGCCAATGATGAACATGCTTTCTTACTGGTTCTTCTTTGCAGCAAGTATAGTAATGGTTTCTTCTTTATTTATTCAGACCGGCCCTGCTTCAGGCGGTTGGACAATTTATCCGCCGTTGAGTGCTTTAGGCCAGGCTTCAGAAGGTTCTAAAGCGGGTATGGATTACTGGATCATTGCAATGGCATTATTCGTTGTATCTTCTTTATTGGGTGGTTTGAACTATATCGCTACCATTCTTAATATGCGCACAAAAGGTATGTCGATGACTCGTGTACCGCTTACTATCTGGGCGTTATTATTTACAGCGATCTTGGGTGTATTATCTTTCCCTGTTTTACTTTCAGGATTGATATTATTATTATTCGATCGCCATTTGGGAACAAGCTTCTATCTGAGCGATATCTATGTTGCCGGACAAGCATTATCGAATGAAGGCGGTAGCGCCATCTTATTCCAGCATTTATTCTGGTTCCTTGGCCACCCTGAGGTATATATTATTATCCTGCCAACAATGGGTATCGTTTCCGAAGTAATGTCAATAAACTCAAGAAAGCCAATATTTGGTTATATGGCGATGGTATTCTCTCTGTTTGCCATTTGCGTGCTGGCTTTCCTGGTTTGGGCGCACCACATGTTTGTAACAGGGCTTAACCCATTCCTCGGATCCGTTTTCGTATTATTGACGTTACTGATCGCGGTACCTTCAGCCATTAAAGTTTTTAACTGGATAACTACTTTGTGGCGCGGTAATATCAGGTTTACGCCAGCTATGCTTTTTGCCATTGGCTTTGTAAGTTTATTTATTTCTGGCGGTTTAACAGGTATTTTCCTGGGTAACTACTATTGATATTCACTTGCACGATACCATGTTTGTGATCGCTCACTTCCATATTGTAATGGGTGTTTCTGCGTTCTTTGGTATGTTCTGTGGCATTTATCATTGGTTCCCTAAAATGTATGGAAGATATATGAACAACACTTTAGGCTATATCCACTTTTGGGTGACGCTTATTGGTGCCTATCTTATATTCTGGCCTATGCACTACCAGGGATTTGCCGGTATGCCAAGAAGGTATTTAGATAAAAGCAGTTGGGTAAGTTTTGGCCAGTTTCACGGGTTAGATGCAATGATCACTGTAGTTACTGTGATGGTATTTGCTGTGCAGCTGATGTTTGTGTTCAACTATTTTTATTCAATGTATAAAGGAAGAAAGGTAAGAACACTAAATCCATGGGGTGCAACAACACTGGAATGGACTACACCTATTCATCCGGGACATGGCAACTGGGATGGTGAAATTCCTGAAGTTCATCGCTGGGCTTACGACTATGGTAAAGATGGAAGGGATTTCATTCCTCAAACTGAACCGATAGGCGAAAAAGAAAGTTCGCATTAGGCCTCCCCAACCCTCCAGAGGAGGGGCTTTAGGATGGTCGTTTAAAGGTGTGGAAAATTATTATGGCACAGAAGTGATGTTGAGAAATAGAAATAAATTTTACTTAAGTGAGGCCTGTGCGTCGGCTGCTCTCCCCCTCCGGGGGAGCCAGAGGGGGCTGGATCGGGTATGAAAGATTATATTCAACTTACAAAGCCCTCTTTAAGTATAATGGTGGTTTTCAGTAGCGTAATTAGTTACCTGCTGGTACCCAATGTGTCGATGGACTGGTGGCGGATCGTTTTGCTCTTTGCAGGTGGGATGTTGGTAACAGGAAGCGCCAATACCATCAATATGGTTGTGGAGAAGGATACAGATGCGTTGATGAAACGTACCGCAAAAAGGCCTATTGCCAGCGGGCGTATTACGCCGGAGCAGGGATGGGGATTTGCGATATTGACCGGAGCAATTGGTGTATTTATTTTAGGCTATTATTTTAACTGGACGGCGGCCTTGCTTGCTGCATTTAGTTTGTTTTTATACGCCTTCGTTTATACGCCGTTGAAAAAGGTCAATTCAATAGCGGTGTTGGTTGGTGCAGTTCCCGGAGCTTTACCTTGTTTGATCGGCTGGGTGGCCGGGTTTGTTCCGGGGCAGGATATTGATTGGTTGGGCGGTGCAGTGATGTTTGGTATTCAGTTTTTATGGCAGTTTCCTCATTTTTGGGCGATAGCCTGGGTGGCGCATAAAGATTACAGCGAAGCGGGTTTTAAATTATTACCGAGTGATAAGGGGCCGACAAAATTTACGGCATTGCAAACTTTGGTTTATTCGCTTTTGCTGGTGCCGATTACTGTAGCGCCGTTCTTTACAGGAATAAGCACTACGAACGGAACAAAAGGAATTGTTGCACTTGGATTAGTAATAGTGGCCAATATTTTTATGATTTTGCGTTGTGCAACTTTGTATAATAAAATGGATGTAAAAAGCGCAAGGAATGTGATGTTTGGAAGTTATATGTATTTGCCGGTGGTATTGCTGGCGTTGTTGCTGGCGAAGGTGTAGTTGGAGTTGATAGATGAAAGATGACGGTTGACAGATGGTTTTGGAGGAAGGGGCGCTCCGAAGGAGCTAAACATGAATAACCGGATGCGAAGCTTCCGGATGATGATAGAAGTACAAAAGTTGAAGTGTCCGCCAACTGGCGGAAGACCGCTGATAGTAGCACACAGATGGCTAAATAAAATTAAGATGGACATAGTGAGTAACGAGCAACATAAAAGATTGCACCCGCACAAATTTACTTTGTGGGTGGCGATGGCCAGCATGATCATGATGTTTGCCGGGCTTACAAGTGCGTTTATTGTAAAAAGCAATTTAACCGGTTGGAGAACGATTGTGTTACCTCAGATTTTCTGGGTTTCTACAGTAGTTATATTAGCGAGCAGCCTGACGATGCAAATGGCGATTAAAGCTTTTAAAAGCCGCGAAATGCAACGCTACAGAACATTGATGGGTGTTACGTTTGTATTAGGTATTGCATTTGTAATATGCCAGGTTTTTGGATTTGGTGAACTATGGGAGCAGAATGTTAGGTTTAAAGGATCATCTGGAGCGGGTCAGTTTTTTTACGCGATAGCTGGTTTACATGCGTTGCACGTAATTGGTGGCGTGGTGGCGCTTACGGTAATGGTGATACGATCATTGACCGGGAAAATAAAATTATACAGCGCCATTCCTGTTGAAGTAATGGGAATGTACTGGCATTTTGTAGACCTTTTGTGGTTGTATTTATTAATATTTTTTATAATTGTTGGATAAAATTTTTTGAAAGGAATGGCACACGAAGCAACAGTAAACACACATCGTACCAAATGGTGGAGCGGGGGCAAAAGTCCGTTTAATATTGAGTACGGAAAAGTGATGATGTGGTATTTTTTAATGAGCGATGCTTTCACTTTTGGCGCGTTCCTTATTTCTTACGGTACTACAAGGTTTAGTCAAAATTTTTGGCCTGATCCAAACGTAGTATTTAATGCTTTGCCAGGAGCGGGACATGCGAACCTGCCATTGGTGTTTGTAAGTATCATGACATTCATTCTGATCATCAGTTCTGTAACAATGGTGCTGGCTGTACACGCGGGACATAACAGAAATAAAGCGGATGTACAGAAATGGTTGATCTGGACTATTGTAGGAGGTTTGGCTTTCCTGGGTTGCCAGGCTTTAGAGTGGCATCATCTTCTTACAGCAGAACATGCAACTTTAATTGATGGAAAAATTGAACTGATCAGTCAGACGACCAGACATAACCCATGGGGACAGTTGATTCATGGGCCGGAACTGACAACGGCATTGCAGCATTCTTCAAGCCAGACTTTAGCAACTTTGGTTGCAGAGAATCATTTGTCTGCGGCATCTCATGGAGAATTATTACAAATGCCGAAAGATCAGTTGGTACAGTTAGTAAGTAATTCTGAAATACATGTGCGCGAAACAGGTCCTGTTGCCTTTGGTGGATTTTTCTACGGAATTACTGGCTTCCACGGTTTCCACGTATTCAGCGGTGTTATTATTAATATTGTGATGTTATTGATGACAAATAATAACGTGTTTGAAAATAAAGGCCATTATCTGATGATCGAAAAAGCAGGTTTATACTGGCACTTTGTGGATTTGGTTTGGGTATTTGTATTCTTGTGTTTTTATCTTATATAGACCTCACCAACCCTCTCCGAAGGAGAGGGGAGTAAGTTGCCTAAAGTGCAACATTTAGAATTTAATATTTAGAATTTAGAATTTTATAAAGGTTATGAGTAGTCATTACGATCCTACAAAAGATATTTCTCCTTCTGCGGCTTACCCGGAAGTAACGGTTCACCATCATCATTCTGACGATGCCACTTTCAAAAAGCGCGTGAAAAAGACAACTATATTATTGTCAGTTATTACAATAATTGAGTTGGCTATTGGCTTTGGCATTTACTTTCTTCACAAAGGAGAACCTCCTTACTTTTTAGTGCTGTTTTTGAAAGGTATTGTTTGTATACTTACATTGGCCAAGGCTTACTATATTGTTTCTGTATTTATGCACTTGGGTGATGAAATACGCAACTTTATGATGACGATTGTTGTACCATTAGCTTTATTCATCTGGTTCATTATAGCGTTCTTAGCTGACGGACAATCTTACAAAGATTTACGTAATAAATACGACAAGCATTTCGAGGAAACAACAATGCCCGCTCCACATGCCACACCTTCAGCAGAACCTGCGAAGGGAGAAGGACATTAATTTTTATTACAAACTATTTTAAACAGCCCCTAAAATTTTTCGGGGCTGTTTTGTTTTTTTGACATTTGTCAAAAGTGCCTGTTTATGCTCTGTATATCTTTGAGGTATGAAAAAGCCAATGAATACAAAACTACCTATTAGCGAAAAATTAATATTAATTGCTGCAGTATTTTGCACGGTGTGGATTGCATTTATGCTACTGAGCGCTCATTACTACATTGATATTGGCATAGTTGGCGGAGCTATTTGGGAGTTGATAACGATTCCGGTATTGTTAACAACGCCGCTCATTTTTTTATACACACTTTATGCAATTTTTTTAAAAAGTCGAGGGACAGTAAAATTATTATTGCCTGTAGTTTAACGGGAGTTATAACAATATCGGTGTTTATATGATATGTGCCGTAGCGTTTTGAGAATAATAATCAAGCCATTTAGCGACAAGAATATCAATACTCACTTATCACGTATATTAATTATGTTTTTGTCTTTCCAACTGTTTTCATTTGTATAAAATCCACAAGGAAAGAAAAGCCCATCGCAAAGTAAATATAGCCTTTAGGTATCTTCACTTCAAAACCTTCGGCCAATAAGGCAAAACCTATTAACATTAAAAAGCATAAAGCAAGTACTTTAAATGAGGGGTGGCGGCTTATAAAACTACTGATTGGTTTAGATGCAATCAGCATAATAATTACAGTTACGACTACAGCGGTGTACATGATCCACAGTTCATTTACCATGCCAACAGCAGTAATGATGGAGTCGATGGAAAACACAAGGTCAAGTACAATTATTTCCGACAATAACTTACGAAAACTGCTGGCTTTTACATTCTTTGGCGAATTAGGATCAGGCTCTTCTGTTTTATGATAAATCTCTTTGGTGCTTTTGTATAGCAGGAACAAACCACCTGCAATAAGAATCAGCTCCTTGCCTGTAAACGACATGCCAAATAGCGTAAATAATTCCTGGTCTAATTTCAATATCCATGAAATAATCGCTAAAAGAACAAGACGCATCACCATTGCTAATCCAATTCCCCATATTCTGAGTTTGTTGCGTTGGTTTTCAGGCAATTTATCAGCTAAAATGGAAATAAAAATAATATTGTCAATACCTAAAACAACTTCAAGTGCAATAAGAGTTAACAAGGGTATTATAGCATCAGCCATGGCTAGTCGGGTTTAATATTTTTTAAAAGAGCGTTAATTAAAACTTTTGTAATCTATATTTTCAATTAGTTCATCAGGTTTAAGTAAATGAATTTTCATGCCAAGTTTTTCAGCATTAGGAAAATTGGTGTATGAATCATCAACAAACAAAGTTTCTTCAGGTTTAATGCCTGCATCTTTCAGTATAAACTCAAAAACTTCAATATCCGGCTTTCTTAATCCTACGTTTTGTGAATAATAAGCTTTAATGAAAAATGACTCCAGCAATTTATGTTTTGTTTGCTCCGATAATTGATTGGCAAAATATTCGTAATGTATCTGGTTTGTATTACTCAATAAATAAAGGTTGTATTCTTTTTTAAGCTCCAAAAGATAATCGAGGCTCGATTCCCGGAAGCCCAGTAATAAAGCATTCCAAGCATCTCTTATTTGTTCATCTGTAACATCCTTTGGTGCTATTTCTTTTATACGCGTATAAAATGCAGCGGGAGTAATTTTACCTGTTTCCAGATCCTGAAACAAGGAATCAGCATTATACTGTGAAAACATATTTTCAAAATCAGAAAATCCCATCTTTTCAAATGCTTCAAAGGTTTTTTTGAAGTCAAGATTATAAAACACACCGCCAAAGTCAAAAAGTATATTTTTTATCATGGCAGCGAAGATAAAATAATTAGCAATGTGGTACTATGCACAAAAAACAAGTGTTGTAACTTTATTATTTAAAAACTTGTTATAAATTGAATGTTATATGCAACGATTCTTATCATTAACAGCCGCTGTTTTACTCACCTTTTCAGCCACATCGCAAAGTCAAAATCGAAAGTTGGTTTGGAGCGATGAGTTTAACTATTCCGGGCAGCCGGATAGCTCTAAATGGGCTTATGACATAGGCAATAACAACGGATGGGGCAATAATGAATTGCAGTATTACACCAGCAATGAAAAAAATGTACTGGTAAAAAATGGAAAATTATTTATCCACGCCAGGCAAGAAGAGAAGTCTGGATATCGTTACACATCAACAAAGCTTATAACAAAAGGCAAAGCAACCTGGCAGTATGGTAAAATTGAAGTTCGGGCAAAACTTCCCTCGGGAACCGGCTCCTGGCCTGCCATTTGGATGCTTGCTGAAAATATGAAGCAATGGCCTGATGATGGTGAAATTGACATTATGGAATATGTTGGGTATGATCCTGGTTGGGTGCATGGCTCCATTCATTGCAAACAGTATAACCATGTAATTGGAACTCAAAAAACAGCCAAAACGCTGCTCGCAGATGCCGCATCAGCTTTTCATGTATATGGGTTGGATTGGACAAAAGATTCTATTAAAATTTCGGTTGACAATAAGATCTACTTCTCATTTGCTAACGAACACGCTGATTATAATAGCTGGCCGTTTGATAACAAAATGTATCTTATTTTAAATATTGCCGTGGGCGGTAACTGGGGCGGACAAAAAGGTGTTGATGACAAAATTTTTCCTGCAACAATGGAAGTCGATTATGTGCGGGTGTATCAATAATAAACTTTTCGCCTTTGAAATATTTATGAGCCCGGCAATCAACAGATGGCATCGAAATTGCGTCGCACTCTTCAACAGCAGAACATAGATCAACCTATATATTCGCAAAAAATTTGTAAGCATATTCCCCACCTTTACATTTTTCAAATATTTTTCAAACTCAGCAGATTTCCTCATAATCTGTAATCCCATAAAGCATGGTTCAGACAAAGATTAACACTTCCGAAACATTTCGTATTTCTGGATTTGTCCTATCTTTGAAATACGAAAATCAACGTAGTTTGATTATTTAAAAATGAGATGGATGCTCATTTGAATTTATCCGTTAACAGAAAAAATACAAAATGAAGAAGGTTTTATTATTAACTGCTGTTGTGTTGCCTGGCTTATTATGGGCACAACAAGATGAAAACAAAAATAAACAAGAAGCAGAGCGTATCATCATAACTAAAAAAGGTGCAGACACAGAAAAGCTGAATATAATAGTTGATGGCGATGACATTACTGTAAATGGCAAACCAGTTCAGGAAGGCGAAGCCGGTGATGTTACCGTAAAGCGTTTAAAAATTAAAGACCTGAATACTTTCAATTGGTCTCCCGATGCAGGATTTGGGGATAACGAAAATGTTTTGAACCGTAACTTTCGAATCATGCAGGCTCCCAATAAAGCAATGTTGGGTGTAGTTACTGAAAAAAATGAGCAGGGAGCAAAAGTGGTGAATGTAAATGAGGAAACTGCCGCAAAAAAGCAGGTTTGCAGGAAGGAGATATTATTACTGAAGTAGATTCAAAAAGATAGAAAATCCAGACGAGCTGTCTCAGGCATTAAAAGACAAAAAACCTGGCGATAAAATTACAATTGTTTATTTACGGGATGGGAAAAGTCAAACAACAACTGCGGAGCTTACTAAATGGAGTGCGCCGCATACCTTCACTTTCAGAGGCAATGGAAATGAGAATTTTGCTGCACCCAATATTGATTTTGAAGATTTAATGTCACGCATCCCCAGAAATTTTGAAAATAGGGGAATAATTTCAACTTCCGTTACGGAAATCCAATGGAAAATGGTCCAAAACTCGGCATCAAAATTCAGGATGTTGAAAGCGGAACTGGTGTAAAAGTGATCGAGCTTGAAAAAGGCTCGGATGCAGACAAGGCCGGTTTGAAAGAAGGCGATATTATTAAAGAAGCAAATGGAAATGCAGTAAAGAACGCGGATGATCTTTTGGAAGAAAAAGGAACTGTAGAAGCAGGCTCAACTTTAAAGCTGAAAGTAGATCGCAATGGTAAATCTCACGATATCAACGTTCTTTTCAGCAAAAAAATAAAAACGGCAGATTTGTAAGCGTGAACAAAATTAGTTTTCTGATTGTTTAATTATAGTTTTTGTAGGTTGTAAAGCGCCTGTTTGTTCAGGTGTTCTTTAAAAAGTTTGTGATTAGGATTTCGAAAGCCGGTGGCATATTTGCTGCCGGCTTTTAATTTTTGCTCACAGAAAACACAGAAAGGCACAGACATTTATAAACTTATTCAGAAAAATTCTGTGTAAATCTGTGCTTTCTGTGAGAAACCATAATTTGATGCTTATTTTTACAACCTTTAAATGAGTACAGTTAACGACCAATACGAAATAGTGATCGGGCTTGAAGTACATGCCCAATTACTTACACAAAGCAAATTGTTTTGTGGAGACAGCATTGCTTTTGGTGCTGATGCGAACACGCATGTTAGTCCAATTACCTTGGCCCACCCAGGCAGTTTACCCAAAATGAACAGGCAAGCTATTGGGCATGCCATCAAAATGGGATTGGCTTGCAACTGCGAAATCGAAAAGAAAAACTATTTCGCTCGCAAAAACTATTTTTATCCCGATCTTCCAAAAGGATATCAGATCTCTCAACATACAACACCGATTTGCAAAAACGGATATGTTGCTATAAAAACAGAAGCAGGTGAAAAAAATGTAAGGCTGAATCGTATTCACATGGAAGAAGATGCCGGCAAAAGCCTGCATGATGTAAATGATAGTAACACCGCTGTAGATTATAACCGCGCTGGTACGCCGCTTATCGAAATTGTTACTGAGCCCGATCTGCGCAGCAGCGATGAAGCATTTGCTTATGTAAGCGAGCTGCGAAAATTAGTTAGGTATATAGGCGTTTGCGATGGTAATATGGAAGAAGGTAGCATGCGTTGCGACGCCAATATTTCTGTAAGAAAAAAGGCGATGAAAAACTGGGAACAAGAGTAGAAGTTAAAAACCTCAACTCTATCCGCAATGTAAAACGAGCCATAGATTTTGAAGCAAACCGCCTCATCAATATACTTGAAAGCGGCGAAACCATCCGCCAGCAAACGCGCAGTTTCGACGCGAACAACGGAACTACTTTTGCAATAAGGGATAAGGAAGATGCAGAAGACTATCGTTACTTTCCTGATCCTGATCTGACACCTTTTGATTTGAAAGACGAATTTATCAACGAAATTCGATCATCCATACCAGCGTTACCAGAGGAGCGCATCAAAATATATAAGGAGCAATACCAGTTACCCGAATACGATGCGCAGGTTTTGACAGAAGAAAAAGAAACTGCTGATTACTTTGAAGCGGTAATAAAAGAGATGTTTCCGTCTCCCCTCTTCCAAATAAAATAGATTTCCAATCACCTTCTCCTTCAGGAGAAGGTGTCCGCCTTAAGCGGACGGATGAGGCCAAGGTCGGGGGCGGCCTAAAGCCGTCGCCAACTGGATGTTAGGACCAGTAAAAAACTGGCTGAACGACCAGGCTAAGCCTATTTCAGATTTTGCTTTGCAGCCATCGCAAATAGCGGCGCTGGTAAAATGTGTGGACGATGGTAAGCTTAGTTTTTCCGCAGCATCGACTAAACTTTTTCATTGCTTCTTCAAAATCCCGATGCAGACCCGATCGTAATTGCGGAGCAAAATAACCTAATCCAACAGTCAGATTCCTCAGCGCTGGAGCCGGTGATAGATGCGGTTTTGGAACAATTAGCAGATAAAGTTGTTGCGTATAAAAAAGGTAAAAAGGGTTATTGGCTTTATTCGTAGGCGAGGTAATGAAACGTACAAAGGGTAAAGCCGATCCGAAAAAACAAATGAAATTATTTTAGAAAAACTAAAATAGACAATGGTCCATCGACCATGGATAATGAACTACAACAATATGAAACAAATATTCATCATAGCCGCAACAACCTTGTTTCTTCTTTCCTGTAAAACCAGTGAAGAAAACGCTTTTAAAGTTTCGGGAAAAATAGCCAATGCCACAGGTAAAATGGTTTACCTGGAAGAAGTACCAATTGGCACAATGCGTCCTGTAATTGTTGATTCTGCTGCATTGAATAGCGACGGTACTTTTTCTATCGAAACAGAAACCGGAGAATCAGCTATTTATAGTATTCGCATAGATCAAGAAATGTCTCCGGTAGCTTCTGTCATCAACGATAAGTCTTCTGTAGAAATAGATGTGGTGTTGAATAAAGAAAACAACCAGTTTCCTGAAAAATATGAAGTGAAAGGGTCGCCCGCCAGCCAAAAAATGAAGGACTTTTTGTTTGCTTTCAATGAAAAACTTCAACAAATTTTTGTCGATGCCTCAAAAATTGACAGCCTACATAAACTGAATAAGCCTGATTCGGTAATTGCTCCATTGATACAGGCAAACACAGCAAGCTCTGGTTCCTTAAAGAAATATACTTTAGACGAGATTAAAAAATCAGACAACCCGGCGTTAACAATGTTCGTTTTAGGTTATTATCAGTCTTCAGCTAGCAATCCTGGATTGGGTTTGGAGCCTTTAAGCAATGAGCAGGTGAGCGCAACTATTTCTGATGTGATCAAAAAAATCCGGGACATGCGGGAATGGTCGCTTTACAGAAAGATATTCAGTCACAAATAGATGATGTTGGTAAAGGCGGATTAGTTGGTAAGCCAGCTCCTGAATTTACACTTCCAGATGTAAACGGACACCCTGTTGCCTTAAGTTCTTTTAAAGGCAAATATGTACTGCTCGATTTTTGGGCAAGCTGGTGTAAACCCTGCCGCATAGAAAATCCGAATGTTGTTGAAGCATATAATAAATTTAAAAATAAAAACTTCACTGTTGTAGGCGTTTCTTTAGATCAGGCGAAAGAGCCGTGGCTGAAAGCCATTAAAGACGACCAGTTGAACTGGCCGCAATTAAGCGATCTTCAATTCTGGGAATCACCGGTTGTAAGTTTGTATGGTTTTGAAGGCATTCCTTTTAATGTACTTATTGATCCACAAGGAAAGATAATCGCAGAAGGGCTGCGCGGCGGTTCCTGGAAAGCAAGTTGGAAGAAGTGTTGAAATGAAAATGATGCTCAGTCTATGAGACGTTGTTTTTTTCGTAAATTTAAAATAAAGAAACTCATAATGAAGACTGCATTGCAAATCGATGTATCATTTGAACAGATCTTGTCTATGGTAAGGCAATTGCCAACAAAGCAAAAGTTAAAGTTGACCAAAGAATTAGAAAAGGAAGTCACAGACTCTAAGCTCACGAGATTATTAAAATCGTTCAAGACAAATGATATTGATATCAAGACGATAACCGAGGAGGCTGAAACGGTAAGACGGGAAATCTATGACAAACAAAAGCATTAAAGTTATTTTCGATACGAATGTTTGGATTAGTTTTCTTATTGGCAAAAAACTATCAAAGCTAAAGCAGTATATTTCAAACGGTAGCATTGTAATTATAACGACAGAGCAGCTTTTGATTGAAATTGAAGTAGTAACAGGGAGAGAAAAGTTAAAAAATATTTCCCCGGTGATAGTGTTAAAGAACTAATCCAGCTTTTGGAAACTATTGCTGAAAAAATCGAGATTACACCAACACATCAATAGAGACGCAAAAGACAATTTTCTTTTGGACCTGATCGATTTTTCAAAAGCGGATTACTTGGTAACCGGCGACAAAGACCTTTTAGAACACAACCCTTTCAAAACTGCACAAATCATAACGCCAGCAGTATTTAATAAATTACTTGAAAAGTGATTTTTCTTGGTTGGGGAATGGATGATTTCCTATTTCTTGAACTATATTAAGTTCTGGTTAAGAACTATTCTCGTAAATTTGCGTTTCTTTTCCAATATATGAGTGATCCAATTAAACACGAGTGTGGGTTAGCCTTTGTCAGGCTCCGCAAAAGTTTCTCCCATTATTTAAAAGAGTATGGAACCGTAATGTGGGGGCTTAATAAGCTGTACCTGCTTATGGAAAAGCAACATAACAGGGGGCAGGATGGCGCGGGAGTAGCAGCTATAAAGCTGAATGTAGAGCCTGGACATCCTTTTATGCACCGAATCAGAAACGCGCAACCTGGAGCCATCGCTTCTTTATTTCAGAATATTGCTGAAGAAGTTAATGAACTTACCAAATACAATCCGGATATAGTAAACCATCCGGGCCTGATGAAAGGCCATGTGAAGTTTTTGGGTGAGCTGCTTTTAGGCCATTTAAGATATGGCACTCAGGGCAAGAACAATGCAGAATTTTGCCATCCGTTTTTAAAAAGACATACAATGACTACCCGTAACCTTGCGTTGGCGGGTAATTTTAATTTGGTCAATACTGAAGAGCTATTCAATAAATTAGGCATTGAGCCGGGTCCTTTTCAAAAGCAAAGTGATCTGGCAGCGATGATGGAAATAGTGCACAAACATTTGGTAGATGCTGACGAAGCATCGCCGGCCAAACCCGATATTAAGCAGGTGTTGAAAGATGTGATTCCGCAGTTTGACGGAGGGTTTTCCGTAGGAGGCGTAACGGGTGATGGCGTTGGCTTTGTGTTTCGCGATCCGCATGGCATCCGGCCTTGCTATTATTATGTTGATGAGGATGTAATTGTAGCTGCTTCCGAGCGCGCAGCTATAAGAACGGCATTTAATGTTGGCGAGAATGAGGTGAAAGAATTGATGCCCGGTAATGCGCTCATCGTTCATGAAGACGGTAGCTTCGAAGTAGAAGAAGTGGTAACGCCGAAAGAACGCAAAGCTTGTAGTTTTGAACGCATATATTTTTCACGCGGCAGCGATGAAAAAATTTATAAAGAAAGAAAAGCACTAGGCTATAATTTAAGTGAGCAGGTGTTGAACGCTATTGACTTTGATCTGAAAAATACGATCTTCTCTTACATACCAAATACCGCTGAAGTGGCGTTTTTAGGCTTGCAGAAGGGTATGCAGATGTATTTGAATCAAATTAAGATAGACCGCATACTAAGCTGGGGTAAAGATTATGATGAAGAGAAGCTAAGCGAAATGATCAACCGTCGTATTCGCATTGGTAAGATCGCGATCAAAGACGTGAAAATGCGCACTTTCATTACAGAAGACGCCAGCCGAAACGAAATGGTGCAACACGTTTACGATGTAACTTATGGTACGGTGAGGCCTGGTATTGATACCATTGTCGTGATTGATGATTCTATTGTGAGAGGCACCACGTTGAAACAAAGCATTATTAAAATGCTGGCACGACTTAAGCCTAAAAAATATTGATATTATCATCTGCTCCTCAAATTCGTTATCCGGATTGTTATGGAATTGATATGAGTAAGATGGGCGATTTTATTGCATTCAATGCGGCAGTTGAAATTTTAAAAGATCGGGGCAAAGAAGATTTGTTGCAGGAACTTTGGCAAAAATGTAAAGATCTTAAAGCTGATGGGTTGCTGCACACTGAAAATGTGGTACAACAAGTTTATAAAAGCAGTACCAGTACAGAAATTTCTTATAAAATTGCAGAAATGATCACACCAAAAGGATTGGAAATTCCGGTGCAGGTTATTTTTCAAAGTATTGAAGATCTTCATAAAGCATGTCCTAACAATCTTGGGGATTGGTATTTTACCGGAAATTATCCGACATCCGGAGGCAACCGTGTAGTAAACCAGGCGTTTATGAATTATATGGAAGGAAAGAACGAAAGAGGATATTAAGAACATATATTAATAAAAAAAACCGTAAGCGTAAGCGTTACGGTTTTTTTTATGTTTAGAAAGAACCAATTTTAGTATCCATCATTTTGTGTTAATGCGCCACCACTTCGGTCCATCTGCTCTTGCGGAATTGGATAATAAGTATCCTTATCTTCAAAAGTGATGGTTTGCGAAGACGAAACAAAATCTTTTTCAAAATCCTGGTAATCTTCTATCACCGTTTTAGCAATGCCCCATCTTACCAGATCATAAAAACGATGGCCTTCCATTGCCAGCTCTAAGCGCCTTTCAAATCTTACTGCATTACGGGCATACTCCTGGTTAGGAAATGATGCATAAGGATTAACGTCATAAGCTGCAGCCGGAGTACCGCCTGCTGTAACAGCAGGTAAGCTTGATGCTCTATTTCTTACATCATTTACCCTGTTTCTGGCATAAGTAAGGTCATTTGTCTCAACGGCGCATTCAGCAGCCATCAGGTACACATCTGCAAGTCGGATAATATTTACATTCAGTCCGGTAATATTAGTAGTACCCGGGGATGTATTTCCACTGAAATCTGATTTATCTATCATTTGTTTTACAGCTACAAATGGTCCACCATATGCCGGGTCGCGTATCCAATCATCTCCGGGCATGGTACCCCAATCTCTATAGGATACGCCTCTTCTGCCAATAGTGTAATCTAGTCTCGGATCAAAAGCTAATGTTTTATTTACTTGATAGTTGGTTTTAGCAGCGCCGGATAATCCTAGATCAGACTTGTAAGGGTTAGTTCGATAAGAATTATCCAAGAGAGGTAACCCGCTTGCATTTACTTTATAAGCATTGGCCAAATCAACGGATGGTTGATAGAAGCCGCAGCAACTAATGGGCGCCGAATTATAAAGGCCGGCTAACATATCACCTACGTTCCCGTTATCGCCACTTCCGTCATCGTTAATAATATTTTGGGCAACTAAAATACCTTCGGGTCCATTTTCTGTGTTAATATCAAAATTATTCTGAAAGGGCATATCTGTTAAAGGTGCCTTATTGGTTATTACATTTTTAAATAAAACCAAAGCCTCCGGATATTTCTTTTGGTATAAATATAATTTTCCAAGATAAGCTTCAGCCGCATATTTATCAACCCGGCCTACCTCGCCTAAGGGTTTAGTATACTCAAGGTTATCAACAGCAAATTTAAAATCAGCTTCGATCATAGGATCTACGTCTATAGTATTAGGAACTTTTACGGCATCTGCTGTACTGGTAATGGTTTCATCCAGGTATGGAATATTTACAAATACGCGCTTTAAAAAGAAATAATAATGGCCTCTGAGTAGCTTGGCTTCGGCTTCAATCTGTGTTGCTCTTTCATCACTAAAGCGGTCGTTTGCATCGCTTTCCTGTACGGTTTTTAATAACTGTAGGGTTTTGTTGCATCGTATGATGCCTTCATAATAAACACGCCACATAGTAGGCAGGTTATCATTAGTAGGACCAACCCTGTGCAGTTCAATATCATTCATAGGCGATTGGTCTCCGCTATTACTTCCCTTATGTGCATTATCTGCCGCTACTTCCCCGTATAGCCATTGGCTGGGTCCGCTTGAATAATTGCCCCAGGTGCCATTTATATTCCCGTTTAAAATACCGTAGGCCCCAATAAGTGAAGCTTCTACAGCCTTTGTTGTTTTTAGCTGCTCATCTATAATAACACCTTGTGGATCGGTGTCTAAAAACCCTTTCCCACAGGAAAGTATTAGCAGCGTTAAAATAACAGGTAAAATTATATATGCTTTTTTCATCTGTATATTTTTTATTATTTTTTAAGGTCAGATGGAATGGATGAGTTTTTTATGGAAGCTCGTTAAACTTTGTTTCGGAAATAGTCATCGTTTCAAAGCTCATTTTCATCTGAATGTTGATATTGAAATAAGCGGTTTAAAAAGTAGCATTCAATCCAATTATAAACTGTCTTGATGAAGGATATACACCAAGGTCAACTCCCGGAGCTGTAAAATCGCTTGAAAACTGAGTTACTTCAGGGTCCAGACCCGAATATTTTGTAACCGTAAATAAATTAGAGCCGCTTGCGTATATTCTCAGGTTTTTAATTCTGTCTTTAAAAATGTTAGCTACAGGCAGCGAATAACCTATTTGTAACAGCTTCATCCTGAAATAGCTTCCATCTTGTACATAATAACTATTAGCTTGTAATTCTAATGCCGGGCGGTTTCTGTAAGGAGAGGGAGTCATACTTTCTGTATTTGTTGGACTCCATGCATCTAACATACGGGTACTTACAGCACCATCAAAAGCGCTGAAGTCAGTATAATACCTCGTTACATCAAATATATCATTGCCTTGAGAACCGTTGAAGAACATAGAAAGGTCGAAATTGCGATAAGATGTATTGAAGCTTAACGAATAAATAAATTCTGGATGTGGACTTCCGATAACAGTTCGGTCGTTTGCATCAATAACCCCATCTGGTGTGCCATCAGGTCCTGAAATATCGGCATAAACGGGGCCGCCAATTCTCGCATCAGCGTAGGACGGCCTGTTGTCAATGTCTTCTGCATTTTGATAGATGCCGGTTATTTTATATCCATAGAAAGCACCAAAAGGTTGATTAGGTACTATGATAGAGGTTTGTAAACTTCTGATGCCGCCATACAGTTGCTGTTTTACTGTGGGTGCCAGTTCAGTTACAAGGTTTACATTTCTTGAAATATTACCACCTATATCAAACTTAAAAGCCTCTTTTCCCGCAGTACTATTGTGATGATAATTAAGTGTAAGTTCTAAGCCTTTATTGCTCATCGACCCGATATTTACATAAGGAGATGCTCCACCTCCTACACCTTGTGCTGGCAGCGGAACGGGATAAAGCATATCTGTCGTTTTGCGGCTATACCAGTCAAAAGATCCATCTATTTTGTTGGAAGCAACTGCAAAATCTAACCCCAGGTTCCAGGATTTCAACTGCTCCCATTTTACATCAGGATTATCATAGTTGCTCGTCCAGATACCGCTGGCTGCACTGGTTCCGTCAATAGGATACGAAGATGAGTTAATAGCGGATTGATATCTTTTAAGGAATTGAAAGGAGGGTATGGTCTGGTTTCCGGTTGAGCCATAGCCTGCTCTCAGTTTTAAATCATTGATCCAGCTTACACCTTTCAGGAAATTTTCATTAGAAACTCTCCAGGCTGCACTGGCTGCCGGAAAATTACCATAGCGATTATTAGGGCCGAAGTTGGATGAGCCATCACGACGAATGGTGGCTGACAAAAGATATTTATCATAAAAGTTATAATCGGCTCTGGCAAAAACAGAAAATAAAGAAGATACATACCCGTTGCTCGAACTGGAAAGCCCTTTGCTTGCGGCACTTAGATAGTAGTAATTGATGTCTCCAAAAATAAAAAAGTTATTTCCTGTTCCAGAAACGACTCTGCCTTGTGATTCTACAGCTTCTGTACCTGCTAACAGTGTAAGATCATGTTTGTCATTAAATTTATTTTTATAAGTTAAAGTGTTCGTCCATGTCCATTCAGTTGCATATCCCTGTGCTTCATTCAACGGGTTGTTATCGTAACTTCCTTCTGAGCGTTCAGGATTTGGATATCCAATATTTATACTTGTATAATTATCGTAGCGTACTCCGTACACTGTTTTAAGATTCAGGCCTTTTACAACATTTAAGTCTGCAAAGGCGCTCCCGAAAAATTGATTGTCTGTGTTCACATTATCTTTTGCACGGTAAAGTACAGCCAGTGGGTTGTCCGCATTTCCTAATCCGCTACCACGGCTACCGCCAAAATTTCCCATTATATCGTAAACAGGTATTATTGTTTGTATTCGGTAAGCCCATCCTATTGGGGAGCCTTCTCCCTGGTAGCTTCCGGCAACATTTGGGTTAGTTGCAAATCCATATCCACGTATATGCGAGTATTGCATATTTTCCCCAATTTCAGGCGGTCGCCTAAAGTTTTAAAGCTTGTATTTGCTCTTATTGTGTAACGTTTAAATCCGGTATATTTAATAGTTCCTTCCTGGTTAAAATAACCGCCACTTAAGGAGTAGGTTGAGTTTTCTCCTCCTCCTAAAACCGTTAACTGATAACTTTGCATGGGAGCGGGGTTGGTTATTTCGTTAAACCAATTCGTTCCTGCCTGGTTGGCTTTTGTTATCTGATAAAAAGTACTGCTGTTTTGCGTGTAGCGGTATTTGGATGGATCAGCATCTGCAGCAGTTATGTTTTGCCCGTTTTTCGAACCAGCGATTAAATACTCGGGTAATGTAGGGTTGTTGGGATCGGTACCATAGTTAGGACCTGTAGTACCTTCCTGTCCGGGCGTTTGTCCTGAGTTTCGAAAAGCAGCATATAGATTTTGTGCATACTGCATCGGCGTCATATATTCGGGAAAAGTATTCTTGTTAGGTCTTTGAGTACCATAATAAATATCAAGATTTATTTTAGGAGGCCCTTTTCTTCCCTTTTTTGTTGTAATAATTACAACGCCATTATTTGCTCTTGATCCATAAATAGAAGAGGCTGATGCATCTTTTAATACCTGCATGTTTTCAATGTCTTCAGCGTTCAACCAGCTTAATTTGCCGGTATACGGCATTCCATCAATTACAAATAAAGGATCGTTATTATTGATGGTACTAAAACCTCTGATTCTTATTTGCGGCGTTGAACCCGGAGATCCATCATTAATAATCTGAACTCCGGTTGCCTTACCTTGCAATGCTTCAACCGGGCTTGAAGAAGGCTGTGATTTCAATTCATTCATGTCTACCACGGCTACCGATCCGGTCAAATCCTTTTTACGTTGAGTGCCATACCCAATAACAACCACGTCTGTAAGGCCTGATACATCTGGGTTAAGCACAATGTTGCCCGCACCAGACGCATCAATAGTTAAAGAGGCCGACTGGTAGCCGATGCTGGAGAATTCAAGTACATCTCCTGTTTTGGCATTGATCGTATATTTACCATCATCGTTGGTTGTTGTACCAGATGATGCACCTTTAACGACGACAGAGACATTAGGTATCGGTGCATTTTTCTCATCCGTAACGGTTCCGGAAATGGGTTTGGTTTGTGCGTGTGCATAGTAGATGGAAAATAGAGTACATAGGCACACAGCTATGCTTCTCATGCATTTTTTATTCATATGACTGCAATTTGGTTTAGAAAATAGTTTACAGGGACAAGCGTATTGGAAGATATAAAATATAATTTGGAATAGAAAAATCATTTTTGCAGAAATTGATTTCAATCAAACATTAGTGATTGCACATACATTAAAGAGTTCAATCTTTTAGGTTGCTTTTTGTTTTATAAAATCTTTCAGTATGATTCCAATCACGTTCTGTATTTTTCTTGTAGACTAAATGGCATTACACGTTTCGCCTGCAAAACGTCATTTAAAATTTTTAGAATAAAAAGTATTGAAATAGATAATTTTGCGCATTATTGAAAAAGCTATTTACGACTTTAAATTATTATGAAGACATTGATAATCATTCGCCATGCAAAAGCTGAACAAAGCCATGGCCTGGATAGTAAACGAAGACTAACTGAAAGAGGCCATCAAAACGCGGAGTCGATGGCCAGGCACTTATTAGATAAAGGCTACAAGATTGATAAAATTTTTGCCAGCCCTTCTGAAAGGACCAAAGAAACTGCTGAGTATTTTGCAAAAGCTAATGAAGTTGCGCAAACGCGTATAAAGTATTTTGATAATTTATATCTTGGAGACACGCTACAATTTATTGAGACTATAAATAAAATCTGGGAAAATGTTGATACCCTTGCTATTGTTGGCCATAACCCTGGTGTTACCAATTTTACCAACGATATTACGGGTGCTGATATTGAATCTTTACCCACAACAGGTGTAGCGGTTATTAATATTGATTGCGATGATTGGCAACAATTTAATGATGCTCCCAAAACTTTGGTTGAAGTAGATTCGCCTAAAAATAGTTGACGGTACGCAGATGACAGTTGACAGTTTTCGCGATCAACATACACTTATATATTATACTTACTTAATTCTTCGACTGTTATCTGTCAACTATCAACGGTCAACTCAAAAAATCATGGGACAAAAAAATTGATCCGCTTTGCGGAATTAAATACTTTCAATAATGTGCTTCAGTTTCCTGAACATATTGCTGGCAGCTGGCATGAACATTTCAATAATAATAATCCTATTGTTTTAGAACTTGCTTGTGGCAAGGGTGAATATGCATTGGGCCTTGGAAAATTGTATCCTCAAAAAATGCTATTGGTGTTGATATAAAAGGCAACCGTTTGTGGGTGGGCGCTAAAAAGGCTTTACAACAGGGGTTGAATAATGTGGCTTATCTGCGCGCTCAAATAGAGCAACTTAATCAGTATTTTTCTAAAGACGAAGTTGATGAAATATGGATCACGTTTCCCGATCCGCAACTGCGTTATTCAAAAGCAAAAAAAGATTAACGCATCCACGCTTTTTAAGAGTGTATAAACAAGTTATAAAAGCTGGTGGCAAAATACATTTGAAAACGGATAGTCCGGATTTATATCGCTTTACAAAAGAAGTGATTGATATGTATGATTGTAATTTGATAGAAGACATCGACGATTTGTACAAGATTGAAGACCGGGCTGAAGAGCTTAAAATAAAAACACATTACGAAGCGCTTGACATTGCGCAGAGTAGCCGTATTCACTATTTATGTTTTACCTTACCACAACAATTAGCAAGTCCTGAAAAAGATGAGCAATTAAAAGAAGCGATAAAGTATGAACTGGATAGAGGGTGAGCATTATTATGTAAATAAAGAAGGGAAAGTAGTGCTTACAGAAAAGTATCATTTATTGCGTGGATATTGCTGTAGCAATGGTTGCCTGCATTGTGCCTATGAATATGAAAATGTACCCGAACCCAAAAGAACCGAATTGCTAAATGAACGACAACAAAAAGCGTCTAAAGAACCCCGATAAATTAAAAGCCATTAACCCATCGGGAGCTACTGATCAAAATTTTTTTGATCAGGTTTTCGAAATTACGCGTCAGATTCCTAAAGGACGTGTTACATCTTACGGCGCTATAGCAAAATGTATCGGAACAGGTAAATCAGCCCGCCTTGTTGGTTGGGCAATGAACGGTAGTGGCAAAGCAAAGCCCAAAGTACCCGCCCATCGTGTTGTTAATAGCATTGGTGTATTATCAGGAAAGCTTGCTTTCAAAACTCCAACCTTAATGGAAGAGCTGTTGGCAAAGGAAGGTGTCAAAGTCAAAAATGATAAAGTAGTCGACTTCAAAAAGGTTTTCTGGAATCCGATGGAAGAACTGTAAATTAGCGCCCTGTTAAATGTTTACTCAGGCACATACGATATCAGCTTTGCGGTTCCGGCGTTGGAGCCGCAAGTCTTATGCTGCGTTTCAAAGCATTGGCAGGCATGTAACAATAGGTAATTTAAAGAACATTGTTGCCGATACATTTTTAGGAAAACAAAAGAATACATCAGCAACAATTGTTGTTGATATAGCACAGAAAGAAATTGAGGAAGAAATGTCGGATCCTCCGGATGACATAATAAATCTCTTTCCGGAAAATTTACCTTTAATACCAAAAAGTATTTGCGTCAAAACTGCGCACTTTAACTTTTATATACATATTTATTCATGGCTGATAGCGTTATTGCTGTCAGCCATTTTTATTTTAAATCTTAAAAATTAAATCAAAACAAAGTAGACATGAAGAAAGGCTTTATTTCGGTGATTGGCTTAGTACAAATTTTTCTTACCACTCAAACTGTAAGCGCACAACAAACGACGCTTGATCCTGTAACTGTAACATCGTCGCTTTCGGAAAAAAGAACCTCGGAAACCGGTAGGAATATCACCATTGTAAAAGGAGAAGATATTTTGAAATTACCTGTTCATTCATTAGATGAGTTGTTAAAATATATTCCAGGGGTTGAGTGCAAAGCCGCGGCCCGCAAGGATCGCAGAGCGATATAAGCATGCGCGGCGGCACCTACCAACAGGTGCTGGTTATCTTGGATGGGTTAAGAGTGAACGACCCGAATAGCGGCCATTTTTCTACATATATTCCTATTACACCTGCGCAGATTGATCGCATTGAAGTGCTGAAAGGTGCATCAGCTGCTATTTATGGATCAGATGCCGTTGGAGGTGTGATCAATATTATTACTAAATCGGCCAATGCTTCCAATCAAAAGAATAAAAAAGTAATAAACGCACAAGTTGGGGCGGGTGAGTATAATCTGATAAATACAAACATTGGCGGCTTTTTACAAACTGATAAATTAAGCGTTGACGCGGGGTTGTTATCCAATCATTCAACAGGAATACAACAACGGGGTATCAAAGGATATTTTCATAACACTTCAGCTTCAGCTGGGGTAAATTATAAGCTTAGCGATAATTGGAATATAGCTGCCCGAACCGCTTATGACAACAGGGATTTTGCTGCGCAGAATTTTTATACCAGTTATGTATCAGATACGGCAACAGAGCAGGTTAAAAGCTGGTGGCATCAAATTAAAATTGATTATGAAAAAATAAATCAAAGTTAACATTGAATGCAGGCTACAAACAACTGAAAGATGAGTATGCGTTTGATAACTCTGGTTCAGCTAATCAAAGTACATCAAAGCTTTTTCAGTCGTTAATACTGTTTCAACAACAGCTTAGCGAACAAACGACTATAATTACCGGGTTTAACTATCAAAACCGGGCGATCGTTTCTAACGACAGAGGGATTCATTCGCTAAATATTGCAGCTCCATTTGTAAGTCTCTCTCAAAATATTGGTTCGCGCTTTTATGTGCAGCCATCTTTAAGAGCGGAGTTCATTGAAAACAATAAGGCAGAATTATTACCGCAATTGAATGCTTCTTATCATATCCGGGATTTTCAGTTTAGGGCAAGCGGAGGTAGAACCATTCGTGCGGCAGAGTTTACCGAACTTTATAACAACTACGGCAGAGAAAAAGGAAAGCTTGTTGGTCCCAGTATTGGCAATCCCGGTTTGACACCCGAAATTGCCTGGGCTTATGAAGCGGGATTTGATTGGTTTTATCGTTCCCAATTCAAATTATCTTCCACTTTTTTCAACGTTTTCATAGCAACCTGATTGATTGGATCGGAACGCCTTATGATGAAATGCCAAGGAAAGATAACCTCACCCCATCAACGAATTATGCGCTTGCTACCAACATAGCAACGGTGGATATTACCGGTTTTGAAACAGATGTCCAGGTCATTGCTCCGATTGGTACTAAACAGAGACTCGCGCTTAATGGTGGCGTGGTGTGGCTTTATAGCAAAAGCAGCCAGGCCAATCCATCATTTTATATTTCTTCAAGCGCAAGGTTTTTGGGCAACTTCAGTGCTGTGTATAATGTAGGGAATGCTATGATAACTTTAACCGGTATTTACAAAAACCGAAAAGCGCGGGAAACAAATGGTAGCAGCGTTTTTGCTGAGGCGTCTTTGAGTAAAGATTATTTTTTACTGAATGGAAGAGCATCATACAACTTTATTAAAAACCGCTTAGGCGCGTTTGTGCAGGTTGATAATATTTTTGACAGAACATATAGTGATCTGTTAGGAACAGTAATGCCAGGCAGATGGTTGCAGGGAGGGTTGAGCTTTAATTTGGTAAAGTAAAGTTTGCAAAAGAATTATTCACGCAACGATCACAAAAAAGC
The DNA here is from genome assembly GCF_022513635.1 of Paraniabella ginsengisoli. GTDB lineage: Bacteria > Bacteroidota > Bacteroidia > Chitinophagales > Chitinophagaceae > Niabella > Niabella ginsengisoli. The sequence continues at coordinate 235,663 of NZ_JAKWBL010000004.1, read as the reverse complement.
AAAGAGACAAAGTTTAATTATAAATAAAAAAACGTTGCTTCTTTGCTTTCTTCGTTGCGTTCTTTGTGTGAAATTTTTTAGAATCTTTTCTTTTTAAAATTACTATTGCCGTTTCCATTTCCATTACGGCGGTTATTGTTGTTGTTATTGGAATTGTTATTGCTTCGTTGCTGCTGAAACTTATTATTGCGTTTACCGTAATTGCTTTTGGTATTTTCCTGTTGCATACGGTAGGCTTTAACGTAGGGCGTATTGGTAAACTCTAACTGACCATCGGTTATATTGGTCAATTCACTTTGTATGGCATCATCATGAACTACTTCTTTATGCCAGTTATTGTAAGCCAGTTTCATATAATAAGCAATAGCATTTGCAAAACCCTGACGCTTTTCAGGATCTTGTTCAGCCAAAGCTTTATTAATGATGTCTTCTAAGTTTTTACCAAGATGTGAAAATTTAGAAGATCGTTTTGGATAAGGCAGGGGTTGAGGTTTTGCCTTTAGTGCCTCACGCGTTGGCGTGGGGTAAGGCGATTCTACATCAATCTTAAAATCGGCAATTAAAAATAAATGATCCCAAAGCTTATGTCTGAAATCTTCCACATTTTTTAAATGCGGGTTCAAAAAGCCCATCAATTCAATAACGGCCTCAGTATTATTTTGTCTGCGATTCGGATCTTCGATCGTCAATATGTGTTCCACCATTTTCTGTACATGTCGCCCATACTCGCGCATCGCCAGGTGGTTTCTAGTAGTATTATATTCCATAAAAACTTTTGGTAAATAAATGTATCTGCAATCTAACTTCTTGTGTGGTGTTATACCTTTGCAGCTATTTGGCAAAGATATAGAAAAAACGCTTATTACATAATCATGGCGATAATATTAGATGCAGACGAAATTTCGATTAAAACCTACCGCGGTTATTTAGAGAAAGTCTTATTTACGGCGCTTGCTAAAACAATGCCTCTGGAGCAATTCATTTATCCCGCGCAAAACAAAGCCACAATCGCCTTGCCGGATAATATAATCGCCACCCCATTTCCAGCTGCAAAAGGCTTATTCCGTCAAAAAAAATGGATAAATGGCTGCGTGAAAAAATGCATCGGCTTTTATCAGTTTTACAAAAACGCTGAAAACGACTGTACCCTTGAAACAGATTTTGTTGATTTGTACAGAAACTGATCTTAATAATGAAAAATATATAATATTGGCAAACGTAATAGGCATTACATCTGCCGGACTGTATAATAAATTTGAAAAAAATACCCGGATCATGTTGAGAAGTGCTTTTTGCTACAGGGAATTTTGGACAAATTTGATTCTTTATCAGATACTGAAAGCGTTAAAAGCCAACTAACTAGCGACAGGGAATATTTTATAATTGCAGATTTTAACCTCGATAAAGACCGCTTGGTTACACTGTTAAAAGGATTTTCTGCTTTTAAAAGAATGCTGCATAGCAGCTGGAAATTTGTTGTGGTGTTGCGCGCTGCAGACGGCATAAAAAAGGAAGAAGCTGAGCATCTTTTATCAAACTATAAATACAGAGAAGATATTGTTTTAACAAATGATGATAAGTTGAACGAAAAAATCGCGGAGGCATATGCGTTAATAAGTGTGAGCGTCGAAGAAATATTTCCGATACCCGTTGCCGAAGCCGTAAGGCTAAAGACGCCTGTTATAGCTTTAAAAACGGAAACTCTTGATCAGTTATATGGCGACGCTATTGTTTATACAGAAAATGCTGGTAGTGAAGCTATTGGAGAAATGCTGATGATGATTTATAAAGGCGAAACATTTAGAAAAAACCTGATTAAGAAGATAGAGGCAAGGCAATTGTCCTACAATATGGACGATGTAGTTAAAATTCTTAAGCAAAACCTGCTGCAATAAATGGCCAAAACATAATTACGTACTTTCGCGGCTTAAATTTTGAAGCATAAGAATGAAAAAATCGACAATTACAATTGATGTACAAATGGATGAGAACCGGGTTCCGGACTCCATACATTGGAAGGCTACAGAAAGTACGGCAGACAATGCACAAAAAGCGAAAGCTATGATGGTGTCTTTTTGGGATAGTGCGGACAAAGCAGCTTTGCGTATAGACCTGTGGACCAAGGATATGATGATTGATGAAATGGCAGACTTCTTTTATCAAACATTAATGACCATGGCCGATACTTATGGACGCGCTACGAAATATGCGGACCAGGTTACAGAAATGAAAACTTTTGCAAAGGAGTTTTATAAAAAGTTCCAGGCAAAGCAATTAGAAGAAAATAAAGCCGGGTAAATTCTGGTCAACGGACCACAGACCATGGACAATGGGCTATCGACAATTTCATGTAAGTTTGAAGTATGCAAGTGCAAATAGACATAGGGTTCGACCAACTCTTAAAAATCGTAAAAAAACTACCTTCGGAACAATTAAAGAAGTTGAAAGCCGAAATGGAAAAGCCGAAAACTGTAAAACACAATACCGATCTTGAATCGCTTTTGCTAAAAGGTCCGGTAGCAACAAAAAAGCAATTGGAGACTATCAATAAAAACCGAAAAGCGATCAACCAATGGCGGGAGAAATGATTTTGGTTGACACCTCCATTCTTATTGATTATTATCGAAAAACCGATAAGAGCAACGCTGCGTGGATCCGGCTAATAAGAGATGGATATGAGTTTAGCGTTTCTGCTATTACAAAGTATGAAATTTATGCTGGCGCCAGCGCGGGTCAACTTTCATTTTGGGATACTGTTTTCAAATCAATTACTATAATTCCTTTTGATGGTATTTGTGTGGATGTAGCTGTGAAGATTAATGCCAATCTGAAGCGCAAAAGAAAGAAGATCGATTTGGCCGACTTATTTATAGCGGCTACTGCCGTTGCGCACCAACTTACCTTTTCAACTTTAAACCGAAAGCATTTTGACAGGATAGAGGAGCTTAGGGTTTTGTAATATCCCTGGCCGAAAGGATAAACCGTACACTTTGAACACAAAACTGAAAGAAATTATAGTTTTTGAGAACGACAGCATTGTAGCGCTGAATAAGCCTCCTGGAATGCTTTCTATTCCTGACCGGGAAGGCAAAGAGCCAAGCCTTAAAGACTTTTTAAAACAAGAATACCCGGATATTTTTACTGTTCACCGGTTGGATAAAGAAACCAGCGGGCTAATCATCTTTGCAAAAAATGCCGAGGCTCACAAGCACTTTAGCCGGCAATTTGAAGAAAGAAAAACAGTTAAAATATATCTGGGGCTCGTAACAGGTGCTCTCCAAAATGACGAAGGAAGTATTGACGCGCCTATTGCCGAAAATATGGCTAAGCGCGGCTCCATGCTGATACACAAACGTGGAAAAACAGCGCTTACGGATTATAAAGTGCTAAAAAAACTCAAAATGTACAGTTGGGTGCAGTTTCAAATTCATACCGGGCGCACCCATCAAATACGCATACATGCGAAAGAATTAGGAGCTGCTTTAGTGGGCGACACGCTATATGGAGATGGAAAGCCAATCCTGCTTTCTTCATTTAAAAACAAATTTAAGTTGAGCAAAGATGTGCTCGAAGAAAAGCCTTTGCTAAACAGGCTGGCTTTACATGCCTTTCAGTTAAAAATAACCGATGAGCAGGGAAACACCATTGACCTTGAAGCCCCGTTGCATAAAGACCTGAAGGTAACAGTATTGCAGTTGGAGAAGTATTTGAAATAATATATGCGTTGATGGCATTAATTTAGACCTTTGTGTTGTGCGTAAAATAAAATAATGAAAGGACACTTTATAATAGTTCTACCGTACCATTTTGAATTTTTCAAATGTTTTGAAGAAAATTTGCGACATGCCGGTTATGAGGTTTCTTTAGTATTTCTTACTGACAGGCCGTTTAAATACAAAAGAGTTTCTCAAAAGATATATAACCTGTTTCAGAAAACGCTATTTAAAAATACAACATATAAACAAACGCTTCGTGTTGATCAAAATAGCGAAGAATTGATCAAGGAATTGTCAGGAATAAACACTCCGGTAGATTATACTTTGGTTATAAGAGCCGACTTTATTAATCAAACAGCTCTCACTTGTTTAAAAGAAAAGAGTAAAAAACTTTTTGCTTACCAATGGGACGGATATAAACGATCTGCAGCCGCTGAAAAATTAATTCACCTTTTTGATGACTTTTTTGTTTTTGACAGTGATGATTATAAGAGATATAGCAAAAGCTTTTCGAATATACGGTTTATAACAAATTTTTATTTAGATAACGAACCTAAAAGCGGTATCAGCGACGGTTCTGTATTTTTTGTTGGCAGATATTTAAAAGAGAGAGAATCTTCGATTTCCAGGATAGCGGAATTTTTTAGAAAAAAGGAATCAAGTCTAATATTAACGTTATTGTTAGTTCAAAAAGTATAAGGGAAAAAATAAAAAATGATAATATTACAATTCTGAAAGATGTGCTCCCATATGATGAGATGCTTTCAATCCTAAAATCAGCGTCGTATATTCTTGACTTTGAAAATGCAGAGCAAAATGGATTGACCTTCCGTGTATTTGAATCTTTGTATTTTGAAAAGAAACTAATCACTAATAGCAAGCTGATTTATGAATATGATTTTTATCATCCCAATAATATTTTTGTTTGGGACGAAAAAATATAAACGATTTGGAAGCATTTTTGCATAAACCTTATCAAAAAATGGATGATAAGATTGTCAAAAAGTACTCTTTTACAAATTGGCTAAAAAACATAATAGACGAGCAACCTTATATCAAAATAAATGATCCAAGGTTAGGCTAAAATACTTTAAAGCGATAATCAGGCAGACTCATCTGCAAAAAATCAATACTGTGTGAAAAAACAAGGATTTTACATCATTTAAACAAGTTTGGTATAAAAAACACGCATCTCCCATTTATGTTAATATTTGTTTCAAATATTTAAAGAAAAATGTTGCGAAAACGAAAATGTTTACGTTAATGAAGTAGCAATCATAACGACCTGAAGAGATTGAACATCAGTAGAAACAAATGAATAAGAAAGATTTTGAACAAAATATTTAGTATCGATTTTTAAGAATCATTCGTTAAATAACTTGAAGTGTTCCTCGAAAAGGGAGCCTTCTTTTTTACGAAATGGTTTTTAAGCGTTGATGATTTTTTGATTTTATGGAATTTAGTGCAATAATAGTAATACCTATATACAAGCCTCTTATAAATGCAAATGAGCAAGAATCGTTAAAACAATGTTTCAAAGTTTTAGGGAAGCACCCAATTGTTTTTATCAAACCTGAAACATTAGACATCTCTTCCTATTTACCTTTTATAGGGGATAATAAGTTTAAAATCGAATCATTTGATTCGGGATTTTTTGCTGATATAAGAGGGTATAACAGGCTTATGCTCTCCCAGGAGTTTTATGGTCGCTTTTTGAATTATAAGTATATGCTTATCTATCAACTGGATGCTTTTGTATTCAGGGATGATCTTTTGTACTGGTGCGAGCAAGGGTACGACTATATTGGAGCCCCATGGGTTAACCCGTATAAGTTTAAGAAACAGGTAAAGGCTTATTTTCATCATAGATGGAATGTGAAGCAAAAAAACACCATATCTCCTACATGGCTACAATTCCACAATCGTGTCGGTAATGGAGGCTTTTCACTTAGAAATGTCAAAAAATTTTTTGAGATATGCGGCTCTCATAAGGAAATGATTGATTTTTACAATCAACACAATGATAATCACTTTTTTTTAATGAAGACGTTTTTTGGTCGGCTGAAGTAAATAGGAAAAGAAAAATATTAAAGATGCCGCATTACAAGAAAGCGTTAGAATTCTCAATAGAACAAAAACCAGACCTTGCTTTATCAATTCTTAAAGGGTCGTTACCTTTTGGTATGCATGCGTGGCATCAGTACCCCGAAATCTGGCAACCGATCATGAAGAAAAGTAATCAGGGATAAACTAGTTTTATTTTCAATTTGTATATATGTATCAACAGAAGAAGCACAGTATCGCAATAGTAACTTTTTTATGTCCGTATCCTGTGTCAGATGGAGGTCGTTTCGGCGTGTTCAGCTTTGTTAATGACATCCGTAATTTTTTTGATGTAACGTTGGTGTTTAAAGTTCCGCGAAGTGAGGAACAGAATGTAACTGAGTTAAAAAAACTATGGCCAGATGTAGATGTGCAACCTGTATACACTAACAATTCCATTAAAAGCAATGCTGTAGAACAAAAGGTACCGTTATATAAAAAACTTGTCCTTCCTATTAGAATACTTAAGTATAAAAGGAGAGCAAAAAAAGAAACCTTTCAAAAAAGATTGTCCATGGATTATACCCGTTTATTCCAGCAGAGCGAGAGTTTCTGGATTTTCTGGATCAATTATTCCGTAGAAAAAGTTTGATATAGTTCAGGTTGAGTATAGCGATTTATTAAACCTGGTTCACATTATACCAAAAGGAACAAAGAAGGTTTTTTTCAGCATGAAAACAGGTACTCTATTCTTGAAGATTATTTTGCTTTGAACGACGACAATGGATTATATGCATCTTATGTAGTAAATACAGCCAGGTTTACTGAAATTAGTTTAATGAACCAATACGATCGTATATTGATTTTAAATCGTAATGACCAGGCGCGTTTGAGTGAATACATTCCGATAAAAAAATTGCAGGTCATGCCAACTTCGGTTCCGGAATCTCTTATTCCTAACTGCAAGCCAACAGCAAGCGCTGAAAAACTGGTGTTTATGGGTTCGCAAGAACATCATCCTAATATGGACGGAGTTCAGTGGTTTTCTGAGGAAATGCTGGATCAGGCAGTGAGGCAAAGTGGGCTTGAATTATATGTTACCGGAAAGTGGAAAGATATTTTCAGGCATCAACACCCCCGTATTAATTTTACTGGTTTTGTAGATAATATAGGAGATGTATTGCAAGGGGGAATTCTGATAGCTCCAATACGGCTTGGGGGAGGTGGTATAAGAATAAAAATTTTGCAGGCCATGGCTTGCGGAGTTCCGGTTATTGCAACTTCACTAATTACAAATGGCATGGAGGGTATTGTGCATGGCGAGAATATATTTATTGCAGATACGGTTGAAGAATTTATTGCAGCTATTACAACGTTGGCAACTAATAACAATATCTATACAACAGTTAGCAAAAATGGCATGGTACTAATCGAAAAATATTATGGTGACAAAGCAGCAATTAAAATAAAAGAAAAGATTTTTGAAGAATTGCTTAGCGAATAATGTTTGATCTGGCTTTAGCTTTTTTTCCTTAAGCTCTGCCAATAACCATTTAAGTGTCGATGCCTTTTTTATAAATTTTGGATATTGCTTCATAAGCTTTCTTAAATGCCGGGGATAAAGAAAAACAGGAAAAAGCTTATAGCTGGTGTCTGGCCTTTTCAAAATGTCAAGACCCTTTTCCAAAGCGAATAAGATATGTTCGTCATTTAGAAACTCTTCTTTGTTATATTCTGTATGTGCAAAAGCCTGTAGCTTTTGTTTAATTTTCTCCAACCCACCTAAATATGAGAAATGCCACCCTCCATTTTCTATTCGTGCATAATCATTCCTGTTATCTCTAATATGCTGACAAGTATGGTTATTGAAATATCTACCTGATACGGCAACTGTTCCATTCCAGGTTTTTTCAACGCCAACATTTCGGCAATTCATAAAGTAATAGTGAAAAAGCATTGAAAATGCTTTCGGTTGAGAAGTACCTTGTATGTCTTTAATAACCATCGGATCTAGTATTTCATCTAAGTCGCCAATAAAAATCAGGTCATCCTCGTTTGGTTGTATTACATCTTTTATGGCATTTCTTTGCTGATTTTCCAACACCCAGGATCCATCTTCGAGGTCATGTGTATTTCTGGATTTAAAAACAAGGCCTTCGGTGCTTTGAACTAAAGGGTGATAAATTATTTTATGCTGCCATTTGGCAAAGCGGTGTTTGCTTTCTTTAAAATAATAGGATTTGTTTTTTCCGGCATGAGATAGGTTGGATTCTACGATAACAAAGTAGTCTACCTGCTCATCTAAAAGCCGTAATCGAAACTCTAAAAGATCGAGTTCGTTAAAAAATGTAAAGCAGTCAAATTTTTTCATATACACAATATTGGAATAAATTAATAACTATTCCAATTAGCAGGTAAAAATAAAAAACTTCAAACGTAACCTCAATTCAGGCCTTCATACAACTCCCAATACTTCCTCGCGGCAACATCCCAGTCAAATTGCCGTGCCCAATCTATAAGTCCTTGCCGTACAGAACCGTCTATATTTCTGTTTAGAAACTCGGTTGCAGCTTTCGAGATCAACTCGGTTTCCATGCCTTCAAAATAAATAGCATGCGGCCCTCCAACTTCTGGTAAAGAGGTTGCCGTTGATAAGATAACTGGTGTGCCAAGCTGCATAGCTTCAATTACTGGTAGCCCAAAACCTTCTGCCAATGATGGGAAACAAAAGGCAGCGCAATTTTTAAAAAGCCAGTATTTTTCGTTTTCGGAAACAGCGCCGATAAGTTTAACACGGTGCTCAACACCAAGGTTTCTTGCCTCTTCAATAATCTTATTATGGTAAGCCTGGCTTTGGGTAATGCCTGCAATCACTAGGTCATAATCATTGTCGATCAACATAGCGGCCAGCACATGAAAATTCTTTTTATCGGTTATTGTGCCGATACTAAAAAAAAAAGGCTTGTCCTCTATTGTTTCCGGCTTTACATAAGCAAGCGATTCAGGTACATTTCTGCCATTGTAAATCACCTTCACTTCTTTTGATCCGACGTTGAGGTTTTCCAGCACTTGCTCTTTAACAAAGTTTGAGATAGTGACAATTGTATCAGATCTGTCAACAAGGCGTTGCAGCTTTTGCATATACTTATCCTGCTTGCCTTTCGTCTTTCCCTGATGCAGGAAGTTAAGGTCGTGAATAGTAGAGATAGTTTTTACACTGCTTCGTGCAGGCGGTAAATAGTTGCTGCCCTGATAAGTGCAATGCCACACATCATAGTTTATTACGTTTTTTGGGAAAAACTTATGAAGATGATTCTGTATCAAATACTCCTGGTCTTCGCCAAATACACCACGTTCTTTCTCTGGAACATAAAATGCTATTTTATCATCCTTATTCTGCCTGATCAAAGCAGCTCCCAACTCTTTACAGAAATAGTAAAGACCCGTATAAGCATACTTCATCCTTTCACAATCAAAAATAATTTGTTTACTCACGTATTGGTTTAATGGTTATAAACAAACGCCTAAAACGCCCACTAACTTTTGTAAGTAGTGAACTATTTAGATGTCAACTTTATAGATGACGCCATATTTCTATAGGACGCAACTACTTCAATGTTTAACTTTCCTGCGGTTTCGGGTCAATATACTGATTCATGCCGTTTTCCGCTTTAATGATCTTATCATTTATTACCCTGTCTAGCCTGTTTCTGTTTTCTTCTTCACCTGTTCTGCTTGCCAAAAAATGATTCAGATGGTAACAAATGCCACCAAATTTCAGGAATCGTTTTTTAATACCAGCATTTAACAGCCTGATCGCAATATCATTATCTTCTAAGCCCCAACCCACAAAACTTTCATCATAGCCGTTTACTTTCAAGAGGTCTTTTCGCCAAAAGGCCATATTGCAACCTTTTACATAATATTTATTCCTTCCTCCGTTTTTATAATAATGTGCAAACAGGTGCTGTAATAATGGCATCCGTATCCCATTTAGTTTATTGCTGTTTTCAATAGCAATCCGCAAATGATGGGTACTATTCTGTTGTTGTAGAAGGTTATCCGTAGTTTTTTGCGAAAGCAACACCCGGCTCCCTGTAGCAAAATGATTTGTCCTTGCAAAACGAACATGATCTTTTATGAAGTCTTTATGCAGAATAATATCTCCATCTATCTGAATAATATAATCTTTATCGGTGCTTGCTATTCCTTTGTTCCTGATTTTCGCAAGGCGAAACCCATCATCAGGCTGCCAAACGTGCCTGATTGGAATGCTTGTTTTTTTGATAATTCTTCAAGAAGTCTTTTTGTAGCAGCGTTTGATCCATCATCACATACTACTACCTCGTTGGGTAAAACGCTCTGGTTGTTTGCACTTTGTATACATAATTGCAAAGCTTCAGGCCAGTTATAGGTCGATATCAAAAGCGCCGTTGTGAACATTAATGGTTGCTATTCAAATAATTTTTTTAAAAGTAATCAGAAATAAACAATTAATAGCTTCTTCGTTAAACTTGGGTAGACAATTTTTATTCAATCATCAGTTAACATATGGCAACGGTGTTCCGCCAGCTGGCGGACGCTTCAACAGCAGTGCAGAATTCATCCTGCATAAATGATTCTTTACTGTATACAATGAAATAAGGATTTTCAATTTACTATTTCACCGGCTTACAATAAATTTGTACACATGACCAACTTCATCCCGATATTCCCCTTACACATTGTTGTGTTTCCCAGAGAGGAACTGAACCTTCATATTTTTGAACCTCGCTATAAACAGCTCATCAATGAATGCTTTCAGCAAAAGAAACCTTTTGGTATTCCTGCTGTAATAAACAACGAACTCAAGGATTATGGATCCTTACTGCGTGTTGAAGAAATTGCACAAACCTACGCAAACGGTGAAATGGATATTAAAACAAAAGGCGGTAAGGTTTTTAGAATGCTTGAAGTAATAAAAGAGGTTCCTGAAAAACTATATTCAGGAGCCATCGTTAATTATCCTCACAATGTTATGAATGGAGACGAGCAGGTAATGAAAATATTGATTGGAAAAATGAAAGACCTGCATGCAAGCCTACAAGTCAATAAAGACTTTCATAAGGCAGAAAGCAAACTTACTTCTTATGATATCGCGCATCATTCAGGACTTACTTTGGAGCAGGAATATGAGTTTTTGCAACTAACTCAGGAACGCCAAAGGCAGGAATATTTAAAACGACATTTTGAGGCAACTCTGCCAGCCTTAGAAGAAATGAAACAACTTAGGGAAAAGATTCAGATGAACGGACATTTTAAAAATTTAGAAGGATTTGATGTGAAGTAGCGAGTGGGAATAGGGAGTGGCGAGTAGCAAATAGGAATAAGTTGGCGCTTCCTACTCACTATTTCCTACTCGCCATTTCCCCACTTTTTCCTACTTTCACACCATGTCCACAACACTATGTTTTGATTTTGGAAACACACGCAAAAAAGCTGCTGTTTTTACCAATGAGAAAATTTCTAAAGTACTCACATTAGAGGATGATGCACCAGCAACGATAGAGTCGCTCATTAATACATACAAACCTAAAAGATCCATTTTATCTTCTGTTATTAATCATAATGCGGAAGTTGAAGATCTTTTAAAAAGAAACACCCGCTTCCACTTGCTTAATCATGCGTCAAAAATTCCAATAACAACGCCGGTAGGAAAACCAGAAACTATTGGGGCAGACAGGCTGGCAATTGCCGCAGGCGGTGTGCATTTTTTCCCGGGAAAAAACTTGTTACTCATTGGGCTTGGCACTTGTATAACATTGAATTTTGTCAACAAATACAAAGAGTTTTTGGGAGGATCCATATCTCCCGGTCTTGAAATGAGGCTGAAATCGCTGCAATATTACACAGCAAAGCTTCCTTACACAAATGCCAAAGCTGATGTTCCGCTGATTGGATATGATACAGATACCAATATTTTATCAGGAGTTATTTTAGGAATGGCATATGAGATTGATGGCTTTATAGATGCGTACCAGGCTAAATTCGACAACTTTAACGTGGTATTAACCGGCGGCGATACACAACATTTGGCATCACACATTAAAAACAGGATATTTGCCGACCCTGATTTAATATTTAAAGGTCTTTATGCGATTAGTGAAATTAACAATGCTTAGGAAAACAGAACTATCGGCTCCGTTAGCATTAACTATACCTTCAATTTTTTTATTTTTTGCAGCATCGGCGCAGGATAATTCTCCTTACTCCCGATATGGATTAGGAAATCAGGCACCCACAACCAATGTAACTAACAGAGGCATGGGAGGCGTTGCCGCTGCTTATAGTGATCCTTACACTGTAAACTATGCAAACCCTGCATCATATTCTCTTTTTCTGTCAACTCAGGAGCCAGGTTCCAAAAAACTTAATTCCGGGCGTGTTGTTTTCAATATCGGTGCAGATGGCCAGGGACGAACGCTGACAGATCAGTCTGCGCAATCCAAGTTTACTTCTCCCAATTTACTTTTCAGTCACGTAATGGTAGGTTTGCCCCTCAGAAAGAACTGGGGTTTAGCTTTTGGTGTAAGGCCGCTTACCAATATCAACTATAAAATTCAAAAAAATGGGCCGCTTTATGACCCCACAAGCGGAAACCTTATCGATTCTGCATCAACACTCTATGAGGGTCAGGGTGGCGCATTCCTCGGTTCTTTGGGAACAGCAGTTAAATTTAAAACAGGTAAAACTCAGTTCTTAAGTCTCGGCTTTAACGCAGGTTATATGTTCGGAAGCCGTGATTATAATACCAGGTTATCTTTATATGACAGCGTAACGAGATATGCCAGCGCCCATTATCAGGATAAAACAAATCTGGCTGATTTCTATTTTGATGCAGGATTACAATATCATTTCAAAGCCAGCGAGAAAATAAATGTGAGCCTGGGTGCTTACGGTAACTGGCAGCAGGAAATTAAAACAACCAGAAATACAGTTGCAGAAACGTTTACTTATAGCGCAGAAACCGGTTATATACCTATTGATACAGCCACATCAACAAGTAATATAAAGGGAAGCCTTTTGTACCCTGCAAGTATTACGGGTGGGTTTATCATTCAAAAAATAGGAAGCGGTATAACAAATGAAGCCGGCTGGTTAGTTGGTGCTGACTTTACCAGAAATAACTGGGACCAGTTTCGTTTTGAAGGAACTCCTGATACAGCAGTTAGGAGCAACTGGCAGGCGAAGGTTGGTGCAGAGTTTCACCCGGCACCAAAAAATAATTATTTCAGCAGAACTTCATACAGGATCGGTTTCTTTACAGGCCCCGATTATATTTACACACGTCAAACAAAGATTCCAATACTGGGCATAACTGCCGGGCTAGGTTTGCCTATTGCAAATTTTAACCCGCAAGCTCGTAATCAGGCCAGTATGGTCAATCTTAGTTTTGAATATATCAAGCGAGGTAATAACAGTAATATTATACAGGAAAATTTATCAGGCTGTCTGTTGGTTTCTCGCTTACTGATCTTTGGTTTGGTGGTAAAACCAAGTACTACGAGGATTAACACCAGGCTTTCTCTGTTATTTTTATTGACCCGGCAGATGAATATATGGCATCGGTATTGCGTCGCACAGCGTTATCTGTAGTGCTGCTATCAACTTCTGTAAAAGTAGCAACACTAATAATTAATCACATTGCCTGGCTATCGCTATCTTAGCTATCGGATTCAATCTTAATATTTTGAAACAGTTTTTTGTTTTTATAACAGCACTTATGCTACTCGCTTGCGAAAACAGCGAGAGTGAGATCAATGCATTTGGAAAGAAGGCGGTGCAGAAAGATGAAGCCATCAAAGTGGAAAGTTATTTATCCCAGGGAGGGAAGTTAAAAGCAAAGCTAACCACACCATTAATGCTACGTGTTGCGGCTGACACACCTTATGTCGAATTTCCTAAAACATTGCATGTAGATTTTTTTAATGAGCAGAAAATAATCGAAAGTAAGCTGGATGCTAAGTATGGAAAATACTTCGAATCGCTTAATAAAGTGTACTTGAGGGATAGTGTGAAAGTTGTAAGCATCAAGGGCGATACATTGACCTGTGAAGACTTGTGGTGGGATCAGGAAAAAGAATTATTTTATACCGACAGGCCAGCTACTTTAAAATCTCCAACAGCTTATCCAATTTATGGCAAGGACGGCTTAAAAGCTACACAAGATTTTAAAAGTATTACGTTCAATCAGGTACAGCAAAGCCAAATCATTAGCGAAGGAGACGCCATCCCTGGTAACTCAAATCAAACTGCTCCGAAGGACAGTGTGGCGGCTAATTAGCCGAGTTGACAAGTTGAAAGTTGATAAGTTGATGGTGGTGTTTCAAGTTTGATATTATATAATCCATCGCGTCGGTTCGTGTCTTCACGAACCGTTGGAAGGCGAAGAACATGTTGGATGCCATTTAATCGGGACGATAAAACGAGCGTGGCAAGATCGATGAGTCATATTTATCTGTTGGAGCAATAAAAATTATCGGCAAGATTTACTTGTTTGTTAATCTTTACTTTTGTTGAGAGTTTGTCATCTATCACTTGTTAACTAACTAGCATGTCATTAAAAAACAGAACCGTTTTTATTACCGGCGCCAGCCGTGGTATAGGAAAAGCCATTGCATTGCGCCTGGCAAAAGAAGGTGCTAATATTGTAATAGCTGCAAAATCTATAAAAGAAAATGAAAAGCTTGGAGGTACCATTTTTTCTGCAGCAGCAGAAATCGAAGCGGCAGGTGGTAAGGCTTTACCTGTTCAGTGTGATATACGAGACGAGGAAATGATTCAGGCAGCTGTTGCCAAAACGGTAGAAACGTTTGGAGGCATTGATATTGTCATCAACAACGCATCTGCAATTGCACTTACAAAAACAGAAGAAACAAAAACCAATCGTTTTGATTTGATGCACGACATTAATGTTCGGGGTACTTTTTTAGTTACAAAAAACTGCTTGCCTTTTTTGTCGAAGTCAGACCATGCTCATATACTTACACTTTCGCCACCGGTAAATTTAAAGCCTAAATGGCTGGGTGGTCATATAGCCTATACTATGAGCAAGTACAACATGACAATGATGGCTTTGGGCTGGGCAGAAGAATTTAAATCTCTTCCTATTGCATCAAATGCGCTGTGGCCCAGAACTACAATTGACACAGCGGCTGTAAGAAACCTTTTGGGTGGAGAAACATTAGCTAACATGAGCCGAAAACCGGATATAATGGCTGATGCTGCATTTTACATTTTGAGTAAAAAGCCCAAAGAATATACAGGTCATTCTTTTATTGATGAGGATGTGCTTAACCAAAATGGGATTTCAGACTTAACACAATATTCAGTAATTGAAGGCGCCAGGCTTTATACCGATTTGTTTCTTGATTAATGCTTTCGTGTCAATTTTATTGGCATTTCATTAAGAAAAACAGGCTGATTTCTAAATAATTAGCTAAAGCTGGGTTAGGCAACCAGTTTTGTATGGTATTTGCACTACTATTAAGTATTGCAGCTATGCTGTTTTAATTTTTAATATCAAAACATATAATTTATGGAAAAACTGGAAAAGCTTGAGGCGATGGATAAAATTTTGAGGGAACTCGAAGACCTTAAAAACAGCGAAACCTCCGTATTAAAGAAAGTGGCTCAAATTGAAGCAGAAAATATCAATTTAGGCATTGGTCTTTTAGATAAAACCCTGCCGGATATTCATGAGCATTCAGATAAATCTATCGAAGCAATAGATAGTCTGTTAATTAGTTTTACAGAACACAGAGATAAGTTTGTAAAAGATAACAACCTGGGTCCAAAAGAGGACGAGGTGGCTTCATAATTGTTTTACTAGGGATTTAAGTGAACTGCCCGCAACAAAAGTTGCGGGCAGTTCTTTTATTCAGCGGACAGTTTATCTGATTCCTCTTGCTTACCGCTTCTTACAGCTTCTTCGTATAAATAATCTTTACGTTTCAATTCAAAATTTCGCCCCAGGTAAAGTTTCCGCACTTGTTCGTTCGCAGCCAGTTCTTCAGCTGTTCCTTTTTCAAAAATTTTGCCATCGATCAGCAAATAAGCTCTGTCGCAAATAGACAAAGTTTCATTTACGTTGTGGTCGGTAATAAGTATTCCGATATTCTTGTATTTCAATTTTGCCACGATACTTTGTATGTCTTCCACAGCAATGGGGTCAATACCTGCAAACGGCTCATCCAATAAAATAAATTTGGGGTTTACAGCCAATGCTCTTGCGATTTCTGTGCGCCTGCGTTCACCGCCACTTAATACATCACCGTTACTTTTACGCACATGACCTAACCTGAATTCGCCAAGCAGGGATTCGAGTTTTTCCTTTTGTTCTGTTTTATTAAGCTTCGTCATTTCAAGTACAGCGGAAATGTTATCTTCCACACTTAGTTTTCTAAACACAGAAGCTTCCTGAGGCAGGTAACCAATGCCCATCTGCGCTCGTTTATACATGGGCAGTTTGGTGATATTTTCATCATTCAAAAAAACATTGCCTTCGTCGGGCTTTATTAACCCAACAACCTGGTAGAACGATGTGGTTTTTCCAGCTCCATTTGGTCCAAGCAACCCTACTATTTCCCCTTGATGTACTTCAAAAGAAACGTGATTTACTACGGTGCGCTGCCCGTATCGCTTCACCAGATTTTGTGTTGTGATCTTCATTTGCATGATGGGAGCAAAAGTAACATGCTATTTTGATAATAGCACAATGTTGAAGTGTTAAAGCTGTCAAGGATAAAAATAAAACTGCTTTTTAGAAAATCATATGACATAGATGCAGAGGCTGTACGATTAATTTTGCTAACAAAATGGACACCTGCAATGTTAGGGTCAAGAAGTCTTAATTCTTATCTGAAAGTGCCAATAACCTTTAGGTTGCTTTAAGCCTCATTTCCAATATTTCTTCCAGGTATTTTCTTTCGTTACAAAGTCTGGGAACTTTATGTTGCCCGCCTAATTTGCCTTTTTGCTCTAACCATCTGTTAAAGCTGCCTTTCGGCATATTATGTACCTGCGGCAACCTTAGCGCGATATCTTTATAGCGCTTGGCTTCGTAATCGCTATTAATGCTTTGCAGCGCAGCATCTAATTCTTTAATAAAAATTTCAAAACTGTCTGGTTGTTTTTCAAATTCGATCAACCATTCGTGCGCACCGTTATCGGTTTCAGAAAAATAAATGGGCGCAGCTGTATAATCGTTAACAATAGCTCCGGTTTTTTGACAAGCCATACTAATTGCTTTATCACTGTTGTCTACTATTACTTCTTCACCAAATGCATTGATATAATGTTTTACCCGCCCGCTAACAATGATTTTATAAGGATCTTTTGAAACAAAACGAATGGTATCACCAACCAGATAGCGCCACAAACCGCCATTGGTACTTATTACAAGCGCATAATTTGTGTTCAGCTCAATATCTTTTAGTCCAATGGTTTGCGGAGCAGGTTTACCATATTCCCCCATGGGCATAAACTCCAGGAAAATGCCATGATCTGTAAACAAAAGCATGCCTTCTTCTCCCGGTATTTCGCTTGTAGCAAAAAAACCTTCGCTGGCGTTATATGTTTCCAGGTAATTGATAGGCTTACCTATAATATTTTTAAACTGTTCGCGATAAGGAGTGAATGAAACGCCTCCATGCATGTATAATTCCAGGTCAGGCCATATTTCGGCAATTGTATTTTTGCCCGTAATTTCTAAAAGGCGTTTAAATAAAATCAATGTCCAGGTAGGAACACCGCTAATAGATGTTACATTTTCACGCGCAGTTTGCAGCGCCATTTTCTCCAGCTTATCTTCCCACTTATCCATCAAGGCAATTTCAAGATCAGGCGTGCGCAACCAATGCCCCCAAAAAGGACTGTTTTGCAATAGCACCGCACTAAGGTCACCATATTGTACTTCGTTATTGACGGGGTTAATGGTATGGCTTCCCCCTAATACCAACCCTTTGCCAGTAAGCATAGCGCTGTCCGGATTAGAAGCATAATACATGGTAAGCACATCCTTGGCGGCCTTGTAATGACAGTCTTCAAGGCTTTCTTCACTTATAGGAATAAACTTGCTTTTGTCGCTGGTAGTGCCGCTGCTTTTTGCAAACCAATGTATCGGGCTATTCCATAAAAGATTTTGTTCACCACTCATCATTCTTTCAATGTATGGCTTAAGGTCGTCATATTCGCAAATAGGAACAGCCTTTTTGAAATCTTTTATATTGTAGATATTGGTAAATCCATGCTTACGGCCAAACTCTGTGTATTGTGCAGAAGTGACCAGGTTTTGAATAACTTCTCTTTGAGAATCTAACGGATGGCTACGCCAGGCTTCAATTCGCCACTGACGCATACGCGCTAAAGATGATATGGCAGGACTTAACAGAGCCATTTTGACTAACGCAATATTAACACAAAACTATAACAATGCTCGTACAGCTTTTCATTGTTTACTATTAAATGACTTAATAATCAGCCTGTTTTAAATTCTTAAAAAAAGAACAATGACTTGTCAAAATAAAATAACTTAATAAAAAGGAAACGTAAAGAATCGAAATTTATAAAAAACTTTATTTTATTTTGTTTTTGATAATATTTATTATATTTGATTTCATAATATTTCGTTTTGGATAAAACGAAACTAAGCAATGCAAAAATGTTTGATCGTGATATAACGTTAAAGCAACTTTCTGAACAGGAAGTTTGGGATATATTGGTTATTGGCGGCGGCGCTACCGGACTGGGTGTGGCATTAGATGCTGTTTCCCGGGGTATAAAACCATATTAATTGAACAGGCAGATTTTGCGAAAGGAACATCCAGCCGCAGCACCAAACTTGTTCATGGTGGTGTTAGATACTTGGCACAAGGCGATGTAAAATTGGTGCGTGAGGCTTGCGTAGAAAGAGGCCTGCTCCAAAAAAATGCACCACATCTTGTAAAGAATCAAACTTTTATTATTCCTGTTTATAATTTTTGGGATAAAATAAAATACACGATTGGCTTAAAAATATACGATTGGATTGCTGGCAGCTTGTCGCTTGGAAGATCTGTTTTTGTTTCAAAAGAAGAAGCAGCAAAACAATTACCAGGCATTAAGAGAGATGGGCTGCTGGGAGGTGTTTTATATCATGATGGGCAATTTGATGATTCGAGGCTGGCCATTAACCTCGCGCAAACTATTGTTGAAAGCGGAGGCGTTGTACTTAATTATACAGAGATAACTGGTTTGCTTAAAAATGATAAAGGCAAACTTAATGGTGCCGTTGTAATAGACAAAGAAAAGTCTGTTACGTACAATATAAAAGCGAAAGCTATTGTAAATGCAACAGGTGTTTTTGTAGACAGTATTTTGAAAATGGATAATGCCAATGCGGGT
This sequence comes from Paraniabella ginsengisoli, assembly GCF_022513635.1. Classification (GTDB taxonomy): domain Bacteria; phylum Bacteroidota; class Bacteroidia; order Chitinophagales; family Chitinophagaceae; genus Niabella; species Niabella ginsengisoli. The sequence continues at coordinate 216,482 of NZ_JAKWBL010000004.1, read as the reverse complement.
CAGACGGTGGTAGCCAGTCAGGGAATACATGTGGTTGTTGACAGGAAATTTTACACATCGCAACATGCATTAATGATACCTGAAACAAGCGATGGTCGCGTATTATTTGCTGTTCCCTGGCACAATGAAGTGGTGATTGGAACTACAGATACGCCGGTTGGTGAACCCAGCATGGAACCCAAAGCGCTTGAAAAGGAAATAGATTTTGTGTTGAAAACTGCATCTGGTTATTTGGACAGAGCTCCAACAAGAAAAGATGTATTAAGTGTATTTGCCGGGCTTCGGCCACTTGCGGCACCCGATAAAGGTTCTCAAAAAACAAAGGAAATATCACGTAGCCATAAGATCATAATATCACCAACAAACCTGTTTACGATTATTGGTGGCAAATGGACAACCTTTCGTAAGATGGGAGAAGACATGGTTGATGCCATTGAAAGGCATTTGCACTGGCCTCCTAAAAAACACAAACCGGAACGAAAAAGATCCATGGATTTAGCGAAGGAGTTAATTGGAAAGATCCTTTTTATTTCTACGGAAGCGATGCTGAACTTTTAAGAGAAAAAATAAACGGTACGCTGAACAATTGGATTAGCGAAAGCTTGAGAATCCATGAAATGCAGATAAGGTGGGCTGTTCAAAATGAAATGGCCAGAACGGTTGAAGATTTTTTAGCGCGCAGAACCCGGGCATTACTGCTTGATGCGAAAGAGAGCGTGAGAATAAGCCCCGAAGTAGCTCGTATTATGGCGGGTGAATTAAACAAAAACAACGATTGGATAGAGGAGCAGATTAACGATTATAAAAAACTTGCAGAACAATATCAGATTGCCTGAAAACTGCGACAGTGCTGAGTTTAAAACGATTGATAACAAGTTGATATTATTTTATCATTACCAATTTTTAAACAAATTATTACTATTTGTCTTAGCGTGTGTTTGAACGATTATTAACACTTTTTTGCAAACCAAAAAATAAGCTTCAATGGCCTTCTTAAACAAACCCTCTAGTCTTTTGCCAAAGAAATGGCTGTTTACAGCATTCTTGATGTTACTCGGCTTTATAACATTCGCACAACAGCGAACAGTAACCGGAACTGTAAAAGATGCTAAAACCAAACAACCACTCGCTTTAATCAGCGTTCAGGTGGAAGCCAGTTCGCGGGGTACTGCAACAAACGACAACGGGGTATTTTCTATTCAAGTTAATACTGGTGAAACTATCACATTTTCAGGAGTGGGGTATGCGACGACGCAATTAATCATGGATGACAAAACCTCATTTGACATTGAGTTGGCACCTGGCGAAGGCGAATTGGAAAATGTGCAGGTAAGCACAGCCTTGGGTATTAAGAGGAAGCCCAGAGAGCTGGGTTATGCTATCACTACTTTAGAGAATGAAGATTTAACCAATGCATTGTCCAACAACTGGACAGATGCACTTTCCGGCAAAGTAGCAGGTTTGAATCTGATTCGTTCTAACAGTGGGCCTGATGGTTCAAGTAAAATTATACTTAGAGGCGAAAACAACCTTACCGGCGAAAATGAAGCATTGATAGTTGTAGATGGTGTTGTAATTAACAATGGTAGTGCCCGTCGTTCTGCAAACAGCAGCGACGTTGCTTATGGTGTGGGTAGCGATAATATGCCTGCCGATTACGGCAGCGCAATGAACGACATAAACCCCGAAGATATTGAATCTGTAACCGTGCTGAAAGGGCCTGGCGCTGCGGCTTTTATATGGCGCTCGTGGCGCTAATGGTGCAGTTATAATTACCACAAAATCTGGTGCTAACAAAAATAAGAAATGGAAAATATCCGTAAACTCAAACTATGCTTTAGAGCAGGTAAATCGCTGGCCCGATTTGCAGTATGAATATGGCATAGGCTTAGATGGTCAGGCAGATTTATTAACGAACACTGGTTCTTCATCTGCGTATGGCCCAAAGTTCGAAGGGCAATATTTGACAAATCAATATAGTTCGGGATCACAAACAAGAGATGCTGTAAATGCTACGCTTTGGCGCCCTTATTCCGGAAAAAATGGCGTTAATGGTTATTTTCAAGATGGACAAACTTATACAAACTCTGTAACATTGGCGCGAAGTTGGGAAAAAACAAACTTTAGAATGTCTTACACCAATGTAAAAAATACCTGGATTACGCCAAACACAGGTTATAAACGCAATAGTTTTGCACTTTCTAGCGATACAAAAATTACTGACAAACTTAGAGTTTCGGTAAAAGGCGGCTATACCAATAAATCCAGCGACAACATTCCCGGCGCCGGTTATGGTAACCAGTCTATTATGTATTGGTATATTTTCTGGCAGCCCAATGGCGATATTGATTGGCTAAGAGATTATTGGATAAAGGGACAAGAAGGACAGAAAATATTTTATCCCTATTCTACCTATCCAGAAAATCCTTATGCTGTTGCTTACGAGTTTTTGAACGCTTATGATAGGGATAACTTCACTGGAAACGTACAGATAACGTATGATTTTACAAAAGATTTAAGCCTGATGGCAAGGCAATCGGCTGATTATACCAAGGACGACCGTTCGCAAAAACGCCCTTGGGACGCGGGAGCTAAAATGGTACACGGTAGCTACCGCATACAGGACATTGCCTCTCAGGAATATACTTCAGACTTCTTGCTAGGCTATAAAAAAGCATTAACGACAACTGGAGTTTAAAAGGAACACTTGGTGGAAGTATCACACAAAACAGGTATAATAGAGAAGATTTAAGGGCAGATGGGCTTAAATCTCCCGGAGCTTATTCCCTTGATAGTGCAGAAACAGCAGTGCAATCATTCCCATACAAAAGCAGGTTTGAGTACAGTAGTTTGTACGGAATAATTAATGCAGCGTATAAAAATTATTTCTTTATCGAACTTTCGGCTCGTAGAGACTGGACAAGTACGCTTGCCAATCCTTACAGAAACAACTCGGTTGGTTTCACCTATCCGTCTTTAAACATTAGCTATATCTTATCAGATGCTGTCAAACTTCCTTCAAGTATCAACTATGCAAAATTAAGAGCCTCTTATTCTAATGTGGGTAGCGGAGGTACTGTACCTTATCGTACTTCTTATGGATATGGACCTCTTCCTGTCTATGATGCGTATGGCAATGGTAATTACTATGCTGCCCCATCGGTTTTGGTAAAGCCAGATTTAAAACCGCTGCGAACCACAAGTTACGAAGTAGGCGCCGAAATGCAAATGTTTAAACGTCGTTTTGGCTTCGATATTGCAGCATATATGGGCAACACTAAAGACCAAATATTGCAGTCCATCATAGACCGTTCTTCGGGTTATAGCGGCGAAATTATTAATGCAGGAACAGTTCGCAACGTGGGTTTGGAAGTAGCCATGAACGGTACACCTGTAAAGGCAAAAAAGGCAGGCGGGTTTAAGTGGGATATAAATGTTACCTATTCTACTAACAAAAACAAAATTATTGATATACCTGATTCATCTGTTGTGTTAAGAACCGGAGCTGTAGGTAGTGGCCAAATTGTAGCAAAAGTTGGTGGTAGCATGGGCGATATGTACGGTCGTGGTTTTGTACGGTCGCCGGACGGCCAGGTGGTGTTTGATCCGGCCACTGGTAATGCAAAAATTACTGAAGAGGTTGTGTTCATAGGCAACACTATGCCCATTGGAAAATTGAGCATACAAAATGCGTTTACATTCAAAAATTTTAGACTCTCTACACTGTTTGATGGGCAATGGGGAGCCGTAGGGCATTCTTTAATGCACTATAAAATGGTAGAGCAGGGTAAACTTCAGGTAACTGTGCCTGGTCGTTACAACGGCATTATTGGTAATGGTGTATTAGAAGTTTTAGATGCCAGCGGCCAGGTAACCGGATATAGAAAAAATGATGTTGTAGCCACCGATATAGATGAATACTATCGCTCTATGATGGGGGTAGATAATGCGGAAGGAAGCTCATTCAGTACAGACTTTATCAAATTTAGAGAGGCGCGTATAGATTACACTATTCCTGCTGCGTATCTAAAAAAATACAGGATTGATAAAATAACGTTGGGTATATATGGTAGAAATTTATTCATCTGGTCTCCATGGCCCATGTTCGACCCTGAATTTGGTACTTTGAGCGGAACCGATATTAACCAGGGTTTTGAAATAGCTCAGTTCCCTTCTACACGTACTATGGGCGCCAATCTAATTATTACGTTCTAAAACATTAAAATACCTAGCATGATAAAGAATATATTATTGGGAACATTATTGCTGGCATTTATGCTGCAATCCTGTACCAAAAGATATGACGAGATTAATACAAACCCCAATCTTGTACCGGAGGTAAGCCCCGAGCAATTATTTGCACCAGCGCTTGCCAGTATTTTAGACATCAATATGTCGCGCAACCGCACTTTTAACAACGAACTAATGCAGGTTACAGTAAATATTGGTGATGGCGATGGTAAAGTTTTTCGTTACGATATTCGCACTACCTGGGGTACTCAACCTTGGAACAACCTATACCTGGAACTTACCAATCTTAAAAATATATATAGTATTGCCGACACAAGCAGCAGGTATAAAAATGATAGCTACAAGGGTGTTTCTTTAATTCTGCAATCCTGGGTGTACTCTATACTTACAGATACTTATGGCGATATACCTTATTCGGAATCCAACCTGGGCCGGCTCGAAGATGGTGCAAATCGCCGCCCTAAGTTCGACAAACAAAAGGATATTTATATGGCTATTTACGATAGCCTTGAGATTGCAAATAGTATTTTGGCGCAAAGTACCGATGCCATTACAAGTAATTCCGACCCAGTGTTTAAAGGCGATGTAGCCAAATGGCGTAAATTTGGTAACTCCTTATATTTACGTTTGTTGTTGCGCTTATCGGGTAAAAGCGAAGTTTCAGCAACTGTTATTTCCAAATTTCAAAATATTGTAAATAATCCTGTACAATATCCTATTATTTCTGATAATAACGAATCTGCAATTTTACGCTGGTCGGGCAGTGCAGTAGCAGCAGAGCCCATGTCTTCTCCGTTTAATAACGTTCGTGTGCAAGATTTCCGTTCACCGGGTTTAGGCGAGTTTTTTATAGGCAATTTGCGCAATTGGAACTCCCCTCTTATTCAAACTAATGCCCCACACGGAACCAATAGCATCAACCGCTGGGGTATTGCCCAAGGTTCTAATGCCTGGTCTGGTGTACCCAGCGGTTACGCACCTGGCCAGGATGTTACAAAATCATCTTATTTTTTAGCAGCGATCAGAATACATCAAACCAGGTTACCACTCCCAGAACCAATATGCAAACGGAACCGCTTACCGGCCAAATGTTAAACTATTCCGAAGTGCAGTTTATGCTTGCCGAAGCAGCGCTAAAAGACTGGATTGACGGAGCCGATTCGGTATATTACAATAATGGCGTGTTGGCTTATATGCAAATGTGGTTGCCTACTTCATTTACTGCGGCGCTGCTTACTAGCGGCGGAATTAACGGGGCGGTTTTTTAGGAGATGCAGATATATCATACCTGCCTCATCTTTCTTTCGACGAAAAAATGGATCTCATTTTGCTGCAAAAATATTATGCTTTGTTATGGTGCGATATGCAACAGTGGATTGAATATCGCCGTACCGGACATCCAATTCTGCCTAAAGGCCCTGGTTTAAGAAACAATGGTGTGATGCCTGCAAGATTGAACTATCCGGTAGAAGTACAATCTACCAATCCCACTTACTACAAAGAGGCAGTTGCATCGCAAGGGCCCGACAATATTGCTACACAGGTTTGGTGGCAAAAGCCATAATCCATTTCATTAAAAGCCTTATTAGATAAACGATAAAAACAGATAGATGAAACGCCCATGGTAATTTTTTCCACGTAAGGGAATGTATATGCGGCGTTCCATTCGGCCATAAAAAATCGCGGCGCAGCCGCAAACAAAAAATATACGAATGAAAAACAATATTTTAAACAGCCTTCTTATAGCCCTACTGCTTTTGGCTTTAGGCAGTTGTAAAAAAGATGGCTTTGGCAACTATCCCGGAGGTGTACCCTACGATTACATTGCAATATTTGATGTTAGAAACATATATAAAGGGCAAGATGTACAGCTAACTAAAGAAACGTTAGCCGGGGCTACTTCCTTATATGCAGTGGTAACTTCAGACCACGATGGAGGCAACCTGCCTGAAGGCTTATTGGTTGTGCAAGACAATCGCCGTAATAATTGGCTTAGGGGCATTTGCGTAAATATTGGAGCTGATGCTGCTAAATACCATCCTGGCGATTCTGTAAAAATAAAAATAGAAGGTGCCACCATTACCCGCAAAGACGGCATTTTACAAATTACCGGAGTAGCGGCTGCTAACGATGTAGTTAAAACCTCTTCGGGTAACGATGTAACAGTTACAAAAATAGATGCAGGCATCATTACAGCCAACCCTGATATTTACGAAAGCATTTTTGTAATGATTACAAAAGCAGGATTTACGCCTGTGCCACAAACTGGCACTGTAATGAAAGACGGAGAATATGTGAATGATGGGTTCGCTACGATACGCCTGGTTACAGACCCTGATGCCGATTTTGCTAATGATCCAATTCCTGGTTTGGCCGTTTACAAAGGCATTACTTTTAATGCCGTAGATGCAGTAGGTAAGTTAACCGCACAAATAAGACCCAGAATTAAAAGTGATTTAATTTCTATGGGAAACATTTCTTTGGCTCAACCGCTTATTATTACAGGTTTGCAGCGTGACCCGCAAGGCGGTGATGGCAACTACGAGTACGTGCAATTGATGGCAACTGGCGACGACATAGATTTTTCCGTAACCCCTTATTGTATTGTATTTACCAATAATGCAGGCGCTGCTACACCTTTGGGCGCTCCGGCAAACGGATGGGCTACCGGAGGCCAGCGTACTATTAAGTGGAATATAACTTCCGGTGTTGCTAAAAAAGGACAATTCTTTTATTTTGGCGGAACTGCTAAAATGATCAACGGGTCAGGATCTACGCCTTATACGGGAGACAACTGGTATGGAAAACAGTTTATTACAACAAAAGGGTATTTTAACACAGGAGATGGAGGACTGGTAATTCCGTCTGCTTTTGGGTCTGCTACAAGCACGCCGTCCGGACCCTTTGCAAATTCAGGTAATCCATGCGGCGTAGCCATATTTAAAAGCACAAGCATAACCAAAGAATCCATTCCGGCAGATGTGGTTTTTGTGAATACAAAAGGAACAGGAGGATCTCTATATCAGGCCGCTACCGATAAAACAGCGGCATTAGGGTACAGAATTACTACAAATGATTGGTACGATGCGGTTAATCCTGATAATCTTGAGGCGCAACCATTTATCAGAATGACGACAGGAGTTCTTGGTATTAACACTAAATGTGTCCCATATTATACAGCAGACTTAGGATATTTTGATATGTTGGGTGGTGTATATAATGTAACATTAGGCAGATGGACTAAAGCACGTTCTGAGACAAAGTATATAGACTTGGAAAAGACATCTACATGGAGTGAAATAGAAACCGGAGAAGATGTTACCAGACTGGAGGAATAGTATTAACCTGATTTTTAACTTAAAAAATTTTTTTAAATGAAATCGAAAAATATTTGCTTCTCACTTTTTGTGTTTATTCTTATTGGAGTCAACGCCTTACCGCTAAAGGCTAATGAACCTACTTACAATTATTGTAGTTTATCTACAAAAGGGTTTAAATACTTCACAATACCATACCTAAAGCTAAATATTTTGAATAGCCATAACGTTGTTGTAGAAGAGGATACTGAACAGAAGATTGTAGAAACAAGAGGGGACATTGTTTTACACTTTTATACTGATGCGACAATGCAACAATTTGGAAATCCCGCATATGTCTCTGCAAGTATAAGTATAACCGGAGAATCGGAACCGCTAATAACCACTATTGAAGAAACAGAGAACTTCATTCTCTATGATGCCACATTAAGTAGAAGCCATTACTACAAAGATGGCAGCGGTAATTGGGTTTTAGTTGCCCCTCCTGTAGTTACTTCATACACTCTTAATCCCAGTGATGAATATCACGTATTATAAAGATTAGCAACACGAGGCATAACAATTATATGAAAATAACTCTCGTGTCACTCAGCGAATTGCTGGAGATAAAAAAATAAGAGAATGAAATTGATGGCGTAATTACAGATTGTCCGGATTTGTTTTTTCGGTTGTAAGTTTTATCTTAGGCTGTTAATTGCTCATCAATGAACGGAACCCTGAACTGAGCGTAGCAATTGCGATGCCATAAGCAGTGCCGCTGGTTCAATAAATATTATAAACGATTCGCTATGTCAAAATACATATTGTCCTTTGATGCCGGTACTACAAGCTCCCGCGCAATTGTTTTCGATAAGAAAGGAAGCATTATTGCAGTGGCTCAAAAAGAGTTTAAACAAATATTTCCTAAGCCTGGTTGGGTAGAGCATGATGCTAGTGAAATATGGAGCACACAAATTGGTGTGGCTGCGGAGGCTGTTATAAAGGCTGATATTACGGCGGCTGATATTGCGGCTATCGGAATAACCAATCAAAGGGAAACCACAGTAGTATGGGATAGAAAAACTTCTCAGCCCATTTATAATGCTATTGTATGGCAAGATCGGCGTACCAGCGATTATTGTGATGAATTGAAAAAGACGGAACAGCGGCTATCATTAAAGAAAAAACCGGACTGGTTACAGATGCCTATTTTTCGGGTACTAAATTGAAGTGGATACTTGACAATGTAGATGGAGCGCGGCAGAAGGCCGAGGCTGGCGAGTTGTGTTTTGGCACTGTTGATTCCTGGTTAGTATGGAAGCTAACTAATGGCAAAGTCCACGTAACCGATGTAAGCAATGCATCGCGCACCATGATCTTTAATATTCATACATTGGAATGGGACAATGACTTATTGAAAAAATGAATATTCCTAAAAGTGTATTGCCTGAAGTGCGCTCCAGTAGCGAAGTTTACGGACATACGCAACATTTGCTTACCAACGCAGAAATTCCGGTTGCGGGTATTGCCGGCGATCAGCAGGCTGCTTTGTTTGGTCAAATGTGTACGCAGGAAGGAATGGTGAAAAACACTTATGGAACCGGTTGTTTTATGTTGATGAATACGGGAACAAAGCCGGTAACCTCTAATAATAATCTGCTTACAACGATTGCCTGGAAAGTGAATAATGAAGTGCATTACGCTTTGGAAGGAAGCGTTTTTATTGCAGGCGCTGTAGTTCAATGGTTGCGAGATGGTTTAAAAGTAATTCAAAAATCGGGCGATGTGGAAGCGCTAACTGCAACAGAAAAAGATAATGGTGGTGTTTATATGGTGCCTGCTTTTACAGGCTTAGGTGCACCCTATTGGAACCAACACGCACGAGGTATTATTGTTGGACTTACAAGAGGATCAAGCGATGGACACATTGCCAGAGCTGCAGTAGAAAGTATTGCTTATCAAACAATGGATGTATTAAAAGCGATGGAAGCAGATGCTGGTATTACCATTAAAGAAGTGCGTGTTGATGGCGGTGCGACTATCAACGATTATCTCATGCAGTTTCAAGCCAATCTTTTGAATACAGAAGTGGTAAGGCCAACGGTTACCGAAACTACTGCGTTGGGCGCGGCCTATCTTGCGGGCATTGCAGTGGGATTTTGGAAAAATGTGGACGAAGTGCATGCATATTGGGCCAAAGAAAAATCTTTTGAACCTTATATGAAAGAAGATGTGCGAGCTGAACTGCAAAAGGAATGGAAAAAAGCTGTACGTGCAGCGCAGGTTTGGGCGGAAGAGTAGAGCTCCTTGTCAACTTATTAACTTTTAAAAGTACTTTCAAATGAACATCTTTACAAGCGAACTGGTAGGTACCGCTATTCTTATTTTATTAGGAAATGGCGTGGTGGCCAATGTTGTTTTAAACAAAACAAAGGGAAATAATAGTGGCTGGATCGTTATTACATTTGGATGGGCAATGGCTGTTTTTGTTGGCGTATTTATTTCTTCAAAAGCAAGTGGTGCACATTTAAACCCCGCTGTGACACTGGCTTTGGCCTATTTAGGAAAAATTGAAGCAAGTATAATCCCATCTTACATTGGCGGACAACTGCTGGGAGCTATGCTGGGTTCTTTGCTGGTTTGGCTTAGTTATAAACAACATTATGCGCAAACAGAAGATACTGCAGCAAAGTTGGCAACATTTAGCACCGGCCCGGCCATCAGAAGTACCGTACATAATTTAATAACCGAAGCTATTGGCGCATTCGTTTTAATTTTCGCGGTGCTGTTTATCATAGCGCCAGCAAATAGCCTGGGTGCATTAGATGCATTGCCGGTAGCATTTATTGTTTTGGCTATTGGTTTAAGTCTTGGTGGGCCAACGGGGTATGCCATCAATCCGGTCAGAGATTTAGGCCCAAGAATTATGCACGCCATTTTACCTATTGGGAAAAAAGGTAGCAGCGACTGGGCTTACAGCTGGATACCAGTGGTAGGGCCAATCATTGGCGGCTTATTGGCAAATGGTTTTTAAACATTTTATGATGTAGTATCAACCTACATCTTGTCTATTATAATTTTAAACCAGGGTGTGTATTTTTCGGGGTGTAGTTGCAGGTCTTCTTTAAGATCTGATAAAGAAATATATTTCCAATCTGCTACTTCTTGTGTGTTGATATTTGGAGTATCAGAAAATTGACCAATAAAAACATGGTCAAACTCATGTTCTGTAAGGCCGTTTTTAAAAGATGCTTTGTAAATAAAGTCAAAGGCTTTATCAAGTTCGCCTTCGATGCCCATTTCTTCTTTTAATCGTCTTTTAGCAGCATGTAAAATATCTTCGTCCGGGAAAGGGTGGCTGCAACAAGTATTCGTCCACAATCCGCCGCAATGATATTTGTCCAGAGCACGTTGTTGTAACAACCATTCTTTTTTATCATTAAACAGCAACACAGAAAAGGCGCGATGCAATAAACCTTTTTGATGGGCCTCCATTTTTTCCATGGTACCTTTAGCATTGTCATTCTCATCTACCAGTATCACAAAATCGTTGTGTAAAGCCATAAGGCGAAGATAGGATTTGGAAGGGTATACTAAATACAAAAAAGCCGACTTACGCCGGCTTCAATATCTAAGTACTAAAATCTATTTACTCAAAAACATGCTTCTATCTTTATACAACTGTCTGAAATAAGGATCTTTTAAATCTTTAATAAAACGGATCGCTTCGCCGGTGCTTTTCATTTCCGGCCCAAGCTCTTTATTTACATTCGGAAACTTATCAAAACTAAATACAGGTTCTTTTATAGCAAATCCTTTTAGATTTTTCTCAAATTTGAAATCAGTAAGTTTATTAGCACCCAACATTACTTTAGTAGCAATGTTCAGATAAGGAATTTGATATGCTTTTGCAATAAACGGCGTAGTACGCGATGCGCGCGGATTAGCTTCTATTACGAATACATTTCCATCTTTAATAGCAAATTGAATATTGATTAAGCCTTTAATGTTTAAAGCTCTTGCAATTTTTTCCGCGTAATGCTCCATTGTTGTCACTTCCATCGGCGTAAGGTTAAAAGCCGGAAGCATGGCATGGCTATCGCCGCTATGAATACCTGCCGGTTCAATATGTTCCATCACGCCCATTACATGAAAGTTTTCGCCGTCAAAAATCGCATCTACTTCAGCTTCCTGGCAACGATCCAGAAAATGATCGATCAATATTTTATTTCCTGGAATATGTTTCAATAAACTTACAACTGCTTTTTCTACTTCTTCATCGTTAATTACAATACGCATTCTTTGTCCGCCTAAAACGTATGAAGGACGAACCAATACGGGATAGCCAACACGATTGGCAACTTCAATAGCTTCATCCACGGTCCACGCGGTTCCATACTCGGGGTAAGGAATTCCCAGGTCTTTCAGCATGTCGCTAAAACGGCCACGATCTTCTGCAATATCCATGCTATCGAAAGAAGTGCCAATGATTTCAACGCCCATGTCTTTGATCTTTTCAGCCAGCTTCAACGCTGTTTGCCCACCCAACTGAACGATAACTCCTGCTGGTTTTTCGTACTCTATTAATTCGCGAACATGCTCCCAATAAACCGGCTCAAAATATAACTTGTCTGCCATGTCGAAATCTGTACTTACCGTTTCGGGGTTACAGTTCAGCATGATGGCCTCATACCCTGCTTCTTTTATCGCCAGCAATCCGTGTACACAGCAGTAGTCAAACTCAATGCCTTGCCCAATACGGTTAGGGCCACTTCCTAAAACAATTATTTTTTCTTGTCGGTTAATTTCGATTCGTTGTGGGTTAAACCATCGCCACCTAATTTTAAACTCGGACTGTCAAAAGTACTATAGAAATAAGGTGTTTTAGCTTCAAACTCTGCACTGCATGTATCCACCATTTTGTAAACACGGTTAATGCCGAGTGATTTACGTTTTGCATACACTTCGTCTTCTTCTGCACCAATAAGTGTTGCAATCTGTGCATCACTAAAGCCGTTCACCTTTGCTTCGCGAATCATTTCAGTAGTCAGATCATCCAAATTCAGTTCGCTCAGTTTTTTTCAATCACGCATATTTTCTGAATTTCAGATAAGAACCATCTGTCGATACCATTGGTAGCTTTAGAAATGGTGCTTACAGAAATGCCTGCCATCAACGCATCTTTAATTCTGAATATCCTGTCCCATTTCGGTGTTTTGATATATTCCTGCAATTCTTCTGCGTGCATCAGGCTTTTGCCGTAATAACCCAAACCGATCGCATTGTTTTCAAGACTCTGACAAGCCTTTTGTACCGCCTCGTTAAAGCTGCGGCCAATGGCCATTACCTCGCCCACACTTTTCATTTGCAGGCCAAGCGTGTCGTTGGCGCCTTTAAACTTGTCGAAATTCCAACGTGGTATTTTTACAATTACATAATCCAGCGCCGGTTCAAAATATGCCGATGTTGTTTTTGTAATTTGATTTTCTAATTCATCCAGATTATAACCGATGGCCAGTTTGGCGGCGATTTTTGCAATGGGATAACCAGTTGCTTTGGAAGCCAATGCAGAAGAACGACTTACGCGTGGATTAATTTCAATCGCGATGATTTCTTCAGTTGCAGGATTCATCGAAAATTGCACGTTACACCCTCCGGCGAAATTGCCCAGGTCGCGCATCATCATAATCGCGGTATTACGCATCAACTGCATGCCTGTATCGCTTAAAGTCATTGCCGGCGCCACAGTAATACTGTCTCCGGTATGCACGCCCATCGGGTCAAAGTTTTCTACTGTACAAATAATACAAACATTATCGGCATTATCGCGCAGCAGTTCCAACTCAAATTCTTTCCAACCTAAAACCGCCTGTTCTACCAAAACTTCGTGTATTGGAGATGCCTTTAAGCCACGGTTTAGCGCTTCATCCAGTTCATCTTTATCATGTACAAAACCGCCGCCTGTTCCGCCTAGTGTAAACGAAGGACGGATCACCAATGGAAAACCGATTTCCTGAGCGAATTCTTTTCCTTCTAAAAAGGAGTTCGCTGTTTTGGCTGTTGCCACAGGTACTCCTAATTGTATCATCCATTGACGGAATTTTTCGCGGTCTTCGGCTTTGTCAATTGCCTTTATATCCACACCAATCAGACGCACATTGTATTGTTTCCAAATACCAAGCTCTTCTGCTTCTTTGGCAAGGTTCAACGCAGTTTGTCCGCCCATCGTTGGCAGCACTGCATCTATCTGATTTTCCTGCAAAATTTGTTCAATACTTTCTACTGTAAGCGGAAGCAGGTAAACCCGGTCTGCCATCATGGGGTCGGTCATAATGGTGGCGGGGTTGCTGTTGATCAGTATTACTTTAATACCTTCTTCGCGTAAACTGCGGGCAGCTTGTGTACCAGAGTAGTCAAATTCACAAGCTTGTCCGATAATAATAGGGCCGGAGCCGATAATCAAAACTGATTTTATGGAAGTATCCTTGGGCATTTTTACCTTTTCTTTCTATTAAAAAAACAAATTGCGCAAAAGTAAGGCTTTGATGGGAAAAGGGGCGGGTGTTTTTTTATTATTTTATCATCGGCAATACTACTATCATCGAAATTGCCACGCTCGGTTTATCGTTCCGATTATGGAGCAGCATTTGATAAAGTCACCAAAGAAAATAACTTCCTTAGCTATTCATCTATTTTCATTTCTTTATTTTTGACGGATGTCGAAAAGAATAGTTGCAGCTTTAGTTTTATTATTGACAGGTATTTCATCTTTTAGCCAATTATATAAAAAACCGGTTTATCCAAAAGGATATTTCAGATGGGTTACTAATCTGAAACCCGACATCGTTGCCAATATGGGCGAGCTGCGTCCCAATCACTGGCATATGGGTATGGATGTGCGCACTAACCAGGTCGTAAATCAAAACGTGGTTGCAGCTGCTGATGGTTATATTGCTTTTGTAGGCATTGAGCCTTTAAGTTGGGGAAGATGGATCATCATCAATCATTCGAACGGTCTGTCAACCTTATACGGGCATCTTAATGATTTTAGAGATGATTTGGAACGGTATGTTACCGAGCATCAGTACAAAACGCAATCCTGGGAAACCCATTTAAATATTCCCCCGGAAGGTTTCCGGTAAAAAGGGAGAATTTATTTCTTTTAGCGGAACTACAGGCGGTTCCGGTGGGCCGCATGTGCATTGGGAAGTGATTGATACAAAATCCGGACGCAGGCTTAATCCTACTTTATTTGGAACTCCTATTGTTGATAATGTGCCGCCAACTATACTAAAAATTGCCATGTACGACAGGAATAATTCTGTGTATGATCAGTCGCCATCCATCTATAAATTATCCAAGACCGGAGGCGCTTATTCAGTATCGGGTGGAATAATCAATACCAGTTTCAACACATTAAGTTTTTCTATTCAGGCTTATGACACCAGAAATGGCACTGGTAACCAGGATGGTGTTTACAGCGCCAGGTTATTTGTAGACGGATCAGAAAAAAGTAGCTTTTATATTGATAGTATTGATTATGCTGACAGCCGGTACATGAATTGCCAGGTAGATTATAAAATGACCAGTGGCGGAGGAGGTTGGATGCAGCATGTATCAAAATTGCCTGGAGATCTTAGCGGCATTTATTATGATCTTGGCCAGCAGTCGCAGCTTCAACTCGCTGACAATAACGTTCATAATATCAGAATAGAAGTTGCGGATGCAAATGGAAATGTTTCCAATATTAACTTTGACATTAAACAAAACGGCGGCTCATCACCTGCGATACGTGCCTACGAATGGCATGCGGGAAGATCTAACCATCTTGCAAAGAGTTCTTTTGAGGCCCATCTTCCTTTAAATGCGTTGTATGATAAAATGAACACTAATTATTCAAGCACGCCATCAGCATCTTTAAATAGTGTTTCCACCCGACATAAATTGGGTGAAACTTATATTCCCGTTCATAGCAATTTCGAGGTTAAAATTAAACCATCCAAATACATCAGTCCCGAAAACCGTGATAGAGTAATAATAAAGCGTGTGGGCAAAAACACAACTATTAGAAGAGCTACCTGGAGTGGAGAATGGTTAACAGCACAGTTCCGGGATTTTGGCGTTTTTGAAGCATTTATTGATAATGCGGCACCTTCTATCAATTCTTTAGGCAGCGGTGAAGTGGTGGATCTTAACAAAGCCAGGCGCATTACTTTTACGCCAAAGGATAATTACGGCATAGCCGATTTTCGTGCGGAAGTTGACGGGAAGTGGCTTCGTTTCACCAATGATAAAGGCCGCTCGTGGATTTACGATTTTGATGATAGAATAACCTCGGGCCAGCATACCTTAACGGTAACGGTTATTGATATTGCTGGTAATGTAACCAAAAGAAGCTGGCAGTTTGTCCGTGGTGTAAATACGCCTGGGGCTTCGAAAAGCACAGCTTCTAAAACGACAGTAAAAAAGCCAACGACGGCATCAAAAACAACATCAACGAAAAAGAGCAGTGCAGTAAAGAAAAAGACCACACCGTCCAAAACGGCTGCTAAAAAAGTACAACAACCAAAAAGACATCTGCCAAAACATCAACATCTAAAGCAAGTGTAAAAAAAACGTCAGCTAAAGCTTCCTCTTCTAAAAAATCATCAACAAAAAAGAAATAAAAGCGTTAACGGTTAGCACAAATCAGAATTCAAGATGCCTACACATTTAAAAGAAGGACAAAAAGCTCCGGCTTTTTCAGGAAAAGATCAGGACGGCAATAAAATTTCACTATCACAATTTAAGGGCAGGAAGATAGCGTTGTATTTTTATCCTCAAGATCTAACACCCACCTGTACTGTACAGGCCTGTAATCTGCGGGATAATTTTTCATTACTTCAAAAAAATGGAATTCAGATTATCGGTATTAGCCCGGATGATATGGCGAAGCATAAAAGATTTATAGAAAGAAATGCATTGCCTTTTCCATTAATTGCGGATACGAACCATAAAATATTAGAGAAGTATGGTGTTTGGGGCGAAAAGCAAATGTTTGGCCATAAGTACATGGGTGTGTACCGTACTACTTTTTTAATTGATGAAAAAGGAGCCATCAAAAAGATCTTTTTAAAACCCAAAAGCAAGCAACATGCCGAAGAGATAATAGAAGGTTTTTAAGCTGATAACCCGGTACCGTTATATATTTCGGTTAGGCCGATAGATATGTCAAGCGCTTTTATGTTTAAAGAGCTGTTCAATGTTTTATATTCTTCCAGTTCCCAATGCTCGCTGGCATTTAATCTGAAAGCCTCAATATTTACCGATTCCGAATCAACAAGCAGGTATTCTTTCAGCGAAGGAATATCTCTGTACAGTTTAAACTTTCCTCCGCGGTCATAGTTTTTTGTGGAAGGCGATAGAATTTCTATCAATACAACTGGAAGTATAGCGGTGTCTTCATCTTCGTTTGAAGGCGTTATATCACCGCAAATAATTGAAATATCAGGATAAGTGAATAAAGTATTTTCGGGAATATGGAGGCGTAAATCGCTGCCAAAAGGCAGGCAGTCCGAATCCTTTAATCGGATGTATAACTCTCCCATTAATTTGGAGGAAATAACATTATGCCTTCGTCCCGCGCCAGCCATAGCAAAAACTTCTCCATTAAAAAACTCATGCTTTTCGTCTGAAGCTTTTTCCATTTCGAGATATTCTGCAACCGTATAATGAGATTTTTGATAGACTGGTGCAGGCTCGTTTAAAATGTTATCCATATTTGCAATTTACGAATTTAGACAGGTACTCACGGAAATAAAATGCCACGAATTCACGAATAAAGAACCTGATATTCGTGCATTCGTGGCAAAAAAAGTTATACCAAATTATTCGCAACCAAATATTCGGCAATCTGCACAGCATTAGTTGCAGCGCCTTTGCGAAGATTGTCGCTAACAATCCACATATTTAAGGTTTTGTCCTGTGTTTCATCCCTGCGGATACGACCCACAAACACTTCGTCTTTTTCGTGCGCATCCATTGGCATCGGATATTGTGCATTTGCCAAATCGTCGACTACCAAAATGCCAGGCGCGTTTTCTAAAAGAGTTCTCACTTCAGCCAATTCAAATTCATTTTCAAATTCAATATTTACGCTTTCGCTATGGCCGCCCATTACCGGAATACGAACCGTGGTTGCAGTCACTTTAATATTATCATCGCGCATTATTTTTTTGGTTTCATTCACCATTTTCATTTCTTCTTTGGTGTAACCATTGTCTGTAAACACATCAATTTGCGGAATCACATTCAGGTCGATTGGGTATTTATACGCCATCGGATATTCAGCTGATTTATTCCTTTCGCCCATCAATTGGTCAACTGCTTTAACGCCGGTACCGGTTACACTTTGATAAGTAGAAACCACCACTCTTTTTATTTTATAGGCTTTGTGCAATGGAGCTAAAGCCACCACCATTTGAATAGTAGAGCAATTCGGATTAGCTATAATTTTATCGTTCGTCGTTAAAACATCTGCATTTATTTCAGGAACAACCAAAGGTTTTGCCGGGTCCATTCTCCAGGCCGATGAATTATCAACAACCGTAATGCCGGCTGCTGCAAATTGTGGCGCCCATTCGGTAGAAGTACCGCCCCCGGCAGAAAATAAAGCTACAGCAGGCTTAGCAGCAATAGCATCGGCCATGCTCACCACTTTATATTTTTTTCCTTTGAATTCCACTTCTTTACCAACGCTTCTTTCAGACGCAACAGGCAAAAGTTCTGTAACCGGAAAATTTCTTTCGGCCAGTATCTGCAACATTTTAGTGCCTACAAGACCAGTGGCGCCTACTACTGCAACTTTCATTCTTTTTTATTTTTCTTTTAGTTCCCTTCTCTGCCTCAGGTGCGAGTTGGGGTGAGGTTATAAAAAAGCCTTCCGTTTTTACGGAAGGCCTGTTAAAAAATTTATGTTTCACACACAAAAACTACAACCTTCCGTTACGGATGTTTCTTAATCTTTGTATGTTTCTTTATTGTCATTGGGACGCAAAGGTAGAGCGAGATTTTATTTCGACAAAATATTTTTTGTACCAGCTTCAGAATATGTGGCATCGGTGTTGTGTCACTCACTTAATTTGTGGAATATAGCTCAACATCACTCAACGCCATAAAATTCGTTATATAAAAACTGCCCGATGATGGATTTTCCTGATTCAATTTTTAAAGCAATGCGACTGTTGTAAATATGTATTTTGTAATATCCTTTCGATACAAATTCAATATTCTTTACTTCAAGCGGATGATCAACAATTTTCAGCTGTTGATATGTTTTGCGGAATTGAGCTTGAAAATGTTCGGGACAAAATACAAAGCTGTCAAAAAATAATTGTTTTATTTCTATTTCCACCCCATTTTCTTTTCAAACATTTCGCTGCTTATTGTATCGCCAATAAAACAATCTTTAATAAAGGTTTTATCAAGATAGTCTTGCACATCTTTGTTAGAAATAGTGCTTAATATTTTTTCCACTTCTTCTATTGTCCAATTCCCTTTTTGCTTTTTGGCAGAAAAATATGCGGGTCGCATTTGGAGCTTTTGGGCTATATAATCATTTTTATATCCTGATATATTAATAAGTTCAGGCACGGAATTCAAAAGGAACTTATATTGAGTAATTACATTTGTCATTATTTTAGAATTATAATATCACAAATATAGTAATTATTATTCCATTTTTTTAGCGAAATAGCCTTACCTGCTATTTACAATTATTGTGTTATTATTTGTTTTCCCAAAAGCGCCAACCTTGTTAGTTAACAACCACATTACAGTAAATGATGGAATTACATCTAACCCCGGCATCGCTTCTTCAATAAAATTAAAAATACCACCGAACACACCTTTAGCACCTCCAAAAGTTTTCGCAAAAATGATGGCTGATATGGGTGCCCAAATTACATCGGAAAATTCACCAATCCCAGGAATAGCAAAAGACAGATAACCGATGGCATCCATTATAATGCAAAATAATAGCGATGGTGATTTTTGAGTATTTGTCATTTCTTAAAATTTGTTTTCTTTAAGATAACAAATTTTATGCAAGCGTTGTATGTTAAAGAGCCTTTTTACCGATATATAAAGGAAGCTTACCGAAATGAAAAAGGTCCGCCATAACAGCGAACCTTTTAAACTTTTATTGCAGAAGCATTTATAATTCTGTCTGATAATTAGTTAACTCTCTAAACTGCTGAACACGCTTGTTAATATCTTCTTTGGTTATTTCTTTTAAACGTGTGGTGCCAAATTTTTCTACACAAAAACTTGCTAACGCGCTACCAACAATGATGGCGGTTTTCATGTTTTCGAAAGTTATATCACCGGTTTTGGCAAGATAACCAATAAAGCCTCCGGCAAAGGTATCGCCGGCGCCGGTGGGATCAAACACTTCCTCCAGCGGGAGCGCAGGCGCTACGAATACTTTGTCTTCGTGAAATAAAAGTGCACCATGTTCTCCCTTTTTTATGATCAGATATTTGGGCCCCATGGTCAATATTTTTTAGCCGCTTTTACTAAAGAGAATTCGGCAGTAAGCTGGCGCGCTTCGCTGTCGTTAACCAGCAATACATCAATCTTGCTGATCACTTCTTCCAATTCAGGTAAGGCCACATCCATCCAAAAATTCATAGTGTCTAATACAATCAGCTTCGGTCTTTTGGTAAGTTGGCTAATCACGCTTAATTGCACTGTAGGAGCCAAATTTCCTAACATTAGAAATTCTGCGCCCTGGTAGCTTTCCGGAACTACAGGTTTAAAATCGCCTAATACATTGAGTTCTGTCACCAGCGTATCGCGGGTATTCATATCTAAATGATATTTTCCTGCCCAAAAAAAGACTTTCTGTCCGGAACTATTTCTACTGCTTCTGTTTCTACACCGCGTTTGCGCAGTTCTTCTAATTCTTCGTCAGGGAAATCATAACCAACAACAGATACCTGTTTTATAGGCTTCGTAAAGTTGGCAGCAGCATAAGCAATATGGCGGCGGCACCGCCAATAATTTTATCTGACTTCCCAAAGGGAGTTTCAATATCATCAAAGGCCATGGAGCCGACTACAATAACAGACATAATTTATTTGAAGTTTAATTTGAGATTTGTAGTTACGGCCGCAAATGTAGTTAATGCTGGTTGAATAATAGTTGAACGATGGATCAATGTTGATTTGGTTGGATTACGATGTTTATATAGGATGCCATATAATCAGGACGATAAACTGAGCGTAGCAATGCTGATGCCAGATATTTACTGCTTGTTCAATAATAGCATTATCGAATATCTATCAACTGTCATCTGTCAACTTCTCCTCACACCAACTCTTTACGCAATCTTGCTACTGGAATATTTAGTTGTTCGCGATATTTAGCTACTGTTCTGCGTGCAATGTTGTAGCCTTTTTCTTGTAATAGTTCTGTAAGCTTTTCATCGCTCAGCGGATGTCTTTTGCTTTCTGATTCAATCATGTCGCTCAATATCTTTTTTACTTCACGTGTAGAAACTTCTTCACCGCTATCGGTGCTTAACGACTCGCTGAAAAAGAATTTAAGCCTGTATGTGCCAAACTCGGTTTGTACAAATTTGCTATTGGCTACACGGCTTACAGTGGAAATATCGAGATGGGTTTTTTCTGCAATGTCTTTTAAGATCATTGGTTTTAGCGAGGTTTCGTCACCGGTCATGAAAAATTCTTCCTGGTGATCCATGATGGCGCTCATCGTATCAAGCAGCGTGTGTTGCCGTTGCTTGATGGCATCGATAAACCATTTAGCGGCATCTATTTTTTGCTTGATAAATAGTACCGCTTCTTTTTGTTGTTTATCTTTTTTAGTGCCGCGGCTGTATTCCTTCATCATGTCTTTATAACCTTCGCTGATGCGTAATTCTGGGGCATTGCGGCTATTAAGAGTAAGCTCAAGCTTGCTGTTATTGTTAAGTATAAAAAAATCGGGTACTACATAGCTTTCTGCTTTATTTACGGAGCCGATATTACCGCCTGGCTTTGGATTAAGCCGTATGATCTGCTGCATTACTTCTTTCAACTCTTCATCGCCAAGTCCAAGCCCGCGTTGAATTTTTTCGTAATGTTTTTTGTAAACTCGTCAAAATATTTTTCAATAGCAAGAATAGCAATATCTACATCTTTCCCTTCCTGCTGCTGTCTTCTTAACTGAAGCAGGAGGCACTCTGTTAAGTCTCTTGCGCCTATACCTGGTGGGTCAAACTGCTGGATCTTTGAGATGATGCTGTCTACTTCTTCTACAGATGTATCAATGTTTTGTCTGAACGCCAGATCATCTACCAGCGCTGGTGTGTCTCTGCGCAAATAACCGTCTTCATCAATACTGCCAATAATGTGCTCTGCAATTTTTCTCTCTTTGTCGCTTATAGATAGCAAGCCCAACTGGGTTACCATTAGGTCATAAAAAGAGACTTCTGTTTTTATCGGGAGTTGTCGGTTTTCATCATCATCGGCGTAATTATCATCTCTTGTTTTGTATTCTGCAATTTCGCCGTCATCGTCATGCAGATATTCTGTAACATCAATATTATCATAGTCATCCGCACTGCCGTCCTGCTCTTCGTAAGTATCTGCTTCGTCTGTATTGCTAAACTCATCAGCATAAGGATCTTCTTCATTGCCGGCTTCTTCTTCGAGTGCCGGATTTGCTTCCAACTCTTCTTTAATTCTTTCCTCTAAATTTGCAGTAGGAACCTGAAGCAATTTCATTAATTGAATTTGCTGTGGGGAAAGTTTTTGTAAAAGTTTGTGTTGTAATGATTGACCTAGAGCCACCGTATAAAAATTTTGTTCTCAAAAATCGAGCCTAACTTTACAAAGGTATAAATATTGAAGTGCATGAAATATTTTTTATTATTGATTTATTGCTGTATATTTTTGGGTGTGTGCAGTTTATTAGCACAAACCGTATCTAAAAAAGATTCTGCCTGTAGTTTTCAGGAATCTTTCCGGAAAACTTCTCTTCACTATTTGCGCCGAGCATTGTTCAAAATTTCAACTACGCCCCTTTTAAAATCCAGTTAGTAACATCTTCTTTAAAATTAGGTGTTATGTGTATTGGAGAACAAAAACTAGAGAAAGCAACTAAAGTTCCATTACGTTTAAGATTGGGAAGCCTGGCATATACGAATTGGCTTGAACAAAAGCCGAATAGCTTTCAATAAAATATTTTTTCAAAATTTTCACTATGTGTTAAAAACACATTAACTTTACCTTAACTAACGAATGTTTGTGAAAATTTTTGTTACCCTATTATTTGAAAACAGTATTCATTATTAATTAAACTTGTCTTAAATGAGATGCTTGCAATTCAAGAGGAGCCGTCCTCTCAAAAATGGCACAAAGTATCTGTGCGTATTTGTCACCCTCATTTCCTCATTACTATTTTGTAACGCGGGGTTTGCTCAAACAGAAGTAAAGGGAAGTGTAATGAGTGATGCTGGCTCAGCCATTCCCAATGTAACCGTTCAGGTAAAAGGCACTTCAATAGGTACGGCCACCGACTCTTCGGGAAACTTTACCCTTCGCGTTCCAGACGTTAATTCGGTGCTGGTTTTTTCTTCAGTTGGATATACTGAAAAAGAAGAAGCGCTAAATGGCCAAACAGAACTGGCTATTGTAATGGTCACTTCGTCACAAAGCCTGGAGCAAGTGGTTGTGATTGGGTATGGAACGGCGAGAAAGAGGGACTTGACAGGATCTGTAGCTTCTGTAAAAGGTGACGAGCTTGCAAAGCAGCCGGTGCAAACAGCAACACAGGCATTACAAGGAAAAGTTGCCGGTGTGCAAGTGATTGGTTCGGGCGAGCCGAATGCTAATCCCAGTGTGCGTCTTCGTGGTACAGGATCCGTTTTGGCTGGAGTTAACCCTTTATATGTTGTGGATGGGGTTCTTACCGATGATATAAGAAATATTAACAATGCGGATATCCTAACAATGGATATCTTAAAAGATGCCAGTACCAGCGCCATTTATGGTGTAAGAGGAGCAAATGGTGTAATCATTATTACGACGAAAAAAGGAAGATCGGGAAAAACGACCTTTAATTATTCTGGAAGTGTTGCAGTAAAAGAGGCCACAAACCTGGTGGACATGGCAGGAGAGCAACAGTATGCTGGGTATTTAAATGAAGCAAGTAATTATTATGGTAGCGGTGCTAATCTGATTGATCCTGCAAAGCTAGTTGGAAATAATACAGATTGGTATGATGCAATTTTACAAAAAGCATATCAGCAATCTCATAATCTTTCCATGTCTGGCGGTAACGAAAGATTTCTATTTTTTATGAGCGGTGGTTACCTGGCTGATGAAGGTATTCAAAAGGGAAATAAATTTGAAAGATTTACCCTCAGGTCTAATAATGAATACACGCTGAATAAATGGATTAAATTCAATTCACAAATTTCGTACACAAGAGGCGACGCTAACGAACCTGTTTTTGATGCTTTCAGCAATGCGTACCGAGCCTCCCCTTATGTAGCTTCAAAAATCGGGGATAAATATGGCAACACTTCTTTAGCAGGAAATGTTTCCAATCCTTTGTTGTCAATAGATAAAAACTACAGTAATGTTATTACGAACAGGATCCAGGGAAATTTTGGGATAGATCTGAAACCTATTAAAGATCTTACTATAAGGTCTGCATTAAACTTCGATCTAAACTACTTCAAAAAAACAGGGTATAGCTATCCCTATTTAAGTGACACTTCTACTTTCCTTGAAAATGGGGGTAACCAATCGCGCACTGCAAGCACACTTACTGTAGAAAAGAATGATTTTTCTACGCTGATATGGGATAATACGGCAACCTATGCTAAAACTTTCGATAAGCATAACCTAACGGTACTTGCAGGGTTTGTTGCAGAAAAGTTTAAAGCCAATAATTTTAATGGCACAGCACTGAATGTTCCTCAAAATATGGATCAGTGGTATTTAGATGCCGGTACGGCGGGCAGCCAAACCGTAGTAAATACAGGCGATCTGAGAACGCGGCTTTCTTATCTCGGAAGAATTAATTATGGTTTTGACTCAAGATATTTGGTTACAGCAACTTTCAGAGCAGACGGTTCTTCAAAATTCGGAAGCGGTCAGCGTTATGGCTATTTCCCTTCAGCAGCAATTGGGTGGACGATAACGGAAGAAGCCTTTATGGAAAATCAGCAGGCTTTTGATCTTCTGAAACTTCGATTGGGGTATGGCGCCAAGGGTAATGACAATATATCATCCAATGAATTCCTTTCTGTCGCCACGCAAAATTTACCGTATTATTTTCCTTCCGGAAGCCCATCGGCTATTCAAGGAATTACTTTTGACAAAGCATTTGATCCTAATATAAGATGGGAAATTACTAAAGAGATTAATATAGGGTTGGACTTTGCGATACTCAAAAATAAATTAAGTGGAACTATTGATCTTTATGATAAGAAAACGGACAATGCACTTATTGATATAGGTCTTTCAGGCGTGGTGTTTGATGCTGATAGCAGATACATTACTAATGCCACAACCATATCTAATAAAGGGATTGAATTAAGCCTTAACTGGAATGACAAAATTGGAGCGGACTGGACTTATTCATTAAATGGTAATGTAGCGTACAATAAAAACAATATTGAAGAGCTTAACGGTGGCCAGCCCCTTGCAGGAGGAGCCGTTCACAACTATTTTTCTACCCGAACAGACAATGATCGTCCTATTGCAAGCTACTATGTATTACAGGCTGCAGGAATTTTTCAAAACCAGGCAGAAATTGATGCATCTGCACAACCAAATGCAAGAGCAGGGGATTTGATTTATCTGGATTTAAGTGGGCCGGAGGGTACTCCGGATGGAGTTATTAATGATTTTGACAGGGCATTTTCCGGTTCTTATCAACCCAAAGTGACTTATGGTCTTAATGGAAATGTATCGTATAAAAATATTGACTTAAGTTTTGGTTCTTTTGGCCTCGCCGGAGCTAAGATCTACAATGGTAAAAAGGCTGCTCGTGGAGCCAATCAGCTAACAGATAATGTTGAGGCTTCCGTTGCAAAAAACAGATGGACCCCCAATAATCCAAATACTAATGTGCCACGAGCCAATGCTTCTGCTCTTCCTGCATCCACTTATTTTGTTGAGAGCGGAGATTTTTTCCGTCTGAACAATCTAACGGTGGGCTATACGGTGAAATCGTCGTGGCTGGAAAGGGCAAAAGTATCTAATTGCCGTTTTTACTTATCAGCCCAGAATTTATTTACAATTACACCTTATAGCGGGTTCACACCGGAAATTTTAACGGTTGATCCAGGTAATCCAAGAAATGCGTCACTGGCACAAGGCGTCGATTTGAATACTTATCCTTCGGTACGGACTTATGTACTTGGATTAAACTTAAGTTTCTAACATTCAAAAAAACCGACAATGAAGACGAAAAGTTATAAAAATATAATAATACTGCTTTCTGCAATAGTAATTCTTACGGGCTGCAAAAGAGGGTTTTTAGATGTACCGCCCCAGGGAAGTCTTACCAGAATCCAAGCATTAATCGATCCTGCCGCAGCCGACAAGCTTGTTGCCGGCGCTTATAATACGCTTTATTTGCAGGGCACGGTTGGCTTAAAGCTGGTGATACTTGGCGATGTTACTTCTGATGATAGTGATAAGGGTTCTGTGGAATCTGATCCGGGATTTGATGGGGTTTTTGTAGATAACTTCACACACAATTCTAATACTGGAATATTCAATGATGTCTGGAGGGAATATTACAGCTCTATTGGCCGCATTAACGAAGCATTGGGTGTATTGGAAGCTGGAACCTATGACGAGACAGTTAAAAAGAGGCTAATTGCAGAGGTAAGATTTTTGAGAGGATATTATTACTTTAATTTGGTAAGAATTTTTGGTGGCGTTCCTAAAATAATAAAAGTTATTCCTCCTGCCGAACAAAACAATCCAGAAAACCAGACAAGAGCCACTGCAGAGGAAATATATGCTCAGATCGTTGAGGACCTCACTTATGGTGTTGACAATCTTCCTGAAAAAGAGAGCCCCGTAATATCAACAGGAAGAGCAACGAAAGGAGCTGCCCAAGGATTACTATCAAAAGTGTATTTGTATCAGCAAAACTGGCAGGGCGCTTACGATATGTCCTTGGCTGTCATCAGTTCAAATAAATATGACCTTGCTACCGATTATGCTAAAGTATTCAGGGAAAATGCTGCTTCGAAAGAGGAAGGGGGTGTAAATAATGTTGAATCCATTTTTGAAGTACAAACAGGCCCCAACAGAGCTACAGATGGAAGCTGCAATGCTATTAGTAAAAATTATAGCAATTTTCAGGCACCAAGAGGTTCCTTTCCTAATCAAACAGTCAATGGCCAATTATGGAATGGAGGCGATTTGGGATTTGGCTTAAATACTCCTTCCGCAAACCTGGCGGCTGCGTATGAGCCTGATGATGCGCGAAGAGCAGCAACGATTATATTCACGAGCAATTCACCTACTGTCCTCTGGGATGGATTTACCATTCCTGCTAAACCCGACGTTGTTAGCGACAGGTACAATTACAAAGCTTACCACAGCCCCTTTGCTGAAAGTTTATCTTGCAATGGTTTACTAACTGATAAAGATAACAGACCGAAAAATATAAGATTGATAAGATATGCAGAGGTTTTATTGATCAACGCAGAAGCGGCTACTCATGTAGGTGGTGATGCGTTGACTCCATTGACAGAAGTAAGGGCTCGCGCCGGTCTTGGAACCACGCCTGCTACAGTGGCAAATATATGGAAAGAAAGAAGGGTAGAGCTGGCAATGGAAGCCGATCGTTTCTTTGATCTTGTGCGTACTGGCCAGGCAGCAACGGTAATGCAGGCTGCTGGAAAACCCTTTGTCGCTGGTAAGCATGAGTTGTTTCCTATACCACAGATTCAAATTGATTTTAGCAATGGCTTGTTAAAACAAAATCCTAATTATTAAGAAACTTAATAAATATGAAAGCGAATCATTTAAAAATATTTTCAGGACTGGTAAGCATACTATTCATATCAGCTTCCTGTACAAAAGTAAACAGGAGCGATGATTTTCCTCCTGGAGACGTGCCGCCAGTTGCTGGCGGCTATACAGCAGCCAGCCAGGTTGCTGCTTCAAACCTGGTAGCATACTGGAGTTTTAATGGAAATATGAACGATAGTGTAAGCGGCGCTGTAGGCACGAATAGCGGCATGTCCTTTTCTGAAGGAATAAAAGGCCAGGCTCTTACTGGTGCGGCTCCGGCTAATAAAGCGTATGCTACGGCTGTTGCTTCTGATGCGATCAAAAATTTAAAAGCGTACTCCATTAGTTTATGGGTTAATACAGCCCCAAATGTTGGGGCCACAGGTTTAGTAAGTATAGGGCATACAGCAGAATTTTGGGCAAATGTTAATATTTTTTTAGACAATGGCCCGGCTGGCGTTGCACGTTTTAAAACCATATTTAGAAATAATAATAATACCCCCGCTAATTATCAGGCCGATAATGGAATCCAGGATGTATCAGGGGCATTTGACAACTGGACGAATTATATTATTACTTATGATGAGGCAGGTGTAGTGCGTTCTTACGTGAACGGTTCATTAGCAGCAACAAAAACTGGTACACCCGTTCCAACTCAGCCACAGTTTTCGAATGTTGGGCCTATCGTTTTTGGCGCGCTTCATTTTATGACGGTGCCGAGTAGTACTACTGGTTCATCAGGTGAAGGTTGGGCTGGTTATCTTTCAGGAAAATTGGATGAGGTAAGAATATTTAATAAATCCTTGAGTCCGATAGAAGTGTCCGCAATTGCTATTCTTGAGCGCAGAGGGCAGTAATATTAAATTCTTTAGCTTTAAGTAAATAAGACTTTCAGAAATTGAAAGTTTATAAGGAGTATAAATCGCGTGAATTATCTTGAAAGACTTACGATCCTATTACTTTTAGTTGCGTGCAACAAAAAATCGGATGTAACGCCTGCACCTGTAGATGAAAAGCCGGGAACTCTTACTTATGTCTCAGCCACATTAAATGGAAAATCGATTCAGCCGTTTATAGACATCCATGTTCAGCCAGAAATAAAGATTCGTTTTTCGATGCCTGTAAATCGATCTTCAGCGTCTGAAAAAATTTTAATCAGCGATCTTTCGGGCGGCAAAGTAAATGCAAGCTACAATTTCGAAAGAAATGATAGTGTGGTATCAATAAAGCCAGCATCTTCATTACAACACCTATCGCAATATAAAATACAGATGCTACCTGGGTTGTTGGCTAGTAGTAACGCCTCTCTACAGGCTGGTCAGGATATTGCTTTTGCAACATCAATCGATTCTTCGAGAAAATTTCCCGCGCTTAGCGATGCGGCATTATTGGATACCATTCAGAAACGAACCTTTAAATACTTTTGGGATTACGGACATCCCGTTTCGGGATTAGCGAGAGAAAGAAGTAATGCCACTCCCGAAACAGTTACTTCAGGAGGTTCCGGCTTTGGAATCATGGCTATAGTTGTTGGCATTGATCGCGGATTTATAACAAAAGCACAAGGTTTAAATCGTATGCAAACTATTGTAAGCTTTCTTAAAAATAAAGCGCAGAAATTTCATGGGGCTTTTCCACATTGGCTTAATGGAAGCACAGGAGAAGTAATACCGTTTAGCCAGAATGACAATGGCGCTGATCTTGTGGAAACATCTTTTCTCATGATGGGGTTGTTGACCGCACGGCAATATTTTAATAGTACTGATGCGGCAGAAGTTTCGTTGATAAAGGATATTAATAGTTTATGGAATGCAGTTGAATGGAATTGGTTCAGGCAAAACAACCAGGATGTATTGTACTGGCATTGGAGTCCAACCGCAAGCTGGGCTATAAACCTTAAAATACAGGGGTGGAATGAATGTTTGGTTACCTATGTTTTAGGGGCATCGTCAACGACACATTCTATTCCTAAAACAGCATACGATATTGGCTTTGCAAGAAACGGGGAATAAAAAATGAAGATTCTTATTATAAATATCCGCTGCCTCTGGGAGAAACCTTAGGAGGGCCATTATTTTTTGAGCATTATTCATTTATGGGGATTAATCCCAATGGATTGAGCGATACTTATGCCAATTATCAAACGCAAACAAAAAATCACACGCTTATTAATTATGAGTATTCCAAAGACAATCCAAAAAACTATTTTGGCTACAGCGATTCTGTATGGGGATTAACAGCAAGTGATATAAAAGGAGGTTATACGGCAAGTTCTCCAACGAATGACCAGGGATTTATTGCGCCAACGGCTGCTATATCTTCCATTCCCTATACTCCAAACGAGTCAATGGCGGCCTTGCATTTTTATTACTATGTTTTGGGAGATAAATTGTTTAAGGAATATGGCTTTGTTGATGCTTTCTCATTAGATGTCATGAAAAACAACGGAGCATGGTTCGCCAATTCTCATCTGGCTATTGATCAGGGACCAATTATTGTGATGATAGAAAACTATAGAACAAAGTTAATTTGGGATCTATTTATGAGCGCACCAGAAGTGAAAACCGGGTTAAAGAAATTGGGATTTAGTGGACCAGGATTGTAAATTTAAATTTCGAACAAATGTTTAAAACTGTTGTAATCGCCATATTCATAACAATTAGTTATAGTGGGTTTTCGCAAAAGACGGCTACTAAGTCACATGCCATTCCCTATTCCCTCAAAATCGACAAAAATATTTCTGATTCTGCCTTGGTCGATTTAGTGCAAAAACAAACAATCCGTTATTTCTGGGATTTTGCGCACCCCGTTAGCGGACTGGCGCGCGAGCGTAGCAATCAATCTTTCAATTACGGAAATGAAGTAGTAACAACTGGTGGCACTGGCTTTGGCATTATGGCCATTATCGCAGGTGTTAACCGCGGTTGGATAGAAAGAGATACTGCTGCCAGATTTTTATTGAAGATGGTAAAGTTTTTATACAAGGCCGATGCTTATCATGGCGTATTCCCGCATTGGCTCAATGGAGAAACCGGAAAAACCATTCCTTTTAGTAGAAAAGATGATGGCGCAGATTTGGTTGAATCAGCATTTCTTTTTCAGGGATTACTTTGTGCCCGTCAATATTTTAATGGAGATAACGATTTAGAAAGACAATTACGTGGCCGCATCAACGGTTTATGGAATGATATAGAATGGGATTGGTTTACACGAGAAGGGCGCGAAGTGTTGTATTGGCATTGGAGCCCCAATAATGGCTGGGCGATGAACTTCCCGCTACGTGGATTTAACGAATGTTTGATCACTTATGTGTTAGCCGCTTCATCAGATAATTACCCCGTAGATACTAAAGTTTATCATCGCGGTTGGGCACAAAGTAATTTTTTTAAAAATGGAAAAACATTTTATAACTACGAGTTGCCTTTAGGTTTTGATTATGGTGGGCCGTTATTCTTCTCGCATTATTCTTTTCTGGGCCTAAGCCCAAAAGGTTTAAAAGATCAATATGCAGATTATTGGAAGCAGAATCAAAATCACACTTTAATTAATTATGCTTATTGTGTTGACAATCCCAAGGCATTTAAAGGATATGGCGAAAACTGCTGGGGACTTACAGCCAGCGATACTTACAATGGTTATGATGCACATTCTCCAACCAACGATCATGGAACTATTACGCCAACAGCAGCGTTGTCAGCCTTTCCTTACACACCAGATAAATCAATGAAAACATTAAGACATTTTTATATTGATTTAGGCGATAAAATTTGGAGTGAATATGGATTTGTCGATGCATTTAACGAAACAAAAAACTGGTACGCCCAATCGCATTTGGCAATAGATCAGGGCCCGATTGTTGTAATGATAGAGAATTATCGAACCGGCTTGCTCTGGAAACTTTTCATGAGCTGTCCGGAAATTCAAAGTGGTTTAAAAAAGCTCGGATTTACAAGTGAGTATTATCAATAAAAAAATTTAAAGCGTAAAAAGAAATCATTGTCAGATGACGCGTTGCTGGAGTTAGTACAGCGACAAACCTTTAATTATTTTTGGGACTATGCCGAACCGATTTCAGGTATGGCTCGCGAACGTAACAGAGAAAACTTCAGTGATGTAGTAACAACAGGAGGCTCTGGGTTTGGAATCATGGCCACCATTGTGGCTGTAGAACGTACGTGGATCAGGCGCAAAGATGCGGTTGGCCGCATATCGCAAATACTTTCTTTTTTAAAAAAGCAGAAAAGCATCACGGTGCTTTTTCTCATTGGGTAGATGGTAGTTCCGGCAAATGTATTTCGTTCAGTAAAAAAGACGATGGCGCAGATATTGTAGAAACATCCTTCCTTTTTCAGGGACTGCTTACGGCACGACAATATTTTAATAAAAGAAATAAAGTAGAAGAAGAAATCAGGAATATTATAACTGAACTTTGGGAAAACATCGACTGGAATTGGTTTACACGCGGCCGGAATACACTTTATTGGCACTGGAGTCCAAACCATAATTGGGCGATGAATTTAAAAATAGAAGGGTATAACGAAGCGCTGATCACTTATGTGTTAGCTGCAGCTTCGCCAAAATATAGCATTACGAAAGAAGTGTATGATAACGGCTGGGCGCGAAACGGAGCGTTGAAAAATGGTAAAAAATTTTACAACACGTTGTTACCTGCCGGACCAGATTACGCAGGCCCCTTGTTTTTCGCGCATTTCGGTTTTGCCGGTTTAGATCCGAGAGGTTTAAAAGATAGTTATGTAGATTATGGAAGGCAAAATATAGCGCATGCAACAATCAACTATAAATATTGTGTTGATAATCCTCAAAAATTTGAAGGATACAACGAGCATTCCTGGGGTTTGTCAGCCTGCGATTATAAAAAAAGGTACCATGAGCAATCACCGTTAAAAGACAATGGTACTATATGTTGCTCCGCGGCCCTTGCAAGTATGCCCTATACGCCCAGGCAATCAATGCGGGCATTGCGGTATTTTTATGAAGAACTCGGTGACAAGCTTTTTGGCGAATATGGTTTCAATGACAGTTATAATATAACAATGAAATGGTATGCCGATTCCTATTTAGCCATTAATCAGGGGATCACTATTTTGATGATAGAAAATTTTAGAACAGGATTACTGTGGAATCTTTTTATGAAGGACAAAGACGTGAAAACAGGGTTACAAAAATTGGGTTTTAAAAGCCCTTGGTTAAAATAATTATTATGATGCCAGCTTCAGGAATATATCTCAACCAAATTGCGACGCTCCGTTCAACAGCGGTGCTACTATTGAGCTTTTTATTTTTGTGCCATATTATGAACGCTCAGCCTTTAGGAGACGAGCAAGGGGCGAGGTTAACTTATTGCAATCCCATCAATATAGATTACGGTTACACACCTATTCCTAATTTCAGTACCTGGGGCAGGCATCGCGCTACCGCCGATCCGGTAATTGTTAATTATAAAGGCGATTATTATTTATTCAGCACCAATCAATGGGGTTACTGGTGGAGCCATGATATGTTGAACTGGAAGTTTATCTCGAAAAAATTTCTCCGTCCCTGGAACGCCGGAATATATGATGAACTCTGCGCGCCAGGTGTTGGCATTATTGGAGACACAATGTTGGTTTTTGGCTCAACCTATAGCCGCGACTTTACAATTTGGATGAGTACCAATCCAAAAGAAAATGAATGGAAATCGCTGGTCGATAGTTTTGATATCGGTGGTTGGGATCCTTCTTTCTTTACAGATGATGACGGGCGTTTGTATATGTATAATGGAAGCAGTAACAAATTTCCTATGTATGGCGTAGAACTAGACAGAAAAACAATGCAACCGCAGGGTACAAGAAAAGAAATGTATCTTTTAGAGCCGTGGCGTTTCGGCTGGCAGCGATTTGGCGAGCACATGGACAATACCTTTTTAGATCCGTTTATAGAAGGCAGCCACATGACTAAATACAAGGATAAATATTACTTACAATATGGTGCGCCGGGAACAGAATTCAGTGGCTATGCAGATGGTTTGCTTGTAGGCTCAGGCCCACTGGGTCCATTCGAATCGCAGTCAGATCCGCTAAGCATAAAGCTCGGCGGCTTTGTACGCGGAGCCGGGCATGGCGCCACTTTCATGGATAATTATAGCAGATACTGGCATGTATCAACAACGGTAATATCTGTAAAGAATACATTTGAACGGCGATTAGGTATTTGGCCTACTGGTTTTGATGAAAATGACGCCATGTGGTGTAATACAACATTAGGGGATTATCCGCATTACATCCCATCTCCAAACGTAAAAGCGGGGTACGGTGATGATGGATTGTCGCCCTATTTTACAGGTTGGATGTTGGTTAATTATAACAAACCGATACAGGTGTCTTCAACCTTGGGCGGGCATGTTCCAAATAATGCGGTCGATGAATTAATGAAAACATATTGGAGCGCAAAAACAGGAGATAAAGGCGAGTGGATTCAGACAGACCTTGGAAATGTCTCAACAGTAAATGCCGTTCAGATTAATTATGCAGATCAGGATGTGGATAGTAGCAAATTAGGGAAATTCACCAATCAGTTTCATCAATATAAAATGTATTATTCTGTTGATGGTAAAAGATGGAACATGCTGATTGATAAAAGCTCAAACAAAACAGACATACCTCATGAATATATTCAACTTAAAAAACCTGTAAAAGCCAGGTTTATAAAATTGGAAAATATACACATGCCAACGGGAAAGTTTGCATTAAGTGGCTTTCGTGTTTTTGGTAACGGTGGTGGACAAAAGCCCGAAGCTGTTAAAGATTTTATAGTATTACGTACTGAAAAAGATAAACGAAGTGCTTTTATAAAATGGAGGCCTTCGGATGATGCCTTTGCCTATAATATTTACTATGGTACACATCCTGATAAAATGTACACAAGTATCATGGTGCATAGCAATAATGAATATTGGATGAAAGCAATGGATTCTCAAAAGCCTTATTATTATTGTATTCAGGCACTAAATGAAAACGGTGTGAGTGAAAGGACGAAGGTGATAAAAGTGGATTAAATGGCCGCAGATGCGCAGATTTTATTTTTAATTTTTTTACATAGCTGAATGGATCGTTTATTTAATAAAGAAGATTACCCGCTTCAAAAAGAAACCTATGAAATTATAGGTGTTGGCATGGAAGTTCATCGCATACTTGGAAAAGGGTTTTAGAGATTGTGTATAAAGATGCTTTTGAATTTGAATTACGGAAAAAACAAATTCCATTTGAGCGGGAGAAAGAATATACAATTAATTACAAAGGGCATGATTTGCTTCATAAATTTTTTGCAGATTTTGTAATCAATAACTGCATTATTTTAGAAATAAAATGTAAATCGTGCATCATTGAAGAGCATTACGCACAGGTAATAAACTACCTTGCAATTTCAAAGTTGCAGGTTGGGCTTATTCTTAACTTTCATGAAAAGTCACTGGAGTATAAAAGAGTTGTTTAACAAAATAAAAAGATAGCCGCAGATGCGCAGATTAGATTTTCATGTTTTCTTAAAAAATAATCAGCGTATCTGCGGCTTTAAAAATAAAATTTAATGAAAAAATCCTTTCTTCTTTTTTTGTATTAATCTGCGCATCTGCGGCTTATGCCCAGC
This sequence comes from Paraniabella ginsengisoli, assembly GCF_022513635.1. Taxonomy (GTDB): domain Bacteria; phylum Bacteroidota; class Bacteroidia; order Chitinophagales; family Chitinophagaceae; genus Niabella; species Niabella ginsengisoli. Next base: position 181,258 of record NZ_JAKWBL010000004.1, on the reverse strand, counting down.
AACCCTTCCCTTTTTGGAACGATATACAAAAGTTTAAAACCCTTGACAGCGCTTCATTTCCGGCTGATAAACAAATCTTATTTATCGGAAGTTCGTCCTTTACCAAATGGACAGATGTGAACGAGTATTTTCCCGGCTATAAAATTTTAAATCGCGGCTTTGGCGGATCTTCATTACCTGATCTGATTCGCTATCGTTATGATGTGATATACCCATACGCGCCTCGGCAGATCGTAATGTATTGTGGCGAGAATGATTTTGCTTCCTCTGATGCGCCATCTGTTGAAACAGTAATGGCTCGATTTAAAACTTTGTATAAATATATTCGGGATAAATATCCGCTATTCCTTTTGCCTATGTATCCATGAAACCCAGCCCCAGCCGTAAGCATCTGTTATCAAAATATAAAGAAGCAAATGGTTTGATAAAAGAATTTTTGAAGAAAGATAAAAATGCAAAGTTCATTGATGTGTATTCTTTAATGCTTAACAAAGATGGAAGTGTTATGAGCGAGATATTTGTTGACGATAATTTACACATGAATGCCAAAGGCTATGCCATCTGGAAAAAAGCAATGCAGCCATATTTAAAGAAATAAGTATTCATTAATGTCATTTGCTACATAAAACGTATAAAGTGGTGACTTTTTCACAATCAGGTTCTACTCCCTCTCCTACGGAGAGGGGCTGGGGAGAGGCCAAAATCAATCAGTATGATAAAATATTTATGCTTTTCTTTTTCGTTGATACTTCTGTTAACAACAGCTTCCATTGCCCAACGCAGCGATGCGACGATGAACAGTTTCATTACTTCTTTAATGGGAAAAATGACGCTGGAAGAAAAAAATCGGCCAGTTGAATTTACCGAGCGCGGGTGAGTTTACAACGGGAACGGCCACTAATTCTGACATTGGTAAAAATGTGAAAGAAGGGCGTGTTGGCGGTCTTTTCAATATCAAAGGAGTTGAAAAAATTAAAGCCATTCAGAAAGTAGCAATGGAGCAAAGCCGCATGAAAATTCCGATGTTATTTGGGATGGATGTCATTCATGGCTACGAAACTACTTTCCCTATTCCGTTGGGTTTGTCCTGCACATGGGATATGAAAGCTGTAGAACAATCGGCACGCATTGCAGCAATCGAAGCCAGTGCCGATGGTATTGGCTGGACTTTTAGTCCAATGGTGGACATTAGCAAAGACCCGCGCTGGGGAAGGGTTTCAGAAGGTAATGGAGAAGATCCTTATCTGGGTTCACAAATTGCTAAAGCCATGGTAAAAGGGTATCAGGGAGACCTAAAATCAAATAATAATATACTGGCCTGTGTAAAACATTATGCTTTGTACGGCGCAGCCGAAGCCGGGCGCGATTACAACACGGTTGATATGAGCCATATCAGAATGTACAATGAATATTTTCCGCCATATAAAGCCGCCATTGATGCGGGCGTGGGAAGTGTGATGGCTTCTTTCAACGAAGTAGATGGTATTCCTGCAACGGGCAATAAGTGGTTGCTAACCGATGTGTTGCGCAAACAATGGGGATTTAATGGCTTTGTAGTTACAGATTATACCGGTATCAATGAAATGATCGATCATGGAATGGGCGACTTGCAAGCAGTGTCGGCACTAGCTTTGAAAGCGGGTGTTGATATGGATATGGTAGGCGAAGGATTTTTAAAAACGCTTAAAAAATCTTTGCAGGAAAAAAGATAACCGTTGCCGAAATTGATGCTGCTTGTCGCCGAATGTTGGAAGCAAAGTATAAATTAGGTCTGTTTAAAAATCCTTATAAATATTGTGATGAAAGCCGGGCAAAGAATGAAATTTTTACCGACGCAAACAGAAAGGTTGCCAAGGAAATTGCTGCGCAAAGTTTTGTGTTGTTAAAAAACGAATCAGGGCTTTTGCCATTAAAAAAATCAGGAAAGATAGCATTGATCGGGCCTTTGGCTGATGCCGCCAATAATATGGCCGGCACTTGGAGTGTGGCTACAAAGCAAAATAAATCTATTTCGGTATTAACCGGATTAAAACAGGTTTTAGGAAGCGATGCAGAAGTATTGTATGCAAAAGGTTCAAACCTTACGGCTGATGCAGCTTTGGAAGAACGTGCTACCATGTTTGGTAAAACATTAAACAGAGATCAACGCAGTGAAGAAGAGCTGGCAAAAGAGGCGTTAGATATTGCAGCCAAAGCGGATGTAATTATCGCTGCAATGGGCGAATCCGCTGAGTTTAGCGGCGAAAGCAGCAGTCGCACAGACTTAAATATTCCTGAAACGCAACAAAAATTATTAAAACAATTATTAGCAACAGGCAAGCCGGTTGTGTTAGTATTGTTTACCGGGCGTCCGCTTACGCTTGCATGGGAAAATGAAAATGTTCCGGCTATTTTAAATGTTTGGTTTGGCGGAAGCGAGGCTGGTGCTGCCATTGCGGATGTGTTGTTTGGAGATGTAAATCCTTCGGGAAAATTGACAATGAGCTTTCCTCAAAATGTTGGACAAATACCGATTTATTATGCACATAAAAATACAGGCCGCCCATTGGCAGAAGGAAAATGGTTTCAAAAATTTAGAAGCAATTATATCGATGTAAGCAATGAGCCGCTTTATCCGTTTGGATATGGATTGAGCTATACTTCTTTTGCCTACGGCGATTTAAAACTGAGTGATACAACACTGAAAGGAAATCAAACCCTGAAAGCCAGCATCGCCATTACCAATACCGGAAAATATGACGGAGCAGAGGTTGTGCAATTATATATTCGGGATGTTGTGGGTTCTGTGACTCGTCCTATGAAAGAATTGAAAGGCTTTCAAAAAGTGATGATTAAATCGGGAGAAAGCAAAACGGTTACTTTTAATGTTACTGCGGAAGATTTAAAGTTTTATAACAGCAATTTAAAATACGATTGGGAGCCCGGGGAGTTTGAAATTATGATTGGTACTAACGCGAAAGACGTGAAAAATGGAAAAGTGAATTGGGTAAAATAAGTGCTCATGGCAATCAAACAGATGTACATGGAATTAAAGCTTTGCAGGAAAACGCCTTGCGCCGCATCTTCCAGCGGGAGTGATTTAAGTACTTTGTCGTTCATTCTTTTTCTGAGATTTTTACGAGTCCCCATTTGGGCAACCTGAACAAACGATTGCACAATAGTTAATATTTATTTAGTTTATTTTTAAGATTCAATGCTGTCAGAAATTATTTGTTAACGGTTAACATAATGTGCCATAAACAAATTTATTGATCGTTTAAATGAAATCTACGAACTGGAGCTAAAACAATACATACGAGCAGGAGATCAAACGGCCTTTAAAGAATTCTATAATCTTTGGGCGGCGCGTGTTTTTTCTTTTTTAGAAAGAGAATAGACAATGAAACCGACGCGGAAGACCTTACTCAACAAACATTTATCAGACTTTGGCAATATCGTGGTTCTCTTTCAGACAACCATTTAATGGAGACAATGCTTTTCCAAAATGCACGTATGGTATTTATCGACTGGCTTCGCAAAGAAGCTACTGAAAGAAAACGCCGGCTTGCTGCTGAGAATAATTGTGAAAGAATATGTTTTAACCCCCAGCCTGATTACACCGAACTTCAAATCGCTCTTAAAAGCTTGCCACCCGCGCGTCAAAATGCCATTCGTCTTAGGCATCTTGAAGGATACAGCTATAAAGAGATCGCCACGCAAATGAACATCTCTGTAAAAACTGTGGAAAACCATGTTCGTTTAGCCTTAATACAACTTCGTAAATTATTAATCCCCATAATTCTATTGTTTTTTTAATTTTTTTGGAACGTTTGGGGGTTTTTTTAATTACACGCGTAATTCCAAATGATTTATGGACAAGCAAGTCACAATAGTGATGATTCAACGCTTCTTTAATAACGAATGCAGTGAGGATGAAGCCAAATTAGTGGCTTCTTATTTAAAGGAAAATAATGATGTGTTGAAAGCATACCTGCCAGACGAAACATTGCAGCAAGCGGAAATAACAAACGAATTATCAGATGTTAAAAAGAACGAATTGTTGCAGAACGTTACCCGCAACATTGATGTGCAAAGGCGAAAGGTTTATTTTAAAAGAGCGGGATTAGCTGCTGCCATATTACTCGGAGTTTTCTTTGCGGGCAAATTCGCATTAGGTGATTTTAACAGTGATAACAAAATTTTTGCTGTATCACAGTCATCGCGCCCGATTAAACGGTTTGAGAATAAAACAGGTAGATCTCATTTGGTTCGCTTGCCCGACGGGTCAAAAGTCTCGCTAATGTCCGGAGCCGCTATCGAATTCAGCAAAGAGTTTAACGAAGACAGGAATATCATTTTAACAGGGAAAGCCTTTTTGAAGTCGCCCATGACGAGAAGCATCCTTTTAAGGTAGAAGCTAATGGGATAAGCACAAGTGCTTTGGGTACTCAATTTTGGGTTGATGCAGATAAGACGCGGGGAACAATAAATGTGAACCTTGTGGAAGGCAGGGTGGTTGTGGAGACAATAGAAAAAGTGAGCATGAAAAAGTTTATTTAGTGCCAGGACAGCAATTACACATTGACTTAAAAAGTGCAACAGCGGTACTTTCCGGCCCCGACCATACAGATAAGAAGGCGTTGGGTTCGGTTGATTCAGTATGCAACAAGGGAATTGTCGTTAAAGAGAATGGAGTAAGGCATGGAAAAGTCAACTGGGGGAATACAGAATATTCTTTCTCAGATCAATCGTTGTCACAGGTATTCAAACGTATTGAAAAAAGATACGGGATAACTATTGCATTCAAGGATGCAGAAATTGAGAACTATAGATTTACCGGAAAGGTTATGTACAAAGATTCGCTTGATATGGTTATGAGGCATCTCTGCCAGTTATACGATTTGAAGTACACCCGAGCAGAGAACAATATCACGATAGAAAAAGTTTCTGAGAATTTAAGAAAATAAGTTTTTCCAAAGCTAGTGCTAAGGCTCTCTTACATTATTAATTATTCAATTATTTAAACCTCGATTAAATGCAATCAAAGCCTAATTTTTTACTTTTAGTAGTGCTTCTTTGTTGTGGGCTCCAAGGGCTATCACAAACGGTACAGGTGCCTGGGCTTGTACTTTCAAAATCTGGCGAACCGCTCCAGGGTGCTTCGATAAAGATTGTTGATGTGCAGAGTAACGAAACAACAAATCTTCTTACGGATGCAAATGGGGCATTTTCACCCGCGATGAAAGAAGGCCGTGCTTACAATTTATACTTCACTTTTGTGGGCTACAATCCGGATTCGTTAATAAACTTTTCTGTTGGCGCAAATGAGCGAAGCAGTATCATGATGCGCATGGCAGCGGTAGATGGACAGATGGACGAAGTTGTGGTGGTAGGTTATGGCACACAAAAGAAATCTCAATTGATAGGATCTGTGGCGCAGGTCGGTGCTGACCAGATCAATAACAGGCCCGTTCCGCAGCTTTCGCAGGCGCTAACCGGCCAAATGCCGGGTGTGACTATTATACAACGATCCGGGCAACCAGGTAATAGCGGAGGTAATATTCGGGTTAGAGGTGTCGGATCTTTTGGAAGTGATCCTTCAGCTTTAATATTAGTCGATGGTATTCCAGCAAACTCGTTAGATGAAATTAATCCGAATGATGTAGAAGCCGTTTCTGTTTTGAAAGATGCCTCTTCCGCCGCTATTTATGGCGCCCGTGCAGCCAACGGAGTTATTCTCGTCACCACCAAAAGTGGCAGTGGCAATGGTAAGCTGAATATCAATTACAGCGGACATGTAGGTGTTCAGCAAGCAACCGAATATCCCGAACAAGTACCATCCTGGGAATATGCTACACTTATAAATGAAGCGGAAGCCAATACATATACAGACGAGGAAATACAAAAATTCAGAGACGGGAGTGATCCAGACAATTATGCCGATATAAACTATGTAGACAGGTTATTTAAAAAATCTTTCTCTCAAACAGCACACAATCTTTCTATTTCAAACAAGACCGCTAATACACAATACCAACTTTCACTCGGCTATTTATACCAGAACGGACTTGTTGAAAAGAACAATTATAACCGGTATAATGTACGCATGAACATGGTGAATACAATAGCCAAAAATATAAAGCTTACTACAAGGTTGGCAGGCATGCAGTTCATAGATAATCAGCCCGCGCCACCTGCCACTTTAGATTTTAATGATATGGTCACCCTGATCGGACAGATTATTCGTTATCCTTCCTACTTCCCTGCTGAGCTAAGTAATGGAGATTGGGGCCAGGGTAATAATAATGCCGGAACGCCAGTATCCTTTTTACAAAGCGAGTCATTTTTTAAAAACAAAGGACAGGAAATTACTGCTTAATATGCGCGTAGACTGGGATATTATAAAAGACTTGAAGATTTCCGTTATTGGCGGCTATACCTACGGCGGCTATACATCTCAACGTTTTTTAGCCAATCAAAGACTAAATGAAACGGTTACAGTTGGTCCAGGAAATCTCACGCAAATTAACGGAGCGAATTATTATAAAACCCTGCAACAGCTATTAGAATACACAAAGAAATTGGGCGACCACGAAATCAGTATTCTGGTCGGCCACTCTTTTGAGGAAAATCGAAGTGATACTTCGGAAGCCTATCGCGGCGGATTTGTAAATAATCAATTGACACAGTTAGATGCGGGTGATGCAGCCACCCAGACGAACAAAGGAACAGCTACTGAGTGGGCGCTTGATTCTTATTTTGGACGACTGCGATATAGCTACAAAAATAAATATCTGGTAGAAGGTGTGCTTCGTCATGATGGATCTTCAAAGTTTAATCCTGACAATAAATATGCAACCTTTCCGCCGTGGCGGTTGGTTGGCGGCTTTCTAATGAGAAATTTTTTAAAGACGCCGTGCCATGGATTAACGATCTTAAAATAAAAGCCTCTTATGGAACGCTCGGTAACCAGAATATAGGAAACTATCCCTACCAAAGTGTATTTCAGCCCAACTTTAATTATCCGATCGGTGGAGGTCTATTGTCGGGATCGGCCGTTACAACGCTTGTAAATAATAGCATTCGTTGGGAATCTACAACGACAAAAGATGTTGGTATCGAATTGACAACATTAAATCGCAAGCTGTCTTTTGGGGCTACTTATTTCGACCGGTACACTTATGATATTTTGGTAAGTCCAGGAGGTAGCGTTTCCAATGTTTTAGGCTTCACAGTTGGCGTACAAAACTCCGGATCGCTGAGCAATAAGGGATGGGAATTTACTGCCTCATATAATAATACCATTGGGGAATTCCGTTATCACGCAGATGGAAATCTTTCCATTATCAATAATGAAGTACTTAATCTTGGCGTAGGAAATGTAAATCAGCCAAACGGATTGGTGGGGAATGGTAATGATTTGTTCATCGGGTATCCGCTTGGCGCTTTCTATGGCCTCGTGGCCGAAGGGTTGTTTACTGATCAGGCAGATATAGATGCTTATCCTACACAAACCACCAGCATCAACCCTGCTGTAAAGCCCGGTGATATCCGTTATAAAGATATATCGGGCCCCGATGGCGTGCCTGACGGTCAGGTAGACCTTACTTACGATAGAACCATCATTGGTAGCACCATTCCCAAATACACATATGGTCTTAACCTGGGTGGCGGCTATAAAGGATTTGATTTTTCTGTATTACTGCAGGGAGTTGCAGAAGTGCAGGGAAGATTGTCGAATTACGCGGGATATGCGTTTTATGTAAGCGGTACCATACAACGCTACCAGGCGGATGGCCGATGGAGCCCTGAAAACCCCGACAGGAACGCAACTTATCCACGTCTTGAAATTATTAGTAATTCCGGTACAGCCAATACTAGGTTGTCTTCTTTCTGGATGCTCAATGCCAGTTACATGCGGGTTAAAGCAGTTCAATTGGGATATAACTTACCAAAAACGATAATAAAGAAAATCGGATTAGAAGGTATAAGAGTATATGCTAGCGGGGAAAATTTATTTACAATAAATAGATACCCTCAAGGTTGGGATCCGGAGATTAACTCAGGCGGAGCGTATTATCCGATACTTAAGAACTACACTTTTGGGTTGAACATTAATTTTTAATTCTTAAACGCTTTGAAATGAAATATCAGTTTAATACTTTTTATAAATACCTGTCATGTGTTTCTATACTTCTTATTATAGGAGGATCAGGTTGCCGCAAATATTTAGATAAAACACCATTAAGTGCACTTTCAAGTGAAACATTTTGGACGAGCGAAACCAATGCGATGATTGCACTTACTGGCGTGTACCGTGGAAATATTCAAATGGCTAATTCAGCTGAATTTAATGCAACAGACTGGTGGTCTTATTATGGATTGTTATTTACTGAGTTTGCCACGGACAATGCGTATGACCGCAGGGGCGATAACTCTGTATTTAACTTGCTTACAAATGGAACGTTAACCTCGTCGAATGTGTTGCTGAGAGAATATTGGCAAAGAAGCTATCAAAGAATTGCAAGGTGTAATTACTTTTTAGAAAATATAGCTAAAACGCCCATGGACGCGGCTAAAATTGAGAGAATGGGCGCCGAAGCCCGCTTCATTCGGGCCTGCCAGTATTTTTATATGTCACAGTATTGGGGCTCAGTGCCGCTTGTAACCAAAGTTCTAACGCTTGATGAGGCTAACACCGTATCTAAAGCAGCAAAGGACGATATTGTAAAATTTGTAAGGGAGGAATTAACGGAAGTGTCTGCAATATTGCCAAGATGGAAAGATTTACCTGCCGATGAAGCTGGGCGTGCGAGCAAACAAGTAGCATTAGCATTTTTAGGCAGGTTAGAGCTGGCTGAAAAAAATATTCCGAGGCTGCTACGGCATTTAAATCCATTATGGATTACGGCGATAATAACATTGATCCAAATTTCGAAAGTCTTTTTGATGGAACTAACGAAGGGAGTAATGAACTAATTTTCTCATCCAGGTTTCTCAAAAACTTGGCGCCAAATGGATTCACTCAACACTGCCTGCCACGTGTATTAGGCGGATATCATTTACATAATCCATTAGGCAGCCTGGTGGAATCTTTTGAGTTTGCAGATGGAACACCTTTTTCTTATGTTGATACCCGCTATAATGCTCAGGATGTGGGAGCGAACAGAGATCCGCGTCTTAAATACACAGTATTATATAATGGCAACACTTTTAAAGGAGTGGTGTATAATAACAATCCTGATGATAATACCGCGCAAGACAGACTTACTGCAGGAGCTTTGCAAGCTACACGCTCAGGATACTGCATCAAAAAGTTCAATACAGGATATACAGGTGATGTTGCAAATACAGATACGGATATCCCCGTCATTCGTTATGCCGAAGTTTTATTAAGCTATTTAGAAGCAAAGCTCGAAAACGGAGAGGCTATAAACCAAGCCTTATTAGATGCTACTATTAATAAAGTAAGGTCCAGGGCATCCGTAAATATGCCGCCGGTTACAGCCATCGACCCTGCAACGCTGCGGCTGATATTAAGGCGGGAAAGAAGGAATGAACTCGCTTTGGAAGGGATCAGATATTGGGATATCCTTCGTTGGGGCATTGGAGGGCAGGTATTAAACGGTAAATTTTATGGCGCATCTTATCCCGGGTCTCAGGCAGTTGCTACCAGAAATGGTGCCGCTAATGCCGATCCGCTTAACCGAAGCAGATGGTATGTAACCTCGAAAGCTTTCAGAGTAGGCACCGACGAAAAGTGGCCAATACCGCAAACTGAACAAGATATTAATCCGAACCTGAGATAAAGTATTTGTATTGTAAAAAGGTGTATGCAGACGTCTTACATACACCTTTTTATAATCTTCTAATGATTTTCCCTTTACCCTGCGCTTGTAAACTGTTTCAAAAACCGTACATCGTTTTCGCTAAATAAACGAATATCATTAATGCCGTATTTCAGCATGGCTGGGCGTTCTACGCCCATTCCAAATGCAAAGCCGGTATATTTTTCCGGGTTGATGCCGCTGTTTTGTAATACGTTTGGATGGATCATACCGCAACCTAAAATTTCCACCCAACCAGTCTTTTTACAAATATTACAGCCTTTACCGCCGCAGATAAAACAGCTCACATCCATTTCAGCGCTGGGTTCGGTAAATGGAAAATAAGAAGGTCGGAAACGTACACGAACATCCTGGCCATACATTTCTTTTACAAAGAAGTATAGTGTTTGTTTCAGGTCGGCAAAAGATACATTCTCGTCAATATACAAACCTTCCACCTGGTGAAAAAAGCAATGGCTGCGTGCGCTAATGGTTTCGTTGCGATACACACGCCCCGGACAAATAACCCTGATGGGCAATTTACCTTTTTTCATTTCTCGGATCTGCGTATTACTGGTGTGTGTGCGTAGTAACCAGTCAACAGCAGCGTTTTCGCCGGCATCTACATAAAAAGTGTCTTGCATATCCCGCGCCGGATGGTGTTCGGGCATGTTCAACGCAGTAAAGTTGTGCCAGTCATCTTCAATTTCCGGTCCTTCGGCAACGGCAAAACCAAGTCGCTGAAAAATAGAAATGATTTGATTGCGCATTAAAGAAATGGGATGGCGGCTGCCTAACGGCGTTTCATCGCCGGGTAGGGTTAAATCGATATCCGATGTTTGTTGTACGGTATTTGATGTAGCGTCCTTTAATTCGTCAAATTTCGCTTCTGCAAATTGTTTAAATTCATTTAAAATCTGGCCAGCCTCACGCTTTTGTTCGTTCGGCACATTCTTCATTTCACCCATAATGCCTTTTACCAGGCCTTTGGTTCCCAGCCATTTAATTCTGAAATCTTCTACCTGTTTATCATCAGTAGCGCTAAAAGAACTGATTTCGTTTTTATACGCCTCTATTTTCTGTAACAAATCCTGCATAGGCCGCAAAGATAACTATGATATAGGATTTATAGTGAGTGGATTTGTTGGGATGAAATAATCTTTGCCAAACAATTCGTTGATTAATTCTTCTTTTTGTTTGCTAAAATGCTCCGCAATATTTGAAAGAATGGCAGAAGGTGTACCTAACTTTAAGGGATTGTGATGTGGGATCGTAATGTGATGTTGTCCTTCTTTTTCAGTGGTTAATCTTATATGGCTCCCAGCTTGTCTGGTAATAATATAACCGTAAGGTTTTAGCAATTTTATCAAATCTTTACCGCTAATATCTCTTGGTATTTTCATGCGGCAATCACTTCTTCTTTCACAATATGAAGCCGGATAAGTCGTTTTTGGTCATCATCAAAATGGCAGTGAACAGCATCGACTACTGCTGTTTTAAGCTCGTTCCACGATTCGGCCTGCGTAAAAATAGCCACGCCAAGCCCTTTTGCTATAAAACCGCCCTCATCGCTCTCTTCAACTATAAAAATGAGTTCTTCCATAATATCAAACTTACATAAAATTCTTCATCCCAACATGCGTCCAACTTGCCCAAGCCATGGCGCATGTCCTCACGCGCCGCATAAGAGGAAAATAAACAAACGAAGTTTGCGTTAAATTATACCGCATTTTATAACAGCTAACCGTAATTTTGCACCCTACAAAAAATGGGAATGAAAGTAATTGAGCATATAAACAAAGCCGCGGAAAAGAACGAAACCCTGATTTCTTTTGAAATTCTTCCACCGTTAAAAGGGAAAGGAATTGATGGATTGTACGATCATTTGGATCCGTTGATGGAATTTAAACCTGCTTATATCAATGTTACTTATCATCGTAGCGAGCACGAATTCCGAAAGAACCCTGACGGCAGTTTTAAAAAAGTAACCATTCGCAAACGTCCGGGTACAGAAAGTATTTGTGCGGCGATCATGAACAAATATAATGTTGACACGGTTCCGCATTTGATCTGCGGCGGCTTTAGCATTATGGAAACCGAAGATGCGCTTATCAATCTTAATTATTTAGGAATAGACAATGTGTTGGTGCTTCGTGGCGATGCGGCTAAAAACGAAACGGCTTTTATTCCACAGCCAGATGGCCATTTATACGCATCTGATCTGTTAAAACAGGTAATGAACCTTAACAACGGAATGTACCTGGAAGAAGAATTGATTAACAGCCGCAAAACCGATTTCTGCATTGGCGTAGCGGGTTATCCCGAAAAACATTTTGAAGCGCCTAATATGCAAACCGATCTTACCTACTTAAAAGCAAAGGTTGATGCTGGTGCTGATTATATTGTAACGCAAATGTTTTTTGATAATGCAAAATATTACGCATTTGTAGAAGCTTGCCGGGCAAACGGCATCAATGTGCCCATTGTTCCGGGCCTCAAACCTATTTACAATAAAAGGCAGTTAACCGTTCTTCTTCCTAAAATATTTTCGATCGATTTGCCGCAGGATCTTTCCAACGAAATATCCAAATGCAAAAACAATGCAGACGTAGAAAAAGTAGGCGAAGATTGGTTATTAGAGCAAAGTCGCGATCTGAAAAAAATGGCGTACCAGGCCTTCATTATTACACGCTTGGCAAACCGGGCATTGTAGCCAATGTAATTAACCGGATGTAATTTTATGTAGCCAGCTGTAGTGCTACTATCAACTTTGTTGCGTCGCACTCTTGTACTGCAGAATATATCTCATCAATTATGTACGACGTAAGTTATACGATGTACGTACATGTAACAAAAACTGGTCTGACCGTCTCGGTCTGACCAAATAAAATAAACAATCACTTAACTTGGCACGCAGAAAAAAGATATTACCCTCGAAAAAATATTAATAGAAGACTATGCCGCCGAAGGCCGTTCGCTGGCTCGTGTAGATGGTAAAGTGATCTTTGTGGAGCAGGTTGTTCCCGGCGATGTGGTGGATGTGCGGCTTACTAAAAATAAAAAAGACTGGGGCGAAGGCACGCCTTTTCATTTTCATAGCTATTCTGATAAACGTGTTGATCCTTTTTGCAAACATTTTGGAACCTGCGGCGGTTGTCAGTGGCAAATGCTGCCTTACAATTTGCAATTGCAATACAAGCAAAAGCAAGTTCACGACAACCTGAAAAGAATTGGAAAAATAGAGCTACCCGAAATACAGCCGATCTTAGGCGCAAAACAAACAACCCGATACAGAAATAAAGTAGAATATACTTTTGGTACAGATGAGTTTTTACCAAAAAGAACTCATCAAAAGAAGGGAGGGTGACGGACGCGATATCTCCTCCCCGCTGGGGGAGGTCGGGAGGGCGCCGGGGCTGCAGGCTTCCACGGCGCGGCTTTTGGAGCAAAGTTGTAGATATAGAAACCTGTCATTTACAAAGCGAACCCACAAACGATATTCGTTTGGCCATCAAAAAATATGCTTTTCAAAATGGCTTAAGCTTTTATAACCTGCGCGAACAGCATGGTTTTTTGCGTACCATGCAGGTGCGCCTTTGCGAAACCGGCGAATGGATGGCCAATATTATGGTGGGCGAGAATGACATGGAAAAGATTGAAAAGCTGATGCAATTTGTATTGCAACAATTTCCAAACATCACATCGCTGCTTTATACAATCAATACCAAACATAATGACAGCCTGCATGGCCTGGAGCCGGTAACATATTATGGCAAAGGTTATGTAATTGAGAAGTTGGAAAATTATCAGTTTAAAATCGGACCTAAATCTTTCTTTCAAACCAATACCAAGCAAGGCGAAGAACTTTATAAAATCACCCGCGATTTTGCTGAACTAACCGGTAAAGAGATTTTGTACGATTTGTATTGCGGAACGGGAAGCATCGGTATTTTTTGCAGCGAAAACGCCGGTAAAATCATTGGCGTAGAAATGATTGATGCCGCTATTGAAGATGCTAAAGAAAATGCAGCACTCAATCATCTTGATAAAACACTTTTTTATGCTGGCGATGTAATTAAGGTTTGCGACGATGATTTTTTTGAAAAACACGGCGCCCTGATGTAATCATCACCGATCCGCCACGCGCCGGTATGCACGAAAAATTAGTGCAAAAAATTAATGAAATGGCGGCGCCAACCGTTGTTTATGTAAGCTGCAATCCGGCTACACAGGCGCGCGATCTGGCATTGCTCGATGAAAAATACAGGGTTACAAAAATTCAACCAGTTGATATGTTTCCTCACACGCTGCATATAGAAAACGTGGTGCAGCTGAAGTTGAAGTAGGCAAGTAAGCTGTGCCTAATGGCCGTCCAACGCTGTAAAACAGTTGTTTATCTATTTGATTTGTATATAGAAGATATATTAGGTATCTTTATTAGGAACACTTCATTCGCTATCCTATCCGAATTATTATTTATCACCATTAACTTTTAATGGATTATTAGTTGCTTACCCGGATGGTAGCCGGAAGTTTTCAATACCCCCTCAAACCTTATTGTTGTAATTATTAGTAGATGGCTTTATGCCTCATCCGCTATGGATAGGATGTCGTGTATGGGCTATAAGCAGCTTGTTAAAGGTTTAAATATAGCCTATGTAAAGGCTAAACTAACAACTATGAAGAGAACAAAGTATATTATATTATTTCTGATGTTGCTGTGTGAAACTGCAGCCTTCGCACAATCTGACCCCTTTATTACCACATGGATATTACCTCCCGGGTCTTCAGCAACAAGCTCCATAAGCTTTAATGCATTGACAGATGGATCCGTTAACTATTCCTGGACTAAAATGGGCGGAAGCGGAGGTAGTGGAAGCGGTAGTTTTACCAGGACAACTCCGGATAATGTAGAAATTGTTATATCATTAAATCCCGGAGAATTACTAACCCTATCTATGCAACCTGCCAATCTCAGAAGATTTTTTATGGACGGGCTGCCTTCCGTTACCACCAGCAATTTATTGTTATTGGATGTGTTCCAATGGGGAGATGTTCCCTGGACCAGCATGCGTGACGCCTTTTCAAATTGTCAAAATTTATTACTGACAATTGTGGCGGGTGATGTGCCGGATCTTACTAATGTTACAGATATGGCATCAATGTTCTTTCAATGCGATAAACTCATAGGGCCGTCTAATATAAATTCGTGGAATGTCTCCAATGTAACTAATATGGCATCTATGTTTTTGGGCACTGATGTTTTTAACCGGCCAATAGGGAATTGGGATGTAAGCAACGTAACAAATATGAGTGAAATGTTTACTTCGAGTAAGGCATTTAACCAGCCTTTAGGAGAATGGAATACGGCTAACGTAACAACCATGTACTATATGTTCGGTTTAGCGTCAGCCTTCAATCAGGATTTATCTGACTTTGAGTTGAACAACGCTACCAACGTGCAATTTATGCTGGCTTCGTCGGGATTGGATTGCGTTAATTATGGTAAAACACTGTACGGCTGGGCATCAGCACCAACCACGCCGTCCAATCTCGTACTTGGCGCACAGGATCTGAAATATGGTCCGCCGGCTGCTGCTTCTAGAGGCGAACTTACAATGGCTGTTGCTTCCGGCGGCAAAGGCTGGACGATTCTTGATGACGGAGAAGATGCTACTTGCGATACTCCGCTTCCGGTTGATTTTGGAAGCATTTCAGGAAGTTTTAACAACGGACATTTACAAATAGATTGGAGCACGCTTACCGAAACAAACAGCAGTCATTTTGAAATAGAAGCTTCCACAGATGGTGTTACTTTTACCAAAATAGGTGAAGCAAAAAGCCAGGCACCAGATGGTAATTCGGATGTTGCGCTAAGTTATAGTTTCACCACATCCTCTACTTCGCTCTTTTTCGTCTTCTCCCTGCTGTCATTGGCATTGGGGCTGGGCTATAAAATAGATAACCGCAAAAGATTTTCGAAACTGCTTGCTATATCGGGAGTTTTTGTACTTGGTTTCCTGGCTTGCAACAAAGCAGATATGCCGCTGGATCTGGAGAAAGATGCAAAAATTTATGTACGCGTGAAGCAGGTAGACAAAGACGGGCTATCTAAATACAGTAAAATAATAAAACTTGTAAGCCGGTAACATTATTTTTAATAGTTAAGGCTGCGGTTTCTGTACAGCCTTAAAATTTTAAGTTTTAGCAAAAGCAATTCTGCTCGTCTCAACATTTCAATTTGTAAACTTATCAATCAAACCACCCAATAGCTATCTTTGCCGCATGAGTTTTTATAGTAGACCGGCAGAAAAATTTCCACCTGCCATAAAGAATTTGATTATTATTAATGTGTTGGTTTGGCTAGCGCAAATGCTGTTTGATGCTAAAATCGATTTAACCGGCAAAATAGGATTGTGGCCCTTTCTTTCAAACAATTTTCGACCCTGGCAAATCGTAACCCACATGTTTGCTCATGCCGCATCTGGTCAGTATATGTTTTTTCATATACTATTCAATATGTTTGCTTTGTGGATGTTTGGCCGTGTTTTGGAAAATCTGTGGGGATCTAAAAGGTTTTTAATCTTTTATATGATTTGCGGTTTGGGTTCCGCAGTTGTACATCTCACTATGCAATATATAATGGGCGGTCATGAAATGGCCGTTGGCGCATCTGGTGCTGTATTTGGCGTGTTGGTAGCTTTTGCAATGACTTTTCCCAATACAGAACTATATTTAATGTTCGTTCCAATTCCTATAAAAGCAAAATGGGCAATTTTGGGTTTAATTGCAATTGATCTTTTTGGAGGTGTTACTCGTTCAGGTAGTGATATCGCGCATTTCGCGCATTTGGGTGGCGCATTAACAGGGTTTATTTTACTGAAAATATGGAACAAAAACAATAGGAGAACGTTATACTAGGAAGTGCTTCGGTAAAATGTTGACAACCGTGGGCATGTAAGCTGTAAAACAGAAATATATTTATGGGAATTTCAGATAGAAATTATGATTCGAGGCTATCTTTCGGAGGCAAGATAAATCCGCTTGTGGTGCTGCTTGCTATAGCCATGATTATTTTCGTGGTGCTTACTTTTTTAAAGGAATTACCTATTTGAGATTGCCGGAAGGTGGCGATGTAACAGGTGTTTTTAATAAGAATGTTCTTTCTTGGTTCGCACTTTCTGATGATGCTGTCAAAACGCTTTCCAAACCTTGGACTGTTTTAACGTATTCCTTTGTACATACCAGCATCTGGCAGTTATTTGCAAGCCTTCTTTGGCTTTGGAGCTTTGGTTATATATTGATTGACTTAACAGGATTTAAAAAAATTGTACCGGTTTTCATTTATGGTACACTTGCTGGCGCAGCGGCTTATTTAATAGCTAAAGAATTTATGCCTGTTGTGGCCGGTGCTGAATCTCAATATTTTTTAGGCAGTGGAGCTGCAATTTTAGCTGTTTGTACTGCAGCAACAACTATTTGCCCCAATTACAAAATTTTCCCGATGTTGGGCGGGGGTATATCATTATGGATCTTATCCATTGTGTACCTGGCAATTGATATGGCCACATTACCAGCAAATGGTCCGGCTTTGTATGTCGCGAATATTGCAGGTGCCGTCGCTGGCTTTTTATTTATTTTTCTTCTAAGAAGAGGAATGGATGGAAGCGATTGGATGAATAATTTATACGATTGGTTCTCAAATCTTTTTAATCCTGAAAAACCTCAGCAAAAACGAAATCAAATTAAATCGACTTTGTTTTACAATGCGGCTAAGGCTCCTTTTTCCAAAACACCTAAACTAACACAACAAAAGCTTGATGAAATTCTGGATAAAATAAACCAAAGCGGTTATGATAATTTATCTGTTGATGAAAAAGATTTCCTGAAACGTGTGAGCAATGACGGAGGGTGAGGGATGTTTCGGGTTTCAAGTTTCAGGTTCCAGGTACGTAGAATCGTGTCATGTCCTGAAACCTGCAACCAGCAACCTGAAACAAATTTCTATTATGTAATCTTACTTTAGTTCTCTATCTTCCGGTTGCAAACTTTGTGACATGGGTTTTTTTACAAGAATAAGCAAGCGGGTACTGTTTGTAATAAACATAATAGTAGTGTCGGCCTTTTTATTGGCTTGCCTGAATCCTTATATCAATCCTGAAAACTGGCCACTCATATCGCTAATTAGCCTCACGTTTCCCTTTTTACTACTTTTTGTTTTTCTGTTTCTGATCTGGTGGCTTTTTGTGCGCAGAAAATGGGCTTTGTTATCTGCTATTGCATTAATTCTGGGCGGTGGCGAGATCACTAATTTTTTCGCCGTTAAGTTTTATACGTCTTTTAAAGAGCCGAAAAAGAAGGCTCCATCAGGATAGCAACCTGGAATGTTGCCAGGTTTATAGAAATGATCAAGAACAATAACATGGGCAGCCAGACCCGCTATAAAATGCTAAAGCAAATAGGCCGCGTTAATGCAGATATACTCTGTTTTCAGGAATTTTCATCATCCGTAAATCCTGACTGGTACAACAATATTGTTGCGGTGGGAAAGGGGTTAAAATATCCCTATCACTATTTTTCGCACGATGTGGATGGTGACCGCTTATTTAACGGAAGCGTTATTTTCAGCCGCTTCCCAATTATTGACACTGGTATGGTTCGCTTTCCAAGGCCTACCTTGCCCGATGCATTGGTATTTGTCGATATTAAAATGGGCAAAAAACTGGTGCGTGTGTATACCACTCATTTACAATCCAATCAGTTTAGAAAAGAAGATATTTCGAAAATTGAGGAGCTAAAAGGTGCAAAAGGAAATGTTGTTAGTAATGCGCGTCAAATCTTATCAAAACTATCCATTGCTATAAGACACAGAAGCATACAGGCAGACATGGTGAACAGCGTTATTAGCAATAGCCCGCATCCGGTTATTTTTAGCGGGGATTTGAATGACGTACCCAATTCTTACACTTACAGAACCGTTAAAGGTGATATGCAGGATGCGTTTTTGCAAAAAGGATTTGGAATAGGCCGTACATATACATCATTGTCACCCACTTTGCGAATCGATTATATTTTTACAGATAAGAATTTCGATGTGCTTCAATGCAAGCGCATAACTACCAAATACTCCGATCATTACATGGTTGTGGCCGATATGAAGTTAAACTAATCTTTAAAAAGACAGCCTTCACAGAATTATAAAAGCAGTTCGGCGAAAAGAATACAATGTCTTTTAATTTATGATAAACTTTAATCATAATTAAAGGCTCACTCCGGCATGCGCACTGTTTTATTACTTATTTTATTTTTTTGATTGCTCAGATATTAAGGGCTTTACCAGTATTTACATCACTTAATACTTAGAATATGCGTTTTGCTCATTCTTAAAGGGGTAGCTATTCCATGCATTGAGCCAGGCGCCGGCAAATATTATGTAGAAAGGATAAAAAATCAATAAATACTACCGGGCAACTCCCGTTTTTTTATTGCCTCCGATATCCGTTATTTTTGTAGATAATTATTTTTTAAAGTGATGAGTGAGCTAAAAGTATATAATTCTTTATCAAGGCAGAAAGAAGTTTTTGAACCGGTAACACCGGGACATGTTGGTATGTATGTATGTGGGCCAACGGTTAGTGGAGAAAGCCATCTGGGCCATGCCAGGCCATATGTGACATTTGATGTGTTGTACAGATATTTAACTCACCTGGGGTATAAAGTGCGTTATGTGCGAAACATTACAGATGCCGGCCATTTTGAAGAAGAAGGCCGTCAGGCGGAAGATAAAATATCTAATAAAGCAGTATTGGAAAAACTGGAGCCAATGGAACTGGTGCAGAAATACACCAATCTGTTTCATTGGGCTATGTTGCAGTTCAATAGCATACCACCATCCATTGAACCTACAGCTACCGGGCATATTATAGAGCAAATAGAAATGATCAAAAAACTGATCGCCGATGGTTATGCTTACGAAAGAAACGGGTCGGTTTACTTTGATGTAAAAAAATATGCTACTAATTACGATTATGGAAAACTAAGTGGCAGAAAAATAGAAGACCTTTTAGAAAATACCCGAGAGCTGGAAGGACAGGGTGAGAAAAATAATCCTGCAGATTTTGCGTTGTGGAAAGCTGCACCACCTCAGCATATTATGCGCTGGCAAAGCCCGTGGGGCGAGGGTTTTCCGGGATGGCATATTGAGTGCTCTGCTATGGCTACTAAATATTTAGGGAAGCAATTCGATATTCATGGTGGTGGTATGGATTTAATGTTCCCACATCATGAAAGTGAAATTGCTCAAAGTACCATATGTAACCATGGAGCGCCTGTGAAGTATTGGATGCACAACAACATGATCACCATTAATGGCCGTAAAATGGGCAAGAGTTATAATAATGTGATCAAGCTTACAGAACTGTTTAGCGGCGATCATCCTTTATTAAGCCAGGCTTTTCATCCAATGGTTATCCGGTTTTTTATTTTACAAAGCCAGTATCGCAGTACGCTCGATTTTAGCAGCGAAGCCTTGCAAGCATCTGAAAAAGGACTAAAAAGATTATGGGAAGCGTATGAAAACTTGATCAAGCTGCAATTGCGCAGTAATGAATTGGGCGACATGGCGGGAGATAAGGAGCTTGATAATAAAGTGAACAAGTTGGTTGATGAGTTTGACGAGTTTATGAATGATGATATCAACACGGCTAAAGTGCTTGCTAATATGTTTGAATTGGCTCCGGTCATTAATGGATTGAAAGATAAAACTGTTAATATCAAATCCTTGGCAGCTACAACTTTCAGCAAACTGCAATCTCAATTTAAAGTTTACCTGGAAGATATTTTTGGGCTAAAGAGTGTAACTGAAGCGGATAATGAAAAACTTACCGATGTGATGAAGTTGATCATCGACATAAGAAAAGAAGCCAGAAATAAAAAAGATTTTGTTACATCTGATAAGATCCGCAATCAACTTGCAAGAATTGGTATCTCACTTAAAGATGAAAAAGACGGTGCTATAAGCTGGAATGTAGAATAGAGGAGTTGGCAGATGACGATTGACAGTGTGTGCAAGAATGTTCTGATGTTTCGTTTCGGCGAAAAGCAGAGTGAGCTTAATCGATGCGTTTTGTTATTTCAATTTCATCTGAGCAAAGTACGGATGTTCAGGATTCACGATCAGTTCCCGGCGATAAGGATGTATTACCACATCCATATCTTCAAGCGGGATCGCGCCTAGAAGCATTTCGCTATCGCCCGGCAAAACCATTGCATCTACAACGCATCTTCTGTTTTTAAACCTTACTTCAATAGGACCTGCAACGTCATATTCAACAATACTTCCGTCAGCCAATTGGCCTTTGCGCTTTTCAACTATGCTAAGTTGCAGTTGCTCCTGAACATTTTCGTTAATGCACATATAAACGCTGCCTGTATCAACCAGCATGTTTACAGTGATGCTCTTTATTTCTTCTTCACCTATTACATGCCGTCTTGCTAATGCTAGGTCATCTCCATTTATCAATTCTATTTCAGCGTAAATAATCCCCATAGATTGTTGTTTTATCAATCCAAATTTAGTCCATTTATTGTACAATACAACGCTGATAAAAACTACATTTGCTCTGATGTACAAACTCTGGGCAACTATAAAAAAAGACTGGCGTATTTTAACCCGCGATAAAGTGGGGCTTACGCTCATGTTTGTAATGCCTATTGTGTTAGCCATTGTTATAACCACGGTTCAGAACAGTACTTTTGAATTGGTTAACGATAAAAAGGTGCCGCTGTTATTGTTGAATAAGGATAAAGGTGTGGTTGGTAAAGAGTTGGAGGCCACACTACAGAAGGGCGGCATGTTTACAATTAAAAAATTGTCGGCCGGGCAAGGCGAAAATATTTTGAAACAACGACTACAAAACAAAGAAGCGTTGTTAGCCCTTATAATTCCGGAGCAATATACTTCCGATGTTTTAGCAAAATCAGAAAAGGTAGCGGGGCAGGCGTTACAATCCATCGCTGTGGCTTCAGATACAACTTCCATTGAGGGCAAAAGACCCGTGGCTTCGGTGGTATTGTATTATCATCCTGTTCTGCAAAGTTCTTTCAGGCAGGGCATCGACGGCGCACTTAGCAGCGTTTTACAAATTGTTCAAAGCAAATACATCGTAAGACAATTATATAGCGCCATCAACGATTCGGCAGCCATACCCAACAATCTTGAACAGGAAATACTCACTAATCAAACACCTGTTCAGCAATTTTCCGTTTCGAAAGATGGTGATCATGTAATTGTAAACGCTACACAACATAATATTCCCGCGTGGACCGTTTTTGCCATGTTCTTTATCGTCATATCACTTGGCGCAAGCATAGTAAGGGAGAAGAACAGCGGCAGTTTTATGCGTTTAAAAACAATGCCCACTTCCCTTACGCTGGCGATAATATCCAAGCAAATAACTTATATCATAATAACTGTGATCCAGGCATTGATCATCTTTTCAATTGGGAAATGGATTTTTCCGCACATAGGTTTGCCAGGTTTGGATTTTCCAAATGATAAAGCGAGCCTAATGCTGGTGATTATATTATGTGGATGGTGTGCCGCAAGCTTTGCCATAATGATTGGCGTATTTGCTAAAACACAAGAGCAAAGTAATGGTATAGGAGCTGTTGTTATTGTGCTTTTTGCTGCAGTAGGCGGTTTGCTTGTGCCTGCTTTTGCTATGCCACAATCCATGCAAGGGGTTATGCGCATTTCACCTTTACATTGGTGCCTGGAAGCTTTTTATGGATTGTTCTTAGAGCAAGGAGATCTAAAAGATATCTTCCTGATATTGGTGCCCATCATTATAATGATCTTCATCTTCCAGCTTATTGCTTTTATTGGTATGAAGCGTCAACGTTTGATATAGCTACCAGTAATTATTTTTTATGCAACCGGCTTAAGTACTACTATCATCTGTCTTCCGCCAGCTGGCGGACTCTTATACTGTAGACTATATATCAGCATAAAAAGACAAATGACAGAAGGTCGCTGTTTTCAACTACCTCCTGTCATCTGCTAACTGTCATCTGTCAACTATTCTAAATTGTCCATTGATCGTGTACAATACCCACCAGGTAATATTTGCCGTTAATTTCCTTGAAAATAAGTCTTACAGATTTCCAATCCATACCACCATATTTCTTTGATCCTGAAAAATAGCTTTCTGTAAAATCGCCCCCTTCGTAAACACTTTTAAGGTTGTTCACCGAATTTCCTGTTTTAATGATATTGTTGATATCATATTTTTCGGGATTTACAAAGTTCGCATCATAAACAAATTTTTTAAAATATTCAGCTGGGGTGAGAGTTATTGCGTCTCCGCTTCCGTCATAACTACCCCAGTTAACCCGCTTGTTTTTATTGGCTGTAACAAGTTTTATAAAAGCATCACGTGAAAATTTTTTGTCATCTGGTAATACCGTAGCATACGGGGAAAACCGAACGCCTTCTTCCGGATGAATCAAAGAATCAAGTTTTGTGTAATTCTTTTCTTTGAAGATCGTCAATACTTCTTTTGTAAGTCCTGTAAGTACAGAGTCCTTGCTGGGATTATTGTTCAAAGAATCTTGTTGAGCAGCAATTCTTACAGAATCGGCCAGCTCGCCCAGATTGACATTTGTGGAGTCTTCACTGGTTTGATCAGTTCCTTTGTTATTGCAGCCGTTTTTACAACCAACAATAAGTACACTGCTCAACATCAATAGGGCAAATATTTTCTTCATTACAATAAGGTTTTTCTTGGAGTAAAGTTAAAACGCAATAAGCTATTATAATTATAACAAAGGCTTAAAACTAAAACGGAAGGTCATCTTTTGAGTCGTTATAATTGTCTGGAGGCATTTCATCAGTATAACTATTGCCTGCTGCGCCTGCATTTCCGGCAGCCTCTACTTTCCAAGCTTTTACATCAGTGTACCATCTTCCGTTATACTCGCGGCTTTCTACATCAAAAGATATATTCAGCGTATTGCCTACTTGTAATACCTGTTCGTTTATTTTGTCGCCCCATACAGAAATACATACCTTTTTGGGGTATTGTCCACTTGTTTCAACAATAATGTCCTGCTTACGCCATTCGTTACCTGTTTTTCCTGTTCCCCTTTGTATGGGGAGTACCTGTACTAATTTTGCTGATAATTCCATAAAAATATTAATTGACCACAAAGATAACGGCAATACACATAGGCTAAAATTAATCATAGCACTTTTCATTATGTACCTACCATTTTTTGTAAAGCATACATATGCGATTCTGTTTTCAGAAATTATTATTGTCCCCGTTATCTATTCAAACGCAACCCGTACGGTCTTGCTGAAATCTTTACTTCCATCTTTATCAACCTGTGCTATACGTAGATAAATATATTGGTTAGCGTTAATGGGTGATGAATCATTTTTAGAACAACTGATGAATAAGGCACCAGCAATTACAAACGTAATAGCGAACAACCTTCTTCTTTTGCCTGTAGGAATTAGAAAACCCAATAACGCAAGGCTGCTGATACCTAAAGATGGTAATGCACCGCTTAGGCCAGTCTGATGATGATATTCGAGCAATGTCGATGAGTTTCCATTAAGGCTTTTAGATTGAACGATTGCTAATTTTGAAAAATGCTTGCCATCAGCAGATATTTCGATCTCGAAGTGATCATTATTGCTTTCTGTTAGCGTACTCCAGTTAAGGAGTAATATATTGTTGCTAAATGTAGCGTTAATAGCTCCAAAATGAACGGGCAAGGCGCCGGTGTATTCATAGGCTCCAATATCAATGTTTGCGTTCAAGGTACGGTTACCGCCGAGCTGATCTGTATTGCCCATATTGCTTTCATCATAAAAGCTATCATCTCCGTTGTTTATAGCCGGGCTTCCCTGCTGTAGGGAAAAATCACCTGCGCCGGGATTGGTAAATAGAGGATCGCTGTTTAATACATTGCTCAATGTAGCTGTTCCCTGATAAGTGGCATTTAAAATAGAGTTAGCAATATTTATGGTTGCCGTTCCATTGCTTAGTGACATAACATTTCCAGTATTGTCATCGGTCCATAATATCGAATTTTGAATGGTATTGTTAACAGGGGTATTCATGTCTAAAACAGAACCGGCAGGATTATAAAAGGTTGAGTTGACCATGTTGAAGGTTGACTGCATATTATAAAGCGGAATGTAGTTATTGTTGGCATATCCAACAGTATTAACTATAGTAACCACTCCTCCATTCCTGGCCGAAATGGCTGTGCCTTTATAGCTCCCGGCAAATGTGGTAGAGGACCAATGGCATTATTGATAAAAGCAGAGCGGCTTACCAACAAAGTTCCTTGCCCAAATGTATTTATACCTGCCCCAATACCGCCATTGGCGCCTCCTTGCGAATAGTTATCAACTGAATTGCCAGTGAAACTGCTGCGTTCAACTACTACAGAAAAAACACCTGCAACACCATAGCCAGCTGCGTCTAACTGCATTACATCTATTGCTGCACCAGTATAGCCTGAGTAATTATTCTGAAAATTGCAATCTTCAACACGAAAAGAATTACCAGTTGTGGATATGCCGTAATATGTAACTGCGCCACTCGAAAAAGCTCTGTTATTAATAAATGAGCAATTCCTTATTAAAGGAGTGATGTTTATTGAATTGAAATTACATGAAATGAATATTGAGCCTCCGGTATAACGTGGATATAGACTGTTGAAAACTGAACCAGCATTTGCATTGCCATCAGAAAAAGTAAAACCATCAATTACCAATGAGTTGTCAATTGCAACCGGTGCTTCAGGATCAAGTTCAATTACCATAATATGATAACTATTGTCGGTGTTAGATTCAGTTAATCCTATATTGCCGCTAAGTGTGGTGAGATGAGTGTTTACATTTCGCTGCTCCAACGCCGTTTCATTGCCAGCAAAACCGCCATAAAGCTGAAGATTATTTCTTCTTAAATTAAAGAAATCGTCTCTGTTATTAGTGGAAGATGGAAAATAAGTTCCTTCGGCTACCCAAACCTGTGTAATGCCGGAGTTACTGTTTGCCGCATTTAATGCATTGGTTAGATTTTGATAAGCATTTTCCCAACTGGAACCGTCGTTAGCTCCTGTGGCAGCGCTATTTACAAATATGGTTTGTGAAAAAACACATATTGAGAAAGAGAAAAATGTGAACGCTGCGATTAGTAATTTCCTGATCATGTTTTTTTATTTTGGTTGATTGAGGGGTATTCGGTTTAGCTAAAAACAAGCTGTTTTAAGCACCTGATAAAGGTGCATTAAACCAATAGGTGATCCAAAAAGCATGGAGGACTAAATGCGGACAAAGGGCGGACAAAAGCCGGACATCTTATTTTGAATAATTATTGCGACAGAGACTGTAATCGATGTTCAAAATAAAGCCACACCGCTAATAGCAGCATTATTGCCAACACAATTATTAGAAGGATGACATAAAAGTGTTTGGGAGGTTTCATAATTGCAAATATGTCTGCCAGAAAAGGCCTTTGCAAAATTTTATGCGGACCATTACAGGACAAGGCGCGGACAAAATGCGGACTACCTGAATGTTTTTACTTACGGTTTTTATCTGTGTTATCTAAGCCAGTAATATGATCTTCTAAAGAAAGTTCTGCATTTAAATTCAGTATAGATCTTAGGCGCCGCTTGCTTCTGGATACACTCTCTTTGCTAATGCCAAGGCTATTGGCTATCTGGTAATTATTAAGCTGAAGGAAAATGAGTGCCGCAAGCCGCTCCATTGCAGGAGTAAGATTATCTGATTGCTGACGAAGTTGATGAAAAAAGAAGGGTAAGCTTTTGAAAAATCAAGTCTGAATGTTTCCCAACCCTCTTCAGTAAGCAATGGTTTTGTTAGTAATTGTTCCGTAGCTTCGGATGAAGGGCTTTGCATTCTTTCAAGCTGTTCCTGCAGTGTTTTAATTAGATTATTCTGTTCAATTAAGTTGTTCGTGAAAAGAATTATTTTTTCGC
The DNA here is from genome assembly GCF_022513635.1 of Paraniabella ginsengisoli. Lineage (GTDB taxonomy): Bacteria > Bacteroidota > Bacteroidia > Chitinophagales > Chitinophagaceae > Niabella > Niabella ginsengisoli. Next base: position 154,430 of record NZ_JAKWBL010000004.1, on the reverse strand, counting down.
GTGCATCTATTACTTTTTGTTCGGCTGCTGCCTGTTTAAGTTTTATGTCTCGTAGTTTATTTTTGTCTCTTACTCGTTTTCGATTGTACAATAGCAGCACAATAATTGTTATTAATACGATTCCAATTAAAATAGCATTTCGTAGATTCTTTTCACGTTGGGCTGTAGTTAATGCCTGGTCAAAAAATATTGTAAGTTGTCAAATGCAATCTGGGCTTTAATGACAGACAGCTCACTTTTTCTTGCACTATCCTTTAGCAAATTCTGATATTCGTTCGATAACTTATGATAATAAACTGCGCTATCGGCGTGATTATATTTCTGATGATATTGAGCGAGTATATTAGTTGCATGTATTATTTCAGCATAAATGCTTTGCCTTTTAGCTATGCTTAAAGCGTATCCCGCTGCCGCATAAGCCGGTGCATATTCTTTTTGCTGTATGTAAAAAGAAGCAAAAGCATTTTGAGACATCGCAATGTTCAAAGAATCTCCAACGGAAATACTTTGCTGCAGATACTGGCTTAACAAAGGTTGTGCTTTGCTGAAATTGCTTTCATTGGTGTAAGTTTTGCCAATATTGCCAATAGCTATACCGTTCCATAGTGTTGCCACATGAGGATCTTTTTCTTTTTTAACTCTTCGATTATTTTTGAATAGTACCAACGAGAGCTGTCATAATTATGAAGCTTTAAATATGCTGCTCCTAAAAGATCACATTGAAAAATATAAACTCTGGGATCGCGATGCACACTATCTAAATGCCACACGTCAAAAAATTCCCGTCCATAAGAAATAGACTGTTTATAATTTGCCTGACTATAAAGCGATGAGCTTATGCCAAAAAAGCGGTTTTGTATATAAGGAAAATATTCAAACCCTATTCTTCGTTGTATTTCGAGCGCTTTTAAATTATACAATAAATGTGTTTCTGCCGACGGCGGAATATCGGCCCTTATGCTATATAATTCCGCCGTGAGTTGCGGATCTTGCAACGGGTGTGCTTTTTTATAGCTTCATCAATCGTCTTATAATATTGTTTAGCCTTGCCATGCTCCCTCGCCGCCATTATTTCAAACATCAATAAACGTACTTCCAGCCTTCTGTCCGGATGTTTTAACAAATAGCTATGCAGTTTTTTGATATCTGACCAGTATTTATTTTTTTAGATACATCGTCTTTATTGATACGTAGTGAATCAAAAAATACTTGAGAAGCATAGCTTTGATCTTTACCAGATTTTTTCCAGGCCTTTATATATGGTTGTATATCTTCATCCTGACCAAAAGAGCAGAAGCTGACAAATATCAGTATAAAACAGAGGGTCGATTTTATCTTCATAACCAGAGGTTATAAAAATAAATGATTATCAGCATTAGTTTTAAGGATTATGTTGCTAACCGAAAAATCAAAGTAGGGTGAAAATATAAAAATAATAAACCCGGCTACAGGTTAATGAGCCGGGTTTATAGAAAGATCATTTTTTATTTAGACCAAATCCCTTCGAACCGCGCCGAGCCGCCCTGGCTGTAGCCGGCAATGCAGCGGGTTAGGAAACCATTTTTCAGCATAGCATTATATTCTGCCTGGAACTGCGCTGCGGTTTTGTTGTATTTTTCATACCATGAATTAAAGTTTGGCGCTGTTTTATACCAGATGCCGCTCAACACAGGCTTGCCCCCTCTGATATATGCATCAAGATAAACGAGTTTGAATTTTTCCTTATTGGTGTATTGATCAAACGCAGCTACAAATTCAGACAATGTCATAACAGGCCGTAAATAAAATCCCCCGGTATTCTTTTTTCCCACAGTGCGGTCACATAAACTTTTCCGTTAAGATCCACGCAAGAAACATTTGCTGGTACCCATCCACTCCTTGCATAACCCTGAAATTTACTTTCGTGATCTGCTAAAGACCAGCCATGATAAGCAAAAGTAGAAACACTGCTGTCTTTGATCCAAACCGCCGCATACAAAATTTTACCTGAAGCAATGTATGAGTTTACATTGATAAGCCTGTAACCCGCTTTTCCCCAGGTGTCAAACTCTTGCTGATATTTTGTGCCATTCAATCCGTGGCGGGCAACCCATTGTATTCCTTTGGATGGACGGAATATAACATTGTAGTAAAGCTTACCTGAAACTTCATAAGCATCGATCCATATAGGATAGTATCCACAAGTCCAGGCTTTGTCAAATTCTAATTGATAAGTGCTATCACTTACACCAAAGCGGCATACTTCGCCCCAGTTTGTGGGATAGGCACAATATGGATGCGTTTCAGAAGGATGAACAAAACAGGCTTTGTCTTTCAGGCCCGGTATACCCTGTGTTTGCAGCGGCGACCAGTTTATGTTACTTAGTGGTTTTGGATAATTAGCTTTGCCAATTACAAAACCGTTATTAAATAACAACGGCCTAAAAGCGCCACCTTCTGGCTCTGTATCGTTTTTATAAGTTTTAATATGTAAATGCAAATGCGGCCCGGTAGAATTACCTGAATTGCCAGCTTTGCCAAGTAAGTCTCCTTTCTTAACAACCGCTCCGTTTTTCTTGAATTTTGAAGTGAGCGATCCTTTTTGAAGATGTGCGTACAAAGCAACTACATCTCCATGCCGTATGTAAAAATGATTACCCGAACCTCCATAATCAAAAGAGCCCCAGTAATCATCTTTTTGTTTTTGCATGTTTTCTTTTGATCCATCAAGCTTTGTGTTGTTAGGAATATTACTTTCAAAATGGAGTACAGTCCCGTCTGCCATAGCATATACCGGTTTTCCCCAGATCCGGTGATGTTCATTTTTGTCTCCTGCCTTTCCTGGATGCACACCCGTCCATCCATTATTCACGTAAGCCTGCACTCCAAGATCGTAGGCAAAAACCTGATCGCCTCCACCGTGCATGGAATAACCGCTGACATGCTCATCTTTCCCAAAGTCAGCAGATTTGAAAGGTAAAGCGAGCGAGCGATTATAGGCTTTCAAATTTTTAGTAAAGGAAAGCGGACTTGTATAACCTTTAAAGTATAATTTGAGCGTTGCTGAAGTGGGAAAAGGCGCTGTAAGAAATACAACATCACCGGTTTGGTGGTAATCGCGGCTATTTTGCCACCACCATGCATATCCTGGATCAATGATCAGCTTGTCAGAGGGTAAATAGATTTCTTTTTTTAAGGTGGAAGAACCACTTTTATATTCAATGATCACTTTATCAAGATCGACAGATTTTGATCCCTTGTTATAAATAAGCATTGCAACTGAAAATTGCGCAAGCTTCGCGTCCTGACTCGTAAAGCCGGGCGTTGGATGATAAAATAAAACTCCACCCTCTTGTGGCTCCATTGAAGTTACCGCGATATCCGGCGGTAGGTTGCGTGCAGGTTCGGGTTGTTCAAATTTTTTCTTTGTAGACTTGAATTTAAAAGGCTGCGATACTTTGAAGTCGTAATGCTTGATATGAGCCAAAGGATTTTTTGCGTTTTTAAGCGTTGCTTTTGTTGCAGTGGTGGTTTTTTTGCTGCTGCTTTGCGTTTAGCCGGAGCTTTTTGGCAGGCGCTTTCGTTGCTGTTTTTTTTGCCATGTTTGGGCTTTTAGTAGGTTTAAAGAAACTGGGAATTTCAACCTAAAGGTATTGTAAGCAAATTCTGATGACAATAGCTAATAGTAGTGATGGGGCATTTGACAATAGCGATCACTAAGCATTGGCGGTCTCTTGAAAATAATTCCATTACTTTGCCGCGATAATATGTCTACAAAACTTTTTATAACATCGGAAGGATTGCAACAGGCTGAGGAGAATCCGGAAAATCGGGTAAACCCGGTTCTTAAAGCGCTGGCAAATTTTTTGTCCTATCTTTTTCACCCTGTATTTGTACCGTTGTATGTAATTGCTTTTATTTTATTTGTAGAACCGTTTTTGTTTGTTGGCGCATCGGCTCAGGAAAAAATACTCACATTGGGTCGCGCCTTTATTAATTACACATTTTTTCCATTAATAAGTGTACTGCTATTAAAGGGCCTGAATCTGATCAGCTCGATCAAATTAAAGGAACGCAAAGATCGTATTGTCCCTTTCATAGTTTGTAATATCTGGTATTTCTGGATCTGGTATGTATGGCGCGGGCTTCCGGGTGTGCCGCATCATCTCGTTGTTTTTTCCTTAGGCGTGTTCCTTGCTTCTTCCATGGGGCTTTTGGCTAATATCTATTTAAAAATAAGTATGCACGCAATAGCTTTGGGCACAGCTACGGCTTTCTTATGTTTGCTTACTTTCGATCCATCTTCTTCCAATATTACTATTTATCTGGCGTTGGCCATTTTCATTACAGGCATTGTTGGTTCCTCGCGATTAATTCTTTCAGAACATACGCCGCGCGAGTATTACATGGGATTGGGTGTTGGTGTTCTGGCCGTGCTGGTTGCTAATTTGGTAGCCTGATCTGGTTCATCGAATTTCCGTTAAATCAATTACTTTTTTCCTTATTTTTATTCAAATAGAGTCCTTTAAGGGATTAAAATATTACATGAGCGGTAAATTAAGCGCTCGTTTTTTTATTAGCTTCGTATCAACTAACGCGCAACCTATTCGATGATATTATCCGGAATGAAGTAACATCAAATACAAATAGACTGTATACACGAAATGGAAAACGTTTTATAGAAGAAAAGCTTTTAACGTTCGATAGCTATGAGAAAATGCCACTAATAAAAACAATAAAAAGTTAGGAATGAAAAAAATCAACATTGGTTTTTTGCTGCTGATGGGGGTGCTACCTGCTACAGCACAAAAGGTAAAGTTTACAGAATTCAACCTGGACAACGGTTTGCACGTGGTGCTTCATGAAGATCATTCAGCACCGGTTGTAGTAACTTCTGTTATGTATCATGTAGGAAGTAAAGATGAAGTATCTGGCCATACTGGTATGGCTCACTTTTTTGAGCACCTGCTATTTGAAGGTTCAAAAAATATAAAAAAGGTGAGTTTATGAAAATCGTTTCCCAAAACGGTGGACAAAACAACGCCAACACCAGCCAGGATCGCACTTATTATTATGAAGTATTTCCAAGCAATCAACTAGAAACAGGCCTTTGGTTGGAAAGCGAAAGATTAATGCATCCGGTAATCAATGAAGACGGTGTAAAAACGCAAAACGAAGTGGTAAAAGAAGAAAAAAGGTTGCGCATGGATAATCAGCCTTACGGAAACCTGATATCTTCCGTTTTTTCTAAACTGTTTACCAAGCATCCTTACACATGGCCGATAATTGGTAGCATGGAAGATTTGGACAATACAAAACTTCCGGATTTTTTAGCATTTAATAAAAATATTATGCACCCAATAATGCAGTGTTGGTAGTTGCGGGAGATATTGATCCGGCTAAAACCAAAAAGCTGGTGGAGGCTTACTTCGGCCCCATTCCAAAAGGACCGGCTATCCAAAGGGTTGATGCAAAAGAAGAACCTATTACCAAAGAAATAATTGATACCGCTTATGATGCGAATATTCAAATTCCTGCAATTATTGCCGCCTACCGTACCCCCGGCATGAAATCGCGCGAAGCGGTTGCGCTTGATATGGCTTCTCAGATTTTAAGTGGTGGCGCCAGCAGCCGCATGTATAAAAAAATGGTTGATCAGAAAAAGAATGCGTTGCAGGTTGCTGCGTTTAATTACACGCTTGAAGATTACGGCGCTTATCTGACTTTTGCATTGCCAAATGGTAATCAGAATTTGGATAGTCTTTTAATGGATATGGATGAAGAAGTCGCCAAATTACAATCCTCACTTATTTCAGAAACAGAATTTACTAAGTTGCAAAACCAGGCTGAAAATGATTTTGTAAGCGGCAATAACACCATGCAGGGCATTGCGGAAAGCCTGGCAAGCGGCTACACTTTTCATGGTAATACTAATTATTTAAACACCGAGCTGGAACTTATAAAATCAATTACCCGCCAGGATATTCAGGACGTGGCAAAAAATATTTGAATAAGAACCAGCGTGTCGTAGTTTATTATTTACCTAAACCAGAGGCCAGTAAATAATAATGGTTGACCGGGCTGAAGTGCAGATGGCATCGGTATTGCGTCGCACTCTTGTACTGTAGAATATATCCCGGCAAAACATTCTCAACAAAATTCATGCGTAAGCAAAAACAATAAAAAATTAACGGATGAAAAAAATATTTATCGCATCTACCGCACTTTTCCTTTCCCTTGCGGCATTTGCGCAAACAATAGATAGAAGCAAAAAACCTAAAGAAGGCCCGGCTCCAGTCATTAAAATTGCTGATCCTGCAAAATTTGTACTGCCAAACGGTATGACTGTGCTTGTTGTAGAAAATCATAAATTACCAAAGATCACGGCCAGCCTTATCACCAACCGAGGACAAATAGTGGAAGGAGATAAAGCGGGTGTGATAGGTATAATGGGCGATATGCTGAACGAAGGCACTAAAAATTTAACCAAAGAGCAGTTTGACGAAAAAGTAGATATGATGGGCGCGTTAGTGTCGTTAAACTCTGGCGGCGGTTATGTATCAGCGTTGAACAGGTATTTTGAACCCAGCCTGATGTTAATGGCCGATGCTTTAAGAAACCCTGCCTTTAAAGAAGAAAATTTCGATAAGCTGAAATCGCAGGCAATAACCAATCTTAAATCAACTGAAAAAAGCGCAAAAGCTATTTCTTCACGCGTAGTAAATGCCGTTTCTTTTGGTAAAAATACTGCCAGTGGTGAGTTTCAAACCATTGAATCTACGGAAGGGCTTACAATTGCCGATGTTAAAGATGCTTATCAAAAATACTTAAGTCCGGCAAATGCCATTCTTACTTTCGTAGGCGATATTACACCTCAACAGGCTAAGGAGTATGCTACCAAAGCATTTGGTACATGGAAAGGTGAAAAAATTCCTATCGCTAAAGATATTCCGGTTTCAAATCCATCTAAAACAGAAATTGATTTGATCGATGTGCCTTCTGCGGTACAAAGCGAAATCAAAGTAGCCAACCTCATCAGCAACCCATATAGCAATCCTGATTATCATGCTTTGGTTTTAGCCAATCATATATTAGGCGGTGGCGCAGAAAGCAAACTTTTTATGAACCTTCGTGAAAAGCATGGCTTCACTTACGGCAGTTATAGCAATGTAGGTTCCGGGCGTTATCAAACAATATTTAGCGCTGGCGCTTCTGTACGTAACGATAAAGTAGATAGTGCCGTGGCTGAAATCATGAATGAAGTAAATAATATGCGTGCGGGAAAAATTTCAGCAGAAGAGTTGGCAACAGCAAAAGCTGTTTACAACGGTTTATTTGCGCTGCGCATGGAAGACCCGCAAACAACAGCTAGCTATGCAACTACAATTTTAATTAACAATCTGCCTAAAGATTATTATCGCACTTTTTTACAAAAATTGAACGCAGTAACTACGGAAGACATTAAGCGTGCATCAGAGAAATATTTTAACAGCAACGATACGCGCATTGTGGTGGTGGGAAAAGCATCTGCCGTTAAAGAAGGGCTGGAGAAATTAGGCCATCCGGTTAAGATGTATGATATATATGCATCGCCCGTTACTGAATCAGCTACACCAACAGTTTCTGTTGATAAAAACATGACAGGCCAGACCGTTATTGATAAATATATTACTGCTATCGGAGGTAAAGATGCTTTAGATAAAGTTAATTCTATGAGTGCCGATGTAACAATGAATGTAAGCGGACAATCGATCACCGGAACTATGAAAAAGCAGCACCCAATAAATTTTTAATGGAAATGGGTATGCAGGGAATGACAGTAATGAAGATGGTCTATGATGGAAAAACAGGTTATCAGACTCAAATGGGACAAAAGAAAGAAATGGATGCAGAAATGGCTGCCAACTATTCTGATAATAAAGGAATTTTTGAACAGCAATTTTACAATACAGACGGATATAAACTATCAACACCAACCGTAGAAAAGGTTAACGGAGAAGATGCTTATAAGATAACTGTAACAAAACCAAGCGGCAAAACGAGTACAGAATATTATTCCGTAAATACTGGTTTACTAGTTAGAATGGAATCTAAAATGGAAGCTGCTGGCCAGGAAATGGAACAGACAATGGATTTTGGTAACTATACAACTGTGGCGGGTGTAAAAGTACCAGGTACTATGTCACAAAGTGTAATGGGCCAGAGTTTTGAAATGACAATGAGCAACTATAAAGTAAACGAAGGCGTTACAGACGAAGATTTTAAGTAGGAGAAATATGGGTAACAGGTTTACAAGTCGTGTTGGTTGTCACCCTGAGCTTGCCGAAGGGTCGTTTGAGTAGGCTTCGGCAAGCTCAGCCTGACAATCGTATTATGCTTAACTTAACACAAGTAACCTACCATGTCAAAAAAATTAGTTTTATAATACTAAATATATTAGTTTTGCTTGTTAATAAATATTTCAGATAGGATATAGCTAAATTGTATTTTTGATTTATGGCAAAGACAGAGAAATTACCCGAAGTAGATGTAAGCAGCGAGAAGTTTAAGGCGCTTAAGCTTACCATGGAAAAAATAGATAAAGATTATGGGAAGGGCAGTGTAATGATGATGGGTGACAAGACGGTAGAGGCTCATCCGGTTGTATCAACCGGTTCTATCGGCCTTGATACCGCCTTGGGTATTGGTGGCCTTCCACGAGGCCGCGTAATAGAAATTTATGGTCCCGAATCTTCTGGTAAAACAACCATTGCTACGCATGTAATTGCACAGGCACAAAAGAAAGGTGGCATGTGTGCTATTATTGATGCAGAGCATAAGCTTTCGATAGCGCCTATGCAAGAAAATTAGGTGTAAACGTTGATAATCTTTTGATCAGTCAGCCAGATTATGGAGAACAGGCGCTGGAAATTGCAGACAGGCTGATACTGTCAGGCGCGTTGGATGTTGTAGTAATTGACTCAGTTGCTGCGCTGGTTCCTAAAAGCGAGCTGGAAGGAGAAATGGGCGACAGTAAAATGGGTTTACATGCCCGTTTAATGAGCCAGGCTTTACGTAAGCTTACCGCTACCATTTCCAAAACAAATACCATTTGTATATTTATCAATCAGTTACGTGAAAAGATCGGCGTAATGTTTGGAAATCCTGAAACAACAACCGGTGGTAATGCGCTGAAGTTTTATGCGTCTGTAAGATTGGATATTCGTCGCCAGGCTCAAATAAAAGACGGTGATGAAGCAATAGGAAACCGTGTAAAAGTAAAAGTGGTAAAAAATAAAGTAGCTCCTCCGTTTCGTGCCGCAGAATTTGATATCATCTTTGGTGAAGGTATTTCCAAAACCGGTGAGATCATTGATATGGGTGTAGATTTAAACATCATCCAAAAAAGCGGTTCCTGGTATAGCTATAATAGTGACAAGTTGGGACAAGGCAGAGACTCGGTAAGAAATCTGTTGATAGACAATCCCGAACTTGCAGGTGAAATAGAAATAAAGATCAGAGAAAAGATTGCCGAATTAAAAGGCGCTTAACAGGTATATTTTATTATGGGTTAGTTTAGCCGCTTCATTTTTGGAGCGGCTATTTTATTGATTGATAGATAAGTTATTGAAGGTCGGCTTGAAAATTGTTATAATGTAATCCGTAAAACGCCTACAATAAATTTTGCTTATCGAAGGAGTTTTTTGGACATTAAAAATATAAAACGGCGTTTCATCAGACCAAAAACATCGCAGCGAAGCTGCAAACAAAAATATACAGATGAAACTAAAATTGTAGTATATCTTTTTTATGCTTAAATTCTGCATCAAAAAAGTTCTCATAAAACACTAAAAATATTTAAACAATACGGATGAAGATAGCAATGCCTGTTGATGACCTTGTGACCAAGATGAGAGAGTATTTTACTTCCGAATCGAGTTACCCTTTTAAAAATGAAAATCCATTTCGCCTGGATCTGTTCAGTAGTTCTCAAATGAAATCACATGGAGAAAATGTGGCAGCTCAGCATGAGTTACTGAAGACAAAACAACTGGACAGGGTATTAAACGGCTTAATGATAATGAAGAAGTGATTGTTAGGGTGCAGCAAATGTTAGCGGATGCCACAAAGGAAAAGCTTGCTATAGCTCCTGCAAGTGAATGGTTGCTAGACAACCTTTACCTGATAAAAGAACAAATTGATATTGCTCGAAAACACCTTCCGAAAGGATATAGCCAAACGCTTCCGATACTGGCGAAGGGTAAGTCGGCCGGCCTGCCCAGGGTTTACGACATTGCTTTGGAGATCATTTCACATAGTGATGGCAGGGTTGACGTAGCAAATTTAACCGCGTTTATTAAGGGCTATCAAACTAAAAATATTCTTAAGCTGGGAGAATTGTGGGCCATTCCCATTATGCTTCGTTTCGCTATCATTGAAAATATCAGACGCATTGCTTCCAGAATTGCCATTGACAGATTGGATAAGAACGATGCAATTTACTGGGCAGATGAATTTATTAAAACAGCTCAAAAAAATTCTAAGGATATTATTATTGCTACAGCCGAAATGGCCAAAAGCAATATACCGCTAAACAGCGCATTTGTTGCTGAATTTACAAGGCGAATGCAGGGCAAAGGGCAAGGATTGACCATACCTTTATCCTGGATTGAACAACAACTTTCCGATTCAGGTCATTCCGTAGCCGAATTGATCAATGTTCATAATCAAAGTCAGGCCGCAGATCAGGTATCAATGCGCAATAGTATTGAAAGCATCCGACTGTTAAAAACTACAGAGTGGAAGGATTTTGTGGAAAGCGTTAGTGTGGTTGAGAAAATATTGCAGGAAGACATTACCGGAACTTACCCTTTGGTGGACTTTGACACCCGTGACTGTTACCGTCACATCATAGAATGGGTAGGAAAGAAATCTAAAAAACCTGAACACGAAATAACTGCGCTTGCTATTGAACTCACAAAGGAACGAAAGGCGCAAGGAAGGCCTGAACGTCAGCATCACATAGGATATTTTTTAGTTGATAAAGGAAAGAATGATTTGCTTAAAGCAACCGAAGCGTCGTTGAATTTCAGAGATTATTCAAAAATTTTCTTTAAAAAAAACAGGTTAAAAATATATGCAGGCTCCATATTTTTATTTGCTTTTGCAGCAAGCATATTATTGGGATTAAAAATCTTTGTGCAAAGTGATACGTTGTGGTTAGCCATCGCTACTGCTTTGCTTTGTTTTATCATACTCGGTCATTTTGCTACCGTTGTTATTAACTGGATCTCTACTTTGTTAGTAGATCCAAAACCTTTACCCAAGTACGACTTCTCGGAAAAGATACCGTCAATATATAGCGCAATTGTTGCGGTACCATGTCTTTTAACCAGTAAGGATGGCGTTGAAGAATTGGTAAGCGATCTGGAAGTTCGGTATCTTTCTAATCCACAGAATAATTTGTTTTATTGCTTGCTCACAGATTTTGCTGATGCTCCTCATGAACATATGCCGCAGGATGACGAACTGCTTTCAATGGTAAAAGAAGAGATAGAACAACTGAACATAAAGTATAAAAAAGAAAATGATCCTGACAAATTTTTCCTGATGCACCGTTCCCGTAAATGGAACAGGAAGGAGAAAGTATGGATGAGTTACGAACGTAAAAGAGGAAAGTTAGGAGAGCTGAATAGTCTGTTAAGAAATGCGGGGCATGATGATTTTTCGTTGATCGTGGGAGATACTACGGCGTTGTCCAAAGTAAAATATGTAATAACACTCGATGCTGACACTATACTACCTCGCGAGTCTGCATGGAAGATGATTGCTACAATGGCGCATCCTTTAAATCAGCCCGTTATCAATGCTAAAAAGAACCGGGTGGTTGAAGGTTATGGAATTTTGCAGCCTCGAACAGCTATTAATTTGCCGGTAAAAACAAGTTCTGCCTATGCTCGCATGCATAGTAACGATTCCGGGCTTGACCCATACACGCAATTGGTTTCAGATGTATACCAGGATTTATTTGATGAGGGATCTTTCATAGGAAAAGGAATCTATGATATTGATGTTTTTGAAAAAGTGTTAGGTGAAGCGTTTCCTGAAAACCGTATATTGAGTCATGATCTTTTGGAAGGATCTTATGTACGTTCAGGATTGCTTACGGATGTACAATTATTTGAAGACTATCCACAAACGTACTGGACCGATGTGAGCCGCCGTCATCGTTGGATTCGGGGCGATTGGCAAATCGCATCATGGGGGTTGCCATTTGCGCCTGATGCAAAAAATAAGCTAAGAAGGAATTATATATCATCGTTATCAAAATGGAAAATTTGGGATAATATCAGGCGCAGCCTTTTAGCACCGGCTATATTTATTTTATTAGCGTTAGTATGGGTGGTAATTCCTGACCCTGGTGTTTGGATCGCCGGATTTTTGATCTTTTGGTTTTTATGCCTGTAGTTACAGGCGTTGTACAACTGATTCGTAAACCTAAAGATCTTGATACCACATCGCATCTTTCGGAAGTATTGGATTCTTTCAAAAAAGTATCACACAAATTTTATATAATATTGTTGTGCTGCCCTTTGAAGCTATTAAAAATGTAGACGCTATTTTCCTGGCTAACTGGAGAATGATTTTTTCAAAAAGAAATTACTTCAATGGACGCCCTATGCCGCTCAAAAAGTGAGTGGAAAAAAACGATTGCAGAAGCCTACTTATACATGTGGCAGGCTATTGTTTTCATAGGTATCGTTACTGCGCTCATCATTATCTTTAATCCGTCATCATTATTTATCGCCACGCCTTTTTTAATATTGTGGCTTTTATCGCCAATTGTTGCGTGGCGGGTAAGCAGGCGTCGCAGTAGAAAGGATTTTGCGCTATCACAATCCGACTCGGAATTTGTACATGTTATAAGCCGTAAAACCTGGAGGTTTTTTGAAGATTTTGTAGGTGCTGAAGACAATTATTTGCCACCGGATAATTATCAGGAAAAACCTGTTGAGGTTACAGCACATCGCACATCTCCAACTAACATTGGATTATCCTGCTTGGTAAATCTTTCGGCTTTTGATTTTGGATATATTTCTCTTTGTAAGTTGGTTGAGCGTACACAAAATACCTTCAACTCATTGAATGACATGGAGCGCTATAAAGGCCATTTTTATAACTGGTATGACACAACAACGCTTCAACCCTTGTATCCAAAATATGTGTCTGCCGTAGACAGTGGAAATTTTGTGGCGAATATGATCGTGCTAAGACAGGGTTTATTGGAGTTGCCGCATCAAAAAATATTGACTAACAGTTTTTACGAAGGGTTAAAACATACCTGGTTAACAATCAAGTCAATTGATAATCTACATAAAGATCGGTTTAAGGCAATTGAAAAGCAATTACGACAACTTTCGCAAGATTCTATAGAGAAACTTTACGAGCAAAAGCAACATATGATTGCTTTACAGCAGGAAGTGCAATTATTAAAAGCAGACAAAGAATTGAATTCAAATACAGAGACGGCATTATGGTTAGGAAAGTTTGAGGATCAGATTATTGATGCACTGAATTCATTTTCTATCTTAACACCCTGGATTGACCTACTGCCTGGTGTTGAAGACTATAGCGATTTAAAGCCATTAGCGTTTATTCCCAATCTTAACGAGATCAAAACTTTGGCAACTTCATTACTACCAGTAACTGAACAATTATTGACACAAGTTGATGATCCAGAAAAAAAGTCATGGTTGGAAAATTTACATGCAGCGTTGAAGGTAGCAGAAAGCCATGTGTTAAAGAAGTTTAGTGATATTGAAAAACTGGCTAATGAATGTAATGGTTTCGCAAATGTCGAATATGGGTTTTTATATGATGCGTCCAAGCATCTTTTCCATATTGGTTATAACGTAAGTGAAGATGTAAAGGACAAAAGCTATTACGATATTCTTGCTTCAGAAGCGCGGTTGGGTATTTACACTGCTATCGCACAAGGTAAGGTGTCGCAAGATAGTTGGTTTGCATTGGGCCGTTTGATCACTAATGACGGTACTGCCCCGGTATTGCTGTCGTGGAGCGGCTCTATGTTCGAGTACCTGATGCCCGACCTGGTAATGCCTTCGTACGAAAATACATTACTTGAGAAAACCGCAAGGGGTGTTATTCAAAATCAAATTGACTATGGAAAGCGAAAAGCTGTTCCATGGGGCGTTTCAGAGTCTGGCTACAATTTGGTAGACGCACATCTTAATTATCAATACCAGGCTTTTGGTGTACCAGGATTGGGCTTGAAAAGAGGGCTTGGACAGGATTTGGTTATTGCACCATACGCAACTATGCTTGCGTTAATGGTAGAGCCGGAAGCAGCTTTAAAAAATCTCATTGAATTATCTAAAGCCGGTTTTGAAGGTCGTTATGGTTTTTATGAAGCGATTGATTATACGCCATCACGAATGCCGCGAGGAAAATCAAATGTTATTATTAGATCGTTCATGGCACACCATCAGGGAATGGGCTTTTTGTCTTTTGCACGTTTATTATTGGGCGAAAAAATGCAACAACGATTTGAGCGCGATCCACAATTACAATCTGCTTTGTTGCTATTGAAAGAGCGTGCTCCCAAAGCTACCAACTATTATACACAAGATGATAGCGCAACAAGCAAAGTTGTTACAACCCACGAATCGCATATCAGAATCATCAGAACGCCAAATACGCCAATACCTGAAGTGCAGCTACTTTCAAACGGCCGCTATCACATGGCCATAAGTAATGCAGGCGGCAGTTATCATCGCTGGAAGAATTTGGCTTTGACCCGCTGGCGCGAAGATGTGACGGAAGATAATTGGGGTACATTCTGTTATATCAAAGATCTTGCAAATGGAGAACTATGGTCCAATACTTATCAGCCTACTAAAAAGAAATTTACTATAGATGAAACTATTTTTTCGCAAGGTCATGTAGAATTCAGGCGCGTAAATAATGAGTTTGAAACTAAGACAGATATTGTTGTTTCTCCAGAAGATGATATTTCAATAAGAAGAATAAAGATTACTAATAAAAGCAATACTACAAAAACACTGGAAGTAACAGGTTACACAGAAGTGGTAATAACGCCGCAAGCTGCAGATGAAGCGCATCCGGCCTTTAGCAATCTGTTTGTTCAAACTAAGATCAGTGAAGAAGATAAGGCCATACTTTGTACCAGACGAGCGCGGTCAAAAAATGAACAACCACCATGGATGTTCTTTATGATGGACCTTTCAGGTACAGAAAAGGAAGAAATATCTTATGAAAGTGACCGGATGAGATTTATTGGAAGAACAAGATCTTTAGCAGCGCCTTTAGCAGCTACAACCGACGGACAATTGTCAGGTACAAGTGGTTCAGTGCTTGATCCTGTTGCCGCAATAAAGTATAAAATAGCATTGAAGCCGCGACAAACCGCCACTTTCGAAATTATTACAGGCATTACAGATACCGAAGAGAAATGTACACACCTGATAGATAAGTATCGGGATACGCACCTTAAAAACCGCGCGTTCGAATTGTCGTGGACTCACAGCCAGGTATTACTCAGGCAGATAAATGCCAGCGAATCGGAAGCTCAGTTATTTAATTCAATGGCGGGGCATATATTATATGCTAACGCCACACATAGAGCGGATGCTAATATTATTGCCAGCAATAGAAAAGGACAATCGGGTTTATGGGGTTATTCTATTTCAGGCGACTTGCCAATTGTTTTGGTAAGAGTGCAGGACAGTGAGAATACAACTTTAGTTCGTCAGGTTATAAAAGCACATTCTTATTGGCGAATGAAAGGCCTGGCAGTGGATCTTATAATTTGGAATGATGATTTCGGTACTTACAGGCAATTGCTGCATGATCAGATAATGGGTTTTGTAACAGCCATAAGTGGTGCTATTGTAGATCAGCCTGGCGGTATTTTTGTACGCCAGGGCGATCAGCTTACAACAGAAGACAGGGTGTTGTTTCAAACGGTAGCACGATTAATATTTTTCGATAACGCCGGTACGATACAGGAGCAAATGGATCGTAAAAAAACAGCTAAAGCTTTGCCACCTCAGCTAAAAGTAACCGGGCGCAATACATTTGATTCCGATACGCAAATGGAACTGCCAGACAACCTGATCTTTAATAATGAAACAGGTGGTTTTACATCGGATGGTAAAGAGTATTTTATCTTAACTACACCCGATAAAACTTCACCCGCACCATGGGTTAATATTATTGCCAATGCTGAATTTGGCACAATGATCTCAGAAAGCGGATCAGGTTATAGTTGGGCTGAAAATGCCCATTCTTACAGGCTTTCACCCTGGAAAAACGATCCTGTGTCTGACAAAACCGGAGAAGCTTTTTATATAAGAGATGATATTAGCGGACGATACTGGTCTCCGTCACCATTACCGAGAAATAGTGGTAAACCTTATATAACCAGAAATGGGTTTGGCTACACTGTTTATGAGCATATCGCGTTTGGTATAAAATCCGAAATGTGGGTGTTTGTAGATGCAGAAGATGCAATCAAATTCACAGTAGTCAGAATTAAGAATTTGACAGCAAAGCAAAGAAAACTTTCTGTGACCGGGTATACGGAATGGGTATTGGGTGATACAATGACCAGCACAAGAATGCATGTGGTGACAGAGAAAAACCTGGAGACAGGTGTAATATTTGCCAGAAACTATTATAATAGCACATTTGCAGAAAGAGTATCTTTCTTTGATGCAGATGGTGCTACCAAATCGTACACTTGCGATCGTACTGAATTTTTGGGACGAAATGGTTCATTGGCTTCGCCTGAAGGATTGAGCAGAGAAAAATTATCGAACAGATATGGTGCGGCGCTTGATCCATGCACAGCAATACAAATAGGAGTTGATCTAATGCCGGATGAAGAGCAGGAAGTTATATTCAGATTGGGTAGCGCCAAATCTGAACAGGATGCAAGAACGCTGGCCATGAAATATAAAAGTGCACAAACCGTACATGATGCGCAATCAAAAGTGCACGACCAATGGAATCATATTTTAGGCAGTGTATATATTAACACACCTGATAATTCCTTCAATGTTCTGACGAACGGATGGTTGGTATATCAGGCATTAGCTTGCAGGGTATGGGGTAGAAGTGGCTTCTATCAATCTGGTGGTGCATTCGGTTTCCGGGATCAGCTACAGGATGTATTAGCATTAATGCATACGAGGCCTGATGTAACCAGGGCGCAGATCCTGCTTGCGGCTTCCCGTCAGTTTAAAGAAGGTGATGTTCAGCACTGGTGGCACCCGCCAACCGGACGTGGCGTACGCACTACATGTTCTGATGATTATTTATGGCTGCCTTATGTTGCGGCTCGCTATATTGAAGCAACGGGTGATACAGAAGTTTTGGACGAGTATGTTTCATACATTCAGGGAAGGCCATTGCACCCTGATGAAGAAAGTTATTATGATTTACCGGTGTTCCTGAATGATTGGGAGTCCGTGTATAACCACTGTAAACGCGCTATTGATTTTGGGTTGAAGTTTGGCGAACATGGGTTGCCATTAATAGGATCAGGCGACTGGAACGATGGTATGGATAAAGTGGGCGAACATGGAAAAGGGGAAAGTGTATGGCTGGGCTTCTTTTTATATGATGTATTGATGAAGTTCGCGTCAATAGCAGATCAACAAGAGGATAAAGAATTTCATATCAAATGTATCAGCGAAGCTGAAAAATTAAAAGAGAATATCAATAAAAATGCATGGGACGGTGAGTGGTATCGACGTGCTTATTTCGATGATGGAACTCCGTTAGGATCAGCTCAAAATGAAGAGTGCCGTATAGATTCCATTTCGCAAAGCTGGTCGGTTATTTCGGGCGCGGGACAGCCGGAACGTATTGAGAAAGCAATGGCTTCATTAAACGAGCATCTGATAGATCGTGAGAACGGGATCATTAAACTGTTAACGCCAGCATTTGATAAGTCTGATCTATATCCCGGTTATATTAAAGGCTATGTTCCGGGAGTAAGAGAAAATGGTGGACAATATACGCATGCCGCAATCTGGACGATGATGGCTTTTGCTATGATTAAAGATAAGGAGCGCGTATGGGAACTTTTCTCCATGGTAAACCCTGTAAATCATGCTACATCAAATGCTGACACACAAAAGTATAAAGTAGAGCCTTATGTAATGGCAGCAGATGTTTATGGTGTGGCTCCGCATGAAGGCCGCGGCGGCTGGACATGGTACACGGGTTCTGCAGGGTGGACGTACCAACTTGCGTTGGAACATATTTTAGGATTGAAACGTAAAGGCAGCGAATTACATATTGATCCATGTGTACCAGATAGCTGGCCCGGATTTGAGGTGAATTACAAATTCGGCAATACACTTTATCAGTTAAAAATAAGTAATACAAAAAAGATGGCAGCGTACAGTTTACTGTGAATGGTGATGAAGTTGCGGAACCATTTATCACTTTAATTGATGATGGGAATGTACACGATGTAGAAGTGTTATTATAATCAACTTATTTCAGGACGAGGCAGATCATAACTAAAAAAAGGAGCGATAACCGCTCCTTTTTTTAGTTATGACTGGTAGTGTTTTTTAAAATCTGTAAGTAATACCAATTCTCATATTTCTTCTAGCTTCTACAATGTAGGAATAATAAGTTACAGCTCCTTTTGCCGCTAATGCTGCAGAAGGATTGCTTACAGAACCTGCGGTAAGTAAACGTTGATGGTTCAACAGATTATTTACAAGCATTGAAATTGAATAACGTCCTTTCTGATAACTTATCCCACCATCTGCTCTAAAGTAATTGGGGAAATTTGATTCTTTAGTATTTCCAATGTAGCGATCTATCTGTGCCGATACGCCTCCCATCAACCCAAAACCTTCCAATGCTCCTGTTTGAAAACGATAGTTCAACCATCCGTTAGCAGTATGCTTAGCTGTGTTAGGTGTTACATTGCCAATGTTTTCTTCTTTAGAATCTTCTGAAATTTTTGAATCAGTTAATGCATAGTTAGCATTCAGATTCAACCCTCGAACAACTTCACCGGTAATGTCCACTTCAATACCTTTGGTTTTTGTTTCACCTAATTGTGCCTGAAATGTTTGTCCACCTACAATGTGGTCGGGATCCGGATCGGCAACCAACGCATTTTTACGTGTAATGATATATGCACTTAACGTTGAACTCCAGTGCCCGTTAAACCAGTCTTTTTTAATACCTGCTTCTATATCATTGCCGCGGATAGGTTTAAAAGCTTCTCCCTGCCAATTGGTTCCAGCTACCGGAACAAATGATTGATCATATAAAGCATATGCACTCATATTATCTGTAATGGAATAGCTTAATCCTACCCGTGGAGAGAAAACATTACTATTAATTTGTGCTGCTTTTGTTTTTCCTACTGTTTCAGCAGATGTAAATCGTAAGCCAAGCGATAAACGCAACTGATCGTCAAAGAATGCCAGTTCATCCTGCGCATAAGCAGAAGCATAGGAAACGGAAGTTACATAGTTACTTCCGCCTGCAAGTACTCTTACATCCTGAGAGCGATCTAATACAGGGAATATACTTCCAGGCAAGCCATATATCGGGTTGTACACATTAAGTGGTTGTGCCGGAATAGAATCGAGTAAAGTTCTGAAGTCACCCCAGAATTTTTTATTACCGAAATCAGCACCAGCTAAAATACGGTGGCGAATATTACCTGTTCTTTCTTCTCCGGTAAATGAAAACTGGCCAAATCTGTTTTCACCAGCTTCACCGGAAATGCTCCAATATCTTGGCATATCTCCGTTAGCCCGCATGTAGCTTAACCATGTACTATTAGCTTCCATATTGAAGTTAAAGTAAGCTGCTTGTGCGTGAGCAGTCCATCTTTCATTTAGTTTATGATCTAAATAGATATAAACACTATGATCTCTCAATTTACTTGGTTCAAAAGTTGGATCTCCATAAAAGAAATCATTTCCAATACCAGGATCTGCAAATTGTTTGGGCGAAAAAGAATAGTTACCATTAGACAAATATTTAGACCCCTGATATGTATATTCCAGTGTAAGTGTTGTGGCATCATCAATTAAATAACTTAGCACGGGTGCTACAACATAGCGATTGCTATAATTGTATTTGGTATGAAAATCTTTTTGCTGGCCTGCCATGTTAAGCCTGTATAATAATCTTCCATCTTTGCTTAGCTTACCATCAAAGTCAAGCGCACCGCGGTAAGTACTAAAGCTACCCATACTTAATGTTGCTGACCCTTTTGTATAACCTGTGGGTTTTTTAGTCACCACATTATAAAAGCCGCCGGGTTCACCATTAGCCAGCATAAAGCCAGCCGGCCCTTTTACAAACTCGATCCTTTCGATCATTGATGCGTCTTCAGCTGTGGGACCCCATGAAGCTTCAATGTTCATACCATTTCTGAAGGCAGGAATCTTTGACCCGCGCATGCGGATATTAGCATATTGGTTGTCCCAATGTCCCTGACGTGTTGCGCCACTGATGTTGCGGGTAATTCCATCAACAATATCAAAAACCTGCTGATCAGCCATTATCTGAGATGATATGACCTGGATGTTTTGAGGTAATTCCAGAATTGGTGTTTGTAGTCTCAACGTACTACTTACTTCATCATTTTTATACTTATTTCTTGAACCCTTAATAATAACTTCTTCCAGGTCTTTTAAACTGGAATTGATAGTAATAGAAATATCAGCCGTTTCATTATTTCCTACTTCCACTTCCTGCTCAACAGATTCGCTTCCAACAAAAGATACTTCTATCGTGTAGGTCCCTGCATCAAGTTTACGAAAATAGAAAACACCATTTTTATCTGTTATAGTGGTACGGTTAGTGTTTTTAACGTGAACCGTAGCATTTGCTACTGGTTGATTGTCTGAGCTGTAAACAGTTCCTTTAATTACAGACAGTGGTTCGTTTGTAGCAAACGCTGCGCTGTAAAATATTGTGAAAACAAATAGAGCTAAATATCTCATCATGATTTTAAAAATTTGGCGCGAAAATAATCTTGCCTTTAACAAATCATTTACGAAATGCGGAAATAGATCAGCGAGATCGGGAAATTATTCTAAAATCGATAATGAATGATAAATATGAGTGATGAGTGGTTTAGCACAAAGGCACGAAACCTTTAATCTGCAACTATCAACCTTTCATTGTGCTACTGGTTCGGGTACCAGAGTTTTTATCTGCTTTACATGCGGCTTCGCAATTTTAGATTTAGCCGGTTTCTTTTTGCGTTTACCCCACCATAATAAAAATCCCGTTACAGGCAAACTCGCTCCGATGAGTGCTCCAAAGAAAGCTAGTATTTTTCCTGGTAAGCCCAGAATAGATCCTACATGTATATCATAATTCATGCGGCGTAATTTGCCAGCACCGGAATTTTCTTCAAAACTTTTGTCATAAACAGGATGACTGTTTTTTAATCTTTCCCCGGTATGCTGATCAAAAGCAAAACTTCGCGAATTATAATACTTGCCTGCAGTGGGATAAATGGTTATGTTAAGGCCGGTTGCTGGTTTCGAAGTGTCGGCGAAACTGTAGTAGAATCCTTCTGCTTCAGGATGAGCCGATGCCACTTCCTTCCAACATTTGTCCATAATTGCAGCGGGTGTATAAAACTTACCAAGTTGGGTAGAATCAGAAGTTCCACCTCTTTTCAACTCCGGCAGTGTTTCGCCTCCGGAAGTAACCCAATACAGGCCATTGCTGTACCATTTTATACCGTACACCATTCCGGTAAGCGCCATAATAGCGAGTACAATTAAGGAATAAAAGCCAAGTACATTATGAAGATCATAATTCACCCTTTTAAAAGACGCTTTAGTTTTAATGGTAAGCGCTTGTTTCTTAGCAGCTTTGGTCCATTTTTTAGGCCACCATAAAACGATGCCGCTAATAAGTATGATAACGAAAATAAGTGTACTATAATTTACAATGGGACGGCCTATTTCGTAAGGCAACCAAAGAAAACGGTGCCCGTTCAAAATGAATCTGAAAAAATCTGTTTCTCCTTCTTTATGGTCTTTTGCGTTTATTACCTCTCCCGTATAAGGATTTACTCGAAGTAATGTATTCCCACTCCGGCCCTGGCCTAATGAAAGTGTTACTGCGCTACCTTGTTTATAAATGGCATAGCCTGCTTTTTTATTTGGGTATAGGGAATCGGCAATATGTAAAAGTTGGGATGGAAGAATTACAGGTTGATTGCGTTTAGCAACTTTCGTCTCTGGCTCCAGAATTCCTGTGATCTCCTCGTTAAATACCCATATGCATGCACACAAGCACACGACAACCATTATAATACCTGTAACTAACCCCAACCATAAATGCAGCCATGCTGATATGCGATAGAACAAGCTTCGCTGCCCTTTCTTTTTAGGTGGAGTTTTTCCGTTTCTGATCATCGCCAAATATTGAGATTATAATTTGACGGCAAAATTAGACCAGTTGCTAGTGAGAGTATTTACGAAAAACGGAAAATTTTAGACAAAAGAAAGTTGCACCAAAATCAGTCTGATCGTTTAAAACAAACTAACCCGGATACAACTCGTAGTTTTAATATTGTAAATACTTTATTGAGAACTGATCGTGAAATGATTATCAGCAGCAAACTTTGTTTGCGCCGCTTGTAAATTGGCCATAACAGCTTCCTGACCACCGATTGTATTCATCATCTCATCCGCAGCCTTCGTTCTTTCCTGCTCATTTTTAGCCTCACCTATTTTTTTATAAGTAGTATAAATACTTTTTATATATTCAAAATATCGCGTAGCTACAAGTTTAAAATCTTCACCTCCTTTTCCAACTGGATCCATTTTTTTAAGGCATTAATGCGCAAATCGATAGTGTCTTCCATTGCTTTTGATGCACTTGCAATTCCCGCGAAATCATTTTTATCACTTCTGGCTTTTATCGCCGCCTCTGTTATAAGCAATGGCTCAGACATGGTCTCTTCCAGCGCGATAACTTTTTCATAATACTCAGCTGGCGATGTTGGCTTATCTCCTGTGTCTGTTGATTTTGATTTACATGCTGTGAACGCAAACGCGGCAATAAGCGTTATTATTAATATCTGTTTCACTATATATATTTTATAATACAATGCTTTAATCTTTCAAAAAACGTGCCTGCAATAAAAAAACTAAGGATTGAGCATCTTATTATCGCTTGTGCGTTGATGCTTTTGATCGAACTCAATCATATCTATTTTCAGAGAAATGTTTTTTAAAATGAAGTTGTTTAAACTTTCAATTTGTTTCTCGAAAAGTATTCCCCGCTGATTTTTAGCAAATTTAAAACATCGCAGATACTCGCAGATGTTTTTTCTGCGCCAATCTGCGTAAAAAATCAGTGAGTATCTGCGGGGAGAAATCCCTTAGGCTCAAAAAGTTTAAACAACTTCAATATAAAAACGTCGTTACTTTTTAAAAGAGTTATAAAAATTAATGCCTTCCTTATCGTATAAAATAAAATGTTTTTTTAAAATACCTGTAAACTCCTGATAATTATTTTTTTCAGAAGATTTCCATGACGCTTCAGATAGTGCGGCCATACGTGGAAAAAGCATAAAATCAAGCTGGTCGCTGCGTCGCATCGTTTCTGTCCAAAGATTAGCCTGAATACCCAATATCTGATCTTGATTTTTCGATGTAACGCCAGGTAAGTTTTCTGCGTTAAAATTATAAACATCTTGCAATGGGCTGAAACCTCCGCCCCACTTGCGTCCTACGGTATGGGTACTGTCCTGAACAAAATCAAAATACAAAGGCAGGCGCGGACAAAGTACTGTTGAGTAGCCTTTGTTTAAAACAGTTGTCAATTGTTCCGGTTTGTCATGCCGCCACCAGAAAACAATGGTTTTGTTTTTAGGAAAATCCATATTTGCAACTTCATCCCATGCCAGCAATTTTGCGTTCATCTTAAAAACCGAATCGGCCATGCGCTGCATAAAGTAACGTTCTACATCCGTCACCGTTTTTAAACCTTTAGTAGCCATTAATTTTTTTACAGCTGCATCGGCCATCCATTTAGCATTGCCAAAGCTTACTTCATCGCCACCTAAATGTAACATCTTAGAAGGAAACATAGCCTGCACTTCACGAAGTATATTAGTTAGGTATTGATAGGTTTCTTCTTTGGCAGGATGAAACGTAAACTCCGGATGTTTTTCGCTTCCGCCGCCACTAAATTGAGGATATGCTCGATTGGCTGCAGTAGCATGCCCGGGCATATCAATTTCGGGTATAACAACAATATTTCTGTTAGCAGCATAACTTACGATTTCTGCAATTTGTTCTTGGGTGTAAAACTGTGCCGGTTCATCAGGATTGCTATGACTTCCAATTCCGCCAATTAAAGCCAACTTGGGATATTGTTTGATTTCAATGCGCCAGGCAGGCGCATCAGTAAGGTGCCAGTGAAAGCGATTGAGCTTATAATATGCCATCCAGTCTAAAATTGATTTTACTTTTTCTGCACCAAAAAAATGCCTTGATTCATCTAACATCAAGCCACGCCATTCATATCGGGGGCGTCTTCAATATTCCAGCAATCTAAGAAGATATTTTCTGCAGATTTTTTGCTCTGTTCTGCTAATTGTAAAAAGAAACAATACCGTAAAAAACTCCTTTGGTTGTTTCTCCGGAAATATGAACTTCTTTATTATTCATTGAAAGCGTGTATGCGTCTGCTTTTCTTCCTTTTTTAGATATTGATAGTTTGATGGAAGGAAGGGTTGATCTCTTTTGTATGATTAAGGGAATCTTGGTTTGAATCAACAACTGCTGTTGTAAATACAAAGCAACTGAGGCTAACGAATCATGACTGATGGCAACAGCAGTATTTTTATTCAGCACAAAAGTTTGTGATACTAATGCTGCTTTAAGCGGCTGCGGTATAATCGGACAAACCTGCTGGGCGTTTGTATTTAGTTGAGAGATTATAATTCCAAGAAAAAATGCGAGTCTGCAATTCATTAATATATTTTTTTAGATAATATTCGCAATTGAAAACTTAGAAAGAAAATGCCATGAATGCACGAATTTTTGAGTGAATGATTTGTATTGACAACCACCGATTCGTGCATTCGTAGCATCCTTTCCAATTATGGAAAGCTATTAGATTTTACAATCTTATTCCAAAATCAATTCAATAACCGGAATTGTTGAACCAGGTTTTCGTACAGGCAAATGCAGCATCACATCGTTCTCGCCAGATGTTTCAGTTGTGTGTCCGCCAGACCTTGTGTTAGTTGAAAATTTGATTTCAGATCCGTCTTCTAATATTTGTGCATATTTAAACTTGCCCTTGTATCCTTCCAAAGTAAGTGTTTTAAAAGGCCATTGCATGGCATGAATATATAAACGTTTTGTTGTTGGGTTGTAAGTAAGCAGACAATTGGCTGGCTTTTTAAAACTTTCAGGCGCTTCGGTGCAACCGTAAATAGAGCGGCTATTGAACTTCATCCATTTCCCCATTGCAGTTAATCTGTCAGAAGCGCGCTCGTCAAAATGCCCTCTTGCAGT
Source organism: Paraniabella ginsengisoli (assembly GCF_022513635.1). Classification (GTDB taxonomy): domain Bacteria; phylum Bacteroidota; class Bacteroidia; order Chitinophagales; family Chitinophagaceae; genus Niabella; species Niabella ginsengisoli. The sequence continues at coordinate 128,880 of NZ_JAKWBL010000004.1, read as the reverse complement.
TGGCCCTACATTTAATAAAAGATTTCCTCCTTTACTTACTGTTTCAATCAACATTACAATCAATTGCTCAGGACTCTTCCAGGAATATTCATCCCGATAATAACCCCATGATCCCGAAAATGTCTGACAGGTTTCCCAGGGAACATTCTGTCCGTTTACCTTAACCCATTCCTTCGGCATAAATTGTTCGGGCGTTTTATAATCCCATCCCCAGCTTGTTTCTACAGGAAAGCCTAATCTGTCATTAACAATAATATCGGGCTGTAGCTTTCTTACAAGTTTTAATAAGTTTTCCGAATCCCATTCTTTATACTCTTTACCATTGTATGAAAAATCAAAAAACAACTGGTCTATCTTTCCAAATTTTGTAAGCAATTCGGTTACCTGGTTTTTCATATACTCCTGATATTTTTTCATATCACGACCTTCATTTGCTTTGGCTCTTTCTTCTTTATCTACCGGCGTTGGCGGATGTCCGCCATCCATAACAAAATCAGGATGATGCCAGTCGATAAGAGAGTAGTAGAATCCTACCTTTAAACCTTCTGCTCTGAAAGCATCGACAAAATCTTTTAGCAGATCCTTTCCGTAAGGAGTGTTGGTTACTTTATAATCTGTGTATTTGCTATCCCAAAGACAAAATCCTTCATGATGTTTTGATGTTAATACAACATATTTCATTCCTGCCGCCTTTGCTTCTTTTGCCCATTGTTTGGGATCATATAAATCGGGATTAAAATTGTCGAAGTATTTTTTATAATCTTCAGGTTTGATGCGTTCATTCATTTGCACCCACTCATGCCTTGCTGGTAATGAGTACAGCCCCCAGTGTATAAACATTCCAAAACGATCATTGGTCCACCATTGCATACGTTTCTCTTTCGCTGCTGCAGTTTCTTTCGCCCAGCTTGGTGTGGCAGGTGTTTGCGCCGTTGCAGAAAGTTGCAGGAAAATAAAAGTAATAAGAATGGCAATGTTGGTAATTAGCCAGCTGAATCGTTTTGTTGATTTCATGTTTTTGATTTGTTTATTATTATGTCAAAGTCTTTTTCCTGAGTTGTAGCGTTAGCTTTCTTTATATCAATCTTACTAATAAAGGCTCTTAAAAGTAAGAACTTTCAGTAAATGAAGATGCCAATTGCAGTAGTCAATCGATTGCGCAACGACGATATAACAAGCTACTTAAGTTTTTTATCAAATGAAACTCTGTATTGTAGCGGGCTTATTTTCATTTTCGATCGAAAGGTTTTATAAAAATTGGAAAGATCATTAAAGCCGCTGTCGTAGCAGATTTGCGCCATTGAGTTATCAGTATTGATTAATTCGCGAACAGCAAAATCAATTCTGTAATCATTCACTGTTTCAATAAATGTTTTCCGGGTTACGCGTTTGAAGTATTTACAAAATGCAGTGGTTGACATATTTGCAACTGCTGCTGCTTCATTCAATGAAATGCCTTCTTTAAAATTATCAACAATGTAACCAAGTGCCTTTTGTATGCGCATCATATCAGAGGAAGACAGAGCTTCTAATTGATTTTGTTTTTGCAATGCCACATATTTTGTTTGCGTGGCAAGCTGTTGCAGGAGATGAAGCAGCAACATTAATTTTTTGTGATTGTCGTGTTCTTTTAATAACTGCTCCATATTCTTTCTAACGGAATCTGTGTACTTTTTAAAGTGAAGCCCTTTGGAGCTTTCGTTTAATAACTGTGCTGTTTTCCGCATTTCAGGAAGTTGAAAAAAATCATTTCCTAAAAAATCGTTTCTAAAATGAACAACTATGGAAACTGACTGACTATTTGTATCTTCTGAAGATTTCCAGCAATGAGGCACATTTGAACCCAGTAGTATAAGATCGCCAGCCACATAATCCTGCATGTGCGTGCCTACATAACGTTTGCCAGATCCCTTTACTATAAACGTAAGTTCATATTCAGGATGATAATGGTATGGTGCAGAGAATTTTTTCTCAAAATTTTCTTACTACAAAAGAACTATGTACCGAGGCTTTTACCGCTTCAAAGGCTGGTTTCATATTATTGCTAATATTGACTAATAAAATGAATTAAAACTATAATTATGACAAAATAGTCCACAAATTAGCCAAAATTGCCTTTTTAAACATGCTTTATATATCGTTGGTTTGTAAAACAAAAAAATGCTGTATGAATACGATTAACTTACCATCACTGAAAGAAACAGTAATACTGGAGCCTGAACAAATTGAAGCTTTTAGAAAGGAGGGGCATACGATTACTCGAAATATTATGAGCGCAGCCGAAGTTGCAGCATATCGGGAAGTGATTAATGAGGCGGCCTATAAGTATAACACGGAAACAAGAAAGCTTGAAGAGCGGGATACTTACGGAAAAGCCTTTCTGCAGATTATGAATTTATGGGAATCTGACGAGCAAGTAAAAAAGTTTACGCTGGCAAACCGTTTTGCAAAAATCGCAGCTGATTTGTTGGGCGTTGATAATGTGCGTATTTATCATGATCAGGCTTTATATAAAGAGGCGGGCGGTGGGTTTACACCCTGGCATCAGGATCAGTATTATTGGCCATTAAGTACTAACAACACCGTAACGATGTGGATGCCATTAGTTGATATTAAAGAAGATATGGGTATGCTGACGTTTGCGTCTGGGTCGCACAAAGAAGGCTCTGTAAAAAACATTGCTATTTCTGATGAATCTGAAGCTGCTCTTAATGATTACATCAGCAAGCAGGGTTACAATGTAACGCGCGCAACAGCAATGCAGGCTGGTGACGCGACATGGCATTACGGATGGACGTTACATGCAGCACCTGGCAATCAGTCTGACATTACAAGAGAAGTGATGACCATCATTTATTTTGCTGATGAAGCAACGGTTATTGAACCCGTTAATCAGCATCAGGAAAATGACCGGAATCGCTGGTTACAAGGGCTGGCACCCGGAGAAAAAGCAGCGAGTGACTTAAACCCGCTGTTGTTATAACATTATTTTTTCTATTACCCTTTTCTGGACTTTTATAAACAACATAGAAACATAGCATTTGCTTCGTTTTAGGATGTATAGCATCCGTCGGAGGCGGAACATAGCCTCTGGCAATGAAACTTATATGTTCTTCTGTTCCCTGTTTATGATAACCTATGTTTCTATGTGGTAAAATAACTTTAACCAATTCCATTTAAGAATAATTAAAACTATTGAAATGAAAAATATAGCATTGATAATATGCACCTTTCTTTTTGCGTGAAGAGTAGCGTTGCGCAACACAGTTCACTGAAATGGTCTACGCAAAAAGCATGGGATTGGTACAACAAAAACCCCTGGTATTGTGGCTTTAATTATATTCCTGCATACGCCATTAATTATACAGCCATGTGGGATAAAACAACTTTCGATCCGACAGCGATAGACAAAGAGCTGGCTTTGGCGCAGCAATCTGGGATGAACGTTTTACGCGCTGTTTTGCAATTTGCCGTTTATGAGGATGACCCGGAATATTTTTTAAAAACGCTTGATACTTTTACAAAGATTTGCGATAAACACAACATCAAATTTGTGCCTTCGCTTTTTGATGATTGTGCATTTGGCATACAACACGACCCTAAAGTCGGAAAGCAACCGGAGCCTTTGCCTGGTTGGTACGCCTGGGCTTGGTCGCCAAGTCCGGGTCATAGCATGGTGATCGACTCCACAACACATCCACGTTTAGAAAAATATGTGAAAGCTGTTATCAATCATTTTAAAAATGATGATCGTATTTTATTTTGGGATTTATACAATGAACCAACGAATGGTGGTTTGGGAACTACGACATTGCCATTGTTGAAAAAAGTGATAAAATGGGCGCGCGACATTAACCCTGAACAACCGTTAACGATTGATGTATTCGATAAGAACCCGCGATTGAATGAGATTATTTTTGAACATTCTGATATTATCACGTTTCACAATTATGAAAATAAAGAAGCGTTGCTTAAACATATCAAAGAGCTAAAGAAACATAACAGGCCTGTGATTTGTACCGAGTGGATGAACCGTCCCTGGCAAAGTACAATTGCCAATAGCCTGGAAGTATTTTATAATGAAGGCGTGGGTTGTATGTTGTGGGGGCTTGTAAATGGCAAGACACAAACAGATCTCCCGTGGGGACACAGGCCCGGCGATCCGCCTGCTCCAATTTGGCAACACGATTTATACCGAAGTGATTTTACCCCGTATGATGCTAAAGAAATTGATATCTTAAAGAAATATATTGGCCTGTCAAAAGATCAGCATTAACTTTAGAATTTGCCTGCTGATAATCGCTGATTTTTTTGCGCAGATTAGCCGCTGAGAACGTATCAGCGAGTATCTGCGATGTTTTAAATTTGCGGAAACCTTGTCTCGCCGTGGCAGATCAGCGGAAATGTTTCTGTGTTATCGAGGCGAATTAAAAGTTTAAACAAGTTCGATCTTAAAACGATTGTAAAATGAAGATTGCCCTATTTTTCATCCTTGGTGTAATGGCCGTGTCTTTTGTTAGCGCTCAGTCATACGTGCCGGAGTTCGACAATGATAAAATAAAAGTCAAGCCGGTAGTGGCGCTGGAATCTTATGCGTTTAATCTTAAAGATGTGCGCTTGCTTGATGGTCCTTTTAAAAAAGCTGCGGATGCAGAAGCAGCGTACTTGTTATCGCTCGAACCCGATCGTTTGTTATATCGGTTTTATGAAAACGCAGGCCTGCCGACTAAAGGAAAGATCTACGGCGGTTGGGAAAGCAGAGGTGTTTCGGGGCATTCTTTAGGGCATTACTTATCTGCCTGTGCATTGCACTTTGCCGCAACTGCTGACGATGTTTTTAAAGAAAGAGCAGACTATATTATCAAACAATTGGCGCTGTGCCAGGATAAAAGAAAAACAGGTTATGTTGGCGGCATACCGGATGAAGACAGGATTTGGAAGCAAGTGGCGGCGGGTGATATAAGAAGTCAGGGCTTTGATTTGAACGGAGGCTGGGTTCCGTGGTACACGGTGCACAAAGTATTGTCAGGTATTTTGGACGCCTATCTTTATACAGATAATCAACAGGCAAAACATGTTGCCATAAAATTGTGTGATTGGGTAATTGATGTTACCAATAAGTTGTCGGACGAACAAATGCAAAAAATGTTAGCCTGCGAACATGGTGGAATGAATGATGCACTTGCTAACATGTATGCTATTACCGGAGATCAAAAATACCTGGACATTGCCAATCGTTTTTATCACCGTCATGTGCTTGATCCTTTATCAATGCAAAAAGATGAGTTAGCGGGAAAACATGCCAACACGCAAATTCCAAAAGTAATTGGTTGTGCAAGGATCTATGAAACTTCAGCCAATCAAAAAGATAAAAACATAGCAGATTTTTTCTGGCAAACGGTTACTACCGATCATTCATATGTTATTGGCGGCAATAGTTTGAACGAACATTTTGGTGAGCCGAATAAATTGAACGATCGGCTGGATGGAAATACCACAGAAACCTGCAACACCTACAATATGCTCAAGCTAAGCAGACATCTGTTTGCCTGGAATAGTCTTGCCAAGTATAACGATTATTATGAGCGGGCTTTGTATAATCATATTCTGGCTTCTCAAAATCCTGACAATGGAATGGTTTGTTATTATGTGCCTTTAAGGATGGGTGGTGAAAAAGAATTTAGTACACCTTTTGAATCCTTTTGGTGCTGTACCGGGACGGGCATGGAAAACCATGTAAAATATGGCGAAAATATTTATGCAAGAAGTAAAGATGGCGGGCTATATGTAAACCTTTTTATCCCGTCTGTACTTAACTGGAAAGAAAAAGGTGTAACCATTACTCAACAAACAAAATTTCCAGAAAGCGATGTAGTCAATATTCAAATTCAAACTCAAAACCCGCAAACTTTTCCCGTTTTAATTCGTCACCCAAAGTGGGCTAGTGCCGGAGTTGATATTTATGTAAATGAACAAAAGCAATCTGTAAAGAAAGGTAGTGACGGATATATTTCAATCAGCAGAAAATGGAAAGACAATGACCAGATAAAAGTAGTTGCGAAAATGAACCTATACACAGAATCGATGCCTGATAACAAAAACCGCATTGCAATGCTTTACGGGCCGGTTGTATTAAGCGGCTTGTTAGGAAAAGAACTCAAAGATCCTTTAATGGTATCCCCGGTTTGGGTTAGTAATAAAGAGCAGTTGCTTGCACATACAAAACCAGTTGCCGATAAGCCACTCCTATTTCGTACAGCTGGTGTTGGCCAGCCTTTCGACGTAACATTGCAGCCGTTCTATAAAACATACGATCAGCATTATAGCGTGTACTGGGATCTTTTTACGCAAAGCGAATGGCAACAGAAAAAACTGGCGTATGAGGCAGAAAAGAAAAGATTAAAAGAGCTGGAAGACCGGACAACTGATTTCCTGGGCATCGGAGAAATGCAGCCAGAACGCGATCATAACCTGGAAGGAGAAAATACAACAGCCGGAGAATTTGGAAGCCGTAAATGGAGACATGCCGAAAACGGTGGCTGGTTTGCATTTGATATGAAAGTCGATCCGAGATCAGCGAATGAACTTATTGTAACTTATTGGGGCAGCGATGCCGGTAAAAGGGAGTTCGATATTTATGTAAATGATGTAAAGATTGCAACGCAGACTTTAAATAAAAATGTTCCCGAACAATTTTTTGATGTCAGTTATAAAATTCCGAAAGAGGCTGTTCAAAAAGAGATGGTTAAAGTTCGTTTTCAAGCACACCCGAACAAAACCGCTGGAGGCGTGTATGGATGCCGGATGGTGAGAAAGTAGATAGAGCTGATTAGATCGTCATTGCGAACGGAACAAAGTGGAGCTGAGCAATCTCTGAAAGTGGCAGGAGATCCCTCAGCTACGTTTTACTTCGCTCTGGATGACGATAAATATGAGTTGATTTTCTATGTATTAGTTAGGTTCGTTTATATAGGATGAGATATAGTCGGGACGATAAAACGAGCGTGGCAAGGAAGATGCCATTTGTTTATAGCCGACTAAATAAATTTGTTTAACTATTAAAAAACAATATGCGATTATTAGTTATATTTTTTCTTTTTTGCAGTACAGTGGCATTAGCACAGCAAAAACCAGCTATGTATTATAGCGATTCGGGGGTAATTGCAAGGCCTATCGCGAAAGATCCCAAGATTGTTTATTTCAGAGGACTATATCTGATGTACTATTCTGTGCCGGGGCATAATAATCAAAGCTGGAGCATTGGTATAGCCTCCAGCAAAGATCTGACTAACTGGAAAAAGATCGGCACTATTACACCTGCTGCGGATTATGAAAAGAACGGGCTTTGCGCACCTGGTGCATTGGTGAAAAATAATAAAGTGCATTTGTTTTATCAGACTTATGGCAATGGAAAGAATGATGCGATATGCCACGCCATTTCTGATGATGGTATTCATTTTTCCAGAAACGCAACCAACCCGATCTTTCGTCCAACTGGTGAATGGACCTGTGGCCGAGCGATTGATGCGGAAGTAGTCGAATTCAGAAACCGGTACTTTCTTTATTTTGCTACCAGGGATAGCTCTTACAAAATTCAAATGCAAGGCGTTGCTGCCACTACTTCTTTAAATACTTCTTTTAACAGGAATGAATGGACGCAACTTGTTGACAGTTCTATTTTAAAACCTTCTTTAGATTGGGAAAAACAATGTGTGGAAGGCGCCAGTTGTGTTCAGATCGGAAAGACGCTTTATGTGTTTTATGCCGGCGCTTATAATAACGAGCCGCAGCAAATTGGTGTAGCAAAAAGCAAAGACGGCGTTCGGTGGGAGCGTATGTCTGATGTTCCTTTTCTGCCTAATGGCAAACCCGGATCATGGAATGAAAGCGAGTCGGGCCACCCAGATATATTTAAAGCCCAAGACGGGCGTTATTATTTATTCTTTCAGGGAAATAATAACAAAGGCGGATCGTGGTATTTGTCTAAAGTGGAAGTGAAGTTTGATGGAAAAAAATGGAATATTGTTGATTAGAAAAGATTTCAAAAAAACCAGATAGATAAATAGTTACCCGTTTAAAGAGATATAGATTCCGCCAAAGGCGGATCATAGTAGCCAAGGTGCTAAAGGATTATGTATTTTTATGTAGGTTGTATTTATTGAAAAGCCAGTAAGTTGTGTTTTTACGAATACTTAGTTTGTTAGAAACTGATTTTTCGATTGTTTATTGAGCACGATATAGCCAGCTATTCCCGCAATAATGGAAGCTACAAAAATGCCAATCTTTGCCTGCACAATATAAACCTCGTTGGTAAAAGCCAGCGATGTAACAAAGAGTGACATGGTAAATCCGATACCTGCTAACAAGCCCGCTCCAATTAAATTTGTAGTGTTCATGCCTTCTGGAAACTTAGCAATTTTCAATTTGATAAGCAGCATGGTAAAGCCAACAACACCAAGCAGTTTGCCGAGCAGTAGCCCGGAAGCTACTCCCACAGCCACATTCGTGCTGAATAAATTATCGGGATCAATATCTAAAGAAACACCTGCATTAGCCAAGGCAAAAATGGGTATAATGATAAAGGTAACCAGCGGATGCATTGCATGTTCGAGGCGTTGCAGCGGAGGTGTTGCCGCAACTGAGGCGTCCTGAATACGCTCTATTACATGAAGTTGTTCGTAAGTAAGTGTTGGCTTATGCTCCATTGGATCAATACTTTTAAATCGATCGAGGTATTTTTTTATCTTATCAATAAAAAGCTGTTCTTTAATTTTTACATCGGCCGGAATGGTGAAAGCCGCAAGTACAGAAGCGATTGTTGCATGAACACCTGATAATAAAAAAGTACTCCACACACCACCGATACCTAAGATAGCGTAAAAGAAAATACTTCTTACGCCCAGTTTATTGCCAATATACATTGTCAACAAAACAGCACTTCCTATAATTAAATGCCATGTAGAAATATCAGATGTGTAGAAAAATGCAATAACCAACACGGCACCCAAATCATCAACAATGGCTAATGCCGTTAAAAATACTTTTAATGATAATGGTATTTTTTGCCAAGCAAATGCAGTACACCCAGCGCAAAGGCAATATCTGTCGCCATTGGTATGCCCCAGCCACTATGGGTTCCGCCTGATGAATTAAAAAGAAGATAAATGGCTGCTGGAACGACCATGCCGCCCAAGGCAGCACCAATAGGCAATAGCGCATTACGGGGATTGGAGAGTTCGCCAGCAATAATTTCTCGTTTTAGCTCAAGCCCGACAACAAAAAAGAATACCGCCATCAGTCCATCATTGATCCAATGGTGAAGGTTAAATTCAAAATAAGTTGTTCCGTTCCATTGAAATCCTAATGTATATTCCAGAAAGTGATGATAAATATCTGACCAGCCTGAGTTTGCTAAAATCAGTGCAATAACAACACTAATGCCTAAAACGATTCCTCCTGACTTTTCAAGCTGAATAAAGCTTTGGATAGGGCTTACCAGTTTTTCAATTGGAGATTTTTTATTTGATGGATTCATTCTGCTCAAACATACATGAATTTTTTTATAGATAATTGGATTTCATCGTTTTGATTTATTGGAATTGCTTTCAACTTTCGAATTAACTTTGGTCTTTGACAACATGTGGAATATTTTTAATCTTAAGCGACATGTTGTGAATTGCTTTCAACTTTCGAATTAACTTTGGTCTTTGACAACACATTAGATCAAGAAGCACAGTCAATTGGTTGTGAATTGCTTTCAACTTTCGAATTAACTTTGGTCTTTGACAACAAAGGTGCATTAGGAAACGTGCGCAACTCCGTTGTGAATTGCTTTCAACTTTCGAATTAACTTTGGTCTTTGACAACAGCATCTTGCCGGGGTTGTGCATACGTCGTGTTGTGAATTGCTTTCAACTTTCGAATTAACTTTGGTCTTTGACAACTTTTAACAACAGTGGCCGATGGCCTATTGGTTGTGAATTGCTTTCAACTTTCGAATTAACTTTGGTCTTTGACAACATTGCATTATGCTATACCGCAAGGTTCAGAGTTGTGAATTGCTTTCAACTTTCGAATTAACTTTGGTCTTTGACAACACAAAAGAAAAAATACGAGCAGCGTATTAGGTTGTGAATTGCTTTCAACTTTCGAATTAACTTTGGTCTTTGACAACGCAGCTACAGGCACACCCGATGCCGATGGCGTTGTGAATTGCTTTCAACTTTCGAATTAACTTTGGTCTTTGACAACAGGTTTTGTCAAAACCCTCAACAGTAAAGGCTTTCAGGTTGTCAACAGAATAAAAAAACGGGATAAATTCCCGTTTTTTTATTTCTATCATCTCCGTTTTTTCTTTCATTTTTTAAAATAGTTCTAATTGTTGCGTACCTACGGGAGCATCTATCGGCTCTTTCCCCCTAAAAATTTCCATCAATCCAAATTGTTTATCGGTAATATTTAAAATGCCTACATGTCCTTTGGCAGGCAAAATATTTTTAACCCGTTGTACATGTACGGTTGCGTTTTCCCGGCTGCTGCAATGGCGTATATACATGCTAAACTGAAACATAGTAAAACCATCATCCAGTATTTGCTTTCTGAACCTGGCATATATCTTCCGTTGCGCCTTTGTTTCGGTTGGTAGATCGAACATGACAAGTACCCACATAATACGGTATGCATTTAGTCGTTCAAAATTCATGTCACGCAATTGTATTTTGCATTAATGGATAAAGTAGCTTTCGTGTGCCGCCTTCAAAACATTTAGCCAGGCTGGCGGTGGTACGTTGTACTGCATTCATCAACGGGCTTTTTCGTCGTTCATCATTACGTCCATTGCAGGAATGGATAACAGTTGCTGTTTCATGGAGGGCGTCATTTCTAAAAAATTTCCATTATTACGTACAATATCACAAACTACTTTATCTACATAAGGCCGATAAGGCTCCATCACATCATCGGCCAGACAATAAGCATTATACTGGTTGCGGTGATGAATACCCAAAGTGGGCAGCAAGCCACTACCAACAAGGCTTCTGGCTACAACGGCTCTTAAAATAGCATAGCCATAATTGAGTAAATTATTGGGAGGTTCACCTTCTCTAAATCTTTTAAAATTTAAAAATTCCGGAAAAATATGTTTCCAGTAATAAGCGGCGGCCTGCGCTTCGCAATTATCGCTATCGCCACTTTTTACTTTTGAAACAAGATTGATAAGCGCTTTATTGGCTATTCGTTTTTGCGCCAACAAATTAGCCTGATTAGTAATTTTGGCCATTACGGTTTGTTGCCAAAGTTGCTTTTGTAAAGGCACGGAAGCTGCAAGCTGGTGCTTAAAACGCTGGCTTTGTAGCGTGTGTCCGTCTAAATTTAAAAACAATCCAACCGGATGATGCGTGTGGTTGCAGGTAATAACGGCGGTATTATTTTCCAGCAGTTTGCCCAACACAGGTTGTGTTATGGTTATTTGTGCATGATCTAAAATCAATAAGCCAATATCTTCAATGGCCGCCGTTTTCACCTCGCTTGTTTCGGGTAGCTCAACAATCAATTGCTCGTTTTTAGTTTTAAGATAGGCCGGGTTGCCAAAGTATAGAGTGCGTTTGATCATGGCTTATGCTTTTGAAATGTTGCCTAATCTGTCCACTTTTAGTTTGATGCATGTTTCCTTGGCCATCATTCCATCAATAGTTCTTTCGGTTTTGTTTAAGGATGAAAATTCCGCTTTATTAACTATGGTAGTAGCCACATTGTGGCGGATGAAAAATATTTGATTTCCCGTAAAGCTAACCACTTTATAAATATTATTTATTTGCTGGTTGTTCAAATTGCTAAAATCTATCGCTGTGATATTCCCCTTTTCTTCTTCCGTTGGCACATACACCAAATCATTCGGCGATAAGCTGAAAAGAAAGCTTCCATTTTCTGTTTTTACAGGAATCATTGCTGTACTCTTTTGTTCCTCCTTTGGCAATGTAGCTCTCCATTTTTGGTGTTCTATTACTTCATTTAAAGGAGTAGTCTCATAGTTTCTCTTTTTCTTTTCTTCATCCCAATAAACAGCAAAGAAAAGGTTGGTGCCCTTGGCGGCTTCTACATATTTTTCTTTTTTATTTCCGGTCTGACCTATTGTAAATTTATTTCCTTTAGGCTCGTAAGTACGCACTTTTAAAATAGGCTGATGAGGTTTGCCATTATTCAAGGCTGCAATAGTTTTATTCATCTCTTCAATTCCTTCAGGCGAGAATGCCAATAAAGAAGCCGGAATTTCTTTTCCCTTTTCGTCCAACCGCCCTTTGTAATTATTGAGATGGTTCAATAAAATTTTCTGAATGCCGGTATCAGTAATGCTTTCAATCCGTTTTTCATCAAAAGTATCATTTAGCGAAACTCTTGAAGCTACGTTGTCATTTTCCCAATAATAAACTTCTACTTTGTTTATATCCCGTTCATTCCATTGATTATTTACTTCTTTAAAGTGTTTGCTCAATTTCTTTTTGTCAAAGCCTGTTGCTGTTAAAGCCTGCACTTCTTTTCGGAAAGCTTTATCTGCAATATTGGCAATATCATCTAACGCAATGTTTAAAGAAACCATTTTCTTTTTCTCAACTGAATAGAACCCGAAACAGTATCTTTGTGCATCGGCTTTCTTATGGCCCAATTTTTATTATTAGATATTTCTTTACTTTCCTTGTATGTTAGGCCCGCAAATTTTGTTTTATTTATTACTCTAAGATTTTGCTTAACGCTCACTATTATATTTTCTAAAGCAGTTCGGGCATCTTGTGTAAAAGCTTCCCAAGGTTTTATAAATTCTTTGAATGCATCTTTTTGCCTTTGCATTTTTTCATTAAAATAGGGTTCTTTACGTCTTAGTTTATTTTGCAAATCATATCGCTTCAAATCTGATTTTGCAGATTGATTGTTTAATAAATTTACATGGTCTTTCGTGGCGCATATTACCAAAGCATCCATAGCATGGTGGCGGTGGTCAATCCTTTTCTTTGAAAACCCTTTGGATAATTCTAAAGGAACGGTTGGTAAAAGTTTTTGATAGTTTTCATTCCAAGTGGTAAAATGGTTAGTATTGGAAATATGGTTCATCCGCTCAAAACGGGGTAAAATTAATTCATTCCATACGTCATTCAATCCCCAATCGTGTTTGAGTTCATTGGTTATCTTTCCGTTTCCGGGAATAAGGTTTTTTGAATTGACACCATCATCATTAGCATCCTCACGTACAATATTTGACAATAAATTGGAAATATATTTGCTGATATATCTTGTATCATTGATTTGCCGTTCAATCATCTTTTCAGGAATTTCTTCCATCAACAGCTTATTGCGTTTGCTTCGGTTTTTAGTATAGTGTTGTTTTACAAAATCTTCATAAGCGGCTACTTCAAATACCTTTGCTGTTTTTACAGCATTTTTTGTTGGGTTGAATATGCCGTTATAATAGCTCCCTAATTGCACCGTTTCCCCATGATGGTTTTTAATAAAGGCTAAACCAATTTGATTATCCTTCAATTTATTTACTGCTGCTTCGCAAATAATTTTGTTGCTAAAACTATCATCAAAATATTGACTTTGCGGAATAATATGTTCTATCTCATATTCGGGTGTAAACAATTTATTTAAAGGAATGACAGCCCCTGTATAAGGCGAACGGTATTTTTGTTCCAACCAAAGCTTGTAGCGTTTTAAATCGGAAGAAGAAGGCTGAGACGTTTTGCTGATTTTCAAAATATCATCTTCAATCTCAATATCAGAATTGAGTACGCCTTCTTCATACAGTTTTAAAATTTCCTGTTGCATGACCGAATAAGGGCGCACATTTTCTACATTGCCATCCTGCATCATTTCTGCCAGCAAGGCTTTGATACGAAGATTGGTTTTTTCGTTTTCTGTAATTTGGTTGGTTAATATTTTTCTGTCAGCAGCTGTGTTTTTCATTTCCCTACCCAGCTCCACATGAATTTCACTAAAGAAATCTTTTGCTCCGTTACCATATTTTGCCCAAATATCTTTTACTACACGAAGCGTTTCGGTTACAACCTGCTCTACAATTGGATTGCGAAGCGAATGTTGCCTGAATTCTTCTAAAAAATCTTCCAAGTCCTTAACCGAATTCCACTTGCCTGCAATGTCTGCCTCTGAATGGCGGCCATAAACGATGTATTGCGCCAGCCACAATTGCAATCCTTGAAAATGATTTTCTTGTGTGAGATGAACAGACTTTTCTCTTACTCTGTCCTTGATGTTTTCACCGTACTCTCCGGTCAAAATTTTATAAATACTTGCTTTTGATTTTTCATCAATAGTTTCCCAACTCCAATATTTACCTATTCGCATCAAAGGCAATAATTTTTTTACAGCCTTTTCTGAATAACTGCCATACTCGCTAGTAAAGGGCGGGAATTTCTTAAACGCATCAACGAAGGAAGTCTCGTCTATTTCATGTTTTATAGCAAAGGATTTTAGTGCTTTTTCATAATCCTTTTTATCGGTTACTGAATAGATAAGATGCCATAAATTCTGCTCCATTTCACGGGTCAAAAAATCATCCGAAATGTTTTCAACCTTCTGCAATCTTGTGCTGATAAGGATTTTGGTTTCGTTGCAGGGGTATTTTTTGTCTTCAACATAGTTCCATCGATACTTTTCAATTTCCGCGTTCAGCAGTTTTCCTTTAAATCCCTTGAGTTCCAAAAAGTTTTTTAAAACCGGCTTCTGTTCTACTTCCTTTCTGTTGTTTAAAAAGTCAAACAGGTTTTCCCAATCTCCTGTACAGTTTAAAAATTCTCCCGTAACATTCGCATCATCATCTCTTTTGTAGATAGATAAATTATACATCCATTGCCATAGCCTGAATTCCTGATAATAGGGGTTCGACTTTGGAACTGCTTTTATGTATTGCTTTTGCTGTACCCCGTTTTCATCTTTATAAATACGATATTCGAGCGTACAATTTCCGATAGAAGATTTTTGGCTGCGCAACGCCGTTGGTAAAAAATAATATCATCCAAAAACAAATGCACAAAATCTTTTTGTCCAATTGTAGCTGATGTGCCTCATTGTTTCTATACAACTCTCTTATACAATCGTTATAAACATCATTACTTTGTAGTTCGATATGAAACTCATTTTGTTTTTCCAGAATTTGCTTCAATTCATCTTTATAAAATTTACGCTCGATGGTTCGAACCAGCTTGCCTTTTATTTTCTGTTTAGGATTTTGAAGTAAAGTATCATAGATATATGCGCCGACAGTTTTGTTGGATTGATCGATCTCCTGTTCCGTTTTCTTTTTTAGTAAAGTCCAGTCGTCTTCGCCCGGTGCACGAAAACTTCTTTTTCGTTGCCTTCTTTATCTGTTTTTACAGAACCGTCGTCGTTTAAATCGGTAGTCACAATAAAATCGCGAATCTTGTCCTTCCAATCAAACAAAGGTGTTTGGCTCGAACGTCTGTAAACCCATCCATTTTCTAAAACCAACGAATACCAAATATCCGCCTTCCCTTTTTGGGCTTCATTTGCTATTACATCCACTATTTTCAGCGAGTGAAATTCCACAAGCTTATTTGGGGTTTCCTCTTCCTCTTCGCCGCGCAACTGATAATAACCCCGCTTCTGATTAAAGTTTAAAAGTATCCAGGCAAGTTCTTCCTTCTCAATTTTTTGTGTTAAGGCTTTTTTACGCAGATAATAAATAGCCCAGTCGTAAGGAACCAATTTTGGCTCGCCCCTTTCATTTATCAGTAACTGCGGTTGATGTTGCCGAAAATCGGCCAGCATTTCTTCAAAGGAGTTTTTGAAAATAAAATCCCCGTTATTATAAACCAGTTTGGGTTCTGTTTCGGCTTTAAATTTGCCCAAACGTTTTTCAAAATCAATTTGAGCAGCATAATGCTTCGGCAAAAAACCCAAAACGTTTAGCACGCGGTGCAGCCTTTCCCTTCTCAACAAATAACGCTCTCGTAATCGCCGAACACCTCTGTATCCGGTACGTTCGGCCGTTTGCGAAACAGAATTCCCTTTTCCGAATTCGCCTAAAATATCCTGAGACATCGGAATAATACGGCTACCTATCCCAAGGATTTCACCTTGTTTGTCTTCAAAGTTTTGTTGGATAAGTGCCCAGCCAATTGAATTGGTGCCTAAATCAAGACCAAGAATCGTCCTCATAAAAAATTGTTTTTCAAGTCCTAAAATACAAAATATCTATTTATATTTATATCTGAAAGCAATTCACAATAAGGATTATTCCGTTGTGAAAACATTCAAGGCGGCGCAAGTCGCCTTCTTTTTTGTCCTGTCACAAACCCTCCAATCTCCACACATTTCCGTAAATTCGCTTCATGGCAATTTTAAAATTCAGGATATATTTCGAGGAAGATGACAGCATTTATCGCGATGTGGTGATAAAGCATACACAAACTTTTTTAGATTTGCATGAAGTCATTTTGAAAGCCTATGAGTTTGATAATAAACATCAGGCTATTTTTACCGCAGCAACGACAATTGGTTACAGGGACGTGAGATTTCGTTAGAAAAATACGATAAAAAGTACCGCGTAGACCCTTTGATCATGAGCCAGACAAGCATTGGCTCGGAGGTTAAAAATACCAATCAAAAATTTACCTATACCTACGATTTTCATAAGCAATGGAACTTTTTGATAGAATTGATCAATGTGTCGAAAGAAGCGGATAGCCGCCAGGAATATCCCGCCATGGTGCGCAGCGAAGGAATTGGTCCTAAACAATACGGCACAAAAGGGCTATTGGGCGATAAATTTGCCGATATTGAAGAAAAATACGATCTGACCCGCGGTGCAGAAGGCTTCAATGAAAAAAATGAAGAAGGGGAAGATCTGGGTGTTGAAGAATCGACCGACGAATTTCAGGAAGACGAAGATTAATTTTTTTATTAGCCCGGCGTATAACAAATGGCATCAGTATTGCGTCGCACAGCGTCATCTGCACAATAAATGGCAACGCACATAAACGTAGCCAAAAAGAAACAACGCATAATCATCAACAAACTATCCATCTCAAATCAAAAAACATTACTTGTAATTGCAGGACCAACTGCTGTAGGTAAAACGGCACATGCAATTGAAGTAGCCCGTCATTTTAAAACGGTTATTCTTTCGGCAGACAGTCGCCAGTGTTATAAAGAATTAAATATCGGTGTTGCCCGGCCTTCCGTACAAGAACTTAACGAGGTTCCTCATTATTTTATAGCTTCTCATTCAATACATGACGATATTAATGCGGCATGGTATGAGGCTTATGCGCTTAATTTATTGAAGCAGCTTTTTAATGAACATGACTTAATTGTTGTTACTGGCGGAACCGGTTTATATATAAAGGCTTTGGTGGAAGGGTTGGATGTCATTCCTGCGGTTGATGATAAGATACGACAACATGTTATTGATAATTACAATGCAAACGGATTGAACTGGCTGCAACAGCAGTTACAATTTCACGATCCACTTTTTTCAGCCGAAGGCGAAATGCAAAATCCGCAGCGTATGATGCGCGCGCTGGAAGTTGCCTTAGCTAGCGGCCAGTCAATTTTGACATTTAGAAAAAAGCCAAAAGATCCAAGGGCGTTTAATATTTTACAGGTTGGGCTCGAACTTCCCCGGCCCATTCTAAATGAACGCATCAACGCGCGAGTTGAAATGATGATGCGGTCCGGACTGGAATCTGAGGCCAGGCAACTGTTGCCCCACCGACATCTTAATGCCTTACAAACGGTAGGCTACAAAGAAATTTTTGAGTATCTGGATAGTAATGTAACACTCAATGAAGCGGAGGAACAGATAAAGCAGAATACCCGGCGTTATGCCAAAAGACAAATGACCTGGTTTAAAAGGCAGCCCAATATGCATTGGATCAATTTGCAGGAAGAAAAAGAAATCACACCTCATATACTGTCACTAAGGAACTACGGACAAATAACTTAACCACATAGATTCTGTGTTAAAAACCAAAGATTTTTTAATTAATTTCGAATTTTAGGCGGCTATGCGCCAGCCTGTGTAGGGAGCAATATTTATTTGCTTCCTACTCCTTTTTTCCATCTTCTGTATCATGTTCTCCAGTATTGTTGTTAAAATAGTTTTTATCATATTTTTCTTGCTTTTTATAGAGCGTGTACATTAGTTCTAGCAGCTTTCTTTGTATAGCTACTACAGCTTTCATTTTAATGCCGTGCCTGGCTACTAATCTTGCAAATATGGCTTTAAATCTTTCATCATGGCTTATTGCGCCCAACGCCGGCATGTGCAAAGATTTTCGCAAATACTTGTTGCCTCTTTTTGATATTTTGGGTTTTCCTTTTACCGAAGTACCCGATTGCTTTTCCTTTACATCTAAGCCCGCATAACTAGTCAGTTGTTTTTTATTCTTTATCAAATCAAAACCATTCGTTTCTGCCAGCACAGTTGAAGCGGTTAATAACCCCACTCCGGGAATGGAACATAATAAATCAACCGCAACTTTTATTTTTTCATTTGACTTTATCAATACATTGATCTCTTGAACCACTTCTGTTATTTGTTTATCGAAAAACGTGATCTGCTTTTTTAGCCTGCTTACGGTATTTTTAAGTGGTATCGCTTCTGCCTGTTCTGCATGAAGCTGATTCTTGGCTACAGTGCGTGCCTGCACTATCTGATCTCGTTCCCTTACCAACTGCCGCATTTGCTTAAATACAGGATCGGGAGGACTCCAGGGCTCTGATTTTCGCTCTAATCCGAACTGTGTAATAGCTTCGCTGGCTGTTTTGTCCGTAACCGTTTTGACTTCTAATGAGCGGGCATAGTTGCTGATTTTATTGGGTAACACAATGTTCACTTGCTGATTATTCAGATAAAGATGATACGCAAGCTTTTCATGATAAACACCCGTTGCTTCCATAAAAAATAGAACTTCAATAACTTCCTCTGACAACTTTTTTACCCAGCTTAATAAAGAATCGAATCCTTTTACATTGTTCACAAATGTTTTGTGGGCATACACTTGCGAGCTAAAATCATCGTACATACGGCCAAATGCCACTACCAATTCTTTCTGCGCTACATCAATACCGCAAACCTGTTTTACAATTTGTTTCATACCAATACTTTTGAAAATAAAAAAGTAAAGTGAAAAATCCCCCTTCGTTTTGTCTCCTGCTTGGATATTCTGGATACAAAGCTTTGCCCTGTTCCTTACATTCTGTTCAAACTCGAAGAGATAAAAAAGGATGAGGCTATATCTATGTGAGAGCATACTTAACGTTGCTTAGGTACATATTCGCTCTCATCCTTTTTCACTTTATAAACTCAAATCTATTGGTATCTTTAATCAAAATCTCAAAGAACTATTTTTATAAAAACAAACATAGGAGACACATAGATTTATTCCTTTTTAAGGATGTATAGAATCCGCCGAAGGCGGAACATAGTGTCCACGCGATAAAACGATAATGTGTTTTTATGTCTCCTTTTTAGCATGACATTCTATGTGCCTATGTGTTTTGTATTTAGAAATAGCGAAGTTATATTGTCACGATTACTAATGCATTAATGCACGCCCTTCTTTACAATAAAAACAGCTAATACCAAGCCACAACAATCAATAACAGTATCTTTGCCGGATGATGCAGGAAGAAGAAGAAAAAGAGCAAAGTATTTTCAATAATAGCCCTTCAAAAGAAGAAGCCGAGGCTTTATTACAGGTAAGTAAGTGGACACGGATTATTTCTGTAATCGGTTTTGGATTAGGCGCATATGTTGTGGTTTCAATGTTGCTCGAAGGAGAGCAGAAACTCAAAGCATTTGCGGCTACTATGCCAGGTGCTGTTGGTTTTACTTATCCTGTTGTAGTTGTTGGCTTTTTCATCATCTTTTTCGTGGCAGCCCTTGTGCTTTATTATCTGTACAAATCATCGTTGCTTTTGTTGCAAGGTTTGCAACAAAAAGTGATGTACTCTTATCCCAGGCCTTCATTTATCTTAGAAATTTCTTTATTGCCCTGCTTGTTTTAGGAATTTTGCAATTAGCAGGCAATCTTACAAATTTGTTATAAACATGGATCAGTTTTCGCAACAAGAAATCGGCAGCAACATGCCGTCTTCTCTATATAGAAATATTTACGCTACCGCAAAAGTAGCGGGCATAGCAGCAATTGTATTCCTTGCGGCTGCATTGGTTGGAGCAATTGGAGCTTTTTCCAAACCATTGCCAGTAATGAATGTGCCCGTGGCAGAAGGTTTTAATGAAGAAGAGGCGCAGCAGATGATAACAGGTGGCGTGTATTTTTTGTATTAATTTCTTTGGCCATCAGCATTTTGATTTTTTATTTTTTGTTCAGGTTTTCATCGCTTGCCAAAAAAGCAATAAACACTAACGATGATAAAAAACTTGCTGTTGCGCTAAAAAGCCTGTCCGGATATTTCAAAGTGGGCGGAATGATCATGATTTTTATTGTAATCTTTTTTACGCTTTCTCAAATTGGTTCAGCCTTAGGAGGATAATGTTGCCGGCTTCCTGCATGTGGCATCAGTCTTGCCACGCTCGGTTCAACTGTGGTACATGTGGCAACCTATACGTGTCTGCCGCAGGCTGATAAACGAGTAATTCTTCTGCTACAAACTGGTCAGACGGAGACCGTCAGACTGCGTTGCTTATATTCTGTCGTATTCTACTCCCTCTCCTTTGGAGAGGGCTGGGGTGAGGCCAAATAATTATAATCTTTCAATAATTTCTCTAAAAAATCTTCAGGGTACATATCCGTCTGTATCTGCAAGTAGCCTTTAACTTTTGCCGCCGCAATCGCCAGATCTTCCTGGTGTCCAGCTCTTTTATTATTACTTAGTAGTGTTTTTATAACGTTGAGGTCTTTATCGCTAATGCGCATCACTTCGGGGAAGGCCGGTTTGTAGCCATCTTCCACTTCACGGAAAACAGTATTGTCCAGACTTTCCTTAACCGATGTTTTAATAACAATAGTTTGTGCCAGTATATCTCCAACCCGTTGTGCTTTTTTCGAATTGGCAACTAATATGATATCTGTGAGCAAAAAGCCCATTCCAAACAAAAATGCAAGCGCTGTTTCAACACCGCCGTCCCCAACATTCATAGACATCAGCATAAAAATCAGGATCACAATCCAAAGATCAGATACGCGCAATAACCAGCGAATAAGCAACTGGCTTAACGACGCACGGCCTCCGTTAATGCTCACTACGCGCAGTTTCATTATTTTTTTCCAATGCTTTGTCCGTTGGTAGTCGTTTCCATAATAATATGGTATAGAAAGACTGGTGATACCAATATAAGGCCAATCGCCCAACTATTAAATCCAGACATGCCAAAAGTGATCTGGCTCATTAAATAGCTTACGAGCGTTAAATAGAGATACTGCACCAACATATCGATAAAAAGCGATGCCATACGTTTGCCCAATCCCGGAGCATCAAATTCAAGGCTTATATTAAAACTAGTTGGTACGGTAACAACCGGCATGTGTGATGTTTGCTGTAAAATAACAAGTTTGATCGAAATACAAAAAAGAATGTACGGTATGCAGGTTTTGATGTGCGAATTTCCATCGGAACTCGTGCACGATACGTACACCGAACTTTGTACATCGTACATAACGCTAGTATTTTTTAACAATTTTTTCTTCGATCATAGGGGTAACAACAATTCAGGTTGTATTATAAGTAGTGATGTTATTTTTGTAGTATAAGATGGCTTTGGACAGTGTTCAATACAAAAGTGTTTTTGACCTTCATTATGAAGCGTTATATGGTTACGCCTGCTCTATGCTGAAGGCGGAAACCTACGTGGACGATATTCTTCAAAACATTTTTATAAAACTTTGGCAAAGCAAAGAAAAGATCAAGCCGGAAACGGTCAAGTCCTATCTGTACACATCCGTGAGAAATGAATGCCTCAATCATATAAAGCATAAAGGCGTACAGGCAACTTATGCCCAAACAACAATGATGGCTGGAAGCACCAGCGATCATAATAATCAGACAGAACAAAAAGAATTACATGAGAAAATACAATATTTGGTTAACCAGCTTCCCGAAAAGTGCGCTGCGGTTTTTTACCTGTGCAGGCAATCGGGGTTTAGTTATAAAGAAGTAGCTGAAGCGTTGGACATTTCCGTTAAAACTGTAGAAAATCAAATGTCAAAAGCATTGAAGTTTTTACGCAGCGGCTTATCGGAATACCTGGTGAGTTGGTTGCCATTATTCATTCTTCACCTCATCAATTTATAATATTATGGAGCATAAATTGATAGCCTTTTATGAACAGACGTTGAATGCTTCGGAGCAAAAAGAAGTGGAGCAATGGCTTGAGGCTGATGCTGAAAACAAAAAATATATATAGGATACGATTGCTATTTGGGAACATGCTAAAACAGATTCCCATTACAGCCAGCTAAATAAACAAGTCGCCTGGGAAAAACTTCAGCAACAACTCGGATCAGAAACCGTAGTACAAAAAAGGTACACCGGTTGTCTTCTAACAGGTGGAAACTTAGTGCCATTGCCGCCTCTATTGCTGCAATCATCGTACTGTTTGTTTTTATCAATCAACCGAAACCAACTCAATTTACAGCACAGGTAAAGCATGAAAGTTTTGAGCTGCCTGACAATAGCCACATCACTTTATTTTCCAATGCCGAACTTTTAGTAGCTGCCGATTTTAATAAGGAAAAAGAACAGTAACATTAAAAGGCAACGCCTTTTTTGATATTGCTAAAAATCCACAAAAACCATTCATTATTCATAATAAAGATATAGATGTAGAAGTGCTTGGAACTTCTTTTACTATTCAACAAAATGCGATGTTCAATACAGTATTTGTACATAGCGGAAAAGTAAAGGCCACATTTGAAAATCAATCTGTAATAGCTACGGCGCAGCAAAAAATCGTAAAAGATAATACAACGAATCAACTAAGGTCGTTAATATGCAAACCAATATTGATGAGGTATTAAAAACCCAGCTGCTTAGGGTTAAAGACCTTCGTGTCGACAGTATTGGCAAAATGATGGAAGAGTTGTATAACATTGATATTGTGACTACACCAGAACTAAGCGGTAAAAAAATAACAAGTACTTATCTTATTGGTTCTGAAACATCCGAACAAATCATTGAGAATATTGCACTTACCATTGGTGCATCATGGAGTAAAAAAAACAACCAATACATCATCACTAAATAAGCCTTCGTTGAAAAAATATGTCATCCTGATTTTGTTGTCCATTGCCTGTCATTTAGTGTTTGGGCAAAACAATATGTTGCAACAAAAAATATCTGTCGACTTCAGAAACGTTACTATGTATGACGCTTTGATGCAGATAGAAAAGAAGGCTGGGTTCTTTTTTCTTACGATAATCAGTTCATAAAAAATCAAAAAAAATATCTTTTACCGCTGATGAAAAAACGGTGAAGGAAGTGTTGGATATGATTCTGGACAGAGATTATTATTATATTGTAAATAACAACAAAATTGTTATCAGGCGTAAGGAGCAGGAATATATTACCGTGCAAGGTGATTTTTTTGATAATACTGATCAAAAACCTATTGAGTATGTAACGCTGTATGAACCTACTTTGAAATTGGGTACGATGTCGAACGAACAAGGACATTTTTCCCTTAAAGTGCCTGTAAACAGTGCTGTCACACTTTTGGTAAATCGTGTTTCCTATTACGACACCAACTTTACAATATCTGGTAAAAGCAATACAAATATAAAAATCGGTCTTACTCCTAATATTACAACCGAACAAGCAGTAACAATCCGATCTGTAGAAAAGCATTGGCTGGCGCGCAGCGTAATTAGTACCAAACAGAAGTTCAGTAGCCTTAATTTGAAAAACTATTTTTATCAACGTAAGTTTCAGCTTGGCTTTTGGCCGGGCATTGGAACCAAAAATGCGTTAAAAGGCCAACAGGAAAATAAGATTTCTTTTAATGTGTTTGGAGGATATGCCGCTCAAGTTGATGCTTTAGAAATTGGAGGCCTTTTTAATATTGTAAAAAAGCATGTTCGTTCGGTTCAGGTTGGCGGGTTATTTAATGTTGTTGGCGGAACGATGGATGGCGTGCAGGTGGCTGGCTTGTATAATGATGTGGGCGGAAATGTAAGCGGATTGCAAATCGGCGGATTAGTCAACATTAACAAAAGCAATACCAAAGGCTTGCAAATTGGCGGCATCTATAACCAAGATCGAATCTTTAATGGTTTGCAAATTGCAGGCATTATGAACAATTCTAAGATAGTTTCTAAAGGAGCACAAATAGCAGGCCTTGTAAATAGAGCCCAAAAAATAAACGGATTTCAATTGGGGTTTATAAATATCGCCGACACAATGAATGGTGTATCTATCGGTCCTTTTAATTATAGCCGGAATGGCAAACATTCCTTGTCTGTATCAACACAAGAGAATGGCCAATTGAGTATGAGTTATAAATCGGGCGGCTATCGGTTGTATAATATACTACAGGTGGGAACGCTAAATACTGACATTGGACAACATTATTTTTTTGGTTATGGTTTAGGTAGTGAATGGTTTTTAAAAAGGAAATTAAAAATGGCTGCTGAGTTGTCAAATCTGTACTTTACTTCAGCTAAAGAATTTGATACTGATTATAGCACCATATCATTACAGCCTTTGTTGGTCTATCAACTACATAAAAAAGTTCAGCTATTTGCTGGCCCGAGATTGCAATATCAGTTGCCCGTTCATAATCATAGCAATGATTATTACAAAAGCCTTAATAAGAATATGATCCCTTTGAAAGAAGGCTCTAAAGATGCGCTGCACCTGGGTTTTAGTGTCGGTGTAAATATTTTTTAATAAAGCGTAGGGGTGAAAAGCATTTAATGTGTATTAGGTATATACATTAAAAATATGCAAATCAGAAAGAACGTTTTATTCATTGCTTTTTACATTATTAGTTTAAAATGCAGTGCGCAGGAACCGGCAATTAACAGTGTCCATCTTGGAGTAGTTACACCAGTCAGTACACAAGGAAAGTATGCAAAGGATATTAGCCCTTCTTTTGCCCTACACGCACTTCAGGGAGTAAATCTTAATAATAGAGGGATGTCTATTGGAGGCTTATACACCAAGCTTTATGGAAACAATAAAGGAGTAATGATAAGCGGACTGGTTAATAAAGTAAATGGTTCTGACAAAGGACTCGCTATTGCAGGTTTATATAATGGTGCAGCTAACGGAAGAAGTGTTCAAGTTGCAGGGTTGCATAATCAGAAATCTGGAAATGGATTTATTCAGATAGCAGGATTGAGTAACTGTAGTCAATACGAAATACTACAAATTGCAGGCCTCGTCAATATTAATAAAAATGTCAACACACAAATTGCCGGACTTGTTAACGTAGCGAAAACCGTTAAAGGTGTACAAATTGCCGGACTTATTAATATAGCTGATACTTCTGATCATCCCATTGGATTATTAAACATTATTAAAACCGGGGAGCAGCAAATAGGCATTCAGATATATGATGATGCCTCGGCAAATATAGTGTTGCGTACTGGTGGCCGCAAAACATATGGCATCATAGGTGTTGGTGCTGGTAACGAATTAAAAAGGACAGTGCTTCAAATGGAGGCCGGCATTGGTTATCATATACCGCTTAGTCAACAGTTTCGTGTAAATGCTGAAGTTGTAGCAATGTCGAAAACTGACTTTACTTTTTCAAACACACACAATCGCTAAGAACTTTGTTAGCATATAAAGTAAGCCCGATGATTGAAATCACAGCTGGCCCGGCGTTGAACACCTATAAATATTCGGACTCTAAAATTTTTGGAAACAATTATCTCTGGAGGTATAGCGATAACGAATCTTCTTTTGCCATAACAGTAGGCGCTTTAGCCGGTGTAAATATTAATCTTTAAAACAAAAAAATGCGGCGACGCTGCAAACTAAAAAGTACACAAAATGAAACAATTATCATTTTTCGCTTTCGCAATAACATTATTAATTATTGCCCCAGGCTGTAAGAAAGTATTTCCGGATGGGCCAGCTGTTAAAGAGGCAAGATCAGTATCTGATTTCACAAAGATTGAAGCAGCCTTCAGCGGAGATGTTCAATTTGTACAAGGAGCAACAAAGTCTGTGGAGGTTGAAGCAGCTCAAAACATACAAGATTATATCCTGACAGAAGTAAGCGGTAACACACTTATTTTAAAGACGAAGCCAAACATAAATATAAAAAGAGGCAGCGTTACTATTTACGTGTCTAATCCTGATCTTGTTGGAGCAACACTTTCAGGGTCCGGTAATATTTCTATAAATACAGATATCTCCACATCGGCAATTGATTTGCGGGTTAGCGGTAGCGGCAATATCTCTCTGCCAAAGCTAACAGCTACTACAATAAATGCTAATATTACTGGATCGGGAAATATTTCCATAAACGGCGGCGCCACGCAAACGCAGGAAATTACTATAAGTGGTAATGGAAACTATCATACGAACCAAATGCAAAGTGAGCAGGCGAAGGTAAAAGTTACCGGATCTGGAGAGGCAAAACTGTGGGCAGACGATGCACTTGATATTAAAATTTCAGGCAGTGGTGATGTATGGTACGTCGGGGAGCCAACTATCAATACTTCCATATCCGGATCAGGTAGAGTAAGGAAGATGTAAACATATCAGGAAAAATAATCGTTATGCTGATTACAGGTATCATACTTTATTTTATCAGAAAGTACAGAAGAAGAATAACAAGTTGACACGCCTTACTCTTGTTAATCATTAAATCCCATAAATCATGGTTCAGACAAATAGATATGCAGTAATTACTGGTGCGAGCCAGGGATTAGGCAGCGCTTTCGCAAAAGTGTTAGCTGCACAACGATTAAACCTGGTGTTGGTAAGTTTGCCTGGCCAAGGCCTTTCTGGTTGGCAGTACAGCTTTCTGAAACTTATAAAGTGAAAGTTGAATATTACGAAACAGATCTCTCTGTTAAGCAGAACGTAATAGCGCTATGTAATTGGTTAAACAAAAATTTTGATATTTATATTTTAATAAATAATGCAGGCGTTGGAGGCACTAAAAAATTTACGGAAGCATCGATCCACTACATCGATAGCATTATGCAGGTAAATGTAGTCGCCACTTCCTTACTTACACATCAGTTGCTGCCCAATCTACTTCGCCAGCAACAGGCATATATCCTCAATGTTTCCAGCATGGCTGCTTTCTCTCCCATTGGTTATAAAACGGTTTATCCCGCTTCAAAAACTTTTATTCATTCTTTTTCACGTGGGTTAAGTGAAGAGCTGAAAAATACTGGTGTGGTTGTAAGTGTTGTCAATCCTGGCGCAATGGCTACTAATGAGGATGTATGTCAACGTATCAAAAATTTGGGAATAATTGGGCGTATGACTTTATTGCAGCCAGACAAAGTGGCCGCCTCATGTATTAAGAAGTTATTTAAAAGAGACAGGGTCATAATGGTAAATCCCTGGAGTTGGCTGGCCATTGCATTACTGCCGATCTGGATCAAACTACCTTTGCTTACATATAACATAAAAAAGGAAATACGATGACTGTATTTGTTACTGGTGTTAGCGGGTTGTTGGGTACAAATCTTGTGTTGCTTTTAT
The DNA here is from genome assembly GCF_022513635.1 of Paraniabella ginsengisoli. Classification (GTDB taxonomy): domain Bacteria; phylum Bacteroidota; class Bacteroidia; order Chitinophagales; family Chitinophagaceae; genus Niabella; species Niabella ginsengisoli. The sequence continues at coordinate 101,214 of NZ_JAKWBL010000004.1, read as the reverse complement.
TACAAAAGGGTTATACGGTTAAGGGGTTGGTGCGATCTAAAAGCAGCTATAAACATATATCGCACGATAGGTTACAGATTATAGAGGCAGAATTAAATACAGATTTATCTGTGTATTTGCAGAACGTTGACATCGTTATACATGTGGCAGCTGTAACACGCCAGGATTTAATTTCTTATAAAGATTATCAGATAAACTACAACGCCACTGAAAATATATTATGTGCCGCGGTCAAAGCCAAAGTAAAAAAGTTTATTTACGTAAGCACGGCAAACACTATTGGCTATGGTATAGTATCAAACAATGAAGTGCCGGAATATAAAACTATGTTATGGCCATTTACACGATCTCTTTATGCCAGAAGCAAGGCCGCAGCAGAAGCGCATGTTCTATCAAAGCAAGGCGATATTACCGTGCATATTGTAAATCCAACATTTATGATTGGCCCCAACGATAGCAAGCCCAGCAGTGGTAAAATAATTCTAATGGCTATGAAAAATGGGATTTTGTTCTATCCACCCGGAGGAAAAAATTTTGTAGCAGTAAAAGATGTGGCCATTGGAATTGAGAAGTGTATACAAGTTGGTAAAAATGGTCATCGATATTTATTGGCCGGAATAAATATGAGTTATGAAGATTTTTTCAGATTAGTTAAAATGTTTACCAAACGAAGGCAGGTATTGTTTCCTATACCATCTTTACTACTTCTGGTTGCAGGACTAATTGGAGATATACTTAGATCTTTTAAAATTAAGACCAGCCTTTGCACAAACAATATGCAGATTCTCCGTGTAAAAAATTATTATGACAATAAAACTTCTATTGCCGAATTAGGAATCCAGTACCAAAGTATTGAAAAGGCTGTTGCTGAAAGTGTGGAATACTTTAGGCAAGAATGTAAATAAACATTACCACTTGTCTTCTTAGCGATTGTTGTGTCATCAAACGCAATAAAAAACTTTGCCTGCTCTATAAATTTTGTATTTTAGTTTCCAAACAACGTTAATTGAGAGAGGCACTATTTATCAGGAAGAATAAAGATCGCTGGTTGAAGAATGAAACCGAGCCACCTACATCACCCGATGAAATGGCCAGCGCCTTTACGCAAACCGTTGACGACCTGGCTTACGCTAAAACTTTTTATGCCGGAAGTAAAACAGCAAACTATCTCAATAAGCAAGCGGCGAAAATGTATCTCGACATTTACCGCAACAGGAAAGAGGAATCCAGCCGGTTAAAAACATTCTGGAAATATGAATTACCGCTAACCATTCAAAAGCATCATAAAACCCTGCTATTCTCTTTCATCGTTTTTGCAATATTTTTTTAATAGGATTTTTTATCTCCAGGCAGGACGTGGAAGTAGCGCGAAATTTTTTCGGCAATGAATATGTATCTCAAACTATTGAGAATATTGAAAGAGATAATCCTTTTGGTATTTACGAAGGGGTAACCCATTGTTAAGTTGGTTGGGTATCATGATCAATAATATCAAAGTCGCATTTATCTTCTTTGTGTCCGGCATATTCTGTGGTATTCCCACCATGTATAAGCTGGCCGAAACCGGCGCAATGGTTGGTATTTTCGATGAACTATTCGCTTCACATGGATATGGCCTGCAGTTTTGGCTGGTGGTATTTGTGCATGGAACGCTCGAAATCACAGCTATCATTATTGCTGGTGCTGCCGGTTTTATATTGGGTAAAAGTTTTTTGTTTCCCGGAACGAAAAATAGAATAGAGGCTTTTAGAGAAGGTGCGAAAGATGGTGTTAAAATAATGATTGGTATTGTTCCCGTTTTTATTGTAGCAGCTTTTTTGAAGGACTGATTACAAGATTGTATAACGATGCGGCTTGGCTGACGAACCTTGTTACTGCGGCTTCTACAGTTTTTGTCGTTTGGTATTTTATCATTTATCCCATTCAGCTAACCAAAAGAGCTCTGCAAAAGTGAAGATTTATTCTATCCAAATATTAAAACTTCGATTACGCAGGCACTACGCCCCTCTCCCTTGGAGAGGGGCTGGGGGTGAGGCCTCAAAGCTATTGCAGAGCGGGCACGACTTATGAGAATAATCAGAACATATCTTATTATAATCTTATTCATCCTGTTAGCGTCAATAGGCAGTAATGTTGCTTTGGCACAAACAGGCAGTGTCGATTCTATTGAAATAATTGAGCCGCCTGTCGTTGATAGTTTTTATTCAGACGATGAAGAATACCTGGAAGAAGAAACTTATGAAGATTCAACAAAAAGAGCTAAAGCAAATGCCTTTGATGCAATGGATACGCTGGCAATAGCTAGCGTTAGCTGGCGTAAGTCGGACAACAATTTTGTAAACAGTCTGAAAAATTCGCCGGATTTTGAATATGTAAAAACAGGGCTTTCTGAACCAAAGAAAAAATCCGTTAAACACAGTGATATTGACCTGGGTAAAATATGGCTGTATATAGCAATTGTTTTATTCCTGTTTATTCTTGTCTGGTATTTAAAAGACAACAACCTGCTATTGTTCAGAAAAAAGCAGCAAGTATAGAAACTGGGAGCTTTGAAGAAGAACAAAAGGATATTTTTTCTATTCAATTTGCTGAGGCAATTCAAGATGCTTTAAAAGCAAATAATTATAGGCTTGCTATAAGGCTACAATATTTGCAGCTATTAAAAACCCTTTCAGAAAAAGGAATTATAAAGTATCAGCCTGATAAAACAAACTTTGATTATTTACTGCAAACAAGATCTACATCGCACTATCAAGATTTTTTAAGTGCAACGCGTAGCTACGAATATAGTTGGTACGGATTATTTCCCATCGATGAAGATCATTATAGGAATATAGAAAATTCATTTAGTGATCTGCATAAAAAATAAAAGCATAGGTGAAGAAAGCGCTGATATATATAATGTGCGGAGTGCTTATATGCGCTGTGGTAATTTATCTGTTCAGCCTTCGAACATCTGATAAAAAAGAAATCAGTACTTACATTTCTTTGAATAAAAAAGATAAAAATCCTTATGGAGCTTTTGTCTTTCATGAATGCTTAAAGAAATTTTTTCCGAAAGCGGCATTTAAAATCAATTACAGTCCCCCTGGAGATGTTAAAATTTTTGGTGATAATAAACCGGATCAGCTTTATGTGATTTTGCAGCCCGAATTTCAACCAAATTCTTATGAAGTGGATGACCTGATTACTTTTATTGACAGAGGTAATAATATTTTCATTAGTACATTCTATATCAGTTCTGAATTGTATCGTTTCTTGAACGCTAGGGTGCAAACCAAAAACTATACTTATTTTCCTTACGGAAGTTATGATAGTGACACGATGAATGTCCGGTTGTCCGCACCGCCGTTTGTTGAAAAAACAGATTATCGTTACCCCGGCATTTCTATCGAAAGTTATTTTAAAGATACGGATAGCTCCATTTCAAAAATTATTGGGTATGCTGATGATGGAGCACCTAATTTTATTCATCTTAAAAAGGGTAATGGCAACTTATATATTCATTTGTCGCCCATGTCGTTCAGCAATTATTTTTTATTGTACAATGATAACATTCAATATTTCGAAAAAGTGTTTTCGCAATTTCCTACAGGTACGCCGTTAGTTATTTGGGATGAATATTTCAGAACGCCTCATTCCCGCAGTGGCGACAGAGGATGGTTTAACGCGGTCATGAAGAATCCTTATTTCCGAGCTGGAGTGCTTACTGCGCTGGTATTGCTTTTGGTATATGCGCTTACAGAAATGCGTCGAAAGCAACGTGTGATACCAATTATGGAAAAGCCGGCAAATGATTCACTTGAGTTTGTAAAAACAATGGGATTGCTGTATTATGAGAGAGGTGATCATACAAATCTTGCGCAAAAAATGAGTGCCTATTTTTTAGAACATGTGCGCAGCAGGTATAAAATTTTCGCTAAAAAACTTGATTCAGGTTTTGTCAATGAGTTAAGCTATAAGTCAGGCGTCAGCAAAACCCTTGTTGAAAATATTGTTATACAGATCAACCGCATTAATAATGAAGGCGTTTTTACTGATACAGAGTTAATTGCGCTGCAAAATAATATGGATGAATTTTACAATAAAGAATAAAAACTAAAATATGCAAGATCCTGTTTTCGAAAACCGCATAGACCTAAGCCAGCTAAATGAGGCTGTATTAAGCATCACCGGGGAAATAAAAAAGTAATTATTGGTCAGGATGAAATGGTGAGATTGATCATTACCGCTTTGCTTGCAGATGGTCATGTATTAATTGAAGGTGTACCCGGTGTTGCAAAAACACTTACAGCCAAGTTGGTCGCAAAAGCTGTTGATGCATCCTTCATGCGGGTGCAGTTTACGCCCGATCTGATGCCTTCCGATGTAATCGGAACGCCGGTGTTTAATCCCGGCGATGCAAAATTTGAGTTTAGGAAGGGTCCTGTGTTTGGCAACATCGTGCTGGTTGATGAAATTAATCGCGCACCGGCAAAAACGCAGGCGGCGTTGTTAGAAGTAATGGAAGAGCGGCAAATTTCGATTGACGGAACAACCTATAAGATGGATGCGCCTTTTATGGTGCTGGCCACACAAAATCCCGTTGAGCAGGAAGGTACCTATCGCCTGCCCGAGGCACAATTAGACCGATTTCTTTTTAAGATTGAAGTGCCTTATCCTAAAGAAGATGAAGAGTTACAGATACTTTCATTATTTCATAAAATGGGTAATCACAATGCGCTTGACGGTATCAGTGCCGCATTGAGCGGAGCGCAGATCAACCAACTAAGGCAACAGGTAAAACAAATTCTGATTGAAGAAAAGTTGTTGGCGTTCATCGCCAAACTGGTGCACCAAACAAGAAACAACAAATCGATTTATCTGGGCGCTTCACCGCGAGCTTCGCTGGCTATAATGAACGCGGCAAAGGCAACTGCTGCTATGCAGGCACGCGACTTTGTAACGCCCGATGACATTATTGCTGTTGCCGCGCCAGTTCTGCGCCATCGCATTATTCTTTCTCCTGAAAAAGAAATGGAAGGCATCAATGAAAATGAAGTCATCAAACAAATTATTAACGGCCTTGAAATACCCAGATAAATGTAAAATTCAGAATGATGAATTTAAAATGTAAAATAAACAGTTATGTACGAAAAGTTATTGGATCAGCAGAAGAACATATCTCAACGGTCTTGCCACGCTCGCTTGTACTGATGAATATATATCAACCTACATAAACGTTAAAAAATAAAAAATTCAGAATGATAAATTTAAAAACAAACAGAAGCGGCATTTAGAATTTAGAGTTTAATATTAATTATTCACTATTCACCATTTCATTTGAAATCTTTCTACCTAAATAAAATTGTTTACTACATCGGCGGAGCCTGTGCGGCTTTGTACATGGTCGGATATTTTTTTCCACCACTTTATAATGCGGCGTCGCTGATATTATTATTACTCTGCATTGTAATATTTGCTGACCTGTTATTATTGTATTCAAAAAAACTGGCATCATTGCCACAAGGCAATTACCGGAAAGATTAAGCATTAGCGATGATAACCCCGTGTCGCTTTTTATTTCTAACCGCTACAATTATCCTATTTCAGTTTTGGTGATTGATGAACTTCCGGTTCAATTACAAATAAGAGACTGGCAGCGGTCTTTGCATATTTTGTCTGCTGCTTCCGAAACAATCAACTATCCTATTAAGCCCCTTACACGTGGCGAATATGTTTTTGATAATATTAATGTAATTGTAAATGGCCCGTTGAAGCTAACGAAACGAAGGTATTCAATCGAGGCAAAACACACAGTAAAAGTGTATCCTTCTTTTGTCCAGATGCGGCGCTTTCAGTTGCTGGCTGCTACCAACCGTTTACAGGAAGCCGGTATTAAGCGGATTCGAAGATTGGGCCATAGCAGCGAGTTTGAGCAGATAAAAGAGTATGTACGCGGCGATGATTATAGAACGATTAACTGGAAGGCAACGGGCCGCAGGGGTAACCTGATGATCAATAATTATACGGACGAAAAAAGCCAGCAGGTATATTGTATTATCAACAAAGGGCGGGTAATGAAAATGCCTTTTGACGGAATGACGCTGCTTGACTACGCGATCAATGCATCCTTGGTATTGTCTAATATTGCTATGATTAAGCAGGACAAAGCCGGCCTGGTAACTTTTGCAGAAAAATTGGATACCTTTTTGACAGCCGATAAAAAGCCCGGCCACATGAACCTGATTCTTGAATCTTTATATAAACAACAAACCAATTTTTTAGAAGCCGATTATGAAAAAATGTATGCTACTATTCGGAATCGAGTTACCAATCGGGGCTTAGTTGTGTTGTTTACCAATTTTGAATCTTTGGAGAGTCTCAAAAGGGATATTCCGGCGTTTAAAAAGATTGCTCATTATCATTTATTGCTAATCGTATTTTTTGAAAACACTGCTATAAAAGGATTGATAGAAACAAACGCCGAAGATTTGGAACAGGTTTATATAAAAACCATTGCAGAAAAATTTTCCTTTGAGAAAAAGCAGATGGTGAAAGAACTGCAACAAAACGGCATACTAAGCGTGCTAACCACACCCGAACAATTGACAGTAAATACAATCAATAAATATCTGGAGTTGAAGAATAGGAATTATATTTAAAGTGAAAGACCTTCCACAGTCTATTCAAATAAATCAGTTCTATCCAATCCATTAATTGAATTTCTTTTTACACGCATATAAATAACAAAATGGATTAATAAAAGCATTCCCCAAATGATAGCTGTATAATGTACAACTTGTATTCCTTCGTAGACCGAATTAAAGCCAAACACAAACCATGCTTCCGAAATTAGGTTATGTACCAAGTATGTTGCAAAATGAAATCTGAATCCAACATCGTATATTGGAAGATCGGTTCCCTCTTTTGACCCCCAATACAAGCCGGAGATAAACATACTGATCCCTTATAGACATGCTGAAAGAGTAATCATCAATGTTGAGCCATTCTCAATACCGCTGCTCAAAAAGTATCTGAAAGTAATGGATAAAATAATTGCAGTAATTGCAAATTTTACTAAAAATGGCGTTATTGTTTTCATGTCTAAAATTTTATTAGTTTCTTAATTTCATCCGAATAAAATAGATGAATATTTCTTTTTACAAACTGTGTAAAGAGCTTTTGTCCCAAATCGGTCAAAGAATAATATTTTCTGTCAGGGCCTTTATTGCCTTGCTTCAAATTGTGTTTAACAACTTCAATATGTTCATATTTTCGTAATACACGATACAGACTTTGCTCTTCGCAGGTCATCGTTTGCAAAGATTTTTCCTCGACAAAATTTTTAATTTCATCAACATACTTTTCTCCTTGCTGCAAAGCAAGAAATATCCACAACGTAAGCTGTCCTTTTTTATAGGTTTCTTCCCAAGCCGATAAAAGGTCATTTAGTTTTTTGTCGAATTTCATTAATATATCATTTGTATTATTCAAATTGTATAATACAAATGTAATAACTATTTTATATCATACAAAATATTTAATGATTTAAACTACAAACCCAATACTATTCCAGGTTCAATATTAAGTTCCCTGCTTATTTTTCTTGCAATTTTTAAAGTGGGTTCGCTTTTCCCTGATAAATATTCGCTAACCCTAGAACTGCTGATGCCAAGTTTTTTTGAAAGCGTTGTTTGTGATAGCTCCTTTTCGTACATACGCAATTTCATGACTTCGGCTAAAGACGGAGGTGTAACCGGAAAATGCACTTCCTCATAAGCTTCCATCCATTGAGAAAGAAGGTCCAGTTCAATCAGGTTTGAATCGCTGTTTGGCGTACGGTCTGAAACAATTTTTAAGAGTTCTTCAATACGGCGAGAAATGGCTTTATATTGTTTATTATCTTTTATCATAAGGATTGCTTTAAATATTTTTGACATCTATTCTATCGTACTCGCCATGAGTTCCGATAAATCGTATATACACGGTTTGAATCTGAAAAAGAACGATTGCTACAACCTGATAACGGTTGCCACGGATATTAAACACATACCTTTTATTTCCAACAGCATCTACGCTGTTAAAGGTTGTTTTCATTTCGCCAAAGCTTTTCCAGTTGCTGCTTTTTGTTTGGGTGTACCAATCTCTCAAAGCAATATCTGAATCTGCATATTTTTTAGAAAACTCACGAATACGGGCATAAGTGATGATTCTCATTCACACAAAATTAATAATTTTCCATAAAATGGAAAAAATATCTATTTTTGGAACAATTATCTATTTCGTATTAGAGCAAAAAACTCTTACGTTCGGCCATTTTCTTTCCCTTCTTCAGTTGCTCTTTTCCCACTTTCCACTAACTTGCCTTATGCCTGTTATAAAAGAAAAGTTAGAAACACAGTTTAGTGAAGTTTATAAAACGTTAAATACCGAACAACAAATTGCGGTGGATACGCTTGATGGCCCCGTAATGGTAATTGCCGGCCCGGGAACCGGGAAAACACAAATACTTGCAGCTCGTATCGGTAAAATATTATTAGACACAGATGCGCTTCCTGAAAATATTTTATGCCTCACTTATACCGATGCGGGCGTAGTTGCTATGCGAAAGAGGCTTCAGCAGTTTATCGGTGCAGATGCTTACAAGGTAAACATTTATACTTTCCATGCTTTTTGTAATGACGTAATACAGGACAATCTTTCATTTTTTGAAAAAACTTCGCTTGATCCAATTTCAGATTTAGAAAAGGTAGAATACTTTAAAGAACTGATTGATAATTTTTCAAAAGAACATCCCTTAAAACGATACCGGGGAGATGTGTATTACGAAGCGGATCCATTAGGTCATTTATTTTCTACCATGAAGCGGGAAGGCTGGTCGCCAGAATATATTCATGACCGAATCAATGATTACGTAAAGCAATTGGCCGATGATGAAAGCTATATTTATAAAAACACACGCGCCGGAAAATGGCAAAAGGGAGATCGCAAACCTGCTTATGATGAGGAATTGAAGCGAATGGAAAAACTGCGTGCGGCAGTCAATGAATTTCAAAATTATCAGGAAATCATGCGTGTTAATAAACGTTATGATTTTGATGATATGATCAATTGGGTGATTAAAGCATTTGAAGAAAATCAAAATTTATTGGCAGATTATCAAGAGCGATTTCAATATATTTTGGTGGATGAGTTTCAGGATACCAGCGGCACGCAAAACCGCATTGTGCAACTGTTGATCAGTTACTGGGAGCGTCCCAATGTATTTGTGGTGGGCGATGATGATCAGAGTATTTATCGCTTTCAAGGCGCTAATGTGCAAAATACTTGACTTTGCAAACCAGTATGTAAGTGATTTGCGCACCGTTGTGTTAACTAATAATTACAGAAGCATACAACCCATTCTTGATGTTTCAAAAACGCTGATCAATAGAAATGAAGAAAGGCTGGTGAAACAAATTCCCGGACTTAGCAAAGAGCTTATATCTTCCAATATTGCGATCAATCATTTACAACATGAACCTGAAATATTAGAATATAATACGATGACGGAAGAAATGGCCGGAATTGTATTCAGGGTTGAAGCCCTTATTGAGCAAGGCGTTCAGCCGGGACGCATCGCCATTATTTATAAAGAAAATAAATATGGAGAAGAATTGTCTGGTTATTTGAGACAGAAGGCAATTCCTTTTTATAGCAAGCGAAGTATTAACCTGCTGCAATATCCATTTATAAAAAAGATCATCGCTATTCTTTATTATCTGGATGCAGAACATGATACACCTTTTGGTGGAGATGAGTTGCTTTTTGAAATATTGCATTTCGATTTTTACAAAAATCCACCGATAGAAATTGCTAAACTGAACGTTGAAGTAAATAAAAAGAAATTTAAGGGAGAAGGCTCTTCTTTAAGGCAGTTATTGCACGAAAAAGCAAATACGCCTGCAAGAACATTGTTTGATGAAGGGCTGAACGAAAGCCTTAAATATTGTTCTAAAATGATAGAACAATTAATTGCTGATGTCAGTAATATTACTATTCAGCAGTTGATGGATAATATCATTCGAACGGCAGGAATATTAACTTATATCATGCAAAGTGAGCAAAAGGTAGAACTGATGCAATCGCTCACTGCTTTTTATGATTTTATAAAAGAAGAAAATCGCCGTAATCCCGCACTAAACCTTGAAACACTGGTGCAGTTGTTTATGCTAATGGAAAGAGAGAAGATACCTTTGCCATTGGTTCGAACTACCGGAAACGATAAGGGTGTGAACCTGTTAACTGCACATGGAAGCAAGGGGCTTGAGTTTGAGTATGTATTTATAGCGGGCTCCAATGCATCTTTCTGGGAAAAGAAAAGGAAGATGAACAGAGGGTATAAATTACCTGCTACTATTTTTTCTTCTCAGGCAAAAGCCAGTGATGAGGAAGAGTTGCGGCGCGTATTTTATGTTGCACTTACCCGGGCAGAAAAACATCTTTATATATCTTATGCAAAATTAAATGCGGATGGTAAGGAGCTGGAGCCTTCTATGTTTATTGCAGAGATTCAGGAGCTGCATCAACTTCCTGTACAAAAGCAACAAATAAGCTCTGAACAAATGCTGGCATTTCAGCATTTAATGTTTGCCGGACAGCGGCCTATAATTACTAATCTTGAAGATGATTTTATTGATGGCCTATTGTCAAGATTTGTAATGAATGTGACTGCACTCAGCAGTTATTTAAGCTGTCCTTTAAAATTCTATTATCAGAATCTTTTGCGTATTCCATCCGGAAAAAATGAAGCTACAGAATTTGGTAGTGCGATACATTTTGCACTGAAAGGCTATTCCGAAAATTGAGGGAAACCGAACAGTTTCCATTTGTTGAAACAGTGCTTGATGATTTTAGCTGGTATATGATGCGCCATCGGCAAAGTTTTACTAAAGAAACTTATGAGCGAAGAATGGAACAAGGCTCTATTATCATTCCTGCTTATTACAATAAATATATTGATAGCTGGAACAAAGTAGTATCTGTAGAAACTAACATCAATGGAGTGGTTGTAAATGGCGTTCCATTAAAAGGGAAATTAGATAAGCTGGAGTTTTTTGGAAAAGACGTAAACGTTGTCGATTATAAAACAGGGAATGTTGATAATGCGCTGAAAAAACTGAATGCCCCTGACGGTAAAAATCCTGATGGAGGAGATTACTGGCGACAGGCAGTTTTTTATAAGATATTACTGGATAACTATGAATTGAAAGATTGGCGAGTAATAAGTACAGAGTTTGATTTTATTGAACCGGACAGTAACAATAACTTTCAGAAATTAAAAGTGGTAATTGATCCTGAAGATGTTGCTACTGTAAAAACGCAGATCAAAACAGTTTGGGATAAAATTCAGGAGAAAGATTTTTATAAAGGTTGCGGTAAGGCCGATTGCCATTGGTGTAATTTTGTAAAGGACAATTTTTTGTACATAAAATTAGAGGAAGTGGAGGAGGAGGATTAAAAAATTAAAAATTACTTCTAATGGCAAAGAAAGAATTGCTGGCGTTAGTTGCAGAGCAAAAATAGAAAAACAGACACTGCCCGTACACCTCGAAGAAAAATTGGGTTTAAAAGAAGCGAGGAAGAGAGCTAATGTGCTAAACTATTAATGGACACCCGACTTACAATCCATATTGATCTACCAAATATACCAGCGCCGCCATATTCACTGCGCCCAAATCCAGCTCTCTTTTATTAACTGCTTCAAAAACATCGTTAGTGGCGTGATGAAGATCGAAGTAGCGTTGAGAGTCGGGTAAAAATCCGCATAATGGTGTTCCTATCTTTTCTTTCAGCGGAGCAATATCAGTGCCGCCGCCACCGCGCATCAACTCATTGCATCCATAAGGTGAAATAAGTGGCAGCCATGTTTTGAGTTTTTCAAATTGCGCATCATCGCAATTAAAGCTAAAGGCACGTGGTGTAAATCCTCCGGCATCACTTTCAATAGCGAGTATATGTTTTTCATTTTTGGATTGCGCAACCTCCGCATACTTACTTCCGCCTCTTGCACCATTTTCTTCGTTAGCAAATAATACAAACCTAATAGTGTGTTTGGGCTTGTAACCCAATGCTGTTAAGGCGCGCAGCACTTCGATGGTTTGTGTGATGCCCGCACCATCATCGTGAGCACCTTCACAATTGTCCCAACTATCCAAATGGCCGCCGATGGTAATATATTGATCTGGGTTTTCGCTACCTTTCAATTCGGCGATGATATTATTTCCTTCTACATCGGGCAGAAAATGGCCATTGGTTTTAAGTTCGACACGAATATTGTTATTGAATTTTAATTCCTCAGCCAGCCAGTCCGCATCTTTTATGCCAATTGCCACGGCAGGTATTTTTGCATACATCGAATCGTAAGCCAACATGCCAGTGTGCGGAATATTATCAGTGCTATGGCTCATGCTGCGAACAATAACACCAATTGCTCCATATTTAGCCGCAAGCGACGGACCCTGACTTCTGTATTTAACTGCATCACCGTAAGCTTCAAAGGTTCTAATATATCTGGGATTGAATTTATAATTGTAGAAAACGATCTTTCCTCGTAACTGTTGCTTTTTAGCTTCCAGTTCTTCAAAATCGTTCACTATTACTATCGGAGCTGTTATACCCTTTCCTTTTGTTCCAATCGAATTGCCTAAAGCAATCACATTAAGTTGTTTCTTTTTTCCAGCTATGTTAGCTGTCGCTTCATCTTTACCGCCGCGCACCCAATGCGGCACCATTACTGGCTGCTTAAAAGTATTGGAGCTACCAGATTGTTGCAGCATTTTATAACCCCACTCTTCTGCTTTATACATTCCGGGCGAACCGGCCAGTCTTGCTCCAATTGTTTTTGTAAGTGTTCGCAAATTATCATAAGTTTTGCCGTTCAGTAATATTTCATCTGCTATTTGCCTGATAAATGCTTCGTCTTTTGTTTGCGAAAAGCAGGCAACACTAAAAAATAAAAAGCCAAATAAAAACAATTTGCGTATCATGATGTTATGGTATGTGATTTGAGTAAAGATAATGTCTGAACCTTGATTTATTTGATTTTATGGATTGAGGGATGGATGAAGTTGACAAGTTGAAAGGTTGATAAGTTAACAAGGTTTTGCGTACATCGTACATTCCTGTTAATCTTCTAATCCTACAAATCATGGTTCAGACAATAGCGATCGAATATATAGGATGAGCATTGCACCACAGGTGAAGTGAGTGACACAAGATCGATGAGTTATGTTCCTCTGCTGACTCAATAAAAAATAATAATCTGCTAAAATGCAGGAACCATTTATAAATATAGAAACGGTTATCTTTAACACATGCGAATAGGTATTGTTTGCTACCCTACTTTTGGTGGCAGTGGAGTATTGGCCACGGAACTGGGAAAAGCGTTAGCTCAAAAAGGCCACCAGGTACATTTTATTACGTATCAACAACCGGTAAGGTTGAGTGCTTTTGTTCCTAATATTTTTTATCACGAAGTACAGGTGCCAACATATCCGCTATTTGATTTTCCACCTTATGAAACTACATTAGCCAGCACTATGGTTAATGTAATTAAGACCAATAATCTTGACCTGCTGCATGTGCATTATGCTATTCCGCATGCTTCGGCAGCTTATATGGCTAAAAAATATTGCAGGAGGAAGGCCGCGACATTCCTGTAATTACAACTTTGCATGGAACCGATATAACGTTGGTGGGCAAAGATAAAATGTATGCTCCTGTTGTGTCATTCTCTATTAATAAAAGCGATGTTATAACTGCGGTTTCCAAAAATCTGCGAGAAGAAACTTATGCCACTTTTGATATTAAAAAAGATATTGAAGTGGTTTATAATTTTATTGATGTAAATCGTTTTAACCGTAAGCCATTCGACGCTTTTAAGAAAGTGCTGGCGCCCAATGGTGAACGTATTTTATTACATGCATCTAATTTCAGGCAGGTAAAAAGGGTGCAGGATGTGGTACAGGTTTTTTATGAAGTACAAAAACAAATGCCCGCTAAATTATTATTTGTTGGTGATGGGCCTGAGCGACAGAATGCCGAACAGCAGGGCAAGGAGTTGGACATATTTGATAAGATGACCTTTGTTGGTAAGCAGGAGCAAATGGAAGATATTTTTGCAGTTTCAGATTTATTCCTGCTTCCATCGGAATATGAAAGTTTTGGATTAGCTGCTTTAGAGGCGATGGCATCTAAAGTGCCGGTTGTTTCATCTAATGCCGGTGGACTTGAAGAAGTGAATATAAACGGAGTTACAGGGTTTACAGCTAATGTTGGCGATGTAAAAACAATGAGTGAAAAAGCGTTGGAAATTTTAAAAGATGATGCAACGCTGAATGCATTTCGCGAACGAGCTTTTGAAAATGCGCAACAATTCAACATGGATGCGATTATCCCTCAATACGAAGCTATTTACAGGAGGTTTTGTGTAGATTGTTAGTTAACGAGTAGGTTTGGCAAGTGGCGAGTAGGACATGCCCCACTTTTTATTCACTATTTCCTACTCGCTGGTTCAATATTTTTTGAGCACTATTTGATGCAATTATAAGGCCGCCTGCCAACATTATAATATCTTTTATAACCAGTCGCCCGGCACCCGACAGATAAGGAAAACCATATTCGGGTGTGGGAAAATCTCCTCCTAGGTCAGGCACATAAACCTCAGGAGTTGTTATTAAAAAAGAAAGAGTGACGATGCTCATGACTATTGTTGATAGACCTCCAATAAGTCCGGCTTTAGGAAACCAAATGCCCAATAAAACCAGTAACCCTATTATTACTATTACAGTTCCCAATCCGTAAGAGAATACATAAGTGCCATTATTTTTGTGCCAGTCAATATTTTTCTGAACAGTTTTTCCTTCCGGATTTTTATGTAGTGTATATTCCGGAACAGCCATGCCTTTTTCATTAAGCGCTGTTTTACCGGTATTGTGATAGAAAAAGTTCATAAAAGGACTGTTGATTACAAACGGAACAATACCGTCTGCTTCGTACTGAAATGCTTTTAAGCCACCAATCCAGGCCATTACAATAAATATGGAAACTCTGATAAAATTTATAAATCCAGATTGTGCTGATGCTAAAATTTAATCATCTCTTCTTTTTAGTTTTTTACAAAACTATAAAAAAGCAGATGGTGCAAAAATGGACAAATACGGAAATTACATAGATTGTTTTGCCACAATAGAAATGCCGACTCTTTCTCTGAATTGCTTGGGAGAAACCCCAACCTGTTTCTTAAAATACCTGCTGAAATAAAACTCATCATCAAAATTTAACCGGGCTGCAATTTCTTTGATGGGATCAGTTGTTAGATGAAGCAGTTTTTTAGCTTCTAACGCAACCCTTTCCTGGATTAGTTTTGAGGGGGATTTGCCAAAGCGGTGTTTTATTTTTTTGCTAAAAGCACTTGTAGAAATGCCTTCTTTTGCAGCATAGAATGAAACGTCTTTTGATTGTAAAAAGAAAACCTCTAATATGCTTTGAAAATTTGCTGTGGCTTCAATACCATCTTCAACATCAGCAAGATTTTCAATCTGCTTTTGTTTTTCTCTGCTGCACAAAGCCAAAATTAGCTGGAGGTATGTTTTAAGAATAGAATGATCAAAACGGTTTTGCGAAGCGTTGTAATACTTCATTTTGTCAATAATTAAATTAACATCCTCAAATATCTTTTCCGACATCGATACATGTGGTTGCTGATATATATTATTGAAAAGAATTCCGTTACAGGCCACTTCTTTTTGTGATACTCGATGCAATAAAAATCGCCATGAAAAACAAGTACATCAATTAAAACGGACGCAGAGTGGATCCATTCAAAAGATTGATAGGGAGAAAGGAATAGCAGTGTTTTCCCATTACATTTATATTCTGTAAAATCAACAGAAAAAGAAACCTTCCCATCAAAAGCGAGAATGTAATAATAGGGCTCGCTTATGCGTTTAGAAAAACCTGAAGATTCGACTTTTTTAATTTCGTATAACTTATTCAAAATATCAGTCTGAAAATATCAGTATCAAAAAACCGCTCAAAAAGATGTTATTAATACATCTCCTGCATATCTACCAGCTTGCGGTAAATGCCACCTTCAATTTGCATCAGTTCGTGGTGTTTGCCACGTTCGGCAATCTCACCTTTGTTCAGCACAATAATTTCATCGGCATTACGTACCGTGCTCAGGCGGTGTGCAATAACTAAAGAAGTTCTGTTTTGCGTCATATTATTAATAGCATCCTGCACCAGCCTTTCGCTTTCGGTATCTAAAGATGAAGTGGCTTCATCCAAAATTAATATCGGAGGATTTTTTAATACCGCACGGGCTATGGTAAGGCGTTGTTTTTCGCCACCGCTTAGCTTACCGCCTCGGTCACCGATATTGGTTTCAAATTTTTCAGGCTTTGCTTCTATAAAACGATACGCATTGGCAACTTTGGCTGCATTCTCAATTTCTTCCTGGGGAGCGTCCGGATGGGCCAGTGTTATATTGTTTCCTATTGTATCATTAAATAAGATGGGCTCCTGGCTTACAATGCCTATTTTTTCGCGTATGCTTTGTATGCTGTACTCTTTAATGCTTATACCATCAAACAAAATTTCGCCATCAGTAACATCATGGAAGCGTGGAACAAGGTCTGCCAAAGTGCTTTTACCCGCACCGCTACTGCCAACTAAGGCAACGGTTTTTCCTTTTGGAATAAAAAGATTGATATTTTTAAGGATCGGGGTTTCGTTGTAAGAAAAGCAAACATTTCTGAATTCAATACCTTGTTCAAAAGATTCAAGCTTTTCGGTTCCGTTATCTTCTACATTAACAGGTGTATTTAATATTTCTTCAATACGCTCAACAGCTGCAGAGCCTAATTGTACATTAAAAAAGAAGAAGATAAGGTTTTGGCCGGGTTGATCATCATCGCGAAGATCGCAATAAAAGCTATCAGGTCACCCGCAGTTAATGAGTCGCCGGTTAAAATAAGGTTAGCCCCAAAATAAATGATAATGCACAAAACCGATACGCCCAATAGCTCTGTTAAAGGTGAAGCCAAGTCTCTTCTCGCAGCCATTTTTTTATTAATGCCCAGCAAAGTATTATTTAACGACACAAAGCGATTATTCAGAATTTTCTCTGCACAAAATGCTTTTATAATGCGAATACCGCCCAGCGTTTCGTCCAGGATCGACAGTGTATCACCAACCCTTAACGAAGCCGCATTACTTTGTTTTTTTAATGTACGGCTAATGCGTCCTATTACAAATGCAGTAGCTGGCAAAAGAATCAGCAAGAACATAGCAAGGCTGGGACTAATAGCCACCATGGCCACCAGGTAACTGATGACGGATACCGGGTCTTTAATCAAACCCTCCATTGTATTAATAATGGAACTCTCAACCAACGCTGCATCATTCGTCATGCGGCTCATAATATCGCCCTTTTTTGCTCCGAAAAATAACCAACAGGCAGCGACACTACTTTAGCGTACATGTCATTTTTCAAATGAATAATAATAGAACTTCTTACAGGTACTGACAAAAGCGAAGAAAGATATAAAAGTAGATTTTTTAAAAAACAGAAGCAATAACAAGAACACAGCAAATTAACACAGCCTGCATCTGGTGGCCACTATTTACCAGTTGCAGTAACTTCTCTCCCAAAAAATCTCCTCCCGGAAGTTTCTTAAGAATATTTTGGCCGCCAATACCAGGCTCGTTAAAAATGATCGACATGAGCGGCGCTAACATACCTAAAGAAACAACTGAAAGTGATGAACCAAGGATGGTTAAAGAAATATATAACGCGATCTTCCCCTTGTATAAACCTATGTATTTGAATATCCTACTAAATTTTTTCAACTTATTCTAAATTTAAAAGCCCCCAAAGGTAAAGATTTACAAATTGTACTGTGGAAAACAATAATTACACCTTTTTGTTCCCAGCTTTTGAACAATTATCAGCAAAATTGCGTCGCACTCTTGTACAGCAGAACAATGCTCATCCATTCTGCAAGACGATTGATTGAGGATAATCCTTTACCAATAACAGAAGATATTTTATTAAAATGCCTAAACTTAGATGCAGTACGAAGTTGTGATAACGCTCTTTCAACATTTAAACCTTTCAACTTTTTCAACTTGTATTAACTTTGCACTTTCAATATGTTAGATAAAAAGAATATTATACAGGACAAAGAGGCCGCCATTATTGTTGGCGTAGTGCAGAAAGAGCAAACGGAGCAACAAGTAAAAGATTACCTTGATGAACTGGCTTTTTTGGCTGAAACTGCAGGTGCCGAAACGAAAAAAGATTCGTTCAAAAACTACAGCATCCAGATTCCCGCACTTTTGTGGGAAAAGGTAAACTGGAAGAAATACGCCAGTATGCTATCGCCAATAACATCCAGCTGGTGATCTTTGATGATGAACTTAGTGGAGCCCAAATCAACAATATCCAAAAGGAACTGAAAATAAAGGTGATTGATCGCTCAGATTTAATACTTGATATTTTTGCCCGTCGTGCTAAAACAGCGCAGGCACGTACTCAGGTGGAGCTGGCACAATATCAATATATTTTGCCTCGCCTTCGCGGTATGTGGAGCCACCTGGAAAGACAGGGTGGTGGTATTGGCTCAAGAGGTCCTGGCGAAACGGAAATAGAAACCGACCGGCGTATTGTGCGTGATAAAATTACTTTGCTACGCAAAAAACTGGCTGAAATAGACAAGCAGGCTTTTACACAACGTAAAGATCGCGGCGAATTTATTCGCGTAGCATTAGTAGGTTATACCAACGTAGGCAAAAGCACCATTATGAACCTATTAAGCAAGCGTGATGTGTTGGCCGAAAACAAATTGTTTGCAACGTTAGACACAACGACCAGCAAAGTTGTTTTTGAAACAACACCTTTTCTTTTAAGCGATACGGTTGGGTTCATTCGCAAGCTGCCGCATCATTTAGTAGAAAGTTTTAAGAGTACACTGGATGAGGTTCGCGAAGCAGATATTTTATTGCATGTAGTTGATATTTCTCATCCTAATTATGAAGACCAGTTAGCAGTTGTAAATAAAACTTTGCAGGAGCTAAAAGCCTTTGATAAGCCCACCATTACCATTTTTAATAAGATGGATTTGTATGAATCTCAAACCTTTGACGAGTGGTTGGGTGATGAAACGAAGGAAGAAATATTGCGCGATTTGTATGAAAGATGGCAAAATGAACTTCAGGGAAATGTGGTTTTCGTTTCGGCAACCGAGCGCATGAATGTGGAAGGGCTAAGAGAAACTATTATGAACAAAGTAAAAGAACTTTATACAATTCGCTATCCTTATAAAACGATGTTTTATTAAAGTTTATGATTCATGGTTGATAGTTCATTGATTTACTATGTGTCACCTATCAACCGTCAACAGTCATCTGTCAACTTGCGATGAACAAACAACTCACCTGGCATTTATTTGCTTTACACTTAAACGAGCTAAACTTCAATCACGAAAATCTGGTAGAAATAAAAGTGGACGGTAAGCAATTATGTATTGCCCGTGTTAATGATAAAGCATTTGCCTGCGCTGCTAAATGCCCGCACGCCGCCGCATCGCTTTCATCGGGTTATGTAAATGTGCAGAACCAGATTGTATGCCCTTTACACCGCTATAAATTTAATTTAGAAAACGGCCGTAATGTTTCCGGTGAAGGCTATTTCCTAAAAACCTATCCGGTGGAAGAAAGAGAAGATGGGTGGTATGTGGGGTTATATTGAGAAAACACTTTGATCGGCCAAAGTAGCCATAGATTCTATTCACTTCCTGTTATGACCGCGATTTAGTATAAGATGGCACCAAAACATTTTTTTGCCGCCTGTTAATGCGAAAACGTTTCAACTTTACTATCCACAGTTTGTAAGAATCGTATAGAATTACCACCAGCAGGAATGCTCCAATAATATAAAACATTTTGAAATGTAGTGTTTTATAAAACAGAGCAAATAACACTCCTCCTGTAACATAAGAAATAGCGATAGAAGCTATTAAAGTGGCTTTGTCCCTCATTTCTTTTTTTCTTCTGAATTTTTTGCTGGTAAACATAGCGGCCAGTATGCCGAGGTCTGTAGTCGCTCCCGTAAGGTGCGTGGTTTTTACCGCAAAGTTTGAAATGCTGGCTGTAAGCCCATTCTGCAAACCCATTGCAAATAACAGAAAGGATAACATTATTTCAGACTCTTGTAAGGTGCCGTTATACCAATAATCGCCATAAACACCAACTGCTAAAAGGCAGCTGAGTTCTAATAAAAGCGGAATAGCATGTGCCAGATACTTGTTCTTATCCGATAGGTTTATTACTATAAAGTTGGAAACAAAACATCCAAAGAAGTACAGGAATATCCATGAACCTACCAGCGCTATTTGGTATAGGTCGCCATTTGCCAGTTCTGAAGCGAAAATGGCAAAATACCCTGTAACATTAGATGAAAAAGAAAGAAATAATAGCAAGGAAGCTACATTTACCATACCCGCCACTAATGCCGTTAGTATCCCCAATTTTACATTATCGCCTAATGATCTGCTATTGCTATATTTTCGTAACATGTTTTTATATTTTAACACAACTTACCTTGGCAATACCACGTATACCGGCGGCAGTAACAAAATTTAGCTCAAGGCTATCGTCAGTAAGTTTTGAAATATTATATTGCTCAATCTCGTTGTTTGTATAAGTAACCATTAAAATGTTTCCACGGCCTTTAATTTTCCATCTGGCTGATTTTTTTCATTTTTATTACTTAAAACAAGTGTTCCATCCGGTCTAAATATCCAGTTTTCAGCGCCGACTATGCCCATATCTGCTGTAGACATTTTCTTGATTTTTTTAGGTGTAGCAGATGACGCTTTTCCCACGTGTGCACTATAGTACACCCTTTCGTATTCCCAATGTATTTCTTTCCAATTTCCAAGAATTACTGTTTCCGGGTTATGATACGATTTAACGGTGAACGATAAACAAGCTAGCACCGCGAATACTATTGATATAATAATGATTACATTTTTCATTCGTATATTTTTTGTTTTGCGGCTACGCCGCGATTTTCCTGGTCGAATGGAACGCTATTTAAATCGCCTATATGAAAAAAATTACATGGGCGTTTCATTGTTGCTTTCCTTTGTATTTATGCGCTGCCGTACATTACAGCTGCGGTAATGCAAAACTACTTCGGGGATATTAGAACGATATAAAGCTCAAATTAGAATACGATTAGAAAAGAGCGGCTGTATATTAAAAGCACATTAAAAATGTAGCTGATAATCATTTGAGTGTCATCTTTTTCTTAAAAAATATTAAATACTATTTCTAATCGCCTCTCGGGTTTTAATCCTTAAAAAAGCACTGTAATGAGCGGTCTAAATTTATTTTCTGTAATTTGTCATTTTTATAATCAGTAACAATCCATGCCTTTCAACCTCCATACTCCATTTGCTCCTGCAGGTGATCAACCTTCCGCTATTGCTCAATTAACCGAAGGTGTGCTCGATGGTGAAAAATACCAGACATTATTAGGTGTAACCGGGAGTGGTAAAACTTTTACTATGGCCAACGTGATACAAAATACACAAAGGCCTACGTTAATCATTACTCACAATAAAACACTGGTAGCGCAGTTGTATGGCGAGTTTCGGCAATTTTTCCCTGATAATGCAGTGGAATATTTTGTTTCTTATTATGATTATTATCAGCCCGAAGCCTACTTGCCGGTCAGCGATACATATATAGAAAAAGATCTGGCAATAAATGAAGAAGATTAGATAAGTTAAGATTAAGAACGATTACCAGTTTGTTAAGTGGCCGTCGCGATATTATTGTTGTTGCTTCGGTGAGTTGTATTTACGGTGCCGGTAATCCTGCCGATTATGAAAATAGTATTATTCGCATCACCCGCGGACAAACCATTTCCCGTCAGGCATTTTTGCATGGCCTTGTTAATTCTTTATACAGTCGAACTACAATAGAATTTACACGTGGCAGTTTTCGTGTAAAAGGAGATACGGTAGATATTAACCTTCCTTATGTAGATCATGGTTATCGCATTACATTTTTTGGAGATGAAATTGAAGAGATAGAAACGATAGAAGTGGCTACAGGCAAGCGTATCAGCAAAATTGAAAATGCGGCTATCTTTCCTGCCAATCTTTATGTGGCTCCAAAAGATATGATTCAACAAGTCATTTATGAGATACAAGACGAGGTGACGTCACAGGTTGAATATTTCAACAGCATTGGAAAACTAATAGAAGCACAGCGAATTAAAGAACGGGTGGAATATGATATTGAAATGATCAAGGAGCTGGGTTATTGTAATGGAATCGAAAATTATTCCCGGTTTTTTGACAGAAGAAGCCCAGGTACAAGACCTTTCTGTTTGCTGGATTATTTCCCGAAAGATTATTTAATGATCGTTGATGAAAGCCATCAAACCATGCCGCAAATAAGCGGTATGTATGGCGGCGACCGAAGCCGCAAGCTAATATTGGTGGATTATGGCTTTCGTATTCCATCGGCTTTAGATAACCGTCCTTTAAATTTTCATGAATTTGAAAGCCTGCAAAATCAGGTCATTTATGTATCGGCTACGCCGGATACTTATGAATTAGAAAAAACAGGAGGCGTTATTGCAGAACAGGTGGTTCGGCCAACCGGTTTATTAGATCCGCCCATTGAAGTGCGTCCCAGCATTAATCAGATTGATGATTTGTTAGATGAAATTGATAAACGCGTAACAAAAGGCGACCGAGTTTTGGTAACCACTTTGACCAAACGCATGGCCGAGGAAATGGATAAATATCTGCATCGCATCAATATCAAATCAAAATATATACATAGCGAAGTAGATACGTTGGAGCGTGTAGAAATATTGCGACAGTTGCGTTTGGGCGAGATAGATGTGTTGGTTGGTGTAAACCTTTTGCGCGAAGGTTTGGATTTGCCCGAAGTGAGTCTGGTGGCTATTTTAGATGCGGATAAAGAAGGATTTTTACGTAACGAAAAATCATTAACCCAAACAGCAGGTCGCGCTGCGCGCAATGTAGACGGTTTAGTTATTTTTTATGCTGATAAAATAACAGGCAGTATGCAGCGAACGATGGATGAAACAGACCGCCGCCGCGAAAAACAAATTGCGTATAACATCGAACATAATATCACACCACGAACCATAACCAAATCAACGGAAGATGTATTTAAACAAACCAGCGTTTTAGACATTAAAGGATTTGATGAGAAAGAACCGCTTGCTATTGGTTTTGATGAAGATTTAATTACGGTTGCTGCCGAAGAAGAGGTGGTTTACAAAACCATTCCGAAAATGGAAAAAGCTATTTCCAAAACTAAAAAGGAAATGGAGAAAGCCGCGCGGGATCTGGATTTTATGGAAGCAGCAAGGTTAAGAGACGAAATGTTTAGGTTGCAGAAAGAGTTAGAAGGGATGAAATAAAAATCTATTTCTATGAAAAGCCATTTTAGATCAAGTCTATTCTTTTTTATTGTAGCTAATTTGTATTGCTTTGATGTGAAGGCGGATTTGCCCGGAACAGCGTACCAATATGATCAATATTCGCAAAAAGGAAATGTGTATTTTCGATCAATCCCTTTTTATTGGCTTGATCTAACAGATTTTGGGAAAACGATTGTTTATGACACCAAAACAAATAATGCTTTATATAAAGTTGAAAAATATATGCCGGTAGGATCTTTCATATCTAATAACGGTAAAACAATTATTTCTATCATCGACTGGATAGGACAATCGGAACCCGAAAAAGAAGATGTACTGAACGTATTTCTTGATGGAAGAAAGATTAAAACATATACTATCGGCTCGTTCATGAAAGAAAAGCTTACAATTACCTATACAACATCACACAGTTATTGGTATAAAAACATTTTTATGAATGACGACACTCTCTTTATTCAGACACTCGATGAACAGGTAATATTACTCGATGGAAATTCAGGAAGTATTTTAAAAATATCTGACGAGGAGCTGATCACACAACGGTTTGATATGGAAAAGCTACCTCTTGCAAAGCGGATTGTTTACGATAGTATTAAGTATCCTGATAGAAATACTATTCCGAATTTGAAAAATGGAAATTCTTTTACGAAATCTTTGTTGAGGCACTTGAAAAAAAGGAAACGGAAAATTATGATAGTGCTACATATTACGTAAATATTTCTGTGATAATTGATAGAAATGGGAATGCCGATATTTTTTATTTGAGAGCCAATGATAAGAAACAAGGCAAACCTTTTTCAGTTGAAAAGATAGAAGCATGGATAAGAAAGCAGAAATTCAAGACTGACCTTATCCCAATTAATGCTGATAAATGGGTTTTTGAAAAATATTTTTATTTATTTTAAATGAAAAAGTCAATAATCGTTTTCTTGCTTTTTTTGCGGAAAGATCTATTCACAATCGTCAGTACCCGACACGATTGAATTAACAAATCTAATTACTAAACTATCAGATTGCTGTAAAGACATAAAAGGAAGAGTCCTTTCTGATACGCTTAATCGTATGGAACATATATCTAAAGTAATTATTAAAGGTACGTTTGATAATATAATATACATCGGCAAAGATTCAACTTTAAATAACACATATACACCATGCTCATATTCAGCAGTAATTCGAGACAGTCTAAATGAAAATGATGCTAAAATATTAACAAGAAGCTGGAAACAGAAGCTTCACACACTTACTGATGAGCAAGCCATTTTATACTCAAATGATTTAAGAGGCTTTAATCAATAGAGCCTTTACAGATTCATTACAGCCTAAGGAAAGATGACTTGGAACTCATGGTTTACCGAGTTCAGCGCGAAGACAGAAAACTATGGTTAGTGGGATTGTTTTTTGTAAAGAGACCTTAAATGCTCGTGTGGTTTAGATTTCCAAAATGATTCTTTCGCGTATTTTATTTTCCGAAGTAAAATATTAATGGTTTCTACTTATCAACATATCGCTAGCTTTAAATTGCGTCAAATATTTTTTAATTCTGGCATTAACGAAACCTATTTCATTTTCCTGTTTTTGTAACTTCCTCCTTCGCTGTCTTCCACGCCAAAAACAGGTCTTCATTGCTTTTTAATGCCTGGCACAATCGCTCTTCCGGCGATTTCTGCAACCATATTTTTTAGCTGGAATTTTTTATATGTTCCGGCGTGTCTTGCGTTTTTTAGTAAATTCATGTCAGTAAAATTGCAAACTAAATTCTTTATTACTCCTATCTTTGCCTCACTCATGGGGTGCCTTAATATTACGGGCTGAGATCATACCCAATAACCTGATCCGGATAATGCCGGCGTAGGGACATAGATTATTCCGCTTTCTATTGCATCTCGTGGGTTTTAAATATTGTTTTAATGATGAACCTGAGCGAGTGGATTCAAATTTTTATTAATCAGTTAAAAGCTGTGCCAGTTCTGGAATGGCTGGGCGTTAGTTTTGGTGTGGCTGAAGTTTTATTTGCCAGGGCAAATAAAATCTGGCTTTATCCATGCGGTATTATAGCTGTTGTTATTTCAACATACATATTTTTTCATTCTGGGCTATACGCAGAAAGCGCGCTGAATCTGTACTATTTTGTGATGAGTGTATATGGATGGTGGTGGTGGGAAAAACGTAAAGGCCACGCAGCGCCGGATGTTACTCGTGCCAATAAAATGGATTGGGTCAAAACAATTGCAATTGTTGTTGTCGCTTTTATTACTTTATATCTCGTTCTGATAAACTTTACAGACTCGACTGTTCCTGTATTTGATTCTTGGGTAAGTGCTACAGCGTGGGCAGGCATGTGGTTACTTGCCAAAAGAAAGATTGAAAACTGGATATTACTCAATATCAGTAATGCTTTTGCCATTCCATTACTTATTTACAAAGGCTTGCCCTTGTATGCTATATTAACCCTGTTTCTATTTGTTATAGCTGTGATGGGTTATATAAAATGGAATAAGATCATTAAACAAAAAGAAAAAGTAAATGCCTTTAGTTTTGAATAATCAACGGATCAACCGTTTAAGAAGCCTTTGTGCCGATGCTGAAAAGAAGAATGCATTAACGCCGTCTTTATTAGAAATTATCTATACAGAAAAATGGTTTAAGCTGTTTCTGCCGAAAGAATACGGAGGATTAGAGTTAAGTCTGCCAGATGCTTTGAAATATGAAGAGGAGCTAGCTTACATTGACGGAAGCCTTGGCTGGACGGTAACACTTTGCGCTGGAGCGAATCTTTTTGCTGGTTATATAAATTATAAAAAATCTCGGCAAATGTTTTCCTCAAAAAAATATGTTTGGGTGGAAGCGGCGCTGTTGGCGGCATTGCAGAACAAGTGAAGGATGGTTATGTTGTTAATGGTTTTTGGAAGTATGCGACCGGCGCTCCCCATCTTACTCATTTTACAGCCAACTGTTATATTCAAAAAGATGGTAAACCTATTTTAAACGAAGATGGTTCGAAATCAATAAGATCTTTTTCTTTAAGAAAGAAGAAGTAGCCATACATCCCGATTGGAACACGATGGGCCTGAAAGCTACTGCTGGACATAGTTTCAGCGTTAAAAATCTAAATGTAGATAGTGATCAGAGTTTTTTAATTGATGAAAATTATACAACATTAGATCAGCTTATTTATAAATATCCTTTTTTGCCATTTGCAGAAACAACCACAGCCGTGAATACTTTAGGCATGACCCGCCATTTTTTTGAACTGGCTGAACAAATCCTGAAGGACCGGAAAGTTAAAATTGGTGCGCAAGATTATGAAACTGCAGCAAATGAAATAATCATCCAGCAGAAAAAAATACTGACATTATCTGAATCGTTTTATCAATCTGTGCAAACCTCTTGGAGCGAGTTATTGGCGAAAGAAAAGATCTCAAAAAAAGCACACAGAAAATAAGTGTTATTAGCAGGAAATTAGCAAAGGCTTGCCGGGAAAGCGTTTCAGCCATTTATCCTTATTGCGGTTTAGCTGCTACTTCACAACATTCTGAAATTAATCGGGTATTCAGAGATGTTTTCACCGCCAGTCAGCATGGGTTGCTGGCGTTTGCCTGAACCAGGGGTTATCAATGTACGGTGTACGATGTACGTTGCATTGCCTAAGGCAAACTTTGCGACCTTTGTTTGCGAAGAGCAGGAATACTTCTTTGCGAACTTTGCGTTAAAAATGTTTAAGATTACATTAGGTTATTATCCAAAATCTTTAGCCAGTTTTTTTATATCTCCGGTAATTCGGCTGATAAATAAAAACTGATCTACAACAGGCTTAAACTCTACAAGTACGTTTCTTGTTTCAGTGTCAATAAGGCCTTGCTGCAATTCTCTTCTTCTTTTTGAAACCAGTTCTTCCAATTCGTCTTTAAGTTCAGAAGGTGCGTTATGTGATGTCTCCTGCACTTCCTTGTGTTCTATTAATAATAAAGCTTCGTTTAGTTCGGCAATAATATCATCTTTTATAGAATGAAAATCTTCGTTCTCGTATTTATTCGTAAAACTTCTTGCAAAGCCTGCCAGTGATACGATATGGGAATTAAGCGTATAAATCAACACCACCATTTGATGTATTTTTTGATGTCGCCTTGTTTGCTTTTGGGTTCATTCATCATACGTGTAAACCCACCTGATAAATTAGCTTGTTCAATAAACGCTTCCTTGCGGCTCAGCTTATAATCCAAATCAATCAGTACGTTTGTGGCAAAAGTGGTGGCGACCATTTCAAAGTAATGCTTCGATGCCTGCAGTGCTTTTGTAACATAAGTGTTAAGCTGTGTTTTTTCCCATGAAGGCACTAATATATATGCCGCAATGAAAGCGATGATAGAGCCAACCGTTGTATCAATAAGGCGGCTTTTGAAGATCTCATAAAAACTGTGGCTGTTAAGAAGGTAGAAAAAGATCATAATATAGGCCGTCATGAAAATAACGCTGATCAGGTATTTGGTTCGCATGAAACTATACGTTATGATCATCAGGATGATCATTGCCGCAAATTTCCCGTTTTGTGTTGGAACAAGAAATAATAAAGTCAATCCGCCTAAAGCCCCAACAAATGTGCCTATAAGCCTTTGATAATTTCTTTGTCGTGTAACACTATAAGTAGGTTTTAGAATAACGATGATGGTGAGCAATACCCAATAGCTGTGTTGTAGTTGCAGTAGATGCGCTACCACATACCCAAGGACACAGGCAAGTGTAACCCTTACTGCATGCCGGAAACTATTTGATTTTAAAGAAAAATTTTCTTTGAGGATCTCAATATCCAAATCGGTTTTTGTTACAAAGTGCTCATAACCGCCTGATAGTTTATATTCCTTTATTTTTTTACGGTCATAGCGAGTGTAATGATGTAAAGTATAAATGCGAAGTGTGATCTCTTCCACTGATTGTAAAAGCTTGCGCATGTTTGAAAGTGAGTCAAATGTTTCCGGTGTCCGATATTTTTTTACAAATGCTTCATATTCCGTTTGAAGCAGTTTTAATTCATTATTCAGTTTTCGCGATGCTTTTGGTGGGCGGCGCTTTGCACAGAAAGTCCGATCTGGTGCAGTTCGTCTACAATTACATACACCATTCGCTGAAAGGAGCTCAATATTCCACTATCGTCAAAACGCTTATGCATTGCGTCATAATTGTAGAAGGTTGCGGAAGATTTTTCGAAAAGATCAATGGACTCAACAAATATGATCAGCAAAGTGCGTCCCGTTACGGTAGATTCTTTAACAATGTTCCTGCTTTTAAAAAGCATTTCGCGCAATAATGTTTGCTTATCCTGAATTTGCTGCTGTTGCTCCATCAGCATTTTGTAGATCTTGTCGTAGTCCGTTCCCTTGTCATAAAAGAGTGCGCGCGTACCAAAATAATCTCCAATCGCGATGATATTATCTCCAAGCGCTTGTTGAATAATTTTGTATGGTCTTACACCAAATAGAGCCAGGCTTAACATCATATACCACAAACCGCCGGCAAGCAGATATAAGCCATGAATAAGAACGGCCCAGCCATCGCCTTGCATGTCAAGCGTAAGAATCATGATCAAAATGCCTGCAAATCCGATTGAATTAATGCGCGATCCGTACGCACCAATTATATTCAGCAAAAAACAAAAAACAGCAATCCCTGCCCCAAGTAGTAATACGTGATGGTTTATAAAACCTGTTATAACAGATACAAAAAAATAAGCAATGCAGTTGCGAGCATGCCGTTGCGGCGCTGGTGAATAGGCCCCGGAATGTCAGAAACACTTACGGCCATTGCCCCAATGGAAAGTATTAAACCTGTTTCCAGTTTATCAAAATAACTGAAAGCAATCGCTGGCAATGTAACTCCGATGGTGATACGGATGGCTTCGTTAAAATAATAACTTGTTACAAATTTTTTATATTCTCTGATGTAATCCACAATTAAATATTAAGATAGAACCATTAATTCTTTCAGCAAAGTTATTTTAATCTCGCTCCAATACCCGGCTCGTCTGGCAATTCAATAACACCATTTTGTTTATAAATGATACCACCTTCCACCAGGTCTTCGCTAAACATCAGCGCCGTATCAAAATCAAAATAGACAATATTGTCGCTGCATAAAGCCAGATGAGCAAAGGTTGTCATACCAATGCGTGATTCGAGAAAGGCTCCGATCTGTATTTTCATACCTGCAGCTTCTGCAAGCTGTATCATTTTTAATGCTTTAAAAATACCGCCGCTTTTGCCCAGTTTAATATTGATCAGATCGCAGGCTTTTAAATCTATTAAGCGTTGCACATCATTATGGTCACAACAGGTTTCATCGCTCATAATTAGGATAGGGCTTTGTTTCCTTATTTCGGGTAATTGCATAAAAGCCCAACGCGGCAGGGGCTCTTCGCAGTGTTGAATATTGTAAGGAGCCAGTGCTTTTAATGTTTCAATGGCTTCATCAAATCCCCAGCCCTGATTAGCGTCTACACGAATAGGAATGTCGTATCCAACAGCTTCCCGTATTGCTTTGATGCGCTGCACATCTTCAGAACCATTTTTACCTATTTTAACTTTGATAACAGGAAATCCATTTTCTTTAATTTTTAACGCATCTGCTGCCATCTTTGTTGCATCGCCAATGCTTACGGTGTAATCTGTGGCAATAATTTTAAATTTACTTCCTCCCAAAAATTGATACAATGGTATGCCTGCATTTTTAGAAGCCAGATCGTAAAGCGCCATATCAAAAGCGCTTTTGATACTGTTGTTGCCATATATGAGGCTATCCAGTTCGTTGATGCGTTGCTCCATTTCTAATGCGTTCTTACCCAACCATGCCTTTTCAAAATAACCAGCTACAACCAAACCCGTTTCAGCAGTTTCGCCATTAATGCTCATAAACGGGCTGCACTCGCCCCAGCCGGCGAGTCCTTGCTCTGTATGAATTACCACCACTACATTATCTGCGCTGTAAATAGGTCCAAGTGAAATAATGAATGGTTCCTTTAGGGGAACAGATATTTTATGGAGCTCAATTCGGGAGATAGTCAATGATGCATGCATGTTTTAAAATTACGTTGTTAAGTTGATAAGTTTACAAGTTGATAAGTTGAAAAGGAACATATCATGTTAACCTGTCAACATATCAACTTGTCAACCAATTACAATATATTCGCATCCAAATTTATTCGCTGCATGAGTTTACCTGCAAAACATTTGAAAGTAAAAGCCTCAACCATCCCTCAGTCTGGAAAAGGATTATTTATTGCGGTTGATGTGCCCAAAGGCTCTGTTATAACTGAATATATTGGCCGCCGGGCTACCTGGGCTGAGGTGGAAGATGATGCAGACAATCCCTACATTTATTACATTGATGATGAAAATGTAATTGATGCTTCTAAAGACCTGAAATCTTTGGGGCGCTATGCTAATGATGCAGCGGGCCTTACACGTGTTCGTGGATTAAAGAACAATGCGGAATATCATGAAGAGGACAATAGGGTTTTTATAAAAGCTAAAGCCAACATTCCGGCGGGTAGTGAAATATTTGTTTCTTATGGCCGTGATTATTGGCGGCAGGTAAGAGATAATATTAAGTTAGACACGGCTGAAAAAAGTAAGGCAATTTTTTGTCCCGGCTTCAGTGCTACTATCAACGGTATTGCCACGCTCGGTTTATCGTCCCGATTATATTTAAACTCCATTTCCGTCTTCCTTCTCCTTTAGGAGAAGGTGGCTGAAGGCCGGATGAGGCACAAAATCGTGGTAGTTTATCCTGAGCTTTTCGAATCGCACTCTTTAACAATTGTGCAAAATTGTTAACCAATAACTACAATTTTAAATGCGGTGATATATAAATATCTAACATTTAGTATTTCAATATCATTTATTTCCTGGATAGTTGGAATGACTATAAATGCTGTTATAAGAAAAACAAAATGCTATGACAGAGGTTTATCAAATCTAAATTTTATTAAAAGTGAAAAGCTGAACCAACTTATTGGGCTTGGTGCTTTCAAGTGGATTGTAAAAAATACATTTTTTAAATTTTTTAATCAAAAGCTTAAACTAAAAAGGAAAGTTGAAAAGGCCGATTTAAATAAATTACGAAATGAAATGACAATTTCTGAAATAGATCATTTAATCGGATTTAGTTTCGTAACTATTTTTGCCTTAGTAAAATTTTTTAATTTTCACTACTTACTTGGTTTGATTATTATCTTGATAAACATACTAATGAATTTATATCCCTCACTATTACAACAGGAGAATAAAAGGCGAATTGATAAGTTGATAAAAAAATTGTAGCTAAAATATTCTAACCTATGATGCTTACCTACAAAAAAATAATCCTGCTTGTTTTGGTTTGCCTTGTTGTTAACATCAACGGGTTTGCCCAAATCAACATCGCTAATGAAGAGGCTAAGTGTGCCGCGCTGTATAGTAAACTCTTACAATTTCGGGGATCCAATTTCGACAGCACATATTTTTATTCGGAAGCATTCGAAAAAACTTTTATCAAATTGATCACCAATAATCCTGCTACTTTTAACCATAAATTTGAAAAGCTAACAGGCCGCGGTATTGGTTTTATAAGAATTTCACCAGATCAAAAGCTAAAAACATATAGCTGGGATACCTGGCAAGGCGGAACGGCCCACATGTTTAAAACTATTCGTCAATGGAAGGCAAATGGCAAGGTCTACTCTGAAGTTTCGCCAAATACACCCGAAGATTTTGGAAGCTTTTGCTCTAAAATATTTACTGTTCATATTCGTAATAAACCTCATTACCTGGTAATTACTAATAGTATTTTTTCAACTAAATATTCTAGTCAAACAGTTACGGCTTATGCTATTAACGGCAATAACCTAAGCAAAAGTTCTATTTTCCACACAAAAACGAAAACACTGCATACAATACCTGTCGATTTTGATTTTTTTAGCGTTGTGGATCGTCCTGAGCGGCGCTGGAGTTAATTACTTACGACAAAGAAAAAAGAAGTTACTCATCCCTTTGGTAGATGAGAAGGAGCAGGTAACAAAAAAGTTCCTTGTTTACCAGTTCACGGATCGGGGTTTTAATTACGTAGGTGTTCAGTGATCTTCAGCAACACTTTTAGCTTTTATCCGCGTCTTTAAGCCTTAGGCTTATCTTTGCCGCATATCAATTTTTATAGAACGTGGAGAAAAGCAATTTTGTAGACCAGATACGTGTTTTTTGCAGGAGCGGGCATGGCGGCACCGGTATCAAACATTTTTTAAGAGATAAGTTCACTGCAAAAGGTGGACCCGACGGTGGTGACGGTGGGCGTGGTGCGCATATTATTTTGAGAGGTAACCGCAACCTGTGGACTTTGTTGCACTTGCGTTATCATAAAAACGTATTAGCGGAAGATGGTGAAAGCGGCGGGCATAACAAATGCACCGGCCGAAGCGGAAAAGACATTATTCTTGAAGTGCCGCTTGGAACTGTTGTTATGGATGAAGAAACAGGCGAAAAAGAAGTAGAGATACTGGAAGACGGGGAGCAGGTTATTTGGCTGCCAGGCGGTAAAGGCGGATTAGGAAATCACAACTTTGCAACACCAACAAATCAGGCTCCGGAACATGCACAACCCGGTTTGCCCGGGGTAGAAGGCTGGAAAGTATTGGAGCTAAAAGTGTTGGCTGACGTGGGTTTGGTGGGTTTTCCTAATGCCGGTAAATCTACTTTACTTTCGGTAATTACAGCAGCAAAGCCTAAAATTGCTGATTATGCGTTTACCACGATTACTCCTAATTTAGGAATTGTAGAATATCGCGATGGGCGAAGTTTTTGTATTGCCGATCTTCCGGGAATTATTGAAGGAGCGGCAGAAGGTCGTGGCCTGGGACATCGTTTTTTAAGACATATAGAACGCAACCCGGTATTGCTTTTCCTGATTCCAGCCGACAGCGATGATCATCGAAAAGAGTTTGAAGTGTTATTGAACGAACTGGAACAATACAATGAAGAATTACTGCACAAAGAAATGCTGATCGCTATCAGCAAAAGCGATATGCTGGATGATGAGCTAAAACAGGCCATCAGCGAGGAAATGCCAAATAATATTCCTCATTATTTTATTTCTTCTGTTGCACAAAAAGGATTAATGGAGCTAAAAGATGCTTTATGGAAATCGCTTAATGAAAAGGAAGAAGAATAGATAACATGCTTTAATTTTTTGTTTTGCAATGGAATTTGTAACCGTTTCACAAGCTGTTAAGAAGGCAGGTATGATGATTGCGTTACCTGTTTGTATTGTGCTGTGTTTTCCAATGATTATTATGATAATAATGAGCACGCTGTTTAGCATTGCTCCGCTGTGGGGAATCATAACAATAGTGGGCTCTTTTATTTTAGCGATTTTAACCGGCATGTATTGCACCCTTAAATGGGAAATTTGGGCTTTGAAAAATGTTGCAGATGTGCACGCCTTGAAAAGTAGAATTGAAAGCCAGCTTTTCAGTACAGGATTCCCTTCGAAATGGATAATAGGCAGTAAACATGATAAGGAACTTATAAAACAACTTTGGGAAGATAGGGCATTAAGAAATCCGGTTTATAAGCCTGCAATATCATATGATTACACATTGCCAGAGGAAATGATAATCACCGGCTCCAGAATGCAGAACGCTATTCTTATTTTTTGCTGTGTTGGACTAATTTACATTTCTTCCACTAGTATTTTCGCAAAGGTCAAACTTTCTATTATTGTAGCAATAGAAAGTCTAATTGGCTTGTATTTTCTATATAAAACAATAGCGCCAGCTAAGAAATTTACATTGTCTGCTAAAGGTATATGGACTAAAAAAACGGGAGTTATAAATTGGGAAAATGTCTTCAAAATATATATATGGGACGATATAGGGCAAGGCTTTTCCAAAGTGGAAAAATTTTCGGTTATACAAAAAGGTCTAATAACTCAAAAGAAGAAAGCTGTAGTTTTTGCAATTAAAGATATTAATATTTCGTCGTCTCGACTAGAGTATATTATAAAAAACTACCTTTTTGTTTATAACAAAAAAGCTATTAACCCTCTTTATTTTGGATAATATTAGTTAAGATTGTCTGCGGTGAAGTGACTACAAAACTCGACTTATGAAATTACTTTTATTCTACATATTTAACAGACAGACAGTACAGGATAGTTCAATCATAAATGAAGCTATCTTAGTGCTTTAGGCTTTGCTTGTCTTTTTTCTATATCTATTTCTGGAAAGCCATACTTTATTCTAAACTTCAAAAAGAGTAAAATGAAGCAAACTGTTTTGTTACTTGCCTTATGTGCAGGATTGTCGTCTGCACATGCTCAATCTTCGGTACATGAGTTATTAGTTGAAAACAAACCTGAACCTGTTGGCTTAGGCACAGCTCAACCGCGCTTTAGCTGGGAAATACAAAATAAACAACGAAATACCCTGCAAACCGCTTATGAGATAAAAGTAACCAACGGAAAAAACACCGTATGGAATTCAGGAAAAGTTGCGGCAGATTCATCGGTACATGTAGCTTATAAAGGAAATCCTTTATTGAGTAATGAAAGATATCAGTGGCAGGTAAGAGTCTGGGACAATCATGGAAAAAATTCAGCCTGGAGTACGCCTGCATCTTTTCAAATGGGTTTGCTCAACCAAAGTGACTGGAAAGCAAAATGGATCGAGTCAGGAATAGCAGAAGATCCGGAATACAGGCCCAGCCAACTTTTCAGAAAAACATTTAATACTTCAAAAAAATAAAAGCAGCTACTGCCTACATTACAGCACACGGCATGTATGAAGCATATCTTAATGGTAAAAGAATTGGCGATGCTTGGCTAACACCCGGATGGACATCTTATAATAAAAGGCTTCAGTACCAGGCTTATGATGTAACCGGCATTATGCAAAATGGAAAAAATATCCTTGGTGCTGAATTGGGCAACGGTTGGTATCGAAGTGTTTTAGGATGGCAGAACAACGGTAATATTTATGGAAAGATACTTGGCTTGTTAATCCAGGTTCATGTAGACTATGCTGATGGAACATCGGATATTATCGTTACAGATGATAGCTGGAAATCTGAAACAGGCGCTATTGCTTATTCGCAGATATACAATGGAGAAACCATTGATGCCAGAAAAGAAAAAGGAAACTGGAAGTTGAGTTCTTATGATGATGCCGGATGGGCAAACGTTCAGGTGAAAGACTATCCGCTTTCAAATATAGTGGCTACCGTAAATGAGGCGGTAAAAAAACATGAAACATTCAAGCCTGTAAAAATATTTAAAACCCCGGCAGGTGAGCAGGTAATAGATTTTGGACAAAACCTTGTTGGTTGGGTACAAATAAAAATAACAGGTAAAGCAGGCGATTCTGTAACGCTTTCTCACGCAGAAGTGCTGGACAAGAAAGGCAATTTTTATACAGAAAATCTTCGTGCGGCAAAAGCACAAAACAGTTATATCTTAAAAGGAGGAGGGCAAGAAGTGTTCCATCCTCATTTTACCTGGCAGGGGTTTAGGTATGTAAAAGTGGATGGTTATCCGGGAACATTGAATGCAGATAATTTCGAAGCGGTTGCTTTATATTCCGCTATGCCTGAAACGGGAACTTTTACTACTTCCAACAAATTGATCAATCAGTTACAACATAACATTGAGTGGGGACAGAAAGGGAACTTTCTGGATGTGCCAACCGATTGTCCGCAGCGCGATGAACGACTTGGCTGGACGGGCGATGCACAGGCTTTCTTCAGAACGGCTTCATTCAATATGAATGTGAACAGCTTTTTTGCTAAATGGATGCGCGATGTTGAAGCTGATCAGATTGACGGCCTGGTGCCCCATGTAATTCCGAATGTTTTAGGCAAAGATGGCAACAGCGCAGGTTGGGCTGATGTTGCTACGATCATTCCGTGGGGTATGTATGTTGCTTATGGCGACAAGCGGGTTTTGCAAACACAATACAGCAGCATGAAGGCTTTTGTAGAAAGCGTGCGCCGCAGTACTAAAGATGATCTGTGGAATACAGGTGGGCATTTTGGAGACTGGCTTTTCTATCGCCCTTTTGATGATAACGACGGACGCAGTGCGGTAACTGATAAATATTTGATCGCTCAGTGTTTTTATGCAAACTCTGTGCAACTAATGATCAATGCTGCAAAAGTATTGAAGTTGGATGCCGATGTTGCAGCATATACCGAATTGCTTCAAAAAATAAAAGCGGCTTTCAATAAGGAATATGTAACCCCATCCGGACGTCTGATTTCAAGTACACAAACAGCTTATGTGTTAACGCTTCAGTTTGACATGCTTCCCGAAGCATTGCGCAAGCAGGCAGCAGAAAGACTTGCTGAAAATGTGAAGAGCTACGGCAATCATCTTACAACAGGGTTTTTGGGAACTCCGTATTTATGTCACGTTCTTACACGTTATAGCTATAATGATATAGCTTACAAATTGTTGTTACAGGAATCATATCCTTCGTGGTTGTACCCTGTAAAAATGGGCGCTACAACTATTTGGGAAAGATGGGATGGCATGAAGCCTGATAGCACTTTTCAAACACCAGGCATGAACTCATTTAACCATTATGCGTATGGCGCTATCGGCGACTGGATGTATCGCAAAATGGTGGGTATTGATACTTATGAAGACGGCCCAGGCTACAAACATATTCTTATAAAACCTCATCCTGGCGGCGGTTTTGCTCATGCAAAAGCCAGCCTGAAAACTTATTACGGCACATTAAGCAATAGCTGGAATATGGATAGCACCCGATTTGAAATGCAATCGGAAGTTCCGGCTAATACAAAGGCAACCATTTATATTCCTGCAACCGATGCTGAAAAAATAAAAGAGAATGGTAAAGCATTATCTGCTGTAAAGGATATTAAGGTAGTTGGAAAAGAAGCTGAATATGTTGTTGTTGAAGCAGGTTCGGGAATGTATAAGTTTGAAGTGGAAAGATAATCGGCTTAAAAATGCGATTTTTTTGAGCCGATTAGAAATTTTATTCGGCTCAACTATTTTTCATAGCCCACCATTTAAATGGTGGGCTATGAAAAGCGTTGTTAAAACGCAAGGGTATTCAAATCTTTATCAACCAATATTCCTTCTATCGCTTTTAGATCAAACTGCACATCTTTTTTAACTTTAAATTTAATGATAAAGAGATCTTCATTTCCGGTAAGCGGATCCTTATCTCCAATATTTACAAATGTAAGATACAACGCTTTTGTTCCGCTTGTATGTAATCTGTCATAAGTCAGGTTTTCCATTTCTTTAGTTTGAAGTGTAGTTGTCCCAACATATTCATAATCCTGCGCATCGTAAGGCAAAGCGAAACTTAAAGCATTTACGCTGGCAAGGTTTACGCCGGATACTTTGATTTCAATAATATCGCCGGTTTTATACGAAGTCTTATTAGTGTGCAGTTCAAGTTTACCGCTAAGCTTTGCTATAGAATCCGCACTCACGCCGTCTTCGAGTTGTGTGGTAACATTAGAAATATCAAAAGCGTCAATCAAATTATTTTTATTGATATCGCCATTACTAATATATCCCTCAAAATCGCCGTCACCTTTTCTCAAGCCAGTATAGTTTGTGTAAGATGTCAGATCGTTGTTGTCAATCTTGCCATCGTTATTAATATCTCCGGGAATATAGCTGGAGCTTCCGGGTACTTTGAATACATAGATTTCTCTGCCAGAGCCGAAGTTGCCAATGCCTTCCGCAACGCTCAATTTGATATACCTCACGGTAGGCTTGCCAGCAAAAGCAAATTCTTTTATATCATTATCTGCTTTCCAACTAATGTCGCCTGCTTCTGTCCAGGATTTTTTATCCATGCTATAATAGATCTTCCCTTTAGTGATTAAACCATTTTTGCCACTGATGCGTGGAATATATTGCAGCTTATCAACTTGGTTTACACTTTTCAAATCTATCACAAGGTCAAACGGTATGGCGTTGATGCCATATTTTGTATGCCAGTTGTTGCTTTCATCAAAATCGAATAATTTATTAACCCCTTCTCCGCCTTGAGACGCAGCAGTGCTGCGGCCTACAATGCCTTTTATTGCAAACTGTAAAGGATTCACTTTTGTTTCCGCTGTAATCATTGTCCAGTCCGAATATCCGGTTTTGTTCGCTGCTCTTAATTTAAAATGGTAAGCTTGCTCTGGCTGTAGTTCGTCAAACAAAAACGCTGTGTCTTTTATATGAGAGTAGAGCATATTATTAAATTCAATCTCATAAAAATCAGCATTGCGTGTTGGTCTCCACAATGGAGTTAAAGTGAACGCTTTAATATTAGAGTCGGGAACATTTGCATTTTCCGGTGCTATAAGATCTCCGCTTGTTTGTTTGTATTTGTTATCAATAGCAAAGGCATATTTTTTTATTTGGATGTTTATATCGGATTTAGTTATATCTGTTTTGGCCAGCTTAATCAGCAATTGAGGGTTTTTAGTAATCATTGTTTTTTCAAAATCACTTCCCTTTGTTGCAAATGAATTCAGACCTGGCTTTGTATCATAATAATAAACATTGGCGTGGGAAGCAAATGCCTCATCAGATGTAACAGGTTTGAGCTTTACTCTTTTACCACTTATTCTAACTTTTATTTTTCCGGTTGGATGCGATGTGTTTATTTTCAGAATCGTTTCTTTATGCTTCTCAAAACCTTCGAAATCGCCTTTCGTAGCATTGATGGCAATAGAAACATTTTGCTTTCCATCAACCGAAGTTGTGATTTGGGTTTCCGTACCTTTATTTAATTTATAATTTTCTGTCAATCCATCATCATTGTACTCTGTAAAAGATGTGCTTCCGGATGGATATAATTCATAAATGCGCAGCCCTTTATTTATCTGCGAAGGGTTGTTATTGGCATTCACCATTGGAATAATAGCGCCAGGCTTTACAAAAACAGGCAGTTTCCAAAGCGGGGCGTCAAAATAGTTAATGATGCGATCGCCTTCATATTTTTCTCCGGTATAATAATCGATCCATTCACCTTTGGGTAAATAAATGCCATTGCGTATATCGTTGCCTTCTTTATCTGCTTTGGTATCTTGATAAACAGGAGCTACCAAAAAATAAGGCCCATACATAAACTGGTATTTAGTGGCTGCGCCTAAAGTATATGTATTCGATTCTTCAAGAAACATGGCCTTTATCATTGGCATGCCGTTTACAGCCTGCTTCGCAATAGAATAGCTATATGGCAATAATTCAGATTTTAGTTTTAAATAATTTCTGTTGATGGATGTAGCAGGCTCTCCCAATGCATGCGGATACTTGGGATTAGAGCCCCAGCCATCCATATTCAATTGCATGGGCGTAAAAGCTTTCCATTGAAAATCGCGAACATTGATAGGGATATTTTTACCGCCAAAAATTCCATCCATGTCGGAAGTAATATTAGGCTGCCCCGAAAGTCCTGAGCCTATATAAGTTGGAATATGAAAACGAATATATTCCCATTGGCCGCCGGTTTGATCGCCTGTCCAAATGCTGGCGTAGCGCTGTGTTCCGGCCCATCCGTCTAAAGAAATAATAAAAGGTCTGGCGTTATTTCCATATTTAGAGGTGATCTGCGCTACATCAGCCACACCGTTTAAGCCGAAAGAATAACCGGCGCCAACCCATGCTACATCGGTTTTTAACACACGCACGCCGGCATCTTTTACTTCCTTTAAAATATCGCGCTGTAGCAAAGCGCTGACGCCTTCTTTAGGATGCAGGTCGCTCTGCGTCCACAATCCAATTTGAACACCATTTTTTCTGGCATAATCGCCGAAATTTTTTAGGTTGAGGATATTGCTGTCTAAAGTTCCTGTTTGTCCGTAACCCGCACCATATCCATCGTTGGGAAGAATCCAGCCCAAAGGCATATCTGCATTTTTATATCTGTCGATAACAGCCCTTGCCGAAAACTGGTAATTGTTTTTCAATTCTCCATTCAATGATTCTTTGATACCGCCATTATCTTTCTGACTTTCTTTATATTTTTTTCATCTTCAAAAAGAATACCTGCGCTGTCTTCTTTCCAGTAATCACGATTGTAAGCATTGAGATGTCCCTGATAAAAAGCAAACTTTGGTAACAGCACAGGATGGCCTGTAAGCTGATAAAAATCATTAAGCAATGGAACTACGCTATTATCAATCATAAAAAACAGATCTAAATAATCTGTTTCATGATATAAATTTACCTGACCTTTTTGCTCAGATCCGAAATCGTACTTTCCCTTTTTATATGTGTACCACATAATGCCGTATCCGTTGGTACTCCAGTAAAAAGGATTAGGAGATGCCACGCCCCCATCGGTCCAGCTGTTTTGATTTTCAATAGAGATCTTTTTTCCTTTATGAGAGAAGCGCCCGTTTTGCACACCACCACCAAAAAATATTCATCAGGATTTTCTTTAAGCACTAATGAAGTTCTATTCTTTTCAAAAAGAGCTGGTTGAATGGTTTCAACGATTGGCTTGTTGGTTCGCACGTCGATGATTTTAAATAAACTATTATCTTTTTCAAAAATTACATGTATGTTTTTGCTCGATATGGAAATGGTTTCGTCGGAATCAACCAGCTTTATTTGAGCGACATTCTTTCTGGGCTGATTTACTAATATCTGTGCCGCAGGTTTTGCTTCCGGTTCTCTGAATGTTTTACCAACGCTGTCGATAAATAGCCGGAATATATTTTCTCCGTAAAAATCAATAAGGATATGCCTGTTGTTGCTAAGCGTCAGTTCGGCTTTGTTTGAACCTGTCGTTTTTGCAGCCGTTATTTTTACTGTCGTTTGGGCTGATACCGCAGCCTGTAATCCCAATATAAATAATAGAAAATAGAAACTTTTTGAGAGGTAATGATGAAACATAATGATGAAAAGAATTTGTAAAAGCAATAACAACAAAAGTAGGTAAAGCCTTACGGGAGCTTATCAATCTGCACAATCGTATGCGCAAAATATAGGGTTAAATGCAACCTTTCAACTAATGATTTAATCAATTATTTTTGGCGCACTTTTAACTAACATAAAAACATAAATACAAATGAAAACAAAACAACTGCTGAACCTGGTAATAGGAATTATGAGTTCCTATGTAGCTCAGGCCCAGAATTCAAACAATATTGCTTATCGATCCCAATTTCAACGTGATTTTGTAACTGTAAAAACTGTGAATAATCAGGCTGGCATTTTTAATACAGATGCAAATGCTACTTTCAATTATAATGAGGAAAAATATCGGAAGTTTAAAAAAATGAGAACTGCCGGTATAGTGCTTACCAGTGTTGGTGCTGGCCTGATCATTGGTGGCTCAGCTCTTATTGCTGCGGGTAATAATGAAAATGATGGCC
This sequence comes from Paraniabella ginsengisoli, assembly GCF_022513635.1. Lineage (GTDB taxonomy): Bacteria > Bacteroidota > Bacteroidia > Chitinophagales > Chitinophagaceae > Niabella > Niabella ginsengisoli. The sequence goes on along the minus strand of NZ_JAKWBL010000004.1, from coordinate 59,316 downwards.
GTAATTTTGAAGGCGATTTTGATGATGATTATTATTACGATGATCTGACAGATGGAGACAGCAAAATTGTTGCCGGCGTCTTAGGAATTGCGTTTGGCGCTTTATCAACTGGCGGCGGTATTACTATGTGGGTGATCGGTAATAATAAAATGAAAAAATATGGCGGCGGGCAAATGTCTTTACAGCCGACACGAAATGGCTTAGGTTTGGCTTATAGGTTTTAAAAGGTAAGTGATGAATATGCCACGAATGCACGAATTATTATCCTTCATATTCATGCATTCGTGGCATTGGTTTATTGCCCAAGTTTCTTTTTCAACTCCTCAATTTCTTTTTGCTTTTGTTCCAGCTCTTTTGCTATTTCTTCCTTGCTTTTATTTTGTGAAGGGCTTTCGTTATAACGATAAACAGATGATGAATCGGTCGTTCCAGATTCAAGAGCGGGTGGGGCCGGAGGCGCTGGTGGTACTACTTTCGTACTGTCCCCATCCCATCTGTAATTATCGCTACCAGGCGTGCCAGAGCTTACAATGATTTCTTTTTTGTCATCTTCACTTTCAAAACTGCCGTCGCTTTGCATGATGTAATCTGTGTTCGATCGATACCTTCTGATATTATGAGTTACATACCTGGAGCTTCTTACTCTTCTTCCTCCATTGTTAAATTCTATATCAGCATCTCTTAGTTTATCAAAAACAGTTTCATCAATATTTATTTTTTTACCAACAGGAACTGAAATTAAAACCAACACATTTTGAGCTCTGTATTTACTGCTTTTATCAATAGCAAATCCGGCAGGTAAATCAAGCACACTATCAATTGAGCTTACGGAGTATTTTATTTTTTTCGCTCTTGCAAGCGCTTCGCTATCTGTTTTACCCATCGATTGTTTCACGATTGTTACATGATACAAACTGTCTTCGCTTTTGTTAAAGTCAAGATTAACTGTAGATAATTTAAGCGTGTCTTCGGTCAAACTAAACCCATCAAGGTCATTATCGTTTTCTCTCATCCATCCAAAATTCCCTTCGTAAAATAATTCAGGTTCGCTTACGCGAAAGATCATTTTATTATTCGAAGGTTGTTGTATGGCTACATTTTCTTCAACAGATTCGTATCTTTTAAAATCGTTGGACATGCTTGCCAAGAAGAACATCAGGCATATCCATCCAATAGCCCATAATCCACCAAAGGTCCAGTTCAGGTAATTGCCCGGCGTGCGCACATTTAGTATTCTTCTGATCAACCAGATTACAAGGCCAACAACAGGGGCTCCTATAAAAAGGATCAATGTGCCCCAACCCAGCATCTGCTGTGTTTCACTTGTCCATAAAAAATTGTTTACTGGCGCAAAAGCAAAACCACTAAATAAAACGGTGATGAACACGGCCAATAAAGAAACAGCAATGATTCCGCCAATGATAACAAAGATGGCTTTGAAGATCATTGCAAAAACATAACCAATACCGCGGTTGGATTTGGGTGGAACATAAGTAAACTGTCTGCCGAGATCGCTGCTTTTACTCTTGCCCCACTCGCCTGCTTTTTTACTCAGGTTGTCGGCAGATTCTTTTACTTCCTGTCCCCAATTTTTCAGGCGTTCATTGATATCGCCCATTGAATGCTGCACATTTTGTTTGATGGTATTTACATCAATATTCTGGCCGCGCATTTCCATTTTCTGATAAGGAGTTAACGCTTCCGGCAACACGATCCACAACACGATGTAGATAAAAATGAAAGTTCCCGTTAGGCCGCTAAAAACGAAGCCGGGAAAAAATCCAAAGTGTCCATTGCCAAGCACTCCGTTTAGTATACTTATGATAAGTGGCAATGCCATTATACCACGAACAGCATTTACGTTAGTATTGAAATAGGCACTTATACCTCCGGCCACGCCGCCAAACCATTTGTTTTCGGGATCGCGAAACATTCGCTTGCCTCTATAGGCTTCAAGCGTACGCGCCGGAAGAAATATCCATAAAGCGATATAAATTAAAATACCGCTACCAAACGCACCAAAAGAAACGATGATAAATAAAATTCGCACCACAGTAGGATCGATGTTTAACCAATTAGCAATTCCGCTACACACACCGCCCAACATTTTATTATTGGCATCCCGGTATAACCGGCGTTTTTCGTTAATGGTAAAATTGGGGTTATAACCTTGCGAGCCGGCATTATCCTGAGCAGCAAAATCTTCAGGGCGTCCCATTGTTGCAATCATCCCGTCCACATCAGCGTCGGTAATATGCGGCGCTCCTTTACGTATCTTATCATGCATCAATTCTGAAAAGCGCGCTTCAATATCAGCAACAATTTCGTCGCGGCCTTCTTCATTGTTAAAGTATTCGCGCAGGCTTTTAGTGTATGCCTGCATTTTTTCGTATGCAGCATCTTCAATCGCAATGCTTCTGCCGCCAAGTGTTATGTTAATGATCTGTTTCATTTCTATATTTGTTTGTTGGTTGGTAGTAATTTTATTTAGAGGAGCCGGTTAATGTATTCACTGCGCCGGAAAGTTCTTCCCAGGTTTGTTGAAGTTCCTGGTAAAAGTTCTGACCTTTTTTTGTAAGTGAAAAATATTTTCTGGGCGGTCCGCCAGTACTTTCTTCCCACCGGTAAGTAATCATTTCCGCATTTTTTAACCGGGTAAGCAAAGGGTACAATGTGCCTTCCAGTATATGCATGCCCGCGCCTTTCATTTCCTCCGCAATATCGCTGGGATAAGCCTCTCCTCGTTTTACGATGGAAAGAATACAATATTCTAATATTCCTTTCCGCATCTGGCTTTGTGTATTCTCAATGTTCATTGCTTCTTACTAATAAAGCACAAAGATATTGGTAGCAATAGGTAGTAGGCAATACAAAGTACTGTGCGTAGTATTAGAAACTCGGTAAATAGCAGAAAAGCAACGGTAAACGGCCATTATTTTTATGAGCCCGGCTTTAGAATATATGGCATCTTCGTTGCGTCGCACTCTTTATTTGTGGTGCATTGCTCATCCTGCATAAACGACAATGTCAAGACTTCCCAGATTTTCAAAACCTCGGAAGTCTTGGATGAAAGACATGGTCTGACCAATAATTAAATACAAGGTGATCTCGAATGAACATTTTCATATAACTCAATAATCCGTAAACCTAATTCCTCATTACTATTCTCTGGCTTTTAAAATATTCCCGAATGTGTAAACAATATTCCGGAATACGTAAACGACTTCACTCTTTTTGAGAATACTTTCGCGCGAAATATTTTAAAATGAGAATTTGTGGACTATTTTTTTGCGTAGTATTTATGGCTTTAAATATTAATGCCCAAACCAATGAACGAACCGGAAACATTATAGGAACCGTCGTTTCCAGCGATGACCAGCCTGCAACAGGAGCAACTGTATTATTAGAACGAGTTGGCAAAAACACTGTTGACAAGTCTGGCAATTTTGAATTTAAAAATGTTGCCGCAGGAACATACACATTGGAAATAAGTTTTATCGGTCAGGAAACTCAAAAACTACAGATTGAAGTAAAAGAAGGAGAAACCACTTCGGTACCAGTAAGGCTAAATATTTCTTCACTATTGTTGAACGAAGTATTAATTGTAGGTACTAAATATTCTATTACTGCAAAAAAACAAAGTAATTCAGTAGCGCGAATGCCGCTTACAAACCTGGAAAACCCTCAAATATATAATGTGGTGGATAAGGAACTGATAAAAGAACAAATGGCCATCCATCTTGATGAAGCTTTTCGTAACGTGCCCGGAGCAGCGCCTGCAAAAACGGGTGCTGGCATTCCGGCATTTTTCTCGCGCGGATTTACCACAAGCGACAATATGCGAAACGGCATGGCTACCTATTTCCGTTCTTCCATCGATCTTAGCACGGTAGAAAGAGTTGAAACAATTAAAGGTCCGTCTTCTACACTTTTTGGCGGAGTCATGACTTCTTTTGGCGGACTGGTTAACTATATTACCAAAAAGCCTTACGATCAGCTTGGTGGAGAAGTATCTTACACACATGGAAGTTTTGATTTGAACAGGCTTACGGCGGATTTTAATGCGCCACTCAATGCAGACCATAAAGCACTTTTTCGCATCAACATGGCTGCGCAACAAGAAAATTCCTTTCAGGATCAGGGACAGGCATCAACATTTGTAATTGCACCAAGCTTTTCGTTGCAGGCGAATGAACGCCTGACACTTAGGCTGGACGCGGATATTCATCAAACACAAGGAACGGCACATACCGCCTGGCAGGTGGGAAGTGCTATTAATGTGACATCATATGAGAAACTCCAGTTAGGTTACAAGCGATCTTTAATTGACAATTCTTTTGCAGGGCATCAAACATCAGCCAACGTATTTGCGCAAGCCGAATATAAAATTTCTGATCAATGGACTTCAACAACAAATTACACGTGGGCTACAGGTGCGTACAATAACTTTTATATGTTCACCAACACTTTTCTTACAGATACAACTGTAGCTCGTATGGTGGGTGCGTTTGCTCCAGACAAGCTGGGCCGCAATCAATTTCAGCAAAACTTTACTGGAGATTTTAAAATCGGAAACCTTCGCAACAGATTGCTCATCGGACTTGATTTTATGGATCAATACAGAAATCTTAAATACACCGGCGTAAACATGGATACAGTAAATACACTTGGCGTTGCAAAAGATGTAAGAATAGAGCAGTTGGAATTAAAGTTGGGCGCTACGTCTTCTCCGCTTAGTTTAAGCAGACAAAAAGTTTACGGAGCCTATATTTCCGATGTTCTTAACGTTACAGATTATCTGTTGTTAATGGCTAGTTTGCGAGTAGATCGTTTTATTAACGAGGGCACACTAAACAACCTTACACAAAAAACTACCGGAGATTATAATCAAACCGCGCTTTCTCCCAAATTTGGTATCGTTTTTCAGCCCATTAAAAACAAAGTAGCATTATTTGGTAATTATATGAATGGGTTTAAAAATGTTGCTAACGCTACACAACCCGATGGTACTGTTTCTTCCTTCAAGCCTCAACAAGCTAACCAATGGGAAGCTGGTGTAAAGCTTGATGTGCTTAAAAACAAACTAAGCGGTTCTGTTAGTTATTATGATATGTTAATCAGCAACACACTTCGTCCTGAAATAATCAACAATCAAACATTTACTGTGCAGGACGGAACGCAGCGCAGCAAAGGCATTGAAGCAGAATTGACGGGCAATCCTTTTCCGGGTTTCAACTTTGTTTCTGGCTATAGCTACAATGATAATAAGTATGTCAAAGCAGCGGCTAACCTGATTGGTAAACGTAATGTAGGCGCACCAAAAGAAACTGCTAACCTTTGGATGAGTTATAGTTTGTTAAAGGGTTCACTTAAAGGACTTGGTATCGGCGGCGGATTTTTATATGTGTCAGAAACTTATCTGAATACGATTAATACTTTTACGTTGCCTGCTTACACAACAGTTGATGCAACTTTATTTTACAGTGCAGGACAATATCGAATCAGCGTGAAAGCAAATAATTTAACGAGTAGTGAATATTGGGTAAGCGATGGGTTTTATGCGCGTCCCCAAAAACCGGGTAACTTCCTCGCCAGCATTGCCTGGAAGTTTTAATGGTTTCTATCATTGATATAATTGAACTGACTAAACAAAGCGCAGGAGAGATACGCTTTCTTGCGTTTTTGTTTTTACTCAGCTGTAACCGGCTAATGCATTAAGACAACTTTAGTAGCTCTATGCTTCTGTTAATACCTATCTCTTCCAAAAAATATGCATCATGAGATACAACTATTAATGTGCCCTTATATTGATTTACTGCAGTTGTTAATATTTCAGTGTTTATAATATCCAGATTATTGGTCGGTTCATCCAACACAATGATATCTGGTGGCGTGTTACTTATGGTAAGACAGCAAAGAAGAAGGCGCATTCTTTCCCCGCCACTTAAGGCTTTGCAAGGTTTGTTCCAGTGTTCCTTATCAAATAAAAACCAGGTCAACCTGATTTTAATTTCATGTTCCTGCAAAGCTCCTGTATTATATTGTTGCGCTTGCTCGTAAACGGTTAACTTGTCATCTAATAACGAATATTCCTGGTCGATATATATTGCCTGTTTATTAGCCTTGTAAACGGATCCTGTTTGAGGAGTAAGTTTTCCGAGAATAATTTTTATAAGAGAGGTTTTTCCCGAGCCGTTTGATCCTTTTAATGCAATCCGTTCGCCGCTTATGATTTCGAAACTCAAAGGTTTTTTCCAAAGGGGTTGCTTGTCGTATGTGAAATTAATATCAGTAGCCGAAAATAATATTTTGCCTTTATGTAAATTAGCATCTTCAAAACCTAATTTCATATTAGCAATATCAGGTACAGCTGCGCGCAGATATTGCAATTCATCCGAAAGATGGGTTATTTTTTCAGCATGAGCCGACTTTAATTTGGAAGAACTGTGCTCCGCCTGGTTTCGCAATGTGTTCATCATAATCCGCGCCACACCTGCTTTCTCCTGCTTGCCTTTTCCACGAGCATCCATACGCTGCTGACGTTCCATGGTTTCGCGTTCTTTTTCTTTAGCCTTTCTCAATGCCTTCTCTTTACTCTGAACACTTTCCTCCAGCGCATTGTTTTCAATCTGTTTTTGTTGCGCATAAAAATCATAATTTCCGCCATACAACGTAATGCCTTTGCTGCTTAGCTCCGCAATAGTATTTAAAAAATTCAGCAATTTTCTATCATGGCTTACAATAAGCAAAGTGGAATTTGTTTCCGATATAAACTTATACAATTGTTGTCGCGCGTCTGTATCCAGATGATTGCCGGGCTCATCAAGCAGAATAAGCTCAGGTTTATGAATTAGTATGCCTGCCAGGAACACTTTCATTTTCTGTCCGCCACTTAGTGTTTCCATTTTCTGATTCAGATCTAAACTTGATAATTGCCAATATGCCAATGCATCCTGGCACCGTTCTTCAATGGTCCAGTCATCATTTAATAGTTCTATGTTTTTTTCGCTTACATCGCCGTTTAAAATACATTGTAACGCAGTTTCTCTTCCACCTGTAATGCCTGCGCAATTGACAGATGATTGAACTGGCCAAAAACCTGTGGAACATAATAAGGTTTGGCATTTGTAATGATTTGCCCAGCCAAAGGCTCCAATTCGCCCGCGATAATTTTTAAAAGTGTTGACTTGCCTGTGCCGTTATTTCCGATCAATGCTATCTTATCGGATTTATTTATGGTGAAATGTAAGTCGCTGAAAAGAAATTCCTTGTCGGGATGTATATAGGAAATGTTTTGAAGAATAAGCATCATTTCTTTCTTTTAGAATTAAAAAATGCATGACGCGTTAACGTTAACACGTATGCGAATATTAAAGTCAGAAAGAAATGAGGTATTACATTATCAGTATTCTTTTATTTTGTGGATTGCAAAAATAGGAAAATTTGAATGAGTGAGTGAATTTCTCACTGAATACCAGGGCTGTTCAATGCTATCTGAAATAGCGAGAAGTTAACCACAGAGTGAAAGAGATTCGCACAGAGATAAGAGAGATTCCTCCTTTTCTGTGTTCTTCAGTGCTTTCTGTGAGAAGAAACTAAATCCTTATTTTTAAATGGTTCAAAATCAAAAAAATGAATGTATTTATAACAAAACCAATACCTGATGTAGGTATTAAATTAATGGAAGACGCCGGATATTTGGTAGCGATCCATAATGAAACAGAGCCTTTGCCGCAGGACAAGCTAATAGAAAAATGTCAGCAATACGATGCCTTGATCAGCGCGGGGTTCAATAAAATTGACGCCCATTTTTTACAGAAATGTAAACATCTAAAAGTGGTGTCGCTTTTTTCAGTTGGATATGACAGCGTTGACATTGATGCCGCGACACGATTAAAAATACCCGTTGGAAATACACCAGATGTATTGAGCCGTGCTACTGCTGATGTCGCATTTTTGCTGATGCTTGCTGTAAGTAGAAAGGCTTTTTTCAATTATAAAAAAATACTCGATGGTAAATGGGATGGCTTTGAACCTGTTGCTAATTTGGGGCAGGAACTGTATGGGAAAACCCTGGGCGTATTTGGTTTAGGAAATATTGGATTTGAAATGGCAAAAAAGTGTAAAGCTGCATTTGACATGAAAATTATTTATCACAACAGAAAGCCCAACGGCCACGCAGAAGCCGCGCTGGACGCGAAATATGTAAGTTTTGAAGAATTATTACAACAGAGCGACGTGCTAACATTGCACGCCAATTTCACAGAAGAGACAAAAGGAATATTCAATAAAGATGCATTTTCTAAAATGAAACGCAATGCCATTTTTATTAATACCGGTCGCGGCGGCTTACACAATGAAGTGGATTTGAAGGAGGCTTTACATGCAGGCATTATTTGGGGAGCAGGCCTTGACGTAACCAATCCAGAACCTATGGATAAAAACAATCCGCTTCTTTTTATGCCGAATGTTTGTGTTTTGCCTCATATTGGATCTGCTACGCTGGAAGCGCGCGATGGAATGGCGATGCTTGCAGCAAAGAATGTGATTGCTGCATTTAAAGGCGAACGATTGCCAACGATTGTAAATCCTGAAGTGTATGATTAATATTTTATTTTTACGATTATATGAATACAGAAGAATCAATTGATAAGAAACCATTACCGATTTTAGATAGTGAAGAAATTCGGGTGCTTGGATCGCTCATGGAAAAATCAAAAGCAACGCCTGAGTATTACCCAATGACATTAAACGGGTTGACTGCGGCATGTAATCAAAAAACTTCTCGTAACCCGGTTGTGAATTATGACGAGCAAACTGTAACGCTTTGTCTGGACAAGTTGAAGCGCCGTGGCCTGGCTGCAACTGTAACTGGCGGTAGCAGCAGGGTGGTAAAGTATAAACATAATATCGCGCTTAACTATCAGTTGACACCCGATGAACTGGCTGTGATTTGTTTGTTGTTTTTGCGAGGGCCACTTACACCAGGGGAAATTAACAGCAGCGCTGGCAGGTTATATGAATTTGATGATCTGGCTGAAGTGCTTACTGTTCTTGAAAAACTGGCAACTGCTGAAACCCCCTTCGTTAGGCAACTTGAGCGTCAACCCGGACAGAAAGAGGCGCGTTACATTCATTTATTTGGAGATGAAAATATGCTGGAAACTTATGCTACCGAAAATGTAGCGGCTTCATCTGCTGCGCAAACCAATAACAATTTGGAAGAACGTTTAACCGCTGTGGAGCAGGAATTAGCAACACTGAAAGCGGACTTTGATAAGCTGATGAAAGAATTGATGGGATAATATAATGAGTATGAATTACGATGTACGATTTACGTCGCATGCGCAAACCTGTAACCAGCAACTTGAAACCCGCAACTTTCACTTACCCTCTTCTTCTTTCAAGCAAAATCATCATCATCAACCCAAGCGCTACGCGCTCTTCCTGAGCGGGGTTCATGTTGGTGAATTGATCAACCGTAAAACGTCGGCCCCAAAATGATTTTTGTTTTTTGATCTGGGCCACTTTGGTACCATGATTATCATAAACAGTATAAGAAGGATTGAAAACGTAGCCGGTCAGTATTCCAAGAATAGGGATCTCGCTTAAAACAGCATCGCCTACTTTTATCCAGCCATTGTCTTCATTCACATGAAACTCTTTCAGATCGTTTTCGTCAAATATTTCGTAAGTAGCCTTCCAGATGCTGCGCCAGCCTTTGCGTCCAATGCGGCCTAAACTTTGACCGTCATCCGTTGTCATTTTATAACTGGTGCTCCAGTCGATCCACTGATTGGCAGATATATTAAACAGCCTTTGTGATTTGGTTTCATCCGAATACACATCCACATTATCTTTTAGCCTGAATATTTTTTCACGCACATAAGCGATCGTATTTCCATGCGCATCGGTTGCTTTAAAATCGTTAGCAATCGTTGTTATTTTGAAGGTGAATTGTAGCGGGTAAGCGAGGTTTCTCATAAAAAATAGGAATAGATTTTATATAAATGTACAGGATTTATAGATGAGAATTTTTATTCGTTCATCTGTAAATATACATCGTCAAAATTGCCCGCCCGTTCCGGTACAGGCGGTCGTCGCACTCTTCAACAGTTGTGCTTATGGCATCAGCAGGTTCTTCGCAAAACTGGTAATGCAATCTTGCCGCCACATATTCTAATGATAAAGTGATTGCGATCCTTCGACAACCTCCGGATAAACTGCTACGATTCTGTGCCTCATCCGGCCTTCAGCCACCTTCTCCTAAAGGAGAAGGAAGACGGAAATGAAGTTTAAATATAATCGGGACGATAAACCGAGCGTGGCAAGATCGATGCCATATATTCTGAAGCTGGTATCAAAAAATTAATTCCAATTGGGCCGCTTGGGTAACCAGGGCATTACCGGAACTTTTGCTGGCACACGATAATAATTGTTTCTTAGTGAATCGTTCCAGCCATTGGGGTTGCTTTTAAAAACTTTACTGCTGTAATACACACTGCCTTCAATACCGGGTGTAAACCTTGCAATTTTTATCTGGTCGGGAAGCTGGCTTGGCTTTTTCCAATTGGCGCTGTTTTCTAATGCTCTGTAAATACCATGGCCAATGTAAACATGGCGGCCAAAGCTGTGCGCAGCCCACCAGCTTACCATTTTTTCGTAAGGAACAAGATGATCGTTGATCTCCCGATATAACTGTGGCGTTACGTAATCGATCCAGCCTTTACGTAGCCACAACAAAACATCAGCATAAAGTTGATCATAATTGGTGAGGCCGGCTTTGGTATCGCTTCCTTGTGTGTCGTCTTTTAAATTGCGCCAAACACAAAACGGGCTGATGCCAAATTTTACGTAAGGTTTGATTTCTTTTATAGCGATATTAATGTTTCTGATGATGGAATCTACGTTGCTGCGTCGCCAGTCATTTTTGCTTAATGAAGTACCTGAACGTTGATACGCATAATCGTCTGGGAAGGTTTTGCCTGGGATAGGATAAGGATAAAAATAATCATCCATGTGAACGGCGTCTACATCATAACGCCTTACAATATCTTTGATAACATCAATAACAAACTGTTGCACTTGTATATTGGCTGGATTAAAATATTTAGTGGTTCCGTAAGTTAAAAACCAGTCGGGGTGTTTACGCATGATATGATCGGACGAGATTGATGATCTGCCTACAGAAAATTCTGCGCGATATGGGTTTAACCATGCATGAAACTCCATGCCTCTTTTGTGTGCTTCGGTAATCATAAAAGCCAGCGGATCGTAAAATGGATTCGGTGCCTGGCCTTGTTTGCCGGTTAACCATTGGCTCCAGGGTTCATAAGGCGACGGGTAAAATGCATCCCCGCTTGGACGAATTTGAACAATAACTGCGTTCATTCCATTGCGCTGGTGCAAATCAAGTTGTCTGATAAATTCTGCTTTTTGTGCTTCCACACTTGCTTTTTGTGGTGGCCAGTCGATATTCATTACTGTGGCGATCCAAACACCACGAAACTCATACTGAGGTTGAGCACTAACAGCATTTGCAATACTTAAATAAATAAAGACAAGTAACAGGGGCTTTAAATTTCGCATAGGCACAAAAATAGCCAAGTTGGCTTAATGGGGCTAAGTTTTGGTGTGCATTTTATCCAAAAGATTACTAATTATTGTGGCTTCCTGTTCTGTTATATTGCTTAAAAAGGTACTCATTTCCTGATCAATATCATCAAGCTTAGTTAATAATTGCAGCCCCTTTTCTGTAATACGGACTTCCACCATTCTATGGTCAGTGCGATTAATTTTTTTGTGACCAATTTTTTGATGATCAACCTGTCTACTATGCGGCTGGTATCACTCATTTTATCGATCATTCGTGCTCTTATTTGAAGCGTAGAAAGCGGTTCCGGCCCGGCTTCCTCTTAAAATGCGAAGAATATTGTATTGTTGCATGGTAAGACCATGTTCGCTAAAGCGGGTCTTTAAATATGCTTCCAGCCAGCGTGTGCTGTACAATAAGTTTAAAGCTAATTTCTCGTAAGCACTTGAAAATTTACTTTGCTGGATTTCTTCCTCAATTGTCATTGGCCCAGATTCTTTTTGGTAGGTATATAAACTGTCTTAAATGTAAATATTTTTTATACATTTCTCAAAATAAATATAAACAGGAGCGGCAACATTCTGCTAAAAAATGTATCGATAACTTTACAGGATGAAGTATAATGTTATTGGTTTGTCGGAGCTGAAAGTATCTGAAATTGGATTTGGCTGCATGTCTTTGTCAAAGGCCTCGTTGACTGATGCTGCCACCATGATCAAAAGCGCGGTTGACGTGGGGATTAATTTTTTTGATACTGCGGATCTTTATGATAAAGGAGCTAATGAAGAACTGGTAGGAACCGTTCTAAAACCGGTTAGAAATAATATTTTATTAGCGACTAAAGTAGGTAATGAATGGCGTAGGGATGGAAGCGGCTGGGATTGGAACCCCAAAAAGGCCTACATTGTTAAAGCAGTGGAAGATAGTCTTCGAAGATTACAAACGGACTACATTGATTTATATCAGCTACATGGCGGTACCATTGAAGATGCGATGGAGGATACGATTGAGGCCTTCGAAGAGCTGGTGCGTCAGGGTAAAATCAGGTATTATGGTATCTCAAGTATTCGTCCCAATGTAATTCGTAAATATGTTGAGTTGTCAAGTATTCAAAGTGTAATGATGCAGTACAGTCTTTTGGACCGAAGGCCGGAAGAGGAGATGATAACATATTTGGAAGAGAACCATAAAAGCATATTGGTTAGGGGCGCTTTGGCGCAAGGATTATTGGTTAATAAACCCGCTAAAGATTATTTGGGATATGGCGAGGATGAAGTTTCATTGTTACAAGATCACCTGGCTCAAAACAGTGAGAAAGAAACTCGTCGCATTGCCATTGCGTTGCAATATGTGTTAGGAAAACCGGTGGTTGCCAGCGCGGTTATTGGCTTTAGAACCGTTGAGCAGCTTAAAGAAGTGCTGCAAAATGATACAGATACCATTGACCAACAAGCGCTGGAAGACGCGCACAAGGTATTGGTACCCAAAAAATATGAAGCGCACCGGTAAATTTTTTTAGAAAGAGCGTAAAATAAAAAATAAAATCCCTTATTTTTGCGCTCCCGCAAGGGAAAAACAAATTCCTCCTTAGCTCAGTTGGTTAGAGCATCTGACTGTTAATCAGAGGGTCGCTGGTTCAAGTCCAGCAGGGGGAGCTGAAAATCAAGCAGTTACATATTAAAATGTAGCTGCTTTTTTTATTTCACCCACAATTTCACCCACAAAAATTTTATAGAGCTATTTTTTCACCTGCTTCGGTTTTTAATATTCGATCAATTTTATTATCCCGTAGTTCCACTGCATCTTTTAAAAGCCTAACCAAATCCTCTTTTTCCTGCAATTGTTTTTTTAACGCGTTTATTTCTCCCTCATCATTTTTTTGCATACCTGCCGTTTCTTTTGTTTCATCAAAAAGCGAATTCAGGTCAATACCATTTTGATGCAGGTAAAAAAATATTCTTCCGGTATATTTTTTCGTTTTCCCACTTCCATGTAAGAAATATCACTTTGCGGCACGCCACTCTTTTTACCTGCAACTGCCTGGGTATCACCCAATAATTTCCTCGCCTGTTTTAGTCTTTCGCCCAAACTCATATTGTTCAAAAAAATTTTGAATTAAACTGTTATTTACATAAATTTATGTAAATAACGATATTATATAGCTTTTTCAATATAAATATACGATATAAATCAAACAAAAACAAATAAAATCGAACAAAAATGAGCAGGATTATCATAGAACTGGAAAAGGAAGAACTCCGGCTTTTGGTTGAGGAAGCTGTTCAAAGTGTGATAGAGAAAAACACCACAAAAGAAAAACCTGTCGATATGCCGGAAATTTTAAATGTGGAGCAGGTGTGCCGTTTGCTAAATATGAAAAGATCCACCCTCTATCAAAAAACCCATAAGTCGGAGATTCCTTTTTCTAAAAAAGGCAAAGCCCTTTATTTTAACCGCTCGGAGATATACCAATGGCTTTCTGAAGGAAGGCATTTAACAGAAGAAGAACAGATGGAAGCAGCAGACCTGATGCTGCTACAGGCTAACAAGAGACGATTGAACCGCATGAAAAATTCACCAATATGAAACCTAATGAACTTCGACTCGGCAATCTTATCAGCCTGGCTTATGACCCCGAAAAATACGGAGTAGTGATTGCTTTGGATGCAACCGGGATGGTTCACTTAGGCAACAAAGAAAAAGTGGATGACATAAGAGATGTTATCGGCCTTACAATCACTGAAGCCCTTTTAGAAAAATTGGGTTATGAAACCACCCTCTATACCAATGATCATGAAATCACCCTTGCCTTTACCGGCAAACGGGTAACCGTTATCATTGACGAAGCCATTACCTACAACCTCCGTTTTTTTCATGAACTGCAAAATGTTGTATTTATCAATACCGGCAGGGAACTTTTAGGCCCGCCTGAGTTTGTTTATCATGAAACCCACGAATGGTAAAAACGCAACTCGCAAAAGCACCAATGCTGTCATTCTTCCAGGCTGCACAGAACTGTACCAGCCAAACCGGGTGACTTATGGTCGTGGTAAACTACACCGTCGCGAAGGAGGATTTACGCTGATGCAAAGCCGGGTACTGATTACTTTAATCAAGGAATTGCAAGAGGCCGTCCTCGCCAGCATGAACGGTAAAGACTGGCAGGCTTTGCCTGTTTATCTGTCTAAAGAGAATAATCTGATAAGAGTTCCCATCCGCTTAAAAGATATTGCCCATCCCCGCCAATACAGGGAAGTGTATGAAGCGGCATTGGAATTGGGCAAAGCAAGCATAGAGCTTCCTTCGGCTATTAGTAAAGAGTATTATTGCATCGCCACTTTATTTCCAAGAGTGGAGCTTCCCAAAGTGATAAATGGCAATAGCATCATGTACGTAGAGTTATTTAAAGATGCCGCACGTAAGTTGATTGAGATAGACCGCACGAGTAATGATCGTCCGGGATATTTCACCCGATACCTTTATGAAGTGGCAATGAAGGCCACAAACAAATACACCTACAAACTTTATATGATTATCGCAAGCTGGAAGCAAAAAGGCGGTTTTAGAATATCGTTTGATGAATTGAAACAACTACTGGGGATTTCTGCTAATGACTATACAGCGTATAAAGAATTTAAAAGAAGAGTACTGCTACCGGTGCAAAAAGATCTGGAAGGAAAATCTGATTGCTGGTTCAACTGCGCTGCTGAAGGGTTTGAGCAAAGAACGAACAAATCCGTTCAATGGCTCAACTTTAAAATCATTGTTCCCACGCCTGCTTGCGTTGTTAACGGCAGACTAAATCATATACTGCACCTTTTAAGAACTCATTTTTATTTTAATGAAGAAGAGACTAAAACTGCTGCCACTACATTAAACGATTTGCTATCCAATGAACAGCTATACCAATCATTTCTTCAAAAATTGACTTCTTTAAACGAGTATATACGCATGGCGGCACGTACTGCTAACCCAGTAAACAATATCTCACGCTATGTGCTCAAATCCATCATAGGATGGGTCAATAATAAAACAGTGACCAGACAGGCTGCAAAAAGTATAAATTAACCAAGACCATTATTGCGGTACAAAGTTCGGCTACCGGCTCCGGGCGTTAGCAAAAAATTCCCCCATAAACACAACGGCCTCGCACCGGGCCTTCTTTTATTGCGTTGCTTTTTGCTCTTACTCGCCTTTAGCCGGGCGTGAGCACCATAATTATTTTCTTAAATCTTTAAAACAGTTAATTATGGAAAGCGTATGTAACAAAGAAAACCTGAGCGTTATTGCAGAAGTAGAGTTGGTTTATAAAAACCCGTATAAAACCCAAATGCCTTTTATCAAAACCTCCCGATCAGCGTATGAGCTGCTATTAGCCCATTGGGATGAATACCGGATTGAGTATCTGGAGCAGTTCAAAATCATCCTGTTAAACCAGGCTAGCCGGGTTTTATGTATCTGTAATATATCAACCGGTGGTATGGCAGGTATTGTAGTTGATCCCAAGCTGGTTTTTACCGCCGCTTTAAAATCCGGGGCAGTGGGAGTATTGCTTAGCCACAATCATCCGAGCGGAAGCTTAAAACCAAGCCGGGCGGATGAGTACATCACAAAGCAACTTGTAGAAGCCGGACGGTTGCTGGATATAAAAATACTGGATCACCTGATTATTACTCCAGACGGATATTTTTCATTTAGTGATCAAGGGCTTTTATAGCCCCTTTTTTTGTCTTGGCAACAGCAGATTTTTCTTTACCGCTAAGGTTATCCACATTATAAAATACATGTTTGGTTTTTGTCGCGGATGCTGCTGCACTCTTCGGAATTTGTCCCGTATAGAGTTCGGTTTCTGTCGCGGAAGTATTCAGGATCTGTCGCGGCAATGTTCGGTTTTTGTCGCGGGTAATCCCTTAAAACCCTTTACAGTACTGCACTACAAGCCTCCCTACAAATCAACAAATATTTACAAATAAAGATCAAAGTAAAAATTTTTAGAAAAGATGATATTTTTTGGACTGTTGATTTGAAGTTTGTTCACAGCAAATGAACAAACCTGAAAGAGACCGAAAAAGAAAAATCATCAGAAAAAATAAAGAATACCTGGCGCGGATTTTTTGAATGTCATTTGGAGTTCTTTTTGGAGCTGCTTCCCCATAGATCATCCCATCGTTGAGACAAGGAGACATACTCTCCACACAGCATTTTATTTAATTCTTCACGTGCATAGTAACCGTTGCTGTTTTTGCAGATACCGAACTGGTTACATTTTTTGAGAAACTGCACCCGCTGAAGGTTGCAGTAAATCATCGCTTCTTCGGGCTTGAGCCAGGGCTTAAAACATAGCGAGACTGCTTTGACAAAACAAGTGGCATAATCTTTAATCATAGTATAGGGCTTTAGATATTTAATCAAAGAGGACGGCGGTGTTTTAGATAGCAGGCGGGAGCTAGAGTGCTACCCGGCAATACCAAACTGCTGAAAAGCAATTTTGGTATCAACGGGATAGTAAGCATATCCTAATATGGTATTGATGATAACGGCGTTTCTGTAAGCGCCTAATCCCAAGTCGGGGGCATTAAAGCCATGCGTATGCATTTCAGCGTTCTGCACAAAAATGCGGTTGCGATCATCTATGGAGTAATTCCTGTTCACCTTAAACTGACGATGGTCATTATAATTGATTTGCTTTAATGGATTTAAAAACGCCGGGACGCGGTACTCATATCCTGTAGCCAGTACTACAAAATCCGCAGACAACGTATATCGCTTATTAAGCAGGGTGTGATAAATCAGCAGCTTCAGGTTCCTTCTCTCATTTACTTACCCCGTCCAGCAATGAGTGGGTATGCATCGTAAGTTTAGACGGATGGCCTTCCGTAAATCGATGATATAGGGCATCATAAATGGCGTTAATCAACTGGTGATTGATACCTTTATAAAGTGTTTGCTGCTTTGACAATAAAGCCTGCTTTTGCTGCTCTGGTAACTGGTAGAAGAAGTCGATAAAATCGGGTGAAGTGAGTTCGTAATTGAGCCTTGACTGTTCCATAGCATAAAAGCGGTCAGATCTGGTAACCCATGTTATTTTTTCGATGGCGTCATTACTGCTCTGTAATAAATCGTAAACAATCTCTGCGGCGCTTTGGCCGGAGCCAATAATGGAGACCGTTTGGCAAGCAAGTATTTTTTTCTGTGATACATATAATCACCAGAATGAATCAGCTGCCTGCCTACGAACTCCCTTCCCATAGCAGGAACAATGGGCTTAGTTCCTGTGCCGATAACAATATATCTGGCACGTATGATAGTTGAACCAGTACCGGATTTACAAAACAGTTCAAAGCAGTCCATGCTGTCGTTGTAAAAAACAGCATCCACACCCGTATCAAAAAGCAGGTTGTCCATTTCACTGCACACCCATTTGCAATAGCGGTTATACTCAGCTCTTGTAATATAATTGGATTCATGGATGCCAAATTGTAACAACCTGTTTTGCTGGCGCAGAAAATTCAGGCAAGAAAATTTACTGGAAGGATCGGCAAGCGTTACGAGGTCAGCCAGGTAAGACACCTGTAAGGTAGTACCAGCAATCATCATACCTTCATGCCAGCTAAACTCCGGCTTTTGCTCTATAAAGATCGTTTGTAAACTTTCGACAGGCTGACAAAGTGCCGCCAGCCCGAGGTTAAAAGGGCCGATGCCAATACCGGCGATGTCATAAACAGTATCAGTTTGCATGAGTATTGGGTTTAGTTTTTGAAACCAGTTTTTGCAAAAGACGCGCAGTACCAAAAGAGACCACACTTGTTATAAGCAGTGCTGTCAGCGATGACAGGAGGCTTAAGCGGTTATATCCAAACAGGGGCAGCATCCAAAAGACGACCACCCATTGAAGTAGATAAATAATGGTAATGCTCCTGCTCAACCAGTCAAGCAATGAGAAAAAATGGTTTTGTTTAAAATGTTTAGCCAACCATAAAAAGAGGGCCAGCCATAACAGGACGATACCACCATGCATTAGGGTACCTCCTCTTCCCAGTCTATAAAATGTTTGTTGCCAGGCTACCGGTTCAACGTTTGTCAACAACCAACCTGACAATAGCATGGTAATCCCTGCAATAAGCAACTGGTAACCTTTAAGCTTTACTGCATATTTTTTTACCAACCCACCTGTTATCAATCCCATCAGGGGATAAAACAACCACGGAAATAAAGGGAAGAATGTCAGGGGCGGCGCACCATTTAAAAGCAGTAGTGGTGTTTTCAACAACACAGCATCTGCTTTTAGTTCCCATATCACAGGGCTAATCAATAAAACAATTGCCATCACAATAAAAGCCAGCAACAGGAATTTATTTTGTTGGGCGATCCATGCACACAACGGGTAAGCAATTGCTGCAAATTGTAAAATATCACCAACGAGCAGTAACTGTAATGGCGTATGAGAACTCACTATCAACCCATTTTCTATAAAGAACTGCGGTGGTATCCAGCCTGCATAAAAGGGGATCACCAGCTTGAACAGGTTAAGCATATATCCTGTGAACAACAATATCAGTGCGCGTTTGAGCAGGAACCTGGCTGGTTTGCGGCGTCCGGTCACGATAAATAAACCCATTAGAAACATGAATAGCTGTGCACCTGGGCCTTCGGATAGAAAGCCGAGTGTAAGCCCCAGCCATCCCTGTTTCACATCACTATTGCTGTATAACCAAACCGTGTGTACGGCTGGCATAATAAGGACAATAAATCCCCGGGCAAGGGCAAGGCCCCTGCGTTGCGCTTCGGTGAGCATAACATAAAATTTTAAAGTGGAAAGTAATAAGGCTTAAGCCTGCACCCGTTTTTGGTAGCCAACCTTGGTAATCATATAGAGCCTTGCCCTTTTATCAGGCAGCTGTACTTCTTTTTGAAACACAAACCCGGCTTTTTGGGCCAGCAGGTGCGCTGCTTTGTTGCAGCTGTCGGGTTCAGCTACCACGCGTTCTACAGATATAAATGAAAAAAGCATGTCAATAATCGTCACGAGTATGTTTTGAGATACAGGGCTCCTGTCTTTTTTAATGGGATTAATTCCCTGGGTGGCGCCATCAGCAGGTGGATGCCATAATCACTTGGGCGTGCGTCATAACAGCTGCGTAGCGCTGTCCATATTACTTGGTAGACATCAAAAAGGGCAATGGGCTGCTGTTCATTGCAAACAAAAAAAGTACTGGTAATATTTTCCTCTTTCTGTTTGAGGTAATAAGTTCGAAGGTCTTTTTTAGCTCCCTGCATTTGCCAAAACCGGTGTGCATGAGGCGCATTTACCCAGCGGTGTATTAAATCCAAATCCTGCTCCAATTGCATGGAGCGGATATAAAATGTGCTGCCATCAAACGGTTTGCTATAAAAGAAGTGATGCGGTTCTGTAAAAAGCTGATGTATCATCCCAGACGGTTTTTTAAAAATTGATTAAATTGTCCTGTCCTTTTTAGTAACGATTGATATAACAGCAAGCTACATCAGCCCGTGGCGTTTGCTGTTATCAATTCAGCTATATTATTTATCAATTCGTACGATTTAACAAAACTTGCTACCACCTTTCGATATTAAGTCGCTTAACGGCGACGTTGTTACATGGATAGATGCTCCAACTAAATCTGGCCTGTATCTTCCCGCCTGCACTGGCTTTAGCTGCGTGGGGGCTGGGGCAATATGGATTTTCAGTTTGTACAAAAAAAACAATTTAGCATTTGGCATAGCCGGTACAAAATGTTTAAAAGAGGCGGTTTTGTGGCTCGCAGTAAAGAGGCATTACTTGAGTTTTCTTTACAGATGGATCAGCCTGTCTCTTATCAGGCACTACCCTTTGACCACCAGACGGTAAAGACCTGCCAGTTTAATTTGTTTTATTTGCCTTACATGGAGAGCCGCGCCAGCTTTGAAGCCGGGCAACTCACTACAACGCTTGACATTCATTGCTGCCCTGATTATCTGGAGCGATTGACCGATTACTTTCCGGATATTCTAGTACCGTTCCTGGATAAAATAACGGCAGGTACCGCCACCAGTATTTTTCAGGCGCCGCTGTATGCAACCGGCTTCATGCTGTATGCCGCCAGAAATGTCATCAGCCTGCTACGCACGAGTCCTGTCAATGATTACCTGCTGGAACTAAATGTACGTACCCTACTCAGCTATGCACTGACCTGTAAATACGAGCTGAACCCTAAAACCAGAAAAATTTCGCTGGAGCAGATCAGCCATATCTATTCGATCCGTAACCGGTTGGATACTGATTTTTCCGGAGTACCCAACCTGGCCAAACTGGCACAGGAAGCCTATATGAGCCTGCCTGCTTTTAAAGCGATCTTTAAAAAAGAATTCCAGGTATCGCCTTATCATTACTGGCTTACCAACCGTATGAACGAGGCGTATCACCGGATTACTCATACCCAGCATAGCGTGTCTCAAATCGCTTTTGACTTGGCGTTTCCCAGCGTATCCAATTTTTCCAAAGCCTTTAAACAATACTTTGGCTTTCCTCCAACAGATTTACGATAACGCCACACTACAAGTAAAAAATATATACGAATTGATAACAATTTCGGTTTAGCGGGATCGTATATTCGATCGAGGAATGTAACGGCAATACTTCTTAACCCTCATTCATACACTTTAGGCTACATTCCTAAAACTGTTGCAACAGTAGCGCTCATTCCATCGACGGGAATAATACCCCGGACTTAACCCGCCAGCATGTTATGACAACCAAAGCGTGCTGGTAAAGCAGTTTACTATCCGGACGGTAAACAATGCTTTTAAACCAATTTTTATCATCAATTAAAATTTTACAAAATGAAAAAGTAT
This sequence comes from Paraniabella ginsengisoli, assembly GCF_022513635.1. Lineage (GTDB taxonomy): Bacteria > Bacteroidota > Bacteroidia > Chitinophagales > Chitinophagaceae > Niabella > Niabella ginsengisoli. The sequence continues at coordinate 37,871 of NZ_JAKWBL010000004.1, read as the reverse complement.
GTTCTATTGGTGGCAGCATGTTTTTGCATGTTGTCGATAACCCTGCTTTCATTCAAAGCACAGGAACCCCAAAAAGTTATCGATCAATACTGGGTTCTAAAGCCTGGCCGCTCCATCAGTACCACGCCATCCGACTATCAATTGGGTGGCTCACCCTGCACAGGCAGCGCTGAATTCTGTGGTTTTCATGCACCCGAGAATGGCAGTACCGATGAACCCGTGATCTCCGGTGATACCGAAACAGATCTTGAAAACCTGGAAGCAGATCCTGAAACACCTTCCAATGAATCAGGAAAAATTTCTTACGAAAACTAAGCAGGCTTAAAAAGATGGGGCTGTCAAAGGTTTTGTTTCACACAACGATGACAAAGAAGGCAACGTAACAAAGATTAATTTTGAAGTAATGGCGTTGTTCCCTTTGTGTGAAACCCTACAGCCTCATCTTTTATTTTGCTCCACGCTGCCCTGATCTACCACTGCCTGCGGTATTAAAAAGGCATAATGCAAACTGCCGGGTTCCAGACTGTAGATTTGACCATCGATTAATCTTTGAGGGATTATTTTTTTGTCATCGTAAGCATTATATCTTCTGGTATCGATCCAGCGCCACATCCCTCTCAGGCATAACTCTTTTCTTCTTTCTTCCAGTATGATATCCAGCGCCGACTTTCCGTCAGGAACTACAATGGGCGTAAAACTGCTTTTATCAAATCTTTTCACCAATAACTGGTTCAACACCTGCATGGCTTCATCAGGCCGCTCTAACCTCGTTAGGCATTCTGCTTTGATGAGAAATAATTCATCTGTTGCAAATCCATTAAAGAACATACCGCTGGTGGGATAGTTATTATAATTGGATTTTAGTGTATAAGCACCAGCCGTGGCGGATGGTTTAAAAAAATGGGTTTGCGGAGATCATCAGGCAGGTAAGACCGGTATAAATTACTATCAATAATTAACCTGGAAGTGTTGAGGATGGAACTTAAACTTAGTTCTGCCTGCCAGATAATTTCTTCATTGTAGAGTGGGATGACATTATTGGTAGTTAAAGAAAAATCATTGTAATCCATCAGGTTGCTTTTGAGCGCTAATGCAGCGTTCGCATTTTGTAAGGCATCGGTAAAACGTCCCATGACAAGATACACATTGGACAAGGCTGCATAAGCGGCAATTTTATTGGGGCGCACTAAGGGTGTGCCGGATGCAGGTAGTAAAGAGATCGCCATTTGCAGATCAGCAATGATCTGATCAAAAGTGGCTGCGAGTGTAGCACGGCTGATCGGCTCATTAATATCTGAACTTAATTTTAGCGGGATGCCCAACGCTGCCGCTGCATCGTCCTGATGATAGGGCATCGCGTAAACCTGTGATAACTGGAAAAAATTAAAACCCCTGTAAAATAAAGCTTCCCCTTTAATGGCATTGCGTTCGGAAAGCGTAAACCCACCGGCATCAACATTATCAAAGTGATCCAGCACCGTATTAGCCGCAAGGATGCGTTTATAACTCTGCACCCAAATGGCATTAGGCACGGCGGATTCCTGCACCAACCCCCACGCGTAAGCGCTTTTTGACTCGGCGCTGGTATAGGTGGTGTAGGCTTTTTCGGTGATGTAATAATCATCACTTGCAATGGCTCCGACAAAAGGATAATAGCTATTCAGACTAACAGCATTATCCATCAGCGATCGGAGTTGCTGCATGGAATTAATGGTAGCTAAGGCTTCATTAGAGTGGCCTCCAGAAATTTTTTACAGGAACTCTGTAAAAAAAGAACGTGAAAAAGATCAGTAACCGAATCGTGTAGGTATTGAATATTATTTTTTGCATGGCTAAATATTTATTAGGTGATGTATTTGTCTATTGTCCATGGTCTATGGTTCTACAACTCGATCTTACACCCAAACGCATACGACGCAGGTGCAGGGCTGCTTTCGGGATAAGAAGGATCGCGTCCTTCTTTGTTGGCTCTCCAGATTAAACCCAGGTTGCTGATATAGCAATAGAGATACAAACGGCGGTTTGCAGGCTTAGAGGATGCGATATTATATCCCAGCTGGATATCCTTTAGCCTGATATGGTCTGCTTTTAAAACAGTGGCGGATGAGTTGCTGTAAAACAGGTCTCGGTAATAGTCTGTCGGATAAAACAGCGAGGGAATATGGGTGTGGGCCTCGTCTCCCGGCTGTTGCCAGCGTTTTAAATAATCACCATCAGTGCCGCCGCTTGCAAATAAGTTGGTATAGCTCAAGGCCTCTTTACGAAAATAATAGCCCAGCATATAAGTAATATTTGCCGAGACAGAAAATTTATGATAAGAAAAGGTATTTCTGATGCCGCCAAAATGTTCGGGAATAGCGCTGCCACTTACCTTAAGATCTTCCCATCCGGGGTCTTTGATGATATTAGTATAGTCTTCACTCAGGCCTTCATCAACGAAGCCTCTCGGGTTGCCGTTCTCAGGGTTTAGTCCCGCCCATTGATAACTGATGATATTATAGGGAGATTCGCCGATGATGGGATTAATCGTAGTGCCATCTCCAACGGTACTGCCTGGTTTAATATCTTCAAATATCTTTTTGACCTGAACCTTATTATAAGAATACAGAAAGCTGGTTTCCCATTTTAAAGCCCTGTTTATATTAATCGTGTTTACCGTAAGATCCCAACCGGTGCTTTTTAAGGAAGCGCTGTTTTTTAATAATGCGGTAGTGCCTGCTATCGTAATATCCACAGGCACCTGGGATATTACGTCGCTTGCATTTTTGATGTAATACTCCAGTGATCCGGTAATCACGCTGCCTTTGCTTCCAAAGTCAAGACCTAAGTTTAGTGTCCCGATCTTTTCCCACCTGAGGTCTTTATTGGGTACATTGGCTACCGATGCATAAGGAAGTGTGCTCAGGCGCGAAGTGCTTACAGATGTAAAATTCAAAGTAGTTACCGCCGGGATCGCATTGTTGACATTACCGCTATAGCCATAAGTGGCCCTGAGCTTTAGATAGGCAAGCGCATCAAAGTGGTAATAGCTTTCATTACTGATATTCCAGGCAAGCCCTGCAGACCATAGCGGTTTCCATTTATTATTGGTGCTTACACCGAGTATATTGGATGCATCCTTTCTGGCGCCTGCTGACAGGATATATCGGTTTTGATAATCATAAGATGCATTAGCGTACAAAGAAACCATACGGTCATCTGTGCCGGTATAATGGGTGTTAGCAGGAATCACATTGCCTGATAAAAGGTCGTCAAAAATGGGATAGACCTGGTCGTAATTTACATTGACAGAAGTCAGGTTGCTGCTAACCCCATAACTTCTGAATGCCGAACCTTTATGTACGGCTTTTCGGACTTCACTTCCTGCAATGGCCGCAACTGTTCCCCACCGGAACGAGTGATTGAGTGATAGCTGCCCTCTTAAAGAATGCGCTGTCAGCCGCCCTTCTGCCATATCTAAAATCCCACCCAAAGGAATACGACGCGTAACTGTAGCGCCATTGATAGCAGAATACAGGTTGATCAGGTTGCGGGTATAATAAGTTTGTTCGTTGTAATAGTTACGGGTATTAGTGCCTGCATTTTCAAACTGGTAAATCACGGAGGCTTTCAACATCTTATGAAATTGATAGGTAGTGTTCAGCATCAGTAATACATCGTGGCTGCTGCTGGTATTATCGGCATTGGACAGTTCATCCAGCGGCCGGTACTGCCAGCCCAGTAAACGACCTCCACCAGCAGTATCTTTATAGGATGAGCGGTAATCCTTATCCCAGGTGGCGGGCGTGCCATCATCATTAATTAGGCTTGAATAAGGATAGTTGAACCTGCCCAGCGCTATTTGGGGAAGTTCTCCATTATCTACAGACCGGGTAAAGGCCAGCATGGATTTAAGCTGTACTGTTAGTTTTGAAACCGGCTGTATGAATAAATCTGTATTTAGTGTGACCCGGTCATCGCTATTACCATTTATGGGCCCCATATTTTTGTCATACCCGCCCGATGCCCTGAAAGAAACCGACTCTTTTCCGCCGGACAGCGAAAGTGCATATTGCTGTTGCACAGGGTTGCGATAGTAATATTGCAAAAGATCTTTTCTGAGATCCTTATTGCGGTAGGCATCGATCTGTTGGTCAGCATCACTGCCTGTTATAACACCTGCTCTTTGTAGCGCCAGCAGTTCTACCACCGGCGATACCAGCGGCCTGTCGCCAGTATTGGTAAGATCCGCATCATAATAACCTTTGTCAAAAAGAAAACGCTCCATATCAATAAAATCTGATGAAGACATTTGTGCAGGGTAATAAAGGTTGGGTTTCTCCTGCACGGTAATATTACTATTCAGGCTTAAGCGTATGGGCTGATTGAGTTTCCCTTTTTTAGTGGTAATCACAATAACGCCATTACCGGCTCTTGCGCCCCATATAGAGGCTGCGGCAGCGTCTCTTAAAATAGTGATATTTTCAACATCATTGGGATTAATATTATTGATATCACCTTCATAAGGGAAGTTGTCTATGACGATTAAAGGATAGGCCATTTTTTCGGAAGCCGTTAAAGTAGCGATCCCGCGAATGGTAATCGGCGGTCTTGATTTATTGGGGTCAAACAGGACACTGCTGGTTACACCGTTTAACCGATCTAATACGCTGGCACCGACCGCCCTGTTAAACAGGGCGCTGTCCACCTGTACAAAAGAACCGGTACTTCTTTCCCTGGGAATTTTCTGGTAGCCGGTATTAACTACCACGCTTTCCATCATGGCTTCATCCGGTGTTAACTCAACAACTAAAGTTGTCTTATCTGTTGTAACAATGATAAGGCGGGTGTGATAACCCACTCTCGAAAAACGAAGGCTGTCACCCGCCAGCGCCCTGATCTGAAAGGCTCCGTTGGCATCACTTTTTTGGTAAACCCCGGTTCTGGTATTGTAAATCGTGATGTTGCGTAACGCGCTGCCTGTGTGCGCATCAACTGCATTGCCTGTGATGGGTATTTGCTGGGCGGAACAAAAGCTGTAACCCAGCAGCATAAAAATAAGTAGGTAAAACTGTCTGCTCATAATGATTCGGTTTTGGGTGATAAATAGCGTGCTGTATCCGCATCGCGGATAACAACCATGTTGATGGTGCGTTTGTCTTTTTCAAGGGTTAGGCCGTATGGTAATAATCCTTTGTTGAGCGTTTTAAAGTCTTTAAGCGTGTTAACTTTAATGACAAGATCCACGGGTGATGACAGGGCTGTTTCATCGATTACAATCGGCGCGTCAACACCGCCAGTGTTCAATACTTTTACCAGCCTGCTTATGGGCTGGTTGGTTAGTATCAGTTGTGGTTTGTTGGTTTTTGGTAGCGACAAAGACGGTTTGCCTCCTTTGGTTTTTAGCAATATATCAGCCGCAGTTTTTTGTAATACATAACAATCCATAGTAACAGGTTCCAGCTTTATATCAAGTCCCGAAGCAGTACCTATGTCATTAAAAAGCTGCCGGAGATAAATAGATTTGTTATAGCCTTTGGGATGGATGATTTCGTAAGAATAAAGTTTAGGTTCTTGCTTACCGAATTCCGATGGTATTAATTGTTCCGGATTTTTGGTTTTGATCATAAAGCGGTTCGCGCTGATCCGGTCGAGCGCGATTTGCAACAGGTTAAGCAGCTTCATATTAATAAAGTAGTTTTTCTCCAAACCATTTTCTACTTCTATGCTTCCATATATATTGCTTTTTGCATTGGGTATATAACCAACTGTGGAAGACTGAAAATAAATTGTTGATTTGTCTGGAACCTGCGCTACTAAAGAATTCTGTGGATCGTAGTCGAATGAACTGGTTTTTACCGGAAGTTGTAAAGCTGCTCCGGCAATCAGTTTTTCTATATTCGAAGCAGTAACATGATCGCTGCTGGTAATAGCTGCTATCTTTCCATCTCTATCTATCCAGACAACATGTGGTATAGATGCATAAGGCAGATATTTTTTAAGCAGGGTGTCATTTGAAATAACGGAAAGAGACACCTGTTTTAAAAATGGTTTATCAAATAGTGCAGTTACTTTTTCTCTATGCTCTTCTGTAACAAGAACGATATTTACCTTTCCTGCGAATTTTTTTGGAGTTCGTTTAGCCGCGGTATAGATTTTAAGCAGGTACTACAATAAGTTGCGAAAAATTCGATGACGGTAGGTTTAGAGGTAGAAACACCTTGTTGCTCCAGGTAGGTGTGAATCTTGCCTGGCAGGCCATTGCCAATGGTAAGGGGTGAAGGAGGTTGGGCATTGAGGTAATGGCAAAAGATGGTCATTACGCCCAACAGCGTTAAAATTTTCAAGAGTCAATGCGTTAAATGTTAGAGGATATGGTATGAACTCAAGTCGGGTAAGGCAGGGCTTAGCCCATGAGAAAAGGCAGCCCCACCACCCCGACGACCGTTGCTAAACAGGCTTCTTTGGCTTACGGGCATACAATACCTCAAATGCTATCGCACTCGAAACAATGTGTTGATATGATGTTTTGGCACTCATCCGTAGAGGGTTCGGAATGAGTCTCGAAGTAAGTGAGCTACAACGCGGCAAGCATAGAAAAGCGTGGAACTCAACTCACCGGATAGAGGTACTGGTATACCCATGCACGAATAAGAGAGCCCACGCCTAAACGTGGGCATTCTACTTATCATCTCGTGCATTAAAATTACCAGTTTTCTATCCGAGACTCCAAGCGAATGCTATCAATAATTTAATTGTAGTATCGCAAATATAATGTCATTCAAGAATGACAATTCAAATATAATCAATTTGCGTTAAAACACAAATTTTATTTTACCGGTTCATAAGAACTTGCCGGTAAATAATGAGTAATTATATTGATGACGAATTATTGGCATTTGGGCAAAGGCTGCGCCAGCTTAGAAAGTATCGAAATCTTACTCAAGTTGATTTAGAGATTTCATCAGGTGTGGGCAATGCCGATATTAGTAGAATCGAAAATGGCCAAAAGAATATCGAGATAATCACTGTAATAAAGTTTGCTAAAGCATTAAAGATCGCTACAAAAGACCTATTTGACTACACAGGTGATTTACCAGAATAAAAACCACTCACTGATCGTACGATAATTTTTCTCAATAATTTTGGCTAACGTTAATTTTTTTCTACTTTTTATTCCCTACCACATATATAAAAACCGGGCTGGTCAAACCTATTGTTATGAACAACAAGTGCACCGCCCGGTGGGCCGTTGCTAAACAGCTATAGGCTTATTGGGCATAAAATAATTCAAAGAAAGATAAACTAACTTTACTGTGCCGGCATGAATTTTGGCAGGGGAATTTTACGTTACACCTATTAATAGAATATTTGGATTTCACTTTATGCTATTTTTCTTTAAATATGACAGAGAATATGTTTTACATTTTTTCATTAAGATCCTTACAAACTTACAGCACAAGATGAAAAATTTTTCGTATTCACTCAATGTTAAAATCCAAAGCTCACTTTATTTATTTATTTAGCGACGTCGACTTCACTATATTATAATATAGCCTTTCCAGCAATCGCTGATCCTTAGTAATAATTAGCGCCTGCGCTTTTAAACCGGGTTTGTAAGGCAGGGCTTTTTGCTGGTTGGTGGTAAGCCCTTTGTCTAAACGTACGGTTCCTACAAAGCCACTGTCGATGGCTACTTTAGAAATATAATTCAATGTTCCTGGTACAAAGCCTGTTTCCTGGTAAGGATATGCGTCGAAGCGTAATTGTACTTTCATACCGGTATCTACTTTGCCAAAATTGTATTGGGCTAATTTGATTTCAGCATAATACTTGCTGTCAGGCGGATTAACATAGCCTAATAGCTTTCCCTGCTCAATATGCTGATTTTTTTGTACAGGTAGTATAAAAGTAATCTGCCCATCAACCGGAGCTTGCAGTGTGTATTGCCTCAACGATTTATCCACACTACTTTTGAGCGTATGCAGCGCTTGTTCAAATATTTTTGCTGTTGAATAATATCGTGATTCAGCTGATCAATTTCCTTTTGCTTATCGTATCTACTAACTTTTATAATAGTAGAGTAGTTATCCTCAAAAATGAATTTTCCATAAATATGACCCTTCCATACTGAAACCTTATCATATAATATTCTGTCATTAACAAGTTTTAATGTACGCGCATCAGTGAAAATTTTATGATCAGCAGCTGCCAGTTGTTCCGCATTTACATTCTCTTCTTTCAGTAACAGTGGTAGGGAATTATAGAGCTCCAGTCTTACTATATTTTGCTTACGAGAATCAACTTTACATGCCACAAAAAATAAGAGGCAGACAACGAACTGTCCATAAGTCTGCCATCGTATTCATCAAAAGACAAAGAAGTTTATTTAGATGTAGATCATTAATTCCTTTTAAGCTTCTCATTAGTCTTTGAAAAATGTAGCTTCAGAATAGTTGTTTAAAATAGGCAATTTTAAGCGTCCAAACCCAAGAGGATAATAAAAGACAGAATAATCCTTAAACCTCCAAATCATATTTTTCTTCTTCGCTATGCACTTTTGGGGCTGCAATAAGGTCAAACAAACGCCAATCCCATAGCCTATGTCATGTTTTAAAGAGAAAAGAATCTTCAAACAATGAGGTGTATCATAGGATGCGTCACAAACCCGATCGACAAATGGGCTATTTTTAAGATTTGAGATCAAAATACTCCAACCTTTTTTGAGTTTTGAATAGTATTTTTTCACGGCATGAGATCTCATATTCCTCTTTCAAATGAGTGCCGGTAAACATAGTTTCGGCATCTGCTCTCGAAAAAAGTAGAATCTGGAAAGTACATATTTATAATGATCTATTGTTCTTTTTTGCATTAACGTGAAGTTTAAAAAGCGCTACAGTCTTAGAGCAGATGGCAACAGAACGCGCAGTAGAATTTATCTGTGTTTGATGCCCTTCATATTGTGGAGGTTGGGATAAAGTGTAATGTTACCATGTCCGAAAATAACATTGATAATCAATGTCGACTTTAATTCACACCCAGTTTTTTACTCTATAAGAATTAGATGAATCTTTTTTTATTACGATTTGTTAAGATTGCTGAACATTATAGTGTACCAATACTCGGAAAAATCTCATCATTTTTTTCATTTTTAAAGAGTTTAGAAATTATCGGACTTACAGTATGTCTCTACCCATAATGACCATTTAGTTTTTTGTTCTCTCCCAAAAGATCTTTTTACCAACCAAGCATTTCCGATTTTTTCCAACACGTATTCAATAGAAATACCGTTATTTTTAAACCAAAGATTAATTATAGCCTCGGTATTATTTTTAAACTTGACTTTATAAGTTAATATAAAAGAAGGTAGTCGAGAGCCTACCGCTACTATTCGTCCATTAATATTTTCTTTCTTAAAATCACCAATATCAGATTTTAATTCACTTACAGAATCTAAAAGTATAACCTTTTTATCTTGCCATTTTAAATTTCGATAAGAAGCAGGTGTTGAAGATATTTGGATTATCTTAAGTACTGAATCGGCATAATTAGGAAGAAATATCGAATCCACAATTTTTGCAGTTAGAGCCAACTCCATAACTGCAAATGAATCAATAGTATTCAGGTATTGTACTTCACTTTTATTATTATTATGTTTGCAACATAACAACAAAATAGAGGTAAGAATACAAAGCAATATTCTAATCATAATTATAAGAGATTATTTTTTATAAAACTTCCAACTATATTTGCCTGCATTATCTTTATCTATTGTTACCCCATACACATCTCTTTCAAATCCTAGTCCATAATCATACGATCCCTCACTCAGCCCATTAAAGAATCTTCCATAGTGAACAAATTCATGTAATGTAGTAACAGCCAGTAAAAAAGAAGTAGCTTCTATTGTACCTTGAGCAGTTGCACGCTCAAGTCCTCTTGCAAATGCGGCATTAAGATTTAACGTATTAGGATTGTCTGTTCCATTAAATGTACCATACTTGCTATTGTCATTAAATTCTTTGATTTGTATTGTGGGACCATTGCCAAACTTAACCTTTTCAATTATTTCACTTTTGGTCAGACCTGAATAATCTATAAGAGCTTGAAGTACTGTAGGGTTATCCTTAACGTAACTTTCTATTTTTTAACCATTTGAGTTAATCGAGGATATGTTTTCTGATCAACTCTAGAAAGGATAAAAGTTGGCACCTCGGTAGGTGGAACGGCTTCTCCACTACCAACATTACCGCTACCGCCGCCACCACCACCGCCGCAATTACAAGGTTCAGTTGGGTATGGATCACCGCCTTCATCACCACCACTGCCGTCGCAGGTATCGCCCCAAAGAGGATCGCAGTCACCTGTATCAGATTCTGTTCCTGAGTCTACAGCTGTAACTACTACTGTTTCCATATTAGAATCAGGGTCGTGTGTGTCATACTCATCTGTATCGGTGTCATCTCCACCACCATACGACATTCTTACGGGTGCCTCTTCATAACTTGGGGTTACGCTTCTTGAGTGTAGAGCAACGGCTTTTGACACTTTCGCACCCGGAGCCCTTCCCAAATTAGCCACGCCATTATAAGGGACGTATGATTTTTTAACCGTAGATGAACCTGGGGAATTAAAAAAGGAACTAATTTTATTTTTGGGGAATACGCGGGCGACCATTTTCCCATTTTTATATATGGCTCCGCGGATAAACTCATTATTTATGCTGTATTTGTATACCTTGCCTGTAAACGTAGCAGGGTCTGAATACTCCCTTATATTGGCCCGCTCTCCTTTGATTCTTTTCTGATTGTTCAAATAAGCAGTGTCAAACAATTGCAATTGCACAAACGCATTAAAAGACTTAGTCTTATGATTTCTTACAATGATAATGTCTCTAAAACCCCGATAATTGGTTTTCGGGTCGAGGTAATCTAATGTAACTATCAGACTGTTAGAATTCTTTCTGAAAACCCTTGCCGTTGCCCAATCCGGAGTACCCGCAAATACACTTTCTGCATACGAAACCATTCTGGTGGAATTTCCATTCTGTACACTTCGAACGACAGTAATGTCATCACTATACTCTTTTTCAAACCAACTTTGTGCATCGGCTACAGTCAGCGGACGTTGAGCCTTTAAGTCTGAAGAGTCCCAGTATGCATCCTGATTTCTTACACAGGAAACGACAAAGGCAATAATACCAATAAGCAGTACTGGCAGCAACAGTAAAAAGCGTTTTCTCATAAAGTTATTTTTGGTGCAATCAAAAAATTTAAGTCTAACTATATAAATATATAATGATTATTTTTATATACAAAAAATAGTATCTCTGTAGCCTTCCGTGTTCCAGATAATGAGAGCTTAAGCAATGTCAATTTTCTCCCGTGATTTTGGCCAGTTATTAGAATAATGATTATCCTTTATTTATAAAGAGTCATTAATTATTATTCGCAGGACAAAAAAAGCGGCTGAACTTTTGTATCACAAATGGGAATAAAAACATCGTTAGAAGTATCACTATCACATATCTGATTTCTTTTTCAGGCTGTATGTAGATAGACCATATCAAATGTTTGGTAAACCAAGCAAAAAGTCCACCGAGTAGGGCTCCAACAATGCTTAATTGTAAATTAGTGATGCTATATTTCCACCTCAGCAAAATCAATACAATTATAATTATAAAAAAGCCACTGTAATGGCGGAATAGGAGTAGTACACAGTATAAAATCCAAATCTTTGAAAAAAATTTTCTCTTTTACAAAATGCCACCCATGTATCGAACATAAAAGATAATCACTCAAGGCAGTTAAAAATCCTGCTATAAATCCGAATGCTACAATTACTATTACAAGCCCCAAGATCCAGTCAAAGATAGATTTGATATTCATTTCCTTATTCAAATTAACACTGAATCGGCTTTTGAAAGAATAAAATCCAATGTCGAAATTACATCAACAACTCTGCGACAATAAATCTTTGTAAACGATATGTTGTTTTCTTGCAATACTGTCAGGCATAATTATTACCATCTATTATGAATAAATCTTAAAGCAAATAGCAACACACTATGAACATTTTTAAATTTTTTTTTCTACGAATAGTGCGATAATAGGCAGCCATTGCAGGCCATCCATGTGTAACGGCAAGTTTTTTATATCGGATAAGAATGCCTCAAAAGCGTCTATCCAGGCATTAGCAGGTTCAATTTTCGTTCTTCTTTTATATAACTCGCAATCAAAAATATTTGTATTTATGCCTTTGTTCTTTTGGTTGCATTTATTTGATTTTACATTTAGCTCAATTTCATTTTGAAAGTCTCTTTCTATCGACCCAATAGTGCAATGGAAGTACAAAAAACAATGTCACTAAAACAAAAGCAAAAAAATAGGAAAAGAATAATCCCCAATCAGGATACCATATATTAGTAATAAACAGACCAATTAAAACGGTAACACTAACCATTATTAGAAAAAAAATTAACAGCTTATTGTTCAAGTTTAACTGCTTTCGTTTTTCTAATCGATATATAATTAGGTTATATGGTAGCAAAACCAAAATCAGAAAGATCAACGGAGCTACCAAAAGATTAGTAGCCGTATTCATTCTTTGATATTCCCAAAATGTTCCACTAAACTTACTATGGTCTTGCAGCACTTCCATTTTTATTAAGTCTCGGGTAAAAGACAAAATTGGAATTATTAGAAAACAAAGGACAATATTGATTAAAATTCGTCGCGCCATAATCTTAGATTGTTACTTTAATTAATTAAGTTGCTAGTTATTGGTGAATTTATTTAAAGTGAAAGCCAGAATAAACATTGCCAATTTGAGTAGAAACCCTTTAAAGGTGACAGCATGTATTTTACGAAGGAATAGGGCTTTTATTTCACTAAAAGAAGTTTCTATTCCTTTTCTCCTTTGTTCTTTAATGAATCTCACCCACGGTTCATCGGGTCTTTTGGAGTTGCTTTTTCGCTGGATCATTAACTCAATCAGTTCTGCATCTTTCATGTCATCTTTCACCTGATAATCCGTGTAAGCAGAATCTCCATAAATCTTGCTTTCTGCAGCCACAGCTAGTGGCAACTTTTTCAAGGCCTGTACATCACTCTCACAACCAGGAACAAAACCAAATTCTACCTGGATACCATTAGCATTTACCAGTACCTGCACTTTTACTCCATAAAAATATCGACGCATACTGCACTGTTTGCCCCCTCCATTGCTTTCCTTTGAGTAGCTTACAACGACTGATTCGAATATATTCTGGATACAAAGCTTTGCCCTGTTCCTTACATTCTGTTCAAACTCGAAGAGATAAAAAAGGATGAGGCTATATCTATGTGAGAGCATACTTAACGTTGCTTAGGTACATATTCGCTCTCATCCTTTTTCACTTTATAAACTCAAATCTATTGGTATCTTTAATCAAAATCTCAAAGAACTATTTTTATAAAAACAAACATAGGAGGTGTTTAGCTCCGACTGCATCGTAGCTGAACATTGCTTTTTCAAGCCAATATTCGAGTAGCAAAATTTGGGCAATATCCTGCTTATTTGTTGGAGAATAGCGCATATTAAATTTTATAGCAGTCAGTGAAAATAAAAAATGAACCCAGGATATTCGGGTGCCTAAATGTCTTCCATCCGAGTAATAAAAATGTCCCCCTTCCGGTTGTTCTAGGCGGCTTCCCTGAAATGCCTTACGGATTTCATAAGAAAATGCACTGATAGCTTTATCTCGGTTTTCAGAGGCTTTCGGTTGAGGACTATTTCCTTCTTCTTTACCCCAGAATTTACCTACGATATCATGAAGCTGGTAAAGATCACCATACGTGCCCCAAAGTTCTATACCCATTCCTCTCTCGGTTGGTAACATGTAAATCATGATGTTAGTTTTTTGTTGCAAATTATAGTTTTTCTAAAACAAACTATAAACAGATTTAGAGCAGTGGGATGCGCCGGGAGATGTTGAAAGTATAGTGGTTGTCCCGGCGCCGGGTGTTCCGCTGTATTCCCCGCCGTAACTCTTTCTCCTGTTGGGGTGGATGCCGCTGCACCCCTCATCCTTTTAATAAGGCTGCTTTAAAATACCTCCACAAACTACTTGCTTACATGCACAATTGCAGCACCTGCACGGCCTCCACATCCCGTATTCGGATGCGGCCATGCACCCGCCCATGTAAGCAACAAATTTGCACACCACTATTTTAATGAAACTATCTTCTCGTGTGAATCATTACCGGATAATGAATTGCCCCGTTCTTTATAAATTTTTATTGTGCATTCATTACCGGCAATCATTCCATCTTTAAAAACACTACTGCCAGTATTTATATTATAACCAATCATAGGAGAATTTATTTTTTGATAGAAGTATTGTCTTCAAATAAAACGCGTGCAAAAGCGAAAGCAAGGTAGCGCCATGCATCTCCAATTACCCTGCTGTTAATAATCCAAAAGTGTTCGACATAATAAAAAAGCAGGCAAGGCTACACTAATATAATGCCTGCTTTTTTAGCCTCCGGCACTTATTTTACTTCCTTTTGGATAAGTGAAGCAGGCGCTGTTTAACTGCTTTCTTTTTTTCTCGTTTTTTTCTTTGAAAAAATTATTTTTTAAACCCTAAACATTTTAATTATGAACATCATTGGAAGATTAACACACAATGCAGAAGTCCGCACACTAAACAACGACAAACAGGTCGTGAATTTTTCATTGGCCGTTAATGATAGTTATAGGAATAAAGAGGGTGAGCGCATCCAGCAAACCACCTACTTTGATTGCGCCTATTGGCGTAATGTAAATGTATCGAGAATCCTCACCAAAGGTGCTTTAGTAGAATTGACTGGAAGGGTGAGCGCAAGAGCATGGACGGGCAAAGATGGGCAAATGAAATCGGGACTAAATTTTCATGCCTCTCAAATCAAATTTCATAGCTCAATGCGTTCAAGCGAAAGCGGAGATAATACTCTGCATGCCATGAACACAACGCAACAGGAGCAAAATGAAGTTGCCGACCTGCCATTTTAGAAACAAACAATAATAAACAAGAGGGTGGTTATCAGTAAGTAAAATCCGCCCTATTTTAAAATCAAACAGTCATGAAAGAATTAAGCAAAATGGACAACTTGGATAAAGGCAAATTACTGGTCGGGTTATTCCCCAAAGAACTGGAAAATTTGTTGCAGTGTATAGAAAAGCAATGTAAATATTTTCTTCAACAGGAACAGGCTTTTAGGAAAGGTTGGACGCAAGGCGGTTTTTTTACAGCAGATTTTTGGTATATGCTTGTGCGGGAAGCCGATAAATCAGTTAGCGAATTTCAATCTGAATTGAACAAGCGTTCCAACCGCTTCACCGACCAGTTTTTTGACGGGTACAATGCCTTGTTTACCTTATACTGTTTTATTGAATATGCCGATACCCCGGAGTGTAACAGGTTGTTAAGGCAGGCAATACAACTGTTTTTTGGAAATGAGAAATTCCTTTCAATAACAGCTATTTGAAAGGCGATTTTGCATATTCCGGTATGGAAGATTAAAACCTCATTCAAACAATACAAGTTGGGCGGCCCCACAGCGCCGCCTTTCTTTCATCCAGGCCATGCTCTGGGGCGAAAATGGTGCCATTCTTTGAAAAGTAGCAGGGAACATAACTTCCTTTTTTCAAAAAATAGCAGGGTCTGTTGATATTATTTTACGGACTTTTCCTAAAAATCTTCGGGAGAAGTTTTTATGGCTTCTTTTACTAAAATCAATAATTTTGATTTAATAAATAGTTTAGATATGGATCTACAGGAATTTGGAAAGCGGGTACAACAGGTAAGGGAAGAAGTTTTAAGAATAAAGCAGCATGAACTGGCTACTGAACTAAATACCCATCAGGGCATTATCTCCCGGCTGGAAAGAGGTATCGGCGGTTCGCTGGATTTGGTATTTGAATTTTTAAGTTTATTGGAAAGTAGGGGATATACTTCACATGTACTGTTCGCAAAACAGTTCTCTATCCTTTCCGTAACTGGCAGAGAAAAAATTAATAAAGTGAATGTCCCCAGCGAAGCTGTAAACGAAAAATTTAAGCTATTGAAACAAACCCTGCAACAGGGTTATGAGCAAATGGTGGCCATTGATAGTTTGTTTGAGTTTGAAAAAACACCCGCTAAAAAAGGTTCAAAAAAGTAAATACAAATATTATTTATCAACATCCTTAAAGGCGAGCAAATGTTTCGCTGCTTCCAATCGTTGTTCCTTCTCAAAACTATCTAAATAAATTTGGGTTGTTCGTATGCTGGAATGACCGAGATTTTCACTAATCATTTCTATAGGAACGCCAGCACGCTTTAATACTGTGGAATAGCTGTGGCGTGCAAAGTTGGTGGTAGGTAGCCTGTTTAATTTGAGTTTACCCGCAATTCTATTCATATACTTATTCACTGTTTTTACGGTTTGATTTACAGTTTTGTAAATTTCTTCCTGTGTAGATTTACTGGATAGCAAATCAAATACAAAGTCATTTGGAGTTCCGTTTTTCTTCGCTCTTCGTGATAAAATTGTTTTTAAATCATCAATAAGAACAACTGATATATTTTGGAGATTCGCCTTTCTGGAATTTTTTGTCTTTTGTCGTGTGAATTGAATTTCGCTTTCTCTAAGGTTACTAAATTTCAAAAGACATATATCCTTTATATTAAGTCCATTTGCAAAATAGGAAAAGAACCATAAATCTTTTGCCCATGACTCTTGCTCACTTTCAGGAGTATATGTGTACAGCTTTTGAATATCTTCTAAAGACAAAGCCTTTTTAATATTTCTGGTTGCGGGAGGTGTATAACGGTTTCTACCAAATGGATACAAATCTTGGCCGACAACTTTATCAGAAATCGCAATGTTAAAAACAGTTCTCAAGTTTCGCATGTAAATCCCGATGGAAGAATCAGACAGGTTCTTTTCCTTCATGAACTCATCAAGTTTTTTTAAATAAGCAGGATTAACAACATCCCAAGAGGGCAGTTTTTTTTCGCTAAATTTCTTCATCCAATTGATTGTGCCTTGAAAGGTATCCCTACTTTTCAATCTGCCTTCACTTTCCAAGATATGTTTATACGATTGTAATGCGTCAATAACACTATTATTCCTCGTTGATTTTACGGGTTTAACTAAAAATTCTTTTTCAAATTTTTCAAACGTAAATGTGTCTTTAAGAGTTTCTATAATCTTATCAGCCTTACTTAAATAGGATACCTTTTTATAATTCTTTTGCAAGGAACGGTCAATGTGAAATTTCTCAAACTCTTCTCTTGACAAGTCAACAGAAGTCGAATAAAATTTTTTTCTCTATTAAATATCACTTTCAGTTTGACAGGGTATTTACCGTTTGACTTTTCCCGTCTTGTGTATAAAATCGATGTTACAGATACTTTCATAGCGTATAATTTATGTTTAAAATTACTCAATCTTGTTTAAAAATTTCACCCACAATTTCACCCACAAGATTTAAAAAATACAAAAAAATCATTTTCCACTTGCTTTTAGATTTGGTTTATATCTGATTGATTTTCAATAAAATATAACGAATTTTTTTCGTTCCAAAAGAAACGAAAATGATTGAAAAATATAATTTTTTGACTGTTAATCAGAGGGTCGCTGGTTCAAGTCCAGCAGGGGGAGCAAGAATAATCAAGCAGTTACATATTAAAAGTGTAGCTGCTTTTTCTTTTAACGACTGAAATTTCCTCTTCTAATTACTACTTTTGCTAGTATATAATTAGAAATATTTGTTATAGAATTTGCTGTCTAAAAGTTTACCAAAGCCAAGAAACCATTAATAAGCCCTTTAAATTATTGCTACACCCATTCATCTATTTAATTCTCTAAACCACTTTTATTTTAAACTTTAATTCCCTGCTATGCTATTTTATGCAACTGCGCTAACTAACAGAAAGACAAAATCTACAGCTTCCTATCTAAAGGCATCATCTCTTCAGTCGGTCAAGGTTTTGGCTATTTTATTGGGTTTAATCACCTGCTATTTGCCGACGCTTAAGGCACAGATTATATATGGCACCTATGATTTTACCAGTTTTGCTGCAGGAACATTGCATGCACAAAGTACTGCAACTTCAGCTTCCTGGGATATACCTGTAAGCAGCACCAATAATGCACCTTCAGGATTAACTGCTGTTGTAGAAGGAGATGGGACAGGAGGAAGTATAAGAATTATTAATAGCGCGCTTAGCAGTGATATCTTTTTGACGTTTAACCGAACCGGTACTACGACTGCTATTTCGAAGGCTATATTAAAGAGCAGTGCGGGAGGCGAGTTTAAACTAAGCAGCATTGAATTGGCCCCTAATAATGCAAACTCTCAAACCCTAACTGTTATAGCAATGAGGAATGGAGTCCAGGTTGGCAATGCAATTACCGAAGTTTTCGCTGGAACGCCTATTGCCTCAAGAAACATAGATCTTTCTTCTAACGTAGATTTCGCCACCATAGATGCGATAGAAATAAGTACTACTGAATTAGTCGGGCTGCGTATTGACGATATTGTAATTCAACCTGCAGCAGCATTACCTGTGGTTTTTGGTAATATTTCTGCAACTGCAAATGATGGAATATTAAATATTGAGTGGTCTACTGAGTCTGAAGTAAATAATGATCATTTTGATATTGAGCTATCTCCAGACGGTAAAAATTTTATAAAACTTACATCTGTGGAAAGTAAAGCTCATAACGGAAACAGCGATCAGAAAGTTGAGTATAACTTTAAGATCGAGAAGTCTAAGGCAATATCTTTGATTAGCGGATCTCTGGCACTTGCATTGGTTTGCTTCGGATTTCGTTTCAAAAGAAAAACGAATCTGTTTGTATTAAGCATGTTTGTTTTTGGCGCAATAGCTTGTACAAAGAGAAATGCTTCAATTGACGAACA
This sequence comes from Paraniabella ginsengisoli, assembly GCF_022513635.1. GTDB lineage: Bacteria > Bacteroidota > Bacteroidia > Chitinophagales > Chitinophagaceae > Niabella > Niabella ginsengisoli. The sequence continues at coordinate 18,959 of NZ_JAKWBL010000004.1, read as the reverse complement.
TGCAAAAAAATATTTGTTCGTATAGTGCAAGTGGATAAGGATGGAGGGCAACAATATTCAAAAACGATTTCTGTGATCAATAATTAGTATGCTCCGATATCGTCCTAAAAATTTACGATTTCTTACAAAGGGTTGTTGACAACTCTTATCGGCATAAACTCTTTTAGCAACGAGCGTTAAAAATTAAGGCAGTTACAAATTAATTGTAGCTGCTTTTTCATTAGAGGCATCGTTAATTCTTTTCTGGCTAACGCACTCGGTATTTCTACTTACTATTCGTAACATACTTTCATTCTACAATATTTCAAAAATTTTGACAAATGTCTTGATCCTTACGATTGGGGCTGTAAATCCGTTGAAGAGATTTCTTATGGGCCTCTATTAATTATGTTTGAAATGTTGGAACGTTTCGACAAAAGGTTGAACAAAACCTACAAGAGATGTTCTTTTATTTTACACTTGGCGAAATGATAAGCGTTTTTATGCGATTGTACTAAGTATGGAGAATATAACGATTGATAATATAAGCCGGTAAAATTGTCGTCATAATCTTTCCTTAATGGACAATGTTGATCTATTACTTCAACATAATGACTTTTTACTAGAGCATCAGATAATTGCAAATAACTGATACAAATTAGATCAATATTATTTGTATGGATTTTTTTCAATATATATCAATTATAAAATAGATCTACTGGAATCAATGATACCCTGCATGAATTTTTATTAAAATGATTAATGACTATTATGAATAAAGAATACAAAAAATACTGGCAATGCCATGCTTTTATAATTGATGGGAAGTGGCTGGTTGCTCAATTATTTATGCCCTTCTTACTTATCTTTTTTCTTTTTGTGCTAATGCGCAGGAAAAGAATATAAACGGTAAGGTGGTTGATTCAATTGGTACTGAGGTGGAAGGCGTTACAATTAATATTAAAGGGACAAACCGGAGTGTAAACACAGACGCTCAAGGAGCGTTTGCAATTTCAGCTGTTAAAGGAGATATGCTTGAAGTAACTCATGTAGGCTACATTACAAAGGAAGTACTTATTGATGAAGAGACATCTTTGGTGATTACCATCCAACAGGTTACTAGCGATCTTGAAGATGTAGTAGTAATAGGTTATGGAACTTCTAGAAAAAAGATCTCACAGGTGCTATTACTCAGCTTAAGCCTGATAAAATTGCTGATGAAAATCCCCGAACGGTTCAGGATATTTTAAGAGGTACACCAGGTTTAACTATTGGCTTAGACGCTTCTGCAAAAAATGGCGGTAGTATCAATATTCGCGGCCAGCGCTCTGTATACACGGCTGCAAATCATAATTCGCCGCTGCTTATTCTGGACGGGATGATCTTCTATGGTGAATTATCTGAAATTAATCCTGATGATATTGAGCAAATAGATGTACTCAAAGATGCTTCGGCGGCGGCAGTATATGGTGCGCAGTCTGCTAACGGAGTTCTTATCATCACTACTAAGAAAGGAAAAAAAGGAAAACCTAAAATTAACTTCACTTCAAACTTTGGGCTTTCAACAATGGGGGCTAACCGGGTTTGGGGCCCCGAGGGATATTTACAGTATAGGGAAGATTGGTATAAATCAGATACTTACGGCATCAATCCATCTACTGGTAATTATGAGGCTTATGTAAGTGGTGAGTCTGGGGGTAAGCCCGGTTATTATGAAAAACCCACCCCTGATATGTTGGCTAAATACGGCATTACTGAAGCAGACTGGAGGGCTTATGAAGATAATCCACAAGGATGGGCTGATGATGAGGTATATGCAAGGCGTATAGGTCTTGATCATAACGTTTTATCTAATTACCTTGCCGGGAATACCTTCGATTGGTATGATCATAGTTTCCGTGATGGTTTCAATCAGGATTATAATCTCAGTGTTTCAGGTGCTAGTGACAGGATCAATTATTACATGTCTGCCGGCTATCTTTCCAACCAAGGCGTTATAGTTGGCGATAATTACAAAGCGATACGTTCTAACCTTAAGGTTGATGGCAAAATAACAGACTGGTTAAACATTGGTGCTAATATAAACTTTCAGGATCGTTCTGATGGAAATATAGCGACGGATTGGGGTAGTGCAATAACTTTTAACAGCCCTTTTGCTTCTTATAGAGATGAGAACGGAAACCTTGAGGTATATCCGCAGGGGCGGGGCTTACCGGTGTTGTAAGGGGTTACAACTATGATTTTAACAGGCAGTTTCAGGATCTTGAAAGTGGCTACACAGTTTTGAACTCTATTCTTACAGCTAAGGTAAAATTACCGTTTAATATCAATTACACTTTTAACGCATCTCCTAGGTATCAGTGGTATTACAGACGGTATTTTGCATCATCATCACATCCAAGTTGGAATCCACTTACTAATAATGCCGGTGTTGATCGTGAGCATAATAAACGTTTTGACTGGTCTATCAATAATACCATTAACTGGGAGAAAACCTTTGCTGAAAAACATCGTGTGAATGTAACCCTGGTTCAGGAGTCAGAAGAACGACAGTTCTGGCAGGATGTTATCAGAGCAAGGAATATAACACCTTCTGATGCTTTGGGCTTTCATGAAACAAGTGGCGGAGATAAGCTATTGAGCGAATTTGATACAGAAGACAGCCGTCAAACTGCAGATGGTATGCTGGGCCGCCTTTTCTATTCTTACGACGAAAGGTATATGTTTACCGGTTCTGTGCGTCGTGATGGTTACTCAGCATTTGGTACCTCCAATCCACGAGCTACATTTCTTTCAGCCGCATTGGGCTGGACCTTTACTAAAGAGAAGTTCTTTAACTGGACCCCAATGAGTAATGGTAAGTTACGTTTGTCGTATGGGCAAAATGGAAATCGTTCACTCGAAAATCCTTACATCGCATTAGCTAACCTTGCCAATGGTGTGGGTACTCAAGGTTATATAAATGCAAGCGGGGACTATATACAATTTCAATATCTGAGAATAGACCGAATGCAGAATAAGAATTTGCAATGGGAAAAAACAGCATCTTTTAATATAGGCCTGGATCTTGGCTTTCTTAATAACCGTATCTCAACAACATTGGATTATTTCCAAATGTCTACTACTGACATGATCATGAATCAATCCTTACCGGATTTTTCAGGATTCACCAGCATTACAACCAACCTTGGCGAAGTGCAAAATAACGGATTTGAAATAACAATAAACTCTCAGAATATTGTTAAGAACAACTTTACCTGGAATACCACTCTTGGGTTTTCAAAATATAAAAACATCATCAAGCACCTTTACTACAGTTATGTTGATGTGTTGGATGCAAGCGGAAATGTTGTAGCCAGTAAAGAAGTTGACGATATCGGAAATGGATGGTTCATTGGCCAGCCTATCAGCTCTATATGGAATTATAGGGTAACCGGCATTTGGCAGGTTAATGAGATTGAAGAAGCCGATAAGTACAAACAACGTCCTGGTGATCCTAAAGTTGCTAATAACTACACGGCAGATGATATTCAAAACTCGGATGGTAGCACAACATTTGTTTATAATGATAAGGACAGAGAATTTCTTGGGCAAACACAGGCGCCGATCATGTGGTCTTTGCGCAATGATTTTACTTACAAAAATTTCAATTTTGCTATCAACATTTATTCCTACATGGGGCATAAAAGTCTTAGTGGAGCTTACCTGAACCAGGATAACGGAACTTCGACAATTAGCCAGGGCCTTGCTAATACTTACGATAAGCCATATTGGACGCCGGAAAACCCAAGCGATTTTTGGGGCAGGTTAGAATCAAAAGGGCCCGCAGGTCTGAATGCGCCTCAAAGGGTATTTGACCGGTCTTTTGCAAGGCTCGATAATATAAGCCTTGGCTATACCTTGCCTAATAAATTAATTTCATCTTATAATATACAGAATCTAAAAGTTTTTGGTTCTATACGTAATGTAGCGGTATGGCGTAAAGATAAGAACTGGAGGTATTGGGATATCGAAACCGGCCAGATGGCGCCGAGAATATTCACATTGGGAATCAATTTAAGTTTTTAAAGAATTAAAATATGAAACGGAATAATTTTTATATATCGGTTTTATTTGTAATTGGTATAATCTCTATTACATTATCAGGCTGTAGCAAAGATTTTTTAAAGCCTGACCCACTTTCATTTTATGAACCTGATTTGACATTCTCAACCCGCTCTGGGTTGATGCAACAATCGCTCTGGCTGACCGGCATTTGCGTACCTATTGGAGTCATTTAGAAACAAGGGATATTTCCGTACCCATTAGCACTGAGTATATGTTGTCTGATTTGGCTGTTTCTGGCAAAACAGATGATGGAAATATTTTCGCCGATATAACTACGCGCCTTACCCCTACAGATGGTATCAATGATAATGACGTGAATATGATTGGTTCAGCCGTGTGATAAGGAATTTCTTCCTGCGCCAGTTCGTATATTTTTCTCGAATCAGTTCACTTACAAAAACTTTTCCGGCAAATCGCTAATGCTATCATCTTCGTAAAACGGTTCGCCATCCGGCAATAACTCTAAAATCGGTTGTAAGAATTTTTTATAATTGATGCCGGTCAAGGCTGATATTGCTACCAATTTTTTACAATACGGTTTTTCAGAAAAAATCTTTAGCGCCCTGAATACGCTCTTGTCCGGCACGGTCAATTTTATTTAACACCAGCACGGCTGGAACCCGCAATTTCAACGCGCTGAAAATAGCATCACAATCTTCCCAATTATCATTTACATCAACGATCAGCAAAGCCACATCAGCATCTTCCAGCGCACCTTTTACCGATTGCATCATTTTTCGTGCAACTTATATTCGGGTTTAATAATACCCGGCGTATCACTGAAAATAATCTGATAATCCTTTTCGGTAAGAATGGCTTTGATACGATGTCTTGTGGTTTGCACCTTATGTGATACAATAGCCAGCTTCTCTCCCATCAGCGCATTCAGCAAAGTGCTTTTACCCGCATTGGGTCTTCCAAATATGTTTACAAAACCTGATTTCATTTTTTGCTGGATTTTCAGGATTTGAAAATTTATACCCATAAATAAGTAAAAAACAATTATGTGCATAATTATGTATGGATAAATAGAAAATAAAGAATCCTTATTAGTAAAAAAATCAAGTATTGAGACTTCTTGATTGGGAAGCATCAAGTAAAAGACAACTATCGAAATAAAAAATGCCATTACATAGTGTATAATAGTCCTTGACCTAAAATATTCTGCACTAAAGAATATCAATAAAAACATAAAAAAGCAAATCCTTGATACATAACCGAAGGTAAAAAGAGTACTGACCCTGGTCGAATTACGTTAATAATAATGAAAGTCAAAATAAAGCACACGGGTATTTGTATAAGTACAGCCGCAGCTAATAGTTTCCTTAATAAAATATTTGCTTTCATAAAAATAGAATTACCCCAACGAATCAGGATTTATATAACGCGGCTAAAAAGGTTGAGTTGTGTAACACAAATCAAATGTGCGACGCAAGACAGTGCCAGATATTCTTAAGCCGAAACAAAAATAAACTAATCTTCAATTCAAATAAAAAAGCCGTTCACATTTAAGCGAACGGCTATTAGTTAGTTGCGAAGCCAGGGATCGAACCTGGGTCCGCCAACTGGCGGATATGAGCTCTAACCATTAACCAGCTTCCAAATCCATTCCCGTCCCTTTGCCGTTTTTAATTCTTTTTCTCTTCTCATCGCATCAGGCTTGTTGACAAACTCTTCCTGATGAATCAAATCCCAAGGCCTAAACCTTATCGTCCATCCTTTCTTTCCTAACTCATTGTGCGATAATAACCTTTCTTTAAGGTTCGAGGTAAACCCAATGTATATCTTATCAAACGATTTGCTATGTAAAACATAAACAGTAAACATAAAAAACCGATAAACTAATCTACATAAAAAAACCCGCCAAACTACGGCGGGAAATTTAGTTGCGAAGCCAGGGATCGAACCTGGGACCTTCGGGTTATGAGCCCGACGAGCTACCGCTGCTCTACCTCGCGATGCAAATATACGAGGCTTTTTTGAACCAGCAAAATGTAATTCAATTTTATTCTAAAAAATAATTCTGCAGCGAATCTGTCCGCCAACTGGCGGATATGAGTCCGACGAGCTACCGACGCTCAACCTCGGCGTTGAAAACAAACGAGGCTTTTTGAAGCAGCAAAATGTAACCCGAAATAAATTTATTTTGCAGGCGTAATTGTAATATTCCTAAATTCTATTGGGCCATGATCTCCTGGAAATAAAGCGGACCTGGTTCACCTTCTTTGCTGTCTAAAGCACCACCTGTAATACCCGGAATTTCCTGGTTAGTAATTACCGTTTTTCCATTGGCCACAACGGTGATCATTCTGCCAACCAAAGTAATGTCATAAGATTGCCATTCATTGGGGCCTTTGGAATTGATTTCGCTTGGCGCAATAAATCCGTAAATACCACTAAATAATACATTAGAAGGATGTTCTGATTTGTCGCTATCTAAAATTTGCAACTCATAACGGCCACGCAAATAAACACCACTGTTACTTCCTTTCTGATAACGGAATTCTACATGCAACTTAAAATCTTCAAATTTCTGATCAGTAATTAAGTTAGCGCCCGATTTTGGACTGGTTAATACACCATTTTTTACCACCCACTGATTTTCAGCGCCTACAGCTTTCCAACCTGTAAGATCTTTACCATTGAATAATTTAATAGGCGTTCCCCAAACCGGAGCCTCCGTTCTTTTTAAATAAGGCGCTTTTACACCTGTCCAATTATATTTCTTTCCATTTGGATAAACCATTGTTCCCTTCAATCCTTCACTTGTTAATTCTCCTTCAACAACAAGGTCGTTATCTTCTGACTGCCATTGCGGAGGAATAGCAAATGAAAATTTTCCATTATCGAATTTCACTTCTGACACAGGACGCGCGCTACCGTCGTCGCCAACAAAATAGCCAACTAAAGTTTTAATTCCTGATAATTTAACTTCCAACCAAGATGGTTTTTCCTGGCCATCTTTATCCATTGTGATATCCCATCTCCCGATTAGATCTTCCGATTTCATAGCCCATAGATTTAAAGTAAATAAACTGGCAATAGCAAAAACAACTACTTTTTTAAACATGAGAAAATTTTTATGATTTTGAATGCTACAAATATAATTTTTTAGAGGACGCAATTGTCCACTAATTTATATTGAAATTACTTTATTATTTTTTGATCAGACCGGGGCGGTAAGACCAGGTGCATATAGTATCTTTAATAGAATGAAAGAAAAGCATTACGAATTCAGTTATAAAGTAGCCAATAGTATTAATGATCTTGATAAGGATGATGCGGCTTTACTACAACAAGCCAGGGAACTTACGCCCATTGCTTACGCGCCATACTCAAAATTCCATGTAGCAAGCGTAGCGAGGTTAGCTAACGGCAAAGTTGTAAAGGCACCAACCAGGAAAACGCATCTTTTCCTGTAGGAATTTGTGCCGAGCGTAGTTTGTTGGCATCAGTTGGCACCCTTTACCCAAATGAAGTGATTGAAACTATGGCTATTACTTATCAGCCACAGGAAGCTTTAGAGGGTTTAGAGGGTTTAGAGGGTTTAAGCGACAAACCCATTTCGCCATGCGGCATGTGTAGGCAGGCATTATTGGAATATGAAACAAGAGTGAACCATCCTATCAGGCTTATACTTGCAGGAATGAAAGGCACTGTTTATATTATTGATACAGCAAAGGATTTGTTGCCTTTTGCATTTGGCGAGGTTAATCTGAAATAAGTTATATTAATTCTTTCTTTTAGGGCTTACCGCCTCAACATCTGTAACATTTTGGTTAAAATTTTCGATGGCTATTTTTTGTCCATCGCAATTATAACCTTCCTGCGGAGGGATAGTGTTACATGCGACGCAAATAATATCGATAAAGTATATCCGCTCTCCTTTATAAATTCCTTTTTGCTAAATAATTACAAGGCCCCGTCGCTGGAATTTCTGTACAGGTTATCTGATCTTTAAACTTTGCAATCATTTGAGCATCGCAGTCTGTGTTTACTTTATTATCCGATTTAGAACACGCCGAAAAAAAGAGGATCGTTAAAAGTACAAATGTGTTTCTCATAAATATAGTTTTATACAAAAACGAGCACTTGATAGCAAACGCAACAGGTATTAAAAAAAACTAATATTCTTTTTCTATCTCAACACCTATTCGTCCCTGAAAATGTGTAAGCGGCATTTGCAATTTATATAAACTCATTTTAAGTTTAACTATTTGAGGAAATTGTTCTTTTATTTTTTCGGCTAATTGAGTAAGGAAGGCTTCGAGCAACTCTCGTGGTTGCAGCATTTCAGTTTTGGCCAACTCATAAATTTCAGCATAATTAATGGTTTCGTCTATTTCAGAAACAATAGATTCAGTTGAGAAGAACGAGGCCGAAATATTTAGTTCGAACTCATTCCCCAACTTTTTTCTTCTTCATACATACCATGATATGCAAAGAATTGTAATTTTTCCAGATGTAGTGTAATGAGCATATTGTGCTAAGAATTACAACCCTTTCTCTCCCAAATATCTTTCCGCATCCAATGCCGCCATACAACCACTTCCGGCTGCGGTTACAGCCTGGCGATAAATTTTATCCTGCACATCACCCGCCGCGAAAACTCCTTCAACATTGGTTTTAGAAGTCCCGGGAACCGTTTTGATATAACCGGTTTCATCCATTTCAAGAAAATCTTTAAAGATATCTGAATTGGGTTGATGCCCGATCGCCACGAAAAAAGCACTGACTGGAATTTCACTCACTTCCTGTGTTTTATTATTTTTTACGCGTACTCCGGTCACTTTATTGTCTCCTAATATTTCTTCGGTTTCGGTGTTGAAATACACATTAATATTCGGTGTGTTGAAAACGCGATCCTGCATAACCTTGCTGGCACGCATTTCCTCTTTACGAATCAGCATGTGCACATTAGTTACAATTTTAGAAAGGTAAAGTGCTTCTTCCGCAGCAGTATCACCCGCACCAACAATGGCAGCTTCTTTTCCTTTAAAGAAGAAACCGTCACAAACTGCGCAAGCGCTCACACCAAAGCCATTCAATTTTTCCTCGCTCGGAAGACCCAACCATTTTGCCGAAGCTCCGGTTGAAATAATTACAGCGTCAGCTTCTATCAACTTTTCATCATCGATCCACACTTTATGAGGGTGGCCTGAGAAATCAACTTTGGTAGCTAAGCCGTAACGAATATCAGTACCCATACGTTTTGCCTGTTTCTCAAAATCAATCATCATTTCAGGTCCCTGCACACCTTCCGCATAACCCGGATAATTTTCCACTTCAGTAGTTATTGTTAACTGGCCGCCTGGTTGTATTCCCTGATACAAAACAGGTTTAAGATTAGCCCGTGCCGCATAAATAGCCGCAGTATAACCCGCTGGCCCCGAACCTATAATTAAACAATGAACTCTTTCTACATTCTCGTCTGCCATATATAATTTGATTTGAATAACTACAAAAATAGAGGTAAAAGGTTTAGCAAATGCAAGCAGAACCATAATTTAAGCGGTGCATGGATCTGATTTAAACCCAGCAAATTACTCATGATTATTAAAAGCGTCTGTTGCCTTTAAAAGTGCAGCTTCGTAACCTTTTCTATCAACAAAAGCAGCGGGATTATATTTATCACCGGGTTTACGTTTTGTATGAAGATCAAACTGACTGGCATGAGCCGCTACCCAAATATCAAATTCGAGGTTTTTCATAGCTTGCAAAGTGTACACGTAATCCTTTCTGATATTGGGATATGCAGGAATTTCCGAAAAGCCTTTATCCGTGATAATAGTTGGAATGTTGGCTATAAGCACTTTGTAGGTCTTTGTTGAATCTTTAACCTCAAGCAGATAACTACACGAACCTTTTGTATGCCCCGGATGATGCAACATGATAATTTTTGTATGGCCAAGCCTGATAATATCCTTATCTTTTAAAAGACGATCGGGAACAATCGGCTTAAACGCAACTCTAAGTAACTCAATTCATAATCGGATTTTCCGCCGTCTTTCAGCACTGCTGCATCTCCGACATCAGCATACAATTTTGCTCCTGTTTGCATTTTAATATCAGCTAATGCACCCGCATGATCAAAATGCGCCTGATTGGTCAATAATATTTTTATATCTGTGTATTTGAAGCCCAATTTTTCAATATTCCTTTTGATTAGTGAAAGTGAACCAGCAAGACCTGTATTGATTAGAATATTTCCTTTGTTAGTTACAACTAAATAACAAGCCAGATCATACGTACCTACATAATATAAATTACCTGCAATGCGGAACGGCTCATAAGGTGTTGACCATTCTTCAGGATTATTTTTGGGTTCGTTTACTGTTTGGGCATTTAGTGAAAACAAAAAACACAAGATGGTACAAAAGGCTATAATTTTTTTCACAAGAAATGGGGTTTATTAAAATGATCTTTAACTATTTTTTTATTGGCCGGGCTGTCGAACATAACTCATCGAAATTGCGTCGCACTCTTCAATTGTAGCACATTGCCCATCCTACATTTAAATCAGATTTACCAACATTCAATAATTGCTCAAGCCTTTTCAACCGGAAGCTACGCATCCCGCCATTATTGTTTGGCTCCTTCAGAGCTTTGCCTATTCACTATTGACCATTGACCAACATTCACTCCTTATACCCCATCCCTAAATTATACTCTCTATGGTAAATGCCCAAATATCTGCAGCTTCTTCAATCACTTTGCTGGTGGGCTTTCCGGCTCCGTGTCCTGCATTGGTTTCTATACGAATCAACACTGGGTTTTCACCTTTGTGATATTCCTGCAACCTTGCAGCAAATTTGAAGGAATGCGCAGGAACAACACGGTCGTCATGATCGCCTGTGGTTACAATTGTTGCCGGATAAGAAGTTCCTTTTTTAAATTATGATACGGAGAATATTTATACAGGTAAGGAAAATATTTTGCAGAATCGGAGCTTCCGTATTCTACAGCCCAGCCCCAGCCTACAGTAAATTTGTGATAACGCAACATATCTAAAACACCAACTTGAGGAATGGCGACTTTGAAAAGATCTGGACGCTGCGTCATTACAGCGCCAACCAGCAATCCGCCGTTGCTACCACCACGAACAGCTATTTTGTTGTTGTTGGTGTATTTACTTTTATAAGATATTCTGCTGCGCCAATAAAATCGTCAAACACATTTTGCTTGTTTAACAACATACCGGCCTTATGCCATTTTTCGCCATATTCGTTACCACCACGAAGATTTACTACCACGTAAATACCGCCCTGCTCTACAAAAATGTATTGCTTACACTAAAGCCCGGCGTCATAGGTATATTGAAGCCGCCATATCCATACAGCAAAACAGGATTATTACCATCTTTCTTTAATCCTTTTTATATGTTAAAAACATGGGAACTTTTGTGCCGTTTTTACTTGTGAAGAATATTTGCTCGGTTACAATATCAGCAGTGCTCATATTGATTTCAGTAGTTTTTGTACAATTCTGATTTGCCACTTGCAATATCATATTTATAAATAGACGGCGGCGTAGCATAAGACGAGTAACTATAATAAAAATATTTGTCATCTTTATCTGCTCCAAATCCGCCAGCAGAGCCAATTCCAGGCAATTTTATTTCACGAATTTGTTTTCCGTTATAATCATACTGATAAATACGGCTCGATGCATCTTTCAGGTAATTGGTAAATAAATTACCGCCCCCTGTGCCAACACCCAGCAATACTTCTTTCTGTTCCGCAATAATGGTTTTCCAGTTTTCACGCGCAGGATTTTTAGGATCAACTATCACCACACGATAATTAGGTGCCTGATAATTTGTTTTCACTAATAATTTATCGCCGTTGTTCTCTATCACGTCAGATTCTGTATCAAATCCTTTTACCAGCAACTCGAATTCCGTTTGCGAATCATCCTTTAAATCACGATACCATAATTCGCCACCGCTTGTTCCTTCAGATATATTTAGAATTAAAAAACGCTCATCTTCTGTAAGTCCACAACCGTAATAACGTTTGGGATGTTCTTTATCCTGATAAATCAATTGGTCTTCGCTTTGCGCGGTTCCCATTTTATGGTAATATACTTTCTGAAACTCATTGGCCTTGCTAAGCTTTGATGTTTCATCAGGCTTATCGTAAGCGCTATAATAGAACCCTTCTTCACCTTTCCATGCCGCTCCGCCAAATTTGGTCCATTCAATTTTATCACTTAATAACTTCTTGCTTTCTACATCCATCAAGAAAATTTCCTGCCAGTCACTACCCGCTTTGAAATAGAATACGCCAAAAGCTTCCCTGACTTGCTAAAAGAAATACCACTTAAAGCAACGATACCTTCTGTACTTAATGTATTGGGATCGATAAAAACTTCAGGCTCCGAGCTTAAATCTTTTGTACGGTACATTACAGATTGATTTTGCAATCCATCATTTTTAAAATAATAATACCAATCACCTTTTTTTAAACGGAGCACCAAATTTTGATAATTCCAGAGTTTTTCCAGCCGTTGCTCGTATTTTATCGCGAAAAGGGATTTTAGATAAATAGGCATCAGTAACTTTATTTTGTTCTATTACCCATTTCTTCGTTGTTTCTGCATTGTCATCTTCCAGCCAACGATAGGGGTCTTCTACTTTTGTTCCAAAATAATCATCTGTAATGGTTTCCTTTTCAGTAACCGGGTATTGAATCTGTGCATGCTATCCATTGTAGTAAAAATCGCAATAAGTGGTAATAATTGCTTCATGTGTATGTGTTTATTTCCTTTTTAGGTCACATGGAATTTACCATAAAAATTTTCGACGTCCTGATAAAAATCTACTTGAAAATTTTTATGTCTCATTTCATGATGTTTTTATTAAAATATCATCAAAAATATTGTTTATACACAATAATTAAGTTACGGGTCATCAAAATTTAAAAACAATCAAAGTGTTTTGTACACACAACGTTATTTTTAATATATTTGATGCTTACAATTTATAAAAACCAATTATGCAACAAAGTATTTTGATTCTTGCTGCCGGAGGCCCGCGCCCGGCATTAACACGGTAATTAGTTCTGTATCGAAGATTTTTTTAAAAGGTGGATTTAAAGTAATTGGCCTGCACGATGGTTACAAAAACCTCTTTACCGGAAACGCGTCAACACTTGATATAGATTTTGAAACGGCAGATACTGCTTTAACACGCGGCGGCTCTATTTTACGCATGAGCCGTTATAAACCCAAAAATGAAGAGTTTACAACCGATTTTTTTGTAAAAAATAACGTGAAATTATTGGTTACTATCGGTGGTGATGATACCGCTTCCACAGCTAACAGGATTTCTACATTTTTAACTGAAAATAAATTCCCGGTTCAAAATATACACGTCCCTAAAACAATTGATAACGATCTTCCTTTGCCAGACAATCAACCAACGTTCGGTTATCAAAGTGCAACTGAAGAAGGCGTAAGAATTACAAAAACCGTTTATGAAGATGCTAAAACATCTGCTAACTGGTTTGTAGTATCTGCAATGGGTCGCGAAGCTGGTCACCTGGCATTTAGCATTGGTACTTCTTGTCATTTACCAATGATCGTAATGCCGGAAATGTTTACAAAGGCTGCTTTAAACTTTGAAAACATTACTAAACTTATTGTTTCTGCTATTCTTAAAAGAAAAATATTAGGCATTAGTTATGGCGTTGCCATTGTAAGCGAAGGCATCTTCCACTTTATGACCGATGAAGTGATTAAAGAGTCTGGTGTACAATTTACTTATGATGCACATGGTCACCCTGAATTGGGTAATGTAAGTAAAGCACATATCTATAATATATTACTTCAGAATAAACTAAAAGAATTAGGTCTTGACATTAAATGCCGCCCTGTAGAATTGGGATACGAACTACGTTGTCTTCCGCCAGCAGCTTTTGATTTACAATATTGTACCATGTTAGGCACAGGCGTTAAAAAACTTTTTGATCAGGGTTTAACAGGTTGTGTTGTAACAGTAAACAATAAAGGTGAAGTTAACCCGTTGTTCTTAAAAGATGTAACCGGCGAAAATGGTAAAGTAAAAACAAGACTGGTAAATATTGAAGACGCTAAAACAAAATGGTGATTGAAGACAATCTTCAATATTTAACAGCAGAAGATGTAGAAGCAGCGAAGCAATTCGTAAGCAATCCTGAAGAATTTGTGTTTTCGAATATCTTAAACTGGAAATAAGAACTCACTTTTCATAAGAGCTGCTTAATGTGCTCTTATGCTTTTATATAAACACCAATAAAACATCGTTTATTAAAAAAGACAATAAATTAATATTAAAAATATCATGGCTAAAAAATTAGCATCAAAAAAAAAACCGTTACAAAAGTTGTATCGAAGGCTGAGGAAACATTCAAAGCAGAAGCTTTACATCCATTATCCCAATTTTCATAAAGATGTAAAAGTGGGCAATAAGATCATGATCGACGATGGAAAACTTGGAAGTGATTGTAAAAAGAATATTACCTAACAATGATGTTGAAGTTCAGGTTTTATTGGGTGGATTTATTTCATCTAAGAAAGGTGTAAACCTTCCTGATACTAAAATATCGTTGCCTGCACTTACTCCAAAAGATTTGAAAGATCTGGACTTTATTATAAAAGAGCAATTGGACTGGGTAGCATTGAGTTTGTGCGCCAAACGGAAGACATCAAAAAGCTGAGAAAATTCTGGATAAGCATAAAAGCAAAAGTAAGATCATAGCCAAAATAGAAATGCCCGAAGCTATTCCAAATATTCGTGACATTATCAATGCTTCTGATGGTATAATGGTAGCACGCGGAGATCTTGGTGTTGAACTTCCTGTTGAAAAAGTGCCTCTGATTCAAAAGAACATTATTAAAAAATGCATCCATCGCGCTAAGCCGGTAATTGTGGCTACGCAAATGATGGAAAGCATGATAGAACGCACCAAGCCAAAACCGCAGTGAAATTACCGATGTTGCCAATGCGGTATTGGAAGGCGCTGATGCTGTAATGTTAAGCGGTGAAACAGCTACAGGCTTGCATCCTACACTAGTTGTAGAAACAATGCGCAAAATCATTATGGAGATTGAGCGCACAGAATACAATTATGATTTGGATGAAGTATTACAACCTCAGCCCCACTCGCCTACTCTGACAAGTGATGCAGTTTGCTATAACGCTTGTAACCTGGCTAAAGACGTAGCTGCAAACGCTTTGATAGGAATGACAGAGCGGTTACACCGGATTTATGTTGAGTAGCTACAGGCCCAAAGTACCTTTGTATATTTTCACCAAGCACGAAAGCCTGATCAATCAAATGAGCCTTGCCTGGGGCGTTCGCGCCTTTTATATGATGATGATGAAAGGCAGCTTGATACCATTTTTTCTGATCAGATAAACATACTTAAGAAAAATGGCTTTTTAAACAAACACGATATTGCCGTAAGTACTGGTAGTACGCCCGTGCATTTAAAAATACCTACAAATACTATTAAGATTACGAAAATAGAGGGATAACCCTTCTTCTATGAATAGAAAAAGCTATACGTATTTAAACGTATAGCTTTTTTATTGTTTAACGAACGAGTTTACATAGGCATTAAAACGCCGCTTTTGTAAAGACAAAAGCGGCGTTTAAATAACATTCAAATATTTACAATTCTTTTATTTTGATATTTCTAAACCATACATTATTTCCGTGATCCTGCAAGCCGATGCGGCCTACTTTATATGTACCAAAATCTGAAGCTCCTTTAAATTTACTACCAGCAACAAGCCCTTTCCAGTTTTCATCCCACATGGTTGTGCTTATTACATGAACCTCGTTTAAATAAACGTCCAGCTTTCCATCTACACAACGTATCAAATAATGATTCCATTCCAGCGGAGCATTGGCTGCTTTTTTCTTTGCTGGAATCAGATCATATAAATCACCAGCCTGGTGTTTAAATATTCTTCCATCGGGGTGACCTTCGTTGTCAACAATCTGTATCTCAGGTCCTGTTTCCACATCCACCTGTATTTATCTTTATTCTCATTACTGTAAATAATTACGCCGCTATTACCGTTTTTGTCAATTTTCCAATCCAGCTGTAGTTCAAAATTCCGGTATTCCTTATCACTGACGATATCTCCACCGGTTTTAGGTGTTCCGTCTTTATTAGCATCTAAGTATAAAGTTCCATTTGCCGTTTTCCATGCTGTCCCAATAGTTTTTGAGCCATAGCCATGCCATCCGTCAGATGTAGTGCCATCAAATAAAAGTTTCCAGCCCGCTGACTTTTTCCTGCTCAGTTAACACGTTTGCCGCTGCTTCCGGCGCTGGTGCAGGGGCTGGATTTGCCGGTTCAGTTTCTGGCGCTGGTGTTGCCGGGCGGGCGCTGGCGCCGGTGCAGCGGTCGGAGGTGTATTTCTGTATACTTTAGGCGCGAAGAATACACAATAAACGCCGACGCAGCGATACACGCAATGGATGCTATATTTATTCATTTTTACTTAAGATTTAATAATTGCGAGTACAAAAGGATTTTGCAGATCGTGATTAAACTAACTTACAGAAACCTTTTTTATTTTTTCAGAAGGAGAATGTATTGTACCATTTCTTTGCCTCCTGCTCAGAAACATTCCGGATGCGGTGTCATTGAATTTCGCCCCAAACACCAGAACCGCCTTCAATGATTTTTTTTAGAAAGCTCTGCCATTTTAGCATCATCAGCACCTGGTATTTATTCGCTACTTCCTATATGCAGGACCAGTAAGCTTTTCATCGATTTTATGGCAAGTAGGACATTGATATTTTCCTGTAAGCTCAAGGCCTTTTTGATAAACAGGATTAGATGATAAATCTCTGATTCGATGTTGTTGATGTCGACGTAGATGCAGATCCTTCACCTTCAGATTTCTTGTCAGTTTCTCCTCCACCGCATGCGGCTATAACAGATAAAATAGATAACGAGTAAGATTTTCTTCATATAAAAATATTTGTAGCTAAAGTATAAATTATTATTCAAGGCCTAACACTTTTTTATTAAAATCAGTGTCAGTACCAGTTACTGCAAAATCATCAAAAGCTTTATCAGTAACCCTTAGATGATGTGATTCTTGATAAACTCCGCCCCTTCTCTGGCTCCATCTTCCGGATGCTTAAGACAGCATTCCCACTCCATCACAGCCCAGCCTTTATAGTCGTATTCAGCGAGTTTAGAAAATATCGTTTTGAAATCCATGACCATCGCCTGGGCTACGATATCGCCCCGCTCTTTTGTGCCAACTTTGATAACCACCAAAAGTTCCTTGTTTACCAGTTGAATTAAATTCTGCGTCTTTTACATGAAATGCACGTATGCGTTCATGATAAAAATCTATATATTGTATATAGTCTAATTGTTTACACAAAAATGGGAAGGATCATAAAGCAAACAAGCTCTTGCATGATTATTCACCTTTTCTAAAAACATCTCATATGTTTCACCATCAAAAAGGTCTTCTCCAGGATGAATTTCATAACAAACATCTACGCCGCATTCATCAAAATAATCCAGGATAGGTGTCCATCTTTTTTGCTAATTCAGTGAATCCTTCATCAACCAAGCCAGCCGGTCTTTGCGGCCAGGGATGAAACGTGTGCCACAATAACGAACCGCTAAAAGTAGCATGGGCATTGAGTTCCAGGTTTTGAGATGCTTTCGCTGCGTATTTCAATTGTTGTACAGCCCACTCTGTTCTGGCTTTTGAGTTGCCACGAAATTCTGGCGTGTGCAAAGCCGTCAAAAAGGTCGTCGTATGCAGGATGCACAGCTACCAATTGCCCTGTAAATGCGTTGAAAGCTCAGAAATTTCAAGACCGCAAGACAATGCACAGACCTTTTATTTCATCGGTGTAGTTTTTACTTTCCGCCAGCTTCAGATCAAAATATTAGGATCGCTAGTCGGAATCTGCACTGCCACAAAACCTTTTCTGCAGCCCAAAGACAAATCGATTCGAAATTGTTGAATGGGGTTTGTCGCCAAGAAATTGGGCAAGGAATATTCCAGGACCTTTTAATGTTGTCATGAAAATCGTTTATATATTGAGCGATAAATCTATAAAAAATAATTTTGATTAGCCGACCTCTAAAAATTATTTAAGCAGTTTTAACCCTTTGAAAGATACTCTTGCTAGCTTTAGAATATATATCTATCTACATAATTTTAATGAAAAAACTTCCAATATAAGCTGCTTAAAAAATTTCAGTTTAGTAGCCCGCATTAAATACCCAAAAGTACCTGAAGTATATATTTTATTTCTTTAGAGATACGATCGTTTGCAAAATAGTGCAGCAGAAATATTTTTTTTTCAGATTATATCAAAAGAAAAAATACAAGATTATTGATTTTACAGGAGAGTTTGGAAATGAAATACATACGTAATAATTTCACGCCTACTGGCATTATAAAAATGGAACACTTACAGACTATTTCCTTTGAGAGATACTAAGAACTATATTTCTTTTCAGAAGACCACTTAGAGCTGCATACCGAAAGAAAGAATGAAGGAAACTATAATTTTGAACTTCCGAGAATATTATAGCCAGGACTATAATATGGAGAAGTGGTTGCTGGTTCCTTTTAAAGAGAAATACAAAAAATGATATTTATCGTTATGATAAACCTATACTAATTATAGCAAACAGATATAATACAGAATGGGACGGGCCTCTGTTTCTTATTTTGTATTGAGATTTTAGATAAGATGATTTCCTTTTTTGAAGGATAGATATCAAATCATTTATAACAGGCCGCAGGCAAAAGATATAGTTAATGATAACAGTATCATTTATGATCTAAAATGAACTGGCCTGGTTGAAAGAGAAACATCCCAGTTTTATATCTT
>NZ_JAKWBL010000003.1 GCF_022513635.1 Paraniabella ginsengisoli | reverse complement strand
GCTTGTAATGAGCTATTGTCATTTCACTGCAGTACAGGTTAAAGAAATTATCGAAAATAGTGTAAGCAAGCCAACCGCAAAGTTGCTGTTCCTGGTGAAGACAGTGAGGCCATGATGTCGGACATATCAGTGTATGGAGGTATTGTGAATGCTTACAAAGCCGTTCAATTAGCTGATGAAAAAACAAATCGGCTCGCAAAAAAATCCGAAATCGAAATCCAAAAAAAGAAGTAGCATACTTGCTTTTCAAATAATTAAACTACCTTAATGGTAGCTTTTTTTTTTGTGGACCAGCTATGGTGCTACTATCAGCTTCGTTGCCACGCTCGGTTTATCGTGTCCCGATTATACATCAACAAAATAGTCGCCGCTAAATCATGAAAAATACAATTCACCATTAACCATTGACTATTGACCTACTCACACATCATATTCTTATTTTCGGTGCAGGAAGATCAGCCACAGTTTTAATAAGCCATCTTATCTCCCAATCAGCAAAAAATGATTGGTTAGTAACGGTAGTAGATGCAGATATACAATTAGCTCGATCAAAATAAAAAACCACCCCAATGCAAGAGCTCTTTCCTTTAATATCAATAATAATGAGGAAAGAAAACAAGCAATACAAAGTGCTGACATTATAATTTCTATGTTGCCACCAAATCTGCATCATTTAGTAGCGTATGATTGTGTGGCTTGTAAGAAAAAATTTACTGACGGCCTCTTACCTCGATGAAAAAGTAAAAGCACTTGATAATGATATTAAGCAAAACGGGCTTTTTTTTATGCGAAATGGGGCTCGATCCGGGAATAGATCATATGAGTGCCATGCTGCTGATCGATAATATTCATGCAGAAGGTGGAGCGATCACCAGTTTTAAGTCTCATTGGTGGAGGTTTAATAGCACCTGAAAATGATGATAATCCCTGGCATTATAAAAATAACATGGAACCCCGCCAATGTTGTAAATGCAGGAAAAACAGGTGCCTCTTTTAAGCAGAATGGGAATTTTAAAAACATTGTTTACCCCGACATATTTAAAAATTGCGACGAAGTGTTGGTTCCTGGTTTAGGCCAATATGCCTTTTATCCCAATCGTGATTCTTCTGCTTACGCAACATTGTATGGACTTGAAGAAGCAGATACATTTATCAGAACAACACTCAGGCATCCTGATTTTTGCAAAAGGATGGTACAATATTGCCAAAGCAGGATTGACAGACGTTTCAATATTGCCAGATTTTGAGAATATGCGGTCTGTAGATTGGCTTATCTATTCTTTAAAGCGTTTCGCACAAGTGAACAGTTTTTCAGGTTTTCTTGCCCAAAGTGTTGAGCCAGCTGACCAGGAACTCATTAAACAGCTGTTTTCATACTTAGGCATTGACGATGAAATAATAATTCCCAAGTCCGTATCCTCGTCTTCGGCAACAATTCTTCAACATCTTTTGGAAACAAAGCTGAAGTTGAATAAGCATGATAAAGACATGATCGTAATGCTGCACGAAATTGACTATAAATTGAATAATACAAAAAAATCAATAAAAAGCTGTATGATTGTGAAAGGTGATGAAGATCAAAATACAGCCATGGCCAAAACAGTAGGATTCCCATTAGCCATTGCTACCGAATTGATAATCAAAAACAAAATAAACATTACAGGCCTTCATATACCCATAATAAAGGAGGTATATGACCCGGTTTTAACGAAATTAAAAAAAACAGAATTCAGTTCGAAGAAATATAAACATGCCAGGTTTAAGCTAAAATTAATTAAACGAAAGCCTTCTTTTTGTTACATCGAAATAAACCATAACAATTTAATTGCTTCACTTATATTTGCAACCTTGCCAAAATAGACAGGATTTATAATTATATGCAACACATCATTTATCTGGTTCCCGTGATGGCCATCATTGGCTTACTGTACACGTATTTTTAAATTTAAGTGGGTTTCGAAGCAAGATGCCGGTACACCGAGAATGAAAGAGATCAGCAACTATATTAGTGTAGGTGCTATGGCTTTTCTAAAAGCAGAATGGAAAATATTGGCATATTTCGTAATAGTAGTTGGTATATTGCTGGCGGTATTAGCACAAACAAATCCACATTCACATTGGCTTATTTCTGTAGCGTTTGTGATAGGTGCAGTTCTAAGTGCACTGGCCGGTTATATAGGAATGCGTTCTGCCACCTTAGCAAATGTGCGTACAGCGCACGCAGCACGAAGCAGCTTAAAAAAAGCATTAAATGTTTCATTTGGCGGTGGTGCTGTTATGGGCGTTGGTGTTGCGGGCATGGCAGTTTAGGCCTGGGCGGGCTGTACATCATATTCCAAACATTATTTCGCTCGGGTGCATCTTTAAACTCTGCAGAAATGATCCAGACCATTGAGGTATTGACTGGGTTTTCTCTCGGAGCAGAATCAATTGCATTATTGCTCGTGTTGGTGGAATTATTTATACCAAGGCTGCTGATGTAGAGCGCTGATTTGGTAGGAAAAGTTGAAGCCGGTATACCGGAAGATGATCCTCGCAACCCCTGCAACTATTGCTGATAATGTGGGCGACAATGTAGGAGATGTAGCAGGAATGGGTGCTGATTTATTCGGTTCTTATGTCGCTACTGTTCTCGCAACAATTGTATTAGGGCAACAGATCAATATATTAAAGCGCAAACGATGCCTTAGAAGGGTTCTCTCTATTATATTACCCATGCTGATTGCTGGTGTTGGAATATTACTTTCTATAATTGGTACATTGTTCGTTAGGATCAAGTGAGACTGCAAGTATTACAACTCAAACCGTTCAGAAGGCTTTGAACATGGGCAATTGGGGATCAATGATACTTACAGGCTTTTAGCATCTGTATAGGTCTTGTACTTTGGCTATTACCGGATCAAAATGGAACTGCGAAGGTTTTGTCTTTACAAAATATGGTGTATTAGGCGCGATTGGCGTAGGTTTACTGGTTGGTGCGCTAATAGCATCATCACTGAATACTACACTGCGATGAGCCAAGCGCCCTGTAAACAGGATCATTAAAAAATCTTCAACCGGCCACGCAACTAATGTAATTGGAGGTTTGGCTCTCGGTATGGAGTCAACTTTCTTACCCATTCTTGTTTTGGCTGGTGGTATTTGGGGCTCGTTTGCCTGTGCCGGTTTTATATGGCGTTGCCATTGCGGCGCAACGATGATAAGCTACAACAGCTATGCAATTAGCGATTGACGCTTTTTGGACCAATAGCAGATAACGCTGGCGGTATTGCAGAAATGAGCGAACTGCCAAAAAGACGTACGTGAAAAAACAGACGTACTGGATGCAGTTGGAAACACTACGGCTGCTGGAAAAAGCTTCGCCATCGCTTCGGCAGCGTTAACTACACTTGCTTTATTTGCTGCCTTTGTTGGTGTTGCGGGTATTGATGGAATTGATATTTACAAAGCTAATGTACTGGCCTGCTTATTTGTTGGCGCTATGATTCCGTTCCTGTTTTCAGCTTTGGCCATTCGTGCTGTAGGTGAAGCCGCAATGGCGATGGTGGAAGAAGTGAAGCGGCAATTCCGAACTATTCCCGGAATTATGGAAGGTACCGGAAAACCCGAATATGATAAAGTAATGTTGAAATATCTACCGAAGCATCTATTAAAAGATGATCGTTCCAGGACTATAGCTATTATTTCTCCCTTTGGTAATGGGGTTTCTTTTGAGCCTCGGCGCTGAAGCGCTTGGAGGCTTCCTGGCTGGTGCCACTGTTAGTGGTGTATTATTGGGAATGTTTCAAAATAATGCCCTGCGGTGCGTGGGATAATGCGAAAAAATCTTTCGAAAAAGGTGTCGAAATTAATGGCGTCATGTATTACAAACTCTGAACCATATAAAGCATCAGTTACAGGTGACACAGTTGGTGATCCATTAAAAGATACATCAGGCCCGTCGATAATATCCTGATCAAACTAATGTCGATCGTTTCTTTAGTTATCGCGCCTACTTTAGCTCAATTAGCCGCTCCAGAAGCATCCGAAGTAACTGTAGGCCCAAAAACCTGTTGTTAAAAACGTGGTACAAACTACTGGTGATGATCAAAAAAAGCTTATTATTTAAAACAGTAACTATTTCAGGTAATCATAATATTGTTAAAGGCTGTCAATTATGGACAGCCTTTATTTTTACAATAAAAAAAATCTCCCGCTTTGCAACGGGAGATTAAATAAGTATTTATAAAAACGATAGATTACAACGTTAAAATGCCCCAACCATCCCTGTATTCTCTCTTCACAAATTGGTTGGGGCAACATCAAAGTTGGTAACCTTCATATTCTCGGCATCCCACAGTAATTTTTTTACGACCAGTAAATGGATCTTTACCCCATCCGGACAGTTGGATCCATATACATCGCACTTTTCTAATGGCCAGATTACCCACATTAAAAGGCTGCAGTGAACGGACCCGCATATTCAAACGGAGAGCTGGTTTCACCTTTTCCATAACTTCAACTATACAGGCGTTTACCCACCTGCAAATAATGCCCTTCGGGTACGCGCTTTAAAGTTGCCTTAGGCATTGTTGTTTCCTTCATCACCTTTGTTGGTAACAACCGTGGCTTAGCACCATAACAATCCATCAACAATTTGCCTTTTTGTTCCAACAAATAAGCAACCGCCATCCCAGTTGCCCAGTTCTTCGTCTGCTAATAACTCTTCTGGCCTTTGAGGCAATAAACCTCCATCATACCAGGATATCGTTTATTTTTCCTTTTTTATCTAATCTTGGATATACCAGGTGAATGATGAAGAGAAGTTGGACAACTAAAATTATTATTGGCAAGTTGGTTCATACCTGTCCACTGATTGGCGATACTACACTCTGCAGATTCGGGATATAAAATCGGTAGAATACGATATATCGGATCCATAATATGACAAGCCATATCGCCTAATGCACCTGTTCCATAAGCCCAGAAACCGCGCCAGTTAAAGGGTACATAAGCCGGTTGTAATCATCGGCTTTCGCAGTGCCTTGCCAAAGATTCCAGTCAAGTTCTTTCGGTATAGGATGGTTGCCTGTAGGCTTTGGAACACCCTGTGGCCATATCGGGCGATTAGTCCAGGCGTGCACTTCATAAACATCTCCAATTATACCTGCTTCGCAAATTTCTTTTGATTGTCTAACTCCATCTCCAGAAGCGCCCTGGTTACCCATTTGAGTAACTACTTTATATTTTTTAGCAGCTTGTGCCAAAATACGCGCCTCATAAATATCATGCGTTAAAGGTTTTGCGTGTACACATGTTTCCCTAATTGCATGGCAGCTAAAAGTGGCTACAGCATGAGTATGATCAGGCGTACTAATGGTACATGCATCAATATTGTTTTTTTCTTTTTGTAGCATTTCTCTGAAGTCCTTGTAATAATTTGCTTTGGGAAACTTCTTACGAGAATTAACAACCTGCCTGTCGTCTACATCACACAAGGCTACAATATTTACATGGGGGCTTTTTGCCATTTCGGCTATATCGCTTTCCCCTTTGCCGCCTGCGCCAATACCGGCTATGTTCAATTTATCGCTGGGTGCCACAAAGCCACGCCTTCCAAGCACACTTCTTGGCACAATGGTTACACCGGCTCCAACTACGGCTGCATTCCTGATAAAATTTCTACGAGAATTGAAAAGATTTTTTTCATACTGCGTGTAAAGTTGATAAATAAATAAAATTCGATTTTAAAAATACCACTATTAGTTGTTATTGTCGTTGTTCATCCACTACCCTGCTTTTAAGGTCACTTACAAATGTAACTTCCACATTAAAATTTAGAGGAGCGTAATAATCCTGTATTATTTTTCTTATTTTCTCTTTCGATTGTTGTTGATAACCCGTGTTGGCTTCAAGTTGAGCTTTTAGATTGCGTATACAGCTTCTGCATCAGTTTATTGTAAGCTTCCTCGTCGCTTGTTTCAAAAAAAAAAAAAAAAAAAACCTTTGCGGGATGCGGCACTTGATCTATTCAAAAGTTCATAGCTAAGCAGCTTGGGTTGGGTAAAACGATATATACTTGCTTATTCTTTTCTTCAATATTTATTTTCTGATTATTCAGATTGATACCATATTTTGCAACGTAAGGTACTGAAATATTAAAGGTTCTTTCCATAAACAATTTCTTAAAATTGTCAGAGACACTACCATCGTCTTTTATATTACTGCTTTTAATACTCGCATTGCCCTGAACTTCCAAAGCCGAAAGTTCAGCGATCTGCTTGATCAAAACATCGTTCATTACTACATTGTCGACTGTTTTCGAGGCACTCTCCTTCTTTCCAAGAAAATAAGCAAACAAAGCAATGATAATAATCAATAAGAACACAAAAAATAACGAAGACCTGCTTGCACATTAACTCCTGATTGTTCCCCAAAGTTTAATGATTATGATCATTTTGCCAAAATTTTAAAATAGATTTTGCATTTTTATTTCATCGTTGTATCATTGTATCTTTAATTCTCGAAAAAAATAACTTTGCTAAATGGCCGATTTACAAATTAAAAAAGCAACCAAAAGTACGACGTAGTGATAGTAGGATCTGGAGCTGGAGCGGAATGGCTGCTACGTACTTGCTAATGCAGGATTGAGTGTATGTATGTTGAAGCTGGTCCCATGTAATGATCCTCAAAAAGAAATTTTCCAGTTAAAAAATCCATGGATTCGCCCGTCGCGGACGCGCGCCACGCAAATACAGGCTATTCCGGAGATTTTGATGCCTGCTATGGTGGATGGGAATCGAAGGTGAGCCCTACGCGCTTCCTGAACGGAATGGGAATGGTTTAGAGCACGAATGCTTGGTGGCCGAACAAACCACTGGGGGCGCATTTCTCCTCCGATTTGGCCCCAAAAAGATTTTAAAGGTTACAGTAATGACGGTGTGGTGCAGACTGGCCTAAGCTTTTGTAAAAACCGTTCGTGAGTTTTATAAAAAAGATTATGATACCTCAGATATAAGAACAGGAATTGTAGCCGCGATTAGTGTTCGCGTGGTGGAACCTGTTTTTGAAAGTCAGACCAAAACAAAATTGGGTTCACAAAATGTAGACATCAATGGCCCAAGTATGCGACAGTTCGTGGGTGATTTTATTTCCCGCGAATTAGATAATTACCTGCATAAAAATCCAACAATTGCTGATGCGTTGAAGAAGCGTATTGAACAAAGCGAGCGTGAAAGAAAAGATCTTGCAGGTATAAAAAAGCTGGCCAACGAGCGTGCTAAAAAAGCCAATCTTCACAATAAAAAATTGCGCGATTGCCGTTATCATTTAAACGAAGAACCTCCTGCAAAGAATAAAGAAGAGATCATTGCAAAGCAAGCGGAAACAACCATTTTTATAACGGAAGGAGACAGTGCCAGCGGTTCTATCACCAAAGCAAGAAACGTTGAAACGCAGGCTGTATTTAGCTTGCGTGGTAAACCTTTAAACTGTTTCGGTCTTACCAAAAAAGTTGTGTATGAAAATGAAGAGTTTAATTTATTGCAACATGCACTAAATATTGAAGAAGGAATGGATGGTTTGCGTTTCAATAATATTGTAATTGCAACCGATGCCGATGTGGATGGGATGCACATTCGCCTGCTCATTATGACCTTCTTTTTGCAATTTTTCCCGGATTTGGTAAAGCAGGAAAAAGTGTATGTGTTAGATACGCCTTTGTTCCGCGTGCGCGATAAAAAAGAAACAATTTATTGCTACAGCGAAACAGAAAAAAAGACGGCTATGAAAAAATTATCGGGCAAGCCGGAAGTAACGCGCTTTAAAGGTTTGGGAGAAATTAGTCCCGATGAGTTTGCCCAGTTTATTGGAGCCGACATGCGCAAGCAATTGATGCGATTGGAACACGGCGATCATATTCAGCAATTGTTGGAATATTACATGGGTAAAAACACAATGGAGCGGCAGGAATTTATTATCAATAATCTGGTTGTTGAAATTGATAAGGAAGAAGATATTGCAGCTGCTGAATCGCAGGAGGTTGCTGAACAAGCTGTGGCATAGTTGACAAGTATGCTTGTCATGGTGAGCTTGCCGAACCATCTGTTAAATAAAAAATAAATCAATTTTCTTTGAATAAATTAGACCTGATACGAAAGTCAAAATCGCTTTTTATGAAATGGAACCT
The DNA here is from genome assembly GCF_022513635.1 of Paraniabella ginsengisoli. Taxonomy (GTDB): domain Bacteria; phylum Bacteroidota; class Bacteroidia; order Chitinophagales; family Chitinophagaceae; genus Niabella; species Niabella ginsengisoli. The sequence goes on along the minus strand of NZ_JAKWBL010000003.1, from coordinate 434,062 downwards.
GCACCATATTGCAGGTTCGTTGGAAGGAGGTTTGTTGAATTTAGCTTACATGAGCAAGCTAAGCAAGTGGCGCAATGACAATGCAGTTACTGGCTACAACGACTGGTATCAGCAAAGCTGGGATTACAGCAGGCGGATCAATTTATATAAAAGCGTATTAGAAAAACAAGGCCTGGCACAGGTTCCGATCGATTACATAGAATTTGGTGTTTCTTCCGGCTCTTCCTTTCGTTGGTGGCTGCAACATCAACAGCACGAAGCTTCCAATTTTTTTGGGTTCGACACATTTGAAGGCTTACCCGAGGCATTTGGCCCATTTGGTAAAGGGGAAATGGCCGCATCACTTGAATCGATAGGGGTTACCGACCCACGCGCCACATTTTACAAAGGATTGTTTCAGGACACTTTGATCCCTTTTCTGGATCAGTACAAAAGCGAAAACCGAAAACTGATTCACATGGATGCGGATTTATTTTCTGCAACCATATTTGCTTTATCTCAGCTGTACAGATTTTTGAACGATGGTGATATTATTATGTTCGACGAGTTTGCCGTGCCAACGCATGAATTCCGTGCATTTCAAATATTTGCGGATAGTTTTTATATAAACTATGAAGTGATTGCGGCTGCTAATAATTATTTGTTTCTGGCGGTAAAAATCAGAAAGGATTAATTTGGTGACCAACTGACGAACAAATGGCGTCGGTCTTGTGTCACTCACTTCAACTGATGAATATAACTGAGCCTATTAATTCTCGGCAAATATTAGAAATTTAAAATTTAAGATTAGAAATTTAAGGATGATACATATTGTTTTTAACGAAGCAGAAATTGAATTAATGCAAAAAGTGCAGGAGCTGGATGAAAGCCTTGCCGGTAGCGTTATACAAATTAAAGATGATTATGCAGTAGGGCCTGTTGCCGGCATTTACGAAACAGAAGGCTACCAACAGCGCAGGGATTGGTGGAATCAGTTGCTGGAAAATTCGCCTTACAAAGAGCAGTCTGATTTGGTTGATGATAAACTGACGGTTCACAATCTGATTAAAGCACTTCAGGAAAATAAAGAAGAAGAAGCGTGGATATGGATGGGGCAAAATCAGCATGATGTGTGCGGATATTATTGGCTAATGCCACAACTGCGCGAATTTCAGGGAAGGGTGCATGTGTTATACATGAACAATCTTCCGTTCATCAATGAAAAAGGACAAATATTTTATCCTTCATGGTTGAGCGAAATTCAACCATCAGAATTTTTGAAAGCAAAAAAATTAGCAAGACCTATTACGTTGAGCGAGTACGAAGTTGACCCGGATGAATGGAACAAGCTGACTCAGGAAAATGCGATGGTAAGGATATTAGAAGGTGGCAAAAAAATCGTTAGTAAGGGTAACGATTTTTATGATGCAGAAATTCTAAAAAATATAACCGGTGAATGGCAGAAAGCATCGCGGGTATTACAAAACACGTTAAACCGCATGAAGGTTAAAACCGGCGATGTGTTTTTAATGTGGCGTATAAAAATCTTAATACAGAAAGGCGAAGTCATCACAGAAGGAGACATTAATAAAGACTGGAAATCTTTTGATATAAAACTGGCTGGTGCTTTGAAGCAGTCAGGAGCAAATACTGCTGAAGTGCAAACGGAACAATAATGTGGCAAGACTTCCGAGGTTTTTAAAACCTCGGAGGTCTTGAAAAGGCAACTATATAAATGAAGCTATTATTAAAATTAGAGGAATTGGCGATGCTTTTATTAAGCATCTTTCTTTTATGGAATAGCGATGCGCCATGGTTCTGGTATTTGTTGTTATTGTTAGGGCCAGACATAAGCATGCTCGGCTACCTGATTAATAACAAAGTTGGTGCATTTTTGTATAACTTTTTTCATCATAAGGGAATTGCGATCATTATTTTTTTGACTGGCATTTATTTGAGCAATGGACTGGCCCAGCAAATCGGCGTTGTATTATTCGGTCACGCGTCATTTGACAGGATAGCTGGGTATGGATTAAAGTATGAAAAAGGTTTTGGCTTTACGCATTTGGGAGAGATTGGCAAGGGGAAAGGCAAGTAGGTTAATGGCGAGTAACTGGTAGGCAAATAGCAATAATAAGCGATAGCTTGAAAAGTTAAAGATAGTTTAATGTGGTTGTAAAGAAAGACGAATAAGACTTGGGCGCAGCCCCGAAGGGGCTGAATGTTAATGGCCGGATGCGAAGCTTCTGGTTGCGAAGAATATGTAGGATGAGTAATGTACAACAGTACAAGAGTGCGACGCAAAATCGTTGAGTTATGTTGACTGATGATTCCACAATAATAAATATAAAAGGAAATAGTCGCCAAGAGGCGACAGCATATAAATGTGAAGCGAGGACGCTTCACGTAGCATAAAAATTGATTAATCATCATAATCAAATAAATCTTATAAATCAAGGTTCAGACAAATGAAAGAAGAAATTGTAGATAATATTGAACATAGTGATGGAAGTGGTTTGCAAGGCCAGTTTAAAACCTGGTTTCTGGATTATGCATCTTATGTAATATTGGAGCGTGCGGTACCGGCTATTGAAGATGGGCTGAAACCCGTGCAGCGCCGCATTCTGCATGCGATGAAGCAAATGGATGACGGGCGTTTGCATAAGGTTGCTAATATTGTGGGACAGACAATGTCATACCATCCGCATGGTGATATGAGCATAAGGGATGCGCTGGTGAATATGGGTCAAAAAGATTTGCTGATCGACACGCAGGGTAACTGGGGAAATGTGGAAACAGGCGATGATGCTGCAGCATCAAGGTATATTGAAGCGCGTTTGAGCAAGTTCGCGCTGGAAGTGGCTTTCAACGCTAAAACTACCGAGTGGGCATTAAGTTACGATGGCCGTAATAATGAGCCGGTTACACTTCCAATGAAGTTCCCGCTATTGTTAGCACACGGTGCGGAAGGTATTGCGGTAGGGCTTTCTACCAAAATATTACCACACAATTTTTGTGAGTTGATTGATGCGTCTATCAAATATTTAAAAGGTAAAAAGTTTGAGTTGTTCCCCGATTTTCAAACGGGTGGAATGATTGATGTAGCCGATTATAATCAGGGTAAACGTGGCGGTAAAGTAAAAGTGCGTGCCCACATTGAAGAAGCCGATAAGAAAACGCTGCTAATTAAAAGCGTGCCTTATGGCGTTACTACCGACCAAATGATCGAGTCGATAGTAAAAGCCAACGATCAGGGAAAGATAAAGATCAAAAAAGTTACAGATAACACGGCGGCAAATGTTGAAATACAAGTTGACCTTGCCGCAGGAATATCTTCTGACATTACCATTGATGCTTTGTACAAGTTCACAAATTGTGAGATTTCGATATCGCCTAATGCTTGTGTTATTGTAGAGCAGAAGCCGAGGTTTTTGACAGTTCAGGATTTACTAAAAATATCGGTTGATAATACTAAAGACTTGCTACAAAAAGAGCTGGAAATAAAACTGGCCGAGCTTAACGAAAAATGGCATTACACATCTTTAGAGAAAATATTTTTTGAAGAAAAGATATATAAAGAACTTGAAAAGAAGCATGATACATGGGATAAAGTAATAGCCGCAATTGACAAGGCTTTTGATCCCTTTAAAAAGAAATTAAAACGAGATGTAACTCGTGAGGATATTTTAAAATTAACTGAAAAGCCTGTTCGCCGTATCTACCGTTTGGACATTGATGAACTGAATGAACAGATCAAAGGATTGGAAAGTGAAATCAAAGGTGTTAAACACGATTTGGCGCACCTGGTAGAATATGCGATTACTTATTTTGAAAACCTGTTGAAGAAATTTGGCAAAGGCCGCGAACGTAAAACAGAGATTAAACAATTTGAGATTATTGAGGCGAAGCATGTAACGATTGCTAATACTAAATTGTACGCTGATCGCTCGGGAGGCTTTATTGGTACGGGTTTGAAGAAAGATGAATTGCTGTTTGAATGTTCTGACCTGGATGATATTATTGTGTTTACCAAGCGTGGCATTATGAAGGTGATTAAAATCTCAGATAAAACTTTTGTGGGTAAAGATATTATTCATGTTGCGGTGTTTCTAAAAGGTGATGAACGAACTACTTACAATATGATATATGCAGATGGTAAGACGGGCGTTAGTTATGCCAAAAGATTTAATGTTACAGGTATTACCAGAGACAAAGTATATGATCTTACAAAGGGAGATGAAAAAAGTAAGGTTCATTATTTTACAGTAAATCCAAACGGTGAGGCGGAAGTTGTGAAAATTATTTTGAGTCCTAATAGTTCGGCGCGTATTAAGGAGCTGGACTTTTATTTTGAAGAGTTGGCTATTAAAGGCCGCAGCAGCATGGGGAATCAGGTTTCTAAATATGCCATTAAATCGGTGAAGTTTAAAGAAGCAGGCCGCGCCACTTTAAGCGGTAAAAAGCTTTGGTTTGATGATAAGTTCGGACGTTTAAACACAGATGAGAAAGGCGGTTATTTAGGCATGTTTGAGCCGGCCGACCAGTTGCTGGTAATTTACAGCGACGGGCATTACGAAATAACTGATCAGGAAATGACGCAGAAATTCGATCCAGAAAAAGTATTATTGATAGAACGTTACGATTCTGAAAGAATCGTTACTGCGGTTTATGCAGATATGAAGCAACTGCAATTCAATGTAAAACGTTTTAAAATAGAAACAACCACACTTCGGAATAAATTTTTGTTTATTAAAGAGGGCGATGGTAATTATTTGGAATGTGTTACAACGTCGGCTGAGCCTGTATTGCAGGTGCAAAGTGGGCGTGGGGACCAAGTGCATAGTGCGAAGTTTAAACTGGCCAAAGTAACCGATGTAATGGGCTGGAAAGCAGTAGGGGCGAAGCTTACTGATTTTACCAAAAGCGTTGTAATGGAATGGGTTGAAACAAAAGATAGCGAGTCGCCACAGCAGGAATTATTTTAAGAATTTGACAGATGAGAGATGACAGTTGACAGTATCGATGGCTAATGGTCTATCGAACATGAACCATCAACCATGAACTATCATTCAAATAAAATATCTTTATACGATGTTTGAATATTGGGAAATAACGGATTTATATAAAGCTTTGATATCACTTGGAGCAGGTATCGTTTTGGGGCTTGAAAGAGAGTTGAAGGACAAGGCTGCAGGTCTGAAGACGATCACACTAATTTGTATTGGCTCCTGCCTGTTCTCGATTTTATCAATAAAAATTGGTAATGAATATACCGATGCGGCCCGTATTGCTTCGTATATTGTAAGTGGTATTGGCTTTTTGGGTGCAGGTGTTATTTTTAAGGATGGCATTACTGTTTCGGGGCTTACAACTGCCAGCGTTATATGGGTTGCTGCTGCTGTTGGTATGGCGGTTGGTTTTGGAGAAGTGTGGTTGGCTATAACATTTTTGTGTCTGGCTTTATTGATGACCTATTTTGGGAGTTGGTTCAATAAGATCTTTCCGAGTGCTAAATTAAGCAGGCTGTTAATGATCTGCATTGATAAAGACCTTGCATCTCACAGGGATGAGATAATTCAGGGTATTGGCCGCTTTGCCAGTAAGTTTGAAGAGCGTAAGTTTAAAGTGAAGGACGAAAAAGTGTATATATTTCTGGATGTAACGATCAGAACCAAAAAACTGTTGCAGTTGGAAGATTACCTCATTGGGAAAGAGGAAATTATAGAGTTTGAATTATAAGTCAATCTAAAAATATCTTTGATAACCTACACCATATGTAAGAATCAGGTTTTCTTTTTCCGTTCGGCTGTTCTTATTATATATCAACCTTGTATTTAAATTAAGTCCTTTCCATAGCTGGTATGTAAATTCCGAATCACTGGATATGGTATGATCACTGATATATTCTAAGGAAGGTTGAAAAAGGTTTCCGGTTTTGAAAGTGAAGCGATCCCCAAGCTTAAACATAAACTGTACGCGCAAAGAGTTTCTTATTGTTTGGTAGTTGATGGTGGTTGTATCGCCTTGTATAATCCTGCTTAATTCACCAATAAATCCGTTGCTTACATTCAACCATAAATCTGGTTTATTCAAAAAATTATACGCAACACCAATGCCTGCCTGACCCTGATGTTTAATGTTCAGCGAGTAGCTGGTTGTGTAATTTAATATTCCCCAATAATAAAATTCTGGAAAATGCCTGTACAGGTTTACGTTGCTTGAAAGAGTAAAGTCGTTATTGGTAAGCCTGTCCGGCGACATGCCGTAGATCCAGGTACCGGTAGAGTTTAATTGAGTTCGCTTCTTTTTAATACTGTATTGTACATTATTATTGAAAAGATAGTTTGCACCGTCTTTTGTTTTATTGATAGAACCTCCGGATGCTAATTTCAAAAATTTTGTTGTACTGTCTGTAAACTGCGCCTGAAGCGCTGCCGGAAATAAAAGTCCTGTAAGAATAATTGTTATTAAAAACTTCATTTTATGCTGTCAGTATTGCCAGACAAAGGAAGTTGAAGTTATGCGCAACGGTGTTACTTAAGAAAGCGTTTCATTTCGCGTTCTACATCTTTTTGTTTGATGCTTTCACGTTTGTCGTAAAGTTTTTTTCCTTTGCCGAGGCCTATTTCTATTTTGATAAAATTTCGGTCGTTCATGAAGATTTTAAGAGGCACCAATGTGTAGCCCTTTTCCTTCAATTTTGCCTGGATCTTTCTGATTTCTCTTTTTTGAAGTAATAGTTTTCTATCCCTGTCCGGGTCATGGTTATTGACCGTTCCGTGAGAATAAGGAGAAATATGAAGGCTTTTCAACCAAAGCTCTCCTTTATGTATGATGCAATAGCTATCATTGAAACTGCCGCGGCCTTCACGCAGCGACTTTACTTCGGTACCCAACAATACCATACCAGCCACATAAGTATCATCTATAAAATACTCATGAAAGGCGGAACGATTTTTTATGGAGATGGTGGGAGAAGCCAATGATTAATTATAAATGTAAAATATTAAAAGGTAAAAATGCTGACGCTGGTTTTGTCCGGATATATTCAACAGCACAAGAGTGCGACGCAATACCGACGCCATCTGCACTACAGCCGGGACAATAATTAATTTCTGAATAACCTGATTACTGTGCCGATTCGTTCTTTCAGATCTTTTCTGTTAACGATGAAATCAAGAAAGCCATGCTCCAGCAAAAATTCGCTTCGCTGAAAACCGTCAGGAAGATCTTTTTAATGGTTTCTTTGATAACGCGAGGACCGGCAAAGCCAATAAGAGCGCCGGGTTCAGCAATATTCAAATCGCCCAGCATAGCGAATGAGGCGGAAACACCGCCAAAAGTTGGATCGGTAAGCAATGATATATAAGGCAACTTAGCGTCGCTTAATTGAGACAGTTTGCCGCTGGTTTTAGCCATTTGCATTAACGAAAATGCGCTTTCCATCATACGTGCACCGCCACTTTTATTGATCATCATATAGGGTAGCTTATGCTTGATGCAATAGTCTACCGCCCGTGCAAATTTCTCTCCCATCACACTTCCTAAAGAGCCGCCGATAAACTCAAAATCCATAGCGGCGATCACGATCTTCTCACCATCTACTTTGCCAACAGCCACTCTAACGGAATCATTCAAACTAGTATTAGACCAAATGTCTTCCAACCTTTTTTTATAAGGTTTAAGATCTGTAAAGCCAAGCAGGTCTTTACTTTTAATATTAGTAAATAACTCTTCGTATTCGTTATTATCAAAAAGAACCTCGTAATATTGAAAACTGTTCAGCCGGTGGTGATACTCACATTTAGGGCATACATAAAGCTGCTCTTTCAACTCTGCAAAAGTGGATATATAGTTGCACTCCGGACATTTGGTCCAAAGTCCTTCCTGCGTTTCTTTCTTTTCCGATGTCTTTGTTAATATGCCTTTTTTGATCCTGCGGAACCAACCTGTTTTCTGATCTTTCCCTTGTTCCCCGGCCAAATCGGCGTCAAAATCTTCTATCTCCTCAGCCATAAGTAGATAAATATTTTTTTAGATAAGGTACAAATATAAGGATTGTTTAGGGAAAGTTGACAGATGGCAGATGATAGATGATAGTGTTGAAAAGCGAAATTATTTACATCTATTTAAAAGCGATTATTTTGGCAATTGGTATGTTAGAAAATCCCAATTTAAATATGGCAAACGTCGAATATTCTGTCATCTGTCAACCGTCATCTGTCAACTACCAACTTTCCTACAACTACTCATACCTCAGCGCTTCTATCGGATTCAGTTTTCCTGCTTTAACGGCGGGGTATAATCCTGCCAGCAACCCAACGGCGCTGCATATTAAAATTCCATATAAAACCCAATTCCAGGGAACTACAAACCCTGTCCCCAAAACGATGGCAAAACTGTTGCCAACAAGCACACCCAATATAATTCCGAATATGGCACCCAAAACGCTGATAATAACAGCTTCCAACAAAAACTGTTTTTTTACTACCGTGCTTTTCCCGCCGATGGCTTTAATAAGTCCCACTTCTTTAGTACGTTCTGCCACGCTTACCAGCATGATATTCATCAGACCTATTGCAGCTCCAAATAAAGTTACCAAACCAATAACCATAGCAGCTAATCGTAACCTACTGGTAACGTTCATTGCCTCTTCTACTCTGCTGTCGCTTTTGTCCAGCACAAAATTGCTTTCTTCCTTAATCCCGATTTTTCTAACCCCTCTAAATAATGCTTCGGCTTCACCCATTGCCTCATTCATTTTATTAATGTCATCAACTTTTATGGCCAACACATAAGATGCATTGCTTCCTGCAAAATTTTTAGCCATATTTCGGTAACCAATAATGGCCATATTATCCCGGCTAAAACCAAAAGTAGAACCCCGGCTATCCAAAACGCCTAACACAAGATAAGGAAGGTTGTTGATGCGGATACTTTTGCCAACAGCCTTATTGGGGGCCTCATCAAAAAATTTCTTTGCCACATCATAACCCAGTATGCAAACATTTTGTCCACTTCTAACTTCTTGTAAGGTTAAATTTCTCCCGCTTAAAATGGTATAGCCGTTCAGGTCAAGGTATTTTTCGTCGCCGCCAAACATCATCACATTGGGGCTTGTCTTTTTATCTGCAAAAGAAACCGTATTGCTGCGGTTGCCAAAAACAGAAACACCGGTAACTGCCCCGGGAAAATTATAATTGCTGATAAAATATTCGGCTTCGTCTTTAGTAATAAACCTGCCCAGGTTAGATTTCTTTTCTTTTTTCCTTTTTTAGAAACTTTAAGTTCATCGCCGCCGCCGCCAAAGCGGATGTTTCTTTCCTTAAACCGGATAGTAAAAGCATTAGCGCCCATGCTGGAAAAGCTTTCTGTAAACTTCTGGTTCATCGCTTTAATAGCAGTGATAATGCCAATCAGCGCCATGATGCCAAAAGCAATAATAGCCACTGTTAGCGCCGTACGCAAAGTGTTGCCTTTTACGGTACGAAAAGCAAGAAGAAAGGTGTCGCTGAATTTCATGCTAATTAAAACCTAAAGCATAAAGCTAAAGGCATAAAATAAGATACGCAAATTTTTATTGAGCCAGCAGAGGAATAGGTGGCGTCAGTGTTGCGTCGCACAGTTTATTTGTAGTGCTTATGGCAGCCTATAAATTCATCGCGAGTTGGCGAATCTAGATTTTTTGGATTAAGGGATTAACAGGATTATATTCTTTCTTTTAAGGCCTTACTTTTGATGTGTTATCATCTGAAACATGAGCATTATAAGTTTTTGAACCAGTCGGATTTAATTTTTACTTCTTCAACAAGTTCCACATTTACTCCCAAACGTAAATCTTTTAGTTTTTCAGCAAACTCATTACCGTCTATTAAGTCAATTTGTTTAGCACCGTCACGTTGAGCTTCTTTTTTAGCTTCTCTACTAAAACTTCCAGTTGTCATTATTAAACCTTTCTCTGCTCTTCCATCCATCGCGCCTCTAAAATCTCGAATGATAGAAGGCGATACAGTTCCTTGATATCTTTTAGCTTGAAAAACAACGTGAAAAGATAAGACTTCTCCTATTCGTATAATCCCTTTTCCGTCAATTCCTCCATCATTTGATTTTCCAGTTACTTCAACATTTACAAACCCAAGTTCTCTTAAAAGTCTTTGACAAAGTCTTTCAAATTGAGCAGGTTCAATGGTTCTGATTTTTTCTAACAGTTTGTCTTGCCAAGTAAATTCTTCAATTTCTTGTGGCTTGTCTTCAATTTTCGTATTCTCTATATCAGTTGACTTTACAACCCTTTCAAGTCTTTCTTCTTTATCTTTTTTTACTACAAATCTTTTTACTTCCTCTTTTTTTACTTCTGATATTTTTTGACCTTCTTCAGTTAAAGCCCAAACACCTCTTGATGAGTTTTCCAAAAGCCCGTATCGTTTTAAATAATTTCTTGCCCAAGCAAGTCTGTATGTGAGCTTTGTAGTACTTTCTCTATGAATTTCGTTAATTGCGTCTTCTGTTAAATTTAATACTTTGATTACTTCATCTTCAATTTCTGTAACAGAGCCAGAATCACCCAAATCTTTAAGGGCTTTTATTATCGGATTGAATAAATCGTCGTATTTATATTTGAAATATTTATCCATTTCTTTTCTCATGAGCCCGAAAACTTAGCTATTGGGCAATGTACTTAATTGTTCGGGTTTGATTCTTACAATTTTGTTGTCGCGCAAAACGACGAGTTCGCTATTTTTTGATTTCTTAAATTCTAATAGTTTTTCATAAACTTTTTCAAGTCCCAAAAGTATTTTATCACGAAGTTCTATTTGTTTTTCAACTGTGGTCATAATATTTATTTAGTTGGTTAAACTTCAATTCATCAATAATTGTTAGTTGGTTGTCAACAGTTTTTTGGGCAATTAATTCATGTTTCCCGTTTGAATTGTCGAACAAAAAAGCACCGTCAATAATTGGTAAATAAAGGTCGAACAGGTTTTTTATCCCTTTAAAATATCGTCTTTCAATGATGTCATCCGGAATATTATGTCCACCTTCCCAAACTCTTATTTTTACTCTTTCTTTCGCTAATGCTACACTTTGAAGCCAAAAGAACAGTAATGTTATCGTGTAACCATTTTGTCTTGCTTCAAGAATTTTAGTTTTATAACTTTTGGTTGCTAAAGTTGTTTCAAACGCAAAACTTTCATTGTTACTCAAAAGTTCATTAATCCTTTTTAGCATTATTCGCCCGGCTTCAAATGAAACCTTTTCAGGTTGAAATGGGGATAAGCCCTTCGCAATCTCGTCTGCATTGACAAACTCTTTACAATCCAAAATTTCGGGCAAAATAGTAAATGAAGCAGTAGTTTTTCCAGCTCCATTACAACCTGCGATTATGTAAAGCTTTTTGTCCCTCATAATCGCAAATTTACAGATTAATTGGGTTGGGATTTCACGCTATAAAAATGGGTCTGTAACATCTACATAAAGAAAAATTTATGCAACCACATCACTTACCCAATCCCGCAAATCTAATTAATCCAAAAATCCAGGTCAAAAATACAACCAATTCAAAAAGATATTTGGGAACACGCCCAATAAAACAATCAGTGCGCAAACAATCATTAGCGTATATTTCTCAAAGCTTGTGGCTTTAACCGATTGCATGGGTCCGTCTTTAAAGTACATGGCTTGTATAACGCGGAAATAATAGTAAACACTTACGGCTGCCATTATCACCGCAAAAATTACCAGCCATAAATGGTGGCCTGTAGCAATGGCCGCTTTTAGCATATAGAATTTGCCTAGAAAGCCTGCAGTTAGAGGAATGCCAGCTAAAGATAAAAGACAGATTGTTGTGGTAAATGCTAACACGGGTTGATGCTTAGCTAATCCGTTAAATCCTTCAAAGCTGTAATCAGTCATTTTGCTAAGTACTGCAAAAATGCCGATAGTTGCCAAACAGTAAGCGGCTGAATAAATGAGCAAACCTTCGCGGCCTGCATCGTTCATTGCATACACCGCAAAAAGAAGAAAGCCTGCCTGCGCAATACTTGAGTAGGAAAGCATGCGTTTAACACTTTGCTGAAACACTGCGGTGATATTGCCGACAAACAGCGTAGCAGCTATCATTACCGCCACCCATATCGACCAGGTTTCTTGCAGTTTTCCAAAAGCACCACCAAATAAACGAACAAAACCTACAAACACGGCAGCTTTAACAATGGTAGCCATGAAGGAAGTAAATACGGTTGGCGCTCCGTCATACACATCTGGTGTCCAAAAGTGGAAGGGAGCTACAGATGCTTTAAAGCTCATCGCAAACAGCAATAATAGCATACCTGCAATATGAAGGTTAGGCAGTTTAGTTTCCAAAGCAAAGTTCATCTTATCAATAGTAAAAGTTCCCTGCGATCCGTAGATGAGCGCAATGCCCATTAACATAATGCCTGTAGAAAATGATCCCATTAAAAAATACTTCAGCGCGGCTTCATTACTTTTCAGGTTCTTTTTATCAGAACCTGTAAGGATGTAAAGCGGAATAGAAATGATCTCGATTCCTAAAAAAGTATCAATAATGATTTAAAACTGGTAGTTAAAGTAATACCCGCTATAATGAAAAAGATCAATGCAAAATAGTCGGCAAGGTTGCGGCCTACTTTTTCTATCTCATTTGAAGTAAGTATTAAGTAAATCAGCGTAGCAAAAATGGCGATGGAATTAAAGAAAAGTGCGTAGCCATCAAAAACCATAAAAGCGGAAACATCAAACTTAAAAAGTTTAATGTTTTTCATTTCCATGCAATTAACAATTAACAGCAAAATCATTGCGATAATGCCTGTAGTTTTAATGGGCGCGTTTCTTTTAAACACTACGCCACTAAACATCATAACAACGCCAAAAATTGCAGAGAGTACTAATGCGTTCATACTTTATTGCTTAATGCTTCAGTTTTAATAAAGGAAGCACATCTGATTTATGTAAAATTGAATTCGTTATATCTTCGAAAGAATGTAATAAATGTTGCGGATAAACACCAGCCACAATGATAGTAACTACGATGATACCCAATATTGCTTTCTCATGAAAAGCGATATCAGTTCCTTGTTCTGTCAAACTGTTTGTTTCGCCTAAGAAAACTTTACGTGCCATTTTTAATGTGTAAACTGCACCAAGGATAACACCCGTTCCGGCGCTACTGTAAATGCAATGCCATAATGTGTTATTGGAGAACTTAAAATGCCATTAAACATCAGGAACTCGCCAACAAATGCGTTGGTCAGCGGTAATGCAATATTTGCGAAAGCGATCACGAAAAAGAATATGGTAAGTGCCGGCGCTTTTTTCGCGATACCTCCTAATTCGCTCATCTTTCTTGTACCAAATTTTCTTTCAATAATTTCTACGATGATCCACATGCCTAATATGTTGATACCGTGAGAAAACATTTGTAACATCGTTCCCTGTATGCTGCTTCTTGTTTCTGCAAATACAGCAATACACATCAGCCCGATATGCGCGATAGAAGAGTAGGCTACCAAACGCTTCATGTCATCTTGCTGAAAAGCAATCAGCGAAGCGTAAATAATTCCGATTACAGCCATTGTAGATACAGTGTCGCCCCAACTGTATGAAGCAATAGGCAAGACAGGCAATAGCCAACGCAATAAACCCAGCACACCCATTTTTACCATAACACCACTTAATACCATTGTAGCAGCAGTGGGTGATTGCTCGTAAGCATCAGGTTGCCAGGTATGCAAAGGAAATATAGGCATCTTAATAGCAAAAGCCACAAAGAATAGCCAGAATACCCACATTTGCTGTTTTGAATCTAGCGCTGAATTATAAAAAGCTTCAATTGCAAAAGAATTGGTTTTTGAATAGATGTACAAAATACCAATCAGCATTAAAAGCGAACCAACAAAAGTGTAAATGAAGAATTTGAAAGTTACTTTAATGCGTCTTTCGTTACCCCACTGCGAACAGATAAAGTAAACAGGAATCAAAGCCAGTTCCCAAAAGAAATAAAACAGTAAGGCGTCCATTGCCAAAAACACGCCCATCAATCCGGCCTGGGTTAATAGCATTAAACCTAAAAAGTTCTTAGCATTTTTATAAGCCGTAGTCCATGTTGAAATAAATATCAATGGAAAAGATACTGCCGTCAACATACAAAGCATAGCGCCCATGCCATCGGCCTTAATAGCAAAGCTGCTATTTAAAATGCCCATCCAGCTTGCGTTGTAGCTCAAGGCTTCTGCATTATTGCTGTAGCAGGTAAAAGCGAGTATAGCAACAATAAAAGTAGCGATGGCTGCCAGTAATGACCAGGTTCTTGCACCAGCTTCTTTCTTTATGAAAAAGTAAGAATGCCGCTAAGTAATGGAATTAATATTAACAACAATATGATCATAAATAATACAGCCCCTAATCCCCCAAAGGGGACTTTTGGAAATGGGTTTTAAATTTTAAAAATCATTTATTTCTGTAAGTTCTAACCCCTTCCCTTTGGGAAGGGTTGGGGATGGGCCTTATTTTCTCAAAAAGAACTGCAATGCAAATACAACCAATGCACCTAATACCATCATTAAAATATATGCACCTGTTTGTCCGCTTTGCAACCAACGTAACTGGCGTCCGCCATAATTCACCAAGCGTCCCACACCATTTACAATTCCATCTACTATTTTCGTTTCAAAAATATTATTGAAGAAAACTCCTAAAGCATTCAATGGTTTTACAATGATGCTGTTGTAAATTTCATCAACATACCATTTTTCCTGTAACAATTTACCAAAGCCTTTCGCTTCTTCCATATCAGGTTTCTTGCTGTACCTCGTCCAGGCCAAAATCACCATTGTAATAATTAATAAAGAAGAAACGCCCGTTAATATCCACTCTGTGCTATGCGATACTTCATGCTTTGGTAAGATCGCATAAGATTGTTCGAAAATCGGATGAAGGAAATCTTTCAACGAATGCGCACCATGCATAATAAATTCAGGAACACCAATATAACCGGCGATTACAGAAAGTATAGCAAGTATGATCAATGGTATTGTAATAGCAGCAGGACTTTCATGCAAATGATGTTCCTGTTCGTGCGAGCCACGGAAACTTCCTTTAAATGTTGTAGCATACAAACGGAACATATAAAAAGCCGTAAGCAAGGCACCAAATAATCCTAATGCATAAAGCACCGGCGATGTGGCAAATGCTCCAGCCAGTATTTCATCTTTTGAGAAGAAGCCCGAAAAGCCTGGAATACCTGCGATAGCTAAACATCCTAATAGAAAAGTAATGTTGGTTATTTTCATGTATTTGGACAAGCCGCCCATTTTGCGCATATCCTGCTCGCCGCCCATGGCGTGAATAACACTACCGCTTCCTAAGAACAATAATGCTTTAAAGAAAGCATGCGTCATTACATGAAAAACTGCGGCTACATAAGCACCTGTTCCCAATGCTAAAAACATATAACCCAACTGGCTTACGGTAGAGTAGGCCAATACTTTTTAATATCATTTTGTTTTAGGGCAATGCTTGCAGCTAACAGAGCCGTTGCAATACCAATGATGGCAATGCAATTTAAAGTGCCTGGTGCCATGGAATACATCAGGTTGCTACGGGCAATCATATAAATACCGGCGGTAACCATTGTTGCGGCGTGGATCAAAGCAGACACAGGCGTTGGGCCAGCCATCGCATCGGGTAACCAAGTATATAAAGGTATTTGTGCGCTTTTGCCTGTGGCGCCAACAAATAATAAAGTGGTGATAATTGTGATATCGAAGCTGGAAAGTTTTGCTAACGCTTCTGTAGTAAATATTTCGCTAAAAGTTACGGTGCCAAGTTTATTAATCAGCATAAACAAGGCGATTAGAAAAGCCAAATCGCCAATGCGATTCATGATAAAAGCCTTTGATGCCGCTTTGGTATAATCTTCTTTCTTAAACCAAAAACCTATGAGCAAATAAGAACACAAGCCAACGCCTTCCCAACCAATAAACATGATCACAAAGTTGGCGCCCTACCAGCAGCAGCATCGAAAAGACGAACAGATTGAGATAAGCAAAATACCGGGCAAAATGATATGGTTTTTCATCGTGCATATACGAAGTAGAATATACATGAATTAAAAATCCAACACCTGTAATGATTAATAAAAATATCGAAGTCAACTCATCCACCTGAAAGGCAAAAGGAATGTTTAACGAGCCTACATTAATGAAATCGAAATATTCAACAACAGCGATGTTGCCCGCGCGCACTTGCATAAACGCTATTACGCTTAGTATAAACGAACCCAATATGGTTCCGCTTCCAATAATTCCTGTAACTCCTTTAGACAAATAGTTTCTTAATAACCCATTTAGCAAAAAGCCAATAAGTGGTAATAATGGTATTAAGATCAGTTCAATTTTCATTCAAATAATTTATGACCTCACCCCCAACCCTCTCCAAAGGAGAGGGGAGAAGGAAATATATTTCATTAATGTTTCAACCTGTTTAAAAAATTAATATCCACCGAGTGAATATTACGATACATCATTACAATAATGGCAAGCCCTACACTCACTTCAGCCGCGGCTACTACCATTATAAAAAATACAAACAACTGCCCATCAGCTGCGGCCACCTGCACGGCATCTTGTGCTGCCTGCATTTTAGAAAACGCCACCAGCAAAAGGTTTACCGAGTTCAACATCAATTCTATACACATAAATACAATAATGGCATTACGGCGGGTAAGTACACCCACTATACCAATACTGAATAGTGATAAAGCCAAAACGATATAATAATTTATAGGCATAATGCGGCCTCCCCAACCCTCCGGAGGAGGGGCTTAATGTTTTAAAGTTTAGTATTTCTAAAGAATAACACAATTCAAATAAGTAAAGATTTTTTATATAATCAACCTCTTCGTAAGCCTCTCCTTTTGGGAGGTTTGCAGGGCTATTTCTTCCCAATTACCACAGCACCCACCATCGCACTTAAAAATAATATACTGCTTATTTCAAATGGCACTACAAAAGTGGTGAACAACTCACGACCTAAATTTTTGATCAAACCTGCATCACCTGTACTCACTTCCACAATATTTTTTGAAACTTCAGTATTTCTTAACGCCGCTACTAATACTAATAACAAGCAGCCGCCAGATAATATTCCAATAATTTGTAACCAGCGATTTTTAACAGGTTCTGTGCTTTTGTTCAGGTTCATCAGCATTATTACAAACAGAAATAAAACCATGATGGCGCCTGCATATACAATAATATTTACAATAGCCAGAAACTGTGCGTTCAATAAAATATAATGGCCTGATATGGCAAAAAATGTTGCTACCAGCCACAACACGCTATGCACGGGGTTTTTGCTGCTCACCACCATAATGGCGCTGAACAATGCCGCCACTGTAAGAATCCAGAAAAGTATTTGTGTAATTCCCATTGCCCTTAATTAGCTTCCGCTGTTTTAGTTTCTTTATTAATTGTTCCCAACGCTTTTTGATAAGCTTCCGGCTCGGTAACCGGATTAGGGATCAGCAAATCTTCTTTTTATAAATAAAACCTTTGCGGTCGTAATTAGATGGAGTAAATGTTTGAGAAAGATAAATGGCATCTTTCGGACAAGCTTCTTCGCAATAACCGCAGAAAATACAACGCAACATATTGATCTCATATTTTGCTGCGTATTTTTCTTCTCGATATAAACTTTCTTCACCTTCTTCTCTTTCCGCCGCTTCCATTGTAATAGCTTCTGCCGGGCAGGCAACTGCGCACAAGCCGCACGCAGTACATCTTTCACGGCCTTCCTCATCACGATTCAAAATGTGCAGGCCACGAAAAACTTTACTAAAAGGCCTTGTTTCTTCGGGATATTTTATCGTTGCCTTCTTCTTAAAAAAGTGTTTCAACGTTATTCCCATTCCCTTCAAAATATTCCAAAGGTACATCCGCTCCATAAAGGTCATCGGACTGCGATCTACCGGCTTGGCCCTATTTGTATATTGAATACCCATTAGTTTTCGAGCAATATTTTAAAATTTTCGCAAATATAAGTTTAGTTGGCAGATGACAGATGAAAGTTGACAGGTTTCCTGTTCTCTGTCGTCCGTCATCTTATTTATGTTCCCAGCTTTTGTGCAACTATCATCTTCCTTGCGTCGCACTCTTCAACTGTAGTACATATATCAACTATTTTCTTTTCTCCTGTCATCAGTCAACTAACAACTATCATCTATTCAAAAGCAGTACCACCAACGCCGTTATCAACATATTGACCAACGCCAGCGGCACCAGCCTTTTCCAACCCAAATGCATTAATTGGTCAAAGCGGAAACGTGGAATGGTCCAGCGGATCCACATAAACACAAATACAAAAAGAATGCTTTAGCCAGCAATACCGCAAAGCTGATAAATGCCAATAAGTTTTGAGAAATACCCCAGTTGGCTTCATTCACAAAAGGAATATCATAACCACCAAAATATAATGTCGCCATAATTACACCGCTGATGAACATATTGATATATTCAGCAAAAAGATAAAATCCCAATTTCATACTGGAATATTCCTGGTGGTAACCAAAGTTTAATTCATTTTCTGCTTCCGGTAAATCGAATGGTGTGCGGTTACATTCAGCCAGCGCACAAATAAAGAATATAATAAACCCTAAGGGTTGGTAAACAACATTCCATCCGTTATCCAACTGGTTTTGCACAATCGTGCTCATTTGCAAAGAACCGGTAAGCATTAAAACGGCGATCAATGAAAGGCCCATTGCCAGTTCGTAAGAAATCATTTGCGACGCGCCACGAATGGCAGCTAACAAAGAAAATTTATTATTAGAAGCCCAGCCTCCAATCATAATACCATACACACCCAAGCTTACTACACCAAACACATACAGAATACCGATATTAATATCTGCAATTTGCAAAGGCACTGTTCTTCCGGCTACTAAAGCAGGCGAACCCCAGGGAATAACTGCGCTGGTAAGCAAAGCTGTAACCATGGCCAGCACTGGCCCTAGTACAAATAAAAACTTCGACGAAGCCAATGGTATAATTTCTTCTTTAAAAAAAGTTTACCACCATCGGCAAGCGGCTGCAATAAACCAAATGGCCCCGCGCGGTTAGGCCCGATCCTGTCCTGCATAAAAGCGGCCACTTTTCTTTCGCCATAGGTGGCGTACATGGCAACGATCATGGAAAGAGTAACCACCAATGCTATTAAAATCAATTTTTCGATAATAAAAAACCAATCTATTGCGAGTAAGTACATAATTAATTATTAGTCTCTTTTTCTATCAAATTCTTTTTATTAAAAACCGCACCTGTTGCCGGGCCATCTATTTTACTTAAATCAACCGACGGATCATTTACGTCACTGATATTATGAATATCCAGCAACAATTTAGGTTGACGCCCACCCATTACTTCTGCTATAGTTTCTTTCGGTTTGTCCAGCACTTCGTAATGATTGGCACCGATAACAGAATGACGTGCTACTTTTGTCGGCCCTTCAATTATCCAGTCTTTCACCTCTTTTTTATCAAAACGACATTCGTTACATATCCATCCTGTTTTGCCGTCTTCGCTATCCATTATTTCACCCCATTGATCTTTACGGGCAGTTACACGCAATACTTCATCGCCACGTTTCCATAATGTAACTTTTCCGCAGCATTTATCGCAATCACGATGTGCATCTTCTGGTTTAGTAAACCATACCCGATTTTTGAAACGAAATGTTTTGTCAGTCAAAGCGCCCACCGGACAAACATCTATAACGTTTCCAATAAAATCATTGTCTAACGATTTCTCGATATAAGTAGCAATTTCGGCATGGTCGCCACGGTCTAAAACACCGTGTTGGCGCGTGTTTGTTAGCTGATCGGCCGTAAATACACAACGATAACACAAGATGCAACGCGTCATGTGTAGTTGAATGTATTTTCCGAGATTATGTTTTTTAAAAGTTCTTCTTTTAAATTCATATCGCGTTCCTTCGCGGCCATGCTCGTAGCTCAAATCCTGCAAATGACATTCGCCAGCCTGATCGCAAATAGGGCAATCCAGCGGATGATTTAATAATAAAAATTCGACAACACCTGCACGTGCATCCAACACACGCTGGCTGGTAATGCTTTTGACTTCCATGCCATCCATTACGCCAGTACGGCAACTTGCTACCAGCTTAGGCATGGGGCGTGGGTCTTTTTCAGAGCCTTTGCTTACTTCCACAAGACAAGTGCGGCATTTACCACCACTGCCTTTCAGTGGTGTATAAAAGCACATAGCCGGAGGCGTTACATCGCCGCCAACCATTCGCGCTGCCTGTAATATAGTTGTACCGGGTGCTACTTCTACGGTAAC
This sequence comes from Paraniabella ginsengisoli, assembly GCF_022513635.1. Classification (GTDB taxonomy): domain Bacteria; phylum Bacteroidota; class Bacteroidia; order Chitinophagales; family Chitinophagaceae; genus Niabella; species Niabella ginsengisoli. The sequence continues at coordinate 413,708 of NZ_JAKWBL010000003.1, read as the reverse complement.
ATTGTCAATGGTTACTTTAAAGTTTGCCGGTGGTTCTTGTTTTATTTCTTCAGCCATTTAAAAAATTTCACACAAAGAATACAACGAAAGACAACGAACACAACGATTATTCTAATACGTATTTATAATTCTTTTAATTCCATCTTTAAGGTAGACCACATTAAAGTTTATCAATAATCCTAATTTCAAATTAGCTAACTTTAAATAGGTCTGCACCTGCTTATAATGAACATCAGCAACGGTTTCTACTGACTTCAATTCTACTAACAACTTATTTTCTATAATTACATCTGCTCTAAACCCTGCGTCTAATTTTATTTCCTGATGAACAAGTGGAATAGCCTTTTGCTTTTCAAAAAAGACATTTTCCTTTTGTAGTTCATAACAAAATATTTCTTCATACACACTTTCAAAGAGACCCGGCCCATAAAGTTTATGAATTCGAAAACAGACATCCAAAGCAATTTTTGCCAACTCATTTTCACGTTGTATCAACCTGTTTTCATCCATCCGTTGTTTCTTTGTTTTCTTCGTCCCGTTGCGTGAAACTACGCCAAAACAGCTTCTCTCTCATCCGCATAATGCGCCAACCCAAAATTTCTTATTATAGCTTCTTCGGGATGTGTGATATGCCATTCAAACTCATCCCGGAAATGACGAATAGCTGCGGCAACAGGCCATGCAGCTGCATCGCCAAGCGGACAGATCGTATTGCCTTCAATCTTACTTTGTATATCCCACAGTAAATCAATATCGCTCATTTTTCCCTGTCCATTTTCTAAACGGAGTAACAATTTTTCCATCCAGCCCGTTCCTTCACGGCATGGAGAACATTGTCCGCAACTTTCATGGCGGTAAAATCTTGCTAAAGTATAAGTATGTTTTACTACACACTGATCTTCATCAAATACAATAAATCCACCACTTCCCATCATCGAACCGGTCTGAAATCCGCCATCAGAAAGGCTTTCGTAGTTCATTATTCTTTGTTCGCCCTTTGCAGTCTTTAATAAAAGATTGGTAGGCAGAATAGGAACAGATGATCCTCCGGGAATACAAGCTTTTAATCGTTTGCCGTTAGAAATACCGCCACACCATTCATCACTGTATATAAATTCTTCAACTGATATGGTCATATCTATTTCATAAACACCAGGTTTATTAATATTACCACATGCAGAAATAAGTTTTGTTCCTGTTGATTTGCCTACTCCAATTTTGGCGTATTCCTCAGCACCTTCATTGATGATCGGCACTACTGCAGCAATACTTTCAACATTGTTTACCACTGTTGGCCTGTCCCAAACTCCCTTAACAGCAGGAAAGGGCGGCTTGATGCGTGGATTGCCTCTTTTTCCTTCGAGCGATTCGAGCAATGCAGTTTCTTCTCCGCAGATGTAAGCGCCTGCACCACGCTGCACATGAACATCGCAATCGAAACCGCTGCCTAAAATATTTTTACCAAGGAAACCATTATTGCGTGCTTCCTGTATCGCCTGTTCTAAAATGTCAACAATCCACGCATATTCACCGCGGATATAAATAAAAGAAACATTGCTGCCAAGCGCGTAAGATGAAACAATAACTCCTTCTATTAAAAGATGTGGCAGAAATTCCATGAGGTAGCGATCCTTGAAAGTACCAGGTTCGCTTTCATCAGCATTTACAACCAGGTGGCGGGGTACGCCTTCGGGTTTGGCCAGAAAGCTCCATTTCATACCTGTTGGGAAACCGGCACCACCACGCCCACGAAGCCCTGATTTTTTACTTCTTCAGTAACATCATCTGGCGCCATTGTTTTCAATGCCTTCTCAACGCTACGGTAGCCCCTTCACGACGATAAGTATCAAAATATCTGATACCTTCTACATGCGCTTTTTCTAATAATAGTTTTCTACCCATTTTATATTTTCCTAAAAGAAGTTTTAATTATTCTTCGCTCTGCACTCATCAATAATCGCGTCCACTTTTTCTTTGGTCAGATGTTCTTTATAAAATTTACCCAGTTGCATCATTGGCGCATAACCACAAGCACCAAGGCACTCAACAGTTTTTAAAGTAAACATACCATCTTCGGTTGTTTGGCCTGGTTTGATATTTAATTTGGCTCCGATATATGCTATAATATCATCACTACCGTTCAACATACAGGGGCCAGTCTGACAAACCTCAAACATATATTTACCTACAGGCTTCAAATTGTACATGCTGTAGAAAGAAGCCACTTCGTAAACTTCGATAGGCTCAATACTTAACAGCGATGCAACGTAGTCCATTGTTTCCACACTTAGCCAGCCAAACTGCTCCTGCGCCACATGCAATACAGGCAATAATGCACTTTTCTGTCTTCCTTCCGGATAACGTGCTATTATTTTTTGAACCCTGTCAATATTCTCTTGTGAGAGTTGTACCATTTTTAATTCTTAATTCTAAACTTTAGTTTCTAAATTTCTTTATGCGTCCATTTCGCCTGCAATCAGGTTTAAGGATGACATTACCATGATGGCATCGCTAAGCATTCCGCCTTTAACCAACTCTTCATAAGCCTGGTAATATATAAAGCATGGACGCCTGAAATGCAGTCTGTACGGGCTTCTACCGCCATCGCTGATAAAATAATAACCTAACTCACCATTGCCTGCTTCAATGCCATGATATACTTCACCTTTCGGCATATCTATCTCGCCCATGATGATTTTAAAATGCCAGATCAATGCTTCCATTTTAGTATACACATCTTTCTTTTCAGGAAGATAGTATTCAGGAACATCTGCATGATAAATAGTTGCCTCTTCGCCTTTAAGATCATTCAGCTTTTGCATTGCTTGTTTAATAATGCGAAGGCTTTGCCACATTTCGCCATTACGTACCTGAAAACGATCGTAACAATCGCCTGTCGAACCGACAGGAATATCAAAATCAAATTCTTCGTAACGGCTGTAAGGCGCTACCACACGCACATCATAATCAACACCAGCCGCGCGGAGATTAGGTCCCGTGAAACCATAATTTAAAGCTCTTTCGGCAGAGATGGCACCCACACCCATACAACGATCCATAAAGATGCGGTTGCGTGTAAACAGGTTCTCAAACTCTTCCAGAACAGCTGGATATTCGTTTAAAAATTTTTCTATTTTTTCAAAAGCCGTATTATTAAAATCTCTTTCAAAACCGCCAATGCGTCCAATATTGGTGGTTAATCTTGATCCGCAAACTTCTTCATAAATTTCATAAATCAGCTCGCGGTATTGCATCACATACAAAAAGCCTGTGTAAGCTCCTGCATCCACGCCCATAATCGAGCTACAAATTAAATGATCGGCAATACGCGCCAGTTCCATTACAATAACGCGCAAATAATCCACACGTCTCGGCGTTTTTACACCCAACAATTTTTCACAGGTAAGATGCCAGCCCATATTGTTTAATGGAGCCGAGCAATAATTCAGCCTGTCGGTAAGTGGCGTAATTTGATACAGCGGCCTGCGTTCTGCAATTTTTTCAAATGCGCGATGAATATAACCTACCGTTGCATCGGCAGCTACAATTTTCTCCCCATCCAGCTCAATAATATTTTGAAACACACCATGCGTAGCCGGGTGCGTAGGCCCCATATTGAGCGTGGTGGTTTGCTTTTCAATGCTACCCGCCGGAAGGTTTATGTTTTGTTGTAAATCTGACATTTGAATATCTTCTTCGTCTTTTTTTATTTGTTTACCAACAACACTGCTACTATCAACTATGTTGCGTCGCACTCTTCAACACCTGTAATTCTATTGAGCTTTCTCGTCTTCCGCAATGGTTCCGTGCATTGTTTTTTCAGTGCCAAAGCCCAACATGCCACCACGGCCAAACATTTCATCATCCTTATCAGTACGGCTTTGATCTTCTAATGGATATTCTTTACGCATAGGAAAGTAATCCATTTCATCAACGTTCAAAATTCTGATCAAATTCGGATGACCGATAAAATTGATACCGTAAAAATCAAAAGTTTCGCGCTCCATCCAATTGGCCGCAGAAAAAATACCTGTTGCGGTATAAACATCGGGTTTTGCTATATCTGTAAATACTTTAAACCTAAGGCGTATATTTTCCCTGATATTATGCAAATGATAAACAACAGCCAATTCCTTTCCTTTTTGATCGGGGTAGTGAACCCCGCAAAGATCTGTAAGGAAATTAAATGCGAGTTCCTCATCTTCCTTCAAAAAGTTAAGCACTTTAAGGTTGATCTCTTTATCAGCATGAAAATTCAGGATGTCATACTGCATTTCGAAATCAGAAACCTGATCTCCAAATTTTTCAGTAAGTTTTTGCTGTATCAGCTCTGTAGTCAATGCCATTTTATATAGACTATGAGTATTTAGATTTTAGTACTTAGATTTTAGTATTTAGATTTTTAGTAAAAATTGATCTTTGTACTAAATACTGAAATCTAAATTTCTATTGTATTCCATAACTTTCAAGTAAAGCGCTGTATTGTTCACTGTTTCTTCTGCGTAAGCTTTCTTTACCTATCAGATCCTGTATGCGCATCACGCCGTCTAAAATCGCCTCCGGTCTTGGCGGACATCCAGGTACATAAACATCAACAGGCACTACCTGATCAATTCCCTGTAATACGCTGTATGTATCGAAAATGCCGCCACTGCTGGCGCAGGCGCCAACTGCAATTACCCAGCGAGGTTCCGCCATTTGTAGATATACCTGTTTGACTACCGGCCCCATTTTCTTCGCAATCGTTCCCATAACCATTAAAAGATCACACTGGCGGGGCGAGAATCCTACGCGCTCACTTCCAAAGCGAGCTAAATCGTAGGTTGCGCCCATCGTTGCCATAAATTCAATACCACAGCAGGATGTAGCAAAAGGAAGTGGCCATATCGAGTTTTTTCTTGCCAGGCCAATTACGCTATCGAGCGTAGTTGCAAAAAAACCCTGCCCTTCATGCCCCGCAGGCATTTCAGCCATGCTAATATCAGCTTCAAGGGGTTTTTGCTTTATATTATAAGAAACAGGTCTTGACATAATTTAGAATTTAGAATTTTGAATGTATCATAATAAATGAGGAATCGGGTTCGATTCGATATTTATCATTTACTATTTTACATTTCTAATCTTCCCATTTTAAAGCTCCTTTCTTTATGATGTAAGTAAAACCACAGAGAAAGAAACCAACAAACATCAACACAGCATAGAACCCGCTCCAGCCAAGCTCTTTAAAATTAACAGCATAAGGATAGAAGAAAATAACCTCCACATCAAACAGCACAAATAAAATAGCTGTTAAAAAATACTTGATAGCCATGGGTTGGCGCGCGTCGCCATGAGACTCAATACCGCTTGCAAAGTTTTCGAGTTTGTCCTTTGTTTTGCGTTTAGGACCTAAAAGGTGCGTAACAATTACCAATGTGATGATGAGGCCCCCAGCAAAAATCAATTGCAATCCGATCGGTAAAAAAGACTGCGCTGTATTATTAGTAACAACGGTTTCGAGTAAATAAACCATATCTTTTGTTAATGAGCAAAAATAAGGCAGGTGAGTCAATTATCCTTAAAGATTAGAACATTTTAATGATAATCTTATGACAATTAGATCAAAGTCAAAAAAAGCACCTCACATACATGAGGTGCTTTTGATAAAAAGTTATTTTTTCATTTATTCTTTTGCGCCTGCTGCCGGAGCATTCTTGGTCGAATCGGAAGCCGGAGCTTTCGTGGAATCAGAGGCCGGAGCTTTTTTGTTGAATCAGAAGCAGCAGGAGCTGTAGTCGAAGTGCTATCAGTTGTAGCACCAGATTTTGCTACACCAGGCGTACCGCCCATGGCTTTAATGTATCCTGCCACCTGCTCTTTTGCTGTTGGATCATCAGCGTTGTTATATGCAATTTGTAGAAATTTTAACCCATTAGGGGTATCTTTCTGCTTGTTGATATAGAAAATGGCCAATGCTAAAGCTGTTTTGAAGATTTCTCCTCTTTTTGGTGTCACAGCAGAGGTGTCGTCCGGAGACTGTAAATAAGCGATATATTTTTCTCCGTCCGGAACCATTATATTCTGAGCATTGGTAGAGTCGAAAACGGAACTGCTACCATAAGCCAGCATATAGCCATAATTCCATTTAGGGAATTTTGTACGGGCTGCATCAAATACTTTCCATGCTTTTTCGTATTGACCAGATTTATAATAACCAGTATAACCGGCATTAAAGAAATCATTGATCGTTAACCTGTCTGCAGGTTTAATTTCTAATATTTTAGCATACAAATCTCCTGCAAGTGCGCCTTTACCAGCAAACATTTTAGCGCCCTGCTCCAGGATGTCTACTTTTCCGGCTACTGTAGTATCTGCTACTGCTGCATCCATAAGGGTTTTTACCACATCGGCTTCTTTACCAGGGGTTGTAGAATAAGCTGTAGCCTTAAGTAGGTAATCTTTTGGAACTAGATTTTCTTCAGCTTGATTTTTGAAATAGTCTTCTACAAACGGGATAGCCGCTGCTGTATCTTTATTTCCGATCAAACTATAGGCAACTAATTTATAGGTTTCAGGTTTTGTTTTTTCACCTGCCTGTGAAATGATATTTTTACCAATATTAATTGCCTCAGTGTAATTTTTAGTTTGGTACAAACCTACTGCCTTAAAATATTCATTGTTAGGACTTGGAGGTAATAACGCGACTATTTTATCTCCGTATGGTTTTGCTTTTGCTGCATCTTGTGCTGTAAAAATATAATAGTCGTATAATTTCTCGAGCGCTGATACGTTTGCAGGATTCGCTGCAATAGCTTTTTCTAGAGTCTGCAAATAAAGCTCAGCATTATTCTGAGATTTAAAAATCATAGCTTTCCTATATTCTGCTTTTGCAAAAGTAGGGTCAGCAGCAATGGCTTCTTGGTAAAAAACGAATGCTGGGCTGCCTTCACCAGGATTTGCTTTCAAAGTTGCATCAGCCAAATTGGTAAAAATATCAGCTACCAACAATGGGTCTCTTTTCTTTTCCTTCATGGCCATCACCAGATTTTTAGCTTCTGTCAATTTTGCAACCGCAAAATTGATATCACCTACTTTATCTATGTTATTATAAGCCCTTGTAATACCATGACCCACAGCATTGAATACTTTAGCCTTATCTTCTTCATCCTTACCCGCGGCAGCAATAGCAGCATCAAAGCTTTGCTTAGCTTCAGCTGCTTTTTTCTCGAACAGCTGCATTTGTCCTTTTGCCGCTAATAAATAGGGGTCATTCGCATTTGCACCAAGAGCCTTTGTAATAGCAGCATTTGCCAATTGATATTTACCGTCTTCAAAATAAGATTGCGCAAGCCAATACGCAGCTTCCGGTTTATCCGCACTTTTTTCTAATATACTTACAGCAGAAGCATAGTTGCCATTGTAGTAAGCTTTCACACCATCCTCTACGGACTGTGCATACATTACGGTGTTCAACAATACTCCAAGTGCAAGTAGATGGATTGTTTTCTTCATCATCATTTTTGTTTGTAGTTGTTTAATTAAGTATTTGTAAATATAATTTTTTCTAACTAAATCGAATCTTCCTTAAGCTGAATCGGACGCATAATAAAATATCGTCGTCCTGGCATCAAATAAGCCCGTTTAAAAATCAGCTGGCCAATTTCTCCATGCAGGAACTCTGCAAAACCTGTGCCCAAACCTCTATACTTTTCTTTTAAGATATACGTTAAATCGCGTGTGATTGGATACCTTTTCCCATATAAATTTGCCTGTACCGGCAATATATACTTTCCTTCCTTATCTGTACCTTTTAAATGAGAAATTTTAACTTTTTTTAAAAAGCTTAATTGCTGGTCATCGTCTGGGTTGCCAATCCAGCTTACTCCAATAAATCCAATGGCATTTGGATTTTTAGCTACATAATTAATTACAGAATCACTGGTTCTTGCGGCCACAGCGCTATTGGTAAGTTTGGCGCCTTTCATTACAGAATCGACGATATACCTAACCGTACTGGTTGCTTTAACGCCATCAAACACCGGAATTAATGGTCTTTTATAAGTTCCTGCTAGGATCGATCTGATATCATTCATATCAAAAGAGAATCTGGCGATGCCGGATTTACAATGACAGCTATAGCATCTCGCGCCACAGCAAGCTGATTTACAGTAACCTTTAATGAATCAGTAATCGCAGCTTTTTCGGGATTAGTTAATACTATTGTTGAAATCACCATTCTGATACTATCATTCCAAAGATCTTTTACACAATCTGCTTCAGGTTTGTACTGCACATTTATTTTAGTACCATAATTATTTGATTCATAAACCCGGATAAGCTCATCAACAATAGGTTTGAAAGTTTCGTCTGCACTAATGGTTATCGTTCCACGCATAGGCGTGTCAGGCAACTCTTTAGTTCTGTCTTTGTCTGATTTACAGGCAAAAAGGATGTCAACAAAATAAAAATAAGTATATAAATCCTACGCATCTGAATGAAAATCTATTTAAAATAATTCTTCTTATAACCCCTGTATAATCTCCACGATCCATAAAGTATGGCAAGTATGCCATAAATTTTATCAAAAATATCAGGAGGATATAACTTATTTAGCCTGATATCCAGCATAAATCTAAAAAGCAGAAATAATCCTATAAATATTATAAGAGTACCCATTACGTAGTCGAACATAGATCTCATTTTAGAGACTTGTTTGTTACGCTGCTGCTCGTATTCTTCGTTCGATTTAATGCTCATTATGTTATATGAATGTGGCAAGATAAAAAACTTTTCTTTTTAGATGCAAAATGTTTCAAAGTCCATATATCAAACGCTTTGGTAAATGTTAATCTTCAATAAAACAAACGTTAACTTTGTGTTTTATGTATTTTGTTAAAACACCCGCCTGGTTAAAAGTTATTTTCAACGCCTATACATGGCACATACGTACAAAAGAGCGGGAACTTTATCTTACGTTCGACGATGGTCCGCATCCTGCCGCTACGCCATTTGTGCTGGAGCAGTTAGAGAAATTTAATGCTAAGGCCACGTTTTTTTGTTTGGGTAAAAATGTGCTGGAGTACAATGCTATTTATGAACAGATTATAAAAAAGGGTCATTCTATTGGTAACCATACTAATAATCATTTAAACGGATGGAATGTAACTCATGATGAATATATAAATAATATTGATCTTGCATCGACATACATCAAATCGGATTTATTCAGGCCACCTTACGGTAGAATATCGCGAAAAGCAGGAAGAACATTATTACAGAAGAACTATAAGATTGTTATGTGGGATGTACTTAGCGGAGATTTTGATGCTAAAATATCTCCGGAAAAATGTAGTGCAAATGTTGTGAATAAGGCTAAAAACGGCTCCATTATTGTTTTTCATGATAGTCAGAAGGCATTTAAAAACATGAGTTACGCCTTACCTTTAGTTTTAGAATATTTTTCCTCAAAAGGGTTTGTTTTTAAAAGCTTAAAACGCAATTGATTGAATAAAAAAGGGCCTGGGTAAATACCCGAGCCCGATTTTTAATCCGTACCCTATGAAAACTTGAGATGAAGTTACCTTTTTTAATACATATATTCAAAAAGAAAAATATATTTTAGAGATTATCTAAATAATTGACAATAAATATAGAAAATGTTCATTGATACCCACGCTCATATCTATTCGGAGCAGTTCATTGATGATAAAGGTGGATTTTTGAAAAGAGCGTCCGCTGCACAGGTTTTCAAAATTTTAATGCCCGCAATTGATTCTCAAAGTCACAAATCGATGCTCGAATTAGAGACCGAAAACCCTGACAAATGCATAAGTATGATGGGTTTGCACCCCTGTTCAGTTACTGAAAGTTTTGAGAAGGAGTTAGACATTATTGATAGCTATCTACAAAACCGCCGCTTTATCGCAATTGGCGAAACCGGGCTTGATTTTTATTGGGATCTTACATTTAAAGAACAACAATTGGCTGCATTTAATCAACAAATGGATTGGGCCATCGATTATAATATTCCAATTGTTATACATAGCAGAAACTCAACAAAAGAGTGTATTGATGCGGTTGAGAAAAAAAGGACAAAGGATTGAAAGGCGTCTTTCATTGTTTTGGCGGAACGGTTGAAGAAGCAAAGAGAATAATGGAACTTGGATTTTACATGGGAATTGGTGGTGTTCTGACTTTTAAAAAATCAGGGCTTGATGAGGTTTTAAGGCAAATAGGATTAGAGAAGGTTGTACTGGAAACTGACGCTCCTTATTTAGCGCCGGTTCCATACCGAGGAAAGCGAAATGAGCCTTCTTACATACCCATCATTGCCGACAAACTGGCTGAAGTGATGCAAATTTCAGTTGAAGAAATAGCAAATATCACAACAAGAAATGCTAAAAATTTATTCGGGTTGTAGCAGAAGAAAGTCCTATTTTTGCACCCCATTTTAAGGAGACGTGTCCGAGTGGTTTAAGGAGCACGCCTGGAAAGTGTGTATACGGGCAACTGTATCGCGAGTTCGAATCTCGCCGTCTCCGCATTTAATAAAAGTGGTATAAAACTAAGCAATTGGCGTTTATACCACTTTTTCATTTTTGCTTTTTTCGTTATGGATAACGACAACCTGTTTTCCGATATTGAGCTTGCTCAGCACTATAAGAGACGATTTAAAGCACGTGGTGCATTAATTATTATTTATTCCCTGGTTTCTTTTGTATTAGGCATGTTGGTGATGCTTGTCATTTTGTTTTTTTCGTAGAAAAGCAGACTGCCACGCACAATTAGTTACATTTGCCTCTATGCAAATGAACCCATTATTATCTTCCGCAGGGTTTCGGTTTCGAGAAGCCATGAAGAAAGAAACTCCGCTTCAAATCGTTGGAGCTATCAATGCCAATCATGCATTGCTAGCTACGCAAGCTGGCTTCAATGCCATATATCTTTCCGGTGGGGGCGTGGCGGCAGGCTCGCTCGGTATTCCGGATTTGGGCATTACTAATTTGGATGATGTATTAATCGATATTAACAGAATTACAAACGTAACCGATACACCTTTAATGGTGGATGTAGATACAGGCTTTGGTGCATCCGCTTTTAATATTGAACGTACGGTAAAGTCTTTAATAAAGGCGGGTGCTGCGGCTTTGCATATAGAAGATCAGGTTGGCGCTAAACGTTGCGGCCACCGACCGGGCAAGGAAATTGTTTCAAAAAAGAAATGGTTGACAGGCTGAAAGCCGCTGTGGATGCACGTTTTGACGAGCATTTTGTAATTGGTGCACGAACCGATGCGTTTGCAAACGAAGGTCTTGAAAAAACATTGGAGCGTGCTGTTGCTTATAAAGACGCCGGCGCCGATTTTATTTTTGCAGAAGCAGTGCCTGATATTTCTGTTTATCAAAAGTTTGTTGATGCCACCGGAATTCCGGTACTGGCAAATATTACGGAGTTCGGGATGATACCGATGTACACAATTGATGAACTTCGCGAAGCTGGCGTGGGACTTGCGTTGTACCCGCTTTCGGCTTTTAGGGCGGCCAACAAAGCGGCCGAAAATGTATATCAGCATATACGCAAAGACGGTACGCAAAAAATGTGATTGATACCATGCAGACCAGGCAAGAGTTGTACGAAAGCATTAATTATTATGCGTATGAAAAAAGATAGACGAACTTTTTAAAAATAAATAACGATGACAGCCAATAAAGAAACAATAACTTTCAAACCCAAAAAAGTGTAGCGTTGTCGGGTGTTGCAGCAGGTAACACAGCCTTATGTACTGTTGGCAAAAGTGGAAATGATCTGCATTATAGAGGTTATGATATTAATGACCTTGCAGAAAAAGCCACATTTGAAGAAGTTGCTCATTTGTTGATACATGAAAAACTTCCTACCGCCTCTCAATTGAAAGCTTATCAAACCAAGCTAAAATCTTTAAGAGGATTGCCCGACGTAGCTAAGAAAGTATTGATGCAGATTCCGGCGGCGGCGCATCCAATGGATGTTTTGAGAACTTATACATCTGTGCTTGGTACTATTCTCCCCGAAAAAGAAGATCGTAATATGGCCGGCGCTCGCGATATTGCCGACAAGTTGTTGGCTTCTTATTCATCGGCTCTGCTGTTTTGGTATCATTATTCACATAACGGAAAAGAGATAGAAGTTGAAACAGATGATGATACGATTGGCGGGCATTTTCTGCATTTGCTACATGGTGCAAAACCTTCAGAAAGTTGGGTTAATGCCATGCAGGTGTCATTAAATCTGTATGCAGAACATGAGTTCAATGCTTCTACCTTTACGGGCCGTGTAATTGCTGGTACGGGTTCAGATATGTATTCGGCTGTAACCGGCGCCATTGGTGCATTACGCGGACCAAAGCATGGCGGCGCAAACGAAGTGGCTTTTGATATTCAAAGTCGTTATGCCAATGCAGATGTTGCCGAATCTGATATAAAAGCAAGGCTTGAAAAGAAAGAAGTAATCATTGGTTTTGGGCATCCCGTATATACCATTGCCGATCCCCGAAATGCGATCATAAAACAAGTAGCGCATGATCTTTCAAAAGAAGCAGGCAATATGCAATTATACACGATCGCCGAAAGATTAGAAAAAGTGATGTGGAGCGAAAAGAAAATGTTCCCCAACCTCGACTGGTTCTCGGCTGCGGCTTATCATATCATGGGCATACCAACAGCAATGTTCACGCCGCTGTTTGTAGTTTCGCGCGTAACCGGTTGGAGCGCGCACGTTATTGAACAAAGGCATGACGGAAAAATAATAAGGCCAAGCGCTAATTATACAGGGCCTGAGAATTTGAAGTTTGTGCCGATAGGACGCAGACGATAGTTAATATGTGCAAACTGGTCTGACGGTCTCCGTGGACCATATAAAATTGATTTTTATTTTTTGTCCCAGCAGTAGAATATATGGCATCTTCGTTGCCACGCTCGGTTTATCGTCCCGATTATAAATCATCAAAATCGTGGCAGTTTATCTTGAGCTTGTCGAAAGATCGCACTCTTCAACTACACAATATAATTGAACAACCTTTTAATATTCTAAATTCTTTATTTTAAATTTTTCATTTTAATGTCATCTCATATTTCCAACGAAAGACCGCAGCCAGACAGTGTTTTAGCCGATATTGCTGATTATGTTTTAAACTACAAAATAGCAAGCGACCTGGCGTTAAAAACGGCTCATTATTGTTTGCTGGATACTTTAGGCTGCGGATTTGAAGCCCTTACTTATCCGGCTTGTACCAAATTATTAGGGCCTATTGTGCCGGGAACTGTTGTTTCAAACGGAGCAAAAGTGCCGGGAACCAATTACCAATTAGATCCTGTGCAGGCTGCTTTTAATATCGGCGCTATCATTCGCTGGCTCGATTTTAACGATACCTGGCTCGCGGCAGAGTGGGGGCATCCTTCTGATAATTTAGGCGGAATTTTATCAACCGCTGATTGGTTATCACGTACCAATATCGCCGAAGGCAAAGAACCCTTAACCATGTTACAGGTGTTGCATGCAATGGTAATGGCCCACGAAATTCAGGGTGTGTTGGCTTTGGAAAACTCTTTCAACAGAGTTGGTTTAGATCATGTGATATTGGTGAAAGTAGCGTCCACGGCTGTTGTTGGCAAATTGCTGGGACTGAATCGTGATGAATTGATCAATGCTATTTCATTAGCTTTTGTAGATGGACAATCTTTACGAACTTATCGTCATGCACCCAATACAGGCAGCCGTAAATCATGGGCGGCGGGCGATGCCACTTCCAGGGCTGTTCGTTTGGCATTGATAGCGCAAACCGGAGAAATGGGCTATCCATCTGTACTTACCGCCAAAACATGGGGTTTTTATGATGTGTCTTTCAAGGGAAATCCTTTTTCTTTTCAAAGAGATTATGGTTCTTATGTAATGGAACATATTTTATTTAAGATTTCTTTTCCGGCAGAGTTTCATTCGCAAACCGCTGTGGAAGCGGCCATGGCCTTGCACGAACAATTGAAAAGGTCTGGTAAATCGAGCGATGATGTAAAGCGAATTATTATACGCACGCATGAGGCTGCCGTCCGTATAATTGATAAACGTGGTCCGTTAAATAATCCGGCAGACAGAGATCATTGTATTCAATATATGGTTGCGGTGCCGCTGATATTCGGGCGTTTAACCGCTGCCGATTATGAAGATGCCATTGCCGCCGACTCAAGAATAGATGCGCTTCGCGACAAAATATTTTGTGTAGAAGATGCTAAGTTTACTGCCGATTATCACGATCCTGAAAAGCGATCGATCGCCAATGCTTTAACTGTTGAACTGAATGATGGAACGGTGTTAGATGAAGTAGTGGTAGAATATCCTATTGGTCACAAACGCAGGCGGGAAGAAGGTATTCCAAAACTCATCGAAAAATTCAAAATTAATATAGCACGTATTTTTGAGGAAGAGCAACAACAAGCAATTTTAGATGCGTCATTAAGTTACGAATCATTGGTGAAAATGACGGTGAATGAGTTTGTGGATTTAATGATGAAAAATATGAACTAATATCAAAAGAATTGTGTTTGTGCAGTGTATTCTTGCTAGTGGTATGTTTGCTTACAATTATGTACTGTAGTATTTTGAGACCTATCAATTATGAATATTAAAGATTTAGAAACTGTTTTTTTATTTTTCTACGATAACAGAGCTAATTATCATCACTTCAAGGATGTCAAACAAAATTTAAGAGAACATTCCTTAACTGATTTAGAATTACTAGCAGGTCTTGAAAAACTCGTTAAGGACGGTTACATTATTGAAGAGGAAAAACTTCGTAGAATTATATCCGAGAGAGACAATACCGTTAAAGACGAATACAAAACTTGGGCTTGGTTTATTTCATATGACGGAATATTTTTTTAGACACTTTACCAACCGAATTTTCAAGACAACCTTATTTTTATTTACATAAAATTGAAAAGAAAAAGAAACGAAATAATGCTATTCAAAACATTCCCAAACAGTATTGGTGGCTTTACAATCCGATTGCTTTTATTTTAGCATTATTAATTGGATATTTTATGGGTGGATCAAAAAGCTGTCAATCAAATAAAGCAAATTCGATTAAAACACAAACCCTTCAAAACACACCGAAAAGAAGCAAAGTTGTTAATATGCACATTCAAAACATAGATAGTCAAAAAGTAGTGATGGACACTCTTTAATAAAAGAAAAAGAGATTCATATATTCTATTGCTAAAGGTGAGCAAATTGCAAATAATTAATTTGGATAAGTGATCATCAAACACACCATTGTGGACAATTGCTTGTCTATCTTAGGCTTTGTGGCGTTACACCTCCAAGTATGTTGGCTGGTAAATTTTAAACTGATTTGCGAATTAATATTTGAATTGGCAAATTGATAATACATATAATCGGGTTTTATGGCTTTCGTTTATGTGGCCATAATATCCGATTTTTGCTAACATTGAATGGTATTGTATATTTTCCGTATCATATTTTTAGCTGCTTTTAGTTTGTTTTTATTTTCAAAAGCTTACACGCAGCATCCTGCGCAGAGTAATCTGAGGCAGAAAACAATTGCTGTAAATCCAGGCGCCGGATATCAACTAGATACATTAAGTATTATCCCCGGCAGTTTTAAAGTAGCAGGAATTGACAGCCTTCAATATACTATCGACTATACCAATGCTGCTTTGTATTGGAAGTTCCCTCCAACAGATTCTACTGTATTTATCACTTACCGGGTTTTTCCTTTTAAAATGAATAGCTCGCTTCAGCGAATGAATTTTGATAGCCTGGTATTATATTCTACTGCGCCTATTCGTGCTCCGGCAGCACAAAATAATCAGAGAGAATTATTCAATTTTGGAAACATCAATGCTCAGGGAAGTTTTGGGCGCCAAATTGGTTTTGGTAATAACCAGGATGTGGTGCTTAATTCAAATCTGAATATACAGCTTAGCGGTATGCTGGCCGATAGCATTGAACTACAAGCCGCCATTACTGATAATAATGTTCCTATTCAACCTGATGGAAATACACAGCAGTTAAATGAGTTTGATGAAGTATACATCCGCTTTAAAAAGAAGAACTGGCAATTGAATGTGGGTGATATGGATATGCGGGAAGATCGAAATTATTTTTTAAAATTTTATAAACGATTACAGGGAATTTCTTTTCAAACTATTAATAATATTTCTAAAAAAACGGAGTCGAATACATTGGTCAGCGGCTCTATTGCGAAAGGTAAATTTACCAGGAATGTTTTTCAGGGATTGGAAGGTAACCAGGGTCCATACAGGCTTTCAGGTGCTAATGATGAAACTTTTTTTATTGTACTGGCCAATACAGAAAGGGTTTTTATTGACGGTGAATTATTAAAACGTGGAGAGGATCAGGATTATGTGATAAATTACAATACTGCAGAAATCACTTTTACGCCTCGACGTATGATCACAAAGGATAGTCGTATACAGGTTGAATTTGAATATGCCGATCGGAACTTTTTAAATACAAATGTATATGCAAGCCAGGAATTTGATTTCAATAAAAAAGTAAAATTACGTGTTGGGTATTTTAGTAATAGCGACGCGAAGAATTCTTCTATAAACCAGGTTTTGGACTCGCGGCAAAAGCAATTTTTGTTTGATATAGGAGATAGTATTCAAAACGCTTTTTATCCATCTGCGGTGTTGGATACGCTTACTGCCGGAAAGGTTTTATATGAAAGAGTATATGATACAATCGATAATGTTGTCGATTCTTTTTACCGATATTCTACTGATCCGGAAACCGCAAAGTACAACCTGGCGTTTACCGAAGTGGGGTTTGGGCTTGGCGACTATATTTCTGATAACAACAATGCTAATGGAAAAGTATTTGTATATGTAGCACCGCTTAATGGTGTGCGCCAGGGGAATTTCGATCCGGTTGTATTACTGGTGGCACCCAGAAAACAGCAATTGCTTACATTGGGCGTTGACTACAATATCACACCCAACACAGTACTAAAAACCGAGGTGGCAGCCAGTAAGTATGATGTTAATACATTGTCTTCCGCAAATGATAATGATGATAATGGATATGCCGCGAAAATAAATTTGAGCAATACAAAATTGCTGAAAGAAAAGAATAAACTGAGTCTTATCAGTTCTTTAGATTATGAATATGTACAGCAGCGGTTTCAACCTTTGGAGCGCTTGCGTGATGTGGAATTTTCGAGAGACTGGGGATTGCCATTAGTTGCTCAAAGAGCAGATGAAAATATTATAAAAGCCGCAGTGGGCCTACGCGGAGAAAATGGCAACAATCTGCAATATCAGTTTACGAATTATAACCGAAGCGACAACTATAGCGGTTTCCAAAATGCTTTAACCCAATTTACTAATTGGAAAAATTGGGGCTTCAATAATCAGGTTGTTTTAACTAATTATGAAACGGATACTTACAAGGGATATTTCTTCAGGCCCGTTATCGACATCAGCAAAAAAATGTCGTGGCTCGACAATTGGGTAATTGGAGGGAAGTACACATTGGAAGAAAATTATAATAAGAATAAAGCCAACGACTCTTTAAATTTCACATCGTTTTCGTTCGACACATATACCGCTTATTTAAAATCTGATCCTCAAAAAAGAAATCGATATGGTATTAATTTTTATACAAGAAGTGATAAGTATCCTTTAGGAAAACAACTTGTTCGGGGCGACCGTAGTTATAATCTTAACCTACAGGCAGAACTGTTGTCCAACGCAAACAGACAATTTTATCTGAATACTACTTTTAGAAAATTGAAAGTATATAACAATGAAGTAAGCCCGCAAACCGAGGATAATACTGTATTGGCACGGGCTGAATACCAGATGAACGAATGGAATGGTTTTTTAAATGGAAACATTTTATACGAAGTTGGTTCAGGGCAAGAGCAAAAACGGGAGTATGCTTATCTCGAAGTTCCTGCGGGAACCGGGCAATATACCTGGATAGATTACAATGAAGATGGTGTGCAGCAGCTGAATGAATTTGAGTTGGCCGCATTTATTGATCAGGCAACATTTATACGGGTATTTACACCAACTAATGAATATATAAAAGCCAATTACACAACGCTTAATTACAGTCTTAATATTACGCCCAAGCAACTTTGGGGTAATAAGGAATTAGCGGGGGGAGAAATTTTTATCAAGATTTATATTAACGAGTTCATTGCAAATATCAAAGAAGTCTCTGGCAGAAGGCTTATTCGAATTTAATCCTTTTGAGTATGGCTTGGCAGATACCAATCTGATTACATTAAATACAGTACTTGCCAACACCATTTCCTTTAACAGGCAAAGTACAAAATGGGGCATAGACATAAGCAACCTTCGTAATAATGGTAAGGCTTTTCTAACTTATGGATATGAAACAAGACAATTAAATGATTGGCAGCTAAAGTACCGTCATTTTCTTTCCAGTTCGTTTACACTTAACATAAATACACTTAAAGGCATCAATGCTTTGTTTACGGACGATGTTATGTTTGATAATCGAAATTACCGTATCAATCGAAATAACGGTGAGGCGTTATTATCCTTTATCCGTGGCACATCTTTTAGAATTACAACCGGGTATAAATATGAAGTAAAAAATAATGCGGCTACATATGGCGGAGAAAAATCTATATCCAACTCACTTACAGCCGAAACTAAATACAATATTCTGCAAAGCGCATCGCTAACGGGAAAGTTTACTTACAATGGCCTTACATATAGTGCGGTTGCTAACACTGCGCAAAGTACGATTGGTTATATTATGCTGGATGGTTTGCTGCCCGGTACTAATTTGTTGTGGAATCTTCAACTTACCAAACGCCTGCTCAATAATTTGGAATTGAATTTTCAGTATGATGGCCGCAAGCCTGGTAATACCAGAACAATACATACTGGAAGAGCAAGTTTAACAGCGATATTTTAGTCAGTCGCTTCGGTTCGTGCCCTCACGAACCATTGGTAAGAATAAGCTGACAACCTAAAGCAGTGTAACACGAACTACGCAAACGTCTTACGGTACGTTAGGACACGAACCGAAGCAATGTATAAAACAAGAATATTTTTATTAGGAGTAATGAACATCTGAAACTTGATTTAAAGTAGCTTAGCTTTTTGTCCAAATTGAATCACCGCCCCCGCATAATAATTCCTGCGTAGGGCGGCATTGTAAAATCTGCCACCTACAGCATTGATATCATTACCTAAACTATAATTCTCATTCAGCAGGTTGTCCGCTCCGACGTAAAGATTCAGTCCAATTTTCTTAATACAAAAGTCATAGCCTAATTTAGCTGTGATTAAATGATACGGTTTTGCTGACACAGTATTAGCGTCGTTTAAAAAAATGGATGAGGCTCCGTAGTAAGTGCTGTTTATGTAAATGCCCCTTTTAAAGTGCATATCCGTCGCCAATGCTAAAGTACTTCGCGGAACGCCTGGCAGCCTATTTCCTGAGAAATCACCATTCACACCTGAAAAATATTTGTACATAAAATTATTATATGAGTATCCCCCTTTTACCGACCCGTATTTAATAAAGCTCTGTTCTGTTGGTAAAAAAATGTACGATGCACTTAGCTCTAATCCTTTCTGCCGGTTACGGCCTGCATTCACAAAATAATCTGCACCAGTTTCATCTCTTAACTGTACCAACGCATTTTCCAGATCAAAATAAAAACCAGTAGCTTCCATATATAGTTTGCTGCTCAGTAAATATTTCCTTATAGTTAATTCATAATTCCAGCCCCGTTCTGCGTTCAGGTTTGTATTGATGACTCCGGTAGATGGCAATAATTCGGCAACAGTTGGTGGAGAGAATCCTTTAGCAACCGAAGCAAGCAACGAAAGATCATTACTGAACTTTCTCATTACCGTAAAACGTGGAGCCAACTCACTACTAAAAGCAAAAGGTTGTTGCAAGCCAGGTGTATCGCTCAACCGGTTGAATTTTAATCTGCTTTTGTTATAACCAATGCCAGCGGTGTAAAACCATTTCGAAGACTGCGATAGTGTGGCTTGCGTAAATAAATTATAAAGTAAAGTGTTCACATCATCGTTAGTTTGCAAAGTGTCAGGTTGTCCATTTCGATTGCCTCGCACGGCGATATTAAAATTTCCTTGTTGTACTTCCGCACCTGTATTCCAATCTATACTAAAGGTTTCATTTAGCTTTTTATTGAATCGGAATGCCGTTCGTCCACCAAAATGAGGCTCGTTGCGGGTTTCGTAATTTCTTACGGCGCTATTTTTTAAACTGGTATAGGCGCCATAAATGGATGTAACATTTGAAAAGACGGAAGAAATATTGTTTGTATATGTAATTCCAGCCAAGAAGTTTTTCTGAAAAATAGCAGCCCTGGCATCCATTGCAGAAGGGAATGTTCCGGCAGCAGGACGAGCCGCACGGGGATTAGCTTCAAACTCCTTTAAAGTAAGCGCTCCCGGCGTTTGATAATACATATCCGTGGAAAGCAAAGATGCTGAAAGCTTTTGCTTCTTATTGATATTGAAAACGGATGTCCAGGATACATTATCGCGGCGCAGCTTTGACTGTTCTCTAAAGCCATCTGATCCATTATGCGCATAGGTCACTTTGCTGCTAAGCCTCCCAACGTTCCAATTGGCGGAAGCCAGCACCGTTTGAAGATTATAGCTTCCTCCAATATATTCTAATGAAGCACTACTGTTTTGTTTGATATCATTGTTAATCAGAATAAGGCCGCCCGTCCCGGCTCCATACATACTGGCTACAGGCCCTTTGAACAATTCTATTGATGAAAAATTATTAAACGCCAGCTGGTTAAAATAGGTGTTGCCACCCGGATCCGTAAAAGGAAGATTGTTCCAATAGACTTTCACATTTCTGACGCCAAAAGGCGAACGCAACGAACTGCCGCGCATATTAATACGATAGCTTCCCGGCGAGCGCTCTTCCATTCTGACGCCGGGAACGGCATTTAAGTCGTTAACCAAAGACATTTTATTGCTGCGGGAGGTATAATCAATTGTTGTTACAATTGCTGTGGCTTGGGTTCTATGTTGGCCAAAAGCCTGTACCGTCACTTCTGATAAAGCTTTTACTGTATCTTGCGGCATTTGCTGCGAGAGAGCAAAAGCCGGTATTATTAATAAACATAATGCAGCAACTAACCTGATGAGATTTGTACAGAACGATGAAGGGAGTGATCCGCCACGGCGGACAGGCACAATATCGCTGAGATATATTCTAAAGCTGGTAAACAAAAAATATTTTTTATAAAATTAAAAATAGACAAGCCGGTTGTAATTTTGAGGACTTGTGCCGCCAAATTACTGAACTTAGAATTATGGCATGAAATTTTATGTGAGAAATAGCGGTTTAGACAACCACCAAACCTTATAATATGAACAACCGAATATTTGCTTTGGCAATTTTACTGCTGACCTTCGCTGCCTGTAAAAATGAAGACAAAAAATCTGCTAATGCTGATACAGCGGTAAATGATAGCACAAGCACTATACATCAAAGTTTAACCGATGCCTATGTTTTTAAAACTTTAGAAGGCACAATTGCAGGCAAACCTGTTGTTTTGAACATGATGAAAGCTGGTAGCAGGGTTGATGCCAATTATTATTATGTAGACCAAGGGCAGACTATTTTCCTGTCGAGAAATTGGGAGAAAACCAGTAAAGACAGCATTTACCTCATTGAAGTAACAAATCCTGTATCGGATAAATCAGCGCAGTTATCAATGGCCGTCTCTAACGAAGGCCTTAAAGGTACCTGGACCAGCGGTGATGGCAAAGTTTCTTATCCTATAGAACTGAAAGAAGCAACCCGTAATGACTCCGTTAAACTGATAGCCGTTGGTTTGATCGATTCGGCCAATTACACAAAATTTAAAACTGATACACCAACACTTAAAACCGCTGTTACAGTGGTTGCAGCTGTTGATAAAAACGAGAATGCGGATTGGCTAAATAGTAGGATCAAAAGCATTATTGATAATGATAATAAAAAGCTACAAGGCCTTTCTTTGCAACAAACAGTAACTGCTTTGGTGAAAAATGATGTAAACGGTTATGCGGCTGAAGTGGACAGCAGTATTGTTGGGGTGGGTGATGACGGGCCACATTATTTCTTAAATAGAGAGTACGAAACACTCGGCAATGTTATTTATAATCAAAATGGTTACCTTGTATTAAGCATGTTCAATTATGCTTATACGGGCGGCGCGCATGGCAATTATGGAACGTCTATGTATTGTTTTGATATTAAAGGCCATAAACAACTTTCCCTCAAAGATGTGGTAAACGCCGATTCTGTAATACTGCAACAATTGCTGGAGCAGAATTATAGGAAACAGTATAATGTACCAGCGTCCACACCACTTGATAAAAGGCTTTTTGTGAAAACGCTCAAGCCCAATGATAATTTCTATATATCACCGAGTGGATTAGGCTTTTTCTATTCACCATACGAAATTGCATCTTATGCGGATGGCGAAATAAATGTTTGGGTGCCTTTTTCTGAATTAAAGCCTTACTTGAATCCCGAGTTTGCACAACGTATGACGCTGTAGGAACTGCATCAAGATAATTTATTTCGCAAGAAATATAACCACATTAGGTACTAGCATTTACTTCGCCGTATAAGGGATGTATAGACTCCGCCAAAGGTGGAACATAGTCTTCAGTCAAAGAAAACTTATGTGTTTTTATGTTTGCTCCTTTATCAAGATATATCTATGAATCTATGTGGTTTAAAATTTTTATTGATCTTCCTTAGAAATTTTTTATTGCTTTAACAATTTTTGATTGATAGCAATTGTATTTATACTTTATCTTTAACCGCAAATGTTACGGCTGCTGTTGATTTGTTGCTTTCTTGTATCCTCCCTGTTGGCTTCGGCCCAGGTACCTGATTTTATTTCAGTAAAAAGCGCAATGGCGTTTCCGTAAAAAACTATTACGCAGGTATCAACATATCGTTTATGGCCACAGACGGAAGACGTTATGATGCATTAATAGACCGGATTGCCAACGACAGCATTTATTTAAGATATTTTACAACCTCTGCCTACACCAACGTTTTCGGCACAGTTAGCTACGATACAGTCACCACTTACATTTTACAACTTCATTATAAAGCGATCAGATACGTATATACGCCCAAGGTTTCCTATCGAAACAACTACCTGGGAACACTTGGTAGATATGCGGCAATTGGCGGGCTTGGCTATACCGCTTTAAACCTTATTAACGGGCTTATTCAAAAAGCCGATCCGTTACTTGACAAGCGCAATACCCGCAATGTAGCTATTGCTACAGGAATTGGAGGCGCCGGCATATTTTTAAACAGAAAATTCAGAGGTGGCAAACGCAATAAATATAATGTGGTTTATGTAGACATGAAGGAAGATAAACCGCAATGATTTTGAAGCCAGCTGATGAATATAATTCATCAGTATTGCGTCGCACACTTGTACATAAGTACATGCTTCAGCTTTATTTTAGCGTCCATCTCCATCTAACAAATTTCCAAGTCCACCTAAAATACTACCTTCTTCTTTTCGGTTTGTTGTTGCGAAGGAAAGTATGCGCGATGCAAGACGGCTAACGGGTAATGTTTGTATCCACACTCTGCCTGGGCCGGTAAGGGTTGCAAAGAAAAAACCTTCGCCTCCGAATATTTTATTTCTGATACCGCGCACCATTTCTATATCATACCGAATACTTTGCGTGAAGCCTACAAGACAGCCGGTATCTACCCTAAGCCGCTCGCCGGTTTGAAGGTCTTTGTGAAAAACATGTCCGCCCGCATGTACGAAAGACATTCCATCGCCTTCCAGTTTTTGCATAATAAAACCTTCGCCGCCAAATAGGCCGGTACCCAGCCTGCGCTGAAACTCAATTCCCACAGAAACACCTTTAGCTGCGCATAGGAAAGCGTCTTTCTGGCAAATTACTTTTCCTCCAAATGTTGAAAGATCGAGCGGAATAATTTTACCCGGATAAGGAGATGCAAAGGAAACTTTTTTCTTACCATGGCTCATGTTAGTGTAAGCCGTCATAAACAGGCTTTCACCTGTAAGTATGCGCTTTCCGGCGCTCATTAATTTTCCTAAGAAGCCGCCTTGTCCACTCTGGCTTCCATCGCCAAAAATGGTAGCCATTTCCACACCTTCATCCATCATCATAAAGCTTCCGGCCTCTGCAATGGCAGTTTCCTGAGGGTCAAGTTCAAGGCTTACATATTGCATTTCTTCACCAAAAATTTCATAATCTATTTCGTGACTTGATTTCATTCTTGTGTTTTTTACTTATTGTAATTTAAAACTTTATTTAATTGCTCTTTGTCGAGTTGATTTTCCCATCTGGCTACAACTACTGTAGCTACTGCGTTGCCTACCATATTAGTAAGGGCGCGGCATTCACTCATAAACCGGTCAATGCCTAATATCAGTGTCATTCCCGCTATAGGTACATCGGGTACAACAGCTAATGTTGCCGCTAATGTAATGAAACCTGCGCCACTAACACCTGCTGCACCCTTGGAGCTTAACATGGCTACCAGCAATAAAACAATCTGGCTTTGTAATGACAGATCAATATTACAAGCCTGCGCAATGAACAAAGCCGCTAATGTCATATAAATATTTGTTCCGTCCAGGTTAAATGAATAACCTGTAGGCACCACAAGTCCAACTATAGGTTTGGCACAACCTGCATGTTCCATCTTTTGCATAAGTGTTGGTAATGCTGCTTCTGATGAACTGGTTCCTAATACCAATAATAATTCATCTTTTATATACTTTAAAAATTTGAAAATGTTGAAACGTTATATCTGGCAACGGCTCCTAATACAACGATTACGAAGAATAGGGACGTAGCATAAAAAGTAACAACCAGCGCAACGAGGTTACCCATAGATTCGATGCCGTATTTACCGATGGTATATGCAATAGCGCCAAAAGCTCCGATTGGAGCGAGTTTCATTAAAATAGAAACTATTTTAAAAACCGGATGAGCTAAAGCTTCAAAGAAGTCAAGTACCAGCTTGCTTTTGGGCATCGTTTGTGAAATGGCTATTCCAAGTAAAATAGCGATTACAAGTATTTGTAAAATATTGTCGCCACTAAGCGGGCTTACCAACGTTTTGGGAATGATTTCCAGAATGAAATTGATCAGTGAACTGTCATGCGCTTTGCTTACGTATTGTGAAATGCTTGATGCCTGTAATGTGGCAGGATCAATATTTAAACCTTTTCCGGGCTGAACTATGTTGCTTACAATAAGCCCGATAATCAGGGCTAAAGTAGAAAAACTGAGAAAATAAATAAAAGCCTTTCCGGCGACGCGACCAACAGTTTTCATATCATTCATGGATGCGATGCCAACCGTGATGGTAATAAAAATAACCGGCGCTATGATCATTTTTACGAGGGCAATAAATCCATCACCAACGGTTTCATTCTTTCACCCAACGATGGATAAAAATATCCAAGTAGCGATCCGATTATAATAGCAATCAACACCTGTATATACAATACCTGGTAAAACTTTTTCTTTTTAGCGGGAGTATCGTTTGTCTGGCTTGCTACAATCATTAATATTTCTTTTCCGAAATATCGGAAAAATTATTCAAGCATTTCTTGTGGAACCATCTTTTTTAAGAATGGCTTTTTGTCTTCATCCATTACAATGAACTTCCATTTCTTCAAATCGGGTGATTTAGCGATGACATCTTTTTCAGCATAAATGTCGTAATAGCCGGTTGCCCGGTTAAACTTTACCTTATCTTCTCCAAATTTTGATTGCAGCGTCAGCGTAAGTATTTCGTTTTCGGTCATTGAAGAATCGTTTGCTATAGAATCCTGATCTATATTAAACTTCATGCGAAGGATATTCGAATATTTCAATTTTAGAAAGTGAGCGGTATCAACTTTTTTGAATTGCTAATTTGAAGTACTTGCGGCGAATCAATCTTAAATTCAAATTCTGGCATGTTGAATATTTTTTCCATTGCCAGTATCATTTGTTCTTTAGATATCATTTCAAACATATCTTCAATAATAAATTCAGAAGCAGATCTGAAGTCTTTTTTTATAATAAGATCAGTGTACTGTAAGAATTGTTGCTCAGCAGCTTTTTTGTAGTCTTGAGCGTAGCCGGAAGTAATAATATTCAAAAAGAAGAGAAGATAAAGAATGCGATGTTTCATATTATTAATTTTATAGCTTATGAAATTCGCAAGGACGCTACTCATTTCATGATGCTTTCATTCGGTTTGGAATAATGATGCCAAGTTAGCTAAAACTTCAAATCCTTAAAATAATATTGTTTGTCTTCCTCAGTAATGGTGCGTAACACGCTGCATGGGTTACCCACTGCTATCACGTTTGAAGGAATATTTTTATTTACCACACTTCCGGAGCCGATAACACTATTATCTCCAATGATGATGCCGGGATTGATAACCGTATTGCCGCCGATCCAAACACTATTGCCAATGGTTATCGGAAATGCGTATTCAAAAGCCTCATCTCTTGGTTCTTGGTGTATAGGATGACCTGCAGTATATAATGCTACATTTGGGCCTAATAATACATTGTTTCCTATCGTAACAAGTGCGCAATCAAGTATTGTGCAGTTGTAATTTGAGTAAAAATTTTCACCAACCAAAATATTATATCCATAATCACAATAGAAGGGTGGTTCTATATGGAAATTATTGCCTGTAATACCTAAGAGTGTGCGCAATATTTTATTACGTTCATCAACCTTATGAGGATGAAGTGTATTGATCTGGAAAATAAGATCCTTGGCGTGTTGCCTTTCGTTGAAAAGTTCATCTTCAAAAGATTTATAGGGTTTCCCGGCTAACATCTTTTCCTTTTCGCTCATAGATTAGACTTGATTTATTTCAAAACAAAAGGTTTCTTTTAATCTTGTGTGTATTCGGGGTGTTGTGGGGGTAGTTCGCCAACATTTTTCTCTTCTACAACAATTTCCATATGAACAGCATATTTGGATGGTTTAATGCCAACGCTGTATTTTTCTGCATACACTTGTGTGAACTCTGCTCCAAAGTATAAGATAAATGCTGTATAGTACACCCAAAGCAATACAATAATTATTGTACCTGCTGCGCCGAAAATAGCGCCAGGACTGGCTTTTGTTATATATAGATCAATAAGAAATTTTCCTATGCCAAATAATACAGTGGTAAATGCTGCTCCAACAAATGCAGGTTTCCATTTAATGACGACATCCGGCAATACTTTGAAAATAACAGCAAACAAAAAAGTGATCACGGAAAACGTAAGAACGTTGTTAAGAATAAAAAACAACCAAGTTGATTCAACGGGAACTAAATCCTGAAAACGTGTTTGAACACTTCCAAGTATGCTGTTCAATATGAGTGAAACTAATAATAAAAAGCCTAATGAAATAATGAGCGAAAAAGATTTGAGCCTGTTGGATAATAAACCCATGATGCCTTTTCTGGGCTTTGCCTTTACTTTCCAGATGGTGTTTAAGCTATCTTGTATTTCTAAGAAAACTGCAGTAGCACCGACTATTAAGGAAATAATACCAATGATAAGCGCAACCGTTGTTTTACCGCTAAGGCTTGCCTGCGATACCATGCTCTGAATTTGATTAGCAGTTTGTTCGTCTGTAAACTTAATAACTTCATCAAATATTTTGCCTTCTATAATTTCCTTTTTATAGATCAAACTGGCAGATGCAATAACAATGGTCAGCAAGGGCGCCATTGAGAATACAGTACAATAAGCGAGCGAAGAACTTAACTTAGGTACTTTATCTGCTGAAAAGCCTTTTGCAGATGCGATCAGCAGATCTTTGGTTTGCCTGAAAATGTTTTTTGATTTGTTAAATGCGTATTTCATGAAGTTTCAAATATTTGTTGATAACCCGATAATTACATTCAAGAATAACGCCATAATAATCTGTCGATAGAAAAATTATTTCTCTATTATATGGAATCAACAGATTCGAAAAATTAGAAAGGATATCCGATACCGATATTCAGAATTAAATTTTGTTTGCGCCAGGTTGGATCGCCGAAATTTATTTTATCAAACACCCATCTTTCGCCTTTTGGTAACCAGGGTTTTCTAAAAGGAGTTGCCAGGTCAAAACGTATCACAAATATTGTTGCATCAACTCTTAAACCAACACCGCCGCCAACTGCAAATTCACTAAAGGAGCGGCCAAAGTTAAACTTGCTTCCGAGTCTGGATGAGTCTGTTTTTGCAGTCCATATATTACCGGCATCAATAAATGCGGCACCGTGGATAACGCTGAATAGTTTAGCGCGTAGTTCGCCATTTAGCATCATTTTTATATCGCCACCCTGGTCAGCGAAGTATCTGCTTTCTTCAGGATTGATTTCATAATTATAAGTGCCTGGGCCAAGCGAGCGTGCCCTGAATGCTCTGATATCATTGCTTCCTCCTGCGAAAAATTGTCTTACATAAGGTAACACTGAACTGTTGCCATAAGGAATACCATAACCGATATTGGCGCGGCCAGCCAAAACCAGCTGTGGCTTTATTTTGTAATAATCTCTGAAATCTGCTTCCAGTCTTACAAACTGATTTACCGTTGTATTGAAAAGCGTTTTTTGGCCCTGGTCATTTTTTTCAGGAAGGCGTTGACAAGATTTCCGGCTGTTTCAACCGAACCTAAGAAATAAATATTGTTTCTTTTACCTTCTTTAAACTGATCGCTGTAAGTAAAATTATAATTGGTGCTGAAGATGAACTGGTTTTCATAGTTGCCTCTTAAGCTAGGCACCTCCGTTAATAATTTTTCGAGACTATCGGTGGTACTAAGTGTACGTACATACGATATTGAAAATGGATTAAAATTGTGTTCAATATAGGGACTTCCTTTAAAAGTGTAACCATATTCCAGGTTGCCTGAGACCATTGTAAAATATAATGCCCTGCTTAATAATTCACCACTAAGTGAGATATGTGTTTTAGGAACTGAGTTTTGTTCGTTCTGGAAATCGATAGGAGAGACCAGCCTGGGAAACACAAGACGGGCACTGGCTCCGAGTGAGTAGGAATTAGTTTTAGCGCCACTTACCTGCGTTTCAAAACCACCGCTTAAGGTTGTTATTAATTGTTCTGCACCACGAAAAGTATTTCTATTAGTGTTGCTGATCTTTAATTCCGAGCCTACAAAATTGTTGGATTTACTTGTGCCGGTCACCTGGAACGACAGTGATCTTTTCTTTTGCGGTGTCAAATAGAAGTTAGCATTCATCAAGCTACTTTCTAAAGTATCAAGCGGAGCAAATTCAGCTTTTACATAGCGAAAAGTACCAATATTTACCAGCCTGTTAAGGCTCAGGCTATGATCGTGGCGGTTGTAAACCTCATCTTTTTCAAAGAACACCAGCCTGTCAAATAGTTGCGGTTTATAAGTGTTTCTTGGATCATATATATTGAAGTCGTTATGAACGATCGGGGCTGATTGCCTGATACTTGAATCTCTTCTAAGGCTGTAGTTAGGATAAATATTAATATCGTTGATGCGATAAGGTTTTAATGCTTCAATCGGAGTAAGATCTTTAACTCTTACATACGCATTCACTTTGTTGTCTCCGATGG
This sequence comes from Paraniabella ginsengisoli, assembly GCF_022513635.1. Lineage (GTDB taxonomy): Bacteria > Bacteroidota > Bacteroidia > Chitinophagales > Chitinophagaceae > Niabella > Niabella ginsengisoli. Next base: position 384,058 of record NZ_JAKWBL010000003.1, on the reverse strand, counting down.
TACTATCAACTTTAATAATAATATAATCAGGATTAAAAAAGAAGTAGCCTTTTTCTTTCAGTTCATTGTCTATGCGGTCCCGTTCGTTAGAGAAGGCGTCTATATCATAATAGTCATCCTTCTTTAATACCGTTTTATCTGAACTTCTTCTTATAATATTTTCCAGCGCGGTTGGTTCTGTAGGGAATTTGACTTCATTCAATTTGTAACGTTCGTTCGTAATAGCAGTGTACTTTGCACGTCCTTTTTTCCTTCAATCTCAGTATCACCGCTCACGCTGGCTTGAAGATATCCTTTGCTGATCAGATAACTTTGTAATACATTGATGTTATTCTGTATTTTAACATCGCTCATTAATACTGGCGGTTCACCAAGTTTGGTACGCATCCAATACTTTAATCCTTTTTGTTTTTTAGGTTCGCCGGCCAGGTTGTAGAAGAAAAGTTTGTATCTAAGTCCGAGTATTTTTTATTGGGTTCTGGCCTGGTCTTATCTTCAAGCGTACTGCGCAGGTCTTTTTGTCCTGATACTTGTATCGCACTATCAGGATTAACCGTTACGTCGGCACCAGTATATAGTACTTCTCCTTCTTTTAGATGTTTTGTAGTGCTGCAAGAGCTCAGGAAAGCTACCGCCGCTGAAAAGAATAATATGCCGTAAATATTTCGCATCATTTTTTTGAATCTTATAAACTATAATAGTATCATCCTACTATTTACTTATCATCGTCGTTATCTCTTTCTTCACGCCTGGCTTGCCTTTCTTCGCGTCGCTGTCTCTTTTTCAGGCTGTTAAATATTTCTTTGAATTCGTTGTAATCAACTACCAATGCAAAGCCCAGGCCTGTTTCAATAATCTGGCCTTCGAGAATTACATCTGATTGATTGCGGCGATAAGCTCTTAATCTGTAGCGTCCATCCCGCGATAATAAATATTCTATATTCACATTGCCGGCAATATTCGATCCCGATCTGTTGTCTCTTTTTCCACCTTCTAATGCAAAGTCGCTGCCAACAGTTATTGTAAGCCTGTCATTCAGCAATCGCTTGAAACAGCCACTTCCAACTCTGTCCTTGTTTCCTGCGATCCGGAGCTGTAATCTTCCTCAGAATTAAGGCCAAAGGAAAGGTCAACACCTTTGATCAGATCTGACGCAAGATTGTTCAGTTGTTGTGTTAGCAAACGGCTTACACTTTGCCGTGCCAGCATTTCCGGAGAAGTGCCGCCAGAAAGGCTTTCAAATGGATTGTCAGACACAAACCTACCCAAAGCCAATAATGCAAACACCTGTTTATTTAGTTCGCTTTCATTGCTGTTTACTTGTTGAAGACGTGTATATACAATTCCATTAAATGCATTTTTTTCGTTTTCAGGCATTGTTATTTCAAATGCAATCTTTGGTTTTAATAACTGTTCCGTCATTTTTAAATACACAATAAACGGAAGCTTTTGCCTGTATGTTGTTTGCGTGGATTGTGGTTGATCTTGTATCTGATTTGCCACCAGGTCAATTGGAGCAGTATTGATATTGTACACCGCTGTAATATTAATATTAGCCTCTGTCGGCGAGCCCGTCCATGTTATATAACTTCCTTGTTGAAGTGTGAATTTTCTTTTTGCTAAACCACCAATCGAAAGATTATAATTACCATCAGAAATCAGGTAGCGCCCCGTCATGGATAATTTACCGCTTGGATCCATAGTGACATTAAGTTCCGCTTCACCCTTAACTAATAAAGCATCTCCATTAGCAGGATCAACCACAACGGTAATTTCAGCTTCTTTCTCGGTTTGCAAATTCATAGAAAGATTGATGCCTTTTAGTGGTGATCGTGTAAGACTATCTACATTTATGGCTTCGCGGCCGTTATTAGGCGGTGCATCCATATCTACAAATTCTACAATACCATCCTGTTCCACTACACCCGGGTCGTCATCAGGTATTGCAAAGAAGAAACGAGTATCTTTATTTATACGAACTGAACCGGTTACTTCCGGTTTATTCATATCTCCGCCAATATTCGCATTTACTGTCAGGAATACTTTTCCATAAAACAATTCGTTATCAGCAGAAGTAGAATTCAGCGCTCTGAAATTATTGGCCCGTAGCTTCAGATCAAAACCAAAGTTGGAGTAATCTGTGGTTTTCACAAGTCCACTCAATGTTAATGCCTGATTGGAAGAGTCTCGCAAAGTGAAGTCATTAAAACGGATGCCCTCTTCAACAAAAGAGATGGATTCATTATTCAGCCTGAAATAAGAATTAAGTGTTGCAATGTTTAAGCCTGCGTTTTTAAAGCTTAATCCTCCCAATACCCTGGGCGCTGTTAAAGGACCTTTTGCCGTTAATTGTCCGGAAAGTATACCGGTTCCGTCTTTGATCTGACCACCCGATAAGCTTTCTATATATTTCAGATCAAACTTATTAATATTAACTGCCATGTCAAGCGAGCCTTTGTCAGTTGTATAATAGAATCCATTTACCCTAACATCATGTAATCCAGTTAGCGCTACGTCAACTTTAAAGGCATCGGGCGTGTAATTATCAGAAAGTATTTTAAGATCCCCTAATTCATCTTTCTGATAACGCAATTTATTAACAGTAAGGTTGGCCTCAAATTGTGGAGAGGTAGCTATATTTTTTACGTCTACAGTTCCGTTAAGTGTGCCACCAACCAGGGACGTGTCCTGCTCTGCATATCGTGTAAGCGTTTCAAGCATGAAGTTCTTAAACTCAATTTTTACAGGTGAGTTGGGCGCTTCGGAAATACTATTGATAGCAAGCGATTGGCCGCTGTTGTTAATAACAAAATCGCGGACATAAATACCAGCTTTTCCGTATTGAAGCAAGTTGTTTTCGGCTACCTGCCATTTATCATAATTCAATAATAGCTTTTGTGGGTCTAAAGAAAACTGGTAGGTTTCGTCGTTAACTTTGAAATTTCCGCCGATAACGTATTTGTCCTGATTCTTGCTATCACGAAGAAAAACATTTACGCCAAGCATATTATTTGCTGCGTTACCGTTTATGGATGAATTGTAAAGCTTTATTGACGGGCTTTCCAGGCTCGCAATATTCAGCGCATAATTCAATTGTGTCGTATCTGCATTGTTTATATTTAACGTAACATTTTTTACATCAAAGCTGTCATAAATAACATGTGGGAAGTTGGCATTTACAACCAGACTGTCCATTTCCGTATCAATCACACCATTCAAATAAGAAGGAGAAAATGTGTACAGGGATGGCACGAATTCTTTCAATAATTTGGAATCATGCACAACAACATTGAAGCGCATCTTTTGTGGAGCGATTTTTTCAACGGGCGCAAAAGCATAGTATTTATTGATCTCATTAATAAATGCCTGTCCCAATTTTGTTAATTGGTATTTGCCGTCAAGAGTCGCATCAATAATATCTGAATGAAGTTGTAGGTTATTTGCTGAGTCGCTGGCAAAAGCATTTAAACTAATAGTATCTATATTAATAACTCTTCCTCCTGTTGCTACCTGCAAACTTGAAATATGAGCGTTTCCGTTCAGGTAATCCGGGCTCGCAGTTGGGAAATCAAGTGTAGTAACGCCAGCAATTTTAAATTCAGAGGTGGCAAAATTTAATTTCTCTAAATCAATTCTTTTTAAGTCAATAGTTCCTTTTATCGCAGGATATTTACCAGCTATATTAACGTTGGCGGCAATATCAAAATTTGCGTTGGAGTCGGTACTGCTGGTTTGCAATTGTAATGCCTGCTTCGCATACTTTCCATCCAATTTTATATTCTGATAATTATATTTATTATAGTAGGCGCTATATATTGTTCCTTTCACTGTTGCATTAGCCGTTTGGGCCGAAGTGCCCGATCCTGCAACGTCCATGAATAAGCTAACGGTTCCTACGTCCGTTCTTTTCAATAATCTTCCTACGTTGAATTTACTTACATCGAGGCGCGCTTTGTAAGATGGATTTTTAGAAGAGCCTCCCATTGCTGCTACTATTTTTGCTGAGCCCATATCTGTTTTGACATTCAGATTGGTTGCAAATTTTTTAATAGTGCCTGTAAACTTTCCATTTGCTGCTATTTGATTGGGCAGCTCAATGCTATTCGGCAATGTGCCTTTTGGTAACAGCGCATTCAGATCAGTTTTAGAACTAGTGAACTTGCCTATATTAATATTGAAAAAACTATTGTCAATTTTAGGAAGACCTTTTATACTTCCTGTTATATCGATGTTTGTGTTTTTAAGTCCTTTTAGTTGTAGTTTACTGATATTAATGTCGCTTAATTTGCCTTTAACTTTAGCGGCCATATTTAGCTTCTCATCCTGGTAATGCGATGGTACGGAAGAAGAAAAATAAGCCGCGTCAGCAAGGCCTAATACAGAATTATCGAAAGTGATTTCCATCTCCACTCTTTCCGGATGTTTCGTCAAATCTTCCTGCGATGTATAAGTAATTAAAGTATTGTTATCAATTAATGTGTTAGGTGTTTTGATCAAAAGGTCTTCTACACTAATTTGCTTATCGTCATAAATCACTTTGCCGCGTAGCTCATTCAAAACAAATCCACTGGTATCAGCCAATTTACCACCATTGATCGTTGCTTTTATACCGGCGCTATCGATGGCTATATCTTCTCCTGTTATGCCAAGGTTTTTAATATTAAGATGATTAAAATCCATCACACCTTTTTCGCGTGGTGCAGAAAGATTACTGTATTTGATCGTATTATTAGCCAGTATGATCTTGTTCAGATAAAGACTAAAAGGGGATTCCTGCGTGCTGTCAGCTGCTTTTTCAATGGCTTCTTCATTTGCTGGTGTGGGGCGATAAGCGAAATCTATTATAGAATTACTTAGTTCGCCTTCACTTGTTTGATATTTGCCGTTGGTAAGATCAATCAAAAGATCTTTAAAGTTGAAGGTTTTAAGAAATACAAATGCCCGCGTATCCGACAGTCTATCGTCATATTTCAGGTCTATATCGCCAAATGCAAAGTTTTTTACTTCGATGAGTGGAAGCCTGCCGCCCGATTCTTTTTCAGTACTGTCGATAGCTGCATCTGCTTTTTCTTGAAGAACGGTTAACGGCTTGGTTTGAAAATAATGTAATTGTGTGTTGTTGAGTTCCAGTTTGTCCAATACATAGTGCATTTGTTCGAGATCGAACTTGTCCACTTTTGCGCTTAGTTTACCAAGTGAAACACCGGCATCATTCCCGGCTACATCATCTTTAAATTTTAGCCTGATATCATTAAAAGCGATTTTATCAAGGCGGAGTTGCAAGGGCGCTGTAGAATCGTCAGGCGTTTTTTCAGGTTCCTTGTCTGCTGAAACAAAAGCGTCTACAAGGAACTGATAGTTAAAAACCGTGTCAGGATTATTACGATAAACATTGGCGTACACTTTATCCAGTTCAATATTGTTAATGGCGATGCGACTTCTGATGAGGCCAATCATATCAAGCTGAACAGCAAGTTTACCCGCATATAATAAAGTATCATTCTTTTTGTCTGCGATGTAAAATTTATCAAGCTGCAAGCCTGTCGGAAAACTGATCCTTATACGTTCAAGGCTAATCTCCGTATCAGTTTTCTTTTTTAAATAGGATACAACTTTGTTTTTGACAAAGTTTTGAACGGATGGAATGGTGAGGGATACGGCAGCGAGAATTACAAGCATAATAATACTTGCTATAACCCAAAGTACAATTTTTAAAATCTTACGTGCCACGCTACTCAAGTACAAATGTTTTTCTAAGTGAGAAATTACTGTCAGTCTGTAGAACTAAAAAGTTATCACAAAAGGGTTAAGATAACGCTTTAGGCAAAAATATAGCTTATGCAAATTGCGTGCTACTTTTATATTGGCTGGAATTTACAGGAATAAAGGCTTTTAAAAAAATTTAGATTAGCTATCAGACAGTTGGCGTGGTTTTGGTATTTAAGGAAAAGATAACGGAGGACAGATGAAATATGACGGAAAGAGAGATTTGGCTTTGTTATTTTAATATTTATCATTTAAAATTTTGTATTAATATGCCTTATATCAAAAATGCCAGGGGTTCAAAAGAAGTGAAGATATTTTATGAAGATCATGGAGCGGGTAAACCCGTGGTGCTGATACACGGTTGGCCATTAAGCCATACTTCCTGGGACCTTCAGGTTACAGCATTGGTAAATGCAGGATATCGTGTTATTGCTTATGATAGACGTGGATTTGGAAAATCGGAAACAGAGTGGAATAAATATGATTATGATACGCTTGCTTCTGATTTGGATGCACTAATAAATGAGTTGCAACTTAGCGGTATTACTTTGGTAGGCTTTTCTATGGGCGGGGAGAAGTGGTTCGCTATCTTACCAAATATGGTGCTGATAAAATCTCAAAAGCTGCGTTGATCGCTTCAATCATACCCCTTGTTCCCCAAAAGCCTGACAATCCCGACGGTGTTCCACAGGAAGAATTGGATAAAATAACTGAAGCGCTGAATACAGATCGCGTTGGATTCTTAAAAGATTTTCATAAGAATTTTTACAATTACAGCCTGCTAAAGAAAGGTGTTAGCGAGGGACGTTTGGATGCAGATTTTATTATCGCTTCAGGGGCATCTGAAAATGCGACACAGAAAGCGGCAGAAGCCTGGGCCACAACGGATTTCAGGCCGGAACTTAAAAATGTTACAGTTCCCACTTTGATCGTTCATGGCGATTCAGATAATATTGTTCCTATTAAAACATCAGCAGAGCAAGCCGCAAAGAGCATCGCTAATAATGAATATCATACTATTGAAGGAGCGCCACACGGTTTAAATGTTACGCATGCTAATGAGTTGAATAGCCTGTTGCTAGGCTTTCTTGGTAAATAATTAACGATAATATAAAAAATTAAAGACATGGAACATAATAACGGACGAGAGTTTTCAGTGCAGGCTGTGGTAAATGGTCAATCTCAGGAAGTGCTTGTATTAACATCGGAAACAACAGATGGAGTGACTTTTTATAATTGCCGTATACATGGAAACGAAATAACACAAATCAGAAAAGATGATCAAGAGTGGAAGCAGATCTGGGGTCAAATTCCTGAAGAGGATGTGAAAGCGATAGGTGAGGCTATTGAGGGATCACTACTTGAAGAATAACAGATTGTACTTACATTTTCAATTTTATAAATTATGGATACGCTTAATATTAATAAACAGGTAGAGATTTTAAACGATTTGGTTCAGATCAATAACGACAGGATCGCGGGTTATGAAAAGGCGCTGGAGGGTTTAAATGATGAAGAAGGAGAAGACCTGAAACCGCTGTTTCAACGAATGATCAACAACAGCGTTGATTACAATGAAGGATTGGAAAAACTCATCGGATTGTTTAATGGCGAGCCCGCATTGGGTACTTCGGGCGCTGGAAAATTATACCGGGCATGGATGGATTTTAAAGCCTTAGTTACAGGTGGAGATCGTAAAGCGATCCTTGAAAGTTGTGAAACTGGCGAAGAAACTGCCCTTCGGGCATATGACGAGGCATTAGCTGAAGAAGAATTGAACGAGGAGTCAAAAAAATTAATATTGTCTCAGCGGGCCGATATTTTACAGGCCCATCAGGAAGTACAAGCGTTAAAACAAGTCTTAAAATAAAAATATTATTCAATCCTCTAAATCCATCCAATGAAAAACTTAACCTTATTCTTTCTCGTTGTATTTCTTTCTTTTACGCTTCAAAGTTGTGAAGTTGTAGAAGGTATTTTTAAAGCCGGCATGTGGTGGGCGTTCTTCCTCATTGCGCTGGTTGCAGTAGGATTATTTTTACTGTTTCGAAAAAAATAATTTTCAAACGCCTGCTTTTTTCTTCAAAATGGCAGGCGTTTTGTTATACAACAAATGACGATGATGAGAGTTGATGAAAGGCTGGATCAAATTATTCCTTTGAACTTTATATCTAAATCTACAACTGTTTTTGGGATTGTAAATGTGGAAAGTAAATAACAGTTAAATTTTAAATATATGCGAAACGCTCTAACCAACAACCCAAGGAACTTAAGCGGTGGCGATTTGCCAAGTGAGTTCCCCATTAGATTTACAGGTGATGCCATTCAGTACTTATCAGGATCTGTATTGATCAATCTTAATGATTGGCAATGGCATGAGGAAGTGATCAACGGACAAAAGCATTGCATTATCACAGATCGTTTATCTTCTGAAATGCAATATCCTATGGGCTAGCCGATCAGATGACATCTGAAAAAGAATTGAAGCGGTTACAATAATATTGTAGCCGCTTTCTTATTAACCATTAATAATTTCTCCACCATTCGGATGTAACACCTGGCCACTGATATAACTTGAGTCCTCGCTGGCCAAAAACAAAAAGGCCGGTGCTACTTCATTAGGCATGCCGGCGCGTTTAATGGGAGCGTCGCTGCCAAATTCCGAAACTTTCTTTTTACTAAAAGATGATGCGATCAATGGCGTCCATATTGGTCCGGGTGCTACCGCATTCACTCGAATACCTTTTTCTATAAGATTTGTCGCAAGGCTTCGTGTAAAAGAAATGATTGCGCCTTTCGTAGCGGAATAGTCAATCAGTTTCGGGCTTCCACGATAAGCTGTTACAGATGCCGTGTTGATAATACAAGATCCTTTTTTTAAATGCTTCATGGCATATTTTGTAACCCAGAAATAAGAAAAGAAGTCTGAGTGAAAAGTTTTCATCAACTGATCTGTTGTAATATCTTCAATGGAATCCGCTTCCCAATGCAGCCCTGCATTGTTCACTATAATATCGATTTTGCCTAATTGTTTTACAGTTTTTTCAATAACCTTTTTGCAATGGGCTTCTTTGCCGAGGTCTCCTTTTATAACAACACAAGCGCCACCAAATATTTCTGCCTCAGCCTTTGTTTCGTTAGCGTCCTTGTCTTCATTTAAGTAAGCTATACAAATATCCGCGCCTTCTTTGGCAAAAAGTAAAGCTACTGCTTTTCCAATGCCACTGTCGCCACCAGTAATAAGCACCGATTTGCCTGCAAGCTTTCCTCGTGGGGAATACGACTTTGGCTTGGTTTCGGCTACAGGAGCAAGGCTGCTTTCTTTACCGGGTCTTTGTTGAGACTGTTTAGGCCTTATCTTTTTTTACTATCTTTTTTCATCAGTTTATTTTTTATCTTTTAAATCGATAATAATAGGATATGTCATTTGGTTTTTCGCACAACATATCTGTAATAATTTTTCGGCCCTGCACTGAAAACGTAATACCGTTGCCACCAAAACCAAGAACAAAAAGCGCATTTTTAAAATCGGGGTGAGGGCCAATATAAGGCAGTCCATCTTTTGTGGAGCCGAAAACCCCAGCCCAGCTTATATCTTCTACAAAATGAATACCAGGCATAAGCGCCTCTAATTGCTTCGTCAAATCCTTCGATTTTTTTTCTTTGCTATTTTGCAAATAGTTTGCTGATGTGTATTTACTGTCTGCGCCACCAACTAAAAGTCTGCCATCATCAGTTGTCCGCAAATACAGGTAAGGGTCTCTGGTGTTCCATACCAGTAACGTATTCAATTTTTTATTGATCCTTATTCCTTCTTCGCTTACGCATGCAAAAAGTGCTGTGCAAATCTGCAATAGGTTCTTTAAACATTTTTACTGTTTCATAGCCTGTGCAGTAAATTATTTTTTTGGCGTTTATCTGGCATCCACTTTTTAAGTTTATTACAATGCCACTGTTATTGTGTTTTACGTTTTTTATTTCCACCTGATCATATACCTCCAGTCCTTTTTTGGTATTTCTATGTATAAGTTCGTGTGCAAGTTTATAGGCATCCACGCTAGCCGCTGTTTTAGAAAGTATGCCGCCATAACTATTCAGTCCATATTCTGTTTTGATAGCAGAAGGGCTTAACCATTTTACACCAAGCCTGTGTTGTTGCCTCGCTTCAAATTCCTGATATAACCACTTGGAAGCAATCTCAGTATGTGCGAGATAAAGTGATGTTTTTTTCTGAAAGCCGCAATCAATGTTTCCATCTTTTATTAGCTGTTCTAATTCCCTAATCGCTTTTATGCCTGATCGATAGCAGAGGGCAGCGGCCTCCTCGCCAATTTTTTTAGAAAGCTGATACAGCGGTACATCAATTTCGTATTGAAGCATTGAGGTTGTTGCGGCTGTGCTGCCCCAAGCAATATCTCTTTTGTCGAGCAACATCGTTTTATAACCTTCACTTACCAGCGCGTCGCTGATAAGTGCGCCTGTAATACCGCCACCCATAACAACAATATCTGTTGACATATTTTTTGTGCCGATGGATAACTATAAAGAAGACCGTTTTTTAAAAGCCAGAAAGACTCATAAGTTCTTAACCGCATACATACTCAATTGTATGTTAACAAAACAATTATCAATCCAACTTTTTTGGGTTTTACACAAGTTGTTTTCGGGAACGATATTTGAAACAGATTAAACACAATTCAATCATTTGAGCCTGTTACGTTTTACAAAAGAAGGAATTTATTGTCCGCAAGGCGATTTTTACATTGATCCTTGGAAGCCGGTGAAGTATGCTGTGATAACGCATGGCCATGGCGATCATGCCCGATGGGGAAGCGATCATTATTTGGCACATGAGGCGTCGAAGCCCATTATGCAATCGAGATTGGGCGCAGATATCAGCATTGAAACAATGCCTTATGGCGAAAGTAAAATCATCAATGGAGTAAAATTGAGCCTCCATCCTGCAGGCCATATTATTGGTTCCGCTCAAATAAGATTAGAATATAATGGCTTCGTAAGCGTTGTGTCTGGAGATTATAAGATCGAGTATGACGGAATATCAACTCCATTTGAACTAGTGAAATGCAATGAATTTGTTACGGAAAGCACATTTGGTTTACCGATTTACAATTGGCTGAGCCAGCAACAAATTTTCGATAATATTAAGAATTGGATTGCTGGGAACCAAAGGCAACAGCGAACCAGCATATTTATTGCATACAGTTTAGGCAAAGCACAAAGATTGATGAAAGGGTTGGAAGGCAGCGGAAGCTTATTGGTGCACAGTTCTATTGATCGTTTGAACAATGCGATTAAAACTGCGGGTATTGTTTTGCCAGACACAAAGGTTTGGAATGTAGATACACCAAAAGTAGACGTTCAGGGCAATATTGTAATACTGCCACCTTCATTACTGGGAACTAATATGATCAAAAAGATTCCGAACGGTGCCGTAGCTATATGTTCCGGATGGATGCAGATAAGAGGTAACCGGCGCTGGCAGAGTGTAGACGCAGGTTTCGCGGTAAGCGACCACGCAGACTGGCAAGGCCTGTTAAGTACGATTAAAGCAACCGGCGCTGAACAGGTATTTGTTACACATGGGTACACAGCAACCTTTGCCAAGTATCTGAATGAGATCGGTATTAATGCAAAAGAAGTTAACACGCAATATGGTAATGATGAAGAGGCGGACGAATCAGCTAATAGAGAAAAGGAGGGAGGAATATGAAAAATTTTGCCACCTTGATACAAGCGCTTGAGATCAGCAACAAAACAAATGATAAAATCGACGCGATCGTAGCATATTTGCAAGTTGCACCTGACGATGATAAATTATGGCTGATTGCTTTATTTACAGGGCGAAGACCCAAAAGGCCGGTTAAAACTACATTGATCAGAAGCTGGGCGTTAGAGTTGTCGGGATTGCCGGAATGGTTATTTTTAGAGTGTTACAGTAATGTAGGTGATCTAGGAGAAACCATCAGTTTGATTTTGCCAAAACCAGAGTATCATGTTGAGAAAACCATTTCACAATGGATGAAAGAATTGATCGAGTTATATCAAAAAACAGACGAGGAAAAAAGTCTTATGTTCTAAAAGCGTGGAATGGCCTGGATTATAGCCAACGTTTCATTTTTAATAAATTGATCGGTGGCGGTTTTAGAATAGGGGTTTCGTATAAGTTGTTAGTAAATGCATTGTCTAAGTATTCGGGTGTTGAAGAAAGCAGGATGATGCACAGCATTATGGGTAAGTGGGATCCGGCAGCAACAAATTATACAGATTTAATTGGCGGAGAGCACATTAATGCGGATAATTCAAAACCGTATCCCTTCTGCTTAGCCTATCCGTTAGATAAACCTGTTGAAGAATTGGGTACACCAGATGAATGGCAGGCAGAATGGAAGTGGGACGGCATTCGTGGACAGATCATTAAGCGAAATAATGATTTCTTCATCTGGAGCCGTGGCGAAGAACTGGTGACGGAGCAATTTCCGGAATTGCGTTTACTGGCGGATCATTTGCCTGATGGAATAGTAATAGACGGCGAGATATTGGCAGTAAAGGATGGCCAGGTCTTAAACTTTAACCAGCTGCAAAAACGACTCAATCGAAAAACGATCTCCAAAAAGTTGTTAGATGAAACACCAGCAGGGTTCTACGTTTATGATCTTTTGGAATACAATGCCAACGATATAAGAGGGATGCTTTTTCAGGAGCGCCGACAACTTCTCGAAGAAATAGTTGAAAAAATTCCGTTCGGTTATGTATTGCTTTCACCCCTTGTTGATTTTGATAAATGGGAGCAGTTAGCTGTCTTACGCGAAGAAGCAAGGGATGTGAATAGCGAAGGCATTATGCTGAAAGCCAAAAATTCGATATATCATTCTGGCCGCAAAAAAGGAGACTGGTGGAAATGGAAGATCAATCCACTTTCGATAGATGCGGTTTTAATTTATGCACAGAAAGGAAGTGGGCGACGTAGCGGATTTTATACCGATTACACTTTTGCAATCAAAGCCGGTGATAAACTGGTAACCATTGCCAAAGCTTATTCAGGGCTTACGGATATGGAAATTAAAGAAGTGGATAAATTCATTAAAAATAATTCTCTTGAAAAATTCGGACCCGTACGCACTGTAAAACCCGAACTGGTTTTTGAAATAGGTTTTGAAGGTATTGCAGAAAGTAACAGGCATAAGTCAGGTGTGGCTTTGCGATTTCCCCGGATCCTCCGTTGGCGAAAAGATAAAAAAGCCGATGAAATAAATACGATTGAGGATTTAAAAGAAATGCTACAGAAATATGGATAAATCAGTGCTTGTGTACGATCTAAGGATTCATTCAAATTGTTATCTTTGGTGTATGACCGATTTGAAATCAATAAAAGAAATACTTGGCGGCATGAAGCCGGAATTAACACGAAGATTTCATGTGGATTCTATCGGCTTGTTTGGTTCGATTGTGAGAGAAGATTTTTCAAATGATAGCGATATTGATATAATAGTAGATTTTTCAAAGCCCATAGGAATAGAATTTATTGACTTAGCAGATTACATAGAAAGGCGGCTACAAAAGAAGGTGGATCTTGTTTCAAGGAACGGATTAAAAGCGAAATACTTTCTTCAAATCAAACCTGAAATCGTGTATGTCTAAAAGGTCTCCATTGCTTTTAGTAGAGGATATTATTGATAGTGCAAATAAAATCCTGAGCTATACAGACGGATATTTGTTTGAGGATTTCATAAATGATGATAAAACGGTTGATGCCGTAATAAGAAATTTTGAAATAATTGGTGAGGCAGCCAACAGACTTTCTGAAGAATATAAAGATGCTCATCCGCAGATTGACTGGCACAGGATTCGTGGTTTTCGAAATCGCATTGTACATCACTATTTTGGAATCGATTATTCTATTGTCTGGGAAATTAAAGAGAACTTCTTAAACAAATTAATTTCATCATTGCATTCATTATAATGCGCATTACCAAGTCTTGTCTTTTATCCAATCCACATCCGGCTACTCCATCGTTAAAGATTGGTTTCAATCTTTAGGCAACCGTCCATTTAATTTTCAAAAGGAAAGCTGGCAACACTTTCATGATGGTTATTCAGGATTGGTAATAGCGCCTACCGGATTTGGTAAAACTTTTTCAGTTTTCTTTTCTGTAGTTATTCATTATCTGAATCATCCAAAAGAATATGGTGATGGTTTAAAGCTTATCTGGATTACACCGTTACGCTCGCTGGCTAAAGATCTGGGACGTGCGATGACAGAGGCTTTGGAGCAAATCGGCCTTGATTGGGAAGTGGGTGTGAGAAATGGCGATACACCAGTTGCAGAACGCCAGCGACAAACTAAAAGAATGCCAGATGTATTGATCATAACTCCTGAAAGTTTGCATCTTTTATTTGCACAAAAAAACAACACAGCCTACTTTAAATATTTGAAATGTGTTGCAGTAGATGAATGGCATGAACTGTTGGGAAGTAAGCGTGGTGTGCTTACAGAGCTGGCTATTTCAAGATTGAGATATATTGTTCCTGATCTTCGCATATGGGGCATTAGCGCTACAATTGGTAATATAGATGAGGCTTTGAATGTACTGATTCCTTATGCTGATGCGAGTAAAACCATTGTGCGTTCGAAAGAAAAAAAGAAAACAGAGATTATTTCGATCATTCCTGATGAAATCGAAGTGCTGCCATGGGCAGGACATTTAGGAACTAAGATGGCTGCACAGTTGATACCCATTATCAATGAAAGCCGCACAACGTTGATATTTACAAACACACGTGGGCAAAGCGAATTATGGTACCAGGTGATGTTAACCGTTGCGCCGGATCTGGCAGGACAACTAGCTATCCATCACGGATCGATTGATATGGAATTGCGCAATTGGATTGAAGACATGTTGCACACCGGACAACTCAAAGCTGTCATTTGCACTTCATCTTTAGATCTTGGTGTGGATTTTAAACCTGTTGATACTGTTATCCAAATTGGCTCGCCTAAAGGCGTGGCGCGGTTTTTACAACGTGCGGGACGAAGTGGGCATTCGCCTTTTGAAACTTCCAAAATTTATTTTCTTCCAACACATTCTTTAGAATTAGTAGAGGCCGCGGCCCTTAAAGATGCAGCGCAAAAAGGTGTGATCGAAAGCCGTGTGCCGCTGGTGCAAACTTTTGACGTGTTGGTACAATATCTTGTTACATTGGCAGTGGGAGAGGGTTTTATTGAAAATAGCGTGTATCAGCAGGTGAAACAAACGCATGCCTTCAGTTATATTGAAAGAGAAGAGTGGTTATGGGTGTTGCGTTTCATTACACAAGGAGGCGATGTGTTGACAGCGTATGAAGATTTTCAGAAGGTAATTGTTGAAGATGGTATATACAAAGTAAAGAACCGCCGCATAGCAATGATGCATCGAATGAACCTTGGTGTTATTGTGAGCGATCCTATGCTGAAAGTAAAATTTCTCAGTGGTGGTTATATTGGCATGGTTGAGGAATATTTTGTATCGAAATTAAACCCTGGTGATAAGTTTGGGTTAGCAGGGAAAATATTGGAATTCGTGATGATAAAGGACATGACGGTATTGGTTAAAAAGAGCAATGCCAAGCGCGCCATTACACCAAGCTGGCTGGGAGGCCGGCTTCCGTTGAGTTCTAATCTTAGCGCTTTTTTGAGACATAAGTTTAATGAAGCTATGCATCCTGGTACAAAGGAATTGGAATTGAAAAAACTTCATCCGCTTTTTAAACAACAAGAAAAGTTTTCACATATTCCTAAAGATGATGAATTTTTGGTGGAGTTGATTCAGACACGCGACGGGCATCATTTGTTCATGTATCCTTTTGAAGGCAGGTTGGTGCACGAAGTGATGAGTGCGCTTGTAGCTTACCGGATCAGTAAAGTTCAACCCATCAGTTTTTCTATGGCGATGAATGATTATGGGTTTGAGTTGCTTAGCGATCAGCCGATACCGATGGATAAAGTTGATCTGAACAAAATATTATCTGCTGAAAATTTAACGGAAGATATTACACGAAGTATTAATGCAGCAGAAATGGCTGGCCGCAAGTTCAGGGATATTTCAGTTATTGCAGGCCTGGTAATAAAAAATTATGCTGGCAAATACAAAACAGATAAAAACCTTCAATCTTCATCAGGGCTTATATTCAGAATATTTGAACAGTATGATGCTCAGAATCTTTTGATGCGGCAGGCTTATGAAGAAGTGTTTTATCAGCAATTAGAAGAGCCGCGCCTCGCGGCAGCATTGCAACGCATTCAACAAAGCAAAATTGTTGTTGTAAATGCCAAAGCGTTTACGCCACTTAGTTTTCCAATAAAGGTTGATAGCCTGCGGCAGGATTTAAGCAGTGAAGAACTGGATGCAAAAGTGAGGAAGATGCAGGAGGAAACCATGAAAAGGTCGAAAGGCTGATTACTAAGAGTAGGCACTTATTTTTGCAGACATTCATGGAGATTATTTTTAACAATGAGCAAATAGTTTTATCGCCTCATCGCGCTGCATT
This sequence comes from Paraniabella ginsengisoli, assembly GCF_022513635.1. Taxonomy (GTDB): domain Bacteria; phylum Bacteroidota; class Bacteroidia; order Chitinophagales; family Chitinophagaceae; genus Niabella; species Niabella ginsengisoli. The sequence goes on along the minus strand of NZ_JAKWBL010000003.1, from coordinate 367,747 downwards.
CTGGCCCAGAAAAAAGATTTTGTTTTTGGCTGATATGCATTTAGGCAAAACAAGTTATTTCAGATCGAAGGGAATTCAGATTCCATCATCTGTAATGTCAGATGATTTGGCACGTCTAACGTTTCTTATTGATAAATATAAGGCAGAATCTATTGTTGTTGCCGGCGATATGTTTCATCATAATTACAATTCCGATATCAATATTTTTAAGCAATGGCGTGAAACAAAAACGGATGTTCGTTTTGTTTTGGTCCCCGGTAATCATGATAAGTTACTTGGTATAGATTATGATAATCTTGGAATAATGGTGACTGAAGAAGAGTATATACTTGATCCTTTTACAATTATACATCAGCCGCCAAAAAGTGTAGAACAGTTTTCTATTAGCGGCCATATTCATCCGGGTTACCTGATGGAAGGCCGGGCAAGACAGTCTTTACGGTTGCCTTGTTTTATCATAAATGAACGGCAAATGATTTTGCCAGCTTTTAGTGGGTTTACGGGTTTATATACAAAGTTTCAAACAAGTGGGCCTTGTGTAAATTATGTAATCGGACGCGATACCATTTTTAAGATATAAGGAATATTATTTCGGCATGGTTTTTTGACCAGTTCTGTAAATTACTACTATGGCAAAATCAAATAAAAAGAAAAATGATCCGATCAATTCTGGCAAAGAAGTGAAGGAAAGTAATGATCCGCATATTGATCAGGATGTTCCCGGTTTTCCCGATCCGCCTTCTGGAAAAGAAGACCTTAAGAAAAAAGAGCCAATAAAAAAGGCATATAAAAAATAGCATTTCATATACCGCAGAAACAAAAAAGAAAAGAAGTAAGTCTATTTGCTGTCTTTGCTTTTTTATGACTTTAGTTGTGAGCTAACTTACATTTAACCAAAAAGTTCTTGCTCATCCCGGTCTTCTACTTTTATATTTTTGATAAAGTCGTCAAACTCAGGTCCTTCATGGTTACTATATGTGCCGTAGGCGTCCAATATATATCCAATATTTCCTTCCTTATCTTCTGCTATATATAAAACCGCATTATCAGCAGGATCAGAATCTCCCTCAAAGCGAAATGTTTTGAAGATAAGCAGATCTTCAGCTTTATAAGTTTTGTTCAGGTTTTCAGACACCACCTCTTTGTCGTCGTTCATTTTTATTTCGTTATCAACGCCTTTCAATCTTAGTTTTTCAAGTATCTGACTAAGTGTTGTCATTTCTGTAGGTTGTTCCATATAAATAGTTTTAGAATGTTAGTAAGTTCTACTTATAGTTATACATAAATTAAGCCAAAGTATTCAGTTATAATTTATTAAAAGCCAGTTAGATTACGGTTGTCGAAAACGGTTTTTTGCCCAAACAGTAAATATGTGGCAACGAAATTGCGTCGCACATTTCAACTGTGGAATATGTGGCAACCTATATAAACGCCTCAATCCATCGACTATTGATCATTCACTATTCACTACTCTCACCCTTTCAGCTTACATTTGCGCATCAAATTTTATTTGAGTTCACCCGAAACCTTTAAAGCTTTTATGAAGCATAAGAATTATTATATTATTGATTTTGACAGCACATTTACGCAAGTTGAAGCCCTGGATGAACTTGTAAGAATATCTTTAAAAGACAATCCTGATAAAGAAGCCATCTTTAAGAAAATAGAAGATTATACCAATATGGCAATGGAAGGTAAGCTATCGTTTTCAGAAAGCCTTGCCGAGCGTGTAAAGCTATTAGGCGCCAATAAAGAACATCTTAAAAAATTGGTAACACATCTTAAAAAGAAAGTTTCAAAATCCTTTTCAAGAAATGCACCTTTCTTCAAAAAAATGCGGATGATGTATTGATCGTATCAGGAGGTTTCAAAGAATTTATAACACCTGTTGTAAAGAAACTCCACATCAAGAAAGAAAACATTTATGCGAATACTTTTTTATTTGATAACGAAGGCACAATAATCGGTTACGACGATAAGAACCCCTTAAGCCAGGAAGGCGGAAAAGTGAAGCTGATGAAAGAGTTGAATCTCCAGGGAAATTTATATGGAATCGGCGACGGGTATTCGGATTTTCAATTAAGAGAAAGCGGACTTATAAAAAAGTTTTTTGCTTATACAGAAAATATTTCGCGCAAAAGCGTTACCGCAAAAGCAGATCACATTACGCCCAGCTTTGACGAGTTTTTATACATCAATAAATTACCCGGCGCTATATCGTATCCGAAAAACCGGATCATTTGTATTGTTTCAGGAAAAGTACCTGCCGAATCTGTTGAGCTTTTGAAACAGGAAGGTTTTACAATTATTACAGAAGAGGAAGCTGATGAAAAATCGGTTCAAAAGGCTGGTGTAATGCTTATTGGGGCTGGCGCAAAGATTGATGAAAAGATGATCAAAAAAGCTTCGCGCTTAAAAGTGATCGGCTATTTGGGTTCTTCCAAAGAAGACCTGTCGCCGGACTCCTATACTGAAAAAGGAATCGTAGTTTTTGATAACATAAAAAGTACTGAGAAAGGTGAAGTTGCCATTATTAAAAGAATCATTGATTTTATAAACAGAGGCTCTATCAATAAAAGCAGCAATTTCCCTGCGCTTCAATTAGCTGCTGTAAATAAAACACACCGTATCATTCATATACACAAAAATGTACCGGGTGTAATGGCGCAGATCAATACTGTTTTGGCCAAACATTCTATCAATATTAGTTCACAATATTTAATGACCAATAATAAAATTGGATACGTTATCATCGACATTAATAAAGATTACGATAAACAATTATTGAAGGAGCTGAAAGGAATTGAACACACTATTCAGTTTAGAATATTGTATTGATAATGTTCGACATAAACAGCGATTCATAAAATTGGCTAGCGCATACTTCGATTATTTTAACAGATATTAACAGGATATTGACCTTTGCAATAAAAACCCTGGGCTTTCAATTATATTGCATTATCATTCAAGTGACTAATTTATAATAACCAGGTATGCGTATTAAATTGCTATCGATTTGTATTTTGCTACAGTTACTGTCGCTATTTTCTTCAGCTCAAAAGCGGGTAATAATTATCGGCCTTGACGGTTACAGCAGCGAAGGATTTAAAGGAATCAAACATCCTAATCTTGACAAGTTATTAGCCGAAGGCACTTATACATTAACCAACCGCCCGGTTATGCCTTCTGTAACACTGCCCAACTGGACCAGCCATTTAACGGGTTCGGGGCCTGAAGAGCACGGTGTTACCGGTAATGACTGGAAGTTGGAAAAACATTCACTTGAGCCTATTGATAAAGATGCTGAAGGATATTATCCCTCTATTTTTAAAGTATTGAAAGAACAGGTTTCTGGCGTTAAAACGGCATATTATTACAATTGGGCGGATCTGATTAATTCAATCAATAAAAAATACATCGACGAGCTTTCCTTTGAACAGAAAGATGGTTACGACAGTAACTATCAAAAAGCGATCAATTTTGTTGAGAGAAATAAAAAAGTCCCACACTTGTTTTTTTGTATAGTGTTCATACCGATCATGCAGGTCATGGATATGGGTGGATGTCGCCCGAATATGTAAAGGCGGTTGAAGCTGCTGATGTAGCATTAGGAAATTTTATAGAACAACTTAAAACAAAAGATCTTTATAAGGATACTCATTTTCTTTTCATCACCGATCATGGCGGTGTTAACAAAGGGCATGGCGGCATAAGCATGCGGGAAATGCAAATTCCCTGGGGCATCGTAGGTCCAAAAATTAAGAAGCAGGGTCTGAAAGATTTTTACAGCAGTAATAAAAATACTTCTTTGGCTATCGCAAAAATATTCGGTATCAAAAAACTGCCTAAAAGCTGGACTGGCCAACTTCCTGACGGGGTGTTTAAGTAAGCAAGGTTGCTGTTTTTGTGATTTAATTGTATCGTTCGTCGTTCCGACCGAGCAGCTGAAAGCTGTGAGTGGAGGAATCTCCATAGAGAAGATATGATCAATAATGAGATTGCCCGGCTTCGCTGTGTTTCGCTCGCAATGACAAGACCATGAGCGAGTACCTTTTAAAAAGGCAAAATAGCTTTTACATTGATGCTCCTTCCCATGTCGTACATACCCAGCCTGCCGTTGGGTGACTGGTTATAATATTCGAAATATTTCAACCTGTTTAAGTGCGATTGGTAAGATTTATCAAACAAGTTTGCTGCCTGTAGTTGAATGCTAAAAGTTTTCTGTGAACCATATCTGATTTGTGTTTGAATGCCGCAACTGACCAAAGTGTATGCAGGTGTTTCGGTTTCAGAATTGTTGTAACCAAAATATCTTATCTGCTTAAAGGTTGTTTCCATTTCAATTATTGGTGTAATTGAAGCAATCTTTCCTGATTTAAAAATTGTTTTTTTTGACAAGCTGCTCAACAGTCTTGCCGGTGGTATAAGTGGTAAATAGGCGCCGTTTATTCCTGTTCCTTTAAAATCAGGGTTTCGATTAAATCCATAAACTAAAGCAAGGCTGTTATCAAATTGAAAGCCGTTCAGCGTACCAGGGTGTAGAGAGAACCACAATTCCCCCATATAATTGAGCTTTTGCTTGTTGATATTTGTAGGTTCTGTTGCCGTGTGCATCAACAAGAGGATCGCCATTTGCATCTACTTCCAGATTTTGGTAAATATAATTCTGGATATTGTTATTAAAGATGCTGATGTCAGCAGAGAAATCAGTATATCTTGCACTAACTCCAATATCTTCCTGTAATGAAAATTCAGGATCAAAATTACGGTTTCCTAAATAGATGATATGAGCGCCGGGGTCTAACCCGTTGGATGCTATCTCCGTAATATTAGGAGCTCTGTAAGCCCTGCCAATATTAGCTTTCAGACTTATCTTGTCTGTAGCCTGATAAGTAATGCCCATGCTGGCAGAAAAACCTTTGAAACGTTTTGTGTAAGCTGGAAATTGTAAAACAGCATCCGGCGCTTCTCCTGTAAAACTATGTTGATCGAACCCTGTTTCCGGATTATGCTGAATATAAAAATCTTTCCACTTCACCTGTCTCAAATCGTAACGTATGCCTCCTCCCAATGTCCAGCTTTGTTGCTTCCATTTTGCATAAACAAAGACCCCTCCATCTATAAGATCGTAATCAGGTATTGGAAAATCTGTAGCATCCATATTCTTATTGTGTTGTATCATTCCATTGAAACCAATAGAAGGTTCAATATTTTTTAATGAGGGAAGATTATAGCGCACGCTATAGTTCAGTGTGTTGAGTTTAACAAACATACCTGGTTGCTCAGACACGGTAGGATGATTATATTCCTTTCGAAGGTTTTGTTGCACGGCAATATTTAAATCGATGTCGCCGCTGCCAAGTTTATAATAATTATGGGTATAAATTCTGTAATGCTGAATGTGTTGGTGAAGCGGAGATAGTGTGTATGAGTTTAATTCTTTTTCATCAACAACAGGCCTGGTTTTAATAATGTCATCTTCACCTTCGAAGATTTGTTTGGTGAACTTTCTACTAATGGAATCGCGGCTTCCATCCGGAATGCCTTGTTTATTATCATATACATTAGCGCCAAAATGTGAAAAGCCATTTGCTTTATTAAAGCCACTAATAATTGAAAGTGTTTTTTCGTGAAATCCTGTATTGTAAACACGGCCATCAATATTGTTTCTGTAATTTTTTGCAAGTCGATAGGATGCCGCCAGGGAAATAAAGAATGAGTTATTATTATAATCCACTCTCAGGCCATTGCCCAATAAATTATTATTCGATTGATATTCGCTTGTGAAATTACCGTGTAGTTTTCCGTCGGTCGAGCGAGGAATATAAGAGAACATGCTAACTACTCCTGCTAATGCATCCGATCCGTACATCAGGCTCGCGGGGCCTTTTATCACTTCGGCTCTGTTAATGTTATACGCGTCTACTTCAATACCATGTTCATCGCCCCATTGCTGTCCTTCCTGGCGTATACCATTATAAAGGGTAAGTACTCTATTATATCCAAGTCCGCGAATAAAAGGTTTAGATACATTAGGTCCGGTTTTTACTACGCTCACGCCAGGTGCATGTTTTACCAGAACATCCATGATATTGGGAGCCATGGTTTGTTGAATTTGACCAGACGAAACAGAAACTATAGCGATTGGGTTTTCTCTGATCAGCGTTGCTTTTGATACGCCTGTTACAACAACTTCGGTTAACGTGTCGTTAGGGTGCAGCGTTACATTAAGCGATGAACTTTTTCCAGAATTTACCGAAACGGATTTTTCAAAATTCCTATAGCCAGCATGACTTATCTGGATCCGGTAATTACCTGAAGTAAGATTTTGAATAGCAAAATATCCAAGACTGTTTGTCACGGCTTTGCTCCCCTCTCCATTTGGAGAGGGGCCGGGGTGAGGTGCAATTTAATGGTAGCCAGTTGTAGCGGTTTGTTATCTGCATATACATGACCGGTAATATTTCCCGTTTGCGCGATTAGTGTAAGCGCTGTTAGATTTAGTAAAGTGAGGGCGAGAATACTTTTCATGTGTATTTTTTACTGCTTTTATTTGTCACATGGAATTCCGCATAAGAAAATATTCATTCCTTTCGGATATGAAAATGAATATTTTCTTATGCTACATTTCATTTTTATAAATGTTATATATACAAAAGTATAAAGTTAGACTAATCTAACAAAATTATTTCGAGTAATCTTTTTATCTTTATCGCATGTTATCTCAGACTGAAGAAAATTATTTGAAAACGCTGTTTTATATAACAGAAGAAACGCAGCATAAGACAGGAGCAGGTACAAATGAATTGGCCGCTAATCTGGACGTAAAACCTGCAACAGCGAATGATATGCTCAAAAAGCTAAAAGAGAAAAAACTGATCGTTTATGAAAAGTATAAGAAGATTACTTTAACAGAACTGGGTAAGAGGCAAGCGATTGAGATTATACGTAAGCACCGGTTATGGGAAACTTTTTTGTATGAAAAGCTGCAATTTACCTGGGACGAAGTGCATGAAGTGGCAGAGCAATTGGAACATATTCATTCGCCAAAGCTGATTGCGCAGTTAGAAAAATTTTTAGGTTATCCCGAGTTTGATCCACACGGCGATGCAATACCCAATGCGCAAGGCGTATTGAAAAAAGTGTTCGACATACGCTTTCCCAGATCGAAGTTGGAAAAGTATGCAAGCTTGTTGCTGTTAAAGACAACAGTGCTTCTTTTTGCAGTTCGTAGTAAAAGTGGGCCTGGGCCTGAGTAGTAAAATTAAAGTCATCAATCGTCAGGAGTTTGACGGATCCATGGAAATAGATGTTCGTGGAAAAAAATCAATCGTTAGCCAAAAATTTGCCGAAAATATTTTTGTATCGATTGTGTAATTCATATCCCATGATTTAAATCGTGGGATATGAATTACATCGTGAGCTATGGTTTCACAGTCAACACTTCTTTCAATCTTATATCTTTAGAAGAAGCGCCAATCATGATCCTGAACGTTCCGGGTTCAATAACGGTTTTAAGATTCTTATCTAACATAGATAATAACTCTGGTGTGATTTTGAAATGAATGGTTTTACTTTCACCAGCTTTTAGATGAATGCGTTGAAAACCTTTTAGCTCCATTACGGGGCGCACCACACTTGCCAGTTCGTCGTGAATATATAACTGCACAACCTCGTCTCCATCGCGGTTTCCGATATTTTTGATTGTAAAACTTAGCGTTGTACTATCAGTTGTTGCAATTGCTTTTTTGTCAAGATGCAAATTGCTGTATTCAAAGTTGGTGTAGCTTAAACCATATCCAAAAGGGAACAGCGGTTGTCCCGAAAGATTATTATAATCATCTCCGCGACCGGTTGGTTTGTGATTATACACTAAAGGTAGCTGCGCCTCATGAACCGGAAAAGTAATAGGCAGTCGCCCGGCTGGGTTATAATCTCCAAATAAAATATCAGCAACCGCTCTGCCTGATTCCTCGCCACCGTACCAGGTATGGCCAATAGCGGCTACTTTATCTTTCCAGTTATTCATGGTGATAGCACTTCCTCCAACAAATAATACAATAACAGGTTTGCCTGTTGCTGCAATGGCATTGATCAGGGCTTCCTGGTGACCGGGTAAACTTAACATCGCCCGGTCGAGAAATTCGCCTTCAGTAATTCCTGCTACAACTATTGCTGCATCTGCTTTTCGAGCCAATGCTGCAGCTGCTTCGATCTTTTGTTGTGTGCGATCAGGCTTGCCTTCATTCCACACAAATTTTATCGTTCCATTGCCGTTTGTTTCATAAAATTCAATTTTGATGTTGTATTTTTTATTGGCTTCAAAACGATAGTCTTTTAAGAGGGTTTGGTAAGAAAGCTTTTGCCAGTTACCAATAACAAGTTTATCATTAATGTATAAGCGATAGCCATCATTCCCTTCCAGCCCGATCTTGTAGATTCCGCTTGTTGCTGGCGTCAATACGCCTGTCCATCTGGCGCTGTAAAAATCTCGGTCAAGTTTGGCGTCTGGTGCATATAGCGTCCAGGAAAAATCAATTGTTTTGTCTGTTCTTGTTACAGCTGGAGATTTAGTCATATCCCGACCTGTAAAATATTCAGCTTTTAAACCTTGTTTACTATCCGCAGACAAATATTTTGATTCGATGATCTTATAGCTGCTGTCATATCTACCCGCGCCTTCTGCATAATGAACTCTTTTTTCACCCAGCTTTTCTTTTAAGCCATCCAGTATGCTTCTCTTTTTATTTCCCTGGCCAGAGTAGCCGCCCAGCCTGGCTTCTACTGCATCACTGCCAAATACTGCAATACTTTTTATATTTTTCGATAGAGGCAATGTATTATTGGTATTCTTCAGAAGAACAAATGATGCCTTTGCGGCTTCTAATGCAGTAGCTTTACCTTGTTGTAATAATTTATCTTCTTCTGAAGTTTCCGGAATATATGGGTTTTCAAAAAGGCCCAATTCAAACTTAGCGCGTAGCACGCGCGATACTGCATCGTCAATTCTTTCTTTATCTATTTGACCATTTAAAAACGCAGGCATAAATAATTTGTGATGTTCATAATCTGTTTGAAAAATCACATCTAATCCGCCGTTGATGGCGTGAGCTCCGCTTTCCTGGTAGTCTTTTGCAGTATGATGCAGCACTGTTTCTCCGCCTACAGCATTAGCATCAGAAATTACAAAACCATCAAATCCCCATTTCTTTTTTAGCTGATCGATCAATAACCATTTATTGGAGGAGGCAGCGGTTCCATCAACAGAATTGTAAGCGGTCATAATAGATCTTGCTCCCGCTTTTTTGATAGCATCAATAAATGGAGGGAAATGTATTTCGTTTAAAAAACGTTCATTAAGATGAATCGGATAACTGTCGCGACCGCCGTCGCCAACATTTGCTACAAAATGTTTAGGTGTTGTAATGATCCCTTTCTTTTCAAATGCGCTTATAAAAGCTACACCCATTGCGCTTACCAGAAAAGGGTCTTCACCATAGGTTTCTTCTGTTCTTCCCCAACGAACATCAGAAGCGATGTTTACAACAGGCGATAATATTTGCCTGATGCCGCGCGCTTTTACCTGATTGGCTATATCCGATGCTACGCGATGCACCAACTTTGCGTCCCACGTAGCCGCAAGGCCAATAGCTTGCGGAAATGCAGTTGCCTGACTTCTTACAAGTCCATGAAGTGCTTCATCAAAGGCAATAATAGGAATGCCAAGGCGGGTTTCTTCTACAAAATATTTTTGAATGTTGTTGATCTTTTTGATAACAAGCAATGCATCTTCGTTAGTATTATAACTAAGCAATTGTCCTGCTGCATCCCCCTTGGCTTTGGCACTTACCTGAAACCCAAAAATCCCGTTTTTATATTGGCCAGGCTTTGTACCGTCCAGATCGCCGGGAATCATGAACAGTTGCCAGAATTTTTCTTCGGGTGTCATTTGTTGTAGCAAATCTGCTACACGTTTTTCAATAGGTTGCGTTTTGTCTTTATATAATGGCTGCTGGGCTGTAGCAGTAAACGATAATAAAATAATGGGGAGAAAGAAATAGGACCAAAAATAAATGACGCGCATAATTGTAAGCTTATGCCGCAATGTAGAAAGTATATTTCAGAATAAGAGAACTGTGTAGATGTTTTAAAAAGTAAACCCACGGTTTTAAGCCGTGGGTTACGAATATCATCCCATCAATAATTATTTGTTTTGCAATGCAATTTGCAACACTTCTTCCATTTTATCTACATAATGGAACTTCAATCCTTTAATGAACGAAGGCTCAACTTCTGTTACATCTTTTTCATTTTGAGTACAAAGAATGATCTCTTTAAGGCCTGCACGTCTCGCAGCTAATATTTTTTCTTTGATACCGCCAACAGGCAACACTTGTCCACGTAATGTAATTTCTCCTGTCATTGCAAGGAATGGCTTTACTTTTTTACCAGTTAAAGCGGAGGCAATGGATGTCATCATGGTAATACCAGCACTTGGCCCGTCTTTAGGTGTAGCTCCTTCAGGAACGTGTATATGAATACTTTTCTTTGCAAACAAAGTAGAGTCGATATTATATTTTGCCGCATGAGATTTAAGATAACTAAGCGCTGTAGTAGCACTTTCTTTCATCACATTTCCCAAATTTCCTGTCAGGCTCAGGTCTCCTTTTCCATCGCTCAGGCTGGCTTCAATAAATAAAATATCGCCACCAACATAAGTCCATGCAAGCCCTACAGCAACTCCAGGAACATTAACCGCTTTATACAGATCGTTATTGAATTTGGGTTTGCCCAAAATTTGTTGCAACTCTTCAACTGCAAGTGATGGATTCAGCGCTTCTTCCATGGCTATTTTTTAGCCCTGTTGCGCATAATGCTGGCTAATAACCTGTCCAGTTCCCGAACACCGCTTTCGCGCGTGTAGTCTGCAATTAGTCGCTCCAGCACTTTGTCTCCAATTTTTAAACTGCTTTTCGGAATGCCGTGCATTTCTTTTTGCTTAGGCAACAGGTGGCGCTTTGCTATTTCTATTTTTTCTTCAATAGCATAACCGCTAAGGTTGATTATTTCGAGCCTGTCTCTTAAAGCGGGCTGAAGATTTTGAAGATTATTTGCAGTAGCTATAAATAAAACTTTGCTAAGATCATATTCAAGTTCCAAATAATTATCGTAGAACGTATTGTTTTGCTCAGGATCCAACACTTCCAATAGTGCGCTGCTGGGGTCGCCTCGAAAATCATTTCCTACTTTATCTATTTCATCTAAAACAATAACCGGATTGCTGCTTTTGGCTTTTCTTAAGGATTGTAAAATACGACCAGGCATAGCGCCAATGTATGTTTTACGATGCCCGCGAATTTCGCTTTCATCATGCAGGCCGCCTAAGCTTAGCCGAATATATTTGCGGCCCAGCGCACTTGCAATGCTTTTGCCTAGTGAAGTTTTACCGATTCCTGGAGGGCCAAAAAAGCAAAGAATCGGACTTTTCATATCCCCTTTCAACTTTAAAACAGCCAGATATTCCAAAATTCTTTCTTTGATCTTTGCCATTCCATAATGGTCGTTATCCAAAGTTTTTTGGGCATTTTTTAAATCGTAATGATCTTCTGTATATTCTTCCCACGGCAGGTCTAACATCAGGTCAACGTGATTATAAACAACTGAAAAGTCGGGCGTGCTGGGATGCATGCGTTCCAGTTTTTCAATTCCTTTCAGAAATGCTTCTTTTGCTGCTAAAGGCCATTTTTTTCCTTCGGCTTTTTTCAGCATTTCTTTTATTTCCTGCGAATTGGAATCGCCGCCAAGTTCTTCTTTAATGCTTTTTAGTTGTTGTTGCAGGAAATATTCGCGCTGTTGTTTATCAAGCTCTGTTCTTGTTTTGTTGGTTACTTTATTTTTAAGTTCCACAAACTGCAATTCTTTTTGCAGCAACTCCATAAGATTTGATGCGCGTAACTTAATATCTGTAAGCTCAAGTAGCTTTTGCTTTTCCAGTATTGTTGTATTCAAATTACTGCTTACAAAATGTATCAGAAAAACCGGGCTTTCAATATTTTTTAAGATAAGCGTTGCCTCCGATGGTAAATTAGGCGATTGCTGTATGATATTGGCTGCTATATCTTTTATATTGGAAATATATGCTTCAAAATCTCCATCTTTAGGAATTTCTTCTTCAATAAGTTTACTCGTTTTGGCTTTAAAGTAAGGATCTTCGGCAGTTATCTCATCAATTGAAAATTTACTGCGGCCTTGTATGATGACGGTTGTTCCGCCATCAGGCATTTTAATCAGCTTAATAATTTTTGCAATAGTACCAATTCGTTCCAAATCGCTCACTTTTGGTTCCTCTACATTAGAATCTTTTTGGCAACTACACCAATAAGCTTTTCGCCCTTATTAGCATCATTAACAGCCTGGATGCTTTTATCGCGGCCAACGGTTATGGGAAGTACTACACCCGGAAACAAAACCGTATTTCTCAAAGGAAGAATGGCTATTTCATCAGGTATAATATCCTGGCTGTCATCTGAATCATTTTCGTTAAGCGGAAGTATCGGCATAAAATCCATATCATCTTCGGGCTTCATAAACACTTTACTAAAATCCATAATTATATTTTTTGAGACAAACTGTCATAATCACGGTTCAAAGCTATGGGTATGAACCGGATTTATGAAGGGGAATATTCAGGGACAATATTAATGCCATGCATATCAATGCGAAAACTTGTCGTATAAGTTCTTTTGATTGTCAGCATTATCAAAATAAAAAAATCCCGAAAATTTTCGGGATTTCTCTAAATGCTAAAGAAAATTGGTCTAAAGTTATTTATTGAAGAAGTACTAAAGTATGGTCAAATACAGACTAAAAAGCCACCCCAACACTAAATTGTAAAGCCTGGTTTTTCCATTTATCTTGCTCCGGAATCTCACTTATGTTGCTCAATCCAAGAACATATCTTGCCGAAAAGCGAAACATACTTATGTTTAAGCCTGCACCCCCAACCATTGAGAAATCACCTCTTTTAAAGGCTTCTTCACCATTTTCAATTAATCTTTTTCCTTGTTCATAATAATGCCAAACCTTGGTCCTGCCTCAATATGTAAAGGGCCAAAAAGGCGCAGGTTTAACAGAATTGGAATGGATAAATAGTTGAGTTTAACCTTAAGTTGATCATTATTTAAATTACTGTAGTATTGGTGAACGACGTGTCGGTCGTTGCGGTAGTTTGAGAAAACAGGACTTCCGGATTGATACTCCATTTTTCATTAAGACCAATTTCGGCAAATCCGCCAGCGAGATAACTGTAGTTAAATTCTTCCTTGAAGCTTTTGCCATCTATTTTAGCAGCATTAACGCCAGCTTTTATACCAACATGAAATTGTGCATTTGATGAAAGTGTAAAAAAAGTGCAACAGCGGCAACGATAAGTAATTTTTTGTTCATTATTTTAGTTTAAAGGATGAGGGTTCTAAAAACAAAAGTAAGTTTTTTCGCAATTGCTTATGCCAGCTCGATCACTGTTATTTCGGGAAGAATTCCTACACGTCCCGGATACCCTATAAATCCAAATCCACGGTTTACATAAAGTTTTTGATGCGCCTGCTCATACAACCCCGCCCAATGTTTATATACGTATTGTACAGGACTCCATTTGAAGCCAGGAATTTCTACCCCAAACTGCATGCCATGTGTGTCCGCTAAGCGTTAAATCAATATCAGTATATTTTGAGTTCACTTCATTATCCCAATGCGAAGGGTCGTGGCTCATTAGTATTTTGAAAGGATAATTTTCGGTTCCCTCCATCGCTTTGGCAAGGCTGCCATAACTGTGGAACCGCCCACGTCCACTGATGTTTTGAACGCCAACCAATCCAATTGTAGATTCGCCTTTTTGCAGTGGCAGATGTTCATCAAGCAAAAGCCGCCAACCCATAGCTGTGTGAATTTTTTTGAGTTTATCCAGGTTTTCTGTTTTGGCGGTTGGGCTTTGCCATTCCACATAATCGCCATAATCGTGATTGCCAAGAACGGAGTATACGCCCATCGGCGCCTTTAAGCGGCTGAATATTTTCTGATATTCACCTACTTCTTCGCTTTTATTGTTTACAAGATCACCGGTAAAAAGGATCAGATCAGGATTTTGTTCCAATATCATATCAATACCTTTATTTACAGCTTTATAATTCGTAAAACTTCCGGTATGGATGTCGGAGATATGGACAACCTTAAGGCCTTTGAAAGCGGCAGGTAAATTAGCAAATGGTATTTTTATATTCTTTACCTGATAGTTGTACTTGTTACTAAGGCCATAAATGAAAGAGGAAAATACACTGGCGCCGGAAATTATTCCCAGCCAGGTTAAAAAGGACGAACGAGAAATGCGGTCACCCGTTTCGCCGGCTATTTCACTTATTTCATTATTAGCAGAAAAAATTTTCCCGGCGATCCATTGCACAGAACGTCTCAGGTCATCAATAAAAAAGAATAAAGCGGCAATTAATTTGCCCATGAAGAAAGCAAATATTAACACGAAAACAACACTTCTCAAAATTTTGCTTTGCTCGCTAAACTGAAAATAGGGGAGTAGTAGCAGCAACCCGAGCGCAATTGCAGAGAAAGACCAATACACAATAGTATATAGGCTACGGCTTCTTGCACCGCTTACAAACAGCGACCTGACTGAAAAGAATACATATAAGTCAATCAAGATCATGATTGCGATTAAAATCCACCAGAATGGTCCGCTGCGCATAGTTTAAAATTTGTAACCAACAAAGCTAAGGAAGAATGGTTAATCATAGCCCACGGTTTAAACCTTGAGCTATGGTCATGGTTCTATCGACTTGTGTTCAATCATGCCTCAAAAACTTTACATTTGCGTTTCACCATGATTTATTATTTCTTTAATCTTATTAATCCTTAAATCGTGGTATAGAAATATGGCAAAAATAATTGGAGTAGCAAACCAAAAAGGTGGCGTAGGAAAAACTACAACAGCAATAAATCTGGCTGCAAGCTTTGCTGTGCTGGAATACAGGACTTTGCTTGTAGATGCAGATCCGCAGGCTAATAGCACCACGGGTATTGGATTTGATTTACAGAACATTACGCAAAGCCTTTACGATTGCATGGCTAATCAAACGCCGGCCCAGAATGTAATATTGAAGAGTGATATTCCCTATCTTGATTTGATACCTTCACATATTGACCTTGTGGGAGCTGAAATAGAAATGATCAACTATCCGAATCGGGAAAATGTGTTGAAAGAAATTTTAGCTCCGGTGCAGGATCAGTACGATTTTATAGTGATTGATTGCTCTCCTTCACTAGGTTTGATAACAGTAAATGCGCTTACCGCAGCCCAGTCTGTTGCGGTTCCTGTGCAATGCGAGTTTTTTGCATTAGAAGGATTAGGCAAATTGCTGAATACGATTAAAATCGTTCAAAGCAGGCTCAATACAGATTTAAAAATAGAAGGCATTTTGATGACCATGTACGACGCTCGTCTTCGCCTTTGTAACCAGGTGGTAAACGAAGTGCGCCGGCATTTTGAAGAATTGGTATTTAATACGATCATACACAGAAACTCTAAACTAAGTGAGGCCCCGAGTTTCGGGAAACCAGTTATTTTATATGATGGTAACAGTAAGGGTTCTGTAAATTATCTTAATCTGGCGAAAGAAATCTAAAAGAACAATATGACTAAGATTTCGAATGAGGAAAGAATATTAGAATAAGTTGACAGATGACAGTTGATAGATGACAGGAGGAAACTATCAACTGTCTGTCAGCTGTCAACTATCAACTATCAACTAAAAAAAATGGCTACACAAAAATCAAATAAAGATGCGTTGGGAAAAGGTATCCGCTCGCTTTTAGGCAGTATTGATGCTGAACTAAAGAGCGGAACCGGTGATCTGAAAAAAACGGTTGTTGAAGCAGCTACCAACATATCAAAAATTTCGCTGGCGGATATTGAGACCAATCCTAAGCAACCACGTACCGATTTTGACGAACAGGCGTTGCAGGAACTGGCACAATCCATAAAAACACATGATATTATTCAGCCACTTACCGTTTCTAAAATGGCGAATGGTAAGTATCGGCTTATTGCGGGTGAGCGCAGGTTGCGCGCCTCCAAAATTGCCGGGCTTAAAGAAGTGCCGGCCTATATACGCCAGGCAAATGATGCGGAGTTGCTGGAGTTAGCGCTGTTAGAGAATTTGCAGCGTGAAGATCTGAATGCAATGGAAGTGGCGCTAAGCTATAAGCGTATGATGGATGAACTGGACTACACACAGGATCATGTAGCGGAACGTATGGGAAAAGACCGTAGCACGGTAGCCAATTTTATACGATTGCTAAAGTTGCCGCCAGATATACAATTAGCAGTTAGGAATGGCACCATTTCCATGGGACATGCACGGGCATTGATAAATGTGGACACCGTTGATAAGCAGCTTTTTATTTTTAAGGAAATAAAAGATAAAGGCCTTTCTGTAAGGCAAACCGAAGCGCTCGTTCGCAACCTCTATAAAGAAGGTGGTGCAAAGAAGCCGGCCAAAAGTAGTTTGTCGTCCCCGTTTCAGCGTATTGAAGACAAGCTGGCAACACAATTTGATACAAGAGTAAAGCTAAAGCACAGCTCTAAAGGGAATGGACAAATAACTTTCGATTATTATTCGGTAGAAGAGTTGAATAAGCTATTGCAAAACTTTAACGTGTCAATAGATTAATCTGTATTTTATTTGCATAATGCATCCTATTACAAAACTTATTCTTTCTGCTTTTTTGGCAAACTTGCTGAACATTGGTTTGGCAAATGCGCAAACTGTTGATACCGCTGTAGCCAGACAATTGCAGGAAGCAAAGGATACAGTTGTAAAGCCCACGATAGAGAATCCTGCTTTTAAAGAAACAGATAGCACTAAACTGCGGGATCCAAATGCGCGTAGACCAGGAAAAGCGGCATTGCGTTCAGCTATCCTGCCAGGTTGGGGACAGGTATATAATAAAAAATATGGAAAGTGCCTATTGTATATGCGGCACTTGGCGCTACGGGCGGTATTTTTGTAAACAATCTTACATGGTATAACCGGACAAAATATGCTTATAAGATAGCAATTGCTATACAAAATAATCAAGATAGTGTAAGCGCCTCTAGCGGAACATATATGAAAGTTGATGAGCAGTTACGCAGAGTGTTTTTTGAAAATGGTGTTGAAGCTGAAGGGATTCGAACAAACAGAGATTATTATCGAAAAAATGTTGATTACGCAGCTATCTACTTCATTATTGCCTGGGCATTGAATGTGGTGGATGCTACTGTGGATGCACATTTAAGCAGTTTTGATATCTCTCCGGATTTATCTTTTAAAATACAGCCGGGTTATAGCGAAATGGCGAGAACAGCAGGATTGAGTTTTGTAGTACGTGTTAAATGACGTAAGCGTCGGAAAAATAAATAATAATTTGAAATGAAGATCGCACTGATAGGTTATGGCAAAATGGGGAAAGCTATTGAGCAAATAGCTTTAGATAGGGGCCACGAAATTGTATTGAAAATTGATGAAACAAATTTGTCAGACTTTACTAAGGAAAATATTGCGAAGGCAGGTGTAGCTATTGAATTTACAGGCCCCCACACAGCTTATGAAAATATTTTAAAGTTGCTTGATCTTGGCGTACCAACTATAAGTGGTTCAACTGGCTGGTTAGATAAAATGGACACGGTACAAGCGCTTTGTAATAACAACAATGGTTCGTTTATCTATGCAAGTAATTTTAGTGTTGGCGTAAATTTATTTTTTGAGTTGAATAAAAAGCTGGCGGCATTGATGCATCCTCACAAAGAATATGATGTAGCGCTGGAGGAAATCCATCACACGCAAAAGCGCGACGCGCCGAGCGGTACAGCCATTACACTTGCCGAAGGAGTAATGGAAACATATTCTGAAAAGAAAACCTGGGTGAATGATGTACAGTTAGATAGCTTGTTACCTCAGGCTGATGAATTACTAATTGTTAGTAAACGTATTGATCCCGATCCGGGTACGCATACCATTCGTTATTCTTCAGAAATTGATGATATTACTATAACTCAC
Organism: Paraniabella ginsengisoli; assembly: GCF_022513635.1. Lineage (GTDB taxonomy): Bacteria > Bacteroidota > Bacteroidia > Chitinophagales > Chitinophagaceae > Niabella > Niabella ginsengisoli. Next base: position 349,640 of record NZ_JAKWBL010000003.1, on the reverse strand, counting down.
TCTGCGCATAGCCGCCAGGGCTTTGCCTTGGGCGCTGTTATAGCCGCTGAATTTTTAAAAGATAAAAAAGGGATTTTTACAATGAAAGAAGTATTGGGGTTGTAAGGGTAAATTTTTGATATTTTATATGAAATATAGAAGGTCTTTGTATGCGGTCCTATTGTTACTTAGCTTTAGCTATGGATGTGTAACCCGTAACAGCAGTGAAGCCAAAACTATCGTTACTGAAATTAATGGAGATCTTTTTATTAGAGTAGAAAAAAAGACAAATTGGTTTAATACAGTTGAGTACGAAAAATTATTTCCTTCAAAAGGACTTTCTAAATCACAAAAAGACTCTATTGTAAAAAAAATCACAGATTCCTTAAGGGTGAAAATTTAAAAAGTTCGTAACTGATAGTTATTAGATTATGGGAAAGTTACTGTTCATGAAATTCTGTTTTCCACTTCTTGTGCCAAATGCATAAATGCTTTTTTGCTTGACTTGTCGCAGCTCATCATTACCGGTAAGCTAATATCGCCGCCTTTCTTGCTGTAAGCTTGGCTATCAAATTGTTAAATAATTAAAATCGATACTAGTTTAACAAAGTAAAAAGGTATTCTATATTTTATTTGCGATATGAATACTTTCATCAAACCTCTTCTAACGTTAGCGACTATTTTTATTTTCCAAGCAACAGAGACGCACGCACAAAATTTTGACACGGCTACTCTTAAATTAGCGAATGCGGATGCTTCGAAAAATAAAGATCCTAATCATACAAAAACAAAGGAAAGAATACCTCGTAAAGCTGCAACCTTATCTGCTATTTTGCCAGGCCTGGGTCAGATCTATAATAGGAAAATATGGAAAGTGCCGATTGTTTATGCGGCTTTAGGGACAACAGGTGGATTATTTTTATACAATCTGAAATGGTATCAAAAATATAGACAAGGCGTGCTGGTAATAGATATTTTAAATAAATCAAAAACTAAACCTGGTGACTCGACCGCCTATTTCAAACTGGATCGAGTAGTGAAAATTACGTATGAAAATAGTGGGATTGAAGCTGTTAGGTTTTCTAGAAACGACCTAAGAAAAAATGTTGATTATGCAGCAATATACTTTGCAGTTGCCTGGGCATTAAATGTTATTGATGCTACTGTAGATGCGCATTTAAGTGGCTTTGATGTATCGCCAGATCTTTCACTTAAAATCCAACCTGACTATAATATTTTAAATAGAACCGCAGGACTTAGTTTAGCATTGAAAATTAAATAAGGAACAACTGGCAATAAGAAATGGAATAGCAATGAATAATATAAAAGATCTAAATCTTGAAAATGAAATTTTACCATTATTCGATTTTACCATCAATAAGCTTGCGAAAGAAAAGCTTTATAAAATCTTTCAAGAGCCGCTTTCTGCAATTGAGGACATACGAAGTAGACAAAATATTATTAAAGGTTTTATAACAAATGAAGAAGTATTAAGGAATTATTCTTACTCGAAACAGGATTTCTACGAGGTGTACAAATTTTTAGAAGAAGCTCCTTTTAAAGATTACAGTAAAGTTTCGAAATTCAAATATCTCTTTTTTAAAAAAGAAAAGGAACAGCTGGAATCTAAACTTATCCAGCTAATCTTGCTATTTCGGGCGCTGGATCTATATTACATCAGAAGAAATGAAACCCGGTTTTTCCCAGATGATTACAAACGCGAACTAATTTTACTAAGTGATTTTTTCAGGTCTTTGAATCTTGATTTTTATAGTAAGTTGGAGAATGAGGGTAGTTTCAACACCGGACATTTGGTAGATTTTTTGAACATTATTTCAGAGAAACAAAGTAGCGGGGAGTTTAAAATTTTTTATAACCGTTTTTTGCTTTTTGAAGTTTATGTTTCAATAAGTAAAGGTGTTTTAAAACATCAGTTTTGTTTTCCTTCCTTTTGTGAGGAAGCTTTGTTATTAGAAGATGTTTATCATCCTGTATTAAAAAATCCCGTAAAAAATACTTTTTCAAGTGAAAAGAATGTACTGTTATTAACTGGCCCCAACATGTCAGGGAAATCAACCTTTTTAAAAGCAGTAGGGATTTGTGTTTATCTGGCTCATCTTGGAATTGCCATACCAGCATCGAAGGCGGAAATTCCGTTTTTTGATTTGATCTCGGTTTCTATTAATCATCAGGACGATTTATTGAACGGGTATAGTCATTTTATGAATGAAATAGTCAGACTGAGAGAAGTAGTTGAAGCGGCAGCCAACAAACGCTGCTTTGCTGTTTTTGACGAGCTTTTCAAAGGAACAAATGTGGAAGATGCTGTTCAAATAAGTGCTACAACTATTAATGGACTCGTTCAGTTTAAAACTTCTTTCTTCTTTATTTCAACACACTTACATCAATTGAAAGAAATTGAGGCCATAAAGCAGAACCATGTTGACACCTATTTTGTGAACTGTAACATTTATAATGAAACACCTGTATTTAGTTATGAAATAAAAAAAGGATGGTCTGATTTGAAAATAGGACAAATACTTTTTGAGAAAGAAGGTCTAAATGATTTGTTGCGTATAAAATAGCGAGACGAAACTGTGTTACATAGCTCTTACACCTTAACTCTGCTTTCCACTTCTCGTGCTAAATCCATAAATGCTTTTTTACTTGCCTCGTCATCACTCATCATCATAGGTACGCCCATATCGCCGCCTTCCCTGATGCTTTGTACTAATGGTATTTCGCCCAAAAAAGGAAGATCATATTCCGACGCCAGTTTTTGAGCACCATGTTTACCAAAAATATAATACTTGTTATCAGGCAATTCGGCAGGAGTGAAATAACTCATGTTTTCAACCAGGCCAAGTATTGGGGCATTTAATTGTGCCTGGCCAAACATGGCAATACCTTTTTAGCGTCGGCCAATGCTACATCCTGCGGGGTGCTTACGATCACAACGCCAGACACTTTTATCATTTGCAATAAGGTAAGATGTATATCGCCGGTTCCCGGAGGCATATCAACAATTAGATAATCCAAGTCTCCCCAATCTACATCTGTTACAAACTGCCTGATGGCGCTACTCGCCATTGGACCGCGCCACACAACAGCTTTGCTTTCATCCACCAATAATCCGATACTTAATAACCTGATCCCAAAGCGTTCCAACGGCACAATCACCCCTTTCCCATTCATATCTTTCATCATCGGTCTTTCCCCGCGTACGCCAAACATAATAGGTACGCTGGGCCCGTATATATCGGCATCCATTAGTCCTACTTTTGCTCCGTTTTGAGCCAGCGCCAATGCGAGGTTGGCAGCTACAGTACTTTTGCCAACACCGCCCTTACCGCTAATTACAGCGATTATTTTTTTACGCCGGATAAAGGCGCTTTTTGTTCTTGTTCATATGCCGTTTCTGCAACAGGTTTGTTTTGAAAGGCTACTTTGATAATAGCATCCTTATTTACGTTCTCTTTAATAGCTTTAATAGATTCGCTTTTAAGTTTTAATCTAATATCAGCATCATTAGTATCAACAATCAAACTAAAAGAGATATAATATTTTTCAATAGAAAGATCCTGCACAATACCAGCAGTCACAATATCCTTTTCATTCCCAGCGTAATGCACCTTTTTTAACGCAACCAATACTTTTTCCTTCGTCATTATTAAAGCTTATGTTAAATTCAAATATAAATGTCAAAGTTAAACACCTATAAATTTAAATTGTTGTCTTAATTAAAATTCAGGTACTTAATTTTGACAAAGTGAAGAAAATTGTATTGTTTTTAGTTACGCTGTTGTTTATTGGAATTGCAGCAAATGCCCAGTTTGAAAAAGCACGTGATTCGGTAGTTCAGCTCTTCGGGATTATTATGACGGCGGATAGCCTTGAAGCTATTCCATCTGTTAGTGTGTCCGTTAGAGGAACCAGGCGAGGTACCATCACTAACAATGACGGTGTGTTTTCAATAGCAGTGTTGAAAGGTGATGTGATTGAATTTTCGCATGTAAGCTATCAGCCCGGAATTATAAAAGTACCTGATACTTTAAAAGGAACACAATATAGCATAGTAAAAACCCTTGTTCAGGATACTACCTATCTTCCTGTCGCTATCATAAGGCCGCGGCCTACGCCCGAGCAATTCGCCCGGGATTTTATCAATACACCCGTTGCAGAGGATGAGTTAGAAATTCTTCGCAAAAGTAATACGCCCGAAGCGCGCAGGGCTTACCTGGCAAAGTTGCCTCATGACGGCCGGGAAATGACCAATCGCCAGTTAAATCAGGTATTCCAAAAAGCACGTTACCAGGGGCAGGTGCCTCCAATGAATATATTTAGCCCGGCTGCCTGGGCAGAGTTTATTAATGCCTGGAAGCGGGGAGATTTTAAGAGGAAATAGGAGGGAGGGTGGTTTCAGGTTGGAGGTTACTGGTCACAGGTTCAGTAAACAGCGAATGCTGTGTCTTGAAACCAAAAACCTGAAACTTGAAACTTGCAACCTTCCTCACAATCCCTTCAATACTTTCTTTATCAAATCTTCCAATTGTAATTCGGGATCAGACTGCAATAATTTTGATACCTGTTGATCTGCCTGTTGACGGTTGATGCCTAGTGCGATTAGTGCCTCCAGCGCATCCTGCTTTATAGTTCTGATCGAGTTTACGCCTGTTGCAATAGCTGCGTCAGTAGGTTGTTTGCCAATTTTATCTTTTAGTTCCAGCACCGCACGTTCCGCGGTTTTCTTACCAATTCCTTTAATGCGTTCCAGCGATCGCGCATCACCATGAAGAATGGCCGTTGTTATTTCTTCAGGTTTCATGGAAGAAAGCATCAACCTTGCTGTATTGGCACCGATACCAGAAACACTCAACAACAAAAGAAAAATATCTTTCTCTTTAGTGTCGGCAAAGCCGTATAATAAATGCGCATCTTCTCTGATCAATAAATGTGTGTACAAAAGCCCGCTTCCTTTTTCCTGAATTTCAGAAAAGGTGTTTAGGCTTATGTTTACTTCATATCCCACACCATTCACATCAATGACTACTGTTGAAGGACTAACGCTTGCAAACGTTCCTTTTAAATACGTTATCATTTTGCGAATTTCATACAATAAATCTCAAATCTCAAATTATAAATTCCTTTAACTTTGGCATCTCTGAGAAAATACCTCAGCTTAAACCTTTTAGAAATCAATGAGTAACAAAATTACAGCGGCAATTACGGCAGTTAGTGGCTATGTTCCTGAAGACAAGCTTACAAATTTCGATCTGGAAAAAATGGTAGAAACCAACGATGAGTGGATAAGAACACGTACGGGGATTGAAGAGCGAAGAATATTAAAAGGAGAGGGGAAAGGTATTAGTGAAATGGTAGTACCAGTGATAAAAGGCCTAATTGAGAAAAGAGGCATCAACGCTACTGAAATAGATTGTATCATTGTGGCTACTGTTACACCAGATATGGTTTTCCCGGCTACCGCTAATATTGCTGCAAGTAAAGTTGGAGCTGTAAATGCGTTTGGTTATGATATTTCTGCGGCATGTTCTGGATTTTTATTTGCACTTACTCAAGGCACCGCATTTATTGAAAGCGGGCGATACAAGAAAGTTATTGTTATTGGTGCCGATAAAATGAGCGCCATTGTAGATTATACAGACAGGACGACCTGCATCATTTTTGGAGATGGTGCGGGTGGAGTACTTTTAGAGCCAAATGAAGAAGGTCTTGGTATAAAAGATAGTATATTGAAAAGTGATGGAAACGGTGCTCAGTATTTAAGGATGAAAGCAGGAGGCAGCGCTTATCCGGCTACTGCTGAAACGGTTGCCAATCGCGAGCATTACGCTTATCAGGAGGGGCAAACCGTATTTAAGTTTGCAGTAAAAGGTATGGCCGACGTGAGCGCCGAACTTTTAGAAAAAACAATCTTACTGGTGATGACATTGCCTGGCTGGTGCCGCATCAGGCTAATTTACGCATTATAGATGCAACAGCTAACCGTATTGGCTTACCCAAAGAGAAAGTAATGGTCAATATTCAGAAATACGGAAATACAACGGCAGCTACTATCCCGCTTTGTTTGTGGGAGTGGGAAGATAAACTGAAGAAAGGCGACAAGCTGGTTCTGGCTGCTTTTGGCGGCGGATTTACCTGGGGCGCAACGCTTATAGATTGGGCGTATTAGGAAGGTTTCAAGTTTGAGGTTTCAGATTCCAGGTTTACGCAAGCGGTCAACCGTGGCGGACAAGCGTACGCTGTAATTCTTACACCGTACATTTCCTGCCAATCTCATAATCCAATAAATCATGGTTCAGACAAAAGAAGATATAAAAATCCGTCGCGCTACTGCGGCTGATTGTCCCCGTATTTTAGAATTAGTTCAAGAGCTAGCCAATTACGAACGTGCGCCGCAAGAAGTTACAGTAAATCTCGATCATTTTACCGAAAGCGGATTTGGAGAAAACCCTGTGTGGTGGGGCTTTGTGGCTGAGCACGCTGGAAAAATTGTTGCATTTGCTTTATATTATATTCGCTTTTCTACCTGGAAAGGACAGGCAATGTACCTCGAAGATATTTTGGTTACGGAAACAATGCGTGGAAAAGGAATTGGGAAAATGTTAATGGATGTGCTGATAGAAGAGGCGAAGGAAAAAGGTTTTAAAAGAATCTGTTGGCAGGTGCTGGACTGGAATGAACCAGCCATTAATTTTTATAAAAAATATAATGCGAGTTTTGATGGGGAATGGATGAACTGCGCTATTGATGTATAATTAGAATTGATTCTTCACAGATCTTGAAAGCTGTGATTGCTGTGTTTATGTGGGATGCCATATATATTCTACAACTGACCTGAGCGTAGCAATTTTGATGCTGCATATTTACTGCCGCAACAATAGATTTTATTTTTTCAGCTTGACAAAAGCAAAAGAAACCCCTGCAAAAACAGGGGTTCATTTAATATAAGCAGCGTAAACAGAAGTTAGAACGAATATACTGCGGCTAACAAAAAGCTACCAGTGCTTTTGGTTAAACTACCGTCATTTTTATAAAAGAACGGGTCTTTAGCGTTATCAAATCTAAACTCAGGTATGAAAGTTAAACCGCTAACAGGCTTAATGTTGAAAGAAAGTGTGGCTTGCATAAGTGAAGTGCCATTTCCGTCTTCGTTGGTGAATAAGAAACCTCTGTCCTTATCATCGAAATATTCGCCACGAAGTGTGATGCCAAACTTTTCAGTTGGATCAACGTTCACATATAAAGCAGACCCCCACCATTTTCCGGAACCTCCGCCTACAGGATCAATAACTTTTACTGTACCGTCATATCCTAAAGAAAACATTTCGCTTATTTTGCCCGTTGCCGTTAAGCCTAACTGATTATGATTTTCGCCACTTAGTGTTTTACCGCCAACATAATTTAAGTAAGCATTTACGGTTTCGCTTGTTTTGCTAACCTGTGCAATCACATTTTTCTTAGCAAACGAAGCAGAAAGTATATCAGTTGGATTAGTAACTCCGGCCATTACGCCAAAGCCGCCACCAATGTTATAATCTATTTTTAACCCGGTGTGTGAGAAGGGTCCGTAAGAAAACATATAACTCATGCTATAGTTTCTGTTTAGTTGTGGATCCAAAACTTCGTAGCCCAGGTGCGTTCCCCATTTACCGGCAGAAATTCTTAAATTATCTGTTGGATTGTAAACAACATATGCTTGTTTAATGGCTTGTAAGATGGCGGAGCCATTTCCGAATCCGTCAGGCTCTTCGGCATAGGAAAATTCTCGGGCTCTTGTTCCAAACCCCAAGTCAACTACTACGCCTGCTTTCCCTTTGGTATAGCTTGCTTTTAAAGAAGCCATACCTAATTCGATAGAGTTTTGAGAGTTAGTGAAACTTGTTAAGTTGTTAGTTTCTTCGAGCGATTTGGCATTCGCGAAATTGTAGCGATAGTAAGCATCAACAGATCCGTTAATTTGCAGTTCGCCTTTTGGTTCTTCAGTTTCGGTTTCAGTTTGTGCAAAAATTGCACTTGAGATGAAAAGAGCTTTGGTTGTTAAAAGAAGAAGTTTTCCTTTCATTTACTGTAGTTTAATGTTAAAAAAATGGTTAAGAAGAAAAATTTATATTAGCAGTGAATTTCATATTTAATTTAAATACATATGATTATTTATGTGTTATTTCTATTAAATACATATATAATTAATTATAATTAATTGTAAAAATAACAATATTTGAAATAAATATTGTAAAAACTGTGTATAATAATTATATATTTATATTTATAATATATTTTAATGCAATTTTTCTTTTCATATTTTCATCTTTTGCTAGTATGAGTTCATATTTAATTTAAATATTATATTATTTCCTTCGTTTTTCTTTGTTTGGTTTTAGGTTGAACCTAAAGCTGGAAATCTGATGTTATTTTTTTGTGAACCTTACAGATGGAAAATTTTATGTACGTTTGCGCCCTAAAATTTTTACAATGGCAAATACTTCTGATATCAGCCGGGGCATGATCTTAAAGCTGGATGGTAGCCTTTATTCGGTGGTGGAGTTTGGAGAAAACAAAACAGCTCGTGCTGCTGCGAAAGTGTGGGCGAAGCTTAAAGGCGTAGATAATAGCAGAACGATCGAAAAAACGTGGAACTCAGGTGATACTATCCATCCGGTAAGAGTTGAAAAAGAGATTATCAGTATCTCTATCAGGATGAGACAGGATATAATTTTATGGACAACGCTACTTTTGAGCAAATGAGTGTTGCTGAAAATCTGATCGATGCTCCGCAGTTTTTAAAGGAAGGCCAGGAAGTTGCAATTGCGATGAATACTGAAACCGAACAGCCGGTAAGTGTTGAATTGCCCGATAAGATAGTAATGTTAGTTACTTATACCGAGCCGGGTTTAAAAGGGGATACTGCTACACGCACCTTAAAACCAGCAACTGTAGAGACAGGTGCTACAGTAAACGTTCCTTTATTTGTAAACGAAGGCGAGCTTATAAGAGTTAACACAAAAACTGGTGAATACGTTGAGCGTGTTAAAGAGTAATTCAGCCTTAAGAAAAAGTGCTGAGGAGAAGGTGGCAGGTGTTTTTACATCAGAGAATTGATCTGTCAAAAATTAGCAGTAAATCTTCTGTTAATCTTGCTGATTTACTTAACTTAGTTATTCTTTTCCAAAAGCCATTAGCTAAAATAATATTAATCCAAAAGCTGTCAAATTGAAAAATATGGACTTCAGACAAATTCAGGAGTTGATCAAAATGATCAATAAATCCAATATCGGAGAGTTGAGCATTGAACAGAAAGATTTTAAATTAACTATAAAACAAAAAGAAGACGCTGTGACTCAGGTAGTATCTGCGCCTCCTTTCTCAATGCCGATGCCTGTTGCCCCAGCGCAAATAACGGCGCCGCAAACAACACAAGCAGCAGCGCCTACAGAAAAGCAAAAAGCTGCCACGCCAACGTCCAGTAATAACACAATTGTTAGAAGTCCGATGATTGGTACATTCTATCGTAAACCTTCTCCCGATAAACCTGATTTTGTAGAGCAAGGAACAATAATAACTCCAGGTAAAGTTATATGTGTAATTGAAGCAATGAAACTGTTTAATGAAATTGAAAGTGAGATAAGCGGAAAAGTGGTTAAAATATTGGTGGAGGATGCATCGCCTGTTGAGTTTGATCAGCCTTTATTTGAAGTAGAAACGGCGTAGTTAATTAGCTAATTGGCCAATGAGCCTATTAGCCAATTTGGTCAGTTACACAATAATATTCAGAAATATGAAAAGGGAAATAATAGAAAAAAACCCAGTTCTGAAATTGTCTTTTGATTTTTCACTAATGGTGATTGATTATTGTGAACAGCTGGACTTTAAAAAGAGGTTTGTTGTAAGTAAGCAATTGTTGCGATCGGGTACTTCAATTGGCGCAAACGCGTTTGAAGCTCAGAATAGTGAAAGCAAAGCAGACTTTATACACAAGATGAAAATAGCAGCAAAGGAGAGTGATGAAACTCAGTATTGGTTATTGCTCTGTAATTATGCAAACGATTATCCTGATTGCAGTTTGTTGCTTCAAAAGCAGGAAGAGCTAAATAAGGTGTTAACCAAAATTATATCAACTTCAAAACGAAATAACCCTCTAAGTTATTTTTTTAGTTTCTTTAGTATATAGAAATTCTTTTTGCTAATTGGCTAATCGGCTAATTGGCATATTATCACATTGTATTAAAACCATGTTTAAAAAAATATTAATAGCCAATAGAGGAGAGATCGCATTACGTGTTATAAGAACCTGTAGAGAAATGGGTATTAAAACTGTTGCCGTTTACTCTACCGCAGATAGTGAAAGTCTTCATGTAAAGTTTGCTGATGAGGCTGTATGTATCGGTCGTCCGGCAAGTTCCGAGTCGTATCTTAACATTCCTAATATTATGGCCGCAATGGAAATTACCAATTCAGATGCGGTTCATCCTGGTTATGGCTTTTTAGCAGAAAATGCAAAGTTTGCCAGTATTTGTAATGATAGCGGAGTGAAATTTATTGGTCCCACTGCTGACATGATCAACAAAATGGGCGATAAGATTACTGCTAAGGAAACGATGGTCAAAGCCGGTGTTCCAGTAGTTCCAGGTGGCGAAAGTTTATTGGAAAGTGTAGAAGAAGCAAAAGGATTGGCAAAAGAAATAGGTTATCCTGTTATACTCAAAGCTACAGCTGGCGGTGGCGGTAAAGGCATGCGTATTGTTTGGGACGAATCTGAAATCGAAAAAGCATACGACACGGCTAAGATGGAAGCAGCTGCCTCGTTTAAGAACGATGGCATTTACATGGAAAAATTTGTGGAAGAACCACGGCATATTGAAATACAGGTAGCAGGTGATCAGTTCGGAAATGTTTGCCACATGAGCGAGCGCGACTGCTCTATTCAAAGACGGCATCAAAAGCTGGTGGAAGAATCACCATCACCTTTTATGACAGATGAACTACGCCATGCAATGGGCGAAGCCGCAAAGAAAGCAGCTGCAGCTATCGGGTATGAAAGTGTGGGCACCGTCGAGTTTTTGGTGGACAAGCACCGCAACTTTTATTTCATGGAAATGAATACCCGTATTCAGGTAGAGCACTGTGTTACAGAAGAAGTGATCAACTTTGATCTGATCAAAGAACAGATCAAAATTGCCATGGGTGAAAAAATATCAGGCGATGATTATTTCCCACACATGCATAGCATCGAATGCCGTATTAATGCCGAAGATCCATTCAATGACTTCCGTCCTTCACCCGGAAAAATTACAACGCTACATGTACCCGGCGGCCATGGTGTGAGAGTCGACAGCCATGTTTATGCAGGCTATACAATATCACCTTATTATGATTCGATGATTGGTAAGCTCATCACCATTGCGCGTACCAGGAAAGAAGCTATAGATACCATGTACAGGGCTTTAAGCGAGTATGTAATTGAAGGCGTTAAAACAACAATACCGTTTCATCTTCAGCTGATGAAAGATGAGAGTTTTATCAAAGGAGATTTCAACACTAAGTTTTTAGAGACTTTTCAATTGAAGAAATAATTATTGAACCAGCGTTGGCACTACTATCATCGTATTTGCCACGCTCGGTTTATCGTTCCGATCATTAATGAACAAAAAAACAGGCGTCGAATACGGCGCCTGTTTTTTGACCATTCACTATTGACCATCCACCATTCACTAAATTTCTTTACTTCTTCTGAGTAGTCATATTTATATCCATATTCATGGCCATAGGAACTTTTTGTCCCTGTACTTCAATATTGCCTTTTAAATTTTGTCTGGCATTCGACACCATCGGCATTCCTGTTTCTATATCGATTTCTGAAGTTCCAGACATATCACCCGATAAATCCAGTGTCATCTCCATTCCATTGCTCGAAATTTTTGAACCGGGTGCGGTTTTTAGCGTACTTACAGTATTGATAAAAGCTTTCTTGCCCTCCACTTTCGTTAAAGTGTAAGTGTTCGTAGAAGTTATGGTGTATGGCGATTTTATAGTTATGCTATCTGTCCAGCTCTCGCCAACCTTTACCGGTTTTTTAGGGTAAAATCCAAAAGCCTGATTAAGCATGTTTTTTAGCGCATCTTCACCTAAAACGCCTTCCATAGTTTGTTTTTGCATTTCATTGCCACCCACTTTTTCCAGAATTTCCTCCGTACCATCTACTTTTACTACCTGTCCCTGGGGGTTTAATGTGACGCTAATCGTTTGGCCTTTTAAAGCTCTGAAACCCTTGTTCACATCATTTGAAGTGTCGGCATCATCGCTGTTCATAGTGACTTTCTGACCCATTACATCCATGTCCATTTTTAATTGATCATAAGTCATCTGTAGTTTTTTATTAGCGCCTTCATTAAGAATATCATAGGACATATTTATGTCATAATTCATATTGATATTCATATCCTGACCCATTACATTTTGAGCAACTTTAGATTTTACGCTACTAACAACATCGTATTTGCTACCATTTTCGGGCTTAAAGGCAAGTGAATAAGTCTTTTGCCCGAATGCTACGGATGTTGTAAAAAGTATGGTTGCGCTTATCATCAGCGACTTCATGTGCTTTTTCATTCATTGATTTTTTAAAACTTAGAATTTAAAACTTAGAAATTAGTATACTTTATCCAACATTCTAAGCATATTTAATGCCACCAATTGTTTATTTAGGCTAAGGGGTTTAGTTTAGGCTTTTGATTAACTTATCATTTAAAGTTACATAATCCTGATTTTTAGCGGTTGATGCCAATTCTTTTGATTGCAAAGCGGCCTGCTTTGCTTCTGATTTTTTGCCAGCCTTAGCTAAAGCTCTTGCCTGCTGATATTTAATCCAGAATGCATCAGGCTGTGCTTCTGCTGCCTTAGCAAACCATTCAACTGCCTTGTTTAGATCCTTACCGCTTTCAAGGTAATACGACGCGGCCTGAAAATAGGCGGGTTTGTCTGATTTCATCGACGCTTCAATAGACGCCATCACTTTTGCATCGATATCAGTTTTAATAGGCAGGCTTACTAATGTGTTATCCCAAATTATAGTTAGCTCACATGTTTCAGCTGTTATATTTTCAAAAGAAATAGAAAAGTTTTCAAGATTAAATGGAAGCTCCATAGGTTTTACATTAACCCTTACAACATCTTCTTCCGGTTTGTATGCGGCGGGGCTTGTAACATCTGTTTGTTTTGTAATAATTAATGTCCATGAATCGGCGCCTGGAATACTTAAAAGGCCATACTTTCCAGCTGGAATTTTTTTGTCACCAATAATTACTTCATCACCAAAAGTTAAAGTAGTAGCTCCATTGGCTCCGGTTCTCCAAACTTTATCGAAAGGAACAAGATCTCCAAATATTTTGCGGCCTTTCATAGCAGGGCGACTATAAGAAAGTTCGATGTTTGATAAGCCAAATTCTTGTTTTACTGTTTGAGCCGGACTTGGTGCAGGTAGTTTTACTTGTGCGTTAGAGATATATACAGCGCATAGTAATGCAATCGATAAGGCAATTTTCTTCATTGTTGAAATGTTTTTTGTTTGATATTAAAGTTAATGAATATAAACGACAGCCACTACCAAAGCAATAGCCTTGTGTGGTGCGCAGGGATAGTAACACGCAATCGATTATAAAGTTTATGCTTATCCGTGAAAGGATGGATGAAACTGTTCCAGTGTTTTTCGTAAAAATTCTTTGTTAAGGTGCGTGTAAATCTCGGTGGTGGTAATACTTTCGTGCCCCAACATTTCCTGTACAGCCCGAAGGTTGGCACCACCTTCAATTAAATGCGTAGCAAAAGAGTGCCTGAAAGTGTGTGGGGAAACGGTTTTTTCAATACCTGCTTTTTGAACAAGGTCTTTAATTATTAAAAAGATCATGACCCTCGTAAGCTTCTGGCCTCGTTTGTTAAGAAACAAGATGTCCTCATTACCGGGTTTAACCTTAATTTGATTACGAATATTTTGTCGATATATATTGATATATTTTATAGCCGGAGCGCCAATAGGCACAAGTCTTTCTTTATCGCCTTTCCCAATCACTCTTATAAAACCAACGTCAAGGTATAATTGAGAAATACGCAGATTTACTGCTTCGCTTACGCGTAAGCCACAGCTGTACAAGGTTTCAATTATGGCTTTATTGCGCGTGCCTTCTGGTTTGCTTAAATCGATCTGAGCAATGATATGATCAATTTCCGCAAAGCTCAATACATCAGGCAGCGCACGTTTTGTTTTGGGTGCTTCGAGAAGCAGGGTTGGATCTTCAACGACTATATCTTCAATAAGACAGTATTTGTAAAAAGCGCGGATGCCTGAAATGATACGTGCCTGAGATGTAGCATTCATTTCAAGGTCACCAATCCACTGTATAAAAAACTGCAAATCCTGCAACGTGATTGTTGCAGGATTTTTTTGCAGATTTTTTATTTCAATAAATTGAGTAAGCTTATCCAGATCGCGCAGGTATGCTTCTGTTGAGTTTTCTGAAAGCGATTTTTCTAATTGAAGATAAGCTTTGAATCCTTTTTTATACGGTTCCCACATGAGTTGATAGTCGTGTCAAAATAAATTCCATTTAAACCACATAGGCTCATAGCATAATTCTTTTGAGGTTGCATAGACTCCGCCAAAGGCGGAGCATAAGCCTCAGGCAAATAAACGTTATGTGTTTTTATGTTTCCTGTCCTATCAAAAAAATATGTTTCTATGTGGTTTATTTTCAAAAACATCAAGCTATTTTAACGAGGTTATTTAAAAGTAAGGGGATTGTTATGTTCGATTTCTTTTTTGTCTGCTTTTAATTTAGCGTAAATATTGCTTTTGGTAATGTTAACCGAATCGATCAGACTGTGAACATTGTCGTAATCAATATCAGTAACACCTTTGTCGGTAAGCAATTGCTTAGCCACCTCACCGGTTTTCATATCTTCAACATAAATAAAAGTATTGTCATAATAAGCTGCCAAACCTTCTTCAATTTTAAACTTAGGATCAAAGTTGTTGATGGCGCTGGTAAATTTTCTCGTAGCTCCATCTTTATCAAAAGGCAGGTGCAACAAATATCCGCGCCCGTGGCACAATCATTGAATTTTATCCACGCGTATTTGCTATCAATAATTTCGCAACTAAGAAATTGTTTTGAAGGCTTAACCGGTTTGTCAATGAATTCTGCAAAAATGATGTCTTTAATTTGACCCATACCGCCTTTCTCCCAATGGATGGAATCTATCTGACAGTCTTTAAAACTGATTCTTACAAACGGGTTGCCAGATGCTTTGGCTTCAAACTTCATAGGTTCTTTAAGGCAGGTTGTATCACTGCAAAATGGTTTTGAAGAAGTGTCTGCTCCGTCTTTACAGCCAATAAAAGACAGGGTGGCAATAACAATAGTTAAACTTAATAATTTCATGTACATGTTTTAAAAAATTAATTAGGTTGCTGAAAGCAACAAACCTACATAAAATTAACGATGAAAGTTGATATGTTGGAAGGTTGATATATTGATAAGTTGAAAAGAATCATTGCTTTGATGATTGATACCTGTAAATAGATCAACTTACATAAACACATCTTCCAACAAAAAAATGCAGGCTCTTTTCCTTTTTGAAAAGTTATAGAAACGATGTCATACTGTATCCACTTATACCCCGGATTTAGAAACAGATATTCATCAGCAGCATTTTTAAGATATCTGAATTTTTTCGGGTAACGCTTTCTTCTGGATGTCCGTAAAATGAAGAGCTTCGCGTTTTTACTTCAATGAAATGTAATTTTTTACCTTTGGTAGCAATAATGTCTATTTCGTAATGTGCATGGCGCCAGTTTCTGCAAATAATAGTGTAGCCTCTGGTTTCGAGAAAGCCTGTAGCTAATAATTCTCCGTTTTTTCCAAGTTCATTATGATCAGCCATTACTTATCTTTATCTTGAATTTACTATAAAAAACAATATGCAACTGTTAGCGCCTTTAAGTGGAAGTATTAAACATTATGACTGGGGTGGCACCTCCTACATTCCGTCTTTATTACAAATAGAAAATCCTAATATGCAGCCGTATGCTGAATATTGGCTGGGCGTTCATCCCCAGGCAGATTGTAAGTTAACGCTCGCAAATGGTGAAATGGTGCTATTAAGAGATTATATATCGGCTAACTATTCTGATGCCTTGGGAGCAAAGGTTTTAAAAGCATTTGGTAATATGCCTTATCTGCTAAAGGTGTTAGATGTAAAAGATATGCTGTCGATACAAGTTCATCCTTCAAAGGCGCAGGCTGCAATCGATTTTGAGAATGAAAATAAAGCAGGTGTGCCGCTTAGCGCACCTAATAGAAACTATAAGGACGCGAATCATAAACCAGAATTAGCGGTGGCCATGGGAGCGTTTTATTTACTGCATGGATTTAAACCGGAGGATGAGTTGTTGTCCGTGTTGGATAAAGTAAAAGAGCTTAAAATATTCAAAACTATTTTTAAGAAGAAAGGGTATGCCGGGTTATATAAATTAGCGATGGAAATGTCGCAGGAAGAAGTGAATGAGTTATTGCAACCTCTGCTTGCTCGTATTATTCCATTATATCAAAACAATAAGTTGAGCAAGAGTGATGAGGATTTTTGGGCTGCCCGCGCAGCGCTTACGTTTAGTCAGCCAGGCGTTATTGACCGGGGTATATTTTCTGTTTACTTCTTCAATTTGGTGTATTTAAAAAAAGGTGAAGCGATTTTCCAGGATGCTGGTGTGCCTCATGCTTATCTGGAAGGCCAAAATGTAGAAATAATGGCAAGCAGCGATAATGTATTGCGCGGGGACTTACCACTAAACATATCGACTCCGTAGAATTGCTAAAACATACTAAATGCGAAGCCACACATCCTAAAATCATCAAGCCATCGAAGAGCAAAGCCAATCAGCTATACAAAGCGCCTGTAAAAGATTTCTCGCTAAGTTCTTATCAATTAAAAAAAGGAGAATCGATCGAGCTGGATATAGCTACAGCGGACCTTTTTTGCTAATGGAAGGAAAGGTGACTTTACAGTCTAAAAAGATCAAAGTTGTTTTACAAAAGCCCAATATTACTGCTGCAGCTTTTGCGGGCGCGACAGTAATAGTAAAGGCCATGGAAGATTCGTGGTTATTTAAGGCGTCGGCTCTATAGATGATCTTTGATACAAGGCTCCGTAAGGTGGCGAATACATCGAAATGAGTTTATCATTATCGAATTCAAGAAAATAGACTTCGTACAAATTTCCTAAAACAAATCTTGCGTATTGTAAACGCTCTAATGTGGCCCCGTTTGCATCTGTAAAAAATTCTTTTTTATACGGTTTACCAAATCGGTCTATTACGTCAGATTTACTCATCCCAATTTTTGCTTCGTTAGAATTGAAAGCAAATTTCGTGGGAGAACACGACATGAGAAGGCTAAAAGTAGAAGCGAAAAATAGGAGGATAAGAAATTTCTTCATAAAAATTAATCTTGTGTGTTTTAATGTTATGATGTTGCCTGCTATTTTAGGGTTGCAAATTCTTACTATTGATATGTTTTTTAACAATTAAGATTTTAGTTTTATAGATGACAAAAAAGGAACGCTACCAATTTGTAATAGATTATTTTTCGGTTCATATGCCTGAGCCGGAAACCGAATTGGTATATGATAACCCATATCAATTATTAGTTGCAGTTATATTATCCGCACAGTGTACAGACAAGAGGGTAAATATGACCACTCCTTTCATTTTTGAAAAATATCCGGATATTGAAAGCCTCAGTCAGGCTACCGCGGAAAACGTTTTCCCACTAATAAAAAGTATTTCCTACCCTAATAATAAAAGCAAACATTTGGTAGGGATGGCTCAAAAGGTGCTTAATGATTTTAATGGTGAAATACCTATGACGGTTAACGAATTGATAACACTGCCGGGAGTAGGGCGCAAAACAGCCAATGTTATTACTTCGGTTGTGGAAAAACAACCCAACATGGCCGTTGATACACATGTATTCCGCGTCAGTAAACGTATTGGCCTTGTTTCGCCAAAAGCCTCTACTCCGCTTGCGGTAGAAAAGGAACTCGTAAAAAATATGGATGCTTCTTTGATTCATAAAGCACATCATTGGTTGATATTACATGGCCGGTATATATGTATTGCTCGTAATCCCAAGTGCAGAGAATGCGGTCTTCAGCAGGCGTGCTTATGGTTTCAGAGAATAGTTAAGCAGTAGATTATCTATGGCCTTACATTTTTCTTCAGAATAATTTTCTCCACTATCTTAAAATTATTGTGGCTTACTTTTTGTCTTTAAAGAGGTTATGACCGCCGATAATTTTTTTACCATAACAAACAGAAATACTCCCATTATCGTTTTTGCGCTTCACGATGGGCATGGCATTGAAGATTCGCTGAGGGATTATCTTTTGCTGGACGAGCAAGCCTGTGCGCGTGAAGAAGATCCTTACACTGGTTATATGATTTCAGATCTGCCGGTTACTACAGTAATTGTTCATTCATCACGTTTTCAACTGGACCTGAACAGAGCAAAAGATAAGTCCATTTATAAGAAGCCAGAAGATGCATGGGGCCTCAACGTATGGAAAAATCTTCCAGACTCAAGTGTACAGGAACTTCATAAAAAGTACGATATTTTTTATAGCGCTATTGCTCATCTTATCGAAGAGGCGATAACTGCACATGGTTATTTCTTTATTTTGGATGTTCACTCTTACAATCATAAACGCGATAACAGTTTTGAGGAAGCACCAGTTGATACTCATCCCGAGATTAATTTAGGTACAGCTTACAATAAAACTAAATGGAAAAATACTTGCGATCGTTTCGCCGAATTTTTATCTAAAGAAAAAATTCTTGATCACGCAATTGATGCACGGCAAAATATAATATTTAAAGGAGGCGGATTCGCGCAATGGGTGATAGAGAACTATGGAGCACAAGGCGCAGTCTTTTCAATCGAATTCAAAAAAACTTTTATGGATGAATGGACGGGTATTGCTAACATTCCACATATTAACGAGCTTAAAAAGTTGCTTGCATTATCGGTAAGCTTTTTGTATAAAGAAAGGAAACAAGAAAAAGAGGATGTAAAACAATGACCGAAGCAGGCCAAAAAATACTAAATCGACTACAGGATAAACTTAAGAAGTCTGATCCTATTCATATCAGTTTGCCAGGAAATGGAATTTTGAAAATTGAAAAGGCGGTTCCATTTTTATTGGTTTACAGGCTGCGCGGTGGTAAAGATTATTTTGCCAATCGGTTGGGTAAAACTGAATCATCTTATTTAGTAATAGAAGAAGATAATGAAGGGCTATTGGTAAAGATCGTAGAGTCGATCAGTAATTTATTTGCAGATAAATTTAAGGGATTTCTTGTTGTAGAAACCTGGTTGGCACCGCAGCCTTATCAATCACCGTTTACAATTTATATAAATCAAAAAAGCGCTATAGATACTGCCCGTAAGTTAGATGCCGAGCTTAATAAGATTCCTATTCCTTCCTGGGGTAAAACATCTTTAATTAAAAAGCAGGATGAGCCAGCAGCGCCACAAGATAAGAAGCCCTTGTCAAAAGAATATCTTGAAAAACATGGCATTACTTTAGTGGGTTTGGAAATTGCACCAGTTTATATTAATGAAATTACAGGCAAACCATATCCCTTGTTCTTACGCGAATTACGGGCAAGTTATAGTAAGGCATTACGAAAGAGTTTTTTTGAGTTCATTCGTCTTCAAACATCCTTTAGTGCGTCACATTTTCAAATGTTGGGCACAACGATAGTGGATGATAAGGCCAGGGAAATTGATAGGGAGCTTGCGGCTTACAGCAAATTATTTGATTTTTTAATGTTGGTTACCCCAATCAATGTAGAAGAAGCCTGGCAGGATTTTAAAAAGGCTAACTATGCTAAAAATCCTATATTTCATTATCGTCCTATGCCGGTGGATCCTGAACTTATTAAAAGGAAAATATATAATCTGCCGGTTGAAGATATCATTGATCCTACAGTTGCATTTTTATTTCGCGATAAGCGTAAAGAAATAGACCGCATGTTAAACATGATGCAGGAAAGGGAAAAGCATGATTTTATGCTTAGTAGTCTGCAATTGTTTGGGCCTGTTAGTGAACAGTTGCTGGATATTGCCAAGGCGTTGTTAGTGGCAATAGATGTAAACCATGAACCGGCGAGCGAATCCAAAAGAATGAATGCGGCGCAGTTTGCATTACTTGCACAAAAAGAATTAAAATGGCTGAGGTTGCAGGACCCAAGTATTTCCACCAGTGTTCGAATAGCAGATGATGTAGAAGGAATATTGGTTTCCAAAGGTGTGCTTAATATTAATTCAGCATTTGGTGTATCAAAAAAGCGCGCGCAGCCCTTTGTTACAACATGAAATAGGCACTCATGTTGTAACTTATTATAATGGAAAGGCCCAGCCACTTGAGTTATTTTCCATAGGGGTACCCGGTTATGAAGAATTGCAGGAAGGTCTTGCTGTACTCGCCGAATATTTAAATGACGGGTTAACCAATAGTCGAATGCGTACTCTGGCTGCCCGTCGTGGCCGTACACGAAATGGTAAGTGGAAAATCTTTTGTTGAAACTTTCAACTTGCTTACAGATAAGTATACATTTGTTGAACATTCAGCATTTAATATTTGTATGCGGGCATACAGAGGCGGCGGTTTAACTAAGGATGCTGTTTATTTAAAAGGCTTTTTAAATATCATTAATTATATAAAAAAGGAAAAGACCTTAAACATCTATTGATCGGCAAGATAAGGGAAGACTATTTGCCTGTGGTGCAGGAATTGATACATCGAAACATTTTACTTGAAGCACCTATTACTCCACGTTTTCTGTCGGGAGATTTCAAAGAGAAAATTGAAGCAATTAAAAAAGATGGAAACATTTTTAAAATGATCCAGCAATGAGAATAGTGTAAACTGTCATGTAAGGATTATTAAAAACATGAGTAAATGATAGTTTTAAAAAAACTAAAGATTATACCAGACATTTAAAATATAAAAATATAAATAAATGAAAATAGCTTTTGTTATTAACGACTATGATACTGAAGAACCCTTATATACTACAACCCGATTGGCGTTGCAAGCTTTGCAAATGGGTCATGATGTATTTTATATTGCTGTGGAGGATTTTAGTTATACAGCATCGGGACAAATGGGTGCGCATAAAAAAAGCTCCATCAAAAAAATTCAGAAGCCCCAAGATATTCATGGATGAGGTATTTAAGGTTGATAAGAAGTTGATAGAGTCCAAAGATCTGGATGTGTTGATGTTAAGAAATGATCCGTCTGCAGATTTGGAAGAGCGGCCATGGGCACAATACGCGGGCATTGTATTTGGTCAGCTCGCAAAAAGAATGGAGTGTTGGTGTTGAATAACCCTGACATGCTGGCGAAAGCTACAAATAAAATGTATTTCCAATACTTTCCTGAAATAATAAGACCTGAAACCATTATTACCCGCAGCCTTAGCGAAATACAAAGTTTTTATGCTTCGCATAAAAAGAATATCGTATTGAAACCATTACAGGGTTCCGGTGGAAAGAACGTATTCCTGGTGAATGAGCAAAATAAAAATTTAAACCAGATAGTAGATGCCATAGGACGTGATGGATATATTGTTGTACAGGAATATCTTCCTAAAGCAAGCAAAGGAGATGTACGGCTTTTTTATTAGAAGGTAAGCCCATTGAAATAAACGGAAAGATAGCGGCTATTCATCGTTCACAGGCCGAAGGTGATATCAGAAGTAATATACATCAGGGTGGAAGTGTATCTCCTGCTAAGATTACTAAAAAACACTGGACATTGTAGATGCGGTAAGCCATAAGCTAGTCAAGGATGGTATGTTTCTCGTAGGTCTTGATATTGTTGGCGATAAGGTTATGGAAGTAAATGTATTTAGTCCTGGTGGCATGGGGCATGCCTGTAAACTCAACGATGAAAATTATTTTGAAGTTGTGATACAAGCTATTGAAGAACAATTGCATTAGAAAAAGTAGGGGAATTTAGGGCGTATTATTTTGACTATATTTTGACAAATATTAACTCAAGAGGGTTGTTCTGTTAAGATTGTGCTATTTTCGGCACTAAGCTAAAACCCTCAAATCTTGAAACTAAACCAATCCCTCAAACGGGTTCGCTTTTGCGTGAACCTACCTAAATGCATTGCTTTGGCATTGCTAGTTTTAATCATCCATCCTCGTACTCGCGCAGCGGACATAGTCAGTAAGTTTTATTTTCAGACGGACCATACCGTCGCAGGCACGGTCGTCAGTAATCAAGGTTCAGCGATTGCAGGAGCAACCGTGATCGTAAAAAGCACGCAACAAGCAACCACAACCGATTCGAGTGGTCACTTTAGTATAAGGATGCCGTCTGGCACGGATACACTCGTAATTAGCTATGTTGGTTTTGCTAGTCTTGACGTTCCTGTAAATAATCAAACGCAGGTCAATATTACATTAGGCCCTGTACAGGGCGAAATGGATGAAGTGGTGGTAGTAGGTTATGGTACGCAAAAGAAATCGAATATTACCGGAGCGGTATCATCAATCAATACAGCTAAAATAAACAACATTCCACTTACCAATATGTCGAATGCGTTGGCGGGACGTGCCGCAGGCGTTACGGTAGTCAATACATCTGGCTTATCGGGCGCATCTTCAACGATTCGGGTACGTGGAAGTTTTGGAGAGCCTGTATATGTAATTGATGGTATTATTAAAAGTAAAGCAGCTTTTGATGCCCTTGACCCGAATGAAATTGATCAGATGAGTATATTGAAAGATGCAGCAACTGCTTCGGTTTATGGCGTGCAGGCTGGTAATGGTGTAATGGTTATCACTACCAAAAGAGGATCATCTGGTAAGCCGGTATTTGGTTTTCAAACCTCCTTTACAACTTCAAGGCCAACACAGGAATTATTGGCTGATATGACGACTGCTACAGATGAGCTAACTTATCAGAATCGTGTAACGCAGTGGAATAATGAATATAATGATCGAAGCGATCCGCTACCTAATACACAAACTATTTTTGACTACTTTAAGGATCGGTCATATAACGCTAACGATTGGGTTTGGCGCAATCCATCCAATCAAAAATATTTACTAAGTGTAAGTGGGGGAAGCGAAAAGATCAATTACTATTCAATGGTAAGCTATACTGGAGAGAAAGGATCTTACATCAATCTCGATTTCAAGAAATTTAATATGCGTAGTAATGTGACAGCCAAATTAAGTAATGCAATATCGGTAAATCTTAACCTGGCTGCGTCACAACAAAATGCGGATCGCTTCTACTGGCCATTTACAGGTGATGATGATTATGATGTGAGTGATTTTTACAGGGTTACTTTTAACTGGCCTAAGCTGTTCCCTTTTTATCTTAATGAAGATGGAAGCGTAGCTAATAACATCACTGATTATCCGGTTCAACCGGCAATAGGTAGCTTTCAGCTTTGGAATGTTGTAGATATGGTGCAAGGCGATAGGTATATCAATACTCGCCGTAGGCAGTTTAATCGATCTTGACATTAGATATAAAGTTGGATCAGTTCGTGAAAGGGTTATCAACAAAGTTGGTGGGTAATTATGAAGCCAATGATTATATGCGGAAATGGTATCTTACGCATCAATACAATTATAAATTCATTTCAGCCGATCCAACCAACAACCCATATATTCCCGGCAGGCCAGATCCTAATCAGATCAATATATTTACTTTCAGTCAGAATCAACCATTTCTACGTTATAATATTTCTACAGGATGGCAATACCAGGTTAACTGGTATTTAAATTATGACAGGAAATTTGGCGAACATGCCATAAATGCAATGACGGTATTTGAACAGGCAGATAACAGAAGAATCGGCGCTACTGCTCAGGGATTTGCTCCAGTAACAGATATTGACCAAATGTTTGCTTATTCTACTTCTCCAGGTAACAGATTTGGAGATGCTGAAGAGTTTATAGATCCTGCATTAACACGCCAGTCCTGGATTGGCAGATTGAATTACAATTATGGCAATCGTTACCTGGCTGATTTTTCATTCCGATATGATGGTACCGTGTTGGCAGCAAAAAGCCAAAGATGGGGTTTCTTTCCATCAGCTTCTCTGGCATGGAGAATATCGCAGGAGTCATTCTTTAAAGACAATATCGATTGGATTAATGAGTTAAAGTTGCGAGGAGGCTATGGAACTACAGGTAATTTAGTTAATGTTGCTAATGAACAAATAGGAAAGTTCTTGTACATGGATACATATGCTAACGCTGGAGGCTATATGTTTGGTAATACCTATTATATAAATGTAGGGCCTGGTCCAACACCGGTGCCAGGCATCACTTGGGCAACGAATTATGAAACCAACCTTGGATTAGATTTTGCAATGTTGAAAAATCGACTATCAGGATCGATTGATGGGTTCTTAAAAAGAAGAAGAATATTTTGGGCGCGCGCGATGTTACCATTCCTGTAACTTATGGACGCGCCTTAGCACCAGAAAACTATGCTGCTAATTCAACGCGTGGGCTGGAACTTGCTTTGCAATGGCAGGATAAAGTAGGAGAATTTATTTACTCTGTTTATGCCAATATAGGATATGCAAAAGATAGGTGGGACGTTTTAGACCCTTCAAATGCCTCCTACTATCCCGGACAACCACAGGATTTTAGATATCCTGTAGGATATCCTGCTAACAGGCTTTTCGGCTTTGTAGCTGAAGACCTGGTGCGCACTCAATCTGAATTAGATGCATTGTTGGCAGATGGCTATACAATTTTTGGTAGGAAACCATACCTGGGAGCTATTAAATATAAAGATATACGTGGTGCTGGTTTTTCCAATACACCTGATGGGAAAATTGATGATAACGATGTAATACTTCTTAGTGATAATGGCGCGCCACGTATCAATTATGGCGTTGGCTTTGCTGTTTCATGGAGAGGCTTTTCGTTGGATGCCCTTCTTCAGGGTGTTGGAAAATATGACAGGATGATCAGCAACCAGGATGGTGAAGGTATGCGCCAGCATGGAGGTTCCATAAGGCCATATTACCCAATATGGACCGACGATGTGTGGACACCAGAAAACCCCAATGCAAAATATCCGCGGCCTGTTGGCAAGAACTGGTTGGAGTCGGGAACTTTAGGTTCCACCTTTTGGCTTCGTAATGGAGCTTACCTCAGACTTAGAAACATTAATGTTGCGTATGATCTTCCAGCAAATTGGATTAATAAAATAGGTCTTACGGGAACACAGATATTTCTAAACGGAACTAACCTGTTTACGTTTTCAAAGATGAAAGAGTTTCAGGATCCTGAACAAAAGAATTACGATTCATATCCTATTATGAAAACATTTACGGTAGGATTGAATCTTAAGTTTTAATGCCATTCCATAATAAAAAGAAACACATGAAAAAATTATTGATCATATATTCATCGGCGATTATTTTATTCGCCAGTTGCTCAAAAGTGCTGGACATACCCAATCTCAATGGTTATGATCCTTCGTTGGTATGGACAGATCCCAATGTAGCAAACGCTTACCTAGGAAATATTTATTCCGATGCCTTTGGGAATTGGAACATAGGTCTTGACGGACAAAGTGAACAACTCACCGGCGTACCTTTTCCAGCAGATGTCGTAACTACTGTAAATGCAGGAAATCTCGTAGCCATACCGGGTTCTGGAAATAATGACTGGAACAATAATTACACGCGCATACGTTTAATCAATGAAGGTATTCTGAGAACCAACATTGGTACATTACCGCAAAATGTTAAAGATGCATTACTGGGACAATTTTATTTTTTAAGAGCGTATACTTATTTCGGCCTTGTGAAAACTTACGGCGGCGTACCCTATTTAAAAGTGCCGCAAGACAGATATGCGGATGAGCTGAATATTCCACGCAACTCCACGAAGGACTGCTTTGATTTTATTAATAATGATTTGGATTCAGCTATTGGTTTACTGCCACAACGTATCACTTCTTCATCGGGCGATTGGGGAAGAATCGATGGTAATTTCGCGTTGGCCTTCAAGGCAAAAGTATCGTTGTATAAAGCGTCACCACAATTCAATCCGGGCAATCCCTGGAACAATAGTTATTGGAGTGAAGCTTACACTATAAATAAAAAGGCTTATGATAGTCTGAGCACGCAAGGCTACACGCTTATAGAGGATTATGCACAAATAGCACTGTCTGAAAGAAACGCCGAAGTGGTTTTTTCCGTAACCAATTTATTCCCTAACAAAGTTGCTGCATGGGATAATGGCGCTCGTCCTGGTTCGCTCAGTCGTGGCCCGGCTTCTGTTGGTCCCACATGGGAAATGGTTAAAGCTTTTCCTATGAAAGATGGAAAACAGTATGATGACCCTTCCGGGCTATATTATAAAAGCGATGCAGAATTCTTACAATCCTATTGGCTTAACAGAGATCCACGCTTTGAAAAATCCGTTGTATGGAATGCAGGTTTGTACCCAGTTGCTGGTACCATGCCAGGTTACAGGCAGTACACATCAATTGGAATCGCCAATGTATTGGATAGTTACGGCGTAAATCCTAAATCATCAGAAAAGTCGCAAAATAATGACAGATACAGCGGATTCTTCATTTTAAAGAACAGTAATCTTTCGCTCACACAAGCTCAGGTTCAACAATATGATGTGGACTATGTTTTGATGCGCTTTGCGGAAGTGATGTTAAATTATGCTGAGGCAGCTAATGAAACAGGGCACACATCGGAGGCTTTGGATATTCTAAAAGCGATACGTCAAAGGGCAGGAATCGAAGCTGGTGCGAGTGGTAGTTATGGCATAATAGCAACTACGCGCGAGCAGACAAGGCAGGCGATTATGGATGAACGTAACATTGAGTTTTGTTTTGAGGGTTTGAGATTTAGCGATCTGCGCAGGTGGAGAATGTTCAGTGTCTTCAACGCCAAACCTAAAAATGGGGTTGAAGCGATTGCTATTAACGCTGGTGGTGCCGAAATACCTTTGACACAAGCCAGGGAAATGGCTTTAGCCAATCAATTGACTGAGACCAATTTCAAATACAGCTTATTACAAACGCCACAGTCTGGTGTTGACATTAATACTCTGCCGAATAAATATTATTTTGCACCAATACAGCAAAATGTTATTGCTGCAGGAAGTAAAATAGAGCAGAATAAAGATTGGGGAGGAACATTCAATCCAACTTTAGAATAATGTTCATATCAAAAAAGTAAAAGGGTGCTTAAAAGCACCCTTTTTTATGACTCAATTTTTTCTAATCTTGACAATCTGAATTTTGATATATTTTCCTGCTTTTTTGCTTTGCAGGTAAGCAGGTGCGGATAATCAATTGCCACTCTTTCCAAATCCAGTATATAATGTCCGTTATTGCTGGTGGTTACATCTACCGAATAATGATTGCCTTCGTGCAATAACAGGTGGGTGTGTATTTCAAAATCTATATCATAATTTTGTAAATATTCCCGTAAGTGACATTCAATCGCCTGTTCGTAAAACGATCGCCGGCTTAAACCCCGAAATTTATTCTTGTATATCTTGCGTAACAGGGTTCTAACCATGATGTGTCCTACATCTTCAACTGCTACATGTCCGTAATAAATACCAAACGGCATTGCTACTACATTAGCCGCAAACCTGTCGCCGCCTACATGTGTGCATTCCCAAACATTTACATCAGCATTGAAGGATTCAAAAAATTTAAAAACAGGAAATCCGAATTTAGCACAGCATTTATCTTTTTTACCATTTGTGCATATAACAAAAAAGGGATCTGTTTGCCATTGTGTATCTGGCGAATTGATTTGATCGCCAAGCCTTATGGAAGTAACCTTGTCGATGGTGGTGTGAATAGTAAAGTATCGGAAGGTTTTACAATCAACAAAAGATATCTTACAATCTTTAAAGTTTGTTTTTTTATTTCGGGTTAATAATACTTTAGCCTTAAGAGACTTTGCAAGCTGTTGTATTTCTCTTAGCCAATCCTTATCAAAATGAGCTTCAATGATCTTTTCCGGAAAAGGATTGCTGTGTTCGATCAAAATGAAAGCATTTGAATTAGCCGCTGTACCTGCCAGTTGCTCCTTAAAATACCTTGACGCTGCGCTACAAAAAAAAACTTCCTTATTTATATTACTTTCCAAACATGAATGCTTTATAGTTCATCGATAAATATCATTGGCTTTGATCGCCATCTCGACCGCAGAGAGATCTCCTTGTTACATATATGATGCTGGCTACTGGAGAAGCCTTCTTCGTTGGTATGACGCTCCATTAAGTTAATGCGCTAATCACATTGACTCATCAATATAAACAACGCCTTCTCTTATAAGTTTTGTAACGAGGTCTTTTGTTACTTCTGTGTTTTCGGGCAAATCTTTCAAACTGAATTTTTTATTGCTAAAAACGAAGTCTAATGCTGGTTTTACAGCATCGGGAATCTGTATAGATTTGCCTAATAATTGCAATTCGTTTGCCGATTCTTTTTTACAAAGGTATAAATAACGCCTTCGTTCAGTCTTAATTTTGTTTCGGAGGTTACTTTATCAATATTTCTAATGCTTTCGAAATAATTATGAAGGGGCTGTGCCTGCGCCGTTTTATGATTTTTGTTCAACCGCTCAATACCTTTATCAAAATTTAATTCTGAAAGTTTTTGTTTAAGCACTTCGGTTTTTTCTTTTATCAAATCGGAAATATCACCTTTCCAAAAAGGCACTGCTTCGCGGAAGGTTTTAAACTCTTCCAATTGAGGGAAAATTTCATTGAAATACCTGGCCCAGGTAAAAGATAATATTCCAATAGTGATATGCGACGAAATTCCGTCATCAGCCATCGCGTCATGCACATAGCCACGTGGCACATACAAAAAATCGCCGGGACTTAACTGAATAGTTTGAACAGGCTCTTTGTTATAATCCTTACTTACAAAAGTCTGATTTTTTGTAGGAAGTTCTTTTTCGAATCCATACAAATGCCAGGTTTTAGTTCCCGATATCTGGAGTACAAAAACATCATGCGTATCCCAATGGGGGTTAAAGCCTTGCGATTTGTTAGGTGTAATATATAAATTAGCCTGCACCGGCGCATTGAATTTTTGTGAAAGTTGCAAACAACAATGAGACAGGTTGTTGAAATAACGCTGCCCGGCTTGTACGACGAATGTTGCGCCATTATTAAACAAGGCAAATGCCTTATCTGTATTTATAATACCGTCTTTGCGATGATGCCCGATAGGAGTGCTTTTGAGCGTATATTCTGTGTTAGGTATTTCTTTGCCATTTTTTACAATTCTGATAGAGGGGTAGAAAACATCTTGTCTTTCCAGGTAATTTGAAATTTCTTTAGGAGTTAATATGCTTTCATAATAATGCTCGTCATTCCTTTTTATATGTAAAATATCTTTTTCATGATAAGTGTTGAAAAAATCATCAACTGTATAAGGGTTTACAATTGTATCGAAAAAATTATTCATTGTCTGGTTTTAATGAAGTCTTTAAATTAAAAAAAGCCGCAGAAATTTACCATAACTGCGGCTTTTTAAAAAAGTTCGTTTGATCAGCTGGAATACTTAAGCTCCTGTTGTTCCTTCACTTTCAGTAGTACCACCATCACCATCGGCACCACCATCTCCGTCAGCGCCGCCGTCTCCATCAGCACCACCATCTCCATCAGCGCCATCGCCACCGTCTTCACCACCATCGCCGTCCCCATCACCATCACCGTCGTACGCACCAGCAGCTCCAGTCGTTTCATCTAATCTTGTTACTAATAAATCTTCCTGCGTAAATTCCATATTTGTTGTTTCCATAAAATGATTTTGAGGTTTTTAATTTAAAATGATATTTGCCTAACTAAAATAAGCAATCTTTTCGATTTATAAAAATCAAAATCAGTGCCATTTTTTCTTTATAAAATGATTAACAAATGTTCATCAAAGCTTAACTTACGCTCTTAAATTTTTTTCAATACATGCGTTATTGTTTTATAGCCCTTTTTTTCTTTGCAATGTAGTTTCCGCACAGTCTATTAAATATGTAAATGGTAATAATAACTGGGATGCAGACTCATTAGGCAACCATAGCTTCGTTGTTCAGTTAACTGCAGCTGAATATTCAAAAAACAAAACTGTGGCGCATGTGGTTATTCCATGGCGCAGAAACGATGACAATCCTTCTGAAAAACGCATTATCATTGTTAGTGAAAATGGAAAGCAGCCTCTTTCCAATATCAAAATCATAAAATCTGATAACGAAACTGGCAATATATTATTTGAACCTCTTAATGGTCCCGGCAAATATTATATATATTATATGCCTTATAAAAATGAAGGCAGGTCGAACTATCCAAAAGGCGTGTATCTGAAACCGGAGCAAACGGCCGACGAAAGCTGGATCAAACAAACGAATTTGCGAAAGGCTTTTGCAGAAGCATCTGCGATCCAATATGAAGCCATTGATGCTTTCAATAGTTTTTACCCGATGGAGGTTATTGCAACAAAGTGAAACTGAGAAGTTATTGAGCTCGGCGGGTAATAAAAGTTTTATTGTCTTCCCTGAAGACCGGATGCATCCGATAAAAATGCAAACCTATTTGCCGCAACGCTGGATAAAGCGCGGCATGAAGGATACTTTCACAGATACTGCTTCGCGTGGCGAGTATCTGGCTTTCCAATTAGGTGTTTACGCATTGCAGGATTTGCAAAATTTACACATCAATTTTTCTGACTTAAAATCAAAAACAGGCAAAACTATTAATGCAAAGCATATTTCTTGCTTAAATACCAACGGAACAGATTATAAAGAAGAGCCACTTGTTAAGGTAGTCAACGTAAAGCCGGGTGTGGTGCAATCTATGTGGTGCGCCGTAGATGTGCCAGTTGATGCAACGCCGGGAATATATACCGGTAAAGCAACCGTTTTAACTGCAGGACAAACGCCACAAAGCATCAACATAACCCTTCATGTAATAAAAGATGTTTTAAAAGACGGAGGAATTAGCAACCCTGAAAAGCAAACAAGGTTAAAATGGCTTAATTCAACATTGGCTCAGGAAAATACAGTAATTGCGCCCTATACACCTTTACAAGTAGGGGATACGTCAGTTTCTCTTTTAGGAAGAAAAGTTTTGATTGGCAAGACTGGGTTTCCAGCACAGATACAAACTTTTTTCACGCCTGAAATGACAAGTGTTAGTTCAAAAGAAAATAACATTTTGACGGAACCTATGCATTTTCATTTTATTGAAAGCAAGTCTCAAAAAATATAGAATGGAAAAGTAGCGGAGTGGAGTTTTTACAAAAAGATGCCGGAACTGTTCGATGGAAATCTGTTAACACATCGCCTTCTTTAAATATGCAGGTTGATGCCACATTAGAGTTCGATGGATTTCTTTCCTATACAGTAAGGCTCATTGCTTCTCAGGACATAGCTATTAAAGATATAAACTTCCATATTCCTGTTGTTCCTGATTTTGCTAAATACTTTATGGGTTTAGGCTTGAAAGGTGGTAACCGGCCAGATTCAGTTCTTTGGAAGTGGGATGTTGCCAATAAAAATCAAGACGGAGGATGGATCGGAAACGTAAATGCCGGTCTCCAGTTTTCTTTACGTGATGAACATTATGTGCGTCCGTTAAATACGAACTTTTACCTATAAAAACCTTTGTTGTTGCCCACTTCATGGGGAAATGGCGACAAAGGAGGAATCAATATTTTCAAAAAGGAAGCGCCGTGTTGGTGGATGCTTATAGCGGCGCGCGTAACATGAAAAAAGGCGATACACTATATTATGATTTTCATTTGCTGATAACCCCTTCCACACGCTTAATACCGATTTTCAATGGGCCAACCGCTTCTATCATAAATATGAAGACATAAAAAGTATTAAAGAAAAAGGAGCGAATCTTATTAATATACATCATGCAACGCCTATTAACCCTTACATTAACTATCCTTTTATCGAATGGAAAAAGATGAAAGGTTATATTGATAGTGCTCATGCCCAAGGTTTAAAAGTTAAGATATATAATACGGTACGCGAACTTTCAAATAAGGCCTATGAAACATTTCCGATGAGAAGCCTTGGACATGAAATATATTCTCCCGGTCCGGGTGGTGGCTTTAGCTGGCTACAGGAGCATATTGGAAAAGATTATATTGCTGCATGGTTTGTGCCTTCTATTAAAGATGCTGCAATTGTAAATAGCGGTATGAGCAGATGGCATAATTATTATGTTGAAGGAATGAACTGGCTTGTAAAAAATGTTGGCATTGATGGTATTTATTTAGATGATGTGGCGTTTGACCGCATAACCATGAAACGAATTAAGCGTGTGTTAACGGAAAGTGATCATCCAGGAATTATCGATCTTCATTCAGCAAACCAGTATAATAAAAGCGATGGATTTAATAACAGCGCCAATTTATACATGGAGCATTTTCCTTATTTAAACAGGTTATGGTTTGGAGAATATTTTGATTATGAGAAAAGCGATCCCGACTTCTTTTTAACTGAAGTAAGTGGTATACCTTTCGGTCTAATGGGAGAAATGTTGCAGGATGGAGGAAATGCATGGCGCGGAATGATATATGGAATGACAAACCGCCTTCCTTGGAGTGGTGGTGCAGATCCAACTCCTATGTGGAAAGTTTGGGATGATTTTGGTATGGAAGGTTCGCAGATGATTGGTTACTGGAGTCCTGATTGCCCGGTAAAGGCCAATAACAGTAAAGTATTAACTACGGTTTATAAAAAAGAAGGAAAAGCATTGGTGTCGATTGCAAGCTGGGCTGATGAGAACGTAAATGTGAAACTAATTATCGATTGGAAAAAATTAGAAATTGATCCGGCTACTGCAACTATTACTGCAAAAGAAATTAAAGACTTTCAGCCTGCTAAAACCTTTGGTGCGAATGATGAAATAGTGGTTGAAAAAAATAAGGGTTGGTTGTTGATCATCCAATAATTCTAACAGAACTTTAAAAAAAACACATAGATACATAGCATTTGCTTCGTTTGAGGATATATAGCATCCGCCGAAAGCGGAACATAGCATCTTCCTAATGAGGGCTTATATGTTTCTTATATTTCCTATTTATTATAAAACCTATGTATCTCCTATGTTTGTTTTTATAAAAATAGTTCTTTGAGATTTTGATTAAAGATACCAATAGATTTGAGTTTATAAAGTGAAAAAGGATGAGAGCGAATATGTACCTAAGCAACGTTAAGTATGCTCTCACATAGATATAGCCTCATCCTTTTTTATCTCTCTTCGAGTTTGAACAGAATGTAAGGAACAGGGCAAAGCTTTGTATCCAGAATATCCAAGCAGGAGACAAAACGAAAGGGGATTTTTCACTTTACTTTTTTATTTTCAAAAGTATTGGTATGAAACAAATTGTAAAACAGGTTTGCGGTATTGATGTAGCGCAGAAAGAATTGGTAGTGGCATTTGGCCGTATGTACGATGATTTTAGCTCGCAAGTGTATGCCCACAAAACATTTGTGAACAATGTAAAAGGATTCGATTCTTTATTAAGCTGGGTAAAAAAGTTGTCAGAGGAAGTTATTGAAGTTCTATTTTTTATGGAAGCAACGGGTGTTTATCATGAAAAGCTTGCGTATCATCTTTATCTGAATAATCAGCAAGTGAACATTGTGTTACCCAATAAAATCAGCAACTATGCCCGCTCATTAGAAGTCAAAACGGTTACGGACAAAACAGCCAGCGAAGCTATTACACAGTTCGGATTAGAGCGAAAATCAGAGCCCTGGAGTCCTCCCGATCCTGTATTTAAGCAAATGCGGCAGTTGGTAAGGGAACGAGATCAGATAGTGCAGGCACGCACTGTAGCCAAGAATCAGCTTCATGCAGAACAGGCAGAAGCGATACCACTTAAAAATACCGTAAGCAGGCTAAAAAAGCAGATCACGTTTTTCGATAAACAAATAACAGAAGTGGTTCAAGAGATCAATGTATTGATAAAGTCAAATGAAAAATAAAAGTTGCGGTTGATTTATTATGTTCCATTCCCGGAGTGGGGTTATTAACCGCTTCAACTGTGCTGGCAGAAACGAATGGTTTTGATTTGATAAAGAATAAAAAACAACTGACTAGTTATGCGGGCTTAGATGTAAAGGAAAAGCAATCGGGTACTTCGGTAAAAGGAAAACCCAAAATATCAAAAAGAGGCAACAAGTATTTGCGAAAATCTTTGCACATGCCGGCGTTGGGCGCAATAAGCCATGATGAAAGATTTAAAGCCATATTTGCAAGATTAGTAGCCAGGCACGGCATTAAAATGAAAGCTGTAGTAGCTATACAAAGAAAGCTGCTAGAACTAATGTACACGCTCTATAAAAAGCAAGAAAAATATGATAAAAACTATTTTAACAACAATACTGGAGAACATGATACAGAAGATGGAAAAAAGGAGTAGGAAGCAAATAAATATTGCTCCCTACACAGGCTGGCGCATAGCCGCCTAAAACTCGAAATTAATTAAAAAATCTTTGGTTTTTAACACAGAATCTATGTGGTAAAAAATAAGTTTAAACAACAAAGTAAAATAAGCTCGTCTATATGAACAGAAAACTATTTTTAAAACAAATGTCGGCTGCAGTTGCGGCGACCACTGTGTTTCCTGCATTAGGGAATGATGTATTATTTGGAAAAAAGGCAAAATCTTTTTTGAGATCTCACTTGCGGAATGGTCGTTACATAAAAGCCTTTTCGCTAAAGAGATCAGCAATCTTGATTTTCCGGTAATGGCAAAAAAGATTTTGGGATCAGCATTGTAGAATATGTGAATGCTTTTTTCAAAGACAAAGCTGAAGACACGAAATACCTGAATGAGTTGTTGAAGCGTTGTAAAGATAATGGTGTAAAGAACCATTTAATTATGTGTGACGGAGAGGGCGAATTGGGCGACACGGATAATGCAAAACGATTAAAGGCTGTAGAAAATCATTATAAATGGGTGGGTGCTGCCAAGTATTTGGGTTGTGCTACCATTCGTGTAAATGCAGCAGGTGGCGGAACAAAAGAAGTTGTTGCTTCGGCTGCTGTAGATGGATTAAGCAAGTTGGGCGAGTATGCAGCAAAAGAAAAGATCAACGTGATCGTAGAAAATCATGGAGGTTACTCATCGGATGGAAGCTGGTTGAGCGGCGTGATGAAAAAGTGAATATGCCCAACGTGGGCACATTGCCTGATTTCGGAAATTTTTGTATCAAGAGAGATTCACAAAATTGGAAGATATGTGTAGATGAATATGACCGGTATAAAGGAACTGGCGAACTGATGCCTTTTGCGAAAGGAGTAAGTGCTAAAAGCTTAGAATTTGATGAGAAAGGAAATTGTGTAGAAACGGATTATTCCAGAATCATGAAAATAGTAAAAGATTCAGGCTTTAAAGGTTATGTGGGAATAGAGTATGAAGGCGATAAACTTTCTGAAAAAGAAGGCATCTTAAAAACAAAAGCTTTATTAGAGCGTATGCAAAAAGAATTGTAACCCGAATTTTAGTCAGCCCCGAAAGGGGCTGAACTTTTATTGTTACATGCGAAGCATACGGAAGATCCTGTATGTACTACAGTTGAAGGGAGCGTCGCAAAATCGATAAGTTATATTTATTGCTGACTCAAAATATAATTACCAGTTATTTCCCTGGTCTTTATTAATGCGTTCTGAAACGTCTATTGGGCCATGTTCGCGCCAGTTGGGGTCGTACTTTACAAACCATGATAGCCACAGGCTTCGGGATAGGCGCATGAGCCAGGGCTGCAAAACCACAAGTAATAGCGCGTTAAAAATGATCCAGTAAATAAACCGGTTGTCCTGCAACGAAAAGCCGACAATTACCCACCAGGCAATGGCGCTTGCAACGCACAACGCTACCGCAAGCATGTAACTTACATAGCTGGTGCCGTAGAAAAAACCTACTTCAATTTCTGTGGGTTGCCCGCAAACGGGGCATGCTTTATTCATTTTCAGCATACCACTCAGTTTCAAGCTGAGTGGCTTTTCAAATAATTTACCTTCCCGGCAACGCGGACAATAACATCCTAACACTGCTCCAACATAACTTCTGCTTGCTTTTATCTCTGTGCTCATGGCGGTTATTTTTTTATGGCAGTAAGAATTTTTTCCATTTGTGAACTGCGGCTGCCTTTTATTAAAAAGTAAGTGTTTTCGAAGTTTTGGCTTTGCGCCCAGTTGGCGGCATCCGCTGACTGATCGAAGTATAGAAAGTCGTTTTTATAAGGTTCAAAAGGTTTACCAACTAATATCACTTTATGCCAGTTATGTTTTTTGATTTGGTTGATAAGCGATTCGTGTTCGGCTTCTGTTTCAATTCCCATTTCTGCCATTGCCCCAATCATCAAAACTTTTTTGTTGTGTCAATATGTTCAAAATTTTCGATAGCCAGTTTCATGCTGCTGGGGTTGGCATTATAGGCATCTAAAATAATTTTATTACTACCGGTTTCAACTAATTGCGAACGGCTGTTGGAAGGAACGTACTTTTCTATGGCAGATTTTATTTCATTAAGAGAAATATTAAAAGCATCGCCAACGGCAACCGCTGCCAACACATTTGGTAAGTTATAATCTCCAACCAACTGCGTTTTTATTTCAGTATTTGTATTTTCTATTTCGACGTGTACGTTTAGTAAAGTAGCATTATTGCCTGAATGGCCTGTTACATGGGCATCTTGCGTTCCGTAAGTAATTATTTTTGAAATGTCCTTGCTCATTGTTTGCAGATAATCATAATCCTGCATAATAAACGCAACAGCGTCGTCTTTTGTTTTAAGATAGTCAAATAACTCACCTTTACCTTTTCTTACACCTTCAATGCTGCCAAATCCTTCTAAATGAGCTTTACCACAATTAGTAATCAATCCATGCGTAGGTTCAGCAATACGACAATAGCTTTCAATTTCAAGCAAATGATTGGCACCCATTTCAATCACAGCTATTTCTGCATCCCGTTTAATTTTAAGAAGCGTAAGTGGAATGCCGATGTGATTATTCAGGTTGCCTTCGGTTGTGTAAACTTTGTATTTTTCTGACAAAACAGTATGTATCAGTTCTTTGGTTGTTGTTTTGCCATTGCTTCCGGTAATGGCAATAAAGGGAATGGAAAACTGCTTGCGATGATGATTGGCCAATTGTTGTAAAGCCGTTAATACATCATCGACTAAGATTGTTTTTTCAGAAATCTCAAATTCTTTTTCACCTATTACAACATAGGCAGCGCCTGCTTCAAGCGCAGCTTTTGCAAAACTATTACCATTAAAATTAGGTCCTTTCAGCGCAAAGAAAATATCACCCGATTTTAATTTTCGGGTGTCTGTCTGAACGGAAGGATATTGTTTATATATATTGTATAAGTCCGCAATTTGCATGCGGCAAAAATAAGCAAAGCATGGAGACCTTCAAGGTTTTTAAAACCTTGAAGGTCTTTTCACTTGAGCTGCACCTGTACCTTATTTAAAGTGTTTTGTAACTTACCTTTATCCGCAAATAGTAAATTATGAGTTATAGAATAGGCAGCGGTATTGACTTCATTTTACGAAAACTCAATAATTGTTTTGGGGTCAATGTTGAAAACCTGATAAAGTTTTTTGGCCATTTTCATCGAAATATTTCTTTTCCCGTTTAATATTTGGCTGAAAGTATTTTCTTTTACTTCTAAAAGTGTTGCGGCCTGGCGTTGGTTAAGTGCTTTGGCGTGCATTTTATTTTCTATTGAAACAATAAGTGGGTTCTTCAATTTTAAAGGAGTCAGATTCATGTAAGTGCTTTCATAATCTGCACATAAATTTCCCAGCCGGCTGATCTCTTTGGTGTACTTATTACTTGCATCAGCGTCCTTTAAATATCCTTTTTTGTAGCTGTTGCAATAAGCGTTTCGATATGATTCATCACATTTTTGTATGTAATGCTGTCATCAATGCCCTTCAAATCTTCAAAAATTGATTTCTTCATGTTACAAATTTTCAATATTCCTAATCTTGTCATACTCCGAATGTGTACCACAAAACCTGATCTGCATAAACCCCTGGATAAATATTACCAAAACAATTAGTCGGTATCTATTTCCTCTGATGTTAAAACATACCTGCTGTTACCTACATAATCTGCCGTTGGAAAAACGTTTTTCAACTCATTGTGATTACTAAAGTCACTATGCTCAACGATCTCAATCCACCGGTTTATTGAGCTGATGGAATCGGGATGCCTTTTTGCAAAATCAGACAAAAAAGGTTTGTTAGCAATTTTCATTTAGCAATATTAATGCAAATGTACAAAATACTTCTCAAAATGAGAAGTTTGGAAATTCAAAGTTCCTTATTTTTACGAAAAAATACTATGAGTTATAGAATAGGCAGCGGCATTGACTTTCATGAATTGGTAACCGGTCGTGATCTATGGATTGGTGGCGTTTTAATTCCGCATACAAAAGGAGCTATTGGTCACAGCGATGCCGATGTGCTGTTACATGCTATTTGTGATGCTTTGTTAGGCGCCCTGGCTTTAGGCGATATTGGCGTTCACTTTCCCAATACTGATGAAAAATACCGTAACATTGACAGTAAAATACTACTAAAACATTGTATTGATCTGATCAAAGAAAAAAAGTACAAAGTGGTAAATATTGATTCAACGCTAACCTTGCAGGAGCCAAAAATAAAACCCTACGTTGAAAAAATGCGGGAAACCATTGCCGGTATCTGTGAGATATTGGTTGAAGATGTGTCGGTAAAAGCAACAACAACCGAAACGATGGGATTTGTAGGTAGGGAAGAGGGTTTGGTGGCGTATGCTACCGTTTTGCTACAAAAGGTTTAATTATAATACATTCGCTACGTATTAGTATCGTTAAACAAACAATTCAGCTTCGGGCTGCGAAATATGCCACAAAGTGTCTGCGCTTAAATCCACATCATAACCTTTCCATTCGATGAAATAGCCCCCATTATGCAAAGCCGAAAAGAAAACATCCGGATCTGCTAATGGCTTAAAAACTTCTTTATTCAGGAACGGCTTAATATCAGCTATTCTTCTCGATCCATCGTTAAATAAGCAACTCAGGCGAAAATCACTCAAAGCGCTAATGTCGGTAAGAGTTTTCATTTTAAAGCTTCAATTTTAAATATTTGTTGTCCTGATATGGCTAATTTCCAGTTTGCCATTAATTCATCTTTATGAATTTCAATCCAGGCTGTAACTAATTTTAGCTTATCATTAGGGAATTTACCAGCCAAAATATTTCCTTCGGGAATCTGAATTACAGCCGTCATTTCTCCGTACTCAACATGAACATGCGGCACGTGATGTTCTTTGTTATCGTAATAAAACATTCTGACAATAATACCATAAAACATTGCTATTACAGGCATATCAGATAATTTGCTGTAAAGTTAACGTTTTTAACATAGGGCGCGAGTTCGGTTTTTAACATGTTAACTTTTCAACTTATCAACCTTTAACCACAACAGGTTATCTTTGTCGCTATGGCACAACTCGAAGTAAAAATTGTAAATAAATCGGAACACCCTTTACCCGCCTATGCCACTTCAGGTGCATCGGGTATGGATTTAAAAGCGTCAATAACTGAAAATATAGTATTGCAAACTCTTGAGCGGACCTTGGTTCCTACTGGGTTATTTATAGAATTGCCAGAAGGATATGAAGCGCAGATCAGGCCTCGCAGCGGGCTCGCTGTTAAGCAGGGATTAACCTGTTTGAACACGCCTGGCACAATTGATGCAGATTACAGAGGTGAAATAAAAGTTATCTTAATCAATTTGTCGAACGAGCCGCAAACGATCCAGAATGGTGATCGTATTGCTCAAATGGTTATTCAAAAAGTTGAAATTATTAACTGGACTCCTGTTGAGCAATTAAGTGAAACTGTACGCGCTGCGGGAGGGTTTGGACATACAGGGAAAAGTTAAAAGTCAGAAAGACGGTAAGTCGTTAAGCGCGTGTGACGTGCATGTTTCGGTCTTCCTGACTTCTCAGACTTCCGGCTTTAAAATAAACAAACATGAAAAAAATAATAATTATAGCGTCAATTGCAGCGCTTGCGTCTTGTAATGCAAGTAAAAAAGCTGCCAAAACCCCTACTCCGGAAACACCTACACCTGTGGCAAGAGTTGAAGATGAAAGTCCAACAGCAGTTTTATCTAAATTAAATACGATTGATTTTAAAACCTTTTCAGGAAAAGTGGATGTTGATTTTGATGACGGAAAGGGCAATGGTAAAAGTGTCAGCGCCAAGTTGGTCATTAAAAAAGATGAAGCCATCTGGATGTCAGCAGGTTTAATGGGTTTTGAAGGGGTACGAGCTTTGATAACAAAAGACTCGGTAAAAATTCTTAATAAACTTCAGAAGGAGTATATAGCTACAAGCCTTACTTACCTGCAGGAAAAAATTGGTTTGCCAGTTGATTTTACAACATTGCAAAACCTGTTGATAGGCAATCCGGTATTTGTAAGCACTACGAATGCAAGCCTGGTAAAAGAAGGGGATAATTACGTGATCACTACACAGGATGCTAATTTTAAAAATTTGTTGACAGTTTTGATGCCAGGCTATTTGCC
The DNA here is from genome assembly GCF_022513635.1 of Paraniabella ginsengisoli. Classification (GTDB taxonomy): domain Bacteria; phylum Bacteroidota; class Bacteroidia; order Chitinophagales; family Chitinophagaceae; genus Niabella; species Niabella ginsengisoli. The sequence continues at coordinate 308,938 of NZ_JAKWBL010000003.1, read as the reverse complement.
GTCAGTAAGTAAACTGAGTGATGTTGATGCTACCAAAAACAGAAGTGCAGAATTAGCATACAATAATTATAAATCTGTTGCCGGCAGAAATTTTTCCACCACCAGAAATATAGGTGTTAAATACAAAAGTAATATAACCATCAAACTAGATTTTAAATCGCACGATTTTGATGGTGAAGTGAGCATACCATTCTCAGTTCCTTCAGGATATAAAACAAAACAATAACTTCCGTATAATTTTATGTACCAGGCTTCAGTACTGCTATCATCTTTGTTGCGTCGCACTCTTCAGCTGTTCAATATAACTGAACAACATAACGGTAAGATGATGGTACTTCTTTTGGTGCTACTTTTTTCTGGCGTTGATAGTAATGTAGTCGCTCAAAAAACAAGTGATAAAACAGCTATGGAGGATGAGCGAAGAAGGTTGCAAATGGAGCTAAAGCAAATTCAGGAAGCCTACAATGCTGTTAAAGGGGAAAGCAAAAATAACTTACATCAGCTAGCTGCACTAAACAAAAAGATTGAAGTACAGGAAAAATACATCAATAATATTGGGAAGGAAATTCGCCTGATAAATGATGATATTTACTATAGTGCCATCGAAATAAAAAAGCTGAAAAATCAAATGGATACACTCAAAGCGCATTATGCCCGAACTGTAGTGTATGCTTACAAAAACAGGAGTAATTACGATTATCTCAATTTTATTTTTTCCTCTAACAGTTTTAATGATGCTATAAAGCGGGTAGCCTATTTAAAAAGCTATCGCAATTATCGCGAAAAACAGATGGATGACATAACAAAGACCAGCAATCTTATCGATAAACGTTATAACCATCAGCGCGCAAGCATAGTAAATAAAAAAACGGCATTAGACAGCCGCTCCAGTGAGTTTGGCGTATTGGAAACACAAAGAAAAGAAAAAGATTCGGTCGCACATATTTTACAATCTCAGGCGGGCTCGTTGCAAAAGCAAATTGCTAAGAAAAAAGAAGAGGACAGGCAACTTAAGTCAAACATCGCAGCAGTAGTGCGACAGGAAATTGCAGAAGCAAAAAAATAGCACAGGAAGAATCCAAACAAAGAGCCGCTGCTGAGGCAAAAGCAAGGCAGGAAGCATGGGCGCGTGAAAGATTGCTGCAGACAGAGAGGGCATTGGCTGGCGCTAATCCTAATGCCGTCACAGCGCCTGCTACTCCAACACCTGAATCGGCTTTGCCATCTAAACCATTGCGGGAGCAAAAATTCAATCCGGTTGGTGCTGGTAAAAGCAGCGATGTTCGCAATATTCCAAAAACAAATAACCCCATCATTGCTAATGCAAACCCAATCGAGGCAAGACGGAATGCCCCGCCGCCTGCGCCAGTTGTAGAAAACAAAGCTCCTGAAGGCGGATATTTAAATTATAAAGCAGATGATATAGCACTGAATAGTGACTTTTCTCAAAACAGGGGAAAGTTACCTGCCCCGGTTGATGGCATTATCACGCTTGGCTTTGGACGATATAAAATTGAAGGCCTGGGCCCCGACATTGTGGGCGACAATCCTGGGGTAACTTATACCGCAAATGTCGGTGCATCTGTTAGAGCTGTTTTTGGTGGCGAAGTGGTAAGTATTTCTAAAGTAGGTGGAACATCTTTCGTTGTATTGAGACATGGAAAATATTTTACAGCGTATAGCAATTTGGCTTCTGTTAGCGTTAGCAAAGGTGCCAATGTGAATCGTGGACAGTCAATTGGTACTGTAGGGGCAGACGAAGAGACTGGTGGCGGAAAACTTGATTTCATTCTAATGATCGAAGAGAAAAACGTTGATCCACGTGCATGGCTAAGATAAACAGCTTCTAAAAATGGCTATCCGACAAAAACCAATAAACTTTTGCAATGGATAAAAGTATTATCAAAAAGGTGGAGGTGGTGTCGGTCCATAACAATACAAAAGATTCCCGTACAATAATATTAAGGCCAATGGATGACTGGCAACCTGTTTATAAAACAGGCCAGTTTATTACGCTTGTATTTTATACAAAGAACGGGGAGCAGCGGCGTTCCTATTCTATCTCTTCATCTCCGGTGGCAAATGAGCCTTTGTCTATTACAGTAAAAAAGCTTGATAATGGAGAGTTCTCAAGATGGCTGGTGTATAAAGTAAAACCGGGCGATGTGCTGCTAACTTCCGGGATCAATGGTTTTTTTGTGCTTCCCGAAAATGTTCACTCAAAAACTTTTTGTTTCCTTGCTGCCGGAAGCGGCATCACGCCTTGCTTTTCGCTGATCAAAACAATTTTACTTACAACACAGCAAAAAATATTTTTGTTTTACAGTAACCGAAATGAGGCCGACACTATTTTCCTTCAGGAGTTAAAAACGTTGCAAAAGCAAAATCCTTATCGCCTGTTCATTCATTTTATGTTCAGCAATAAGTTGGATGTTTATTACAGCCGCCTTAGCCACTGGCTTTTGACGCATCTGATCGATCAACATTTTCAACACATTGCAAAACCCGATATACTCTTTTATATATGCGGCCCTTTTGATTACATGTTGATGGCAGGAATTTCTTTACGAAACAATGGCATAACAAACAGCCAGATCATTAAAGAAGATTTTAATCCTTTACCTCCTGTAAAATTACCCAAGCCGCCAGACACGACGCAGCACAATGTTACGATGCATGTAGGTGGCCGTACTTATACCATTGCGGTTCGATATCCTCAAAGTATTGTTGCCGCTGCAAAGCAGGCAAAAATTTCGGTACCATATAGCTGCGAAGCCGGAAGGTGCGGAAGTTGCGTCGCCACTTGCATTTCGGGGGAAATCTGGATGGCATATAATGAAGTGTTGTTAGATGAAGAGATTGCCAGGGGCCGTGTGCTCACCTGTCAGGGCTTTCCAATTAATGGCAACGCCGAAATAGTGTATGAGTAATAAGCCCATTTCCCTTTTCAAAAATTATTGTTACGCAAAAGCGTCCATTGCTTTTTGAACACTACCATGTTGAAGCAGTATTTTTTTGCATGAACATAATCGGCTATACCTGTTTTATCCATCAGTATTTTAACTGCGCGATCGGTGATTTTATTATTGATCAGCTTCACATTTACCATGCTATTATCTAACACCCTTCCCAGTTGGATCATCGTAGTGGTGCTGATGATATCAAAAATCATTTTTTGCGCAGTACCGCATTTCATACGCGTGCTGCCGGTAACGAATTCCGGCCCGGTAATTACTTCTACCGGAATAGCAGCTATTGCGGCAATAGGGGAATCGGGATTGCTGACGATGCAGCCTGCCGTAATGTTGTTGTCTTTACAATGTTGCAAAGCACCTAATACAAAAGGTGTGGTGCCACTTGCAGAAATACCGATTACGATATCTTTAGAAGATACCTTAAGATCCAGCAAAGCGTCCCATCCTGCCTCCTGTTCGTCTTCTTTGTCTTCGGGTGCTTCCAGTAAAAGATCTAATCCGCCGGATAAGATCACTTGTACTTTTTCTTTTTCAATGCCGTAAGTAGTGGGCAATTCAAGTGCGTCAAGTACCGATAGGCGGCCTCCGCTACCTGCGCCTAAATAAAACATGCGTCCGCCTGCTTGCAACTTTTCTACGATGGCTTTTATCAGGATATTGAGTTGAGGCAATGCTTTTTCAACAGCTAGTGCCACTTTTTTGTCTTCTTTATTGATGGCAGTGGTGAGGTCTTCTACTGTCATTTTATCTAAATGTCTGTAAAGTGAAGGTTGTTCGGTTATTTTTTGCATAAGTTATAATAAAGCAGTTAATATAAAGTATTGTTATAAAAATAAGTATTTCCCTAACACTTTACCTGTTTGATCTAATACCTGATGAATATCTTTTAGTTACCAGGTTGCGCATGGGGTTGTTTGGATAAAATACCTACATAAAAAAATCTTTTTTCTTTTTTCTACCCGCCTACATTTGCATCCCGATACTCATTGAACAAAACAGAAACTATGGATTTAAAATATATACATCAGATCGCAACAGATCTTTCATTACCAGTTAAAAACGTGACGAATGTGCAGCAATTGCATGCAGAAGGTTCAACTATTCCATTTATCAGCCGCTATCGAAAAGAAGCGACGGGTAATATGGATGAAGTTCAGGTAGGGGATGTGATCGAGAAGATAAAATACTACGACGAGCTTGAAAAAGAAAAGAAACGGTTCTTAAAACTATAGAAGCTGCAGGAAAGTTAACACCCGAACTCAAACTTCGTATTGAAAATTGTATTAATGCTACAGAGCTTGAAGATATTTACCTGCCTTACAAACCTAAGCGTAAAACAAAGGCCACAGTTGCAATTGAGAAAGGATTGGAGCCTTTAGCCCAAACCATATTCGATCAAACCAAAAATATTTCAGAAGAAGAAATTGCTGCATTCTTTACCGAGCAGGTAAAAGACAAAACTGAAGCCCTGCAAGGCGCACGCGATATCATAGCCGAGTGGGTTGCTGAAAGCGAACAAGCCAGAACCCTTATACGTTCTATGTTTCAGGAAAGTTCAACTATTTCGGCAAGAGTGCTTTCAACAAAAAAGAATCAGAAGAAGCGCAAAAATACCGCGACTACTTTGAGTTTAAAGAGCCTTTAGCTGATTGTCCCTCACATCGCTTGTTAGCAATCCGACGCGGTGAAAAAGAAGGTTTTTTGATTATGGATATTTCTATTGAAAAAGATTCAGCTATTGGAGGATTGAAAGAAGTATTTGTAAAATCATCAGGAAATGCTGGCGAGCAAGTAGCTTTGGCAACTGAAGATGCTTACAGCCGGTTGTTGAAACCAGCTATTGAAACCGAGTTTCGTATGAGTAGCAAAACGGCGGCTGATGAAGAAGCGATTCGCGTATTTGCTGAAAACCTGCGCCAGTTGCTGCTTGCATCGCCTTTAGGCAGCAAACGTGTGTTGGCCATCGATCCCGGATTCAGAACAGGTTGTAAAGTGGTTTGCCTCGATGAAAGCGGTACTTTTTTAAAGTATTCAACCATCTTTCCTCACGCACCGCAAAATGAATGGGATGGCGCTATGGTAACCATTAAGGATTTGGTAAGCAAATATAATATCGAAGCCATTGGTTATGGCAATGGTACGGCGAGTAAAGAAACAGAGAAGTTAGTACGTTCTATCGATTTTGGTAAACCGGTTTCCATTTTTATGGTAAACGAAAGCGGGGCATCTATTTATTCGGCAAGTGAAGTGGCTCGCGAAGAATTTCCTGATGAGGATGTTACGGTTCGTGGTTCAATAAGTATTGGGCGCCGTTTATTAGATCCATTAAGCGAGCTGGTTAAAATAGATGCTAAAAGCATTGGTGTGGGTCAATATCAGCACGACGTAAATCAGACTCGTTTAAAAGATAGTTTGGATAATGTGGTGCAAAGTTGTGTGAACTATGTTGGCGTGGATGTAAACACTGCCAGCAAACATTTACTTACTTATGTATCGGGATTAACATCAACCACAGCAAAAATATTGTGGAATACCGTAGCAAAAACGGTGCGTTTACTTCGCGCAGCGAATTATTGAAAGTGTCTATGTTAGGTCCAAAAGCTTACGAACAATGTGCAGGGTTTTTAAGAATTCCAGGTGCTGTAAACCCACTTGATAATTCTGCAGTACACCCCGAAAGCTATGGCATTGTGGAAGATATGGCCAGGAAAATGAATTGCACTGTGCAGGATATTATTGTAAAACAGGATATCAGAAAACAGATCAATGCAAAAGAATTTATTACTGAAACAGCAGGCGCATATACGATTGAAGATATTTTAAAAGAACTGGAAAAGCCAGGCCGCGACCCACGCGATACTATTGAAGAATTCCGTTTTGCCGATGATATTGCTAAAATGGATGATCTAAAACCAGGTATGAAATTACCCGGTATTGTTACCAACATCACTAATTTCGGCGCTTTTGTTGACGTAGGCGTAAAGCAGGATGGATTGGTACACGTTTCGCACCTGGCTAATAAATATGTGAGTGATCCTAATGAAGTGGTGAAGCTGAATCAAAAAGTAATGGTAACGGTTTTGGAAGTAGATGCTTCGCGCAAAAGAATTGCTTTAAGTATGAAGGAAGAAGGTAAAAATGAACCTCGCCAACGCAGTCATACGGCTACGCCTAAAGGTGCTTCCGTAAATAAACCTAAAAATAGTTTTCATTCAAGTCTGGATGCATTGAGGAAGAAGTTTGATAAATAGTGGTTGGCTTAGAAACTTGGTCTGACCGTCCCGGTCTGATCAGTGTTGCGTAGTCACTACTGATGCCATATAATCGGGACGATAAACTGAGCGTAGCAATTGCGATGCCATTATAACGGAACGATGACACAATAATAAAAAGGTTTTGTCTAATTTTGCAGTATGGACACAACAATTGTGAGCGGCCCGGTAACTTTAACTGAAGGCGCTGTAAAAGAAATAACGAGATTGATGAATGAACCCGGTTTTGACACAACGCAATATTTGCGCGTTGGTGTGAAAGGTGGTGGCTGTAGCGGAATGAGCTATGTTTTGGGCTTTGACGCAAGGTCGGAGAATGATAAAGAATTTGAGATTGAAGGCATTACCTGCATCATCAATAAATCGCACGAATTATACCTGGCAGGGATGGAAATAGACTGGAGTGATGGATTGGATAACAGAGGGTTTACTTTTTCTAATCCGAATGCGAGCAGTACCTGCGGTTGCGGTACCAGCTTTGCGGTATAAAGCCTCTCCCTAACCCTCTCCAAAGGAGAGGGGACGGTTTCGTTTTTGATTCCTGTTAGTTTTTATTGAAATATTTGCCGAAGGTAAACTTTGCGATCTTTGTTTGCGAAGAGCATGAATACTTCTTTGCGAACTTTGCGTGATAATTCATCGATTTTATGCCTGATATTCATTATTCCCATTGCCCGGTTTGTCAATCCGGCGATTTGCAACAAGTTTTTGATGTGAAGGATTATACCGTAAGCAGTAGAAAATTTGAAGTAGTTCATTGCAACTCCTGCACGCTTCGGTTTACACAGAGCGTGCCTGATGTAAATGATATTGGACAATATTACAAATCGGAAGATTATATATCCCACAGCAATACCAGCAAAGGATTAATAAACAAACTGTATCAACAAGTGCGGGTGCGCACAATGAAACAAAAAGCAGGTATTGTTAAAAAGTTTACAGGAGTAGCCGGCGGAAAATTGCTAGATATCGGATGCGGGACAGGGACATTTTTGCATACCATGCTTCAGGAAGGTTGGGATGTGGATGGACTGGAACCAGATGCGGATGCAAGAGCCGTTGCTATGCAGCAATATGGTATCAATACAAAACCTTCTCATGAACTTTTTTCTTTAGATGCTGGCAGCTTTAATGCTATTACGCTTTGGCATGTATTAGAACATGTTCATCCTTTGCACGAATATGTAATCAGGATGAAAGAATTGTTGGCTGAGAATGGTGTACTATTTATCGCCGTTCCAAACTATACAAGTAAGGATGCTAAAACGTATGGCGAATTTTGGGCGGGTTATGACGTGCCGCGCCATTTATATCATTTTTCTCCAAAATCAATGAAAACGCTGATGCAGCAACACGGGCTAAAGATTGAAAAAATGCTACCTATGTGGTTTGATAGTTTTTATGTGGATATGCTAAGCAGCAAATACAAAACGGGACAAATAAACTATTTAAGCGCAGGTTTGCGCGGTCTGGCTTCTAACCTCAACGCAGTTGGCAATGTTGAAGAATGTTGTTCGGTTATTTATGTTATTAGTCCGGAGAAGTAGTAGGCAGATTAAAGTTATGACGAATATATTTTTATAAATCCGGCTGATGAATATATGGCATCTTCGTTGCGTCGCACTTTTTATCGTCCCGATTATATATGAACAGTCCATCGACTATGGACAACAAACCAGCAACCTGAAACCAGTAACTTGCAACCTAAAAAATCATCGCCCCAATTGAACTTCATATAATTCCGGCCATTTTTTCCCGGTTATATAAACTTTTTTAGTTTCAGCATCATAAGCAATTCCGTTAGGAACATCAGCCTGCGGATCTAAAGTTTGCACTCTATTCCATATTTGGGAAACATCTATTCTGCCTGAAATTTGTCCGCTGTTGGGATCTATTTTCAGGATATAAGGTTGCTGCCACTGATTAGCATATACAAAGCCATCGATATATTCCAGCTCATTAAGATTGTATGACAGTTCTCCGTTTTGCGTTACAGATTGCGAATGCAATAACCTGAACGTTGCCGGATCGTAAAAATATAAGTTACTGCTGCCATCGCTTACTATTAGTTCCTTTCCATTAGTGGTTATGCCCCAGCCTTCGGTATTAATATCAAACTCTTTTACCTTTTTAAAATCGGGTAGCGTATAGGCAAAAACCTTATGCTCCCTCCAAGTAAGTTGATAAACGGTGTCGTTTAAAATAGTAATGCCTTCTCCAAAATATTTGGGATCAATATCAACCGATGTTTTTGGCTTGCCTGTTTGCAGATCCACTTTCATTAATTTGGAAAATTTACTTCCCACTACATCATAAGCCGCACCGCCCGTTCCTTCATACATCTCACCTTTATAAATAGCAAGTCCTTGCGTAAATGATGATGTATCGTGCGGAAAACTCTTTATAACAGAAATGCTGATGGCGGGTACAGTATTGTTGCTTCCGGAAGGTGCTCCTTCAGAAGATGAGTTCTTGTCGCCATCTTTACAACCAATAAATGTAATCGTAATAGCAACAATAAATATAGAAAGATGCTTCATGTTCTTTATAAATAATTGGTTACAAATGTAGGATAAGAAATTTTTAGAAAATCATAAAAGACAAATAAGGATATTGGAGATTTTTATTGACCCGGCTGTAGAATAAGTGGCATCGGTATTGCGTCGCACACTTTTTTTGTAGTGCATAGCTGATCCTATATAATCGCAGTAACCGCGGTCTGACCAGCATCCGGAACCATACTTCAATAACTTCAGGATGACAACGAACGCAAAAGTTTATTAAATAGCTTTCACCATATATTTTAATTTTGAACTAAAATCTGTAGGCTTTGTTAGTAAATTACTCAGCCTCTAAATTTATGGATACTATTAAAAAGTCGCCTTCGTTATTATTAGTCGTATTGGCATTTGCTGCAGTATATCTCATTTGGGGATCAACCTACTTTTTTATAGAGATGGCTGTAAAAGATATTTCTCCAATGATTTTAGGCGCGATACGTTTCATCATTGCTGGATTAATATTGATGGGCTGGGTTGCTATTAAAGGCGAACGGATCTGGGATAAACGGGCACTTAAACCCGCTATGATAAGCGGCTTGTTGATGCTTTTTTTAGGTAACGGTGCAGTTATTTGGGCCGAGCAATTTTTACCAAGTTCGTTTGTTGCTATTTTTCTGGCGTCGGCGCCACTTTGGTTTTTATTGCTTGATAAAGTGAGCTGGCAGCAAAATTTCAGCAATAAATTTACGTTGATTGGTGTGGCAATCGGTCTATTAGGCGTTATCGCATTATTTTACGAAAAGGTAATGGCTACAGGTTACCAACAAAGTTTGGTGGCGCTGATCATTTTATGTATCGCCAATATCAGTTGGTCGATGGGATCTTTATTTTCGAAATATAAAGTAAAAAATACTTCGGTTTCTGTAAGTTCTGCCTGGCAAATGCTTGCCGCGGGATTAGCCTTTATCATCACTGGCATATTTAACGGTGAGGTTACCGAAATGGAATGGGCGCAAATACCTGCAAAGGCCTGGATGGCTGTTGCTTATTTAATTGTATTTGGTTCTATTATAGGATATAGCGCTTATGTTTTTTTGCTAAGTGTTCGCAGCGCTACACAAGTAAGTACTTATGCATACGTAAATCCCCTTGTGGCTGTATTGTTAGGGGTATTGATCAACCACGATCGTTTAACGGCAATGCAACTGGGTGGATTGGCTGTGATCTTATGCAGTGTGTTCTTTATCAATTTGGCTAAAAAAAGTCAACTTAAAATGAAGGCCCGTTTAAAAGTGCTGCCTTAGCTCTTTATTGTTGCAACTATTTTTTATCGTATGTGTTTATTTAAAGAATTTGTTTGATTTTTTTGGCTCTAAGGAATTTGCCCGTAGATAATCGCTGATTTTTTGCGCAAATTTCACAGATAATGAATCAGCGATTATCTGTGATGTTTTAAATCTGCCGAAAATCAGCGGGGGTATTGTTGCGATACTAAAGTGAGTCAGGTTACAACTTTAAATACATAATTGAGTAAATAATGAATGGTGACTTTTTGAAGAATGTTAAGTTCTCTGTTTTAGACCTGGCAACCGTTTGTCAGAATGATTCGTTGCAACAAACCTTTGAAAGAAGCCTAGCAACTGCACGTTTTGTTGAGAAAGAAGGTTATACACGTTACTGGTTTTCCGAACATCATAATATGGAAAGCGTTGCAAGCGCCGCAACTTCAGTATTGATTGGATACGTGGCTGGAGGCACTAACACAATCCGCGTCGGTTCAGGTGGTATTATGTTGCCCAATCATTCTCCATTGATTATTGCCGAACAGTTTGGCACTTTGGGTTCTTTATATCCTGACAGGATTGATCTGGGTCTGGGGCGTGCACCTGGAACGGATGGGCTCACTGCGATGACGATCCGAAACAGTCCTATTAATGCGCCTTATGATTTTAAAGCGAATATTGAGCAACTTCAGAAATATTTTAGTAAAGAAAATGCAGCATCAAAAGTAAGGGCTTTGCCTGGTGAAGGTGTTGATGTTCCCATCTGGATATTAGGATCAAGTACGGACAGCGCTTACCTGGCGGCACAGTTAGGATTGCCTTATGCGTTTGCAGCACATTTTGCTCCTGCTCAGCTTACACAGGCTTTATCGATTTATAAAGAATATTTTAAGCCTTCTGAAATTTTGAGCGAACCTTATGCAATGGCATGCGTGAATGTAATTGCTGCGGATACTGAAGAAGAAGCTGTGTTTTTATCTACATCAATGTATAGAATGTTCCTTGGTATTTTTACCAATTCAAGATCGCCCTTACTCCCTCCGTTCGAGCCGGATCAGTTATCAGATTTGTGGACACCAGAACAGGAATATGGAGTAAAGCATATGTTGTCGTATGCGTTTATTGGCGATAAAGCAACAATAGCAAAAGACATAAAATCCTTCATTAATGAAATGGACGTTCAGGAAGTGATGGCTATTTCACAGGTTTTTGATCAGCAAAAGAAAGAACATTCATTCCGGTTGTTTAAAGAAGTAATGACGGGTCTGTGAGTTAATTAGCTAATTAGCTAATGTGATGATGTGATAATGGTTGCAGGTTTCAGGTTTACGCAAGCGATAAATTGGACGTACATCGTAATTCCTACATCGTACATTTCCTATTAATCCCTCAAATCATGATTCAGACATCAGCGACGAATATGTAGGCTGGGATATGTACTACAAAAAAGGGAGTGACACAACAAAGGCGAGTTTTATTGACTGCCGACTCAATAAAAGTGCTATCTATTTAAAACATTTATTTTACAACTGCATTATCCCTAAATTAGTATCTTCAACACTTAAACAAAAAATTGTATGGATAACGCAATTCAACAAAAAGTAGATCAATGGTTGCAGGGCAATTATGACGAGGATACTAAAAATGAAATTAAAAAATTACAGTCTGAAAACACCAACGAGTTAGCCGATTCTTTCTATCAAAATCTGGAATTTGGAACGGGCGGACTTAGAGGTATTATGGGCGTTGGCACTAATCGGATGAACAAATACACGATTGGTATGGCAACGCAGGGCTATGCTAATTATTTGAAACAGTCTTTTGCTGATAGCGATGTGAAAGTGGCTATTGCGCACGATAGCCGCAACAACAGCCGTTTTTTTGCAGAAACAACGGCCAATGTATTTGCTGCAAACGGTATAAAAGTTTTTTTGTTTGAAAGTCTTCGTCCCACACCTGAACTTTCGTTTGCTATAAGAACTTTGGGTTGCCAGGGCGGCGTGGTTTGTACGGCTTCGCATAATCCTAAAGAATATAATGGTTATAAAGCGTATTGGAATGATGGGGGACAATTAGTTCCGCCGCACGATAAAAATGTGATCAAAGAAGTAGAAAAGATTCAGTCTGTCGATGATGTGAAATGGAGCGGCGGTGAGTCTAATATCACTATTATTGGGAAGGATATTGACGAGCAATATATTGATATGGTGAAAGGATTGAGTGTATATCCTGAAGTAATCGAAAAACACAGCGATCTTAAAATTGTTTATACGCCTATACACGGTACAGGTATTACATTAGTGCCGCAGGTGCTTGAAAGGTTTGGGTTTAAAAATGTTCATATTGTTGAAGAACAAAAAACACCGGATGGTAACTTTCCAACAGTTGCTTATCCCAATCCTGAAGAAAAAGAAACAATGAGTATCGGATTGAATAAAGCAAAAGAACTGGATGCTGATATTTTGTTGGGAACTGATCCTGACGCAGACCGTGTGGGCATTGGCATTAAAAATAACAAAGGCGAATGGGTGTTGATGAATGGTAATCAAACGGCGGTGCTTGCTTTTAACTACTTGCTGGAAGCCAGAAAAGAAAAAGGAATTGCGGAGGATAATGATATGATCATCACAACCATTGTTACTACAGGTATGGTTGATGATCTGGCAAAAGGTAATGGCGTTACATGTTACAGAGTTCTTACAGGGTTTAAATGGATCGCGGAAATGATCCGATTGAAAGAGGGCAAAGAAAATTATGTAATTGGCGGTGAAGAAAGCTTTGGGCTGATGATAGGAGATAAGATACGGGATAAGGATGCGGTGAGTGCGGTGGCACTACTTTGCGAGATGGCGGCGTATGAAAAAGACAAAGGCAAAACATTATTTGATAAATTGATTGAACTGTATATTAAGTACGGGTTTTATAAAGAAGACCTTATTTCAATAACAAAAAAGGAATGGATGGACAGCAACAAATCGCTGCCATGATGGAGGGGTATCGCAATAATCCGCCTAAGGTAATCAATGGGTCGAAAGTAGTAACCGTGTTGGATTATGATAACGGAATTGCTACTAATGTACAAACTCGCGATGTGACACCTATTAATCTTCCAAACTCAAACGTATTGCAGTTTATAACAGAAGATGGATCTTTAATTTCGGCAAGACCGAGTGGAACAGAGCCTAAGATAAAATTCTACTTTAGTGTAAAAGAACAGTTGGATAGTGCAGATCATTTCGACGAGGTAAATAAAAAATTGGATTCAAAAATCCAGGCTATTATAAGTGATTTGAAACTTAAGTAGTATGTGGTATCATAAATAATTAAAAAGCCGCCTTACAAATTTGAGGCGGCTTTTCTTATTAGATAAGGAACATCTTAATGACTTCTTCGACAATAACAAACAGAAAAACATATTTCAGAATCGGAACTTTTTTCAAATTGATTTTGTTTGGTAAACAAACTAATAGCATATCAGAACCGGACTACTCATTCTGACCTTATAACGTTCTCTGTAAATAATTCGATAAGTTTATATGAAGTTTAGCAGTTGGGTTAAGACAGATAATACATAGCATAATAATCAATAAACTCACTGCGAATAACTGTCCTTCTTTTTCTAAATAAAATTTTTCTTATCAATTTTAAACATGAGGCAATAATAGATTTCATACTTGTTACTCTTTTGTTTTTCATTTTTGCGTTATTTATAGGTCTTAATAAAAGTCCAATTGGAATGGACGAATTTATACTGAGAAGAGGGACTAAATTAGGGTATTTTTCCCGTAGCTTTTTGAGCGCACGAAATGTGTGGATAAGATTATAAAAGTAATAAATGACCAGTATTTTACAGTATTCAATGCACGTTGAATTAAATGAATGATATTTAAATAGTTATTTTTGAAAATTAGGTATGAAGAGGATTTTTTCAAAAAAATGGATAGGTTGGGCAATAGTAATAGTGTTGATAATTACAATCAAAATTATCTCAATCAATCCGGTGTGGGTTGAACGATATTATACAAATGGGGTGTATCCTATCATAGCTGTTGTATTGCGATACATGTTTGGCTGGTTGCCTTTTAGTATCGGTGATATAGCCTATTCTTTAGCTATTGTATTTGTTATATTTAAGATTGTAGGAACAATAAAAAGAATCAAGAATAAAAATTTTTCAAAGCAATATGCAAAATCATTTATTAGAAAAGGTGTTTTCGTGGCGTTGGTTTTATATGTTGTTTTTTATGGTTTGTGGGGATTGAATTATTCCAGGTTGGGTATTGCAAGCCAGCTTGGACTTAAAGCAAAAGAATATACAACACGGGATATTGACACTCTTGTAGGATTGTTGCATTCCAGGTTGAACAACAATGCCGTCTTGCTTACCAATTCTATGCGTGACTCATTTAAAACGAAGCGGGATGTCTTTTTCAATGCTTCTTTATTGTATAAAATTGCTGCGACAAAATATCCTTTTCTGGCATATAAAGCGTACTCGGTAAAACCATCCCTGTTCAGCTATTTTGGTAATTATATGGGCTTTCAGGGATATTACAATCCTTTTACCGGCGAGGGTCAGGTAAACACTACTATTCCCAAAAGTGTTGAGCCTTTTGTTGCTGCACACGAAATAGCACATCAGCTTGGTTATGCTAAAGAAAGCGAAGCTAATTTTGTTGGTTTTCTTGCTTGCCGCCTGCATCCTTCTATCAATTTCAAGTATTCGGTTTATTTTGATATGTATCATTATGCCATTCGGGAATTAGCAAGTGTTGATACCGTTAAGGCAAAACAATATGACAGCACATTACACAAGCAGGTGAAAAAAGATATGGATGAATATATCGCTTTTTATAAAAAATACCGCAATCCTATTGAACCTTATATTTATAAATTTTACGGCTATTTTCTAAAAGCCAATAATCAGCCAAAAGGGCGGGCATCTTATAATGAGGTAGTAAGTTGGCTTATTGCTTATTATAAGAAATATGGGCATTCTGTGATTTAGATTTTCCAGATTTTTAGATCTTTATTTTGCATTTGCGTGAACATTTTTAAACTTCTATAAAGATTTTTTTATCTTATATTTGAAGAACACCAATCAGCTAACCAATGTTAAATCTAATTGCTAATCATTTTAAGTCGCCAACATTAATCTACTGGTTTACCAATTTAAACAAGAAACAAGCACTTTTCGCGGGTTGTTGAGTTAAATCTGAATCGTTTTTTCGGGACAGTTGGTTGTTTCCAAAAACGCATTAGTGAATTTTTGATTGCTTTAGAACTTGTCTGGATCTTGTGAAAGCTAACTCTTATCACTTCAAAAATAGGGTCACACTATCAAACCTTTAAAAACAAACATTTATGAACAAAAAACTCAACTCCGGTAAGCTAATGTTGCTTGCCGTATTGTTTGCGCCGCTCATTTCGTGGGCACAAAAAAACCTAACATCCTTGTAATTATGGCCGACGACATTGGATGGTTTAACACCAGTGCTTATAACTCGGGCATGATGGGCTACACCACGCCAAACATTGATCGGGTAGCCAAAGAAGGGATGCGATTTACCGATGCTTATGGGCAACAAAGCTGTACAGCCGGGCGAGCGGCCTTTATTACAGGCCAGTCGCCAAAAAGAACCGGCATGCTTAAAATAGGATTACCAGGCGACCCTATCGGGCTTCAAAAAGAAGATCCTACCATTGCCGAATTGCTGAAACCGTATGGTTATGCTACCGGACAGTTTGGTAAAAACCACCTGGGCGACCTTGATAAATTTCTACCTACCAATCATGGATTTGATGAATTTTTTGGAAATCTTTATCACCTGAATGCTGAAGAAGAACCCGAAAATCCTGATTATCCGAAAAATCCGGAGTTTAAGAAAAAGTATGGCCCACGCGGTGTATTGAAAGCAACTGCCGGTGGCAGCATAGAAGACACAGGACCCTTGAATAAAAAGCGCATGGAAACGATTGATCAAGAGTTTTTAGACGCAACATTGGCATTTATAGAAAAGCAACACAAAGCAGGAAAACCATTTTTTACCTGGTACAACACCACCAGAATGCACATGTTTACACACTTACCAAAAGAGTATGAAGGTAAAACGGGAATGGGCATTGTGGCCGATGGTATGTTACAACACGATACACAAATTGGTATATTGTTAGATAAGTTAGAAGAATTGGGAATTGCCGAAAACACTATTGTTATTTACACAACCGACAACGGTGCTGAAAAGTTCACCTGGCCTGATGGCGGAACCACGCCTTTTAGAGGCGAAAAAGCCACCACATGGGAAGGCGGTATCAGAATTCCGTTTATGATTAAATGGCCGGGGCATATTAAAGCCGGAGAGGTTTCTAACCAAATTTTTTCTTTAGAAGATTGTTTGCCAACACTTATTGCTGCCGCAGGCGATGATGATATCAAATCAAAATTATTGAAAGGCCACAAAGCCGGCTCAATGACGTATAAAGTGCATTTAGACGGATATAATTATCTCCCTTATATGACAGGAGAAACAAAGGAAGCACCCCGCGATAAATTCTTTGCTTTTGTTGATGATGGAAGCTTGGGAGCTGTAAGATATAATCAATGGAAGTTTCATTTTTCAACGCAAGAACACGAAGGGCTTGGCGCCTGGCTGAAATCTCAGGATCCGCGCAAAGCACCTTTGCTGATTGATTTAAGAGCCGATCCGTTTGAAATAGCGCCGGAGGCATCTTCTTATTATGATGACTGGCTGGTGAGGCGTATGTATGCTTTCAACCCTTTGAAAGATATTGTAGGAAATTTCATGGCTACATTTAAAGAGTTCCCGTCAAGACAAGAACCGGGAAGCTTTACACCGAAACAATAAATATAATCGGGTGCATAAAGTTTTTTCGATTATTATGTTTTTTGCCACAATATGCTGAAGCATACGGAGAGAAAAACAGAGGGGAAAGAAATGTTATGCACTCGTGTAATCCTGTATGAGTTCAAAAAGCCACCTCTGTTTTCATGAACACAGAGGTGGTTTTATTCATGTATTCATTTCCAGCAGACGTTAATTACTGGGTTAAATATCTAACAGATGCGATTATTTTATCTATTAACTGTGGTTTCGCTTTTATTGTTTGCAGCCTGCAAACATGCAGATAATAAAACAGGTAAAGACAAAGGCGAATCAGTTCAGATGACCGATCCGCTTCCTTCTTGGAACGAAGGTGCGAACAAAAAAGCCATCATCGATTTTGTTACAAAAACCACAACCGAAGGAAGCACGGATTTTATTCCCGTTGCCGACCGCATTGCTTGTTTTGACAACGACGGAACACTTTGGAGCGAGCAGCCGATGTATTTTCAATTAACCTTTGCAATTGACCGTGTGAAAGCAATGGCAAAAGATCATCCAGAATGGCACAATAAAGAACCGTTTAAAGCCTTGTTAGAAGGTGATATGAAAAAAGTAATGAGCGGTGGCGAGCATGCTTTGCTTCAATTGGTAGCCGCATCGCATGCGGGCATTTCAACCGAAGCATTCAATCAAAATGTAAAAGATTGGTTGAAAACAGCAACGCATCCCAAAACGGGAATGCATTACAACGAAATGGTGTTTCAACCCATGTTGGAATTGCTTCAATATCTTCAATCAAACGATTATAAAACTTTTATCGTTTCCGGTGGAGGTATTGATTTTATGCGGGTTTGGGCAGAAGAAACCTACCATATTCCAAGCCATCAAATTATTGGAAGTTCCATCAAAACTAAATATGAAGTGGGCGAAGACGGCATTCCGAAATTAATAAAATTGCCTGAACTCAATTTCAATGATGATAAAGATGGCAAGCCGGTTGGTATTCATCAGCATATCGGGAAACGACCCGTTTTGGCATTCGGAAACTCCGACGGCGACTACCAAATGCTACAATGGACAACCACCGCCACAGGCTATCCTCGATTAGGATTAATCCTTCATCACAACGATGCCGAAAGAGAATGGGCGTATGATAGGCAATCTCATATAGGCAAACTTGATAAAGGCCTGGATGATGCTTCAAAAAATGGCTGGTTGTTAGTGGATATGAAGCAGGATTGGAAGCAGGTTTATCTTAAAAAATAAGCGAACAAAAAGTTGAAAAGTAGTGGAACGTTGTTTAACGATTGTTCAACTAAATTGAACCTTTCAACAACACTCAATAATCAATAAAACATGGAAAAAGTCATAAAGAAATTTGAAAATATAGTGATGTACTTTCTGATTTTTATTGGAATGCTGTTCGTATTATATCAGATTGTAGATCTTGTTTATATTTTTATTGTGGGTATGCGCGAATCTTTTTTACCGGAACTTTTTCTCCCAAAGCGCAGGGCTTGGTATTGGAGCTATTTTCTTTAATGTACTGCTTACGATGGAAATTATAGAAACCGTAAAAGTATTTGCCAAAGATCATCAGAATAAATTAAGAATAATACTGCTGGTGGGCTTAATAGCCGTAACACGGAAAATATTATTGTTAGATGCCATGCATGCAGAACCAATGATGGAAATAGCAACTGCAGTATTAGTTGTTGCACTGAGCCTGGGGTATTATTTGATTAGCCGTTCGGGCGGAAGGAGAGAAGTTGATACGCAGCAAATTTGATGAGTTGAAAAAGATTGAGTTTATAATTCACAAATTCAATAACGCGGTATAAGTCCATAAACAATTAACTATTTTAAATAATATGATAATTGAATTGAGTAAAAACATAACTGTGTTGTTGCTGGCGACATTATTAATGATACAATGCAAGTCGAAGAAAACTGGCGGCGAAAACGAACAAGTCGATGCTACGGGCATGGTGCTAATTCCGGGCGGAACATTTATAATGGGAAGTAAAAATAATGATATAAGCCAAGCTACAGCTTACAAAGTAAAGCTGGATAGTTTTTACATGGATGCCACCGAAGTAACCAACGATGAATTTGCCCGCTTTGTAAACGAAACCGGATACAAAACCATAGCCGAACGCCCTATTGATTGGGACGAAATAAAAAAGCAATTACCACCCGGCACGCCAAAACCCGATGAATCGATGTTACAGCCGGGTTCTCTGATTTTTGACCCGGCAAAAATATAGCCAACCTGTACGATATATCGCAATGGTGGACATGGGAGGTGGGGGCAGATTGGCGGCATCCGCACGGAACGGGCAGCTCCATTGATGGAAAAGGCAATCATCCGGTGGTACATGTGGCCTACGAGGATGCGCAGGCTTATGCCAAATGGGCGGGCAAGCGATTGCCTACCGAAGCCGAATGGGAATATGCCGGCGCGGCGGAAACCCCAATCAAAGTTATGCTTGGGGCAACCAGTTAGTGCCTGAAGGAAAATATTTGGCCAATTTTTTTCAAGGCACATTTCCGCAAGGCAATACACTATTGGATGGCTTTGCAACCACCGCGCCCGTAAAAACTTATCCGGCTAACGCTTACGGATTGTACGATATGATTGGCAATGTGTGGGAGTGGACGAACGATTGGTACAGCGCCGATATTCATGAAATGAATAAACAAAATATACAAAAGGGTATTTGTGGTAATCCGCAAGGTCCGGCCACAAGCAACGATCCGCGCGAGCCACTAGTGCCTAAGCGTGTGGTAAAGGGCGGCTCATTTTTATGCAGCGAACAATATTGTAGCAACTATCGGCCCAATGCCAGAGTAGCTACGCCATTCGATTCGGGACAGGAACATTTGGGCTTTAGATGCGTAAAAGACATCAATCTATAAAATTAAAAGCGATGAAGAAATACAGTACTTTATTGTTTTTTATGCTGGTGATAAACCCTCTTGCCTTATTGGCACAGGAAGAAGAAAAGGACGAACTGTTTCATGAAATAGAAGTGGCGCACAGCTACATCAATAATGAAAAATGGCGGGGAGTTGTTGCTGCCAACTGGAAGCATATTTACGATGAGAATGGCTGGAGAAGATGGGGCGGTGATGCATATATTTCACGAAAATTAAAAATTTTCAGTTTTGAAGCAGGGGTTACCGCCAGCTATACTTTCGATAAAGATATTGTGAACTATTTTGAAGCGAGGCCGTGGATTGGGCTTCGTACTGATTTTGAGTTGGGAGATCGGTTGGCGTTGATGCAAAAATTTAAAACAGAAAGCCGTCATTTTTTTATGAAGATGAGTATGCAAACGAACACCGCATTCGAAGCCGGTTTTTATTATCCTTAAAATACAACTTTATTAAGGGGCGTGAAGACTGGAAGCTAAATCCAACTGGAGAATGGTACTTTGTAGGAAAAAATGCCGATGCCGAAAGATTTTCCAACTCGGTTGAATTTGGCCTTCGGCTCATTAAAATATTCAGCAATGAACACGAAATAGCTTTAGGGTATAAGCGCGAATCGTATAAATCAGCATTTATAAGTGATAGTAAGCACGGACATATATTGATGTTGGAATATGCATTTTGATGGATGATGGACAATAGTCAAATAGAAATAGATGAAATAATCGCGGCAAAGCCGCATACTAAAAAAATATACACATGAAAAAAAATAATATTCCTGATCCTGATTTGCTTTTATACAAATAGCGCTTCTTCTCAGGTGCTGGTTGCACTGTTATTGGGCGATAAGTTAAAATCAGACAAAATAGAATTTGGCTTAAATCTAAATCCAACGTTTAGCACCATTAGTGGGTTGGATGGCGACACAAAGCCGGGCCTTGGTTTGGGTCTGTATTTTAATTTTAAGCTAAACGACAATTTATACTTTCATCCAGAGTTTAGTCCTAAATCTGTGTTTGGAATTAAAGGCCTGGCGCCTTACGCTACAGGCAATGCACATGTTGATGGCATTTATTAAACAACGATAAAGCCGAAGTAGCAAGAAAAATAAAAGCAATAAGCCTCCCTTTAATGATACGTTATCGTATCAAAGGATTATTATTTGCACAGTTAGGTCCCCAGTTAAATTTTTTAACTAAATCAAAAGATGTTTTCAGTACTACTGTTGATGAAAATGAAATTGATTATACTATTAAGATCAAAGACCAGGTATCTTTTATGGATATAGGCTTCACCGGTGGCCTGGAATATAAAATCAAAAAAGAAAAAGGCATGGGCATTGGTCTTCGTTATTATTACGGAGTTACAGATGTAATGACGAAAATAAATGGCTCGCAACGCAACTCGGCTTTATATTTAAGTGTTTTAATTCCGATAGATCCAACCGCTAAAGCAAAGTGAGTTATCTGATAAAGTTCGCCATTATGGCTGAGATAGAGCAATGCAAAAAAGTAATTTTGAAGGTTAATTGTTTTTTAGAAAATTAAAGAGGCATCATTTTTAAAAGCAAAGAATTAATTACAATATATGCTTCAAATAATTGATTATCAATGTAAAAATATTAAAATTACCTTGCAGGTAGGTGTGCATGCTTGTGCGGACACTAAATCCGGAAATTCTAAATTTTCGCTTACCTTTGCAGTCCGAATTTTTAAACCCTTCGGATTTTTTTATGAATTTTTATTTTAAACAATTAAACGCTGATGCACAGGAGAACGCAGGGGCTACCGAACCGGTAGAGGAAGCTTCTACAGCGACAACAACTGCACCTGCTGAAGCAACTGAGGCGCCTGCTGAAGAACCAGCAAAAGCTCCTGAAGTTGAAACTGCGCACGATGATTTTGATTGGAGCGTAGACAAACGTAATGTTTCTTCTTATTCTAAAGAAGAAAAAGAAAAGTACGACAAGGTTTACGAAAACACTTTCATTCAATTGAATGATGGCGAATTGGTAAACGGTACTGTAGTGGGACTTACTAATACCGACGTTGTTTTAAACATTGGTTTTAAAAGTGATGGTCTTATCTCATTAAACGAGTTTCGTGATTTGCCAACCCTGGCGATCGGTGATGAAGTTGAAGTGATGATCGTTGAGAAAGAAGACAGGGACGGACATCTTAACCTGAGCCGCAAGCAAGCCCGCACTACACGTGCATGGGAAAAAATTGTTGAGGTTAACAAAACAGGTGAAGTTGTTACAGGTCTTGTTACATCTAAAACCAAAGGCGGTCTTATCGTTGATGTATTTGGAATGGAAACCTTCCTTCCAGGTTCTCAAATTGACGTTAAGCCTGTTACTGATTACGATCAGTTTGTTGGTAAAACAATGGAGTTCAAAGTGGTTAAAATTAATGAAACCATTAAGAACGCAGTTGTATCTCACAAAGCGCTTATTGAAAGCGATATGGAAGCACAGCGTGCTGAGATCATTGGTAAATTGGAAAAAGGCCAGGTACTTGAAGGAACAGTTAAGAATATCACAGACTTCGGTGCGTTTATGGACTTGGGCGGCTTAGACGGTCTTCTTTACATCACTGATATTTCATGGGGACGTATTTCTCACCCGAACGAGGTGTTGAAAATGGATCAGAAAATAAACGTGGTAGTATTGGATTTCGACGACGAGAAAAAACGTATCAGCCTTGGTTTGAAACAATTGACTCCACATCCTTGGGATGTATTACCAGAAGATATTGCAGAAGGTAATACTGTAAAAGGTAAAGTAGTTAATATTGAAGATTACGGTGCATTCCTTGAGATCTATCCTGGTGTTGAAGGTTTGGTTCACGTAAGTGAAATTACATGGGCTAACACACCTATCAATGCTAAAGATTTCTTCAAATTAGGAGATGAGCACGAAGCGAAGATTGTTACTTTAGATAAGGATACACGTAAAATGAGCCTTTCTATCAAACAATTAACTGAAGATCCTTGGAATGATATCGAAAGCAGATTTGCTGAAGGTACCAAACACGAGGGCGAAGTTAAAAACATCACCAACTATGGTGTGTTTGTTGAATTAGCTCAAGGCATTGGTGGTATGATCCACATCAGCGATTTAAGCTGGTTGAAACGCTTTAACCACCCTGGTGAATACACTAAGGTTGGCGAAAAGATCGATGTGATCATCCTTGGTATCGATAAAGAAAACCGCAAGCTTCAGTTGGGCCACAAACAATTGGAAGAAGATCCCTGGAATACGCTACAGGATACATTTGCTATCGGTAGCGTACATGATGGAACAATCACCCGTAAAGACGATAAAGGTGCTACAATACAGTTACCTTACGGCTTAGAAGGGTTTGCTCCTAGCCGCCACTTGGCTACTAAAGAGGGTAAATCTTTAGGTTTAGATGAAACAGCTCAATTTGTAGTGATCGAATTCGATCGCAATGAAAAGCGTATTGTTGTTTCTCATGCAAGACTTTGGGAACAAGAGCAGTATGCAGAGCGTGAAGGTGTGAAAAAAGCTGAGCGTGCAGAGGCGGAAAAAACCAAGAAAGTGGTTAAAACCATCCAGAGCAAGGTTGAAAAAGCTACTTTAGGTGACTTAGGCGTATTGGCTGATCTGAAAAAGAAAATGGATCAGGAAGCTAGTGCAAAACCTGCATCTGATGCTGGCGCTGAAGAAAAAGCATAATTACTTTTCTTTTAATAGCAATGCCCCGATTTACGTCGGGGCATTTTTTTATTCTATTTGACACCAATCGAATTGACAGTTACATAAGATTGCTAAAATGTTCCTTAGCATTCCTTTGTTCACAAAAAAATATTTCAAATCAGTATCTTAGAGGCTTCATTATGAAAATCGTTTTTTCCAGTGAAAATATTGAGCTTTCTAAATTATACCCATTCTGCCTTACACGCAGACCGGAGGAAATCAGGGTGGGCATATTTTCTATCAGAGAAAAATGGCTGCTCGCACTGGATGGGGAAGGATTTTTAGAAGAAGATGATCTAATTGTTACAGCCAATATAATACCAGGAGGAGATTTGATAGCTAAAGCGAAAGATCTTAAACCGGGTGAACGTATATGTGATGAGATAGGCAATATATTAGTGCAATATGCATCAGATAAAACAATAGCTAAAAATATTGTAACAGATAACTTTTTAAGGATAGAATTTAGCTGGAATATTTTTCAGTATAATGCCAAAGCGATCGAGTGGGATTTTGATTTAGCGAAGCGTGGTCGTCTGAAAGCAACACCACATGATCATGTTCTTATAAGTAATGAGGGGCATGTATTTATTGAAGAAGGAGCTGTATTAAAACATGTTATTATTAATGCAGATGATGGTTCTGTTTTTATTGAGAAGGGAGCATTAGTGATGGAAGGGGCCTTGCTGAGAGGGCCGTTGTATATTGGCGCCGGCGCAGTAGTAAAAATGGGGACTAAGATATACGGCGCGTCAACTATTGGTCCGGGGTGTACAGTTGGTGGAGAAATAAAAAATGCGGTGCTTTTTGAAAATTCCAACAAAGCACATGATGGATATTTAGGCGATTCTGTAATTGGTGCCTGGTGCAATCTGGGAGGTGGAACCAGCAACAGCAATCTTAAAAATACAGCAGGGGATATTACAGTACATTTGCATGATAAGCAATTTATTGCTGGAAAAAAATGTGGCGTACTAATGGGCGATTTTTCAAGAACAGCTATTAATACCAGTATTAATACAGGTGCAGTTATAGGTGTGGGAGCGAATGTTTTTGGTAGTGGTTTGACACCTAAACATATACCTTCCTTTAGCTGGGGTTTTTGTGATGTTGTGAAATATAAACTGGATAAGGCTTTGCGCGATGCCGATGCCTGGAAGCGCTTTAAAGGCCAATCACTGACAGCGCAGGAGATTGAAACACTTACAAATATTTATAAAAGTAAAACAGAAATAAAATGAGAAAGCAAATTGCAGCAGCAAACTGGAAAATGAATTTAACTTATTTAGAAGGACAACAACTTTTAGGAGATATTTTGGAAAATGATCTCGGTAGTAAAGATCATCATGAAGTAATATTTGCAGTTCCTTTCCCCTACCTGATTATGGCAAAGGAAAAAACTACATCATTGAAAAATTATTTTATTGCTGCACAAAATTGCAGCAACAAAAAGTCAGGTGCTTATACAGGCGAAGTGTCTGTTGATATGCTTGATTCTATCAACATCAAACATTGCATTATTGGTCACAGTGAAAGAAGAGAGTATTTTAACGAAAGCAATCAAATGCTGGCAGAAAAGCTGAACCTATTACTTGAGAAAGACATAACGCCTATATTTTGCTGTGGAGAGCCTTTAGATATTAGAGAGGCTAATACACAAAATGATTTTGTAGAAACACAGTTAAAAGAATCTTTATTCCATTTGTCAGCAGATGATTTAAAAAAAGTTGTGATTGCTTATGAGCCAATCTGGGCTATTGGTACTGGTAAAACTGCATCTACCGAACAGGCTCAGGAAATGCACGCGCATATACGCTCAGTTTTGGCCAATCAATATGGGGCAGATGTAGCTAACGAAATATCTATTTTATATGGTGGAAGTGTGAAGGCTAACAACGCAAACGAAATCTTTGCAAGTCCTGATGTTGACGGTGGTCTTGTAGGCGGTGCATCATTAGTTGCGCTTGATTTTATTGAGATTATAAAGGCGTTGAAATAACAATTAGACAGTTAGTCATACGCTATTAAATAGCTGATTATTTTTGAGGCTAGTGTTGTGTCAACAATATTTCTAAGGGCCGGCATGACACTAGTTTTTTTATTATAATTTATTTTATAAAGATTAATCCATCTTTGTGTCGCAGTTAAACCCGCCAGTCATATGCATCATAGCCGACAAACATGATCTTTATGACGACCGTGCCTATTGGAAGCAGGCTTTATCCCTTCTGGAAGAGGGATTTTTGGTGCACTATATTGTGGTAAATAGCGATGAAAGTAATCAAGGTGTAACAAAAGAAGGTGTAAGTTTTTATCTTATAAAACGAAAACAGTATATACCATCTATCATTCTTAACTACCTTATTAAAAAAGCTTTCCTCTTCGCAATGAATATGATGAAGTAATTGAATTGTGTAGGAAGATAAATGCTGACATATTCCAGATTGTTGATCTAAGAATAAATCGTATCATTTCAAAACTGAGAAACCAACATCCTTCTGCCAAATTTATATATGACATTAGAGAACCCCGCGATTATAATCTGTTATATATAACACTGAAAAAATGGCCGGTTCCTTTTTTTATAAAAATGATGTATGCTCGTCACATACAACAATGGGAGTATAGTAAAACTAATTACTATGATTATTTAATTGGTGTAGACGATGAAATTGAAAGACGGGTTAAGGAGAATTGTAAAATAGATTATACAACCATTTATAACTACACCAATTTAAAAGACCTTAGGAAAAACAATCCGCTTTCGATGAAAGTATTTGATGCCGCGTATATTGGTGGTATATCAGAGGTTAGAGGCGCTTTAGTAATTGCAGAGGCGACAAGAATATTGAAAGAAGAATTTAGTGGTATCAAAATTTTTCTTTTAGGGAACATACATGACATACGCCTGCGAAACTATTTAGCTGATTTTATTGCCAAACACGATCTCAAAAAAATCTTCTTATTAAAGAACATGTACCCTATTCTGAAATATCTGATTATTATAATCAGATTAAAATAGGGCTTAATCCACTTTCACATATTAAGGCTCATGAAACGATTATTCAAATAAAATTATTTGAGTATATGAATTTTAGCTTGCCTATAATCGCAGGCAATTTTGGTTATATGAAAAAGTATGTTGAAGAAAATGGCGTTGGAGTTTGCGTGCCACCAGATGATCCGGTTGCTTTGGCAAATGCCATAAAAGATCTACTGCTTCAACCTGAAAAAATAACTCAAATGGGCTTAAACGGAGTAAAGGCTGTTGATGAGAAATATAACTGGCAACTTATGAGCCGCTCTTATATAAACATTATTAACGGTCTGATAAATCGGGTGTAGCAATTCTTTTTCTCATTATGGCATAATAAATCCCTAAAAATATTATTCCTTCAATTATTGCAAAAACAATCTCAGCATCGGGAACGTAATAAAGTTTAATACCGTAGTGTATGACTGTTTGCAACAAGAGTACAACAATGCCTGGCAAAAGTTTTTTTAAATCATTAAGGCCTATATAATTTTTTAAATCTCTCAAATAGTATATCAGGAAAAAAAGACTGAAGAGAGCAAGGTCGCAATAGCCGCTACTTCAAATGAAAATAATTGCAGCAGAATCACATTTAATAAAATATTACAGAATAATACCGATAAATATATCCGATATAGCTGCTTTCGCATGTTCTGAAACTTATCTTTCGCTTCGCAAAAAAACGTTATTCCCAAAAATAGATTGCTAACTGCGATAGGAGGTAAAATATAATAATAGCCTTCAAACTCTTCTCCCAGAAGGATTTCACAAATCTCTTTAGAATAAATACACAGATAAAAACATAAAGGAAGGAATATAGCTAGGTAAAGATTTATTAGTTTCCTATATCTTGAACGAAAGGCATCGGTATTATTTTCTGTACTTAAAAGGCGTATAAAGTATGGATTAATAGCCGAGAAAAAATTTGTATGGCCGCGAACATACCTATCTGCGCTATATTATATACCTGGTTATAAATACCAGTGGCTGCGGCCCCTTTGAAAAAGTTGATAAGATACCGGTCTACATTTATAAGTAATGAAAAACTTAAATTGACGACAACAATAATTTTTGTGTAGTTGATTATCTCTTTTCGTATCGACGTATTAAGTGGGGAGAACCGGCCTATTGTGTTGCCGCCGAATATCGTATAAAACAGCATTATCAAAACATTGCTGCCAATTACGCTAATAAAAAAGCTTCAATTCCAAAATTGAATATAAACGTTAGCAATAGCAGAATGGCAAATGCGAGTAGTACCTGAAAACAGGTTATAATTGTATATAGTTTTGAACGTTGGTTTATTTTCAAATGGCTTAAAGCGATATTAGCCAGCTCTGTTGAAATAAAGCTAATGCCGCCAAAAAAGATCAACTTTTTAAGAAGTGGGTCTGTTAAAAGAAATGATACAATAAGGGACGCAAGAAATAAGCTTGTAGCAAGTATTAAAAAGAGCTTGAAAATTGTTGAATATAACTCCCTTAGTCGGCCTTCTTCCTTTCGTATGATATAGAATCGCCATAATGATAGCCCCGCCCAATTTAAAAATGCAATTGATATAAAACTATAACCTATTGAAACTAATGAATAGTATCCAAAATTCTGTGGAGAAAAATGGGTGGTATAAAGCGGTAGTTTTATAAATCCAATACAGAAACTAAAGATGGATGAAATCGAATACCAAAAAAGATGTTTTTTTAAAGCCAAACTCAAACAATTTAGTTACTTTAGGATTTAGCGTTTCACCAAATGAGATAGCAAAGATAAATTAAAAGGTATCTTTAAATTCAACAAGAAAATAACTGATGTCAAGTTCTCGAATCCAAAATATATAATAAAGACTTTTTTACTCAATCGATAGACAGTTACCATGCTGCAAAAATTATCATACCTATTCTTAAAGATTTAATAAGTCCATCTTCGGTATTAGATGTTGGGTGCGGCGTAGGCTCCTGGCTCAAAGCCTGGCTGGAAGTATATCCGGATATTGAGATTGCTGGAATTGACGGCCCGTATATAATGAAGAAAGATTTAGTTATAGACCATAAACGCTTTCAAAAGTATGATTTAAAGTTTCCTTTCAACCTAAACCGGACTTTTGACCTGGTAACAAGTTTTGAAGTTGCCGAACACTTGCCTGAAACGAGCGCTGATAGTTTTGTAAGAAGTCTGACCGAGCATGGCTCCATAATTGCTTTTTCTGCATCAATACCTTATCAGGACGGTACCCATCATATAAACGAACAATATCCTGAATACTGGGCTCAAAAATTTATGAAATATGGTTTTCATGCGGTGGATATTATAAGAGAAAAAATATGGGACAATGAGCAAATTCCTTATTGGTACAAACAGAATATATTGATTTTTATAAATAGCGCGGCGTTAGAAAAGTATCCGATTTTGCAGCAGCAAGCTATACAAACCAATCCTGCATTTTTAACTAGAATACACCCTGATAAATGGGAAAGAAAGAATAAGCATCTTCAGCATATATCAAAATCAGTATTTAATTTTGTGCGCTGGAAATACCTTTCCAGGGTAAAAATGTTTGTAATAAAACTTGTGAGAAGCAGAATATAACACCATCGCAGTACACAAAATTGAACTATGAAACGCGTATGATGATATTTATAGCACAGAGTTGTAAATAGAAGCGTTCCATTCGACAAAAAAATTAGCGGTAAAGCCGCACACTAAAAAACACACGAATGAAAGTATTAGTTACTGGAGCGCCGGATTTATTGGCTTTCATCTTGTACAAAAATTAATTTCAAATAATGTTGAAGTAATAGGAATGGATGTTTTAAATGACTATTACGATGTAAAATTAAAAGAGGACCGGCTTAAACAATGCGGAATAAACATTAAAATAAACGGAGATGTAGAATTAAATCAAAGCACAGTTTATGCAAATTATAGCTTTAAAAAGATTGGATTAGAAGATTGTACTGCACTGGAAAAACTGTTCGAAGATCATCAGTTCGATATGGTTTGCCATCTTGCCGCGCAAACAGGGGCCAGGCATTCTGTCGAAAACCCTCATATCTATATGGCATCTAACGTAGTTGGGTTTTTAAATGTACTTGAATTATGCAAAGCTTATAAAATAAAGCACTTAATATACGCCAGTTCAAGCAGCGTTTATGGTTTAAATGAAAATGTTCCATACAAAGAAGAAAGTAATACAGTTCATCCTGTAAGCCTTTACGCTGCTACTAAAAAATCTAATGAACTGATGGCTCATGTATACAGCAGCATATATGGGCTACCCACAACAGGACTACGTTTTTTCACTGTTTATGGACCATGGGGAAGGCCAGATATGTCGCCATTTTTATTTACAAAGGCAATTCTTGAAGGAAGCCCCATTAACATATTTAACGAAGGCGATATGATCAGGGACTTTACTTATATAGATGATATTGTAGAAGGAATCTACAAAACATTACTAACAATACCGCAGATAAATCCTGAATGGAACGCAACCATTCCTGATCCTTCTTATTCAAAAGCTCCTTACAAAATCTATAATATAGGTAACGGCCAGCCCATTAAACTTATGAATTTTATTGAGGAGTTGGAACAGGCACTAAATACTAAAGCGCTGAAGAATATGCTACCTATGCAACCTGGCGATGTTTATCAAACAAATGCAGATTGCAGCAAAATTCAAAATGACATATCTTTTTCTCCCAATACAAATTTGAAGATAGGAATCAAAAAATTTGTTGATTGGTATATTAAGTATTATAATATTTAAAATAATTTCTGCCGAATTGATGCTTAAAACACCAACTGATTCAAATACGCTGCTCCTTCTTTTACACATTCAAGCGGTGCTTTTTCATAAGCCTCTTGCTCCAAAATATAGTGCTGCATTCCCAGTTTTTTTGCCTGGCTAAGAATAGTCTTATAATCGATCGATCCTTTACCTACAATGCAACTTTGGTTTTCTTCACCTTCTTTAAAAGGCGTGTCTTTTTTACGGTCTTTTACATGGCAAAGTTTAAAACGCCATCTGTATTTTTCCATCCATTTTGCCGGATCTTCACCTGCAGTAACGACCCAATACATATCCATTTCAAAGTCTACAAGGGCCGGATCAGAATTCTTCATCATTATATCCTGCGGAAATTGTCCGTTTTGCAAACGGAAAGAATAATCATGATTATGATAAGCAAATCTTAACCCGTTTTTCTGACAAATAGCACCAGCTTTGTTGAAGCTATCGGCAGCTTTTTTGTAGTCATCTAAATTTCGCTGTTTACCCAACCATGGGCAAATCAAATATTTCATTCCAATCTCACCAGCCTCAGCCGCCTTTCTTTCAAAATCTTTAGTATGGTCGCAATGACTACTAACAATGGTCATTCCAAGGTCGGTCATGTATTTTTTAAAATCGGTATTTTTCATTCCCCAAAACATGCCATCTGCGCCTTCATAACTTTCAATTTCCTTATATCCAAATGACGCAACTTTCTTTAAAATGCCTTTAGGATCTTTGGGTAAATCGTCGCGAAGCGAGTACAACTGAATTCCAAGATTTTTAATGGTGCCGCCGCCTGCCGACTTTTTACCGCCAAAGCATGACGAAAATGCCAAGCCAGCAGCAGCGCTGCTACTTAACTGTAAAAAATGTTTTCTATCCATTGTTATGAATTTAATTTTCGAATTTTTATTTTATTGTACCGGCTGATAAATATATGGCATCAGCCTTGCGTCGCACTCTTGTGCTGTTGTACATATCTCATCCTAATCACCCACATCAGGCTATCGCTTTCTGCCCCTGAGCCATTCACAAACTTTAAACTTTCAGCCATTATCACTCGTCCGACCGGAGTTCATCCGGGCGGGCATCATTACATTAGCTAATCGGCTAATTAACTCACACATCACATACATGCACTGCTTCTTCCAATGCTTTAAATTTATCTGCATCTGTTTTACCTGTTGGAATAAATTCCTGCGCTACATATCCTTTAAACCCTGTATCTAAAATAGCCTGCATGATCGCAGGGTAATATAGTTCCTGCTTATCGTTTAATTCATGTCTGCCCGGCACGCCAGCTGTGTGATAATGCGCAATATATTGATGATTGGCTTTAATATTAGCTATAACATTGCCTTCATCAACCTGCATGTGATAAATATCATAAAGCAACTTAAAGTTTTCACTGCCTAACCTTTTGCAAAGTTCTGCACCCCATGCAGTATGGTCGCACATATAATCTTTATGATCAACCTTACTATTCAAAAGTTCCATCACTAAAACCACCTTATGTTTCTCAGCAAGCGGTAATATTTTTTTAAACCTTCCACACAATTCTTTAATCCGGTTTCGTCATCCATACCACGACGGTTGCCGCTGAAGCAAATAAGGTTTTTATAACCTGCTTTCGCTACAAGAGGTATACCTTCTTCATAATCTTTTACAAGAGATCCATGAAATTCCGTTCCTGCGAAACCGTCTGTCAGGCTCACTTTTCCGGGAATATAACACATGCTGCAGGTGATGCCATGTTTTTGAATGGTCGGCCAGTCTTTTGGGCCAAGCAGGTCAATAGCTGACAAGCCCATTTTTTTAACTACAGTACATAATTCCTCCAGTGGCACTTTGCCAAATGTCCATTGGCAAACACTGTGATTAATATTTCCTTTTAATTTTCCCATCAATTTTTGTTCGGTGGCTAAACTACTTAACGGTGAAAGACCCGCTGCTAGCGATCCTGCCGCAAGCGTTTTAAGCATATTACGTCTACTATTCATTAACTGCTACTTTTTTATCGTTCTTAAATATTACTGCAAACAAAAAACATACTACAGCTGCAATGCCTGCTGGAACAAGCCATACATTTTGCCAATAGCTATCAGAGTTACCAGCGGTTTTATAATGCTCTGTTACAAATCCGGCTACCCAAAAGCCAATTAATTGCCCGATGCCATAAGTGGCAAGCGTAATTAAACCCTGAGCAGAACTTTTGTATTTTTCACCAGCTTTTGCATCAGTATAAATTTGTCCGGATACAAAAAAGAAATCGTAACAAATACCATGCAATGCTATTCCTATAATTAACATAAATGTAAGCTCGCCCGCATTTCCATAAGCGAATAATAAATATCGAACAGCCCAGGCAAGCATCCCTATTAGAATAGTATTTTTAAATCCAAAACGTTTAAATAAGAATGGAATTAATAAAAGAAAAATTACTTCCGAAACCTGACCGATAGCCATCTTGGCCGTGGGGTTTTCAAGTCCAATTGTGGTTAAAAAAGGATTCGCCTGTTGATAATAAAAGGCAAGGGGTATGCAAATAAGAACGGAAGCAATAAAAAAGATTAAAAAGTTTTTGTCTTTTAATAGTTTTAAAGCATCTAAGCCTAATATCTGACTGACCGAAGCGCCGCCTTTTTCATTAATCTTTTTAGGCGGAGTTTTGGGGAGTGTAAAGCTGAACAAGCCTAAAACAACCGATGCTATCGCCGCCATCAAAAATGTATTTCTAAGCGTGTCATTCGTCGTATTGTTTTGCTCATTATCCCAATGGAAAGCATAGCTGATAATAAGCCCGGCAAGAATCCAACCAATGGTGCCAAATATTCTTATCGAAGGAAATTCTTTTTCAGGGTTCGTCATTTGCCTGAAGGATACAGAATTAACTAAAGCCAAAGTTGGCATGTATAATATCATGTATACTAAAACGTATGGATAGAAAACGGCTACATTTTCTGACTTGAACATCATATACATAAGCGCTGCACCAATAAGGTGAAGGATACCTAAGATTTTTTCAGCATTAAAAAACCTATCAGCGAAAGGCCTATAATAAAAGGAGCTATTATGGCTCCCCATGATTGTGTCGAGAACACGTTTGCTATTTCGAGGCCACTTGCTTTTAGGTTGGTTCCTAAAAAGTTCCTAATGTTACAAACCATGCACCCCAAATGAAGAATTCGAGAAACATCATGAAGGATAACTGTAGTTTGATACCAGATTTCATATTAAATTGTCTTTAAGATTTAGAGTTGATAAATGTACAATATTATATGTATTGAAAAAGATCAAATACTTATAATGCTAACTTAGTTCTTTTACGCATATATATATTCAGTCCAATAAAAGCCACAATCAATATTACAGGAATGATCAATGTTGTATTAATGATTTCAGGTCCGGC
Source organism: Paraniabella ginsengisoli (assembly GCF_022513635.1). Taxonomy (GTDB): domain Bacteria; phylum Bacteroidota; class Bacteroidia; order Chitinophagales; family Chitinophagaceae; genus Niabella; species Niabella ginsengisoli. The sequence goes on along the minus strand of NZ_JAKWBL010000003.1, from coordinate 275,195 downwards.
TGCTTTGTTGGCCTCAGCTAATGCTGTTTTCATTTCAGCAGTTGCTTCCGCAGAATTATAAACTTTCAGATCGGCTCCTGTTGGTAATTTTTGAGCAATTAGTCGGTCATAGAATCCACCCATAAACATCATATAAACGGAAACAGCAAACATACCGGCTCCGCCCATTAAATTGAGGCCCACGGCGCCTGTTTTGGGTAAATATTCTGCTACAAAGCCCAGCATGAGGCCAGAAATAGCAAACGCCAGCACCGAATATTAAGGCGCCTGCAAATATGGTATTACCGCTGCTATTACCTAACAGGTAAAGCCCTAAAGTAGCTATAATTGCAGACATTAATAATACACCCTGTGGCGCTAATTTTTCTACAATGGGTCCGGCAAAGGCACGGCCTACCACCATTACGCCTGTCGACACAGTGAGTACCAACAACGCATTGTCTGTTACATTTCTTAAAAGAATATCTATCCATTGTCCTGTAAATAATTCGGTGATAGCGGTTCCAAACATGCAAATGAGCATAAAGATGAATAGGGGGTTTGCAAGAGAACGATACATTTCTCCTGTTGAAACACCACTGGCCACGCGCTCTGTAACAGGAAATTCTCTTTTGGAAAAAAGAAATCCATATATAAAAGCAGGAATCAACATCATGGCCATTTGTATTTGCCATCCAATTGCGACCTGATTAAAGAAATAAACGATAAGCGTGCCTAGTACAATACCTCCTGGAAACCAAAGATGGAAATGGTTTAGCTTGGTTGTTTTGTTTTCGGGGTAAAGAGCCGTCACCAAAGGATTGCAGGCGGCTTCAACAGTACCGTTTGCAATTCCTATAAGCAGGGTTGAGAAGAATAGATTCCAAAAAGGATTGCCAAACTCTCCAGCAAAAATGGTTAGTACAATTCCTAATAAATGAAAGATAAACGCAAATACCAGCAACTTCTTCATGCCGATAATATCGACCACGATACCTCCAATAACCACTGCTAAAGGAAATCCCCAGAATGCCGTAGCGGCAATGGTTCCCAGTTCAGCATTATCAAGTCCAAAATCAGTACCTAACTGGTTTAAGATGCCGGCTCTGATTCCAAAAGAAAGGGATGTAACTAATAGCGCTAAACAACTGGCTACAAAAAGTTGAGACCTGTTTATTGATTTCATGTGTTGATTTTATTCTTTTAATTGCCACATGTTATTCGCAAAGAAAAATATTCATCGCTTGTGTATAATGAATATATTTTTATGCTCATTTCATATTTGCTTTCGTTATGCGTGATTTATGGATAAATGTAACAATTATATACATAAAAAATATATCGGCTTACAGATTTTATTATGTATATAAAAATAAAGAGGTTCCTTTTTGAGAACCTCTTGTGTAATATAAAGTATGATCTGGTATTATAATTTAGCCATTTCTGCCTTATGTTCTATTGGAGTGGCAGTGCTGCGTGCTATTGCGGCTTTAACAAAGTGAACAAAAATAGGCTGGGGGTTTTCTACCGTGCTTTTTAATTCAGGGTGGTATTGTGCTCCAACAAAGAAAGGGTGATTGGTCAATTCAATAAATTCAACCAGTCCGCTATCAGGATTCTTACCGCTTGCCACCATTCCTGCTGTTTCAAACGCATCCAGATATTTATTGTTGAACTCCCAACGGTGCCGGTGCCTCTCAGTAATAGTTTCCGCCCCGTAAATTTTGTAAGCAAGGCTATCTGGCTTGATAGCACATTTGTAAGAGCCAAGTCTCATGGTGCCGCCTTTTTCTGTCACCAGTTTTTGTTCTTCCATCAAATCAATGACAGGCTCTTTCGTGTTTTCATCCATTTCAGTTGAGTTAGCATCCTCTATTCCCAACACATTCCTGGCAAATTCGATGGCAGCCATCTGCATACCCAGGCAGATGCCGAAGAAAGGCAATCCGTTTTCACGCGCATATTTTACAGCAGTTATTTTTCCTTCAATGCCGCGCATACCAAAGCCCGGCGCTACTAACAAGCCTTCTAGCCCGGCTAGTTTTTCTTCTACATTTTCATCTGTAATATATTCACTATGCACATTCACAATTTGTACCTGGCATTCGTTCACTGCACCAGCATGAACAAACGATTCAAGTATTGATTTGTAAGCATCCTGTAATTCAAGATATTTTCCTATCAAACCAATACGCACCACTGTTTTAGGGTATTTAAGTTTATCAAGGAATGTACGCCATTTCGAAAGTTCTGGTTCTTCGTAACCTATTATATTCATTTTTTCAAACAAATTACGTCCAGCTTTTCCCGAAGCATTGCTAACGGAACTTCATAAATGGTGGATTGATCGGCAGCCTCAATCACCGCTTCCTGTTTTACATTACAGAAAAGCGCGATTTTTCTTTTTAACTCGGGTGTTAAAGGTCGCTCTGTTCTACATACAATAATATCGGGGCTAACACCTTCCTGGCTAAGCATCCTTACACTATGCTGCGTAGGTTTTGTTTTTAATTCTTTCGCTGCTTTTAAATAAGGAATATAAGTAAGATGAATGACAACCGTATTTTCTTCGGGCAATTCCCATTGTAACTGGCGTATAGCTTCTACAAATGGAAGGCTTTCTATATCACCGATGGTTCCGCCAATTTCTGTGATCACAATATCATAATCGCCGGTATTACCCAGCTCCATCATGCGGCGCTTAATTTCATTTGTTATGTGTGGAACCACCTGAACCGTTTTTCCCAGGTAAGCGCCTTCTCTTTCTTTGTTAATAACGGTTTGGTAAATGCGGCCTGTAGTAACATTATTGGCCTGCGATGTGAAAATATTTAGAAATCTTTCATAGTGGCCAAGATCAAGGTCTGTCTCAGCGCCATCTTCTGTTACATAACATTCGCCATGTTCATAAGGATTTAAAGTTCCGGGGTCAATATTAATATAGGGGTCGAACTTCTGGATTGTTACCCTAAGGCCACGTGCCTGTAAAAGCTTGGCTAGCGAAGCTGCAATAATGCCTTTTCCTAAAGAGGAAGTTACACCACCTGTAACAAAAATATACTTGGCCATACTAAAAATGATTTTAGTTATATGATTTTGAAGGCTTACCAGGAAGGCAGTCCCGTATCATACAATCAATTACTATATCTTAAAAAAACTAAATGAAAAAACTCAAAGTGACCGACAGAAATAATCGATGTGAAAAATTTTTGAGGTCGCACAAAGGTATAGATTTCCTTTGTATTATCGGATGTAGCATATCGCTTTTTTATGCAATCATGACACAAATCATTTTTGTATTACAAAATTGGCGTTAGCAAAATCATTAACAGAACTAAAGACAACCGTAAGTACTTAAGGAACCATTAAAAAGTGTAATAGGGAAATATTGGCATGGAAAAAGGAATTTCAGGTATTCTTTCGACCAGCTGTACCCGGTAGCTTTGTCTGAAGTAATTCAATCAAAATTAAAACATATGACTTATCAAAGAAAAAATTTATTGCGTGAGTTGTTTATGATGTTGCCTGTATTGGCTATCATCATAACATCGTGTGAAAGGCAAGAGGTAGAGATGCCGGAAGCAAAAACGATAACTATCGAAAATGTACTGGACAGTCGGCCATTGGTTCAGTCGGGAACTTTTAAAGGTGCTGGAAATCCGCCAGTGATATTTCCCGGTCAATCAGTTACCATTACATTTTCAGCAGCAAAAGGTCAGGCGTTAAGTTTTGCAACCATGTATGGCTGGTCTAACGACCTGTTTTTTGCACCTGAAAATCCTGGTATAAAATTGTATGAAGATGATGGCACACCCATTACCGGCGATGTGTCGGATCAAATAAAATTGTGGGATAATGGAACGCGCATTAACCAGGTGCCTGGCAGTACTGCAACGCATCCAGGCACAGCAGAAACTTCACCAAAAAATATAAAAGAAGTTGATCTGGTAGATGATCAGGGAAATGTTTATTTAGAGGCTTCTAAATTGATGAACCTGTCTTTGGCTTACGACGGCAAATCCATGTTCACGTTAACGATCAAAAATAACAGCGGAGGAACGATCAATGAAACACCATTTAGTCCGGGTGTTTGGTCCGTTTCATATATTGTAGGTGGTGATCTGTTAAATGAAAAACCTATTTATGAAGAAGGTAAGCCAAGCGCTAATGGGCTTACAAATATTGCAGAAATGGGCGATATAGCTACAATGAGCGCTCATCTTACCAGTTTGACGGGTATATTTACGCCCTTATCGCCTATATTAGTTGTGGTATATAATGGCAATGAAAATCCATTTTATAAAGCAGGCGAAAAAGACAGAGGCGAAGGGTTGAAGGAGCTTGCTCAAACAGGTAACGCTGATGTGTTGGCCGCTGCATTAAAAACAAAAGCAAGCGTAAAAGATGTATATATATTGAAAGAATCTGTAACAACACTTTTGTTGCCGATGATCAATGGAAATGCAGGAGGAAAAGTGTCGCAGCAACTGAGTTTAAAGAAAGGTGATAAGATTGCTTTGGCAACCATGTATGGACTTTCAAACGATTGGTTCTTTGCAACAACCGCTGAAGGCATTAGTGGGGCTACAAAAGGGGATGTTTCTTCCCAGATCAAATTATATGATAATGGCACATCAGTAAGCCAATATCCGGGTGCAGGTATTTCGCAAGCGGCTTTGGGAGGAACACCAATGGTGGAAAGCAAAGTGATTGAAGAAGTGCCCAATCCAAATGCGTTTACCACACTTCCTCCAATTATAAAAGTCAATATAAATTAATCACGAAGCAGGTTTGTAACAAGTCTGATACAAACCTGCTTATTTGTTAATGGGGAGATTTTTTTGTACCATTGTGCATAACTGCGTATAAAAAAATCTATTAAAGTGCCACACATTTTCCGGAATAAAAACACCAACGGTTTGTTTCTGATTCATAAAGGAGGTGATGGACATGCATTAAAGGGTGAAGGTATTTTGAAAGATGACACCATCAACAGCATTGTTTATAATGGTGGCAAAAGTCAAACAGTAATAATTGATGAAGTGCCGTATGCGTTTCCATCAAAATCCGTATTGCCGCTGATGGTCAATCAGCACTTTGTTTTTGAAAGTCCGGAAACACTAACCGCGTGGCAATTTAACCGGGAGTTTTATTGTATTGTTGATCATGATAAGGAAGTAGGATGTGTTGGTTTTTTATTTTATGGAATCAGGCATCCTTTGTTTATAAATTTAACAGATGAAGAAGTAGCAGACATTGAGATAATTGAAAAGATGTGCTTTTCAGATTTACAGGTTATAGATAGTATGCAGGGCGAAATGTTGCGCACTTTATTAAAAAGATTGATCATTGGCATCACAAGGGTTGCGCGCAGACAGACTTTAAATGAAGGACATTTAGATGATGAAAAACTGGATGTGGTACGGATGTTTAATCTTACACTTGAAGGGCATTTTAAAACAGAACATTCGGTAAGTTTTTATGCGAAGGTATTGAACAGGTCGCCCAAAACATTGAGCAATCTTTTTGCAGCATTAAATTATCCGCCACCTTCGAAAGTAATACAAAACAGAATTTTGTTAGAAGCAAAACGCTACTTCAATTATTCAGGAAAAACGGCAAAGGAAATTGGTTATGCATTAGGCTTTACAAGTCCGGCACATTTTAGTCGCTTTTTTAAACAGCATAGCGGAAAAAGTATTTCCACTTTTAAAGGCGGTCGACTCTAAATATTAATTATAAAAAATATAAATGAAATTTATTAAAATAGTATCAGTTATCTGTGCTTTACTATTTTCTGGTATGATTATGCCAGAATCAGTACATGCACAGAGTTATGGAGCACCCGAAAAACCTCAGGATGTGAGCCCGTTGTTAGTTGGCGAAACTGTTCCTGATTTAAAATTACCTGATGCGTCAGGAACGCAGATCGATCTTAAAAAAGAGGTCAGTAAAAAACCTGCAATTCTTGTATTTTACAGAGGTGGGTGGTGTCCTTATTGCCAGGTGCAACTTGCAGGGTTGCAAAAGGCTGCGAAAGAATTGGAATCGTTGGGATACCAGGTAATGGCAGTGAGCACCGACAGTCCTGATAATTTAAAAGAAACTATTAAGAAGAGAAAGTTGACTTATACATTGCTTTCTGACGCTGATCTTTCTTTGTCGAAAGGTTTCGGCATCGCATTTGCCGCACCTAAAAACTATCACTCTTTTTTAGGTGCGTCTTCAGGAGGAAAAAATATAGACAATCTTTTGCCGGTGCCTGCAATTTATATTTTGAATAAAAAAGGGGAGATCAAATTTGAACATATTGATCCTGATTTTAAAACGAGGATGGGCCCGGACTTGCTTATAGCATTAGCTAAAGCGTATGCTTTGGAAGTGAAATAAGGAATGTGAATTTTCATGTATTAAAGAGAGCTGTCTTTTAGATAGCTCTCTTTGTATTACACGGTTTAACGGCGACATTGGACTATTTATCAGGAAGGCTGAACAGGATCGTTTATGTAGGATCCTGTATATTCTACAGTTGAATTGAGCGTAGCAAGATGGATGCTATCTATTTATTGATGGCTTAACAATTTGTAATAAAACCACTATCTTGCTGCAATTGTTCCAAACTTAGCAGGCTTTATGAAAAATCATATTGTAGATTCCGCAACCGACAGTATTCTGGGAATTAGCTTAACAGGTAAAGTACTGTACGCTAATCATGCTGCAATAGCGTTATTTCAGGATAGTGATCAACCTGATTCTTTACAAGGGCGTTCGTTTATATCACTTTTAGCACCCGAATACAAAGATGCTTTTGAGGTAAGCCTGGAACGATTGAAGTTTAATGAACATTTAGAAATAGTCAAATCGGAAATTGTAACGTTTTCCGACATAAAAAAATCTGTGTTTATCCAATATTCTTCTATTCTGGATGAGAATGGAAGGATCATTGGCGTTTCTGCTGTTTTAAGATTGGCCAGCCAAACTTATAAGGTTGCCAGTAAAGCGCAGGCGCTGTTGGAGACAGCTCCGGATGCAATGGTGATCGTTAATAAACAAGGACAAATTGTTCTTGCTAATGCACAAACGGAAAGTTTGTTTGGATATACTAAAGATGAACTGTTGGGCCAGGAAGTAGAAGTGCTTATTCCTGATTCATTTTTGAAGTATCATAAAAGTCATAGGGAAACTTATTTTAAACAGCCTACTACCCGAAGCATGGGTAAGGGAATAGAATTGTACGCAAAGAGAAAGGATAGCTCTACTTTTCAGGCTGAGATTTCATTAAGCCCTTTAATAACTGAAGAAGGGACTTTTGTGTCGGCTGCAATAAGAGATATTACTGAACGAAAACGTGGTGAACAAATGTTCAGAGGGCTTTTGGAAAGTGCGCCTGATGCTATGGTAATTGTAAGTAAAGATGGCATTATCCAACTAGTAAACACGCAAGTGGAAAATATTTTTGGTTATAATAAAAGCGAACTAATAGGAAAGCGAGTAGAGATTTTAATACCCGATCGCTTTCGCGGAAACCACACTTCGCACCGGGATGGTTTTTTTCAAACCCCAAAGCCCGCCCAATGGGAGCTGGGTTAGAGTTAAAAGGACTTCGAAAAAGCGGCGAGGAATTTCCGATTGAAATATCTTTAAGTCCTTTGGAAACAGATGAAGGTATCATTGTAAGTGCTGCTATCAGAGATATTACTGATCGGATAAAAGCTCAAAATGTATTGAAGGCGTACAATCTGGAGTTGGAAAATAAAAATAAAGAACTTGAACAGTTTGCATACATTGCTTCGCATGACCTGCAAGAACCACTTAGAACAGTAATGAGTTTTGTTGAACTTTTAGAAGAAGATTATAGCGATTTTTTTAATGAGCAGGGAAAACAATATTTGGATTTTATAAATGAGTCTACTCAAAGAATGAGTAACCTTATTAAGGCCTTATTAGATTACTCACTTATCGGTAGAAATATTGAGCTTTCTGTTACCGACTGCAATTCGATTGTGTCGTCAGTTATTAAAGATCTTTCAACAAAAATAAATGAGTCTAATGCAAAAATCGTTGCTGATGAATTGCCAGTGATCAATGCTTACAAAACCGAATTGAGATTGTTATTTCAAAATCTTATTATTAACGCATTAAAGTTTAAAAAGCCCGGCAGAGATCCGGATATTAAAATTGAATGTATTGAACAAGATAATTATTGGAGATTTTTTGTAAAAGATAATGGAATTGGTGTGGAAGAAGAATACGGGGAAAAAATATTCAGGATATTTCAACGGCTACATACCAATAGTAATTATGAAGGTACTGGAATTGGTTTGGCGCACAGTAAAAAAATTGTGGATTTGCACGAAGGAGAAATAAATGTAAAACCTAACCAACCTTACGGAAGTATTTTTACCTTTACCATTTTTAAACATTTATGAGTGCAATCAAATTGAATTGTATAGTCCTTATTGATGATAACAGGGCGGCTAATTTTATCAATAAAATCATATTAGATAAAATTGATTGCGCCGAACATGTGATTGCTTTTGATAGTGGCGAGGAGGCTTTTAAATATTTAACAAACAAGGATGTTGAAAGCTATATTAAACCTGATCTGATTTTCTTAGATATTAACATGCCCAAAATGGATGGATGGGAGTTTGTTGCTAAACTTTCGGACGATTCTAAAACACTATCGCTTCATATTCCAATTATAATTCTAACAACATCTTCTAACCCAACCGATTTAGAAAAAGCTCATAATACACCCGAAGTAAAAGAACTTATTAATAAGCCGCTGAAAAAGGAAACGGTTTTAAAAATATTAGAAAAGTATTTTCCAGCATAACAAGTTGCTGCGCAATATCAATCCTTTGCTATTTTTTTATAACTGGTAATAACGCCACGTATCAACGAAGAGCTAAAACCTCTGTGTTCCATTTCGTTCAAGCCCACAATGGTACAGCCTTTAGGTGTAGTAACCTTATCAATTTCCTGCTCAGGATGACTATTATTAGTAAGCAATAATTCTGCCGCACCCTTTACTGTTTGTGCCGCAATCAGACTTGCAGTTTTGGCATCAAAACCAATTTCTATACCTCCTTGTATATTCGCCCTTACGTAGCGCAGCGCAAAAGCTGTTCCGCATGCACCTAATACTACTGTTGCTGCATCCATTAATTTATCATCAATCACAGCAACTTTACCAACTGTGTTAAACATTTTAGTAACCAGCTGTACCTGCTTCTCTGTCGCATTATCAAAGCTGATACAGGTCATACTTTCCTGGATAGCTACCGCTGTATTGGGCATAGCGCGAAATACAGGCAATTCAATTTGCGCCATTTCTTTCAGATCAGTTACTGTTACACCCGTAATTACTGAAATAAGAATATGCTTTTTAGTTAAGGCGGATGCAATTGTTTTCATTACACCTTCGATCTGATAAGGCTTTACCGCAAGAATAATCACTTCGCTTGTGGCAGTTGCTTTAACATTATCGTCAGTAATTTTTACAGCTTTAGGAAGGTCTCCTTTAAGTGTTGAAATATTTCTTTTCGTGATCGTAATATCCGAAGAATTCGAAAAATTACTTTTTATCAAACCTTGCGCAATGGCCGTTCCTAAGTTGCCGCCACCTATAATTGCTATTTTTTGAGCCACAATAATTTTTTATATGTTATCAACAATAAATATAACTGATCGGTATTGCCACGCTCGCTTCAACAGCGGTACACAGCTCATCCTATTTATTCACTGCCTGCAAAAATGGTATTCATGGTCAGACCGACACAGTCAGACCATGTTACAAACTTCCTAATGCCTCAGCCGCCGTTTCTTTACTTAAATATTTTTCAATGGCGGTATCGTAAGCGTCCTGCCATTTGTCAATATCACCCCAGTTTTGGCCATCTACATTAATAATGTTGCCGGTAACAGCACCCACTTTGGCAAAAGGCGCATTACCAACTGCCGATTCAAATTCGTTCACCTTATCTGCTGCAACCGTTACTATCACCCGGCTTTGGCCTTCTCCAAATAAAAACGCGTCTTTGCGAAGGCCGGCAATGTGCGACACACTAAAGCCCAAACCATTTACAAACCCGCTTTCGCAAAGGTTCACAAACACACCGCCTTCGCTTACATCGTGCGCAGAATTGATAAGTTTTTGGGAGATCAGTTTGGTAACTAATTGTTGTAGTTCAAATTCTTCTTCCAAATCGAAATATGGTGCAGGCGATTTTGTTACTCCATGAACATGATATAAATATTCAGATGAATTAATATCGTCGTTTTGTTTACCTAATATATAAATGGCATCGCCTTCCTGTTTAAAGCCGAGTGTCATTTTATCTTCAATATTTTCCAAAAGTCCAACCATTCCAATTGTTGGAGTCGGATTCACCGGTCCATCCGGATTCTGATTATAGAAACTTACATTACCGCCAGTTACCGGCGTATCAAACTTGCGACACGCATCGCCCATGCCTTTCACAGCATTTACAAACTGATAATATAATTCAGGAATATAAGGGTTGCCAAAGTTGAGGCAGTTGGTAACACCCAAAGGTTGTCCACCGCTACAAACAATATTACGTGCAGCTTCGCTTACCGCTATCATCGCACCTTTATAAGGATCAGCATACACATAACGGCTGTTACAGTCTGTAGTTACTGCAAGTCCTTTTGTCGTTCCCTTTACCGTTACAATCGCTGCATCCGACGGCGCATTAGTTGATGCGTTAACGGTACCCACCATGCTATCATACTGATTAAAGATCCACCTTTTTGAAGCGATGGAAGGAAGCGCAATTATTTTTTCCGCAACGGTTTTTAAATCTCCGGGCTGTTTGATGGTTGATGCATCAAATGCGTTAATTTCTGCCAAATATTTTGGTTCTGTATATTCTCTATCGTATTGAGGAGCTCCGCCGCCTAAAACTAATTCTTCAGCAGGAAGAGATGCTTCCAATTCTCCATTCATATAAAAATTAAGGATGCCATCATTAGTAACATGTCCGATCACAGAACATGGCAGATCCCATTTTTCAAAAACAGCTTCCACTTCTTTTTCACGTCCTTTTTCAGCCACTAATAACATACGTTCCTGGCTTTCGCTTAGCAACAGTTCCCAAGCCTTCATATTTTGCTGGCGTGTAGGAACTTTTTCCAGATCGATTTTCATTCCCACACCACCTTTGGCACTCATTTCTGCGGTAGAACAAATAATACCAGCCGCCCCCATATCCTGCATACCCACAACAGCGCCTGTCTGAATTACTTCAAGACAGGCTTCTAACAATTTCTTTTCCTGAAAAGGATCGCCCACCTGAACGGCTGGTAATTCCTGCACACTATCTGATGTAATATCAGCAGATGCAAAAGAAGCACCGCCAATACCATCTTTGCCAGTTGCACTTCCCACAAACATTACAGGGTTTCCTTCGCCTTCGGCTGTTGCAGAAACAGTTTCACCTGTTTTTACAATGCCTACGCTCATGGCATTTACCAAAGGATTGGTATGATAACATTGATCGAAATATATTTCTCCGCCAACAGTTGGTACGCCAAAGCAGTTGCCATAATGGCCAATGCCGTGTACAACACCCGCCAGCAAATGCTGCGTTTTAGCTTCTTCCAATCTTCCAAAGCGCAAAGAGTTTAAAGCGGCGATTGGTCTTGCACCCATTGTAAATATATCACGATGGATACCGCCCACGCCAGTTGCTGCACCTTGAAATGGTTCTAATGCGGAAGGGTGATTGTGCGATTCAATTTTGAAAACAACACCCAAGCCATCGCCGATGTCCATAAGACCAGCATTTTCTTCACCAGCGGCTACCAACATTTTACCTCCATCACGAGGTAAAGTTTTTAACCATTTGATGGAGTTTTTATAACTACAATGCTCGCTCCACATAGCTGAAAAGGCGCATAGCTCGTTAAAATTCGGCATGCGTCCCAGTTTTTTTTGTATTAGTTCAAATTCTTCTGGGGTTATTCTTAATTGCTCGGCGGTTTTTACTGTTATTTCCATGAATTGTTGCTTAAAGCGTAATGCTAAAAACGTGAAGGAGTCTTTACTTTCCGTTTTAGCTTTAAAAGCAGCAAATCTACAAACTACTGAGAAAACAAATGGTATTAGTTAAGATTTAGTTGAGAAAGAAATTGTCGATTACCTAATGTAATGCCATAATTAAAATAAGGTGCCACTTATTTAGCGTGTCATAGCTCTTTACAATAAATAAGAAAGTACAAAAAACATGAGCTTTTGCAGGTGCCAATCTCTTTAATCAATACATTCGGGGATGTTAAATTTGAGCGATAGAGGAAACCTTAAAGTGAAAGCTCGGGATATTCAGAACAAAAAATATTAGGATAAACGTCTAAAAATGATGTCTGATAACAAGAAACTGGTATTTTTATACAATGATCTCTCTAAAAAGTATTTTGGCTCCGGCAGGTTTGTTGTGCCTGCTGCTGGCTTGTAAAAATGGCGGAAAAACAAGTGACCCATCTAATAAAGATTCTGCTCATTCTTGTATGAAAGTGCCTTCCCGTTTTGGTAGCTCAGATTCAACTAATATAGCGTTTGGAGGTGACACTTCGGTTGCCGGAATGGTTTTAATTCCGGGTGGCGTATTTGATATGGGAGGAGATAACAAACAGGCAAGTGATGATGAATATCCTAAACATAAGGTGGAAGTATCTCCTTTTTACATGGACGTAACAGAAGTTACCAACGCTCAGTTTAAAAAATTTATAGATGCAACCGGATATGTAACTACCGCTGAGCGCAAACCAGATTGGGAAGAAATCAAAAAAACGGTGCCTCCAGGAACACCCCGGCCACCGGATAGCCTGCTGGTAGCGGCGTCGCTCGTTTTTCGCCAGTCTGGCGGACCAGTTGATCTGAATGATTACAGCCAATGGTGGAGCTGGGTTAAAGGAGCCGATTGGAAACACCCGCAAGGTCCAGGCAGCAGTATTGATGGAAAGGATAACTATCCTGTTGTGCAGGTAAGCTGGGATGATGCACAGGCGTATTGCAAATGGGCTGGAAAGCGTTTACCAACAGAAGCTGAATGGGAATTTGCCTCGCGTGGAGGACTCATCAATAATATTTATCCATGGGGTAATGAACATGTAAACCAGGGTACACCAAAGGCCAATAGTTGGGAAGGAAAATTTCCGTATTTAAACGAAAAGAAAGACGGTTATGTAACTATGGCTCCTGTTAAATCCTTTGCTGGTAATGGTTATGGATTGTTTGATATGGCTGGAAATGTGTGGGAGTGGTGCAGTGACCTATACAATTACGATTATTATAAACAATTGGAAGGCAAACTTACTGTAAATCCGCAGGGACCAGACAAATCTTATGATCCGCAAGAGCCTTACACTTTAAAAAGAAGCCTTCGTGGAGGAAGCTTTTTATGTAACGATTCTTATTGCAGCGGTTATCGTACAGCTCGCCGAATGAAAAGCAGTCCGGACACAGGTTTGGAGCATACCGGCTTCAGATGTGTGAAAACTGCGAAGTAATAAAACTGATATTTTTATTGAGCCAGCAATGAATAAGTGGCATCTTCGTTGTGTCACTCTCTTGTACTGTAGAATAAATAGCATCCTATATAAAGATACAGACCTTCGAGGTTTTTAAAACCTCGAAGGTCTTGCACAGACGTAACCTGCACCTATTTCGAAGCCGAATAAATACAGCACATGCCGAAAGTCAGCGCTTTGTAGCCGGAGTTCTTAAATCCAACTTTATCAAGTATGGCTGTGAAATCTTTTCTTTCAGGAAATGCCTTTGCTGATTTATTTAAATATTGATAAGCTTGTTTGTCCTGCTTAAATGCCTTGGCAATTTGCGGAGCTACAACGCTCATATAAAGCTGGTATAAACTATTAATAAATGCGGGCTTGGGGCGGGAAAATTCAATAATACATAATTGACCGCCTGGCTTTAATACGCGGCGCATTTCTGAAAGGCCTTTTTCAAGATTTTCAAAGTTACGAACACCGAAAGCTGCCATTACTGCATCGAAAGATGCGTCTGCAAAGTGAAGGTTTTCAGAATCACCTTTTTCTAATTTGATATGTTGGCTTAGCCCAAGTTTTTCAATCTTTTTCCTGCCTTCTTCCAGCATTTGTGTAGAAATGTCAACACCGGTTATTTGCTTAGGATTAAGCATTTTGAAGGAGCGGATCGCCATGTCTCCGGTTCCGGTAGCAATATCAAGTATATATTGAGGCTGATGCTTTTTAAGGGAATTGATCGCTTTTTTACGCCAGCTTACATCAGTTCTTGCGGATAAAAAACGATTCATGAAATCATATTTCCCTGCAATTTTATCGAACATTTCAGCAACCTGCTCTTTTTTAGTTTTCTCAGATTCACTGAATGGTATGATATGATCGTGTGGTTGTGCCGGCATGGGCGCAAAGATAGGGGGCATTTCAGATTTTTGATTTGTTTTTTGGCAAGACAAGCGGTATGGTTTTCGTATAAATTGAAGTTGAGTTATATTAACATCTGAAAGGCTGGTGGATTGAAGCGGAAAGGCGAATCCACCAGCTGGCGGACGGTTAATAGCTGAGCATTACAACTGCTGACAGGCCCAAACCATTAATAATTTGTCGATAAATATTGGAGGGAGTAGCTTTGTGATAACTTAGAGGCATAATTAGTTGGCTAATGAAGGATTTTTTAAGAATATAGAACTAGATGAGCTTTCGTCAACACCAAAATATTTACAGTTGGCCCAATCGGTTATAAAGGCTATAGCGCTGGGGAAAATTGAACATGACGATGTGATGCCGTCGATAAATGAAATGAGTTTTGAATTTGATATATCGAGAGACACTGCAGAAAAGTCATACAAATATTTGAAAAAGTTAGGTGTGCTGGGATCGGTGCCGGGAAAAGGGTATTATGTTAAAACGACGAATGTAAAAAATGATGTAAAAGTATTTTTGCTGTTCAATAAACTAAGTGCGCATAAAAAAATCATTTACGACTCGTTTGTAAAAGCGCTTGGAGATAACGCCACTATCGACTTCTACATTTATAATAATGATTTTAATTTCTTTAAGCGTTTGCTGACCAATGCAGGAAAGCACTATTCGCATTTTGTAATCATTGCACATTTTTTGGAGAGCGGCGAAAATGCTTACGAGATATTGAATACCATTCCCAAGGAAAAGTTGGTGTTACTGGACAAGCTAGTGCCTGGTGTAAGTGGTGATTTTAGTGCGGTGTATGAGAATTTTGAAAATGATATTTACAGCGCTTTGGAAGATGCACTGGAACGCCTTAAGAAATATGAGCGGCTGAAGATCATTGTTCCTTCGTATACTTATTTTCCAGACGAAATAACAAATGGTTTTAAAAGATTTTGTCACGAGTATGCTTTTACCGCATCGGTTGTTAACGATATTTCGAAAGAAAAAATGGAACCTGGTGCGGCCTATATTAGTTTGATGGAGGACGATCTTGTAACGCTGATCGAAAAAATAAAAGACTCAAAACTTAAGATAGGACAGGATATTGGCGTAATAAGTTATAATGAAACTCCGCTGAAAAAGCTGATATTGCAGGGCGTTACGACATTTTCGACCGACTTTGAAGAAATGGGCAGACAGGCTGCATTGTTGATATTAGACGGCGCAAGAAAAAAATCGAAATTCCTTTTCATTTAAAATTGAGGCCGTCGCTTTAGCTGGTTCATGTTTCATAGGTACTTTTATATTCTAAATTTCATATTTAATATTTTTCATTTCTCATGCAAATAATTTCCGCATCTTATATAAAAAGTAGCGCCATTTATACTCAATGCCCGCCAGCCGATAAAGCTGAGTATGCGTTTATTGGACGCAGTAACGTTGGTAAATCATCTCTGATAAATATGTTATGTGATAAAAAGGGATTGGCTAAAATTTCGTCAGCGCCCGGTAAGACACAATTGATCAATCATTTCATCATTAACGACCTGGCAAAAGACAATACCAAAGCGAAACAGGGCAAAAGCTGGTATCTTGTGGATCTTCCAGGTTATGGATATGCAAAAGTTTCGCAAAAGCAACGAAAGAGCTGGACCTCGATGATTGAAGATTACATACTCAAACGAACAAACCTGGGTAATTTATTTGTATTAATTGACAGCAGGCATGAGCCGCAAAAAATTGATCTGGAATTTGTTGATCAATTAGGGGAATGGCAGGTTCCGTTTGCGATTGTGTTTACTAAGGCTGATAAAAATAAACCCGGCGCTACAGTGAAGAACGTTCAAATGTTTATGGATGCTTTAAATGAAAATTGGGCGGATGCTCCACCACATTTTGTTTCGTCTGCAATAAGGGGAGATGGTCGCAAAGAGGTGCTTGATTTTATAAGTGATTTGAATAAGGAATACGCTGCGCTACAAGGAAAGTAAAGAGTGGCTCACGCAAACACGAATAAATACAGAATGTTTCAGTGAAATCGGGTGCGTTCTGTGAGAAAATATTAAATACTATTTTTGATTTTTATCTGTATCCCAAAGTTTTAAAGATGAAGTTGTTTTTAAGATTAAGCATTGGTTTTATTATATGTGTTCTGGCATCTTGCGTAAAGAATGAACCTTTTTTGCAGGCGTATACAGTTCCGCCAACCTATAATTTCGAAAACAAAGATTCCTCTGCTACGGCGCGCCTGATTATGATGCATGGAATAAAGAATTACCTAAATAAAGGAGCAAACAGTCAATTAGATTCGGCTATGATTGACTCTTTGTGGAATAACAATGGTAGAGAGTTTACAAATGAATTGATATCGGGTTTTGTGTATTCTGCTGAGCAGCTGAATAAGATGACTTCGGTGGATCTTGTTTCAGCCACCGTCAAGGCAGATTCAATTATTGCGTTTGCGGATTCGGTAGTACTTAATAGTCCATTTTATAATAATGCAGCAAGTAGTGGCACTCCAGGTACAAGTCCAATTTCACAGCCCGTTTCCACTAAAAAGCTTTTTAGTAAAGATGGGGTTGTGTTTGATGAAGTTTGGTTCCATGCAATGCTTGGAGCCATGGCTATGGATAATGCTTTAGCACAGTTAACTGCTACAGGAACCACTGCTTCTCAAGCCTGGAACCTTGCTTTTGATTATACCGGGTTGCCCAAGAATATGATCCATCTTTTAATTATGAGACAACGCCCGTGCGTGCTGACAGGCCGTTAGGTATAGCCGCTTATTTGGGAGCAACTGGTGCAGGTGCAAAAGTATATGAAGAATTCAGAAGAGGCAGAAGTGCGATCGGTGCCGGTGACGGGCGTATAAGCGGTATTTCACTTAACATTATCCTGCTTAATATTGAAACAACTTTGGCTGCTACAGCAGTGAATTTTCTTGATGATGCGAAAGAATTTACGGATGTACCCTCAAAGCTTAATGCATTGTCAAAGGCTTACGGGCTGGTGATTGGTTTAGAAAACAGAGCATTGAGCGATTTGTTAACCAGTGAAAATTACAATGCGATTAGGAATGTGTTTAAAGATCGGTTTTATACTTTAGTGCAAGATGCTTCTTATACTAAAATTAATACAGCGAGATCCTTGCTGGCAGGGGCTTACGGGTTATAACCTTTCCAACATCTCTACTACTTTTTCACGCTTCAAAATAACGTAGCCCAATCTGTCTTTGCTGATTCCTTCTTTTAGTTGATAACTAAAAGAAAGCGCTTCTTCTGTCACAGTTGTTTCAAAATGACGGAACGCAATTGTTGGTAGGTCTTTTAATTCTTCTCCAATTTCATACAAATGTGTAGAAAGGATAAATAAAGATGTTTTTACTTTTACCAAACCTGTAATAACGGCTAAAGAGCATCGCATAGCATCTTCCACATTAGTACCTTTAAACAGTTCGTCAATCAGCACCAGCCATTTTTTCCCATCGTTAATTTTTAGAACTGTATTTTTTATACGTTGTACTTCGTTAAAGAAGAAACTTTCTCCTTTTGCAATATTATCTACAACATTGATATTGCTGATAAGCCCATCAAAAAGTGTAAGCTTCATTTCTGTTGCAGGAACGCCCATGCCTATATGCGCCAGAAAAACAGAAGATCCAACCGACTTTATCAGTGTGCTTTTGCCAGCCATATTTGCCCCGGTCAAAAAAAGAAAATTATGTTCGGGGCTCATTTGCAAATGATAGGGAACAGGATTGTGTAGCAATAAATGGTATAACCCTTTAGCTTCAAAAAAGGGATGCTCGCTTTCAACAAATTCAGGGAAATGCAAGTTGTACTTTTTTACTGCTAACGCCATGGAGTACCATGCATCTAACCTGCTATATATCTCTATCAGTTCCTGAACTTCAGTTTTATAATTTCCACGAACATTAGCAGCAAAATATAAACTTTTATGTTGTGGAACAACTTCATCTGTACCAATATTAGCCATTTGTCTGAATGGCTCGATACTATTGATCAGATGATGAATGCGATCAATATATTTGCTAAAGTTGGAAGGCATGTCAACGCCGCTTAGAATTATTTCGATCTTTTTGAGCCCTCTGAAAAAATCAGTAAAATGCTTAACAGAAAACTTAGCCATGGAATAGTCAGCGCTGTGAAGCAGCCGATACATAAAAGCATCTACAGCCGAAGGGTTATCGCCAATAGTATCCAGCGCATAATCTAAAAACTTTACCATTACCAGCACCGTTCCGTTCGATATCTCTTCAGGCCAGTCATCTATGTAATCAACCAATTTTTTGAGAATATTTTGTGTTCCGGTAATTTTTTTGATATCATTAAAAGGCGTGGAAAAAAATGCCGTAACCATTCTTTACCGCCTTCTGTGCGCGTAAAGTTGAGTTTATGAAAAATAGAATAGCCTTCTTCCGGATGGAAGATGGAAATGTCGTTAAAAGAAATATTATCTATTTGCATGGTTTTAAAAGTTGACGGATGGCAGATGAGAGTTGACAGACGAGTTCGACCAAAAAATGGAAGAGTTGATTGGCAGTAGCATTTGTAATTGATAAAAATTTTAACCTATTTTAGGCAGATGCGATGCATAAACTGTCATTTGTCAACTATCAACTGTCATCTCAAGATTACCTTTCAAACAAAAGTCTTTCTCCTTTTACAGACTCATTCCATTGCCCATTTCCATAAACTAAATTGCCATTTACAAAAGTATGTGTAATACTTGCCGGAAAAGTAAAAGGATTTCCATTTTCACCAGCCTTTTCAAAAGGACTCCATCCGCATTTGTAAAGAATATTTTTTTGTTTACGGTTAAAGATTGTTGAAGGTCTGCAACTACAAGATCAGCAAAAAAACCTTCGCGTATATAACCTCTTTCTTTAATTGAAAAACAATCAGCTACCGCATGGCTCATTTTTTCGACAATCTTTTCTAAAGATATTTTCCCAATGCTATTATAATATAACATCAACGGCAATGCATGTTGCACCAATGGTAAACCCGCATGAGCTTTTAAATAAGGTTCATTTTTTTCTTCAAAAGTATGTGGCGCATGATCGGTGGCTATTACGTCCAAACGATCGTCCAGTAAGGCTTTCCAAAGGGCTTCTTTATTATGTGCCGCTTTAATGGCTGGGTTACATTTAATAAAATTGCCTTGTTGTGCGTAATCATCGGCAAAAAAATGAAGATGATGTACACATACTTCGGCGGTAATTCGTTTATCCTTTAATGGCAACATATTGCTAAACAGCTGCAATTCTTTTTCAGTAGTGATATGCAGAATGTGCAGGCGCGCATTGTGTTTTTTTGCGAGTTGAACAGCATAGAAAGAAGATTCAAAACAAGCTTCTTCATTTCTGATGATGGGGTGATCGGCTGCGGTAAGCTCGCGATTTTCGGCCAGTGCCTTTTGCATATTGGCTTTGATGATCTTTTCATCTTCACAATGAGTAGCAATCAGCATTTCGCTTTCACCAAATATTCTATCTAAAACCAATGGATTATCAACCAGCAGATTACCGGTACTGCTGCCCATAAACATTTTAATGCCACAAATCCGGTCTTTGAATTTGTTAGCGGCTAAAGTGCTGTCTGCATTTTCGTTGCTGGTGCCAATATAAAAGGAGTAATTGGCAAGGGCTGTTTGCGCTGCAATATTGTATTTGTTTTCCAGCAGATCGAGTGTGAAGGCGGGAGGAACAGTATTGGGCATTTCCATAAAGCTGGTTACGCCACCGGCAACAGCTGCTTTGCTTTCGGTATAAATATTAGCCTTGTGTGTAAGGCCGGGCTCGCGAAAATGCACTTGGTCGTCTATCGCTCCTGGCAATAAATGTTTTCCTTCGCCATTGATTTCCACCACATTTTCTTTGGTATTAATTTGATTGCCGATTTTTTCAATACGTCCGTTTTTTATTAAAACGTCTTTAGCGTCCGTTTTTCCTTCGTTTACTACCTGAATGTTTTTAAAAAGATATATTTGCATAGTTTTTGTCTTTATGTTCGATTAACTTTTTGGCGTACATCTAATATCGTATGTCGTACATGTGCTGATATATATTCTTCAGTACAAGAGTGCGACGCAAGGAAGATGATAGAAGTACTTCGGGGGAGCATAAAAATAAAAGTAGTTTATTAAACCTTATCAACAAACTATGAAATTTAAGAAATACCTGCCTGTGCTTGCAGTTGTTTTGTGTCCTTTTGTGTCTTTTTCGCAAACGACCAATTTGCCTCGCGGTGATAAACAGGAAATATTACTGGACCGGCTTGAAATAAAAGCACAGCGCGACCCGGCGCTGAACCTTAGTAAAATAAAGCCTTATAGCAGGGAAACGTTTGTGCCAGCCATGAAAAATTATCTGAACGTTGATTCTTCTATGGATGCTAACCTAACCAACGTTGATAAATATTATTTGAAGAGCCTGCTGGCTAATAACCTGGAATGGTTACCTGAAAACGAACGTGAACAGTATATGAGTAAGAAGCGAGTAGGAAATACTTTTTATCAGTATCCTGCTGGATTGTTTGAAACACACGTTAAAGATTTTGACCTGGTAATAAATCCGGTACTGAATATTGGATTTATGAAAGAAACAGGTAATGACCAAAACCTGTTTTATAATACACGCGGTATTTCTATACGCGGGCGCATTGCCAATAAAATCGGTTTTTATACTACACTTACCGACAACCAGGAGCGTTACCCATTGTATGTACAGGATTGGATGAATGAACGTAATGCAGTACCCGGCGCAGGATACTACAAAAATTTTAAGGGTGCAGGTGGAAGAGATTACTTTGATGCACGCGGTTATGTAACTTTTGGTGTAACCAAATATATCGATGTGGCTTTTGGTTATGATAAAAACTTTATTGGCAATGGGCAGCGCAGTTTGTTTCTGAGCGATTTTGGAAATAATAATTTGTTTTTGAGATTGAACACTAGGATATGGAAGTTTAATTATCAAAACTTATTCATGGAATTGACCCATGCTCATCAAAAGCAAAGTGACGGATTATTGGGAAAGAAATATGCTGCCATGCACCATTTGGATATCAATCTAACAAAATGGCTGAATGTTGGGATTTTTGAAGGCATCGTATTTGGTCGCACTAATCGTTTTGAATTTGGTTATCTGGTTCCTGTTATTTTTTACAGATCAGTAGAACATAACTTAGGTAGCCCAGACAACGCTGTGGTAGGAATGGATTTTAAAGCAAACGTAGCAAGAACGGCACAAGTTTACGGACAATTATTATTTGATGAACTCAAAACTTCTGAGCTAACAGGAGGCAATGGCTGGTGGGCCAATAAATTTGGTTACCAAATAGGTGCTAAATATATAGATGCTTTTAAAGTTAAAAATCTCGATCTTCAATTAGAGTTAAACCGAGTAAGGCCGTACACTTATTCTCATAAAGATTCTGTAGCAAATTATTCTCATTATAATCAACCTTTGGCACATCCATTAATGGCGAACTTTAACGAATGGATAGGCGTTGCGCGATATAGGCCAGCTCCGAAATGGATGATTGAAGGACGAGCGATGTATTATACACAAGGGCTTGACAGTACAGGATCGGTAAACTTTGGTAGTAATCTGTTTTTACCAAATACAACCAGAACCGGGGATTATGGACATGATATCAACAGCGGCTGGAAAACGAACACCGCAATGGCAAGCTTGCTTTTGTCGTATGAAGTAAAAGAAAATCTTTTCCTTGAGTTTATGGGTATGTTTCGTAAGCAACGCTATGATGCTCCGCCAATTAAGCCTACTAAAAACAGCACGGTATTTAATCTTGGTGTAAGGTGGAATATTGCGCGGAGGGATTTTTATTTTTAACGATATTCTGATATGTAAGGTGGTTATCTTTGTTCCTATTATCAAAATTAAATTTATTCATCCAGGCACTATATACTTAGTTTTTCTGTTGCAGTTGTTCAGCGTTTCAACTTTCGCACAAAAGGCAAGCGCCAATGCGATCATATTCTGGACAGAGAGTAGAAAACTTCAATTACAGGATTTTAAGGTAGTGAGCGATAGTGTGGCGGCTGTTGATGAAAATGTTGCTGCACTAACCCGAACGGGCATCACTTATTATCTGACCACCGATAAAGTAAATGGAAAACCCGTCAGCATTCGTATAACCGTACAGGCAACAGTTCACAAGGAGCACACTTTTATTAAAGAGCGAGTGCTTGATTTTTCACCTTCTGTAAAACAACGCCTGCTAATGCATGAGCAAAAGCACTTTGATATTTCAGAAATATTTGCCAGGGAAGCAACACGGGAATTACAGAACCTCAAACTGACAAAGGAAGATTATCAGAATGAGATAGCTAGCTTTGTACAAGAGAAGTTTAAAGCCGCTGAAGAGTTTCAAAGGTATTATGACCTTGATACACGGAATGGTGAAGATTTTGCAGCCCAGGATGAATGGGATGAAAGAATAGCCTTGCAGTTAGAGGCCTTGGATAGATATAAGAAGAAAGTGCTGGTGAAACGGTTGTAGTGTATGCTATCCTCCCAGCGCCTGTATCACGTCGTACTTCGTCACGATATGGTAGACGCCTGCATCATCTTTGCTCATTACAGCACCATTCTCTTTTGTGATTAGTGATTTTAGTTTTTCAACAGATACATTAAAATCTACAAGAGGAAACGGTCTTTCTAATGCATTCGCGATCTTTTCATTTTTAATATCAGGACTGCTAAAAACCTTCTGGAACAAACCTCCTTCAGTGATCGAGCCAATAATTTCGTTATCCTTTACTACAGGGATGTGTTCAATGTCATAACGTTTCATTAGCTCTACGGCTTCGTACACGGTTTTGTTTTCATTTATGGTAACCAGTTTTGGCGATCCTGATCTGCCGCTGACGATATCTTTAAAAGTTTTTACTTCCAAAAAGCCGCGTTCCATCATCCATTGATCGTTATATATTTTTGCTACATAGCGGCTTCCATGATCGTGTAAAATGCAAACTACCAAATCGTCTTTGGTTAAAGTTTCTTTCAATTGCATTAAGCCTTGTAAGCAGCTGCCAGCACTATATCCACAAAAAATACCTTCCTCCTTTGCAAGTTTGCGTGCCATTATAGCACCATCTTTATCGGTAACTTGTGTAAATTCATCGATCACACTCATGTCATAATTCTTCGGAAGAAAATCTTCACCAAAGCCTTCACTGAAGTAGGGATATACTTCCTTTTCATCCAGTTCGCCGGTTTTAAAATATTTGGTTAATAGTGATCCATAAGCGTCCACAGCCCAGATTTTAATATCAGGATTTTTTTCTTTTAGATACATCGCCACACCGGTAATGGTTCCGCCTGTTCCAGCGGTGCAAACTAAATGAGTTATTTTACCATCTGTTTGTTTCCATATTTCAGGACCAGTTGTTTCATAATGAGCCAAACGATTAGCAAGATTATCGTATTGGTTCATGTGATAGGAATTGGGTACTTCCTTTGCCAATCTTGCTGCTACGCTGTAATAGCTTTGCGGATCATCAGGTTCTACATTATTAGAGCATACAATTACTTCTGCGCCCATGGCCTTTAAAACATCTGCTTTTTCTTTGGATTGTTTATCGGTAGTTACAAAAATGCATTTGTAACCTTTTACAATTGCCGCTAAAGCCAATCCCATACCGGTATTCCCACTGGTGCCCTCAATGATGGTTCCACCCGGTTTCAACTTACCTTCCTGCTCTGCCACTTCCACCATTTTCAATGCCATGCGGTCTTTTATACTGTTACCCGGATTAAAATAATCCACTTTTGCTAAAACGGTACAAGGCAGGTTTTGAGTGATTTTATTTAACCTTATGAGTGGGGTATTACCAATGGTTTCTAAGATGTTGTTTTTGATGTCCATGGTGTAAAGTTTCAAGTTTCAAGTTACGGGTTTCAGGTTATTGGTTTTAGAACTTACCACTTGCTACTTGCAACTGCAACCCGAAACTATTTTTCCAACTCTTGTATTGCTCTCAGTACTACGGTATCTCTCAGATTGATTACTTGGTAAAATCCGGAATCGCGCCATTTAAAACGCGCTAACTGAGCTTCCATGCGGTCTTCAAGCCTTTCTTTTTCAAACGCAGGTACTCCCGAAAGGTTTACTGTATCTTTTTTAGCCCAGGTTGTAAATTGAGTCCACATGTCCTTTGCAGGGTCAAAATCCTTTGTATATACTTGTGGATTAGGGTAAGGATCCAGTATTTTTTTATTATCTAAATAATAGTGAAAAATGAAGTTGTTAAAAGATCCGTTCAGTAAAATCTTATTGATCTCTCTGGAATAGCTCGAAGTATCTAAGCCTACAAAAATATCAGGCATAATGCCTCCGCTACCGTAAACGGTTCTCCCTCCATGGGTTTTATAAGCCTTGCCATTGTTTATTTTATTACTATCCGCATAATAAAGTTGCCCCGAAGCGTAGCGCGCCCATACTTCATCCATGTACACTTTTTTACCATTGGTGTAAGGTTTCTGTATACTTCTTCCGATGGGGGTATAGTAGCGGGCTACAGTTAATCTCATAGCCGAGCCATCGCTCAATAAAAAGGTTCCTGCACCAGGCCCTTGCCAAAAGTTCTCCGACCAATTATGGTAGCCCTGTCCCAGTCCTGAAGGGCTCCCGAAATAATTTCGCTGGCGCTGGCGCTCAACTCATCTACTAACAACGCCAATTTTCCGGTTTCAAAAATACCGGGCCTTTTACACCTGTATTCAGTTTTAGGGCTGTTAACGCCTTGCGTATATACAATCAGTTTATCGCCGCTTAAAAATTCATCAGCTATTTCAATCGCCTGGTCCATATAACCGCCGCCATTGCTTCTCAGGTCAAAGATCAACTGCTTCATACCTTGTTTTTTCAGCGCTTCCATCGCTTCCATAAACTCGCGGTAAGATGTGCTGGTGAATTCGCTTAGCTTGATAAAACCTGTAGATTTATCAAGCATATAAGATACGGATATTGAAGGTTTAGGGATGTTATCTCTTGTTACAGTTAGCGGTATATTTTTCCCGTTTCTGAAAATGTCCAATTTTATTTTTGAACCTTTTTCGCCACGGATGGCTTTCATTATTTGGGTTGATGTAATGTCTTTTCCGGTAAGGTTTTGGCCATCGGCTTTTATGATCTGGTCTCCCATTAAGATTCCGGCTTTTTCACTTGCCCATCTTTAAATACATGCAAAATATTTATGGTATCGCGAATCTGGCTAAACTCTACCCCAATTCCTTCGAAGCTGCCAGAAAGGTCTTCATTGGCCAGCTTTAATTCTGCCGGAGGCAAATAAACAGAATGCGGATCAAGCTCGCTCATCATTTCCCTGATAGCATTTGCTTCCAAAGTATCTAATTTTACAGAATCAACATACCTTGTGCGAATAATATCCAATGCTTCTTGCAAAGCGGTGCCTTTATCGCGTTGAAATATTTTTTTATTGGGTTGCCCCGTGGCGAACCTATAACCAATATACATTCCCAATATCATCACAAGCGACAACAAGAGCGGTAACCAAACCTCAAATTTCCTTTTCATCTTTATAAAATAGGTTTGCAAAATAGACAAAATTGTCTGAAAGGCAGTTGAGAAGTTGCAAGTTTCAGGTTGCAAGTTTCAGGCACAGGATCCAGATAACCAGCCATGCGTAACCTGAAACCAGCAACCAGTAACTTTACATCCATGACATTGGTTCAGACTACTTATATTAGCGTATTATTTCTTAAACCTGAACTTTAATGTCAAGCACAATTTTAATCGCCGATGCCGGAGCTACGAAAACAGAATGGAGCCTTTTAAGAAATGGTAAAGTAAAGTCTGTTGAAACACTTGGTATCAGCCCGTATTTTTTAGGAGAGGAGCAAATTGCTGAGTTGGTCAGAAAAGAATTATTGCCTTCTTTAAAAAAGCAGAAATAGATAAAATCTACTTTTATGGAACAGGGTGTTTAAATCCAGCTAACAATAAATTAGTAAAAAACGGAATAAGGAAAGTTTTTCCTGAATCAAAAGTAAGTGTCACTCACGATGTGGAGGGCGCTGCTATTGGTTTGTGTGGGCGTGAAAAAGGAATTGCATGCATATTAGGTACAGGAGCCAGCAGCTGCTTTTTCGATGGAAAAAAATAAAGAAAAACAATCCCGGTTTGGGTTACGCACTGGGCGATGAAGGCAGTGGCGCTTATTTGGGAAAAAAGTACTTCAATATTATTTGTACAATACTTTTGATGAAGACCTGCGCGCCCGTTTCGATGCAACTTATGTCACCACTCCAACCGAGATCCTTGAAAATGTTTACAAAAAACCTTTACCCAACAGGTATCTCGCTTCTTTTGCCAGGTTCTTGGCAGAAAATCGCGGCCACTACATGGTTGAAAATATTATAGAAGATGGACTGAATGATTTCTTTTTTACCCACCTTGTTAAATATAATGAGGCCTGGAAATATAAGATCAACTTTGTTGGTGGTATAGCTTTTGGGTTTAAAGATATTATCAGGGAACTTTGCAATACCTATAATTTTGACTTAGGAAAGATTTTACAAAAACCTATGAAAGGATTGATCGAATTTCATAAAAGTGAATAACAGTTTCAGCATTGTATAAACTGAGACACAGGAAATAAGAGAATGATATTTGAGCTTACCTAAACGATGAATATTTAATATGAATCCAAAAATTTATCGGATCCATCGGTTAAAAGAATGAAAAAGTAAACACATGAATCAAAAAGTAACGGAGCAAGCCAGTCGCTACGATGATCTCGAAAAAATGAGTATCAAAGAGCTGTTGGTTTCAATTAATAAAGAAGATCAAACAGTACCTGTTGCGGTAGAAGCTGTATTAGAAAAAATTGAAAAACTGGTAGATGCAATCGTTGATAGAATGCTTTCCGGGGGCGCTTATTTTACATCGGAGCCGGAACCAGCGGAAGGCTTGGTATTTTAGACGCAAGCGAAATTCCACCCACCTATGGTATGCCGCCCGGCGTTGTAATAGGCGTAATTGCTGGAGGCAACAAGGCAATCACAACACCTGTTGAAAATGCGGAAGATGATGAAGAGCAGGGATGGAACGATTTGAAAGAACATAAAATCACAGAAAAAGACGTGGTGGTTGGCGTTGCTGCTAGTGGTACCACTCCTTACGTAATAGGTGCATTAAGGCATTGCCAGGAAAATAATATAGTTACAGGAAGCATTGTATGTAATCCGGATGCTGATGTTAGCAAGGTTGCTAATCACCCTATTGAAGTGATCGTAGGTCCTGAATTTGTAACCGGCAGCACAAGAATGAAAAGCGGAACAGCTCAAAAGTTAGTGTTAAACATGATTTCAACTTCCGTGATGATACAATTGGGAAGGGTTGAGGGTAACAGGATGGTAAATATGCAATTGACCAATGATAAACTCATTGACCGCGGCACCAGAATGATAATGGAAAGAACTGGAATTACAGACTATGAAAAAGCTAAAAAGCTATTAATTGAAAAAGGCAGCGTAAAACTTGCTATTGATGCGGTCTTGATCTGAGCGTTATAATTGATTCATATTTTTCATTCTATCAAGTCTGTTTTTTTGCACAATCGTTTGCATAAAATTGCAGCGTTATTTTGGGTTAAATTCACAGTTCAACCCAAAATAAAAATCAAATGAACAACAAACGCAGAAGTTTTCTTAAGAATTTCGCATTGGGTGCTGGAGTGCTTGCCGTAGACCTGCCAGCTTTTGCTATAAGCGATGACGAAATGCATCGCTCTGCTATTGCCCAAAACCGAGCAACTAATTTTAATATGAGTGGCTATGCTGCACCAAAATTAGAGAAGGTGCGCACCGCCTTTATTGGTGTAGGTAACAGAGGTAGTGGTGCTGTTAGCAGGATGAGCCATATTAAGGAAGTAGAAATTGTAGCTATTTGCGACCATCGCGCAGAACGTGTTACGCGTGCGCAGAAAACATTAGAAAAAGCGGGCCTTCCAAAAGCAAAAGAATACACGAGTGAGGAAGGATGGAAGCAACTTTGTCAAAGCAATGATATTGACCTGGTGTATATCTGCACACCTTGGTCAATGCATACACCAATGGCGGTTTATGCTATGCAAAATGGCAAACATGCCGTTACCGAAGTGCCTGCAGCTGTCACCTTAGATGAATGCTGGCAATTAGTTGAAACATCCGAAAAAACCAAAAAGCATTGTATGATGCTGGAAAATTGCTGCTATGATTTTTTTGAATTAATGACACTAAATATGGCACAGCAGGGCGTTTTGGGCGAATTAGTTCATGCCGAAGGCGCCTATATACACGATTTGCTGAATATGAACTTTGAGAAAAATTCTTACGATCAGATGTGGCGCCTGGAAGAAAATGCAAAACGTAACGGGAATCTTTATCCAACCCACGGTTTAGGGCCAATTGCACAATGTCTCAACATTAATCGTGGCGATAAAATGGATCATCTGGTAGCCATGAGTACCAACGATTTTCAGATGCACGATCTGGCTGTAAAAAAGGCCAGCGAAGATGCTTTTTATAATAAGTACACAAGCAAGAAGTTTCGTGGTAATATGAACACTTCTATAATTAGAACAAATAAGGGGAAAACTATTATGTTACAGCACGATGTTACTTCTCCAAGGCCTTATTCACGCATACATATATTAAGCGGAACTAAAGGCTATGCGCAAAAATATCCCGAACCGGGCAAAATTGCTTTTGGCCATGGTTGGGTTAAAGAAGAAGAAATCAAAGAATTAGAAGCAAAATACACCCCGCCAATAGTTAAGCATATTGGTGAGCTGGCCAAAAAGTAGGAGGCCATGGAGGCATGGACTTCATTATGGATTGGCGTTTGATAGACTGTCTGCGCAATGGCCTACCGCTCGATCAGGACGTATATGACGCTGCATTATGGAGCGCAGTAGGCATTGTTAGCGAACACTCTGTAGCGAAAAATTCAAGAACAATCGATATTCCTGATTTTACCAGAGGAAACTGGAAAACCAATAAGCCGGTGAACTTATCATTGACCGAAGGTGCAAACACAACCACAAGATAACAGAAACAAATAAAGGAAGGCACAAGCCTTCCTTTATTAATATAAAAGATCTTTAAAGATTATTTTGCTGTTTCAGCGTTCAGTTTCTTAGCCAGCTTGCTTTTTAAATTAGCTGCTTTGTTACGATGAATAATACCGCGTTTAGCCAATTTATCAATCATGCTTTCAACAGAAGATAATTTGTCAGTCGCTTCTGTACCGCTTGCAGCTCTTAAATCCCTAATGGCATTACGCGTAGTTTTACCATAGTATTTGTTTCTTTCACGACGTTTTGTTGCCTGACGTGCATCTTTCTTTGTAGCTTTATGATTGGCCATCTATTTTAATTTTTGGACGGCAAAGGTAGGTTTTTTTGTACAAGACCAACATTTTTTTGATTTTTTTGAAAGGCTTCTTTTCAATCACAAATAATACTTTTATTATTGAAAATTGCAGACATCTTTTAACGCTTTCTATGCATCAATATTGTGTATGAGTCGAAATATGCCTTAATTTCGCGGAAATATAGTTAAAGCAATGTCTTTAAACTCTCGATTCATATTAAATTAAAAACATTTTTTATATATTAACGATTCATTTATAATGAAAGATTTTTCCTATATCACAAACTCATCTCCGGCGTTTATTGAGAACATGTATAATGAGTTTGTTGCTAATCCAGAAAGTGTAGATGGCGAGTTGCGTAAATTTTTTGAAGGTTTTGATTTTGCTGTAGGCAATGGCCAGGCTGAGAAAAACGGCACTTCCGCTATGACCAATGGTAATCTCTCTTCACTAAATTCGAAAAATGGATGGAGAAAAGAACTTGCGGTTTACAGGCTTATTTTGGGTTACAGAAATAAAGGCCATTTATTAGCTAATACCAACCCGATAAAAAAGCGCAAAGACCGTGGCGCAAATGTTGAACTTTCTTTTTATGGATTAAGTGAAGCCGATCTTAATACCGAATTTGAAGCGGGTAATTTAATTGGTTTAGGAACCACGTCTCTTAAAAATATTTTTACACATCTTCAGAACTGCTATGCAACACACGTGGGAGTGGAGTTTAAGTATATCAGCGATCAGCGAAGGGTTGACTGGATCACAAATGAAATTGAACGGAACTTCTCAAATTCATTACCACTTAAGCAGCAGAAGCGGATATTAGAAAAGTTGAACCAGGGGGTTATGTTTGAAAAATTCTTACATACAAAATATGTGGGACAAAAAAGATTTTCGCTTGAAGGTGGTGAAACAACTATCGCAGCATTGGATGCAATGATAAACAAGTCGGCAGAGTTAGGTGTTAGAGAAGTTGTTATTGGAATGGCTCACCGCGGCAGGCTTAATATACTTGCCAACATTCTTGGAAAAACTTATGAGCAGATCTTTAGCGAATTTGAAGGTACCGGCGAAATAAACCAGACCATGGGAAGTGGTGATGTGAAATATCATCTGGGTTTTGGAAGCGAAGTAGAAACATCAGGAGGCGATAAGATACATTTAAAATTAATGCCTAATCCCTCACATCTGGAGGCGGTGGATCCGGTGGTGATAGGCTTCGCAAGAAGTACCGCTAACGTGTTGCATGATGAACAATATGATAAGGTGTTACCTATTTTAATACATGGTGATGCAGCAATTGCGGGACAAGGTGTTGTTTACGAATTATTACAAATGTCGAAACTACCAGGTTATGCTGTGGGTGGTACCATACATTTTGTGATCAATAATCAAATAGGTTTCACTACCGATTTTTCTGATGCCAGAAGCTCAGATTACTGTACATCTTTAGCTGCAATGACACAAAGCCTGGTGCTGCATGTAAATGGAGACGACCCTGAAGCTGTAGTTAAATGTGCAGAAATTGCCAGTCGCTACAGGAGCACATTTCACGATGACGTATTCATTGATATGGTTTGTTACCGCAAACACGGTCATAACGAAGGCGACGATCCTAAATTTACACAGCCAGCTATGTATGCTTTAATTGACAAGCATCCTAACCCGCGCGAGATGTATGTAAAATACCTATTGGATAAAGGAGAAGAAGACGCGAAAGGGCTTGCCAAAGAAATGGAAACGAAATTCTGGGCTGATCTTCAGGATCGATTGGATGATGTAAAGCAAAGGCCTTTACCCTATACTTATCAAACACCTCAGTTGTTATGGAAGCAATTAAAAAAGCAACAGACGACGATTTTGATAAAAGCCCTTCCACTTCAGTGTCTGAAGAAAATTTCAAAAAAGTTTTTGATGCTATCATGACATTGCCCGAAGGCTTTACTCCTTTAAAAAAGGTTGATAAGCTGTTAAGGGATAAAGTAAAGCTATTCAATGAAGAAAATAAAGTTGATTGGGCTACTGCGGAATTAATGGCATTTGGAACTGTAATGTTAGATGGTACTGATGTGAGAATGAGCGGGCAGGATGTGGGACGCGGTACTTTCAGCTCCAGGCATTGTGTACTGAGAGATGAAATAAATGATACACCTTACAATCGGTTGGCGAGTATTCCGGGAGCGGAGGGGAAAATAAGAATGTTTAATTCTCTTTTGAGTGAAAACGCTGTACTGGGTTTTGAATATGGATATGCATTAGCATCGCCTAATGCACTGGTTTTATGGGAAGCGCAATTTGGAGATTTTGTAAATGGCGCTCAAACCATCATTGATCAATTTATAACCGGTGCTGAGCAAAAGTGGAACAGAATGAATGGCCTTGTAATGTTGTTACCGCATGGTTATGAAGGACAGGGTCCTGAACATAGTAGCGCACGCATGGAACGTTTTTTAATTGCATGTGCTGAACTGAATATTGTAGTAACAAATATTACAACGGCAGCCAACTATTTCCATGCTTTAAGAAGGCAATTGGCCTGGCCTTTCAGAAAACCGCTGATCAATTTCGCTCCTAAGGCAAATTTGCGACACCCAGGTACTTATTCTCTCAAGGAGGAATTTACAACAGGCGGATTTAAGGAAGTGATTGACGATACTTATGTAAAAGCCGGCGATGTAAAAAAGTGCTATTCTGTAGCGGTAAAGTTTATTATGATTTATTAGAAAGGCAGCAAAAAGAGAACAGAGGTGATGTAGCGGTAGTTAGGCTTGAACAAATTTATCCTTTACCCGGGAAACAGCTGGAAGCGTTATATAATAAGTATAAAAATGCAGTATGGTATTGGGTACAGGAAGAACCGTTGAATATGGGAGCAGCTTCGTTTTTACAAATGAACCTTAAGCATATTAACTATGGCATTATCGGTAGAAAAGCAAGCGCGTCTACAGCTTCTGGTTTCATGAAAGTGCACAAAGCAGAGCAGGAAGAAATTGTGAGCACAGCGTTTACGATCTAATTGTTCAAAACATACTTGGTTTGAAAATATCGGGCGGAATAGACATTCCGCCCTCTTATATTCAAAACTAAACATGAGATATTTATATTAATTTTTGGTTCAATGCCTTTACTACAGCCTCTGCAACCGAGTTTACCTGTAGTTTTTCGTATATCTTTTTAATGTGTGTATTCACTGTATGGATACTTAATGTACATGCGGAAGCCACCATTTTATGGCTGTATCCTTTTACCAAAAAGCCCAACACTTCTTTTTCTCTAGGGGTTAACGATATTTCCTGGTTGTTTTCGTAAAACACATTTTTTTGAAAAGCTGTCAATACCTTTCTGGCTATGGATGCGGTCATAGCAGCATCTCCATTGTACACATCTTCGACTGCCTGTAATAATTGTACTGGTGTAGATTTTTTTAGAATATATCCTGATGCTCCGGCACAAATAGAGGCAAATATTTTATCATCATCTTCAAACACCGTTTGCATTAGTACCTGAACCTTCGGGAAATTTATACTTATCAGTTTTACACCTTCAATGCCATTTACATTTGGCATATCAATGTCCATCAATACAACATCAGGTGCAGTTTTTCTAACATCAGCAATCACGTTGCTGCAATCAAAAAAAGTTCCCGCACAAGTCATTTTGGGAGAAGAATTGATGAGCATAGACAGGCTTTCTCTGCGGTATGCATTGTCATCAAACACAGTAACTTTAATGGGTAGGCTACTCATCTTACAATCAAAGATAGTTTAAGGAGTAGTAGTAAATTATCACTAATTCAAGCGATATTTTTACTGCCTTATAATTTAAACCAACATCCGATTCTATTTAAGGCTGGTTTTTTGTCATTTTTACGTAATTTGCCAAACTATATTCTATAAAAATCATTTGTATTTATGGCTGTCGATATTAAGGTGCCTACGGTGGGCGAGTCTATAAGTGAAGTAACGCTTTTAAAATGGGTAAAAAAGACCGGCGATTATGTGGAACGCGATGAGGTAATAGCAGAGCTGGAAAGTGAAAAAGCTACTTTCGAAGTGAACGCAGAAAAAGCTGGTGTTTTGACAACAAGTGTTGGTGAAGGCGATTCCATAAATATTGGCGATGTAATTGCGAGTATCGACGATACTGCAGCTAAGCCTGAAGGTGAAAGCGACAGCAAACCCGCTGAAGAAAATACGGAAGCTCCTGTTGAAAAAGAAGCAGAACCTGCAAGCAACGATGAACCCATAAAGACAACCGGCAAAGAGGTTCCGGTTAAAATACCAACCGTTGGAGAATCGATAAGCGAGGTAACGCTTTTGAAATGGGTAAAACAATCGGGCGATTATGTGGAGCGCGATGAGGTAATAGCCGAACTGGAAAGTGAAAAAGCAACTTTTGAAGTGAATGCAGAACTGGCCGGGATTGTTGAAACTTCGGTAGCAGAAGGAGATACGCTTAAAATAGGCGATACCATTGCGATCATAAAAGAAACCTCCGGAAAGCCAGCTAAACCGAAAGCGGAAAAACCTGCCGCTAAAGCTGAAGAAAAAGTGGCAGCGCCTCGAAACCAGCAGCCGCAAGCGATGTAAAAGCAACGCCCGTAGCATCAGCAATTATTGCAGATAAAAAAGTCGATCCCAAAACTGTTAAACCTTCTGGTTATGCCGGCAAAATTTTTAAAGAAGATGTGTTAGCTGCATTGGCCAATCCGGGTAGAAAATCATTTGATGGTGGTGAATTATTCGGTCGCAATCAGCGTCCGGAAAAAATGACCAACCTGCGCAAAACAATCAGCCGCAGATTGGTGGAAGCAAAAAACACAACGGCTATGCTGACTACTTTCAACGAAGTAGATATGCAGCCGATCATGGACATACGCAGCAAGTATAAAGATAAATTTAAAGAAGCGCACGGTGTTGGTTTGGGCTTTATGAGTTTCTTCGCGAAAGCCTGTGCCATCGCGCTTTCCGAATGGCCAACTGTAAATGCTTATATCGATGGTGATCAGATTTTATTTCATGATTATGCCGATATCAGCATTGCTGTAAGTACGCCACGAGGCTTAACCGTTCCTGTAATCAGAAACGTAGAAAGCCTTGGCATGGCAGAAATCGAAAAAGCAGTTATTGATGTAGCTAACAAAGCGAAGAACAGCAAACTTACTGCCGACGATCTTACCGGCGGAACATTTACTATCACCAATGGCGGCGTATTCGGATCTATGTTAAGCACGCCCATTATCAATATTCCGCAAAGTGCTATTTTGGGAATGCACAATATCATACAACGTCCTGTTGCCATCAACGGACAAGTTGTTATTCGCCCCATGATGTATGTGGCACTTAGTTACGATCACCGCATCATTGACGGCCGTGAGTCAGTAAGCTTCCTGGTTCGTGTTAAAGAATTACTTGAAAACCCTGCATTGCTGTTGGTTCAGAAAGATCCCGTAAAGGCTTTGTTGGAATTATAGTTTTTTGTAACCAGCTTTAGTGCATATGGCAACGGTATTGCGTCGCACACTTGTACTGTAGCTATAGCTCATCAACACTTCCCAAAAGACCTCCGAGATTTTCAAAATCTCGGAGGTCTTAACGTTCTTGGTTCGTGGAGACATGAATCAAAGTTGCGGTCTTAATATTTTTATATTGACTTAGTCTATGAACGATCAATCATCAACCATCAATCATTTTAAGCGTTTCTATTCGCATGTAAATACAGCAAACACTGTGTTGCAAGCCTATAAAGGCGAAGCACCCTTCGCACATTATATTCGAAGTTTCTTTTCTCAACACAAAAAATTTGGAAGCAAAGACCGCAAGCAAATAACCGAGTTATGTTATTGTTTTTACAGATTGGGAAAATCTTATCCGCAGCTTTCTATAGAACAAAAAATCCTGAAAGGCTACCAGCTTTCAAAGAAAGAATGGCCGGAAGAATGGCTTTCTTTTTTTGAACAATATCAATTACCAAAACAAACACCTGAAAATATCTTTTCTTTTAAAGATCATTTAAGCGAAAGTATTGATACTGCTGCATTTGAGCAATCTCATCTGTTACAACCAGATTTGTTTTTACGCATACGTCCTCGGCAACATAAAGTGGTGTCAGAAAAATTACAATCAGCCAATATCAATTTTATTATAACTGAAAATACGGTTCGCTTACCCAACGGATCGAAAATAGATGAAGTGTTAATTTTAAATAAAGAAGTGGTTGTTCAGGATTACAGTTCGCAAAGGGTAAGCGAGCTACTCAATATTTATAAATCTAAAATCTCTCATCTAAAATCTGTCATATCTATCTGGGATTGTTGCGCTGCCAGCGGTGGTAAATCCATTTTAGCTAAAGATGTTTTGGATGATATTAAGTTAACAGTTTCCGATATCCGGTCTTCAATTCTTGCTAATTTGAAAAAGCGCTTTGCCGAAGCAGGAATTAAAAACTATAATTCTTTCGTTTCAGATTCAACAATTGCTGCTCCGGATCAAAAATTTGATTTGATCATTGCTGACGTTCCTTGTAGCGGTAGTGGCACTTGGGCGCGAACTCCAGAACAGTTGCTTTTCTTTCAGGAAAGTAGAATAGCTGAATACGCAAAACTCCAGCAAAACATTATCTCAAATGTCATCAAATATTTGAAACCCGGAGGTTACCTGCTTTATATTACCTGTTCGGTATTTGCTGAAGAAAATGAAGAGCAAACCAGCAATTTAACAAAACAAGGGCTAGAATTGATTGCAGAATCTGTTTTAAAGGGCTATGATCAGCAAGCAGATACAATGTTTGCGGCTTTAATGCGAGCTTGAGAATTACGAAGGAATGGCTGGTTTCGCCTGGCCTGACGCTAATTTAACCATTAAGGTTAAAAAAGTGTAAGAATTGGATAATTCTATTGCATGATTGCGCAATAGTTTTTTTAAATTTGATGATCGCTATATGATTACCTCAAACTACAAAATATTAATTGCCGTTTCTATATTGGCCGCTGTTGCCGGTGGATGGTATATGCTTTCTAATGAAAAGAAAGTAGATTTCAATACGCAGGTAAAACCGATACTGAATAAAAAATGTATAAGCTGTCACGGTGGCGTAAAGCAAAGCGGCGGCTTTAGTGTGCTTTTTAGAGAAGAAGCTTTAGCTAAAACAGAAAGTGGTAAGCCTGCTATTGTTCCCGGCAAGCCGGAAGAAAGCGAATTTATTCGCAGGTTAACCATTAACGATCCTGAAGAAAGGATGCCGTACAAACATGACCCTCTTCCGAAGGAAGAGATCAAAATTCTCAAAAACTGGGTAAAGCAGGGCGCAGAATGGGGGAAGCACTGGGCTTATATTTCGGTAGAAAAAGAAGAAATACCCGATGAGGATGACGACTGGATTAAAAATGATATTGATCGGTTTATATTTCAAAAATTGGACGAAGAAAATCTAACTCCATCAGATGAGGCTGATAAGTCAACACTTTTAAGGCGTGTAAGTCTTGATTTAACAGGCCTTCCCCTTCAGAAATAATTGCCGATAAGTTTTTAAAAGATTCATCCGATAAAGCTTATGCAAATCTGGTTGATGAACTGCTGGCTTCTTCAAATTATGGCGAACGCTGGGCTTCGTTATGGATGGATCTGGCGCGTTATGCTGATACAAAAGGATATGAAAAAGATATTTATCGTTCTGTGTGGCGTTACAGGGATTGGCTGATCAAAGCTTTTAACGAAAACAAACCTTACGATAAGTTTTTGATAGAACAAATGGCTGGCGATTTGTTGCCTAACCCCACAGATGCGCAATATATAGCCACTGCTTTTCAAAGAAATACTTTAACCAATGACGAGGGTGGTACTGATAATGAGGAGTATCGTACGGCTGCTGTTATAGACAGGGTTAACACCACCTGGGAAGCATTGATGGGAACTACATTTGCCTGCGTACAATGTCATGCCCATCCTTACGATCCGTTTAAGCATGAAGATTATTACAGGTTCATGGCGTTTTTCAATAACACAAGAGATGAAGATACGTTCGAAGATTTTCCTTTGTTACGTGAATATCGGGGTGGCGACAGTACAAAGCTCGAAACATTGAAACAATGGCTATCACAAAACACTACATCTGCAGAATATAATCGGGTTCTTCGGTTCCTTAAAACGGGCCAGCCTGTTATCAATTCTGTAGTTACGGATCAAATGACAAACAGTGCCCTTGCTGATACTAAATGGCTGTCGCTTAGAAATAACTCATCTTGCCGGATTAAAAAGGTTGACTTAAGTAACAAAAACGAACTTATGTTTCGTTATTCTTCAGGCATAGATGGCGGTGTATGGAAATTGCATTTAGATTCTGTAAAAGGGCCTGTGTTTGCAACGGTTGCTCTTAAACCTACACAAGGTTGGCAAGTAGCTACAATTGATATAGCGCCAACGGTTGGTGTGCATGATGTTTGGTTGAGTTATCAAAACGCTTCACTTAAAACAGATGATGAAAATGGAGCTATGTTTAGTTGGTTCTATTTTAAACAACCCTTCCCAGGAGCAGATAAGCCGGGTTTCGATTCAGCATATAAGCATTATAACGAATTGATCGAATCTGACAATTTTATCGCTACGCCCATACTTGTAGAAAATCCTTCAGACCTTTTCAGAACTACCAATATTTTTGAAAGAGGTAGCTGGTTGTCAAAGGGAGATGCTGTACAGCCAGGCGTTCCGGCGGTATTAAATAAAATGCCTGTGGGCGCCCCTAAAAACCGTTTAGGACTTGCTATGTGGCTTACTGATAAGAAAAATCCACTTACAGCGCGTACGATGGTGAATCGCCTGTGGGAACAATTATTTGGTATAGG
The DNA here is from genome assembly GCF_022513635.1 of Paraniabella ginsengisoli. Classification (GTDB taxonomy): domain Bacteria; phylum Bacteroidota; class Bacteroidia; order Chitinophagales; family Chitinophagaceae; genus Niabella; species Niabella ginsengisoli. The sequence goes on along the minus strand of NZ_JAKWBL010000003.1, from coordinate 236,513 downwards.
CATTGCCGAAACGTTGGAGGATATGGGAACACAGGGCGTTGCGCCAACACATAAAGAATTACTCGATCATCTTGCCTGGAAATTTATGAATGATTACAAGTGGAGTATTAAAGATCTGCTTAAAGAAATAGTAATGTCTGCCACTTACCGTCAAAAATCAGAAGTGTCTGATGAATTACTTCATAAAGATCCCAACAATAGGTTGTATGCAAGAGGGCCGCGCGTGCGCCTTTCTGCCGAGCAAATCAGAGACCAGGCTCTTGCCATTAGTAATGTTTTAAGTAATAAGATGCTCGGCAAAAGTGTGATGCCATTTCAACCCGCAGGTATTTGGAAATCGCCTTACAGTGGTGAACAGTGGAAGCAGAGTGAAGGCGAAGATCAATACAGGCGCGCCGTGTACACATATTGGAAAAGAACCGCACCATATCCTTCGATGATCGGCTTTGATGCTGCTATGCGGGATGTATGTCTTCCCAGAAGAATAAGAACTAATACTCCTCTACAGGCGCTTAGCACTTTGAATGATTTTGCTTACTGGGATATGGCAAAACATTTTGCGCAACGGATGAATAAAATGGCCGGAAATGACGTAAAGAGCCAGATACAGAAAGGATATCAGGCTATGTTATATAAACCTATTGCTCCAGGTAAATTAGAAACATTGATGGGACTATATAACACATCACTTCAGTCATTCTCGAAAGGAAGTTCTGATGTGCAGGAGATTTTAGGAAGCAAAGAAAATGCAGATCCTAAAATGGCAGCAATGGTTGTGGTGGCTAATGCAATGTTGAATTTGGATGAGTGGTTGAATAAAAGTTAAGTAGTGAATAGTTAAGTAGTGAATAGTGAATAGAGTGAATGAATACTGTTTTATCAATCGACTCCGAGGTAGTCAAATAATAATAATCGGATGCGCAGCTTCCGGTACCGTCCATCGACTATGAACAATGAACTTTTTTTATGACACAAAAAGAATTACATAATGACCGGTTGAAAGTGGAAGCAGCAAATGCTCAACTTCAGATGCACACGCGCCGGCATTTTCTCAAAGAAAGTGCTTTCGGGTTGGGTGCGTTGGCGCTTGGTTCTTTATTTGACAGTTGTTCAGGTAAAAAAACAAAAGCCTCAAACGACCTTTTTGATCCGGTCAATCCCTTAGCTGCAAAACCTCCAATGTTTCCCGGAAAGGCAAGGGCTGTCATTTACATACACATGGCTGGAGCTCCGTCACAATTAGAGATGTTTAATTATAAACCGGAACTTGCTAAACTGGACGGATTAGATTGCCCACAATCATTATTAGAAGGGAAGACATTTGCCTTTATCCGTGGCGTACCCAAAATGTTAGGTCCGCAGGCAAAGTTTATGCAGCACGGCGAAAGCGGTTTATGGATGTCAGATAATTTGCCACATCTTTCTACCGTAATAGATGATATGGCTTTTATTAATACAGTTACTACCGATCAGTTTAATCATGCACCTGCGCAATTATTGATGAACACCGGGTCTGCGCGTGGCGGAAGACCCAGCATGGGTTCGTGGGTTACTTATGGTTTGGGAACCGAAAATAAAAATTTGCCTGGCTTTGTAGTGCTTACTTCCGGGGAAACAATCCGGATGGTGGTAAAAGCCTTTGGGGCAGCGGGTTTTTGCCTAGTGTTTACCAAGGTGTGCAATGCAGAAGCGAAGGTGATCCGGTTTTATTTATTTCGGATCCAAATGGTATGAGCCGCGATCTTCGTAAAGCTTCTATAGACGCCATTAATAAAGTAAACCAGGAAGAATATAAGCAGTATAACGATCCGGAAATATTGAGCCGTATTTCACAATACGAAATGGCGTATAAGATGCAGATATCGGTGCCGGAAGTGATGAATATTAATGATGAACCGCAATACATTCACGAAATGTATGGTACGAAGCCTGGCGAAGCTTCTTTTGCCAATAATGTTTTGCTTGCCAGAAAGCTTGTAGAAAAAGGGGTTCGTTTTGTACAGCTGTTTGATTGGGGTTGGGATGCGCATGGAACCAATGCTGCCGGTTCGGTAGATATTGGTTTAGTGAATAAATGCCGGGAGGTTGATAAGCCAATAACTGCGTTATTGCTGGATTTAAAACAACGGGGCCTGCTTGAAGAAACATTAGTAGTATGGGGTTCGGAATTTGGCCGTACACCAATGCAGGAAAACCGGGATGGTAAAACAATGGCCTTTAAAGGGCGCGATCATCATGGTGATGCATTTACAGTTTGGATGGCAGGCGGAGGTGTAAAAGGCGGGACTTCGTATGGTGAAACTGATGAAATTGGATATAGTGCCATAAGTGGAAAAACAGAAGCATTTGACATACAGGCAACGATATTGAATCAATTGGGTTTTGATCACGAACAATTTACTTACGATTTTCAGGGAAGGCCGTTTCGCCTTACTGATGTGAGTGGTAAAGTGATACAGGATATTTTGGTATAGGGAGTAGTAAGTAGCGAGTGGGAGCAGTCTGACTGGATTTGCGAAGATTCTGGTTGTGATCGTATATGTACGATGCCATATATTCTTATGTTGAAGGGAGCGTCGCAAGATCGATGATAGTAGCATCATAGCTGGTTCAATAATTAATAATAGAAATGAAACAAAACAGGAGAGAATTTATAGGAATATCGGCAGCAGCCTCTGCTGCTTTATTTTTTTCTAAAATGGAAGCATTTGCTTCAAATATTAAAACGGGAGAAGGAATGAAAGGAACCGAGATTAAGATTATGCAAACTAATTGGGGGTTTGAGGGTGATATGGATGCATTTTGTGCAAAAGCAAAAAAGTCGGGATATGACGGTGTAGAGCTTTGGTGGCCGGGGGATGTAAAAGCACAGGAAGCGATGTTTACAGCGCTTGATAAGTACGATCTTGAAATAGGCTTTTTATGCGGCGGTGGACAAAAAGATCCTGAAGTACATTTAACTGCTTTTAAAAAAATGATTGATGCTGCTGCAAAACAAAAGAGAAAAAAGCCACTCTATATTAATAATCACAGCGGAAAAGATTACTTCAGTTTTGATGAGAATGCAAAATTCATTGAGCATACCACAGCTTTATCAAAAGAAACGGGTATTACGATTTGTCATGAAACGCACAGAAGCCGTATGCTTTACTCAGCACCTGTTGCAAAAGAGTACATTAAAAAGTTTCCCGAACTTAAACTGACACTTGATATTTCGCATTGGTGTTGTGTGCATGAAAGTTTATTAGTCGATCAGGCAGAAACTGTTAACATGGCTTTGGAGAGAACTGAGCATATACATGCGCGCATCGGCCACCCGGAAGGGCCTCAGGTAAATGATCCACGAGCGCCGGAATGGGAAAATGTAGTGAAGGCTCATTTTGCCTGGTGGGATAAAATTGTAGAACGAAAAACAAACAAAGGAGAAACGATCACTTTCTTAACAGAGTTTGGCCCTCCCGATTACATGCCTACAATGCCCTATTCCCGGAAGCCGCTGGCAGAACTTTGGGAAGTAAATGTTTACATGATGCAGTTGTTAAGAAAAAGGTATGAAGGATAATTTTAGCCAAAACTAAACGAGATAGTCACCAGCCAGTGACGACTAATTTGACTATGATATTTTATTTGAGCATTTTCGATTTTGCAGGAAGAATGCACCCGGTTTTGGTTCATTTGCCAATTGGTATATTGATGCTGGTATGCTTATATTTTATTTTTGTGAAAATAGAAAAAAGACAAGAGCAACGACATTTTATAAGTGCAGCTTTGTTTTGGGGCATGCTCAGTGCAGTTGGCGCTTGTGTGTCGGGTTTGGCGCTTGCCAACAGCGGAGATTATGAAGCGTCGGCTGTTGCAAATCATCAATGGATGGGCATTGCAACGGCAGTTGTATCCATCGTTTGTTATTTCATTCATAAACAACAATGGCTTTATACCAAATGGGCTATGCTGTTATTGTTTATTTTTATTACCATTGCCGGACATTTGGGAGGATCGATCACACATGGAGAAGATTACCTGACAGCGCCGTTTACCTCAGATGGTGCACAAGGAGGAAAAACGGTTTTTAAACCCATGCCCAATGTGCAGGAAGCTTTTGTGTATAATGATATCATCAAACCCATTCTTTCTTCCAAATGTTATAGTTGTCATGGAACAAGCAAGCAAAAAGGAAAACTAAGATTGGATGAACCTGACTTTATTTTGAAAGGAGGAAAAGATGGTCCTGCTATTGCCTGGGATCATGCTGATGAAAGTAAATTAATAAAGTTGATACTGTTACCGGAAACTGATGAAGACCACATGCCGCCAAAAGAGAAGCCACAGCTTACAAAAGTAGAAATGGATCTGTTACAATGGTGGGTGAATAGCGGTGCCAGGTTTGATAAAAAAGTAAGTCAGTCCAAACAAACCGATAAAATAAAACCTACGCTTCTTGCCTTACAGAACGGAAGTATGAAGGAAGAAGGCAAGGTGAATATTATTCCGGAAAAAGAAGTAAGCGCCGCAGATGCAAAAGCGATTGTGGCATTGAAAGAAAAAGGAGCAGTTGTTATACCAGTTGCGGCGAATAGTAACTACCTGTTGGTGAATTTCGTAGGCGCAGATAAAGTTGGTTTAGAAGAGTTGAAATTGCTTGAGCCACTGAAGGATCAACTATTGTGGTTGAAAGTGGCCAATGAAAATTTGAGCGACAAGGATATGGAACCAATTGGGAAATTAACAGCGTTGATGCGTCTTCATGTAGAAGGTAACCCCATAACAGATGTGGGTTTACAACATTTCAAAAATCTGTCAAACCTGCAATACATCAACCTTTCAGGTACAAAAATTACACAACAGGGATTGTTAGGGTTGAAAGGATTGAAAAAACTGGAAAAAATTTATCTATACAAAGTTGGTACGGCAACGTTTGATAAACAACTGCTGAAAAAAACGATGCCGAAAACCTTAATAGACACTGGTGGATATATTGTGCCCACATTGGAAGGCGACACAACTATTTATAAAGTTGAAGCGGCTCCTATGTAAATCAATTTTTATGAAGCTTCAGCAATGTCTTTAATAATATCAAGCGTAAGTGGTTTTGTTATATAAGCTTTGATTTGCGAGTAAGAAGCGGTTTTGTTTTTATCCTCCTGGGCTATTGAAGAACTAACAGTATAAACAGTAATATTTTTCGTTTTTTCTTCAGGTAGTTTAATGAATTCTTCCATGAACCCCCAGCCATTCATAATAGGCATTTCTATATCTAAAAGAATAATGTCTGGAATTTCAGCTTCATTCGTATTAATAATATTTTTGAGTAGCTCAATTGCATCTAAACCATTTTCAGCAAAAACTACATTAAATAAATCTCCACTTCTTTCAAATAACTTACGGGCTATTAATTTGAAAACCGGGTCATCATCCACCACCAACACATTCTTTTGATTTATCATTTAAAATAAATTTTAAAAGTAGTTCCTACATTTACTGTACTTTCTACTGTTATTTTCCCGCCAAGAGCTTCTATCTGCCTTTTGGTTATGTATAGTCCAACTCCTTTTGATTCCGGATTATGTGTGAAAGTTTTGAACAACCCAAACAACTTGTGTCCGTTTTTTTCAAGATCAATACCTATGCCATTATCGTTTATGGTAAGAATTTTTGCTGAATTCTCATCACTATAAGTAACGCTTACAATTGGGCAAACGCTGGGCTTAGAATATTTAAGGCTGTTCGAAATCAAATTTAGTAAAATACTTTCTATATACGCTTTATTGTAAAAAATACTTGTGTCTTTCGGTATATTATTTAGAACAACAGCCTCTTTTTGTTTTATTCTATCTCTAAGCACATTGATGGTTTTACCTACCGTGTCTCTCAGAGCTATTTTCTCTCGTGCAACGTCTAGGTCAGCATTAATATTAACCAAATCATTTAGCGCTTCAATAGTGCTGCTTAAGATGCTCACAACTCTATGCAAATGGATGATCAGTTCATTTTTTTCCTCGATCGAGTTGGATGATAAAATAAGATCGCTGAGCGATTGTATATTACTGGTATGAGATCTTAAATTGTGAGATACGATATAGGAAAAGTCCAGAAGCCGTTTGTTTTGATGATCCAGTATCTCCATCGATTTATCTAAATCTTCTTTAGATTTCTTCAGGTCGGTAATATCAACTGTGGTCAATATAACCTGGTCGTAAATCTCTTCATTTCCTGGAATTACCTGCCACGATAAAATGGAATTCCGAAGTTCTCCATTTGCATTGTAAAAAGAACTTTCCGATTTCAGATGATGTCTGCCAGCACAAATAGCAGCAAGCGTTTTCTTGATTACATTTAAATTTGGTTCTTCGGCAATGGTTTTATGAAAGTTTTTGAACAGTTCTTCTTTACTTGTGTAATTGTATTGCCGGAAACATTCATCATTTATTGACTTGATCTTTACCAGATTGATGTACTTATGAAGCAATTTTGGTTGCTTGTTGAAATACTCAATCACCTCTTGTTCGGGCTTGCCTAACAAACCCTGCTTAGACAATTCAACAACCACATCCGAAAAATCTTCTTCCCACAATGCTACCGGTGATTCGTCAAATAAATGTTTGTATTTTTTTCCGACTCTTTAATTTTCCGTTCAGCGGCTAATTTTTCGGTTACATCCTCTGCAATTACTACATATTTATTATTTTCTTCTGATGTGGCGGGTAGTGCAAATAATTTGTAGTTGGTCCATATTTCATCACCATACGGACTAACATGTTTATACACACTCGATATCTGGATATTATCTTCATGTGATACTTTCGGAATTTTATCAAATATATCAGGGAAAACATCTTGCGTTGTGCCTTGCATGGTATTACGGACATTTCGTTCATCAAGGCCAAATATCTTTCTAAACTTACGATTGGTATTCGAAAGGCTTTTAGTAGAAACATCAATGATAGCAAAACCGATTGGAGCGTTTTCGAAAATCGCTTTAAATTCTTTTTCTGTATCAGCAATCTGCTGATCTTTTTGAAGAACGAGGCTTTGCAACATTAAGATTCTTTCTATCCAGCGTTTTATAAAATAACCGATGATTAAAGATGCGATCAGAGAAAAGAGCGAAGGAATTAGGAAGAGCGTATAATCCGTTTGAGCAGAGCAAACATATAATTTCCAATTTATATGCGACATATATTCTTCTACAGTAATGTTATTATGCAAAGATTTGCCACCAACAAAAAAAACTTCTTTGTTGTTCAGGTAACTTATATAAGAGAGGCTGTATTTGTATTTAGAGCCTTTAGAGTTATCAATGCCGCTGGCACGCATAAGTACATCCAGCCGGACAACCGCACTCGAAAACCCCCAAAATTTGCCACTAAGAAAAATGGGTAACCTGGCTGCAATGGTTTCAATTTTTAAAAAATTTCTGATGGGTCCGGCAATTTTTATCTTTTTTGATGTGTACGCTGCCAACGCTGCCGCCGCTTCTTCTCCGCTACCGTCGTAAAGGATGTTACTATTTAGTGCATTTTTATTGCCTTCGGGATAAGTGTACTTGATGATGCCCCCAGGGATAAGAGAAACATTGTTTAGGTGCTTGTTGCTATTTAGAATATCCCGCGCTGCATTATCAAAGTTTAGTACACTGCCGCTGTTATCAATTATCCTGGTGGTTGCGGCTAAACCAGTGTACATGTCATCAAGTACATCGTTAATCTTCTTATTTATCCGCCTCATCTCCGACGAAAGTTCCAGCCTTAATTTGGCCACCTTTATATTGCGCCGTTGTTCAATTATAAATATTGATATAATAAATATTACGGTTGCAGCAAGAATGCTGATGAGCAAGGGTGATTTGCTAATGATGGTTTTGTTGTCAGGTCGGGTGAGTTTCATGTGATCACAATTGGGCTAAAACCAGATTCTATACAATATTAAAATATTCTTTAGCATAAGAAGAATAATCACCGCAACTTTATTTTAAAGTGGCGCAAATATAGCCGCATTATACAAATGTTGTGGTATTCGTTCTATATTTGCAGCCATGACACACGAAAAATTACAGGATATGCGGTCCCGCGTTCTCGGGATAAGGAGGTTTCTTTGACGTCGCTAACCGCGAGCAGAAAATTCAACAAGACAAGCAACTCTCGTTAAGTCCCGGCTTTTGGGATGATAACAAGCGCGCTACTGAAATTCTTAAGACTTTAAAGGTCAATGAATATTGGGTAGAACTTTATCAATCGGCGAAACTGCAGTAGAAGACTTTGCTGTTTTATTTGAGTTTTGGAAAGAGGGAGATGCCACTGAAGAAGAGACCCAGCTTGCCTATGATAAGGCATTGGAAGTTTTAGACGAAGCCGAATTTAAAAGTACACTTAACGAACCCGAAGATGAGCTGCCGGGAGTTCTTCAGATAAATTCTGGAGCAGGCGGAACAGAAAGCCAGGATTGGGCGGAAATGCTTGCACGCATGTATCGTATGTATGGCGAAAAGCAAGGATGGAAAGTGACCGAACTCGACTGGCAATGGGGCGATGGTGCCGGCATTAAAACCGCTACACTTCAGTTTGATGGTGCTTTCGCTTATGGTTTTTTAAAGGCCGAAAGCGGCGTGCACCGGCTGGTGCGCATTTCACCGTTTGACAGTAATGCCAGAAGGCATACATCTTTCGTAAGCGTTTATGCTTATCCTTTAGTAGATGATACTATAAACATAGAAGTCAATCCGGCCGATGTAAAAATGGAGACTTCCCGAAGCGGTGGTGCTGGTGGACAGAATGTAAATAAGGTAGAAACAAAAGTACAGCTCACGCATATTCCTACGGGAATTGTGGTAGTGTGCCAGCAGGATAGAAGCCAGTTGGGTAATAGAGAACTGGCCATGCAAATGCTAAAAAGCCGTTTGTATGAAATGGAACTACAAAAACGCAATGCGTTGAAAGATGCTACTAATGCCAAAAAAAAAAAATAGAGTGGGGCAGCCAGATTCGCAGTTATGTATTTCATCCTTATAAAATGATCAAAGATCATCGTACAGATTATGAAGTTGGTAACGTACAACCTGTAATGGATGGCGAACTCGACGGCTTTATTAAAGCTTATCTGATGGCAGATAAAGAATCGGAAAGTTAGTTTTTGATCCCGGCTTCAATGCTACTATCGTCTTTATTGCGTCGCACCCTTGTACTGCACTGCAAATGGCATCAATACAAATATTAAAATGAACATCTAAAAATATCCAGTATGAACATAGGAACATTTTCATATCCACTACCCGTAAACGAACCGGTATTAAGTTATGCACCTGGTACACGTGAAAGAGAACAGTTGAAGATAACACTCGCAGCGTTAAAAGCTGAAAAGGCTGATGTGCCAATGTATATTGGAGGCGAGGAAGTATATACAAAAACAAAAGTATCTATCCATCCGCCGCATGAGAGAAACTTTGTTTTGGGCCATTTTTCAATGGGCGATAAAAAACATGTACAGCAGGCTATTGATGCGGCCTTGACAGCAAAAGATAAATGGGCTGCTTTAAGCTGGGAAAGCCGTGCTGGTATTTTCTTGAAAGCAGCCGATTTGATTGCAACCAAATACCGTTATCACATGAACGGTACTACAATGTTAGGACAAAGTAAAAATGCTTACCAGGCAGAAATAGATAGTGCATGTGAGCTCATAGATTTTCTTAGATTCAACGTTCATTTTTTAAGTGAGATCTATAAGCAACAACCTATCAGCAGTCCCGGCATGCACAACAGATTAGAATATCGCCCGTTGGAAGGATTTGTACTCGCCGTAACTCCATTTAACTTTACAGCGATTGGCGGCAACCTGCCTACTTCCGCCGCAATGTGTGGTAATGTTGTTGTTTGGAAACCTGCAAATACCCAGGTATATTCAGCACAGATGTTTATGAAGATTTTGAAAGAAGCCGGATTGCCAGATGGTGTGATCAATCTTATTTTGTTGACGGACCGGAGTTAGGCGAAGTTTGTTTCAATCATAAAGATTTTGCCGGCGTACATTTTACAGGTTCAACAGGTGTGTTCAACACCATGTGGGAAACCATTGGAAAAAATATGGGTAAGTATAAAAGTTATCCGCGAATTGTTGGTGAAACAGGTGGCAAAGATTTTGTAATTGCGCATAAAAGCGCTGACCCTGCAGTAGTAGCAACTGCTTTGCTGCGCGGGGCTTTTGAGTTTCAGGGACAAAAATGTTCGGCAGCTTCCAGGGCTTATGTGCCTTCTAATATTGCCAAAGAAGTAAAGAAGAAATTGGTAGAAGGTATCAATTCTTTCAAAATGGGAACGGTAGAAAATTTCAGTAACTTCATCAATGCAGTAATTGATGAAAAGAGTTTTGATAAAATAAAAAATTATATCGACAAAGCCAGGAAAGATAAAGATGCCAGCATATTGGCAGGCGGTGAGTGCAATAAGAAAGAAGGCTATTTTATTCAGCCTACTGTTATTGAAACTACCAACCCGCAATATGTAACCATGTGCGAAGAGATATTTGGGCCTGTATTAACATTGCATGTATATCCTGCTAATGCATTTGAAAAAACTCTTGATGTGGTAAACACAACATCTCCTTATGCGTTAACTGGTGCTATTATTTCTACTGATCGAAGTGCAATAGAATTAGCAACTCGTAAGCTGGAAAATGCAGCCGGTAATTTTTACATTAATGATAAACCGACCGGCGCAGTTGTAGGCCAGCAACCATTTGGCGGAGGCCGCGCATCCGGTACCAATGATAAAGCAGGATTTATTTTGAATCTTTATCGCTGGTTGAGTGCACGCACTATTAAGGAAACGTTCAATCCTCCAACAGATTACAAGTACCCGTTTTTGGCAGAAGATTAAAAAACTGGATGTTCTTTGTTTATAACATTAATAGTATGAAAGCTTTATATTAGTCTTTTAGCAAAATCCAAGCATGAATTAATATTTAAGGGCAGCAGAAAAACAAGACATACAAATGAAATCAATTCTAAATAAAGAACTTATTGATATTACCATCAAACGACTGGCCCAACAGGTTATAGAAAACCATACCGACTTGTCTGATGTAGTAATTATTGGATTGCAACCACGAGGTATTTATTTATCTGACAGGCTTCATCAGGAAGTAAAACAACTGGTAGGAAAAACCATTATCCAATATGGAAAGCTTGACATCACTTTTTACAGAGATGATGTTCGTAACACACTTCATAAGGCTAACGAGACAGATATTCCATTCAGCATAGAAAATAAAACGGTGATCCTGATCGATGATGTATTGTATACCGGACGTACTATACGTGCGGCTTTAGATGCATTGCTTGATTTTGGACGGCCTGCCAAAGTAGAACTTTGTGTGTTGATAGATCGCAGGTTTAGCAGGCAGTTTCCTATTCAGGCAGATTATATTGGTAAGTCGATTGATAGTTTTGAAAACCAAAAAGTATTGGTACGCTGGAAGGAGAATAGTGACAAGGATCAGGTTTATATTGAGTAAGCAAAATTTAAAATATTAATAACATTCGGTCTACGGTCTGAAATTTGAAAGAGTTTAACTATTAAACTCTTTTTTATTTTTAAGTCTATATTGCTTATTATCAAAGCGTTCAATTATAGCACATCACTATAATTAGCTATTTTATGTAATAGACAAACCATTTAATTTTACAAAATACCTTGAAAATTTATAAAAATTAGTAACTTTTCAATCTTTGAGAAGACGTAAATAAAACATACATTCGTTACGATAATCTATTAAAAATTTCAAATTATGCCTCTTGAACCTTATGGAATTGGCGGTACCGAAGTTAAAAACGACGCGTTTGAAGCCTTTGCCGACATACCTCAAAACCGTGTATTGTTAGCTGAAAAACTAACCGATCTCCCACCTGTAAGACCAGAAATTGTTCATGGATTAACTGATGTGAGTGCTGTGTTCAATCATTTCAATCCTTCAGTAGAGATGGAATTTGAAACGGAGGATGGTGCCAGCAAAAAGAAGAACTCAACTTTAAGGGGCTGGAAGATTTTGGCCCCAAAGGTATTACACAACAAAGTCAGTACCTGAGTGAGTTGGATATGAAACGTAACCAGTATCAAAAAATTGTAAAGCAATTAAAAACGAATAAACTTTTGAAACAGGCTTTGTCTGATAAATCAACAAAAGAGAATTTGGTTGCTGCCCTGAAAGTATTGGTACAGGAGCTAGATGGTAAGTAGAAACATTAAATGAACAATTACTAAACCCTTAATAAATCATATGTCAACAGCTCAAAATCAACTTTCTCCGGAAGAACAAAATGTACAGAAAGAGTATAAGCAGCCGGAATCCCTCGAGCTTGGTAGTTTAGATTCCCATTTGCAACCATTGGCTAAACTTGGTGGTTACGATCTTTTGGAATCAGCAATAGACAATGTTCAAAATTTAAACCCTGAAAGAAAAGCACGGAAGAAGATCTTCTTAGAAGAAAGCAGCAAGAAGAAAGAAAGAGACGATCTGAAAAAAATGCTTAGCTGGTGGGTTGATATACTTGAGTCGACAGATGACTTGAGTACCATGGTGGAGAATTGTAACCAGTTGGCTGAAACGGCTGACAGAACGTTAAAGTCAAATGTGAAAAAATCTCTCGAACGCACACAGGAGTTAGAGCGTTCTTATCGTTCAGTTGCATTATTCTTTAAAAATACAGAAAGCCAAAAAATAAAGAATGCATCATTTATGAATGCTGAGCCAGATCAGCTCAAAGATCTTGATAACACTCGTTTCATCGATCATGTACAAGCAGAACTGGTAAATAATTATGACAGGCTTGACCTTCGAAACAATTATGGAATATTAGTATTACCTGGTTATTTAGGCTCCAATAAAGTAGTTGAAAAATGGGCGAAGATCGCTTATGATAACAAGGTGATGCTGGTTACCGATTTTGAAAACCTTGATACGCCTGATGATGTAATGGAATTGTTCGAAGCTGCGAATTTAACTGGTGGAGATCCATACCGCTCCAATGTTGTAATGGCCTGTAACTGGTTAGTAGGGCGTGGCAAAGAAGATGCCGTTGGTGAAGAAGATCATCTTTTTGTACCACCATCTTCATCATTAGGTGGTAAAATTTATTACACCTTAATGTCTCAGGTTACTGCAGGTAAAAAGCATGGTAGCATGAACGAAGTAGATGGTGTAAAATTTGATCTTAAGAAAAGTGAAATTGCCGGATTGGAAAAACTGGGATTAGTACCAATGGCCAAGGAGTATGGCAAGGTTATGGCATTTTCTGCAAAAACTTTGTTTAATGGAGATAACATCGGGTTGCAAACTTATTCGGTAGTGCGTGTGTTTGACTATGTAGCTAAAGTAATGATGGACTTCCTTAACAGGCGCGCCTTTGAAAATTTCAATGCTAATACAAGAAAAGAACTCAATGGACAAATCGTAAAATTTTTAGATAGTATTACCGGCCCTAATAAATTGATTGAAAACTTTACCATTAAAAGATTTGAACAAGATCCGATTCAGAAGGATAGAATTTTCCTTGATATTCATTTGAAACCTTATTTCCCTGCGAAAACATTTCTTATTAAGTTAGATGGACAGAAGGGCGATGATGCAGATGGAATTGAATGGATGTCTAGCTATGAACAAGATAAATAGTTTAATATTTTTTTAATACAGCCCTTGCAATAATTCGAACACCAATACGTTTTTTGAAAGTACTTAATCTATGATGAATTATTATGAAAACCGAAATTGTGTTATTTAGATAAGTATCCATAGCCCTGTTATTTATTTATAGTTTTTATACTTATTTTTTAACATCAAAAATGTACAATTATGTCATTTAAAGCACAACTGGATGTAGCGGGTGCCAAAAGCAACATCCTGGATCTAAGCTATGCCCTTAAACAGGAAACCGACGCCACTGGCCGCCCTTCCTCAATTACCCGCGGTGGTCAAATCACCCTAACCGTTGAATCAACCGGAGACACTAAATTTTTTGAATGGATGTGCAACAACTTTGAAAGAAAGGACGGCACAGTAACATTTACTAAAAGAGATTCAGACGCCACTATGAAGGAACTGAATTTTAAAGAAGGTTATTTGGTTTCTTACCGTGAGAATTTCAACTCTACAGGTGACACTCCTATTACTGAAACATTTACAATTAGCGCCAAGGAAATAACCATGGGCAACGCTTCTCATGTAAATCAGTGGGCAGTTTAGACGTTCAAAATCAACATGATTTATTAAGCATTCAATAATGCAATATATTTAAATCTATAACCCGACCCTTATTAAGAGGGTTGGGTTATTTGTGGTTTATTAAAACATTCACTTTAATAAACGTAAAATAGTCGCATTCAAAAACCTATTTTATGTACCTATTTGAAATGGTCGAAAGATCATGAAAACTAAACATAGAACGAAGTATAGTTAGATTGAGCTGATACCCTAAAAACAACTATATGTCATTTATTTCAAAACTTACATTAGATGGTGAAGACATCAACGTGCTTCATTGTCGCTATCATTTCTCACAAGATACAGATGTTACCAGCAGGCCTTCGTCCATTCCACAAGGAGGTATTATAGATATAACCATAGAAAGCAATGGGAAATCAGATCTTTTTGACTGGATGATCAGCCCTACACAAACCAAGAACGGAGCTATCACGTTCTACAGGCGCGATAATATGAGCCAGCTCAAAACATTAAAATTTACCGACGCTCATTGTATTGATTACACGGAAGAGTACACCCACAATGGCGAATATCCCATGCAGATCACTTTGAGATTGAGCGCGAAAGAAGTGAAATTGAATGATTCAAGTTTCAAGAAAAATTGGCCGGTCTAAAGCGGCTCAGATTGATATTATTGGTTTGGTTATTGTGTAAGGAATAAAAAATATTACTGCATTCGCAATATCAATCGGGTATTGTAAACTTATTTATATGCCGTACAGAACACCCTTTTCACTCGCGCCTGATGAAGTGTGTATAGACTATGAAACAGATATAACAGCAGGCGAGTTGGATGTGAATGATGCCTATGATTTATACCTCATAGCAAAAGGCAAACCTGTGCGAGAGTATAAGTTGATTTGTTTTATGAACCTGCAATTTTTCTTTCAGAACAAAAACGGGAAGTGGACTGATCTGGAAAAAAGAATTTCATAACGCAATGGGAACAAAACGTAAAATCAACCTGGAATAGAAAAGTGATTAAAGTTTTAAGCAGCGGCTTAAATGTGGTTTTAGAACTTCGTTTTAAAACACAGGTAGAAGGATTTTGGTTGCAAGATCATTGGGAGATCTCTGTAATAAAAACCCAAAAATTTGCAAGGAGTTATGTCAATACATTCTCCGGCAACAGTCAGTTAGATGATAAGGACGTTATAGCAACCCCTAAAAATTTCGGTCTTACCCAAAGGGGCGTGGTACATGAGTTCGGGCATATGATCGGACTCAAGGATGAGTATGAAAAACAAAGTGCCTGGTACAAGGATAAAACATCAATAATGAATAATGGTGAAGTTGTTAAGCAAAGACACCTAAGACATTTTTCAAACTGGGTAAGCAGTAAACTTCAAAAACATAAAATAAGTTAGTTTATGAAGTATGTAAAAATCTGTGCCATTGCATTGTTTTTATTTTCCTGTTCGGTAAATCAAAAGAGTATGCTTAATAATTATTGGAATGAACTGGTAAAGGCGGAAAGTGAAAAAGAAGAAACAGAGGTATTAGAAAAACTTGCGGATTACTTACAGGAAAGGCAGGTTTCATTCACGATTTATAAAGATATAAATGGAAAGCTCACGGACCTCGCAAATGTTGCTCCGGCAGATTCTTCCTATCCTGTAACTATTAAATTCCAGGAAGCAGGTAGCTCTGAGGAGATAATAAAAAGTGGCTGGCATCCTAAAAATATAGACAATACCTTTTTTCTATATCGTGAATAATATACACCAGTATATTATCGATTCAGAAAAAGTAAATTATATAAACAAAAATGTAGAATTAAATTGTAACGATCAGTAAGGACTTAATATTTATAACTAAACATATTTAATCCATAAACGACAAAACCTTTATTTATGGCCCAATTAACCAATGCTTCATTTAGCATTAATGGTAACCCCATTCCTGTCTATACTTCTTTCTCTCTTACGCAAAGTATTTTTGATCACCATCATTTCTCACTGGTCTGTCCGGCAGAAGCTATCGATGGCAAAAGCAGTATTTTCAGTTCTTCTAAAGATATGATTGGCGGCACTTTTGGTGCCCGTGTCCAGTCAGAAGGATTTGAAGGCAACCTTTTATTTAAAGGAGTTGTAACAAGTGTTGAAACATCGCGTTTTGCCGGCCATCATGGCAACGTAATTATTAGCGGCTACTCACCAACTATCATGCTGGAAAGTGGGCCTCACTGTCAAAGCTGGGAAAAGAAAGCCATAAAGAATATTGCTAACGATGTTCTAAAATCTTTTCCTCAAAATTTATTAAGCCCTAAAGTTCAGCCCTTATATGGAGAAACACTTGCTTACACAGTACAGTTTAAAGAAACTGCCTGGGAATTTTTACAAAGGCTTACAAGCACTTTTGGAGAATGGTTATTTTGGGATGGACAAAACCTGGTTGTTGGCCAGCCCAAATCAGACAAAGCAGTAAAGCTGACATATGGCAGCCATTTGAGCAGCTTCAACATGTCGCTAAATGCCCGGGTAAAAACTCAAATGATGGGTTGGGATTATATGAATAGCCAGGTGTACACAAGCCAACCTTCAGGGATAGAAGATAAAGCCGGCCTTAATTCTCTTGGAAAAAAGTAATGCAACTCGGTCAAACGGTGTACACAGCACAACCTGTTCTGTGGAATAATCAATTTCTGACCAATAAAAAACAACAGGATGACATAACTAATATGCGCAGCGCTATACAGGGCAGCCGCATGGTTTACGTTTAACGGTAAAAGTGGGCACCCTGGTGTAAATGTGGGCGCAACCGTTGATGTGTCTGGCAGCAATGTTTTTAGCGCACAAACAGAAGGCTACGGAGAATATCTCATTGTAGGCGTTAGTCATTTTGTTGATGCAATGGGCAATTATGACAACAATTTCACAGCAGTTCCAGGCAGTATAAAAGTACCGCCAGTTGAAGCACCCAGAGAACCTAATTGTGAAACCCAAAGCGCTATTGTAACTGATAATAATGACTTCAACGGTTTGGGCCGCATCAGGGTAAAGTTTCACTGGATGAATGGATCTGAAAAGACACCATGGATCAGGGTGACTACGCCACATGCTGGTGGCGGCAAGGGTATGTTCTTTATACCAGAAGTTGGCGAAGAAGTGATCATTGGTTTTGAGGGCGACAGTGCTACCAAGCCTTATGTAATTGGAGCGGTTTATCACGGAAAGGCTAACAATGCTTTTGGCAATGCGGGCAATGATGTAAAAGCTTTGCAAAGCCGTAGTGGTAACAAGGTATTACTTGATGATAATGCAGGAAGTGTATTTGTAGAAGACATGGATGGCAACAGCGTGCTCATGGATGGTGCAGGTAATGTAACAATGAAGAGCAATGAAAGCATTACGCTTACTTGTGGAGAAAGTACATTGAATATGAAGAAAGACGGAACCATAACCGTAAATGGTAAAAATATTTACACAATAGCGAAGGAAGATATTGTGTCGAGCGCTACTAAAAATATGGCAATGGTAGCCGATATTGATTTCTTAGCTTCGGGCAAAACAACGGCAACTGTATCTTCAAAAGCTACAACTGTTGTAGGTTCTAACGAAATGGGACTGTTTTCCAAAAAGCTGGAAGCCGTTGGTTCATCAACTGCGAGCATTAATGGTGGCAAGATAGATATGGGCGCTGGTGGCGATGTAAGTGTGACCGGAGCTATTGTAAAGATCAATTCTTAAATAATCTTCATAACTATGAGTAGCACAACATCTGTAGCGCAGGAGTTTTACAAGATACGGGAAGAATGGGCGCGGGTTGATAAATTAAAAACCTGGAACCTGGCAGTGTGGATAGCCACTTACCAGGATATTGATATTATTGATAAGTTTATTGAAACGGAACGTTTGCCTATTGGCATTTTTGATGATATTTTTTTCGCTTCAACACTGCATACAAAGGTGATCCGACTTCTTTTGAAGAAGCACTCTGGAAAGAGTATGAAAGCTGGTTTCAACCAATACCAGATCCATCGCAAGACCTGATGCTGGCGCTTAAAAATGACGGAATTTTAAATCCTTTATTTACTCCACTAATAAGTATTAACAGCGGTTTCAGCGGTTTGTTAAAAGAAATGCTTCGCCTAAAAGATCATTTGCGAGGATTCGAAAAAATAATTTCTGTCTCTATTTTCCTCCGGCAAAGCCGCACCAATTCATATTAGGTGATTGGTTGAACCAAAAAATAAAGAAAGGCATACCTGCGCATATCAGGCTTGTGACAATTGATCATGCTGCAAGCAGAAAAATTTTTATTAATAATACTGACAAGGTGGTAGAGTTAAAGCCAGATCTTAACATGCTGGCTGCTATTAACAATGAAATGGATAAGGGCGGCGGAAACAGTGATGCTGTAAGCCCGGAGGCACGGCTTACAAAACAAATACGTACCGTAATGGATACGATTGTAAAGAAAGATCCTAAGCTAACAACGCGTGAGGTTGGAAAAATGCTATCTATTGCAAAAGAAACAGGCAACTCATCTACTATCGTTTCTACGTTGCTTGTAGCCTCTCAGGCACATTATAATATTAAAGATCACGAACCCAGTGAGCGGCATGCAGATGAGGCTATCGCTAAAGCTGAAGCCGAAATGGAAAAAGGAGATGCCAGTGGATATCATTCATGGAAAGCCTGCATGATGTTGAAAGGTGCATTGTTAGCCGCTAAAAGAAAATGGGAAGCAGCAATTAAAGCATATGAGGCTATGGCTGCGATGGCATTAAAATTTGGAGATATTTTTTCACAATGGAAGGTTACCGCATTTCGGGACATCTGTATTACTTAAGAGGCAGGCACAAACCTGCTTTTGAAAATAGTTTGCTGGCAATGGTAGCCGGTAGCCAGTTAAGTAAAGAAATGATCAGGCAGAGTACTTTTTTACATGCAGCTTACCTGGCCGTTTTTTTAGGAGAAAAATTAAAACCTAAAGATGAATTGAAAGCGCTGGAGGATCAGCTTGATGTGTGGATCGGAGAAGACTGGAGAGAATTGATCGGCGGTACAGAACTGGAAAAAAGCACTGTTAAGCCTCGTAGCAAATACATGCCACCCGTGCCTTTTTAAATGAAGGATCTGTTGCGTGTTTGAAATTTGAACTTAATAAAATATTAGATAATGGTAACAGCAGGATCAGCGCCTAATAAAGGTTTTGGCGAACTGTTTGGCGAAGCAAAAGGAAAACTGGACGAACTTCAGGCAGGCCTTGCCGGCATATTTCCGGCTATGCCGGGTATGCCTGCTGGTAAATATTTCGACCTGGCAATGGGCATAGATTTCGAACAGACCATTGCTCCACCATGCCCCGTTTTCCCCGTACCACACGTAGGATTGATCTTCGATATTTTTGGTGCTATAATGAATGCCATTGCTTCAGCATTACCGCCGCCACCTGCAGAAGGCGATGGCTTTAGCGTGGCTGGTGTGGCATCGGCTATTGTAAATGCACTAAAGCCTTCGGTAAAAGTGCATAGCCGCTGGATCAATAATGCCGGTACACCTGTAATGCACCTACCAGCAATGTTCTTGCACCTGCTTCCTCTTGCAGTGCCTACCTCATCTTCCGAAATGTGGATGGGAAGCAGTACTGTACTGGCCGATGGAGGCCCCTTCTCCACACAGTTTCACCCGGCATTATCTTGTAATCTCGTTGGTTTTCCTAGTTTGCCACGTATGAATAAAGCACCAAGGCCGGTGCTTGATCTCATGCTTCCTACCTCTTTGTTATTAGGAATCATCAGCAGCGGTGGCCAGGTACTGGTAGGTGGCCCACCAACGATCGATCTTTTTCAATTGATGTTGTCGATGGGTATTAAAGGCCTGAGTAAGGCCTGGAAAAAAATGGGTGATAAGTTTCAGGATGTGATCAATAAGATCAGTAAAAAGAATGAAGGACTTGCCAATGTGTTACAATCCATCAAATGTAAATCGTTCGGAGAGCCCGTCGATGCGGCAACAGGAAGGGTTATTCATAACAATGTTGATTTTGAATTACCCGGCCCTATACCATTTGTTTGGGAAAGAACTTATTACAGTGATGCTGCTGTAGAAACCTCATTGGGTTACAACTGGCATCATAGCTATAATATAGGCCTGTATGATGTGGGCAATGGATTTGCTATCCGACTGAAAGATGGCCGGGAAGCGGCTTTACCTTACTTGCAGAATGGGGAACTGTTTTATCATCGCATTGAGCAACTGTTTTTTGAAAAAGATGAAGCCGGATATTTCGTTACCGATGCTGACAAGCTTGTATATCGCTTTAGCGAAAAAAGAACAGGGATGGCTTTGCCATGCTGGCTTCTATTACCGATCCGCAAGGTTTTTCTATTCGGTTTGATTATGATACAAAAGGAAATCTGACCAGCATTATCGATAGTTGTGGCAGGCTTCTAAAGCTGCAAAATGATGAAATGGGGCGTGTGCAAAGGGTTTATACTATTGCAGATAACAGGCGTATCAATTTTATACAATACCAGTATGATGCTGCCGGCAATATGATTGGAACCGAAGATGTAATGGGTGCCGTGAAAAGGTTTGAATATGAAGATCATTTATTGATAAAGCTAACCAATCAAAGTAACCATAGTTTTTACTGGGAGTATGAAGGCAAAGGTGATGCGGCCCGTTGTATACATACCTGGGGCGATGAAGGTGTGCTGGAGTATTGGTCTGCTTATAAACAGAATGAAGATGGAAGCGGTGTAACAACTGCCCGTGACAGCCTGGGGCATGAAACAGAATATCATTATGACAGCAGCAAGCTGATCTACAAAATTATTGATGCCAATGGTGGCATTACCCGTCAGATATATAACCAATACCAGGAACTGGAAGTGTTGGTGAATCCGGAAGGAGGAACTGTACAATACCAGTATAATCTTTTTGGAAAAATAGGCCGCATTACTAATGAAAATGATGAAGCCAGTACTTATCAATATGATGAACGCCTGAACCTGACATTTGCCGGAAGCCCCGGCGGTATGGCCATTAGCTGGGAGTATGATGAAAGAAGCCGGTTAATAAGCCGCACCGGAATAAGCGGTAATACTGTTCAATATGAATATGAAGGCAAACATGTAAAACGCATTACAGATAATAAGGAACGCAGTTTTGAACTTTGGTATGATAAGCAACATAATCTTACCAGGTTACAGTATCCCAACAGGCTTGAGCAATTATGGGAATATGATGAATTGGGAAATATGCTTTTTCATAAAGATGTGAGAGGCAATATTACCCGTTACACGTATAATGACGCCAGCCAGGTTGTTGAATTAAGAGAACCAGATGGAAATACACACCGGTTTGAATATGATGTAGCAGGAAACCTTCTAACCGCAAGGGATTACAGTCACCTGGTAGAATTTGAATACGGACCATTGGGCATATTACGTGGCCGTAAACAAAATAACCGTAGTGTACGATTTAATTATGATACCGAATTACAGTTGCGCAGCATTGTAAATGAAGGAGGTGAAGTTTATAAGTTTGGATTAGATGCTTTAGGTAATGTGGTAAGCGAGTGGGGCTTTGATGGATTGAATCGCCGCTACCAACGCGATAACAATGGCCGGGTAACTAAAGTGTTACGTCCTCAGGAAAAATGGACCAGCTATGATTATGACAGCGTAGGAAATATTGTAAAAGAGGAGCATAGCGACAGCAGTATGGCTGCTTATAAATATAATGCAGACGCGCTATTGATTGAAGCTATTAATGAAACCAGCCACATTAAACTGCAACGCGACAAAGCCGGACGTGTGGTAAAGGAAATGCAGGACGGCTATGAAGTGACCAAGTTGTATGACAGCGACGGCAATTGTGTATATACCGGAAGCAGCCTTGGTGCCGATATCAACATGCGATATAATGAGTGGGGCATGCTTACAGAAATGAATGGAATGCGTAAAACCACGCCTGATGAAGCGCTGCCACCTTCAGTAGTAGATATAAAATTGAAAGAGATTGAAGAACGAATTGCAAAGATCACAGGTAAGGCCTCACCTCATAATGATAGGATATCCTCATCCACCGGGGAGGCCGGGAGGGGGCTGGGTGGACTGCGCTGTTCCACCGCGATGATACGGGCTTGGAGCTGCATCGCCAGTTAAGTGGTGGTATAGGTGTGCATACCGATCGTGATCAATTGGGCCGTGTAACGCGACGCACCATTGGTGCTAAAAATATAGAGCAAAGCCGTACACGTTATGAATGGGGCCGTGGTAATAAGCTGCATAAAATGGTTAACGAACTTACCCATGCCAAAGCAGATTTTGATTATGATGCATTTGATAATTTAGTAAGCGCTACTTACGAGGAAAAAAGCGGTACTGAAACCATTTACCGTGTGCCTGATAAAATAGGCAACCTGTTTAAGGCCAAAGATAAAAGCGATCGTAAATACAGTGAGGGCGGGCGTTTACAGGAAGATGATAAATATTGTTATTACTATGATGCAGAAGGCAACCTGGTATTTAAAGAATATAAGCGCAATGAAAACCTAAGCGCCATTGATAAAACCGAAACAGCAAAAGAAAAAGGTATCAGTTTGCAGCGTTCCGCTACGGGTTGGGAATACCAATGGGCTGGGAACGGCATGTTGCAAAAAGTAGTAAACCCCGGTGGGCGCGAAATAGAATTTTATTATGATCCTTTAGGAAGAAGAACGGCGAAAATAGTTTGTCGTCCTGAGCCTGACGAAGGACAACCTGAACACACAGTAACAAGATTTATTTGGGATGGCAATGTGCCTTTACATGAGTGGCAATACAACGGTGAATATCCACCAAAAAGATCTGTTACAGAAAATGGTATAGAAGAAGAAAAAGAACCGGTTGAAAATATTATAACCTGGGTGTATGAAGATGGAAGTTTTGTACCTTGCGCCAAGCTCATTGAAGATAAGCAATATAGTATTGTAACTGATTATTTAGGAACACCTACGCACAGTTATGATGAAACAGGCAAGCTGGTATGGGAACGTGAATTGGACATATATGGTGCGGTGAGAAAAGAGAAGGGGGATAAAGGTTTAGTGCCGCAACTTTATCAGGGCCAATATGTAGATGATGAGACCGGGCTGGCGTATAACAGGTTCAGGTATTATGATAATGAAAGTGGGGGTTATATTAGTCAGGATCCAATTGGGTTGATGGGTGGATTACCTAACTTTTATGGCTATGTAACGAATGTCAACTTGTTTGTGGATGTTTTTGGGTTACATCATGGATTATCAGGAGAAATCATAAGAGATGGTGAAAGTGTGTTTAATAATACGTATCAAAGTGGTAGTCCTGGAAGTGGTAGGTTAAATCAACAGGAAGCATTGTTAACCCATACTGAGCGCAAATTTTTAACAAACGATGCGATGGATATGGTTCAGGCTGGGGATCATCTTAAAATGTCAGGTCAACTAAATCCATGTAAACCTGGTTGTCAACCAGCCATTCGAAGATTTGTAAATGATTTCGATGTGAGCGCCGAATATCACGCTACAGATACTGGAAGAAGCTATCATTGGAGTAAATCATCGCCTGGACATATTATTCAAACTGAAATGGAAGGAGGAAGAGTAGTAGCTAAATACGACTATAATTTAAACGGGAAAAAACCTAAAAGAAAAAAACTTAACACGCATTAGTATTACAAGAATCTACAAAATTAGAGTATGGATTTTAAAAAATATACAGAAGCAATTCAGGCGATAGCAATTGTCGCAACAGGTAAGGAACCTCTACTTGAAAATACATTGTATAAATTCTTTCCTCATGGGATTGATTATGCATCAAAGGTGGCTGCTGAAGCTGACCTTGATCATTTTACTTCTATTCAAGACGGAGCAAATGATAAAGGCGGTTTTTTTTCTATTGGTAATAGACATTATAAAATTAAAAAAGAAGATTTACAAAACGAAGACCCTGTAGTTTATTCTGTTGAAGGTGACTTGATATCAAATTCAGCCTATACTTTCGTTTTGATAGAACTGGGCATTTGCTTGTCAGAAATTGCATCAGCGAAATATGAACATCATCGTTTTGATATTTACTATAGCATCAGAAAGAATTTTGATACTTTGATAAAAGATTCTTATTACTCAAATAAACTATGGTTGAAAAAAGGTAATGATGGATATGTTGTTACGATTGCCGACATTAAAATTATCCTTGTAGGAAGCTCCCAAAGCACTATCGCTAATATTGTAGAGTTATTAGGTGCAAATTAGTTTGGAAAGTGGATCTTTTTAATCTTTTAAAGCGTATATGTATATGCAGTCTTTTGAAAACGAAAAAAATATGCATGTTAAAATTGATGATTACAATAAAGTCAATGTTGTTTTCGCCAACGTTTACTCAGAAAAACTGAACGATGGTGCAGAATTCAAACAAACAGAGCAAAAAATTAAAGCTATTGAATCTGCAATCCCATTCATTTTATCTAAATTGGCCAATGAATTAACGACAGCGGCATATTCGCAGCAATCAAGAGAAGTAATCTTTTCAAAAGAAGCTGAAAAATTAAAAAAGAATTGCAGCTACTTGAAGTTGAATTTGGTTTGGAAAATGAAATAATTCTAACCTTTATGGCTCCAACTCAATATCCTGATTATCATATACAGTGTATATTGAATCAGGATTTGGAGGTTGAGGAATGTTCTTTATATTGATTTTGAAAATAGCAATATTTCTTTCCTTTAGGTCATTTCTCCACGCACCTTCCCGTTTCAACTTAAAAAGATGAAATTGATATATACTGGAAGAAACGATTCTGGTAAAGAATATCGTTATACTATTTTGGAGGAGAATTGAAACTGGATAGCAAAAAATAAATTGATGACGAAGAAGAGTGGGAACGCATACTTATAAATGAGTTTTCTATTAGATTTATAATCAATGGCTGGTGTCCTCACGAGCCATTTTTGTTTACTGCGAGGAATCGCTGAAATAAGCTTTCTAGAATTATTGCGTTGATGACGAGACCGGGCTGGCGTATAACAGGTTCAGGTATTATGATAATGAAAGTGGAGCATATATAAGCCAGAGGATCCAATTGTATCGGGGCAAACTAATTTATATGGTTTTGTAAATGATAATAATACCTATATTGACATATTTGGTCTAGCTGGAACTCCATGGGACGCTATAGATTTCTTCAGAGATCAAAATGGCATGCAAGTTTTAGGAAATTCCATACCAAAGATTGGTGATGGCAGAGGGACAGTTGCTTTTGTTGAAGTTAATGGAGAAAAGGTATTTGGCGTAAATTCTACGTTACTTGGAGAAGGTGACAAAGATCTTGGCAGATCTTGGAGAGACAAAATAGGTCTTGGAGCAGGTAAAAGTCAGGTATTTTTTCATGCTGAAGCAAATTCCTTAATGAACGCGCACGCAAAAAATGGAGGACTACCAAGCAAAATGACAATGTATGTTGATAGAGCAACCTGTGCGAATTGTAGAAAATATTTGCCAGATCTGATGAAAGCTCTAGGAGTTAAAGAACTTAATATTATTGATAAAAGTGGAAAAAAATGACATTACACTAAGAATTAGTTTAACTATTCCATGTCAATTTATTTTGAATAAGATTTTAATGAATTTTTAAAGGAGTCAAATTTATTAGTATGTTTAAAATTGCAGTACAGTTTTTAAATGAAGATTTTGTAACAGATTCAAAGATGGATAATTATAAACCCTATTTTTTGGATCATGATATTAATAAAAGTGATATATCAAACTCTGGTTATTTTGAATACAAGCATAAAGATGGAGATATAGTTTTATTATTTATAGCTCACGATGGCAAATTTTCTCTACGGTATGATTACAATATTTTAACAACTACCAACAGTAGTCAACCAAGTTATTACAGTGTGTTTGATCCAAATCATATGAATGAAATAATCGATGCAGGTGATGAGAATATGATTCCATTAGGGTCACTAGTAGAATCCAATCAGGCATGGGCAATTATTTGTGATTTCTATCAAAATCCTGAAGAAAAATCATCGAGAATTCAGTGGCTTGATGCTGAGGAAATCAATTGGGGAGATATAGAATGATTCAGTTGTCAAGCCTGAAAACTATTTAGCTTAATATGATAGATTGGAATACATATCTGAAAATATAAACTCATTGTAAAATCGTCAAGTAATCTAATCTTGACGATTTTTTTATAATAAATGAATGCAAAAGTTGGTCAATCCCTCCCAGCAAAAATGACAGATGATGAAAGGACTTACCTGACCGGTTAAACTGATTATTTAGGAACACCTACGCACGGTTATGATGAAGCAGGAAAGCTGGTATGGGAACGTGAATTGGACATATATGGTGCGGTGAGAAAAGAGAAGGGGGATAAAGGTTTAGTGCCGCAACTTTACCAGGGTCAATATGTAGATGAAGAGACCGGGCTGGCGTATAACAGGTTCAGGTATTATGATAATGAGAGTGGCGGTTATATAAGTCAGGATCCAATTGGGTTGGGCGGGGGTATGAAAAGTTGTCGATTTAAATGTCTATCTTTAAGAGGTGGCAGAAAAAAATGAATCACTTGCTAATTCCATTCTTCTTCTATTGAAAGTGTTCAATCCAGCGTTGATTTAGTTTCGACAACATTTTTTATTCACTTTACTGTTTTTTCTGCTTTGTCCAATAACAAGGAGAGAATGCGGTAGTAAAAACGATTCTATGCAAAAACATAAATTTTCAGAACTTTTCGCTGACAGGATCGTATTGAATAATATTGAGGTTATACCTAATCATGTTTATTTCACTGGCGACGCCATTGCTTTATGGAATAATCGTGAAGACGGCAATGAAATGGAATTAGATGAGTGGGATTGGCACGAAGATATACGGAGCGGTAATAAAAGCTATATTGTAACAGATATTAAGAAAAATAATCCTTTAAGTATAAAAAAAGTCTGTCGGATTAATATAAAAGTTCTGACAAACAATCGTTACTTTCTCAAATCTTAAAAATAGCAAGCTAATAGTGCTTTTGAACGCACTTAATAAAGATGACAATATCCTTATGCGCACTTTTCGTATTAAGTGTAAGATAAGCACCCTCAACAGCTATCACCGTGTATATTTTCTCAGATGAAAAGGGTGGCAGAAGCTTAACCTTATCTCCAATAATAATTGTAGGCATTATACGAAGTTAATTCTTTTTAATTCAGCAGTTGCTCATAATGAAGAAATCAACGTTGCTTGCTTGTTCCAATTCTAAATTGACGGATATTTTTTTAGAAAAAAATCACACCACTTAACATTAGTTTTAAGCAACTTCTATACATAATATTAAAAAAATATTATTTTGCCTGTGATTTTGTTCTCAACTCCTATGTAACTAAGTAGCACTCTATGATCGCCCTTCAAATTATAATCATTATTTTGACGGTAGCATATATTATTTATGTGTGTCATAAACAATCTACAGAACATAATCGACGTCAGCAGGATGAAAAAGATCTTATTCTGGCAAAACAGAGATTAACAGATGCATCTGACGATTTAAAGCATATCGAAGAAGAACTTTTTCCCTTAGTTAACGAGCAATTTGGATTGGAGTATGCTGAAAAGATCAGGAACGGAATTGTTACAATCGGCATGCCTTCAACTTTTTTAACTATGGCTTGGGGCCATCCTCAACGGATTGAAAGGCACGAAAGCAGGAAAGAGGAACATTGGTTTTATAAGGAGCAGGAAAGCAATGACGTTACACAAACCCAGGTAGTCATCCAAAATCAGCAGGTGATAAAATTGAAAGATTTTTGATATGCAAGGAACATTAAAAAACTACTATGAAATACTTGGTGTTCCCCGGTCAGCTAATGCAGATCAGATTCGTACAGCCTACCGGAAGTTATTACTAAAATTTCATCCCGATAAAAATATCGGGGATGTTTATTTTGAAGACTGGTCCAAAAAAATAAATGAAGCGTTTGAAGTCTTAATGAGTTCTGATTTGCGTTCGGAGTATGACAAAGTATATGAAGAAACGAAAGAGGCCTGGAAGCAGGCTGCGCAAACAGCAAAACAAGAAGCGGAAGGCGATGTGCAAAAAGACGGAGCAAGTGAAGTTCTATCAGTTGACACAGAAATAAAAAAGTTGGCGCCTGTATATATTTCCGCAAAACAAGCCCATATTAAAGCAAGCCGTAATGTTTCTGATATTGAATTAAGACTGACCTCCAAAAGGAAGAATGTAAAATGGAGAATAGTAATCAGTAGTGGCATCATCCTGGCTACATTAGTTTGGGCAGGTATTTCCAATTGGAAGGTTTTGAGCCAATGGCGTAGGCCGCAATCTTTACCCATTGGAGTGTCGGCAGTTAGCCCATTGCCACCGCTATCTGAAATGGAGGATGAACTCCATTACCATACTGAAGGAAATATAGTGCCGGTAAACCTTTGGTTAAGAATAACATCTGCCAAAGCCTATTTTTTCGAAGAGCCGGGACAATCTACAAAGACAAGATTTTTGTCAAAAGGTAATAAGTTTCATGCCACAAAGAAGTATGAAAATTATTATTACGGTGTATTTCAAAGTTCTGTAAATGAATCTTATAAAATTGAAGGATGGATCAAAAGAGAAGATGTGGAGATTCTTACAAATCCGACAGGCGCAGATTATTAATGTTTGGTAAAAAATAGCAAAAAGGTTTGCCAAATCTAAAAAAATAAGCATATTTGTTACACGAGATTTTATTGTTTCGCGTTTACCTATCAAGAAAATATCTTTTGACCCTGGCTAATCGCACGTACCTCTAATTTGAAAATGCCGGGAAAATGAATTTCCATAGCTATTATAAATTACCTCTTGATCTGGGTGGCATTGCGGCAAAAAAGAATTGCCTAAGTGCAGCCTTAAAGAATCTGTAGCGCATCATCTGCATCTTATTTTAACAACCTCGTTTGGCGAGTTGTTAAGCGACGCAGGTTATGGCAGCAGCCTATGGGAAGAAGATTTCGATAATGTTTCTTTTAGAAATAAACAAAAGGAGCATATACTCCGGTCCATTTCGGCTACTATAAATGAATACGAAAAAAGAATTGAAAAGGTAAAGGTGGAAATGAATGTGTTGCAGGAAGAAGTGCCTGACAGAAACTCTGACCCCAGAATGAAACGCAAGCTTGATTTTCAAATATCAGGAGTTATTGTTGCTACAAACGAACCTATTGTGTACAAGGATAGCTTTTTCGTTAGCCCTTTAGCATATAATTAAACTTAACATGAGCGAAAGCAGGGAGCATATAAGAAACAGGATGCTGCAAAATGCCGCAAGGATCTGGGGCTATGCAGAAACCGAAGATACGTCCAGCTTTGATCCGCTGGTAAATTTGCTGTTATCTGTTAACGCCTCCGAGTTTGAGCGCCTGTCTAATGAAATTCATCATTCGCGTAGCCGGGTTATGGAGCGCATCATGCAGCTTCTGGCGCCAGATGTGCTTACAGGCCCACACCAGGCATCGGCAATATTAAATGCTAACAGTATTGATAATACCGCAATACTTTCACCAAAAGAACAATTTTTTATAACACAACCTTCGCAATCGCGCAATGAAGGAAATGTAGATATATATTTTACACCGGTCGACTCATTTTTTATAACAGCCTCGTCCATTAAGTATCTGGCTGCTGGTAATAAAATGTTTCGGTATACCACAGATAGCATTACTAAAGAACTTATCGGTTTGGCAGGAGAACAACAGGTGCTGCCAAATGCCACTCTTTGGATAGCCTTAGATAATCCCAATATAAAACTAAACAATACACAGTTTTATTTTCAATACAGAAGTGAGATCAACAAAGAGATTTTTTATAACCAATTAAAGAATACCCATTGGTCTGTAAACGGCCGCCAGCTTATACCACAAAAGGGCTTTAATACTATACCCAATACAAATCCTGATTGGTATGCACAACAAATCATAAATCAGCAATCCAGTATATCTGATAAGTATGTTCAGTTGGTAAAGCAGCAGCACGAAAACTTTTTATCACTGTTGAAGAACCTTCCTATTCAGGATTAATTGGTGACACGGTAGTGCCTTCAGAGTTGAATGAAGTTTTTGGACCTGCTTTGAAAAGCCTTGAATCCGAAAAACTCAAATGGGTTAAGATTGTTTTTCCTGAAAACATTACCAGCGCGATGTTGGAAGAAGTGAGTGTTTTTGCTAATGCATTTCCAGTAGTTAATCGCCGCCTGCATGAAATATCGCATCGCCTGCAGGAAATGATGAATGTAATTCCATTGCTTACAGATGATAACCAGTTTTTTGATATTGATGCGATTGAAGATGAGAATAGCAAAAAATTACACATCAGAGAAACTGAAAGCGGCGATACATCAGCCCTGAGCATAGTAATGCGCAATGGTGGTGCCGGCCGCTTCGACGAGCGTGATGCACAAATGGTAATAGAAAATCTTGTACAATTATTGAGAGATGAAAGTGCTGCATTTTCCAATCTGGGAAAAGATCTTATCTCGCAGGAAGTAAAAAATCTTCAACAATCAATTACCAAAATTGAACAATTGGTAAGCGTTAAAAATAACCAAACCTCTTTTACGCCTTATCTGATGGTTCGCAACAACAAGCAATCAGATTCAAGGTTTTTATATATTTCATATTGGAGTACTAATGGTGCAGCCGCCAATGGCGTAAGGGCCGGTACAAAGTTGCAATCGTATCGGACAAGTTCGGTAAAAGCTTCTTCAGCATATCTTCTTACACCTACGCAGGGAGGTAAAAACCGGCTTAGTCAAACAGATAGTGTGGTTGCATATAAGTATGCATTGCTGTCTAAAGACAGGGTCATGAGCAGGGAAGATATTCGCTTATATTGTCGCCTGGCTTTAGGTAATATAGTGCAGGATGTAGCCATAGGAAAGGGTTTCATGGTGTCAGCTGAAAGTGCAACCGGGTTTATGAAAACAATTGATGTTACCATCAGTATTCCCCGGAAATTTTACGAAGATGCCAAGGACAGCGGCGAATTGGAAAGTTGGGAAAAGGATATCGCATTACAACTGAACGAAAAATCACTTGCTTTTATTCCTTTTAGAGTATTTATAAAATCGATAGTAAGCAATAGCATAGCGGTATGATGCAAGAAGATAAATTATATGAGTTGCTTGAAGTGCTCGGCCAACGAGGTACGGATGTACGCGCTGAAGTGCTGTTAAACCATTTAAGGGAAAATGGACTTATAGACCGGAGCTTTGTTGTGAACCACAACGGATTTTTTTATCGCGAGTTTACTAAAGATATTTATGCGTCTTCTGTGGTTGATGATAAATGGTTCAGGCAATATCTTGAAATAGAATTATCGCGTGCTGGCTTTTATGATATGTTGCCGGAAGCATTATTTCATCAGCCTGAAACCAGTGAGTTCAGGCAACGTTCGGGTGTTGCTGAAATGATCACACGCTATAAAAAAACACGGTAAAAGAAAAAGAAACCCGAAAATTTTTTCAGCCTTTTGAGAATGAGTTTTTCCATCAGCAAATGGAATTGGAAAAGGAAGAAGTGAACATGCTGGATGCACTAAAGAATAAGGCGCTTAGCGATTATTTTTTGAAATTCTGGGGGCTTCCTGCTTCACTTACCATTCACGAAGTAGCATCATTTTTACTGCTATTTCCGTATGCGAATGTTATTAATGGAAATATACCGTTGATGCGGGCTTGCCTGAAAGTATTGTTAAAGGAAGATGTAGACATTATTCGAAAAAGCCCGTTGCCAACAATAGCTGATGTGGAATCTGATGGGGGCTTGGCGAAAAGCCGTTGGGTGACTATATGATTTGTGGTAATGAGTTTATGGAGGAATATCCTAATCTCTCTTATAAGATCGGCCCACTAAAAAATAGTAAGGTAACCGCATATATCGAAGGAGGAAGCAAAGAATTGCTCATAACAACGTTTAATAATTTTTTTGCTCCGGTTGAAGCGGATATTGAGATCGATATAGAAATAGACAGCAAGATTTCGGGAATGAGTTTTGCTGATGAAGAAGGAATTGTGTTGGGTTATTCTTCAGTTATGTAATTATGGTTGATATTTTATTGATTAATAATAATAGTGCATTACAAATGGATAGTTGGTTTTCTCAATCAATGCGGGGTATATTGTCTGTGTTGGGCATTGGCCTTCTTAGCCTTTCAATGGTCGCCGGTATTATTATTTCCCGAATTAGAGGAAGTGTAAAGCCTTTTATTAAGCCATGCCTCCTCTACCTGTTATTTTATGCATTTGTATTTGCTGTCGTAGGGCTTCTCATAGCATTGCATATTTTCCAAAGCTATACACAATATTTTATTTTTTTCCAGTTGCTTTTTATTGGATTAGGTGTGCTTCATGTGCATACGCTTTATAAATACCTGAAATGGGTAAATGAAAAAACCTTTTGGGCTGAAGTTATTTTTACCATTGTAGTTGCTGCTGCTGGCGGTTTGTGTTTTATGATGGTATATCGTTATTTCAGAAGGGATGAAATGGATATTACAATGCTTACTTCAGCAATAGGGTTTATCATCCCACTATTTGTGTATTACACTTATAAGCGCGCCATTGCTATTCCGTTTAAAATTCTTAAACAATGGTTTTATCCATTACAAGCAGAAGCTTCAGAACCCGATGAGAAAAAACTTAAAAATCTGCTCGTCATAAGTTTTGAATTCTTGAAAAAGAAAATGATAAGCATTATACCAACTTCAGAGCGAAAGCCCCTGCGGATATGGACTTTGGCGAATTGTTCTATTATTTTATTAATGATTACAACGAGCGGCATCCGCACGCTACTATTTCTTATTTAAACGGAACAGGCATGTCTTCGGGTTGGATCTTTTTCAAAAAGCCAAAGTGGTACACGCTTTTTACAAAGTATATTGATGCGGAAAGAACCATATTTACGAATCATGTTAGAGAAAATGATATTATTATGTGCATCAGAGTTTCTTGACATGAGCCATAAGAAGCGGAATGCCCCGAATCACAAACAATAAAAGATGAAAAAATTAAACATACAAGAATGAAACTGAAATGATTGAAATTCTTATTTTTTCTCAGGATAATGAAAATTTTAATCATCGAGATTCCATTTGACAAATAATATCAGCGGCGAAGCCGCGAACTAAAAAAATTACGAATGAAAAGATCTGTGGAATATCAGCCAGTAAACTGGATCAATGGGATGAAGATCAATAAAACCCATTTCGTTGCAGAGCGTAATGCCACACTCTACCAGCAAGCGTTGGGCAATACAACATTTCTGAATGATCATAATTACGGAATGTTGCCTTTTACCGGAAACCAGCCGGCATCTAAAATTTGGCTTAGCGTTGACAATGCAAATCATGTTAATATCCGCATTATGTCTTGCCTGGCTATTACAAGAGGTGGATATATTGTAGATTTTAATTCTGACGAAGCTGATGTAGCTAATCCACTTTCAGCAAAGATTCCTGGTTTAAGTATTCCTTTCAGCCAGTTAAAAGGAAAAAGTGAAGCTTTTTATGTTATACTTTCTGTAAATCCATACAACCCCGAGCCTACTGGTTCTGCTAATCCTGAAGAGCAGCCTGTACGCCTGCCTTTTCTTCGTCCAAGATATTCTGTTTTATTGTTGGAAGAAGAGGAAACCAGCGTGAACACATTAGGTGAGTTTCAGCTGCCAATAGGAAAAGTGGAGATTAAAGATCAGACTGTTGTTTTGGTAGAAAATTATATTCCTGCAAGTACTACTGTAAACAGTAATGAGTTATTGCTTCAACATCATGCGCAAACCGAACAGTTTTTCGGGAAGCTCGAACTTGATGCACTTCAGATATTGCAAAAGATATTACAAAAGAATCAACAGAACGATATTACAGAACCAGTAAGAAAATTATGTGAGCAGGTGTTGTCTTACATTTCAAATGTATATGGCACATACAGGCAGACAACGCGCTATTCGGCGCCAATTCACCTTGTAGCGGCTATATCAGGGTTAGCGCGTACCGTCAAAAATGCTATCGATATTTATGTAGGAACTGCAAAAGAAGAAATGATCAATTACTTCACAGAATGGTGTAATGTAAAACAGGGAGAGTTGGAAGATGAGATTGCCGATGTGTGTAATTATAAATATGATCATTTGAACATACATACCGGCGTACAAAAGTGTTCGGATTTTTGTGGCCTTATGCTTAGTCTTTTTGATGCATTGGCTGCGCTTGATTATATCGGCAAGAAAAAAGAAACCGGCATTTTCGTTAAAGAACAGCTTATCGTTCCAGAAGAAGATA
Organism: Paraniabella ginsengisoli; assembly: GCF_022513635.1. Lineage (GTDB taxonomy): Bacteria > Bacteroidota > Bacteroidia > Chitinophagales > Chitinophagaceae > Niabella > Niabella ginsengisoli. The sequence continues at coordinate 201,972 of NZ_JAKWBL010000003.1, read as the reverse complement.
TCCAGTCAAGAAGAAGAGGTTTTTTCCTGGCAGATTAACATTATTAACGTTCCATATTACTTAAAACATTAAATAAAAATGGCGCAGATAGTTATTAACGCAAAAGAAAGAAGACAGGCTTTCTGGAAATTTTTATTATTTTTTTTACTATCAGTTGGTATCATTTTGCTGGCAGTTTATTTTGATACATTAGTTCCATCAAAGGAAAACAAAATGATGCGTGAGCAATTAGCCAAGTTTAAAATTCGAGAAACCGCCCAGGAGCGCTTTACCAACAGTATGAACGAAGCAAAATCGCTGATCGACTCTTTGCGTAAACCTGGAGCAAATCAGGCATATATTAATTCCCAAATATTAGAAAAGATCCGCGAGCTGACTGCATTACAATACAAAGACAGCAGTATGTATAGCAGGTTAAATTCAAGTGTTATAGATGTTTTTCAGCGTTATCAGGAATCAGTAGGACAGGTTGCCAAGCTGGGCACAATGCCGGAGGAATTTCAGAAACTGAAACAGGATTATGATAATTCGCAAAAAGAATTAATTACCTGTAGGCAGAATTTAAATAATTTATTGAATCCTGCAGGAACATATTAGGATTGAATTTTGTAGCTGGTAGTCACTTATTAAAATTACATTTTAAAGTTCTTTGATTATTCTACACGAACGGATTTATTAACGATCAGTCTTCCTGCTCCAACGTATTTGGAAGACCAATATGGATCGTTAAGGCTGGCTATACTTACACCTTTTGAAGATGAGGAATTTACAAACATGTTGTTGTCAAGATACATACCAACATGCGAAACATAAGTGCCGGGAAGTGTTCTGAAAAAAACGAGATCGCCCTTGGCAAGTTCGGGGCGAACGGTAAAGCGTTCTACATTTTGTGTGAAAAATTGCTGAACGGATGTCTGGGAATTCTTATTTTATATACATCCGAAAATAACCGTTGAATAAATGCAGAACAGTCAATTCCGTTTTTGGTAGTGCCCGCCCATAAATAAGGTGTATAAAGCCATTCATCGATAAATGCATAAAGGTTCACGTCTGTTATTTTATCGGGCCTGGTTTTTAAAAAAGTAGCATATTTATTTTTCAGCCTTGTCTCATCTTTAGCGCTGACGGTCTTTTCTGGTGTGTTACTTTTTTCTTGCACAACCATTTCATCGGGGCTCTTGGTGATGTCGTTAACTACAGCCACATCGGGTGTGTTACCGTTGTCATAAATGAATTGGCTGTAATCTTTTTGGGGCGTCTTTTTTAATGCCGTGCAGCCAGCACTTAATAAAATGATCAGTGAGAAAAATATAGGTTTAACCAGCATGGCTTAAAATTACTAAACAAGATCAAAAGATAATAATTTCTTCAAAAAAGTTACTATGCAAAAAAGCAATATATGGCTTTTCGCCTGGATGATAATGTTACCATTACGTTTTTAGTTATTTGCATATTGGCATCTATGGCTTTTGTAGTGCGATATAAAAACTATGTACCCTGTAAAGAATTCGAAATAAAAACTTTAAACGATAAAATTCTTACCGGTGTACTTATAAGATTTGAAGCCAATGTTGCCGGATATAAAAATTTCGAATGGGATTTTGGAGATAACCAAGGTTCAAGTACGGAAGTGAATTCTGCTGTGCACTCCTATGACAGGCCAGGCGAATATGTTGTTACTTTAAAAGTAGATGACAGATGCATGGAAACCCGTACGATTTTTGTTCAACAAGCAGCTGAGATCGTTGATGTTTCGCAAATGCCTCAGGCCATTATACCAGAAGTTACAGAGGTTGGCAAGCCAACCAGTTTTACTGATACTACAGTTAACGCCAATGCTTGGGAATGGCGCTTTGGCGAGAATGAGAATGTTGATTCTTATGTTAAAAATCCCGTATACACATTCAGGCAGCCTGGATGGAAAACGATCACATTAACGGTTAACGGAAAGAATAACGCAGTGCTTGTTAAAAAGATTTTTGTAAATCCACCAAAGGAAGCGCCGCAGGTATTACAACCCAGGCCTGTTCCATCGCGGAAGCCTGTTAACCAAAGGCCTGAAACAGACCCGTTGGAAGAGCAACTAAATCCGGTACAGGAAAGTCAACCAGCGCCAGCGCCTGTTGTTAAGGCACCGGATATTTCAATAGCCGATTTCAGGAATATGTTATATGGCGTTGCCGATAAAAGAGTGAACGCCGGAAGTTTTGCCAAATACTTTTGTGATGGCAATCTCAATACTTTTACCAATATTAATGGTAAGCCTTCAACCTTTAATGAATTATGTGCGAAGCTGTCAAAGCTTAAAAAATCGGGCGATATTAAAAGTATGACAGTAACGCCCAGAAAGAATCAGGAGACCAATTGCATTTCTTCAGTTGATATTGTAATAAGAATAAAAACAGGTATATTTGGTTTGTCTAAAACCTCTGACTTTTAAACCATGCAACTATCAAAAACACTGGAAAAAGCAATGGCTATAGCCAAAGCAATTGCTAAAGAAAATTTACATGCGCAATACGCAGCACCTCACTTATTAAAAGCATTATTACATGACGATGTAGAATTGGATCCGCTCCTGGTAAAGGCTGACGTAGATATGTACTATCTCGCAGATTGGGCTGATGTTAGAATGGAAGCGTTACCTAAAAATACTACACCTAAAGATGACATGCCGCCGCATAGTGAAATTGCAACGATTCTTGATGATGCAGATAATATAAGGCTTAAAGTGAATGCTGATGAAGTGCAGCCTTTGCATGTTCTGGCTTCCATAAGTACACCCGGTATTGTTTTTTCTTTTGATCAGTTAAAAACCTTTCCTGTAAAAAGAGAAGATTTAATAGGACTGGCTGAAGTAGGAAGTGATGTTGCAGAGCTATTGGGAGATATACAAAACAACAATGGTGCTTCTGCCAAAAATAATGACATGGCTTCTAAAAAAGCCTTGCTAAAATATTGTATAGACAAGACAAAACTGGCGGTAGAAGAAAAACTTGATCCGATTATTGGCCGTGAGCAGGAAGTGCGTATGATGGCTGAAATACTTTGCCGCCGAAGCAAACCAAATGTAATTTTAACCGGCGAGCCTGGGGTAGGAAAAACTGCTTTGGTTGATGGCTTTGCACTGGCAATTGCAGCGGGCAAGGTTCCTGCTTTTTTAAAAATGCAAAGCTGTTCGAATTGAACAATGGTGCGATGGCTGCTGGGGCATCTTATAAAGGTGAAACAGAAGAGCGATTGAAATCTGTTATTACAGAAATAAAAGAATTTGATAAGGCTGTACTTTTTATAGATGAAATACATGTGTTGCTTGATAAGAACGGGCCTTTTGCTGGTGCTGCAAATTTGTTGAAGCCAGAACTGGCAAGAGGAACGATCACCATCATTGGCGCTACAACAATTGATGAATACAGAAAAAACATTGAACGGGATGAGGCGTTTGCGCGCCGCTTTGAAATATTGAATGTAGATGAACCTTCACCAACAGTGGCTTTTAGAATGATGAAAGTGGTAATGCCATTGTATGAACAGCATCATAAAATTGAAGTAAGCGATGATACCATTCATGAAGCAATCCGCCTGGCGAAAAGATATATTAAAGACAGGCGCTTGCCAGATGCAGCAATTGATCTGGCTGATCGGTCAATGGCGGCATTACGATTATTGACCGACACGGGATCGACTACGCTGGCTACTCAAAAGAGTGAATACCAAAAACTAAATGAACAGGAAGATACAGATATAGCAGAATATCAATGGCATTATCACCAATTAAAAAGTGGTATGAGTCCTATAGTATGGAGTTCGGTGCCGACGGCTGATGATCCTATGGAAATGAAAGAAACGGCCCAGGTGAAAGAATATATGGAAGTAGTTTACGAAGTATTGGAGCCTTTAGTTGAGGAAAGCCGGACGGAACTTCAGAAGCATGATGTTATATCGATCGTGGCTGATAAAACAGGTATTCCACTTGGGAAAATTCAGGCCCAGGAAAAAGAACGATTGCTGAATATAAAAGACATTTTATCACAGCGAGTTGTTGGACAGGATCATGCGGTAAAAGTGATCAGCGAATCAATTCTCGAATCGCGTTCAGGGCTTGGTAAGCCGGGACAACCAATTGGCTCTTTCTTTTTTTAGGGCCAACAGGAACAGGTAAGACAGAATTAGCTAAATCTTTAGCCGATTTTCTTTTTCAGGATGCAAGCAATATTATTCGCTTTGATATGAGCGAATTTAAAGAAGAACATTCCGCCGCATTGTTATATGGAGCGCCTCCCGGTTATGTAGGATATGAAGAAGGAGGATTACTCGTAAACAAAATAAGGCAGCAGCCATATGCAGTTGTTTTATTTGACGAAATAGAAAAAGCACATGCTTCGGTTTTTGATCTGTTCCTGCAAATATTGGATGAAGGTAAGCTGCACGATAAGCTGGGTAAAGAAGGTGACTTCTCTAATGCGCTTGTTATATTTACATCGAATATCGGTAGCAAGTATGTAGTGGATTCATTTAATAAAGGTGAAGTGCCAGACCATGCCCAATTGCTCACCACCATGTCCAATCATTTTAGGCCTGAGTTTTTAGGTCGCCTTACGGAGATTGTACCATTTGCTCCAATGACACAACAAATGGTAGAGCGTATTTTAGAAATAAATCTGAAAGATCTTTATGCGGCACTTGAAAAGCAGCAAATAACATTAACAATAACACCGGAGGCGAAAAGTAAAATAGCTGTGCTTGGCTTTACACCGGAATATGGCGCACGTCCTTTGCATGGAGCAATTCGTTCCCAGGTGCGCAGGCCATTATCAAAAAAATTATTGCAGGCGAATTAGCTCCGGGAAGTAATATTGTCCTGGATGTTGCGGATGGCGAGTTTGACTGGAAAGTTGGCGCTTAATCTGCTCAATTCAGGTTTCTGTATTCATTCGGTGATACTCCTACTTTATTTTTAAACAATCTTGTGAAATGCTGAGGATATTTAAACCCTAATTCAGAAGCAATTTCACTTATTGATTTATCAACATCAAAAATTCTTTCTTTAGCTACATCAATAACTTTTGATTGAATATATTCCTGTGCTGATTTTCCGGTTTCTTTTTTATAAGATCACCAAAATAATTGGCTGATAAATGTAATTCATCAGCAAAGTAAGTAACAGATGGTAATCCCCAATCCTGAGGTTTGTCAGAAGAAAAGTAGTTGTTTAACGCCTTTTCAAATTTTTCCAAAATGCCTTTATGCGCATTGTCTCTGGTTATGAATTGGCGGTCATAAAAACGAGTGCAATAGTTTAAGAAAAGCTCGATGTTGGATACAATTAATTGCTTACTGTGCTTGTCAATTGCATGCTTCAGCTCGTATTCAATTTTAGAAAAACAATCTAAAATAATTTTCCTTTCTTGTTCTGACAAGTGCAATGCTTCGTTTACTGCGTAAGAAAAGAAATGATAATCTTCCATTTTTCTGGCAAGTGAAGTGCCATGCAATAAATCCGAATGGAATACCAATGCTGTACCTTGCGGCTGATAATATTCATCACTGTGTTGGCCAATCACCTGTCCCGGAGCTAAAAATATCAGCGTTCCTTCTTCGTAATCATAATTGTTCAAACCATATCGAAGATCGCCGCAATGTATCTTCTTTAAAAAAATAGTATAAAACTCGTAACGTAAACGCCTGTTCTGTCGGGGATCAGCTTTTTCCAGGTGCACAACATTGACCAAAGGATGTCGTGTTTCGTTATTGTTGAAAGTGTTATACTCTTTTACGGTATTGAAGTTTATAATATTGTCCATTTCTTCAGTGTTTTAAATTGACAATACAAAACTACAGAATCAATCCCTCTACTGTACCCGATTTCCGGCAAATCAGTGATTTTGGTAGGTAATAAAGTATTTGATGTAAGTAACATCCTGAAATAAACAGCAACTTTGTGCTATTAAAAAATTATTGACGCAGGTTTCAACCGAAAGTATTCGCAGAAAATAATCTGCATAAATCAGCGTAGTATATCCGCGCAAATAGCAGGGAAAATTATTCCCACTTATGAAAAAATGAAAAAATGAAAAAACATAAAGTGAAATACTTTGGAATTTTAATCCCGACAATTATGATGTCACTGTCATTATTTGCTCAGTCAAAACTGAAACCATTAATAATTGAGCAGCAAGGCAGCTTTGCTGTTGGAGGGTCAAAAATATCAGAGCCGGGAAACTTTGATGTAGCCAATGCACTAAAGCCTCAAGGTCAAACTTTTCATGGCGACCATGCCTATGTGTTTTATCAAATTCCGTTGAAGTCTCGTAAGTATCCTTTGGTATTTTTGCACGGAGCAGGTCAATCTAAGAAAACATGGGAAAGCACACCCGACGGTAGACAAGGTTTTCAAAACATTTTTTAAGAAGAAATTTTAGCGTTTATCTGCTTGATCAACCCAGACGTGGCGATGCAGGAAAAAGTACCGTTGCAGCAACAATAACACCGATCCCTGACGAGCAATTCTGGTTCACACAATTCAGAATTGGTAATTATCCTAATTATTTTCCGGGTGTTCAATTTCCAAAAGACACTGCTTCTTTAGAACAGTTTTATAGACAAATGACTCCAAACACGGGAAGTTTTGACGGTAGTATTATTGCCGATGCTATATCGCAACTGTTCAATAAGATCGGAGAAGGCATTCTTGTTACGCACTCCCAAGGTGGTGGTCCTGGCTGGTTTACGGCCATCAAAAATGAAAAGGTTAAAGCTGTTGTCGCTTACGAACCTTACAGCAGTTTTCTTTTTCCTGAAGGGGAGTTGCCACAACCTATAAAATCCACCGGTCTTTTTGGAGCCCTGAAAGGCGTTGAAATTCCTTTGGCAGATTTTATGAAACTGACCAAAATGCCCATCATTATTTATTATGGAGACAATATTGCTAAAGAACCAACTAATGTCTGGAATAAAGATCATTGGCGATCGGGACTTGAAATGGCAAGGATTTGGGCGGCAGCCATCAATAAACACGGAGGCGATGCAACCGTCATACATCTTCCTGAAATTGGAATAAAAGGCAATACTCATTTTCCATTTTCTGATTTGAATAATAATGAAATAGCTAATCTATTAAGCAAATGGTTAAAAGAAAAAGGATTGGATAAGTAATATTGGTAATAAACTCCGTAATCTGTCTACCTGCAAGTCGTGCGCTTATGTTGAACTTTGTATAAGCAATTTCGACAAAATAACTAACCACATAGGGACATAGCATTTGCTACGCTTGAGGGTATATAGATTCCGCCAAAGGCGGATCATAGTATCCAAGTTATTAAATGATTATGTGTTTTTATGTTTCCTTTTTCATTCCTGATGTTTTATGTTCCTATGTGGTTAAAATGGGGAAATTATTTTGTTAATCGTACTGAGCAAAAACAACACAATGCAATTATTAAACAAAAATAAATTATGGCTATGTGCAACATTATTCATGCTTTGTTCCTATTCGCAGGCACAAAAACCTGCGCCACTAAACAAGGAATCTTTAAAAGATAAAAAATATTGATTGTTTATTTGTCCCGCACAAAAAACACTAAGGCTGTTGCAGAAATCATTCATCAAAAAGTGGGTGGCGATATGATTGCATTAGAATTGGTAACGCCTTATCCCGATCATTATCAGACAACAGTTGATCAGGTTGCCAAAGAAAACGCCAATGGTTTTTTACCAATATTAAAAACAAAAATAGATAGCATTCAAAAATATGATATTGTTTTTGTGGGGTTTCCAACATGGGGAATGCAACTCCCTCCGCCTATGAAAAGCTTTTTGAAGCAATATGACTTAAGTGGAAAAATAGTTGTGCCTTTTAACACCAATGGCGGTTATGGAATTGGCAGCAGCTTTGAAACAGTAAAACAATTATGTCCGAAAAGTAATATACCGGAAGGCTTCTCAACCAAAGGCGGTTTAGAGCGCGATGGAATTTTATTCGTGATGGAAGGCAAAAAGGAAAAACAGGTGCAAGCTGAAGTGCAAGCCTGGTTGAAAAAATCGGATTGCTTAATCAATAACAATTTAACATGCAAAAATATTTTAAAAATTATCTTTTAATCATTCTGTCTGTGTCTACAATTATCAACACATCAGCTCAAAATAAAATCAGTAATCCTTTTACGTTGGTTTATGAAGGAGCGATTACTCAAAATATTCCCGGCAAAATCAATATTCATCCTGTAAGTTATAAACTGAACGGTATTGATATTGCAGCTAATATTTACACGCCGGCAAATTATGATGCAACGAAAAAATATCCCGCAATTGTTATAGCTCATCCAAATGGTGGTATTAAAGAACAGACAGCCGGATTATATGCGCAACGCCTGGCAGAAGCGGGTTATATTACCATTGCTGCGGATGCCGCGTATCAGGGCGCAAGTGGCGGAGTACCACGTCATACTGATAAACCTGCTAATCGTATTGAAGATATCCATGGAATGGCCGATTTTATTTCTCAATATGCAGGTGTGAATGCAGGTCGGTTGGGCGTTTTGGGAATTTGCGGTGGCGGCGGTTATACTTTAAAAGCAGCTCAATCGGACAAAAGGTTTAAAGCAGTAGCCACTTTGAGCATGTTTAACTCAGGTGAAGTAAGGCGCAATGGTTTTCAGAATTCCGAATTAGCTACAATTCAGGATCGCTTAAAAAAGCGTCTGATGCTCGTGCTTTGAAACCGCAGGCGGTGAAATTATATATGCTGGCGTCGCTAATCCGACTGACGAAGAAATTGCCAAAATCAACACTGATCTCTATCGTGAAGGATATGTGTATTATTACAGAACTCATGCTCATCCAAATTCTACTTTTAAATATACCATGAGTAGCCTGCTTGACTTGATGACTTTTGATGCTGCTACAAATATGGATCTGATCAATCAGCCGTTATTGATGATTGCCGGAAGCAAGGCCGATACAAAATATATGACTGACGAAGCATTTAACAAAGCCACCAATACAAAAAACAAAGAACTTTTTCTTATTGAAGGAGCGACGCATATACAAACTTATTGGAAACCTGAATATGTGGATCAGGCAGTAAAAAAACTTACAGGCTTCTTCGGGGAAAATTTGTGAGAGAATATTTCCCGCAAATGAACGCAGATTCCAACCGCAGATATTTGAAGAAATGAAATTTGCGTAGATCAGCGAAAGTTATCAGCGTAGATCAGCGGGAGAAAATGTTCCCGCAGGTAATCACGGAAATCATAATAAAAAATAAACAAATGAAACAACTACTTTTCGGACTACTAATCATGTTAAGTTCACAATGGTTATTGGCTCAAAATGCTACAGACCAGGAAATCATTAATCTTTCTAAAGAAAAATGGCAGTGGATGGCAGATAAAAATACTGATAAGCTGAACAGCCTTTTTCACGAAAAATCTATGTTTGTTCACATGGGTGGATCCTGGGGAAAGAAACGAGAAATGGATGTAATTAAAAGCGGAGGCATCTGGTACAAGAAAGCAGACATTCATGAAGTAACTGTGAATATTATTGAGAATACTGCTATTCTTTTAAACAGGATTGATTTGTTAGCTGTAGTTGGCGGGAATGAAGTAACAAATCCTTTTATGGTTACAGAAGTTTATGTGAAAGAAAACGGAAGCTGGAAATTAGGATCGCTATCATTTAGTAAATTATTGGTGCGTTCTAATAATAATAACAATGAAAAGAAATAAACTATTTATAGGATTGGTTGTTGCATTAAGCTTCGTTTGTTTTGTGGTAACTGCTCAAAATAAACCAACATTGAATTCTAAAGAACAAAGCATGATCCGCATTGCAGCAGTTACAGCAAAAGGTGATTTATCAAAACTAAAAACAGAACTAAATGGAGGGCTGGATGCAGGTTTAACAATTAATCAAATCAAAGAGTCGCTTATTCATGTTTATGCTTATGCCGGGTTTCCCCGAAGTATCCGCGGGCTTCAAACTTTTATGACTGTGTTGGACGAGCGCAAAGCAAAAGGAATTAATGATGTAATGGGCACTGGAGCATCTATTATAAAAGACGAGCGCAGCAAATATGATAGAGGTAAAGCCATTTTAGATTCGCTTTTAGGTACTCCACAAAATGGCCCGAGAACCGGTTATTCAGCCTTTGCTCCGGAAATTGAAATTTTTCTTAAAGAACACCTTTTCGCTGATATTTTTGAACGTGATGTTTTGAATTATGCAGAACGTGAATTGGTGACGATATCAGTACTTAGTAGCATTGGTGGTGTGGAACCGATGTTACAATCGCATTTGAAAATATGCCTGAATGTAGGGGTGACGCCAACTCAACTACAACAGTTCGTGAATATTATCAGATCAACAATTGGTAAAAAAGAAGCAAAGGCTGCCAGGAAGGTTTTGAGCAAGGTTGATAAGGAAGTAGCAAGTAGGGAATACCAAGTGGGATGGACATTTCAAAGATCGAATATTGGGCATTGATTGTTGAACATTGATTTTGTTTATTATTCCAAGTTCAGACAATAGCGAAGAATATGTAGGATGATATATATTCTACAGCACAAGGGAGTGACACAAGGAAGATGATACATATTTATTGATGACTGAAAAAAATGTTTATGCTAAAAATAAGTTTTAAAAAAGCGTTTTAAGAATTTGTATTTCCTGCATTGCGATTGGAATATTATCGTGCAATAATGCGGAACAACACGCGGCAAATAACGAAGCAGTTTTTCCAAAAGGTGAAAAAATAACGAATAGCAATTTTACGGGAGCAGCTTATCTGCAATCGCTTATTGCAGCCGACAGCCTCAACCAGACATCAGTAGGAAACGTAACTTTCGAGCCTGGTGCAAGAAGTAATTGGCATTCGCATCCGGCGGGGCAAATCTTGTTAGTGATTGATGGTGTTGGCTATTACCAGGAAAAAGATCAGCGCAAAAAATACTTCGCAAAGGAGATGTTATTAAATGTCCTCCAAATGTTCCGCATTGGCACGGCGCAAGTTTAGATACAGCTTTTGTTCAGGTGGCTATAACTGGCAGAGAAAAAGGAGAAACGGTTTGGTTGGAGGTTGTAACGGATGAAGTATATAATTCAAAATAAGCAACCAGCTTTCCTTATTTTTTAGATCGTTATTTTAAGGGTATTTATATGGCTAAATCAATAAAATGATCCCACATTAAAAATATTAGTATGATAAAGAATTGATTATTCTCATTCATTGATGACAAGTTCAGTCTTTTGTTTATTGAGTTCATACTCTTTCCCTTCCCATTTTAAAACCGCTGATGTATTCGCTGGCAGATCAATAGAGATTTTCCATTTTCCATTTGTAAGGGTGTAAGCAACATTAACTTTTCCGTTTGGATGTGGTATTTCACCACTTGCTTTTTTCAGTTCACCTAAGTGTGGTTCTATTTTTATTTTTTTGAATCCGGGCGCATCGCTATCAATTCCAAGAACCGTTCTGAAGAATTCAATATTAGGACTGCTTCCCCACGCATGACAGTCTGATCTTGTAGTAGACAGGTCAGATATTTCGGCCCAGGTTGTAAGTCCTGTTTTTATATTGTTGTGCCACACATCTAACCAGTTCAGGTAATCATTTCCTTTGCCGCCTTTTGCTAATGCCATGTGTAAATAATACTTGAAGTAAATGGTGCATTGAGTGAGCGATTTATCCTTCAATAAATTAGCACAAACAGTTGAGAGGTCTTTTTGGTCTACCAAGCCTGTTAATATAGCCAGGGCATTGGCATGTTGTGAAAAATGTGTTTTATCTTCTGTGTCGGCAAATAATTTTTTTCTGCATCCCAGTATTTTCTTTTGATCGTTGCTTCAAGCTGTCTTATTTTTTGAAGATATGTATCGGCATAATATTTTACACCCAGTTGAGACTCCATTTGCATTGCCCATTGATAAGCCCATAGTAATTGCATATCAATAATTGAAGAGCTTCCATCTTTACCTTTCGGCGGAGAACCGACAAACCAGTCTTTTCCATCAGCCCAATCAACAAAGGTCCAGTAAGGCGTGTTCGACAATGATCCGTCCTTATTTTGATACTTTGTAAAGAAGTCTAATATGGCCCTGGTTCCTGAAAGTTTTTCTTTAATAAAATTTTCGTCATTACGATAATACCAGTAATCGTGCAACATGCCGATATACCATAACGAAAAAGTAGAAATTATTTGAGTGCTATGTGTGGGATAGCGGCTTAATGTAATGCCTTCCGGCAAGCGTGAATGATCCATCAGATCAAGTGCATGCCGCGCCAATCGGTCATCTCCACTATAATAATATGAAACCATCGCCTGGATTCTGGTGTCACCGATATATTGTAATTGCTCATAATAAGGACAATCAGTATAGGTATCATAAGCATTTAGGCGACAGGTGCGCCAGCCAATGTCTAATATTTTTTGAAGATCAGGATTGCCACCATTAAAAACAGCTGCTTGTTTAAACGGATATCCGGTAAACATTCCATACACATCTTCGATCACTAAAGGTTCTGATTGTGTATGCACCAATAAACGAATATAACGATAGGTACGAAAGTTAAGCGTTGTAAATGTTTGCTGATTCGAGCCGTTGGAGACCAGGCTATCTCTTCTGCCCGAAAAATCTTTGCCTTCAACATCATTTCTATTGCCCTTGCGCATACCATATTTTGCGATGTTATCATACAATGATTCTGCATAGCTTACAGAAATGCCAGCATTTTTTCCTCTACTGAAAACTAACGTGAAATATGCATTCGTAAGGTAAGACTGATCAAGTAGTAAAACAGCGGTTGTATTAGCCGGGATGATTTGAGGTTTTTATGTGCTGGAAAGTCTTTAACAGGACTGATGCCTTCTGCGCTCCTTAATAGTGGGATTCTTTCATAAGTCATTTCCCGCGCTGGAAGCGGCGATGGAACAAGCATCCATCCGAATCCGTCAGACATGCCTTTAAGTTTGCCTTCAAAAAGATTAGCTGCTGCTTTCCAGTTAGTATCGTCAAAGTTGCTGCTTGTCCATGTGCCGATTGTTTTGTTCATATCAACCAGCTGCCCCTTACTTGCAGCAAAGTAAAACTCTGGTATGGGGAGATAAGCCTCGTCTTTAAAGCATTTCCAGGTTTTATCAGTATTCAATATTTCTTCTGTTTTCGTATTGCCCTGTAGTATGAAAGCCGTTCTCAATGTTATCTGTGCTTCTGGCCTGTGCTGCGCTTCATTGAATACCATCGCCGCAATTATATTTTTTCCTTTTTGAAGATAGGGTGACAGGTCAATCGTCTCGTAATACCAATATCTAAGGTCTCCTCTTATTGGTCCAACTGAAATTAATGAATCGTTGATGAATAATTTATATCGATTGTCTGCAGATAAATGTATAATAAACGAGCCAGGCTTTTCATTAAGATTGAATTCTTTCCGAAAGTAATAAACGCCGTAGTTGGAGCCGTCATCGTTAGCTGATGCTATCCAATGGGCATTCCAATGACTAGGATTCTTTATTTGACCAGCTTCCTGGGAATGGACTGCGCCCGCAAACAGTGAAAAAGCTATTATTAAAAAAAGGCTGATCGTTACTTTCATAAATATATTATTGAGTCAATATTGTTGTGACTGCTTATTTTAAATGCACGTTATGGCTCGCATTACAAACTAATCTATTGTAATACAGAGTATCTGTTATGTATGTAGTAACTTTTACTTCGTACAACCGCTACTTTAGTTTAGTTAAAAATTATGAGCAATAAAGAAGCGATGATTAAAAGCTACTTTTCTTATCTTCAATAACCTTTTTCGTTATAAAAATGCGCTTCAAATAAATTATTCATAAAATTGCGATAAATATTTACAAACATTTTGTTGTAAGGCAATACAATTTTAATTTTCGTGTTTCTGCGAAATGAATCATAAACAGATGAAATACAGAACTTTCATGATCCGTTATTTATTAGCTACTTCTTTCTTGGTTTTTGTGTATGGTGCAAGCACAGCACAGGACATGACTGCAAAGCTTGAAAATTATGCAACTGCATATAGCCCGGAGCGGGCCTATCTTCACTATGATAAGTCATCTTATTCGGCAGGTGAAACAATTTGGTTTAAAGCTTACTTACTTAATGAAATTACGGCTGCAATTGAAAGCAAAAACTTTTATGTTGATTGGATAGATGACAAAGGAAGGATACTAAAACATACCGTTGCACCGCTGGTGCAGGGCTTAACTAACGGACAGTTTGATATACCTGCAGATTATAAAGGAAGATATATTGCAGTAAGAGCCTATACTGGCTGGATGCTTAATTTTGATTCGTCCTTCATTTATAAAAAAGCCATCAATATTCTTAATAAGGATTCTTTAAAAGCACCGCAAAAGATCGTCGTAAAACCTGTGTTGGAGTTTTTCCCAGAGAGCGGTGACTTAGTTGCTAAATTTCCAAACAAAGTTGCTTTTAAGGCAACTGATCAATGGGGCCGGCCTGTAAAAATCAAGGGTGCTGTTTTTGGAAGTAACGGAAAAGTGATTGACAGTCTGCGTGTGCAGCACGACGGAATGGGTTTCGTTTTACTGAATCCAGAACCTGGCGCTACTTTTTCAGCAAAATGGAAAGATGAACAAGATAACGAGCACACCACTACACTGCCTGCTGTTAAAACGAGCGGGGCAAATCTTCAGGTTAAGGTTGAGCCTGGTAAGAGGGCGTTTCGTGTAAGCCTTTCGTCTGATCTGGCAACTGCATCAGATAGTGTATATTTAATGGGTAGCATGTTTCAGCATCCGGTCTTTACCATTGCAAAATCAACAAAGGACGAAATTGTGGGAATTGTTCCTACAACCAATCTGCCTTACGGGGTGCTAACTATAACCTTGTTCGATAAAAGCTGGAAGCCACTTGCAGAACGAATCACTTACATTGACAATAATGCGCCTTATATTTTTAAGCCTGAAATGGAAGTGCAACGCTGGGGTTTAAGCTATCGTGCCAGAGATGAGGTTAAAATTACAGTACCTGAAAATATGGCTTCGTCATTATCTGTATCTGTTACAGATCTAAGTATCGACTCTGATAGTTCGGATAATATTTTATCCACGTTAATGTTAACCAGCGAACTGAAGGGCAAGGTGCATAATGCGGCTTATTATTTTACAAATCCTTCCGACGCAAAGCAGCAACAGCTGGATCTGGTAATGCTGACGAATGGTTGGCGAAGAATAAACTGGCAGCAAATTGCAGTTGGGAATTTGCCCAAAATAAACTATCCGAAAGACACCTCTTATTTGTCGCTGTCTGGAACGGTACAAGGTCTGATGCCGGGGTCTCTTGGCGATGCATCTGCTGCGATGATGATCGTTACACAAAAAGATCAGCAAAATAAAATGCTATTGGTTCCTATTGAGCGCAATGGTTCGTTTAATGATCCTTCTACAATTATTTTCGATACAGCTCAGATATATTATCAGTTCCAGGATAAAAACCTTAAAGGAGCTTCCATATTATTTCAGCCTAATAAATTGCGTACGCCGCAAGTAGGAAAAGCATATAACAACCTGCTTTGGCCTGATACCACCGGCGCCTGGAGACATTTGATGTTAGCGGGAGAGCTGAATGATAATATTCAAAAATCGAAATATAAAGAATTAGAGGCTGTTACGGTTAAAGCAAAAGCCAAACCGCTTATTGACCAAATGGATGAAAAATATTCATCAGGTTTATTTAGTGGTGGCGATGCAATAAAGTTTGATGTAGTGAACGACAAGTTTGCAAATGTCGGGGATATCTTCACCTATCTTCAAGGTAAAGTAGCGGGTTTGCAAATTAATGGCCAGGGCAGCAATGCATCGTTAAGCTGGCGTGGTGGCAGTCCACAACTTTATGTAGATGAGGTCCCTTCTGACATTAGTATGATATCGTCTATAAATATAACCGATGTGGCGTTCATTAAAGCTTTTCGTCCGCCATTTATGGGCGGCTTTAATGGCGGTAACGGAGCTATCGCAATTTATACCCGCCGTGGTGATGATGTAAAGCGAGATCCTGATTCTGGCATACCTAGTGGTAAAATAGAAGGATATACAAATATTCGTGAGTTTTATTCTCCCAAATATTTAACAGCAGAACCTGCGCCAGGTGGGGACAGAGACGTAAGGACTACATTATATTGGAACCCTAACTTAACGATTGACCCCCGTACAAAACAAGTAGTTATATCTTTTTATAATAATGATGTAACTGATGCTTTCAGGGTAATCATTGAAGGGATGACAGCAGATGGTAAACTCGCTCATCTTGAAGAAAAAATGGAATAGGTTGTTGATTGAACCAAAAAATACCCGGCACAAATATGCCGGGTATTTTTTATATAAGTTTCTCAATTTAAGGTAACAATTCTACGCCATCTATAACAATGGCTTCTGCATTGATGCCCAGATTTACAGAGCCGGAGTAATCATAATTATACGGTGAATATGATTCAGAAATATTGGAGATCAATGCTTTTTTAGGAGGGTTTCTTTTTTCGCTTCTTTACCGTAGGTATCTGTCAGGGTAATTGAAATATCGTATGTGGCTTTCTTATCTTTAATAGCCATTAATAAATCCTTATCGAGCTTAACTGGTGTAGCTGAATAGTAGATATATTTTTTTGCGGGTATAAGCTGTCTATTTCAGACACTTCTCTGTTGAGGCTGTAACTGGCGGCAGCCAAAGCGGTTTTTATAGTTTTTCCGTTGTGCGTAAAACTCATTTCAATATTATAGCGCTTTTCGTTTTGCGCTGATACGGTAGAAACCCAAAGGGTTAGCATTAGCATAAAGCTGCTGAGGGCGATCTGTTTTTTCATCGTTTTGTTTTTGTGTGTTTTTTGCGGTTATTTAATCCAACCGGGAGCGGGTAATTGCGAAATTATATTTTTCCATTTAAATGTGAGCAATCTGTTTAACTTTGATACTTCACTTATTATTTGTATATGAAGAGAATTTTGTTATACCTATGTGTTTGCCTGCCCCTGGCGGTATTGGGCCAAACAAAAAATGCGGCTATTAACGGTAGTTTGAAAAATATTAGCGCAAATATTCCCAATATTTATTTTACATACCGTAGTGGTGATGAAATGATTCGTGATAGTGTAAAAGTTGCTGATAATAGTTATGTAATTAACATCGAGGAAGAGATGCCTTTAATGATCACGCTTTTATCGGTTGATCCGCAGGGAGAAATAAGGCCGGTAAAGAAGGATGTAGCGCAGGTTTACTTACAGGCGGGTACCAATACAATTATTTCAACCGATTCTTTCTCAAACGTTCAAGTGAAAGAGTCGAAAGCTCATGCAGAATATGTAAAGCTTAAAACCGCGTCAGAGTTTTTTAATAATCAGATGCGGGAACTGGGAAGTAAGTACCCCGCTTTAAAAGCTAATAATGACACGGCCGGGATAAAAAAACTGGAAGCAGATTATGAAGCGCTTAATAATAAAATGCAGGAAGATGTGTATGGCGCTTATGTAAAACAAAATAATCATTCACCAATCGCATTGTATGCATTAAGCCAATATGCAGGTTATGATATTGACCCCGTAAAAATTGAACCATTATTTAATGCTTTGCCGGCAACTGCAAAAGAGAGTGGAGCTGGAAAACGTTTTGCTAAAAAGTTGGCGATTGCTAAGGCAACAGCAATCGGTGCCATGGCTCCAGAATTTTCTCAGGCTGATACAACAGGAAAGCAAGTGTCGCTTGCATCATTTAAGGGTAAATATGTGTTAGTAGATTTTTGGGCAAGCTGGTGTGGCCCTTGCCGTGCTGAGAATCCTAATGTTGTAGCGGCATTTAATAAATACAAAAACAAGAATTTTACTGTATTAGGTGTTTCGCTGGATGATGCGGAAGATGATGGTAAAGTTAGTTGGTTGAAGGCTATTGCTAAGGATCAGCTAACATGGACGCAGGTTTCAGATCTTAAAGGATGGCAAAATTCTGTTGCCCAGCAATATGGCATTCAGGCAATACCTCAGAATTTACTGCTTGATCCAACCGGTAAAATTATTGCCAAAAATGTTCGTGGTGAAGAACTGCATCAAAAGCTTGAAGAATTGATAAAATAAAGCCGGTGAAAGCCTGCATAAAAAACGGAATATTGCATTCCGTTTTTTATTACCATTTGATGACGTGAAATGCAATTGTTCTGTAGTCATCTTTTTCATAAAGCACACCAATGCTTCGTTTTTCAACTTTTACAATATCAGAATATGCAGCAACATCACCTTTTTTGTTGGCCGAGTAAATGGGAATACTTTTATTCCAGGTTTTCCCATCGTCATAACTAATTCTCAATGTTAAATGATTTCTTTGGATAGTATCAGCACCATTACAAA
The DNA here is from genome assembly GCF_022513635.1 of Paraniabella ginsengisoli. GTDB lineage: Bacteria > Bacteroidota > Bacteroidia > Chitinophagales > Chitinophagaceae > Niabella > Niabella ginsengisoli. Next base: position 183,593 of record NZ_JAKWBL010000003.1, on the reverse strand, counting down.
ACGCAAGTATATTTTTGTCTTTGTATATTCCTATTGTGAGTAAAGAACCCTGGCAAACAGGATCCGGAAGTTGGGTGTCAAAGTGCTGCTGCCGCCAATTAACACCTCCGTCATTACTGATGGCAATATAACGTGCTTTAATATGTCCTTGCTGATTACGCAGGTTTAGCATCAGCCTGCCACCACTTAGTTCAGCAGCCATATTCTCATTCCCGCCTTCCAGATCCACATTTTCGCTGATCTTAAAAGTTTTACCATGATCGTCTGTATAAAAGCCGTGCGCTCTATAATCTTTGAAGTGTGGTTTCGGTGCACCTTCCGAATGATTGGCCGCAATATAGATTCGCCCTTTGTATTTACCTGAAGTGAACTGCATAGCATGGCCTGGTGTGTTAGCGTAACTTCGCCAATCTTCTTTAAAATTATACGCTGCATTAAATTCTGGCTGATTAGGGCGATGAACTTGTGTTGTAATATTAATACCCTCACTCCAGCTTTTGCCACCGTCAGTGGAAGTTGTGTACCACACTTCTCTTACACCATGACCTTTTCTTACTTCGCCTTCGTGATTATTACCCGTGTTATAAAAAGAAAAATCCGCCCATTGGGATAGGCGGGATCGGTAAGATCCACAACTGGCGCTGGATTGCCGGCTTGTAACTCTTTTGCATCCACTGCTACTTGCAAGGCATACCAGCTTTTGCCATTGTCGGAACTACTACGCATCACGATATCAATATTACCAAAGTCGCCTGCATTATTCACTCGTCCCTCTGCGAAAGCTAACAGTGATCCGTCTTTAAGAGATATAATGGCAGGAATTCTAAAACTTTTATATCCATCTTTTCCTGAAGCAAAAACAGTTGTAGGTTCTTGTGCCAGCAATGTACCCACAAGAGTGGTATAAAAGAGGGCAATGAAAGAAACACTTTTGAATGTAATACTCATAAGCTTCATTGTTTGTTTTACGGATATTGTAAATCAACTTTCCGTATTAAAATACAATTTATAAAATCTACCTTTATCGTCTTCACCATGTTCTATCCGGCTTCTATCGCCGTGGATATAGATGTGGAAATTTTTGTCAAGCTTTATAATGCTTTTGTAGCTTCGGTTCTGGCGTTTTACTGCCGCTGGCGAAATGGAAAAATTATCTGCAATTTCAAGATCGCGTTCATTAGCATATTCTTGTTTAAACCGGCCAAAACTGTCGATATATTCTTTATGATGTAACACTTCTTCATTAAAGCTTTCCTGATCGAAATGTTGCTTTTCCTTAAAGAAACTTAATGTTCTGTTCAACAGATCGGCCTGATCTGCCTTGGTAACATTATATTCTTCCGGCAGCTGCTTTACAACATAATTCTTGTATAAAGCCATGGTATTATCTGTATTGTAATACTGATCCTGTCTTTGCCGGATGTGTAAAAATTCGTCTGTCCAATAACGAGCTTCCGCCGATTTGTTGGTATTGTCCACAACTGAAACAACGTAGCCCTGCTCTCTCTCTTTGTTATAAATGATACAGCCTTTATCTAATTTATTAATATTGATACCTTCTTCGCTTTCGATATCAAATGCATCTTCCTGTAATAAAATCTTTAAAAAAGTTTCTTTGTTTTCCGATTTAAAAAGACCAACGGCATCAAGTGTTTCACCATCCAGAATGCAATCTTTAAAATAGACTACGTAAAATTCGCCACCTTTAATGTTGGGATGAGTGCTTTGATTATAGAGGTGTTGCGCCAGATGTTTTGATTGAGTAAGTGTTTGTTCCGGTTTATCAAAAATGGCGGAAATATAGGTGTATACTTCGTTTAAAGCCAGATCGCTGTCATGGAATAATTGAAAATATTCCTCCGATTTGAAAGGCTTTATAAAATAGGCGGCTAACAAATCCTTCACTTCCGGATCAATGGCCAGTTCCTTTTTTGATAGTGTTAAATACTCTTCCTCTGATTGATTTCCAACCTTATGTACACAAATATGGGTAATAGATGCCCCTTCGAAATACTGCATGGATGCTGCGTTTAATAAGTGTGTAAAGTAAATGTAAAATTGTTAAGGATTTTAAATAACAGTGTGTAAGATTTTTATGCTGAACCCGAAGGGGTTCAATAATAATAACCGGATACGCAGTTTCCGGAAAACCGATAGCTTAGTTTAGGAAAGATGATAATTGTACTGAAGATGAAGTGATTGCGACGCAATTTCGATGCCATTTGTACTGAAGCTGGTATTAAAAAAGCCAATTCGTACATCGCACTTCTTACATCGTAATTTATTGTACCTTTGCACGCCCAAAAGCGGGTTTTAGAAAATGAAGAATATTAGGAATTTTTGCATCATTGCGCATATCGACCACGGTAAAAGTACCTTGGCCGACAGGCTTTTGCAGTCTACAAATACCATAAGCGATCGTGACATGATGGATCAGGTGCTGGACGATATGGACCTGGAGCGAGAGAAAGGTATTACGATTAAAAGCCATGCGATCCAAATTAATTACAAGTCAAAGGCGGGGGATGACTATACATTAAATCTGATTGACACGCCTGGCCACGTAGATTTTAGTTACGAAGTTAGCCGTGCGCTAGCCGCCTGCGAAGGTGCGCTGTTGCTGGTTGATGCAACGCAGGGTATTCAGGCACAAACCATCAGCAATTTGTATCTGGCAATTGAAAATAATCTGGAAATCATTCCCGTTATCAACAAAATTGATATGGATGGGGCGATGATAGAAGAAGTGAAAGATCAGATCATTGAGTTGATAGGTTGCAAGTCTGAAGAAATTTTATTGGCGAGCGGAAGAACCGGATTAGGTATTGAAGAAGTATTGGAAGCAATTGTAGAAAGAATTCCATCGCCTAAAGGCGACGAAAGCGCACCATTACAGGCTTTGATTTTTGATAGTGTTTTCAATAGTTTCAGAGGAATTATAGTTTATTATAGAATTTTAAACGGTGCGATTAAGAAAGGAGATAAAGTAAAATTTGTAAGTACCGGGCAAGAATATGAAGCAGACGAGATCGGCATTTTAAAGTTGAAAATGACCGAGAAGAAAGAGATAAAAGCGGGTGATGTTGGTTATATTATTACGGGTATTAAAAATGCTAAGGAGGTGAAAGTGGGTGATACCATTACACTGGCAAATAATCCCAATCCCACGCTGATAAAGGGTTTTGAAGAAGTAAAGCCAATGGTATTTGCAGGTATTTATCCGGTAAATACAGATGAGTTTGAAGAACTGCGCGACTGTATGGACAAGTTACAGTTAAATGATGCTTCTTTAACCTTTGAGCTTGAAACCTCTCAGGCGCTGGGTTTTGGTTTCCGTTGCGGATTTTTAGGAATGCTGCATATGGAAATTATCCAGGAACGCCTGGAACGTGAGTTTAACCAAACTGTTATTACTACCGTTCCCAACGTGAGTTTTATAGGCCACACTACGAAGGGTGAGAAAATAATTGTAAATAATCCTTCTGAATTTCCCGATCCCGTAAAAACAGATAGGATAGAAGAGCCATTTATCAAAGCGCAAATTATTACCAAGCCTGAATATATTGGTAATATCATGACCTTGTGTTTGGGTAAACGTGGTATATTGGTAAACCAAAGTTATTTAACTACAACCCGCGTGGAGCTTGTGTTTGAGATGCCATTGACGGAAATCGTATTTGATTTTTATGATAAGTTGAAATCGCAAACGCGTGGGTATGCATCTTTCGATTATCACCCGATGGGTTACCGCGATAGTGATATTGCAAAAATGGATATACTGCTTAATAACGAAAAAGTGGATGCGTTAAGTGCATTAATACATCGTAGCCGTGCTCATGAATTTGGTCGTAAGCTTTGCGAAAAGCTAAAAGAATTATTACCACGTCAACAGTTCCAGATTGCTATTCAGGCTGCTATTGGCGCTAAGATAGTGGCGCGCGAAAATATTTCTGCGATGCGTAAAGACGTTACAGCAAAATGTTATGGTGGTGATATTAGCCGTAAACGTAAGTTATTAGAAAAGCAGAAAGAAAGAAGGTAAAAAACGTATGCGCCAAATAGGCAATGTTGAAGTTCCTCAGGAAGCGTTTTTAGCGGTGTTGAAACTTGATGATTAGAGGATGAAAAGGTTAATATAATTGAATATTGTAAAACAATTTTTCGACCAATTTCAACAATATTCAAAGGTTCTTTACCTAACTTCGCAAGCCTCTAGTTCTTACATATATTGAATAAAAGCCCGGGTGGCGAAATTGGTAGACGCACTACCTTGAGGTGGTAGCGCTGTTAACACGGCGTGCTGGTTCGAATCCAGTCTCGGGCACTAAAATGGAGAAATCAAATTAACTGGTTTCTCCATTTTTGCTTTCACAATCATATTTTTATTGGCATCAATCAAAATAATAAAAATCAACCCAATCCGCATTTATTCATTCAGTAATCTATGCATAAAATCTTCAAGTACTTTTTTATTATTTGCAGTTAAATCGGCAATCGATTTTACTTTCATTGATTTTTTAACTTGGCTATCTTCCACTCCTTCCAATAAAATTTCGCCGTTTTTTTCTTGTGAGATTTTAATACCGAAACCTGCATTTCCTTTTTCATCATATTCTAGTGAACTTAAATAATCATGCTTCGAAAATGGAAAAAACGTTCCTTGATTGAGTTCAGTAAAATGATCAAAATTTCCTGACTTTCCGACATCTATAAATTTATTCATTACAGCATCTAATGAGTTTATCATAATGGGAAATATAGAAAATATCTGAAAACTCAAATCGTTTGTATCAACACCTTCTAATTCCATTTCGGGGTTTCGCGTAATTGAAAAAGTGTTTACCTGGTTATTTTTAAGGTAATAATGCGTACTGGAATTAGGTGATTTTTCTTTCACTTCTGAAACTGCTACTTTAGTTTTGATCCATTTTTCATTTTCATACAAACTTGCCGTGATTATGCTGTCTTTCGGAAAAATCTTCACTTTGTAAGGCGATTGTAGCTCGGTTACCAAAATTTCATTCTCATTGCGGATTGGTTGATTCTATTAAAATAATGCATTGCAAAGAGATTAATTTCCAGCGCATCTGCAACACCATTCTTATAATTTATTTTCAGGAAACCATTTTTGGTGGGAGGTATAAATTCCGCTCCGTTTAGGACTTTGCCATTTTCAAATTCAGCTTTATGGTTATAAATGTAATGACGATAACCCTCCAGTTGTTCAAGGATGTCAAACGAATATTGATATTTGATTTTTCCGTTTTCAAAATAATCAATCAAATAAATCTTATCAACGATTATCTGATTTGCAAAATATCCGTGAAAAGGATTGCCGTTTTTATATTTTCCCTTATAGCTTTCCTGGGGCTTTTCTTTAATTGTAAAATTGAAATATTCAACAGAACTGATTTCTCCATTTTCAAACTTTTCAATGATCGAAATTCCTCTGTCATAATCAGATCCTAATACAATTCTTTCCATCAGTTGTCCATCAACGTATGTTAATTCATCTTCACCCTCCCAGATTTTACCTGAGAAGATTTCATCGTTTTTATACACGCTTTCGTATTTCAATTTTCCGTCTTCATAAATTTTTCTGAAGCCATTCCGTTTTCCGGCTTTCATTTCATATTCTTCTTTTAGTTCATCATTCCAATTGGTAAATTCTTTTTGAATGCCTTCCTGTTTCCCATTTTTATATTGCAATAATTTTACGGGCTCTTCATCGAAATAAAATGAACCTTCAATCGGCAAACCGTTTTTATAAATTCCTTGCGCAAAGAGTGTGTTAGTCTTTGTATTTTGGGTTATTACTTTTCCTTCTTTTTTACCTTTTACGAGTGTGTAAGTTGTCAATTTATCGCTACTTACGTTAGTGAAAATACCTTCATAAGGCTCGCCATTTTGGTAATACGACATTGTTGACTTCCCATTTTCAAATGAAGTTTCTTCTGATATTGTACCGTGAATATATTTTACCGTTTTTTGAATTTTGCCATCAGCATTATAATAAGTTGAAATGCCATCAAATTCTTGATTGCTTAATTCTCTTTTTTGTTTAAGTTGTACTGCAAAATTGTTTCTTGTGTAATATTCTATTTGAAGATACTTCTTGTCTTTTGGTATATTTTTGAAATTAATTTCACTGATTAGCTTTCCGTTTTCATCCCAATATTTTTCTTCGTTCATTGCCCTATTGCCGTATTCAGTCAATTCAAATTTTGATTCTTTTGCTTTCGTTCCGTTTGTCCAATAAACTACTTCAAAATAATATTCCTTTGGTTTTGTTTGATAAGCTTTTTCAGAAGATTCTATTCCCGCGATAGGAGGAACGGGAGTATAAGTTGGTATCTTTTCATCCATTTCCGATCGATCATAATAAGAGTCCGGAATTTTCGGACTAAATACTCCTTTGTATCGATCAGAATTTGTGATACTTCCCGAAAAAGTTCTTTTCCGTTTAGATATGTAGTGATTTTTGATTTCTCTCCCTCTTTGTTGTATTCAATCTTTTGCCAAATGGTTCCATCTTTATTGTAATAAATCAATTCGTTAAGTGAAGATTTGTTGATGCTTTGTTTCATTCCGTTATCAAATCCATTTTCGTCATACCAATAAGCATCCCCAATATATGTATCTTCATTTTCAGGTTTCATGTATCCCTGAAATTGAATAATTCCATTTTTATAATAATCTCTTAGTAATAACATTTCGCCTTCTTTTTGCAAAGGCATCAGCCGATAAAAAGAATGATGCTCTTTGTTGTCTGTTTCCAGTCTTTGTCAAAATAAATCGTATCCTGAGCCTGGATTAGAGTTGTAAATTGCAGACACAAAAGGAAGAAAAAAATGTTTTTGCAGTCATTGCGATAGATTGTTGTTTTCATCAGGTTTAATCCGTCAATAAATTTAAACAAAAGGATATTAATAATACATTTCATAATCCTGATTTGGAATTTCTACACGATTGTCTCCGGGTGTAAACATATCCATTTTGGGCAATGGTATTTTTCTTTTAAAAGTTTCTTTCCATTCTTTTAATGCTCTTTCGTCTGGGTTTTCATCGTCACAAATTTCCTGTGCATAATCCGCAACTATGTTTCCTGTTGATAAATTATAATCCAATCCTACAAAGTAATCGCAAGGTGCACCAAAATGTACGCCCGCACCAATCAAATACCAATCATTGTTTTGGTAGCGGTATATATGTGTGTAGTTCCATTTTTGCCGACTGCCGCCAAAATGATGAATGATAATAGTTCGGTTGGAAATAGATATACTTTCAAATGGATTTCCCATCATGCCGCCATTTTGCGTACCCAAAACAGGAGAAAAAGATTGATGCCAAAGCTTCCATTTGTTTTCTGTTTTTTTGAAAATAGCCAAAGCCTGTGCGAAACCTAAGTCGCCGGGAACGGGCGTTTCATAAACGATTGCCGCTTCATCGCCGGGCTGATTGTCCAAATCGCCTAAGGCTGTTTGTTTAAGTTTCCAAAATTTTGGCGTGAAATCTTCTAACGATGTTGCTTCCGTTTTTGTAATCTTCGAGTCGTAGTTTCCTGCTTCAACAGCTTCATTAAATTCATTAATAGATTGTTGCTTTTGTTGGGCAAGTTTGGGAATGTCTGCACGTACTTCATCAATCTTTTTTGAAAATTGTGGCAATTTCAGTTCACGGATTTTGGAATCATTTCCGAAATAAATTATCTCGCGTATTTCATGCTGTAGCAACTCTTTCTTATTTTCTTCTTTTAAGTTGATGCTGAATTTTTTCTTTTCAATCCAATTGTCGTTTTCATCATAAACGTATTCATAAACATAAGGATTGAGTTGGTTCCCTGTATATTCAATGATCTGCTCGGAAATCAAGTCGCCATGCTTATTATATTTTTTGATATGTTTAGTTGACTTTTCAGTTCCACGCATGTGATAATCCTGCTCAATTCTTTCGGTATAATCTTCGTTATATTCATATTCTGTTTTGTTTTCCAAAGCTCCATTTTTGATCCAGGTTTCTGATTTTATAAATCCTTTTTCATCATATTCGTAATCAACATCCCGATCATCAAATACGTAACCTTCTGTTTTGAAAGGATGATACTTTGATGCGATCCATTTGAAATATTGTTTTTTGGATTGATAAAGCGGCTTTGTTTTGATGAGCATTGTATCGATGAAAGTGTAGATGTCTTCCGGGTCGGGGATGGTATCGTAGCCAATTTCTTTAACTTTAATTACAATCGAATCTTTTATTTTTTGAAAGTCGTATGTAGCAAACCCTTCAAAGTCAAAATCTGTTCCTTTGTAAGTCCGGTAATAAATATCTTCTTTCAATATTTTGTTGGGGTGATAATTTAAGATGTTGTAATAATTTCTTTCATTTTCAGGATTGGGCTCAATCCTATGCAATAGAATCAGGTTTGCGAAATGCTCATCGTAATGAAAATTCTCAATTCGTTTGATATGATCATAAATGTATTCTTTATAACGTTTGCGCCCGTCTTTTAAATATTCTGTATAAGACTGTAGGTAAAAATCTTTGCCATTTATTTTTTTGACTTCTTTTGGATTGTTTTTGGAGTCTTCGATTTTATAATATTTGATGGAATAAACAGGTTTTTTCAAACGGAAGTTTTCTAAATCTTCTTCTGAATTTCTGATCGTATAATTATCCAGATTATTATTTATTTTTTGATAATCTTTTTCTTCTGGTATCATTTCAGTATGATGGTCCGTTAAAGAAGATTTGTTTTCATCTTTCTTTTGAGAACATCCTGTTTGCAATAATTGAACGAAAGCAATTAGAATTAAGAAGAAATATTTCATTACTTGATTTTTTCTTTATCAGTTTATGGTTTTTGAGTTACGATCTTTGTCAAGATAATAAATCACATTTGTTTTCTTTGAAAATTAATTTCTCTGTAGCTGCTGATTTTTATTTCGAAGTGAATAAAAGTATTATTAATTCCAATTTATATAATGTTTGCTTTTTTAGTGATGCAATTTTGAGACGATTTGTATTATTATTGAATCAAAATAGAATATCAAAGTTATTTAGCTAAACTATGTTTGCGTCTATATTTAGATTGCTTAAATAAACAAAAAATGTCTCAAGATTTGTCCCCGCAACTCATGGCCACAAAGCAGCATTTCAAAGTATTGGATGGAATGCGCGGAATAGCTGCAATATGTGTAGTTGTCTATCATTTCATGGAGTTTGTAGTTCCTGATTATCATGATAATTTTATCGCTCATGGCCATCTGGCTGTAGATTTTTTCTTTTGTTTGTCAGGATTTGTTATAGCCTACGCTTACGACAGCAGGGTTAAAAAGATTGGTATTTTGGCTTTCCTGAAATTAAGATTAATAAGGCTTCATCCGCTTGTTATGATAGGTTCCATATTGGGGTTGGTTACTTTTATTTTTGATCCTTTCAGCGATCTCTCCAGTATGTATAGCAATGGAAAGACAGCGCTTATGTTTATAGCATCCTGTTTCCTTATACCATTTCCAACTGTCCCCGAACGCTACTTTAATTTCTTCCATCTCAATCCGCCCACTTGGTCCTTGTTTTGGGAGTATATCGCAAATGTTTTTTATGCCATCATTCTATTTAGGCTAAAGAATAAAATACTTTGGATACTCACAGGTATTGCAGCTATCCTGCTTTGTATTGAATCGTATCAATCCGGTTATTTGGGCGTTGGTTGGGGAGGAGATAACTTTTGGGGAGGTGGTACTCGTATTTTTTATTCCTTTCTTGCTGGCATGCTGGTTTACCGTTTGGGCTATATTATTAAATCAAAGATCGCCTTTCCGGTGATGTGTATTTTACTGGCAGCAGTTTTTTTATTCCTTTTTCAGAAGCCACTAACTTTATCGTTGACCCGGTTATTGTTATATTTTATTTTCCTTTATTAGTTGCGCTTGGTGCTGGATCTTATCTTTCAAAACAACAGGATAAACTGTGCAAATTTTTAGGCGATATTTCTTATCCGCTATATATGATACATTATCCGATCCTTTGGATGGTTTTAAGCTATATCGAAAAGGAAAAGCCTGGCATGCAACAAATGTCTACAATAGTTATCGCTGGAGCTCTATTTCTTATCCTGTTATCGTATGGAGTTGTCGTATTTATTGACACGCCAATTCGTAAGTTTTTAAAAACAAAACTCATTAAAGAAACAACAAGTGTCAAGAAATGAGCAGCGGAAAATTAATACTGAATTTTGGATCGGTCAGTAAATATATGGCATCTTCGTTGCCACGCCCGCCTGAATGAATTCTTTCGGGCAGGCTCGGTTTATCGTCCCGATTATAATTAAGCTCCATTTCCGCTTCCTTCTCCTTCAGTAGAAGGTGTCCACCTATCGCAGACGGATGAGGCACAAAATCGTGGCAGTTTATCCTAAGCCCGTCCTGATGGGCGGTCGGACGGGCTTTTTGAAGGATCGCACTCTTCAACTTTCAATTATAATTCGGCCTGCATACACACCCGATACTTGTCAATGTTAACTAAAAAAATCGGGCGAACATAAAATGCTTTTGTCTGAAAGTTTAAACAACCTTAAATTAGTATCCGCCAGAACTAATGATTTAAATAATATTATGGTACATAAAACGATTAAGATCCTGTTATTGTATTTAGTTTGCTTCACTAATATATCTCTTGCACAGGATAAGTTTCCTGATGGAAGTATTATTCCTGATTGGTTTAGGCAAACTGCAGAAACCGATATAACCAAGTTGGGGAAAATATATAAGATTACCGATCATGGTGTTATTAACGATAGCAATATTTGCCAGACGAAAAGTATACAAGCTGTTATTGATAAAGCATATAATGCTGGCGGCGGTGTAATTGTTGTTCCAAAAGGTATTTATTTAAGTGGCTCTCTTTTTTTAAACCCGGCACTCATTTATATTTAGAAGAAGGCTCTGTGCTAAAAGGCAGCGACGATATTAGCAATTTTGAGATCGTAATGACGCGCATGGAAGGGCAGACTTTGAAGTATTTTGCTGCTTTAGTAAATGCTGATAAAGTAGACGGCTTCACTATTTCAGGTAAGGGCACATTAAACGGTAATGGCTTGCGTTATTGGAAATCGTTTTGGTTACGTCGACAGTTTAATCCCAGATGTACCAACATGGATGAGATGCGTCCGCGTGTCCTGTATGTTTCAAACAGTAAAAATGTACAAGTGTCAGGTATCCGGTTGATCAATTCTCCTTTCTGGACCTCCCATTATTACAAATGTGAAAATCTAAAGTTGTTAAACCTTTATATCTATGCTCCTTTTGCACCCGTAAAAGCGCCCAGCTCCGATGCTGTTGATCTTGATGCCTGCAAAAATGTGCTTATCAAAAATTGCTACATGTCTGTAAACGATGATGCAGTAGCGCTTAAAGGTGGTAAAGGGCCAAATGCTGATAAGGACAGCGTCAATGGTGGAAACTACAATATTATTATTGAAGATAATACCTACGGTTTTTGTCATAGTGCACTCACCTGTGGTAGTGAATCTATTCACAATAGAAATATTATTTTTCGGAGATCGAAAGTAGAAGATGCCAAACGATTGCTGCATTTAAAAATGCGCCCGGATACACCGCAACTGTATGAATATATTTTAATAGAAGACATTACAGGTTATGCAACTAACATGCTCGACATTAATCCCTGGACACAGTTTTTCGATTTGAAAGGAGAATCAGGAATAAAGATGTCTTATGCAAGTAATATTACCATGAGAAACCTGACGCTCAATTGTGATATCGTATTTAATGTTAAGAAATCCGATCAGTATAAGCTTTCTGCATTTACATTTGATAACTTGATAATAAAAGCGATAAAAGATTCTACAGTTCATAAAGACTATATTGAAAACTTTGTTCTAAACAATGTAGTTATAAACGATAAAAAACTGTAACATCAAATAGCGTTAGCCATGTATAGGAAACTCCTGAACTTAGCATTGTTCACTTTTATAAGTATATCTTCTTTTGCACAAGCAGATCCACCTGATAGTAATTTTCATCTTTATCTCTTAATAGGGCAATCTAATATGGCGGGCCGTGGCCCATTAGACGAGCTTGGTGCCACTAGTAATTCAAAAATAGTAATGCTGGATTCTTTAAATCAATGGGTAATTGCCAAAGATCCGGTACACTTTGATAAACCTAAGGTTGTAGGGGTTGGGCCGGGATTAAGTTTTGCTAACGCAATGTTAGAAAAGAATTCAAGGATTAAAATTGGTTTGGTTCCATGTGCCTGGGGCGGGTCTCCTATAAAAGTATGGCAGCCCGGCGAGTCTTACCTTTCTGCGCATCCTTATGATGATGCTATACGAAGAACTAAAATTGCGATGCAGAAAGGTGTGTTAAAAGGAATACTTTGGCACCAGGGGGAATCGGATAATAATCCTGATAAAGCGACTAAATATTTACCTCAATTAGTGGCTTTAGTAAAGCGCCTCCGTAGCGATCTGGATCAGCCTGAATTGCCGTTTATTGCTGGTGAAATTGGTTACTTCAGCAGGAAGAATCATATCAATGCTTTTATTGATCAGTTACCAGATGTTATACCCCATACAATGGTTGTTTCTGCAAAAGGCCTGCAACATAAGGGTGACAGCACGCATTTTGATTCACCATCAGCCAGAACCTTAGGAGTACGTTATGCGAAAGCGATGAAGCAATTACAATCAGGTGCTGTTATTTCTCAATAAAGCATGAAAAATATACTTCAAACGTTTTCGTTTTGCAAGTTTGAATTAATTGTATATTTTCAATTGTCCCAAAAACAATTAAAAAAGCAATTGCCATAGAATAAGCTATATATCTCGTTCTTCGATAATGACAGGTTACTATCGCATCAAGCCAAAATAAAAATATACTGATGAAGAAAGCATTTTTATTACTTATTTACGTTGTCTTTTTTCAGGCATCTATGCGCAGACACCTGTCACGGCAACGCTTAATACAGATGATGCCGACGCGGTAATCAGTAAACATATTTATGGTCATTTTGCTGAACATTTGGGACGTTGTATTTATGACGGTTTTTGGGTAGATGAGAAACTGGATGTAAAAAACAAGGACGTATAAGGCTTGATGTTGTAGAAGCATTAAGAAAAATCAACATTCCTAATCTGCGTTGGCCGGGCGGTTGCTTTGCTGATGAGTACCATTGGAGAGACGGAATAGGCAAACCTTCAGAGCGCCCTAAAATGGTGAATACTAATTGGGGCGGTGTTTCAGAAGATAACAGTTTTGGAACCCATGAGTTCCTGGAACTTTGTACGTTGTTGAATACAGAGCCATATGTGGCGGGCAATGTAGGTAGCGGAACCGTTGAAGAAATGGCAAAGTGGGTAGAATATCTTAACTCACCAGCACAAAGTACAATGACTGAATTAAGAAAGCAAAATGGACGCACTGAACCCTGGAAAGTTACTTATTGGGGTGTTGGAAATGAAAGCTGGGGTTGTGGTGGAAATATGACTCCTGAATATTACTCCGACTTATATAAAAGATACGCAACATACGCAAGAAATTATCCCGGTGCGCCATTGAAGAAAATTGCCAGTGGCGCTAATGCGGGCGATTACAGGTGGACGGAAGTATTGATGAAAAATATTCCGCGCCATCAAATGTGGGGTGTTACACTGCATTATTATACTTTACCAACTGGTGATTGGGGAAAGAAAGGCTCTGCAACTGAGTTTAATGAAACTCAGTATTTCAATACTATGAAAAATTGCCTGCACATGGAAGAACTTGTGCAGAAGCATTCGGCAATCATGGATAAGTATGATAAGGAAAAGCGTGTGGCGTTGGTGGTGGACGAATGGGGCATTTGGACTGATGTAGAACCGGGTACGAATCCGGGATTTTTATATCAACAGAATAGTTTGAGAGATGCGTTGATAGCAGGTACTACTTTAAACATCTTTAATAACCATGCTGATCGCGTTAAAATGGCTAACCTGGCACAGACAGTGAATGTGCTTCAGTCTATAGTACTTACAAAAGGGAAGGAAATGCTATTAACACCTACTTATTATGTGTTCGACCTGTACACAAAACATATGGATGCTAAATTGGTACCATTCAGTTTTACAGCACCAGATTATGTAAATGGTGAAAATAAAATTCCTGCAGTCAATGCGTCTGCATCGCTTGACTCTACAGGCAAAATTCACATTACGCTTGTAAATATTGATGCCAATAAGGATATTATGATCAAAGCTGCTTTAAAGGGAAAATCTTATAAATCTGTAGATGGTCGCATATTAACTTCCGAAAAATTTAATGATATCAATACTTTCGAAAACAAAAATAAAGTGGTGCCGGTTCCTTTTAAAGGTGCTTCAATAGAGAAGGGAGAGCTGGTTGTTAAGCTTCCTAAGCTAAGCGTTATAAGTCTTACATTAAACTAATAGCTTTTAGGTCTGTCGAATATGTTATATGATAATTTCTTAACAAACAAATCTGTGAAAGATTAATTATCGCTATTATTATTGCAACCATTTTGACTCTTAACCTCTAAATCATTTTTTATGAACCGAAAGATTTTCTTGCTGTTTTTTATTGTTAGCATTTTTAGCTGTAAGTCAACTTCGCTGCTTACTGAGTATGGAATTGAAAAAGGAGATGAGTATAGCTCTATCGCAGTTTTACCTGATACACAATATTACACTGCGCTGCGACACGGCGGATCCATGCAGATGTTTCAAAATCAAATTGACTGGATTCTCAAAAATTATAAAAAAGAAAAAATTGCTTACATTATTCATTTAGGAGATATCACCGATCATAACGCACCTTCTGAATGGGAACGCGCCAAAAGCACGATGTACAGGCTCGATGCAACAGGTGTGCCTTATGGCCTGGCTGTTGGCAATCACGATCAATCGCCAAATGGTACACCATCTTTGGGGAGTGATACTACACAATACACAAAACATTTTGGCAAAACTCATTTTGGAAACAGGCCATGGTATGGCGGCGCCTTAGAAATAACAATAATACCGAAACACACTTTGATGTTTTTTCAGCCAATGGCGAAAAATTTTTGGTGATGTATTTCCCTTTCAATCAATCGGGAAGTAAAGGATATAGCGCCGATTATGAAAAACGAATGCTAAACTGGGCCGACAGTGTATTAGCAGCTAACTCAGATAGAAAAGCTATCCTTGTGGCACACAGCACGCTGAGCCGACCAAAGGTTACAACAAGCGGTGATAAACCTGGTGACGGAGATAACAGCCAGCAAAGTAATTTCACTAAACAAGGAAAAGGAATTTATGAAATGGCTAAGAATCATCCTAACGTGTTTTTAATGTTAGGCGGCCATATAGCGGGTGAAGGTTTTCGGAAAGACACGCATAACGGAAATGTAATAAAAACTTATTTGTCCGATTATCAATCGAGGCAAAGCCCTCCATACAGTGGTGCAAAAGATAGAAACGGCGGAAGCGGTACTATGCGCCTGATGAGATTAAATAAAACAAAACAAAAAATAAGTATTCTTACTTTTACGCCCCAGCCAAATGGCACTGTTATAAAAGAGGAGGACGGAGACAGTAAGTTTACTGATGCATTATACAATTAAAAAAAAGATTATTAAATTATGAGCAACACAAAATTTTCTCTCGCAGGTAAGGTAATTATCGTTACAGGTGCAACCGGCGTATTGGGTCATTCTTTTGTTAAAGATTTAGCGGCACAAGGCGCAACTGTAGGGGTTTTGGGGCGCAATGAAAAAGTGGCAGAGGAAAGAGTTGCAGAAATTGAAAGCGCCGGTGGTAAGGCCATCGCACTAATTGCAGATGTAAGTAACCAGCAGCAATTGGAAGCAGCGCTTAAGAAAGTGCTCGATAAGTACGGAAAGGTTGATGGTCTTGTAAATGCTGCAGGCGGTAATCAGCCAGGCGCTGTAGTACAGCCGGATGACAAGGTTTTTGAACTTAATATAGATGCCTTAAAACAAGTGATGGACTTGAACTTATTTGGTACTTTATTACCTACTCAGGTGTTTGGAAAAGCAATGGCCGAAACTTCTGAGCGCGGTAGCATTGTTAATATATCTTCTGTGGCCGCACATGGAGCAGTAACAAGGGTTTTGGGTTATAGTCTTGCAAAGACAGCAATTGAAGCTTATACAAAATGGTTTGCTGTTGAAATGGCCAATCGTTATGGAGACAAATTAAGAATGAATGCTTTGGTTCCTGGCTTTTTCCTTGCAGAACAAAACAGAAGATTACTAACCAATGAAGACGGATCTTACACTGATAGAGGTGATAAAGTAATTCGCAGCACACCTTATAAAAGATTTGGTAACCCCAATGAACTTACAGGCGCGTTAATATGGTTACTTAGCGATGAGTCAACATTTGTCAACGGCACTTCGATAAAAGTTGATGGCGGCTTTACTATTTTTAGCGGTGTGTAATAGCTGCTGATTTTTTATTGTGATACCAACTGCAGTGCAAATGGCATCTTTGTTGCGTCGCACTCTTCATCGTTCGGATTATAACTCATCGAGCTAACGACGCGACCGTTGAGACCTTCGAGGTTTTCAAAACCTCGAAGGTTTATAAAATAAACTATGATTTATACCATTCAAAATAACAATCTACTAATCTCAGTCGCCTCAAAAGGTGCAGAACTACAGCGTATTGAAGACGTAGAAACAGGGCAACAATATATGTGGAATGCCGGTCCGGAGTGGCCTAAATATTCCCCTGTTCTTTTTCCCATTGTCGGCGCGTTAAAAAACGATACATATTTGTATAATGGCCAGCAATATAATTTGCCTCGCCATGGTTTTGCCCGTGATATGGAATTTGAATTATTTCAGCAAACGGATGACACTTTATTGTTTTTGCTGAAAAGCGACGCAAACACTCTTGATAAGTATCCTTTTCATTTTGAATTGTATGTTGAATACGCTTTGATTGAAAAGAGTTTGAAAGTGACCTACAAAGTGCATAACATAAACAAACAAGTCATGTACTTTTCCGTAGGCGGCCATCCGGCTTTTAAAGCACCTATTTTCGAAGGCGATCAATACGAAGATTATGTTTTGGAGTTTGATCAAAACGAAAATGCAGGTAGATGGCTATTGGATGGAGGACTGTTAAAAACCGGCACCGAACCCTTGTTGAACCACACCAATAAACTACCGTTACAGAAAGAATTGTTTTATACAGATGCTATTGTTTTAAAACATCTTAATAGTAATAAGGTTAGTCTGTTGTCGGTCAAAACCGGAAAGGGATTAGAATTTGATTTTACAGGTTTTCCTTATCTGGGTATTTGGGCAGCCAAAAATGCTGACTTTGTTTGCATAGAACCCTGGTGCGGTATTGCTGATAGTGTAGAAAGTAACCAACAGCTTGTTGATAAGGAAGGTATTAACGACCTGAAAGCTGGTGAGTATTTTGAAAGAAGCTGGCGTTTTTCGGTAATATCTTAGTTGATACCCAAAAACATGACTGGGTTCGTCGTTCTGACCGAGCGGCTGAAAGCAGGGGTGGAGAAATTGTTGAACTCTTGACATGTGCTTTCGCTATAAGATTAGATTGTTCGGCTTCGCTTCGCTCATAATGACGCTTAGGTGAGTTATAATCGGGACGATAAAACGAGCGTGGCAATATCGATGCCATATGCACTGTAGCTGGGTACAAAAAAATAACAAAACAACAGTAACGCTTCTCACGTTTATCAATTATCTTTCGGCCTGTTAAACAATGAAGCAGGTCGTTTTTTTATTTCTTCTGGTCCTATGGAATGCTGTTGGTTACGGCCAACAGAAATTTACACTTAGTGGAACTGTTCGCTCACAGCGAACCGGCGAAACTGTTATCAATGCAAGTATAAGAAATGTGAGGGGGGGCGAAGGTGCGAGTAGTAACGAATATGGCTTTTATTCTATCACATTGCCAGCAGGAGATTACGAAATTGAATATTCTGCAATTGGTTTCTCCACTTTTGTTGATACCATCAAACTAGATCAGGATATTTCAAAAAATATTTTATTACCCGACGAGGTTAAAGATCTGGAAAATGTTACCGTATCTGCTTCAGGAAAAGGAAGGACAATCACCGGAACGCAGATGGGCGTTGAGCGCCTGACGATGACAGAAGTTAAAAGCATTCCAATGTTACTGGGCGAAAGGGATATTTTAAAAGCTATTCAGTTGTTGCCAGGGATAAAGCAGGCGGGTGATGGAAACAGCGGGTTTTATGTAAGAGGTGGTAGCGCTGATCAGAATCTTATTCTTTTGGATGAAGCGCAGGTTTACAATGCTTCACATCTGTTGGGCTTCTTTTCTACCTTTAATTCTGATGCTGTTAAAGATATTACCGTTTACAAAGGTGGTATGCCGGCGCAATACGGCGGCAGATTATCTTCTGTGTTGGATGTGAAAATGAATGAGGGCAATAATCAGAACTATGAACTGAGCGGCGGCATAGGCATTATTTCTGCTAAATTAAATTTAGAAGGGCCGATACAAAAAAACAGATCTTCATTTTTGCTTTCGGGTAGAAGAACCTATGCAGATGTTTTTGTTCCGTTGGCAAAGGATAGTGCGATCCGGAACAACAAACTTTACTTTTACGATTACAATGCTAAGTTCAATTATAAAATTGGAGAAAGGGATAACATTTATGTATCGGGATATTTTGGCCGGGATTATTTAAAGTTCGATCAGCAGTTTGGCATTAACTGGGGTAATATAACCGGTACGGTAAGATGGAACCACATATTTAATAACCGCTTATTTTCGAATACATCTTTTATTTATAGCGATTTTGATTATAACATAAATATTAACAATCCCAATAACGATCTTGATATTTATTCGAAGATCAGGGACCTTAACCTGAAACAGGAATTTCAGTGGTATGCAGGTAGCCGGCATTCGCTTCGCTTTGGTTTCAATTCTACCTACCAC
This sequence comes from Paraniabella ginsengisoli, assembly GCF_022513635.1. Lineage (GTDB taxonomy): Bacteria > Bacteroidota > Bacteroidia > Chitinophagales > Chitinophagaceae > Niabella > Niabella ginsengisoli. The sequence goes on along the minus strand of NZ_JAKWBL010000003.1, from coordinate 164,623 downwards.
AAAATAAAACCAGGTGATGTTACTTCTTCAGGAACAGCAAGCTTCAATAATTTTTATTTGCAGGACAGGTTTTCGTGGGAGAATGCTTTGTATGCAACGGATACATGGAAAGCGGCTCCCTGGCTTAATGTAACATATGGTGCAAGAGTATCGTCTTTTGCTATTTTAGGCGAAGGCGATTTTTATGAAATTGATGACAACGGAAACGTAACCGATACGCTTCATTATAGCAAAGGGGAGTTGGTAAAGAACTATATCAATATAGAACCTCGCTTAGCTGCAAGTTTTATTATTAATCAAACCACATCAGTTAAGGCTTCTTATGTAAGAAATGTACAGAATCTTCATTTGATGTCTAATTCTACTACCGGTGCTCCAACCGATAAATGGCTGGCCAGTACCAATATTATAAAGCCGGAAATTGCCGATCTGGTTTCTGTGGGATGGTATAAAAATTTTTCTGGAAACAGATATGAGTTTTCTACGGAAGCTTATTATAAAAAAATGCAAAACCAGATAGATTACAGGACTGGCGCTGATGTTTTTACAAACGATGCTATTGAATCGCAAATATTGTTTGGCATTGGGCGTGCTTATGGTTGGGAAGTTTTTCTTAAAAAGAAAGCAGGTAAAGCAACGGGTTGGATAAGTTATACTTTGTCAAAAACAGAAAGAAAGATCGATGGCATAAATGACGGAGCATGGTATAATGCAAGACAGGATCGCACACATGACTTTGCTATCGTATTTAATTATCAACTCAACAGAAAATGGAATCTTGCTGCCAACTGGATTTATTATACCGGTGATGCTGTTACATTTCCTAGTGGAAAGTATATTATAGATAACCAGGTGGTATTTTATTATACAAAAAGAAATGCCGATCGGATGCCTGCATATCACCGGCTTGACTTAGGTGCCACATGGCTGTTAAAGGATAAAAAGAAATTCAGGTCTGAGCTGGCATTTAGTATATTCAATGCTTATGGAAGAGAAAATCCTTATATAATTAGTTTCAGGCAAGCTGAAAACGATCAAAGCAAAACAGAGGCTGTTCAAACATCTCTTTTTAGGTTTGTACCATCCATATCATATAATTTTAAGTTTAAATAATTTGCAGTCTTTTTTTAAATATATCCTTATTATCACCATCTTTTTTGCAGGTAGTTGTGAAAAAGTGATAACGGTAGATATTGAAGATGTGGCTCCCCGGTATGTGATACAGGGTGAGATAACCGACGATAGCACTTGTCGGGTAAGGGTGTCGCAAACTAGCAATTTTAATGATACAATCAATCTAACAGGCATCAGCGGTGCCCGGGTAACTATTTCTGACGAAGGTCGCTCAGCTGTATTATTAAGTGAAACCTCCACACGTGGTATTTACAGGGCACCGTTTTCGGGAAAGCCAGGCCACACCTATAACCTCAGAGTTGAATATCCAGGTACTGGCGGAGACGAACGAAAAGTTTTTACAGCTACATCAACTATGCCGCAAAGGGTAACGTTAGATAGTCTATTTGTAACCGAGCGGGTTTTTTAGGGCAAACTCGTATGATAGCCACTATTCGATTTAAGGATCCACCAGCTTTTGGAAATGCTTATCGCTTTATACAATACGTAGATGGAGATCCGGAAACCACGATATTTGTAGCAAAGGATGATTTGATTAATGGGCGAACTGTAGTAGACGAGCTTTTAATATTCAACGATGAATACACTTTAAAACCTTGCGATCAGTTGCGGGTAGAATTGCAATGTATAGATATGCCGAATTATTTATTCTGGTATAGTTTAAACCAGGGCTCGTTGGGGTCTTCGCAATCTGCTTCTCCGGGAAACCCTGCCTCGAATATAATAGGAGGCGCGCTTGGATATTTTAGTGCTCATACTGTATCTGGTTTGAATATCGCTGTGTTTCCAGATTCGACATGTAGTTATCCGGCTGATTAAATTATGAACGTCCAGGATTTTTGAATCTTAGTTTTGAAGAAAAATAGTATTTTCATTGCCATAAACAAAAACGATTTTCCTAAGTGATGTTTTATCAACATTGTTCTACTTTAAAGTCCCATTGAACTGGGTGGATATGTTGATAAGGTTTTCACATTAAAAGAGTTATTGTGATTTCACCCTCTGGTCAGGATGCCAATATTTTGATTGAACCAAAGATTTATACTACTTGACATATGAAGCAGCTTTCTATTAAGGACATTGCACAAATCGCAGGCGTAGTACCCTCTACAGTTTCTTTTGTAATTAACGGTAAAGAAAAGGAAATGCGCATTAGCGAGGAGATGGCAAAAAAATTCGGAAGATCATTAAGGAAACCGGCTATGTTCCTAATAAATCTGCCGCTAGCCTTCGTACTGGTAAAACGCATGTTATTGGTTTGATAGTGGAAGATATATCCAACAGATTTTTTTCTATGCTTGCCAAAGCCATAGAAGATATTGCACACGGTGTAGGTTATCGGCTCGTTTACTGCAGTACAGAAAATGACGATAAGAAGGGATCTGAACTTATTAGAATGCTACATAAACAGGTGGATGGGTTTATTATAACGCCTTCTAAGGGAATGAAAGAAGAAGTATTGAAACTAAAAAATGCGAAGAAGCCAGTAGTGCTTTTAGATAGATATTTTGCTGACGTTGACATCCCTTATGTATTAGTTGATAATAAGCGCAGCGTAAAGTCGGGTGTACAGTTGCTGGTTGAACAGGGCTATCAAAAAATAGCTTTTATTATTACAGCACTCGATCAAACGCAAATGCAGGATCGACTTGCGGCCTTCAAATCAACAGCAAAAAAATATGATCTTTTTATCCCGAATTGATATTAGAGTTGCCATTTTCGATACAAGAAAATGCTTATGAAAATGACATTAAAGTTTTCCTAAAGAGTAATAGTGATATAGACGCTATTTTTTTGCGACCAACTATCTTGCTATACAAGGATTAAAAGTATTGCAGGAGCTGAAATGGAAAATTCCTTCGCGTGTAGGTGTCTTGTCTTTTGATGACCACGAAATATTTAAACTTTACTCACCAGCCATAACCTCTATAAATCAGCCCATAAACGAAATAGCTAAGGAAGGTGTCGAAATCCTCTGCCTGCAAATGAATGGGCATGGCGAGCCAGCAAAGCAGGGAACATTACTAAAAGCAGAAGTGATTCTTAGAAAATCTTTGTAAAAATAATTTTTGTAGTTAACAAAACTTTGTTACTTTAGTATTGCAAAAACGATTTTTCTTTAACGATTCGATAACAAAATTGCAGGAGCCATATGATTATTCTGCGTAGCATATTGTTGTTATTCTGTGTTGGTGTGGCAGTATTATATCCGTGCACAAACCTTTTCTCTCAGTCTGGCGATGTTGATTTCCTGTCTGAGTTGAACCGAATGAAGGATGTGTCCCGTATGCCGGAATATTTTGAAGGAAGCGAGGTTAAACAAGTTTCCTCCTACGACCGCACGGGCGGTAATGACGACGGTTTCAGTGGGAAATATTCCTTCTTGAGAAAGGATGAAAAAGGAAACCTTGTAATATTCGAGGAGAAAAACAGCGGAGTTATTGAAAGAATATGGACGCCAACACCAACAGATGATACATTGGAGTTTTATTTCGACGGTGCTTCGATACCCACTTTTTCAATTCGTTTTCGAGATCTGTTTACCGGTAATATTGCTCCCTTCATTTCACCATTGGCTGGAGCAAAAGTTGGCGGCTTTTATAGTTATATTCCTATTCCTTATAATAAAGGGTGTAAAATAGTACTGCGTGGTGATAAACTGATGTTCCTGCAAATTCAGTTTAGGCAGTTAAATACAAACTATCACGTTAAGTCATTTAGTAATAAAATATCTGCCAACGAAAAATCGATGCTAAAAAGTATTGCATCATTATGGCAAAGAGATGAACAATCGGTTTCCACAATTTTCTCTGATAAGACAAACTGTATTAAAAAAGAACTGACATTAAATCCAGGCGATATATTGCCATTTGCTTCCCTGACAGATGGTGGACGGGTTCTGGGTATAGAAATAATGCCATCTAAATTTTTTGAAGGCATACATAAGCAGATTGATATCAGAATTACATGGGACGCGGAAAAGAATGCAGCCATTAATATTCCTGTTGCTGATTTTTTTGGCTATGCTTTTGGTGAGCGTTCCATGAACAGTATGTTATTGGGCTCAACCCCATCAAAACTGTTTTGTTATTTACCGATGCCTTTTGACAGATCGGCCACATTAGAGCTGGTATACAGGAAAAATGAAACGATAAAAAATCAGCCGACTATTTCTTTGGAGACATCTGTTTATCATACTGATGAAAAAAGAGATCCGAAGAAAGAAGGAAAGTTATATTCTTTTTGGAATAGCAGTCCGCCTGCATTGGGTAAGCCACATATTTTTTGAAAGGATCTGGAAAGGGACATTATGTTGGCACATTACTTCAAAGCCAGGCTACAGAGTTTACAAATTTTACAGAATTTTTTGAAGGTGATGATTCTACCGTGATAGACGGGAATAACAGTATTCACGGCACAGGAAGTGAAGATTATTTTAATGGCGGATGGTATGCACAACCAGGAGGCTGGGTTGAGAAATTAGGCGGACCCTTACATGGCTGTCTTGATTATTCTTTACCATTCAGCAGAACCGGAGGATACAGGTTTTATATTACTGATAAACTCCCTTTTTCAAAAAACATATTTCATAGCATTGAACACGGCCCGGAAAAAAATAACCGAAAAGTATGGTACACCTCCGTTGCATTTTATTATGCTAACCAACCAGTAAGTATAAATGCAGCCCCCGATAATGAAGCTACTATTGTGTTTCAGCCAGATACCATTACGTTTTATACCCGCTTAATGCAACATCTTACTTACAATGGTAATATTGTTTTAAAAGATGGCAACGCCGTGTTGACCGGGAATGAAAATGCTGCAATGAATATTAATGTGAATGAATTAAAGACGGGGAAATATAAAATATATCTGCATCAAGAGAACATTAATAGCAACCAGATCAGTGTTAATATAGCTGCAGGCCGCGAAGCCAGCGGATGGAAAGCGATTTCTTTAAACAGGAATGATGTTTATGTGGGTGATGTAGAAATTTATGATCAGGGTATACCTGTGAGTATATTATTTAAAAAAGAAAACGAAGAGAGCCGTTTGATATTCAATCGGGTAATGCTTGTTCCCATAAAATAAAAACCAATTTTTAATTTTTAAAGTATCATTTATGAGAAGTCCAGTTTGGCTATCTAACAAGGGCCTACATGTACTGTTGCTACTGATTTTTTTTAGTACAACATACGTCTACAGTCAAAACGAAACACAAAATATTTCGGGCCTGGTAAGAGATAGGGCAGGAATATTTATTGCCAATGTATCAGTTCAGGTGCAGGGCTCAGAGAGGGGCACAATTACAGATGCACGAGGCGAGTTTAACATTCAGGCATCAAAATTTGACAGCCTTGTGTTTTCTGCAGTAGGTTATATATCTACGGCAGTAATAATAGGCGATAACAGGGTTTTAAATATTGTTTTGGAAGCAGAACAAAACTCGATGAATGAAGTAGTAGTAGTAGGCTTTGGAAGACAAAGAAAAATAAGTGTTGTTGGGGCACAGTCTACGGTAAATCCCGAAGAATTAGATATGCCGGTGTCCAATATTAATACCCTCCTTGCGGGCCGATTGTCGGGCGTTATTGGGGTGCAACGCGGCGGCCAGCCTGGCCGTAGTGGCGCTGATATATGGATTCGTGGGATATCAACTTTTGGCGGCGGTTCATCCGCTCCCTTGATTTTAGTGGATGGAGTACAGCGTAGTATAAACAATATAGACCCACAGGACATTGCATCCTTTACTGTTTTAAAGGATGCCGCTGGTACGGCTGTATATGGTGTGCGCGGTGCCAATGGCGTTATTTTGATTACGACTAAAACAGGAAAAGTTGGTAAACCTCAGGTGAGCTTGGATTTTAGTCAGGGTATCTCCACGTTTACCCAAGTACCTAAAATGGCTAATGCTTCGCAATACCTGGAAGCTGCCAATGAGTCGTTTACCACACGCGGCCAGGTGGCCAAATATTCCCAGGAATACATCGATAATACATTAAATGGCGCAGACTCTGAATTGTATCCGAACGTTGACTGGTTTGACGCTTTGTTTAAGCCCACCGGAAGTATAAGAACAGCTAATGTAAACGTTAACGGAGGAACCGACTTTTTAAAGTACTATGGATCTGTATCTTATTATGACGAAACTGGATTAATGAACACAGATAAGTTACAAGATTATAATGCGGATTTGAAGTTTAGGCGGTTTAATGTTACTACCAATGTCAACATGAATATTACCCGTACAACAAAATTAGATATAGGCATCAGAGGTTTCTTCAGCAATATCAACCAGCCCTATATTGGTGTTACTGATATATTTGGATCTGCTATGTCTACACCTCCTACAGAATATCCATTGGAATACACCGGTGGCTTTGTTCCAGGAAAAAACCCCAATGGTGGCTTCAGAAATCCTTGGGCTGATCTTACTAGGAGAGGTTATAACACGGAATTTACTAACGAGTTATTTTCAAATCTTAGACTAACACAGGATTTCGGCTTCCTTGTCAAAGGCCTTAGCGCTACATCAATGTTTGCATTTGATGCATCAAATAGACGTGTTTTAGGCAGAGGTAAGAGAGAAGATACCTTTTTCCCAGATCCTGAAAAGCCTAGAAATGATGACGGTTCTTTAAATCTTACAAGAACGTTTGTAGGGTCAGGTAATTACCTTTCCTATGAGCGGAGTAATTTTGGCGAAAGAAAATTTTATTGGGAATCTTCTTTGAACTATGATAATACTTTTGGCAAAAGCCGGGTAGGTGGTCTAGCGTTATTTTATACTCAAGACATGTCTGAAGAGTTTGCAGGTGATTTTGCTAGCGCGATCCCTCAAAGATCAGTAGGATTTGCGGGAAGATTAACATATTCTTACGATGACCGCTATTTTATCGAAGGTAATATTGGATACAATGGTTCAGAAACTTTTGCGCCGGAAAATCGCTTCGGTACATTTCCTGCATTCGGTGTAGGTTGGGTTCCATCAAACGAGAAGTTTTTCCAACCGGTTAAAAATGTGATTACCTACCTGAAATTCAGGTACTCTGATGGTTTAACAGGTATCGGTGACATTGTAGGCAGACGATTTGGTTATTTGACTATTGTTGCAGATAATGTGCAAGGATATCGGTTTGCCAAAGACTATGGATATACGTCGGGTATTAATGTTACAGAGTTTGGTTATGATGTGCGCTGGGCTGAAGCAAGAAAACAAGATTTAGGCGTTGAGATAAAAACATTAAATGACAGGCTTTCTTTAATTGTGGATTTTTTCAAAGAAAGAAGAGAAGGTATTTTCTTAAGAAGGGGTCTTTGCCCTTATTCATGGGGCTTAGTAGCCAACTCGTTTGGTAATTTAGGGATTACTACTAATAAGGGTATAGATGGGAGCATTGAGTATAACGGTAATATCGGTCAGTTCACTTTTAATCTGCGCGGCAACTTTACCTATAATAAAGATGAAATGGTTGAAAACGATCAGCCAATACCTAAATACCCATGGATGGACAGACGCGGCGATAACATTCTTGCTCGTTTTGGATATGTTGCAGAAGGGCTATTTAGAGATCAGGCGGAAATTGATGCCAGCGCTGTTCCTGGAGATAAATCATTAATCCTTCCGGGCGATATTAAATACAAAGATTTGAACGGGGATGGATTGATTAATAGCTATGATCAAACCAAAATAGGGTTTGGTGATGTACCGTCAATGGTATATGGTTTTGGTTTTGGATTGGGCTACAAGGCATTTAAATTAAATGTCCTTTTTACAGGCCAGAATGGTGCCGATGTGTTTTTAGCCGGAGACGCTATCCAGCCTTTCGCAAACGGAGCTGGTATTTCAAATGTTTTTTCGAATATAGAAGATCGTTGGACAGAGGCTAATCCCAGGCAGGATGTATTTTATCCAAGGCTGGCAAACGGCGAAGATAGAAATAGAAATAATACCCAAACCAGTACTTGGTGGCTACGTGATGCTGATTTTATCAGGCTGAAAACTGCAGAATTGGATTACATTGTTCCACAGCATTTGATAAAAGGCGTATTTAAAAAGGCGATCGTTTACATCCAGGCATTCAATCCACTTACATTTAGCCAGTTCAAATTTTGGGATTTAGAAAGTACCGTAAATGTCGGGAATGGAACAAGGTATCCAAATATTAAATCTTATTCTTTAGGTGTTAACCTCAATTTCTAAAACTACATTAATTATTTTATCATGAAATACATAATTATATTACTCATTTTAACTGTAAGTTTTACAGGTTGCAAGAGGTATTTGGATCAAATACCGAATGACCGGCTTACGCTTGAAGAAACCTTTAGGAACAGGTCAACAGCTGAAAGGTTCCTGGCCAGCGTTTATTCGTTTGTGCCAAGAGAGCATAGTCAACGCTTTGTTGGTAATTTTAACTCTGGTGCATGGACGGGAGGTTCTGATGAAGCAGAATATTTATGGGGATTTGTAGAATCTAACCAGATTAATATTGGAAGTTGGGACGTAAATAGTGGGTTTACAAAAAATTTTTGGCGTGATTACTATAAAGGAATTAGAAACGCAACGTTTTTTATAGCTAACATTGACAATGTTACTGTAGACATTACTGATGTACAAAAAAGACAATATAAAGCTGAAGCCAGAGCATTACGAGCCATTTACTATTTTTATTTATTTCGTATTTATGGACCGGTGGTATTGCTGGGTAACGATGTGATTGAAGTAGATGCTCCCTTTCAACAATTACAATTACCAAGAAATACTGTAGATGAATGTATAGACTATATTACATCGGAGCTCGATGCGGCAGCTGTAGATTTACCTGTAAGACCTTTGAATGAAGCAAATATTGCACGCATTACGAAACCGATTGCTTTAGGTATAAAAGCTACGGCGCTATTATACGCCGCAAGCCCTTTGTTTAATGGAAACACGGATTTTGCAAGTTTAAAAAATAATGACGGCAAACAATTAATACCTCAATCTAATGATGCTTCCAAATGGGGTAAAGCAGCGGCAGCATATAAAGATTTCATTACTCAGTTTGTGCCAACTGTTTTTGATCTTTACAGAACTAATAATTCAGAGGGAGATTTTGACCCCTTCCTGTCTTGTCGAGATGCAATATTGGTAGACTGGAATAAAGAAACAATTTTTGGCAGGCCTGACGATGATAATGCACGTAATTATGAGGTTACACCATATCACAATGGCTTTGCTTCTGAGGTAAGGGGTAGCGGCGGACTTAGTGCTACACAGAGGCAGGTAGATGCGTTTTTTATGAGTAACGGAAGACCAATTACTGACCCCGCTTCAGGATATTCAACTACAGGCACATCTAATTTTAGAGCTCCGGATGATAATACGGATAGACAGACTTTTAATCAATGGGTAAACAGAGAACCTCGTTTTTATGTAAATATTACTTACGATAACAGGCGTTGGCTAAATACAAATTCCGGCGATTTTGTGACCCGTTTATATTTTCAGGGAAATTCTGGTAAAGGTACCAGTAATGATTATTCTCCTACAGGCTACATTGTGAGAAAAGGCGCGACTACTAAAAATTGGAATCAGGGAAACAGCGTGATCATTCTTTTGCGCCTTGCAAACATTTATCTCGATTATGTGGAAGCATTGAATGAAGCCAGTCCAGGAGACGCGGATATTTTAAAATATTTGAATTTGATTAGGGAGAGAGCTGGCGTTCCACAATATGGCTCTGCTGATCTCCCAGCACCATCGGGACAAGCAGCTATGCGGCAAGCTATCAGGCAGGAAAAACAAATAGAACTATGTTTTGAAAATGTACGCTACTTTGATACCAGACGTTGGAAAATAGCTCCGCAAACAGATAATGGCCCGGCTATGGGGCTTGATATTGATTCCCCGATTCCCGGTTTTTATAACAAAAAACCTTTTGAGACAAGAGTGTTTGCAACAAGGCATTATTTCTTCCCGATTCCTATAGAAGATGTTAATAATGATTTTGAACTTATACAAAATCCAGGATGGTAATTATAAAGAGATATATCTTAATAGGCAGTTTAATAATATCAGGTGGTGTTAATGGTCAAACCATTAACACACCTGATCATAAAAATGAAAAAACAGCTTTTCAAATAGCTGCACCCTGGAATGAAGCTTACGATGTCAGGTCGGATGTTGCAATTGTATATGGAGTTAATGACGCAGGTGGCAAATTTGAAGAACGGGTAAAAGGATGGAGAGACAAAGGTTATAAAGTTCACTTTATGACCGGCATTGCCTGGGGGCAATATCAGGATTACTTTTTAGGGGAGTATGATGGCAAAACCCATTTAGATGAAGGGCAGGTAGAACGAGACGGTGATACAATCTGGCATGGTAAAAATGTACCGTATACTGTACCGTCAGATAATTTCCTCAAATACCTAAAAACGCATCTAAAGCGTGCTATTGACGCAGGCGTTTCTGCAATACATTTGGAGGAACCAGAGTTTTGGGCCCGCGCCGGATATAGCGGAGCTTTTAAAAAAGAGTGGAAGAGATATTATGGGTTCGATTGGAAGCCGCAACATGAATCACCGGAAGCAACTTATCAATCATCTAAGCTTAAATATGATCTTTATTATAATGCATTGAAAGAATGTTTTGCTTACGTCAAATCTTATAGCAAAAGTGTAGGGAAGGATGTGAAATGTTATGTGCCAACACATTCTCTGATCAATTATTCTTCCTGGCGTATTGTAAGCCCTGAAGCCAGTCTGGCGTCTATTAAAGATGTGGATGGTTACATCGCGCAGGTTTGGACAGGAACTTCAAGAGAGCCGGTTTACTTTAATGGCGTAGAAAAAGAAAGAGTTTTTGAAAATGCTTTTCTCGAATACGGTTCCATGATTTCAATGATACAACCTACCGGCAAAAAAATATTCTTACTTACAGATCCGATTGAAGACTGGCCGCGTACCTGGGATGATTATAAAAAGAATTACCAGGCTACATTTACCGCCAAGCTTTTATATCCCACTGTTGCGGATTATGAAGTGATGCCTTGGCCCAATCGAATTTATCTGGGTAAATTCAAAATGGAAGGTAGTGATGAAAAACAGCCCATCGCACCAGCGTATGCTATGCAGATGCAGGTTATGGTAAACTCGCTAAACGAAATTCCTGTATCGAATAATAAATTGAATGGAAGCCACGGAATGGGTGTGTTAGTGTCTAATTCTATGATGTTTCAGCGCTTCCCTACCCATGAAGGTTATGAAGATCCTCAATTATCAAACTTTTATGGAATGGCCATGCCGCTATTAAAGAGAGGTGTACCTATTGAAACTGTTCACATGGAGAATCTCTTACATGAAAATGCTTTAAAAAATATTAAAGTATTAATAATGAGCTACTCTAACATGAAGCCACTCAATGAAGCATATCATACTGAATTAGCAGATTGGGTAAAGAAAGGTGGCGTGCTGATTTATTACGGAAGAGATAATGACCCGTTTCAAGAAGTTAATGAATGGTGGAATACAAAAGGTAAGAATTATAAAGCTCCATCGGAAGATTTATTTGAGAAATTAAATATTGCGGATACATCAGAGTTTATAAAAAGCGGAAAGGGATGGGTATCTATTAACAGGCATGATCCCAAGGAGTTGGTATTAACAAAAAACGCTGATAACGTATTAATAAATAAAGTAAAGGAAGCTTATGAAGTAAAAGCAAATGCAACCAAGCTGGCATTTAAAAACAATTTTTTGTTACACCGTGGTCCATATATCATAGCTGCCGTGTTGAATGAAAATGATGATCAAACCCCGTTAGTGATCAAAGGCCCTGTCGTTGATTTGTTTGATCCAGAACTTCCTGTCCTTAGGGAAAAGACAGTTAAACCTGGAGAGCAAGCATACTTATACAATATAAATGCTGCTACCGGTGTTGCTCCAAAAGTGTTAGCCACAGCCGCACGGGTGTATAATGAAGAAGTAAAAAATCAGATATATACATTCACTGTTAAAAGCCCCGCTAATACTGTAAATGTCATGCGTATTAAGTTACCTCAAAAGCCTATAGAGATCAGCATGAGGAATGGTGACAATGAAATACCTATTGACAGTAATAAGTGGGATGCGGAATCGAAGACAGTATTGTTGAAATTTAAAAACTTAAGTAAAGGGATAGACGTGAAAATAAGATGGTAATGATTTTATCTGATGATAAAAAAAGCAACTAAATACATCATGTTTAAAATTAAATACACGGGAATGATTAAGGCCGCTTCATGTTTAACGTTAGGTGCGTTATTAATGAGCCATATTAACGAGCAGCATGGAGCGTTCAGGTTAACAGAAGATGTTATATTGGAGAATGTAATCACAGTAGCGAGAGTGACCGGAGCAAGCCTTGAGGGCGAGCAATGGGTGAATCCTAATAAAACACATTCAATGTTCGACGTATGTGGTACTGATTTAGGAATTATATGGGATATGGGCGATGGCCATTACGGAATGTTTTTTGGGGATACAAACGGTGAAGGATTTCAGGCAGGAAAGGGCGGAGGAAATGGTACCAACTGGCGGTCTAATGTTTTAGCATTTTCAAACGATACAGTTTTAAGCGATGGTATTAAGATAACCGGGATGGCATTGGATGATAGTGGAAGAGCGAGAGAGATTTGCGCTGGAGCCAGTGCTAATCCTAAAGTTTATCAGACTTCTATTCCAACTGCCGCTATTCATGCCGGTAAAAATGACTACGTACATTATATGAATATTTATGAGTGGAGCGCTCCCAAAGGCAGATGGCTCACTAATTTTTCATCTCTTTATGGTTCGTCTGACAGGGGCAAAACCTGGAAACGTGTAAAAGAAGTTACGTTTAAACCTGATAGCAAATTCTCTCAGGTATGTTATGCCAAAAAGGATGGTTGGGTTTATATGATTGGTACTTTATCTGGTCGTGGAAGTGCTGCCTACTTATGTCGTTTTAAGGAAGAAAATATTACTGATTTAAAATTGTACGAGTATTGGAATAGCAGCAGTAATAAGTGGGTTACAGGTGTTGAGGATGAGGCAACTCCTATTATAGAAGCTCCGGTTGGAGAAGCTTCCATCATTTTCAACGAAACAGTTAAAAGATGGATTATAATGTATAGTTACGATCCTAATTTAGACCCCACAAAGGCATTCAAAAATTCGGGTTTAGTATATCGCGATTCAAAGTCCCTACACGGAAATTGGAGTTCGCCGAAAATGGTTATGGGTAAAGACTCTTTACAAGGGTATGCTCCTTTTATACATCCCCTTAGTAAAAAAGGTAAGTATCTGTACTTTACCAAATCGCTATGGAAACCTTACAACGTATTCCTTGCCAGGGCGGATATTAAAGTATCTGACGCTGATTAATTACTATCACACCATTTAACTGAAAGTGACTTAACAAAAACTAAAATTATCAACTAAAAACTTTAAAATGAGAATCTATTTAAAAATTATTGCGGCCTGTATCAGCATTTCAGCTCTTATGACAGCTTGTGATAAAAAGGATGAAATCACAAGTGAAGAAGGAGTTATTTATATGACGCAAGCTATTGATGCACGGAGCAGCATTGATTTATTGATTGCTGATACAGCACAATCTTTTACATTTGGGGGTGCTTATGGGGGACAACTGTATCCTCAGCAGGATATTCAGCTTAGCTTTAAATTAGACACAGGATTAATAGCTGCGTATAATGCAAGTCACTCAACGTCTTATGAAAAACTTCCTGTAGATAAATACACAATATCGAATTTGGAAACAATAATAAGATCTGGGAGGACTACATCTGATGGTATTAAAGTGTCAGTCGACACAAAAACATTACCAAAAGATGCAGAATATTTGATGCCTATAACTTTGCAAACTGCTTCTACAGGTAAAATTAATGAAGAACTAAAAACTGCTTATTTTAAAATAAAAATCAGCCGAAAAGAAACAGACCTCACATCGATGGCAACTTTGACTGTTTCTAAAGATAATAACGATGGCCCTAATGGAGGAGAAGGGTCTGCTAAATTGGTTGATAACAATCTTACAACTAAATTTCTTACGGGCGGTTTCCCGATTGTTTTATGGATGCAATTGAAATTCCCTGAAGCAGTTTCTATTCAGTCGTACAAACTTACTTCTGGCAATGATGCTCCCGAGCGCGATCCTAAAGACTGGAAATTTTTTGGATCAAATGATGGAAACACATGGGTAGAGTTAGATAGCAAAACGAATCAATCTTTTAGTGGTCGTACCCAAACTGTTCAGTATGAATTTGAGAATGATACACCTTACTCTTACTATCGTTGGCAGGTTGAAAAAAATAATGGATCTGATGCCTTTCAGATTACAGAGTGGCGGGTAATAACTTTTAAATAGAATATAATAAATGAGGCTTAAACTTTTTGTGATTAGTGTGGTATGTGGAATGACTAATATTTCACATGCCCAAGATTTAGTTCACTATGTAAATACTTTGCAGGGTACTAATTCCAGTTTTGAACTTACAAGAGGCAACACATATCCAACAACAGCGTTACCTTTTGCAATGAACACCTGGACGCCGCAGACCGGTAAGAATGGCGATGGATGGAAATATCAATACAGCAAAAAGACGATCCGGGGTTTTCAGCAAGCGCATCAGTGCAGCTCCTGGTCTAACGATTATGCAGTATTTTCATTAATGCCGGTAATTGATAATTTAAAGGTAAACGAGAATGAAAGGGCAACCGAGTTCAGGCACGAAAATGAAATAGGTAAACCTCATTATTATAAAGTCACTTTCGAAAACAAAATTACCACAGAAATGTCGCCATCAGAAAGAGGTGTGCATATCAGGTTTAGCTTCCCAAAAGAACATAAGGCTTATCTTGTTTTAGATGGATACACCAGGCTAAGTGGAGTAGAAATTTTTCCTGAAAGTAGGATGATTACTGGCTTTGTAAACAACGGGCATGGCATGCAACGCGGCTGGAAAAATCATTTTGTATTGATCTTTGATAAACCTTTTAAGGCCCATGGTACCTGGGAAAATGAAAAAATACCATTCAACCAGGACAACAAAAAGCTGAAGGAAAAGGCAAAGGAGCTTATCTCGAATTTGAGAAAGGTTCTGTTGTTCAGGTGAAAATAGCATCATCGTATATTAGTTTAGAGCAGGCGAAATTGAATCTGGAAAGAGAGTTAGGCGGTGATAAAAGCTTAGAAATAACAAAGGCCAAAGCTTATGAAGTTTGGAATAAACATTTAAAAAGAATTTTGGTAGAAGGTGATTCAGAAGAAGATAAAGCCACTTTCTATTCCTGCTTTTTCAGGGCCAGCCTTTTTTCCAGAGCTTTTTTTGAGTATGATGAAAATGGAAATCCTCATTATTTCAGCCCTTATGATGGTACCGTTCATAAAGGATATATGTATACCGATACCGGTTTTTGGGATACTTTCCGCGCACAGTTTCCATTGAATATTCTGCTTCATCCTACTATGCATGGCCGATATGTGAATGCTTTACTTGATGCGCAGGAACAATGTGGATGGCTGCCTTCCTGGTCATTTCCAAATGAACAAGGAAGTATGATCGGTAATCATGCCATATCATTATTGAGCGATGCCTGGGCAAAAGGTTTGCGGACTTTTGATCCACAACGCGCATTAGAAGCTTATTATCATGAAGCCAATAACAAAGGACCGTGGGGCCCAGCCAATGGCAGGGATGGTTTTAAAGAATACAATGAATTAGGTTATGTTCCTTATCCGGAAGTGAGAGAAGCAACAGCTAAAACATTGGAATATGCTTATGATGATTTTTGTGGTTATACTTTAGCGAAAGCAGTTAATAATAAAAAGTATATAGATGCGTTTTCTGAAAAAATGTATAACTATAAAAATGTTTTTGATCCGGCTACCAATTTTATGCGCGCAAAAAATAAAAAGGGAGAATGGTCAAACAACTTTGATCCAACGGAATGGGGCGGGCCGTTTACAGAAGGCAATGCATGGCATTGGGTATGGTCGGTTTTTCATGATATAAATGGCCTCATCAAATTAACCGGTGGTGAAAAAGAATTCTGTTCAAAGCTCGATTCGGTGTTTACCGTTCCTAATACTGTTAACGTAGGCACGTATGGTTTTATGATCCACGAAATGACGGAAATGGTGATGGCGAATATGGGACAATATGCACACGGAAATCAACCTATTCAACACATGCCTTATTTGTATAATTATGCGAGGCAGCCGTGGAAATCACAGCAACGCACCAGGGAAGTGATGAGCAAATTATATAATGCAACAGAAAATGGTTATCCTGGAGATGAAGACCAGGGCCAAACCTCATCCTGGTATGTGTTGAGCGCTTTGGGCTTTTATAGCGTATGTCCGGGAACAGATCAATATGTGCTTGGTAGCCCGATGTTTAAAAAAATAACACTCACTTTGGAGGATGGGAAAAAGTTTGTTATCAATGCAAATGGCAATAACAAGCGAAATGTCTACATTCGCTCTGCCCGGTTAAACAATAAAGATTATAGTAAAAACTACATAACTTATTCGGATATAACAAAAGGAGGAATCTTGAATTTGCAAATGGATACGGCGCCGAATTTTAAAAGGGGCATTAAAGATGCTGATCTTCCTTTTTCTGTTTCTAAAAATTAATAGAATACATTAATATGAACCGTAAAACATTCATACAAAACACTGGACTGCTAGGCGCAGGCCTTGCTGTTGGTAAATTTTCCTTTGCACAAAGCTCTGGTAACTTCCCAACAGTACGCGTACCGGCTTCGCAACGGAATTTTAAAAGTGCTGCCATTGAAAACGCTATTAAAACATTTCAGGCGAAAGTAAAAAACAAAGAACTAAGCTGGTTGTTTGAAAATTGTTTTCCAAACACATTGGATACAACAGTTTTTTATACTGAACAAAACGGTAAGCCAGATACTTATGTAATTACCGGCGATATAGATGCCATGTGGTTACGAGATAGTTCGGCTCAGGTATTTCCATATTTGCAATTTAGTAAAGATGATGAAGCGCTTCATAAATTAATCATTGGCGTTATCAATAAGCAGGTTCATTTTATTTTAAAAGATCCCTATGCTAACGCTTTCTATAACGACGATGCTAAAGTGAGCAAATGGAAAGAATCAGACAAGACCGATATGAAGCCCGGTATTCACGAACGTAAATGGGAAATTGATTCACTTTGTTACCCTATTCGCCTTGCCTGGCATTTCTGGAAAAACACCGGAGATATAACACCGTTTGATGCAACCTGGAAAGAGTCGGTAGCTTTAACATTGAAAACATTTAAAGAACAGCAACGCAAGGAAAATCAAGGACCGTATAGCTTTCAACGTAAAACGGAGTATGCAACAGACGGTATACCGATGAACGGTTATGGCTATCCTGTAAAACCGAATGGTCTTATTTGTTCTATGTTCAGGCCAAGCGATGATGCTACTATTTTTGCCTATTTAATACCTTCTAATCTTTTTGCAGTAGTGAGTTTAAAGCAGGCCGCGGAAATGGTTTCAAAAATTTCTAAAGATGCCAAACTCGCAGCAGAGCTTACAGCACTGGCCACAGAAGTTGAAGCGGCCCTGGAAAAAAATGCTACAGTTATCCATCCTCAATTTGGTAAACTATACGCGTATGAAATAAATGGCTATGGAAGTTCGGTATTGATGGATGATGCAAATGTGCCAAGTCTTTTAGGTTTGCCTTACTTAGGCGCTGTAGCTAAAGGCGATGCGATATACACCAACACAAGAAATTTTGTATGGTCTAAAGAAAATCCGTTTTTCTTTAAAGGCACAGCCGCAGAAGGTATTGGCGGGCCACATGTTGGATTAGATATGATATGGCCAATGAGTTTGATTATGCGTGCACTTACTTCAGGCAATGATAATGAAATAAAGCAATGTATTACTACACTTCAAAAAACACATGGCGATACAGGTTTCATGCATGAGTCATTTCATAAAGATGACCCTAAAAATTTTACAAGGCCATGGTTTGCCTGGGCCAATACATTATATGGCGAATTGCTTTGGAAGACGTATAACGAAAAGCCGCATTTGTTAGCTTAGCATTTGGTATGACCGGAAACTGAAGGAGGTTATTTATTAGACCTTCGAGGTTTTTAAAACCTCGAAGGTCTAATAAAGCGAAGAATATGTAGGATGAGTTATAATCGGAACGATGATGTGAGTGACACAACATCGATGATATTTGTTTATAGCTTGCTTAATAAGAATAATTTAAAAAATATAGGAATGAGTTTTTGCAAAAGATTTTCTGTTTTCTGTTTACTACTAATTGGGTTAACTGTAACGGCGCAGGAGCCGGTCGATTATGTAAATCCATTGATGGGTACCTTATCCAAATTTGAGCTTTCCAATGGAAACACGTATCCGGCAATTGGTATGCCCTGGGGTATGAACTTGTGGACGCCGCAAACCGGCAGAATGGGCGATGGCTGGGCGTATAAATACAGCGATGATAAAATTGTTGGGTTTAAACAAACGCACCAACCTTCGCCTTGGATGAACGATTACGGATATTTTGCCATCATGCCCATTACTGGCAAAATGCGTTTTAAAGAACAGGACCGCTCCAGTTGGTTTTCTCATAAAACAGAAGTTGCACAGCCGCATTATTATAAAGTTTATTTAGCTGACGCTGATGTTACGACCGAGATTACGCCTACTGAAAGAGCGGCTTGCTTTCGATTTACTTTTCCAAAAACAGACAGCGCCTATATTATTGTAGACGCTATTGATAAGGGTTCTTATGTAAAGATCATACCTTCAGAAAATAAAATAATCGGATACAGCACGCGTAACAGCGGTAGCGTACCCGAAAATTTTAAAAGCTATTTTGTGATTCAGTTTGATAAAGCATTTGATTATAAAGCCACCTGGGATGAGGATAAATTTTCGGACAAAGATGAAATGAAAAGCAAGCATGCCGGCGCTGTTATTGGTTTTAAAGGATTGAAAAGAGGTGATGTGGTGAATGCAAAAGTAGTGTCTTCGTTTATCAGTTTTGATCAGGCCGAATTGAACTTGAAATCAGAAATTGGTAGCAAAGATTTTAATGCCATCAAAGCACAAGGGAAAAATGAGTGGGCTAAAGTATTAGGGCGTGTAAAAGTTTCGGGCGGAACAGATGAGCAGTTGCGTACTTTTTATTCTTGCTTGTATCGCATGGTATTCTTCCCGTTAAGAATGTATGAAAAAGATGCTTCCGGAAAGATTGTTCATTATAGTCCTTACACAGGCAAAACGGAGCCAGGGTATAAGTTTGCCGGAACGGGTTTCTGGGATACTTTCAGAGCTTTATATCCATTCTTGCATTTTGTTTATCCTTCCATTGCTAAAGAGATGCAGCAAGGTTTGATCAGCGATTTTAAAGAAGGCGGTTGGTTGCCCGAATGGTCTTCTCCCGGTTATCGTGGTATTATGGTTGGAAATAATTCGGCATCTGTTGTCTCTGAAGCTTATTTAAAAGGATTGCGTGGATACGACGTAGAAACCTTGTGGCAGGCACTTGTACATGGCGCCAATAATGAAGGTCCTGATGCAACGGGGCGCAGAGGTGTTGAATATTACAATAAGTTAGGCTATGTACCCAACAATGTAAAGATCAGTGAAAACGTTGCACGTTCTTTAGAATATGCTTATGATGATTACGCTATTTATGCGCTGGGCAAGGCTTTGGGCAAACCTTCGGTTGAAACCGACGTGTATAAGAAGCGTGCTATGAACTATAAAAAACTATTCGATCCTGAACATAAACTAATGCGCCCAAAAAATGAAGACGGAAGTTTTTATTCACCTTACAACCCTTATTCATGGGGTGGTGCTTTTACCGAAGGCAACAGCTGGCATTATTCATGGAGCGTTTTTCAGGATATTGAAGGCCTGAAGCAATTGATGGGTGGTAATAACGGTTTTGTTGATATGTTAGATTCCGTTTTTGTAATGCCGCCAGATTTTGGTGATTATTCCTATTACGGATCTGTTATCCATGAAATGCGCGAAATGCAGATTACTAATATGGGACAGTATGCGCATGGCAACCAACCCATTCAGCACATGACCTATTTATACAACTATGCCGGCCAGCCGTGGAAGTCGCAGTATTGGGTGCGGGAAGTAATGGATCGCTTATACAATTCATCTCCGGATGGATATTGTGGAGATGAAGATAACGGTCAAACCTCAGCCTGGTATGTGTTTTCAGCTTTGGGCTTTTATCCGGTAACTCCGGCAAGCACGCAATATGTTGTAGGTGTACCACTATTTAAAAAAGCGGAAATCAATTTTGAAAATGGAAAAAAATTAGTGATTAATGCTCCACAAAATAGTTCAGTAAATAAATATGTGAAGTCGCTTACCATAAATGGAAAAGCAAGTAGCAAAAATTATCTGGATCATTTTGAATTACTGAAAGGAGGTGTTCTGGATTTTACATTGAGTGCGCAACCCAATAAATCCAGAGGTACAACAAGCGCTGATTATCCTTTTTCAATGAGTACAGAAAAATAGTGTTTGAAGTATACCACGAATGCACGAATATATTTGCGAACAAATGAATCTGGAAGAAAGTCCGAAGGACTTTAACACGAATAGCCGCCAATCTAATTGGCGGAAACGAATGCATGAATATATTTGCAAACAAATGAATTAGGAAGAAAGTCCGAAGGACTTTAACACGAATAGCCGCCAATCTAATTGGCGGAAACGAATGCACGAATATATTTGCGAACAAATATTCGTGCATTCGTGGCATTAATCATTTGCAATTATTTAAATTCGTTGATCTACGATAGCTATTCTAAACTAAAAAGCCTGGTATGAAAAAATATGGAATCTTATTGATTGCACTTCTCGGATCTCTTTTTGTAAACGCACAATCTGGGAAGTTCAATGGACTTGACATGAATCTTGGAAATTTATCGAGATTGTCAGATGCCAAAACCCGATCCATTAGTCCTGAAAATTTTACGGGTGAAAAAGGCAAAGGCGCCATGGCTGATCCGGTAAAAGATAAAGGAAAAAGAAATATAGCTAATGCTGCTAATGAAGCGCGAGACTTAGGAAAAGGGTGGAAGGTGAATCCGTTTATTATAATTGAACCTGGTGAGACCTTTACCATGGCTGATATTGCTGGCCCCGGTGCGATACAACATATCTGGATGACGCCTACAGGGAATTTTAATTTCACCATTTTTCGAGTGTATTATGATGACGAAGAAGCACCATCTGTAGAAACTCCAGTAGGTCCGTTTTTTGCAACTGGATGGACACAGGTTTCCTGGCTCAATTCATTGGCGATGACTGTGAATCCTGGAAGTGCTTTTAATAGTTATTGGAAAATGCCTTTCCGAAAAAAATGTAAGCTTACTATGCAAAATTTGGATTCAGAGCCCATGCGTTTATATTATCAGGTCGATTACACACTTACAGATATTGGAGCTGACGAGGCTTACTTTCATGCACAATACCGTCGCAGCGCACGCGATCCCAAATCATCGCTTCACACCATTGTGGATAATATAAAAGGTAAAGGCCATTATGTGGGAACGTACATGGGCGTTGGGGTAAGTAACAATGGCTGGTGGGGTGAAGGCGAGATCAAATTCTTCATGGACGGTGACAAAGAAAATGCCACAATTGTTGGAACAGGCACTGAAGATTATTTCTGCGGCTCGTACAATTTTGAAAACAAGCGAACCAAACAATACGAAGAATATTCAACGGCTTATGCCGGGCTTCATCAGGTGTTACGGCCCGATGGCGTGTATGGATCTCAACAAAGATTTGGTATGTACCGCTGGCATATTATGGATCCAATTAGATTTGAAGACGATTTGAAAGTCACTATTCAGGATCTGGGTTGGCGCAGCGGCGGCCGTTATTTACCGCAGCATTCCGACATAATTACCGTAGCATACTGGTACCAAACCGAGCCTCACGCACGTTTTCCCAAATTACCTTCAAAAGATGAATTAGAAGTTAATTAATGATATCATCGTCTGTGCTACTATTAGCGAAATTGCGTCGCACACTTGTACAGAGAAATTCTATTCAGCTAATAAAGAAATTATTTTATGCGAAATACTGTTCTGATTGTCGTTTCGTTTTTTATTTTTAGCGGAGCTATATTATCCTGCAATAGTTCGGAAAATAAACAAACAAAATACAAAAAGACAATGCAAGATTTTGAGAAAGGCAGCTTTGGTTACGATCTTATGTTTCTGCGTGATAAGGATAGCACTCTGGTCGTATTGCAAAGTGATGACTCTGCATCGAGAGTTATCGTGTCTCCAAAATACCAGGCGAAAGTTTTTACTTCAACTTCGGGGGTAATGCCGGTAAGAGCTTTGGCTGGGTTAACTATAAAGCTTTTGATGGGCCAGCCGATGCGCACATGAATGCTTATGGTGGTGAAGACAGATTGTGGCTGGGCCCGGAAGGGGGCAAGTATTCCTTGTTTTTTAAACCGGGGGTAAACATGGTGTTTGACGAATGGCATACGCCGCCAGCTATTGATACAGAAGCGTGGACAAAGGAAACGCAGACAGATCAAAGTGTAAGCATGAGCAAAAAAGCGTCTTTATTAAATTATACTGGCGCCACACTGGAAATGCGATTGGAACGTCTTATTGAAATTTTACCAAAAGTAAATGTTGAAGAAGCCTTAGGAATAACAATTAAGAATGGCATTAACCAGGTTGGCTTTAAAACTGTCAATACTATTGTAAATATTGGTAAGGACGAATGGAATGAAAAAACAGGCATGCCATGTTTGTGGAGCTTGGATATGTTCAACCCATCAGAACAATGCATCATTGTTATTCCGTATGAAGAAAACGCATCAGGTAAAATTGCTACAACTGATTATTTTGGAGAAATAGCCAAAGACCGTATAAAAATGAAGGATGGCATTCTATATTTTAAGGCAGATGGAAAAAGCCGTGGCAAACTGGGCTTGCCCCTGGCCGGGCTAAAAATGTAGCTGGTAGTTATGATGCCGCGGCAAATGTGCTTACCATTATTAAATATGATGTTACACCAACGGGAAAATACTTAAACCAGGAATGGAATACAGAGAAGCTGGTTTTTAGTGGCGATGCTATGAACGCATACAACGACGGTCCTTTAGAAGATGGCAAGCAAATGGGCCCGTTTTATGAATTGGAAAGTGTTTCTCCTGCTGCTGCTTTAGAGCCCGGACAAAAACTAACTCACAATCATAGCGTCTTTCATTTTGAGGGAGACAAAACCTCACTTAACGAAATTTCGGTAAAAGTGCTGGGCGTTTCTTTACAGGAAATTGAGAACAGTTTGAAATTATAAAAAAAATTGTTGCCGCATGTGCCATAGTTTTTGATTTGGGTAGCTTTTATTTTTTATCTTTCCCGAATTAATTAAAATCTAACGGTTAAGGCATTCAATGGAAAATCAATCATTCGCCAAAGGAAATCTGAGCTCAGCAACTCAGAAATATGGCTTTGCTTTTATATTAGTTACCTCTCTTTTCTTTTTTTGGGGATTTGTACATAATCTTGATCCAATCCTTATTCCACATTTACGCCGTGGGTTCAGACTAAACAATTTTGAAGCGTTATTAGTGGACTCGGCTGTATTTGTAGCATATTTTGTAATGGCTATACCTGCCGGTATACTGATGAAAAAGTACGGCTACAAGACAGGAATCATTCTTGGATTAATACTGTTTGGTATTGGCTGTTTTCTTTTTGTGCCAGCAGCTAATACTATGCAGTATTCCTTTTTTTGGGCGCATTGTTTATTGTAGCTTGTGGCCTTGCAATTTTAGAAACAGCCGCAAATCCGTATGCAACAGTTTTGGGTTCGCCCGAAACGGCTACTCAGCGCTTAAATTTTGCTCAGTCTTTTAACGGACTAGCCGCCTCATTGGCACCGCTTATAGGCGGACATTTTATTTTGTCTAAAGAACCTTTATCTGACGAAAAAGTAGATGCCATGACTGAATCGGCCAGAAACGCTTATTTGTTGGCAGAAACAGCTACCGTTAAAATGCCCTATCTTATTTTGGGCATTGTAATATTAATAGTGGCTGTTATTTTCGTTTTTACAAAACTTCCAGATATTAAAGATGATCAGGAGTCGGCGCACCGTGGATTTTTTCATGCGCTAAAACATAAGCACTTAGTTTGGGCAACTGCTGCGCAGTTTTTTATGTAGGCGCTCAGGTTTGTATACTGAGCTCTATTGTCTTGTTTGCTATAGATGTTGTTACTATAGCCGAAAGCGATGCTAAATGGTATTCATTCATTGCAGGCCTTGCTTTTATGGCAGGCAGATTTGTGGGAACGTTTTTTATGAGGTTTGTAAAACCCCGGATTTTACTGGGACTTTATGCAATTATTTGTGTTGGGCTTTGTGCTGTGTCAATATTAGCATCTGGTATTATAACTTTATATGCGATGATTGGAATAGCCTTTTTTATGTCGATCATGTTTCCGACTATATTCGCTTTAGGTATTGCCGGTATCGGGCCAGACACTAAGTCCGGTTCAAGTCTTATTGTAATGTCGATTGTAGGAGGAGCAATACTACCGCCTATATTGGGTTGGATTGGAGACGCTACGCATAATTTACAATACGGCTATATTGTTCCATTAATTTGTTTTGTGTTTATTGCGTGGTATGCGAAAGTGGGTGTTAAGGCAGATATAAAAGATGACGAATTGCAGCTTGGTGGTGGACATTAAGATTTCCGGTTGCTGGTTTCAAGTTACTAGTTCCAGGGTTTAAATCAGGATTCAGATAGTGGCGAAGAATATATAGGATGCCATATATTCTACAGTACAAGGGAGTGACACAAGGAAGTTGCCATTTATTTACTGCTTGTTCTATAATAAGTTATTAAGAAAACAGTGATTGCTGCAGCAGATAAGTTGCAATACCAGCGGCAAAGCCAACCAAAGCGATCCAGGATATGTTCTTTAAATACCAGCCAAACCTGATATGCTCGATTCCCATAACAGCGACACCCGCAGCAGAGCCGATAATGATGGCGCTGCCACCCGTACCTGTAGTTAAAGCGAGGAACTTCCAGAACGAATGATCCGTTGGATATACAGACATGTCGTACATGCCCTGTGATGCAGCCACTAAAGGCACATTGTCGACAATTGCGGACAGTACGCCGAGGGCTGAACCAATAAGATAATCATTCTGAAATGTGTTAGTTAGAAAAGTTGCTAACGAACCCAATAAACCAAAGCTTTGCAGTGCAGAAACAGCTAATAAAATACCAAGGAAAAACAATATGCTTGGGCTGTCTATTTTTTCAAGAGCCTTGGCGAGATCGTAGTCGTCTTTTTTCTTTTATGAATTAATGTGGTTACGATCCACATAAAACCAACCATCATCATCATACCCATAAACGGGGGCAAATGTGTTACGGTTTTAAAGATCGGTACAAATATTAAACTACCAATTCCCGAGGCTAATACAATCTTTCCATGCCTTCTTTCTCTTTCAGTGGTGGTGGATACAAGGGGCTTTGCTGTTTGTTCCTTTTTAAAGCGGTAACCTATTATTAAAGTAGGTAAAAGACATACTGCAACACTTGGAATAATAAGCGTTTTCATAATGTTAAGCGCAGTTATTTGCCCGCCGATCCACAACATCGTTGTAGTTACATCACCAAGCGGAGACCAGGCACCGCCTGCATTGGCTGCAATAATAATCATGCTGGCAAACCAAAGCCGGTCTTCTTTTTGTTGTAAAAGTTTTGCGCATAAAGATACCATTACGATAGACGTAGTAAGGTTGTCTAATAACGCAGAAAGAAAAAATGATAGAAAGCTTATAATATAAAGCAGCTTTTTCTTACTTCTGGTTGTAATTCTTTCAGTAATTATGTCAAATCCATCATGCGCGTCGATCAGTTCCACAATTGTCATAGCACCTAATAAAAAGAAGAGAATAGATGATATGTCTCCCAGGTGATGCAACAGGCTCTCTACAGCGGCTTCATTGTCGCCGCTTTGATAAAGATAGATGGTCCAGCAAAGAACACCGGTAATCAATGCAGGAGCTGCTTTGTTAACTTTGGTCACGTGCTCCATCGCAATAGCCAAATAGCCAAGAACAAAAATTATAATAATTGCAGCTGTTATCATAAGTGAATTTTCGGTGAGTTGTACATCGGCTCTTTCTTGTTTTTCTATAAGCCTGCTTTGGAAAAAACTGATACTGAAAGAATGCTTATTGCATCCTACTTAACACAATTGTTGGTGCGTTTAATTTTTTTGAAGCCAGCTAAGAAGCTTATCTTTTTCTTCAGAAGATATGTCTTCTTCAGACATATATAATGCGACGGGGATGATTTGTGTTGTGGAATCATTTACCGCGAAATCATGATTACCTATTGATAGGTTGGATATTGTGGGAAAGAGAATTTCAGCTTCTCCCATAATACTTTTATTGTCATAGGTACTTAGGTCAAGTTTTTTCTGAAGTTGAGCCAACAATATATTTTTTTCATTTAATTCCTGATCAGATTTTGAAATAACATTATTGCCTTGTTCGTACATTTTCGCAAAGCCAATGGTGTCCTGCTTTATCAATAGCCTGGTACTCTGCAATCCATAATTGGGAAGTTTATTATTTAACGAATCGAGTTCCTGTTTTTTTAACTGCCTGGTTAAAAAAGCTACTTCTATTTTTTTAGGAGAGGAGCGATAATCATTTCTATTATAAATAATAACATCTCCCTTGTTTTCAAATTCGGAGCGTAAAAAGTTTTTTACATTTTGTGAAAATTTTTGTTCCTGATATAGGTCGTAAGCAAAGTAGGCACTGGGTGCCATAACCGTAATAATGATAGCTGTAATAATATATTTAACCTGTACTTCATGCTTTTTGTCTACCTGTTTGGCCAACGGATATTTTAAGTATTTTACAACGATATAAGTAGCAATACAGATAAAAACGCAGTTAATAGTATATAAAAAGATAGCTCCGGCAAAGTAAGCGTAATTGCCCGTGCCAAGTCCATAACCAGCTGTACAAAGCGGCGGCATTAATGCAGTAGCAATGGCAACACCAGCAAGCGGAAGGCCTTTCTCAACTCTTGTCATTGCAATTACGCCAGCCAAACCTCCAAAAAACGCGATCATCACATCGAATATATTTGGGGCAGTTCTTGCCAACAATTCAGATTGGGCTTCCTTAAACGGGCTTAAATAGAAATAGATGGAAGACACAATAAGACTGACAATAGTTGCTATAGCCAGGTTTTTGATTGATCTTTTGAAAAGTATAAAATCAAAAATGCCCAGGCCAAAGCCGGCACCAATGATAGGACCCATAAGTGGCGATATAAGCATAGCTCCAATAATTACTGCTGTTGAGTTTACATTAAGACCCACGCTGGCAACAAAAATGGCACAAGCCAATATCCAAAGTGTAGCGCCTCTAAAATAGACATTACTTCTAACGTTCTTTAAAACCTTGAGTTTGTCATCTTCTCCGCTATGCAGATTAAAAAGTCTTCCTAAAGTACTCATTTTTCAAATGATTAAGCAATTAATAGAGGTTGATAAATAAAGATAGCACTTGTGTAATATAAAAAAAACAGCCGACATAAAGACGGCTGTTTTAGATTTTTTTATTTATCAGTATTAAACTTTATACATTCTGTTAGCGGAGTTAATATATTCTAATGGATCAAATGTTTTATCGAACGATTCCTGAAGTTCTTTCATTTTTATTTCAAGGTCTTTAATACGCGCACCCAATTGTGGGTCAGCCTTATATTTCTCAAATAGTTCTTTATATTTTAAAAGATTTTGGCTGATGCGAAAAGTTACTTGTCCAAAACGTTGCTTCAACGATTGCACATCATTCATTTGGATATATGCTTTTTGACGCCAGTCTTTAGGATTTTTTTCTCTTTCTTCTCCAACAAATTTTGCCGCTTCGTCTCTTAATTTGGTAAGATATTGATAGCGTTTTTCTGCATCATTTTCTTTAGAAAAATTACTTTCGAAACTGGCGGGAGAGGTTTTTATGATGCCTAGATTTTCTTTAAGGGACTTATCATATTTTTTTGAAGGTCCTGTAGTTCTGTTGTAATAGATTCCCATTCGTCTTCTATCCTGTCATTGTCATAGTTAAACTGGCTTATCTTCATAGTCAGCGTAAGCATTTGCTCGCTTTGTTCTTTTAATGCTTTTTCTTTTTCCCAATATTATCAATATAGGTTGTCATGCTGGAAAAAAGTGCAGAGGTAATGGGACCTGTCACAGGTGCGCCTTTGCTAAAATTTCCAGCAAAGCTTAAAAGATTACTTGTTACGCTCAATACAGGGCTTTCTGTTTTTTTATCTTTTACATAAGCCGCGTATTGGTTATACCATTTTGTGTACCCATCATAATTCATCGGGTTGCCGGTTTCACTAAGGGCATTAAAAAAGATTTCGTTGAGTTAAAAAGCAGAAGTGGTTTTATTTCCCTATCCATCGAAACAAGGTTTACCATAGCCGATTGGTAATTCGCCTGAAAAAGATTCAATTCATTTTGTTCAATGGCTTTTTGCTTCGCTTCCACCGCCTGAACTCGCTGTTGCAATTTATCGGCCTTATCATTAGCATCTTTCGATTGCGCAATAGATTTATCCAGGCTTGACAATCTTTGGTCAAGTTTGGTTACAGTAGAGTCAATCGATTGCGTTCTGTTATTAAACGTGTTTTGAATATCATTCAAAACCTTGTCTCGCAAGGTTATTTCGCGTTTAATACTATCGAATTGTGCAAAACAGGCAATATTCAACAAGCAAAAAAGTGACAAAAACAAATACTTCATGGTAATAATTTTTTACGATACGCAATTATATGCAAATAATTCGCCAATCTTTAATTACTTCGAAAATAAAGATATTTTTTCTATATGTATCTTCATTGCTAAGCAATGAATTAAGATCGTAATTTAGGGCTATTCGTAGTGTATAACTTTCCAGAATATTGTTTAACCAGGAATGGCTTATCTTCCCCAGGTAACTTTTAGGTTCTTAATTTTGGATCATTCAGCTGTTGGTGTTTCCATTAACTTTGCCGGGTTATTTCACTGTTCTTTTAATCCTTTATCTGCTGCCATGGCCTTACATAAAGACATGTTTGAAAGTCCTGATTATTACAACCTTGATGAATTGCTTTCGGAAGAGCAACTAATGATTCGCGAGGCTGTACGGACTTATGTGAAAAAGAAATTACTCCTATTATTGAAGACTATTCGCAACGTGCTGCTTTTCCGGAACAAATTGTAAAGCAGTTAGGTGATTTGGGTTGTTTTGGGCCAACAATTCCTAATAATTATGGTGGTGGGGGCTTAGATTATATCAGTTATGGGTTGATGATGCAGGAGTTGGAACGGGGAGATAGTGGAGTAAGGTCGACTGCTTCGGTACAAGGCTCGCTGGTGATGTATCCCATTTATGCTTATGGCAGCGAAGAGCAAAAGCAAAAATATTTACCCAAACTGGCAAGCGGCGAATGGTTAGGTTGTTTTGGATTGACTGAGCCTGATCACGGCAGCGATCCTGCTGGCATGCTAACTAATTTTAAAGCTGATGGTGATGATGTTATTTTGAACGGCTCTAAAATGTGGATCAGCAATGCACCTTTTGCACAGATAGCTGTAGTTTGGGCTAAAGATGAAAGCGGCGAAGTGTATGGATTGATTGTGGAGCGAGGTATGGAAGGTTTTTCAACACCTCTTACACACAACAAATGGAGTTTGCGTGCATCTGCAACAGGCGAATTGGTTTTTGACAATGTAAGAATACCTAAAGAAAATATATTGCCTGGTGTGAAAGGTTTAAAAGGCCCGCTTGGTTGCTTAAGCAAAGCCCGTTATGGCATTGCGTGGGGCGTTATTGGTGCAGCGATGGATTGTTACAACACAGCACTTCGATATGCCAAAGAAAGGATACAGTTTGGCAAGCCTATCGCTTCGTTTCAGTTGCAACAAAAAAACTTGCAGAAATGATTACTGAAATAACTAAAGCGCAATTGCTTAATTGGCGCCTTGGCGTTTTAATGAACGAGGGAAAGGCCACACCTCAACAGGTGAGTATGGCGAAAAGAAATAGCTGCGAAATTGCAACGAATATTTGCCGTGACGCGAGGCAGGTATTGGGCGGTATGGGTATAACAGGTGAGTTTTCAGTAATGCGACATATGATGAATTTAGAAAGCGTAATTACGTATGAAGGTACACATGACATACATTTGCTGATTACAGGGATGGACATTACTGGTATTAATGCGTTTAAATAAAGCCCTCCCAACCCTCCCGAAGGGAGGGCTTTTGGTTAATCACAGTATTTTTAAATTTAAAATTCCCCTTTGGGGATTAAGGGGCTGATAATGCGAATTTATTTGATAGGATTTATGGGCGTTGGTAAAACGCATTGGGGCAAACAGCTTGGTAAAAAGTTGGGTGTTCCCTTTTTTGACCTGGATGAATTGATTGAAAATGATGAAGGCCGATCGGTCAATGATATTTTTGAACAGGAAGGGGAAGAACATTTTAGAATGAGAGAACGCGAAATATTGCACCTGGTAAGTGAAAGCCATGAATCGATGGTGCTTTCATGCGGCGGCGGAGCCCCATGTTTTTTTAATAATATTGATTATATGAATGAAAAAGGTGTGTCTGTTTGGATTGATACACCATTTGAAATTTTGCTGGGCCGGCTGCGGCAGCATAAAGATAAAAGACCTTTACTCAAAAGCCTCGACGACGAACAACTGAAAGCCTACATTATTAAGAAAAGCAGCGACAGGCGCATTTTTTATGAACGGGCGAAAGTTCGTGTGGATGATCAGAAAGTAAAGCTGGACGAATTTGTAAAATTGATCTTTAATGGCATGCCCGATGATGGCAATAATGCTTAAGCAAAAACTCGAAATATTTTAAATACATGCATAAATTATATTTGACGATTGGCAGCGCCCTGGCGGGTATTGGGGTTATTTTAGGAGCGTTTGGAGCACATAAGCTAAAAGAGATTGCGCCGGATTCAGTACCTACCTTTCAAACTGGTGTGCAATACCAAATGTACCACGCATTAGCTTTAATACTGGTTGGTATTTTGTTCGAAAAATTTCCGGTAAAATCTATGAACTGGGCGGGTATTTGCTTTTTTGTAGGTGTACTTTTATTTTCAGGTTCCCTATATGTATTGTCGGCTCTAAAAGCAACAGGTAAAGTTGGTTTAGGTGGAATTGGTATTATTACACCAATTGGCGGTCTCTTCTTTATTGTGGGATGGGGGCTTTTGTAGTGGCGCTTTTGAAGAAATAGTTTAGTTGTCAATAGTCAAATACTTTTTCCAGGTTTAAAACAAAACCCGGCAACACCGGGGTTATAATTTCATCGCCAATGGTTTTTAAAGCAGAAGGAATATATTTTCCGGCGGCGTTAAGCGTATAAGCCAGGAAAGTTTTTTCCTCGGGATGAATGATCCAGTATTCCTGTATTCCGTTTTCTTCATACACGTCATACTTGTTTTTAAGTTCTTT
The DNA here is from genome assembly GCF_022513635.1 of Paraniabella ginsengisoli. Classification (GTDB taxonomy): domain Bacteria; phylum Bacteroidota; class Bacteroidia; order Chitinophagales; family Chitinophagaceae; genus Niabella; species Niabella ginsengisoli. Next base: position 132,885 of record NZ_JAKWBL010000003.1, on the reverse strand, counting down.
AGTATTGTTGCCGGGCGAAAGAATTTCAACAACAATATCGGGTGCGCCAACGCAACCCAGCTCGTCCAGTTTATCGGGATCACAAATTACACAAATATCGGGCTGAACAACAGTTTTAACCAATTCGTTTTTTACATTTTTCTTTGTAAGGCGCACGTCGAAAGGAGCGGTAAATACTTTACAGTCTTTGCCCGAAAGAAAATTGTACAACTGGTTGCCAACGTACATAGAAATAGCCTGATGCCTGACCCTGGGTGCCGGACTCATTTTAAATATCTTACCTTTTATAAGCTCTAACCGCTCCTGAAATCTCCAGGTTAAATAATCAGCATACGAGTAGCTTTTATTTAAATCTAACTTCGAAATATTATTCATAGTATAACTTTAGCCACACAAATTTACATAAAATTGTAACTGAAAGTGGCCCGACATTCTTGAGCGCATGACGCTGGTTTCAGATGCAAATCGTATTATCTTTGCCCGTATGACGAATAAGAGTAAATCGAAGAACAAAAAACCAATAGCTAAGGCAAAAGATTCGACCGTTCCATTCAAAGCTGAAAAGCAAGAGAAAATTCAGTTGAAACAGTTGGCAAAAGATGAACGTACCTGGAAGATACTGGGCCTTTCTTTTCTGCTTATTTCCATATTTTTAATAATCGCATTCGTATCTTATTTCTTTACCTGGCGGCAGGATTTTGTACAAGCATCAAGAGGATCTGAGATTTTAACGGATTTTGATACTACAGCCGAAAATCTTTTAGGAAAAACGGGCGCGCTGGTTTCTCATCTTTTTATATATAAATTATTTGGAATAGCTTCTCTGTTGATCTGCACTTTCTTTTTTGTGGTTGGAGTAAACTTAATGTGGAGAAGACGTGTATTTTCAATATGGCGCAATTTGAAATATGTTACGCTAGGCATGCTTGCCGTGTCTACTATTCTGGCTTTTGCTTTAAGGCAGAGTGAATTTAGCTGGGGTGGCGGCGTGGGTAAAGTTATAAGTGACTGGCTGACGGCTTCACTCGGTTTTATTGGTACCTCCGCAATACTACTTCTTATTGTAGTGGCCTATCTTGTATGGCAATTTAATCCTGCATTTAGTTTCCCGAAAAAATTATCAAAATCAACTTCACCGGTTAGGGAAGATCAAAATGAAGAAAAGGCTGATCTGCCATTGCCACAGCATGACTTCGTAAAAGAAGAGGAGCCTGCTGATAAAAAAATGGCCCCTTTAGACGCTGCGAAGTTAATTATAGATGAGGAGGTGGAGAAACCCAAGCATAAACTTGGGATCATTGAGAAGGAAACAGGTATTCATTCGAAAGAAGAGGAAAAGGGATTTGATCGTATTACAGTTTTAAAACCTGAAGCAAGAATAGATTTTGAAGATCCGGCTCCAAAAACATCAGCTAAAGCAATAAACAAATCCGCCTCAGAAGATGTGTTAAAGCTGGAAATAAATGATGTACCACTTCCCAAAACTGAAGAAGAAGAAAAAGTATCTGCACCTGCTGAAAAAACCAAAGCGTATGAACCGACTTTGGATTTGAGAGATTATCAATACCCAACATTGGATCTGCTGGCCTCTTATGGATCGGAAAAAGTAGAACATGACCAGAATGAATTAGAGAACAACAAGAATCAGATTATTACAACGCTGCGCAATTACGATATTGAAATCCAGCGCATCAGCGCCACTATCGGCCCAACAGTTACTTTGTACGAAATCGTACCGGCTGCAGGTGTTCGTATTTCAAAAATAAAAAACCTGGAAGATGATATTGCCTTAAGTCTTTCGGCATTAGGTATACGTATCATTGCGCCAATACCGGGCCGTGGTACAATTGGTATTGAAGTGCCGAATGCAAAGAAGAGTATTGTGAGTATGAAAACGCTGTTATCGTCAGATAAATATCAAAATAGTACGCATTCGTTGCCTATTGCTCTTGGTAAAAAGATCGATAATGAACTATTTATCGTTGATCTGGCAACTATGCCGCATTTATTGATGGCAGGTGCTACAGGTCAGGGAAAATCAGTTGGTATTAATGCCATTCTTGTTTCATTGTTATACAAAAAACATCCGTCTCAATTGAAATTCGTTTTGATTGATCCAAAGAAAGTGGAGCTGAGCATTTACAGCCTTATTGAAAGCCATTTTTTGGCAAAATTGCCCAACGAGGAAGAAGCAATTATTACCGACACAAAAAAGGTGATCAACACGCTCAATGCACTTTGCATAGAAATGGATAACCGTTACGATTTGTTAAAAGAAGCAGGTTCAAGAAACATTAAAGAATACAATGCTAAGTTCACATCAAGGAAACTTAATCCTGAAAAAGGGCACCAGTTCTTGCCTTTCATTGTATTGGTAGTGGATGAGTTTGCTGATTTGATCATGACTGCGGGCAAAGAGGTAGAAATGCCTATTGCAAGGCTTGCGCAGTTAGCGCGGGCTGTGGGTATACATCTTATTATTGCAACGCAAAGGCCATCAGTTAACATTATTACAGGAACTATTAAGGCTAACTTCCCCGCGCGGGTTGCTTTTAAAGTAAGTAGTAAAATTGATAGCCGTACCATTTTAGATGCGGGCGGTGCAGAACAATTGATTGGTAAAGGCGATATGTTGATCAGTCTTAACGGCGAAATTGCACGCTTGCAATGTGCTTTTGTTGATACGCCTGAAGTAGATAAAGTGGTGGAGTTTATCGGTTATCAGGATGGCTATCCGCAACCTTTTCTGTTGCCTGAATATGTGGATGAAAAAGAGTTAGAAAGCGGAGATTTCGATTTGGGTGACAGAGATTCTTTATTTGAAGATGCAGCTAAACTTATTGTGGCTAACCAAATAGGCTCTACTTCTCTTTTACAACGACGCATGAAATTGGGTTATAACCGTGCCGGACGCTTAATGGATCAACTAGAAAGCGCTGGGATTGTAGGCCCTAATCAGGGCAGTAAAGCGCGCGAGGTACTCATTAAAACAGACGCCGATTTACAGCAGCATTTGGAAATGTTGGGGTAGCGGAAAGATGATAGATGCCAGATGTTAGGATTTAGATATTAGAATTAAGTATTCGGGTGATATTTGTACATACAGTCAACTAACAACTGTCAACTTATTTTCCCAGCTATACCACCACGGCACGAAAATTGGCGTCTATCTAAAAATATTTCTAAAAAAGACTAAATTAAATTGAATATGAAGAAGTTGTATGTTACCGGGGCTATATTGCTAATGTCCGTTATTTCGTTTGCACAACAAAAAGATCCAAAAGCGAAAGCTATACTCGATCAGGTAAGTGCTAAGTTTAAAACTTACAAAACGGTTAGTGCCAATTTTGCTTATCAAATAGCTAATTCTGCAGGCAAGGCATTGTCATCAAAAAGCGGCACAGTACAAATGAAGGGTAATAAATATGCTATCAATTTGGGAAGCAATAAAATTATAAGTGATGGTGTTACTATTTGGAATTATGATCCAGCTTCTAAAGAAGTAACAGTTAGTAGCGCAAGCGCATCGGAAGGCACTATTACGCCTCAGAAATTATTTACGGATTTTTATAATAAGGATTTCATGTATGTAATGGATAAGGACGGCAAAGTAGGCGGTAAAGAAGTGAATAAAATTATTATGCAGCCCATTGATAAGAATAAACCTTTTGCCCGGGTGTATGTAGCGGTAGATAAGGCTACCAAGAACATTATCAGTACAACTGTGGTAGAAAAATCTGGTAACAGGTATGTATATAACGTTAGCAATTTTAAACCTAATGTTGCTATTTCTGACGCGAATTTTACTTTTGACAAGGCTAAATATCCCGGCGTTGAAGTAGTTGATTTAAGATAAGGTAAAATTTTATTTATAAATAAGATAATGCCCTATGCTGAAATAAGCATAGGGCATTCTTTATATAAGTTCTTGTAATTGCGATTTTGTATCGTTAGTTATAATGCATATAAAATATACTGATTATCTGATTTGCCCTCTCGCCACTCCCGCCGGGTAAGTTGTTGAGTGTGCGTTCACATACAGCGCATCAGTTTTTAATTTATTATACTGATCATCTGCTAATGTAATTGTTTTTGTTATACCAAAGTCTGTTTCAGTCGCTGCAAGGGCAATCAAAACCGCGCCATTTGCCCCTGAGGCGCCAGCATGAATGTGTGCCATACTCAACTTGTCAGTTGCTGCCAAGCCTGTAACGGAAACATTCGAATAAAGCATTTTATTACCAGTCATTCTTAAAATAGCAGTACCGCTGGCTGTAGGTACTATGGGTGTCGTGGGGTTAACTTCGTTTGTACTTGATAAAGGAACATCCATTGCAAATTCAACCGTTGTATTTAGCTGAGCTCTAACAATGCCAGCCGGTATCATTGTTGAATGTACATTGAAATAAATTTCATTCTCGTCAGATTTTAGGCTGTCAACTAAAGATTTTCGCAAGTTGGTAATTGTTCCTTTAGTGCCGCCCTCTGTAAAAGTCATTGTGATGGGTAAAACTACTGGCCCATTTGATCCTGCATTTCCAACATGAAGGTGAGAGTTGCTAAGCGCATCACCCGATGCAAGGCCTGTTACATTAAACTCGTATTTAAGGCTATTGTCACTTAATAAGCTCAACATTGCGGTTCCTGTTGCAGCATTAGATGCAGACGCCGGAATTTCATTTTTCCCACTTAAACTAAGATTCCATGTTTTTACGGTTGTGGTAGTTGAATAAAATTCGCTGTCGCCGCACGAGAAGAAAATCAAAAGAAGCCCAACAAAGGATAAGTTTTGTAAGTGTTTTTTCATTTTGGTTATTTTAAGTCGTTAGATGTACAAGTAGCATCTGAAGTTAATCATTTTTTGAATATAGAAGGCCGTTATTAATAAATTGGATATTTTACATCTCTTTAAATAAGTTCCAATCACTACTAATGATGAATAGTATGTTTTTAAAAAGTGCGATACAGCAGTTTAGAGATTACAAAGGTCTTGCCGATAAAACCTTTGCACAATTGGATGAGGCGGATTTTCACTATCGCCCAAATGAAGTAAGTAACAGCCTTGCCATCATTATAACGCACATGCATGGCAATATGCTTAGCCGCTGGACTAATTTTTTAACCGAAGACGGAGAAAAAGAATGGCGTAAAAGAGATAATGAATTCGAAGAACAACAGTTAACAAAGCAACAGCTATTAACACTTTGGGAGGAAGGATGGAACGTGCTTTTTGATGCATTACAGCAGTTAAAGGTTGAAGATCTTAACAGCACTATTCATATCAGAACGAAACCTCTTTCAGTAATTGATGGCATTCTCAGGCAACTTACACATCACGCATCGCATGTTGGGCAAATTATATTTGCTGGTAAAATTATTGCCGGAAATAATTGGCGATCTTTATCAATAGGGAAAAACGAATCTAAGTTATTTAACGAGCAGATGAAAAATAGCTAAATTAATTTGTAAATTATTTATTTATGGCAGAAGATTTGTCGGTATCGACAGGATCAAAAACGGAGCAATATGAAGCACTGCTTCCTCAAATAAAAGGTTTGCTCGAAGGTGAGGATGATATTGTTGCTAACCTGGCCAATGTTGGCGCTGCCCTGAAGGAGCAGTTTAATTGGTGGTGGGTTGGCTTCTACTTTGTAAAGGACACGCAATTGGTAGTAGGCCCATTTCAAGGCCCTGTTGCCTGTACCAGAATCAGTAAAGGAAGAGGTGTTTGTGGAACTGCCTGGCTGCAGGAAAAAACGCTGATCGTTCCGGATGTTGAAAAGTTCCCTGGCCATATTGCCTGCAGTAGCATTTCGAAATCAGAAATTGTAGTACCCATTATAAACAATGGTTCAGTAGTTGCTGTATTGGATGTAGACAGTGAGCACAACAATTTTTTTGACGAAATAGATCAGTTATATCTGAATAAAATTGTAGATCTAATTAAGTTTTAAAAACGATGATTACAAAAAAATAATTATCACAGGTAAGGTACAGGGCGTCTTGTTCAGGCAATCAGCTTTGCAGAAGGCAAATGAAACAGGCATTGTTGGTACTGTAAGAAATCTGGAAGACAATCATACAGTGGAGATCATCGCCACTGGAAATGATAATGAACTGGCTGCTTTTCTTAATTGGTGTAACGAAGGATCGCCTAAAGCAGACGTGACAGGAATGGAAATTGTGGAATTAGCTTTGCAGGAGTTTGAAAATTTCTCTATTTTGTAGCTTTAAATTTGAAATTGTCATATAATGAAGAAAATTTTTACATCCTCAATGCTCTTGTTAAGCATTGCTGCCTTTGCGCAAAATAAAGATCCTGAACTTACTGAAATCTGGCAGCCCGAACCAAGAGTGGTTAATCCTGGTAAAACCGCTGCCGATGCTCCTGAAGATGCGATCGTACTTTTTAATGGTAAAGATTTTTCAGAGTGGCAATCAGACGACGGGAAACCTGCAAAATGGAAGCAGGATGGAGACGCTATGACAGTTGTGAAAGGCGCAGGTGTTATCAAAACAAAAAGGAATTTGGCGATTGCCAATTGCATATTGAATGGCGCTCACCAGCTGAAGTAAAAGGAGACGGTCAGGGTAGGGGAAACAGCGGTATTTTTTTAATGGGTGCTTACGAACTGCAGGTGCTTGATAGTTATAAAAATCGCACATACAGCAATGGCCAGGCGGGAAGTATTTACAAACAGTTACCTCCGCTTGTCAACGCTTCACGTAAACCAGGCGAATGGCAGACCTATGATGTTATCTTTACGGCTCCTGTTTTTAACAAGGATAGCAGCCTGAAATCTCAGGCACGCATCACCGTAATACACAATGGCGTATTAGTACAGAATAACACAACTATTTGGGGCGCTACTCAGTATATAGGTATTGCCACTAACAAACAGCACAATGCTAAAGAGCCAATAGTTTTGCAGGATCATGGCAATCCTGTAAGTTTTAGAAATATCTGGATAAGAGAACTGTAATGTATTTCGAATGATCAATAAATGACAACATAAAGGCGTTGAGATTTTGAAATGGCAGTTCTGTTAGCGTCCGTCATTCTGAACGAAGTGAAACGAAGCCGAAGGAACTCCTTGTTATGGGGATTCCTTCAATCTTATTTGATAAAGTCCAAAAACAGATAGCCCTTAATATTTCAAAGTAGCGCTTTTCGGATACGAACAAGGTGGCTTAACAACTCTTCCAGTTTGCTAAGATGAAGCATATTAGCGCCATCACTTTTAGCTTTAGAAGGATCGGGGTGCGTTTCAATAAAAAGCCCATCCGCTCCGGATGCGATTGCCGCTTTGGCAATTGTGCCAATTAGTTGGGGGTTGCCTCCGGTTACACCACTACTTTGATTAGGTTGTTGCAGACTGTGTGTGCAGTCCATTACAACAGGTACATTATGCTCCTGCATCCAGGGAATGTTACGATAATCTACAACCAGATCAGTGTATCCGAAGCTATTGCCACGCTCCGTTAACAATACCTTTTCGTTACCGGCATTGTTTATTTTTTCAACAGCGAATTTCATTGATGGACCACTTAGGAATTGCCCTTTTTTACATTGATAATTTTACCCGTTTTAGCGGCTGCTTCCAATAAGTCTGTCTGGCGGCAAAGGAATGCTGGTATCTGTAATATATCAGCATATTTGGCAGCAACAGCCGCTTCTTCATGAGCATGTATATCTGTAACAGTTGGCACACCGTAAGCTTCACCCGTTTTTTTCAGAAGTTGTAAAGCGGTTTCGTCACCAATACCAGTAAAGGAATTGGCACTTGTTCTATTTGCTTTTCTGTAAGATGATTTGAAAACATAAGGTATGCCCAGGTTTTTACATATGGTTGCAACTTTGTCGGCAACTTCCATTACTATTTCTTCACTTTCAATAACGCAGGGCCCCGCAAGGAGGAAAAAATTATTGTTGTCGTAAGATTGATTTTCGAACAGTTTATTTAAAAATGCTTGCATGTGGCTAAGGTAAGTTGATATGTTGAAAAGTTGATAAGTTGAGAATGAGTGTTTTTGGTTGAAAACATGTTTTATATTTTATTGTCGTTTATATAGGATGCCCCATGTACAACAGTACAAGAGTGTGACGCAACGAAGACGCTATATGTTCGACGGTTGGGACAATAATAATTCTCAAATTTCAAACTTCAAATCGTTTTATCTTTGCAAAGTTACAAGCTGGGTTATCGCCCGCCGCGGCGGGAGGAAAGTCCGGACAGCATAGGGCAGCATACCGGTGAATAGCCGGGTTCGTCAAATGGCGAAATAGAAAGTGCCACAGAAAATAACTACCCCGCCATGCGGGAAAAGGTGAAAATGTGAGGTAAAAGCTCACGGAAATATTTAGTAATAAATATTTTGGGTAAACCTTGTGTGCTGAAATGCCATGTAAACCCCGATTTTTTGCCGGCCCGGCAAAATGCGTAAGCTATCGGGGAGGGTAGGCAGATTGACTCCAACAGTAATGTTGAGGGCAGATAAATGATGACCACTTTTTTAGGCTTTGCCTGATAAAGCACAGAATCCGGCTTACAGGCTTGTAACTTTTTTACTTTAATACATGATAGCAATATGAACCTGCGGAGTAGTTTGTATTTGATACATCTTGTTTTATTATTGGCTGGTTGTGCTACGGTTAAAAAAAGTGGCTCGAATGATGCGCAAGATTTGACGTTGTCGGCTCTTAAATTTTTGGATGAATATGAGATACCTTTTGACCTGCAATTCAAAAATACCTGGGTTGGCGGCTTGTCTGGCATCGATTATGACCCCGCGCAAAACCTGTATTTTATTATCAGTGATGAGTGACGCTCTCGGAAACGAGTGCTTCAAGATTTTATACAGCAGCAATAGATATTTCTAATAATAAAATTGATTCGGTACGATTTGTAGATGTAGCTACATTAAAAAATATTCAAAACGATACATTTACTGCGCTTAAGCTTTTGCCTGAACATGCTGCCGACCCGGAGTCGATCAGGTTCAATCGAAAAACCAAAATGCTTGTCTGGAGTAGTGAAGGCGACAAAGCATTGCGTAGTGGCCGGATGGTGTATCAAAATCCATGGATTTATGAAATGGATCTTCAGGGACATTTTAAAGATAGTTTTTTAATTCCCGCTAATCTTCTTATGTATAAAGGCGACAGTGGTGCGCGTGAGAATGATGCATTGGAAGGTATTAGCTATACACCAGATCATAAACATCTTTGGGCGAGTATGGAGGGCTCTACTTATGAAGATGGCCCCTTAGCGAGTGCAACCTACGCAAACGCACCCGTACGATTTACGAAGTTTGACAGTAAAGCAAAAACTGCAGTTGCCCAGTATGGTTATTTGCTTGATGCAATTGCTACAGCGCCTGTACCTGCTTCAGCCTTCAGTATTAATGGTGTTTCTGAAAACCTATATATAGGAAATAATAAATTTTTGGTTTTAGAACGTTCTTTTTCAACAGGTTTTCCGAGTTGCGTTATCAAGATATATCTTGCTGATTTTTCAAAAAGTACAGATGTAAGTAAGATTAAAAGTTTATATCAAAACAAACAATATATTCCTGCTACCAAAACACTATTATTTAATCTTACAACATTAGACAGGCACATTGATAATGTGGAAGGTATCACAATTGGGCCAATGTTACCAAATGGACGCCAATCCTTAGTTGTAATAGCGGATAATAATTTTAACAAGCTTGAAAAACAGCAGCTTTTTTTGTTTGAAATAATACCTTAAATTTTTCCTAAATTGAACAGCTTGTTCAGTTGCTTTTCACATTTTTTTGCATTGAAAATGTAATCCTTTTTGCCTTTTTTCGTCTTATATGTATGTAATATTAAAGATTACTTCAAAGCGAGGCAATTGTTTGGTTAATGGCGATTTAAAATATAGAATGATATCTAGATAATAAATATCTCGAAAGTAGTTTGGTTTGGTAGTTATAATGCAAATGCCCCCGGTTTTGGGGGCTTTGCTTATGTATTACTTTTCTTTGAGTGCTAAACCGTTAAAGGCTATACCCTGCCATCCATGTAATATAAACTGTCTTATGTTTTGATGATCATTGCCTGTTGGTGTTGACAACACAGCGTCATAATGTTCTGCAAAAAGTTTTAATGTTTCCTCTTTTGAAAGATCGTTCAGCTTGGCAAAGGTAAAAACCTTAGCGCTGCCCTGGTTTTCGTTTGTTCCATTTAACTGAGCTCCATTGGTAAAAGCTGTTGGTGTATGAACATAGTATGTTTCAATAAAACTTATGGTATCTAAAAACTGAGCTTCTTTTTTCTCTAATTTATTGATCAGCTTCTTAATCTTGTCTTGTGGAACAGCCATTGGTACGATTGCTTAAGTGATAAAAATAATTGTATTATGATCGGCAAGATAAATAAAATCAGTTTTTTGAAACACCTTTTCGAGCTTCTATTTCTTCCGTTGCTTTTCTAAGGTCATATCCTGCTGCTGCTAAAAAATTGTTAGCTCTGCCTCTGTATTTGATAAACCAATCAATCCTGTTTTTAGCAGTTTCTGCATTCATAGCATTTTCTCTTGCTTCTTTTAAATAAGCCAACACCTGCGATTTCTGAAGATCGGTAAGTTTTGGGAACATGTTGAGATAGTTGTTGTATTCACGCTGTAAGCCATGTTCTGTCATCAGGTCTTTTACTAACTCATTCTGTTCAGGGGTAAGTTCGACAGACAGTTTGCCAAGAAAAAAGCATGCAATTTGTTAAGCCTTCCATTGGCGGCATCCCACGCTGATCTGCTTCTCGCATCAATTAATTCTTTACCTTCATTCGAGTTCTCCGCAGCATCCATATCTCTTTTGCGATCACTAAATATCGCTTTTAAGCTGTCAAAATGCGGAACAAACAGAGCATCAAGTTTCGCTTTTTCTGTACATCCTTAATATCCAGTTTGTTGATAATGTTCAGTGCCCGTTCAGAGCTTGTGCTCTTGTCAGTCATTTCAGAATTTTGCTGACCACTTACATGCTGAGCCAGGCAAAGAGATACAATTAAAAGACAAGCGATCAATTTCATAATATATTTCTTTATTTTAATTGTCTAAAATACAAATAAAATAGTTCATTATTTAAAAAGACTTAATTAATAGCGCGAAGAACAAAAAAGCCAGCATTAAATGCTGGCTTCAAGATGATTTCTATTTAAAAATTATATTTTGGATATCAATAGTACCACACTAGTCCTCTGTGCATTAACTATTGGATTAAATCCTATACTCATTAAGAATTCACCAGAATAGGATTTGCTATTATCTATTGCAGATTTATTGCCCGGATATAGGCAAACTTCTTTAATAGTATATTTAGCATTTGCATCTAATCCCTTTAGTTTAATGGGATACGTGCTGCCTGCACCGTATCGATTATTAACAAGGTAATTGAACAAAACGCCGTTTGTTTTTTCTGTATTGATATATTGCATCGATGCAACATCGCTTTCGCGAGGGTTAGATAGTCTGTATTGATCGCCGTGCCAAACAATATCTTTAAATGAATCGTACTGTTTGATAGCTTCCTGGCAGTAAAGCAAATCTTTTTCATTCAGGTGTTTCACCACTATGTCGAAACCGAGTTTCCCCATCATGGCCACATCTGTTCGGAATTTTATTGGTTGTTTGCCCCAGTCTGTTACGTGATTGGAGCTGGTAATAGAAGGGTAGAAGTAAGAATATTCCCACTGCATAAATATGCGCTCCATTGGGTCGGTATTGTCGCTTGGCCAAAATTCTGTGAAGTATTCAAGTGCTGCGTAATCTACACGTCCTCCACCGCCAGAGCATAGCATCATCGGTACTGTTGGATATTTTTGGCGGATCTTTTTTAGCACATTGTAAAGTCCCCGCATATATTCGATGTAGAAATGATTTTGATTCTTTAAATAAGAAGAATGTGCGTTATAAATTACAGCATTGCAATCCCATTTAATATAAGCGAGGTTCGTATTTTTTGTAAACAGATCATCTACGACTTTAAATACAAAATCCTGAACATCCGGATTACTTAAATCTAATACTAACTGATTTCTAAAATAATGTTCGGAGCGTTGTGGTTGTTTGACCACCCAATCCGGATGCTTTTCATACAATTCACTTTTCGGATTCACCATTTCCGGTTCTATCCAAATACCAAATTTTACCTGATTGTTTTCGGCTTCTTTTACCAGTGTTGCAATACCATTTGGCAACTTCTTTTTATTGGGTTCCCAATCGCCCAATCCGGCAACATCCCCATTTCTAGGATATTTATTAGCGAACCATCCATCATCTAATAAGAATAAATCTACACCCAATTTTCGCGTGTCTTTTATTAATTCTTTGAGTTTGCCTTCATTAAAATCAAAATAAGTAGCTTCCCAGTTGTTGAGCAAGGTTAGCCTTGAGCCTTGTCCATCCAGTACTTTGTAGGTTCTTGCCCAGTCGTGCATTTTTCTGCTGGCGGTTCCTTTTCCGTTATGCGAAAGCAGATATAGAAAACCTGGCGTAACAAACTCTTCGTTTGGTTTTAATGAATAATCGGATGCATAATTATTGATTCCAGAAATGATGCGCAAATTGTTTTGATAATCCAATTCAAGATCTGTACGAAAATTTCCGCTGTATTCTAATGCACCATACAACACCGTTCCTTCATCTTCAGTAGCGAGTTTATCCATCGATACCATAAATACGGAAGGCTGAAATAAGTTGGCGCGCGTTCCTAATTTGCTGTCGAGTGTTTTTATACCATGTGTAATTTTAGATTCTTCGGGCTGCATTTCCTTGGCCCAGTCGCCATGATATTGTGTGAGCCAAAATCCTTTTGCTTTTAGATGAAGATTGGCCGATGCAAATTTATGAAGTGTAACATTAGATTTTTCTTTATGACTGATTACCGCCCATTGCTCGATCACATCCTGTTTAAAATAGGATTTATAAAATAATCTTACCTGAAAATCGTAAACAGGATCTTTTAATAATATAGAAAGTTGTGACACATTATTGCTAAGATCTTTTTGCTCATGACTTACATATCGAAGGGTGAGCGAATTATTACCATCCGCATGTGTAACAGTTATAGCGGGTTCTAAAAGATTTCTTGATCCAGATGGCGTATATGCGGCATCTGCAACCTGTGTATAATTATCCGCTTGCCTGTACATTTCAGTAACGGTACTGTACTCTTCTTTGTTAGCTAGTTTTTTACCATAATAGATTACCGATAAATTTTTGTCTTTATCTACTTTTAAAACCAATGCATTTTCATCAGTTGTAATTGGTATAATCTGCTGCGCTGTTGTTGGCTTAGAAAAGATGAGTGCGATCATCAACCATAAGCCATTCAAGATAAACCTCATGTCTTTTATAGATATATTATTTGTTTAACCACTTATTTAACTACAGTTACTTTGCTCAACATTTTACCATTCACTTTAACGTTGACGGTTTGCTGCTTTGGCGCGTATAATTTGTAACTAATTATTTTTCCATTCTTCCATTCCATATCTACTGTAATATTATTTCTAGCGTTTGCTCCTTTAAGCGATCCTTCTTTCATCCAGATTGTAGGTATGGCAGGCAATAGATCAATATAGCCATCGTGGCTTTGCAATAACATTTCTATAATTCCTGCAGCAGCGCCAAAGTTGCCATCTATCTGAAAGGGCGGTCCGGCAGAAAGCAGGTTTGGATAAACACCGCCACCTGCACCATAGTTAATATCAGTTTTCAATGTTGGTCTTAATGCTTCTTTCAACAATTTAAACGTGCGTTCACCATCATGCAACCTTGCCCAAAAAAGTTGTTTATGTGTAATAGCCCAGCTTGGCCCATCATCGCCGCGAACTTCCAACGTTTTTTTAGCAGCTTCCATTAGTTCGGGTGTTTTTGTAGAAGTCAATAACGATCCTGGATATAATCCCCACAAGTGTGATATATGTCTGTGCTGCGGATCGGTTTCTTTATAATCTTCTAACCATTCCATAAGGCGGCCACTAGCGCTGATGCGGCCGGGCGGGGAAGTTGCTTTAGTTTTTGTTTAAGATCTGACCTGAAATCTGTATCTACACCTAATGCTTCAGAAGCTTCAATAACATTGCTAAAAAGCTCTCGTGTGATTTGATTATCGATTGTTGGGCCCATGCAAACATTTACATGTTTGTCATTTAAAAAGAAAGAATTTTCAGGAGAAACAGAAGGCGCTGTAACCAGCCATTTGGTTTTAGGATCCTGTATCAAAGCATCGCGATAAAAAAGTGCCGACCCTTTTAGAATAGGATAGATGTCTTTAAGGTATTTTTTATCTTTTGTATAAGCATAATGATCCCAAAGATTAGCGCAAAGCCAGCCGGAGCCTGAATTTGCAATGCCCCATGATGCACTTTCGCCTGGCTCTGTAAAGCCCCAAATATTAGTGATCACATGCGCGATCCAGCCATTGGCATTATAATATGCCTTTGCCGTTTTTTCACCATTCTTTACAAGACCTTTTACAAGATCAGCAAGTGGTAAATTAAGCTCAGAAAGATTGGCTGCTTCCAAATGCCAATGATTCATTTCAACATTTATATCCAAGTGATAATCGCCATTCCATGGTGTTTGTGTTTGATTTGCCCATAACCCTTGTAAGTTGGGTGGTAACAATCCTACGCGTGTACTGCTGATACTTAAATAGCGTCCATATTGTAGATGTAACGCGGGTAGCGCATTGTCGTCTTGCGGATTTTTATAAAAAAGATCCAACCTTTTATCGGTAGTCAAGTGGCTGTTTTTCCCTGTGCCTAAATTAACCTGAAAGCGATTGAAAAGTTTTTGAAAGTTGGCAATATGAGTTACTTTTTCAGTAGTATAAGATTTACTCATTCCAGTTTTGAGTAGCTGTAATACTTTGTCATCAAAATGGTGGGCAGACTGTTTGTAATCGGTACCCATCGAAATATAAACATAAGCTGTGGTAGCATCGTTAACTAAAAGTTCTTTTTCTGTAGTTGAAATTTTACCTCCATCAGTTAATTTTACTGCCGCTACTGCCATGTATTGCATACCCTTGCCATCTGTTCCATTGTCAAGCTGCCCACGCATTTCAATATTGTTATTGCTAACTACTGTGTTAAATCGCTCAGGTCTCGAAAGTGCCAATGAAAAATTTAAAGCACCGGACTTACTGCTGGTAAGTTTGATAATCCCAACATCTGTTCCAAAACTTGTAATATATTCTCTTGTGTAAGTAACACCGTTAAGCGTAAAGGAAGTTGTTGCCAACGCATTGCTAAGCTGCAAGTTCCTTTTATAAGTAGAAGGCTTTAAAGATTTGGAAGGATACTTATATTTTATTTCCAGGTTTCCTAAAATCTGAAAACAACCCCATTGCTTTCCTCCTGAACCAGGACCCTTGCAAACAAAATGTTTGTTTATCAAATCCTGGGCTTCATCATTTTTTCCTGCAATCAATAGTTGTCTAATGTTAGGAAGGTATTGATTGGCTTCATAATTATTAGCGTCTTGCTCTGACCCTGACCAAAGTGTAATATCGTTTAATACAATAGTTTCCTTTTCAATACCACCGTCGGGCATCATTCCTAATCTTCCATTCCCCAACGGAAGTGTTTCTTCCCAAACGGAGGCGGGCTTATCATACCATAGTTGTAATACGTTGTTTGATTGACTATGACTAAGCTTACCCGCAAGTAACCCAACAACAATAACACAGAGCCTTTTTCCTATTATCATTTAAACCTGGTTTTGAGATGCTAAAATACCTTTCCTGTTGTTTAATAACTATTAGTATATCATATTTATTTAAGGCGCTCTGCTATTCTCTATTCCAGAAAGTTACCTGTGTTAGATTACTGTATTTAGATTCACCGCTTGCTACTTTCTTGATTAAAATTCTGATATAACGTACCGCAGGTGGATTCTCGATCAATACTGATTTAAGTGGTGCCTTGCCATCATCTGCTCTGTTTACAGATTGTAACATAGTCCATCCACTTGCCATCATTTGAGTTCTCCAGTTAGGATCATTGCCTTCAAGATTGGGTACAGCTTGTGTATTAGAACCCCATATTTCGTACTCCGTCGGGTTGTGACAGCAATCGCGGCCTATCATTTCTACATGCGAAAGATGATTGTAAGTAACACCCATATCAAAGCTTAATGGATAAGGTAACGTTTTTGCATCATTGCTATGGAAACAATCCTGCCAGCCTTGTGGAGAAGTTGCTCCATCCCATATCTGACTTAGTGATGTTTGGTAAGAGCCATCCCACGCTTGGCCATCACCATACAATGACAATGTGCTGAACTTACTCTTATCGGCTATTACATATCGATAAATAGTTGGGAAGTTATCAGGTGATATAGTTTTAAATGTATCAATAGCGTTGCCTTCAGGTTTGTAGGATGATCGGTAGTTTATGGGAGTACCTGCTTTGTAGTTTGAAATTGTTACCATCTCTTCATCACGCAATAGTATCTTTTCTTCAGGAGCATCAGATGTATTGGTATAGGTTATAATAGTCGAAATATTACTCGAATCAGCCTTAGCAAAATTTAATGTAAGTGTACCATCGTCTCCATAAACATAGGGGTTAGTGGTGTTAATATTTCTGTTCAATAAAGTATTTCTATAAACATTACCGTATACCCGCACATTATTTATTTCCTGTCCTATCGACCTGTTGCCTTTATCATCGTATGAGCGAACAACGAATGAATAAACATATTCGCTCAGGTTAGGAACTATTACGCTTACTGTATCTTCATAGTTATGAGAATTGGCTTGCGTCACTATCGAGTCCTGGCCGTTGTTCCAGGTAACTACGTACTTTATAACACTGGGATCAGGGCTTGGATTCCATGTCAAAACAGTTCTGAGATTCCCTGCTCTATAAGATAAATTTTTAACCAGTCCCGGATATACAGATTCCTTACCATCAAAGTACTTTAGGTAATCATTGTCGTATCTTTTGCAGCTAAAGACAACGATGATAAGAAGTACGGATATTTTGATATAGTTCTTATATTTCATTTCAACAAGTTTTATAAATAAATTATTCAGGACTTCCATACAAGGACATCTCCATTATATTCGTATATCTCACACCACCCCAGGTTTGATTCACAACTAAGCGAATGAAGCGAGTTGATATTGCATCTATCGGAACATTAAAGTCTACTCCATCTGCCATGAATTGCAGATCCTGACTATTAGCCTGGTTGGGAGGCAAGCCAGAGGGTGGGTTAGGGTAAGTAAATGTTCCCATACTTGTCCAGTCCCCATGAACTTCTCCAAATACTGCTGCATTGGGCAAACTAATATTTTCTGGATTTGTTTTATCAGACCCCCAGATAGTAAAAACTTTTGGATTTTGATAGCCAAATCCAGCGCTAAGCCTGGAGTACAAGCGAAACCTGCTAAGCCTTGCGCTTACGCCCAGTCCCCATGTAGCCTGTATTGGCGTGGTGACATCCACATTTGTATGCCAACCAGGTTCTGTTGTTTTACCATCATAAAGATTTCGAACATACCAGTCAAAATAAACTGGTGCATCGCTCGGTAATTTGTATTCGTAGAATTTAGATTTATCTAACATGGTTTCAAAAAGAGGCGTGAGTGTTTTAAATACCGTATCAGATTTATTTCCGAACTGATCTGTTGTATATATCCCGAATTCAGTTGAAGTTGCTTCAAAACCTCTTACTGAAAAGCTTATATTTTGCGTTGAAACATTTACAGGGTCCGTTTCTTCATATTTGTTTGTTGTAGTATTAAAGAATACTACATGCATCGATAAAGGGGCTTTGTAAGTATTGGTGCCACTTACATTTATGCCACCAAAATCCGGATTCAATTCAAGCAGGCTGTTGACCAATTGAAATTTAGGTGTCAACGGATTTACCTTCACTTTTATAGGATCTGATTTTACCTCAGCCCGGCTAACTGTATATAAGGTTACTTCATATTCTTTACTTTCTGCAAATCCATCAACCTTTAACGTGTCAGTATAATAGCTGGCCTTTGTTTGCCGGGGTTTACTATCTGCAATATTGTATTCTCCTAAAACATAGAGCAGGTTTGACGAGTTTGGCAAAGTATATATAATGTTTGCCCCTCCATTAAAATTCTCAACCCTTATGTTAGTAATTGGGTCTGGCTTCGTTTGGTCGGTCGAAACTGGTTCATTGCTTGACGCCGATTTTTGACAAGAATATATTGTGAAAATTAATACAGCTGTTATGCAGACCAGCAAATATTTTTTATGTTTTGTGTACATAAGTATTTTTTTAGCAATTATTACCAATATGGATTTTGGGTTAAATTATTATTTACAATGAGCGCTTCAGTCTCAATAGGCCAGAGGTAATTTTTTTGACCAAATACTGGAATGAGAACCGTTTTGGGTTGATAGTAGTTTACCGATGCTTCTTCATTTACATTCCATCCCTGCAATGGCTGGCTAAGCACATCCTGAAGCTCTTTCCATCTTCTTAAATCCCAACCACTCTGTGCTTCAAAACATAATTCAATGCGCCTTTCCTGGTGGATGATCTGCCTTAAGCCCTCTTTAGTTTGTGGCTTTCCTGGATTTCTGGAATGCTCTTGCCAGGATTCTACAACGCCAGCTAATCCAGCTCTTTCCCTTACTTTATCAATATACTCATATACTGTTGCAGATGGTCCATTTGATTCATTTAAAACCTCGGCATATAGCAGGTAAAGCGAGGCCAATCTGATTGCTGCCATGCGGTAGTTTTCCGTCTGAAAAGTTTCATCGTAAACCGTAAGATAGTTCGCCAGCTTTTTAGGCCAGTAACCAGTAATGTTGGTGGAACCAATACTTTTCGGGCCTGCCAACGCTGTAGGGCCTCTTCCCTGAACATGCCTTGCTGTAGTTGCATCGTTAATTCCGTTGCCGAGCCAAATACCACCATCGAAACCTAAACTTGCATAAAAACGCGGCTCCCTGTTAAGGTTTAAGGTAGCTGTTTCGTACCCAAGTTTAATATAGCTTTTATTAGCGTCGTCGCCAGCCTGCGGTCTGTAACGGTTTACATAATCAAAGTCAACATCTTCATTTATCGGCACACCATTCTTCGAATAAAACAGATTGGTTGTAGCTATTGGCACCGAGAAGCTTGCCGGGTTTGAGTTTGCGCTTGCTACCGATTTGTCCGTCATACGAGGAATAACATAGTTTTGATAATTAAAACCATAATTATATCCCCATATTATTTCTAAATTATTTTCCCATTTTTCGGTAACCACAGTTTGTAGCATCAGTGTTTGTTTTTGCTCATCTGATAAGTTATTAATGCCACCGGTGGGAATAAATGTATCATGAAGTTTAATACCGACAAGTTCTGCTTCTTCTATTGCAGCTAAACATGCGTCGGCTGCTTTTTGCCATTTAGCTGCATCATAAGATTGTGGAAATAAATTTCTTCCGTCTTTATCTTTTGTATTGATATAATCCGGATTGCCGTTAAATAGCGGACTGGCTTGTGTTGCGAGAATTTCAGCTTTTAGGGACATCGCGATCACTTTAGTAATACGCCCCAGTTCCTGCGCCCGGTTCTGTATTGTAGGAGGAAGATCAGGAATGGCTTCATCCAATAGCCCCAATACGTATTCGAATGATTCGTCTAACGTGGCTCTTTTGATCTTTGCTTCTTCAGCAGACGCACTTATGGGAAGGTTTTCTTTAATCAAAGGAATAGGCCCATACATTTTTAATAAAGTATAATGATAATAAGCTTTTAAAAATTTAGTTTCTCCAAGCCACCTGCTTTTGGTTTGGGCATCTAAATCAATAGGATTGTCAATATTTTCCAGCATGATGTTACATCTTCTTATGGCCTGGTACATGGGTTCAGCGCCACCTTCTCCATCCCAATAGTTGATGAGTGGGTTGGATGGCGTTTGAAGGCCCTTTATCAAACTAAAGCAAGCTTCGTTCAAAGCACCAAAACCGTTTGGGTCAGTTGGATATAATACTTCTGCCGCCAATGTGAAGCCAGGATTTACAATAACATTGTACTGCCGTTGCATTGTTGAGTAGCATGCAAATAAGTAATTCTCTGCTTCATTTTTATTTCTAAAGGCATAGTCGAGCGTGCCTACATTATCGGGAACAATATCCAGGTATTTTTTACAGGAAGAAATTGGGCCGACAAGGATTGCAGCAAGTAGCCATGTAGTTAGTTGTTTCATGTGTTTCTTCAGCCTCATGATTATAGATTTATATTTATTCCTATGTTAAAAACTTTTTGTATGGGGTAAGCAAATCCATTGCCTCCCTGTTCCGGATCCCATGTTTTAAAGGCACTCCAGGTAAATAGATTAAGGCCATTTAAATAAATACGCGCGTTTGAGATCCAGGCTCTTTTTGTGAAATTTGCAGGGATTGTGTAACCTAATTCAAGTGATTTAATTCTTAAGAATGCGCCATTCCTTAACCACCATGTACTGTTTTGAAGATTGTTTTCAATAACGTTCCTGCTTACACCTAATCTTGGGTAGGTGGCGTAGGTATTCTGGTTGGCTTCTGTCCAATGATCATCTGCAAATTCTTTTATTACCTGTGTGTTGCCATATATATAGGGGTCAGGGCTTTGGATAAAGGGGCTCACTCTTTGAGGGTCTACGAAAAAGGAAACCCTTGCCTGTCCCTGGAAAAAAGCGGAAAGGTCGAAGCCTTTATAGCCACTCGATAGTCCAAAACCGTATACGATTTCTGGAACTGTTGGATACCCGATGAAAGTTTGATCAAGATAATCTATACGTCCGTCTTCATTAAGATCTTTATATTTTATATCACCTCCCTGAGGAAGCCTGCCATTATTACTAAAACTTTGTATCGGCGAGTTCGCAGCTTCGATATCATCAACAAAAAGCCTTTCAGCTAAATAGCCCCAGTAGCGATTAACGGGTTGGCCCACCTGGTATCTCCATGGTTCGTTATAATTGGGTTCTTCTTTTTTGTGTACTTGTTGGTTGAATAGGTGAAGTTGGCACGAGACTGCAGCCAGAGCCCGCTATTGAACGATTGCTTGTAATCTAATGAAAGGTCAATACCCTGCGACTCAACCTCTCCCAAATTAGCACTTATTTGTGATTCCAACCCCATTGTTGTAGGAACGCTTGCGCGCGCCTGCAGAATGTTATAACGGTGATTTTTGTAATATTCAGCAATGAAATTAAAGTTTTTGAATAACGTAAACTCCGCTGCAAAATTTGTTTGTCTGGATGTTTCCCAGGTTACGTCCAGGTTTTCATAGTTGCGTATAACAACGCCTTTGCGTTCATATTGATTATTAGTACCGAATTGTGAATAATTATTTCCATCGTTCAGCACAACGTCGGACAAATAATAAAATCTTTGACTTCCAATTGCATCATTTCCTACCAACCCGTGGCTGGCTCTTAATTTAAGTCTGGTTAACACATCAGAGATTCCTCCATCCCAAAATTTTTCGTTAGATACAACCCAGGAGGCGCCTATGGTTGGAAAGAAACCATATCTATGATTAGCAGAAAAACGTTCTGTACCGTTGTAGCCAAAATTACCTTCTATAAAATATTTTCTTGAAAAGGAATAAGTTAATCTGCCAGCTAAACCAAAGTTCCTGTAAGGAAGAGATTTTTGCAGATCACTATTATTTGAAGCGCCGAGAAAATGATCTGCATCAGAGTAAACAGTTTGTTGTCGTGTTGCTATTACTGTGCTGCTGAGCGTGTGGTTTCCAAGTTCTCTGTTATATTCCAAAGCCCCTTGCAGATATACGAATGTGTTGGTTTTGGGTTCTTCTCTGCTGTATTGAAGATATTCTGTAGCTACATTATTGCCAACGGGTTGCGGATTTAACCAAACCAAAGAATAATCATTTGTAGTCTTATCGTACGTGGCAATGTTATAATAAAATGGAGAATAGGCATTTTGTGATGCGAAATAGGAGTATCTGTTTGTGTTGAAAATCCCTCTGAATTTTAATCCCTTTGTTATAAAATCGAAGTTCTGGTTCACCTCAAATTGGGCTGAGATCCTCGACTCGGATGAGTTTTTGTGTCCACGTAAAAGCGCAGCATATGGATTATTATATTGAATACTGTTATTCGAAATTCCTGCGTCTCCAATTCCGACATTACCAAAAAGAATATGTTGTGTATTAGCATTAGCAGCATCGGGTTCGTAGTATGCAGGAAAAAGTACAGGGCTGGTATGAACTGCTACATTATAAAGATCAGAAGCAAAAGAACCGTCTGTGGTTATAGGCCCATTGTATTCACTGAAATTTCCAGATAAACGAACGATCATCTCGGTAGTATTGGTGAGATTGATGTTTACATTTGAGCGAAGCTGATAATTCTGGAACTTTACATTGTTATCGTTATTGTTTCGGATATCAGTTTTTAATACGCCATTATCAATATTATAGGAGCCAGCAACATAATATTTAGCTACCTTGCCCCCTCCGTTAATACTTAAATTATTACGCTGAGTGGTTGCTCTTTTCTTGAACAGAAGATCCAGCCAATCAACTGCGGGATATACATAAGAATTGCTGCCTGGAACATTATTCATCGCATCTATCGTATTCTGAATCTTTGTTGGCGTAAATGGAATGGCTGAACTGGGGTCTCTTGTCAACGTAGCTTCATTAAACAGATCCATGTACCTGATCGGATCAACCAATTGCAATGTTTGAGTAGATTGAGAAGAAGAATACTCAGATCTAAAATTAATTTTTGCTTTTCCTTCTTTCCCCTCTTTTGTGCTTACCAATATAACGCCGTTTGCACCTCTTGCGCCATATAAAGCTGTTGCGCTGGCATCTTTTAATATAGAGAAACTGGCTATGTCGTCAACTTGTAGCCGTGCAAGGTCGTTCGCGGTCAATTCGACATTGTCGATCAGGATAAGAGGATCTTGTTTGTAACCAAAAGTTGTAACGCCGCGTATAAAAAAGCAGCATTGTCCTGGCCAGGTTGGCCTGTTCGCTGATAAGCAATCATTCCTGCTATTTGACCAGCCATAGCAGTTGTAAGGTTACTTGCTGGAATTTTCAGGTCTTCAGGTTGTATACTGGTTACAGAACCAACAAGCGCCTCCTTTCTTTCCTTTCTTCCAAAAGCAGTTACGATTACTTCTTCTCCGGCCTGAAAAACACTTGGAGTCATGATAATATTTAACTCTCTGGTGCTTTCGGTGACCGCTACATTTTGATCAGAATATCCTACGTAAGAAAAGCGAAGTGAATCTCCGGAAGCAACCTCAAGAATGAAACGTCCGTTTTTATCTGTTGCTGTTCCTACCCGTTGTTTATTAACAACAGTGATACTTACGCCATCCATTAGCCTTCCGCTGGTGTCTGTTACAGTGCCAATAATAGCTACAGACTGCGATGTGGCCGTACCATAGATTGATAAGAAACACGCCAGTAAAAACATGTAGCGCAGGAAGAAATCATTTTTCATCATTGAAAAACACAACAATCGTTTAATCATTTTTAAGCAATTATTAAGTAAGGTAATTCAGTTATACATTGGTTAAATGCGGCAAGCACCAATCTATACTATTCTATACTATACCAAAAATAAGTAGATATAAATTATTTAACAAAATTTTTTTGAGAAACATTTTTCCTGCAGCTAAATTATAGTAAGTGCATATGTATTAAATAGACATTATTATGAAATCTATGTACAATATTATGGAAGGGGGTATTTGTCTTTTAGCTTTAGGCCAATTGCGCTAAGGTTTAGCCAATCCGATTGGAGAAAACAGAATAAACATACCAATCATCATCATAATAAGTATTGAGTAATATATATACCTTCTTTTCCAGGGGCGGATGTTCATTTTTGACTGTACTGTTAGTTGAAAATCGGTTTTCATTGGCCACAGTCTTCCTGCCAACAACATTAAAGCGGTAGTGATTACAAAAAGGATGCACAACACATGCAGATAATGCATTTTAACAGGGAATATAAATTGTGTAGAAATATACGATGTTACGAAGAATGCCAAACCCGCCTTTGCTGCTACTGCAGGAACTCTTTTTGTAAGCAAGCCCACTATCATTATAGTAAAGACGGGAACGCTGAAATAGCTGGATACTTTTTGCAGATAGCTATAAAAGCCACCGCTAAAAAACATGATATACGGAGATACAACAACTGCTACAATTGTCACTGTTATTTGGATCAATCTTCCTTTTCTTACCAGGCTTCTATCGTCAATAAGCTTTTTCTTTTTTCAAGATATGGCTTATAAAGGTTCATTGTAAATAAAGTGCCTATGCTGTTCAATCCTGCATTGAATGTGCTTAGTGCACCGCCAAAAACAATTGCTGCAACAAAGCCTGCTATAATGGGAGGTAAGGTACCGTTAATCATTTTAGGAAAAACGGCTGTCGTGTTTTCAATGGTAGGATATAATTGCAGCGCGATAAGGCCAGGTATGTTTAAAAGGAATGGCGCAAAGAGCTTTCCTACACAAGCTAATGAAATTCCTTTTTGACTTTCGGCAAGGTTTTTCGCTCCGAGTGCTTCTTGGACAATATATTGTTCCATACCCCAATAGTAAATATTGATAAGCAACATGCCCGTAAACAAGGTTCCAAAAGGGATGGGATCGTTACTTGCACCAATCGCATTCAAATGCACTTTATTGTTATTCAATAATTTTTCTGCTCCGTTTAAAACGCTTCCTTGCCCCAGGTATTGTAATCCGATCCAAATGATCAGAATGCCGCCAGTTACCATACCAATGCCTTGTACTATATCGTTGATGGTTATAGCTTTTAAGCCGCCTAATACAGAATAAGTGCAACCGATAACTCCTATAAAAATTACCAATATGCTGATAGAAGTCAGGTAACTGATCTGCAATTTTTCATCTAGCTGGAAAATTCCATTAATTGCTACAGCGCAGCCATACAGCACTGATGGAATTAAATTGACGATATAGCTAAGCAGGAAAATGATCGAAACCATTCTTTGTGTTTGCCTGTCGAAGCGGATACCCAAAAAGTCCGGTGTTGTCATTGCGCCAATTTTGAGATATACCGGCATCAGGAATTCAGATACAATGATCATGGCTAATATGGAACTCATTCCCCAGCACATCACCGACATATTAGTAGTGTACACAAACTCGTTCTCTCCGATGAATTGGTTTGCGCTCATGTTGGTGAGAAATAATGAACAACCGATCATCCAGAAATTCAGGTTCCGGTTGCCCAAATAGTGTCCTACAGATGTTTTGCTTTGTTTTCTGGTAGTGTAAACCGAAATGCCAGCCGCAATTGCCAGTAAAAGAAAAAAGCTGATAAACATAGCAGTTGTTTATAGTTAAAGAGAGCCTCTTCTTATTAAAACGGTCGGAATCGTTTCCTGTATCTTTTGCGGCCTAATACAAACACGGCAGCTTTTTGCGCCATAGCTTCGAAACTTGTGGAGTACGTGGTTATGCCGTCAAAAATAATTTCTTTTACTATCTCATCATTATGAGACAATAGGCCCACATCACTCCCAAGTTTAAGTTTTTTAAATTTAGAATCTTTAAGCATCATCCAAAGCTCTGCGTTGTTGATCGTAAAATATACATTCCCTGCTTCAATAGAGCCTATTGTGTATTCAGGTAATATAGAATGCCTGATCTTAAAATCTTTTACGAACTTTTGAAAAGCCTGTAATATTTCGTCCGGCGTGTCCGAATTTGGCCGATGATAGTAGATCATCTTTTTATATTTCTTTATAGCCGGAGCCAGTTGTGCAAAGGCAGCATAGGAAGACTGAAAAAATTCCTGTGTAATGTAGGAAAAATCTGCCTTAACAGGCACATGCCGATCTATCATCAGAAACTTATCAACCGGCAAAGTCTTTAATATGTTACCTGACTTTTTATGAGGAATTGGCGCTACTACATACATTCCATATTTTCCTCTTACACGTTCAATAATGCTTTCAAAGACATCAATATTGTTATGATGGAAAAAATATCTATATGTGTTTGTTTGCCTAACTGATCCCTGAACGTTTTATAAAACACTTCCTGGAAGCTATCAAACGCGAAAATGATCAATGCAACCCTTAACTGGTTTTTGGTATTTTCTTTGGCCAAAAAAAAACCGATCCTGTTTTTTGATTCTACAATGCCGCGACTGATAAGTTCTTTGTATGCTTTTGCAACAGTTTCCCTTGCAAAGCCAAGTTCAGCAATAAGATTGTTAACCGATGGTAGCATATCTCCTTTAGAAATTGATTTATCATCAACGGCATTAATAAACCCCTGAACAAATTGTTCGTGCTTGGAAAGTGCATGAACATTTTCCATATTCCTTATGTGATCGTATACCTTTTGCATAGCAATAGTTGTTGGCAAATAAACAACAATTATTTTTCTTTGAAGTAAAAATTATACTATACTATTCTAATAGTATAGACTAATGTTTTTATTATATTGCATAAGATAGTCCAGTTAACACCGGATATTCTCTATTTTAGTATCCTGCTTATTGCTCATTTTTGACGAACAAATTATAACGATTGTATTTATTGATATTCAACTGAATTTGACATCATGAAATTTTTTCTCTATTCCGCAGCCTTTCTAATTCTTCCGGTTATTTCAGCAGGCCAGATAATTAGTACTACAAAAGAAAGCACGATAATTACTTCAGATTTTTACAAAATACTCCTGAGCAAAAAATCCGGCACGATTGATTATAACTTTTCAGATGGAAGTTTTATCAACAATACAGTTGCTGTCGTAAAAACGATAGGGGCAATACTTATAACAGCAATGACTTTGAAATGCATGACATTGTAAGCAGGCGTTTTATTGATTCGATTGGCGAAGGTCAAAAGATCAGTTTTGTCCACTCAAATAAGAACGCTTCGATACAAATGCGACAAACTGTTTCTGTTTATAAAGGACAGCATTACTTTTTAGTCAGTTTAGATGCCTGGTCAAAAACCGGTGGTGATATGGAAGTGAATTATATCAGTCCTATCACCGTTTATTCAGCAAATGGCGCGTCTTGTTTTGTAAAAGGTGAAAACCCAAGAATATTAGATGTGCCCTTTGATAATGATAACTGGACGAAAGTGTTGACTGCGGAATGGATACCTGGCAAATTGCAACAGGGAACGGGATACAACTTTACTTCTTTATATGACTTGAATAATCTTTCCGGGTTAGTAATTGGCGCTGTTACGCACGATTTCTGGAAAACTGGTATACATTATACACTATCAGGAAAGAAGGGTGTTGTTGATTCGTTGGCTGTATTTGGTGGCGCAGCAACATCTGATGATAAATCTTTACCCGCTGAATATGGCGGTAATGATGGAACGCATGATATGGTATCTCATGGAGCAATGAAAGGTAAAAGCGTTTATTCTCCTAAAATTTTTGTGTGCGGTTCAGAAAATAGAAACGATGCTTTTAAAGCATACGGTATTGTGAACAGAAAGTTGAACGGATATTTAGACTGGAAAGATTCGGCGCCATTTTATTGGAACAGTTTTGGGGTTGAAGGAGTGTTGGGTTATGAAGGGCGCATGATGCCTGAAGGCGTTTTAAAGATATCAGATGAGTTGGCTTCTCTTCGCAATTTCTCTCATAACAAAAAAGTTTACCTGAGTATAGATTCTTATGACCAGGGAATTTATAATAAAGAAGTTTTAAAATCCATTCAGGAACATTGTGTGAAAAATAATCAGGAGTTAGGTTTTTATTTCATTCCCTTTGCTGTGTGGACCTGGAAATCATCTGTCGAAAAAGATAAACTTCAATATACGGACAGTTTTATCAGGGACGTTACTTTAAAAGACAATAACGGTAAGACGATCGTTTATAAGGATGGCGAGTTTGGAGCATTTCCGTTAGACCCTACTCACCCTGCAACACGCGAAAGAATAATTGGAGAGTTGCAAAAAGCAAAAGCAATTGGGGCGAAATTTTTAAAGATCGATTTTTTAACTGCAGGAGCTTTGGAGTCTTCCATTCGGTTCGATAAAAAAATACAGTCAGGTTTGCAAGGATACAACTTTGGAATGAAAATGTTAAAGGGCCTTATTGATTCGGTTCTTGGCCCGGATGTTTTTATTACTCAGGCCATTTCGCCAACCTTCCCTAATCAGTATGCGCACACAAGATTTCTTTCTACCGATGTTTATTCTCATTTAAGAAATGATCAGAAAGGCTTTCCTCATTACGGCAGTACCGCATCTTCTATGATAAGTTCGTCACATCTGGGATGGATGCAGGGTACTTTATGGCCTTTCACAAATATGGATATTTCTGTTATGAAAAATTTTCAGAAAAACAATGATATCAGTGAACAGGATGTAAAAGTCAGATTAATAACGATGATAATTATGGGAAGCGTATTAGGCGATGGCTCTGATTTTAGAAACCGTGTAGCAAAAGAACGTGCCTTGCATTTTTTAAACAATAAATACCTTTCTGAATATTTTAATAATCCTAAAGCATTCATTCCTCTAAAGGTGGCGGATGGATTGGATGAAGATCAGCAGTTAGCGTTTTATTTGCCTGGAGATACCGTTTACGCATCCTTAGTAAATTTTAGTAATGATGGCTCATTCCATTATCGTTTTCAAAAAGACAAGCTGCAACTGTATGACGAAGCGTATAATATTTATGATTTTTTTAGTAATAAAAAATAGGCGTAGTTAAAAAAGGAGAAGATTCTTTTCAATTGACAGTGCCAGCTAAAGATGCCATTATGGTAAAATTAAGTAGGGCGAGATAATGAATTAAAAAACGCAGAGATATGCGCTAAATAAGTATTTTAGTGACTATACCGATTGCGTTATATTTAATTACAATGCCTGACAAAATTTACAAGGAGAGTATAAAAAAGAAAGATGGTTTTAAAGGACAAAAAGCAATTGTACTACCGAAGCAGGTAATTAATGTTTGCCAAGCGCAAAAACTTCTTTCTAATCTTTACATTACAGATATTGGCTTTTATCCACGCGCAGAATATCACTATCGTGAAAGAGAGCAAGGATGTAATCAGAATATTCTTATTTACTGCACAAGTGGCATGGGTTGGTTTACGCTTGATGGCAAGACGGTACCTATTAAGGAAGGCGAGTATCTTGTCATTCCTAAAAATTTAAAACACCGATATGGCGCGGATGAGAAGCTTCCCTGGTCTATTTACTGGGCGCATTTTAATGGTGCTGCTGCGCAAAGTTTTGTTGAATTGCTTCTAAAAAACTGTACTGATCATGTTGGTTATGCTGCATACAATGAAAAAGAACAGTACTGTTTGATGATATTTACCAAACATTAGAGTCTGGTTATAGTATAGATCATCTCTACTATTGCAATATGATATTTTCAAGTTTTCTTGGAACGTTTTGTTTCCCGCAGTTTTTAAACCCTCCTTATAAAGAAGAAAAAGGTAAGATCGATATTGTGATTGAACATATGCAGCAAAATATTATGGCATCGGTTTCTTTAAAAGATCTTGCTTCTTTGATATTTATGTCGCCTTCACATTTTTCGGCCATGTTTAAAAATAAGACAGGCCACCCACCTTTGGAATATTTTAATCACCTTAAAATACAACGAGCCTGTCAGTATCTTGAGTTTACGGCTATGCCGGTAAAAGAGCTTTGTTACGAGTTAGGGCTGGATGATCCGTTTTATTTTTCGCGCTTGTTTCGTAAGTACATGGGTGAATCTCCTTTGAGTTATAGAAAGAGAAAGCGCTTTCTATAACTGCGGAATTTTACTATACGAAACATGTATCGCTGCGCCACCATGAGAAGGATCCAACGCTAACACTTTGTCAAAATATTCCTGAGCCTTTTCCATATTATTTAACCCTGTATATCCAAGTGCCATCAAATAGTAGCAATGAATTTTGTTTTTAACATCCAGATCGTCGTCAAAGATCATAAGATCAGGCAGGGACACAGCGAAAAAGTCGATGGTGATATGATCATTTTCATGAACCTTTCCATAGTTGATCAGCTTTTCAAATTTTTGATGGGCTTCTGTTTGTTTACCCAATTTAGTTAGCGCTAATCCCTGATAGAATATTTTGTCAGGTTGTTGATCATTATAATAGATGGCTTGCGTTGGTTCATCCAGGCCAACAGATGCAAGCTCCCAATATTTTCTGGCAAGCTTAGTATCCTTATTTTCATAAGCGCAGCCCAACCAATAAAGAATGTCATTTTCCTGCGCACCAAATATTTTCCCCTCACCTAAATTATCAGGATAGAATTGCGCATCTGTTAATAGTTTTACTGCATGAACTGGGTCGTTGTTACTTAACGCATTTTTGGCCTGTAATAAAAGTGTCGTTACATATTGAGCTGACACTTTTCCTTCTCCACCTTCCCATGGATGAAAATTGTGCGACATGATCATGCGGTAAGCCTCTTCAGTCTGTCCCGTTATTGTGTGAAGACTGATGAATTCGATTAGTAAATCATCTCTTTCATAAACTAATTGTGTATGATTGGAAAGAAAATATAAGCGTTCTTCAGGCGATACTCGAAAACGTTTTTTTAGCTGATCCAATTCAAACAATATGCGTGCGTCAGAGGTATTGGCGGCAAAAGCTTTTTCATAAAGTTCAAGAGCTTCCTGCTTTTTGTCGAATTTATTAAAGTACGCAATGCCGAGATTTCTAAGCGTTGTAGGAAATTGATCATCTATTTCTATCGCTTTTTCCCAGGCCAACCGAGCTTCGTCATACAGGCGTTTAGCATAATAGAAATTTCCCAAATAGTATAATGCTTTATAATCTTTTGGATTAAATGATGCTGCTGTTTTAAGAACATGAATATCTTCTATCCGATTAGGAAACGCTTTTGTATCACATGTGAACGCGTGTGTAAAATGTTGTTGTGCTTCTGATTTATTACCGATTTGCAACGAGTAATAACCCTTATAATAAAGATAGAGAGCGTCGGAATAGTCACCATTGAGATTAAGAAAAGTCAAAGCTTCTGCATGCAGACCTGCATCTCCATATTGGTTAGCAATTTCAATATATGTGCTGCTTCGCTGCTGAATTGTTTTTTGTATCGCTGCGATAACAGAACCCGATTCTCCATTTTTTTCAATTGAGGAATAGCATAATGATAATTCGTACATAGACGCAAAGTCGAAATTATCGATCGCCAAAGTTTGTATGCATAGATCAATGGCTTCGCTGAATTTTCCTAGCTTACGTAAACTGATTGCTTTCAGATGCCTTGCTTTTAAACTGTTATAGTTTCTGAGTATTGATTTATCAGACAACTCCAATGCGTCATTCCAGTTATTCCAGATGCCAGCAATATAAGCAGCGTGCAAGTAAGCTACATCCTGCTGTGCCGCACTCCATGCGCTTTTTAAAAAAAGATCGTATGCTTCTTCATGTTGATGTTGGTATTTTAAACACAGTGCAAGATTGTACAGCGCTTCGCTGTCGTATGGATTCGGATTATGTTTGAGTAATTTTTCTACTGCAGTCCGTAGATAATTGTTTGCAGATTTAAAAGCACCGCGCCTTAAAAGCCATAACCCTTTGGCATTATTGCATCTTATATCATCATGGGCTCTTTTCAATGCTTCGTTGTAATAATCGATTGGCGCGTAAGTGGCGTGCCTATATTGTTCTAAATGTTGTCCAGCCAAAAAAGATCTTCAACAGTTTTGATGTCGATTGGTAGAG
This sequence comes from Paraniabella ginsengisoli, assembly GCF_022513635.1. GTDB lineage: Bacteria > Bacteroidota > Bacteroidia > Chitinophagales > Chitinophagaceae > Niabella > Niabella ginsengisoli. The sequence continues at coordinate 101,158 of NZ_JAKWBL010000003.1, read as the reverse complement.
GAACAGGCTTGGCCGGATCGGGTAGTGGTTCTCCCTGTTTAGTTACAGGAGTATAGGACACCAAAATTTTTCCCGTCTCATCTTCAACACTCAGTTTTAGCTTTTTGCTGTCGCCAGTGAAATCAATTTTGTGATGATAAGTTTTAGTTGGTGATAGTGTGGCTTTATCTTCTAAAATAAGTTCAGCGTCATCATACAGCAAAATACGCACATCTTTCAGGGATGTCGTATAAACCTGGATATCTGCCTTATTGTCTACAATATCCAAATTAACCAGAGCATCAATGGAGGCGTTTTTAATATAACCGATATTTTTGTATGGCATGAAATACTGTTTGAATGCTCTTGATTCATTAGGCATGATCCATCCAAAATCGGGTTGATTGTCAGTATAAACGCCGCACATTAATTCGAAATAAGGACCGTCTTCATCAGTAAGTTGCTTGTCCCAGGCTTTGCCAAAATCGCCACATCCCCATGTCCACTGCTTTTTACCCGGACTAACATGATGATTGGAGATATGCATTAAACCTGCTTTCTTTTTGTGATGATAACCTCCAACAAAATCAAACTTACTGTTCACCGCCATATAGGATGTTGGCACAGGTATATTTGTGTAAACAGAAATGTCCGTACCTGGCGAATAATCTACTTTGTAATAAGTACCGGTGGCAATAGGAAAGGAGCTGACATCTCTTTTGCCATGATCGAAAACGGCATGTACATCAGGTGGGAACACGCTTTGATAATGTTCGTCAACCGATACGGCAGGGTTCGCCCACCACAAAAAGGTTTGTGGGAAAGATGATCTGTTGTAAAGTTTGGCATGTAGTTCTATATAAGCTTTATCTGGATATAGAGTGAACCCCAATGCACACTTTGTGCCGAACATAATTTCATATTCGTTCACCCACACTGTTTTGCTGCCATCTTTATTTTCAGAAATCTGATAATCTGTTGTGTCAAATGTTGTAGGTCTGTGGTGTTGCGGCCAGTTAAACTCAATGCCTCCGCTGATCCACGGGCCTGTAAGGCCAACAAGTGCAGGTTTTATTACCTGGTTATAATATACAAAATGATAATCATTGGTTTTATCATAAGCCATTTGAATGCGCCCACCCAATTCCGGAAGTATCATTATTTTTAAATAGTCGTTCTCAAGATATAAGGCTGTCCACTCTTTGTTTTCTTTTTCGTCGTACACTTTATCTATTACCTTATAGGGATATACAACACCGCTGCTTCCCTGGTATACCCGCTTTTCGAGAAACATAGGATTAGCATCAGGTTCACCAATTTTATATGTTGGGATGGTTACTTTTTCTTCCCAGGCTTTTACTTGCATATTAGAGTGATTTGGATTTTTCTATAAGAATTGTGAGTTTGATGTATTGTTAGGATCGTTTATATAGGTTGATATATATTCGTCAGTACAAGTGAGTGACACAACGAAGATGCCATATATCATTTGCTGGTTTAATAAAGGTGCTTTTTAATGACCTAAGAAAATGTTGTCCATTTCTTCCAGTGATTTTCCTTTCGTCTCCCTGACTTTGACTTTTATAAACACAAAACCTATTACACATATTACAGCGTATATATAAAATGGAGTGTAAGTGCCCATCCGCTTAGCTAAAATGGGGAAGGTGAAAGTTAGTAGTGCGTAAGAAATCCACAAAGCAATGATGGCGACAGAGGTTGCTTTTCCGCGTACTTTATTAGGGAAAATTTCTGAGATAAGAACCCAGGTTACCGGTGCCAGTGTCATGGCGTAAATGCCAATAGCGGCGAGTAAAGGCCACGAAGCTGTTGCCGATTGTTGCTTTAAAAGTGTAGCGCTAAAAACGTATAATATTGCTAACCCGGCTGCTCCGAAAAGCATAAGAGGTTTCCTCCCTGATTTATCTACCTGCCACATAGCAATGGCTGTGCATACCATGTTGATCAAACCAATAAATACCATTTGCCTCAATTGATCATCCTGATTAAAGCCTACGCTTTCAAAAATGGTGGCAGTATAATTGAATACTACATTTATACCACACAGCTGTTGAAAAACAGCAAGCCCGATGCCTACAATAACAGCAGGTAAAATGGCTTTGTTCTTTAGTGCCGAAAATGTTGCTTTAGCGCTGCTGGTTAAGGAACTCTTTATAGCTTCTTGTGTTTTGGCAGCATATTCCACGCCTCCGATTTTTAAAAGGATGGCTTTGGCTTTTTCTATCTTGTTATTATTAATAAGCCAGTGAGGACTTTCGGGTAAAAATAAAACACCTATAAGAAATAAGAAAGAAGGTATGGCCCCAAGACCCACCATCCAACGCCATGCATCTACGCCCTGATCACGAAGGCTATAGTTTACGAGATTGGTAATAAAAATGCCTATTACAACTGTCATTTGGTTGATGGCTACCAAACGTCCGCGCATATTAGCAGGAGCTATCTCGGCAATATACATGGGGGAAAGTACAGATGCCATGCCAACACCAATGCCTGCAAAAAAACGTGCAATTATAAATGCCGCGCTGCTATTTCCTATTGCCATTGCCAGCGATGATATTAGGAAAATTACAGCGGATAGCATAAGGCCCTTTCTGCGGCCATGTTTATCAGAGATGGATGCAGCTAATGCGCAACCAACGATACAACCTAACGCCAGGGTAGCGGTTGCAAGGCCTTCCTGTATGTCATTAAAGTGAAACTGCTCTTTTAGAAAAGGTAGGGCTCCGGCAATTACAGCAAAGTCAAATCCGAACAGGTATCCTCCTAATGCCGATATAAACGAAATCCCAACTATATATTTGTTATTAAACTTGTACTGATGGTCCATAGCAAACAAATTCGTATTTGATTGCAAAAATGGTTATAAATGAACAGGTGTACATGGATTGTACGAGGAAAAACATAGACATTTTTATTGATCTGGGTGGTTGAGTTTTTTTAGACAAGAAGAAGTGTGTTTCTAAATCATAAAAAACCCAGCTAAAAAGCTGGGAGTGTAGCGCGTACGGGAATCGAACCCGTGATTCCTCCGTGAAAGGGAGGCGTCTTAACCCCTTGACCAACGCGCCTCGTTGTTTTTGGGAGTGCAAATATAGGAAGGCGGTTTATTATGGCAAAACTTTTTACAAAAAACTTTTTCGTACAAATATGTGCGAAAAAAATAAAATGTATTAAGTACACTTTCCTATAAAATCTGTAACTTCACGCCTCCAAAAAAGTTCTTACTAATTAAATTACTAAAAAATCATGAGCACAGTAAAAGTAGCCATCAATGGTTTCGGTAGAATTGGACGTTTAGTTTTTCGTCAAATCTACAATCAGCAAGGCATTGATGTGGTAGCAATTAATGATCTTACAAGCCCTAAAGCCTTAGCACACTTATTAAAATACGATTCAGCGCAAGGTCCGTTTAATAAAAATGTTACTCATTCCGATAATTCAATTACAGTAGAAGGCGAAGAAATCAAAATTTACGCGCAAAAAGATCCTGCTCAAATTCCATGGGGAGATCATGATGTAGATGTGGTGTTAGAATGTACAGGTTTCTTCACCGATAAAGATAAAGCAGCAGCTCACATTACTGCCGGTGCAAAACGTGTAGTAATTTCAGCGCCTGCAACTGGTGATTTGAAAACTATCGTATTCAATGTAAACCATGATATATTAGATGGTAGCGAAACAATTGTTAGTTGTGCATCTTGTACAACCAACTGTTTAGCGCCGATGGCTAAAGTATTGGATGATACTTATGGTATCGAACTTGGAATCATGACTACCATTCACGCTTATACGAACGATCAAAACACTTTAGATGCGCCGCATCCTAAAGGTGACCTTCGCCGTGCACGCGCAGCTTCCGCTAATATCGTTCCTAACAGCACTGGTGCTGCAAAAGCAATCGGTTTGGTATTGCCTAATCTTAAAGGTAAATTAGATGGTAGCGCACAGCGTGTTCCAACTATCACTGGTTCTATCACCGAGTTAAATGTAATTTTAAATAAGCCAGCAACGGTAGAAGAAATCAATGCAGCGATGAAAGCAGCGGCCAACGAAAGCTTCGGTTATAACGAAGATGAAATTGTAAGCAGCGACGTGATCGGCACAAGCTACGGTTCTTTGTTCGACGCTACTTTAACTAAAGTAATGAACGTAGGCGACAAGCACATCGTACGTACTGTTTCATGGTACGATAACGAAATGAGCTATGTTTCCCAGCTTGTTCGCACGGTTAAATATTTTGCCGGATTAATCAGCAAGTAATTACAATAATAAAATGAAGAGCGGAGCATCATGTTCCGCTTTTTGTTTTTATTGTCCCGGCAGAAGAATATATGGGATCGGTATTGCGTCGCACACTTTACTTGTAATACATATCTCAGCCCATATTAACGATAAAAATGTTCATCGAATAGTCTATTCACCATTCACTACTTGTCAACATATAAACTTTTCAACCTTTCAACTTATCACATCATGTCTAAGTTTTCAAATTATAATTTCAAAGGCCAGAAAGCATTGGTACGCGTAGATTTTAATGTTCCGCTTAATGAGAACATGGAAATCACTTCTGATGCACGTATGAAAGCTGCCATTCCTACTATTAAGAAAATATTAGCCGACGGAGGCAAAGTAATTTTAATGTCGCATTTAGGTCGTCCTAAAACCGGACCTGAAGATAAATTCTCATTAAAGTATTTAGTAAAGCATCTTAGTGAATTATTAGATGGCGCTCCTGTTTTGTTTGCCAACGATTGTGTAGGTGAGCAAGCTTATTTAACTGCTGATATGATGCGTGAAGGAGAGGTTCTATTATTAGAAAACCTTCGTTTCTATAAAGAAGAAGAAAAAGGCGATGAAGCCTTTGCTGAAAAGCTAAGCAAGTTGGGCGACGTATATGTGAACGATGCATTCGGAACAGCACACCGTGCTCATGCGTCAACTGCAGTAATTGCAAAATTCTTTTCGGGCGACAAAAAAATGTTTGGCTTGTTAATGGAGGCCGAAGTGAACAATGCACAAAAAGTATTGGGCGATTCACAAAAGCCATTCACTGCAATATTAGGCGGGGCAAAGGTTTCAGACAAGATATTGATTATAGAAAACCTGTTGGAACGTGCAACCGATATTATAATTGGTGGAGGAATGGCTTATACTTTCTTTAAAGCAATGGGTGGAAATATAGGTTCTTCTCTTTGCGAAGAAGACAGATTAGATACTGCAAAAGATATTTTGGAAAAAGCTAAAGCGAAGAATGTAAATATTCATTTGCCAGGCGAAAGCCTTATCGCAAATAAGTTTGCAGCTGATGCTGATACTTCAGAAGCACCAAGCAACAATATTCCTGAAGGCTGGATGGGGCTTGATATTGCTGGCGAATCGAGAGGGCAGTTTGCCAATGTTATTAAAAAATCGAAAACTATTTTATGGAACGGCCCAATGGGTGTTTTTGAAATGGAAAAATTCCAAGGCGGTACCAAAGCCATTGCCGATGCAGTTGCTGAAGCTACAGAAAATGGCGCTTTCTCTTTAGTTGGCGGCGGCGACAGTGTTGCAGCAGTTAATAAATTTGGATATGCTGATAAAGTAAGCTATGTTTCTACAGGTGGTGGCGCCATGCTTGAGTTTTTTGAAGGAAAAACCTTGCCCGGTATTGCTGCAATAAGCGAGGCGTAATAAAAAATAAATAAGTATTTAAAATGCGAAGCTTGAAAGGCTTCGCATTTTTATTATTCACAACTAAATAAAAGTTGAAAGCTTGAAGTAGTTTACCATTGAATTATTCCTGTTAATATTTGGTTAGATTTGCTGCTGCATGAACGCTCCATTTTCTATAAAGAAATTAATAAAAAGTTTTGGCTATGCTTTTAGCGGACTAAAAGCTGCCATTCGATCGGAGCAGAACTTTAGAGTGCATCTTTTTTCGGCTTGTGTTGCGATTGCTTTGGGAGTTTTTCTACACATATCATCAATGGAGTTTGTTATTATCATTATTTGTATTGGCATTGTAATGGCAGCCGAACTAATGAATACAACTATTGAAAAGCTTTGCGATTTTATATCACCGCAATATCATGAGCGCATAAAAATTATAAAAGACCTCGCCGCTGCAGCTGTTCTGCTTGTAGCAATTGCTGCTTTGATTGTTGGTCTAATCATTTTCCTGCCCAGAATTTTCTCCATTTAACAATTAACGGTCGTTAGTAAATTGAAAGTTACTGTCAGCAAACTGTAACTTTGTTCACCAAATGTGCATAACTGTTAAAAATCAACAGTACAGGATTGTAATTACGTTAGATAAGTTTAAATTCGCGCCTCAATATTTTAAACAATAATTAATTGGCAATGCAAAGAGTTTACAATTTTTCGGCCGGCCCTTCTGCACTTCCGGAAGAGGTTTTAAAGAAAGCACAAAGCGAAATATTGTGCTATGGAACAAGTGGTATGAGCGTTATGGAAATGAGCCACCGCTCAAAAGATTTTATGTCCATTCTTGATTCGGCAGAAAGTACATTGCGTGAGTTGATGCATGTGCCCGAAAACTATAAGATTTTATTTCTGCAAGGCGGAGCATCTTCTCAATTTGCTATGGTGCCACTTAATCTGATGAACAAAAATAAAAAAGCAGATTATGTGAATACGGGTGCTTGGTCTAAAAAGGCCATTAAAGAAGCAAAGCGTTATGGCGCGGTGAACGTTATAGCTTCTTCAGAAGATAAAACGTTTAGCTATATACCTGAATTGGACATAGCTAAATTTGATAAGGATGCTGATTATTTTCACATCACTACCAATAACACCATTTATGGTACAAGGTATGCTGAACTGCCGGATACAGGCAATGTTCCTTTAGTTGGAGATATGTCTTCTGATATTCTTTCTAAAAATTACGATGTTTCAAAGTTTGGATTGATATACGCAGGAGCGCAGAAAAACCTGGGCCCTGCTGGTGTAACGGTTGTTATTATTCGTGAAGATCTTGTCGGTAATGCAATGGACTTTACGCCAACTATGTTCAATTACAAAGAGCATATTGAAAATGGCAGCATGTACAATACGCCGCCTACTTACGGTATATACCTGATGGGACTGGTTTTGAACTGGGTAAAAGAACAAGGCGGTGTAGATGCAATGGAAAAGATCAATATCGAAAAAGCAAATGCTTTATACAACTTCCTTGACGCATCTTCTTTATTTAAAAGCACTGTGTCAGGAAAAGATCGTTCTGTAATGAATATCCCTTTTGTTACAGGCAATGAAGAAGTAGATGCCAAATTCATCAAAGAAGCTACAGCAGCGGGTTTTGTTCAATTAAAAGGACATCGTTCTGTTGGTGGTATGCGTGCCAGCATTTACAATGCTATTTCTTTAGAAGGCGTGCAAAAGCTGGTGGAATTTATGAAGCAATTTGAAGCAGCGAATAAGTAAGAATTGTTCATGGTTCATAGTTAATGGATCATGGTTGGTTGGTGACTGACAAATCTCAAACCATAAATTTAAATCTTAAATAATAAAACGGTTTATAGCTATGAACTATCAACTATAAACCATGAACAGAATGAAAATGAACTATACAATTAAAACATTAAATAAAATAGCTAAGATCGGGTTAGATAAATTCGGTGAAGGTTATGCTCTTGTTGATGATGCGGCAAACCCAGATGGGATATTGTTGAGAAGTGCATCCATGCATGACATGGAATTTCCTGAGTCGTTATTAAGCATTGCCCGTGCAGGGGCTGGTGTTAATAATATTCCGGTTGATAAGTGCGCTGAAAAAGGCATCGTTGTGTTTAACACGCCTGGAGCTAATGCTAATGCTGTAAAAGAACTGGCGATAACGTCGATGTTGATTTCTTCAAGAAAAATTGTTGAAGGTATCAATTGGGCCAACAGCTTAACACAGGATGTTGCTAAAGAAGTAGAGAAAGGAAAGGCGCAGTTTGTAGGTCCAGAAATTGAAGGCAAAGTATTAGGCGTTATTGGCCTTGGTGCTATTGGTGTGTTAATTGCAAATGCAGCAACTAATTTAGGTATGGAAGTGCTGGGTTATGATCCGTATATTTCTGTGGATGCAGCCTGGGGTTTATCGCGCGCGGTAAGAAAAGCAAACGATCTGAAAACGATATTTGAAAATGCAGATTTTATTACGTTGCACATGCCTTACAACGCGCAAACAAAAGGAACGTTAAATGCAGCCACTTTTGCACAGATGAAGAAAGGCGTAAGAATTATTAATCTTTCACGCGGAGAATTGGTGAATGATGATGATATTTTAGCAGCTATAGAAGATGGAACTGTTGGTGCTTATGTAACAGATTTCCCGAATGAAAAAATGATCAACAGGCCCGGTGTGATTGCTATACCTCACCTTGGTGCTTCTACGCCGGAGTCAGAAGATAATTGTGCTGAGATGGCCGCAAAGCAGACCAAAGCTTATTTAGAAACAGGCAACATAAGAAATTCAGTTAATTTTCCTAATTGCGAAATGCCAATGTCAGGAGAACAGCGCATCACTGTAGCTCATAAAAATATTCCTAACATGGTTGGACAAATATCTACAGCGCTGGCTGATGCAAAGATCAATATTAAAGATATGATCAACAAAAGCCGTGGTGATTATGCATATACTATTCTTGATCTTGAAACGGTAAGCAGTGAAGAAAGTATTGAAAAAATAAAAGCGATTGAAGGAGTATTGAGAGTTCGAGTTATCTAAATTCTGTTATTTTAAAGTTGTATGCCGGCGTACTTGCACTGCGCCGGCATTTTTATTTTTAGGATCTTCGCTTTGCACGTTTATTGTTCCTGCCAGGATTATCCTTATTTCTTTTATTTTCCATCAGCCCAAGGCGCGATAAGAAGTCCTGCGCAGCCCATTTAACATAGCCTTCTTCATCTATTGTATTAGTGCGAGCATCTATTACGGCATCAACAAATGGTTCAGGATGTTTTGTATATAATAAATAATTGATGGCCATAAGGGCAATGTGCTCTTCATTAGACCGGATAGCTTTTCGTAATACATTTGCCGAAGCTGAATCTGCAAACAAATTGTAACTCGTTGCGGCTGCAGTAATGGCTACAGGAGCGTACGTATCATTTAAGGCCTTGAAAAGCTCTTTTTTATAATTGTTTAAAGTCACACCTTCTTGAGAGCGTAAACCCAAAGCAGCCCAATAGCGAACGATTTTATTAGTATGTGTCAACAAGCTGATCTGTTTTGCAGCAATATCTTTACTACGAAATCCACTTAAGCTTGCGGCATTATAAATTTCATCGAACCGATAAGCATCACTTAAATGATAGCTGTACGCGTCTTGCTTTTGTGCAGCCAACGACGCTAATTCATATTCAGGTAATAGCATAACATCGCGTGATGCCTTCATAGAAGAATCCAGTCTTTTGCGCATCAAATTGAGCGTGCCTTTGTAGGAAAGATCGTCGACAAGATTTTTTGTTTCCCAAATATCTGTTTTAGTGTCGAACAAAAATTCAGCCGGTCGAGGTAAAAAATATTGTTGCTGCATGTCGTTCAGCTTGCCGTCCCTCAAATCTTGTCGCATGATTTTTTTGATCTCAGCAATTTCCATGTAATTGATATACCTTAATTCTGGTATAAAAGATAAATAGTTGCGTGAATAAATGTATCGTCCATCAGTGATACTTCTCACCATATCAATACCGTTATCGCTGCGATCAGTTGATAATTCTATATAATCCGGTGAGGCCTTTTTGCTTGCGCCCATAATAATACGGCCTTTCATATGTTCAGGAACAGTTCCGCCAGCCAGATTAATAAGGGTAGGAGCGAGATCCTCAAAATCTAAAAGCTCATTATTTGTACCTGAAATATGAGCTGGAGTAAGATTTCGAAACATAGGTGGCACCCAAATAATAAATGGAACCCGGTAACCCAGATCTATGCCATTTGTTTTTCCGCGTGGAATACCTTCGCCATGATCGCTAAAGAAAAAAATAATTGTGCTATCAGTAAGTTTATCTTTTTTCAGACGAGCCAATACTTCTGCAACTCTTTTATCTGTTAGGGTAATTGAATTGTACACTCTTGCGAATTGCTTCCGCATGGCAGGCGTGTTGTTGTAAAATGGAGGTATTGAAAATGCGTCGTCTGCTGTGCGTTCATCGGGAGCTAGCTTATCCCACACATTTTTTTATAAACTTCATATGGGTCCGTCATAGTTTTCGACTGATGACTTTCAGTGAAATTAAAAACGGCAAAAAAGGTTGGCCCGGTTTTCTGCTTTCCCAACCTGCCTTTGCGCTACTCTCGTTCCATGCTGTTGCTACGAAGTTTTTGGGATCGGCAATATTATAATCAGTTTTTACATTATTGGATGTGTAATATCCTGCCTGTTGCATATAATACGGAAAGCCGCGCATAAAATCAGGAGTCGGGTATTTGCTTCTATGATGGCCGGTACCGGCTTCATAGGTGCGTACGCCTGTGATAAGGGTAGTGCGGCTTGGCGAACAAACCGTATTCGTTGAGAAGGCATTTGTGAAGCGTATGCCAACAGAAGCCAGGCTATCAATAGTTGGTGTTTTTGCATGTTTATTTCCATAGCATCCAATAAATTCGGGCGAAGTATCCTCAATGGTTATCCACAGAATATTAGGCTTCAATTGTGAAAAGGCTTTATTGCTAAAGATCACTGAAGTGAAAAATAAGGCTATTAGTCCCGGCAGGATTTTTTTCTTGTAAAGAATTTGCATCGTTAACTATAAAGTTGTTTGAGGGGTTTGACGTTCACATTCTTGAAAGGTTTATTTGAAGTAATTCTAATACTCAAATTTCCGTAAAGTGGGAGCTTTAAACCACGTAGTAATAACCACCGCCAATGTCATACAACCTCCAAAAACTACCGACGGAATAACGCCCATTGCGCGCGACATGACGCCGCTTTCAAACTGGCCTAGCTCATTACTACTTAAAACGAACATTCCGCTAACGCTGCTTACACGTCCACGCATATGGTCGGGCGTAAGCAATTGCATTACAGTTCCTCTCACCACAACACTAACACCATCAAGTATGCCCGCAATTACTAAAACGAAAAACGAAAGCCAGAAGATTTTTGAAATTCCGAAAAGAATGATGCAAGTACCAAACCCAGCTACTGCTATAAGCATTTTTCTACCTTGTGCTTTTTTATTGGCCATAGCGTAAGTATTACCACAATAAAGATGGCACCAATGTCGGTTGCTGCATTTAGCCAGCCAAACCCTTTGGGCCCGATTTTTAAAATGTCGCTTGCAAACACTGGAATCATTGCGACCGCGCCGCCAAACAAAACAGCAAACATATCCAAAGCCATCGCTGCCAAAAGGGCTTTGGTTTGAAATACAAAAGCTAGTCCTTCTTTAATGCTTTCCCATGTTTTCTTTTCAGGCTGTTTAGTAAACGCTACATCACTTCCTTCTACCGGGATTTGTATCGGAGGTTTAGGTTTTAGTTGGAACAGGAATATTATACTCAATAAGATAAGGCTGGAAATAACAAGAATCGTAGAACTGATTCCAATAAAGGCAATTAAAAAACCTCCAACCGCATGTCCTGTAACCGAAGCAGAAAGCCAGGTGCCCTGGTTCCAGGTCGTTGCATTCTGCAATAAATTTTTAGGAACGATGGTTGCTATCATGGCGCTGAAGCATGGTCCTACAAAGGACCTCAGCATTCCGGTGAAAAAAATACGCCATAAATAAACCAGGCAATATGATTGGTATGAAGAAATTCCTGCGTACGTTCGGTTGATAATGTAAACAATGCAAGCGCAGCTACGAAATAACCAATAATGCCTTGCAGGATCAGTTTTCTCTTGTCATTTGTATCTACTCTATGTCCGGAATATAACGCCAGAGAAAGTGCAGGTATAACTTCTGAAAGGCCTATAAGGCCAATGGCTAAGGGGTCTTTTGTTATTTGATAGATCCACCAACCTACTACCGTTGTGATCATTCGCATAGCCGCTACAAATGTAAAACGGCCAATCATAAGGTTTCTGTATTCAGGTATTCGAACTGCCGCGAATGGGTCGTTGGTGATCTGTACTTCGGGGGCGTTTGTGCTTGTCATTGAGGGTGCAAAAATACGGTAGAATTATCACAAATGAATATGATGAATTCCTGGTTCATATTCCCGTTCCAATGCTTCATAAATAATTTTAAGATGATCGTCGTTAGTAATAAAGTCGGCGCTTGCAGCATCTACCAATAAAACAGGAATGTTAAGCTGGCGGATATATTGAAGGTAGGTTTCTTGCAGGCTTAGCAAATAATCATCCGGAATTTTTTGTTCGTACTCTCTTTGTCTTTTTTAATATTCTCCTGTAGCTTTCTAACCGGCGCATGAAGATAAATTAATAACTGAGGCTGTATGAGCTGTTGTTGTACAATGTCAAATAAACGCTGGTATAACCTGAACTCTTCTTCGCTTAGTGTAACCTTTGCAAATAACAGTGATTTCTTAAACAAATAATCCGTAACCGTTAACTGCTGAAACATATTTTGCTGTGATAAAATCTCCTGTAATTGCTTATATCGTTCAGCCATGAAAAATAGCTCTAAAGGAAAAGCAAACTGTTTTGGATTTTCATAAAACTTTGGCAGAAAAGGGTTGTCGGCAAACGCTTCTAAAACCAATCTTGCGTTATAGTGCTTGCTCAGTTCTGTTGCCAAGGTAGTTTTACCGGCGCCAATATTTCCTTCTATGGTTATGAATTCGTAACGCAATGTTTGCTTGGTTGAGGTATCGTTTTATTATAATAAAGATTCCTTCTGTCAATATTACAAATAAAAATTTTTACAAAAGAAATATATAAAACTGTCAATGATCTGTATCTAATTTTTTACGCCCAATTTGTCATCACTATCACTCCAAAGTTGAGTTATCGTTTTTTGTAATATAGGATGAACAACATTACCGGCGATTTCCACCAGCGGTGCTAATACAAAATTTCTTTCTTTAATTCTTGGATGCGGTACGATCAATGCGTCGGAATCATAAATATCATTATTGAAAAATAAAATATCTATATCAATAACTCTTGACCCATATTTCTCCGCTCTTATACGTCCCATATCCATTTCGATTTTTGAAATGGCGTTGAGCACGGAGGGTGCATCTAATCTTGTTTGAACCAGTAATACCTGATTGTAAAAAGTGGGTTGATCTTCAATACCCCAAGGCTCCGTTTCGTAAACAGAAGATTTTTTTGTGATCGGCCCGATCTCCTTCTCTATCATTTTCCTCGCTTCTTCCAAATTGGTATGTTTGCTGCCCAAATTGGTGCCTACGATCAGATATGTTTCGTTTATTCTATTTTCCATAAAACCAGGTCAAATATCTTTAATTTTGGCGGTTGTAAAGCCGTTGGTCAAAAATAGCTGAAATATATTCTGCTGTACAAGCGAGCGTGGCAATTTTGTTGATAGTAGTACTGACGATGATTCAATAATTAAAAATAAATATGAAATCTTTTTTTAAAATTTTTCTGGCGGCTTTTTTGGCCTTAGTTGTTTTTTGCATTGTGGGTTTTTTCTTTTTTGCAGGAATAATGGGCAGCGCTTTATCTAAATCGGTTCCTGTTGTTGCCGAAAAATCGGTGCTTGAAATTGATTTAAGTAAAACCTTTGAGGAGCGTCCGGTAACTGATTTTCAAACAGTGGTAGCATCAGAGTCGCTTGATGAAAAGCCATCTTTTTACGATGTAATACGCTTAATTGAAAAAGCAAAGCATGATGAAAACATAAGCGGTATTCTTTTAAAAGCAAATGGAAATGCCAATGGTTTCGCAAATAGCGATGAAATAAGAAACGCGTTGTTAGATTTTAAAAGATCAAAGAAGTTTATTATTTCTTATGCAGATATGATGTCGCAAAAAGCGTATAGCTTGGCAAATATTTCTGACAAAATTTATGTAAGCCCAAAGGGATATTTTGAGTGGATCGGTTTTGGTGTAAATTATATGTTCTTAAAAGGAACATTGGATAAACTTGAAATTAAGCCGCAGATTTTTTATGCCGGCAAGTTTAAAAGCGCTACAGAACCGTTGCGTGTGGAAGAAATGACAGACGCAAATCGTTTACAGACGAGCGTTTGGTTGAATGACATATATAATGATTTTTTGATCAAAACATCTGAAGTCAGAAAGATAGATACCGCAACATTGCATCAGTTAGCAAATGACGGAACTATTAAAACGCCGCAGGATGCGGTGGCGCATAAACTAATTGATGGTGTAAAATATAACGATGAATTGCAGGATGAAATAAAAAGCCGGTTAAAAGTAGGCGCCGATAAAAAAATCAATTTTATCAGTATTGAAAAATATGGATCGGCTAATAAAGATTTAAGTGGTGACGGAGATAATATTGCTTTGATATATGCTACCGGCAGTATTGTTGATGGAAAAGGAGATGCAGATAATATTGGCAGCGAAAACTATGTGGATCTTTTAAGGAAGGCAAGGCTTGATAAATCGATAAAGGCTATAGTGGTTCGTGTAAACTCAGGCGGAGGCAGCGCTTTGGCCAGTGAGAATATCTGGCGGGAAATGTTGCTGGCAAAAAAGCAAAACCTGATGGTTAGCTTTGGTGATGTTGCAGCTTCGGGCGGCTATTATATATCAGCGGCAGCAGATAGTATTTTTGCATCTAAAAATACCATCACAGGCTCTATCGGCGTATTTGGCGTTGTGCCGGATATGAGCACTTTTTTAAGAATAAGCTGGGTGTTACGTTCGATGGTGTAAAAACCGGTCCGCTGGCAAATGCTGGTAATGTTGATCATCCAATGACGGAGCAGGAAAAGAAATTGGTACAGGCCAGCATCGAAAAAATTTATGCTGAATTTAAACAGCGTGTTGCAGAAGGGCGTAAAAAGACACCGCTTATGTGGAAACTATCGCGCAGGGAAGAGTGTGGACGGGACTTAAAGCAAAAGAAGTGGGTTTGATTGACGCTTACGGAGGTTTGAACGCTGCTATTGCTGCTGCTGCAAAAAAGCGAAACTGGACGAATACGAAGTGAAGGAATATCCAAAGCAAAGTGGCCTGCTCGAACGTATTTTAGGAATGGATAAAGTAGAGGTAACAGGCACAAAATTAAAAAAGAATTAGGTGATGATTATTATAATGTTTACAGGCAAATGATAAAAGTAAAAGAAATGACCAACGGAGCTCAGGCGCGTTTGCCTTTTGATTTTACGATCAATTAAATCTTAAATCAGCAATCTCAAATCAGAAATTTCTTAATGTCTTACAGTCAGTCAAGAGCTTTGTGGGCAGTAACAAAAGCAAGCTTTAAAGCTATTTTTAGCCAGCCTTCCTCATTGTTCTTTAGTTTTTTATTTCCAATTATTTTTATTTTGATCTTTGGCGCTTTCAGTGATCGGCCGCCGATCCCTTTAAAATTGCTATAAGCGCAAACAGTGATACGACCAATGTTTTATATGACAGTCTCACAAGCAGTTCAAGAATAAAAATAGTTTCTTACAACGGCGATACAGCAAAGCAGAATGCGGATCTTATAAAAGGTAACATTGATGCCTTAGTACATATTCAACCTGTACCACTTGATTCGGGACATTATTATAAAGTAAACTTACTTTCAAGCGAAGCCAGTGGCGGAAGCGTTTACAACCTGATGCGCACGCTGGATTATCAGGCTTTGCAAATTGAGTTAGATGATGCACATAAATTGCAAAGAGAATATTCGTTTGTTCCTCAAATTGTTCCCGGAAAAAAATATCGTCAAATAGATTTTGTATTGCCCGGCCAGCTTGGGTTTTCCATACTTTTTGCCACTATGTTTGGTATATCTTTCGTGTTTTTTAATCTGCGCGAGCAATTAGTGTTAAAGCGTTTTTATGCATCGCCTATCCGAAAAATAAATATACTCATAGGCATTGGCGCCAGCCGCTTGGTATTTCAGCTGATCAACGTAATTGTACTTATTTTATTCGGTCATTTCTTTTTAAACTTTACGTTGGTAAATGGAGCAATAACATTTATAGAAATGATCGTAATGACGATCTACATGTTGTTTCTGCTAATGGGCGTTGGATTGATCTTTGCCAGCCTCGCCAAAAGCGACACCAGCATTCCATTATTAATTAACCTTTTTGGCTTCCCGCAGATACTACTATCAGGAACTTTTTTCCGATCAATGTATTCCCAACATGGCTGCAAAACCTTTGCCAGGCGCTTCCGCTTACACAGTTTAATAATGCCATGCGCAAAATTTCTTTTGAAGGATTGCATTTATTTGACACTTGGAAAGAGATCGGTATTCTAGGTATTTGGATCATTGTTGTGTACCTAATTGTAATGAAAGTAATGAAGTGGGAGTGAGAAATTTTAAATTTTAAATTATGAATTTAGAATGTAGAATTTTTGTCCCGGCAATGAACATGTGGCATCGATCTTGTGTCACTCAATTCTTTTGTGGTACATATCCCAGCCTACATAAACGACGATAATTATCTGAATCATGATTTATAGGATTAACAGAACTTCTATTATTTTACATTCAACATTTCTTATTTAAAATTTTACATTCAATATTTTACACTTCCCATGAAATACATTCGTCTTATTATTCTAAGCATTGTCGTTTTTTTTGCACTGGCGTGTATTGTTTCATTTTTTATTCCTTCGCGTATAAGAGTGTTTAGAATGACGAGCATTGCTAAAGGAAGAGACAGCATATTAAACCAGGTGCGCGATATATCGCAGTGGAAAAATTGGTATCCCGGGTTTGATAAAATTGAGTTGACCGAACAACAGGTTGTTGATGGTAGGGTAGTGAAAGCCCGTGCGAAAGATATTATAGTTGACATTAAGGAGTCATCCGACAGTACTGTAATTGTGCACATGCAACGCGGATCACGGCCTGTAAAATGTGGTTGGCAGATTAATAATAATAATAGAAATGATTCTTTAGCGCTTCAAACTTATATGGACTTTGATTTGAAATGGTATCCTTGGGAAAAATTTTCAAGCCTGATGCTGGATAAAGGTTACGGCGAACGGATGCAGGAAGGGTTGGCGAATTTGAAGAATAGATGATAGTTGAGAGATGGCAGTTGACAGCGATGAAATGGTCTGACCGTCTCGGTCTAACCAAAAACTAAAGAAGAATGGGAGTTTTTTTCTGTCAAAGGTCAACTATCCTCTGTCAACTTTGTTGCTGCTGTAAAAAACTAAGATTCCTCTGAATACCTTTAAACTTGCTTCTTTTCATAGGCGAATGGCGAAATATCTTTTTAAAAGTTTCTTCTGTCATCGATTCCCATTCTTTAGTAGAAAGATTAAGCACTTCAGGAATGGGGTTGAAAGCTGCTTCTGTTGTGGGTTTGCTGAAACGATTCCACGGACAAACATCCTGACAGGTGTCGCAGCCAAACATCCAATTATCAAACTTGTTATGCATTTCTGAAGGAAGTAACATTTCTTTTAGTTCAATAGTGAAATAAGAAATGCACCGGCTACCGTCAACTACTTTGTTTGGAAGTATGGCGTCCGTCGGACAAGCATCAATACATTTACTACACGAGCCGCAAAAGTCTTTAGCAAAAGGATCATCGTATTCCAACTCCAAATCGGTGATCAGTGTTGCAATAAAAAATAAGAACCGTTTTGTTTAGTAATTAGATTACCGTTTTTACCCACCCATCCCAAACCGCTTTTCTTTGCCCAGCTTCGCTCCAACACAGGCGCCGAATCTACAAAACCACGTCCCTGAATATCTCCAATCTTTTCGCGGATCATGAATAAGAACTCGTTGAGTTTAGCTCTTATTATTTCGTGGTAATCGTTGCCGTAAGCATATTTGGCGATCTTTGGTGCATCGGAGTTTTGTTGTTGAGAAGGAAAGTAATTAAGCAATAAAGTAATTACCGATTTCGCGCCTGGCACCAGCTTAGTTGGATCAACACGTAAATCAAAATGATTTTCCATGTATTTCATTTGTCCATGCATGCCTTTGTTCAGCCAGGCTTCCAGCTTGCGCGCATCTTCATCTAGCGGAACGGCTTTGGCTATTCCGCAATAATCGAAACCAAGCTGTTTGCTGAGTTGCTTCACTAAAAGTGTATGTGTGGCTGGTATTGACAACAGGGCGCAAAGGTATTAAATATGTTACAGGTTGCTGGTTGCTGGTTTCAGGTTTCGGGCAAACCTCCGAGATTTTCAAAACCTCGGAGGTTTGTGTCTCAATCGCTGATATAGGATGCTATATAATCGGGACGATAAAACGAGCGTGGCAAAATCGATGATACATATTCATCAGCTGGGCCAATAAAAATTATCTGTAGTTGGTAACAAACCAGTAACCAGCAACTTGAAACCACGACCTACTCCCCAATCCATTGCAAACAAACAGGCGAACCCACTTTAATGCTTTCACCCGTATTGGTAAGCAAGCCTGTTTTCCTATTTATTTTAAAGATGGTTATATTGTTTGATTTTTGATTAGCTGCTAACAAATATTTTCCTGATGGATGAATGGTAAAATTGCGCGGGAAGTTGCCAAGAGGTGATTGTTCTCCAACATATTTTATTGTACCGTCTTTAGGGTTTACCTTAAAAATTTGCAAAGTGCTATTGCTGCGTTGAGAAACATAAAGAAATTTTTCATCTGGCGATAAATGAATGTCAGCACCTGCTGCGGCTTCATTCTTTGGTAAGTGGTTTTCTGTTTGAATAATGTCGTGTTTAAAACCATCTTTTTTTATAACGAGAACATTACCGGTTAGCTCTTCAATCAGATAAGCGAAGTTTCCTTTTTTGTGAAAATAATATGCCTTGGTCCGCCGCCAGCAGGAACATTGATTGAGGATTTATTTTTCTCATCTAATTTCCCCGTATTTGCGTCGAACGGATAAATCATTACTTTGTCAATGCCCAAATCGGGAACGTATAGATATTTATTATCAGGACTTACATACGTACAGTGTACATGCGGTGCTTCCTGTCTTTCTTTATTGCTGCTGCTTCCGGCATGTTGTATTAACTGTTGCATTTCGCCAATGGATCCACCTTCTTTAATGGGATGAACAGTTAAGTTTCCGCTTCCATAATTACCAGCAAACAGCCATTTTCCCGTTTTGTCAATACTTACATAGCATGGCGCACTGCCATTATTGGGTTGCGTATTCAGCAAAGTGAGGCTGGCCTTTTGTTGATCATAAGAAAAAGATGATATTTTTCCTTCATCACTTTCGTTGACGCTATAAAGAAAGCGATTGTTTTTGCTGGCGGTAAGATAAGAAGGGTTGCCTGCTTCAACCACACTTAACTCTTTTACACTACTTGTATTTGCGTCAAAATCATAAATATAAATTCCTTTACTGCCATTGTTGGTGTAGGTTCCAATAACAAGTTTTTGTGCCATAACCGGATTGTGTAAATACAATATCGAAAATAGAAAACCAGATATAATGATTGTTTTCATTTTGGACTCATTTGGCATAAAAGTAGCTTATTCTTTATTGGTAGCCACGAATACACAAAGGATATCTGTTCAAAATATTCGTGCTTTTGTGGCAAGCAGTAATTTATTATATGTTTTTTAACAATGCGCTACAAACCCTTTAAGCTCTTGAATAATCTTAATATTAGACGAACAACAATTTTAACGAACTACTAAACTTATAAAAAATGAAAAGATTTATATCCATATCGCTGGTAATATTAGCCGGCGTTGTTTTACTGGCAAGTTGTAGAAAAAGAGATTACCATGATGATATTGATAGAAGAGAGGACGCCTATGTGTATGAATATGCTGACGAATTTTTTACGGTGGAATTTATTGAAGATGGTCGCTTCGCAGTTCTTGAAAGCTTGGACAATGAATCTTTCTGGCCAGATGTTGATGAAAGGTTAAGAGGTGATTTTGGGTCAGGTAGAAAAAGAATTCAGAATATTACGGCTGGTTTTGAAATGAATGTGAACGTAATTGAGACTAATATCCGTACTGAAGCAGATGCTCAAGAAGCAATAGATTATTATTATTATGAGCGATATGGTGTTTACCCAGAATTTGCCATGAAAAATCAAAGTTTAAAATTGCAAAGTGGAAGGCAGAAAATTGGCATTTCAAGATAGTAGTTTATCCGTTCTCTATAAAACAGGGCCGCAACATTTGCGGCCCTTATCTTTTTTAGTATTTTTCTAATGCTACTGATAACTTTTAGTTTCAAATTGTAGAACTGGCTCTATAAAAAGACGTACGAAATGTCGTACGAGTTTATTATTTTGATGAAACGAATAATAATTTCCACAGTAAAAAATAAGAAAAAAGCATCCATTATTTCAGTAACCCAATTTAGGGATAATCTAAAGAGTTTTTTAGACAGAGCGAAGTCCGAAAGAATTATTGTACACAATTCAAAAGGCTCTTTTGCAATAGTGCCGCTCGATGATGCTGAAATTGACATTACTTACAACAAAGAATGGGTAACAACAATGCGAAAAAGTGTTAATGAAGCTAAAGCCGGTAAACTCACTAATATTTCGGTAAATGACCTATGGAAATAGCGTTTACAGATACAGCTCTTTCGCATTTACGGTTTTGGAAAAAAGCCGGCAATGAATCTGTTCAGGCTAAAATTCAAAAACTCTTAAAAGCGATTGCAGAAGATCCTTATTCAGGAATTGGCCAGCCAGAACAGTTGAACCACGAATGGCGGGGCTTTTGGTCGGGGCGGATTACAAAAAAGACCGGCTGATTTATATAATAATTCGCAACAAAATTATAGTTTATGCATTGCTTGGGCATTATGACGATCATTAGTTAATACCTCTCCAAAGCCTGTGATATTTTATCCCGCTGTTCTTCATCACTAACATTTTTAGGTTCAAATGTTGAGCCGATCACTTTTTCATAAAGCTCAATATATCTGTTAGAAATAGTGCTGATCCACTCTTCCGTCATTTCGGGAACTTGTTGCCCTTCTTTTCCCATAAAGCCATTTTCGATCAGCCACTCCCGAACGAACTCTTTGCTTAGCTGCTTTTGCTTTTCGCCCTTTTGCTGACGTTCGTCAAAGCCGTCAGCATAAAAATAACGGGAGCTGTCGGGTGTATGAATTTCATCCATTAATATGATTTCATCACCCAATTTTCCAAATTCATATTTTGTATCAACCAGTATTAATCCTTGTTTTAACGCCAGTTCTTGTCCGCGCTTAAATAAGGCAAGTGCTAATGTTTCTAATTGCTGCCATTCATCAGCGGTAGCTAATCCTTGCGCAATAATTTCTTCTTTGCTGATGTCTTCATCATGTCCTTCGCTGGCCTTTGTGCTGGGTGTAATGATAGGTGTTGAAAAAGCATCATTCTCTTTCATTCCTTCGGGTAGGGCAACGCCGCATAATGTTCGCTTTTCACTATTGTATGTTCTCCAAGCATGGCCAGTTAAGTGGCCGCGTACCACCATTTCTATTTTAAAAGGTTCGCATTTATAGCCGATGGAACTATTTGCAGTTGGCGTTTCCAGCAGCCAGTTTTTGCAAATGTCTTTTGTCGCATTCAGCATATATGCTGCGATCTGGTTTAAAACCTGTCCTTTGTATGGTATGGGTTTGGGTAAGATAACATCAAAGGCCGAAATGCGATTGGATGCAATCATCACTAATAATCTGTTATCAATGGTATAAACATCTCTTACCTTACCGCGGTAGAAATTAGTTTGTTTGAGAAAGTTTAATTCAGACATGGCGCGAAAATAGTAAGGATAGTTGAAATGTTGATAAGGGAAATGTGTTTCTCACAGATTACACAGAAGTACACAAACAATATAAATTCTGTGTTATTTCATGCTTTCTGTGAGAGTTATCATTGAAGTTAATAAGTTGATACGGTTTCCGTCTGACCGATTATTGGTTGCGATTTGATAGCTATCGAATATGTAGGTTGAGTTATGTACAACAGTATAAGCGAGTCCAGTGAGCGGGATAAACTGTGGCAAGATCGTTGAGCTGTGTTCATCAGCCGGGACAATAAAACTCTTTGTAAACATTTCAACTTGCCTAAACTTTATTTTGCCAATAAACTAACAAATGTTATTTTAATAGTATAATTGTCAACACAAAATCCATTTTATGAAATGGAGCATAAGAAAATGTTCATTTTCATACCCGAAAACAATAAATATTTTCTTATGCGGAATTCCATGTGACCAAAAACCAATAAAAAATTACACATGAAAACCTATGCACGATTGCTTGCTACCATGACATTCCTGTGCGCTGTTTCTGCTGCTATGGCTCAAACGCTGAAGGGCGTTGTTAAAAGCGGCGAAAGCGGGGAAGGTGTTCCATCTGCTTCTATTACGTTACAAGGCAGCACAATAGGTGCTGTTGCTAACGAAAAGGGTGAATTTGAAATCAGGGTATCTTCTTTACCTGCTAGTTTAACCGTTAGTTCGGTTAACTACGAAGCACAAGGCGTAACTGTGGTCAATACTTCATTTATCACGGTTTCGTTAAAGCCTATGCTGGGGCAGGAAATAGTCGTATCTGCTTCTCGCTTTAATGAGCGTTTAATTGAGTCTCCGGTTACGGTAGAAAGGGTAAGCGCCGCTACAATAAAGAACACGCCCAATGCCAGTTATTACGATATTATTGGTAAACTAAAAGGCGTTGATGTGGTCAACGCATCTCTTACGTTTACATCCCCAACCACCAGAGGTTTTGCAGGAAGCGGTAATACCCGTTTTAATCAGCAGGTTGATGGTATTGATAATCAAGCTCCGGCTCTTAATTTTTCTGTCGGAAGTATTGTTGGGTTAACGGAGCTCGATGTAGAAAGTATGGAACTGCTGCCTGGCGCATCTTCTGCGTTGTATGGATCCGGCGGTATGAATGGTACTTTACTGATCAATAGTAAAAATCCATTTAATTATACAGGA
Organism: Paraniabella ginsengisoli; assembly: GCF_022513635.1. Taxonomy (GTDB): domain Bacteria; phylum Bacteroidota; class Bacteroidia; order Chitinophagales; family Chitinophagaceae; genus Niabella; species Niabella ginsengisoli. The sequence continues at coordinate 78,223 of NZ_JAKWBL010000003.1, read as the reverse complement.
CTTTCCTTCCAGGTAAAAGGAGGTGCTATGAATTTGGGTAATAAATGGAGAGACGCTTCTCCTTATCAAAATTATGCTTTGCGATGGGGGCAAAAAGTTTCCGAAAAATTTGCTTATAAAATAACGGGTGAATTTATTAAAGCTAATGACTGGCTGGCCCGCGATTACAGAAATTACGGTCGTGTAGGCACCAATGGTATGATTAAGGATGGTACTCGTGATACGGATCCAAACTATGATGGTATCAACGTATATGGAGATGAAACAACTGTAAATTTAAAAGCTTTATTAAGTGGTATTGGAGGGCAGGTCCCTTTCTGGCAGTCTTATATCAGCCAATTGCCTGAAAATATTCCGGTTTCCCGAACCGGATACACGGAAAATGAATTGGTAGATCCCAATACACTCAATTATAAAGTGGGTGGTGCCTTGCACTATAAAATAACACCTAAAATAGAAGCTATTTTGATGGGGCAATTAGGTGCCGGAACTTCAGTTTATACAGGAAGTGATAGATACTCGTTGCGGGATTTTCAAATAGCGCAGTATAAATTAGAGTTGAAATCTGATAATTGGTTCGTTCGCGGCTATACTACTCAGGAAAATGCTGGAGAGTCTCATAATCTGACGGCCACGGCCCGACAGTTTAATGAGGCTTGGAAAACAAGTGTAACCACCGATGCAAATGGAAACCCAACGCCACAGCCTACTGATTGGTATATGCAATACGCATTTGCATATATGAACGCAAAAATGGGGGGCATGGGAGATGCGGAGTCTCATAATCTTGCGAGATCTGTTGCCGATGACGGCAGACCGGCTGCCGGATCTGCTGAGTTTACAAAGCTTTGGGATGAAACACGCCTGCGACCCATATATCAAAATGGTGGTTTATTTCTTGATAAATCTGACCTGTATGTTGCGGAGGGCCAGTATAATTTTTCTTCTTTGGTAAATAATGCAGTAGAATTATTAGCTGGCGGTAATTGGAGGCAGTTTGTTTTAAATAGTGAGAACACATTGTTTCATGAAGATGATGGGCCAATTAAGATTAACGAAGTAGGTGCCTATGTGCAAGTGGGGAAAGAAATTATAAAAGACCGCCTGAAATTAACTGCAGCAGGCCGGTATGATAAAAATGAATATTTTAAAGGGCGATTTACACCAAGATTTACGGCAGTCATTCAACCAGCAAAAGATCATAACATACGTTTATCTTATCAAACAGCTTATCGTTTTCCAAGTACACAACAACAATGGATTGACCTTGCGGTGGGAAGCGGAACATTGATTGGTGGTAACAGAGTTATTTGGGAGTCATACGATTTAATTGATAACCCCGGCTATTCAGCGCAGGAGTTTGTTGCAGATCCAACAAATCGTATTCCTGTACCTTATAAAGAAATCAAGCCCGAAAGTGTAGTGAGTTATGAATTAGGTTACAAAGCATTGCTTGCAAAAAAGATATTCGTTGATGCTTATGTTTATACCGGAACATACGAAAACTTTATTGGTAGAAGGGATGTAGTTCAGTTTTACGATGAGGCAGATCCTACTAAATATCGTGGTATTTCTGTTGTTGTAAATTCTGATGCCAAAGTAAAAACTTTTGGCTGGGGTATGAGTTTCGACTGGCGTCTGCCTTCTAATTTTTCAGTAAACGGAAATCTTTCTTCTGATGAAATTAAGGATGTGCCAAGTGGTTTTCGTTCCTCATTTAATTCCCCAAAATACAGATCCCTATTAGGTTTGAGCAACTCGGGCTTTGGGCCGAACGATTTATTTGGGTTTAATTTGAATTGGCGCTGGCAGGATAAAGTGGTTTTTGAAGGAGACTTTGCATCCGGCACATTAAATCCAATTCATATTATTGATGCTGCCCTTTTGTATAAGCTGCCTGCTATAAAATCTCAGTTAAAATTGGGTGCTAACAATTTGTTTAATGAATACTATACAAACGCCATCGGTAACCCAAGTATTGGCGGTCTTTACTATCTCGCTTTTACGTATAACTTATAACAAACACTTTGCTTATACTAAACTTATCAAATATGCTTATCAATTATAGATTTATCAATAAAATAACTGTGATGCTGCTGGTAATTTCGGTTGCATTGCTGGCATGTAACAAAGAATTGCCCGAGGCTGTTCCACTTACACCGGATGAGTTCATCAGAAACGGAAACCATTATGCAAAAGCTGGATGCTGCTGAATTTTCTATTCTAAGATCAGCGATAGAAAAAGCCAGCACATTCGCAAGTCCAACCGGAAAAGTTTCTGATATTTTAGCCAACCCCAATGGCACGGTTACTTTTTTGCGCCGGATAATGCGGCGCTTCTAAGATCCTTTGCGCTACTTGGATTACCAGCCGATCCGGCATCGCTGAATTTTTTCAGCGTGGGAAAATTAGATACGCTGTTGAAATATCATTTAATAGGCGGGGAGCAACTCACTACCAACCGCATCAATCCTGTGTCGCCTGGCCTTAATTTGTATTTACAAAGCATGTTACTATTGGCGCCTCCTTCAGCAACATTGCCGCCTGGTTATAGAATGCCTGTTTTCTTAGGCAAACAAGGCACCACGGTTTTTGCTAATAATGTACCTATTACGGCACCAGATATTGCAGCATCGAACGGAGTGATGCACAAAACTTATGTAGCCCTGCTACCGCCCGATAAAGTGCTTTGGCAAACCATTGCAGCAAATGCCGGAGACGAGTACACTTACTTTAAAGCAGCTGTGATACGCGCTGATGGAGGAGATCAACCTGAGGGAACCTTTCAATCTGCATTACGGACACCTAACGCCAACTTTACTGCCTTAATACCTACCAATGCCGCTTTTGAACAACTACTAATTGGGCAAATCACTTTAGCTTTGATAGGACAAGGTATACAGCCCGCTATAGCTGACGCCGCTGCAAGGGGCTTAGTAGCTACTTATGGCGTAACTATTATTTCAGATCCAGCTTCTATTCCTGGATACGGCCCTGCCTTAGCTGCTGTTATGACGCAACAACTGGCACAAGGTATTGTGGCGTATCATTTATTGGCTAAGCCTGGAGCGACTACTGTTGGGTACAGAAATTTTACAGTAAATTTTCCTACAACAGACGCTTTTGTTCCAACTTTATTAAATGCATCTGTTGCCAACCACCCGGGTGTGGCATTGAAAGCTACTTTTGGGGCAAGTGGTGTAACAGCCGCAACTGCAAAGGGCTTTGCTAATACCACTGCTTCCAATGTTATATTGAGTGCGCCACCAAGCACCACAAATGACCTAAATCATATAAATGGCGTCATTCATCGTATAGATCAGGTATTGTTACCGCAATAAGATCACATAACAAAAAAGCGGCAAGGAAAATTTATCTTGCCGCTTTTCTTTTTTATATCTTTTGTTGTTACGGAAATATTCCCAACTCTGCATAACTGGTAGCCACTTTATTAATAGCTACAACATAGGCTGCTGTGCGCATATTCGGAATCTTTTCATTGGCTTTCCATTCAGCCATAATTTCGCGCGTGGCGGTTATCATAGTTTCTTCTAATCCGCTGTACACAAGCTCTACTTCGTCTGCGCCATGTCTTATAAATGTCCGGTTTTTTTCATCCACAGTTTTCCCGGTCAATTCTTCTATTTCGTCTAAAATTCGTGAGTTCATCGTTTCGTTGAAGCGTTTTTCCATGCGGCCATAACGAACGTGGCTTAGGTTCTTCAACCATTCAAAGTAAGAAACGGTAACACCGCCAGCATTCAGGTACATATCCGGAACTACCAAAACTCCTTTTTGTAAAAGTATTTCATCTGCTTCAGGTGTTAAAGGCCCGTTGGCCGCCTCGCCAATAATTTTTGCTTTGATGCGTGGCGCATTTTCGCCATCAATAACACTTTCCAAAGCCGCAGGAATCAATATGTCGCAATCAAGCTCAAGCGCAGACTTATTGTTTTCGAGATTTACAGCACCAGGAAAATTAAGAATAGAACCGGTTCTTTTTCTAAACTCTACTAATTCATTTATGTCAATTCCATCTGGTTTTGAAATAGATCCTTCAAATTCGGCAATGCCAACAATAATAGCTCCGGCTTCCTGGAAGAATTTAGCAGTATGAAAACCCACATTTCCCAGTCCCTGAACAACAATTCGTTTATCTTCAACTCCTGGTGTAAGTCCACGTTTAGTCATTTCGTCTTCTATCGAGCAAACCTCTTTTAGGCCGAAAAATACGCCTAACCCGGTTGCTTCTTTTCTACCACGAACACCACCCTGAGAAATCGGCTTTCCTGTTACACAGCCAGCCGCATCAATATCATGTGTATGCATTGCTGCGTAGGTATCAACAATCCACGCCATTTCTCTTTCACCAGTTCCGTAATCGGGTGCTGGAACGTCAACTGCCGGTCCGATAAAATTCTTTTTAATCAATTCCGAAGTATAACGGCGCGTGATTTTTTCAAGCTCGTACGGCGTATATTTTTTGGGATCAATTTTAATACCACCTTTGGCCCCGCCAAATGGCACATTTACGATGGCGCATTTATACGTCATCAGCGCCGCCAGCGCCATTACTTCATCCTGGTTTACAGCCAGCGAAAAACGAATACCACCTTTACAGGGCGTTTTGTGGTGTGAATGTTGCACCCGATAGGCTTCAATAACTTCGATAGAGCCATCTTCCTTTTTTATTGGGAACCGCATGCGATAAACTGCATTGCTTGCGCTGATTTGTTCGAGTAAACCTTTGTCCCATTTGGTAAACACTGCGGCCTTTTGAAAGCTCTTTACAACAGCGCCGTAAAAACTATAATTGTTATCAGTCATAGATAGGATTTTTTCAAATGTTTTGGCAAAATAAAAATTAATCGTCATTCAAATGGTTAATAAATATTTATTTTATTAACCGGCAGTAGATATATGGCATCGATATTGCCACGCTCGTTTCATCGTTAGAACATAATTCAACCTACATATTCTTCGCAATTGTCTGAACCATGATTTCGGAAATTATAAGATTTTCAGGACATTCCCTGTCAACTTATAAACATTTCAACTTGTCAACTATTTATCAGCGTCTTCCAGCTTTTTTATTTTTCTTTCAACTCTTATCAAATAAAGGATCAGGCCAAACAGTATAATCAATAGTACGGCAATAACAACATATATATCTACCACTGCTATACATCAGACTTTCTTTAGCCTGCGCATTAGCAAATAGGGGTAGTAAAAAAGCAATGACAACAAACACTTCATGACAATTTCTTTATTTAATAAAATGCTTTTCTTTAATATAATTTATTCTGATCTTTAGCGTAGTAATCCAAACGGCTAATAAGGCCCAGCCAATAAATGCCGGATACTCAATCATACGCATTTCAGGACTCACATCTTTAAAATTTAAAGCCGGATTTCCTTCTTGTCCGGGATGTAAACTTGGTAATAAACGCGGTACTATCATAATAGTTGGGAACAGCATGGCAAAAGCAAATATGTTATAAACCGCGGTAATCCTTGCTTTTTGATCCATATCTTGTATAGAACTTCTTAAAATAAAATAAGCAAAATAAATGAGCAGGGCAATAGCAGTACCTATAAGCTTTGGCTCTCTTGCAATGGTGCTAAAGGAAAATCCGGGATTGTTGGGATCGGCCCAGGTATAACTGGCCCAAACAGCACCAGTAATATAACCTAACAGGCCAAATACAATTCCCATTGATGCGTATTGGCTGGCGGCTATATCGTTTTTTAAATTGCTTTTGCTTAAATACCGAATAGAATGAACTAAAGAGCAGGTGAAAAGAACGAACATGGCGGCCCACATGCCCACATGATAAAATAAGTTTCGGCTAGTCTCTTCCAACAAAGGAGCATTGGGTATTTTAACCAATAAGCCTCCTGCTATGGCATAAACCAACAAAATGACACAGAGAATCTTCCACCACGATTTTCGCATACAAAAATCACTTTAAATTGATAAACACAAAAATAAGTGGAAAGTTTATATTATGATTTGATTTCAAATTCTAAATCGGAAACCTCAAATCAATCTTTCCATAAAAAAGGAAAAAGGATGATCGATAATAATGCAACAAGTAAATCTAAGGTAACTAGTAGCAATATATCGCTCCATTGAAAACTTTGGTTAACAGTAAAAGCAGTATTTGATAACTTCATCAGCAACATCAATTGCGGTACAATTAATGGAAAACCAAGCACCGCCATTATTGCTGCGTTTTGCCTGGCTTTTGCAGCGATAGCTGCTAAAAAAGTAAACACCATGCTTAAACTAAAACCTCCCAACAGCGCCAAACCCGTAAAGGGTAATAGTTTTTCAATCGGATTGCCTATAAATGCTAAAAATAATCCGAGGCTAATAGCTGTCATGACCAACATTAGCAGGCAATTAAATAACAGTTTTGCTACAATAAAATGGGTGGGTGAAGAAATCGTATAGAAATAAAGCATGCGCGCCCGGCTTTCCTGCATAAAGCTTTTAGCTACAGCGTTGATGCAAATAAAAAGTTGTATTACCCAAAATAAGCCATTCCATATTTCTTTTTCAGGCTCTTCGATGGCCAGAAACAAGACAAATATGGTTGCACCCATATAAAGAAGGATACCATAAAAGCTATATTGCTGGCGAATTTCCAGCAACAGTTCTTTTTTAAATAAAGTGATGATGGGTTTCAAAAGAGTTAAAATGTAAGCAATGATAAATTTTTTATTTTGTCAAAACCTTTATCATTTGTAACTAAAGTTGCTTTACTATAAATAGCCATTCCTGCAATAATGGCATCTGGCAATTTAGTTTTATGAGTAATTCGAATATTGCTGATAAGTTCAATTAAGTTAATATCGTCTTTTTTTAAGTCCACCACCTGCACTTCCGAAGCAAAATCGTAAAGGAGCTTTCTGTCTCTATCCTCTATTTTGTTGAAAGCCAAAAATTCTATAATAGAAATTACAGGAATTAAAATTTCGGAAGAGGTTACCATTTTCTCAAGAGCAATATCTCCTTGTAGATAACCAATTAGGGCATTGGTATCTAATAAAAGCTTATTCCCATTCATCCCGTAGCTTTTTTTGTTCAGCTAAGGCATCGCCTTTCCATTCTAACTTACCAAAAAAGCACTTAAATCATTTTTTGGCTTCTCTTCCTCCAAAGCCATTACAATCACTTCCACTTTTTTATCCTTATACTCGTCGGGAAGAACGATGGTGAGTGGATTGGAATGCTTTTCGATTATTTTTCTTATCGCGTCCATAATACTTTCAAAGTTAAGCAAAGTTCCTATACTTCTTTCTCGTTATAACACTTCCGGCATCTGGGCTCATACGCATCCATTGCGCCCAACATCAACTGGTCATCATCCGGTATTTTGCGATAGGAGTAATTAGCAATATTGCCGCATTTTACACAAATAGCATGGAGCTTGGTCACATAATCTGCTTTGGCAAGTAGAAAAGGCATCTGCCCAAAGGGTTTGCCCGTAAAGTCCATATCAAGACCAGCCACAATAACTCTAATACCCTGATAGGCAAGTTTATCGCAAACTTCAGGCAGGCCGTCATCAAAGAATTGTGCTTCGTCTATACCGATCACATCGGCGCCTTGTGCCATTAAAAGTATCTTTTGAGAATTATCAATAGGTGTAGAATGAATGAGATTTTATATCGTGCGATACAATACTCAATTCATCGTATCGTGTATCAATTGCTGGTTTAAAAATTTCCACTTTAAGGTTGGCAAATTTTACACGTTTTAATCGACGGATAAGCTCCTCAGTTTTACCGCTGGACATAGAACCGCAGATCACTTCTATCCAGCCCCGTCTTTCCCCGCTTAAATTTGGTTCAATAAACATTGTTAATATTTGTGCATTTCGATAGCATACGCAATATTTTCCTATATATTGGCGTATATAATACTAATCCAAAATTTCTCAAAAGTAATATCTCTAAATCATGATTTGTGGGATTTTTGAAATTATTGGACGAGAAAGTTGATTTAAACTATAATCTGTTTAGAAAAGATAGCATGAAAAATTATAGGTATCGTTTTTGTTGATGAGGGATGTACCACAGTTGAAGAGTGCGACGCAACGAAGATGCCACATATTCTGGTGCTGGTTCAATAATTAAAAATAAGCGATGGAAAGAATTGGAAGTTTGATTGAAAAGCTGAGTCTGCAATTTTCTAAAAAAGCCCCTTTAGAACAATTACTCAGCACCGCGCAGTTGCTTCAAAACGAAATAGCTGGTAGCCTGAAGGAAGTGAATGTATTGGGTACAAGTGGCATATCTGTTATTGTGCCAAATGCAAAGCCGTTGTCTGGTGTTTCTGCTTTTAAAGAATCTGAAAAAGAAGAAAGTGCGGAAAAAGAATATTTTGAGTTGATCGTGGAAGGAGGTGTGGAGGATGAAACAACTACCGATGTTAAAAATGAAATTCCAAGTTATGAGGAGTTGATGAAATTGCAAAACGAATTGAAGAAGAGCAACAAGCCTCAGGCGGTACTTAGCTTTAAAGATGAGTCGGAAGATGGGTCTGAAGAAATGCCAACATTGTCGAGGCAGGGAAAGTCTGGCACTAAAGCTGCTAAGCAATCATCTGCTCCAAAGGTTAGCAGGAATGCTATTAAGGATCTTCATAAAGCCATCAGTGCGCAAGATCGGATCGTTTTCGTGAGCGAACTTTTCAGAGGCGATGAAATTATGTTTGAACGCAGTATCAAAACCATCAACAATTTTACTTCACTTACTCAGGCTGAATATTGGATAAGAAGAGAACTAAGAACGAAAAACGGATGGTTAGCCAGTAATTTGGCAGTACAACAATTTGAACAACTTATTCAAAGGAGATTTGCCTGAGCCAGTTGGTGATTTTATTAGTAGCTCCTGTATTTTCAGTTACAAATTTTTGAGCATTATTACTATATTCCTTTAAGATAGTGTGATTTGAAATCAGAGATTCGAATATATTAAAAAGCTCTTTTTCACCGCTATAAGAAAATCCACCTTTACTTTTAATTAAATTGATTGCTTCGGCAAATTTGGAATAATTGGGTCCGAAAATAACAGGTTTTCCATATACGGCTGCTTCAAGTGTATTGTGTATCCCTGATTTGTTGAACCCACCTCCAATATAACTAATGTTACTGTATTTGTACAGTTTGGAAAGCATGCCAATATTATCAATAATGAGTACACCGGATGTTGCTATAACGTTATCGTTTTTAGCCCATTCTTTCCAATTTGAAAACAATATAGCGTTAGTAAAAGTACTCTTTAAAAATTCGATATGACCTGAATTAATTTCATGAGGAGCAATTATTAGTGATAAGTCATTATTCTTTAATAGTAACTTGTTTAACATTATTTCATCATCAGGCCAGGTGCTTCCTGCCACAATTACTTTCTTATTATTTGCGATAAATTTTTCTATAGCAGGAATTGCGTCAAATTGAGATGCAATTGATGCGACCCTGTCGAACCGCGTGTCACCTGCCAGAGTAATTTTATGGGTTGGTACTATTTTTTGGACACGATTATAACTTTCTTTTGTTTGAACGAAAATGTGGCTAAAAAACGTGAGCATTTTTCTGTGAACGCTGCCGTACCATTTGAAAAATACCGCATGCTCCCGAAAAATAGCCGAAATTAAAATCGTTGGAATTTGTCTCTGATAAAGTTCATGGAGATAATGATACCAATATTCATATTTTACAAAAATGACCAATTTAGGATTTGCAATATTGATGAACTTTTGGGCATTAGTTTTTGTATCAAGCGGCAAATAAAAAACCCAATCGGCTCCCTCATAATTTTTTCTAACTTCATAACCCGACGGCGAGAAAAATGTAAGCAATATTTTGTATGAAGGATACTCGTCTTTCAACTTTTCCAAAACCGGACGACCCTGTTCAAATTCACCTAACGAAGCACAATGCATCCATATAACTGATTCTCCTGCCGGGATAGCCGCACGAAGCCTTTCAAAAATATCTTTCCTGCCTCTTATCCATAACTTAGCTTTTTTATTGAATAAAGAAGTTATGAGAATCACTATCCCATATAACCTTAAAAAATACTATAAAGTAAAGTGTCCACGTAATTCCTTTGGGCAAAAGTAAGGTTCTTACAGATTGCACAGAAAACCGGAGAAAGGAAGTGGTAACTGTACGTTGTACATCGCAAATCCTAAATCAATCATTTCTGCTTAATCCTTATAATCTTGAAAATCATGGTTCAGACCATCTTCAAGTTTCATTACCTTTGCCTTCCTAAAAAATAAGAAACTCCTATGCGTCCTATCCAAATGGTTGATACCCGCAGCCAGTATCAGAAAATTAAAAATGAGGTTGATAAAGCTGTTTTGGATGTAATGGATAGTAGCGCATTTATCAATGGTCCCAGCGTTAAAGAGTTTGCAAAGAACCTAGAGGCATATCTTGGTGTAAAGCATGTTATACCTTGTGCTAACGGTACCGATGCCTTACAAATTGCTTTGATGGCTTTAGATCTACAGCCCGGCGATGAAGTGATTACACCTTCCTTTACTTATATCGCCACTACTGAAGTAGTGGCTTTGTTAAGGTTAAAACCAGTTTTTGTAGAAGTTGATAGAAATACCTTTTGCCTTGATGTGGTAGATTTGGAAAAGAAAATTACTTCTAAAACCAAAGCCATTGTGCCGGTGCATTTGTATGGACAAGCCGCTAATATGGAAGCGATTATGGCCATTGCAGAAAAATACAATCTTTTTGTGGTTGAAGATAATGCACAAGCCATAGGAGCTGAATTTACATTTTCTGATGGAGCAATAAGGAAAACAGGGACAATCGGACATATTGGTTGTACATCATTTTACCCAAGCAAAAATTTAGGAGCTTTTGGTGATGGCGGTGCCATTTGTACCAATGACAGCGAACTGGCTACTAAAATGCAGATGATAGCCAATCACGGCCAAAGCAAAAGATATTATCATGATGTTGTAGGATGTAACAGCAGGCTGGACAGCATACAGGCTGCTATTCTTAACATTAAACTTGCACATTTAGATGAATATAACAATGCCAGACAGGAAGTGGCTGCTTATTACGATAAGGCGTTTGGTAGTTCAGAAAAATTAGCCGTTCCTGCAAAAGCAGATTTTGCTTCGCATGTATATCATCAGTACACTTTAATATTGAACGATGTTGACAGAGATGGCCTTGTTTCTTTTTTAGCAGAAAAGAAAATTCCGGCAATGATTTACTACCCGGTTGCCGGTCATCAACAAAAAATGTTTGCACAGTTTAATATTGGTGAACAGCATTTGCCCGTTACCGACTGGTTAACAGAGCGTGTTGTTTCGTTACCTGTACATTCTGAAATGGATAATGAACAACTGGAGTATATCACCAGCGCTGTTTTGGAATTTGTAAAGAGATAATTCCCAACGCATGTATAAAGAACTGGTAGAGAAAAAGGCGAAGCTGGCAGTTATTGGCCTTGGATATGTTGGCTTGCCTGTTGCTTTAGCTTTTGCAAAGAAAATTTCTGTAATTGGGTTTGATATTAATGAAGAACGCCTTAACCTTATGCGTAAGGGTATCGATCCTAGCAACGAACTAAGCTCTGAAGATTTTGAAAACAGTGATATAACTTTTACGAGTTCAATAGAAGATTTGACGCTGGCAGATTTCTATATTGTAGCCGTACCGACCCCGGTTGATGAGAAAAATACTCCGGATTTATCTCTTGTTATTAAGGCCTCGCAAATGGTTGGGAAAGTTATTAAACAAGGAAACTATGTAGTTTTTGAGTCTACGGTTTACCCTGGATGTACTGAAGAGGAGTGCCTACCTATTATAGAAAAAATTTCTGGCTTAAAGAACAAGGTCGATTTTAAATCTGGCTACTCGCCAGAGCGAATTAATCCGGGAGATAAAATTCATACGCTTTCCAACATTACCAAAATCGTTTCAGGTTGCGACGATGAAGCACTTGAAGAAATTTCAAAAGTATATGAACTGGTAGTCCAAGCAGGTGTTTACAAAGCATCTTCGATTAAAGTTGCCGAAGCCGCAAAAATAGTGGAGAATACGCAACGCGATCTGAATATTGCTTTTATGAACGAGTTGTCCATTGTGTTTGACAAACTCAATATCAATACATTCGAAGTGCTGGAAGCAGCTGGGACAAAATGGAATTTTTTGAAATTTCAACCAGGCTTGGTTGGTGGTCATTGCACGGGAGTAGATCCATACTATTTGGCTTACAAAGCCGGCGTTCGGGTTATAAAACTCAACTAATTTTGGCTGCCAGGTATATTAATGATAATATGCCTAAATATGTTGCTGAAAAGATTGTCAAACATATTATAAAGTCAGGAATCAATGTTTCGTTTGCTAAAGTATTAATAAAGGGTGCTACTTTTAAAGAAAATGTAAGCGACGTAAGGAATAGTAAGGTTGCGCAAATTATAAAGGCCCTTCAAGAATTTTCAGTGAAGGTAGATATCGAAGATCCTTATGCAGTTTCTGCTGAACTACAGAAAGAATATGATATTGAACTAAGTAAGGAGATTGCAAATAATTATGACGCAGTAGTTGTTGCAGTTCCGCATACAGATTATTTATTGTACGATGACGCCTATTTTTGCAGCATTACAAAACCAACAGCCCTTGTTGCAGACTTAAAGGGCATTTACCGAAATAAAATTTTTAACAGACCATACTATAGTTTATAAAATGTCATTTACAAAAACGCCCCTCGACGGATTGCTAGTTTTCGAGCCAAGAATATTTGAAGATAATCGGGGACATTTCTTCGAAGCGTATAACAAATCTCTTTTTGAAGCCGAAGGCCTGCAGTATAATTTTGTTCAGGATAATCAATCATTCTCAAAATATGGAACAATACGTGGTTTGCATTATCAGCAAAACCCCTATGCACAATGCAAACTTGTGCGGGTATTACACGGAAGTATTTTAGATGTTGCAGTTGATATAAGAAAAAAATCTGCTACTTATGGCAAAGTTTTTTCAATAGAGCTAACAGAAGAAAATAAAAAGCAATTATTAATCCCCGCAGGTTTTGCACATGGCTTTTCTGTTTTAAGCGAAACCGCTGTGGTTATGTATAAATGCGATAAACTTTATAACAAAGAAAGCGAAGGCGGTATTATTTATAATGATCCACATCTGGCATTAGATTGGCAACTTTCCGAAGGGGCTGGTATTGTTTCTGAAAAAGATTTGCTGCTTCCCCAATTAAAGGAATGCAAAAATAATTTTGAATAACATTTGTCTAAGTACTAAAATCTAAGTACTAATGTCTAAAAAGAAAATATTAGTAACAGGCGCTAACGGACAGTTAGGTTCAGAAATAAACGAATTGGCAAATACGTTTTCTGATTTTGAATTTCTATTCACCGACCGGAGCCAATTATCAATAAGTGATGAAAACGCTGTGAACGATTTTTTTGATAAACATCAACCTGATTTTTGTATTAATTGTGCCGCTTATACAGCAGTTGATAAAGCTGAAGATCCTGCTGAATTACCATTAGTTGAGACCATTAATGCTGACGCAGCGGGGTTTGTGGCCAAGGCATGCGCTAAATATCATACAAGATTTATCCATATTTCAACCGATTATGTTTTTGACGGAATAGGAACAGAACCGTACAAGGAGTATGATAAAACAGAACCGGTTAGCGTGTATGGTATTACGAAATTAAAAGGAGAGCAAAATGCGTTGAAGTACACGGATGTTGTTATTATCCGCACTGCATGGGTATATTCTGCTTTTGGAAAGAATTTTGTTAAAACAATGATGCGATTGATGCAGGATAAAACACAGATAAATGTGGTAAGCGATCAATACGGAACACCTACCTATGCTGCAGATCTTGCTTCTGCTATTATGCAGATCATCGTTTCAGAAAACTGGCAGCCCGGTATCTATCATTATACAAATGAAGGGAAAATCAATTGGCATGAATTTGCCCTTGCTATAAAGGAATTAATTAAATCTGATTGTGATATAAAAGCTATTCCCTCAATTCAATACCCAACTCCCGCTAAGCGGCCTGCCTGGAGTGTGCTTGATAAAACTAAAATCAAAGAGGTTTACAATATAAAAATCCCTGACTGGAAAGAAAGCCTTGCTGTATGCATTGGTACGATGAAAGAATATTAACTATAGCTTTTTGACATTTAAAAAAGTGGTTGTTGAGTTGATAGGATTTGAAGTTGCTTTCATTTTTGGTGGCTAAAGGAGTTTTCCTGTGGTGCAATTTCTGCATAAATCTGCGATGTTTTAATCTGCTTAAAATCAGCGGGGAGAAGTATTGTCAGGGAAATAAGTAAAACAAAAAGGTAATTTTGGTGTTATTTTGTCTTTGACCTTTGCAATAAATGGTGTTTTCTGATATACCTTCGTTTTTTTACGGCGAAACGTTTTTTGTTAGCCTTTCAACATCTAACAGCGAATAATGAAATTTCTTAACAAGTATCTTGCTATCTTATTTATATTCACCTTAACAACAATTGTTTCCTTAGCACAGGATTCTACAGATGTCCGGTTTTCCTTTTCTCATGATAGAATTGATAAGAACAAAGTAGCATTAACCATAACCGCTCATGTATTAAAATCGGGTATTGATCTTTATGCAATACAGAAAAAGCCAGAAGATGCCGTTTTTACACAAATTAATTTTGACACTACCTCTTCAAAATATTTGAATGGAGCAATTGATGAAAAAGGGAACGTGCAAACAAAAACAGACGCTACACTTGCCTTACCCGTAAATTTTGTTACTGACTCTATTCAATGGGTGCAGCAGCTTAACATTGCAGAAAATGATTCGGCGGTTATAAAAGGGAAGATTGCATATATCTATAAATCGGGCGAAGAATTTCCTGCCGCTGAAAAAGAATTTAGCATTGATATTAAAACACCTGATGCAGTCAGCGTTACATCGCCAGTCATACAAGAAGATGACAATCTTAATAAAAGTTCTTTGTGGGAGCTGTTTTTGGCAGGCTTGGTAGCAGGCTTCATCGCTTTTATAATGCCTTGTATTTATGCGTTATTGCCCATTACTGTTGGTTTTTTTACCAAACGCAGTAAAAATCGTGCTACTGGTATTAAAAACGCGGTTTTGTATTCTTTGTCTATAATTTTCATTTTTACTGCAATAGGAGCTTTAGTAAGTTTATTATTTACAGAAAAGACAATGTATGAGTTAAGTACGAGCATGGGTTTTAACCTTTTTGTATTTGTACTTTTTGTAGTGTTTGGTATTTCGCTATTGGGTGCTTTCGAAATTACATTGCCGGCATCCTGGTCAACAAAACTTGATTCCAAGGCAAATTCTAACAGCTTTGGCGGAATCTTTTTCATGGCTTTAGTCTTGGTAGTTGTTTCTTTTAGCTGTACTTCTGCTTTTATAAGTTCTCTAATTGTATATATTGTAAAATCAGGGAATAGTCTTGGTGGCGTTGTCGGATTTTTAGGTTTTGGCCTTGCAATTGCATTGCCCTTTGCTCTCGGAGCATTCTTTCCCAGCGTTCTTAATAACATTGCAAAATCCGGAGGTTGGCTCAACTCTGTAAAAGTTACTATGGGATTTTTAGAGTTGGCAATGGCAATGAAATTTTTATCTAATGTAGATCTTCAATATCATTGGCGCTTGCTTGATTTTGAAGTATACCTAAGTATCTGGATAGTAATTTTTGGTCTTTTAGGGCTGTACTTGTTGGGTAAACTTCGGCTTTCACACGATGATCAGCTTCCTAAGAATAGTTATGGACTTCCTTATTTATCTGTCACTCGTCTTTTTTCGCCATTGCAACTTTATCATTCACAATATATCTTGTACCAGGCCTGTGGGGCGCGCCCTTATCGGGAGTAAGTGGGTTTTTGCCGGAACGTAAGACTTTAGACTTCAATCTTCATGATAATATTTTGAGCATTCAGTCAAACGCAAATGTAAATGGTAATGCAACTTCTGGAAATAGTGAAGAAGCAAGGCCAGTGAAATATACAAATAATCTTAAATCTGAGCTACCAGGTATTGCTGCCTTTTTTGATTATGAAGAAGCTTTGGCCGCATCAAAAAAACGGGGAAACCTGTTCTTTTGGATTTTACGGGACACAGTTGTGTGAATTGCCGAAAAATGGAACGGGCTGTATTATCTAAACCCGAAGTTTTAAGAGAGTTTAATCAGCACTTTATTGTTGCAAGCCTTTATTGTGATGATAAGACTTTGCTACCAGAAAGCGAACAATACATATCAAAGGATGGTTCGGAAATTACGACGCTTGGAGCTAAAAATCTCGATCTTGAACTTACCCGGTTTGGCGCTGTGGCTCAACCCTTGTATATATTTGTTGATGAAAATGGCGAAGTGCTTAAGAGTGCAGGCGGCTATGAACCGGACGTGCAGCGCTTTCTAAATATTATCAAAGAGGTTAAGGAAATACATAAACAGAAAATGGCTTTAAAGTAATCATCGTAAAAAGCCATTATTCCATTCTGTGAGTTTCGTTAAATCAGAAAGGAGATGTTATATGCCAATAACTGCGCTACATCTCATTTACAAACCCTTCCAATTTTTTCTTAACTGATGTAATGCCTGCAAATCCCGCAAAGTGAGCGAGTATCTTCAAGTTTGCTATTTGGCGTTGCTTTTTATTCTTTGAGCCTGATATTTTCCAAAGTGATAATAATGCATCAGTAAGTTCGTTAAAGTTGGCTTCGGTAGGTTTTAGAAAGTAGCGGCAAATATTCACATCAATAATTTCGGAAAGCTTCCAGTAAGTTAAATCTGCATTTTCTTCTTTAGTAATTTTCTCGAATGCTGTCAGGCGTTTTTCGATTTCAGCATTTGAATAAAGTTGATATCTGTGTCCGTTCCGGTTTACTTGCTGACCCCATTTTTGCTTTTTCTTTTTTATAAGAAAAAGTTCCATGATGATCCAGTTGGAAAAAGAATAGCTATTCTCCAGCTTTTCATAAGCATTGCGATAATGATACGCTGCTGTCTCCATCGTCTTTATTTTGCTATCTTCATTTGCTTTCGTATCACTTTTTATTACAAATGCTTTTCGTTTGTAAGCACCGCCAATTAGTGCAAAACGTTCACCGGTTTTCCATATTTCCAGCAAATAATTAAGGTTAGTAATACTACCATCTATAGCTTCTGCAATCTCAGTAATTTTATTATCCTGAGGTTCGGTCATAGATAAGTATTCGCCAATAGCTTTATTTACAATAATATTTTGATAGTTTTCCAGCGCTTTAACATCAAAGCTGGCATTCTCAGTTTTGAAAAGATTATTGTAAAGCAAACCTGAAGTATCAAAATCATTCAATTCCATATAAGCCTGTGCTTCTTTTTGCTTAAGTTCGGGACTTTTAAAATTAGCTTTGTCAATAGCTTTGGAAATGCTTCGAAGTTCTTTTAGCAAATCATCGGATTCGTAAAAAGCCACTTCAGTTTTACTCAGTAGGTTATCCAGATCGTTTTCTGCTTCCTGAGAAATATCATAGGTTTTTATAAAAGAAGAAGCGCCGCGATGGAGATTGAAAGAATAATGTTGTTGGCCATAACATTGAAACGCACCCCAGGTATTGGTGTAATTGAATTTGTTGTAAATATATTTTCTGGCCTCCAACACAGCGTCACCAAAATTATATCCATTTAACATACGATCGTAGAATGTTTCGGCAAAGGCTAATGCCGCACTATCATCTACTTCCCAACCAGCAACGATTACAGCTTTCACGCCATTTTCAATAAGTTGCGTACCTATGTTTGCTGCCAGCTTAAAACGGTTGGCTGAAAACGCTTCAGCATAAGGATTGATACGCCCTAGAAAGCAACAATTGATAAAAACAAATTCAGGTGTAGATGGTAATTGATTAATATGATGTGGTGTTAAAAACATCCCGTCGTCGCTGTCCTTCATTTTACCGATCAGCATTCCTGAAGCTGATGGATTGTTTTCATCAAAGAAGCCGTGCCCTGCAAGGTGCAAAATTTTATAATCTTGTTTGAATAGGGCTGTAAGTATTTCATCGCTACTTCCGTTTATAACTGGCCCTTCTATGTTCAACTGTTTGGATTCTTTGAGTTTTTCATGAACAAATCTTGCTTCATTGGCTGCTCCCTGCAATTGATTGGCTTTTGTAAAACCATTGAGGGTAGGATCTCCAACGATCAATACATTATTACTTTTTACAGGATTGTTGATTTTGTAATCTGATGTTGCCAATTGCCTGATCATGCCAGCGGTAACGCACAGAGGTTTTTCTGTAGCGCTACCTGTTTGTAATAATTCCCAGGAAAAGAAGCGGTAAACTTATCAAGCACCCAAAGAATTGGAGAGTTTCTTCTGATATTCTCTTTAAAGTCTCCGGGTATCAACAATTCGAAAATAGCCTTTGCCTTTTCGAAAGACCAGCTTTTCTTTATCGAAATGTCATCAAGCAGTGTTTGTATCAAAGGAAGATTGTGATGCAATTCTTTTTTCTCTTCTCTTGCATTGTTCGTGCTCGAATAATAGGATAATACTTTGTCTTTTTCCTTCGACTGATTATTTGCAATTACGCTTAGCCTTTGCCACCAGGTAATATTATTATCAACTAATAACCTTTTTCTGGAACCTGGCAGGCTTTTTATTTTCTTATCCTTCCAGGCAATGTTCATTCCATCGCTGTTTCCATTTATAAAGTTAGTAAGGCTATAAAAACAAGTGATGGCCTTATCTTCAAATAGTTCGATGAATTCAAGTTCATCAACGTACAAATTTTCAATACCTGTAAGCCGCTGTATTTTTTCGTTTGCGTTTACTACTCCAAGCATAATAGCGCGTACAGAACTTTCAATGGCCATGCCACCATATCCTGCACCGATGATAAGTGTTGATAAGCCAAGCCTTGGTTTTATTTTTTTATTTTCTACTTTAGATCTGCAGAAAGTAAGTAAAAAATCGGCTACCGCGCTTTCTATAGTCTTAGACAATTGATAACCGTTTAAGTTTTCGGCGTTACCCAAGCCGCTTATGATACAGCCTTTAAAAGATGAGTCTTGATTTTGAAAAAAATTATGTGTACCGATATTGCCTGGATATATGCCTAAGGCATGTTTCAGGCTTAGATTATTTTTTAAATATTTATTGACGATTGCTTCTGCTCCGTAAATGCCATCGTTAGCAAAATGACCAACTAACAAGGGATGGGTGGCATATATCATATCTCCATTACTTACTGAAACTTTAAGTATGGGCAGGTTGCTATCTTCTTGAATCGTTTCAATCCCTAAACCTAATAAGTTAGACTCTATACTTCTTTCATTGATCTCAAAATTATATGTCTCTTTCAGTATGCTGCGTGACAAGCTACTTGTGGGAATTGGAGTTTTGCTAAATTCGGGAGCGGCAGTTGTGCCTTTATCAAGTAATTCTTTAATGCCTTGAAAGAGATGTTTCTTAGTTGTTAGTCCCCATGCGTGGCGTTGGTATAATATAAAGAACTTTGTCGGTTTATGCCTTTTGGAATGCCTGTTTCCCATGTTACACTTTGATCACCTTCTGCTGTGGTTTGGAATTTTAGTTGACCGTTTTCATACATATAACCACTTACGGTCTGATCATCTTTGCCAGCCACATAAATAATATTATCATGGTTAAGAGATTCCAGGCCGCTGTTTACTTTTCTTTTAAAAGAGGAAAATTCCTGGAGCAAGCTGTTGCCGGGTATTTCCCACTTTAAACCTGTTGCAGCGGCAAAAACTTCCCATTCTTTTTTATTGCTGAAATCAATATCACCACTAGCTATCGGTAACAATCCCAGAAGCCCTGGAAATTGTGCAAACATATTGATAAGCCTGCTCCGGGAACTTGTGAAATCAATAGTATCTAATTGTTTGATGATGGAATCCATTCCGCTTAAAACATGGGGTATTCTATACGAGCCCATCCACGGTGTACCTAATAAGATCGTTTTAAAATGGCTTTGTGCATTTAACCAACTCCATGTAGCTGGATAATTGATCGCCATGTCTCTTATCACCAGCCCTCCCATAGAATGGCCAACAAGGGAGATGGGCTGTTTGAATTTTTGTAATTCGGTAATTCGCTGATTTAATGTGCTTCCCGATTCTGATATAGGCCGGCGCCAATCAAATGGAAATGCTTCTACATCGTAACTGGCAGAAAGATATTCAACCAAATCTTTATAGGCCGTTTTTATGATGCCAGTTGCTTTAATATCTGTATTTTCTATTTTAAGTTTTGTAAGTCCACCAAAGGCAAAAGAAAGGTAGTTGATCCATAAAGGCTTGTTTCCTTTTTCCAGAAAAGAACCCATTATACCAGGTAACAAAAGCACGATTGGCTTTTTTCCCGAAGCTTTTATACTACTTAGTTTTCCTCCATCCAATCCGAAAACACCTCTGCTTAAAGCACCATAATTTTCAATCTCCATTTCTTTGAAGGTGGTAATCCGTCCGGTAGTTGAGGTTAGAGCTAGTAAAATGGCATCCTGTGTTTTTTTATTAGTGAAATAATTAAAATGATTGACATTATTGCCATCATCTAAAAAATATTGAATGCCGTTTTTTCGTCTTGCACCCTGATACATAGAAGCGGTATCAACAACAAGGTCGTTTTGTTCCCACTTAAAAAAGAACTTTGTTAGTAATACTTTGAGTCCATTTAAATTAAAGCTGAACTTGCTGCTTCCGGATATAACAGCTAAAGTGTTTTCAAATCCTCGAGGAAGTTCTTCTTCATAATAACTTACGGTATTTAACGCTTTAAGAAAGACCGATTCCGGATTCATGGCCTCAAGCCCGGGTAAAACTTCGACATCGTTTTTTGTTTCTAAAGCCTGACTGATCAAGGCTTTCAAACCTTCAACTATTGGTAGTAATGCAGGACTAGAAACATTAATAAGATTAATGAGGACGTTTAAAAAGATATCTAGCCTTTTGCCCAAAAGAGAAGTTCCTCTGGCTGGACAAGCAACTCTTATAAATCGATTTACTTTTATTTTTTTATTGCAGATAATTTTTGCAAGGCTTCGATTTGCCTGATGTCGTCGCTCCTTTTTTCTTCTGAAAGAAGATCAATACTTGCATCTAAAAAGCCTTTATTGCTTTCAGCAAAACGAACAATCAGGTCGCCCACCAATCCGCCACGTGAATGAGAAATAATATCAACCTTGCAATCTTTCGGAAGTTGTTGCATTAACTCTAAAACATTCAGTAATGGGCTTTTTGTAAGCGTTTCATGTTCAAAGGCGATAATATTATCTTTATACGTCTTTTGAAGTTCTGGCCAGATAGTTCCTGACTTCAATTCAGCGAATGAACCTTTGGTAGAAGATGCAGTGCCATGTATGAATAATAGAACAGGGCTGTTGACGTTGATAGTTTTGAACTTTTCTAATTCAAAGTTTTCATCAATTTTGTAAAGTCCACTTCTGTTTTCGAGCGATCTCTTTTGAATCGTCTCAGCAATTTTGACCATACCGGCGTTCACTGCTTTCTTAGAAAATTTTCTAAAAAATTTAAGCACTACCTGGCTTGCTACACCGCGGGAATTATCATCTGGCTGAACCAGTATGGGAAGTTCTGGCGCTTCTCCAGATCGGTTTTTAAAATTGATCTGGGGGAAAATTTCTGTCAATGTATTTTTGTTTCCAAACCATGTTGAAGCGTCATCGAAAATTAATTGTACGTAGTCTTCTTCTGATAATGAAACAAGCTTTTCTTCTCCTTCTGCCCGCGTGGTACTTATCGCATAAGCTTCTTCCAAAACAAAATATTCATCAGTTAATGCGCTTTCGATTGATCTGGTTTCTTGTTTATGCCCATGTAGTTTAATAACGGCAGGGGCTGAAGTGTTTTTTGCCATGGAATTAATGTCTATAATTTAGTATTGGCTAAAACGTGGTTAGAGGAATGTCTTAGTATATTAAAAATAACGAAATGGGCGGGATATCCGTTTTATTCAGTATCACTAAAAGAGGCGATGGAAAGGTGCTTAAAAAGCTGTTCTGGCTAAGATCCGGCTATGACGTTCTATATCGGCATCTTTTTCAATCGGGGTTTTGTGTAAGATGTTTTCAACAAGTTGATGGGCAAAATATGGCGCTAACGAGCATCCCTTGGTACCCATACCATTTAAAATGCCTACGTTTTTGTATAAAGGATGAAAGCCGACAAATGGGCGGCGTTCAATAGTGGCGGGCCGCACGGCCGCTTTATGGTCAATCACTTTGAATGGAACTTTAAGCCAGCTTTTTAATGTTTGCTCTGTTGTTGATCTGAATGTTGGTGTTGGAAGATCATCTTCAAAGTCCCATATATAATTGGTTCCGGTCCAGAATGTTCCAGGTTCTGCAAATGGAGCAATTGTCATCGATTTTTTATAAATATAATCTGGCGGTAAATCCGGTGCTTCAATAATTAAAGCCTCACCTTTGTTTAATGCAAAAGGAAGCAAAGAAAAATAGGGATTGTTATTGCCCTGAACACCATCGCAAAATATAATCTGGTCTGCATTTATATCTTTATAAACGATTTTATTTTCTTTAACGACTAGGCTTGAAAAATCAAAGGGGTCACTAATAAGTTGATTTGTTGATAAAAGATGATTTCTCCAGGCAGGTAGCAATTTTTGAAGATGAACAATGTACGCAGGATCAATGGTGCCAGTCCCAAATTCGTAATTGAAATAGGATGACATGTAATTTGCGTCTTCAACAAGATTAATATAAAGTGCCTGTTGACTTAATTTTTTTAAGAAGCTTTCCCGCATGAAAGGGTTGGGGAAAAAATCGATTATTGTGGTTTTTGAGAGTGCATTGATATTTAGAAAACTGCCCATTTCATTATATACCTTTTCTGCAAAAGGAATAATAACATCGTCGAGCCAAACTGTGACAACCCGGCGTCCCGTAACAGGATTGATCAAACCCGCAGCTGCTTGTGATGGAGTATTGATATTTCCATTATCAATTACAGTGAAATCAATATCGTTGGCTGCTAAAAACCAGGATAACATAGTACCCGATATTCCTTGCCCTACAATTAATATTTTTTCTCACCAGATTCCATCGGTCAAAATGCTAAATTGATTCTTTTCAACTGATTATAAGTATTTTATGTAACTGTTAAATAAAATAAAATCTTAATTAATTTAAATTAAATATCGATGCATTGCAACTTAGGCATTTAATTTGTCATCCTTTCAAATAAATTAAGTTTGTTGGTTGATATGATCGACGATTCAGACTAGTAAAAAACAAACAGAATGAATAAACGTATGTATGTTGCGCCGTTAGCAGCAATTTTAAGTGGATTAATTTTAACAGGTTGTGTCGGGCAAAAGAAATTTGCTGCTCTGCAAAATGATTATAATAATTTGAACAGCAGGTATCAAAGTGCTCAGGTTGATCTTGCCAGCAGCCAAACAAGAGTGAAAAGTTTGGAAGATCAATTGGCCCAGGAAAGAGCGAATAACGCATCTCTTAAAAAAGCGCTTGCAACTTTGCAAAGTACATTGGATATGAGTATTAATCAAAACACTCAAGGAAACGTGAACATATCTAAACTGGTTGATGAAATAAATGCCTCTAATAAATATATTCAGCATTTGGTTGCTGAGAAAAATAAAAGTGATTCACTTAACCTGGTGTTGACTAATAATCTTACACGTTCTTTAAGCAGAGATGAGTTGAGAGACGTTGATATTAAAGTATTAAAAGGTGTAGTGTATATTTCGTTATCGGATAATATGCTATATAAATCCGGTAGCTATGAAATATCAGAAAGGGCAGGAGAGACGTTGAGTAAAATTGCGAAGATCATTCTTGATTACAGGGATTATGATGTGTTGATTGAAGGTAATACAGATAACGTTCCTATTACTCGCCCTAATATCCGCAATAACTGGGATTTGAGTTCTTTACGCGCCTCATCTGTTGTTCAGGCATTACAGAACACTTATGGAGTAGATCCTAAGCGATTAACTGTTGGTGGCCGTGGCGAATACAATCCAGTAGCTGACAATACAACTGACGAAGGAAGAACAAAGAATCGCCGTACACAAATTATCATCACGCCTAAACTTGATCAGTTTATGGACCTGATTGATAAAGCACCTGCTAAAGATTCTACCGCGGTGACTGATTCAATTTAAAGTAATTGATTATATAAATTGTAAAAGCATGAACGTATTTTGCGTTCATGCTTTTTTATATGTATAATACTGTTTTCAGAAATGACTAAGCCCGGTTAGCAAATTCTATCTGTTTTTTTACAAATTCGGAAGGCGACATTTTAAAGTGTTTTTGAAAATTGCGGCCAAGCTGGGTTAAAGAATTATAACCTACAGTATATGCCACTTCGTTGATGCGCACCGATCTGTTGCTCAATAATTCGATCGCTTTTTTTAAACGTGTTATATTGATCATTTCAGCAGGTGAAAGACTTGAAATAGAATTTATTTTTCTGTATAGATTCGTCCTGCTCATGTTCATGCATTTAGCTAACAACACTACATCAAGGTTAGGATTGGTGATATTATCATTAATATGCATTTCCAACTCTGCCAAAAAGGTTTCATCTGTTTTTGTGTAAGCGATGCTTGTAATAAGGGCCGTTGGAGACTGTGCAAAATGAGTTTTTACTTTCTCCCTGTTTTTCAAAAGACTGTTTATCTGCGCCAGCAAAAAATCCATTGAAAACGGCTTTTCTATATAAACATCAGCCCCGGCGTCCAAGCCTTCTATTTTTGATTGCAATGTATTTTTGGCAGTTAGAAGCAATACGGGAATGTGGCTAAGCTCAAAATTTGATTTAATTAATTCACATATTTTAAAACCATCAATTTCAGGCATCATTACATCACTGATAACTAAGTCTACATCATGTTCCTGCAATGTTTTAAAAACAGTAGTGCTGTCCGAAATGCAAATCGTTTCATAATTATCTTTCAGACTATCTGATAATATAAAAAGCAGGTCGTCATTATCATCGATAATTAATATCGTTTTTCTTTTTTCATAGTTTATTCTTTGTATTCTGATGGTCACAAAGATTTTGGCAAGGTTAATACAAAAATATTAAATTTTTCTTCCGGATGGTATACAATAGTGCCACGATGTAGCTCAACAAGAGATTTGACCAATGAAAGACCAATGCCTGTCCCTGACGTTTTTGTATTTCCAATTCTTATAAAAGCATCAAAAATAATTTCCCTGAATTGCTGCGGAATAAGCGTGCCATCATTTTTAATGGAAATGCATAGCGAGTTCTTTAGCGAAAGTTCTTTCAATTCAATAATAATTTTGTTTTCGCAGTATTTTACTGCGTTGTTAACTAGATTGCTTATTACCTTAACCATAGCTTCTTTATCAGCTAGTATCATAACAGGCTCGTTAGGCATTATAAGTTTGCCTTGTATGCTTTTTTGTTCCATAACAGGGAGAAAGCGTTCCCAGGTTTCGCGGATTATATTTGCAATGTCAGTTTCTGATAAATAAAGTTTATAGTGTTCGGTTTCAATTTTTCTAAAATCCAATAGTTGATTTGTTAAGTCAAATAAACGATCGGCATTGTTATTCATAATCTGAATATGTTTTTCGAACTGCGGCAATTCATGTATGTTGTTGCTTATTTTTTCAAGTGGTACTTTTATCAGTGTAAGTGGCGTTTTTATTTCATGGGTAATATTGGTAAAGAATTCCATTTTTGACTGGTACAATTCCTTTTCTTTGTTTAGCATGAAAAGGTCCATTTTGTATTGGTGTTTCTGTTTTTGACGTTTGCTAAATGCCTTAAAGAATAAATATAGAATCAAACCTGAGATTATCGCGTAGGCGAGGTATGCAATGCTGGATTTCCAAAATGGCGGTAGTATGGTAATGTCGATACTTTTTTCATTGAGCATCCATGCTCCTGTACCATTTGTAGACCTTACTGTAATAGTGTATTTACCTGTGGAAAGATTGGTAAACGTTAGTTTTCTGGTATTCCCAATTTGATACCATTCACTATTATTTATTTTATATGCATACTCGATGTCAATTGGATCTGTAAAATTTAACGCTGTAAACTCCAGATTAAAAGTGGACTGATCATGTTTTAATCGTACATGACGGATTGTAAGTAGTGAACGGATGTTTCCAATTTTATTTCGTTCAAGATTCACACCCGGATGTTGAAGGCTGGTTATATAAAGTGGTGGAATGTAGCTACTCGAATGTAGAGATGAAGGATTGAACTTAATAAGTCCCTTGATGCTGCCCAGATAAATATTGCCTTTTTGATCTTTAAAAGCTGATTGGTAATTGAATTGATTATTTAGCAAACCATTATGTTGCCTGAAAACAGTAATGTTTCCCGTAGTTTTTTTCATATAAGCTAATCCCTGGGAAGTGGGTATCCAATAATTTTTAGAATCGTCTTGTATGATGCTGTACACAATATTACTGGGTAAACCTGTTATTTCGGAAAAATATTTAAAATTTTGATCTTTAAAATTGATAAGATAAAGCCCGTCAATAGTACATACCCAAAGTTTGTCGGCACCTTCTGCCATTAAGTATAGTATTCGTGTGTTACTGATTTTTTTATTAATATCCGCACCCAATTTTAATGATCCGGCATCTTTTCTATTCAAATAAAAAACACCTTTGTTGTGAGTTCCTATCCATACAGTACCGTTACTGTCTTCTGTAATCGCTGAATAAAAGACATTTTCTGGTAATTTACGTTCCGGATAAAAAAGTTGTTGTTGCAAATCGAAACGAAAAACACTATTTGCTGTGCAGATAATGATGTCGCCATTGGATGTGTGAAATATTTTATTAATAAAATTGCTGCTTAGGTCATTTCCACCATTACCCATTCTGAAATTTCTCACCACTTTGCCTGATGCAATGTTTAGCAAATCCAAACCATGTTCAAAAGTTCCTACTAATAAATAATCGTTAACTGCCAGCAAGCCGTGAATGTTTGAACTCGATAAGTTATTGATATGATTGGGGCGAAACTTAGTAAAGATGTTTTTTTCGGATCATACTTAGTTAAGCCTGCGTCTTCGGAGCCTATCCAAAGATTGCCGTTTTTGTCTTGAGTGATTTCTCTGATAGCATTTCCACTTAGGCTATTTTCATGTAGAGTGGGGAAATATTTTTCAAAGTTTAGTGATGTTTTCGGCAAGTAATTAATGCCACCAAAGTAAGATCCAATCCAGATGCCGCCCTGACGATCCTTACAAAGTGCATAAAGCGCATTATCCGACAAAGAAAAGGGTTTGCCGATTTCTTTTACCAGATGCTTGAAACTATGCGTAGCAATATTATAAATATAAAGCCCGTCTTCGGCATTAATATAAAAGATAGAATCAGTTACTTGCAGGATATTTCTTACGAAAACTTCTTTATGTGCGTTCGCTTTGTTAATCAGGTTAGTTCGCTGCTTAGATGATATGTTATAGCTTATAAGCCCTTCTTTTGAAGAACCAATAAAAACTTGATCATCGTCATAATGCAGTATTGATTGAATCGTATTTTGATTTTCTTCTGAAATTGGATAAATAGTGGCTCGGTTATTTTTTAATTGAATGACCCGGCCATCTGTTGTGCCGATCCAGATGCCACCATCTTTATTTTTCGATAGTACTGATACGTTTTTATTCCTGGAATAAATTGCTTTCGTACGATTTTTTTGGCAATATCATAATAGTAAAGCTCATCACTAAGGATGAACCATAGTAATCCTTCATCACTACAGATACTTCTAACGGTTGCATTATTAACAGGGATTGGTTGAGTAAAATCATCAAAGGCCGGCTGATACTGAAAAATACCTTTTTCGGTACCCACCCAAAAATTCCCGTGAAAATCCTCATGCAAGCAATAGATCGAATTTCCCCGAAGTGTATTTTTTTGCCCAAAGCCTGGCGATACACTTTGAAGGTATTTCCATCAAACCTATTTAAGCCGTCAGAAGTGCCAAACCACATAAACCCATATTTGTCCTGAGCCGCTGTTATTACACTATTATTAGAAAGCCCATTCTCTACTTCGTAATGTCTGAAATAGAACGGCTGTGCGGTGCTATATATATAGCAAATGAAGCAGGCAGTTAATGTTATGGTAATCGGTTTGAACATCCAAAATGTAAAGTAAAAAATAAATATGGTACAAATTGATGAATTTTTGGAACAAAATAGAAAAACGTTTTTGCTATAAGCAATTATTTTTACGTCGTTTGCTTGACGATTGAATTGATTATACCAAACTATCATTTAAGAGAATCAGAACTGCTAAAACAACGATGCTTTATTAACTACAGATTTTAAAGGAAGATGGTATTGATCATGTCAGCGAATGTACACAGTTGTGAATTTTTTTATCATAACAGTCATATGAAACGAGCAATTGCTATGTTCTCTTCACTTGGGTAAGTATTAGCAAAAGCGGATTCCATCAGACTATCAAAACAACAGACATATGAAAGCTGTACTATCACAGTTAAAATACTTATGGGGTATTCTATTTATGCTTTTTATTGTGTTTTCCTGTAAGAAGGATGAGAAGTCTATTAACCAGGGAGTTCCCTTCGATCCTTCCAAGCCGGTTACAATCGATCGCTTTACGCCAGATAGCGGAGGGGTCACCACGCAAATGTTGATTTATGGAAGCAATTTTGGCACAGATACTTCTTTAATTAAAGTATATATAAATGATAAACGTGCGCCATTAATTGGATCAACTGGTTCCATTCTATATGTGCTCGTTCCTTCTAAAGCCGGAACCGGTGATGTAAAAGTTGTGATAGGTAATAGCTCCGATCCTAAAGAGATAAAATCTTCGACAGCCTTTAATTATATTTTCAGGCCATCGGTAAGTACATTAGCAGGGTTTAAAAATGAAAGAAATGAATCTTCTATAGTCGACGGCGACATAAAGATAGCCCAGTTTGAAGAGCCGTACTGGCTTTGCTTCGACCAGCATAAAAATATTTATCTGCTTGAGGAATATCGCGGACTAAGATTTATTGATTCAGCACTTACAAATGTAAAAACACTTTTTAGAACCGGAAATGGACTAGGGCGCCCGAGAACGCTGGCTTTCAATCCCACCTGGGATACTTTGTATGTTACCAACGATCAGGGAGATGACCGGGGTATCAGTACTGCAGTATTGACACCTGCCTCAGGTTTCACACGTTGGAATGCATTAACATACAGCAGGCAATGCAACGGCGGCGATGTGCAGCCTCAAACCGGTGACTACTTTATAAACTCTTATGCCAATGGACAGGTATATCAATGGGATCGTACTGCCAAAACTTTAAGAGAGTTATATAGAGTAGGAGATAATCAGTGGGAGTTTAATATACAGTTTGCACCCAGCGGCGATTTTGCATATTTGGTTGCTGTAAATAGGCATTATATTTTAAGAGCTGACTATAACAGGCA
Organism: Paraniabella ginsengisoli; assembly: GCF_022513635.1. GTDB lineage: Bacteria > Bacteroidota > Bacteroidia > Chitinophagales > Chitinophagaceae > Niabella > Niabella ginsengisoli. The sequence continues at coordinate 48,724 of NZ_JAKWBL010000003.1, read as the reverse complement.
AACCAGAACCTTAGAATCTCCGGTGCATTTTGTAGGGCAACGAGGCTCAAGCGGCTATTTTGATGGGGTAGGAACTAATGCTAAGTTCAATGAACCTCACCAGGGCGCTTTTGATGAGTTCGAGAATTTTTACGTATGCGATAGGGTTAACCATGTGATTCGAAAAATTACACCAGATGGTGTGGTTAGCACTTTTGCCGGAAGGCCCAACCAACCTGGCTATACTGATGGTGCTTTGAGAGATGCACAATTTGATCGTCCAGTCGGGATTATTTACGATAAAGAAATCGGAACATTTTACATAGCCGATCAGGTAAATAGACGCATCCGAGTAATAACAACCGAATAAAATGAGCTGCAATGAGAAAATTATTAATTCTATTTCTTTTAACTTTTTGGATAGGAAGTCTGCTGGCGCAGGAAGTGGAGGTGACGGGAATTATTACCGATCCTACTAGCAATCCGCTCGTTGGGGTAAGTGTAACTATTAAAGATCAGGCAGGATTTGGTACTACATCGAACGAGGATGGACACTATCAAATCAAGACGGACGCCTATAGCATTCTGCTATTTTCTTATGTGGGTTATAAAACTCAGGAGATTAAAGTAGGGCAAAAATCCTTGGTTAATGTTGTAATGCAGCCTGAAGATTCAAGCATTATGGATCAGGTTATTATTACTGCAATTGGTGCCAAGAAAAAATTACATCTACAGGCGCGATAACTACTGTTAACATAGATGACATAAGAGTGCCGGGTGCCAATATTACCAATGCTTTGGCGGGCAATGTAGCGGGCGTTATTGCGATGCAAACCTCTGGCGAACCAGGCTTCAATAATTCACAGTTCTGGATAAGAGGGATGTCTACCTTTGGCGCCAATCAGGGAGCCTTAATAATGGTAGACGGCTTTGAACGGCCATTTAACGAGATCAATATTGAGGATATAGAATCATTCTCCGTGTTAAAAGATGCATCTGCTACGGCTTTGTATGGATCAAAAGGGGCTAACGGCGTTATATTAATTACTACAAAGAACGGGAAAGCCGGGAAAATTGCAATTGATGGCAGAGTGCAGGTAGGATATGTAACCAGAACCCGCACACCAGAATACGTAGGTGGTTATGAGTACGCCAAATTGGTCAACGAAGCCTTAACTACCCGCAATCTGCAACCTTTATATACCCCTAATGAACTTGAAATTATTAATAACAACCTGGATCCTGATTTATACCCCAATGTAGATTGGATTGATCTGATGTTGAAGCCTTCCACTAATAATGTAAATGCGTCTCTCAATTTTAAGGGAGGAGGTACAACCGCCAGATACTTTGTTTCTGCGGCTTATTATAATGAGGGAGGTATGTATGAAAGTGATAAATCGTTGAACGAGTACAAAACCAACGCCAATCGTGAAAGATGGAATTATCGTACCAATTTTGATTTTGATATTACTAAGACCACTTTGCTTCGCTTAGGTGTGGCAGGCTTTCTTGAAAAAAGAATTCTCCCGGTTTAGGACAATTTATCTGGGAGTCGCTGGTAGGTACAAATCCTACTGCCACGCCGGTCGTATATTCTAACGGCCTGGTGCCTGCTTATGGTACCGGAGCCCAAACCAACCCTTGGGTGCTAAGTACTCAAACAGGGTATAGAGAATGGTGGCAAAATAGCATTGCCACTAACGTTAACCTCGAACAAAGACTCGATTTTATTACGAAAGGTTTGCGGCTTGTGGGCCGGGTGGCTTTTGATGCTGATAGCCGGAACGAAATATTCAGGCGCAAATGGCCAGAGCAGTTTAACGTGGAAAGAAGACGGGACAGGAATGGGAACCTGATATTTATTCGAAAGTCAACCGAGGCATTACTGTTTCAGGAAAGTGCAGCCAGTGGAACGCGTGTGTTGGAACTCAACGGGGAAATAGTATATAATCGCAATTTTTCTGGACATAATGTAGATGCATTAGTAAGAACATTTCGTCGGGAATCGAGAAGTTCTGTAGATGTAGGTGGAGACATTGTCAATGGAATCCCTAATCGAAATCTTTCTATATCAGGCCATACCGGTTATGCATTTAAAAATAAATACCTCGCAGCTTTTGATTTTGGATATACCGGATCAGAAAATTTTAAAGTGGGCAATCAGTTCGGCTTTTTCCCGGCCGTTTCTGCAGGCTGGGTTTTGTCAGAGGAAAACTTGTTCAAAAAAATTGCATGGTTAGACCTGCTTAAAATACGCTACTCACATGGTTGGGTAGGCAATGATAACCTAGGCAGGCGCTTTGCATATCTTAGTAGTATAGGTGCTAATGGAAGCTTTAATTTTGGAGATTTAATTAACCCTAATACCTTCCCTGCTTTGGGGTACACGCAGGTAGGGTCTGACCAATTAACCTGGGAGACTGGTGTAAAAAAGATCTGGGCCTTGAGATAAATATCTTAAGGAATATGTTCTCTTTTTACATAGACTTTTTGAGGAGAACAGAGATGATATTTTTATACAGCGTTTTTATCTTCCATCTATGGTGGGCATTACCAGTAGTCCTTACGCTAATGTTGGTAAAACCCTTAATCGTGGCTTTGATGGCAACTTTACCTTTAGGAAAATGTTGGGAGCGGTAGATTTTACAGCCAGAGGTAATATTACCTATTATAAAAATCAAATAGTAGAGCGAGATGAACAATACAATTTCTATCCTTACCGTTCACAAGAAGGATTTAGAATTGATCAATTAAGAGGGTTGATAGCAGAAGGCCTGTTTAAAGACTATGAGGAAATAAGAAACAGTCCAAAGCAAACTTATGGCATCTATATGCCTGGCGATATTAAGTACAAAGATGTAAACGGCGATGGTGTGATCAATGATGATGATGTTGTACCCATTGGAGCCAGTTTCAGGCCGGCACTGATATATGGAGTAGGTATGTCGGCCCGCTGGAAAGGAGTTGACTTTAATGTGCACGTTCAGGGTGCAGGTCGTTCTTCTTATTTTATCAATGGCCCCAGTGTTTACCCCTTTACCAACGGATCGTGGGGTAATATTTTAACGGAAGTAGCCGAGCCTGGCAGCCGTTGGATTTCGGCCGATATATCCGGCGATCCTGCTACAGAAAATCCCAATGCTAAATATCCCAGGTTGAGTTATGGCGGCAATGCTAATAACTATAGATCTTCTACTTACTGGTTGAGAGACGGGCAGTACTTGCGTTTAAAAACACTCGAATTGGGCTATTCTTTTCCGCAGCTCACATTGCAAAAGTTCCGCTTATCTGTTGCGCGTATTTATTTAGTGGGGCAAAACCTGTTTGTTTGGGATAAGCTGAAAATATGGGATCCGGAGTTGGCCAGCGGCAACGGGCAGGCGTATCCTCCTTCCAAAACAATAACCTTGGGTTTAAATATTGCTTTATAAAAACACGGAAGGGTGAAGGCGTGCTATATTTTATCGTTCGCAGCTCGCTCTTCCTCACACAAAATATATTCAGATGAAACGCTACATAAATTTTCACAAGTGGATTATTATCAGCGTTCCATCCGGCAAAAAATAATCGCAGCGAAGCTGCAACTTAAAAAATAAACGGATGAAAAAAGCATTTTGGGAATTATAACTTTGTTGTTGCTGCTCCAGTTTGCAAGCTCCTGCAAAAAGTATCTGGACATGGAGCATTTTTTAAAGACCGTCAAAACTTAGATAGTGTTTTTGCGCAACGCGATTATACGGAACAGTGGTTGGCAGATGTGTACACACATTTACGTGGCTCTAATACAGATGTAGGCAATAAAAATGATGTATTAACAAATTTCTTGTCAGATGATATGTTTTTTGGAGATAGAATCAAGGACGGAAGATTTCCTAATGATGAGTATAGCGATTATAAGAATGGCATCTATACCGAGGCTAATTGGCAGGATTCCTGGGCTTCCTGCTATCAAGGCATCCGAAAAGCATCTATATTTATTGATAATGTAGATAAGAACCGCGAGATGACCCGGGATGAAATTGTTGACCGTAAAGCACAGGCCAGGTTTTTAAGAGCATATTACTATTGGTTATTGATAAGAAAATATGGTCCGGTGCCTTTGGTGCCGGAACATGGGTTGGATTATACTGAAAGCTACGCCGATCTTTCGCTACCCCGTAATACTTATGACGAATGTGTGGATTTTATTACCAGCGAACTGGCGCTGGCCGCAAGGGATTTGCCTGCATCATTGAGAGATTCACGCAATCTGGCTCGCCCCACACAAGGTGCAGCTTTGGCTGCAAGAGCAAAAGTATTTATATATGCTGCCAGTCCTTTTTATAACGGCAATGCTGAAATGGCCGATCTGGTTGATGACAAAGGCAAACAACTTATAAGCCAGCAGTATCAGGAAGAAAAATGGGCAAGAGCTGCTGCTGCTGCCAGGGAGGTGATTGAATTAGGAATTTATAAATTGTACACTTACCCGTATCACGCCGAAGATCAGGGACCTGGTTATCCAGCTACTGTTGTTCCACCTTTCCATGCCCAATATTCAAATGCTAACTTCCCTAACGGTTGGAAAGATATTGATCCTATGGAATCTTACAGGGCATTGTTTGACGGCAGTGTACAATTTCTGGGTAATCCTGAAGTTATTTTCTCACGTGTAACAGAAATTGGAGATCAGCTGACAAAAATCTTACCTATGCATCAGGCTCCTTACTCGCTGAATGGGTGGAATACTTATGGTCTTACTCAAAAGCAGGTAGACGCTTATGCTATGAGCGATGGAGGTACTGTACCTCTCAATCCTCGTGTATCCGGATTTACATCCGATAATACTTCTCATAAACCATTGCCAGCTAATGTTTCTTTACAGTATGCCGATCGCGAACCGCGCTTTTACGCCTCTGTAGCATACAGTGGAAGTATATGGTATCGTAATAGTTTGACAAGAGGTGAAGACAGGGTAAAGCAGGTGTTTTATTACAGGGGAACGGCGATGGCAAGCAGCCCGCTTCGCCTGAGTTTTATATAAGAACAGGAATTGGTATCAAAAAATACGTAAATCCTCTTGATGCAGATTTTAGAAGCACACCGGAAGGGGCGTACAACGTTCCTAAAACAGAACCTGCTATACGATATGCAGAAGTGTTGCTGATTTATGCAGAGGCGCTGAATGAACTGACAGGAGCACATAATGTACCATCCTACGATGGTTCAGGAAGCATAAGTGTTAGCAGGGATGTGAACGAAATGAGTAAAGCTATTAGCCAGATACGCATAAGAGGTGGTGTGCCTGATTATGAAAATACTGTTTATGCGTCTAAAGATCTTTTAAGAAAATCTATTAAAAGAGAGCGCCAGATAGAATTGTTGGGAGAGAACCATCGTTATTTTGATTTAAGAAGATGGAAAGATGCTCCGGTAGAAGAGGCTACTCCCGTAACGGGCTGCAATATGGATATGACCGAAAACCAAAGGGAGATTTTCCATACACCGGTTATTATTGCATCCCTGCCTACCATATTTGTCAAAAAAATGTATTTGTGGCCCATTCCGCATGAGGAGTTGAGAAGAAATGTAAGACTGACTCAAAACCCAGGATGGACTACGCCTTATTAAAACCAATATGCTTTTGATATGAAATATAAATATTTATATATAATAATGTTAAGCCTTTTGGGAATGGCTTGTAACAAAGAAAATGCAGAAGAGCTGTATGTAAAGGATGTATCTTTTGTAAACAACGGCGTGGTTCCGGTATATGCCCGATACAAGTCAGCCGGAGGTGTCGTAGCATTAAAGGTTCCTGTAGTTTTAAGCGGTAGTACTGACAATACAGAAGAAATACAGGTTACGTTAGAGCTGGATACAGACACGCTTTCGAATTTGAATTTCGATCGTTTCAGAAACAGGGATGACTTGTATTTTATTCAATTGCCGGAAGCGAACTATTCCTTCAGTTCTAACAGCACTACTATTCCAAGCAATTCTAATACTGGTTATTTTGACCTGAATCTGAAAATGGAAAATATGGATATGTACTACAAGTATATACTACCTGTGAAATTGATATCCACCTCAAAATATAGTGTTTCTCCAAGAAGATGGTATAAAAAATCGCTGATGCAAATCATACCTTTTAATGATTATTCAGGATTATACTCTGTACCCGGCCAGGTAAAAAGAACAGAAGGGAATGAGCCTGCTTTAACAACGCCTAATCGGAATGTGTGGGTAGTGAACGAAAATACAGTTTTCTTTTATGCCGGCGTTATTGAGGAAGAAGCTTATGACCGTTTGAAATATAAAATTTCTGCACAATTTAATGCGGATAGCAGCATTACATTAACTGCATCAGATCCGGTAATTAAGTTTAAACAAAATAACGGTAATTATACTGTTCAGAAGAAAATGGATGATGTGCTGCCTTACCTGCAAAGAACTATTACTACCATGAACCTGGATTATGAATATGAAGATATTACTAACCCATCCTTCCCGCTACGTTACAGGTTTACCGGGGCAATGGTGCTGGAACGGGTTAGAAATACACAAATACCTGAAGAAGACCAACAGGTGGTGATTGATAGTGATCAGTATTAAGTAATGATGATTAATCCGGAAGCACCTGATTGTAAAAAATGAAACAAATCGATGAAATTTTGAAACAAAATGGACCCCTGTTTTTTGTAAAATATTCTATTTTCATTTTTTATAGGAAGTAATGATTGTGTATGAAATCCATGTGATATCCGAAATAAACAGCCTCCCATTACCTTTTTCAAATTCACTAGTATAAATCCAGCTTGTAGAATAACTTTTTAATGTAAATTTTTTTTTAATGATCAGAAATTATTTTAAGCCCTTTATTAGTTTTTTATTTACGCTTTCTTTTCTAGCTACGAATGCTCAAAAGCAACAGGCTCCAGCGTATCCGCTTATTACGCATGACCCCTATTTTAGTATCTGGTCTTTTACAGATGCACTTAATGAGTCGCCTACCAAACATTGGACCGGCACTGATCAATCATTAACAGGCTATGCAAAAGTAGATGGAAAGATTTATCGCTTTTTAGGGTCTGAGTCTAAAAGCTACGATGTATTGTTGCCCGCCTCAGAAGATAAATCTTATAGGGTGAAGTACACCGAAACAGCACCTTCAGATGATTGGTATCAGACTTCTTTCAACGACAGTAAATGGAAGGGTGGGATAGCCCCGTTGGGCGATGATAAAAGCCTTGCTAAAACGGAATGGAAGTCAGAAGATCTTTGGGTAAGAAGAGAGTTCACCATGCTTGATAATAAAACCCAGGATGTTTATCTGAAGTTGAATCATGATGACAATGTAACAGTTTATCTAAATGGTAAAGAGATTTATCAAAAAGATGGCTGGGTACATAAGTATATTTTTATCCCGATAAAAAACCCTTCGACTGTTTTACAAAAAGGGAAGAACATATTAGCGGTTCATGTCAGGAATACTGCCGGTGGCCGTCATCTTGATTTTGGACTAGCAAAGGAGCGAAGGGTCATGCCGACTTCAGTTTCAAATGCACTACAGAAGGGCGTTCAATTTAAAGCTACACAAACAATTTACGATTTTACATGCGGGCCTGTAGATTTAAAAGTAACGTTTACTTCGCCATTAATATTGAAAGATCTGGATCTGCTGGCGCGACCAGTATCATACATCACATTTGATGCAAATTCTAATAGTGGTAAAGCACACAATGTTGAAATCCTTTTTAACACTTCATCTAATCTTGCAGTTAACACACCTGCTCAGGAAGTTATCGCAAATAAGTACGCAGCTAAAGGAATGTCAATTCTTAAAGCGGGAACAACTTCTCAACCTGTTCTTGCTAAAAAAGGAGATGATTTACGCATTGATTGGGGATACATACATGTCGCAGTTCCTCAAAGCACAAATGCATCACAGTTTATTGCTAATTCAGAAGCAGTTGCTTTAACTGCATTCGCGAAAGCGCGTGTGGCGCCGGCAATAAACAAAGTAACTGGTAAGCAACTTTCGCTTGCAACTATTGTAAATCTTGGCAAAACAAAACAAGCCAGCAGCAGGATTTTATTAGGTTATGATGATATATGGTCCATTCAATATTTTGGAAAAAATCTTAGGCCATGGTGGAACAAAGACAATAATTCAAATATTGAAGATCAGTTAGACAAAGCAAATACCGGTTATGCTTCCGTAATGCAACAATGTAAACAAGTTGATGAAACTATTTATAACGATGCATTGAATGCTGGCGGTGAAGCGTATGCTAAACTATGTGAAATTGCGTATCGTCAGGTGATTGCGGCACACAAATTAGTACAAAGTCCGCAGGGTGACTTGCTTTGGTTGTCAAAAGAGAATTTTAGCAATGGCTGTATCAATACCGTTGATCTTACTTATCCATCAGCGCCTTTATTCCTCGTTTATAATCCCGACTTAGAAAAAGGAATGATGAACGGTATTTTCTATTACAGCGAAAGTGGAAAATGGAAGAAGCCTTTTGCAGCGCATGATCTGGGAACTTATCCTTTGGCCAATGCTCAGGTTTATGGAGAAGATATGCCGGTAGAAGAATCCGGTAATATGGTGATACTGGCTGCCGCAATTGCACATGTTGAGGGCAATGCAAAGTATGCTGAAAAGCATTGGAAGACTTTAACAACCTGGACGGATTATCTGGTGAAAGAAGGGTTTGATCCTGCCAACCAATTATGTACTGATGATTTTGCAGGTCATTTGGCGCGCAATGCTAACTTATCCATGAAAGCAATTATGGGTATTGAAAGTTACGCATCAATGGCTAAAATGTTGGGCAAAAATGATGTGTATGAAAAATATCACAACATTGCTGTGAAGATGGTGCCTGAGTGGATGAAGCTTGCTGATGATGGCGATCATTACACATTAGCTTTTGAAAAGAAAGGGACCTGGAGTCAAAAATATAATTTAGTATGGGATAAGGTTTTGAAATTTAATATTTTTCCATCGTCAGTAAGTGAAAAAGAAATCGATTTTTATCTTAACAAACAAAATAAATATGGCTTACCATTAGATAGCCGAAAAACCTATACAAAAAGCGACTGGATTGTATGGACGGCAACAATGGCAAACGATTTAAAAGATTTTAAAGCATTCATTGAACCCATTTATAAATTCGCAACAGAAACTCCTGATCGTGCGCCACTTGGCGACTGGCACGAAACAACGAATGGTAAAAAGAAGGTTTCCAAGCAAGAAGCGTGTTGGGAGGTTATTGGATGAAAGTTTTGGAGGCGAAATTGAATAAGTAAAATTCTCTATTCGAATAACAAAGTAAAGGCCGCACATTTCGCGGCCTTTACTATTGGGTAGAATATTTTTTAAACTATCATTTAATATATGGCATCAGTCTTGCCACGCTCGGTTCAACATCGGAACATATCTGATCCTATATAAACGATGACAAATCTGCCTTCCAGCCAGATCAATTCTTTAAGTCAAAATACAAAACCAGAGATTTTTTTAAACATGTAATGTTGGATCAGCTATTGGGAGTTCTTTTTTGCTTTTACTCCATGAGAATGTTTACCCTGTCTTATAAAGATTCAGCGCTTGTGTAAGAATGTTGTTTATCTTTTTAAAAGGTATGTCCTTGGTAGGATCAATCAACATAATCTTCATTCTTGCACGTTTTTCCTGAATTAACATTGGGTCATCTAATCGCTTTCCTTCAACTATCCCAATATAAGGTTGATCATATTTTTTATGTTTCCATAAATAACAAAACATTTTTCGATCATAGTAAAAGAAAGGCATGCCATATTTCCATTCTTCGCTAATATCCTGATCAAGTGACAGAATTATTTCTTTTAAAGCTAAGAAGGTGCTTTTGTAAGGTTCTTGTTGTTGAAGATAAAAATTGTCTATGGGTTTCATTGGTTTGGTTAATTTAATGAAACCTACTTCTCCACATTCACTCTCACACCTTCGCTATGGCTGGTGAATTCCGGTGCATACATGCATTGTATCGTTGTAATGCCGTTGCTGAAATTACCTGCTAATTGTGCAAATAGATCATATTCGAAAACATAAGTGCCTTTTTGTAAATAATTAAAAAAGAAATTGGTGCTGGCATCTTTAGTGGTTTCATAATAACCTAAACCTCCTTGCCATTTATATTGGCTTAAAACATTTACAGGTTCAAAAGATGATGCACGCATATCTTTCATGTGTACATATTCCATGTCGCGATCCACACGAAGTTCTATGCGAACTTTTATTTTATCACCTACTTTTATTTTGTCGCCTTCGCTTACAGGTTTCAATTCCGGCCCGCGATCTGTGTTGGTTTCTATAAATAATTTCTTGCTCAATTGTAAAGGCGAAGAAGCTGTCGTTATTTTATCAAGATCCTCGAAGTATTGCCAGTACACACCGCCCCAAGTTGGAAGGGTTGATGCTCCTGGCTGTTGAACTGTTACTGAAATATTTCCCATCTCCGGACGGACTTTGGTTCCTTCAATTACTTTTTTGAAATAACCAGTTCCCGCTTCGGGCGCAGATCCCCCTCCACCGGAGGGGGGTAGGGTGAGGCTTCCTAATTTTATTTCAACATCTGGCGTTACTGTTAACCATTCCGAGCCCCGAAGTAACAAAGCGTATACCGCTTCAGCAGTGGCTTTGGTACTTTCCCAATTATTAGTTTGTTTATTCTTCAACAACCAGGTTCTTAAATCATCTGCAGTTTTGCTGTCATTCCCGGCTTCTTCAAATGCTTCAATAATCAAGGCCTGTCTTTCTATTGGTGCTTCATACCACCACCAGCTTCTTGCTGCATCTTTATAATACATACCCAATTCCTCGTTTTTAATTGCTGTTTCTTTCAACGATTTTAAAATGGCTGTTGATGTGTTTACATCATTATTCCTATGCATAGCCAGAGATGTCATTGCCTGCATATATTTGTTTTGCTTTGTCCATGTTTTTTTCGAACGCTCTCTAAAATAGGCAACTGCCTTTTGCGCTTGTTCTTTTATTTTATTCTGAGGAAAGAAGCTGCGCATATATAAATATTGCGTTACATAGTGGGAGGGAACATACTTTTCAAGATCAGTTTTGTATTTGATCAGGTTGTCATATTCCTCTTTTATTTTCGCATCCAAATACGGCAGTGCTTCCTGAACCATTCTGTTAAGATTGGCTTCTTGCAGCCCACTCACGGCTTTTAGTTTTTTAAGATGGCCTATGCCTGTTATAATATATTGGGTCATATAACGATCATCCGGGCCACCCTTAAACCATACAAATCCGCCATTAGAACTTTGTAGCTGCCTGAGTTTTTCATACGCATTATTTAGTTCGCCACTCATGCGTACCAAATCAAATAATACAGCTATATTTTTCTTTTGTTGCGTTTCAGTTTTTGCAGCCAATACCCACGGTGTTTCCTCTAGTAATACCGATTTTAATTCCTGATTTTTTTGAAGATTGCTCAATAAAGCCGCAGTATCCTCTGTTCTCCATTGTTCAAAAACCTGTTTAATTTTAGGGGAACTGTTGGCAATAAGCGTAGCCAGAGAATTAGCATAATATTTATTCCATGTTTGTTCTGCACATTCGTAAGGGTATTGCATCATGTAGGGTAGAGCTTGCACCGCATACCAGGCAGGATTAGAAGTGTATTCAGCCGTTAGCGATTGTGTGGTAAGGGTTTCGCTATTGCCGCTGTTTAATAGTTTATCCAGTTTGAAATTTTTCGTGCCGCTGCCGCGCATTTGCAACGCCAACGTTTCTGTTACCAACATTCGATTGGTGAGAACAGGCAATGTATTTTGTTCGCCATCAGAGATGGAATTGTCTGTTGCTTTAGCAACTATACGCCAGGTTAACGCTTTGTCAAAATGATAAGGGATTTCGATTGGAAACTGAATGGACTGGCTTTGACCTGCAGCAATGGTAAAGTATTGTTGTGGTATTGTGCTTTTAAACCAGCCGTCCATGGGTTCGTTGGTAGCGGCATCAAATAATTGCAAAGTCGCAATTCCGGTAATTTCTTTAGCCGACAGATTAACGACTTTATTACTAAATTCCATTTTATCTCCCTCACGTAAAAATCTGGGAGGATTGGGTTGCACCATTAAATCTTTTTGTGTGATGATTTCTTTACTGCTGTAACCCAATGCCAAATCTTTTGTATGGGCTAACGCCTGAAACTTCCATTTGGTAAGGGCTTCAGGCATAGTAAAGGAGAGACTTACGTTACCTTCTTTATCCGTTTTTAAATCAGGAAAGAAGAAAGCAGTTTCGTTGAAGTTGGTACGAATGGTAGATTGATTTCCAATATTATTGTTTTGCTCGCTTATGTTTTCCGCGTTACTTTGTTCATCTTCGGGTGTAGGTGCTGCTGAATCTGCCATTTCGCTTACCGCACCCGTTAATGATTCTCTTTTTTGCTTACTATATCCCACTACTATAGCTTCGTTCATTTGTGCTTGATTTGCTACGCCTCTTATCATAATTCCAGGGACTTTGCCTTGTAACGCATATTCAAAATTATTGTTAAATATCTGATCATATCTTTTATCAAAATTTTTATATTCTTCAGTGTTTGTATTTTGGATGTTAGCTGTTGCATCACCAAAATTAGAATTGCCATTCCAGTTTGTCCGGTTATAGTAATTGTCCCATAAATACGGTTTACGCCATTGATGCGGATAAAATTGGTCTAAAGACGCATCATACATACTCGCCAGCATTTCAGCAGTAGCTTTTTCTTTTTTATAGCCAGATATTTTTACAGTCCACTTTTCTTCAGCGCCGGGTAGCGTTTTATCTCTAAAAGTGCTGTATTCTATATTTAGCTCCTTATTGGTCCACGGTACAGTAATGGTTTGATTAGATTGAAAAATACGATTGTTCTTTACAAATAAATAACTAACGCCGTAGCCACCTCTGTCTGTTTCGCTTGCTGAAAAATTAAATGTTTTATTTTCTTTATTGAGGTTATGAAAGGAGTATTTGTTCTCTTCTTTATCAATATTTTGAATAAGGAAAATGTTAGCAGCTGATGTGCTTACTTCAATATTTGTCTTTTCTCCGGGTTCAATAGGTTTGGGAGCAATAGTGTATAAATATTGAGGATAAACAGGTTCAGGCTCTTTTGCATCAAATAATTCTACATATTGTACATCTTTAATATCATTGCCTTCTTTATCTTTTGTGCTTATCTCGATCATATAATAACCAGGTTCAATACGCTTTTTATCTAACAAAAAAACTCCTGTTGAATCTGTTGTTCCATTTTGCTCGGCTACCATTTGGCCATGCTGCCAGGTTTTTGGATCATCCTCATTATCATAAATATCATTAGGGAAATGTTGCACGTATTGATCTTTTGTAAAAATGAATTGATCCGGCCGTTCCCAATATCTTGTACGAAGCAGGCGCTGCTCTGGTTTTAGTTGAATAATTTTTATCTGAACGTTGGCTTTTTGAAAAACTCCAGACATGTTCTCTGTTCTGATATTTACTTTATAAAGACTGTCGACAGGTAATTTTCCGGCAATATTTACTTTTAATAATAAAGATTTATAACCCGCTGAAACCACTTTGTCAGCGCTTCTGGTTTCTCCGTTAATATCTGTAACGTCTGCATAAATTTTATAGTCAAAAACAGGATCTAATTTGGTGCTTAGCTTTAGGTCAGGAATAGCTTTAAACGTTATGTCAAACTTTCCATCGGCGTCGGTTTCGGCCTCTCCATGAGTAATTTCCAATGGCGTAGATTGAGGCAGGTAGCTCCTCCAATACAGCCAGGGATAAGGAAAGCGAGCCGCGCGCACAACACGGTATTTTACTTTAGCACCGTCAATATTATTACCCGCATAAGCTTTGGCAAAGCCTGTTATTTTTACGTCATCGTTTACTTTATAAGCGTCTTTTATTTTTTCAAAATCTACATAAAATTTTGGGCGCTTATATTCTTCCATACGAAAAGTGGAGCGGCCTATATTATCTGCGGTACTGATTGTGTACATGCCATTAAGCCCACTTTGCGGAAGCTCAAACTTTCCATTGAAAGATCCATATTCATTTGATACAATTTTTATATCTGCGACTTTTTGCTGATTCGCATCTAATAATGTGATAGTAGTTTTATAGCCATCTTTAATAACAGATTTTCTGCCATCATTTTGTTTCGTTACAACAATGCCTTTAAAATAGACGGTTTGTCCAGGCCGGTAAATGCTTCTGTCTGTAAAAAGAAAAGCAATTGTGCTTGACGTTTTATCATTATCAAAACTATTATAATAATAGCTGTACTCTTCTTCGTCAATGAATAATTTGTCTTTTTTGTATTGTATTTCAAAAAGCAAAGAACGGTTCCCTCTTGTTTTTGCAGTTTGGGAGATTGAATTTATATGGGCATAACCATTTTTATCAGATATAAAATTTTCTAATTTCGTCTTTTTATAGGAAGATGTTTTATAATCGTAAGTGTTATTCCACACCTGTATGTTAGCATTTGTCAGAGGTTGCCCGGAATTTCTATCCAGCACAAAAAAGTCATCCTTGTTATTTACAAAGCTGATGTTGGATATATAAGTGAGGCGTGTTGCCAGAATATTATCATTAGAACTAAACTCTTTATTCGCTGAAGCCAAAATGAAATATGCTCCGGAGGGTAAACTTTCTATTTTTATTTCAACGCTGTGATTTTGCAAGTCTGTGTTGTTGGGCAATGCTTGTTCCCACTCTCTCAAAGGTTTTGCTGTAGCCAATTGTTGCCAGTATTTATTATTGCCGCGGTTATTGCGTGCTTCTTTCTTTAATGCTTCGGTTGCAGGTACAACACGTAAATAAAGTTTGGTGATATTTTTAAAGTTGACCAACATTCTAAATGGTTCTTTTGGAATATTTACCTTTTCTAATTGAAATGAAAAATAAGGTTGAGTTAATTGCTGATGAAGATTATAAGCGTTTGCCCTGCCTTCGCTTTCTTCTTTTTGTTCTAATATTTTATCCGTTATTTCTTTGGCTTTTACTAATTCGTAGCGGTTGGTAGTGTCGCCGTTAGCCTGGTATTCATTACCTTTTTGTTGATGAATACCTGCTATTAAATATTGGGCTTGTGCAGTAGCAGGAATATTTCCATACTTCGATATAATTTGTTGCAATGCTGCGTAATAAAGCCGTTCTTTGTTTTCTGAAAGATATTTGGAATAAACATATTGCAACCTCTCTAAATCTACATCAATCAAAGCGTCTGGTTTTTCATCACTTAAATGGAATTGTGCCAGCTTTTGATACACCAGTAATGCTTTGTGTTGAAGTGATAACGAATCATCCGTTGTGAAAGATGCTTTTGCAAACTCTGCCGCCGGACTGAATGCTTTGCTATCATTAATCTCAAAACTATATGCTGGCCTGCTTATATCCCGTTCATCACTTTTAAAGTACTGCAAAGCCCTGTGTGCTAAAAGATCGTACAAAGTGGGGCGTAGCTGGCGTGTATTTCCCTTTGTGATCAGTGCATCGTACGCTGTGAGTTTTGTGTGCTGTAATAATTGTTCGTTTTGAAGAGAGGCAAGATACAGCGTACTTATTTTTTATGAAAATCATCTACTGTCCAGGTGGCTATATCGTCCTTATTAAAGCTGGCTGTATTGGTTCTGTTATAAAATTTATATCTGTTCATCGAAAAATATTGCTGATACAAACCAGCTACATAGCTGTTGAGCAATGATGTAACAGGTTCTTTAGCTGTTGCTATTTCTTTTTCAATTTCTGTGATGCTGGCGATATGATTTTCGTCACGGTTTTCAGTTTGTAGCTGCGTCATGTAGATTAGCGATTTTACAATCTGTGCTTCCTCCTTTTCAGCTTTAGCTTTTGCATATATTTTTTTACAATAGTAAGAGCGGAAGCAGGCAGGCCTTTAACTATATTTTCTTCGACCTGTTTCCAATCCGCGTCATAATTTTTTACTTGTGCGTTTGTATTCATCGCAAGTATTAATAAAGTGAGTGTAAAAACAATTAATATATTGGGGATTTTCATCTTTTTGTACTTTTTTATTTCTATTTTAGTCAGTTTTACTGATGACAGATTAAAGGCGATGGTGTTATGATGCGCAACTTAGTAAAACTACATAAAGAAAGATCGTATTTTTTAAAAATTAATCAGGAATAAATGAAGCATATAATTGGCTTACTTGTGTTAATGTTTGGGACATATATTGCTACTGCGCAATATTATGATTCGGTAAGCTTTGTAAACGCCGGGTGGAGTGTACAGAAGATTGATCGAAAGGTAAAGTTGTACCGGTTTCATTTCAATAATAAGAACCTGTTCGAGGCCAATGAAAACATTAGTTATATCAAGATTAAGCCGGGTAGAGCAAATGAATTTGATATTGCTGCCGAGCCGCAGAAGCTGAGAACGGTCAGTGATTTTAGCAAAGAAAAGAAAGCTACTGCAACTATTAACGGTAATTTTTTTGATGTAAAAAATGGTGGAGCGGTTGATTTTACTAAAGTTGACGGCGTTGTGATAAATGAAAACAGAACCGGTAAAAATGAAAAATTAGGCGCTCATCAAAAAGCTGCTGTTGTAATTAACAATGGTGAGCTTGCTATCAAAAAATGGGATGGTTTGGTAAACTGGCCTGAGTGGCTTAAAGAGCCTGATGTAATGCTAAACGGACCTTTGCTTCTTATCAATAGACAAAATGAGACTTTGGACTCGAATAGTTTTAGTGTTACCCGACATCCTCGAACCTGCGTAGGTGTTACAAAAAGGGGGCATGTAATTATGCTGGTTGTGGACGGACGCAATGCGAACTCTGCTGGCATGAGTCTTTTTGAACTCACAAAAATTATGCGTTGGCTGGGTTGTGTAAGCGCGATCAATTTCGATGGTGGAGGCTCATCAACACTATGGGCGAAGGAGCAGGGCGTGGTCAATTATCCAACGGATAATAGAAAATGGGATCATGACGGAGAACGGAAAGTTGCGAATGTGTTATACCTGAAAAGAAGAAAATAGTGGTTTTTTAGCCCAGCTTTAGAACAACTATTAAGCGATCTTGCGTCGCACATTTCAGCTGTGTGCTACTATTTAAATTCCATTTCCGGCACATTTTCTTTTATTATCAATTTCCCTTCAGTAGCTTTTTGAATTTCTTCCACACTCACGCCAGGCGCACGTTCCAGCAATACAAAGCCATCTTCTGTAATGTCTAACACTGCCAGATCAGTTACTACTTTTTTACACAAGCCACACCTGTAAGCGGCAAAGTACATTCTTTTAGCAGTTTCGATTGTCCATCCTTACTGGTGTGTTGCATGGCTACAATGATGTTTTTAGCGGATGCTACTAAGTCCATCGCACCGCCCATTCCTTTTACCATTTTACCCGGAATTTTCCAGCTGGCTATATCACCTTTATCTGTTACTTCAAATGCGCCTAAAACCGTTAGGTCAACATGGCCGCCGCGGATCATGGCAAAACTGGTTGCCGAATCAAAGAAAACCCCACCCGGAAGTATCGTAACCGTTTGTTTACCCGCATTGATAAGATCTGCATCAGCATTGCCTTTTTCAGGAAAAGGACCCATGCCTAGCATCCCATTTTCTGATTGTAAAATCACTTCCATTCCTTCAGGAATATAGTTGGCTATCAATGTTGGAATGCCAATGCCAAGGTTTACATAATATCCATCCTGTAATTCCTGTGCAATGCGTTGTGCGATTTGTTCTTTGGTTAAAGCCATGTTTTTTATGTGATAATGTGATGATATGATAATATGATAATATGATAATATGATAATGAGTTTTAGATGTTAAACGGACAAATAATTATCACATTATCACATCGGCTAATTGGCTCATTCTCTTTCCGTCCGCTTCTCAATCCTTTTTTCATAATTCTTTCCTTCAAAAATTCTTTGTATAAAAATACCCGGTGTATGGATCTGCATTGGATCAAGTGTTCCTGCAGGAACAAGTTGCTCAACTTCAGCAATGGTGATTTTTCCGGCCATTGCCATTGGTTGATTGAAATTGTTGGCCGTAGCACGATAAATCAGATTGCCATGTTCATCACCCTTCCATGCTTTGATAATCGCAAAATCGCCGATAATAGCGTGCTCCAGCAAATGAGGTTTGCCATTAAACTCACGAATTTCTTTTCCTTCGGCTACTTCAGTTCCAACACCGGCCGGAACATAAAACGCTGGAATGCCCGCCCCACCTGCGCGACAACGTTCAGCCAAAGTTCCCTGCGGAATCAATTCTACTTCCAATTCACCAGCCAGCAACTGTCTTTCAAATTCTGCATTTTCTCCAACATAAGACGAAATCATTTTTTTGATCTGTTTTTTTGTAGCAGCAGCCCTAATCCAAAATCATCTACGCCAGCGTTATTGCTAACGCAGGTAAGATTCGTAACGCCACTTTCTACCATCGCACTAATGCAGTTTTCGGGTATGCCGCAAAGACCAAAACCTCCCAGCAGAATGGTCATTCCGTTTTTAATATCAGCAACTGCTTCGCGTGCATTAGAAACTACTTTTTGCATTAGTTGATTTTTAAATGTTCCGTATTTTAAAGCAATACTTTGTATCAGTTCTTCGTCCAAATGATGCTTGATATTCTCTTCTTTAAAATAGTCCAATAGATCTAGTGTATTCAGATTTCCCATCAGTTCAAAACCCGTCATTGGACAACCACCAATGCCATTCATCACTCCGTCATAACTTCTGCAACCAGCTTTCCAGGCGGCATTGATCTTCTCACGCCAGTTCTTTTTTCGGTATGGATGTGAAGTCCTAATTCAATATCAGGATATAATGGTAATAATTTTTCAAATATATTTTTGATCGATGAAGCTGTTGCTAAACCGATTGTATCAGATAAGGTAATTACCTTAACACCTTTGTGCACGAGCTTTTCAACAGCATCTTGTAAGATAGCTTCGTTCCATGCATCTCCATAAGGATTGCCAAAAGCCATGCTGATAAAAACACGAAATTCTTTTTTGTTGTCTGTACAAATGTTTCCAATTTCTGTGACTGTTGCATCAATTTTTTCAATTGAAGAATTAATGTTTTTTTCTAAAAAGTATTGCTGATCGAATAGGGAAATCCAATCATGTCGATTTTTTCAAGAGAACACGCGTCCTGTGTACCGCGCGTATTACCAACAATCGCAAGCAATTTTGTGTTAGATTGAGTTTTATCAATCAACTCCAAAACTTTTTCACTATCCGCCATTTGTGGAACTGCTTTAGGCGAAACAAAACTTCCAAAATCAATTACATCAAACCCGGCTTTCATTATTTCATTAATGTAAGCAGCCCGCTGTTCAACAGGAATAGTGAATGGCAATCCCTGCTGTGCATCGCGCGGACTTTCTGTTATTTTAATTAGCTCATTGTTCATAGTTAATAGTTCATGGTATCAAAATAATTTATAAAGCAAAGCAATGATCCATGATCTTCTTCAACAACCAATATGTTTTGCTATTACAATTCTCTGTATTTCCGATGTGCCTTCTCCAATTTGTAATAGCCTTTGATCACGATAAAATCGTTCTACATTATATTCTTTCATCAATCCATAGCCGCCATGTATTTGAACAGCAGCATCAGCAACCTCTTTAGCAATTTCAGAGCAGTACAATTTAGCCATTGCCGCTTCTTTTGAAAATGGCTTCTTTGTATCTTTTAACCAACAGGCTTTATATAGAAATGTTCGCGCCAGTTCTATTTTGGTGGCCATGTCGGCCAAACTAAAAGATACAGCCTGAAATTTGGAAATACTTTTTCCAAATTGTTTACGTTCCTGAGAATAGGTTAATGCCAATTCATAAGCGCCCTGTGCACAACCCAATCCCATGGCTGCAATACTTAGCCGACCTGCGTCTAAAGTTTGCAGCATAATTTTTGAACCCTGGCCGGTTTTGCCTAAAGTATTTTCTTTCGATACACGACAATCGTCAAAAAATAACTGAGATGTATCGCTTGCACGCCACATCATTTTGCCATGCATGGCTTGTTGTGTAAAACCTGGTGTACCTTTTTCCACAATTATCGTTGTGAATTCTTTTTTGCCACTTGGATCGCTGGTTACAGCTTGTACTGTTGTTCCGATATTGATGTCGACCGATCCGTTGGTGATAAATATTTTATTGCCGTTTATTACCCAATCATTTCCGTCCGAAGTTGCTGAAGTTTTTGAAGCACGTGAGTCGCTGCCTGCTTCGGGTTCGGTTAGCCCAAAGCTCCACAAACCTTCTCCTGTACAGAGTTTGGGTAAATATTTTTGCTTCTGTTCTTCTGTTCCGTAATTGTAAATGGGCCCAATGCCCAAAGAATTATGTGCTGCTACTGTAGCCGCTTGCGAACCATCCACTCGTGCTATTTCTTCAACAGCTATAATGTACGCCAGATAATCCATTCCGGCACCTCCGTATTTTTGCGGAAGGTAAATGCCTAACAACCCGAGTTCTCCCATTTGTTTTGTTAAGTCATACGAGAATTGTTCTTTTTCATCCAGTTCCTGAGCTACCGGCTTTATCTTTTTCTCTGCAAAATCACGCACTATATCGCGTATTTGCTGATGTTCCTGAGCTATATCAAAATTCATAAGTTTCCTGTTAATCGTTTTTGGTTTTCAAAAATTGTTAGTTATTCAGCTGGCACTAATTTTATCAGGCAAGTAGCGGTGTTTGTTTTATCACCTTCCTGCACATTAGTTTTTTCAACTATTCCGTCAGAAGGGCTTAAAATATTATTCTCCATTTTCATTGCTTCTACAATCAATAGCAGGTCTCCTTTTTTACATGATCTCCATTTTGTACAGCAAGTTTGATGACCTTGCCTGGCATCGGAGAAAAATATTTCCTGAGCCTGTACTTAAATTGGCCGATGAGGAAAATTTTTCAGCATCAACATAAGATATGTCAGTTCTCACAGCAGCATGTGTAAATCCGTTGAATGTTATTTCGTAGTTACCTGGTTTTGATTCGTAAATAGCATGATCATAAAAAGTGTCTTCAAGCTGTAATCTATAGTTAATCCCACGCTTATGCTTCAGTGTTACTTCATACATTTTATCTGTCAACGAAAATATGCAGCTGCCATCAATGTGTTTTAATAATTCGATTTGGAATATTTTATCGTTTACAATTAGTTCTAATGTTTTACTATGACGCCAATAACCAATAGCTTGCCAAATATTTTTATTCTTTTGATCACGATGCGGCTCCAAGCTTTTTGCAAGCACAGCCGCCAATATAATCATGTTATCCGTTTCCTTTTTTTTGTTTGAATGAAATGTATAATTTCTTCAAGATTGGTATCTATATATTTTGTTGAAATATTATTATTGATATAATCAGGATGTGATAATAAGCCAATTAAAAATTCAAGATTGGTTTTAATACCTTTGATATGATATTGCCCAAGCGCTGAAAGCATTGACTGGCGTGCAGTTTCGCGATCCTTATTCCAAACTATTAATTTACTGATCATCGGGTCAAAGTCGCCCGATATGACATCACCCGTTTGTAATTGCATACTGTCTATTCTTCCAGTCGCCACAGGCGACAACATATTGGTTTGAGGCGAAGACGCCTCGAACAGCGGTTCTTCATAATAGCTAAGCAATCCAGGCGATGGTAAAAAATGCTGCCCGGGATCTTCTGCATAAATGCGACATTCAATAGCATGTCCATTTTGACGGATATCTTTTTGTTGAATAGATAAAGGATTGCCATTCGCAATGTTGATTTGCTGCTCCACAATATCTATTCCGGTTGTTAGCTCGGTAACAGGATGTTCAACCTGAATGCGCGTATTCATTTCAAGAAAATAAAATTGTTGCAATTCATCCACCAAAAACTCCATCGTACCTGCACTATAATATCCAATTGACTTAGCCAGCGCAACGGCAGCTTCACAAATTTGGCGACGAACATTTTCAGATAAAGTTGGAGAAGGTGCTTCTTCAATTATTTTCTGATGTCTGCGTTGTAGTGAACATTCTCTTTCGTAAAGGTGAATCACATTGTCATGTTGATCGCCCAGTATCTGTACTTCAATATGTCGTGGCTTATCAATGTATTTTTCTATATAAACAGTTTCATCTCCAAAATAGCTTTTAGCTTCGCGTGCTGTAGCTTCCAATGCGCTTTGGTATTCGCTTTCATTGTTTACAACACGCATGCCTTTTCCGCCGCCGCCAGCAGCAGCTTTAATAAGAATAGGAAAACCTACATCTTTATAGTTTTTAAACAAATCTTCTACTGAGCCTGTAATGCCCGGTGTTACAGGCACGCCGGCTTTTGTAGCTGTTGCCCTTGCCTGAATTTTGTTACCCATCGCCTGTATTGCTGATGCGCCGGGGCCAATAAAAATAATGTTTGCTTTTTCGCAAGCGGTAACAAACAGAGGATTTTCAGAAAGAAAACCATAACCGGGATGAATGGCATCCGCTCCGGTTTTTTTAGCAGCAGCAATTATTTTTTCAATATTTAGATAAGTTTCGTTTAGTCCATCGCCGTCCAAAAAAATGGCTTCATCAGCATTTTTTACAAATGCTGTTTGCCGATCAGCCTCATTATAAATAGCAACAGTTTCAATCTCCATTTTTTTGCTGTGCGTTGAATACGCAATGCAATTTCTCCACGATTTGCTATTAATATTTTTTTAATAGCCGACTTCTTCTCAACTGGGGTTAGTTTCGTATCCGAAAGTTTTATATGTTGTTCTACGTTTTTCACAGTTTGTTTTCGTTTTTATCTCATTCAATCCAGTTCGGTTTCCTTTTTTCTAAAAATGCGGCCATACCTTCCTGTCCTTCTTCAGACGCCCGCGTTTCAGTAATCATTTTTGCTGTGTAATCGGGTATTTCTTCTTCCGATAATTCATTTACAATCCGTGCTATCATTTCTTTACAAAGCGAAATAGCTTTAGGTGCGCTGGTTAATAATAACTGAATAGTAGCTTGTAAATGTGCTTCGGTTTCGTGTATATCTTTAAAACATTTATTCACTAATCGCAATGTTTCTGCATCGCTGCCTTTTATACGTTGGCCAGTTAGCATTAGTTGTCTTGAAGGATACTCGCCAATGCGCTTAATGATATATGGAGCGATGGTGGCCGGAACGATTCCTATTTTTACCTCAGAAAAAGAAAAGCTGGTGTCTGCTTCACAGAAAGCAAAATCGCAGGCAGCTAATAAACCGTTTGCACCGCCCATTGCGGCTCCATGTACGATTGCCAATGTAGGTTTCGGACATTTATAAATGGTTCGAAAACATTCGGCCAGCAACATGCTTTCTTCATAATTCTGATCGTAACTATATTTGGCTGTATCCCGCATCCAGTTTAGATCAGCCCCGGCGCAAAATACTTTTCCTTTTCCGCGAAGCACAATGGCGCGCACATTTGTCCGTAAGCCTTCTTGTTTAAATGCCGCAATAAGTTCGTTTATCATTACATCATTAAAAGCATTGCGAACATCTGGCCGGTTCAACCAAATAGTGCAGATGTTGTAGCTTGTTTCTATTTCGAGAGTTGTGAACTGGTTCATGTTCTTTTTTAATTCCGGAAGCTTCGCATCCGGTTATGCATATTTAACCCCTTCGGGGTTATTGGATTGTTAATTGTAAACTTATCAACTCATCAACTTTTTAGCTGCCCGACAGGGCTACATCCTAAACACTCCATACTTCGTATTGTCCCATTTTTTATTTAATGAAACGGCGATTCCCATCGCTATTATTTTTCGGGTATCAACAGGATCAATAATACCGTCATCCCAGAGTCTTGCCGTGCTGTAATAGGCTGATCCTTCCATTTCGTATTTATCCATGATAGATTTCTGCAAAGCTTCTCTCTCACTATGCGCAAAGGTTTTGCCTTTTGCTTTCAATTGATCTTCTTTTACAGAAACAAGAACATTGGCCGCCTGCTCGCCGCCCATCACTGAAATTTTTGCATGTGGCCACATAAATAAAAAACGCGGATCGTAAGCGCGGCCACACATGGCATAGTTACCGGCTCCGAAAGAACCGCCAACTATTACTGTGAACTTAGGGACGTTTGCGTTAGCAACGGCATGAACCATTTTAGCTCCATCGCGGGCAATGCCTTTGTGCTCATATTCTTTCCCCACAATGAAACCGGTAATGTTTTGTAAGAATAAAATTGGTGTGTTTCGTGATGTGCAGAGCTCAACAAAATGAGCGCCCTTCAAGGCAGATTCCCCAAACAGTACGCCATTGTTGGCAATAATACCAATTGGGAAACCCATGATATTTGCAAAGCCAGTTACCAAAGTTGGAGCGTATTTTTCTTTAAACTCGTGAAACCGGCTGCCATCAACAATTCTTGCTATAAGTTCCCTGGCATCAACCTGCTTTTTAAGGTCTGGTTGAATAATACCATATAGCTCTTCCGGGTCGTAAGCGGGTTCTTCTATTTTATTAATTGTTAACGTCTGTTTATCTGCAGGGGTGAAAGTTTTAACCAGGTTGCGACAAATAGCAATAGCATGTGCATCGTTTTCGGCGATATGATCTGCTACGCCAGAAATAGAAGTATGCACTTCTGCGCCGCCGAGTTCTTCAGCCGTTACTTCTTCGCCTGTTGCAGCTTTTACTAACGGCGGGCCACCAATAAAAATAGTTCCCTGGTTGCGTACAATAATGGTTTCATCGCACATGGCCGGAACGTAAGCACCGCCCGCTGTGCAGGAGCCCATTACAATAGCAATTTGTGGAATACCTGTCGCAGACATCCGCGCCTGATTAAAAAGAAGCGGCCAAAGTCATGCCGGTCGGGAAACACCTTGTCCTGTTCTGGCAGGAATGCACCACCAGAATCTACCATATATATGCAGGGCAAATGATTTTCCATCGCTATTTCCTGCGCACGCACATGTTTTTTAATAGTGTACTGCATATAAGTGCCGCCTTTAATCGTTGCGTCATTTGCTACGATCATTACTTCACGACCATGCACAAGGCCAATGCCGGTTACAATACCGGCGGACGGAAACTGGTTATCATGAAGGCCAAAAGCCGCGAGCGTAGAAAGTTCGAGAAAAGGTGTATTTGGATCAATTAGTTGGTCGACTCTGTCCCGAGCTAATAGTTTTCCGCGCTGTTTGTGCTTTTCAATGGCAGCATTAGACAAGGGGTTTGTTACTTCAGCCATGCGACTGCGCCATTGTTCCAAAATTTTTTGATATGCTTCTTTATTCTTCAAAAAATCAGTGGATTGTGTATTAATATTTGATGAAATAGAGTACAATATGTTTGTTTTGATAAGATAAGAATTTTTGCTAAATAAAGGAAATTATTTCAAATACTAACGATTGTTAGTGTAATATTTTCATACAATTTTTGCAATGAATGAACTGGGCCTACGCCTCGCTTTATGTTTACAATTAATCTGCAAAATGCTTGAATCCCAACTTAAATTCTATATAATTTAAAATTTCCGATATAAATTTTGCATCATGAATTTCAAGATTACCAAGAGGATCATGCAGCGTATAAGATCTAGATTTTCGCATATATACATATTCGACAAAAACATCCATCGCATCGGTTGATGTATTATAATTTTCAATATTTTCATAGTCTCTTAGCTGTAATACTTTTAGTGATAAAATTTTATCAGCCACAATACTGAGATTATTATCACTAACGTGCAAAGAAACATTTTGCGGGATAATTTTTACCATTACAATTGTATCTACCATTTTTGAGTGTTGGATGCTGGACGTTGCAGCCAGCATACTCCATTGGTTATTTAAATCACACCGTATAACAAATGCTGATTTAAAAAAATCATCAAAAAAAGGATCTGAGTCTTTAAATATTCTTATTTCTAATTTGGAAGAATCAGGGGAAATGGGATATAAATAAAATATATTATTAACAAACGTGGTGTGATTCTTTCCATTAGAGCTGGTATGTATTTTATGCTATCTATGCATATCTTTTGGCCAGTTAGAGTCACATATTTTTTTCAAACTTGCACCCAATAAAAAGAAGTGGCCCAAGTATTATAATAAATATACTAGGTTTCATACTTAGATTATATTAATTGTCGCTATTAATATTCTGAATAGCAGCAAATAATGCTTACGTTAAAGTACTATAAAATAATCAAATCGCCATAGTTCAAAAAACGAATTTTATCGTTCGAATTGTACCTTTGTTACTGGCATTAAGAAACTCATTTTTAAATATATGCTGAGATACGTGCAATCGTTTTCAAGATTTTTTATTTTCCTCCCAACAAATCATCTAAACTATTGTTAAGTTCCTAAAAGCGGGCTGTTTGCCTTAATTTTGCAAAAATTTTCAGCAAAAAATGAAAAAAATCCATATTATTTTATTGGTTTTAATTGCCGGCGCCATTGCGGTGTTGGTTAGTTTTTTACAAACTACCACAACTTATGATACGGTAGCTATTGCAAAATCTAAGCCCGGAAAATTTGTACACCTGATGGCAAAGTGGGACAAGTCTTTACCAATGGAGTACGATGCCATCAAGAACCCCAATTACTTATCTTTTACAGCAATAGATACTTTAGGTGATAAAGTGCAGGTGATTTATCACAGCCCCAAACCTGAAAATTTTGAGTTGAGCGAGCGCCTGGTAATGAAAGGAAAATACGAAGATGGAAAGTTTATCTGTCAAAGTATTCAAACCAAGTGTCCCAGCAAGTATAAAGATCAGGATCCTTCCCAACATCCGGGCAATAAAAAAGACTCAACTTATAATACAGTAGCTACAGTTAAACAATAATATTTTATGGAGTACGTAGGCGAGCATCTTTTGCCGGGTCAGATTGGACATTTTTTTATTTTAGTTTCATTGATTGCTTCGCTTACCGCTGCGTTTGCTTATTTTAAAGCAGTGCAGGCTACGCCTGACGCCAAAGCCGGATGGCTGAAACTGGCGCGCATTTCTTTCTTTACGGAAGTTTTTGCTGTTCTTGTCATTTTTGCTGCGCTGCTACACATTCTTTACTATCATCTGTTTGAGTATAAATATGCCTGGCAACATACCAGCCTTTCGCTGGAGTTCAAATATATTATGAGCGCTTTTTGGGAAGGGCAGGAGGGAAGCACGCTTCTTTGGACTTTTTGGCATTGTGTGCTTGGTGTAATTATTATAAGAAGAGAAAAGCAATGGGAGGCGCCTGTAATGTCTGTCGTGAGTTTTGCCCAGTTTTTCCTTGCCACTATGATTATTGGGATTTATGTGTTTGATGTAAAAATCGGTTCTAATCCATTTATCTTATTAAGAGATTCCGGTGTATTGGACGAAGCGGCGGGCATGCATGTAAACTTTGATGTTACTCAACCTATTCGGGCCGATTATCTTACCATGATAACGGATGGTAATGATTTAAATCCACTATTACAGAATTACTGGATGGTTATTCATCCTCCGATTTTGTTTTTGGGATTTGCTTCTACATTAATTCCTTTTGCTTTTGCAATGGCTGGGCTTTGGACAAGAGATATTAAAGGCTGGGTTACCAGGGCTATTCCGTGGACTTTATTTTCTGTAGCATTTTTAGGCTTAGGTATTATGATGGGCGCCAAATGGGCGTATGAATCATTGAACTTTGGAGGTTACTGGGCATGGGATCCGGTAGAAAATGCATCGCTGGTACCGTGGATGATTATGGTCTCGGGCCTGCATACGATGCTTATTTTTAAACACAGCGGTTATTCGCTACGTTCTTCTTTTTTATTTTTAGCGCTGTCTTTTATATTCATTGTTTATTCCACTTTCCTTACTAAAAGCGGTGTGTTGGGCGATTCTTCGGTACATGCATTTGCAGACATTGGCATGAACGGGCAATTGTTTCTGTTTTTAATTGTATTTGTATGGCTACCCCCGTTTTTTGCAGCGCAAACGAATAAGCACAGACTAATTATTACAGGTGTTACTTTAATACTATCGCTGGCTACTTATTTTCTGGCCGAAAAAATTCCGGGCTTCCCGCTTTATGTAATATTAGCAGGCATTGCTACATATATTGTTTTAATGAACAAATTGGTGCCGTCTGTAAAGAAAGAAGAAAGTGTTTCTTCGCGTGAGTTTTGGATGTTTATCGGATCGCTGGTATTCTTTCTGGCGGCTATGATCATTATTTTTCAAACATCTTTACCCGTATTCAACAAATTATTCAACTCAAATAAGGCACCAGGCGAGAATGATGAATTCAATTATAATAAGATACAAGTACTTATTGCCTTTGTTATTGGAATACTAACAGCAATTACTCAATATTTAAAGTATAAGTCAACCGATACCAAATCATTTTTAAATAAGATGTTGGTGCCAACTATTATAAGTGCTGTAGTTGCTACATTTATCTTGATCGTTGTAAAGATTAATTATGATGTACACGGAATGGGTTTCCTGATCAATATATGGCTGGCGCTGGTTGCAACAGTTTATGCTACAATCGCTAATGCAGCTTATATATGGGTAGGGTTGAAAGGCAAATTAAAAAATAGTGGTGGATCGGTTGCGCATTTCGGATTCGGATTGATGCTTGTAGGAATGATATTATCTTCTTCTAAAAAAGAAATTCTTTCATGGAATACAAGCGGCATAGCGGTTCCTTTTGGAGAAGATAGCAAGGAAAAGACCGGAGAAAACCTAACGTTGGTGAAGGGTGTTCCTATGCAGATGAACGATTACATGGTTACTTATGTCGGAGATTCTGCACATCCTAAAAAAGAACAAACTTATTTTAAAGTTCATTTCAAATCGAAAACGAGTAACGAAGAATTTACTTTATTGCCCGATGCTTTTGTAAATTATAAAGGTAATGAAGGTTTGATGGCCAATCCATCAAGTAAACACTATTGGAACCATGACGTGTTTACGTATGTTTCTTCATTTTATAAGCCAACCGCAGAGGGAGATACTATAAGCTTTAAACCTAATTCCATAAACATTAACGATACTATTTTTTATAGTAAAGGGTTTATCACCATTGAAAAATTGGCGGCTAAGGATAATTTACCTGTGGCTGGATTCAGCAAATCTGATACAGGGTATACAGCGTCAGTAAAAGTTCAGGAACTGAATGGTTCATCATATAGTTCTGATCTGTTATTGATTAGAAATGCGGGTAAAACTTTGTATCAAACACAGGATACGATTATGGCGCAAAGCCTGGTATTGCGCCTGGAAGATGCCGGCGCGAATTCTGTTACAATTGGCGTAAAAGAATCAAATGACGTGTTGGAATATTTGACGCTCAAAGCGTATAAATTTCCATACATTAACCTTGTTTGGGCAGGTGTTATATTCCTGGTGATAGGCTCGGTCGTTGCAATGGTTCGGCGCGTTAGGTTACTAAAACTGAAAGCGGCCTAGTTAATACGGTTAAGTATTTGATATTAGTATAGAAAGGCGCTCATATGTTTGATCGAATAAATAGGTTGAGCTATATTCCACAGTTCAAGCGTGCGACGCAATTTCGCCGCCATTTGTACAAAGCTGGCGCCATAAAAACGTTTTCCACATATTTATTGATAATTGGCGTTTTGCACGTACTTTTGCGCCCTGAAAACCAAAGATTCTAAAGAATGGCAGGCCAGTTAAAAGAAGTTCGAAATCGTATATCATCTGTGCAGAGCATGCAGCAAATTACAAAAGCCATGAAAATGGTGAGTGCTGCTAAGTTTCGTCGTGCCCAGGACGCTATTGTGCAGATGCGCCCCTACGCGCAAAAATTGCAGGATGTGTTAAGCAATATTGTGAGCAATAGCGATGGCGAAATTAAAATGGCTTTGGCTGAAGAAAGGCCGGTTGAAAAAGTATTGCTGATTGTAATTACCAGCGATCGCGGTTTGGCAGGTGCTTTTAACTCGAATGTGGTAAAACTGGCAAGAAAGGTGATTCGTGAAAAATATCAGAATCAGTTTGATAAAGGTAATGTTACTATCTGGAACCTTGGTAAAAAAGGGTATGAGGCGTTGACTAAATTTGGATACAAAACAAACGACGAACATAAGGATATTTTCCTGAGCCTTAGCTTCGATAATGTACATAAAATTTCTCACGCGGCGATGAAGGCTTATGAAGAGAAACAATTCGACGCTATCGAAATTGTTTACAGCCAGTTTAAAAATGCGGCTACGCAATTGTTTACTGCTGAACAATTTTTACCTATTCCAAAAGTAGAAAATCAAAAAGGAGCTCCTAAAGCCGATTTTATATTTGATCCTAATAAGGCTGAATTGATTGCAGAACTGATGCCTAAGATTTTAAATACGCAATTATACAAAGCCGTTTTGGATTCTCATGCATCTGAGCATGGTGCACGTATGACATCGATGGATAAGGCGAGTGAGAATGCCAATGAGATGCTGAAGAATTTAAAGCTCTCTTACAACCGCGCAAGACAGGCGGCCATTACAACCGAACTTACAGAAATCGTAAGCGGTGCGGCTGCATTGCAGGGTTAATAAAAAAAGACCAATTTTATTTCCGATGGAAATAGCCGAATTAATTCCACATATTGAAGCGCTGATTTTTGCAAGCGAAAAACCTTTAACAACGTTAGAGGTTACCGAGTTGCTTAATAGTGCTTTTGGTTTTATGGAAGATAAAATCACCCTCGACCAGGTTGAGGCGGCAGTTGATGGTGTAAAAGAAAAATATGTTTCCGAATTTTATCCTTTTGAAATAGTACAAAGCGGCGGAGGATGGCAGTTCTTAACTAAAAAGAATATCACAAAACAATTGCTCAGCTGAATGGTGATAAGTTCATG
The DNA here is from genome assembly GCF_022513635.1 of Paraniabella ginsengisoli. Classification (GTDB taxonomy): domain Bacteria; phylum Bacteroidota; class Bacteroidia; order Chitinophagales; family Chitinophagaceae; genus Niabella; species Niabella ginsengisoli. The sequence goes on along the minus strand of NZ_JAKWBL010000003.1, from coordinate 17,926 downwards.
AAACGCTTGTCGGCAGCGGCTTTAGAAACATTGGCTATTATAGCTTATAAGCAACCGGTTACCAAAGGAGAAGTAGAAGCGATACGCGGCGTAAGTGCCGATTATGCTATTCAGAAATTATTGGAAAAAGAATTGATCGTGATAAGCGGCGCAATGAGAAAATGCCCGGCCACCCTTTGGTATATGCTACATCAAAAGCATTTATGGATTATTTTGGAATTAATTCTTCGGACGAGCTACCGAAAATAAAGGAAGTGCTGGCTGAGCAAATGGTAGAACCAAGTGCGATTGTAAATGGTGAAACGGTGCCTGAAACTGAAATGGATGAGGATGGTAATCCGTTAGCTGTTTCTGAAAATGGGGAATTAATTGAAAATGCAATAATGAATCAGGAAGCGGGATCTATTGAGATAGTTGAAACAGATGAAGTAATTCAGGAAGAAGAGGGGCCACGTGAAGAAGATGCTTTATCTGATGAAGATGAAGATGATGCTGAACAACCTGATGATGAAGTGCCATTTGATGATGAGAAAAAACAGGTTACGGAAGAGATTCCTGGTAATGAAGCAAAAGATGAAGAATCAGAAGAAGAAGAGAAGAAGGAGGGCGATGAAGACGAGCCTGCTTATTAAACAAAATTTATACAAATAAAGAAATGTAAGCATTGGCAGTAATATTACTGCTTTTTTTATATCTATTATTATGGAACACGTATTAAGTCGCACACAGCTTTCAGAAATTGCAAATGAATTTGGTACACCTGTGTATGTTTACAACGCTGATAAGATTGCAGCGCAGTATAAAAGATTGACTACGGCTTTTAAAAGCGATAAGGTGAGGTTTTTTATGCCTGCAAAGCACTGACGAACATAAACATTTTAAAGGTGCTGAAAAGTGAAGGATGTAATATTGATTGTAGTTCCATTAATGAGGTGAATCTGGCTTTACACGCAGGTTTTGAACCGCGCAATATATTGTACACTAGTAACGGTATTGGCTTTGATGAAATTGAAGAAGCACAATCATTGGGCGTTATTATTAATATAGACAGTATTTCAAATCTTGAAAAGTTCGGGAAGACGTTTGGAAGCAGCTACCCTGTAGGTGTTCGCCTGCGGCCCAATATTATGGCGGGGGTAATCTGAAGATCTCCACAGGCCATGATAAAAGTAAGTTTGGAATTCCTGTCGATCAATTAGATGAACTGCTACAAGTTGTATCAGCGTATGATATAAACATCACCAATCTTCACATACATACCGGAAGTGATATCAAAGATGTTGATGTGTTTGTGAAAGGTATTGAAGTTCTGTTTGATATCATTCCACATTTTACTCAATTAAAATCTATTGACCTTGGAGGTGGCTTTAAAGTGGCTTACAAGGACGACGATCCTTCTATTAATATTGAAGAACTGGCAGAAAAAGTGTTGCAAACTTTTGAATCGAATGAGTTAACCAAACACTTGCAGATATGGTTTGAGCCGGGTAAATTTCTGGTAAGTGAATGTGGTTATTTTGTAACCAAAGTGAATGTGTTGAAAGAAACTTCTGCTACAACTTTTGCCGGTATTAACAGTGGTTTCAATCATCTGATTCGTCCTATGTTTTATGACTCTTATCATCGCATAGAAAACATCACTAATTCTGACGGTGCGGAGAAAGAATATACCATCACCGGTAATATCTGCGAAACGGATACATTTGCCTGGTCACGGCCTTTGGCAGAAGTGAGGGAAGGAGATTTGCTTGTGTTTTATAATGCAGGTGCTTATGGCTTTGAAATGTCGAGCAACTATAATGCGCGTTTTAAACCTGCGGAAGTATTAGTAGAAAATGGAAAGCCACGTCTTATTCGTAAAAGAGATGTTTTTGAAGATTTGTTAAGGGGACAGATTTTGTAAATGATTTAAAAAAGATCAGATACATATTTTAATAAGCTTGATTCCGTTTTAGCATGATATATTGCAGCGCCGGAAAATTGTGGATATAAATTCTGATAACATTTAAAATAATGCTCAGGCCCTTTTTTGGAAAAGATCAGGTTCTTACCTTGAAAATAGCTGGCAAGAGTAGCTGTTCCTCCGTGAATTGAAATGAAATTTTCACAATTGGCATACACACATAACTGGAAGTGATTAAAATTTTTAGCCTCAATTTTATTTTCACTGTACATATCGCCAAGATATAAAACTTCAGGATGTTTCTCTTTCAACCAGGCCAGTTCATTTAGATCATAAATGATACTGTTATCATTAACTATATCTTTTGCCTGCGGCCTGTTATAAATGATTTGATATCTATCCTTCAAAAAAGAAATCATCTTATCTAAAATCTCAATACTAAAATAAGAAACAGGAGGCCCGTCCCATTCTGTATTATATCTGTTTGTATAATTAGTATAGGTTTATCATAACGATAAATATCATTTTTGTATTTCTCTTTAAAAGGAACCGGCAACCACTTCTCCATATTATAGTCCTGGCTATATAATATTCTCGGAAGTTCAAAATTATAGTTTCCTTCATTCTTTCTTTCGGTATGCAGCTCTAAGTGGTCTTCTGAAAAGAAATATAGTTCTTTAGTATCTCCAAAGGAAATAGTCTGCTTAAGTGTTCCATTTTTATAATGCCAGTAGGCGTGGGGTATTGCGTATTGTATTTCATTTCCAAACTCTCCTGTAAAATCAATAATCTTGTATTTTTTTCTTTTGATATAATCTGAAAAAAATATTTCTGCTGCACTATTTTGCAAACGATCGTATCTCTAAAGAAATAAAAATATGCTTCAGGTACTTTTGGGTATTTAATGCGGGCTACTAGGCTCGAAATTTTTTTAAGCAGCTTATATTGAGAGGGTTTCATTAAGAATTATGTAGATAGATATATATTCTAAAGTAAACAAAAGTATCTTTCAAAGGGTTAAAACTTCTTAAATAATTTTTTAGAGGTCGGCTAATCAAAATTATTTTTATAGATTTATCGCTCAATATAAAAACGATTTTCATGACAACATTAAAAGGTCCTGGAATATTCCTTGCCCAATTTCTTGGCGACAAACCCCCATTCAACAATTTCGAATCGATTTGTCTTTGGGCTGCAGAAAAAGGTTTTGTGGCAGTGCAGATTCCGACTAGCGATCCTAATATTTTTGATCTGAAGCTGGCAGCGGAAAGTAAAAACTACACCGATGAAATAAAAGGTCTTGCATTGTCTTGCGGTCTTGAAATTTCTGAGCTTTCAACGCATTTACAGGGGCAATTGGTAGCTGTGCATCCTGCATACGACGACCTTTTTGACGGCTTTGCACCGCCAGAATTTCGTGGCAACTCAAAAGCCAGAACAGAGTGGGCTGTACAACAATTGAAATACGCAGCGAAAGCATCTCAAAACCTGGAACTCAATGCCCATGCTACTTTTAGCGGTTCGTTATTGTGGCACACGTTTCATCCCTGGCCGCAAAGACCGGCTGGCTTGGTTGATGAAGGATTCACTGAATTAGCAAAAAGATGGACACCTATCCTGGATTATTTTGATGAATGCGGCGTAGATGTTTGTTATGAAATTCATCCTGGAGAAGACCTTTTTGATGGTGAAACATATGAGATGTTTTTAGAAAAGGTGAATAATCATGCAAGAGCTTGTTTGCTTTATGATCCTTCCCATTTTGTGTTGCAACAATTAGACTATATACAATATATAGATTTTTATCATGAACGCATACGTGCATTTCATGTAAAAGACGCAGAATTTAATTCAACTGGTAAACAAGGAACTTTTGGTGGTTATCAAAGTTGGCTTAAAAGAGCGGGGCGATATCGTAGCCCAGGCGATGGTCAGGTGGATTTCAAAACGATATTTTCTAAACTCGCTGAATACGACTATAAAGGCTGGGCTGTGATGGAGTGGGAATGCTGTCTTAAGCATCCGGAAGATGGAGCCAGAGAAGGGGCGGAGTTTATCAAGAATCACATCATAAGGGTTACTGATAAAGCTTTTGATGATTTTGCAGCAACTGGTACTGACACTGATTTTAATAAAAAAGTGTTAGGCCTTGAATAATAATTTATACTTTAGCTACAAATATTTTTTATATGAAGAAAATCTTACTCTCGTTATCTATTTTATCTGTTATAGCCGCATGCGGTGGAGGAGAAACTGACAAGAAATCTGAAGGTGAAGGATCTGCATCTACGTCGACATCAACAACATCCGAATCAGGAGATTTATCATCTAATCCTGTTTATCAAAAAGGCCTTGAGCTTACAGGAAAATATCAATGTCCTACTTGCCATAAAATCGATGAAAAGCTTACTGGTCCTGCATATAGGGAAGTAGCGAATAAATACGCAGGTGCTGATGATGCTAAAATAGCAGAGCTTTCTAAAAAAATCATTGAAGGCGGTTCTGGTGTTTGGGGCGAAATTCCAATGACACCGCATCCGAATGTTTCTGAGCAGGAGGCAAAAGAAATGGTACAATACATTCTCCTTCTGAAAAAATAAAAAAGGTTTCTGTAAGTTAGTTTAATCACGATCTGCAAAATCCTTTTTGTACTCTCGCAATTATTAAATCTTAAGTAAAAATGAATAAAATAGCATCCATTGCGTGTATCGCTGCGTCGGCGTTTATTGTGTATTCTTGCGCGCCTAAAGTATACAGAAATACACCTCCGACCGCTGCACCGGCGCCAGCGCCCGCCCCGGCAACACCAGCGCCAGAAACTGAACCGGCAAATCCAGCCCCTGCACCAGCGCCGGAAGCAGCGGCAAACGTGTTAACTGAGCAGGAAAAGTCAGCAGGCTGGAAACTTTTATTTGATGGCACTACATCTGACGGATGGCATGGCTATGGCTCAAAAACTATTGGGACAGCATGGAAAACGGCAAATGGAACTTTATACTTAGATGCTAATAAAGACGGAACACCTAAAACCGGTGGAGATATCGTCAGTGATAAGGAATACCGGAATTTTGAACTACAGCTGGATTGGAAAATTGACAAAAACGGTAATAGCGGCGTAATTATTTACAGTAATGAGAATAAAGATAAATACAGGTGGATGTGGGAAACAGGACCTGAGATACAGATTGTTGACAACGAAGGTCACCCCGATGGAAGAATATTTAAACACCAGGCTGGTGATTTATATGATCTGATTCCAGCAAAAGAAAAAGCAGCCAATGCTCCGCTGGAATGGAATCATTATTTGATACGTTGTGTAGATGGAAAGCTGGACGTTTATTTAAACGAGGTTCATGTAATAAGCACAACCATGTGGGATGAAAACTGGAAAGGGCTTGTTGCTGGTAGTAAATTTAAAGGAGCTTCAGATTTTGGTACATATAAAGTAGGCCGCATCGGCTTGCAGGATCACGGAAATAATGTATGGTTTAGAAATATCAAAATAAAAGAATTGTAAATATTTGAATGTTATTTAAACGCCGCTTTTGTCTTTACAAAAGCGGCGTTTTTGTGCCTATGTAAACTCGTTCGTTAAACAATAAAAAAGCTATACGTTTAAATACGTATAGCTTTTTCACTATTCATAGAAGAAGGGTTATCCCTCTATTTTCGTAATCTTAATAGTATTTGTAGGTATTTTTAAATGCACGGGCGTACTACCAGTACTTACGGCAATATCGTGTTTGTTTAAAAAGCCATTTTTCTTAAGTATGTTTATCTGATCAGAAAAAATGGTATCAAGCTGCCTTTCATCATCATCATATAAAAAGGCGCGAACGCCCCAGGCAAGGCTCATTTGATTGATCAGGCTTTCGTGCTTGGTGAAAATATACAAAGGTACTTTGGGCCTGTAGCTACTCAACATAAATCCGGTGTAACCGCTCTGTGTCATTCCTATCAAAGCGTTTGCAGCTACGTCTTTAGCCAGGTTACAAGCGTTATAGCAAACTGCATCACTTGTCAGAGTAGGCGAGTGGGGCTGAGGTTGTAATACTTCATCCAAATCATAATTGTATTCTGTGCGCTCAATCTCCATAATGATTTTGCGCATTGTTTCTACAACTAGTGTAGGATGCAAGCCTGTAGCTGTTTCACCGCTTAACATTACAGCATCAGCGCCTTCCAATACCGCATTGGCAACATCGGTAATTTCACTGCGGTTTGGCTTGGTGCGTTCTATCATGCTTTCCATCATTTGCGTAGCCACAATTACCGGCTTAGCGCGATGGATGCATTTTTTAATAATGTTCTTTTGAATCAGAGGCACTTTTTCAACAGGAAGTTCAACACCAAGATCTCCGCGTGCTACCATTATACCATCAGAAGCATTGATAATGTCACGAATATTTGGAATAGCTTCGGGCATTTCTATTTTGGCTATGATCTTACTTTTGCTTTTATGCTTATCCAGAATTTTTCTCAGCTTTTTGATGTCTTCCGTTTGGCGCACAAAACTCAATGCTACCCAGTCCAATTGCTCTTTTATAATAAAGTCCAGATCTTTCAAATCTTTTGGAGTAAGTGCAGGCAACGATATTTTAGTATCAGGAAGGTTTACACCTTTCTTAGATGAAATAAATCCACCCAATAAAACCTGAACTTCAACATCATTGTTAGGTAATATTCTTTTTACAATCACTTCAAGTTTTCCATCGTCGATCATGATCTTATTGCCCACTTTTACATCTTTATGAAAATTGGGATAATGGATGTAAAGCTTCTGCTTGTTACCAATAATTTTTTGGCTGGTAAAAATAAATTTATCACCAGCACTTACGGGCATTCCACCACCTTCAATTTCTCCAACGCGTAGTTTAGGGCCTTGCAAATCGCCAAGGATAGCAACATGAGTACCTTCTTTTTTATTTATTTGCCTGATGTATTCAATAATTTTCTTTTTTTCGTCATGCTCGCCATGTGAGAAATTAAGCCTGAATACATTGACGCCTGCTTTTACAAGATCTTTTAATTTGTCGTAAGTATTACTGGCAGGTCCTACAGTAGCTACAATCTTTGTCCGGGCGAATGTTTCCTCAGCCTTCGATACAACTTTTGTAACGGTTTTTTTGATGCTAATTTTTTAGCCATGATATTTTTAATATTAATTTATTGTCTTTTTAATAAACGATGTTTTATTGGTGTTTATATAAAAAGCATAAGAGCCGCATTAAGCAGCTCTTATGAAAAGTGAGTTCTTATTTCCAGTTTAAGATATTCGAAAACACAAATTCTTCAGGATTGCTTACGAATTGCTTCGCTGCTTCTACATCTTCTGCTGTTAAATATTGAAGATTGTCTTCAATCACCATTTTTGTTTTAGCGTCTTCAATATTTACCAGTCTTGTTTTTACTTTACCATTTTCGCCGGTTACATCTTTTAAGAACAACGGGTTAACTTCACCTTTATTGTTTACTGTTACAACACAACCTGTTAAACCCTGATCAAAAAGTTTTTTAACGCCTGTGCCTAACATGGTACAATATTGTAAATCAAAAGCTGCTGGCGGAAGACAACGTAGTTCGTATCCCAATTCTACAGGGCGGCATTTAATGTCAAGACCTAATTCTTTTAGTTTATTCTGAAGTAATATATTATAGATATGTGCTTTACTTACATTACCCAATTCAGGGTGACCATGTGCATCATAAGTAAATTGTACACCAGACTCTTTAATCACTTCATCGGTCATAAAGTGGAAGATGCCTTCGCTTACAATGGCAACGCCATAACTAATGCCTAATATTTTTCTTTTAAGAATAGCAGAAACAATAAGTTTAGTAATGTTTTCAAAGTTTAAAGCAGCCTTTGTAAACATTTCCGGCATTACGATCATTGGTAAATGACAAGAAGTACCAATGCTAAATGCCAGGTGACCAGCTTCGCGACCCATTGCAGATACTACAAACCAGTTAGCAGATGTTTTAGCATCTTCATAAACGGTTTTTGTAATTCTTACGCCTTCTTCAGTTGCACTTTGATAACCGAACGTTGGTTGATTGTCTGGCAAAGGAAGATCGTTATCAATTGTTTTAGGGACGTGTATATTTTGAACCGGGAATTTATTTTCAGTTAAAAATGTAGAAATCCTGTTAGCTGTGGAAGCGGTATCATCACCACCGATAGTAACCAATAATTTCACGTTATTTTTTACAAAAAAATCGGTTGTAAACTCTTCATTTTTGGGTTTATAACGGCTCATGCGTAAAATAGAGCCGCCGCGTGTTAAAGCAGTATCTGCCGTTTCAAAATCTATATCAAGTGTTGACGCGTTTCCGGTAAAGAGGTTTTTGTAACCATCGTGCAGGCCAATTACTTTAAATCCACCTTTTAAAAAAATCTTCGATACAGAACTAATTACCGTGTTAATGCCGGGCGCGGGGCCTCCGGCAGCAAGAATCAAAATACTTTGTTGCATAATTGGTTTTTATAAATTGTAAGCATCAAATATATTAAAAATAACGTTGTGTGTACAAAACACTTTGATTGTTTTTAAATTTTGATGACCCGTAACTTAATTATTGTGTATAAACAATATTTTTGATGATATTTTAATAAAAACATCATGAAATGAGACATAAAAATTTTCAAGTAGATTTTTATCAGGACGTCGAAAATTTTTATGGTAAATTCCATGTGACCTAAAAAGGAAATAAACACATACACATGAAGCAATTATTACCACTTATTGCGATTTTTACTACAATGGATATGCATGCACAGATTCAATACCCGGTTACTGAAAAGGAAACCATTACAGATGATTATTTTGGAACAAAAGTAGAAGACCCCTATCGTTGGCTGGAAGATGACAATGCAGAAACAACGAAGAAATGGGTAATAGAACAAAATAAAGTTACTGATGCCTATTTATCTAAAATCCCTTTTCGCGATAAAATAGAGCAACGGCTGGAAAAACTCTGGAATTATCCAAAATTTGGTGCTCCGTTTAAAAAAGGTGATTGGTATTATTATTTTAAAAATGATGGATTGCAAAATCAATCTGTAATGTACCGTACAAAAGATTTAAGCTCGGAGCCTGAAGTTTTTATCGATCCCAATACATTAAGTACAGAAGGTATCGTTGCTTTAAGTGGTATTTCTTTTAGCAAGTCAGGGAAGCTTTTGGCGTATTCTATTTCCAAAGCGGGTAGTGACTGGCAGGAAATTTTCTTGATGGATGTAGAAAGCAAGAAGTTATTAAGTGATAAAATTGAATGGACCAAATTTGGCGGAGCGGCATGGAAAGGTGAAGAAGGGTTCTATTATAGCGCTTACGATAAGCCTGATGAAACATCAAAGCTTAGCAAGGCCAATGAGTTTCAGAAAGTATATTACCATAAAATGGGAACCGCGCAAAGCGAAGACCAATTGATTTATCAGGATAAAGAACATCCCAAACGTTATTACGGTTGTGGACTTACAGAAGATGAGCGTTTTTTAATTCTAAATATATCTGAAGGAACAAGCGGTGGCGAATTATGGTATCGTGATTTAAAGGATGATTCGCAAACGGAATTCGAGTTGCTGGTAAAAGGATTTGATACAGAATCTGACGTGATAGAGAACAACGGCGATAAATTATTAGTGAAAACAAATTATCAGGCACCTAATTATCGTGTGGTGATAGTTGATCCTAAAAATCCTGCGCGTGAAAACTGGAAAACCATTATTGCGGAACAGAAAGAAGTATTGCTGGGTGTTGGCACAGGGGGCGGTAATTTATTTACCAATTACCTGAAAGATGCATCGAGCCGTATTTATCAGTATGATTATAACGGAAAACAAATTCGTGAAATAAAATTGCCTGGAATTGGCTCTGCTGGCGGATTTGGAGCAGATAAAGATGACAAATATTTTTATTATAGTTACTCGTCTTATGCTACGCCGCCGTCTATTTATAAATATGATATTGCAAGTGGCAAATCAGAATTGTACAAAACTACTGAAATCAATATGAGCACTGCTGATATTGTAACCGAGCAAATATTCTTCACAAGTAAAAACGGCACAAAAGTTCCCATGTTTTTAACATATAAAAAAGGATTAAAGAAAGATGGTAATAATCCTGTTTTGCTGTATGGATATGGCGGCTTCAATATACCTATGACGCCGGGCTTTAGTGTAAGCAATACATTTTTTGTAGAGCAGGGCGGTATTTACGTGGTAGTAAATCTTCGTGGTGGTAACGAATATGGCGAAAAATGGCATAAGGCCGGTATGTTGTTAAACAAGCAAAATGTGTTTGACGATTTTATTGGCGCAGCAGAATATCTTATAAAAAGTAAATACACCAACAACAACAAAATAGCTGTTCGTGGTGGTAGCAACGGCGGATTGCTGGTTGGCGCTGTAATGACGCAGCGTCCAGATCTTTTCAAAGTCGCCATTCCTCAAGTTGGTGTTTTAGATATGTTGCGTTATCACAAATTTACTGTAGGCTGGGGCTGGGCTGTAGAATACGGAAGCTCCGATTCTGCAAAATATTTTCCTTACCTGTATAAATATTCTCCGTATCATAATTTAAAAAAAGGAACTTCTTATCCGGCAACAATTGTAACCACAGGCGATCATGACGACCGTGTTGTTCCTGCGCATTCCTTCAAATTTGCTGCAAGGTTGCAGGAATATCACAAAGGTGAAAACCCAGTGTTGATTCGTATAGAAACCAATGCAGGACACGGAGCCGGAAAGCCCACCAGCAAAGTGATTGAAGAAGCTGCAGATATTTGGGCATTTACCATGTATAATTTAGGGATGGGGTATAAGGAGTGAATGTTGGTCAATGGTCAATAGTGAATAGGCAAAGCTCTGAAGGAGCCAAACAATAATGGCGGGATGCGTAGCTTCCGGTTGAAAAGGCTTGAGCAATTATTGAATGTTGGTAAATCTGATTTAAATGTAGGATGGGCAATGTGCTACAATTGAAGAGTGCGACGCAATTTCGATGAGTTATGTTCGACAGCCCGGCCAATAAAAAAATAGTTAAAGATCATTTTAATAAACCCCATTTCTTGTGAAAAAAATTATAGCCTTTTGTACCATCTTGTGTTTTTTGTTTTCACTAAATGCCCAAACAGTAAACGAACCCAAAAATAATCCTGAAGAATGGTCAACACCTTATGAGCCGTTCCGCATTGCAGGTAATTTATATTATGTAGGTACGTATGATCTGGCTTGTTATTTAGTTGTAACTAACAAAGGAAATATTCTAATCAATACAGGTCTTGCTGGTTCACTTTCACTAATCAAAAGGAATATTGAAAAATTGGGCTTCAAATACACAGATATAAAAATATTATTGACCAATCAGGCGCATTTTGATCATGCGGGTGCATTAGCTGATATTAAAATGCAAACAGGAGCAAAATTGTATGCTGATGTCGGAGATGCAGCAGTGCTGAAAGACGGCGGAAAATCCGATTATGAATTGAGTTACTTAGGAGTTGCGTTTAAGCCGATTGTTCCCGATCGTCTTTTAAAAGATAAGGATATTATCAGGCTTGGCCATACAAAAATTATCATGTTGCATCATCCGGGGCATACAAAAGGTTCGTGTAGTTATCTGCTTGAGGTTAAAGATTCAACAAAGACCTACAAAGTGCTTATAGCCAACATTCCAACTATTATCACGGATAAAGGCTTTTCGGAAATTCCTGCATATCCCAATATCAGAAAGGATTACGTGTACACTTTGCAAGCTATGAAAAACCTCGAATTTGATATTTGGGTAGCGGCTCATGCCAGTCAGTTTGATCTTCATACAAAACGTAAACCCGGTGATAAATATAATCCCGCTGCTTTTGTTGATAGAAAAGGTTACGAAGCTGCACTTTTAAAGGCAACAGACGCTTTTAATAATCATGAGTAATTTGCTGGGTTTAAATCAGATCCATGCACCGCTTAAATTATGGTTCTGCTTGCATTTGCTAAACCTTTTACCTCTATTTTTGTAGTTATTCAAATCAAATTATATATGGCAGACGAGAATGTAGAAAGAGTTCATTGTTTAATTATAGGTTCGGGGCCAGCGGGTTATACTGCGGCTATTTATGCGGCACGGGCTAATCTTAAACCTGTTTTGTATCAGGGAATACAACCAGGCGGCCAGTTAACAATAACTACTGAAGTGGAAAATTATCCGGGTTATGCGGAAGGTGTGCAGGGACCTGAAATGATGATTGATTTTGAGAAACAGGCAAAACGTATGGGTACTGATATTCGTTACGGCTTAGCTACCAAAGTTGATTTCTCAGGCCACCCTCATAAAGTGTGGATCGATGATGAAAAGTTGATAGAAGCTGACGCTGTAATTATTTCAACCGGAGCTTCGGCAAAATGGTTGGGTCTTCCGAGCGAGGAAAAATTGAATGGCTTTGGTGTGAGCGCTTGCGCAGTTTGTGACGGTTTCTTCTTTAAAGGAAAAGAAGCTGCCATTGTTGGTGCGGGTGATACTGCTGCGGAAGAAGCACTTTACCTTTCTAAAATTGTAACTAATGTGCACATGCTGATTCGTAAAGAGGAAATGCGTGCCAGCAAGGTTATGCAGGATCGCGTTTTCAACACACCGAATATTAATGTGTATTTCAACACCGAAACCGAAGAAATATTAGGAGACAATAAAGTGACCGGAGTACGCGTAAAAAATAATAAAACACAGGAAGTGAGTGAAATTCCAGTCAGTGCTTTTTTCGTGGCGATCGGGCATCAACCCAATTCAGATATCTTTAAAGATTTTCTTGAAATGGATGAAACCGGTTATATCAAAACGGTTCCCGGGACTTCTAAAACCAATGTTGAAGGAGTTTTCGCGGCGGGTGATGTGCAGGATAAAATTTATCGCCAGGCTGTAACCGCAGCCGGAAGTGGTTGTATGGCGGCATTGGATGCGGAAAGATATTTGGGAGAGAAAGGGTTGTAATTCTTAGCACAATATGCTCATTACACTACATCTGGAAAAATTACAATTCTTTGCATATCATGGTATGTATGAAGAAGAAAAAAAGTTGGGGAATGAGTTCGAACTAAATATTTCGGCCTCGTTCTTCTCAACTGAATCTATTGTTTCTGAAATAGACGAAACCATTAATTATGCTGAAATTTATGAGTTGGCCAAAACTGAAATGCTGCAACCACGAGAGTTGCTCGAAGCCTTCCTTACTCAATTAGCCGAAAAAATAAAAGAACAATTTCCTCAAATAGTTAAACTTAAAATGAGTTTATATAAATTGCAAATGCCGCTTACACATTTTCAGGGACGAATAGGTGTTGAGATAGAAAAAGAATATTAGTTTTTTTTAATACCTGTTGCGTTTGCTATCAAGTGCTCGTTTTTGTATAAAACTATATTTATGAGAAACACATTTGTACTTTTAACGATCCTCTTTTTTCGGCGTGTTCTAAATCGGATAATAAAGTAAACACAGACTGCGATGCTCAAATGATTGCAAAGTTTAAAGATCAGATAACCTGTACAGAAATTCCAGCGACGGGGCCTTGTAATTATTTAGCAAAAGGAATTTATAAAGGAGAGCGGATATACTTTATCGATATTATTTGCGTCGCATGTAACACTATCCCTCCGCAGGAAGGTTATAATTGCGATGGACAAAAAATAGCCATCGAAAATTTTAACCAAAATGTTACAGATGTTGAGGCGGTAAGCCCTAAAAGAAAGAATTAATATAACTTATTTCAGATTAACCTCGCCAAATGCAAAAGGCAACAAATCCTTTGCTGTATCAATAATATAAACAGTGCCTTTCATTCCTGCAAGTATAAGCCTGATAGGATGGTTCACTCTTGTTTCATATTCCAATAATGCCTGCCTACACATGCCGCATGGCGAAATGGGTTTGTCGCTTAAACCCTCTAAACCCTCTAAACCCTCTAAAGCTTCCTGTGGCTGATAAGTAATAGCCATAGTTTCAATCACTTCATTTGGGTAAAGGGTGCCAACTGATGCCAACAAACTACGCTCGGCACAAATTCCTACAGGAAAAGATGCGTTTTCCTGGTTGGTGCCTTTTACAACTTTGCCGTTAGCTAACCTCGCTACGCTTGCTACATGGAATTTTGAGTATGGCGCGTAAGCAATGGGCGTAAGTTCCCTGGCTTGTTGTAGTAAAGCCGCATCATCCTTATCAAGATCATTAATACTATTGGCTACTTTATAACTGAATTCGTAATGCTTTTCTTTCATTCTATTAAAGATACTATATGCACCTGGTCTTACCGCCCCGGTCTGATCAAAAAATAATAAAGTAATTTCAATATAAATTAGTGGACAATTGCGTCCTCTAAAAAATTATATTTGTAGCATTCAAAATCATAAAAATTTTCTCATGTTTAAAAAAGTAGTTGTTTTTGCTATTGCCAGTTTATTTACTTTAAATCTATGGGCTATGAAATCGGAAGATCTAATCGGGAGATGGGATATCACAATGGATAAAGATGGCCAGGAAAAACCATCTTGGTTGGAAGTTAAATTATCAGGAATTAAAACTTTAGTTGGCTATTTTGTTGGCGACGACGGTAGCGCGCGTCCTGTGTCAGAAGTGAAATTCGATAATGGAAAATTTTCATTTGCTATTCCTCCGCAATGGCAGTCAGAAGATAACGACCTTGTTGTTGAAGGAGAATTAACAAGTGAAGGATTGAAGGGAACAATGGTTTATCCAAATGGAAAGAAATATAATTGGACAGGTGTAAAAGCGCCTTATTTAAAAAGAACGGAGGCTCCGGTTTGGGGAACGCCTATTAAATTATTCAATGGTAAAGATCTTACAGGTTGGAAAGCTGTAGGCGCTGAAAATCAGTGGGTGGTAAAAAATGGTGTATTAACCAGTCCAAAATCGGGCGCTAACTTAATTACTGATCAGAAATTTGAAGATTTTAAGTTGCATGTAGAATTCCGTTATCAGAAAGGAAGTAACAGTGGTGTTTATTTGCGTGGCCGTTATGAGTTGCAAATTTTAGATAGCGACAAATCAGAACATCCTTCTAATGTATTATTTAGTGGTATTTACGGATTTATTGCGCCAAGCGAAATCAATTCCAAAGGCCCCAATGAATGGCAATCTTATGACATTACTTTGGTTGGCAGAATGATCACCGTTGTGGCCAATGGAAAAACGGTAATTACTAACCAGGAAATTCCGGGTATTACAGGTGGTGCTTTAGACAGCAAAGAAGGTGAACCAGGTCCGCTTTATTTCCAGGGAGATCATGGCCCAATAGAATTTAGGAATATTACAATTACGCCTGCAAAATAAATTTATTTCGGGTTACATTTTGCTGCTTCAAAAAGCCTCGTTTGTTTTCAACGCCGAGGTTGAGCGTCGGTAGCTCGTCGGACTCATATCCGCCAGTTGGCGGACCCAGATTCGCTGCAGAATTATTTTTAGAATAAAATTGAATTACATTTTGCTGGTTCAAAAAAGCCTCGTATATTTGCATCGCGAGGTAGAGCAGCGGTAGCTCGTCGGGCTCATAACCCGAAGGTCCCAGGTTCGATCCCTGGCTTCGCAACAAATTTCCCGCCGTAGTTTGGCGGGTTTTTTTATGTAGATTAGTTTATCGGTTTTTTATGTTTACTGTTTATGTTTTACATAGCAAATCGTTTGATAAGATATACATTGGGTTTACCTCGAACCTTAAAGAAAGGTTATTATCGCACAATGAGTTAGGAAAGAAAGGATGGACGATAAGGTTTAGGCCTTGGGATTTGATTCATCAGGAAGAGTTTGTCAACAAGCCTGATGCGATGAGAAGAGAAAAAGAATTAAAAACGGCAAAGGGACGGGAATGGATTTGGAAGCTGGTTAATGGTTAGAGCTCATATCCGCCAGTTGGCGGACCCAGGTTCGATCCCTGGCTTCGCAACTGACCAATAGCCGTTCGCTTAAATGTGAACGGCTTTTTTATTTGAATTGAAGATTAGTTTATTTTTGTTTCGGCTTAAGAATATCTGGCACTGTCTTGCGTCGCACATTTGATTTGTGTTACACAACTCAACCTTTTTAGCCGCGTTATATAAATCCTGATTCGTTGGGGTAATTCTATTTTTATGAAAGCAAATATTTTATTAAGGAAACTATTAGCTGCGGCTGTACTTATACAAATACCCGTGTGCTTTATTTTGACTTTCATTATTATTAACGTAATTCGACCAGGGTCAGTACTCTTTTTACCTTCGGTTATGTATCAAGGATTTGCTTTTTTTATGTTTTTATTGATATTCTTTAGTGCAGAATATTTTAGGTCAAGGACTATTATACACACTATGTAATGGCATTTTTTATTTCGATAGTTGTCTTTTACTTGATGCTTCCCAATCAAGAAGTCTCAATACTTGATTTTTTTACTAATAAGGATTCTTTTTATTTTCTATTTATCCATACATAATTATGCACATAATTGTTTTACTTATTTATGGGTATAAATTTTCAAATCCTGAAAATCCAGCAAAAAAATGAAATCAGGTTTTGTAAACATATTTGGAAGACCCAATGCGGGTAAAAGCACTTTTGCTGAATGCGCTGATGGGAGAGAAGCTGGCTATTGTATCACATAAGGTGCAAAACCACAAGACATCGTATCAAAGCCATTCTTACCGAAAAGGATTATCAGATTATTTTCAGTGATACGCCGGGTATTATTAAACCCGAATATAAGTTGCACGAAAAAAATGATGCAATCGGTAAAAGGTGCGCTGGAAGATGCTGATGTGGCTTTGCTGATCGTTGATGTAAATGATAATTGGGAAGATTGTGATGCTATTTTCAGCGCGTTGAAATTGCGGGTTCCAGCCGTGCTGGTGTTAAATAAAATTGACCGTGCCGGACAAGAGCGTATTCAGGGCGCTAAAGATTTTTTTCTGAAAAACCGTATTGTAAAAAATTGGTAGCAATATCAGCCTTGACCGGCATCAATTATAAAAAATTCTTACAACCGATTTTAGAGTTATTGCCGGATGGCGAACCGTTTTACGAAGATGATAGCATTAGCGATTTGCCGGAAAAGTTTTTTGTAAGTGAACTGATTCGAGAAAAAATATACGAACTGGCGCAGGAAGAAATTCCTTATCACACGGCTGTGCTGATAAGAGAGTTTAAAGAAAAAGCAAACACTAACGAAAATTGTTGCAGATATTATTGTGCATCGAGAAACGCAGAAAATGATATTGATTGGTGAAAAAGGAAGTATGATCAAAAAGCTTGGAACCCTTGCCCGTACTGACATTGAAAAGTTTTTGACAGAAAAGTATTTTTGGAATTATTTGTAAAAGTAAAACCAAAATGGCGCGACAATGATTTGCATTTGAAGGAATATGGGTATGGCGCTTAATGTGATGATTCGCTAATGTGATGATGTGATAATGGTTTTAGATTCCAGGTTTCATGTAGCGCGACCCCGAAGGGGTCGAATATAAATAGCCGGATGCGAAGCTTCCGGATGCGAAGCCCGAGCCATAGAATAAATAGCCCGCCCGGATGATCGGTCGGACGGGGATCAAATATGTACAACAGTACAAGCGATCCGCCAGCTGGCGGGAAAGGCAGATGAATCAGCGTTCATCTGCCGGGAAAATAATAAATCAGAGATCATAAATCAGAAATAAAAATGGGTTTTACAGTAGCAATAGTTGGCAGGCCGAATGTGGGCAAGAGTACATTGTTTAATCGCCTGCTGGTGCAGCGCAAAGCAATTGTGGATGATGTGAGCGGCGTTACGCGCGACAGGCAATACGGAGTGAGCGACTGGAACGCAAGAACTATAACGTAATTGATACCGGTGGTTTTGTACACGGAAGCGAAGATGTGTTGAGAAAGAAATAGCGAAGCAAGTGCTGATTACGGTAGAAGAAGCCGATGCCATTTTATTTATGGTGGATGCTGAACTGGTATTACGCACTTAGATGAAGAGATGGCAAACGTGTTGCGAAAAGCATTAAGCCGGTTTTT
>NZ_JAKWBL010000002.1 GCF_022513635.1 Paraniabella ginsengisoli | reverse complement strand
TAAGATGTTTCAAAAGTTTTATTGAAAAGCGAATAGCCATCAAGAAAGCCTGATTGTAAAAGCGTGCTAACAACCTGGTAGTCTATATCGCCACGACTGTTTAAATTTCGAAGTTTAGAATTATTTTGTTGTTGGGAAAACATGCTATCTCTGATACCTGTTCTTGTATAGAATAAACTATCATGTGGTGAAAAGGCATTAAAATCGCCAAGAATAATCGTTGTATTCAACTTATTTTTTTCTTCAAAAGCTTTAATATAGCGTTGCTCTCCTGGAGTCTTTTAACACTGCTAAATGGAGAAAAATGTACTACAAAAAAACCCATACCATTAATTTCGGCGTAAAGACATCCATGATGCATACCCTCAATAAGTTTACAAATATTACGAATAGGATAACGTGATGAAATGCCAACCGGATATCCATCTTCTTTTACTATAATGGCGTATGGATGTCCCCAGGTTTTCGCTAAGTTTTCAAAAGAAGCCTGTGTAAAATGATTCAGTTCTTCAAATGCAATGACATCGGCACTTTGTTGGCGGGCCCATCCCACAAAGGTATTTCGTCGCTGTGTCTCACTTTCAAAACCATTCCAGACATTATAAGTTATAATCGAGAATGTTTTTTTCGGTTTTGGTTTAGCGGTTGTGGCAAGACAACATAATATAAATACACAAGGTAATATACGTACTACAAATTTCATAGCGGTGATACATTTTAATACATAACAATCGGGATGGATATCTTCAGCAATTATTGTACAACTGTCAAAATAGGATAATGACTTATGCAGATTGCGGCTGTGCCAGGTTTTTAACTTAGTGGGATCTATTTTCAAACATCATTTTTGCGCCGTTTTTTGTTTCATGAATTGTGATATTCAATTTTGATTTTATTTTAGCTGAAAAAATGTGCTAATAGCAGCATGATCTGAAGGAAACATTACAGGATGATAATCAATTACCCTCGATTCGATTGAATTAAGATTTTTTCCTTTATAATAAATAAAATCGATTCTATCTCTTACCCCATATTTATCAGTTGTGGTTGCGGCTCTTACTCCCCAGGTCAATCCTGGATCCAACAGAGGATTGATGTGCAGCTTGCGATAGCTGTCTGTAAATCCGGCATTAATCATTTCCTTACTTTCCGGCCATTCAACGATAAGATTGTAATGAAGTGCCTTAGTCGCAACTGTCCAGTCGAGATGAGAACCCATATTAAAATCTCCGGCCATTATGACTGGTATATCATCAGCGTTTTTAAGATAGGGATTTATAAGTTTTAAAATTTCTTTTATTTCTGCGTGCCGGGTAGACGCTTCATCCTTTATCAATTCCTGAGCGTTTGCATTCTTCAATCTGATGCTGGCATCTACATCCGGTAAATAATTTAACCAGGTATCAAAAAAGATAAGGTTTTTGTCAGGGCTCAATTTAAGTTTCACTCCGCCGAAATTGGAAGGCTGAAAAGCTTTGATAGTTTCAGTAATCGGAAAGCGGCTCATAATGGATAAGTTAGGGCTTATCAAATAAAAATAATACCCTAAAGAATCGGCAATGACCTCGCCCGAGCCATAAGTTTCAATAAGCCCAATGACATCAGCATTGCTTGATTTAATAGTTTCAATAACACGTTGTAAACCCACAGCTTGCCCATAGCGATGCCCACCGTGCCAGATATTCCAAGCAAATACTTTTAAATGCCGGGGAGCCTTTCCCTTTTCGTTGCTTTCTGTACCGGGATAAAATTGGCAGTATAATTTATTAACTTGGTTAGCATTTAAGGCTGACTTCCATATTTTCACTTCATCTATATATCCATTAAAGGCGTTCCATTGTGCATTTGATCCGTATTCCCATTTTTCATCCGATCCACCGATAATTGTCGCCAGCTCTGTGTCAAACCCCATTACACCAGGCGTATTATATATGGCTACGTTTTTACCATCCCAAAATATCCATACTTCTTGTTTCTCCCGGTTGACAGTAAAAATAATTTGATGCCATTTTCCATCATTGACTCTTTGTCTTGCTGCGGTTGGTTTGTAATCGTATCGGTGTTTCCCATCATTTAAAATCAATGCCCAAGCGCCATTTTCCTGGGTATAAATTTGCCATCCGGCTGTAGTAAGATCATCTGCTTTTTTATTTCCCATTATTGGTGTTCCCATTATTGCATCAGGCAGGGTTTTAATCCATACCTGTACAGAGAAGGTGTTTTTCTCATTAAATACCGGAATTGTTCCTTTATCCAGTTTAATTGGCCTTCTTAATATTGCATTCGCCGACAGATCCAACGCATCTCCACTTACTCCCTTTGCATATTGAGATTGCTGTAAATCGACAGCATAGTAAGCACTGTCATCAGTAGTAATTTTCTCCTTAAAATTAAAGTCATCAAAATTTACATACAATAAGGGCTTTTGCGCATTGGCTGTAACTTCGCAAATAAGGCAAAAAATAAGAATAAACTTTGTATAGGTCATTTTATTTCATTTTATCTTCCAAATTTCAATTTTTATCGTATAAGCATAAGGCGCTTTTATTTTGTTTGGTTTATAGGCAGGCAGTTCAATTTCCGTATTTCCGCTTTTTATTTTCCATCTTATAATTTGCTGTGTTGATAGGACCCTCATAATCGTTCCATGTGGCACTATGAACGAAACAGATTTATTTACATCCCATTACCGCCACCGTTTTATTGGTATCAATTATTTTTTTACAAGTGAATGATTCTTTCCTATTACTGATACTTGCTGATAACCTCGGCGCATCCGGATGCTTTTTGTCCGTCGGCGTTGGAGACATAAACTGGCTTTGCTTACCTTCAATAATAATCTGTCCCGAAGGTTCAATCGTAACAAAAGCATATAATGGATCTTTATACCAAGCCCTTGGACCTTCTGATCCAAAGCCATCACCTGTATAATAAAAAGAAGCACTATTCATCTGGAAGTAATGTACCTTATTGATATAGCTATGATCATCTACATGATGATGGCCGCAAAAACAAGCAATTACTTTTTGAAGTCGCTTCTGTTATTAGCGTCGTCTATTACCTTTCGCACTAAATGTCGATTAGGAACACTCCAACCATCCCATATTTCATCAAAAGCCTGGTGCGAAATAATAATACATTGCTTATTTGTTTTTTCCAGATCATTCTTCAACCAATCAATTTGTTCAGGGTTAATCAAATCACGTTGCTGTTGATCAATGTAATAATTGCTGTTCGCATAGTCCACATACTGTCCATCTTTTAAAATGTAGTTGCAATCCAATACTACAAAGTGGAAATCACCTTTATCAAAAGAATAATATTTTTCTTTCATTCCCCATAATTCCATAACCTCTTCTTTTGTGCCCAGATCCATATCATGGTTACCCAGCACGTGATAGCGCTCACCCTTATATTGGTTCCACAATTGTACAAATGGCTCTGCTTCTGGCGTAGGATGACAGAAGTCGCCGCCCTGCAAAATAAAATCCAGTTTACGTTGAGACGCTGCAGCTAAAAAGGCCTGCAACCTTCGCGTAGCATCTTTCATAAAGCCATGATGCACATCAGTAATCCATCCAATACGGACAGCACTTCCTTTATGGACTCTGGCATATGATGGAAAAGCAAAAGACTTCAGGTTGCCTGCACCAATGGCTGCTGTAGCAAGCCCGGCATTTATTATAAATTTTCTGCGGCTGTTTGGCATGATTAAAATTTTATATTATTAATGTTCTATTGTAGTCTTTACTCATTTTTATTAAGGAGCCGTAGGACTACGGATCCTGATTTGATTGCTTGCGATATGAAAAAACTGTTTTACCAATCAGGATTTTGAGTCAGGTTCTTATTCAACAGCAATTCAGTTGTTGGCAATGGAAATAAATAATGCTGAGGATCATTAAATTTTTTAACTATAGATCCGGGCTTATCTACTATTATATTGCCGGAATTCCCATTAGACAGAAATACGTCTGTATTAATAATAGCATAAGTAACGCCAGGGTTGGATTAGTTGGCTGAGCGGTAACGATGGCGTACTCAGGAGATCCATCCAGATTTAAATCATATTCACCCAGGCCTGGGAAATACGCGCCTTTGAAAACTTCTGCCAGTAACGCTCCCACTTTCCAGCGCATAAGATCAAGATAACGTAAATTTTCCGAGACCAGCTCTACACGACGTTCTCGCCTGATCTCAAGTACAATATTCTTCATAGGTCCTGAAACGTTAGGATATTGAGCTGCTAATACCGGATCAAGACTTACTGCCATTGTAAGCGCCGGCATTCCTGCCCTGGCTCTGAGTTTATTTACTGTTAAATCAAGATCTGCCTGCGTTAATTCTCCTAATTCTGCTCTTGCTTCGGCATATATCAACAGCGCTTCGGCATACCTGATAATAGGTGCGTCGTTATCTGATTGTCCGTATATAACTTTGTTAGGATCATCCTGATAAAACTTTATCTGGGCATAGCCAGTCGGATTAGCTCCTCCAATTCTTGGATTAGGACTTACTTTTGGACCAGTGATATTAGACGGATTGAATCGCTTATAAAATGGATTCACGCTGGTTTGCAACAGTCGCGGATCACGGTTAGCAAATTCCTGCATATAGGTCATCGTTGCATATCCGGGCTTATCGGTAAATCGTGACCCGTCTTTCATTAGATATGAATTAATCAAGGACTTTGTATATGCCCATCCATATCCTCCGTTAATATCTGCAGTAACAGAGTGCATAATATTCAAATCGGTTCTGTACTCCCTTGCAAGAATTACTTCAGATGTGGATATTGCATCCATCTGGAAGAGATTATAGTAATCAACATCCGGATTACCAGTTGTATATAAAGTATATTTATTGGCATCTATGAGTTCTTTTGCTGCCTCCTTTGCTTGCGTTAGAAATTTATCAGCATCCGCGAGCTGTCTATACTTTCTCCAGGTGCCTTCAAACAAGCATATTCGCGCTTTAAAAGCTAAAGCAACATACTTATGAATGGTCCATAACGGAGTAGTGGTTCGAAGATTGGCTACCGCAAAATTAAGATCTGCTAAAACAGAATCCATTACCAATGTTCGTGGATCTCTTGGCCTGTTGAATTGCTCTGTGTCTTCACTGCTCATTGTTTTTGAGTACCAGGGTACATCGCCGAACCTGGCCACCATATCATAATAAAACCAAGCGCGAAAAAAACGAGCTATTCCGGCATGATGATTTTTAGCAGCATCAGGAGCATCTGCCTTGCTGTAATTCTCCAGAAAATAATTAATGTTGCGTAAATAACCCCAGGAAAGACTCGAATTAGTAGACCATCTGGAATCGGTGGAAGGTATGAGATGTGCACCTTCAACCACTCTATTGCGGGGTACCGTTTCTTGATTATCACTTTGCCCATCGCCTTCCATTATGGTCTGCGCGCTCGGTATATAACCATAAAACCCGTTTGTAAAAAGTTCAAGGTCTTTCTCGGTTTTGAAAAATGTTTGGGGTGCTATAGTGGCAATAGGAAACCGGTCTAATTCTTTTTTACAACTTGTAACGATACTACCAGTTATGATCAATGATAGTAGTAAAAATTTATTCTTGCACATAATTTTTAAATTTTAAGGGGTTGCTTAAAAGGTGATGTTCAATCCAGCTGAATAGGTTCTTTGAAAGGGATAAGCTTTCCCTGTTCCCCAACTAGAACTGGTTAGGGCTTCAGGGTCCAGTACCTTGAATTTCGTTTTATTAATTTCCCCAATATTTTCCCCGCTTAAGTACAACCGGACTTGCTTAAGGCCAAGCTTATTGATTATTTCCGCTGGTAGATTATAGCCAAGCGTGAGATTTTTAATTCTCATATAAGCGCCGTTTTGTAAATAACGGGTTTGAACAACTCCCATATCTCTCCATGCATCAAGCCCAAAATCTCCGACTCTCCATCCGGCAAACCTGGGAAAATAAGCATCGGGATTTTCAGGAGTCCAGACATTATCAATCACATGTTTATACACTTGCTCCCAGGGTGCAAAATATTGGCCCCAAAAATATCCTGTCCTGTCGCCAGGCCAATAATCCCTTTTTCCCACTCCCTGTAAAAAGATGCTCACATCAAATCCTTTCCAGGCTACCGAAGTGTTGAATCCAAAAGTATAACGCGGCGTATTATTACCTATTATAGTCAAATCACCATGATCAGTAAGCGTTTGCTTGCCGATATTAATTTTGCCATCGCCATTTAAATCTACGTATTTAGGATCGCCGGCTTGAAACCCATAGTAGCCATCCAGCTCTGATTGATCGGCATGGTTGGCTACATCTTCATCGCTGGTAAAAAAACCGTCGCCGATCATACCCCATATTTCACCAACTTTTTTACCCACATACCAATCTTTGATCAGACCATTAGGATTATTAAATTTTGTAATGGTGGTCTGGTTATCTGACAATACAAATCGGAAGTTGTAGGAAAGTGGTGAACCTGCAACATTAAATTTGTCATTCCATGTTAGCGTCATCTCCCATCCTTTTGTTCTTAAGTCCGCAGCATTAGTAAGAGGAGGAGCCGTGCCCAACACGGCAGGGAGCTGCTGAGGTACGGTCAACATGTCTTTTATATCTCTTATATAATAATCAAAAGAAGTACTTAAACGATTTTTTAAAAGGGCGAGATCAATTCCAAGATTTTTACTGTTTTGTTTTTCCCATGTTAAGCTAGAGGAAACCAGCCCGGGTGCATAAACAGCAGGCGGATGTGTCCCTCCAATTATATTACCAATTTTTCCTTCGGAACGTAAAGAGGCTATGTATTCATAATAGCTAACATCCTGGTTGCCCAGGGAACCATAAGAGAACCGAAATTTAGCATCATTAATAACACTTTTCAGCCCACTGAAAAAACCTTCTTCAGATATTCTCCATCCCGCAGATACAGATGGGAAATATCCAACGCGATCATTAACAGGGAATCTGGATGTAGCATCCATACGCGCATTCAACTCTAACAAGTACTTATTATCATACGTATAGTTTATTCTTGAATAAGCGCTGTTCAAAGCATATTCTCCACCATCAGATGTGAAACTAGAGTTGGGGTCAAGCGCCAATTGTAAAGTTGGCGTACCGGTGTTGATAAGGTCATTCCTAAAAATAGAATTAGATTCTGTATGGTATCGTTCACTTCCAATACCGGCCATAACTTTTAAATAATGTTTTGCTGCCAATGTCTGCTCATATTCCATATAGGCATTCAACACTTTTTGAATA
Organism: Paraniabella ginsengisoli; assembly: GCF_022513635.1. Lineage (GTDB taxonomy): Bacteria > Bacteroidota > Bacteroidia > Chitinophagales > Chitinophagaceae > Niabella > Niabella ginsengisoli. The sequence goes on along the minus strand of NZ_JAKWBL010000002.1, from coordinate 600,755 downwards.
GTTTGGTTACTACCTACCCCGATCCCGCTTCTGCCATCCTGTATAGTCCTGGTTTCATCTGCTGTTTGATAAAAGATAGGAATATAATTATCCTGGTTATTTCCTGTAATATTTCTAAAAGTATAACTTACAAAACCGCGGAGTTTGTTATTCAAGAAACTTAGCTGCGCATCAAAGCTGGTTAAATTATCGTTGCTTGTATTTTTACCTCTTCCGCCATCATAAAGATAAGCTACGCTATAACTGTTCGGAGTCCAGGTTCCGTTAGGGTTTTTAGAATATTCAGTGACGGGTTTCTTCCTATGTCGTGATAGATATCGCCTCTGGATGGCCCATTCCAATAAGTTGGATATTCATTTACAACCCTGCCAATTTGTGTTGTATTACCGAATTTCAGCCATTTAGTGGCCTTGAATTCTATTTTGCCCCTCATAGAATACCTGTTCCATTCGTCGTTCTTTCCCTCCAAAATCCCCTGTTGATTAATATAACCCAAGGAAAGATTATACTTTACTTTATCAGAACCACCACCTACCGATAAATTATTTTCCCAGGTCGGACTTGTTGCTCTATAAAGTTCATCGAACCAGTTGGTATTTCCAACATAAACGTACTGGGTAGGATCTGATGGATTAAGATAATAAGGAGGAAGGCTGGGGTCTTGGGAACGCTGGTTCGCATAATCTATCATCTGCTGAGTATAGCCGGGCATGTTGGTACCATAATAAGAACTATACCCTAAATTTCTATATTTAATAACAGTGGCAGGATCAGTTATTACTTCTGGTAATTGCGTGATCTTTTTAACTGAATAGTTAGACGAAAACTGAACAGTCACCCCGGAGTTATACTTGCCCGATTTAGTAGTAATTAAAACTACACCAAAAGCGGCCCGCCCCCCATAGATGGCGGAGGAAGCAGCATCCTTAAGCACCGAAATACTTTCCACATCCTGTGGATTGAGACGCGTTAGTTCAGAAGGGTTATTTAAAGGCACACCATCTACAACAAATAATGGGTCGCCCCCATTAATAGAACCAAAACCTCTTACATTAAAATCAGGAGCCTGGCCAAGCTTGCCGCTCGAATTAGTGATATTTAAATTTGGTATTACACCTTGCAGTCCCTGACCTATATTTGGAATAGGTCGATCTTTTAAAACATCGCCGCTGACTGCAGAAATAGCGCCTGTCAGATTGCGTTTTTGTTGAGATCCGTATCCAACAACAACGACCTCACTCAAATCAGTATTGGAAGGTTCGAGTTGAACAGATACTATAGCCAAACCATTTATCGGCAATTCCTTTGGGTTATATCCAACAAAGCTTAATTGAAGGGTATCCGTAGCCAAGGCATTTATTGAAAATGATCCTTGTTCATTTGTAATGGTAGTTTTACTCGTATTTTTAAGTTGTACAGTAACTCCCTGTAATAATTGTTTGTTATTACCTACAACTGTACCAGTGACCTGATGATCCTGGGCAAACACAGTACCCTGACTGCAATACATAACAGTAAGAATGCATGCCATAGTGTAAAATAAAATTTTCATGTGCTGTTTGTTTTTTAGTGTCTTTTTAACAAAGATGTTTACAGGACATTAGCAGATCGTTAAAACAAAGTAATTTTTTAGTTAACAAATACTAATATTTTGTTTAGCGTAAATATACCACAATTAGTAAACAAAAGTTAAGTTATACTAAACACGCGCAAACGTTTGCGCGCCTTAATTGCAGAGCGGTCAACGAAATACTGAAGAATGAGGAATCTCTAACATATAAAATTCCTATACAATCAATAACATCATTAATGAATTCTACAGTTTTACAGGATAGCAAAATGTCAAAATAATTTAGCTTATAGGTGCATATTTGTTAGGCGCATTAGCAACGTGAGGAGGGTGATCGGAATTTTATGCCAGCACGAATTACCTTTCCTATTCGCATCCAGAAATTTCAAATAATGATGCAACAGATATTATTCAACGATACCTATCAATTTGTTTTACTAAAGGATCTTTTGTTCTACACATCTGATTTTCTAGGTATAGAGCAATCCAATGACTTATTAGACCTTTTACTCCACACGGTGCCTTGGCAACAACCATCTCAGATAAAAAGTCATTTAAAAAACAAATCACCTCGGCGTTTTCTTCAATAATTATTACAGGTTCCTTTTCTGTTTGCTGCATAATTATAGCGATTATCCAGTTAGTACATATCATCCTAGAGTTAGGATATCTTAGTGGATTACACAACCTAAACCTCGTCAGATGTTATGAACGATTTTTCACAATCGACTGTAGATATACCGTTCCAGGAAAAGTCTGTCACTATTTCAATCTGTTTTTGTTCTGCCATCATTTATGTTTTTTAACAAAAAACTTGTATTTTTATTTTGCGTTAACAGAGAAGCCCTACACCGTCACTCTAAAACATTTAGCCTTCATAAACCTCTATTACAATGAAAAAAGCACTTGTACTTTTGAGTTTACTTATTGCATCCTCAAGTCTTGTCTACAGTCAATGTACCGGCCCTGATGGCGATTGTGATGGTGATGGAACCTCTAACCATCTTGATCTGGATAATGATAATGATGGAATTCCCGATGCCCTGAAAACCAATTTGAGTGCGGTGCAATTAACTACTCAACAGGTACAAAATATTATAACGACTCCCTTTACTGCACCAGTTGGTAATTGTAGTGCAAATTTTTCGATCAGTAATGCCACGGCGCAGTTAATAGCTGCTTCGGCACCTGCGCAGTCTACCACGGATATGCGAAACATGATAGCTGCCCATAGGGGTACTGCGCTACCAATTAGCGTCGTGCAACATTTTACTATTACCCAACCCAACAACCCTCTGGTTGGTACGTTAAATGTTGCGATTACTCCGGGCTCCTACCGGGATTTTTCGCTTTATATTGGAGACCAGGAAAACAGTACGTTTACGATCCAGGTTTATAACGCCGCAAATACTCTTCTCACTACTTCAGACTGGTTGGTCGCTGCTTATACAAGAACCGGCACCGCGAGTAATGTATTTCCGGCACCTACTTTTAACCCAACTAGTCTACAATTAGACCCTGCAGCGGCGGGTAATATTGAGAACGATGCCTATGCTATAACATTTGGACCTACAACCATGCAACAAGCTGCCAGGATCGAAATATCCATGGCCAGAACCAGTACCGTGAACAATCAAGATGTTTTATTATTTGCGGTCGCCGGGGCTTGTGCAACAGATACAGATACCGATGGTATTCCCAATTTTCTGGATACGGACAGTGATAATGATGGATGTCCTGATGCATTAGAGGGTGGAGCCAGCTTTACCTATACGAATTTAGATGCCAACCTCCGACTTACTGGAGGTATAGGCAGTAATGGAATACCAACAACTGCAGGTACCGGACAATCAATAAGCGCAGCAATAGACCCTGCTTTGAGGGATGCACAGTTTGCCTGCGATCCACCAGAAACTTATCCTGTCAGCAATAGTTTGAGCGGTCGGGTACCTACCAGTCCTGTAAGCTTGGGAGGCACTCCGCCACTTGGCAGTGATCCTATCGACCAGCCGGCTCAAGGTGCCTGGTCCGGAACGGGAAAGGGTATTGTTATTACCACATTGCCAGGTGATGGATTTATCCTAAGTTATAATGGAACGCCAGTTGTAGCGAACGAAGTAATTGACGATTTTGATCCCGCGCTCTTAACCATACAAGCCGGGCCCACTACACCGGGTGGAACTATCAGCGCCACATTTAATTATGCAGCCGTGGATGCCCAAGGAAACCAAAGCACTACAACTGCTGCGTACACTGCAACCTGGGAACTGGCCCTACCTGTAACGATAGGATCGGTAACAGCCACTCTCTCCAATGGCCGGCTATTGGTAAATTGGACAACAGTCAATGAAACCAACAACCGGGAATTTGTTGTGGAAGGATCAGTCGATGGAAATGAGTGGACAGCTATTGGCAAAGTACCAAGTAAAGCTCCTGGTGGTCAGTCTAGTGAAACGCTGGAATACGAACTCAGCAGCGATCTGGCAAGTATAGCACTTGGTGGGCTTAGTTTGGCAATGCTACTGCTTCTACCAGTATGCAGGTCGCGTAGATTACGTTTTGTGATGATGCTGGCCGCTGTTTTATGTATTGGCGCCTGCGGGAAAAATGCCAGGGAGATAGAGGCGACCACTTCACAAATCGGCTATATTCGAGTGGCGAACTATGATATAGATGGCAATGTGCAGTATTCCAAAACAGTGAAAGTAATACATAAGTAAACTTCCAGTATTACAAATTATATGACTCCTGTTATCTAAGTTAAGGGGCTTAGTTTCTTTTAAAGATACATGTGCGCCTTTTAGATACTAGGAAAGACGGATTTCTTCTTTAAATATTTAAGCAGTAAAGAAATCAAGACCTGCCTTTAGACGCGGTACAAAATCGTTCTGTATTTCAAAACAAACGTTCTGGTTATCTTTAGTAACACTCATTAAAATATTTCCGGAAGGATTGGTAAATTTCACCGCATTGCCTCGATATCACTAATACCAAGAACGGGAATAATATTTTTTACAAATTCAACACGGTTCTGAATCTTCCTTAAAGTTGCATAAGTAACAAGATCTTCTACTATCTTTTTAAGCCTTGCCAGCTCATCATTGACGGGGTCTTGTAATTGCCATACTCTAAAGGATGTTGAGCCGTAATAAGCCGCTGCTGTTTATTCCAACATGAAGCAGGAATTTTAATGCCGGTACTAAATAAAGGTTTATGTTTTTCATCATAGCAGTATTGGACAAAAATCGAAGAACTACCATCGCGAAGAACTCTGTTTGTACAACAGATCAGTTTAATTGGGAGTGACATAACAACAACAATTTTAATTGACTCAAGTAGTCTTAAATCAGGTCTACTTTTGGTCTACTTTAAAGAGCAGAACACACCCATTCTTACTTGTCTTTATTGCAACTTAACGTAACCTTTCAAAGATAACTATATCAAATTTATTCTTTATTTCACTTACTGATTATTTAAAGTACTGAATTAGATGGGATGTCTTTTATGGCGAAGGATAGAAGTTTAAAATGCGTTGTTGCTGATGTTCATGGTTTTTTATTACGCTCATTGGTAGTTCCATATTAAATACATCTATCAACTCGACTCTTTATAATCAAATACTGACACAGATGGGAAAAAAGCATATCTGTTTTCTGGTATAAAATAGCGCGATCCTTCATAGCGAAATCCGCTTTCCAGAAGATATTTCCCAGCATAATCATATAACAAGCGACCCGCTGCTGCTAATCTGCCATCATCCACCTGATTTCCATTTACACCATAATCCAAAGGGTTACTACTGGCCAAATCCAACTGATCAAGCTCATTAGATAATACATTTAATTTCGATGCACCCAAATTATTTACACTATTTTCAAATTGTTCATAAACCGCTGTGGCCCCAATATGATGCTTTCCAAAAGTATTATCATACTCTATATAAAAGTTAAACTGATATGAATTTTCGTTAACATAGAATTCGCGCAAGCTATTACCATCACTTCTGATAAAGGTTTTAGAAAAATCTATCTGATCACCTACAATATGGTTCTTTGAACCCAGTGTATTAAATGTATATAAATTGTAAGGCCTGTTAAGCAGCTTTCTAAAAGTGTTACGGTTATAGTTAGCAAAAGTACTACGCAGTGCCAGGCCTTTTACAAATGGAACTTTATATTTTACTTCAGTTAAAATCTGATAATCGGTAAATTTCTTGTTATTGTATCCGGTATTACCGTTAACTACTTCACCCGGATGCCATTTCATAAGGTTTCCTACCGGATAATCTATTCCATCAACATTAATATAATCCGGTGCCATACGGCCCCTTGTGAGCAACCCTTGGTAAAGATTTGCCATATCGTCCCCATCATAATCATACTCCCAGTAGGGTTTATGATCTTTGCGTATATCGGCGTTCATATTCAGGGATACTGTCAAGTCATCTGTCACCTGGGCTTCTACCTTTGCCCTGGCATTAAATTTTTGATAATCTACATTGTCAAATGATCCGGTTCCTTTATAAAAGGATCCGCTCAGAAAATAGTTTATTCTTTCAGCTCCTCCTGAAAGATTCAGTGTGGTTCTGTATTCTTGTGGTCTCTTAAAATATTCATCAAGCAAATTCCAGTCGTGGGTTTTAAAGTATTCCAGTTCATCATCCGCAAAATAGGTAGCAAGCGACTGATAATTGTCAGGATTATTTTGCTTTAACAGGTCATTGATTAAAATAGCTTCGTCGTACGCAGTCAACGTTTCCGGCGTTTTAGTTGCTGCTGTAATGCCATAGCTGCTGATCAGATTAATTTGTGGTGGCCCCTTACGTCCTTTCCGTGTAGTAACAACTATTACGCCGTTAGATCCTCTTACTCCATATACAGATGCAGCGGCACCGTCCTTCAAAACAGAAATATTTTCAACCTCGGTAGCATCCAGGGCATCGAAGGCTGACTGATCGGGCTGAATAATACCATCTATCACAAACAATGGAGGTAAACCTGTGGTAACAAAGTTATCGTTTGCACGCACTCTTATAGTGGCCGCTCGCCCCGGTTTGCCACCGCCAGTAGTTATATTCAATCCTGGTACACGACCCGCCAAGGTCTGGGATAGATTCGATGTCGGTATTTCAGCTACATCTTTTGCATTAACAGTGCTGACGGACTGCAGTAAGTTTTTTCTGACATTAGAGCCATATCCTACAATAACAACCTCATCCAATTTATTTTCGACAGCATCCAGGACGGCTACAATGTTATTTTGTTCATTAACCGGAATTTCTTTTGTTTGATATCCTACTGCGGAAATGACGATAATCGAATTTTCAGGAACATCCAGCGAGAAATGCCCATTAGCATCCGTTGTCGTTCCGACCGTTTCACCCTTAACCTGAACGGATGCTCCCGTTAATGCTTCTCCGCTGACATTGGTGACTGTTCCCGTTATAAGGCGCCACTGTTTTTCCGCGGCCTTAACTGCAACCAGGTTGTTATTTAAGACAGTGTAAGAATAGCCTGAATTACGTAGTATAGATTGCATGACATAATCTATCGATGCGTTCACCACAGAGATATTTATACGTGCCTTCTTAAGCTTTAAATTATTATGGTAAACAAATCGATACGAAGTCTGTTGTTGAATGTTCGTGATAATATCACTAATAGAAGCATCCTTCAAATTGAGTGTAATCGTCTTCTGAGAATACCCTGTTGCAGAAGCTTGTACACACGCAATCGTTAACAATACCATCACAATCTTCATAATCAAGAATAGTTTTCTGGCTGACCATTGCCGGTACAACCCTTTTTTAAGTTTTGATTTTTGCATAATTTGCATAAGATTAAGTTGAGTAATAATGGGGTAACCTGTTTTTTACTTGAAAGGAGATGTTCCAGCATCTCCTTTTTAGTGCTTATTTTTCAATGACGATATCTCCATTTTTATTTTTGTGAAATTTAAAGGGATATGTAATCTGCAGAGCAGTTAAAGCTGCATCAATATTTTCTCCTTGAAACACAGCAGTAAACTTTTCATCTTTTAATGTATCATTCTGAATTAGAATTGTGACATTATACCATTTTTCAAATCGTTTGGCAATTTCCTGTAAAGGTTCATCACTAAAGATCAATTTGTCTTCCATCCATGCCAGTTCGGGAATGATACCAGTCGTATTCTCAACCTTAAGCGCCTGCATTTCATATGCTGCTACTACTTTAGCGTCGATTTTCTCTAGTTTTCCATTTCCCATATGAATCGTGACTTTCTCGTTTGGCTTCATCACGATGTTAAGGTTTTTATTTACAGCATCGGTTATTTCCACTGCTCCTTTAACCAGGGAGGTCTGTACTTCTTTTTCGTCATTATATGCCCGCATGTTAAACACAGTGCCTAATACTTTCACATGCACAGAGTTGGCCGAAACCACGAAAGGTATTTTAGCATTGTGAGTAACATGAAAAAGGCTTCTCCTTCTAATATTACATTTCGATTGGTTTTTCCAAAACCGTCGCTTAAATAAATATGACTTTTCTTGTTTAGGGTAACTTTAGAACCATCAGGTAAAGTGACATCGTATTTAGTATCACTTGATTCAATTTTGGCGGATATTTTTGTGTAGCGGGCATTGTCTATAAAGAAGAAACCTGCAATCAGGAATACTGGCACAACCAAAAATAGGCCAATGGCTAATTTTCTTTTTGATGAATACTTCTTTACATAAATTTCAGATGGTTTAATATATGCTTGGTTGTTAATCGCCTGGCTCACTTTGTTCCAGGCACTAAGAACCTGATCATCTTCTATTCTCACTTCTTCACTGTTCGCGTTGAAATACCTCTCATGCATTTCGAGTTGTGAAGCAAGTTGCGGATCTTTACTCAATATTTGCTCCAGCTCTTGCATTTCCTCAAGCGTAATATCATTGCTTAGCTTCCTAGCTGCTAAATAACACCACCTTGACATATTAATTTTTCATTTTTTTCAGTAATTATCTTTCCCTCTAAATCCTTACTTTAACTTGTATATGAGTTGCACGGATTTGGCTACTCTTTTTACGGCTATCGCCAGTTGGGCATCGACCGTTTTTATCGACAAATTCAATATTTCAGCTATTTCTTTATATTTTAATCCATCTTGCTTAGCCAATCGATAAACAGTTTGACATCTCGCAGGCAATTTGCTAACTGCAATATCATAACATTTAATAAGCTCATTATTTAATAGAAGTTCTTCGGGATTTTTGCCAACGAAAACAGGCTCTATTTCTAAAGAATCCAGACTTACAATTTCATTTCTCCCTGATGTGGTCAATCTTTTTATTGCCATATTCTTGGTGACAATATATAAGTAGCTATTAATATTTTTTACTTCAAGCAGCTTGCTACGACGATCCCAAATCTTAATAAATACATCACACACAAGTTCTTCAGCTAATTGCTGATCCTTAAGAATCGCTATTGCGAACCTCTTCAACTTTGCATAGTACAGATTAAATAATCTTTGGAATGCCCTTTGATCATCTAATACAGCTACCTGTTCAATTAAAATTTGTATTTCAACTGTCAACATTAATAAATGGCTAAATCGTTAAAATTCCTACTATTTGTCGTGAGACAGATAGGCACCTATTATATATATGAGTCCTAAAAGATAGAAAACCCCTAAAAGGTTGAAAAAAATTTGTGATTTGGTTAGTGAACTATCCCTCATTTGAAAATATATTTGCAATGTACAGCTTAGGGCATAGAGTTGCAGGTAAGTGATTGTAAAAATTGATGCAGTTTTGCCAAAAAATCTCTTAAGCATTGGTAAAGAATTATCAATAGGATTAAGCCATCGCAAATCCTTGAAAATTTAGTGTAACTGCAAAATCTAACGATGCCTAATATTAAAGGCCCGCATAACCTAATTTTTTCCCTGATTGTAGCGTCGCTTCTAAAAATTAAAGACAGATTATATGAGTATCGGGCTACCCTTTGTGTTATATAGCTGACCCGGAAATCAACGCTCTACTGAAGCTATTTGATCAATACGCTAAAAGTTATCAGAATTCAGAAAATCAGCTAGCATTACCGGTAAACTTGGCGCCGTTCGTGCCATGATCATATAATAAAACCTTATATAGAAAATGTTTACAAACAGGGGTCCCTCTGTACGGGTAATCATATTCTTTTATTCAATTCCTATCTGAAAGATTTTGACGAGAAGCATAACACCGCATCCGAATCGCAACTAGCAGATCCATTGCCACGATCGATTTTTTAATTACCTAGTCGAATTTATGTTTATAGGGGATATTTATTTTACATCACTTGGTATCATCTTTTTATTCAAAACTCACTTTATAATTTTTAAGCGCTGCGTCCAGATGGATGCCTTTCCTTAAAACCGGTCAATAGTATATTGTCCACTTTCATTGGTAGGTACTGTTTTGTTTCCATCCCTTTACTTCTACTGTAACTGCCGGTAAAGGTTGCGCCTGATGATCTGTTACTGTTCCTGTAACCGTAATTATATTTTGTCCAAACACTGCTATCCCAGAGCTTAGCAGCAACGTAGAGAAGATGGCTATTGTTTAAAAACAAGTTTTTTTAACATGTGGCGTTATTAGCAATCGTTGGAAAATAAAATGGCAAATACAAAGTACTTAAGGATAGTTAGATTTTTCTGATCAAATTATCGTCAATTCATCTCCATCATTTATATATTTTTATTTTATAGAAACAATAAATTTATTTCAATATATCTTTGAAAAAGCCATGATGAATATTACGTTGAAGCGCTTTTAAATTGATTTAACTCAAAGCATATCTTAAATTATCCCTGTTGAAATATCTGTTTCATATTGCATTAACATTTGCATTACTCTTTATCAATAAAGTTTCTACTGGATCGTTCTATTATTTCAGACATTATCAAGTGGACGAAGGGGCTGTACATAAATACTTCCGATGCATAGGTGTCGTATTTTGTCATAATATACACCGCCATGGATCGTACCCAATAATTGGCATACGATTTAATAGGCCGCATCTTAGAACCGAATTCATGAAATAGGAAAAATGAAGTACAACGCTAATAATCTTTTATCTAATTTTAAAAAATTTTGTAAAATAGGATATGCTGAATCTTTTTAAACATTACAGACTGTTAAAGAAAACAGATTGCAAAGAACGTCTAGTTATTTATAAAGTAACTTAAAAAAATCCCAGATTGATTCTGGGATTTTAACAAACGAAAACGAGTTCAATTTTTATTCTTTATTCGCTTTTACAGTTTTAGAATACTTTGTAGAACCATCTTTATCCACCTGCGCGATGCGCACATATACATCACCAGAGGTATCTAAGACATCTTTGTTCTGTTTATTACAAGAAATGATATAGACGGTAATACCAAACAAAAAGACTGCCATTAGCAGTTTCCTATACCTTCTGGCAACAGGGGTTATCATCAATAATAAAACAGAAATCCCTGCTACCACGCCAGACACTCCCTTAGAAAAGCTATATGTAAGTTCTGAAGAAGAGTTACCATTTTCAGCCTTGCTGTCTACTTTTCCTATACTTGTAAATGTTTTACCATCTGCTGAAACGTCCACTTCAAAATGATCATTATTAGTTTCAGATATACTGCTCCAGTTTACAATTAATTCTCCGCCAGTGATTGTAGCTTCCACCAAACCAAAGTTCACAGGAAGCGCTATTGAGAAGTTTAAAGTATAATCGGAAGCAGAACTTTGTACGTCAGACGCATCAAAAACTGCATATTGAAACGTTGTACTTGTTGTTCCAGTTGGAGTTGCATCACTTGGTTCTATTGTAAGCAATGTCGGGTCATAATCATCAATCCTTAGACCAGCAGTGACAGCTGTTCCATTATACGTTAGTATAAACCCATTGGTAGGTAGCGTTGTGATGGCAATACTTCTTCCTACCCAACTTTGTTGATTAACCGCACTCGCTGAATCACTTCCTTGCAGTGGATTCGCACCTAAGTTTGTTAAGGCTGGCATGCCATCGACAGGTACAGTTGTGACGTAAGACACTGGATCACAGGCACTCGTTGCAGCGATTTGAGATGACCCTACCGCCTGGCCATTTCCGGCTATCGCAGGAGCTCCATTTACACCAACTGTTCCAGTTAACCGGTTGTTGGCATCCAAGTTTGCGGTTGTGAGATTTGCCCCACCTTCTAAAGCATCGGGACAACCGTCGTTGTCGCTATCAGAATCCTGGAAATCAAAAATACCATCCCCGTCAGTATCTAAAGTACAAGGCGTATTAATAACAATATCGTCGTTTAAAATGTCTCGACTCGCTCCTCCACAACCAGCTCCCTTTTGCATAACAAATCCAAGGTAATAATTACCAGTCGGTAATGAAAAAGTAAAATCACCCGAAATAGTGACGTGGTTTGCTGCAAAGCCAGCTGCATTAACAACCTGAGGCACCTGGGTGCCAATCGCGCCACCACCACCTGTGGTCAGAGCGGGTCCTATTAACAAACTATTTGTTCCATCCGTGGAATATAAAATAAATCGGTAATTTATTGCACAAGGATTGGCGCTGGTATATCCAGTTTTATAAGAAAAGCTATATTGCTGGCCATTTGTTAGGGATACTGCGGTAACAGTTCTATAAGCCACATTAAAAGGTAAACTACTGGAAGGTGCATCAGCATTAGTAAATCCTAACCAGCATTAAGACTAAGAAGTTGCGTATTTTGGGTGGTACCGGTTGTCCATCCGGTTGGAACTGATCCATTTGTCCCTTGTGAAAAATCTCCATTGGCAAAAATACTGGTGGTATTGCACTCATCTACATCAGGAATGCCGTCGTTATCATCATCAACATCAACAGCGTTCAACACTCCGTCTCCATCGCAGTCATTAGGGGTTGGACCGCATTGAGCATTTACCAAAAAAAGGAAAGACTGAAAATAATGCACAAGCATAATTGTTTTTTCATGTTTGTAAGTTTAGAAGGTGAGGTATTAAATTTCGATATGGAAAAAACCAAAAGCGAAGATGAATAATTGCATATAATACTGCCTATGGCAGCTATGGAGGGCCTCATCGTTGCTACAGGAGTTAGTCTTTTACCGCCTCCAGCACTTTAGAGTAATGTCTGGTGCCATCTTTGTCAACCTCAACAATACGCACAAAGGTTTTATTCCTATCAGGGCTTAGCTCCTTATCATTTTTTATTACAAGATAGGTCATTTCTTTCATTGTCTCTTTTGTCAATTTCATATCACCCCTTGCCAACCAAAGCTCTTTTACTTTTCTAGCGGCCTCCTCTGGAGTTATTCGGATATACTTATAAAAATATACCTGTTAAATTCTGCATTTGTTAAGTTGAAATTCTACCTTTAAACTGACGAGTAAAAATTAATTTGGCTTCATGTCGCAGAGGAATAATTACCCAATGATCAGATTTCTCCTGCTTTTTGTAAAGCATATCCCGTTGTAATCTTCAGGCTTTAAGGTGGAAAAATCTGAAAACCTTAGTCCGGTTAAACAAGCCAATACAAACACATCCCTGTACTCAAGAAGATGTGGATGTTCTGATAAATCAGTTTGATAAATTTTTGCAATTTCTTCATAAGTGAGGTAGATAGCATCACTTTCTTCTTCTGGTATTTTGAAATCGGTCAGATCAATAGGTTGAATAATTTTTCTTTTAATTCTGTCTTTGATAAAACCCCGAAGATGTTTTATTGTCTTTCCTATGGTATTTAGTTTTAGCCCGGTCAACAAAACCTTACGGCGTAAATGAGTATGCTCGAAAGCGAGATAATCAACAAAATCTTCGTAAAAGGCAAAATCAAAACTATCAAATGTAATTTCCCTTTTCCGAAATTCTTCAAAAGATAATAAATGTGATTTTACATTACTATAGACAGTAAGGGTTGCTTTACTTACTCGCCGTTCTTTAGACTTAATATATTCATCAAACTGGTTATACACATTTCGATTATTTTTTTCTTCAACAGCTTCCTTTTCTTTTGCCTCGATATCACTAATATCAAGAACGGGAGAATAATATTTTTTTACAAATTCAACACGGTTCTGAATCTTCCTTAAAGTTGCATAAGTAACAAGATCTTCTACTATCTTTTTAAGCCTTGCCAGTTCATCATTGAAGGTCTTATAATTGCCATACTCTAAAGGATGTTGAGCCGTAATACGCCGATCCTGTGACAGTATAGTAGGGTAAAAACAAAAAAGGATCATCATTGCTGATAATCCTTTTTAGCGGACCGGACGGGACTCGAACCCGCGACCTCCGCCGTGACAGGGCGGCATTCTAACCAACTGAACTACCGATCCTTTCAAATTGGGAGTGCAAATATAATCGCTTTTTTATTACTGCCAAACAATTTCAAAAAAGTTTAAAAATATTTACTTTAACAGCATGAATATTTTGTCTATTCTGGAAAAGCCTTACACGAAGGAACAGGCCAATGAAATTGTAAATTGGGTTGGTGATAACCAAAAGCATTTTGATACATTACTCAACATGTTTCTAAATAGCGACAGAATCATTGTACAGCGCGCATCCTGGCCATTAAGCTATTGTGTAGCCAACCATCCGGATCTAATAAACAAACATTATAAAAAGCTGATCACACAACTGAATGCTGACAATAAACCCGCCGCGGTAAGAAGAAATATATTACGAGCGTTTGATCAATTGCCTCATCTTCCGGAAGTACATCATGGTGTTATCATGGATGCCTGTTTTCGATTTATAGAAGACCCAAATGAAGCCATCGCTTCCCAAGCATTTGCTTTAGGAATCCTGGCTAAACTTGCCAAAGTCTATCCGGAAATCAAACCAGAACTCGATGCCATCATCAGAATTCGAATGATCAACGCCGCACCGGCATTTAAATCAAGAGCAAAAAAATTCTGAACTCGAAATAAATTTGAATGCATATTTATATATACTGTTAAAATCACTCAAATATTTGTCAACATCCACACATTTAGAGGGCTATACATTTACATTTGCAGCCTTAAAAAGTAGAACCTTGAGACGATCTATCATTCCTCTTTGCCTGGCATTGTTTTTTATTGGTTGTAAATCCAAATCCGCTGAATCGGAAACTCTGCAAGCCGATTCCACATATATACAGTTACCCACTCCAGAAAAACTGACAAAAGAAGAATTAGCCGGTTATACTGCTAAGCTGAACCAACTATTCGATCATAAACTCATCAACCGGAATTTTAACGGAGCTGTTATAGTTGCCAAGGGTGGCAATATTGTTTATGAAAAATATGTAGGCTTTACAGACCCGAGAGCTAAAACCACACCGATCACAGATAGCTCATCTTTCCATCTTGCTTCTACAAGCAAGCCATTTACTGGTATGGCTATATTAAAATTGGTGCAACAAGGTAAAATTCATTTAGATGACGATGTATCAAAGTTCTTCCCAGCCTTTCCTTATCCTGGCGTAACGGTAAAGCTTTTACTTAGTCATCGAAGCGGGCTGCCCAACTATCTTTATTTCATGGAGGACAAAGAAAAATGGTCTCCCAACCAAATGGTAAGTAACAATGACGTATTAGATTTCCTGATCAAATACAAGCCTGATCTAAGTTACAGAACAGGCACTCATTTTAGCTATTGCAACACCAACTATGTTTTATTAGCATTGATTCTTGAAAAGGTGACAGGCAAGCCATATCCGGAATATATGAACGAAACTATATTCAAACCCTTGCGCATGAAACATACTTTTGTTTATACGCCAACAGATAGTGGCCGCGTTATCATGTCTTATAAACCATCTGGAGCTATATGGGATCAGGATATTTTTGATCATACTTATGGAGATAAAAATATTTACAGTACTCCGCGTGATATGCTAAAATGGGACGCTGCACTTTACAGCGAAAAATTCATAAGTCAGTCTCTTCTTGATTCCGCTTATCAACCAATGAGTAACGAAACACCCTCAACACACAACTATGGTTTAGCCTGGCGTATGCTAAATTTACCAAATGGGAAAAAAGTTATTTATCATAATGGAAAATGGCACGGGTTTAATCCGGCATTTGCAAGATTAATTGATGAAAAAGCAGTTATTATCATTTTAGGCAATCAGTATAACAGCAATATCTATCATTCGGCAAAGCTTGCGTACAATGTTTTTGGAGACTACTTACAAAATGATACAGAAGTCGACGAAGATGCACCAGTAGCAGTTACTAAGAAAAAAGTATCGCAACCTGCAAAAAAGCAACTGTTGTTAAAAAGAAATCATCCTCTAAGACGGCACCAGCAAAGAAAAAGCAGATTTCCAAAACTCCAAAAAAAGTGCAGGCCAAAAGAAAAGCTGACACAAGAGTAATTGTGTTAGTTACAGCAACCGAAGCATTGATATTTTTTTGTTATCAGCAGTTGAACATTACTCATCAAAATTGCGTCGCACTCTTGTACTTTGTACATTGCTCAGCCTATAGACTTTTGCATTTATAATTTACCTTTAAGTTCTGCTTGAATTTATTGTTTCAAAGGAAAAATATGCGAATGAAACTTTTAAGTGCGATACAAATAAGAGAATGGGATCAATTCACTATTAACCATGAACCCATTGCTTCAATAGATTTAATGGAACGTGCGTCAGCAGCTTGTACAGATTGGCTTATAAAAAATATCTTAATAAAAACTTTGCCATTTTTTGTGGCCCAGGTAACAATGGCGGCGACGGCTTGGCTATTGCTCGTTTATTAAGCCTTAGCGGTCATGCTGTTCAGGTCTTCTTACTAAATTCCGCTAGCAAAAGAAGTAGTGATTTTGATATTAATTACAAATGCCTAAAAGAAGTTGCGTCTGTTATTATCGATCTGAAAGAAATTTCATTACCATCATTGGCAGCAGACACCATTATTATTGATGCGATTTTTGGTACAGGCCTTAACCGCTCGCTTGACGGATTTAGCAAGCAGTTGGTAGAATATATAAATAGATTAAATAATAAAGTTGTTGCCATCGATATGCCTAGTGGCTTATTAACGGATCTTTCATCAAAAGGACTTACCGCCATTAAAGCAAATAACACCTTAACATTCCAATGTTTTAAAGCTGCTTTTCTATTACCCGAAAATGAAGAATATTTTGGCAACGTCCATATTTTAGATATCAACCTTCATCCCTCCTACTTGAACTCAGTTGAAACAACTTTTGAATTAGTAGATCAACAATTTATTTCTTCCATAATAAAACTAAGAAAAGCTTTTTCGCATAAAGGAAATTTTGGCCATGCATTGATCATTGCTGGAAGCTATGGCAAAATGGGAGCAGCGGTTCTATCAACTAAAGCCTGCTTGCAAAGTGGAGCAGGGCTTGTAACAGCACACGTACCTGCGAAAGGCGTTGAAATCATGCAGATCAGCGCACCAGAAGCAATGTGCAGGATTGATACGCAAAGCGAGATCATTAGCAATATAGATTATGATCTCAAACCTTATACATCGATCGGTATTGGCCCAGGCATCGGCAAAGAAAAAATGACCACATCTTTTTTATATCAGCTATTAAAGGATTATCAAAAGCCAATGGTTATAGATGCTGACGCGCTTAACATTCTTTCCGAAAACCCTGACTGGTTATCCTTATTGCCTCCAGGTTCCATCCTTACACCACACCCAAAAGAATATGCAAGATTGTTTGGAAACGACATGAATGATCTTGAAAAAATAAATACCGCTTTGCAAAAGGCACATGACTTAAAGATTATAATCATACTAAAAGGCCATCATACTTTTATTGCCACACCCGATGGAAAAGGATATTTTAATACAACAGGAAATGCAGGAATGGCAAAAGGCGGCAGCGGAGACGTTCTTACAGGAATTATTACTGGCATCTTGGCGCAAGGATATAAACCTAATGAAGCCGCAATTCTGGGCGTTTATATGCATGGCGCGGCAGGTGATAATGCGGCTGCAAAGTATGGGATGATTTCAATGACGGCAACCGATCTTATTGAAGCTTTGAAAACACCCGACTTATTAACTAAATAATTTATCGTGATCAAACTTCTAAAGCATTACGGCCATTTTTATAAAATGCAACCATGTTGCATTTTATAAAAATAAGTCTATCTTTGTCCTAAAAAATATTTATTATGAAGCAAGCAGATTTTGAAGTAATCATAATAGGTGGAAGCTATTCAGGTCTTTCAGCTGCAATGTCGTTAGGAAGATCATTAAGAAATGTTTTAATAATCGATAATGGAGAACCATGTAACCAGCAAACACCGCATTCACATAATTTCTTAACACAGGATGGCTCTACACCAAAGGATATATATATAAAAGCAAAAGAACAACTTCAAAAATATGATACAATACAATTTCTGAATGATCTTGCTATTACAGGGAAACGGTTAGGCGATTTATTTGAAATAACTACTAAGAATGGGAAGAAGATAAGTTGTCAAAAACTGATATTCGCCACCGGCATAAAAGACCTGCTTCCAGCTATCGACGGACTTGCCGAGTGCTGGGGCATTTCTGTAATTCACTGTCCGTATTGCCACGGATATGAATTTAAAAATGCGAAAACAGCTATGATAACAAATGGCGAACGTGCCATGCACTTGACCTCATTGATCAAAAACCTGACGGATCAACTGACTATTTTGACAAATGGGCCATCAGATTTTAATAAGGATCAACTGAAAAAACTAAAACGAAACAACATATCTGTTATAGAAAATAAAATTGAAAAAGTCGAACATCAAAACGGCTATGTTGAAAACGTTTATTTCGGAACTCATGAGCCTATTGCATTTCAGGCTATATATGCCGCTGTGCCGTTTGTTCAGCATACTGATATCCTCCAATCTTTAGGTTGCCAAATAACAGAACAAGGATATATTAGTATTGACAGCTTTCAAAGAACGACCGTTAACGGAGTTTTTGCCTGTGGTGATAATTCGTCACCCATGCGCTCTGTGGCCAATGCAGTTGCTGCAGGTAGTTTAACAGGCGCAATGGTTAATAAAGAACTAGCGGACGCCTCATTTTTGTAAACTACAGGCAATTCCAGCTTATTATTAAACTTTATAAAGATCTTATCTGCTATCGATTTTATCTATAGCTCTATTAGAAAATACAATTATGATTTAACTCCAATCTTTTTGCCTACGCTTTCAAAACAAATACTTTTGCACCGCTTATAACGTTGCCTGCCATTAAAGATTAAAAAGTTTTTATTTAAAATTTTATAATATGGCATTAACTGGCAAAAAAGCGCCCCACTTTGTTTCGGGTGCAGTTATTAATGGAGAAGAGATCGTTGAAAATTTTTCTCTGGATCAATACATAGGTAACAAACATATTATCCTATTCTTCTATCCCAAAGATTTTACATTTGTTTGCCCAACTGAAATTCATGCTTTCCAGGAAAAGTTAGCAGAGTTTGAAAAGAGAAACACTGTTGTGATCGGCTGTTCGACAGATACCGAGGAAACGCATCTCGCCTGGCTGAATACAGCTAAAGAGAACGGTGGCATTAATGGCGTTACGTATCCTCTTATTGCTGATGCATCAAAAATCATTTCCATGAACTATGGTGTGCTGGCTGGTGAATACTTATTTAACAGCGATACCAGACAATGGTCTTTTAACGGCGCTCCCGTTGCTTATCGTGGCACGTTTTTGATAGACAAAGAAGGTATTGTAAGACATGAGTCTATCAACGATCTTCCCCTAGGACGTAATATTGATGAATATCTACGTTTGTTAGATGCTCAATTACATGTTGAGAAATTTGGTGAGGTATGTCCGGCAAACTGGGAAGATGGTGAAGAAGCGATGAAAGCAACCAACGAAGGCGTGGCTGAATACTTTTCAAGAAATTAAAAATCAAACTATGTTATTAGAATTAGAAAATGATAACCTGCAGGAAATTGTAGCGCAACATTCTAAAGTGGTTGTACAATACTCTGCCGGATGGTGTGGCAATTGTCGATTGATGAAACCCAAATTTAAAAGGTTATCCGGCGAAAACGAAACTACTGTTTTTGTAATTGCAGATGCTGAAAAATTTCCATTAAGCCGTAAACTGGCTGCAGTAAATAACCTGCCAACATTTGCCGGATTTAACAATGGCTTATTGGTGAACCAGGTTCAAACAAACAAAGAAGAACAATTAAAAAATTTGATCAATGAAGTTGCCGGTAATTAGACAGATACAGCGTACTTGTTCTCGGGAAAAAATAGAACATACCATATCAGTATTAGAAAGTATAAGTGAGGCTTCTTCAATTAAAGAAGAAGAACTGAATATCATTGGCGAACTTATATCAAATTGCTGCGGAGCCTTGGAAGTGCATGAAATGGTGGCCGCAGGCGAATCTGAAAAAGACGCATTAAATGGCTTTATGCAAAAAGTAATGAGTTCTATCGATCATACAATATAGCTCACTCTAAGTCTCGAAAACTATCTAAAAAGCCCGCTACACGCGGGCTTTTTAACGAAAAATATATTCACTTTTTATTTTTCGATACTCCATTCTTTTGGAGCTTTAAATGTCTTTCTGCCCTGGCCATAAGGAGGCACTACCAAAGAGCTTTCAATATTATCGTAAGGTTTCACCAGTTCTAGCAATTCTTTGTATTTATCAGGATGCTCTTTTCGTACATTATTTTTTTCTGTTGGATCTTTAACGATGTTGTAAAGCACATCATCCGTATGTTTCATTTTTTCATTACCGCTGTTTGCCTTCACCAGTTTCCATTCGTCCATGATAAAACTGCCATGTCCTAAAAATAAACCACGTGAAATTTTCTTTTGATCAGTTAGAGAAGCCAGCACATTAATACCATCCAGTTTTTTTGCGGTGTTGTCTGAACACCAGCTACAGCGCAAAGTGTAGGTAGTATATCAACGTAACTGCAAAGCTGATCACTTTTCCTGCCACCTTTAAAGCCGTTGGGCCATTTAATCATTGCATTTGCGCGTACACCCCCATCCCACTCCTGAAACTTTTCTCCTTTTAATTCACCGCTGCTGCCGCCTGCATTGGGTTCTGCGCCGTTATCGCTTTGAAACAATATCAATGTATTCTGTTCAATTCCGGATTCTTTTAATGCAGATAAAATACGACCAATACCTTCATCCATGCTGCTAACCATAGCCGAATAAGTTTGCCTGCGTGTATTGCCTCGTCCCTGTTCTTTGGATCCTTTAGCTTCACCAAATAATGGCTTTGCCGGATCAAATCCATATTTCAATAAATCCTCTTCTTTAGCTTGTAATGGTCCATGAGGTGCATTGTATGCGATATACAGGAAAAACGATCCGTCATCTTTATATTTCTTAATACACTTTACAGCTTCATCACTTATAAGATCAGTTGAGTAACCTTTATCATGGCTGGTATTCCAGTCATTATGCCAATCCAACTCGCCTTCTCTTTCGTGAGTAAAGTAATCGATGGCACCATTATAGTGGCCATAAAAATGCGTGAACCCCCTGTTTAATGGAAGATATTTCCTGGCAGAATGGCCAAGATGCCACTTCCCAATAGCTGCTCTGTTTTTGTAACCTGCATTAGCAAGATATTGTGGGAGGAAACGTTCAGTTGTATCAATGCCAAAGTTCAGCCAGGGTGCTATCACATTGTCGCGCAAGCCATATCTATCCGGATATCTGCCCGTCATAAGACCAGCTCGTGTGGGCGAACAAATGGGTGATACGTAATAACGATTCAAGATCACACCTTCTTTTGCAAGCTGATCAAGATTGGGAGTGCGAATTTCACTTTTGTGAAAACCTACATCGCCCCAACCAAAATCATCAGCTACAATTACGATTATATTGGGTTTTGATTGTGCATATGTCACACAAGCTATGGCGCTACACAATAAACATGCAACACTAAAAAAGATAGTCTTCATTGTAATTACTTTTTCTTGTTTATCGAATCATTTACAAGTAACTCATCTACTTTACCTAAATCACCATTTTGATGTTTTTCCAAAAATTCGCTTGGCGTTAATTTAAACTGCTGTATGAAACAGCGTGTAAAATAAGACGGAGAATTAAACCCTGTTTTATAACCTACTTCTGAAATATTATACTCTCCTGAAATCAATAACTTGGCTGCCATTCGTAAGCGTATCAATCTTATAAACTCGTTTGGAACATGCCCCGTTACAGCTTTTACCTTTTTATGAAGTGTTGAACGGCTCATGGCCATTTCCTTACTTAATTCTTCAACCGATAAGCGATAATCGTCTATTCTTTCTTCTACTATGCTTGTAATAGTTTCAATAAATTTTTTATCATGTGTATTCGTTGTAATAGTAGCAATGTCAGCAAGAGGTTGCTGGTTAAACTTTTCTTTAAGCCGGCTTCTTGTTTCCAATAAATTTTTTACAAGAGCTGTAATATGCTTCCACTTGAAAGGCTTTACTACATAAGCATCCGCTCCGCTTTCAATTCCCTGTAACTCCGCATCACTATTACCTTTGGCCGTTAAAAGAATAACAGGAATATGGCTAAAGTCGATACTATTTTTTATCTTTTTACATAAAGTCATGCCATCCATTTCAGGCATCATCACATCAGATAACACAAGTTCTACAGGCTGCACTTCCAGTATTTTCAAAGCTTCCGCGCCGTTTGCAGCAGAAAATGTATGATACCCTTCTCCTTTAAAATTTGTTACAATAAAATCAAGCATATTCAGATCATCTTCAACTATCAGTATACCTGGCCTTACCGTATCGTCTACTAACTCAACATCTGGCTCCTGAATAGCAGAACCTGGTCGCTGCTCGTATGGTATTGTAAGCATGAAGACTGTTTGAGTACCGGGCTTGCTTTCAACATTAAGTTCACCTTCATGCTTTTCGGCAAGTGCTTTAGCAAGCGACAGTCCAATGCCGGTGCCTCCGATATTCTTTATTTTATGTTCAGGTGAAGAAACTTTGAAGAATGGTGTAAAGACGTGCTGTAGTTCGGCCTGCGGTATACCAACCCCATCATCAGATACACTTACTGACACGGTTTTTTGTGGATCATCTTTCAAATCTGGTAGACTGATCTTTATTTCTACGAATGATTTTGCAAATTTGAATGCATTTATAAGAAGGTTACTTATTATTTTTTGAAGCGCTTCTGCATCAGCATTTATATGTAGCTGATTCACCTCGGTTGACATATTAAATTTGATACCTTTTTGAGATGCGATCGGTGAAAACCTCGAATACAAAGAGTGGATATAAGAAACCAGCTCAAGCCGCTCTTTTTTATGGTATAAATATCACTTTCAATTCTACGGAAATCAAGTAACTGGTTAACCAAAGTCAACAACCTTTGTGTGTTTTGTTCCATCACATTTAGCTGCTGTACAGTTTCCGATTTATTTTCGATTGCCAGAAGCTTTTCCAGTGGCGCCATAATAAGTGAGAGTGGTGTTCTTATCTCATGCGCCATCGTAGTAAAGAAGTCTATTTTTTGCTGGTAAAACTCATGTTCTTTCTGCGCCTTCATACGCTCAAGCTTAATAGCATTTTTACTTTGTTCTCTACGTTTAAAATAATTTTTAAGTAACCATATACCCACTCCAATTAATATTATATAAAATATATAAGCAAGAGTTGTTCGGTAAAACGGAGGTCTTACTGTTACGTTAATAGCTGTTATTGATTCGTTCCAATTTCCATAAACATCAGTCTTTACCTGGAATGTATAACTTCCGGGAGGAAGATTAGTATAAGTGGCATTGCGCTGTGTGCCAACCATATTCCAGTTATCATCAAAGCCATCCATCTTGTAAGCGTAACGAATTCTATCAGGATCCTTATAATTTAAAGCTGCATATTCAAAGCTTACTACCGACTGATTGTGTGCCAGTGTTATTGCTTTTGCAAAGCCGGGTGATTCAGACAATGGCGATTCCTTGTCATTGAAAGAAACCTCATTATTAAATAATTTGAAATTAGTTAAGACAAGATTATTTTCGTCGGGCACCAGTTTAAGTTGACTTGGGTAGAATGTACTAAAACCGTTGATACCTCCCATCAACATGCGCCCGTCAGAACCGGAATAATAAGCATTGTAATTATAAAGCCTGTTATTAAAATTGCCAGAGTTAGCGAAAGAAAGAATAGTAAAAGGTTTTTCAGAAAACTTCAATATCCCGTCATTAGTAGACAACCACAGCCTTCCTGACTTGTCCTGCAACACTCCAAATACCACGGAAGCCATTCCCGTACGTCCCATAAAACTTGTAAATTTCTGGCTTCTTATATCAAACTTGTTAAGTCCTCCTCCATCCGTTCCTAACCAAAGATTGCCAACACCATCATCATGTAAAGAGATTACACGATTAGAACTGATCGCAGAATTTTGAGTTGAATATTTAATCCAATCTGATGTACCGGCTTTTCTACAAACAATACCATTTTCGTATGTGGCCACCCATATATTTCCAGGCACATCTTCATACACTTCGTAGATACAACTGTTTTGCAGGTCCATGCCAGTAACACGTGTAAATGCATCTTTTTCTTTGTTATAGATATTCAAACCCTTTACAGTACCAACCCAAATATTACCACTTCGATCTTCAGTAATCGTATATACACTATTACTGCTTAAAGATGTAGGATCACCAGCATTGCTTGTATATCGCTTTATTTTACCGGTGTTCAGGTTAATTACATTAAGGCCACCGCTAAATGTGCCCACCCATAAATTACCTTCCTTATCCTTATACAAAGCATGTATATTGTTATAAGATAATTTTTCCTGGTGAGGATTGAAAGGATACTTTTTAAATGTTCCCGAATATGAATCGAAATAGTTCAGTCCACCATTTTCTGTGCCAACCAAAAATAACCCGGCTTATCTTCTAAAAAGCAACTCACCGCTTTTCCTGATAAACCATCAGCAGCTCCGGTATGGTAATAAAAATTGAATCCTGGCCCGCCTTCTGTAAAATAGTTTACACCTCCAAAATAAGTGCCCACCCAAATACCACCTTCCTTATCAGGATAAATGGAATAAACTGCATTATCGCTGATACTGTAAGGATCGTTTGAGTTATTAGTATAATGCCGGAATTTATCCTCCGCAATATCCAGCACATTTAAACCTTTCTCAGTCCCAACATATAATTTACTGGCGTCCGGCTGATATATAGCCCGTACTATATTATCACTTATACCATTGGGCGAACCAGTTTTATATGTTTTAAAACGCTGCTGATCTTTTAACCAACAATTCAATCCGCCTGACAATGTTCCTATCCAAATATTTCCACGTAGATCTTTGTAAAGCGATAAAATAAAATTGCTGGAAATATGCTGATCTGTGTTGCCTGACTTTATATTTCGAACCAAGCCAGTTGCGGGATTCAATACATCTACTCCTTCTCCAAATGTGCCAATCCAAATATTGCCATCATTATCCTGCTGTAACCTCCGTATCTGGTTATGTGAAATAGAGCGACTGCCGGCGCCCTTCCTGTAATTTGAGAAATGATTTTTTGCAGCATCATATTTATATAAACCATTACTTCGGGTGCCCACCCACATCGCCCCTTTATTGTCTCTTAAGATAGAAAATATAATATCACTGCCTAACACTTTTATTTTTGAGAATTGCTCCTTAACAAGATCAAGCACATACAAGCCATCTTCTGTGCCTATCCAAAACCTGGTGCTATCGTACCGGCATATGGAATGAACAAAGCTATTGCCTGATGTGGGAGACGGATTGGTTTGTGCCTGATACACTTTAAACGTGTGTCCGTCAAAACGGTTCAACCCGTTTTTAGTACCAAACCACATGTATCCCTGATCATCCTGTATGATATTCCATACAGTGTTTGAAGACATTCCATTATTAACACTATAATTTCTAAACAGCACCTGTTGGCCACATACAATATTGCAAGTGCAGACAATTAGGAGCAGCAAAAAGCTGATCATCTTCAACAATAGTTTCACATCATGCAGCAATATCGTTTCCTTATACTTCAACTATTAAATAGTTTAGAGAGGTGCATAAAGGTTATGGCTTCTTTTTCTTTTTTGCTTTTATAGCATTTATGTTCGGCACTTCTGCTTTTACTTCTTTCTTCCAATTATCAAGCGCAGCTTTCAATTCCTTTACTTTTTGCGGTTGTGAAACTGCAATATCGTTCTTCTCAGACGGATCCTTTGATAAATCATACAACTCGATTTTCTTGTCTGCATAAAAATAAAGCAATTTGTAATTGCCCATTCTTACAGCGCTGCACATGCGAGGTACCCATTTTCCTGTTTCAGAAGGATAATGCCAGAAAAGCGCCTCTCGTTCACTCCATTTATTACCTTTAAAAACATTTAAAATACTTTTCCCATCAACAATATTACCAGCTTTATTCTCTATACCTGCCATCTCCAAAAAGGTAGGATAAAAATCAATACCACAAACAGGAATGTCAGAAACAGTTCCGGCTTTTATCGCCGCAGGCCAACGTGTAATCAGGTTTTCTCTGATGCCACCTTCGTACAACCAGGATTTACCCATTCTCAAAATACCATTATTTGCAAAACCTGCTACGCCTCCATTATCAGAAAAGAACACGACCAAAGTATTTTTATCCAATCCATTTTTCTTTAAAGTTTCCATAACACTTCCAACACCATTGTCAATACTTTCAATCATTGCAGCCAGATAGGGATTATCGTTATGCTTGCCTTCGTGACGTTGATTTTTCGGATCATCATAAAATTTAGCTGCGGCGCCATTGCCATATTTTGTGTCAAACTTATTTCTATATTTTTTCACTAAAGCTTCCGGAGCATCTAACCTTGTATGAACACTATAAAACGACAAATACAGAAAGAATGGCTTATCCTTATTTCTTTCAATAAAGCCAGAAGCTTCGCTGCATTGCCGATCCGTAAGGTATTCATTATCCGATCCGGTTTTGAAAGTGGATATTTTATCATAAGGATAGAAATAGTCGCCATCAGCGATATACTTCGTTTCAGAACCTATTACCTCGTCAAACCCATGCTGCTGGGGATTTCCGATGGGATTACTGAATTTGGTATCCAAATGCCATTTACCAATTATGCCTGTGCGGTAACCTGCTGAAGACAATGCCTCATTCAAGGTATAATACTTTGCTGGATCTAAATATCTTGGTGCTTCGTTATCAAGAAAGTCTGTAATACGTATGCGTGCAGGGTATTGACCGGTAATAAAACCTGCACGAGCTGGCGAACAAATTGGTGCTGCTGAGTAAGCCTGTGTAAACCTCATGCCTTCTGCTGCTAATTGATCAAGATTAGGTGTTTCATTGAAGGTATTACCATAGCTACCTAACTCAGATGAACCCAAGTCATCGGCAAGTATAAAAATAATATTAGGCTTTTGCTGCGCATAAATTGCAGGCATCCACATTACGGATAAGCATAAGATAATAAGTGATTTTCTTAACCTCATTTATTCTTTATTTTTCTTTTTATAATTAATATCCATTGAAGCGCCGGTATCTCCTTGTTGCTTCATCCACATCCGTAATTTTGAACTATACTCTTTTATTAAACTTTTATACTTCGGATCTCCGGCAAGATTATTCAGTTCATATGGATCTTTTTTTATATCGTAAAATTCAATAGCAGGATGATTCACAATCCGATCAATAAGTTTTTGATCATGTGTATCTGTTTTAGCCTTGTCTACCCAGCCATTCCAATAACTATCTTTTTTATTAGGATTCATCATATACTTGATATGATATTTTTTTCCGGAGTAAGGTTTAACAACAACTTGTATTGAGTACTTCTGATACTGCGCATGGGATAAGCAGGCCCTTCGGGAATATTATTATGTATACCATAAGCAAAATCGCGGCCTTTTGATTTTTGATCTTTTAGTACATTAAGAAAACTTTTGCCATCAAGATTTGCAATAGGTGTACCGCCGGAAATATCAATAAACGTAGGCGTTATATCTTCATACTGAACAATGGCGTCTGTTTGACTGGCAGGTTTTACAACATCAGGCCAGCGAACAATCATGGAACTTTTTTGTCCAGCATCCCAAAGCGTCCATTTCGCACCCGGGAACTGAGCGCCTTGTTCTCCCAAAAAAATCAGTATTGTATTTTTATCCTGTCCTGTTTCCTGCAATAGTTTCATAATATCACCTACCTGGTTATCGAGCCGCCTTTCTGCCAGATATTTACGAAACTGCTCGCGAACCTGTTTAGTATCTACCCAATGTAGCGGAAGCTTTAATTTATCGGCATCAAATTCTGAAGGATCGCCTAAAGTCCACGGCGCGTGCGGATTAATGCTCATCACAAACAAGCAATACGGGTCTTTCTGAGCAGTTATAAATTGTCTTACACTGTCTAAAGAATAATCATCAGTTGGCGCTACACAATTAGGCTGAAAGCCTTCAATAAACTTAAAAGGGAAAACAGATTCAGGTTTTGTGCTGTGATTTTTACCTGTTAGTGCAACAGTATAATTTTGTGCATCCAGGTAATGGCAAATACTTTTCAGGTTATCAAAAACAGGTTTGTGATTTTGAAAAGAGCCATGCCTTGCAGGATATAGTCCGGTAAATAATGAAGCCCTTGTGGGCACACACATGGCTTCTGAAGCGATCATATGGTTGAATAACATGCCTTCTGATGCAAGCTTATCAATATTCGTTGTTTTGAGATTAGTGCCGCCATAACAACTCAATTGTCTTGAATCCAGATCATCGGCCATGATCACAACAATATTAGGACGCTTCTTACTCTGCTGCGCAGATAATGCAGTTGAAATGCAGAAACATAATAACAAGCAGGCGTATCTATATATTAAAGCCATACTATTAATCTTTTAATATTTTCTTTTTTAGTTCTGTTGTTGGTGATTTGAATGTTAACCCAAGTATATCACTAATCAATGTCGAGATATCGGTAAGCGCCAAATGGTCAACTTTAACACCGTTTTTAAAAGATGGGCCGCTGCCAATAAATCCTGTAAACAATTCCTGCATACGTGGATCATGCCCGTGTGAACCGTTTATATTTTTTTACGTTTAATCAGAGATCCTTCCGTATTTCCATTTAAAGCAGCCATGTTGTTTGCTGCCAAAGCCAGCGCTACTTCCGGTTGGCACCCATTTTATCTAATTCCTTACGCTCTATAATGTTGAAATACTTTTGATCAGCTGGCGCCACATTTTGCAACAGTTCTACCACTTTATTTAAAGTTGCTTTATCATTAGGATCTTTTAAATACAAAAACGCAGATCCACCCGTAGAAAGAAATTTAGCCTTCCAATCTTTATCAGTTATCAAACCTGCCTTAGCTAATAATGTATTAGGTGAAATATTGTATTGAACAGAAACAAATCCATGATCACCTGTAATGATCACATCAGTATTATTCAATATACCGGCCGATTCGTAAGCCGACAAAACCACGTTTAGCATGCTATCAATTACCGCTAATGCACGTGTCACTTCTGCTCCTTCCTTCCCACGTCATGCTGCGCATGATCTAACCCGATAAAATGCACAGCCATTAAATCTGGTTTATGTGTTTTGATAATATAAGATGCCATTTTACCAATGGTGATATCCATATTATCGTGATTAAAATCTTTAGGTGATAATGTTCCGATCTTTTGTTGCATTTCATTAAGCATATTAGATGGCGTAACATAAGGCTTAGTAACAGATAGCTGGTCTGTCTTTTCATCATTATCTGCCCTGCGTACAGGGAAATTATAATCGATAGGCGCACCCACTGTTACCGGCCACATAACCGCACCCGATGTTAAATCCGCTGCCTTAACTGCATCCCAAACTGTTGGCACTTTAATAGCACTTTCATTCCAATACCATTCACCTTTTTTTGAATCATAGGGAACGTTGTAATAAATGCCATGACGCCCTGGCAACTCACCAGTTACAATGCTTGTATGTGATGGATAAGTTACCGAAGGAAAAATACTGCTCACTCCATCTGCATAAACACCTGCGGCTTGCAAGCGTTTTAAGGTTGGAGCATTCCAAACATCTTCCTTATAAAAATTGGGGCGAAAGCCATCAATACTTACTAACAGGACATGTTTCTTGTTCTGAGCCACAGCCATGAAAGGCATCAATAAACATATAAAAAGCAATCGCTTCAGCATAATTATTTTTTAGTGTAATCAGTTCTATGTCGTCTAACCAAACCTGGTCACCTGGCTTTAATGTACCGAAATACAGCGCCAGTTTGTAACTGCCGGCTTCGGGTGCAGGAGCGGATGTAAAATGAAAATCATTAAGTTTATTTCCTACTTTAATATTTTCATTAATGATTTTTTCAGCATTGCCATCTGCTTTTTCAAGACGGGCAAAATAAGAAGTAGCCGTCTTGGATTTCGTTTTAAGCTTTATCTCAAATCGCTCTCCTTTTTTTACAGGAAAAGCCCAGTTCATATTTACCGCAGCGGGCTTGTTTCCAGGTTTTGTCATGCTGATCATCGCTGATTTTTTACCAGAGATCTGACCTGTCTCATCAATATCTATAGTTGCATTTGCATCTTCTCCCACTTTAATATTCCATCCTCCCAGGTTATCATCAAAGCTTCCGTTTATTACACGTTTATAAGCACGCATTCTAACATTGTATTCCCGCGTGTCTAATGGAAAGGCACCAATGCTATGAGCCCAACTATTCCATTCTTTATACATTGATTGAACACGTTCAGGTTGTTGCTTGCTTAAATCGTTCATCTCTGTCGGATCAGTTTCCATATTATACAATTGCAATCCAGACTCACTAAACTGATTGTCTTCTTCAGTCTTGGCGACCAGTTTCCATTTACCATCACGTAAAGCAATATTAGCTTCATGCTCCCAATAAACTTTTCCCCTGTTGTTACTTTTTCCCACAAAATGTGGAGCAAGGCTTTTGCCCTGCATTGGCACAATTTCATGTCCTTCAAATGTAGCAGGATATGTAGCCTTTGCTACATCAGCGCAGGTTGCCATAATATCTGTTAGATGGCCATATTCCGTTACAAAATGATTATTAAGATCCTTCTTTACACCGTCGGGCCAATGCACGATCAACGGTGTAGCAATACCACCTTCATGTGTGAAATGTTTATATTCTTTAAATGGTGTACTACTTACATTTGCCCAATTGATACGGTAACTCTCGAAAGTTTCTTCTGTTCCATCAACTGCTTTACTTTTTCCACTGCTGATATATTCAGCACAAGCGCCGTTATCACTTAAAAATAAAATAAGTGTATTATCCAGCTGCCCCAGTTCTTTTAAACTGTTAACTATTCTACCAATTCCCTGATCCATGATGTCGATCTGTGCGGCATAAATAGCCATACGCATGCTCATTTCCTCTTTAGCTTTTTCATCCAAAGTACTCCATGCTGGCACTCTTGCATCACGCGGTGTCAGTTTTGTATCATTATCAAAAAGTCCTATTTCTTTTTGCCTTTTAAACCTTGCCTCACGGGTAGCATCCCAGCCTTTCGAGTAAGTATTTTTATATTTTTCTATAACTTCTTTCGGAGCATGCAAAGGCCAGTGTGGCGATGTATAGGCGACATACATAAAAAATGGATTGTCCGCATTTCCTGTAAAATGTTCTTGAATATATTTAACACTTGTATCGCTGATCGCATCAGTCAAGTAAAAATTTTCTGGAGCCTTGTATCGCTTATTATTGCTATAAATTATTGGCGTATAATAATTGGCCCCGCCGGGAATAATGCCGAAATACCTGTCAAATCCGCGTTGCACGGGCCAGTTGTCGGTTACATATCCATCTATTTTTCTTTCGTTAGTAAGATGCCATTTTCCTGTCATATAAGTGCTGTAACCTGCAGGTTTTAATACTTCTGCGATTGTTACACATTCATTATTCAGATTATCCTGATAGGCAGGTGTACCCAAATCGGCCGCGGCCATCCATCCCATTCCGGCCTGATGGGGGTAAAGACCAGTTACCAACGAAGCTCTTGTGGGGCAACAGCGTGCTGCATTATAGAATTGTTTGTAACGAATTCCCTCTTTAGCAAGATTATTAATATTGGGTGTTTGCACTTCGCCGCCGTAACAGCCAATATCAGAGAAGCCCATGTCGTCTGCAAGAATGACAATTATATTAGGCTTTGATTTTTTCTGGGCGTATGCATTTATTGAAATAATGTAAAAGAAGAGGAAAGAAAATATACGAATATGCATTGTGTATTTTGACCTTTTATAATTAAAGAAGTTTAAGCATTATAAAAATTTTAGTATAAAACAACAATGTATAGAAAACCTTTTATAGCTTCTATACATTGTAAATACTAATACGCCTCAACTTAAGATATTGCCAATATCCTTTTCTTAAGCTTTATGGCAAAACGGTTTTTGAACTTAGAGTAGCTTCGTAATAATTAGTTTGCGCCACCCATTCCCCATTTGTATTTTCTATAGTACCGCTTTTTTGAGTGAGCGCGGATATATGTATCAACCCTTTTTTACCGTTGGCCGTTTTAAACAAATATACTTTTCCGCTTCGAATGGGTATTACATTCTGGGTCGGATCAGGTAAGGACGCGATGGCCCCCGCATTTACCTGGGATATTCCGTTGTACTCTGCAGCGCTTAATGTGGTTGAATCAAATGTTGCGCTTTGTAAACCTTCTATTGTTAGCAGACCATTTGCAGACCGCTGTGCCGGGTTTATCAATGCTGGCAGAACAGTAGCGCCTTCTGAAGCAATGACTACATCGCCCAAACTAAAATCAATTTCATTTTTATAATCGGTATGCTTGCGCATATATACTCTTCCGGATAACCAGGTGGCATAATACGGGCCATAAAAATTCTCAACGGTTTCTATTTTAGCTACAGTCGAAAAGACTACCGATGGCGTGATCTTTACTACAAGATTTTTTTCATATACACGGCCTAATGTATCTGTAACCACTACTTTGATACACCTGTTCTCAGAAAGATCCGGTATGGTATAAGTTGCAGAATAATTTGCCTGGCCATCATCAAAAGATCTGGCTGTTTCGGTAATCAATGTATCACGGTTACCGGTTTTAGCGTCAGCAGTATAAATTTCAAAAATGTTGATGATCGATCCGGATGATTGTACATCAATCTTTGCAGTATACTGATTAACGCCCTTTTCAACCTTAACAATATTGCTATCCCGCCTTCCTGAAACGATATTTTTACTTCAGGAACAAAATTTACATCTTCAACATCTTTAGCGCAGGATGTCAAAAATAAAATGGTTCCTATAACCGCTAACAGATAAATACTTCTTTTCATGTGTTTGATTTTATTCTTTTTTAATGCTCTGGTAAAAACCTATACTGTTCTTATAATAGGTTTCTGAATCTTATGATATTTATTAATAGCCCGGATTTTGATAAATTAAAGGTGCATTATTTACCTCGTCAACTGGTAAAGGCAACAAATTCATCCGATCACTATAATTTCTATTATCTAACCGGGATCGTACAAACTGTCCTCCACGAATCGTAATACCAATTGCTGGTTTATTCATCACTGTTTTTGCTATCATCCATCTCCTGATGTCGAAAAAACGATGTTCTTCAAAACAAAGTTCTATGCGGCGCTCTTTCCGTATCCTTTCTCTTAGTGTAGCCTGTGTAAAGTCAGCCGCGTTTAAAGGATTGGTAATGCCAGCACGTTCTCTTATCCTATTTAATTGTTCAACCGCCATCAATCTTGCATTTGCGTTATTTTCTGCTTCATTTATAGCCTCTGCATAGTCCAATAAGATTTCAGCATAGCGCATCATTATAAAGTTCATTGATGTGGTACCTCCATCTCTATGGTCAATACGATCATCCAGATATTTTACCAGGAAATAACCACTACCCCAATTATTAGGCGTTCTTATATCTACAGTTGCTCTTCCTTTATTTACATTGGGCCAGGTGGCGCCATGATATAGAATGGTTTGATAAAACCGGGGATCACGATTCTTATATGGATCTTGTTCATTATATCCTGACGCAGGATTAATGATAGGACTGTTATCCGCATTGTATCCTACAATTGGTTCTGAACCGTCAGCCATATCATAACAATCCACCAGCCATTGTGTAGGTACGGTGGTCAATTCTTTATTTACATTCCATGGGTTAAAAGCCGGAAATAAATTGTAAAGATCATTTGTTGGATCTCGCAAATACACCAAAATATTTTCAGCATTAGCACGTTCATTAAAATAGCGTGAATAGTTTTTATTGGGTTCTCCCGGCGCCACATAAAGACTGTGCAGACTTCTGCTATCTGCATAAGTAATAAGATCTAAAGCTGCCTGTGCTGCCTGCGCCCATGTTACTCCTGATTCCTGATAGAGAGGACTGGCTGCATATAACAAAGTCCTTGCCTTATATCCCATTGCAGCTGTTTTAGTAGCACGACCATATTCTGAGCCTTCCCATCTATCTGGTAAAGCACCATCCTGCGACAAAGCATCAAACTCATTTACTATAAAGTCGACAGTCGTTTTTAAGTTTTCGCGCTTAGTGCTGTCAAAAATAAATGGGTCAATAGGCTCAGTGGTAATAACCAATGGTCCAAACCATCTGAACAACTCGTGATAATAATAAGCCCTTAAAAAGCGTGCCTGATTAGCACTACTCCTTTTCTCTTCTTCTGTCATAGGGCATTTGTCAATATTGGCAAGAAATATATTAGCGTTGCGGATGCTTCTGTAAAAAATCTCCACGGATGAGTTAACACTACAGGATTAGAGGTTCCTGAAATAGCTCCTGTTATATATTTTTGAATGCCAGGTGAAATACCAGCATTACGTGTGGTATTACCGGCACCATCATCTGTTGCATTATCCAACATAGCAACAGTAACGTTCATATCAAACAGCTGAGAAAAACTGCCACTGTTATTATTACTGGCCTGACGCATGTTGCCATACAAGTTTATTAGCGCCCTCCTTGTATTTTCAACATCTGTAAATACCTTCTCGTCTGTGAGTTCATCTAAATCTGTACTATCTAGCAACCCCTCCTTATTACAACTCAGAGATAGTACGGCGATTAAAATTAAAAAGTATATCTTTTTCATCCTTCCTGTTTTTTGTTTTTAGAAACCAACATTTACACCAAAATTCACAATACGTTGTTGCGGGTAAAATTGCCCAGAATTCCTGTCGGGGTTTGATTCCGGATCTACTCTTTTTACTTTATCCCATGTCAATAGATTAAAAGCATTCGCAAAAAACGCACTGATGTCAGCGGTAATTTTCTATATAAAGATTTAGGAAAAGAATATCCCACCTGAACATTTTTCAATCTTAAATAGCTACCATCTCTCAGCCAGTAATCAGAGGCATAATAGTTTTGATTATTGCCGTCTGACTTTTGTAAAAACCTGGGATAAGTAGCTGTGAGCGCGGTTTCCGGTGTCCACCTATTAATATGTTCTTCATAATAATTACCCCAGCTGTTATCCCAGCCAAGGTCGCCCACCATATATACAGAGCTGCGAGCAGCTCCCTGAAACAGCAAGCTAATATCAATACCTTTATAACCGACCCCGGTTGAAAGTGAATAAGTAATTTCGGGCAGGGTGCTATATCCAATAGCCGTTTGGTCATTTTGATCAACAATACCATCCTGGTTAATATCTTTGTATTTAATATCTCCCGGCGCCAGGTTAGATAAACCAAATTGTTGCGGAGAGGCCGCTATTTGTTCGTAAGACTGGAAGAAGCCGTCAAACTGGTAACCAAAAACTGCCCGATGGAACGACCCGTTTCACGCAAATAATCATAAGGCTGGTTCGCCTCGTTCCTTTCAGCTATCGTATTTTTAGCATTGGAATAAATAGCTTTTGCGAAATAGCTAAAACCTGAAGATAACTGCTCCTGCCATCCCAGTTCCAAATCATAACCTTTGTTATTAACCACTCCTATATTCTCCGGTGCTAAACTATTAATACCTGCAACTAATAAAAACTTGCCGGGTTCCGCTAAAATATCAGTTCTACGTTCCTTAAAAAGATCTACATTAAAACTAAGGCGTGATTTTAACCATCTTGTTTCAAAAGCTACATTGTACTTAGTTGCCATTTCCCAGCCTATGGATATACTGGGCAATCGCCCTTCCTGTAATCCTACAATATCAGGATTGTTTGTTTCCCCAAATGAATATGATGCACCATTAACATAAGTATAGCGATAATAATAAGAAAAGCCACCTAATTTATCATTGCCCACCTGACCAAAGGAGCCTCTCAGTTTAAGAAAATTCAGGACATTAGATTCAGACAGGAATTTTTCATTTGAAATTATCCAGCCTGCAGATACAGATGGAAACAATTGGTACTGCCTTCCTTTTGCAAAACGGTTCGAACCATTGTATCCCATATTTATTTCAAGAAGATATTTATTATCATAATCATAATTAACCCTTCCTATAAGTCCTTGATAAATATGGGGCACATAAGAATACTGCCCCCCGAGTTGATTCAGAATTGAAGTTTCCCAATATCACACCAGATATATTGTGATGGATACCAATTACCCCTTTATATCTTAGAGCAAGCTCAACATACTGTCCGTAAACAGCTGACACTTTACCAGAACCCTGGACAGGCAAAACACCATTAAGTCCTTGTAGATATGAACTATCGCCAGTATTAAATGAATACAAATAAGGACGTTCCTGCATGCCGCGCCAGTTACTCCAGTCAACATCAAAAGAATATCGTCCATCAACCGAAAGGCCTTTAATCAGTTTACGTAAGTTATAATTAAAAGTGAAAGCAGTTTGCAGATCATTACTAAAATCAGAACGAAAACCGGTGTTGGCAATGGTAACAAGTGGGTTTTGACGCCACACGCCAATTGCTCCTGCAAAGCTTCCGTTAGGGTTCATCAAAGGAAAAGCCTGCGGTGCATTCCGATAAAATGCAGCAAAGAGTCGTAAATTTTCAGCACCGCTTGATAAACCATCATAAGTAGCGGGCCTGTTTTCTTTTTATACAGATACGACATATTCACACCTAATTTCAAATCTTCACTTAAGGTTATATCAATGTTAGAACGTGTGGTGATACGATCGAAATAATAAGAAGCATCGTACTCTTTAGCCCGTAACGCCTCATCCACATCGGGAGATAATTCGATCAGTCTTTTTAAAATAGGTTTTTCTCTTAGCTTATCAATATCGGCTTCAAACATACCCTGCTGGTTAAAATATCCTGCCGAAACATAATACTTGATCACTTTGTTACCACCTGTAATACTGATATTATATTTCTGCTGTGAACCAGGTTTGGTAAAGGTTTCAATAAAATCATTATCAGCATGAGTGAACGGGCTAAGCTGCGTTCGGTATAAATAATTATCGTACTCTGAAACCGGGAAATTACTTGTGTTGGATAAAATTGAAGGATCTAATCCAACATTTATTGTTCCTTCCCGCTGAAAGAGAGAAGTAGTTTCCGCATTCAATGCTTTAGTAATACGGTTAAAATTAGTAACGCCATATTCAGCATTAAAATTGATCTTAGATTTTCCGGCAGCACCTCTTTTTGTTGTAACCAACACAACACCATTTGCACCTCGAACCCCAAACACCGCTGTTGCAGATGCATCTTTAAGAATAGAAACACTTTCGATATCATCTGGCTCTATCTGGCGGAAGTCGCGCTCTACACCATCTACTAACACCAATGGATCAGAGTTATTAAAAGTAGCGCGGCCACGTATAAACAAAGCGGCATCATCCTGACCTGGCCGGCCACTGGATTGCCGAGTGATCAAACCCGGAACCCGGTGAGGGAATTGGTAACGCTCGCCACCGGGGCCTTCCTGATGTCCTCTGCTCCAACATTAGAAATAGCACCTGTAACAGATGCTTTTCGTTGTATACCATAACCCACCACAACTACCTGCTCAAGATCCTTAGTTTGTGCAACTAAAGTAACTTGTACACTTTCTGCGCCAGCTAATGCCACCTCTTTATTTTCAAAGCCGATCATTGAAAATAAAAGAACACTTTCTTTATTGTCATCAAGCACAAACTTAAATGAACCATCCTCTTCGGTCATGGTCGCATTCGTCGCATCTTTTTGCGCGACAGATACACCAGCTAACCCCTTGCCTGCATCATCTTTTACAGTACCGGTTATTGACTTTTGCGCATAACCATACATACATAAAAGAAATAACAGCGCTACTAAAAAAACTTTTCTCATAATAATTTTATTTATCACAGTTACCATCCGGGGTTTTGAGTAATTTGTGGAGAGATCATTGTTTCTTGCAATGGTATCGGATGCAGATACATTTTGATTCAAAGCGGCGCAGCCCATCTACCGTAAAATAGTTTGCAGTTAAGTTTGCACCTACCTGTTCTATACGTATGCCCGTAACAGATTGGTTCAATTTATTGCCATCCATCCAACGCCTCAAATCGAAGTAGCGTTGTTCTTCAAAGGATAATTCAACACGTCTTTCGTCCTTTATTTTACTACGCATAGTTGCGACATCAGCAACATTTGTAAGGTATTTATCGTTGGCCTTAAATCCAGCACGTGTTCTCACACGCTGTACAGCAGCTTTTGCGCTAAGTCCAAATCCGAGCGGGTCTACATCCGGACCATAAGCTTCGTTCATTGCTTCAGCATAAAGTAAAAACACATCGGCAAGGCGTATTAACGGAAATAAGTGAAAAGCTGTACCAGGACTGGCTTTAGAAAAATCTATATTAAAATCTATAAACTTTCTCAAATAATAACCAGTATTAGTTGATCGGTCAGCAATAAGATTTAAGCCATCAATGGTTGATCCATCTCCCAGTTTTGTTTGAATGGTTCCCAACGCGCCATACGTTGAACCGTTAAACCCAATACTTGCCACCAGCCGGGGATCGCGATTCTTATATTGTGTGCTTATATCGCTTTCAACATAGTCGCTGCCATCAGCCATTGTAAACGCATCTACAAATTCCTGAGTAGGAACCGTACCGCCACCCAAATCCCTTGAAAGTGTTGGAGGAAGCTGCCTGTTTTCAAGCCCATTTGATTTTGGAGCTGAAACAAATATGATATACTCATTGTTAGGCGATGTAACAAACAATCTTTCGTAGTTGGCATGTAATGAATAAGCATTTGCTCCATCTGCTTTTTTAAGATTGATCACAGCTGCACAAGCCGCAGCTGCAGATTCCCAACGCGCTTGTATATCTGATGCGGATGCATTAGTATAGCCAATAAACGTATTGCCGTTGCCACTTTGATTAAATAAAGGGCTTGCAGCTAATATCAATGTTTTCGCTTTAATGGCCAAAGCTGCACCTTTGGTCATGCGGCCAAAGCCGCCATTTCCACCTACAGGTGTTACGTCCAAATATTTCTCTGCGGAATCGCAAAGGCTGATAATATTATTAACACAATCAGCGAATGAGCTGCGTTGTTTTTGAGATAATTCCGGATCACCCAGGTTATAAAATTTACTTACAATTGGATAGCCTCCATAATGACGAAGCAGATCAAACTCATACAAAGCCCGTAAACAGTACATTTCGCCAGAGTAAATATTTTTTATCTCAATTACATCTTCCGAACTTTTATTATTCAATACCAGGTCTATTTCAGCAAGATTCTTTTGAACAAACAATGCTTGTCTTATTCCCTGATAAGAAGCGTCCCAGCAGTTCTCAACCGGATTATTAGAGGTTGTGTACGCTCGCGAAAGCCTGTGAATGGTTGATATATTAATTGTGCTCATACCATCATCTGTGGCGGCATCAAGGAAAGATCCTGAGATGCGATTGAAGCCACCTTTTAAATAAGAATAGGCCTGTGTGATGGGCTTTTCATAGCTGGCTTCCATCGAAAAAACATCTATCGGCTGTGCCCAATCATAAGGCTTCTCATCCATATAATTGCACGCTGAAAGTGCAACCATAATCAGTACCGGAATTATATATTTTTTCATCTGTCTATTTTTTATTTTTATTAAAATCTTACTGACAAACCAAGGCTCACGTTACGTGTCAGTGGCATAGTGTTAGATGCACCATTATCTTCCGGATCTAGCGGACTATCATCTTTAGACCATACATACAAGTTGTAACCATTCGCAAACAATTGAAGGTTCTTTATAAAAGAATTGCCAAGCCATTTTTCCGGAAACTGATAAGATAGTTCCAGGGTTTTTAGCCTTATATAGCTGGCATCCTTCATCCAGAATGATGAGCTTTGTGTATTATTTACATTGGAATTGATGGTAGAAATATTAG
Organism: Paraniabella ginsengisoli; assembly: GCF_022513635.1. Taxonomy (GTDB): domain Bacteria; phylum Bacteroidota; class Bacteroidia; order Chitinophagales; family Chitinophagaceae; genus Niabella; species Niabella ginsengisoli. The sequence continues at coordinate 560,885 of NZ_JAKWBL010000002.1, read as the reverse complement.
GTAAAGAAGCATCAGGGTTTTCAGGCGTCCAGTAATCCTGTTGGTGCTCGTATATAGTTCCATTCGATAAAAAAGGAAAAGCTACTTTCTCACTTAACATTTGTGTAGTGCGCCCGGCTCCCTGAAAAAGTACCATTAACCCGATACCTTTATAAGAGATGCCCGCATTAATTCCATAAAATACACTTGGCACATTTCCATACCCTAAAGGAACCTGGTCGTTGCGATCAATAAGTCCATCACCATTTATATCCTTATACTTAATATCACCTGGTTGTACTTCAGAAAAAGTTTGTTTTGGAGACGCTGCTATTTCTGCTTCCGATTGAAATAGACCAGTTGCGATATACCCTCTTCTAAGTCCCCTTGCATACCCAGCTTCTTGCAGCCAATAGTTCACTCCTGAATTTCACCCGTTTTAATGTTTTCATTAGATGAAAAGGAATAAGAACCTCCAATCCTGTACCCAAAATCGCCAATTGTTGACTTCCATAAAGCCGCCATTTCGTAACCCTCCGAAAACATCTCTCCTATGTTTTGTTGTATAGTAGCAATAGATCCCAATAAGGATGTAACATTATTGTTGACCATATACATATCCGACCTGCGATCTTTAAAATAATCGAAGGAATAGCTAAACCTATCATCAAACAACCTGATGTCAGCGCCAAGGTTGAGTTGTTTGGCTTTTTCCCAGGTAAGGCCAGGATTAGCAAGAATATCTTCTACAAAACCCGGCCTGGCAGCCATAGTATTTCCAAACCAGTACACGCCGCCAACTTCGTTCAACCTTGTTCTGTACTGAAATTCTGCTACGCCACGCTGGTTCCCTATTAAACCATATGAACCTCTTATTTTTAAATAAGACACGGCATCCTTTACTGATCCGAAAAAGTTTTCGTTAGAGATCGTCCATCCTGCAGAAACAACAGGATAGAAACCAAATCTTTTCCCGGGTGCAAACTTATATACCCCATGATAAGAGCCTGTTAGATCCAGATAATACTTGTGTTTATAATTGTATCCTAACCAGGAGCCTATTGTTTGAAAACGGCTGGGAATAGATGTTTGATCGTCGAATTCATATTGGTTGTAAAAAGCTGTAGCAGAAACATAATGATTATTAAAAGACTTATCGTAAGACAATTGAAAGTCCAGTGAAGTTCTCGCTTCACTAGCCCTGTCAGTAATACCATTGCCCATTTGCTGATCAGTACCCGTTCTCCTCAAAAAAGTTGAGTTGATGTCAGACAAATTGTAATATGCAAATCCTTTTTGCCTATCCGTTACCGCAGCGGTATAACTATCCATTGATAACAATGCTGAAGCGCTCAGACCTTTAGTAATAAATGCCAGTTCCTGTGTAAGTTTTGCCCTAAATGAACCATACACGCGGTTCAATATGGAATATCCATTCCTGTTTAATAATGCCCATGGGTTTGAAACCAGGTCATTTCCAGCAGTGATTCTTCCGTTAATTCCTCGCACTATATTCCCGTCCTGATCTGTATACTGACCATTATCTATATAATATGGAGGAAATGCATTAGGTGGTGTTGTTATTAATGAATTGTATGCTCCATATGAATCTCCACCTGGCCTATTCTGCTTGTCAAACCAACCGTAAATATCGAGGTTAAGTAAAGTAGTATTTGTTACATCTACTTCTAGATTGGAGCGAATATTATAGCGGCTCGTAGTATTATTAGTGCTGTAAGAAGACTCCTCATCTGTAACAAACATACCCGCCTGTTTTAAAAATCCACCATTGATGAAATACCTTGTACGATCCGATCCTCCGGAAATACTTAGATTGTGTCTTTGTACCCAATTACTTTTTTAAAGTAGTTATCTCTCCAATTTACATCAGGATAAAACTCCTGATTAACACCATCTCTATTACGATATTGATTTAAATAATTTTGCGAGTACATTTTTGATGCATCTAGTCCATCGTATTTGATAGCCTCGTTATAATGCTCCGCATAACTTAAAGCATCAAGAGAAGTAAGCATACCTAAAGGTTTCTGATTTATCATCTGCGACGTAAGTTCTACGCTTGGCCTTCCTTTTTTCCTTTTTTGGTGTTAATGAAAATGATTCCATTTGCCGCCCGTGTGCCGTATAAAGCAGACATGGATGCGTCTTTCAAAACAGTGATCGACTCTACTTCGTTGGAGCTCAACACACCGAACTCCCGCTCTTGTCCATCAACAAGCACTAAAACACCTTCAGCATTCGTACGAATACCTCTTATCCAATAGTTAGCAGCTTCGTTAACTGTTCCGCCAGAGGTTTGAACAGAAAAAAACCAGGCACCAAACCTGAAAGCAAATTGGTAAGATTAGTTACCGGAAGGTTTCGCAACTCATGCGCTGTAATGGTATAAGCTGAGCCATTAAAATCTGCTACGCTAACTTTTTTATAGCCAAGATCAAGCGTATCGCTTTGTTGTGCTTTGGCAACAGATGGTGCATACGATAATAGGAACACCCCTAAACTGTAAAACAAGTTTCTTTTCAAGCGCATTATTTTCATCCGTAAATTTTTTAGGTTGTCCGCCGCGGCAGACGATTTTTTTGTTGATCCGATAGCCATCGGATGAGACGCCGTTTTATATTCTCCGATATATATATTATATATATGCAGTTTCATGATTTTGATTATTTCACACCCTTACAATGCAGGCTGAATAGAGGCACTGCATGTTTGGGGCTTATTTAGCAGTTATACTAACATAAAGTTTTTTGAATCTCGTTAAAATTTCGAACAGACATAACATTCCCATTCGGATACTAACCGGTTCTTTTATGAAAAGCTTTCTATTGTTCTGGTAAATGTTGGTCTTGACAAGCAATAAGAAATAGTAGTTGCATAGCAATCGTCATTTTTTATTGCATGTAAGATATAATCAGAAACTAAATAGCACTTTAACTATTGTACGAGAGTTTGTCAATTTTGTATTACAACAGCTAAAAAGAGGGTTATTTACACAAATCACTGTCAATTTTTTGTTTTCGTTCAGTTTTGTCATGTCTGTCAAAAAAATTTGCCACTGCGAATATAGGGGAAAATACTAGTCCACAAAAACAATAGACTATTAAATTTTCATTACATTATTGTTTACTTTAAGTTACCTGGCTAAAAGCACATTATATATAGATGAAAGGGTATCGTAAATAGCAAGGAGCCAATTGTTCTAAAAATATTAATATCATATTTTGATACAATAATGAAAAAAGCGCTACAAAATTGTCAATGTTCTTTAAACATAATTATTATCTTGTCCGCAAAAGCGATAGCCACATGAAATCCTTTTCAAATACATTGTTTGCTTTTACCCTTAAACCAATGTGGGTACTTTTTTCTTTATTTCGCTTGTCGGTAACGCCCAGACCGAAAAATTAAACATTATTTATATACTCGCTGACGACTTAGGATACAGTGAGTTGGAATGTTATGGAAATAAGTTTAACGAAACACCATTCCTTAATAAACTTGCCTCCGAAGGTATGCGGTTCACACGTTTTTATGCTGCGGCACCTGTATGCTCTCCATACCGCGCAGCCTTAATGACTGGCCAATATCCCGCGAGGCTAAAAATTACGGATTACCTGCGGCCCAACTCTGCTCAACATCTGCCGCTTTCACATACAACGCTTGCAGAAATGCTGAAAGCAAATGGTTACCACACAGGAATTGTGGGTAAATGGCACTTGTCGGGATATGTGAAAGAAGGAGCTTCGGAAGAAACTTTACCCGATCAGCATGGCTTCGATGAAGTGCTGGTAAGTGAGAATCGTGGAATAGCTGAAGGAGCCTATTTCTGGCCCTATTTCTGGAATCGTGAGATTCAGAAAAAGTTACCCGGAGAGCATGAATACCTTACCGACCGGCAGCATTATGAAGCGCTTGAATTTATTGAACGCAATAAAGACCAGCCTTTCTTTCTATATTTAAGTCATTATGCTGTGCATACTGCCGTGCATGGCAAACCCGAACTTGTTGAGCATTTTAAAAATAAGAAAGGTGCAGGCACCAGCGAAGCCCGGCCAAAAAATAAAGCTGATGATCCATATAAACCCGGCGGCACAGGCGTATGGGCAAAAGAAAACAATCCGCACCTGGCCGCACAACTAAAAGTAGTGGATGAAGGTGTGGGTGCTATTTTGAAGAAATTAACTGAACTTGGATTAGATAAAAACACGCTCATTATTTTTACAAGCGATAACGGAGGCGAAACAAGAGTTACCAATAATGCCCCGCTCAAAGCTGGCAAAAGCTGTTTGTATGAAGGTGGTGTAAGAGAACCTTTTATTATTTGGGGGCCAGGTATAAAAAAAGGAGCAGTTTGCAGCCAACCGCTGGTAAACTTTGACGTTTACCCCACTTTTGAAGAGCTGATAAAAGCAAAGAAGAATAACCAGCCTTTAGATGGATTTTCATTTGCCAGATTATTAAAAAATCCTGAGAAGAAAATGTCCGACAGAAAATTTTACTGGCATTATCCTTTAGACCAGCCACATTTTTTAGGAGGAAGATCAGCCGGTAGCATTATTGATGGCAAATGGAAACTCATTGAATTTTTTGATGATAATACGAATGAATTATATAATATGGAGAATGATTTAGGAGAGGCCAACAATCTTTCCGACAAAAATCCTAAAATAGTAACACAACTTAAAAAAGAGCTTGCTACCTGGAGAAAAAATGTTGGTGTAGAAATGTAGCAACATTAAATTCATATTTTTTAATAACAACCATACATGCAAAAAATCTTACTTATATCAGTCGCCTGTCTTTTACTCAGCAACCTTTCCTGTCAAACTTCTTCATCAAAAAAAGAGATAACTTATAAAAATCCATTAGATGTTAAGTTTGGCGATCCGTATGTTTTACGTTCGTCTGACGGTGTCTATTATATGTATGGCACAGGAGCTGGAGCTAAAAATGGATTTGCAGCTTATTCTTCTGCTGACCTTGTAAATTGGAAACAAGAAGGCCAGGTTTACTTTGGCAATAATAAAAATGGCTGGGGCGAACATTCTTACTGGGCTCCTGAAGTATATGAGCGCAATGGCAAATACTACATGTTTTACAGCGCACAGTGGAAAGAAAATCCTACTAATGAAAAAGAAAATTTTAAAATCGGGGTTGCCATATCAGACAAGCCAACAGGGCCTTTTATCGACATGCAAAACAAACCCATTTTTGATCCTGGCTATCCAATAATTGACGCCAATGTATTGTTTGGTGAAGATGGCAAAACATATTTATATTATTCAAGATGCTGTTACAAGCATGCCGTTGAAAGTGAAGTTGCAACATGGGCTCGCGAAAAAGGATGGTTTAATGAAATTGAAGAAAGTTGGGTATATGGCATAGAAATGAAACAGGATTTTAGCGGAGTGATTGGCGAACCTGTATTGATTTTACGCCCGCCTGCAAAAATGGATGATCAGCAAGCTGAATGGGAAAGCCGCTCTGTAACATCAAAGGAAGTGAACCGCAGATGGACAGAAGGATCTTATATTTTTAAGAAAGATGATATTTATTACATGATGTATTCTGCAAACTATTTTGGCGGAAAAAATTATGCAGTAGGCTACGCCACATCAACAAGTCCTTTAGGCCCTTTTAAAAAAGCAGCTAATAATCCGGTTTTACAAAAGAACACAGCTAACGGCGGTATTGTTACAGGTACTGGCCACAATAGTATTACTGTTTCGCCAGACGGAAAGACGATGTTATGCGTATATCATGGCCGTACCAGCAAAACCGGTGATGAGCGTGTTGTATTTATTGATAAAATGGAGGTTTCTAAAGATGGGATTTTAACAGTTAACGGACCAACGACAGAAGAACAACAAATGCCATAGGTTACAATTACAACATCAAAAAGATACTCATTTCTTATCGGAGTTAATTTCTTTAATGCGTTCACGCATTTCCCTTAATAAAATAGGGTAACCTCCTTCTGGCATATTGCCATGATCGTAACCTTCAAGCTCAAATAATTTAGATGACTTATGGCCCACAAGCTTCATCATCCTGTACCAGTAAGCATTTTCTTCGTATCGGCCCATCATCTCCAATTCGCGGTCGCCGGTAATTAATATAGTTGGAGGAGCATCTTTTCTTACAAAATGCAATGGTGCCATAGAGTCTATCACAGGTCGCATAGGATCTACTCCCTCTCCTGCCGCACAGTAAAATGCGTAATGGCTTGGCTGCTAAAAGGTACTAATGCTGCTACACGATTTGCATCAATGCGATATTTTGATAAATAATTTTTATTCAAGGTAACCATCGAAACAAGATATGCTCCAGCGGAATGGCCTGATAAGAAAATAAAATTATCATTTCCGCCATATTTTTTATATGCTCGAACACCCAGGCTACGGCAGCGGCAGCGTCTTCAATATAAACAGGTGCTTTAACGTTGGGAGATAAGCGATATTCAACTGTTGCAATTGCATATCCTTTATTTTTTAATTGTTCAGGCATATCACGATGGCCACCAGTAATGCCGCCGCCATGAAACCACACGATCGTTGCAAAGTCTTTTACACCTTCAGGATAATAAAGATCTAATACACACATAGAATCCTTATAACTGTCTTTGTTATAATCCGTCTCAGAATAATACTTAATATCTTTTACAGTTTTGTAAGATTGCTGTCCAATAGCTACAGCCATCGATAGCAAAGCAATCAAAAGGAAAATACTTCTTTTCATAAATAACCGTTATTGAATTTGGCTAAGTTATGAAATGAAGTATAAAAAATAAACCTGCAAATTCTTCTTTTTGCGAGAAAATAAAAATGCCAAGTATTATTCAGGTGATTGTTATTATAATAGCGAACTTGTTTAGACTTTTTTAATAAAACCCGTCCGACCGATCATCCGGGTGGGCACATAGATACATAGCATTTACTTCGTTGAGGTTATATTGTATCCGCCGTAGGCGGACATAGCCTTCGGTAAATGAACTATTATGTGCTTTTATGTTTCCTATTTATCATAAAACCTATGTGCCTAATGTGGTGAAAAATAAGTTTAACCAAGTTTAGCCTTATCATTTATTCCATTGGTATAAAGAAAAATCAAAATCGACATCCTGCGTTGCTGCTTTTGCTTCTACAGCAATCCGATTATTCCAGGGTTTTAACAGATGCACATAAGACGAAAGGTTTATATCATCGTAATGTCTTTTTATCCGAACCTGATCTTCACTCCAAACCAACACACCGTTAACATAGATTTTTACATCGCCTGAAGCATATAGTTTTAAACCCAAACCTTCCGGCATTTCATTTCCAAAATCCACATCCTGGTAAGCATAAATATTACCACCTTTTTTAACAGCAACCTTTTGCTTGTCTTTATTAAACTTTACAGCACCTGTTAACCAATCAGCAGGAGGTTCCTGCCCAGAAGAAAAAATAAAAGGCCGGTCTGTTTCATTTCTTTGATTCACAAACAAAATCTTTCCATCTGCTTTTTCATACATAGGTTCATGTAGCTTACGCAAAAGGGTTTCTGGCATTTTAATTACTTTTCTATCGTAGGTGATCAGTCCATTCACTTCTCCTTCAACATCTGTTGTTTGAGTGTAAATAGCAGCGGACAATCCGCGCTTTACCATTAAAGATAAATTATGCATCAACTCTGTATATTCTCTTACTAAAACAGAATCTTGTGTATAAGTCTTATAGCCCCAATTCCTTTTATTAGCATTCCATATATGATCTTTCACCACAAGCCCCAAACCACCAAACTCGCCTAAAACCATTGAACGGCCAGGGTTTAAATCAACCACGCCCATACCCGGACCAGGATATTGGTGAACATCCATCACATCACCCACTCCACGATCAGTCCAGCCGCTTGGAGAATTCACTAATCTTGTAGGATCATATTTTTTAGTCCATGCAGTTATCCGTTTAGTATCGTATTGTCCCCAGCCTTCATTAAACGGCACCCACATAACGATGGACGGAAAAAAGCGAAGATGATTCATTATAGATTCCCATTCCTTCTCAAACTGAACAGCCGATTCTGCCGGGCGCACCCAATCTTCTTTATCATCATGTTTTACATGAGAAGGATGATCTGGCCATAAGAAACCCGAAGGCATATCCTGCCAAAGCAACATCCCAATTGAATCAGCCATGTAATAATATCGTGAAGGTTCTACTTTGATATGTTTACGAATCGTATTAAAACCCATTTCCTTTAGCTTCACAATATCATACATCATCGCTTCTTCTGACGGAGGAGTTAATAATCCATCCGGCCACCATCCCTGATCAAGTGTTCCTAAATGAAAGACGGGTTTGTTATTTAGCGCCAATCGCATATAACCATTTTCATCTTTTACCATATTAATTTTTCGCATAGCGAAATAGGTATTGAACTGGTCAACAACAGTTCCTCTTTTTTTGATAGTGATGGTTGTATGATACAATTCAGGCGTTTCCGGTGTCCACAACTTCACGTTAGGCAAAGGAATAATAATAGCTTTGTGAAAAGAAAGTGTGGTATCCTTAACCACATTATTTCCGTTTTTTATTAATACATTCAACTGATGTGATCCGGTTATATTTTCTGATTGAAAATTAAAATAAACTCTGCTCCTATCAATGTCTGGTACAGGATACGCTTCTGCGATATGGCTTTTGGACACAGGCTCAAGCCAAACAGATTGCCATATACCAGATACAGCTGTGTACCAAATTCCTTTAGGATCGAGTGACTGTTTACCCCGCGCCTGCATTTCTTTATCAGTTGGGTCCCACACAGAAACTACTAATTCCTGCTCACCACTCTTCTTTAAATGTGAAGTAATATTAAACTCAAACGGATCTGATCCTCCTTTGTGTGTACCCGCCAATTTCCCGTTTACCCAAACTTTCGTTTCCCAATCTACGGCATCAAAATGCAGTATCATTTCTTTATCTCCCCAAGTATCAGGAATAGAAAATTTACGGCTGTACCAAAGCTCCTGTTCGGGCAGCAAAGGCTTGCCTACACCGGATAGAGACGATTCAACACCAAAGGGTACTAATATTGTTCCTTCGTAATTCGCAGGTTTTGCAACGCCTTTTTTTGTATGCTATAATTCCAAAGCCCGTTTAAATTCTGCCATTCACTTCTCTGCATTTGTGGCCTGGGGTATTGTTGCCATGCATTTTCAGGAGTTACTTTTTGTCCCCATTCGGTAGTTAAGGATGATGATGCGGGGCTATAGTTTTGTGCGCTTAAACCTAATGAAGTTAATAGTAAAGCGCTGGCAAGAAATTTAATCATTCCGGGTGGTTTTAGATTAACAAATTAATAAAGAGATTGCCATCTACTCTTTCACTTTTGTACTTATTCGTATAAAAATTGTGGCAAATGCATGCATCTGAACAAAAATACCGGTTATTCTATTTTTTCTTCAGATTCTTACTAATGGCTTTCAGGGCTACTTCTTCCATTATTTTATATCCTTCTTTATTTGGATGAATACCATCATCAGCCAATACAGTTTTCATGCCACCTTTTTCATTGCGCATGAGCAGGTTATAATCAATATACGAAAAGCCTTTTTCAATGGCATATTTTTTTACTAATCCATTTAATTCATCAACCTGAGCAGAGGCGTTTTTAACTTCCGGGCGCCAGGGAAATGAACCGGCGGGAAGAACAGAAGTAAGGATGACTATGATACCGTTGCTTTTAGCGATAGCGGCCATCGACTTAATATTATTAAAAGTGAAGTGCTGATCGTAATTCCCAGCATTTAAAGCAATGTCATTGGTACCTGCATTGATCACAACCACTTTAGGTTTTAATGCAACAACATCTTGCTGAAAACGTAATAGCATTTGAGAAGAAGTTTGACCACTAATACCACGTCCCACATAATTATTAGAACTAAAAAAAGCAGCATCATGCTTTACCCAGGCTTCGGTAATAGAATTGCCTATAAATACAACATCAACCTTTTTTCCTGAACTTAGCAAAGATTCGTTATCTGTTGCGTATCTTTTTAAATTTGCAAATTCATCCGCCTTTTGAGCTGTTAATTGTGTGCAAAAAAGAATTGTTATAAAGAAAAAAAATACATGTCGCATGGTAATATTATTAGGCAATTAATAAATTATTTTTTAAATCCTGGCCGACTTGGCGCTTTAAGAATGTCCGATAATATAGATTGCATCTCTTTTAGTTGAGAAGGATTTGCATCACTAAGATTATTTGTTTCGGATATGTCAGCTTCCAGATTGTATAACTGTGGCTTTGGCATCAGGCCGGTCTCAATTCGCTTGTTGACCATCCAGGCTGGAGTGGGTTTGCTTTGAGGAGCAATGTATTTCCAATTACCTTTTCTTAAAGACATCGTATAAGATTCTTCCAACATACTTTCCCGGCCATTTTTATTTTTCCCCATAAGAGCCTCCAGCATATCGTAACTATCAGGTGCTTCGTCTGTCTTTAAAGAATATCCTAACAAATTTGCAAACGAAGCATAAAAATCAACCTGGCTGATCAGAGCGTTACTAACAGCGGGCTGAACAGTTCCTTTCCAATACAATATTGTAGGCATAACTGTTCCCGCTTCATAGGCACTATATTTTCCACCTTTTAAACCACCCGATGGGTCATGATTTCCTACCAGTTTTTCAGCCTCATCATGATAACCGTCGTCTAATACCGGGCCGTTGTCACTAGTAAATATCACAATAGTATTATCTGTTAAACTGTGCTCATCCAATATCTTCATCAATTCACCAACCGACCAATCCATCTGTACAATAGCATCGCCGCGCGATCCCATTTTTGTCACGCCTTTAAATTTAGGATTAGGATCTCTGGGAACATGAATATCAGCAAATGAAAAATATAGAAAGAATGGTTCTTTTTTATTTTGTGTAATAAATGATTTTACTTTATCTAAAAAAACAAAAGGAATTTCCTGATCTTTCCATAATGCAGATTTGCCGCCTGTCATATATCCGATGCGGCTAACCCCATCAGTGATCGTATTACTGTGTTGTGTATCCGCTCCAAATTTCAATAAATCTGGCCTTTCCAGGCCTGTTGGCCAATTGCCTACTTTCTTACCATAACTTACTATAATAGGATCTTTCGGATCGAGGTTCGGTACTTTATAGTTCTCAACATAAACCGTGGGTACGCGGTCAAGCGTTGCAGGAATGATAAAAGAATAGTCAAATCCTATTTCAAGCGGGCCTGGCTTCAGGGTACCATTCCAATCAGGTATTCCGTCTCCTAATCCCAAATGCCATTTCCCAATCACACCTGTTTTATAACCCGAATTTTTAAACATCGCAGCTATTGTTGGCGTGCCCGGCTGAATCAGCAATGGTGCATCACCAGGTAATAGCCGCATTGTTTCTAAAAGCATAGCTGCCTGTTAATAAAGAATACCGCGAAGGCGTACATGTAGACGCAGTGCTATGTGCATCTGTAAACTTTATTCCGCCTGCAGCCAACTTGTCAACATTCGGTGTTTTTACAGCAGTCGCTCCATAGCAACTCAAATCTCCTATTCCCAAGTCATCAAGGTAAACGATAATAACATTAGGCTTCGAAACATTATCAGGTTCTTTTTTTCTCCACATCCTGAAACAAATATCGTCAGCAGAAAAACAATATAAAAGTGCAGGCAACGCTTTATCATTTATTAAAATATTTACAGCAATTTAAATTGCAGCGCTATTCGTATAATCCACTTCCAAACAAGAAGTATGCGATCAATAATGTAATAAGAATATTAAATAACTGGGCTCCTAAAAAAGCAAATACCGGCTTTCTATTTTGAACTCCAACCAGGTCTTTAAAATTTGTTTCCAAACCAATGCATGTAAATGCTAAAGCAAACCAAAGCCCCTGCAGGCTTTTCAAAGGAGCTTTTACACTTTGAGTTATTTCGGGATTAAGAATAAAAGAGAATATTAATGAAGCCAGGGCAAACCCGATGACAAATTTCGGAAACCTTTCCCAGATCAATTTCAGGGTTGGTTTTTCTGAAACAGACTGGCTACTCGCCGTTTTAGTATAAGTCCAGTAAATCGAAATAGCAAACGCAGCAAAGCCCAACAATACGTTTTGTGAAAATTTCACGATGGTGCTTATTTTTAAGGCGGTTTCTCCAACCAGCGAACCGGAAGCGGCAACAGCTCCGGTTGTATCGATAGTTCCGCCCAACCATGCTCCTGTCACTTCCTGCGAAAGGCCCATCCAGCTTGCAAGCCAGGGCATAACGATCATCATTGGCACAGCCGTGATCAGAACTAGCGACACAACTAATGAGAGTTTTTTTGAATCACCTTTAATCGCTCCTGAAGTAGCAATAGCTGCAGAAACACCACAAATGGAAACAGCACTTGACATCATTAAAGAAAGTTCTTTATCGATTTTCATTTTTTGCACAACCAAAATGAGAAATACCAAACTGTTAATACTACCAATAAAGCCTGTATCAAACCTAACGATCCCGTTTTTAATACATCCGAAAAAAGAACATTGGTACCTAATAAGACCAACCCGATCTTTACAAAAAATTCGGAAGAAAGAGTGTCCTTCAGCCAAATAGGAAGGTTGAAAAAGTTTCTTACAATAAGGCCAAGAGCCAGGCAAAAAATGACTGTTTCTAAATTAAGTACCTGAATGGTTCCATTGCCACCTATAAAAAATGCCAGCAATGTAAGAATATAAATAACCGGGAAACTCTTCAGGATAAATGAAATGGATTTGCCGGTAAAAAAAGCGCCTACAATTGCGATAATGTATACAAATAAGAACTGGATAATTATTTTGTATAGATTGGATCCACTCAAAATTTTTGCTGATATATCTGAGGTTGCATCCCAACTAAAAGAAGGGGAATCGATATATATTCCAAAAACAGCAAGGATAATAATAATAAACCCAAGAACCACTACGCCCCAATCTTCAGAAAGGAGGGCTTGCTTTTTAATAGAAGTCATTCTTCAAATATAATAGATTACAATAATTCTGCAATCCATTAAAATTGAATTTGTAGTACTGTTATTTAAAGACAAGCGCGTGCTTCTAAACCAATTCGTGTTGTATGCGTGAACTAGTTCCATTTGCGATAGTAGAACGGTATATAAAATATTTTGAATCGGGATATAACATCTCGGTTAGTTTATTACGATGACTATCATTTTCAAGATCAAAGATGATAGCATGTTTGTCGTTAGTGATTGAATTTTTATGGCCTCTTGCATTTGCAAGTGCATCATAATCGGTTAACATCAGGTACAATTTCTTATTATCATGTTTTGATTCGATGAGAAGATCACAGGTTTGAAGTACAACAAATCTTCTTTTCGTCTTTCTCAACAAATCGATCTCTCTAAATTCAAAAGGGCTATAGGGCTGAAACATTTATAAACTTATTATTCGTTTTTCAAGATATGCAAAAGGCAAGCCATTTTTTTATCTGGTTAATACTTTTTGCGCTCATTCACGTAAAAGGCATTCTTTGAATCCTAATAATTTGCAAAACGGAGAGCATCTCTGGCTGCGGCCGGGAGAGCGCTTAAATTAAATTTTTGATATTTTAATTAAAGCTTAATATATGGCGCGAGATTTGATACTAAATATTTTCGAAGGCAATATTGCGTGCCAGTCAATTGAAAAAACTCTGACAAACCATATTTAAAAAACTATACAATGGCTGTGGAAATCGTTAGTTGGATCGAGATACCTGTAAGGGACATGAAACGCGCAAAACAATTTTACGAAAATGTTTTCCAGTTCAAGATAGTTGACCTTACTATCGGCAATGATGTATGTCAATGTATACCCAACACATCGGGGAAGGATTCTGTGGCACTTTGGTTGAATATGATGACACAAAAGAACAAAATTCCGGCTCTCTTGTATATTTAAATGCCAATGGAGATGTAGAAGCGCTTTTAAATAGAGTTCAATCTGGAGGAGGCCATATTATCACAGACAAAAAACGAACCACCGCTGGGTCAGGTTATTTTGCCATTTTTAAAGATACCGAAGGTAATATGTTAGCCTTTCAGGAAGGAAAATAAGTTTTCCATTTCATAGACAGAACAGCTTTTCAATCAGTAGTTATTTTTTTCCTTAGCAGCCATTTCCAAACTCAGTCTACCGCCATTTACCACATCTTTAAAGGAAACAAAAGGTTTGTGAAGCGCTTGGTTATCCAGCTTCATTGATTGAATAAACATATTCTTATCACTGCTATTTGGTGCATCAATAATAAACTTCTTACTTCCGTAATATTTAGGCGAAAGTTGCAGGGTTATCTTTTTAAACAAAGGACTTCCAATACCGAATGCCGCATCGGAATCCGTAAGGCCCTTTATATCAAATAAGCCTAAAGCCGACATTACATACCACGCACCAAGTTGGCCTTGGTCTTCATCCTGTCCAAATCCATATCCATGCACGCCTTCCGTTCCATAAAATTTATTGCAAATAGCACGTACCCATTTTTGAGTTAAAGAAGGTTTTCCTGAATAATTAAAAAGCCAGGAAACATGCAGGTTGGGTTGGTTGCCATGATTATAAATACCGCTAATACCTGCAAAGGCATCAATGGTTGACCCTCCACCAAAGAGGTTTTTTTCTGAAACTTTAAAGATGCTATCGAGTCTGCTGTTAAATGTTTGCGCGCCCATTTTGTCGATCAGGCTTTCAATATGATGTGGAACAAAATAAGTGTATTGCCATGCATTACCTTCCTGAAAGCCTCGCCAGGGTTGAGAAGGATCAAAATTTTCAATAAACTTTCCATTAGCAAGTTTGGGGTGAATCAATTTTAAAGACGGATCGTAAATACGTTCCCAGGCTTTCGATAATGCAAGCAGTTGTTTATAATCTTTTGTTTTCCCTAAGCGTTTTGCCCACTCGGCGACTGCATGTGCACTAAACGCATATTCTAAAGTATGCGATGCCGAAAATTGCCAGCGCTCGCCACCTGCATCTCCGCTATCGAGATGATTTACATATCCATATTTTATAAATCGATCAAGATCGGCTTTGCCTGCACCAAACGGCCGGTCTCTCCATTCCAGCTCATTTTTTCTTGCGGCTTCATAACCAACTTTAGTATCAAAATCATCAATGCCACACAAATAAGCACTCGCAATAACCAGACCTACAAAATTGGTACCTACGCCGGATACATAGCGGCTGCATGCAATACCATCTCCCAGCCAACCGGCATCTTTATATACCAGTAATTGACTCTTCACAAAATCAGCATAATATTCAGGATATACCAGCGCCCATAATTGAGTAAGGTTCCAATAAGTGCCCCAAACTGCATCTGTATTATAATGATTATGTAACGGCTTTCCTGATTTGTCAAGTGGAATTTGTCCTACCGATCCATCATTTTTAGGATAAGCGCCATTTACATCGCTTGCCAATCCCCTACCTAATAATGCATGATAAAGACCCGTATAAAACTTCGTCATATCTTCATCCTTGCCGCCTTCAACATTGATGCGACCCAGATATTGGTTCCAGGAATTAGTAGCCCGAAGCCTGGCCTGATCAAATGAAAGATCTTTTGCTTCAGCTTCTAAATTAAGCCTGGCATTTTGAATAGAGGTATAAGAAAGTCCTGACGTAACAGTAATAGCTTCATTATGATCTGTACTAAATGTTAGATAAATACCAGCTCCTTTTCCTTTCGCCATCTTTGCACCAGCTTTTATAGCCTCGCCATTAAAAGCGCCGAACGATGAAGGTTTTCTATCGACCTTGGCAGAAAAATACATGGTAAGTGTGGCACCAGCCTGGTATTTTTTATATATACAGGAGCTGTTGTTACCCAGCCTTCTACCATTCCATCACTTGTAATAGATACTTCAGCATCTACAACCTCACCACTTTCTCCCTGCTGATTGCCGATATCAAAAATTATATGAGAAGACTGGGACTGCGGAAAAGTATAACGATGAAACGAAACCCGCTCTGTTGCTGTTAGTTCCGCTTTTATATTATAATCTTTAAGATTCACTGCATAATATCCGGCAGTACAAACTTCATATTTCCTGTCAAATCGAGACCTGTAGCCACTTTCAGGATCCGTCCTTGTTCCAGGTATTGTTTGCAGCTTTCCCGTTGAAGGTGCAAATACGATACCTCCTACCTGAAACTCATGGAAGTTAGGAAACCCTTCTATTGTAGAATCCCTGTAATCATAACCAGTGGCATCCCATCCATGGGCATTGCCGAAACTACCATTTGTAGATGGAGCTGGTTTGGCCATACCAAACGGGAAAGCACCTGGGGTGAAATGAAACCATCTGCAATGTGCCGTTCCAATATGAGGATCAACCCACTTTGTAAAATCTTTTGTGACAACAATGGCAATGAGAACATTGACAGTATCAGGAAAAAGCAACTATTTTTAAAATTCATTTTCATCTTTAATTTTTTCTTTGGTCTGATCAAGAGTATTAAAATACTATGTACTTATATGTGGTTAAGTTATTTTCAGAGTTTCCTAATTACTTTATTGCGCTTCGACCTTTAAAGCAATGGCTTCAGCCGCGGCGCCATACAAACAAGCAACCTCACCTAATCTGGATACTTTTATTTGAACATGCGGAAAAACATCAGCTACAAAGCGTTTTACACCAGGAAGAAAAAGCTTATAGGCCTTTGAGATATTACCGCCCAATATGATGGTTTCAGCTTCTTCCCTTTTTATAAACTGTATTAAAAAATCGGCAAGATTATAACTGAAGATCTGAAACAGATGTGCCGCAACTTTATTTGAGTTAGCCATTTGCACCAGATCTTTTACTCCCTGATGATGAGATCCTGTACGTTGTAAATATTGGTCAACAAACCATTTAGAAGATAAATAATATTCAGCAATATTATCTTTAAAGGGTAATGACCAAAGATCTGCACTTGCGGCTACTCCATTTTTATACAAAGCGGTACCAAGACCTGTGCCTAATGTTATGCTAATTGATTTGTCAAACACATTTGAATCCATGTTTGCTGCAAAGAGTTCACCCGAAAGAAAACAGGCCGCATCATTAGAAAAAGAAAAAAGATCTTCCTCAATCGTTAAATGGTCGGCTAATAACTGTTTTACATTTAAGCCATACAAAGATTCATATTTACCTTGGTTGATCATATAACTGATGCCATTGGCATAATCGAATGGCCCCGGCATTGCAATACCAATTTTAGAAACCGGCAAATCGCCTGAAGCCTGCTTTAGAGCCAAACTCCACCTACTTATAACATTTTCTGCATTGTCAGAAGCATCGACGGACAACCTTACCAACGAACCAGGAATAATTGATCGATCAACTATATCAATTACTGCTGCTGTTATATGAGTTCCTCCAATATCTGCTGCTGCAATTAAATGATTAGCTTTTTGTTTCGTCGTCATTTGATATTATTTATCATCGTTTATGTAAGATCATTTATGTTCCACAGTACAAGCGAGCGTGGCAATACCGATGCCATTTGTTTACTGATGATCTCATAAAAAATAATACACTTTATTACTTGCAGGCATTTCAAACTTTAGTTGCCTTTCTCTTTTAACCATCCTTCTTCGATCTGCTCTAAAGATTTCCCTTTGGTCTCCGGCAATATTTTGTAAACAACAATAAATGCGATAAAGCAAAAAGTTGCGAATACCCAAAAAGTTGCAGGCGTACCTAAATGCTTTAACATGATGGGTGTGATTTGGCCCACGATTGCATCGGCGACCCACATGACCATGATAGAAAGCGCCATTGCCCTGCCGCGTATGTGACCGGGAAATATTTCGGAGGCTACAACAAATTTTAACGGGCCGATAGAAAAGGCAAAGCAAGCGAGGAACATCAACACACTTATCAAAATAAAAACAGATGTTGATGCACCTGTTGCAAAGCATATACCTGTAAGCACCAACGCTATTGTAGCGCCAAGTGTACCATATATATAAAGTGGGCGGCGCCCCAATGTATCTACTTTCCATATTGCAAGTAACGTAAACAACATATTGGCTACGCCAAATACAACCTGGCTCATTAATGAATTATTCATAGAAACACCAGCGTCGTTTAAAATACTGGGTCCATAATATATAATAGCATTGATTCCACTAAACTGTGAAAACAATGGCAGCAGGATACCCACGATCATTGCTTTTCTCCATCGTCCTTTAAAAAGTTCGCGATATGAAACACTATCTGCGGAAGACGAATCGGTTTGAAGTTTTGGCAATTCTAAAACTTCATCGTTTGAAAACCTACGCATGATGGTTAAAGCTTCAGCAGATCTGTTACGCTGCATCAGCCAGCGCGGACTTTCAGGAACAAAGAACATACCCGCTAAAAATAACAATGCAGGCAAACCACCAACCAACAACATTCCACGCCATACATCGAGTAAAAAAACATATTCAAAAAGAGAGCCACTGCTTTGGATGTTATACGTTTCGCTATATTTCACTAAAAAAGCGTTACTTAAGTAAGCGCATAGTATTCCCAGCGTAAGCGCAAATTGGTAAAGCGTAACTAAACGGCCTCTTGTTTTTGCCGGAGCTATTTCAGAAATATAAAGAGGTACAAGATTAGAAGTAAGCCCGATACCAAGTCCGCCAATAAATCTAAAAATAAAAACGCCGGTTAAAGTTGGCACAAGCGCCGCACCAATAGCGGAGATCAGGAAAAAGAAAGCTGATATGAACATCGGTTTCTTCCGTCCCCATCTGTCTGACATTTCACCAGAAAATGCAACGCCAACAATACATCCGATCAATGCGATCGTAACAAACCAACCTTCAGCCACTGGCGACAACGTATATTTTTCCTGTAAAAAGGAAGTACGCCAGAAACTACAGCCATATCGAAGCCGAATAAAAATCCGCCAAGAGATACCACCAGCGTGATCAAAAGGACAGATGATTTTTTATTTACTACTTCCATCAGTTATAATTATTATGAATCTATATTATTTTGCTTCTTTGTTGGGTGACATTGATGGCGGTGCATCTTGTGGACTTGAACCCCAGCTTTTATTGGGCGTTGGCCCCATTTGAAGAACCAACGTTCCTCCTTTTACTAAGTCAGCATGATAGAACCAGGGCTTGTTTAAAGGTTTTCCATTTAGCTGCGCCGATTGGACATAAATATTCTTATCAGAAGTATTTTTGGCAATTATAGTGAACTGGCCGCCGGGATAATATTTTGGATCTAACTTAATAGTTGCTTTTTCGAACAACGGGCTTCCTATTTCATAAAAAGGTTTTACAGAGGCGCCTCCTTCCGTTTGGAACAATCCCATTGCTGACATTACATACCAGGCTCCCATCTGGCCTTCATCCTCATCTCCCAACCAACCATGATAAGGGGTTGCCCCGTAATATTGATCCATTATAGCTCTTGTCCATTTTTGGGTAAGCCAGGGTTTGCCAGAATAGTTGAATAACCAGGCCGCCTGCATATTAGGCTGGTTGCCATGATTGATAGGAACAAGATCGTACAAGTCTCCATCAGCATTAAAGTTAAACTTAGCAGACTTTTGAAAACCTTCATCCAGGCGTGTATTGAATGTATCGCGACCCATTAAATTCAAAATACCTTGTACATCATGCGGATTAAAAAAACTGTATTGCCATGCGTTGCCTTCAAGATAGCCGGGACCACTAAAGCTTGTGCAGCAATATGGCGACCAGTCCTTTACCCAGGAACCATCACGGTTTTTCATTCTGATATATTTCACATCGGAGTCGAAAACATTTTTATAATTGGCTGCACGTTTTATAAATTGTTCGTAGATATCTTTCTTACCTAATGCCTTTGCATACTGTGATACACACCAGTCATCGTAAGCATATTCCAAAGTATTAGAAACCTGGCCTTCTTCATTCGGCACGTAACCAAGCTTCATATAAGATTCAAAAAAGCGGTTACCAGCAAAACCATTTTCCGGCGTTTTTATGCCAGGCGTTGTTTGTTGATGAACGAGAGCTTTTAGTGCAAGGTCCTTATCAAAATCGCGAATACCTTTTTGATAAGCTCCAACGATCAAAGCAATTTCGTGCGATGCTTCCATGATGCCGGAATATTCAATTCCTGCAGGCCCTTTGGGCAACCATCCGCCTGTTTTATAAATTTCCAGTAGTGAATGCACCCAATTGCTAGTAAGATCGGGATTTACCAAAGCCCACAACTGGTTCAGGTTCCAAAAGGTGTTCCACAATGCATCACTTCCATAAACAGGACGTTTAGGATCTACCTGTTGTACTTTCTCATTTACATCTACATACTTCCCATTTACATCGCTCCAGGTAGTACGTGCTACATAAGAACGATACAGATTGGTATAAAACTTCTTTTTATTTTCTTCGGAGCCTCCTTCAATTTTGATCTTATTTAGTAAAGCATTCCAAACATTTCTTGCATTATTCTTTACTGCATCAAAATCCCAGTTGAAGGGATCCATTTCGGTTTCAAGATTCAATCTTGCCTGATCAACACTTACTAATGAAATTGCGGTTTGCATTAACAGCACTTCACCTTTCGATGTTTTAAAATCAGCGAAAGCCCCACTGCTTCCTTTTGCTTTAAATTCTTTTACATTGCGGGTAACTTTGTCACCGGCCCAGCCCCCAAAACCTTCAATGGACTTATTAAACCGGATCACAAAATGAACTGTATATTCGTTCCAGCTCCACTTTTGCTTTGAATAACCTTCTATTTCTTTATCAGAAACTTTGGCAAAAACAGCATCCTCTATCTCAGCCGTGTTTTCAAAAGGTATATCCAGATCAAGTAAAATATGCGCTTCCTGATCTTCATCAAATGTAAATCTGAAAAAACCGCTTCGTGTAGTGCTTGTCAATTCCGTATAAATATTACCATTCATCAACTTTACGGCATAATATCCCGGACTGGCTTTCTCGCTTTCCTTCACAATCCTCGAACGATAGCCAGTCGTCCATCCGGTTGTAGGGCCGTCTGCAGGGCCTCTTCGGGTATTCAACACGCCAACGGTTGGCATTACTGAAAGGCCCGCCATTGTCCACGCATGAATATGGCTGAACCCCCGATATTATTAAGGCTATATTCGTATCCGGATTTCCAGACACCGCCCTGATTATCGGGACTTAGCTGAACCATGCCCCAAGGCATGGTTGCTCCAGGGTTTAACATCCATCTTGATTCGGATGTTCCTAACAGCGGATCCGCATAATCGACGGGCATCTTTTGTTGTGCCATTAGGGACTGAACAAAAAATGTAAGTAGTAAACAACTTATAATCTTTTTCATCTGTTTATGTTTCATTTTGTTTTTAGTCAGATGTAATTCTTAGAATAAGATTTCTGATCTTGTTATTGATAATTTGAAAGTGTAAGGATTGTAAGTCCAATAAAACTTTATCATTTATCATCTTAAATGATCTATTGATTCCTTAATAAATGCTTTAACAACTTTGGCAACATCTTTTCCGTTATTCACCAAAGTATATTCTTTGGCAGCAGCAGGAATTACGAAGGTCTCGGCATATTGAAACACTTGTAAAACCCCGTTTACTTTTACCTGAATAGCATCGCCTTCAACTAACATCAATACGTTACAACTATCATTGGTGCTCAATGTTATTTCTGATTTAAATTCTACTCTTTCTACATCATAAAAATGATGAGCGTGTGTAGGTAAGTGATATAATATCCAATCTTCGCCTTCATTGACAACGCCAGGTTTTGAGATTAACTGATCGCTTACATAATCGCCTTTATATTCAAAGCGTAGATTTTTAAAAGCGTGTTCAATATTGATCGCTCTTGGCTCACCGTTTAAATCAAGGCGAAGCCAGTCATACATTTTGAATGTAAAAATGTATGGTGTAGAACTGATTTCAAGAACAAGGTTATTTTTCCCGGCACTATGGACTGTCCCGTTAGGTATCAGGAAAAGATCATGTTTATTGGCGTTATAAGACTGAACATATTTTTCTATATCAACTTTTATATTTTTATCCTGGCTTTCTTCAAGAGCAGTTTTAAATTCATCTGGATTGATATCATCCTGGAAGCCCAGAAACACTTCAGCATCGTCTTTACAATCTAAAATATAATAAGTCTCGTCTTGCGTGATCTGTTCGCCAAAATGTTCACGTGTATACGGCAATCGCGGATGACATTGGATAGACAGGTTACCACCATCCCATGTATCAAGAAAATCGAAGCGAATAGGAAATTCTGTTCCGAAAAAATCTGCATGTTTACCAAGAACATTTCTTCCATCATTCAGCATGATAAAATCAAAAGAGAGTTCCAGCAAATTCATGTCGCTTTCAAAAACAATTCCATTCTCTGGCACGATCAGCTCAAAAGACCAGGCATAGTTAACTTCATCTTTATTTAGATTTGGAATATGCTCTTTCATCCATTGGCCACCCCATGCACCCGGCTCAAACCAGGGCCGTACGCGGAAAACAGTTTGACTCATTTCCTTCAACGCGCGGTTAATAAAAAACGATTCGGCCCATGAAACACTTTCCTGCCATTGCGTATCTGCAAAAACAGAAATCCTTTTCATTATTGTTTGCTTATGCGCATTCAATAATGGCCAGTCAACAAAAAAAGTGCGCTTATACATTGCAGCTCCATTATCTGTCTTATTAGATCCCATATTCATGATGGCGCCAGCGCGCATCCGATATTGAATTTCATTTTTGGGTACATCCAGGTAGATCACCGGAGCGGTTGCATCTACTAAAGCAGCGCCTATTCCTATAATAATAACACAATCAGCCTCGGTATTTTGATGCTCCTTAGCAAGCTGGTCTGTTTCAAAAAAATCACTTAGCTTATGTGTACACTTTGTACCCCAAACCGAATCTACTTCACCCAGAAAAGGTTGAACCAGTCGATCAATCTCTTCTTCTGAAATAAAAAATTCATGAGTAAATCTCCATTGTATTTTTTTTCTGTCTTGGCAAATGCACGTGAAAGGCTATCATGTACTTCATTCCAAAACACACCGTTCATCCCATCGATAGCAACTTTCCCTTGATGCTCCAATATCCATTCAGCCAGGCTTTCATATCCTGTTTTTATATTACCCGAACCTAAAGCATGATATGGATAAACTGAATATTGATCATCTTTTTCAAGCTGTGTTTTTATTTGTTGTGGCATTAAAGGTTGGCCACTTTTCCTCGCATAGGTTTTAAAACTTACCGCCTCAGTTTTTTCATTTGAAGGTTCTATCATACTAACAGATTTTTTTATAGATTTAATCATTTCTTTCTCACTAAATATTTTTGCTTAACGAAAATTAGTTGCTTGTTTCACATATATCATCTTTATTCCGTAAGGATTTATGACAAGTTCATTTCCTTTTACTTCATTTTCTGGGCCATCAGCATTCCCATCAAAAATCGATTCTGGTTTTATTGATCCCCAATTTAGCTTTAGTTCTTCTTTTTTATCAGAAAAAGAACGGAATGTTATAATCCAGCACTCCTCATCATTAGTTTTTGTAATACTTGAAACGATTATGCCGGGTTTATCAAAACTGAATGGAGATTGATCTATTAAGTTTACTTTGGATTTTACAGCTACAAGCGGACGATGTTGTTCCATGCCAAATCGATTCGCTGCTGCTACATTGTAGCCATCGTGAAAACTTACAGCATACTGCTCTTTAATGATGCCTCCTTGTTCTAAAGGAAAATTTGTATCCCAATGATTATTGAGTGGCCAGGAAAATAATTTTTGAAAATCTTTTATTTTCTTTTTCCAAAGATCTGCTTGCCTGGCACCATCCAATATAACGCTGTCCATATCTTCCCATTGAATCAAAGGAGCTTCTAATGAAGTCCAGGTTACTCCCTTATGAGAATTGGAAATATCTACCCAACGTTCAAAAGCCATCCAGTTTCTATTGGCTGCGGGCAGTTGCTCCTTTTCAGGAGTAATAACACTCCAGGGAGCGTCGACATGAGCTATTGCATCAGGAAGATCAAATGTGAACCCAAAATGAATACCTTCTTTTTCTTTTGTGGAAACTTTATCATACCTGTTCTGCAAGCCAACAAAGGGTTCACCAGCATAAAGCTTTACTTCTCTTTCCAACCAATTACAACCAGGCGCTTGAGATTTTATCAATATTGAATTCAATAAAGGGCCGGATTCTTTTTTTGTATTGTAACGGAACGAACACCTTGGGGATTTCCTGGCTGGTCTTTTCCATTAAACACGCCTTTTAAATAATAATAACTATTTACGCCTTCCTTAGGCGAAATATATTCATGCTTATTATCAAGTTTAATAACGCTCTGAATATTTCCAGTAACAGGATCAATCTCTAAACGCAATAAATCGTTGGACAAAATATTGTCTTGACTTGAAATCTGATCTTTTGTTTCTTTATATTTTCCTTTGGCCACTTTATACATGCGTGAAGAAAGTGCCGGTATTATTTCTGTTCGAAAAATCAGATCACCATTGGAAAGACGTTGAGATAACATTTCTTTTCCTGATGAAATATTTATCACTTTATCCCCTCTTTGACTTTGCTCTGGCCTTAGAGTTACAATACCTTTCCGGTTCCAGGAAAGTGTATTTACAACCGAATAAGTTTCTTGTGTAACAGTAGTATCACTGAAAGAAGCAAGCAAAGAGTCACTCAACTGTTTCGCGCCCGAGAAATATTGCTGCTTATTTTTTTCAATCACCTTAGCAAATGGATCTTTAGGATTTTGATAACCCCAGGTATGTTCTGCGGCCAGTAAAAGACTTTCCCAACCGTCATTTATTAATGCCTTCTTTTTTGAGCCAGAGCCAATAATAGCATTAATGATTTCAACCTGCGCCAGGTTCTCTTTAGCGATCCTTGCCATTCCTGTATGCGCAGCCGCCGAGCCTAATCCATTCGTCCAGTATTCAGTAAAATCGCCGGAATAAGTTGGAATTTGCTCTGCATATTTTTTTCATAAGCGTCCAGAATTTCAGCCGTACCAGCAATTTTTAACCTGGGGTATGCATACGTTTCGTTCCACTTTTTAACGGCTTCGGGCAAGTCTGCATCTATAACACAATTATCAGCCATCGACCATGTCATCACAAAAATATCATACGGCGAATTTGCTCTTTCCAATGCTGCTGTTTCTTTGAAAAGAAATTTATCAATAAAATTATTCATGGGTTCATTGGTCTGAACCCTGTCATCTTCAGTATATGTTTGTAATTTCTTCAGCCCGTATAAATTTCCTTTAATAGTATAACCAATGCCATATGGAAACCCTTGTAAAAAAGAATCTTACTCTTACCATCTGGCCCTAACCAGTAAAATGGTTTATGTTCCAGCATTTTCCTTCTGTCATAATAATTAGGGAAGGAAATAAAACCCTTTACACCATTATGAACTGCCGCGTCTACAATTCCCCATGCTGCGCCTGGCACATCCATCTGAACCATTGTGTTAACAGGAACTCCGGTACTTTTTTCAATGCTATTGCTCTGATCAAAAAAATGCATCAATTCTTCATCAGAACATATGGAGGTGTTTATATTCGAATGTCCTGCGTCAATTCTAATCCATCCTTTTTTTACAGCATCAAAAAACTTTTTCTTTCTTGCGGGATCAGCTGATTTCAGATAACGATCTACAACCCAGGCAGACTCTGTATTCCATATAAACCTAGAGCCGGTTGGATAATGCTGCGTTTTAGCTGCCAGGTCAATACCCACATCAATATTTCGTGTATGTATTTTGCTGACATCTTCCTGCAACCCCGTGTAACCAATATCCACATGCGAATGCGGATATATATAAACATTCCAATAGCGTTCGGCCGGAACAGCTGCATGAAGTATCACTTTATGATTGCCAAATTCTAACTTAACTGTTATTTCTTCAGTTTTCCTGACTCCTACATGCTCCGGCAGCAAAACTTCGAATTCAGAAAAAGCAGTATCTCTTTGCACCGTTGACTTAGTATTCGATGCGCCAGTAAGCATTTCAATAAAAACCTGGCCTGTTGTTTTTTTAGGAAGAAAAATCTTTACAACACGCGCCGGAGCTTTTTCCTCATTGAATTTATAATATGGCATCACTTCAACCTTTGCCGCAGCTGGTGCTGTGGCAGTATCATTAAAAATCTTATCCGCTGCCTTTAAAAAGCATGGATAAAATAAAATCAGGAAGACGGATAAAATATAACGCACGTTGAATGAAGCAGGTATTATAGTTAAGTTCTTAACTTTTGTTATGGAATATTAATAGATTTAACTTCATTGTAATTATACGGCCTGCCATTATTGGGATAGGTTGTTCTTGCTCCTACACGTAAATACAAAGTTCTCTTACCGGGTAATGCGCCGCCTGTTGTAGTTATCGTTAATGTTTGATCGAGCAGATCATTACCATCTGTACCACCAAATGATCTTCTGTTTGAATACCTTGCATCGAAATTATTGTTACCGATATACTCAAAGTTGTTTACGTAAAGATTAATATCTGTTACGTTTAACTGATAATCCGGGTCTGCTGTGCCTCTTGTAATCTTTACCTTAACAGTAACAGTGCCGTCGGCATTAAGTACAGGTTCACCTTCCCATACGATTCGCAAAAATGGCTCAACCGTAAAATTAACTTCTGTTGTTCCGCTTTTTACATCAACAGTCTGGCTATGATCCACCGCGTTTGTACCTGTTTGTACGAGCGGTACAAAAGCACCGTCAGCAGAGATCTTATAATTTCCTGAAAATATTTTTGTATTTATATAAGTTCCATCCTGTTTAGTGGCAAGATACATTGGAGTCGGATTATCACTCCAACTTAATTCACGCAATTCAATGCGGGTGCCCACTCCATTCTCGCCAGACACTTCGCTTTGAACATTTTCTCCGGTAGTTGCGTCGATAATGCGACCCTTCAATGTTTGATCGGGAGCATCATAACTATCAAGCTTGGAACAACTCCACAAGGAAAAAGACAGATGCTAAAGAGCATTAATAAAAGATTCTTTTTCATCTTTATATTTTTTGTTACAGCTACGCTGCGATTATTTAATAATTGATGTTTCATTATTAATAGCCGGGGTTCTGAATCAGGCTTGAGTTTTTGCTAATAGCTGAAGTGGGAATTTGATCATAGTACCATCTTGAATCAAACGTAAAACGAGCATTTCTTTCGTCTGTTCTATCATCAAAAAATATTTATCTGCTTTAGCCGCATAAAAAGGCATTAGCACACGATATAAACGTGCGTTTTGTTCCTGATCTATGATTCGCCACCTTTTCAGATCCCAATATACCTTATGTTCAAAGGCGAGTTCTTTTCTGCGCTCTTCTCTAATTACATCAACGTCATTGATAGATGTAATGCTGGACGCACCTGCCCTTTCGCGTATCATATTAACATTGGTAATTGCTGTTTGAAGATAACTGGCGCCTTGTCCCAATGAAGACAATTCATATCCAGCTTCTGCCGCATTCAATAAAACTTCTGCGTATCTTAATTCGATCCAGCTTTGTTCAGAACGGTTAGTTACCACTTCTGCTGTGGGTTTATTAGGATTCAAATATTTCCTAACGGAAAAACCTGTAATGCTGCCGCCGGGACCATTAGCTGCAAGGTTTGTGAATACACCACTTAAACCTGCCGGATTCATCATACTTCCATCGGGTAATTGATAGGGTGTCTGCAATGCGCTGGCCGAACTTACAATATTGGTTGTGGGATAGTTTATTGTTGATCCCGGAGGAATTAATTTATTGATGCCGCCAGCAGTCTCTCCGGTGTAGATGCCTCTTCTGATGTCAATTACTTGTCCTTTAAAAACATCGCCAGGTAAAATGATGGTGGCTCTTAGTCTTGGTTCCGCATTCGAAAATAAAGACATGGTATTATCATAAAGGATGTATTTACCGTCAGCATCACGTGTACGAATTGCGCCATTAGCATCACGTGGTAGACCTTCAAACATTTCAACAAAATCAAGTGTAGGATTGGTTTCAGAAGAATAATTTCCGCCTGGCCCTTCAAGTTGCTTAGGCACACTTAATGCATCATAACCATGTACAGCATCTGGATATTTATATTGTCGAACAAATATATTCTCCGGGCTGGAAGCATCAAGAAATGTATTTATATAATTCTGATATTGTGCTTCTTTATCAGTAGCCGACCATGATTTTTTGTAGAGGCTGTATTTGCCATTCAGCAATTGTGCAGCGTCATAACTCTCTTTAAAATATGTAACAGCTTTTGATGCTGGTATACCGCAGAGACGCTCGCTACCAGCGGTCAATTCTATTGAGTTGTATTTGGCAATACTACCGGCATACAGCATAGCCCTTGATAAAAAACCGGCAGCCACATATCGGTTAACTCTACCTGCTACACTAGTTTCCGGCAGATTTTCATAAGCGTACTTTAAATCTTCTGCAATAAAATCCCATACTTTTTCTTCAGAAGATCGTGGGATTTTCAACTCTTCCAGGCTTTCTGTAATGTCACCAATTGACTGATCGGGATCTGTTAAAAGCTGGTCAACAATGGGAACACCACCATATCTCTTCACCAAAGCAAGATAGGTAACTGCCCGTATGAACCTAACTTCGCCCAGCCAGTACTTAACCTTTTCTTCGGTAAAATTGCCAGCATAGTCTGGTAATACTTCCGAAAAATAATTGCATTCCCTGATAAGATTGTAAGCCGCGCTCCAATAGCCAAAGGAACCATTTGCATTGCCCATGTCTCGACTCAATGCCTCGCCGGTAATGCCTGCAAAAGAACCAATTACGAAGGCGTTAAAACCAAGCGTTGGAGAATACTTAAAATCTTCTATTGGCATAACACTGTAAATACGCGCCATATAAGCGGTTATTCCAGCTTCACTATTAAAAATATCTCTATCCTGTATTACGTTTAGCGGTGGTGCATCCAGCTTTTCACAAGCCGATAAGTAACATAGCGCCGAGAGCAATAAACCTAAAATATAATTTTTCATCTGTTTCTTTTTATCGTTATATAATCAGATGCGACTTTTTTAAAATTGAATATTTAAACCAAATGTGAGTTTAACATCTATCGGATACAGGTATCCAAACTGGCTTGATGGATGTTCCGGATCCAGATACTTGAGCTTCGTAAAGGTTATAGGATTGTATCCATTTGCATACAGCCTTAAACCTTTCAAACCATTCCCTTTGAAGAACTTTTTAGAAAGTGTATACCCAAGCTCTACCGTCTTAAGTCTTAAGTATGCTGCATTAGAAGCATTGGCAAGTGTATTTGTATAAGGTATCGTACCTGTGTATGCATAATTCCCAGGCACCCAGGCAGTATTAGGATCGTAAGGATCGGCTGTTGGATCAGCAGGATGCCACCTATCCATAAACTGTTCCAAAGCTCCGCCACCAGCCCAAAGTGGAGTATTTAATTGTTCAAAATAAGATACATAAACTTTACCAGCACCGCTCCAGGTCATATTCAAATCAATGCCCTTATACGAGCCTCCTAAAGTAAAGCCATAAGTGACCAATGGCAAACCTGCCATGGCAATAGGATGATTATCCTGCGTGCTGATTTGCCCATCACCATTCCAGTCTTCATAAATATAATCACCTACAACAGTGTTGCGGGGCACGAAGAAAGGATTATTGGCTATATCGTTATAAGATTGAAACTGGCCGGGTGATCCATATCCCCAATAAATATTGTTCCATCTATCTTGTGTATAATTGCTATTGTTCCAATTTAGATAGGAATTACCAGCACGTGCTGATACTTGTGTTGTGTTCATTGTGCGTGTGTAGCCAAACACCCCGCGAACATTATAGTTAAAGCTGCCGATATGATTATCGTGCGTGATTTCAAATTCAAAACCGCGTGCGCGATCGCCATTAAGGTTTTCCTGCGGTAAACCAACACCTACTTCTTCTGGCAAAGTAAGTGCACGAGTTGCTAAAAGTCCTGTACGTTCCCGATCAAAATATTCAACAGTCAAACCTAACAATCCACGCCATGCCTGCAAATCCATACCAACATTGAACATTTTCGATTTGTACCAGGATAGCAACGGGTTAGCAAGACCTTTACCTTGCGCACCATTCACAAAGACACCATCAAATACAGAACCGCCAGGCAGTGAAGTTGCATTTCCCGAAACCGGGTATGTATAACCGCTAACAAACTGATAGTTTGATGCATTTTCGTCACCCATCTCTCCATACGACCCTCTAAACTTTAAGCTATTAATGAACGATAAAGCATTGCTGTTTTTAAAGAAGGATTCCTCCGAAATACGCCAGGCCAAAAAGCCTGCCGGGAAAAAACCCCATTGTTGCTCCGGAGCAAACTTTGACGATCCATCTTCTCTGAATGAAAATTCTGCCAAATATTTTCCTTTAAAATCATAAGCCAGCCTCCCTACCCACGAAGCATTGATGGTCTTATATAAATTACCGGCGTTGGTACCTCCCTGCTGATTAGTGCTGATACCAGCTAATAGCTGATCTACAGGAAGCGCTAATTCACGTTGCGCAAAAAAATTATCACCACTGCGCACACCTCTTTCATATAACAACAATGCTGTAAGATTATGTTTGTTGGCAAACGAACGATTATAGTTTAAAGATGCCTGCAATAAAGTAGCAGGAAATTCGGCATAATCTCTTCTGATAGTTGAAGGTGTTTGCTGAGGAACAGGATTGTAAGTATCAGTGCTGGCATCATAATTATACAGGTTGTATGACTTCATATAGACCTTGTTGTTATTATCATTAAAGTCATAACTGTAAAGCCCTTTTAAACTTAACCCTTCTAAAGGAAGTTGATACGTAAGGCTTGCAGATGATTGAAACCATTTATTGGTTTGGATCATATACCCATTAACATCAGAACTGGCGTGTGCTACACCATTAAGATTACTTGGCACATTATTAAAATATTCAGGATTGTTATTAGCATAAATATTTTGAATAGGCGGTTGATACCAAAGACTTCTAAACACATACCACGGAGATATATAAGGTTGATTCTTCCGATCCATTATCGCATTTAAATTCAGATCGAATGTTAAATCGTCCGTGATCTTTGAGCTAACATTTGAACGGATATTATAACGTTTATAATCAACATCATCACTTTTAAAGAATGCATCTTGCGATGTATAACCTAAAGAAATAAAATACGAAGAACGATCAGTTCCGCCAGTTGCGCTGATATCGTGTTGTGTAAAAGGCGCTGACTTCCTGATGATCGCATCCTGCCAATTAGCAGCGATCTTAGTTCCATTGCGATAGGCTTCAAAATCTTCTTCGGTATATAGTGGTGTGCCGCCATTTATATTATGCATTCTTTGCTCATTCACTAATGTCATATAATCAAAAATGCCAACAGGCTTTGGCAATCTTGAAGCGAACTGCAAGCCATACGTACCATTATAGGTTAGCTGTACCGCTCCTTTTTTCCTTTCTTAGTAGTGATCAAAACCACACCATTAGCCGCGCGCACTCCATATATCGCGGCAGAAGCATCCTTCAATACGGAAATAGATTCAACATCAGCAGGATTTATGCGTGTTATATTGTTTCGAGGCACTCCATCAATCACCACTAATGGCGATCCAAGTCCCCGAATATCAAAAGCATTATCAAAACTACCAGGCTCACTACTATTTTGTACTACTCTTAATCCCGGAACTTTACCGGTAAGCATGTTTTGAAGATTTTCATTTTTTGTTGTTACCACTTCTTTACCTGTTATAGAAGAAACCGCACCGGTAAGTGTGGCTTTTTTCTGAGTTCCATAACCAATTACCACAATATCTTCTAAGGAGTTATTAGTGCTGCTAAGATGCACAAGTAACGAATCAGCTGATTGTATCAGTATTTCTGTAGTTTGGTAACCAACCCGGCTGATCACCAAATGTTGACCGATTTGTGCTGGTACTGAAAAGTAGCCCATCGTATCAGTAATATTACCTGCGTTGCTTTCTTTAACAAGTACTGAAGCGTTTGCTACCGGACGACCATCTTCTCGAATAACTTGTCCATTTGTAGTTTGAGCGTTTGCGCCGGATTGACCCAAAAGAAATACTGACATAAATAGCAACATGTATGACACTATCTTTCGAAGTGCGTTCCATTGAATCCAAGTGTGCTCTTTGGAAGCATTACCGGAACATAGCAGACAATCGTTTTTAATAAGCCGACGAGGATGCCCGGCTTTTGAGTTCAGTTGAGGGCTTTTTTCATCTGTCTATTTTTTTCTTTTTAATGGTCAGATGGAATTCGCCAAATTGTATTTGCGGGCATGCAAAATGTTTTTGGCTCATTTCATAAAACAATTTCATCGTTATTGTTAAATCAATCTATATGTACAAACATATGTACATTTAATTGTTTAGCAAAATAATTATTTTTGTAAAAAATCAAAATGAAACTTTCACTTGATCATAAAAATCATATACCTCTTCACTTGCAAGCAGAAAAATTGCTGCGTGACTTAATTAAAAAGCCGGAATACATTAATGGCAAATTTTTGCCAAACGAGGTTGACCTTGCGAAGCAACTTGCAATTTCAAGAACGACGTTGAGGCAGGCGTTAAATAAACTTGTATATGAAGGACTGCTCCTTAGAAAAAAGGTGTAGGCACCAAAGTAGCTGAAGCAACGGTTAGCTCAAAGTCGAACAATTGGCTAAGCTTTTCGCAGGAAATGCAGGCGCGTGGAATACCCATTAAAAATTATGAATTGCATTTAAGCTGGGAATCGCCAGATGAAACAATCGCTAATTTTTTTCAGATCTCAATGGACAAAAAAGTATTAAAGCTGGAGCGTTTACGAGGCCGCACTGATGCTCCTTTTGTTTATTTTATATCTTACTTTCATCCACGTGTTGAAATGACAGGAGATGAAGATTTTAATCGGCCGCTATATGAGATGCTCGAATCCGTTCATCACATTGTGGCAACGCTTTCCAAAGAAGAGATAAGTGCTAAACCGGCATCAAAACTTATCGCTGATAAACTTGAAATTCAAACAGGAGAACCCATTCTTTTTAGAAAACGCTTCGTGTACGACCAGGGAGAACGACCTATTGAATATAATCTTGGCTACTATAAAGCAGACTCATTTGTCTATACAGTTGAAAGCAGAAGAGACCCTTCTTAAAGAGTATTGTCTTTATAATAAGCTGCCAATTTGTATAAACGATTTTTTAGATCGCTTACCGTAGAAGTCATTGCTGCATTGTTATAAAGATTATGCATTTCGTGTGGATCTTTTTTCAAATCATATAATTCCCATGAATCTATATCACCATAAAAATGTATAAGCTTGTACCTGTCGGTACGAATACCATAATGCTTTGTCAACCCAAACGACAGTTCATAATAATGATAATATATTTCTTTTCTCCACGAAGCATCACCACCTTTTTCGATTAACGGCTTCATGGATACACCTTGCATATCTTTAGGAATGGGAATGGAAGCCCAGCTCAGAAGAGTAGGCGCTATATCCAGATTAAGCGTAAAAGCACTGATGCGACTGTGTTTCTGAATGCCCGAAGGATAACGGATCAGCATTGGAGTTCTAAAAGATTCTTCATACATAAACCGTTTATCATATAAGCCGTGCTCACCCAAATAAAAGCCTTGATCGGACATATAAACGACAATTGTATTGCTATCCAATTTTTGCTTCTTTAAATAATCCAGAACACGCCCAACATTATCATCTACCGATTTTACGCATCTCAAGTAGTCTTCCATATAACGCTGAAACTGGAATCGAACCAGCTGATCTTTGGTTTTCAGTTTTGAAAATGTGATGCTGTCCTTATAATAATTTTTATCCCACACTTCTTTTTCATGCGGTGTTAGCCTTTCTATTTCCCTTTGAAATTCTGCCGGCGCCCAATCGTTGATTTTTGTAACCGGACAATTAGCACAAGGAATTTTACTATCGTATCGTATATCTAAATTTTCTGCAACAGTAATATGCTGCCGCTGTAAAGCTTCTCTTCCTTCATAATCATCATAAAAATTTGATGGTAATCCATATTGCACATTCTGAAAAGAATCCAGGTAATGAATTGGCGGCATCCAATTGCGATGAGGCGCTTTATGAAATAGCATCAAACAAAATGGATTGTCTTTATTTTGTTCGATCCACTGCAAAGAAAGATCCGTTATAACATCCGTAACATAACCTTTATATGCAGTATCTTTTCCCATTTTAATAAATGGCGGATTATAATAATGGCCTTGTGCCGGAAGAATATTCCAGT
The DNA here is from genome assembly GCF_022513635.1 of Paraniabella ginsengisoli. Lineage (GTDB taxonomy): Bacteria > Bacteroidota > Bacteroidia > Chitinophagales > Chitinophagaceae > Niabella > Niabella ginsengisoli. The sequence continues at coordinate 526,578 of NZ_JAKWBL010000002.1, read as the reverse complement.
AATCAAAACCGGTTGGATCTGACCAAAGATGCCACTTCCCTATTAACGCTGTTTTGTAACCATTTCTTTGCAATATTTTAGGCAGCGTTTCCTGGTCGCCATTAAAAAAGTTCCATTATCTTTTAACCCATTTACATGCGAATACTTACCAGTTAAAATAACGGCGCGGCTTGGACTGCATACTGAATTGGTGACAAAAGCCTTATCCATTATTACGCCTTCATTTCCTATTCTATCAATGTTTGGTGTTTGAATTAATTTATTGTCGTATGCGCTGATAGCTTTATATGAATGATCATCTGATACGATCAAAATAATATTAGGCTTGGTCTTTTTTGCGCCTGCGCTGACTGGATATTAAGAATAAAGGTTATCAAAAGTATAACGAAGTAAAATAGCCATCGAAATTTTCCAGTTTTCATATGTACATACATTTGAACATAAAAATAGGAAAATAAAGTTTGTCGATGTCTAATAATTTTACTTGAACGAAAAAATTGGGATTCTCAATAAGCAGTTAAGAAAATTATTCCCAAAGCAATGCCGCACCGAAAACACCTGCGCTGTCGCCTAATTCAGGCTTACAAATTGGAGTAGTTAAAATACCATTATTAAAAATGTATTTTTTAATGCGTTCATAGCCTTCGGTATACAGCAAATCCATGTTGCCAACGCCTCCTCCTATAATGATCAGGTCGGGGTCAATCACATTTATAAGTGTGGATAAAGCTTTGCCATAGTTTTCTAACAGATGATCTATAATAGTTGTAGCATGGGCATCAATTCTTTCCAAATGTCTTTGCAGTATTTCATTCAGCTTAAGATGAGTTCCTGTAAAATTCTCATAAGCCTTTTCCAACGCAGGTCCAGAAATTACAGTTTCAACACAACCGCGTTTACCACAATAACATTGCGGCCCGTTTTCATCTAAGATGTTATGCCCCCACTCGCCACCGATGCCGTGGTGTCCTTTAATAATTTTTTGATGTACTATTAAACCACCACCAACTCCCGTTCCCATGATGATACCAAACACCACTTCTGCATTTTGATGTTTTCTTCCTGCACCCATTCTTGTTTCAGCTAATGCGAAACAATTGGCATCATTGGCAATACGAACAGGAATTTTCAATAGCGCTTCCAGATCTTTCTGCATCGTCCGACCGTTCATGCATGTAGTGTTACAGTTTTTCATGGTTTGAGTAGCAGGCTCTAATACTCCTGGTGTTGCAAAACCAATACGGTCAGGGCTTTCATCCAATTGATCAGCAACACGGTTGATCAGTTTTTTTATTTGAAACAGAATGTGATCATAACCTTTGTCGGCTTCTGTCGGAAGTCTCTGACGCGCTATTACTCCAAGATTTTGATCGTTTAATACAACACATTCTATTTTTGTTCCGCCTAAATCAATGCCCCAGATATTCATCAGTCTATTTTTATATTTCAGGTTTAGAAAGTATTTAAACACAAATTAGTAAGATTGACAAATAATTTCCTCTTTTAACCAAATAGAGACATAGTATTTGCTACGCTTAAGGGTATATAGATTCCGCCAAAGGCGGACCATAGTATCAGGCTATTAAACGATTATGTGCAATTATGTTTCCTTTTTCATTCCTGATGTTCTATGTTCCTATGTGGTTAGTTATTTTGTCGAAGTTGCTTAGCTTAGTTGGTTGTAATAATAAGTTCTTTACCTTGTTGCAGTTGCTTATGCTGAATAAAATAGCCATCTATCTTCTTTCCTCCGTAAGTAATATTTGTAATTTTCTCGCCTTTTCCTTTCTTCAAAACGGTAAACTTTGTTCCGCTTAAATCAAATACAACCTTATCAAATAAAGGTACCGTTACCAGGTATTCAGGATCAGCCGGCGAATAAGTGTATAAACCCAGCGCATTCAATGTGTACCAGGAAGACATTTCACCTGCATCATCCATTCCTGAATAAGCCAGTCTTTCCGGGCCCATACGATAATAATGATTCAATATTTTGTTCAATAAATTTTGAGCCTTCTCCTGTTTGTTAATAAAATAATACAAATAAGGAGAGCTATGGCCAGGTTGATTTCCATGGCAATATTGGCCAATAAAAGTGGTAAGATTGTGTGCCTCGTAACCTTTCCATGGAATGGTAAACAATGAGTCTAGTTTTTTCTCGAAAGCTTCTTTGCTTGGATAAAGCGCTATAAACCCTTTCGGATCGTGCGGGGCAAAAAAGTAGATTGCCAGCCATTTGCTTCTCGATACATATATTCAAAATACGGCTGCTCAGGATTGAATGGCGTGATCCATTGCCCGTTTGCTAAGCGCCCCCTCATTAATTGAGTAGCAGGATCAAAAAGATTTTTATAGCTGTCGGTTCGCTTCATCAGCTTTGCATAGTTGTCTTTATCGCCCAATTCTTTTGCAAGTAGTGCAGTAGCATAATCATCGTAAGAGTATTCCTGGGTTTTTGTTACCGCGGCTTTGGCAACCGTTTCCAGTTTAGGGTTTTCCACATCCATCTCCGATATCCAGCCACGTTCCATATATTCTTTTAAATGTGGCCGTCCCCCTTTACCATCAACAAAGGCATTATTAAGAAGCAACTATATGCTTTCTGCACATCAAAATCTTTTATGCCACGCAAATAACTGCCTGCTACAAAAGCCGAAGCGTGATCTCCATGAAAAAAGTTGGCATAAAACCTTTTATCTCACCACGATCGGTTATGGATTTTATAACATCGGCAGCAACATCTGGTGAGATCATACCAAGCAGGATCAACTTATTACGGTAGTCATCCCAAAAAGAAGGATCGCTGTAATATTTAAATCCTTTATTAATAATATCGCCTTTTGCATTCCTAAATTCTCCGTTCTCATCACTCAATAAAATTGGCCATAAAAATGATCGATAGAAAGTTGAATAAAAAGTTTGCTTTTGATCTGCAGTACCTCCGGTTACTTTTATTTTTGACAACAAGATGTTCCACTTCTCTGTTGCTTCATTTTTAACCTGATCAAAATTTTTAGATAACATTTCGACTTCAAGATTTTTCTTAGCATTTTCGATACTCACATAAGAAAATCCAACTTTCATTTCTAATGGATCAGCTGCATTTTTGTTGTCTAATAAGTTGACGATACTTACTTCTGCATCTCCATCTTTGAGCGCTTCAACATTTTTTATTTTATGATTTGTTACCGCATAAAAATAAAAGGGGCTTCCTGTTTTCTGATAACCACTAAAAGAATTATCGTCGCTTTTTTATTTTCCAGTCATTCACGCGTTCATTAGAGCGCGCCAGATCGGCGAGGATTTTTTTGTTCTTTCCATTATCATAAGTGTATTTATGAAAAGCACATCTTAAGGTAGATGTCACTTCCGCATTGATTCCATATTTTTCTAAATAAACCTGGTAATAACCCGGGCTGGCAGATTCCTTGGTGTGTTTATAAGAAGAATAGTAAGTTTTCGGATTAACATCTCCACTAACAGCAATCAACGGTACGTAACAAAGATTCCAATGTCCCTTACTTGTGTGGGCAAAAGCGTAAACAACTGTATCTTCATATTGATATCCGGAACCACTTCGCCACATTGTTACTGGTGTAACCTGAACCATCGAGTTAGGCAGAGAAGCCCCCGGATAGGCTTCTGCGCCCCATGCGCGGCGTGTAGGTTTGTAACCAAGATCAATACTGTCCCAAAGCGTCGTTGTTCCAATAAATGGATTTACAAAGTCTGTTAAATTGGCGCCTTGTTTTTGCGCAGAACATAAAGTTGCAGAAGTTGCTAATAATCCTGCGAAAAAATAAATGGCTTTTCTAAACATAATTTTTTTTTTCGAAATGGTTATAGAGGAACTATAATATTGAAGTTGTCTAAACCTTAGAGCTTAATGAAATTTTCCCGCTGATAAATCGCTGATTTTTTTTTGCAAATTTTCGCAGAAAACGCATTTGCGAATATCTGTAGTTTTCTTATAATACATCAAAGTAAATACTCAATTATGTTAATTGAATAAGATTACTCTTTTATGTATCCTTCTTTTTGCAATAACGCCATAGCCTCAATTGTAGTAACTGCGCTTATTGCAGCACGCAAATCTCCCCAGGTTTCAGTATCCCCGGGATTTTTCCACCAGCTATAACTGAACTTGATAGCAGGCGTTTTTTGAGTTCCTTCAATCCACAAATATTGTGCATTGTTTTTTAAGAACGCAATATAACGCGCGCGATCTTCATTCGACAAGTCTGGTTGCTGAATTAAAATAGTAAAATATCTTACAAAGATTCCTTTAAACAAATTCACATCGTGGCCACCGCCGTTTCCGGCCTGTTCGCCCCAATCGATCATTACACCATAGGTTTCGTTTATGTTATGGGTAATATGATAATTGGTAATGCGAATTGCATCATCCAAATAAACCTTGTCTTTTGTGATATTGTAAAGCTCCAATGCTGCTCCTAAATAAGTACCTACATCATACGAGTAATCACTGTTTTTGTCATTAATATTTTCGAAGATGCGGCCTGATGATAATATAGTGCGATTGTATTTCATCCAGTCGTATATTCTTTTTGCCCATTCCAGGTTATCCAACCCACCATTTATTTCATCAGGATATTTTTGATACCTGCGGGCTGCAATTATTGCTGCAGGCCCGTTTGCCGGAATCCCTTTTGCTTCACCCAACTCGTCTGATTCTTTACGCCATTCTATACCGCCACCATCAAATTCAGTCCAGCCTTGCGTTATCCACGACCACAAATTCTTTGCAGATTGCTCATATCTTGTGTCGTTTGTAGCCTCCAATGCTCGAAGGTGAGCCAGCCCATGCCAGCCCATATCATCATAATATTCGTTTTCCCAATTATCACTATACCAATTTTTATTTCTTACACCTTCATAAAAGTCGTAGATGGCCTGTTTGTATTCATTTTTATTTGTCCTTAAATAAGCGTCTACTAAAACATCAAGTCCGTGTGCTTCCGGCCAGTAGTCATTCCAGGCAATTTGCCCTTCGAATGTATTATTAAACACATGTTCTGCCTTGTTCCAGTATCTATCAACAAATGAAGTAGTGGCACTGTCTGCAGCAGCCACCCAGTCAACTTTGTAAAAGTCGCTCTCCATCGTTTCTTCCTCCATATAAACATCATCATACTTGGTACACGACACGATGGTCAATAGCATGATTAATGAAAACAATCTATTCCTATTCATATACCTGTTTTTTAAGAAAGATGCAGTAAGAGCCTGCATCTTTCAATCAGTCAAAATTTAATTTTTCTTTATAGTATGTGTATATGGCGCGCCGCCTTGCAACTTGACAGAAACAGTAACGTTAGCACCATCCATCTCTGCACCAAATTTCCACTTGTCATCCCACTGAGTAGTTCGATCAAGAAGTTTCAGATAATAATAAGAAGCTGGTGCATCGGCAGCCGGACGGCTGTCGGTTGGATTTAAAGCTCCGAACTGCGCAGTACCAGAGGATGTTTCCATTTGAAGCTTATAGCGCTCATCCCTACCCCACGACTCTTGTCTGAATGTAACAACGCCAGTGCCTGACCAAACACCTAATCCTACATAAGGAAGATCGATGATTATTTTATTTTCCGGACTAAAGAAAACACCCATCTTAGTTATCTTAGTAGTGGTTACACCTTTATTTGTAAAGTCCAGTGTTATTCTATAAACGGCCTCATCATCTACACTTGAAGTTTCTTCACCATCGGCATCAGCCAATTTACCTTCAGCATTAATATAATACCTTTCGGGTGTGCCCGAAATCCTGTCCACAAAAGAGAAAGAACCAGAGTTTTTTAACTTTGTATATACTTCAAATTTACCTTCACTGGGCTCTTGCATAACTATCGCTTTTGCAACATCACTTCCTGTTTCAGTAGCTTCGCCCGTTATATAAACGTTGTCGGGTATTACTTCAAAACCTTCAAGACGCGTAACTGTGAGTTTGTTTTTTTGTGGACAAACCGCAGAACTAATGCCTCTCCATGAAGCAACAGACCAATAAATAGTTCCTGTTTCGCCTGTGGGGATACCGGCTGCAGAACAGGCTTTATTTATATCTAAATGAGTGATGTGCGCATAAAGTTCTTTACCAGTATTATCAGATACGATCCGATAAATGGGTGTGTTCATATCAGACTCTTTGTAAAAAACAACTTCGTAAGAAACTAATTGTCCATCCTGAGCATGACTGGGTGACCATTGAAAAAGAATGTTAGCGCCTGTCTGTGTACTTAAAGTTAGTTTTTGGTTTTCTAATGGTGCATAAAGCGCGTCCACTGCTGTTACCTTAGGGTCTTTATATTCCATATCATTTTTAGCACATCCGGCCATAACAAACATGGCGAAACATGAAAAAGAATTTTGGTGATTATTGTATTCATCTGTTATTTTTTTGTTTTAGTTTTTAGAACTTATCCGCCAACCTGCGAATGAATTATTAATTCTATTATATAGATAGTGTTATTACTTTAATGACTTAATAACCCGGATTATTAGGAAGCAGATTTTTATTAAGATCAATTTGTTCCAGCGGAACCGACCAATAATAATCACGGTTATTATTGAACTTGAACTCATCAACTCTTACATATCCGCCGTCTATGCCGGCATCTGTTCCCCAAATTTAAAACCGTGCATAAATCCTTTAAGTACCTGCTCGCCTATTTGCCAGCGTTTAATATCAAACCATCTTAAGCCTTCCAGCGCCAGTTCAACCCGACGTTCGTTTCTAATAATCTGTCTTATCTCTTCTTGGTTCTTAGCAGCCGGATAGTTGAGCGCCAGTGCAGCTTCAAAACCGGCTCTGCTGCGAATGGGCCTTATGCTCATGTCCCACTCCTGTTGTGTTATTTTCGACAGTTCGTTACAAGCTTCTGCATACATCAGTAATACATCGGCATATCTGAACATTATTATATTAAGACCTGCGGCCATAGCCACCATATCCCAGTCGTAATATTTACGCACATAATAACCTGTTTTTGTTTGGCGATCTACGGCGCTTATATAAGCATCATCAGTACCAGAACCTTTGGCTGTACGTATCGTACTAGTCGTGCCATCTTTATTAAGCCATTTATAATTGTCATAAACAATAGTTGCAGTCAGTCGCGGATCACGATTTACATACGGATTGTTCTCAACGTATGAAGGATCTATTTCCGCACCCTTTACTGGCAAGCCATTCATTGTAAGGTAACAATCTACCAATTCCTGTGTGGGATTTTGAGATGATAATTCGCCACGTTTGCTAATAGGCGCCATCTGACTCATTTGCGACCATGTTTTCAGATTCGGTACATACGTAATATCCAGAATCACTTCATCGTTATACTCATTCTCAGGCGTAAAAAGCCTTAAATAGCTTTCTTCTTTTTTGCAGCATATTCAAAAAGACGATACTCTCCATAAGTAGCCTGGTCATTAATAAGTCGCCCGGCATATTCTTTTACCTTGGCATAATTGCTCTCATATAAATAGGCACGCGCTTGAAATGCACAGGCAGCGCCAATCGTTATTCGGCCTCTTTCAGATTCAGCAAGGTCACTTGCTTTTGGTAAATTTCCAGCATTCATAATATCGTCTAACTCGGAATGAATAAAAGCCATCACTTCACTCTTTGGTGTACGTTTAACGGTGTAAGCGTCGTCTAATGATATTTCATCATTAAAAAAGGAACATCGCCATAGTAATTCACCATTCGAAAAAATACAAACGCTTTAATGAAACGAATTTCGTCGATCATTCTTTTTTAAGCGCTTCGTCCATTTTCGGAATTTTATCAACATTGTTTAAAAATACCAGGCAAGTTTTTATGCCTCCGTAAGACTGTCCCCACTCGCTGTTAAAAAGTCCTAACGCCGGCGTAGCTTCGCCCCGCCTTATCGTTCTGGTGTCGCTGGCACCATAGGTTTGCAACATATTGTCGCTTAAAAATTCATCACGCCACATTATATCGGCATTATACATTTGGTTATAAGCCATGTTTAACAACAACTCGGCTCTTCCGGGAGTTGTCCAATAATTGTCATCTGTAAAACGATCGATTGGCGCAATATCCAGCTTCTGACAAGAGTAGACTGATATTATACCGATAAATCCGGTTATGATATATAATAGCTTTTTCATCTTTTAAGTTTAGTTTTAAAATTCCATGTTAATACCAAAGCCGTAATACTTAAGCGTTGGGTAATTGCGTCCGCTATTTGCACCACTTGAACGCATATTATTATCAAACTCGGATGATTCAGGATCAATAAAGGAATTATTTGAAAGAGTGAATAGGTTCTGCGCAGTAACATATGCTCTTATACTGCCTATTCCCATACGTTCCACAAGGTTTGCAGGAAGCGTATACCCTAACTGAAGATTTTTAAGCCGGAGGTATTTACCATCCAATATAAAAATATCAGAGCCGCGGCCCCAGTTATTAGAATAAGAAGAAGATGCATCGTCAGACAAACGAGGATATCTTGCATCGGTATTTGTTGTTGTCCATGTATCTAACTGATGTTTGAACATTACCGGATACCAGGCGCCATGGTGAAAAGGAACATATATATCTCCGCGTAGTGATTGCTTGCGGCTTCCAACACCCTGTATCAACATGGAAAGGTCAAAGCCTTTATAATCTACGTTATAGGTAAAACCAAAAGTATAATGCGGAAAGGCATCGCCAAGACAATAACGATCGCGGTCGTCGATAACGCCGTCATCGTTACGATCTACAAATTTAACATCGCCAGGCTGCGGTGTTACACCAATGGGAATTGCAGCATTTTCTATATCGGTATAACTTTGAAAAAAGCCATCTGTTTTCAAACCATAGTAAGCACCTATTGGCAAACCCGCACGCGTTATATATCCAATATTATCGCTTGTGATGATTTCTTCAAAACCTAAATCAACTACCTTATTCTGTGTGTTTCCTATATTAAATGAGAAAGCGTGGTTAAAGGCCGATGTTCGCAAACGATAATTAATAGTAGCTTCCCATCCACGGTTTTCCATAGTGCCGATATTCATATCTCCCGGTTGGGTACCGTAAACACTTGGCACCACAAGCCTACGTAGAATATCGTTCGTTTTTTGATAGAAATAATCCAGGTTAACGCTTAATGCATTTTTTAGGAACGTCATATCCAGTCCTATATTTGATGTATTTACTTTTTCCCATCTAAGATCAGGACTTGCTCCCTGAAAACCGGTTCCCGATACCCCATTATTGTTAAACCCAGCAGCGTTCGTGTAGACAGTATAAGTAGTAAAATACTGGAAGTCTGCTATTTCCTGATTGCCTAAAATCCCCCAGGAACCACGCAGCTTTAAGTCGCCTATATTCTGGCTATAAGATTCCAGAAATGATTCTTCTGAAAGCCGCCATCCCAAGGATACAGAAGGAAATGTTCCCCATCGGTTATTTGCAGGGAAACGGCTTGATCCGTCAGCGCGTATAGTAAATTCAGCATAATACCGATCATCATAATTATAATTTAAACGGCCAAACCCCGACTGGATGACACGTTTCAATGTTCCGTTTACTTCGGTCCTGCTATTATTAAAAATAGTTTCTTCATCTCCATCGGAAATAGGAATTCCCAAATCCGGATCTGTAAAAGAAGTTTTCACATCAATTCCACGATTCGTTAATACTTCCTGAGAAACACCGGCCAATGCAGCAATAGTATGTTTACCCAATTGCTTATTATAATCGAGCAAAAACTGAGCATTGATGAATGCGCCTTTTAAAGCATAGTTTTCTGTTTCGCGATTTGTATTCTCAAAGCGCGCCGGTTCAGTATCTTCGGGACTGTTATAAAGTGGAAACTCGAGCCTTCTTATAAAGCGCCAGTTATTAGTGATGTCTGCACCAAACAATGCTCTCGCTTTTAAATCGTTAGTAATTTTAAAATCAAAGGAAGTATTAATATTGAGCCAGTCGTTATTATGTCTGTTGTATCCACCTAATTCCAGTGGTGCAGCAGCATTAACGCCAATAGAACTGATGATGTATCGACCATCAGCGGTTTTTGGGGCGTTGTAATAGTATTTGGGTGTTCTGCTGGCATCGGCAATTTTAAATCCTCCATTGGCCTCATCACCTTTTATATCATTTCTCGCGTAGCCCAATATCACATTTACTTTAAGTCTCTTAAATTCGGTAGTTAATTTACTGCGTAGGTTATACCTTTTAATACCATAGCCTGGCCCAATAAAGTTGCTCTTCTGATCATAATAACCACCAGAAACCATGTAAGTAGTATTAGCTGAACCGCCAGAAATACTGACATCGTAAGACTGCTGTAAAGCATCTTTAAATATGTAATCCATCATCCATTCGGCATCGCCCTGGTCTTTCAGATCTTGTATCTGAGCAGGTGTAAACGCAGGCGTTTTTCCACCATTAGCCAATGCTACATTCAACATTGTCGCATTCTGCCAGCCGTCTAAGGGTTGATACAAAATATCAGGAGTTTGCACGCCAACCGAACCACCTACCCGAACTTTTGGTTTGGAATTTTTAGCACCCTGCTTGGTAGTAATTAATATAACACCGCTAGCCGAGCGCGAACCGTATATGGCCGCACTACCAGCATCTTTTAATACAGAAATATTAGCAACGTCGTTGGGATTTAGTTTATTCATGTTCCCAACATCCGAGATCACTCCATCAATAATAACCAACGGCGTATTATTAGTTGTGGTTTTAATACCACGAATATTAATATTGAGTGTATTATCATTCGGATTCATGCTTCGTTGCTGAATAATAAGATTGGGAGATGCGCCCTGCAGCGCCTGAGTAAGATTTGCCACAGGTCTGTTTTCTATAGCCTTAGAAGTAATTTGGTCAATAGCCCCGATTACATTTTTGCGCGTGGTGGTACCATAACCTATTACTACCACCTCTCCCATAAGCTTGGTATCCGTTTGCATGATAATATTATGAGGAGATGCAGCGTTTGCTGCCACTTCAATGTCAACAAATCCTACGTAAGAAAACAATAAGGTATCACCTGCATTACATTTAATAGAGAAAACACCATCGCTATTAGTGCTGGTAGCTTTATTGGTTCCTTTTACTGACACGCTAACACCATTAAGCGGCTCGCCTTTATCATTCATAACAGAGCCATTTGCTGTTATTTCCGATTGTTGTTGTGTGCTAATTTGCGCAGCAGCATCTGGTGGAATTGCGATTAAGGCCAGCAGCAAGTAGCTTATACTTATTAGTTTGAGTATTTTTACAGTCATATTTAGTATCGTTTATTTTCTTTTGCATATACAGTTGTCAGGTTATACTTCAATTCTGGAGACCGGCATTTATTCATTATCATTCTATTAGCTTTTGATTTTGTAAATACATTATTACCCATAAGCATTATTGTACTCTGCAAAGAACAATTCACTTAGTTATTATAAACTGAAACATGAATCAATATTCTATTGAACCACTCTTGACTTAGATGCTTCAATAGTTCGATTATAATTTCTATCGGAAAAACGGCAAGTCATTCCAGTATGGCAAAATCGTTTTTGCTTTTCAAATATAGAAACTTTTTTTATTTCAAAAAAACTTTTATACGAAAAAATAAAACTTATGCATTGTTACTTGCCCGGTTATTTTGCGATCGGAATCCATACTTTATACGCACCTTTAGTACGATTGCCTGCAGCATAATAAGGAACTGCTTTTATTGAAATGGGGCTGCCATTATTGTTTAGTCCTTTACCAGAAATGATATTGACGCCATTAAGCAAATTCTTATCGTAACTAGATGAAAACTGTTGGTTGGTATTTAATTTTAAATTCTCAATATCTGCATTATCAACTTCCTCCAAACAATATATAACGGGCCCCAAACCAATAGCAGCCTTCCCTTTCAATTCATTAACCTGCTGATCAGCAGTAATAATTCTTGGCTGCATGGGTATGTTAAGCTCAATTATATCCCCTTTTTTCAAACCTTTTTTAATGTCACATATCCATCAACAATATTTACAGGATACGGCATTTGATTGACTGAAATGCTTATTTCTTCACTAGGTTTCGAAATATATAATCCATAATTATTTTCATTCCCAGTAGCCCATCCTGGTATGCGCAACTTTATTGAAAAAGGTTTATCTGTTGTTGGGTCAACACTAATATTGATTTTTCCTTTCCAGGGATAATCTGTTTGCTGAACAAGCTTTATTTGATTATCATTTTCAGTTTTAATGATTGTTTCGCTACTTACATAAAGATTGACATAAACGTTGCTCTGCTGTTTTGCATAAATATAACCAGGCATCGCAGACATTATTTTAAGGAACATCGGAGGGCAACATGGACAACTATGCCATTCCCATCTTTCATGCTTATGTGCATTCAGCGGATTTTGATAAGTATAGTTGTTTCCCGAAAGAGATATGCCGGTAAGTATGCTGTTATAAAGTGTACGTTCCAATTCATCCATATACTTACCGCTGCCCGTAAGCTGGTTCATGCGTTGGCTAAAAAGCCTACTCCTACTGCAGCACAGGTTTCAAGGTAAGCATCTGTGGGTAAGTAGTAATCGGGACCAAATTTCTCATCATGATGAATAGCCCCAACACCACCGGTAATAAACATTTTACGTCCATCCATATTATCCCAAAGCAGCCTTGCTGTATTAATATATTTCGAAGAACGATTCTCAAGCGCGGCCGTAGTTATAGCAGTACCAAGCAATGTAGCACGCACAGCATGTCCTTCAATAGATGTCTGGTTAAAAACCGAAATGGAATCCTGTGCATAGTCTCCCCAAGATGGCCTGGAATTCTTACCAAATGGGGCTTCCTTATACTTTACATCCTTTATCCACTGTTCAGCTTTTTCATTCCCCCAGCTAAGCCATAATGGATATTTACTATTGTTTCCCCGGTTTTCTATCCAAAAGATAGCCAGGTCATAATACTTATGTTCATCAATTTTAAATGGAAGCTTTTGCTTAATTGATGGATCATTTTTATAAAGCCAATACAATTTTATCAACGCTTCTTCAGGACCCGAATGAGCAGGAATAATATTCCTTTTAGGCGCCGGTCCCATCAATGTACACATGTAGTTGGCAAATCGGGTTGCTATTTCTAAAAGCCTTGTTTTACCTGTTGCCTTATAATAATGTACACCTGCTTCTACCAGCACTCCTGCATTATAAACATCATGCTGAAAACGCAGCATACCACCATTATCACCCCATCTATGTGTAGGTTCTACTAATTGTGTATAGGTATTTATATATCCGTCTGGATCCACCTGTTGAGCCGCATAAATCCGATCAATATAACCGTCAATTCTTTTTTCCAATTCTTTATCCGGGTATAATAGCAAAAGATCTGAAATGCCACGTATGCTCTCATATACTAATCCATCAAACCATGGAAGACCTGCATGATGGCCTGTGTTGGTCTTGCCTTTTGCTACGTCATCAAAGTTCACAAACACATTTTCACGTAGTGCTTCTTCACTATTTTTAATGTGCTTTGCTTCAAATTTATCTAACACATCATTCGCAGTAGTTGTACTCCACTGTTTAAGTTTAGGCAACCAAAACTCATCAGTGATCTTTACATCTTTTAGCTCCTGGAACAGAATAGGATCGTCAACAACTTCCTGCGCTGACATTGATAACGAAAAGGAAAAACATGTAGCTATTAATATAAAAAACCGAATTGTATTTCGCATGACAATTATTTATTAGGAGTACTTGATTATTAAGCAACAAAAGTATTACAATCGCAAAAAACAAATATACAAACTATATCGTACCAGTTCGTACCAGTTAAAAATATATTTTATCTTTACAATTTTAGTTAAAAAATGAAAGGATGTATTGATGAAAAAAATGAATCAAAATATAAACAGATAATAAATTTTATCATTGAACAAATAGATTCAGGCAAGCTTAAAAAAGGCGACTGGATTCCTTCGATCAACGATTTCAGGAAGAAATACAACTTGTCAAGAGATACTGTTTTTGCTGCTATTACAGATCTAAAAACGAGAGGAATCATCGAATCGACACCAGGCGTGGGTTATATTTCATCTGTACGAAAGCCATCCAAGAAAAATATATTTTTATTATTTAATGAGTTTACTGACTTCAAGCAGGATCTCTACAATTCATTTATTGGTGCCCTTGATAAGACAGACTCAGCAGACCTGTATTTTCATAACTATAATCGAAAAGTGTTTGAAGCTTTAATAAACGATGCCCATGGTAAATACACAACTTATGTTATAATGCCCGGTAAGTTTCAAGGTATTGAGCCAATACTTCAAGCTTTACAAGGCCGGGTATTTTTATTAGATCATTACCATAATGAACTTACAGGCAAATACTCTTCAGTAGCCCAGAATTTTGAAAAGGATACGTATGAAGCATTATGTTCAGCTGCCAACCAGGTAACTAAATACAAAAGAATATTTATGGTCCAAAATGAAGAAAAAGAACCTTACGAAAGATATAATGGGCTACAGAAGTTTTGCGTGGACTATAAGTTGGAACATAAATATATCAATTCAGTACATAGAAGAAAAATTAGAGAAGGTGATCTTTTTATACTTGTCAGTGATCGCGATTTGGTAGACCTGCTAAAACAAGCTGATAAACAAAAATTTGCTGCCGGCAAAGAATTCGGTATTATCTCCTACAACAACACGCCCTTGAAAGAAATCTTATCTGGCGGTATCACCACATTATCAACAGACTTTATAAAGATGGGAAAAACGATGGCATCTATTCTTAACAATAAAAAAGTAGAAACGATTGAAAATGCATGGACGCTCGATATCAGACGATCATTATAACAATTGACGAAGTGTTGCCGGGCTATTTATTACGATTATAATTTCAACTACTCCCTTTGTTCACAAGCACTTATTAAACATCCTAAGTATATTTGTATCTGGTAACGATGGATAACACTACCAAAAAACCGTGTATAAAGCGATCAGTACGCCACATATAAATATAGAGCCAATGACAAATTCAGTAGATACATTAAACCAGCGTTTATCTACCGTAATAGTATTTACATTTTGATTAGTTGTCGGCTTCAGTAAACTTATCGTAATCATAAGCATAGCTATGATAAAAAACGTAATGGTCATACGGTCAAGAAAAGGATAGTCGGGAAAAGCCCCGTTAGTCCATGTTGGCAAAAACTTAAGGATGGCGGATAATGGAATTGTTAACAACGCCCCCGCCAAGGCAGCAGCAGTTGTGGTGCGTTTCCAGAACATTCCTAATAAAAATATAGCTAAGACACCTGGAGAAAAAAAACCCACATACTCCTGGATAAATTGATATGCCTGATCAAGCGATTTTAAGGCAGGGGTTACAATAGCTGCCATTAACATGGAAACAACAACAGCCCATCGGCCCACCCTCACGATTTTCTTGTCAGAGGCATCCTTGTCAAAATACTTTCTGTAAATATCTAACGAAAAAATAGTGGAAATACTATTTGCTTTACCAGCAAGCGATGCAACAACCGCTGCGGTCAGTGCGGCAAAAGCGACTCCCTTTAAACCGGCAGGCAGCAAATTCATCAACGTGGGATAAGCATGATCGGGTTTAATGACGCCCGTTACTGCATCTTTCATTTCCTGCTGAAACATACCATTCTGATGCATCACATACATGGTTATACCCGGCAGCACAGCAATGACCGGCACCAGCAGCTTTAAAAAAGCAGCAAACAAAATGCCGTTCCGCGCTGTTTTAAGATCGGCTCCCAACGCACGCTGAACTATATATTGATTACAACCCCAGTATGCCAGGTTGTTAATAAGCATACCGCCAATCAAAACCGACATACCCGGCAGCTCTTTATAATGTGGGCTGCTTTTGTCAAATATCATGTTAAAATGGGCAGGCGCTTCTTGACGCAATACACCCAGAGCGCCCAGTATATTACCATCCAACCCAAATTTATCTGCCAGTAATGACAATGCAAGATAGGTGGTCACCAGTCCTCCAATCAATAGCACAAATACCTGTATCACGTCGGTATATCCAATCACTTTCATACCACCCAAAGTAACAATAACAGAGAATACACTTAGTCCCACGATGCTCCATTCAAAACTAACAGGCGAGATTGAAGAAATGGCCAATGCTCCCAGATAGATAATAGAAGTGAGGTTTACAAATACATATACCAGAAGCCAAAAAACTGCCATTATTGTACTCACTTTATCGCTATATCGCCTGGCCAAAAACTGAGGCATTGTAAAGATCTTATTCTTCAGATATAATGGAATGATGAATACTGCAACTATAATAAGTGTTGCAGCAGACATCCATTCATAACTTGAAATAGCTAAACCCAAAGCAAAACCAGACCCACTCATACCGATGAAATGTTCTGCAGAGATATTCGATGCAATAAGCGATGCGCCAATGGCCCACCAGGTAAGCGAACCCTCCGCTAAAAAAAGTCATTAGAGCTCATAGTACCCGACTTTTTCTTATTATATATATAATACCCATACGCAGCTACTGCAATAAAGTACACAAAGAACACAATATAATCAGCTAGTAGTAATTTATGCATTGACAAAATTTATACGTTACAATTTTAGAAATATCTTTCGCATATAAGCCATATAACGCGGCAAACTGAATGAGTGCCACACCCACCTAAGCACCGTATTCTACCATCTTGCGTTGAGCCAATTAGTTAGGTCGCCAAATATAAATTCGGAGGTTGATAAAAAATTAATCAAGACAATCCAAAACATATCAAAATCTCTTAAGGCGTCGAGGGACAACAGCCTTTTGTCTGCAATTATTGATTTATTCTTATTAAGCTTTTTGTTAACAATGAATATGGCAGAAAGGAAAATTTATCTTACTCGTTTTCTCATTACTCATACAGCACTCACTCAGTAGATTGATCAGTTCATGCAAATCGTTTTCAAAATTGAATTCAAAAGTGACTATTTTAACTGTAACTTTTATTATTTCGAAAATCTTTATTTACGAAACCGTTTTCGTAGATTGTACAAGATTATTTCTAATAATGAACAAAAAGAAAAAGGCTAATGGGTAATATCACTATTAGAGAACTAGCGCAACAATTGGGCCTTTCTATAGCCACGGTTTCAAAGGGACTTAAAGACAGTTACGAAATAAGTGCCGCAACTAAAAAGAAAATTGTTAGCCTTGCCAATGAGCTGAACTACACCCCTAATCCATACGCCAGCAGTCTGCGGAAACAACACAGCAAAACCATAGCAGTAGTTCTACCTGAGGTAGCAGACAGTTTTTTTCTCTTGCAATCAATGGCATTCAGGAAGTGGCATTGGTTAAAAACTATCACGTGTTATTCTATCTTTCGCATGAAAGTTTTGAACTTGAAAAAAAGCTATCAGCCATTGCAACAGTGGCCGGGTAGATGGCGTACTAATTTCTGTGTCAAGCGAAACCAGGGATACAGCACATATTTCAAACTTGAAGAGCAAGAATATACCCGTTGTGTTTTTTGACAGAGAGTTGGAAGGATATGAGGCACCTAAGGTTGTTACAAACGATTATGAATGTGGAGAACTTGCAGCCAGGCATCTTTTGGAAAAAGGATGTAAGTTCCCTGTTTTTTTGTCTACCTCTGATGCTCTGGCTATCTGTCAAAATCGTTTTTCAGGCTTTGCAAATGTGGTTGGCAAAATTCAAAATAAAATCGCCACTAACCCATTTGTTATTAATTGCAGCAACGACAGAGATATCTATGACCAGATCGTTTCAATTCTTGATAAGCTTCCAGGCATTGATGGCATCGTAGCTTCTGTAGAAAAACTTGCTATACAAACACTGTTGGTATGTGCAGAGAAAGGCATCGCCATTCCTGAACGCATTAAAGTACTTGCTTTTTCTACGCTTGAAACAGCACCTCTGCTTAACCCCTCCCTTACAACCATATCTCAACCCGCATTCGACATTGGCAAACATGCTGCAGAAATACTGATCACCATGATTGAAAAGAAAAAACATATTACCGACCATTACAAGATGGTACTCTCCTCTTCGCTAAATATCCGTAAATCGACTACTCAATAGATAACAAGCATTTATTTATATGAACCACTATTATGTTGAATAAATACTACCACAAAACGGTTAACCAATAGCAACATTTGCACCTATAACTATCACCAGTTAGTCGTCAAGGTATTGCTATACTCTAATGCAATTTGATAATCGGTAAAAAAATCCTTGTAATTCAATGAAATTTACAAGGATTGAAATGATTTTGTCCTTATTTGTGCGTCTCAATTTTCACTACTCACTAATTAGGAAAAAGATTAAAAATGTGCCTAAAGAAAATCAAATCAACTACTATAATTACAGATCAGGTTGATCAAAGTTAGCTCTATATACGAATGGTGATAGTAAGGAAGAAAGTCAGTCCAAGTCGATCATGCTATAACTTTCTTTTTTCAGATATCTGCCATTTTACCGACATCGACTAATGAAAATGATAATAACTATATAATTATACCGTAGGTTTATTCTTCAACTTTTACGCCTTTCCAAAATGCCACATGGTCTTTGATTTCCTTTGCTGCTTCGGATGGGGATTTATAATACCACCCAGCATGATCTCTAATTTCCCCATTTACATTTATGCTGTAATAAGAAGCCAGGCCTTTCCAGGGGCAGGTAGTGTGGTAATCGGTTTCTACGAAATATTCTTTTTCAAACTTTTGGGAGGAAAATAATGGTTGCCCTCCAATAAAATCGTCTCGTCACTTTCTGCAATGACCACGTCATTAAATACTGCTTTCATTTTTTTAAATTTTAAATTATAAATTACTTATTTTGCTAATCGTAAGCCGCTGTATTGCCAGCGCATATTAGGATGAAAGAAATTGCGGTACGTATGCCTGCTATGTGCTGCTGGCGTTGCTACCGAGCTTCCCCTTAACACCATTTGATTCACCATAAATTTACCGTTGTACTCGCCCAATGCACCGGGCGACTTTGTAAAGCCGGGATAAGCCAGATAAGCGCTATTTGTCCATTCCCAAACTTGCCCCCAGTGGAATTGGCTGCTTGCTACTTCCCATTCAAACTCTGTAGGCAAGCGGCATCCTTTCCATTGCGCATAAGCAAAGGCTTCATAATAACTGATGTGCAAAACAGGTGCTTCTGTATCAATTTTTTCAATCCGTTTAAAGTGTAATGATGCCAGTCATTTTCAATATTGTGCCAGTAAAGCGGCGCTCCAATATCATGTTCATTGATCCAGGCCCACCCCTCATCATGCCAATAATTAAAATCCCGATAGCCGCCGGCCTTTATAAACTCAAGATATTCGCCGTTAGTTACGAGTTTATTGGCAATTTCAAAGTCCCCTACATATACTTTATGTCTTCCAAATTCATTGTCGAAACAAAATGAATTACCGGAATGCCCGATTTCATACACGCCCGTATCTATCTTAATAAAATCAGCTTTATGGATTTCCGCTTTAGTCTCAAATCCCACATCATAAACAGTAAAAGTAGGCTGGTGGCCTAATATGTACTTGATATCATAAATCAAAAGCTCCTGGTGCTGCTGTTCGTGATTGATACCAATCTCTATAATGTCCAAAATATTTTTATCAGGCTTTGTCGCTAATAATTCTGCAACAGCTTTGCTTACATAATTGCGAAAAGCATATACTTCCTCAACAGGCGGTCTTGTCATCAATCCTCTTTGAGGGCGAAGCACCCGCTTGCCGACATTGTTGTAATAACTGTTGAACAAATAAGAAAAATCTTCGTGATAGACTTTGTAATCAGTCGCAAATTTTGACAGTACAAAGGCCTCCCAAAACCAGGTAGTATGTGCCAGATGCCACTTAGGTGGCGACACAAACTCAATAGGTTGAACAGAATAATCTTCTACCAATAATGGCTTACAAAGTGTTTCGGAATGTGCCCTGACACTTAAAAATTTATCAAGCATTTAATTATTTTTTATCAAGCAATACAGTTTCAGAATTGTTTTTTGTAATAAACAGTTTTATCATGAAGCAATGCATACAACTCATCTGATTGGCTGTTATCTCATCGGTGTTTTTCAATATAATTATTTCTCTGTTCCTAAACAAGATTTCAAACATTTTTTTGCACTATTTAATTGAACCATTGCCATATCAGTAAGTTGGCTAACGGGCGTCCCATGTGCTAATATAGAGAGTTCTGTACAGGCAACAACTATGTGATGTTCTGAATATTTTTAAGCAAACTGTTCCACTGAACAACATATTCTGCCTGCTTGCCTTTTGCATATACTTCTTTTCTCAATGTGTCTAATAGCTGTTGATCGTCAGGTTCGGGCAGGCATACCCTGATCTTATTTTTTTCTAATAAGCCCTTAACATAAGTAGCATTCATTGTGTATAACGATCCGAATAAATAGATTTTTACGACTGCGTGATCTTGTAGATATTTTGCTGTCTCTTCAACAGCATGAATACACCTTGAAGATATAGAAGCTGGCAAACGATCAATGGTTTCAAACAGGGTGATATTGGGAATCAGCCACTCATCTGCACCTGCTTCATCTTGCGTCAAGATACGTCTGATTGCAGGAACTAATTTTTCAAATTGATCAGGTAAAAATGGATTCAGTTCTTGAAAATTGACATTGACCAACCGAAGCGGAAAGGTGGCATATTCACCCCATTCTTCTTCCGCCATTTGATTCAAGACGTGCAGATAAAACTGCGTAGCGTAATTACCAAGTCCGAGCAATTGCAACATATCCTTTCTTTTAGTTTGGTTTTAGTGAAATGCACACAACTACACCATCTCTTGAATCAAATAATTTAATCTCAAAAGCGCATTGTTTGGGTCCGATCCAAAGATGGAATAAATTACATTACCGTCTTTATCAACCACTATCCAATGTGGTGTGCCGCCTGCACCATAGTCTAAGTAAGTTGTGTTGAACTTAAAGTCTTTAAAAAAGGAAAGCGGATATAAAGTTCTTCTTTTGCCTTTTCAAATGCCTGCTTGTCATATTCCACGCCCTCAAAAATGGTGTGAATGCCCAGCACATTTATTTTGTCGCCATACTCATAAACCAGTCGATTAGCAAAAGGAACTGCACGGCCTATGCAGCCGGGGCAACCTAAATTGAAAAATAGAATAACCAAAGGCTTGCCTATATAATCAACCCTATTGGGGAGTTCCGGTTCGTCGAATATTTTTTCCAGGTGCCAATTGGGCAAAGGCTTACCCAACTCAATTTGGTTTAAACTCAGGTTCCCGTGCAAGGTCTTCATTTGTATAATTCTTAATTCAATGGTTTTAAATCTTCCAATGTTGTTGGTAACAATTCACTTACTGTTGGGTGAATGTGTACTGCATCCCGCAAAACGGTATAAGGCTGTTTGGCATACATCAGGTTGGTAAGGGCGCTTATAATTTCATCGCCACCAACACCCAATATACAGGCCCCCAAAAAGAGCTTGGTATCAGCATCTATAATTGCCTGCATAAAGCCTTTTGTTTCTCCTTTAACTTTGGCCCTGTTTATACTATCCATCGGTCTGTGCGCCAACAAAACCTTGTACCCTTTTTCAATAGCTTGGCGTTTTGTCATGCCTACCCTCCCCAAGGGCGGGTCAGTAAACAAACTATAAGTAATAATTCGATCACTTATTTTTCTTGATTTTACTCCGGACAGAAAACTTTCTACCACCTGATAATCGTGGTAAGACGTATGGGTAAAGGCGCCTTTGCCGTTACAATCGCCCATGGCAAAAATGCCCGCTACATCAGTTTGGCAATAATCGTCTACTTCTATAAACCCTCTCTTGTTTAATTGTATGTCGGTATTTTGAAGTTGTAAAGTATCGGTATTGGGCATGCCGATGGCCAGTAAAACATGCGAACCTGTTACAGAAACCGTCTTCTCTTTATTTGACACGACTGTAATTGAGCCGTTTTCATTCTCTGTAGCCTGTATATCATCTGCATTGAAAATAATGTCTACTTTTTCCGATTTCAAAATCTCCGCAACCTCGTGGCTTACATCTTCATCTTCCACAGCAATAAGCCGAGAGCCGCGCGCAACAATAGTCACTTTACTGCCAAAGCGCCTGAAAATCTGGGCAAATTCTACACCGATAAAGCTACCACCGATAATGATCAAATGTTCAGGCAAATCGGTTGTTTTTAGTAAATTCTCATTGGTAAAATATGGAATGTGCTTGTACTCGTCCGGCACGCGGGGCCTGCTTCCCACGTTAATGAAAATATTTTTAGAGGTCAATGTTTCACCGTTTACGACAATTTCATAATTACTTGCGAAATGAGCTTCGCCTCTGTATAAGGTGATGTTTTCGTTTTCAAGAAAACCTTTTTCTATTCCACTTCGGTCTTCACCAATAATGGCTTCTTTACGCTGTTTTATTTTTTGCATATTGGCCTTTGCCGGCTGAGAAATATCTATACCAAACTCTTCGCCGTGAGAAATATCCCACATTTTGCGTGCACTCGCCACATAAGTTTTGGTAGGAATACAGCCGTTGTTGACACAAGTGCCACCTAATTGTCCCTTTTCAATAATAGCAACCTTGCCTTTTTTAGCGAGGTTGAATGCCAATGGCGTACCCGCCTGACCTGAACCTATAATGATAAAATCGTAATGAATCATGTAAAATGAGTTTGCTTTTAAATATAGGCTTTTATGTACTACCCGAAAAAGCCCTCTCTTCGGAGAAAGGGCTTTTATAGTGTTTTCTTATTTATCCAAAAACGTTCCAAACCGCTCATAATGGCAGGTATAACCACCCGGATGTTTTAGTAAATAATCCTGATGTTCTTCTTCTGCCGGCCAAAACTCAACGTAAGGCTCCAACTTTGTCACAACTTTTCCATCCCATCTTTTTGAATTATCTACAATACCTATCACTTCTTCTGCTATTTTCTTTTCCTCATCATTTTGATAAAAGATAGCCGAACGATAGCTTGAACCTCTGTCGTTTCCTTGTCGATCTACTGTGGTTGGGTTATGGATGCGATAAAAATAATCCAATATTTCTTTGAAACTGGTTTCGGTCGTATCGTACGTTATTGCAATGCCTTCCGCATGTCCCGGATGGTTCCGGTAGGTGGGGTTTTTATTTTCTCCGCCTATATAGCCAACTTCGGTATCTAATACTCCTTTTTGTTTTCTGAAAAGATCTTCCATTCCCCAAAAACATCCACCAGCGATATACACCTTTTTGCTTTTTTCCATGTTTTTAATATTTGTTTGTTTATTATGATTTTTTGTTTCCGACTCTCCTTTTTCCATATTGCCAGCTGTACCACATGCCGCAAAGGTGGCCAGCAAAAAAAGGATGACAACAAGCTAAAAATTCTCATTTTCATTTTTTGTTATTTTTTAGATTACTATAAATTTAAGAGCTGCACGACAACATAGAGCAGCCTACTTTATGCTTTGCCCAATCCGGTCTTTTGGCGTACCATTTTTCCATTCCCGATTGTTCTTCATAAGGCTTTGATAAGAGTTGATACAATTCGTCCAATAAGTTGTAATCATTATTTTCGGCATCATCTATCGCCAACTGTGCCATATAATTCCGCAAAACATATTTTGGATTGAGGGCTTTCATTTTTATGATCCTTTCATCCATGCTTATTTTTTCTTGCGCGAGATAATTGGAAAATGAATCAAACCAAACTGCCCAATCTTTTCTTCCAGTTTCCAGTTTTTTAATATCGAGATAAGATGATTTTAAAATCCCTTCCCATAACATATCAAAATCAGTTATATTCTTAGAAAATTCTCTGAAAAAAATGGTCATATCTATTTCCCATTGTTCTAATAAATTTTCTACGTTTTGAATAAATTCTTTCGGTACATTTTCTTCGCTAAACAAGCCCAACTTACCACACATCATTTTGTGATAATTTGCCTGAAAATTGGTTCTGAATTTTTCAAGAATCGTTTGCAACGGCTCAACTTCTTCAATTAAAGGATACAACGCATTGGCCAATTGAACCAGGTTCCACAATGCAATATCGGGCTGATGACCAAAGCGGTATCTTTTGCCTTGTGCATCTGTGGTATTGGGCGTCCAAAGCGGATCATAATCTTCCAACCAACCGTAAGGCCCGTAATCAATGGTCAAACCAAGGATAGACATATTGTCTGTATTCATCACGCCATGTACAAAGCCAACCCGTTGCCAATGCACAATCATTTCCAATGTGCGATCGGCCACGTCTTCAAAGAACTTTAAATAGGTCGATTTATCGCGGGCTTCACCTAAATGCGGGTAATGGTGTTTGATAGTATAATCTACCAATTTTTGCAGGTTTTCCTTGTCCTGTCTGGAAGCGAAAATTTCAAAATTACCAAAGCGGATAAAGCTGGGCGATACCCTGCAAACAATAGCCCCTTGCTCATTTTCGGGGTTTCCGTCGTACATGATATCGCGTCTTACCAAATCGCCTGTTTTCACCAACGACAAAGCTCTGGTGGTTGGAACGCCCAAATGGTGCATAGCTTCGCTACACAAATATTCCCTAACTGAAGACCGCAATACTGCCAAGCCATCGGAGTTTCTGGAATAAGGAGTTGGCCCGGCACCCTTCAACTGGAATTTCCAGTTGATGCCGTCCTTCAAATCTACTTCTGCTATATTTATTGCCCTTCCGTCGCCCAACTGTCCTGCCCAATTTCCAAATTGATGTCCGCCATAACACATGGCATAACTCTCAAAGCCGTTAAAAGCTGCAGCTCCGCTCATCACCTGTACCAATTTTGCTTCGTCTTTTATCGAAACGCCCAATTCATCCGTAAAATTTTTAGATGAATGCACCAAACTAGGATTGGAAGGTTGTAAAGGTTTAACGAACGAAAAGCAAGCATTAAAAACCTGTCGCGATCGATTGTCCATCACCGGATCAGCCGGTAACTCTTTTGAGAAATGTGTATGTATGTTATGTTCAAAAAGGTCTTTCATTTTATTGTTTTTCGCTTATCCAATAATACCGCTCCATTTTGGGTCACGTTTTGCAATGTGCCTAACGTAACCGCAGACAGCTTTAGCCCGATAACCTTCTTCCGTTAATTGTTCAAACGTCTTCAATACCAATTCTTTTCCAATGCCCTTTCCCCTAAGTGCTAACGGCACTTCAGAGTGAACAAGTCTCATTTCGGAAGCATTATCCAGCACATAGCTAACCTTTGCTTTAGTGCCGTTTTCCATGGGCAGCACAAACTCCTTATTAATTTTATCGTGAATGATACCCATTATTTTGTAGCTTCTTTTAAATATTGAATAGCGCCATCTACATTAATATGGAAATCGGCAAATACCACATTATTTTCGGGGTCGATAAAGATAAACCAAGGCGTTCCACCTGTTTGGTAATCTTGCATAATAGTAGATCGCCCTTTGCCGGGATCATGACCAAAAGGAATCTTTAAATCGTATTTCTTCTGGGTTTCCAGGATCTTATCATAAGTATTGGCGTGCGCTCCTTCAAAAACAGTTTGAACAGCAAGAAAAGCGATTTTGTCGTTTCCCTCAAATGTATCCACCAGTTTTTTCAATGATGGAAGCCCTACGCTGTGGCAACCTGGACACCAATGCTGAAAGCAATAAATAATTTTATGCTTCCCATTATAATCGGATAATTTGATAGGTTGATCTAACTTTTTGCCGTTGGCATCTATCCACTGCTCTACTCTTAATTCCGGGGCTATTGTAGTAGTTTGTTCTTGTGTATTTTTCATTTTTTCTATTTCTTTATTTTCTACAGAACCACATGAAATAGCCCATAATAAGGTTACTATTAAAAAATGAAGCCATTTCATGTTCATCTGTTCGTTTTAAAAGTATGTTTTGAATATTGAGAAAACGATTAAGCTGTTTCTTTTACCAAATCAATAGATTCAGAATTGATGCAATACCTCAAACCACTTGGTTCGGGGCCATCTTCAAATACGTGTCCCAAGTGTCCATCGCAATTATTGCACATCACTTCAACTCTAACCATTCCATAAGAACCGTCTTTTTCATACTTGATCGCATTTTCTCTTATGGGCTGCGTAAAACTGGGCCAACCAGTACCCGAATTGAATTTTATGGTAGAATCAAACAGTTCATTATCGCAACAAATGCATTTGTATTTTCCGGCATCATGTGCATGGCAAAAAGCACCGCTACCCGGCATTTCCGTTCCCTTTAAACGAGTGATCCTAAATTGCTCCTGGGTAAGAATAGCTTTCCATTCTTCTTCCGTCTTTTTTACTCTTTTGTCAGGGGTGGGGTTTCCGTGTGTTGCAAATCTGATAACGTCATTCCAATGTATCATTTTATTTTGTTTTTAATTTTTAATGATACAAATTTACCACAGGTAGTAGCCTTTTTCAGTGTTGATGTTTCATTAATTGGTGTTCAGTTTTCTGCTTTAACTGTTATTATTTCAACCACTTTTTTCTTTTGAAATATAGATAAGGCAATACTGCTGAAAGCAGCATTACAAAAATGATTATTGGGTAACCGTGTTCTAATTTCAATTCGGGAATATCTTTAAAATTCATTCCATAAATACCTGCAATAAAAGTTGGCAAAGAAATACACACCGTAACTATTGTGAGTACTTTAAAAATATGGTTTTGCTCCAAATCGATTTTGTTGGATACGTTTTCTTTTAAATCATCCAAACGGTCGAAATTAAATTGTATATAATCCGAAACCGTTTCTAAATCATTCAATTCTGTTTGCACACATTCTTTAATTCCTTTGGATGCTTCCCAATAACTTTTTAAATACAGATTAAAAATCTTCGTTGTTTCCAACAACGTTTCCTTAATTAATAAGTTAGCGAAATTGTATCTTGTAATGATATCTAACTCTTCATTAGAAAAAGATTTTTCAATTAGAACTCTCACCGCAAGTAATTTGATTTTCTTTGTCAGCTTTTCTGTAATATCTGCTAAATAGTCTGTAATAAATTCAAACTGAAATTTAAAAAGATTGTCGGCATCCGCTATTTGTATGATTGAATTTACCTGTAAGAATAGGTGCTATTAAAGAAGCCGTCAAGCTCAATACTTGTAAACATAAAAACGCCACCCTTAGTACAAATGACATAAACCTGCTCTTCTTCCATTTTTTCTTCCTTATTAAAATATGGAACGGAAAAATGAAATGCTGCCTGGCTTGCACTTTCTAAAAAATGAGAACTCGTTTCAATATCCTGATGTTTTTTATGATGGTGAAATCAAGATTATAATTTTCGCTAAGCCAGTTCAATTCAACATCGGTGTATGCTGTGAAACGCATGGAGTGAAATTCCAAATTTGAAGCTGAAATTTCAGTAATGTTTTCAGGGTATAAAAGCTCTTTGCTTTTTAATAAAATCTCTATCATAGCAGTTTCTTTCAGGATGAAGTATTACATAACTATTGTTAAGTTAAGTATATATGATTGTCAGGCTGAGCTTGCCGAAGCCCACTCCGACGACCCGTCGGCAAGCTCAGGGTATCAACAGACATGACAGTTTTTACTTAACATAACACTATTTAAAAAATATATTTCATTATTCTGATGATGTTATTTATCAACTGATGCTTGTTGCTCCGCTTCCTGCACAGGCCAACTTTCTTCTATATTTCGGTCGTAAGCCAATTCTCCTTTGCCGCCGCTTTTGCGATATTTCAGCAATAATTGATACTGTAATGGACTTAGATAAGTTTCTCCTTCGCCATCTTTTTTATACGGAATAGCATAATTAAGCATGTTCTTTGCGTGAAACTTAATGGCAGCAATCTGAAAACAGAGCCTTTCAAATAGTATTGAGGATTAACATCAATCTTATACGTATCCGGCTTTTTCATTAAATAAAATCCCTGGTCAATGGCAAAGTTGTTCAGTTCATCCAAACTTCCTTTATCCGGGTCGTAATGTACTTTTACTACTTCCTTGCCTGTCATCCAACCGGCTTCGGTAGATAGCACCATTGGATGTTGGATCATGCTGGTTTCGCCCGACCAAAAGCAAGGGGTTTCGTAATAGGTTATTTTGCTGAATCCATGTAGTATTTTCAATTCATCACCCAATAATTCAACATACCGAGGCACTTGCTTGCTACTTATCAAAATTGCATTTCGCATTTTTTCATAAAGAGCCAACGGGTTTAAAGAGAAGTCTAATTTCGGAACAAGATCAGCACCGTTTTTGTCTATAAACCGCACCACGGGATTATTCCACGCGCGCTCGTTAAATTTTTCCAACACTTTTTTATCCTCGCCTGCCACATTGTTGTATATCGCCAAAGGAATAAATTCATTTTCAATGGCTTCAACAAATAATGGGTAACTCAGCATATCGTGTGCAAAATTCACGCAATTAGAATATCCCGGCACTTCTTGAAAAAGCAGAAAAACAGGCTTATTAGTTCGGCTGCTTTCTGCTATTGCCGCATCATAATCTCTATACCAGGAAACTTTCCCCAACTCTTTAGGTTGTTGATTTCTATCAGTCTTCATATTTTCTGTCCTTCTTCTTTAAATTAATTCCGCCACTGCCAATAATTTCTCTGCGGTACTTTTTTCGCCGGAAGTGTACAAGGCGTAAATCATATTGTTGAACACCCTTTTTACAATGGCTTTATTGGTAGCGACAATAGTGTCTAACACGTTTTCAGGTACGTCTTTCGTTTTTAGCCAAGTGTTGAAATCAGTACTACTGATGATTTGTCCATTGTTGAACGGATCAATAAAAAATGCTATTTCATTCGTATATTTATTAGTTTGCAGCTTCGCTGCGTTTTTTTATGGTCGAATGGAACGCCATCTACATCCTCCGTGTGCGAAGAATTTTTCACGGGCGTTTCATTCATCGATTTTTCTTCACCACTATCTCTTTCGGTAAGGTACCCCAAAATGAAATGACCAGGAGAATTGATGCCGACTAATGGAATTCCAACAGACTTTGCTACCAATAAATAAATGATGGACAAGCCAATGGGATTTGTAGCCCTTGTTTCGACCATTTTGTTAATAAACGAATTTTTTAAAGCGGAATATTCTCTGAAATTCCCTCTAAATTTAAAATCCTTTAAAATAACTTCATTGAGTACTTTAGCTGTTTCTTCTGGAGCTTTTCCTTCTATTTTGGCTGTTACAACATTCGTAATTTCATCGATCAAACTTGTGATGGCCTCCAAATCGAAATTGGGGTAGCCATAACTTGCAATGTGCAGCATTCCCTCCATTAAATCGGGGTTTTCTATTGCACTCCAGTTTTCAATATCCGCTTGTAATTTTTTGCATTTAATGCGGTCGAGTATTTCGACAATTCTTTCTGTTTTTAATTCGTCATCACTGGTATCAAAAGCGGTTTGTAACTCAGTAATGACATTGAAATCGGCATTAAAAAATTCCGCTCTCACCGTATCGTATATCTTAGTGTCCGGATCGTCTAAAAGACTGATCAATGCTTTGGTTCTTGCTGTGTTTATTGTGTTATTTCCCATTTTTTTATTTTTTCTCACACGAAGATACCAGGACAATATTCCAAAAGGGTGTTGTAAATTCTTCAATTGGTGTTCGGTTTTCCAAAGGTTTTAGCTTGATTTAAATAGGTTGATTCTTGTTCCTAAACTCATCAGGCGTTATCCCATTTTGCCTTTTGAAGAAGTGAGAAAATGCTTGCGGGTCTGAAAAATTCAAATCGTAGGCAATGTTTTTTATCAACTCATCGGTATGCATTAGTTGGCGTTTGGCAAATAGGTTTCTTCGGTCTGCAATCAATTCGCTTGCCTTTTTACTATAGCAGCAACCAAATATTTCTGATATTTTTTAGGCGAAACTTTTAAGATGCTTGCGTAATCGGACACTTTCGTCAAATCCTTAAAATTGGTATTTACCAAATACTGAAATTCGCGGATGAGCTTTAAGTCCTTAAAATCAATTGCAATATCAAACTCCGTTTCTGCGTGCTTTTGTTGACTAACCAACAAAAAACGTTGAAAGGAATTTCTAACCAAGGCCTCGGAAATGGGGTTGTTGATGTTTTTTACTTCGGTAAGAAGATTCTGCCAAATTTGCTCAAATACCGGTAATTCTTCATCCCTTAAAATGATTTTTGGCAAATGATTTACCGCGTGCAATCCGTAAAAAATCATTAAGTATTCCCCGGTATTTGCCATCGTTTCGATGGGGTTGATAAAAGTTTTATTAAACTTAATGATGCGAAAAGTTCCGGCATTTGCCTGCAGCTTCATATAAAATTCTGATACGAAAAGAATGCAATGTTTTCCTATTTCAATATCGATACCATCCAGTTTTACCATGGTTAATTCACCTACATTCCACATAATGGTTAGCTCCTCATCCAAATCATTTGGCATAAATGAAAAAGGTGCTTGATGCTTATCTGAAATTTTTATTTTTTTAACCATTTTGTAAAATACTAATTTTTATAAGTCCATCAAAAATCTCAATGCCATTCCAATTGACTTCTTTCGTTCCAATAATCAACGCTTGAAACACTATGTATTTTCAATGTATTCAGTTCTTCTTCAGAAAGTTTAAAACGGTTTGCTTTTAGATTTTCTTGAAGTTGATGTACGGAAGACGCGCCACTTAATACCGTTTCAGGGTGTAAATAATCCATACAAAACCGCAAGGCAATGGCATCTGTTCCAACCTTGTATTTACCAGCCAAAACCGTTAAGTCTTTATATAAATTTTGATAATGCACATACTCCTTGTTGGGAAAAATCCTTCCGTTGGCCAATGCTTCCTTCACAATAACGGTTTTATGATCAGCTATCAATTGCTTTAAAATTTGATGCGTGCTATTTTCTAAAATATTGTAGGTTATCTGAAAGCTGTCAAACAAGGGCTTTGCATCTATTTTTATGGAAACCGCCTTTTTAATAATATCACTTTGATTGAAACCGCTTGTTGTAATTCCAATTTTGAGGTTGAACTGCTCTTTTAATTCGGCTAAATAATTTAATACTTCATCATTTTCCAACACGCCACTTTCTAAGGTTGCCGAATGGATTTGATAAATTTTTAAGAGCGGTAACAGCTTTTTGGAAAATCTCCACTGCTCGCTCAATTTTGAAATGGAATGTTCCTTTATTTCGTGATTTCCGCTAAAACCGATTTCCCAGTTTGCTATATAGGTATAGCCCCATTTCGTACCCAACACAATATCTTTATCGGCTTTGTTTACACTCCATTCATATAAAAACTGCTCGCCTTTTCCATAAGAAGGTGCCGTATCAAAATACCGCACACCCGCTTTGTAAGCTGCATCCAGCACCTTAAAGGCATTTTCTTTAAAAGCAATTTCGGTCTTATCGCTTGCCCGGGTTTTTCCGATATTGATGTATTCGGGTCTTCCGAGTGCTGCCAATCCGAGGCCTATTTTGGCTTCACCAATACCCATTTTTTCAAACTTAATATTCTTCTTTAGTTAAGCATTTTCTGCATTTCTTCTGCACAAACACGGCAGGCTTTGGCCGATTGTACGTGGTATTCCGAATTAGGAAAACGCTCGCATTCTTTTGCGCAGTCAAGGCAATTTTCAATACACACTTTCATAATTTGGTGTCTGTAATCGGAATCTCTTAAATCCAACTTTATACAAAGCTGGCACAGCTCAATACAATCGCGACAAAGTGCAATGCAACGCAGGTAATCTGCATTGCTGATTTTAATACTTTCAGCAGCGGTTATTTCACAAGCTGCAAAACAGGCCAAACAGGCTTCAATCATTCTTGAATGATTCATAATTTGTTATTTTTTAAATATAATGTTGGCTATTCCATTATTCAAAAAAGGTTGCTTTATTAGAATTTAGATTGCAAATATTTTATAATTTACATTTGCGTATCAAAAGTAATAGGGTGTTGCTTTGGTATTTCATTTGGATCGTCACCAATCATTTCCCGGATATCAATTTCAATACCTCTTGACATGGATGTGATAGGAATATCGTTTCCACCACCTTCAAAGGGATTTTCTGTAACATCACCAATTCGTTCCATTAACAAAAATATCCAAGAAATTAAGGTCGTAACAGGTACTGCCAACCAAATAAAATAATTGCCAATAAACTGTATAAAAGGCAAACTACTTTCTGCCAGCGACTTTCCAATTTCATCAAACTGCGCAATAGCCCCTAAAGGCAAAAGAAATATGAATACCCATACAAAATAAGTGTTTAAGGTTGCAAATTGCCGAGGGTATGGAAAGTTTTTTATGCGTTCGGATTGGCCTTGTAAAGCAAAAAGCTCCACCAATTGGTTTTCTATTTCCACGTGCCGGAAATTATCAATTTTTCCTTCCAAGAAAAGTGCTTTAAAATGTCTCGATTGAATGGTAAGTACAGCCGTCGCTTTGTTGTTTTTTGATAGCACTTCTTTAAGTTCCTCTTCCGATAAATAACCTTGAAGTTCTTCTTCTAAACTGTAGGTATATTCACGTATTTTAATTCGAGAAATATATTCTTTGTCCGATTTGTTAAAGGCAAATGTTTCCCAGGGTTTTTTAATCCTTAATGCGTGTCGCAATGTAGTCATCCAAGCTACGTGGCGCATAATAATCTGTTTTCTTATGGCAAACAATTCTTCACCTCTTTTATTGGTTTCGTTATCTGGTTTGGTAATAAAATCGTTAACCATTATAGTTAGCGAGCGGGATGTGTTTACAATGCCACCCCAAATTTTACGAGCTTCCCAAATTCTATCATAAGATGCATTGTTTTTAAATCCTACAATGAAGGCTAATGCAGTACCTACTAAGCCAATCAATTGCCATGGCAAAGTGATAAAATGCCAATGAAAGCTGCATAAAGTATGGTTGGAATTAATCCAACTATAAATAATTGAACAATGTAGCGTTTAGTCCAGTTTAAAATAGTAGGAAGGGAATAAATTCTTTTGATATACATACTTTACAGCTAAGAGTTATTTACTTGAAACACCAACACATCTTACCCACCCTACAAAACCATATCACCGCCATCAACCACCAACATACTGCCGGTCATAAACGCCGCCATATCTGATGCGGCAAACAACACCACTCTGGCAATATCGTCCGGATACGCCGCTCTGCCTAACGGAATGCTGTGGCGGATGTGTTCCAACGCCTCTTCGGCGAAATGGCTGCCGTGTTCTAAAGCCGAAACCGACGGGGTATCTACCAACGTGGGTGCTACGCTCAGTACACGGATGTTGCGTGGAGCAAGGTCACGGGCAAAGGCTTTAGTAAAACCGTAAATAGCGTGTTTGGCTGCCACATAATGCGCCGAGTTGGTAGCCGCTTTTAATCCAGAAATAGAACTCATATTAATGATAACGCCGCCGTTTTTATTGTGCTGCATCAGCTTTGCGGCTTCCCGCGCACCAGCAAATGACCCACGGAAGTTGATGTTCATCAAAAAATCAAATTCCTTGTCGCCAATGTCTAAAGCGTCCATGACAGGAAAAATACCTGCGTTATTTACCCAAATATCCAGGCTGCCAAATTCCTTTTGCGTCAGTTCCGCAATTTCAGTAGCTCTTGCCGTGTCGCTCACATCATGTGTTACACCTATTGCTTTTACACCCATTTCTTTTGCCAGCTCTTCCGCTGCCTTTTTTACCGCAGCCTCCTGCAAATCGGTTAGCACCACATTGGCACCCGCTTCCGCCAGGCGTTTTGCAATGGATAAGCCAATGCCTTGTGCAGCCCCGGTCACTACGGCACTTCTTCCTTTTAGCGAGTATAAATTCTTTAAAGATGTATCAGCAAAGTCTTTATTATTCATCTGTTTGTTGTTTTAAGTTAATTGAACAAATTTTCCCGGAGGTTATGCATTATAAAAAACTTCCAAACCGCTCAGAATGGCAGGTGTACCCGTTTGGACGCTTTACCAAATAATCCTGATGCTCTTCTTCTGCAGGCCAAAATGTAGAATAAGGCTCTAAAGTGGTGACTACTTTGGCTTCCCATTTATTGGATTTATCAACAATGGCAATTACTTCTTCTGCAGTTTTTTGCTCTTCTTCATTTTGGATGAAAATAGCGGAACGGTAGCTTGAACCACGGTCATTGCCTTGCCTGTCTATTGTGGTAGGATTGTGTATCCTGAAAAAATAATCCAATAGTTCTTTAAAAGACGTTTCGTTGGCATCGTAGACGATTTCAATACCCTCTGCGTGTCCGGGATGGTTTCTATAAGTGGGGTGTTCGTTTTCTCCGCCGATGTAGCCTACTTCCGTGTCTTTAACGCCAGGACGCACGCGAAATAATTCTTCCATTCCCCAAAAACAGCCTCCGGCTATGTATGCTTTCTTTATATTTTCCATTATTATTTTTTATTTGTTTGTAGATTGATTTATACTATTAATCAAGATTCGACTTCACCGCCCCAATAATTTTTTTGTCATCCTTATTTTGTACATAAGCGATTATGCTGTATCCTTTAAAATCAGCTGGAATATCTGTTAATGAAATGTAGCCTGCTTCCTGCGAAGCTTTGGTAGCAAAGGCTTTCACTACATTTTCATTTTCTAAAGTTCTGCCGCCATTCTCTCCTCTTTTTACCGTTGTAACTTCTGTAGACGATATTAAAGCCAAATGAATAACTGTGTTTTTAAAATCGCCCTCCAGTTTGTATTCAGCAAGGATTTTATCGTCTTTCTTCTTCACGCTAAAAGCTGTAAAGTTTACGGTGGCCTTTTCGGCCAATGCTTCGCTCAATGCCTTTGACAACGCTCCTCCGTCAGAGCCTACAAATTCTCTTTTTCCGTTAACAATGAGTTGAGGTGTATAAGCACTGCGAAGTCTCATAAACCGCACATAATCTGCCTGCCGCTCGGAATATTCCTTTTTACTAAAAGGGTCTTTCCAGCCCAGCCTGTTCCAATAGTCAACGTGAAAGGACAAGGCGTAAACATTTAACTCTTTTACCTCCGCCTGTTCAATAACTTGCTTCAGCAAACGATCTGCCGGCGGACAACTGCTACAGCCTTGCGAAGTAAATAATTCCAATACTGCTATAGGGCTCAAAGTATCTGTCATTGCCTCTTGTTTAATAGACTTAGATGCATTGCCCGAATTGCCTGCGGTACTGTTTTTACAAGCCGGATTCACGGTAAAAACCAACATAATTGGAATTGCGACCAATGCGTTTTTAATCAGATTCATCACTTTATTATTTCACATTCTCCTCTTTCGTTTTGCTAAGCGCAACCGCATTCATGCAGTAACGCAAACCGCTTGGTGCAGGCCCATCAGGAAAAACGTGTCCCAAATGTGCATCACACACATTGCACAAAGCTTCAATTCTCACCATTCCAAACCCTCCATCTTTTTTATAAGCCACATTTTCTACGGCAATAGGTTGGGTAAAAGAGGGCCAGCCAGTTCCGCTTTCATATTTTTCGCCGCTGTCAAAAAGAGGTGTATCGCAGCAAATACAACCATATTTGGCTGGCTCAAAAAGGCTACACATTTCTGAACTATGCGCCCGTTCGGTACCGTGTTTCCTTGTTACATAATAGGCTTCATCTGACAGTTGTGCTTTCCATTCTTCATCTGTTTTTTCTACTCTTCTTGGGTGTTGGATTGCCTTTGTTGGCAAAATTTAATATGTCATTCCAGTTTAACATTGCTTTATTTTTTAATTGTTAATTAATATGCAGGCTCAAAATCCTGCGTTTTATTTTTAATAAATAAAAATCAATCCTCCAATTCGGTATATTTCTCGATAATGTCTTTGCGAGCCGGTGTCCAACAAGTAACCATTGCTCCGGTTGGCGACAGACATTCCATATTGTGTTCACTGTCTGAGGAAACTACAACCACCTGGCCGGGGTATACTTTGTGTTTTCCATTTCCGTTGGTGGCTTCAAATTCGCCCGCTACTACAACATTTACTTCCTGATTGCTGTGGTGGTGCGTACCATCGAAACCCTTTCCGTTAAACCAAAGTTGGGCAGTCATCATTTCCTCTGTGTAGGAAAGCACTTGTAGTGTTACGTTGTCGTTTAATTTGTATTTTTTAAAAGGTTTGCTCATTTTTTATACTTTTAAATTTGTTCAGTCTCTATAATTACTTTGCTTGTTAGGGTTTTGTGTACCGGGCATTTGGAAGCAACTTCGGTTAGTCGTGTACGCTGCTCATCCGTCAAATCGCCAATAAATTTCAGCTTTTTGGAAAGATGGTCTATTTGTCCCGGCTTTTCTACATCAAGCATCAGGTCGTCACTGTGCTTTTTAGAATAGGTGATATAGCTATACACTTCCTGCAAATCCCAACCTTTTCTTTCAGCATAAAGTTTTACTGTAAGCACAGAACACGAAGCCAGGGCGGCGCTTAAAAAATCATAAGGAGCGGGGCCTAAATCGTCACCACCAAAACTTGCAGGTTCATCAGCAATAAGCGAATGCTTCCGGGTTTGCATCAAGGTGGTAAACTTATCTTCTTTTACATTTAAATGCGCCACCAATTGCTCTCCTGCCGGATCCAGCATTTCGTTTTCTACCTCATCAAAATAACGTTGCGCCCAGGTGCCGATCATATTTCCCACGTACTGGCTGTCTTTGCTTTTGGTCAGCAAATGGTCGGCATCATCCAAACTAATAAAACTTTTGGGATGAAAAGCATGATGGTACAACTCCCGTGCATTTTCGATACCAACGCTGTTGTCGTGTGGCGCATGCATAATCAGGATAGGTTTTCGCAGCGATTTTACAATGTCGATCAAATCGGTTTTGTCAAAATCTTTTACAAACTCTGCATTGATTTTAAAAGGACGGCCTTCAATAGTGACTTCAACGGGTTCATTGCCTTCTGTGTTTTTTACTTGCTCAGAAAACAAACGCTTGGCGTGCGATACCGAAGCAGGGGCTCCAATAGTGGCAACCGCTTTGATGTTTTGTAACCGGGATGCCGCCACAATGGCCGCAGCTCCACCTAAGGAATGCCCCACCAAAAGCGAAGGAGCTTTGAAGTGTTCGTCCAGATAATCGCTAACAGAAATCAGATCATCCACATTGCCTGAAAAATGGCTTTCGGCAAAATCTCCTTCGCTGTGCCCCAAGCCCATAAAATCGAACCGAACTACACCAAATCCGTAACGCGCAAGCGTTCTGCTGATATTCTTTACAGTTTCAAAAGTGCTGTTGCAGGTAAAACAATGGGCAAAAATGGCATAACTATGAGGTTTCTGATTAGCAGGAAGCTCCAGATGAGCATTTAACTTATTGCCCTTTTTATTGATAATTTCAAGCTGTGTCTTTTTCATCTGTTTCAATTTTTTGTAATTACTTTTTGTAATGCTCCCGTACCAACCGATCGTCTTTTATAATGCTGGAAACAAGCCATACATATTGATTTTCCTGATTATCCCAACCAAGCGCTTCAAAACTGTTTCCAAAAGGACAGGTTGGAAAATCTGGAAAACCGATACGGAATACATAGCGGTTTGGTGCTTCATTGAACAACGCCTTTTTTACACGTGGCAAACCGTATTTCATTTCATCATCGCTTATATGATGAATTTGTACATTGTTGGCATCGAATTTTGCACGCACTTCAGTTGCTTCTATGTTTTCAATCTCGGCATAGGCATCTACCAAATAGCCTTTGATATTGTCTTTGATAAGCGTGATGGCAAACAAGCGTTCAGCTTCACTTCCATCGTCTTCTTTATCATCTTCAATACTACTGAATCCATAAACGTCATCAATCGTAAATTCTTCCATTCCAAATCCTTTCTTCAATTCATCAGAGAACAACTGTTTATTTTTAATTCTAAACTCGTGTTTATATCCTTGGTCTTTTAAATCGGCAACTGTAGTTACCAGGTCTTTTGTATTGTTCATATTTTATATTTTCTAGTGTACTATTTCTATTGTAAATTTTTGATTGTTGAAGGTAAAACTGTCGCCGGCTTTTTTGCCTTTCATTTCTTTATAAATGGGAGCATCAGTAGAAATGCCAATAAAATTTCTGTCGCCGATTTTAAACGGAGGCTTGGAAACCGCTACTATCATACATCTTCCGTTTACGCTCACTATAGCACCTGGTTCTACCGTTGTTTTAGGTTCGAAAGAAATGGCTTCGATGGTTGCTAAATGCTGTTCGTGATTATGAACGGTACTTTCGAGCCTTTGGGAAATATCGGC
The DNA here is from genome assembly GCF_022513635.1 of Paraniabella ginsengisoli. Lineage (GTDB taxonomy): Bacteria > Bacteroidota > Bacteroidia > Chitinophagales > Chitinophagaceae > Niabella > Niabella ginsengisoli. The sequence goes on along the minus strand of NZ_JAKWBL010000002.1, from coordinate 488,365 downwards.
AGATTCGCTTTGGTGCGAACGGTCGTCTAAATCTATCACCTCCTCCAAACTCACATCGCTTCCACTTAAAAAATTATAGTGGCTTTCATTCGATTCCTTAATATGTTTTTTTCTTTTTTTAAGCAGTTCCTGCTTAATTAAATTTTTATCCATATTTTTTTATTGTTTATGATTATTCGATAAAGTTTAATGTCCTTCTTTAAACGTTTTCATTATGTTTACTTCATTGTTTTCTTGGTGTGCGTAAGGATTCTTTGCACTTGTTCTATTCTTCCGCCAAATGATTATTATCGTACTGGAATTTTCTTATTTTCACATCCCGATAGGCATATGCCGCCAGCATGGTGAGGGCAACAAACACCAATGCAGTACCTACATACAGGGCCATATCAGCAACATTAAACGGCAGGCTGTTATGTAAGGCTTCTAAAATTCCTGAAAGCACATATAAGCCAGATGCCACGTACAAATAAGTAGCCGCCTTGGTTAACAAGCCTAATTGTTTTATCTTTTTATTGGCTACCTTATGTTGAAAATCATTACATTTTTTGGAAACCAAAACGCCAGTTTCTTTACTCAATTCCATCATTTGGTTTGTGGTAGACAAAATTAACATGCCCAATCCCGGAAGAATTGTTATAGGTAAGTACCAATCCATTTGTTGCTCATTTATTCTTTAAGTTCTTTCTAATATATAATTAGCAAAATATTTTTTGCCATCGCTTAGCTTATAGGATATTTTAAAGTCCGTTTCTGAAATTATTTTGTGGATCACTTCATCATTATATTTTCGTGAAACTTCGGTCTCTATCCTTTCTCCTTTCTTAAAATCGAAAGATTGACCGATGCTTTTAATACACACTGTCTGATCTGCCTGACTTACCAGAAAGCTTTTTGCAATGCCATCCTGCTCCGTATATTCTGGTTCATGCCTGAAATTTGTGATATCAAAATCAGCCTCCAATTCCCTGTTAATCCGTGCTAACAGATTATAATTGAATGCTGCTGTAACGCCCTTGCTGTCGTTGTAGGCGGGAAGCACTATAGAGGCAGGTTTAATAAGATCTGCGCCAAGCAATAATTTATCTCCCGGGTGCAGGTTTGATCCCAAATCGTAAATGAACTGTGTAGCCACCTCGTCTGGCATGTTGCCAATATTGGAACCCAGAAAAAGAATGACTTTTAGCTTTTTTATTTCTTTTAAAGAAGCCAAAATCTCAAAATAATCGCCCTGTTTTTTTATCACAGAAACACCAGGCAATTCGGTTTTCAAATCCGCTTCTAGGTTGTCTAAAGCGTTTTGAGAAATATCTACCGGAAAATAATCAAACTTAAAGCCTTGCTGATGCAGCATCTGCAATAATTTTTTCGTTTTTGAGCCATCACCGGCGCCCAGTTCTATCAACTCAAAATAACAGTCAGGGCTTATTTGCAATGCTTTGATGATATCGTCCGTTTGGTTTTCGAATATGTCCATTTCGGCACGTGTAAGATAGTATTCGGGCAAGTTCATTATTTCTACAAAAAGCGCATCTCCCTTTTTATCATAAAAATATTTTGAGGGCAAGCGCTTGTTTGGGGTGTTCAGGCCTGTATAAACATCTTTTTTGAATTGTTCTGTCATTCAGATTATTTTTCGTTAAAAACCTTAGTGCAAATTTCATAAGCGTAGATGCCCTACTCCTCCTCCTAAAGCAGTAGTAAACATCCGGGTATACTATTATTTTAAACTCAATCATATAATTATAGAATACAAAAAAAGAATTGTATAACACTCGCCGAAGCTATTTTCGACAGATGCCCTCCTCTGCGCCATAAACAGCCTTAACTAAACAGTAATTAGGATAAAACTCATAGAAAAACGCTTCGTTTTCCATGTTGCACTAATCAACTCCGTATATAATGAAACGTTTGCGCAATGGCACTTTGGCTAAAGCATAGGGAGATGAGTCTGAAAGTGATTTTTTCATAGTAATAACTAATTTTGGTTAGCTTAATTAATAATTACAAAATATACTTTTTAAGTAAAAAAAAATTTTTTCGCATTAATTATTACCCTTAAAAAAATAGTAAAAGAAGTTGGTATCATCGATATAGTTTTAGCGAAATTAATTATTCTCTATGCCATTTTTTCGATTGTGTTTTTTAAGAAAATTGACAATGATATACAGATACAGCAAGCTAAATGGCAGCACCATAATAATCAGTAAATTGCTAATGGCATTGAGCAAATCGCCTGTACCCAAAGCCGAAAGACCAAAAGCGGTTGCAGTAAGAATCATTCCCCAGACGAGCTTATGTTTTTGCGAAGGGTTTTCATTTCCATTATCACTCAACATTCCTAATACGAAAATGGCTGAATCCACCGAATTAATAATGGAAGTCAAAACCAGTAGCGCCGCTATAACAAAAGTGAGCTGATAGAATGGAAAGTGCTCCAAAAAAACGAACAAGGATGTGTATAAATTGTCAAATTGCTGATCATTGCTTACACCCAACAAGTCGAACGCATTATTGGCAAAAACAGAAAACCAAATCATGGTGGCGACGGAGGGTACTAAAATAGTGGCTACAATAAATTCCCGTATGGTTCTTCCTTTCGATATTCGTGCGATAAAGATCCCTGTAAACGGCACCCAAGCCAACCAAAATGCCCAATAAAAAACCGTCCAATCTCTTGTAAAACTTTCGCTGGTTTTATAATTTCCGATTGACAAACTCATTTCAAAAAAATGAATAACATACTGATAAAATGCGGTAAATAACTGTGTAAAAAACTGATTAAAATTTAAAAAAGTGCAATGAAAAGCATTAGTAAAATGGAAAATCCAAAATCAAAATCGGCCAAGTACTTGATCACTCTTTTAATCCCTCAAAGCCGAAAGTGTGGCTACCAATCCAATAAGAAATACCGTTGCCAGCAAAGTATTATTACCCAAACTCACGTCAAATGTATGATTAAGCCCGCCTACCAATTGTGCAGAACCCAGTCCCAGAGAGGCGATCACTCCGGTAATGGTAATGAGTACAATAAATACAATTGTTATTCTTTTTAAATAATGGTTGTTCGATTGAGGAATAAGTGCCTGAAGCATGTTCTGTGCTTTTAAGGTGTATAGGTTGTATGCCACTATAAGCCCAAATAAACTATACATAGCCCAGGGAGTAAATCCCCAATGAAAGAACGTGTATTGAAGCGCCAGAACTTTCATATTGGCAGCAGCTACAGGAGGATGGTTTAAATAATACACCGGTTCCTGAACGGCTCTTAACAACAAGCCAGACCCCATTCCTGTACTATACAATAAAGCAATCCAACTGAACCGGGAATATTCGGGTTTTTCATTACCTAACTTTTTTTAGCAAAAGGCAAAAACAAAATAAGAAACGATATGACGACAATAATCACCCCGACCCATAAATAATAAAAGCCAAATACTGACAGCAAATTTTGATTGGCAATGTTTAAAAACTTTTGTAGCGCATCTGGTTGTATAGTGCCTACCGTAAATAGAGACATGCCAAATAGCACTCCATAAAACAGGATTTTGTTTTTGTATAATTGACGGAATATTTCTTTCATAAATTAACTTCAGGTAAATCACCAGAAAAATTTTCCGGCATCACTTTCTCATAATTTGTCAAAAAATGAATAACCTTCTGTTCAGGCATTTCACAGGGTTTCAACAACTCTGAATGATTGGTGATGTAATAATTAAAACTGATAAAATCATTCCCACCCAACTCTTCAGCGTATAATTTGAGGCTTTTACCCTTGTTATATTCGGAAAGGGTAACACCATATTTTCTATCCAGATAAACAACTTCAGAATAGCCCAAAGGCAGATTTTTGATTTTTTGTAATATCATTATTATTTATCCACTCATTTTGTATAATACGGCGTATTTCCCTGTACCGCAAATATTCTTGCCCAAATATCCATTAGCAATGTACACATAATGATGGTTTCTATTTCTTCGTCATTAAAATGTTTTTTGCTTCGGCGGTAGCTGCTGGTAATTTTTTGTAATCGACATACGATATGGCGGCTGCATAACTAAGAGCGGCCTTTTCTTTGTCTGTAAAAAGCTCGCTTTCATTAAAAGCCATAATGTTGTCAACCTTATGGATGTCCACACCTGAATTTCTGGCATCTTGTGTGTGAAAAATGGTGCAATAACTGCATTTGTATCTGATAGAAGCCCAAAGCCTGATCAATTCTGCGGTCTGGCGGTCAAGGGGCAAACTATCATAACTGAATGAGCCATATTTTTTGGCAATTTGCGTTGGCAAATCGGTATAATTCGTTACATTTTTATCATAAAGCTTTTTTTAAAATCAATTTTACCGAAGGATTGATTAACGATATCTTTTTTCGGCTTGTCATTGGTTTGAGCTTGCGTTTTCATATTAGATCCTATAAAAGTCAAGGTTATTAACAATATATATTTCATGATTTCTGTATTGGTTTTAAAATTCAAAGCTTACGTGCACCCCGGTGTACAATTCTGTCCTTTTGGAAATTACAGAACCTATAAGCGGACCAAAGCTCAACCATTTGTTGGGTCTGATATTAATTTCGGCTTCGTTATACACACCAAAAATGCCGGCCTCCCCTCCTTTTTTAGGAATGGTATAATTTAGCCCGAGGTTAAGCATCAGGTATTTTTTACGTTCCAGGAACCTATCAGGGCAATGTCGTCGTTGATTTCTTCGCCATCAATAAATTTGTGCGTATACGAGACCCCGCCTCCCCATTTGGCGTTGACCCAATAAGTAACATGAAATTCAGACTTGAGCAGGCTTTCAGATAGTGAAGGAACATAGCTGTAAATGGGTGACAGGCTGATTTCCCAAGTGCCTTTTTCACCTTCCTCTTCTGCTTTTTCCACTTCTTGTGCAAAGCCAGGAACAGCAATAAAACATAAAGCGGATAGTGTTAGAATTAGCTTTTTCATTTGTCTCATCTTTAATAGTCTTCTGTAATGAAATACCAAATGAATTACGATGGTTAGCGTAATTTATTTGGCATAATTGAATAGCTTAATCTTTTATTTCAGGCGAACTGGTAACCTTTGGAAGCACATCACCGAATTTATCTACCGCTGTATCGCTTATCAAAATATCCAACCAAGGCGGCAATAAATCGTATATAATTTGTATGGCACCATAAGCACCGTTTAATCCGTATTTTTTATCCAAACGGTCAATATCGGTTACCTTTATGTACGTTTTACCTTTTGCATCTTTCCAAATTAAAGCTTTAATGGGTAACTCAAAAGCTGCTTCGGGATTGGCTCTGAAAAGCGCACCTACCAATGCATTGTTTTGAAACAACAGAGTTTGCATTTCGTCAATATCAACGCCTTGTGATTTGGCATTGGCTTGCTGGTCTATTTGGTTGATGAATAGCACGGTAGGATAATGTTTTAAAATTGCCTTTAACCGCTCTGCCGTTTCTTTCACAGAATACGGACTTTCTCTGGTCCATTTATAATTACTCATTTTTTTCTGTTTAAGTTGATTTTGCGATGTCGTTCTTTGTGAAAATGCACTAAGTGAAATAAAGCTTAGGGCAATGAATGCGAAAATTGTCTTTTTCATCTTTCTAATCGTTTTATAAAAAATTTATACGATGGGCATACACGCCAGTTCGAATTGACTTCCAATTTGCGTGTTTGTAAGAATCTTAAATTAACAACCTCCCATATGCTTTTTATCTCTTTCCGCCGCTTTTTTAAGCTCTGCTTCGGCATCCAGCAAATCAAATGAAAGTACTTTGAGCGGCACTTTTTCCGAGCGGTTTTTTACCCAATGTTCGGTATCGTTAAATTCCGTAAAACAATCACCGGCTTTCCAAAGACGTATGCCTTCAAATTGGTTGCTGTGTTCTTCGCCATTGCCTTCCAATACATACAAAATGGCGGGACGATTCACGTGCGAATGTGTAGCAATGATTTCGCCCGGCTGGCATTCCAACACCCGACAACGCATATACCTATCCAAAATAGGCGCACCGCCTTCAGGAATAACAATGTCCTTAATTCGTATGGCCGCCAATTCGGTAGAGGTTTCGTGTTCGTTTAGTGCTATTGTTCCGGGTTGGATAACTGTTTTTTTCTGTTCTTGCATTTCTTTAAAATTTAAGTTGTTCTGTATTGTTTGATTACACTGCTGCAAATAGCTGTACTTCTACCAGCCACTCGGGCTTGGCCAGACGTACAACCTGCAGGGCGGCACGAGATGGAACCTGCCCTTTGTCGCTCGCCACCCATTCGTCCCAAACCTTGTTGAAGCCTTCGTAATTTGCCATATCGGTCAGGTAAATGTTGGCGTAAATCACCTTCGATTTGTCGGTGCCGGCCTTGGCCAAAAGCGCATCTATATTTTTAAAAAGTCCTTGCGCTTGCTCGGTAATATTTGCGCCACTGGAAACTTGCCCGGCAAGAATTAATAAGTTTCCGCTTTGCGAGGCTTCGCTCAATCGACTGTTTTGTTCAATTCTTTTAATGCTCACTTTAGTTTTGTTTTAAGTAGGTGTTGTTTTTATGTTTTAATCCGTATATCTATTTCCCAGCATCAATATCCTTTAAAAATGCAGCCTGGTCAGATATAGTAATTATCGCTTTAATCTTACCATCGGCTGTTACTTCCAAAAACTGGGTTTCTTTGGTTTCTACCGTTTTTCCTGTAGGCTGATAGGTCTTTCCCTTGTAGGTAAACACACCGTTGTGCGTACCCTGCAAGGTATAGCCAATAGCGGCACGGTTACCCTCAACAGCATGGCGAATAAGTTCGTAGGTCAGGTCAGAGAAAGGTGTAAGACGCTCCTGCATTTTTGCAATAACCGCATCTTTGCCACTTACCTTATCGCTGTTCCAATTTGCCTCCACATCATCACTCAACAAGGCTTTCATCGCCTCCCAATCGCGGAAGTTGAAATGGCGTAAATACAAATCGGCAGCTTTAGCACTAACTGCTCTGGGTACGCTATGGTCGATAGGATAAAGCGTCACTTTTTGGTGTTCCGTTATCTTTTCCTCCCCCGAGGCGGTTGCCAAAAACTTATCGACTTGCGAAGTGGTAATCAAATCTTTCATCAAGCCGTTTTCGTCCATCGTAAAAAACTCGCTGCTCATCGCTTCTACTTTGTTGCCGGTGGGTTCCAAATCGCCGAATTTTCCTTTATGCTCCGCTTGCATCAAATAATGAAACGCTACCGTATTACCGTCCACAATTTTAATCCGGTCGTTCACCGCAAGACCGGGAAAAGGAACTTCATAGCGGGACAGGCGACCCACAAATTTGTCGCGACCCACCACAATCGTACCATTCGAGTTGACATGAATATCTTCGGTAACCAAGGGTCCATTTTTATCAAAATCGCCCGCGGTAAAGTTTTTGTGAAATTGCGAACTGTTCTTCCTTACCAAGGCTTCGTAAGCAGTATCCGTTTGGGCTACAGCCGCAGTAGCCGGTTTATCGCAGGTTTGATTACAACCCGCCAATAATGTTCCCACCGCAAGCACCGGCAGTATGAATTTTCTTATTTGCATAAATTTCGTTTCTAATAATTGTGAGTTTATTTTTTTGCTGCTGCCTTTAAATGGCCATTGTTTTGGCAGAACGATTATAAAATTTCCTTGTCCGCAGGGTCCCAAAGCTCCATGGTGATGTACACCGCTTTTTCGGAGGCAGAAGCATTGCGAATCGTGGCATCGCCATGGTTGATTAATTTTGCGGCTTTTCCGGCACTTACAGTTTCCTTTTCAGATGTACCTTTTTCAACTTCCAAAGCCCCTCCAATACAAATACATAGGTAGGCCTGTTCAGATAATTCTGCTGTGGAAGCGATTTTCCGGCTTCAAGAGTAACTTTTCTGGTGCGTAGCACACGGTCCTTAAAAGTTGCAGAACCAGCAGGATATTTAATATCGGCAAGCGGCACATAGAAAATCGGAGAACTGTATTCGGCTCCCTCTACATGAGCAGAATTGTTGGCGTAAAAAGAGTCGTTATCTTTCTTTAACTGTTCCAATGCCGGTAAATTCTGTTGGTATTTTTTCCCGTCGCAGTCCGAACCATCGTCCAAAAAGTCGAAAGTAATCAGCCTAAGTGTGTCGGTTTTCGAAAGGTTGTCGGCATAATGCACAATGTTATTAAACTCGGCATACGATTGTCCGTAAGGTATGGTTACGGTTTCCTTCGCTCCTTTATCCATGTGATAACTGGTTACGTCCATTCCCTTGCCGCTAACTACACTCAAAATGGCAGGGCGGTTTTCGTGGCTGTGTACGGCAATCTTGGCACCGGGAGCGGCTGTTAAAAGCCTTAACCTCAAGCCTCGGCATTCAAGCGGCTTATTGCCATCGAGGATTACAATATCCGAAACCTTTAAGGTTTTAAGCACCTCCGAAGTGATTCCCTGCAAGCTGTCGGAACTGTTTGCTTCAGCGCCCTTATTTTCGCCTTGGCAACCTAATAAAGCAATCATCAGGGTAGCAATAAAAAGTGACGTTAATAAATTTTTCATTGTGTTTATTCTTATTAATTGTTCGATGAAATTTACCAAAATAATCTCCGAAGAGGCCCATTTTAGACATGTCTTTTAGATATGCATCCTGAATATCTTCGGGATTATGGCTCAACTCATTTGTATGATGTTATGCGTGGTAATTATTTTTTTATCATAAATATCCAAACTACCATCACATACTCGCATGCGGTTCATGCTTGATAGATATGAGCAGTTATTTTGACAAGAGCCTTATATAATGTCCTTATCTGCAGGGTCCCAAATTTCCATAATGATGTAAACGGATTTTTCGGTAGCCGAGGCGTTGCCAATAGCTACATTGCCGGCATTGATAAGTTTGGTAGTACCAAACGGTTGCAGTGTTTCAGCGGCTGCATTCTCATTTTTTACATTAACGCTACCTTCCATTACGAAAATATATGACGGTCTGTTTTCATAATTTTGTGACGGTATGGATGCACCTCCATCAAGTGTAATTTTTCGGGTACGCAACATCCTGTTTTTTAAACCTGCCTTACCCTCCTTAAATGTTATGGTAGAAACCGGCACATCAAAAATCGGGAGGCTGAACTCATCTTCTTCAGACTTGGGGGCTTTGGCATAAAAAGGATGGTTTTCCTTTTTAATACGCTCTAAAACAGGTGTATTTTGCGGGTATTTTACGCCGTTACATTCAGAGCCATTGTCCAGCAAATCAAATGTAATCAAGTTCAGGGTGTCTGTTTTTGACAGATTGATGGCATAATGGATGGCGCCGGGTTTGGCATAGGATTCTCCATACTTTAAGGTTACAGGTGTATTGGCCTCTGTTTCGTTTTCAGAAAAGGCAAACACATCCATTCCTACACCTTTTACTGCACTTAAAATCGCGGGCCGATTTTCGTGGCTATGTAGGCCTATTTCTCCACCGGGGGTTAAGGTAAAAAGCCGGAGTCGCATACTTCTACATTCAAGTGGCTTGTTGCCTTCGGGAATAACCACATCTGCAATGTTTACGGTTTTCAAAACTTCGGAAGTGATGCCTTTCAGACTATCTTCATGGTTGACCTCACCGCCAGTTTTCCCGCTTTGACAACCTATTAGCGTAAACAGCAAGGAAGAAAATAAGGATGTTGCTAAAATATTTTTCATCGTCATTTTTTTAAAAATTATTGATATGCCATTAGCATCACCTATTAAAGCCAATGCTTTTGTGGATGATACGTATGTAAAATAGAGGAGCGGTGTAACCCGCCACTCCCATCAGAAATTGTGTTATTTTTTAACGATTGGTAAAAATTCGTCCTGATTGGAAATGACAATCATGGATTTGATTTTTCCATCAGCACCCACTTCAAAATGTATGGCTTCTCTTATTTCAAAGTCTTTTTGCGTAGGCTGATAAGTAGTGTTTTTATAGGTAAAAGCACCATCGTGTTTACCATGCATGGTGTAACCAATGGCCGAACGGTTGGCTTCTGTAACACTTCTATCTAATTGATAAGTGATATTGGAAAATGAAGCCACGCGGCTTTTTATTTTTTCCATAAAAGCATCTGCACTGGTAAGCATTTCGCCATTCCAATTCACATTTACATCAGCGGCCAAAAGATTTTTAAAGCCGTCCCAATTGCGGATGTTGAAATGCCTAACATACATATCCGTTGTTTTTTCGGTAGTGGCTTTCGGTACCGAATTGTCGATAGGATAAAGCGTTACGTCCTGATGCTTTTCTATTTTTTCTTCACCTTTTATTTGCGCTACCAATTTGTCTATCTGTGTAATCGTAAGCAGGTCTTTCATGATGCCGTTTTCATCCATCACAAAAAACTCGGCACTCATAGCTTCTACCTTATTCCCGTAGGATCTAAATCGCCATATTTTCCTTTTTGCTCACCTTGTAAAATATAATGTACGGCAGCAATATTGTCTTCAACAATCACGATACGGTCGGTCAAATGCATTCCCGGAAAAGGCCCGTCGTAACGCTTAATTCGCGTAACAAAATTGTCTCTTCCCACTAAAATGGCATTGTTTGAATTTACATAAATGTCTTCTGTCACCAATTGTCCGTTTTTGTCGAATTCGCCAGCACTGAAGTTGATGTGGAATTGTGCACCGTTTTTTTGACTAGTTGAGCGTAATCGGATGTTGAGCTGTCTGTTGTTGATGTTGCTTGCTGGTTTTCCGTAGGTTGGTTGCATGCTGCTAAAAGTGAACCTGCCAGGATAGCTGATAAAAGTGATTTTCTCATTTGCTTTTTTTAAAAATTGTATTAGTGGTTTGTTTTTTGTTTGATGTTTGATGTTTTGGGGAAACAAATAATCTTATTATAAATGTTGATTTGTGCAGTGGAAACATTAACGATAGCATGTAGTTTATTGAATAGAAAAGTATATTGGGTTGTGTTCTCATTCTAAGTATCCATTTAGCGTTGATGCAAATCAGGTATATTGAAAGTCATGGGAGCGAATACTCTTTGACGTATTAACCGGGAATTTGCGTCGTTCTTGCAGATAGCTGTTAGCTGATGGTGTACGGTTCTGAAACGCAATATAAGCAAAATAAAGCAATCAATCAACTGCCCTATAGCTCAAAATAAATATTTATTTATCTTGAATCGGCGACGCAACAGGATAGTTACAAAAAGCAGAATTCAGGTGATTCTTAATAGATCCAACAACTATAAACCTACCATTTACATGGCTTATTTTTATTGTCTCAGAAACTTAAGCGTCAAAGAAGTCTCTCAGACGGCAGGTTATAGTTCACCCTCCTATTTTGGAAGAAATTTTCAGAAACATCCCAGTACGACGCCCAATGAGTATCGGCAGCGGGTAAAAAACAACAATTCTCAAATGTAATTCAGGGAAGTTTTACATTTCCAATTCTGCGCCTTTCATTTAGCAATCCACAGGAAGTAAGATGCTAAGATGTTCAGCCGGAATATCATTATTTGTACTCATTCTATTTCAAAAAAATGTAAAGTCTGTGAACTGGTAATGGAACGCTACAGAATTTTGAAAGGCAAAATAAGTAAAGGCTGAACATGATGGTTCAGCCTTTGTGCAACACATGTTAATTTTTTGATTCTAACCTATCACCTCCTCTTTTGTCATTGGTTTTCTTTCGAATATTGAAAGGCAAACGCATCATAGAAAATTCGACCAATACTAACTCTTTACCTAGAGTAAGAAGTGGTTGTTTTTTTCGTATCAAATCCATCACATAGTCATCTAGATAATACTCTGCCGCTGCCAAAAAGAAACATTAATATTATTGCGTAATAATTCGGTTTGAATCATCTCCAGGCGATCCGCTATAATGTCACGAGTATTTCTAAAGACATCCCATCTTATATGAGGAGTTGTTATAAGTTGTTTATATCCCAACTCTACCAACCCCGATATCATTTCCAAGGATGATTTAACACTATCTGAACCATCATCAATTTTTGGAAGAAGATGTGAATGCATATCCACTTTCAATTGAGTAGCATCAAAGCACTTACCATTTTTTCTTTTTCCGAACAGTCCAAACATAAACATGATTTACGAATTAATGTGCCTGCCAATGTATGGCGAAGGGATTATATCAACAAAACAGAAATTAATATGGGGTGGTAAAATTAGCGATTAACAACTTTATAGTGTAATCGATTTTGAGAATGATAATCTTTGTATCAAGATCTTGTACCATCAAAAAAGGTATATGATTACCTCATTCATAAGGACGGACTTCCCTGGTTATCTTTTGCAGCCCTTAAAACTCATTGCTGATCATTTACATTACACACTGTGAAAAGCACGGCATTGAAATAAACTGAGCATCTTACTATCACCCAGTCGCATGGAGAGCGATCTTTTGTCAGACTTACTCATCACACTTATTAACTCGTTTAATTCATTACATTCCGGTTTTTCATTTCACTATAATTGATGGACATAAAAAAACCGCCTCGGAGGCGGTTTAATATCATTAATATCTTATGGCCTCATGAGATGGGGATACTATTAATGACAATAATAATCACAGTAACTGTTTATAGCTATTGATGCATTATTAATCATTGACTGATGTATCAGGTTCATGGGTGAAGTAAAGTTAGAGGGGAAATAAGATAATTATTGAGTCAACCATTTAAATATCCGATTGGCCTACTGATCGGCAGTTTCCTGGCTCATATTTGTACCCGAATCTGAATCAAGATAGTGAGTATGTAAAAAGTGATAGAGAATTTATTTCCTATAATACATGTAGAACATAATTGTATCATAAAAGCGCGGAGATACCTCTGTGGTTTTTAAAGTAAAACTACCTGAGATCTTTACTCCGTCAGGCTACTAACTACCTAATCTAAGCTGAGTTTCACTTTAGAAAGAAGGGCAGTCACTATCATTTCTCTTTTCCGGTTAAGCTTTTCTCAAGACCTGCCATGTTGATATACATGGCAAAAAAATCCTTGTAAATCAATAAAATTACAAGGATTGAAAGAATTTGATTTCTTTAAAAGTCGGGAAGACAGGATTCGAACCTGCGACCCCCTGGTCCCAAACCAGGTGCGCTACCGGCCTGCGCTACTTCCCGTGCTAGCTGCTTTAGCTAATGGGTTGCAAATGTAAAGGAATTTCTTTTAATTATCAAAAAGCCGAAAACATTTTTGTTGCCTTATTTATGCAAAATCACAAAGTTTCTCCTCCTTTTCTATAAGCCTGTTTAATAACGTTACCTGATTAGCTGCCCGTACTAAATTATGCTTGGGATATTTTGCACCGTAGTAAACATCGTTATTGATATAATCTGTCAAAAAGCGTAAAGCTTGCATATAAATCATAAATTTTCCTGAATAGAAAAAATACTCTTTTTCAGTTTCTGTCAACTCACTTTCCATAAAAGTTTTATAGCCTTTCACAATAGCAAAATAAAACTCATCCCTAATTTCGATCTTGCTAAAATCATCTTCCTCTTCACTAACTGGACATAAATAAGTACGCATCATATCCCCAACATCACTTATAAAATATCCTGGCATTACTGTATCAAGGTCAATAACACAAGCACCCAAATTATCTTTATCAAAAAGAACGTTACTGATTTTTGTATCATGATGAGTAACTCTTAATTTAAATTCGTTGCTATTCTTTATTTTATTATAAACATCAACAATAGCTGAATGACTTTTTAGTTGTTTAATAAGATCAGCAACTTCTTGCTGCCGTTCCTCATTTCCTTTTTCAAGCGATTCAAGAAACTGTTTATAACGCAAAGCCAGATCATGAAAATTCGGCAGAGTAATATTCAGCTTAGCTATATCAATCCCCGATAATACTTTAGTAAACTTACCAAACTGCTTGCAGCTTCAAATGCTTGCTCGGGTGTTTGAACAACGTCGATGGTATGGCTATCTTTTACAAATGGGAATACCCTGTAAAAGCCATCTTCCGTTTTCACCATCGATTCGCCTTTCAATGTATAATGGGGCGTAGTAAAGAAGTAATCACTTTTAGTTTCTGCTAAATAGGCTTCTATTTTTTCTATATTATCAGCAATGAGAAACGGATCGACAAATACTTTGTCGTTTACTCTTTGTAGAATATATTTTCCTTTTCCGTTCTTTACCAGGCAAGTGTCATTAATAAGGCCACTTCCAAATTTCTCAACGGTATAGCTACTTTTCTCAAAACCATAGTGGGCAAGCACATTGTGCATAAAATCCATTTTGCAATTTACATTTCGAATAAAGGTAGAATATACTCAGCTTGTAAAATTGCGCAAACGATTGTATAACTTTTTATCAACTATATACAAGCGTTATCGGCACTTCTATCTTTTCGAAAGGGTTATCATTGATTTCACCTGACTGTTTTTTGTCCAGAATATTAATAAGCATATTCATAGCAAGCTGCCCTTGCTGATATGGAAACTGGTCCAAAGACACAGCGGGTGGATGGGCAGCATGTTTGTTAGCTGAAATGTTAGCATAGCTGGCAAAAAGAATATCTTCGTTTACATTAACACCTTTTTGCAGCGCATATTTTACGGCATCCAGATGTACATAGTCGTTAAAACTTATGATAGCATCCGGTGGCTTCTTCAAATTCAACAACTTGTTCAAAGCCATTTGTGTACCTTCTTCAGACAGATCCGTTTTCTCAACCATTTGCATATCTATCTTAAGCTTCTTCTTAGACACACCATCCATATAGCCTTTTAAGCGGTCCTTACTGGCAGCAATTTCATCAGGCCCATTAATAAAGGCTATTCGTTTGCGGCCTTGCCTGAAAAGCCATTCAATCATTTGCTCTGTTCCTTTGTAAACACTACAATATACTTTGCTTGCTTTCTCAAACGGGGGCACCCTATCGAAGTAAACGATAGGAATATTGTATTTATCAAGTGACACCAGGTGATCATATTTATTGGTCTCCTTAGAAAGCGATATAAGCAAGCCATCGATGCGTTGCTTTATCATTGCGTCGATTACGGTTTTCTCTTTTTCAATACTGTCGTGGCTTTGGCCAAATAAAATGGTGTAACCATGCTCCATAGCTACGTCTTCAATACCACTAATGCTTTTCGAAAAAAGTCCTCTGAAATAAGCGGAAGTATTACTCCTATTACAAAACTCTTTTTTTGTTTAAAAAAAATAGCCTTTGGGTTAGGTTCATAATTCAACTCTTTCGCAAGGTTTTGAATAGCTTGTTTTGTTTTTAAGCCAATCCTTGGGTGATCATTTAAAGCTCTTGAAACAGTGGAAACAGAAACATTAAGTCTTTTTGCAATTTCTTTAATAGTAGGGATATCGCTCATAACACAGATGCTTAGAAAAACAACTAAGATGTTTTAAAGGTAGAAAAAAAACGAGGTAACCTTATGTTAACCTCGTATTTTTTCTAAAAGAGCATTTTATCTCCAAAATCTGTTTATAAGAAATGTTATCCCCTCCTTAATTTTTGATCAGTTTACTTTCTATATCTTCCAACGAGGCTCCTTTTGTTTCAGGAACTTTCAGTAATACCCAAACCAGCTGAAGCGCCATCATAAATGCGAAGAATGAAAATATAGGCCATGGATTATCTTTAAAAATACCGCTTTCACTGTCTAAAAAAACAGGAGTTATCAACGTGATAATAGCGGCAAATATCCAGTGAATACTGGCTCCAAAGGACTGTCCTGCTGCACGCGTTTTAGTTGGGAATATTTCAGAGATGAACACCCATATTACTGCGCCCTGCCCAATTGCATGCGAGGCAATAAATAACATAAGAAAGAAAAGTAAAAAAGTAGCTCCAGCACCCGTGTAAAAAGCCCATGCAACCATGGCGAGGCTAATTATGTAACCGACAGAGCCGATTAACAAAAGTGTTTTTCGTCCTAAACGATCTATAAGATACAAACCAACAAATGTAAAAATGAGGTTGGTAAACCCGATAAGAATCGAATTTCCTAAAGAATCTTTAGCAGCTAATCCAGCGCGTTCTAATATTTCCGGAGCATAATATAAAATAAAATTGATCCCGCTCCATTGATTAAAGAAAGCAACAAAAAAGCAAGCCACAAAACAACCCGGTATCTTGAAGTAAAAATTCCTGAACTTTTAGGAGTGCTGTCCTGCTTGTTATCGGACTCCAAAATGGTTGAAATATAAGCATCAGGATCTTCAACACCTAAGCGCAACATAATACGTTTTGCTTCTGCCCTATTATTTTTGACTGAAAGGATCCATCGCGGACTTTCCGGAATACTCAATACCATTATAGTATATAATATGGAAGGAATTGCCATTACACCCAACATCCAGCGCCAATCATTTTGCCCGTCAAAGCCTTGCAAAAAATAGTTGGAGAGAAAAGCTATCAATATTCCAAAAACAATATTGAACTGGTACATTGCTCCTAACCTTCCTCTGGTTTTAGCAGTTGATATCTCTGAAATGTAGGTTGGTGCCGCAACAGAAGATACACCAATGCCAAGACCACCAATAAACCGGAAAAAAGAAAATGTGTAAGGATCCTGCGCTATTGCTGTTCCAATAGCTGAAACAGAAAACAGAACGCCTATCCATAATAATACTTTTTTCCTGCCATACTTTTGAGTGGGAATACCTCCAAAAATCGAACCTATTACTGTTCCCCATAATGCCATTGACATAATAAAAAGACCATGGAACCAGGGCGATGTATTCCATAATTCTTTTATAGGAAGATTGGCGCCGGAAATAACAACGGTATCAAATCCAAAAATAAATCCTGCTAAAGCTGCTATTAAGGAAATGCCGAATAAATTACTTTTCGGTTTACTTTCAACTTCTTCCAATCTTTGTGATTGCATTTTCTATAAGGTTTAAAGGTGCTATAAATCAACACGAGTTCGTCTTATTGCTCGGTGCTTTTAACAAGCGGAATTTTATCAAAAGGCCATTTACCATTTTCAATAGGAAAAGTTTCTAACTTTTGAGGATCTATCACAACATGCTTTACTCTTTTCCTATGCCAGGTATAAACAATATGTACTAAACCATCCGAGCTTTGAATAACCGCCGGATACGAAAACTGCATCTCTGGTTGATCAATGTAATCCAACACCAATGCGGCATCCCATTTTTTTCCATCTTTACTTATAGCAACATTCAGCACTCCTCTCCCTTTATGTCCCATTCCAGCTTGTGTGCGGGTGGAATGATTATATATCAAAAGCTGTCGTCCATCTTTTAACGTTACAGCATCAATTCCCGAATTATTATTAGGAAGCTTACTGGCTTTCATTTCAGACCAATGAAGACCACCATCGGTAGACCAGCTTTCGGCTATATAACCCGCTTCGTCATATCTTGTTCTGGCTAAAAGCTGAATGCTGCCATCAGCATGCGTAAGTAAAGTCGGTTGAATAGCACCAACCTTTTTACCATCGTTAATAGGACCTATAAAACTCCAGCTTTTCCCACCGTCCGTGCTGCGTTCTATATGACAACGCCAGCCATTTTTTTCAGTACTTGATCCGGACAGAATTGTTCCATTATTTAGTTGTATAGGTTTATTCTTAATTGGGCCGACAATATTATTAGTTAAACGTTTTGCTGCGCTCCAGGTTTTTCCACCATCTTGTGATGTTTTAACTTCGCCCCACCAATCTCTGGGATTAGGGCCTACTTTGTAGAAGAGCATTATATCACCATTTTTGGGCTGAAACAGAACCGGGTTCCAGGTAGGTTGCCTGCTTCCATCAGGCTGAACACCATCTGCTATGCTTATTGGTGCAGTCCAATTGCCATCAGCTTTTTTACGGCTGAGTTTGATTTCAACATCAGGATGGCGCTCGCGGGTACCACCAAAAAAGCACATAACAATTCACCATTTTCAATTTCCAAAATGGTTGCTGAATGGCATTGCGGAAAATCGGCTTTTGTATAAACAAACTCTTCTAAAACGATGCCAGCACGATGTGCTTTTGTAACCTTTGCGTTACTAGTCTGTCCTTTTGACAAAAAAATACCAAAGGCAAACATCAAACTCAACACCAATAAGCTTCTTTTTATTTCTTTCATTTGACAACTATATTTGAATCGTATGACAAGAGCAAACATAGTTAATAATACACTTTATAATGCAAAAAATAAAGGTATGATTTCTTGCAAAAACTTATTGAGAAGCTCATTCCTGTTTCAAAAGCGATCATTTATTATAGTCCGGATAAGGATGGCCTTTACCAGTTTCACAAAGAAATTTTAAACTTCTGAAAAACATGGCCCAGTCATAACTACAAGACGCAAACTCAGGTGTGTAATTTGCCCATCCATCATGATGAAACAGTAGCACACAACCTTTTTGATGAGGCTCTAACTCAAAAGTCAATGTAGTATTTATCCAGTCCGGATAGCCTTTCATGCAGATCCATTCCACACGACTATACGGCTTAAGTGCTGTTATCTTCATTTCCTTAAAATAATCTGCTTCAAAACCAAACCTTGCAATACTGTCAACTTCCGGTTTTGCTTTTGTATCCGGAGTCCACCATCCTGCCAACCCCTGTGTGTTGTTAGTGCATTGTAAACTTTTTCTACGGGAGCCTTAATAAGCAACCTGTGAAAAATACTTTTTGTAGAGGTTTGATTAGTTGATTTCTCTGCCTCATTTGAATCGTCATATTTATTATCATCTTTTGGTGTTGCCTTCCCCTCACCATTAAGGATAAGACCTTTTAGACTATCTTGTATATAATGCGTCCATGCATCATGACAAACATTATAACATTCGTATGAGGGTACCAGGCCACGATGTGTAAATACCAAATGTGTCTGGCCATCTTTCTCTGAAATTTCAAAAATGATATCAGTTCCTGTCCACTCACTTTTATCAACTGTAAACTTAAAATAATTATCAACTACATGCCAAGCAACTCTTTTACCCGGCACAAATTCTACCACTTTAATGCTGGCTCGATGCACGTCTTGGTAATGGTAATCAAATTGTGTATTTAGCTTATCTGTTGGGCCTTCTATATTTTCTGACCACCAACCCCGAACATTATTAATGGCATCAAAGACTTGCTGAGCTGTTGCCTTAACTAAAAAGCTTGTTGTAAAATGCTGATTTGTCATAATTAAAATTTTAAAAATTGAATAAAGTGCTGAAACGCTTTAGTCAAAATTATAGATGAATTTTCATGAACACAGGGTGTAAAACAGACTTTACTACGGGTGCATTTGGACAACACTATTTTTTATCTTTGTAAAAGAAAAAATGAAATACTTCTATCAATATTTCATACAAAAAAATAACAGCATAGCTGTATACTTAAAAATACTCGAATGAAACACATTACTATTCTTGTTCCCGATGGCCAAAATAACCTAAGCAGTATAGTAGGCGCGTATAAAATCCTTACAAGAGCGTATGCGCATTGGAAAGAAAAAGGTAATAGAGAAATCTTTAAAATAGAGCTAGCTGGCATTTCAAAAAAGTAGATTTTCATGATGGTTTATTTAGTGTACAACCTCATATTCATATTGACTCAATCGCTAAAACGAACCTTATAATTATCCCATCATTAAATCATAATTATCAAAAAGCGGTCAATAAAAACGAGGCCTTGATTGAATGGATCAAAGATCAATACAAAAACGGGTCAGAGATTGCCAGCATGTGTACCGGTGCTTTTTTGCTTGCTGCAACGGGTTTATTAAATGGCAAATCCTGCTCTACACATTGGGGATTTGCAGATACCTTAAAAAACATGTTTCCAAAAATAAAAGTAGAAGCTGACAGATTGATAACTGATGAAGGCGGAATTTACACTAATGGTGGTGCTTATTCTTTTTTAAACCTGGTACTTTATTTGGTTGAAAAGTATTTTGACAGACAGACTTCTATTTATTGTTCAAAAGTATTTCAGATTGAGATGGACAGGGAACGCCAGTCTGAATTTATCATTTTCAGAGGACAGAAAGAACATCAAGACGAAGTAGTAAAAAAGCACAAACCTACATTGAAAAGAACTTTGATGAGAAGATATCCTTTGAAGAACTTTCAAAAAAGTTGGCTGTGGGAAGAAGGAATTTTGACCGAAGATTTATTAAAGCCACTAACAATACACCGGTCGAATATTTACAAAGAGTCAAAATAGAATCGGCTAAAAAAGCATTTGAAACTACACGCAAACATATAAACGAAGTAATGTATGAAGTAGGTTATTCAGATATAAAAGCCTTTAGAGAAGTCTTTAGAAAAATAACAGGATTGTCCCCGTTGGAATACAAAAATAAACTGCTCTTTAGATGTTGCTCTTTCCCGATTGTATCCAGACACCAATTTATTACTGCTGGTAGATCAATTTAAACTCTTTAAAGACGGCTTGTTCTTCCGGATTACCCAAAAAATGCAGCCCCATTCTTGAACTTCTATCCCATGGTGATAATGCATCAAAAGAAATTTCTTTATTCGGGGTTAGTGTCTGCCATTTATTTGATCCTTGTTTATAGGATACTTGCAAATCCTCACTCACAGCCATTTTTAGCTGTACCGGACCCTGCCTAATTAACGAAGATGCAAGCACTTCGCGTTTACCATCTTTTACATACCAATACTCAATATTATTATTTGTAACACCCAAACCTACAGCCATTTTTACGTCTCCGTATACAGTCAATCCTTTTACAGCATTATTTTCATTTACAACAGTAACCTGCATTTCGTAATACGGCAATGCGGGGCGAAGGGTTAGCGCGATACCGGTTTTATTATCGGCGTTAGTAGTACCAGACAGCAGTAACTTGCCATTATCTTGCTTTACATTTGGAGAGGCATTACGGAAATCCCACTGCCAATGAAGCGCTGGTGTTTTTCCAAAAAAATTATCAGTAACACCTGTTGGATATGAATTACCCGATAACTCCTTGAAAACAGGCCATTGGTTTTTTCCCTCCAGCTGAGTTGGGCTAACATTCCCTGGCGGCCTGTACGAACCATAGAAGCTCGGTTATATGCGTGGTATAAATAATAGTAAGTATCATCAGGTGCTTTTACAAAAGTGCCATGCCCTGTACATTTCCATGCAGCATTACCCTGCAACACAGGATTTTCCGCATACTCTTCATAAGTTCCGTGAATAGTTTTTGATCTTGCGATTCGCACATTATAATCGCACCGCATACCACAGCATGCACCTGCCGAATAGAAAAGGTAATAATAGTCGTCCTTCTTCAAAATACTTTGCCCTTCAATTCCAACACCTTTAGTATCTTTCAAAAGCATGAATGGTTCACCTTCTAATTTTAATCCATCTGCAGATAACTTAGACGATAGCAATTCAATCGGCCTTTTATCTAAGCCATAAGCTTTCCAGCTTATGTAGAGCTGCCCGTTATCATCGAAAACAAAAGCATCGATTGCTTCCTTTCCAGTTTCAATAATAATTCCATGATCCGTAAACTCTTTGTCGGGATATTTTGAGGTGGCGACGCCAATACAGGATATATTATCCGATTTACGCCTTGCCGTATAATAAATAAAATAAGTATTGTTATGATAAAAATATTCCGGCGCCCAAAAAGAAGAAGACGTCCATTCTGGTGCTTTATTGAATAGATAACCAGATTGTTTCCAATTGCGTAAATCGGTTGACGAAAAAATAGGAAAATGTGGTGCCCACTCAGATGATGTACCGATTGCAAAATACTTTTTATCTTGTCTGATTATAGAAGGATCTGGAAAGTCTCCAGGTATAACAGGTGTAATTTTCTGAGCATATACATTACTTGTTAGCAAATACAGGCAACAGACCCAGTTTATCAATTTTTTCATGACGATCATCTTTATTTTTCTTCTTCAAAGAAAAGGAATTTGAATGTAATGTATAACAGTTACAAGTTATTGCATAAAGAGAAATACAAATCATACAATATGGTAGGAAAAATAACCCGATTCAAAACTTGTGCTCCAGAAAATTCTGTAATACTAAAGCATGAGTATGCTTTTCATCTTTTGCGGCATAAATTAGTGTAATAACCGCATGTGCTTTATTGCTTTTAACAAATTCATCTGCGGCTTTATTCACTTTAAGTTCTTTCAAATAATCTTTCTGAAATTCTTTCCAACGTTCCGGCTTATGGCCAAACCATTTGCGCAACGTTGAAGTCGGAGCAATATCTTTTGCCCATTGGTTTATTTGAAGATCTTTCCTGGTTACGCCTCGCGGCCAGAGCCTGTCTATCAATACCCTGTATCCATCATCATTCGAAACATCTGCATAGGCCCGTTTTATTTTAATTGATGGTTTCATGTTTAGATGATTTCAATCTTTACTAATCCTTCTTTATTTCTGATACACCCTTACATAATCTATTTCATATCTGTTGGGGAATGCTGTATTAGTCGGATCTCCACCGTTGTCCCCACCAATAGCTAAATTAAGTAGCAAATAATGAGGTTGTCGAAAAGGATTACTTCCATCCGGATTTTTCAATTCATTTAATGACACTTCGTTTAGCAAGATATCGTCCATATAAAGTTTAATAAAATGTTCATCCCAGTCCATCCGCCAGGTATGAAAAGACTTGTCCCAATCAGGATCATTAAAAGAAGTATATGCTTTTTTTGTTGTAAACCATTTTGCTTTATACCTTTCAGATGTTCCGGTTGCAACATTCGCTAAAATATCGCCTTTATAGTATTCCATTATATCGATTTCTCCATTTGAAGGCCATTCGCCTTTTTGACCTAAAGTCCATATAGCGGGCCATAAGCCTGGCTGGGCAATAATTTTTGCACGTATCTCAAAACGGCCATATTTCCAGGCTTTAGTTTTTCGTGTGTTAACGCTTGCCGAAGTATAGTTGATCTCCTTCCGGCTTTCTCTGTAGTTATTACTCCCTTCTTTATAACCAGGATTGGGTAACTTTTCGCGACGCGCTTCAATGATTAGTTTTCCGTTTTCACACCAGGCATTTTGTTGCTGATACCATTGTAATTCATTATTACGAACAAACCCTTTTTCAAACTGCCATACGGTTGTATCTACTTTGCCTGGTTTATTAAATTCATCCGACCAAACCAATTTATAATTGTCTGTAGATTGTACACTTAAACTAGTATCCCCAACAAAAAATGTCGAAAGTGCAGCAGTAATAGCTATTAATAGCATATACAAATGATTTATGAATTGATAATTGATTACAGTGAAATGCTAATGCCTTTCAATTTCGGGCTTGTAAATGCAATTTTCATATTGCCACTTTTTGTATTCTTTTTTATATAAGCCATAAGGCCTCCGCGAAAAGTTTTTTGTTTATTGTCTGTATAGTCTCCCATATCTCTGTTGTCTCCTGCTTCAAGGCCTAATAAGGTTGCGTTACCTGAAATCGTGCAAGTAATTTCCGATTCAGTATATGTTACCGGCACACCTTTAGCATCCACAATTTGTATAGCAACCTGAGCTATCGCGTCATCGGGAGTTTTAGTATTAGTTATAACCTTTATTGCATAAGGGTTACCGGCTGTTTGAACTATATATTCAGATGAAACTTTATTAGAATCATCTAACCCTACCACTTTTAACTTTCCAGGCTGGTACGGAACATCCCAAAAAATAATACCTGTTTTATCATTATAATTTTTTGTTTCCCCAACTTGTTTATCATTCAGCATCAGCCTTGCTTTAGGAGCATTTGTATAACAAACCACACGAATTACTTGCCCTTCTTTATAGTTCCATGACGACCAGGCATCCATAGACGGCGCTTTATCTTTGATATTATTTTCATTTTCTGTAAGCACATCATCTGTGGGGCTTTTGTCATTTGTAGACAAGGCGTAAGTTCCCAAATACGCCATAGGTTTTTCGCTCCAAAGTGACTGCCTGAAATAGCCACGCGGCTTTATAAAGCCTCTAAAATCCAAAAGGCCTGAATAAAATCCTCTTGATGGCCATTTGCCAGACTCGCCGAGATAATCAATTCCTGTCCATAAAAACTGACCGAAAATATGTTCATTATCCGTTACTGCTTTCCAGGCTTTAAAGTCATGCCGATTTTCACTACCAAAAATAACACGTTTGGGATATTTTTTATGATCAGATATATAGCGGCTTTCCGTATAGTTATAACCAGCAATATCAAGGGCTGCAGGGTATTCTGTTTCGTTGGACATTGCTACGCCGGCAAGGCCTGCAGTTACCGGGCGGGATCGATCATATTGTTTTACAACCGCAGTTAGTTTTTTTGCAATAACTCCCAAGCGCATTGCATCAGGAGCATCTTTTTTATAACCTCCAAATATTTTTTGCGTAAAACCGTTTTCTGAAGATCCATCAAGCACAGGGTGCGAATAAGGGTCATTAGGATAGTCTACTTCGTTTCCGATGCTCCATGCGAATATAGAAATATGATTTCGATCCCGGCGTACCATGTCCGCCATATCTTTCTCACCCCACTCGTCAAAAAAATCATAGGTTCCCTGATAACCAGGTGTGCCAACATTCCAGCCCTCAAGCCATTTTCGTTTTGGAAATTCCCATTCATCAAATGCCTCATTCATAACCAACAATCCCAACTCATCACAAAGCTCATAAAATACAGTTGCTTGTGGATTGTGACTTGTTCTTATAGCATTAACACCAATTTCTTTTAAGTTCAACAAACGCCTACGCCATACTTCCTTGTGCATGGCAGCGCCTAATACGCCGGCATCATGGTGAAGACACACACCTTTCAACTTCATCCATTTATTGTTTAAAGCAAAACCCTTGTCTGGATCAAATGTGAATTTCCTGAACCCAGTACTTGTGGTTTTAGCATCTATCTGCTTTCCATCTTTTAAAATTGTAGTTCTTAACTTATATAATGCAGGATCATGAAGGCTCCATAACACAGGGTCAGCAACTTTCATATCTAAGGATAGTTTGTTAGAACTATTAGCATCAATTATAAGTGTGCCACTGTTCTTCGCTACTATACTGCCTTTCGGGTTGAGCAACTCGTTTATAATTGTAACGTTTTGTTGCTGCGTTTCATTATTGTCAAGCTGAACCTCAACATTCAAAACACCTGAATTCCCATTTATTTCGGGATAAGCATAAACGCCCCATTGTGCAATGTGAACCGGGTTGGCGTATACTAACCAAACATCCCTGTATATTCCGGCACCTGTGTACCAACGGGAATCCGCTGCACGGTGGTGATCTACACGAACGAGAATCTCATTTTCTTTATCAAACTTTATATAAGGTGTAACATCATACATAAAAGAAATGTATCCGTTAGGTCTTTTTCCTAAGGATTGACCATTGATAAACACCTCGCTTCTATTATAAACGCCTTCAAAATAAATATAAACTTTATTATTCTGCTTAGGAATAAGCAGGGACTTTTTATACCAGCCAATACCACCAGGAAGGTAGCCCATACTGCTTGCGTTTTTAGCATCCAACTGCTGTCTTATACTCCAATCATGGGGAAGACCGACCGACTGCCATGGTACACCCTTGGTTGGCTGCAATGAGGTGGTATCCTGTGTTAATGCAAAAGACCAATCATTATTTATTTTCCTTGCATCGCCAAATCCAGGCTGGGCCATAATTTCGTTACACAAAAAAGACACTAATGCACATAGCAGAACAAAACGACTTTTCATAAATATTTTAATGTAGATGAGACTGTTAAACTTTATTTTTTGTTGAAGAAGGGCAAGACATCTTTGTTTGAGGTATAGAAACGTAACGAATACAATACCAAAGCAACAAGATAGAATTTCTTTTAATTTAATTCGATTTTGAAAGAAAATTATTTTAGAAAATCTTTGACATGTATTTTGTCACAAGGTTTAATGCTGGAGTATCCTTTATAAGTTGGCGGTGTTGTAGCATGAGTAGCTATGCGGTTAGATGAAATTTAGGTAGATAATCGCTGGATGTATATTATATCAGCAGAGAAATTTTTATTTCTAATAAGACAAATCAGAAAGAGCTTGCGGGCTTGACGCAATTGTTTTGATACGAGAGTTACATGTATCAATTCTGATAAGCAAGGCGACCCAGCTTACGAAGCATATTACCATGTCCTTTAAGAGCAGAAAAAAAGGACGGATAAGAATAATATGGTATCCCGAACTCCTTAGTTGTAGTTTTAACTATCGGAGCAATATGTTTGTAATGTACATGAGAAATATGTGGGAATAAATGATGTTCAATTTGAAAATTGAGTCCGCCAATTAACCATGAAAAGAATTTACTTTTTGGCGAAAAATTACATGTAGTGGCTAACTGATGTACTAATCGTTCGTGCTCAAGCTTTCCTGCATCGTTCGGCAAAGGATATTCTATGTCTGGCATTACATGTGCCGATTGAAACACAAGAGATATACAAAGCCCAGTCACAAAATGCATACACAAAAATGCCAATATAACGATCCAGGCTGCAAAGGAAGTAAGCAACAAAGGCAATACTAATACATAAGAGAAGTATATCACTTTCCAGAATATGATCTTCAGTAAAATTCTTCTATATTCAGCTTTGTCTTTGATAAGTCCCATTTTATTATACCGATTCAACCTTATAAAATCTTTGGAAGTGATCCAGGATATTGTAGACAACCCATAAAAAAACCAAACATAATAATGCTGGAAGCGATGTAAAAAATTTCTTTTAGCATGTGGCGAAAAGCGCAGAAAAAAGGAGCATTTATATCATCGTCATGTTCTTCAACGTTTGTAAAACTGTGGTGCAAAACATTATGTTGCAACTTCCATACTTCATCACTTGCGCCAATCATGTTCATCGTGTATCCCATTATTTTATTAAGAACCTTGCTGTTGGAATAGGAACCGTGTAAGGCATCGTGCATTATACCCATTCCAATTCCCGCCATTCCAAAGCCACTTAAAATGAACAAAGTAAATAATAAAATAGTACTCTCGATATTTCCAAAGCAAATAAAACCCAAGGGTACAAAATAGAGCAAAAGCATAAATGTTGATTTCAGTATCATGGATTGATTTCCAAACCTGTTTTTACCATTCTGCTTAAGATATTCTGAAACGCGGATTTTTAATGTTGTAGAAAAATCGGCTGGAACTGATTTTTGAAAGGATATCTTTTTAATAAAAAAAAATTAAGTGAAAAAATAAGTTTAATTCTAAGGCATATTTTGCCCTTCTTTTCTAAGAAAGCAGATAACTTATTACAAGGATTGGAAAGTATTAAGGAGTAAATTTGCTTAAACGCGGCTAAATACTTATTGCAATTTGCGACACACTTTAAAAGAGTTTCTGTTGTGATAGAGAACAGAGTTATAAAGGTAGACAATTAAAGTCAGAAAAAGATAGAAAAGAGCCTTCCATGCTCTAATCTTAACAAAACCTGTTTTAAGGATAAATAGGCCCAAACATCATCATTTTAGTTAGATTATATCTTTAGTAAAAAATATCCGGCCAGACTTCCCAGAATAATTATGTATAAAGCATTTACTCTTTTTATAAAAAGAGTAAATGCTAAACAACTTACCAATAAAACAGCACTTTGCCAGGTTTCTATTGCTGGGCCTGCCAAACGAATGCCAACTACTGCAATAATAGAAATTGATGCAGCACTTAACCCATCTAAAAAATACGTAATCGGCTGCTTTTTCTTGCCTTAGAAAGTAAATGATGTAGAAAAAAGGAAATAAAAAAGAAGGCAAAAAAATACCGGTCGTGGCTATAATAGCACCGCTATACCCATTGATAAGAAATCCAGCAAAGGTAGCGCTGGATAATATTGGGCCTGGAGTAATCTGCCCCACTGCGATAGCATCAACTAATTGCTGATGCGTTAGCCAGTGATTTCTGCGAATCAACGACTCTTCCATGTAAGCAAATAAAACATAACCACTTCCGTATAGTACTACTCCTATTTTCAAAAAAATGAAAAATAGCTTCTCATTGGGGAATTTGTTACTTATTTGTAAAAGCAAAGGATAAAATAAGAAGCCACTATAGATGTTGATTTTTCCTTTTGAAGATTGGATCAGGTAATTCAACATTCCAGCACCCAGAATCAGAAGCACCTCGTTATATCCAAGATAAGAACCAATGAACACTATGCAACAGATGAATATTAAAAAGATATTTCCTTTCAAAATATTATTCGATAGCCTTATAACTGTGGCAATGATCAGAGCTGTGGTCGCTGGGCGTAATCCAAATAAAAACGCTTGAACGTTGGGTAATGAAGCATATTTTTTATAAAAAAATCCCAGGCATACGCAAATCAGCATGGCAGGTAAAATATAACAAATACCGGCAACTATTAATCCCAATCGACCACCCCTCTCCTTTCCACAATGCATGACTACCTCTACAGCGTTTGGGCCAGGAATGATATAAGAGGTACTCACTACATCCATAAAATGTTGTTGATCTATCCATTTTCTTCTGTTGACGATTTCGGCTTCGATGGTTGACACCATTCCAGCTATACCGCCAAACCCAATACATCCTAGTTTGAGGCAGCAAACGGCTATCTCCTTTAAGTTATTAGAATTTTGTATTGATTTCATTTTATTCGAAGGATCTATTTAATGCTCAAAATTAGTCCAAGCAAAATTTAATAGGTGTGATATCTCTCTTATTTATAATGAACACCCCACCGAGTTCAATATTAGCTGTTTTTTACTTGAAAAAAGAATATACAGTATAGAAGATAAAATTGTATGCTATTACATACAGCTTTTTCTAAAAAATTGATTATTTTTAAAATCATTATCGTAATATTGCAATATTAATTAAACTCATGGGAGCTACTAAAACCGATCATTTTACCGACCAGCAAAATAAAATTGCAAACATTGCAAAAGCATTAGGGCACCCTGCAAGAATCGCAATTATTGAGTACCTAATGAAAGCGAACGAGTGTATTTGCGGCGATATTGTGAACGAACTTCCATTGGCTCAACCAACGGTTTCTCAACATTTAAAAGAGTTGAAAAATGCTGGCCTCATAAAAGGAAATATTGAAGGAAATTCAATATGCTACTGCATTGACGAAAAAACGATAGAAACCATCAACAAATATTTTTCCAAAGTAATTAACTCCGTTTCCAAAGCAAAATGCTGTTAGCATTTTTTTAAATAGCACTATCGCAATATTGCATTAAAACAATAACCTAAAAGTCAATGAAGTTATCAGACATAAAACAAATATTACCAACATTAGACAATGTTGAATTCCTGTTAGAAAACGGATCATTTGTTCCAGAACATTTTCATGTTACAGAAGTGGGAATCATTACCAAAAATTTTATTGATTGTGGTGGTGTTATCCGAAACGAAAAAATAGTAAATTTTCAATTGTGGAATGCAAACGATTATGAACACCGATTGAAACCGAATAAACTACTCAACATCATTAAACTTTCGGAAGAAAAATTGGGTATCGAAGATTTGGAAATTGAAGTAGAATATCAAAGTGGTACCATTGGCAAATACGATTTAGATTTTAACGGAAAAACATTTTTGCTTAAAAGCAAAGCAACAGCATGCCTGGCTCAAGACGCTTGTGGAGTTCCGACAGAAAAGCAAAAGAAAAACTTAAGCGACTTAAGCGTCAATCAAACCAATATTTGTACACCAGGCGGCGGATGCTGTTAATTACCAAAATAAAACTATGTTTATTACATTATCCCAAACCATCGAACAAGTTTGTAAACAAGAAATTGCCGACGATCGAAAAGAAATTTTAAACCTATTGGCAAATTATATTCAGGAAAAAATAAATGCACACGAAACGATTCGATTAAATTTTATTTGCACGCACAATTCGCGCAGAAGCCATTTATCACAGATATGGGCACAAACGATGGCATTCCATTTTGGAATAAAAATATTTTCTGTTATTCGGGCGGAACAGAAGCCACAGCTATGTTTCCGAAAGTAGCTGAAACGCTGACGGCTCAAGGCCTTCAAATTGAAAAACTAAGCGAAGCAAACAATCCGGTTTATGCCATAAAGTATGACACCAACGAAGCGGCAGTTATTTGTTTTTCTAAAAATATAATGACAAGTTCAATCCAAAAGAATCGTTTGGCGCAATTATGACCTGCGACAACGCTGATGAAGGGTGTCCTATAATAATTGGCGCAGAAGCCAGGTTTCCGATTAAATATGAAGATCCAAAAAAATCAGACGGAACTAGCGAGCAATCTAAAGTTTATGCAGAAAGAAGCTTGCAAATTGGCTCCGAAATGTTTTATGTTTTTTCACAAATCACTCTTTAACAATGCAGCCCAAACTCAGGTTTATCGACCGTTACCTTACGCTTTGGATATTCCTGGCAATGTTTCTAGGTGTTGGTTTAGGATATTTGTTCCCGAATATTTCAAACCTAACCCATTCACTAACTGTTGGCACAACCAATATTCCCTTAGCCATTGGGTTAATCTTGATGATGTATCCGCCTTTGGCAAAGGTCGATTATTCCTTATTACCATCAGCATTCAAAGATAAAAAAGTAATCAGTATATCCTTATTGTTGAACTGGATCATCGGGCCCATTTTGATGTTTGCCTTAGCCGTTCTTTTTTAAGAAACGAGCCGGATTACATGATAGGCTTGATTTTGATAGGATTGGCAAGATGCATCGCAATGGTTATTGTGTGGAATGATTTGGCAAAAGGCAACCGGGAGTATGCGGCTTTGCTGGTTGCATTGAATAGTATTTTTCAGATAGCTACATACACTTTTTTAGTTTGGTTGTTCATTAACGTATTACCTAACAAATTAGGATTGGCCAATTTTGATGTAAGCGTACCAATGAAAGATGTTACAGAAAGTATATTGATATACTTAGGCGTTCCATTTTTAGCCGGTTTTATTAGCCGTTATTTACTTATAAAATTAAAAGGCATTGAATGGTACGCCAGAAAATTTATTCCGAAAATTTCACCCATTACTTTGTACGCCTTATTATTTACAATCGTACTCATGTTTAGCCTAAAAGGTGATGTACTTGTAGCATTGCCAATGGATATATTAAAAGTAGCCGCGCCGTTAATCATCTATTTTGTACTGATGTTTTTTGTAAGCTTTTTTATCAATAAATCTTTAAAAATGCCTTACGCTAAAAATGCCTCAATTGCCTTTACAGCCACAGGAAACAATTTTGAATTAGCAATAGCCGTATCCATATCGATTTTCGGAATTCATTCGCCGCAGGCATTTGTGGGTGTAATCGGGCCTTTGGTGGAAGTTCCGGTATTAGTACTTTTGGTAAAAGCAAGTTTGTGGATGAAAAAGAAATATTATGCTTAAGTTAACTAAAATTCTTTTTCTCCCATTTCACTTTGAGGTAGTGTGATTTTTCTATTTTTTCGAAGTAGATTAAACCCAACTGAAAGTTGTAGTTGATCTGGTTCGTAAATATAATTAGTTGTGGTATAAAAATCATTGCCCCAGGTACTAATGCGTTGCCTATTAGAGATCTTCATACCTCCATCAATATTCAGCCATTGAAACTGAAAATACCATCGCTTATCCTGTGTTGTTTTCTTAACGGTAAAATGAGGTGTTAAAAACGCACCGTCTTCTCCCTGCGCCGTTGCTCTTAGCGAAAGATAATTTACACTTAGCTGTAACAACCAACTTCGAGGCAGGCTAAACGATTGTGTGCTGTTGATACTATATACCCAACTTTGATTTTGTATGGGTATGTCTCCATTAAAAATGGTGCCTTTGATTTTGTATTTATACAAGTTCCCTCCAATAACAGTTTGCCACACTTTATTGATCTGAAGATTTAAATTAGTTTCAAATCCAGTTTGCGTTGCCCGGCCAGCATTGGTAAATACCCGATTCAAAATAGTATCTGCAAACACTTTATTCACTCTTTGAATAGGATTCTGTATGCGCTGATGATAAAGCGTAAAAAAGAAGTTACCCCCTGTAAAGTTTTGTTCTAAACCAACCTCAAAAGTTCCCGTAAATTCCGGTAACAAATTGGGATCTCCCTGCTCAAGCGTTTCTGAGTGTTCTCGTTCAGGAAAAGGATTTAATTCAAAATTATTAGTACGTTTAACGCGCCGGGTATATCCTGCTTTGATTGTACCTTTTTTCCATGCTGCATAACGCAACATAACAGATGGAAATAAATTGGTGAGCGATAAACGGCTTTCATCAACACCTTGCGAAAATTTCAACAACCTGTCAGACTGCTCTAATCTTAACCCAGCTGCGTAATTCAATTTATCAACCGAGCCATTGTATTGTAAATAACCAGAATGAATTTTGTTATTCACTTTTACATCACTGGAAAAAAGCGGATCTCTTTCATAATCATCCGTCCCATTTATTTTGGTAAGGTATAAAAAATCGCCATTTTGAATATCGTAACGATATTGATACCCGGCCTGCAATTCCCCATTTCCTATCTTTTTTGAATAATCCATTTTCGCTCTGTAAGCATTCAAAGGATTGGTGCTTGGATTGCGGGTATATTGAATGGTATCGTGTGTATTAGGATAATAAAGGTTCCGGTTTTGCGTTAGCCCTGACAGATTAGCCCGTTCAAATAATCCAGAAAAAATAATTTTAGAAGCATCGTTAAACTGATGGCTGTAATCAAGATTAAGTAAGGTAAATATGCCTTCCTTGTCTTGAGTATTGGCATTGTAATAAGTAAAATGAGAAGTATTACCAGTAGTGAAATTCTGTCGCGAATTATGATACAACAAATCGGCTTCCCTGCTTTGGAATTTTTTACCAATGTAAAAGCCGCTACTAATCGAGTTTGCTTTGTTGGGTTGAAAATTTAACGCAACCCTCGCGCCATAGTTATATCGTTTAAAACTCCTTTCTCCGGCAGAAGGAAAAGACGTTTTAATATTATCAATTATTGTATAAACATCTCCTTCCCTAAAACCTGCAATATCATTTCTTAAATAATTAGCGCCTGCATTAAAGCCCCATTTATTCTTGTTGTAACCAGCAGAAATATCCATTCCATAGCGTTGCGGATGGTTATATGTTTTATTGTCAAAATCGTTTATTGGAGGTGCACCACCCATTATATTAGCCTGAACCATCCATCCATCTTCAACCGCAGTTTTAGTGACAATATTTATAATACCACTTTTTCCATCCGCATCATAAGCTGCAGATGGGCTGGTAATTACTTCAATGTTTTCGATAGAACCGGCAATTGGCTTAGCACAAAAGCCGGATCGCCTTGGTTGGTTTGCCATTTAAAAGTACCAGAAAACTTGATGAGCCCCTAAAAAAATTTCACCCTGTCCATTTACATTAACAGAAGGAAGATTACGAATAGCATCAACTGCTGTACCGTTCGCTGCATTTCCATACTGCGAAAGCTTATATACCTGTCTATCTACTGTAAATGATACCGGGGCTTTTTTACCCTCTACAACAACAGCTGCTAACGAATAGGAAGAAGGTAGCAGAAGAATATTACCAGATTCGTACACCGTTAAATCACTGAAAGCAACTTTTATTTTTTTATTCTGATATCCTATACTGCTTAAGATTATAAAAGCTGGCCGTTTAGTATTTGGAACTTCAATAAAGAAATTTCCGGTATCGTTTGTTTTATCTGTAAAAATTAGTTTATTATTTGAATCAAAAACCTGAACACTGGCGCTTTTTACCGGCCCACCTTCTACACTGTCCCTAACAGCCCCTTTAATAGTAAAGCTTTGTGCCATGGTAACCTGAAAGAGCAGGATAGTTATTGAGACAAGAGCAAAACGTAAAATCATATATAAAAATTTCGGCGCGAAGATGACATAATTATTTTATTCCTTTACAAAAAGAGTCGAAATAAAAAACCATTTCCCAACCCGAAATTTGGATACAGAGTAGCAGCTGACCCGCATCATAAGGAAGATTATAGATAATTTAAAGAACAGGCCAGAAAGGGAAAGTACCCGGAAGTGAAAGCTCGGCGTCTTCGAAAATAAGTAAGTTAGAACACCATCTTGCTGAAGCCAAAAAGATAGACAGCATTTTAGCTAAAGCTAAATAAAAATATTTCTCGATACATTTAGTACACAACATACAACATAAGCGAATTTTTTAACAGATGTGACCATTTTGGGAGAAGCAAATCTCTCCATTTTTAATACAATACAACAACTGAACTACTACTGTCCGCCTGGCGTTACTCCATTGGTACAGTAATTGCATCTCCTATTGTTTCAAGAGATAACATTCTTTAAACCCTTAGTAATCTAGCGTATGATCAACAGTGATTTTATATTGGTCATAATGCAGTGTCTCAAATTTGGCTTGACATTGATGATCGTATTAATGTGAATCCAAAGTTGAGCATTAATATCTTTAAATACGTCTCTCTTTTGTAAACAGTAATACTTTTCCCTCTAAATCCTAAAAATATAGCCATGCCCAAGCAAAACCCACCTAAAAAAATATCAATAAAAAAATAAACGACCTTTTGAATAATGTGAGTGACGCCACCGAACAAACGATGACCACGGATCACGGAGTTAAAATAAATGATGATCACAATTCGTTAAGAACTGGCGATCGGGGCGCCACTTTAATGGAAGATTTTGTCTTTAGAGAAAAGATGACTCATTTTGATCACGAACGCATACCCGAACGTATTGTGCATGCGCGAGGGTCTGGCGCACATGGCACTTTCAAACTTAACACCTCTTTAGGGCAATATACTAAAGCTGGTTTTTTAAATGATACTGAACATGAAACGCCGGTATTTGTACGCTTTTCAACGGTTGCCGGTTCACGCGGCTCGACAGATCTTGCTCGGGATGTGAGAGGGTTTGCAGTGAAGTTCTATACTAATGAGGGCAATTTTGACCTGGTGGGTAATAATATCCCCGTTTTTTTTATACAGGATGCCATGAAGTTTCCTGATCTTATACATGCAGCAAAACCAGAGCAGGATAATGAGATGCCTCAGGCGGCTACAGCGCACGACACTTTTTGGGATTTTATATCCTTAATGCCTGAAAGTACACACATGATAATGTGGGCCATGAGCGACAGGGCTATTCCAAGGAGTTTGAGAATGATGGAGGGGTTTGGCGTACACACTTTTCGCTTCATAAATGAAAAGGGCCAAAGTACCTTTGTCAAATTTCATTGGAAACCATTATTGGGCGTGCATTCTGTAGCATGGGATGAAGCCCAAAAGATATCCGGTAAAGATCCTGATTTTCATCGACGCGATTTATGGGAAGCGATTGAACAGGGCAATTTTCCTCAATGGGAATTGGGCGTTCAGTTGGTGGCAGAAAAAGATGAACATAAATTTGATTTCGATTTGCTTGATGCAACGAAAATCATTCCGGAAGAATTAGTGCCTGTAATGCGCGTAGGTACTATGACCTTGAACAAAAACCCTGACAACTTTTTTCTGAAACAGAGCAGGTAGCATTCCACCCCGGGCATGTTGTTCCAGGTATTGATTTCACCAATGATCCTCTTTTGCAAGGCCGGTTGTTTTCGTATACAGATACTCAACTGTCCAGGTTGGGAAGTCCTAACTTTCACGAAATACCGATCAATCGTCCTGTTGTACCCGTTTATAATAATCAGCGTGAAGCACACATGAGGATGCAGATAAACAAAGGTAAGGCCAGCTATACACCTAATAGCATTGGAGGTGGTTGCCCGTATCTGGCAAAGGCAGCAGAAGGTTTCACCAGTCATCAGGAAAAGATAGACGGTCAAAAAATACGTGGAAGAAGCAAGAGTTTCTTCGATCATTTTAGCCAGGCAAAACTTTTTTACAATAGCCAGAGCGAACCTGAAAAGAATCATATAAAAGATGCCTTGAGTTTTGAGTTATCCAAATGCATTATTCCAGCAATTCGTGAACGGATGGTGAATAACCTTTCTAACGTTGACCTTGACCTCGCTTCATACGTAGCTGCAAAAATCGGTTTACCTCAAATCAAAAATGCCAAGCCTGTCGAAAATGGCGCAATTCCCGCCGACGGAAATCCTAAAGACTATAAGCCTTTGAAAGGAACTTCAAGCATCAAGCGGTCTGCTGCATTAAGTATGGCCGGTACAGTTAAAGATTCCATTGTAAGCCGGAAAATAGCTATACTCGCAACCGACGGGGTTGACGAAAAAGAAATAACGAAACTAAAAAAGCATTAATTGATGGCGGCGCCACGGCAAAAATTATTGGGCCCCGGCTTGGTACTATCAATAGTTCAGATGGCAGCCCCATTGCTACAGATATGACTTTTTCAACACAGCTTCTGTATTGTTTGATGCTGTTTATATACCAGGAAATGCTCAGCATGCTGAAGCTTTGTTGAGTGAGCCAGATGCTATACATTTTGTAAACGAACAATATCGACATTGCAAGGCTATAGGCGGTTCGCCAAAGGCTGAAAAATTTTTCGAAGCCACTTATGTAAGGAAGGGGCCTGGAATTACAATGAATGGAGATAGTCAAAATTTTATAAGCAATATTGCCCAGCATCGTTTTTGGGAAAGGGAAATGGAGCGTAAAGTGCCTGCATAGAGAACGTTTTCTTATTTTGACAGAATCTGAATGAATATTTTCTAGAGTATGCCTTATTCAATTTTCTTACTTTTTATAGTCATAATTTCAGGCACTGTCAGCACTTTTACAATGACATTTTTTGTAAAATTAGCTTCAATGGTTTTTTCCCAACGTTATTATGTACCTGCTATTCTGGGTAATGTTTTGCAATTGAAAAGCCACTCTCAAAAATTGTTGTTTGGAACAGTTATTCATTATACTATAGGAATAAATTTTGCGGCTGTATTTTTATATTTGTGGCATTATTTCCCCACTTTTCATTCATTTCCAACGGCGCTAATGTACGGCGCCGTTTGCGGAATCCTTGCTGTACTTGCGTGGAGCCTTATTATCTATGCAAGCAAATATACCCTCGTAAGCGAAGTTAAAATTTATTTGGTGCTGATATTTTTTGGCCACCTGATCTTTAGCGCTGCAATGTGGTTATTTGGATTCGGAGTTATTCATTAAGTATAGCATTAATTGCAGCATACATGTTGCCCGTAAACTATATGCCCTCAACCGTTGTCGACAATTTCACATATAACACATCTACCAGATCCCTTCAGGTTCCGCTATATCTCGGGCTCGATTTATGAATACAAAGATGTGCCTGCCGATATTTATGAAGAGATGAAAGGAGCATTTTCAAAAGGACAGTTTCTAAACGCTAAAATCAAAGGCAGGTATAGATACAAAAAAAGAATGAGTAACGTATTGGATGAAGATATTGCTACTACTATTTATCAGGTTCGCTTTTCTCAAGGTATTATCGGCTAGTATATTATTTTATAAAACCAATATAGCTAGTACTTAATAAAACTAAGATGGTATAATGTTTAAATCGTGCTGAATACGGGGCAGGTCACCAGAAGCATTCGTAATATTCCTTGTTCAAATTTCATAAACGTTTAATTAAGGAAACCATGCGTAGAAAAAGTTTTTTTATCGTAATAGTCTCAGCATTGTTTTAATGAGTTTGATGATCATTTTCCTCTGCGCGCAACTTATCACAGGTTGGAAAACAGACAATGAGCAGCGAATGGAAGAAGGCAGGCCCTCGCTACAGTTACAACAATATGTAAATAGCGGACATTTTATACAAGCAACCTTCGAAAACTGGGAAAGTGAATTTTTACAGATGATGTTGTATGTAGTATTTACAGTATTTCTTCGTCAAAAAGGATCAAGTGAATCAAAAGGTTTAGAAGGTGAAGAAGATGTTGATAAGGAACCTAAACCCCACCCTGCCGCGCCATGGCCGGTGAAAAAGGAGGAATTTGGCTTGACTTATACAAGCATTCTTTATCCATTGCTTTTGGCCTACTGTTCCTCCTGAGTTTTATTCTTCATTTTTATGGTAGCCTGAAAGAAAGTAATACAGAACGATTTGAAAAACATCTTTCCCTCGAAAGCTGGCAAGATTATATTACAGGTTCCCGCTTTTGGTTCGAATCTTTTCAAAATTGGCAAAGTGAATTCCTTGCAGTTGCAGCAATAGTGGTGCTATCAATTTGGCTACGCGAAAAAGGTTCCCCTGAATCTAAGCCGGTAGATATGGCACACAATGAAAATCCATAATTTAAAAAATACAAATGATAAACAAGTATGTACTTATTACAGGCGGCACACAAGGTATTGGTTTAGAACTGGCAAAAATATTTGCGAAAAACGGACATAACCTAATTATTGTTGCAAGACATGAGAATGAACTAGCCAAGGCAAAAATAAATTTGGAGGCTTTTGGGGTTGAGGTTATTACTATTGCAAAAGATCTTTTCAATCCTCATGCAGCTTTTGAATTATATCGGCAAACTACGGACAGAAATCTATTGGTCAACATACTTGTCAACAATGCAGGACAAGGATTATATGGACTATTTGAGAACACGGATATTGATCGTGAACTGGCGATTGTGCAACTGAATATTTCATCAACCATTGTTCTCACCAAATTATATCTGCAGGACATGTTAGTACAGGGAGATGGGCGAGTCTTGAACCTTTCTTCAATTGCGAGTAAAGCTCCCGGCCCATGGCAGTCAGTATATCATGGCACTAAAGCTTTTGTACAGTCTTTTACAGAAGCATTGAGAAGTGAGGTAAAAGAAAAAGGGATTGTTGTTACTGCGTTACTTCCCGGCGCTACTGATACAGATTTTTTCAACAAAGCAAATATGACTGAATCAAAAGCTGTGCAGGACAAAAGTAAATTGGCAGATCCTGCGGATGTCGCTGAAGCTGGATATAATGCTTTAATGAACGATGAAGATATGGTTGTTGCTGGTTTTAAAAACAAAATGAATGTAGCCATGAGCAACATAATGCCAGATAGCATAGCGGCTGATAATATGAAAAATTCGCAAAAGCCTGCAGAACAGTAGACAAAATAACAATATTATAAACTTTAAATCCACATACAATGAAAGCAGCAGTTATACATGGTCCCGGTTCCATCAAGTTTGATACCGTAGATGACCCTAAACTCCAAAACGATCGTGACGTTATTCTGAAAGTCACGTCCACAGCGATTTGTGGCTCCGATCTTCATATTTACTCCGGGGAATACCGCAACCAAGAAATATGGTACTTGGTCACGAATTTATGGGCATTATTGAGGAAGTGGGCAAAGGTGTAAAGAACCTTCAACGTGGGGATCGTGTAATTGTTCCCTTTCCTGTCGCATGCGGACAATGTTTCTTCTGCGATCACCATCTTCCGGGACATTGTGAAAATAGCAACCCGGAACATTACGGACCAGAAGGTGGTATTTTAACGGAAAAGGGTGGCGCATTGTTTGGATACACAGACTTGTATGGCGGTTATGATGGTGGTCAGGCTCAATATGTACGCGTACCCTATGCCGACTACGGACCTCGCAAGGTGCCGGAACAACTCACTGATGAGCAGGTATTATTTCTGACTGATATTTTCCCAACTGGTTACACTGGTGTTGACTGGGGCGAACTGAAAGGAGGAGAAAGCGTTGCTATTTTTGGAGCCGGGCCAGTTGGACTTATGGCCCTTAAATCAGCACATTTAAGAAACGCAGGTAAAGTAATCATTATTGATACGCTTGAATACCGCCTTACTAAAGCAAAGGAAGTAGCCGATTGTGTTACTGTGCATTGGGATGATGGCGCTAAAGACGTTGTGGCAGCAATACGGGATTTAACAGAAGGTCGCGGCGCTGATGTTTGTATAGACGCCGTCGGATTTGAACCCGACCGCAATATGTGGGATCGCGCGAAGGCTGTTATCAATCTTGAAAAAGGTTCGCCCAAAGTTCTGGAAGCTTGTATGAGTGCCGTACGCAGAGGAGGTATCGTATCGGTACTTGGGGTGTATCCTGCACATTACGATAACTTTCCGGTGGGACAATTTTTTGATAAAGGAATTATTTTAAAAGGCGGACAGGCTCCGGCTCACAAATACATAGATACACTTTTGAAGTATGTGACTGATGGGAAAGTAAAGCTGGACGATATCATTACACATCGGCTTTCTCTATCTCAGGTTGAACACGGTTATGAGATCTTTAAGCAAAAAGAAGATGGTTGTGTAAAAGTTGTATTGGATCCCTGGAGCTAAGCCAGCGAACTAGAAAAATATTTCGAAAGGCCTAAAAACAAGAAATTAAAAGCTCCAATCAATTTATAAAGAAAATAAAAAACAATAAATGAGGAATTAGAATAAAGATTACATATTTCATATTCATAGTAACCACCTCATCATTCTTTGAACAGATATTAATGAAAAGAGTATTTACTATAAGTTTCTGACAAACTTAACGGGTACTCTACTTATTCTCTTTAAAAGATTTAGTAACCCTGGTTAATGAGTTAATGGCATACCTATTATTATAGGTTGGAGCCTCTTTAACAGGAGGCTTTTTTATTGAAAAAGTGGACTGAACCAAATACTCAAATTCGGATTTCTATTTACTTTAGTACATGTTGAATAGACGAATATATATTTCGCCTCATAGCCAATACCCAAACCATTCGCTGTAATTGTAAAAAAACAACCTCATCTTTGAGAAAAATTTAGAATAACTATAAAATATGAACATCGTTACTCAAACCATCATTCAAACATTTTTCAAACACCAATCCGAAAGGAATTTAAAGGAATTGGGCGAGCTTTTTTCAGACAAGATTGATTGGTATATACCAGGAGATGAAACCAAGGCACCGTGGTTAGGTAGAAGAAGCAACAAGCAGGAAGTTTCAAAGTTTTATGAATTGCTATGGAAGAATACTGAACCTATTTCGGCACACATTGAGAATATTTTTATTGATAATAACAACGCTGTAATTGCAGGAGAATTCTCTACAAGAATGCTTCAAACAAACAAGATAGTTGACTCCATGTTTTTCATACAAATAACAATTCAGGATAATCTGATCATTAAATACAGATTATTAGAAGACAGTTTAGCCGTCTCAAAATCGTTGACTATTTAAAACCGGAACTTGAACGGCAAACATAAACGTACGTAACAAGGGTATTTGTAATAAGGCAGTTGATCAACAAATACTCAACTTCCGATTTCTATTTATCTTTAGTACAAAACTGAATAGACGAATATGTATTGCAATTAATCGCAAATAACCCGACGTAGTCAGAATTATTTATTGTCTTAAAAACAAAAGATTGATATGAAACTTTCTTCACGGGCGGAAAACATTTTGGCTCAAATCAATACTAAAACTAAATTAGGGGACTTACGGAAAATTGCGAAGGATATTAAAAAGGACCACGAACTGGCTATGGAACTATGGTCAACTGAAAGGTTTTTGCCCAGACAATTAGCCATCTTAATTATGGACAACAAGCTTCTTTCACAGGATTTGATCGATAAGCTTGATAAGGACATGCAGACTCATCCATTTGATGAGCGAAATCAGCTAATGGATTGGCTAATGGCCAACCAGCTCACTAAGGATAAAAAGACAATTACATTGATTCAATCCTGGAAAAATAGTCCGGCTTCACTTCAAAGACGCACCTATTGGTACTATCAGGCAAGATTAAGATGGACAGGTCAGGCACCGCCAGAAAATACGCCCGACTTACTTTCAGCAATTGAGACCAGTATTACCATTGAAGAGCCTGCAGTTCAATGGGCTATGAATTTTCTTGCAGGCTGGATTGGAGTTTATGAAAAAAGTATCGAAACAGGTGTGTCGCTCTTGGCGAGAAAACGGGTCTTTATAAAGGTGAAATGGTATCAAAAGGGTGTACGCCCAATTACTTGCCAGAGTTC
Source organism: Paraniabella ginsengisoli (assembly GCF_022513635.1). Lineage (GTDB taxonomy): Bacteria > Bacteroidota > Bacteroidia > Chitinophagales > Chitinophagaceae > Niabella > Niabella ginsengisoli. The sequence continues at coordinate 446,563 of NZ_JAKWBL010000002.1, read as the reverse complement.
ATTGCAATGGAAAGTAACAAACGAAATATTTAATTACTTGTGACAACTGAATAACTTATGGAAACGGCAGTTTGTAACACAGAGTTGACGTATAAACTTAAAGCTTAATAATTCGATCAACTGTAGTGACAAAAAATTCCTTGATTTCCGAACGACTGCAAAACCCGAAATCACCAGGCACAATTTTAAAAGATAACCTCGAATGAAAAAAATCCAACGAGAATACATTCATATCATTATCTATCGTATTAAACAGCCTTATTTTCCCTGCTCCAAAACCAGCCAGGTATTGCCTTGTGCTGGTATAGTTACCGATACTTCAATCTCCCTGTTTACATTTAGTTGATATAATTTAGCTGGCTGTTCCTTAACAACGACGGACGCAGTTTCTGTCAAAAAAATCATTCATTTTACTAATCGGTTTTTATTCATTTCCATATCGCTCACTTCAGACATCGCCACGAATTGTTGTCGAGGTGGTTTTCAAATTAAGTTTGAAACACCAAAAAGCAACGGTGCTGGCCAGGTTACTATACTGCAGACTGCTGCTAATGATCAATACAATTGCTAAGACTTGTAAAATTTATATTGTAAGTACTGCTTAGAATTTCCAGCTCTTTCACTCGACGGGGCCGCGCTGTTTTGAAATATGCTATTTAACAAACAACAGAGTGTTCTCTCCTAAAAATTTGGATAGATGGCGTAAGATGACGATAATATTATGATGATTCCTAAAAAAACTCGTTAGAGGGCAAAATTAGCCTTATTAGATTCTCACGTTATTCGAATTAGTGCCACCTGATGATCAGAAAGATTTGGGAATTGTTACATATAAATAATTTACACAGCAATTTTTTTAGAACAGTCTGAGCATTTGAAAACCTCCATACTTTAATAAAACTAGTGTAAGTGACGGCAGATTACAGGCCTGAATATCTTTCGATAGGTTTATGATCGCTTACCTGATGCTGCTTTGCCACATAATGATAATCTTTTGTGGCAAAAATTCCCCAGATACTTTAAACAATAGGCCTCCTCTCTCGCTTAAAAGTCACTTTGATCGTGCGTTAAACATATTTTCTTATAGTTTAATCATACGGCATGGCTCTTGATCATCCTTATCAATATAAATATGGCGTCGACTTATCGTTTCCGCCAACAGTTAACGGATCGGAAGCAATCGCAGTAAAATTGCAAACTAAAAAATTATACAAATGAAAAAATGCTCTACTACTTGTAATTCATTTGCGCTTTGTACCGCTGCATGTAAAATTGGTAATAATAATTCAAAAGATACAGTCGAATATGATAATGAGAAATTTGACATGGCTCAACTTGAACACAATGTTACATTTTCAACGAACGCGACTAGCCCTTCAAATGTTGAAAAACTCCGACAATCTCACGGATCTCATCGCCAGGTAGGTGAGATGAAAGCAACCTAAATGCGATGATGTTGATGCAAGGAGCCCGGGAATACATCTTCATAATCACAATAGACTGATTCACTCTAAGACAGGTGCAGAACATTAACTCGTATCAAATAATTATTAAATTATAAATAAAAAGATTATGGGAAACAATAACAAATTCGAGGATATGGAAAACAGCGAGTTTCATAAGTTTTTTATTGAAGAAATAAAAGATATATATGGAGCTGAATTATCGTTGGTAGAAGCTTTGCCACGCATGCAGGAAGCAAGCACATGTGAAGAACTGTCCACCGCTTTTTCTAAGCATGCTGAAGAAACACAACAGCATGTGGAAACCCTGGAAAGCATCTTCGATATTTTAGGTGAAGCATCTGACAGTAAAAAATGTGAAGCAATGGAGGGCCTAATAAAAGAAGCAGAAAGTATCATTGCCGATACAGACAGGGACAGTTATACGCGCGATGCAGCATTAATATTAGCGGCACAAAAAGTCGAGCATTATGAAATTGCTACTTATGGTACATTAAGAACCTTCGCCAGGATCATGAGCCACATAGAAATAGCTGATTTATTAGAGAAAACGCTTGATAATGAAAAGACAACAAATGAAGCCTTAACGGAGATTGCAGAGAGCTTTATCAATTCCCGGGCAGCGACTGAATAAAGGCTCTCATTATAAGTCACTTGTTATAAAAATTTATACGGCTATTTTTAAACACAGATGTAAGAAATTCCGTTGATAAAAAGAATTTTAGTAGCATATTATTCACAGCATAGTTTTCGATAAAACGGTTAGTGTCTACTAACTGTTTTTTTTATTTTATAAGTTTAGCACTTTTGCTTTATTAAAAAGGTCGAAAAATCAGACACGGCTAAGTGTGCAAATAATAAAAGTCAAAACCACAACGGTTAAATTTGTGATAGCAGCAGAATAAGAAAAGTCTCGAACTTCATCTTTACAATTCAAAATATGTTACACGCAAAAACTAAAAAAATCATCTTTGTTGAAGACGATTACGCGATATTAGATGTCGCTAGTTTTATTTTTGAAAAAGCTGGTTATTGCCTAGCAATCTTTGGTACTGCCAAAAGTATGCTTAACAGCAACTTCCTGGATGCAGATATTTTCATTCTTGACAAACAGCTACCTGATATAGATGGCGTAGATCTTTGCAGGTTATTAAAGGCGGATAGCAGGATTATGCACGTGCCTGTGCTGATGTTATCAGCCAACCCTCAGATAAATATGTTAGCTCCTGAAGCAGGTGCAGACGGTGTTTTAGAAAAGCCATTTGAGATTAAAGAACTTTTGTCAATCATCGAGCAACTTACCTCATGAAACAATTTGTATTCATTTCGGAATGTTTAATACTCTTATAGGTTCCCCGCAACTATCTAAAATTGCTGATCAAATTCAATTTCATGTTACAAATGCGTACCGAGGCGGCTCTGTGTATGATTACCTTAACGGTAATATGAATATTAGTTATACTCTAGAGTACTTAAATTTGGATCACTTCTTCCCCTGAGCAGAGAGTGTTGTAAATGTACAATTGCTATTGGGATGAATTCATAGAGTTTTCAGACTATCCAGATCCTTCTGAGCAACGTTTTAATCAGCGACTTCCAATACTTTATTGAAGAAACGAAAGCGGAACATTTCGTGAACATGGTCCGGATGAATAAAATTTAGAACTATAGTTAGCTATATAAAGCAACCGCTAAATTTTTAGCTACGCTACGTTTATTTTTATTCACGAATAAAACCACATATGAAAGCAAGTCAATACTATCGATTTATCAGCAAATAAAATGGCGTTGCGTAGAAACACAATGCCATTGATTAAACTATCAAAACAGATTCTTTAAACGCTTACTCATACTATGCTATCAGGTTGCCAAATATGAATATTTGGAATTACCTAGATAGCTGATACTTTACCTTTCAGTGAATCGGCAATCAAACGTTGCATCTCCTGTGAAGTGCGATCCCAGGTATTGCCGTTAAGATAAGCATCTACTTTGTCAAGCGATGCTGAGCTAGGTGGAATTAGCAGTGTTTCTCCTGACTGAATGAATTCTTCTGCATCATTAACAATATGCACAAGCCCCAGGTCAGCATAAGAGTCTACCACATCTTCTATTGCTGTAGAGATCACCGGCTTACCAGCAGTTAAGCATTCAGCCGTTTTAGTGGGGCTTGTATACCTGGTGAATTCATTACAAGCAAGAGGCAAAAATGCTACATCCCAACTACTGATGTAGACAGGCAGCTCTTCATATTGTTTAGCCCCCAGGTAGTGTATATTAGTATCTCTCGGTAATACTTCTTCATCTATGTTTATAACAGGACCAATAATGATAAATTGCCATGACGGACGTTTACGGGCTACATCCCTTAATAAATTAGCGTCAAACTGCTCATCAATAACGCCGAAAAAACCAAACCGGTGGAACGGTATGTTTAACTGATCAGAAACGCCAGCCTGAAGTAGCCTGGCTTTTGAAAAATGTTGTTTATCAACGCTATCGGGAAAATAATGAATATTTTCTCTTTTTTTCAGGTTGTATAAACTCCTACAGCTAGTAAAAACCACAGATGAAGCAGCAATAAGTTCAGACTCCAATTCAAGCAGGTCCACCGACGTATTTTTAGAAGTTGATAATTCATCGATACAATCATAGATTATGGTTGAAGGATGAAGATGTTTGGTAAAACTGTAGGCAGTTGGTGTATAATACCAAAATGAATAGCTGCTAAAATTCAAACTCATTAGTAGCAATTCTAATAAATGCGCCAAGGTGATAGTTGCTCTTTCCTTATCATTCTTATTTAAAATAGGCGTTATTACGATCACTCCAGATTTATCAAGAGACATTTCAACTCCCTTTTTCAAGTCGCTGAATACAGGCTCTTCCACATATAATACATTGTACGCTTTCGCAATACGGCTGATAATGTGTTGCGGCCTTTGATAAACTAAATCCCACCTGAGATGAGAAAACACGATTAAATTGTTCTTTTCAAGCATATAAATATTGTCTGATATTTCTGACTGTCAAAGGTTTTCTATAAATCAGCATGAACAAAACAATACGTATGCCTAATAGCAATCATTTTATAAAATAACAAAACAAAAAACTGATCCCAGGCAGCGTAAGTGTCCTCTCTGACTATTCTATTGACATACAGAGCGTAATTGAGTTAGAAATCACATCATTTTTAGCGAAATGTTTACGATAAGAAAACATTAAATCTCTTTTAGCATACATCAAGTGGACATAAAACCACACATTGTGGAATCAAATGCTCATGTTTAGGACGTTATGGGATACTTAATTTTTATTTTTTTAATGCTTTTTATTTTGTTACTTACGGTACTCTATATACTATAACCCCTCCAAACCTTCATAAATGAAAAAGATACTCATCATTGATGATGATTTAGCAACCTGTAAATTACTTTCAACTTTTCTTACGCGGCATCAATATCAAACGGCAACCGCAGCATCGGGAAAGGAAGCTATGCGGATATTAAATATTGAAAAATTTGATCTTATTTTTTGCGACTACGTCTTAAACGACATACAAGGTAAAGAGATGTTTGAAAAAATAAAATCAGTTCAACCTGATGTTTCAGTTATTTTTATTACTGGCTATGCCAGTGTGCAGGTTGCTGTAGATTTGATGAAGACAGGCGCATTCTATTATCTTGAAAAGCCCCTTCTTCCGGAAAAAATACTAGAACTTATTGAAAGCGTTTTTAACAGAAAAACCACGGCTAATGATTCTCCAAAAGTCATACATACCGAAAAGAGTGAAACCTATGTGAAGGGAAACAGCGTGGCTGCAAAAATGTTATACAGCAACATAACGCTGATTGCCCCAACCAATTATAATGTCATTTTAATTGGTGAAACGGGTACAGGTAAAGAAAGACTGGCGCGTTTAATACATGAAGAAAGTTCACGCGCCTCAGGCCCTTACATTGCAGTTGATTGCGGGAGTCTTTCTAAGGAACTGGCCGCCAGCGAACTATTTGGACACGAAAAAGGCGCTTTTACCGGAGCTGAACAGTTAAAACATGGAGCGTTTGAATTAGCCCGCAATGGCACTATATTTTTAGATGAGATAGGTAACTTATCTTACAATGTACAGGCTTTACTATTAAGGGCCATCCAGGAACGCCGGATCAGAAAAGTTGGTGGCAGCAAGGAAGATCCTATTAATGTTCGCATCATTGTAGCTTCCAATCAAAACCTTTACACATTGGTGAAAGAACAAAAATTTCGTGATGATTTATTTCACCGCCTTAATGAGTTTACCATTATTGTCCCGTCTTTGCGTGAAAGGATTGAAGACCTACCCTCTTTCATAAACAATTTTGTTGCATTGGCGGAAAATGAGCTGAATAAAAATTTCGGCCCTATACCAACTTCCACCGTAGACATCATGCGGCATTATTCCTGGCCGGGCAATCTTCGGGAACTTAAAAATTTCATCAATCGCATGTGCCTGTTTACGCCTGATGGTAGTAGTATTAATCCGGATATTTTGAAAAGTGAATTAGCTATTTTAAAAAATGAAGAAGAAAGCAATACATCTGAAAGCATGCCTGCTGAGCAAGAAACTAATTTATCAAACTTAAAACTGGTAACGCAGCAAGCAGAGTTTACTAAAATCATGGAAGTCTTAAAGCGTGTCAAGTATAATAAAACCAAGGCCGCTGCGATTTTGAATATCGACAGAAAAACGTTGTACAATAAACTAAAAGTAAATTAGTTCCACGGATATAAAATCGTTTAACCTTATTTTATTAAGGCATGCGATAAGATGGATATAACATAAGTTAGATTACATTTGAGTGTGTACGACAGCAGAAGTTTAAACATGAGTTAGCGAATAGGCAAGATCCTCCTGCCAGAAACGATTTTCTTAATATGTCGGACACCCAGACTTTAAATTTACTCTTCGGCCTGTAAACAAAATGTTTGATGTTAAGCCAGCTATTAACATGAGAAAAAATCAGGGTTGATCATATTGCTGTTTCGCTAACATGTTGCAAAACCAGGTTCCTTAATATATGAATTGAAAAAGGCTTTTCCAGCACATCGTCCGCGCCGGCGTTTAAAGCGGACGCGCGAATATTAGGTACCGCAGAGATTATAATTACAGGAATACTTTTTTCTGCGGATCGGCTTTAAGCTTTTTACACACCTCTAAACCATCGATACCTGGTAGTTCTTTATCTAGCAGGTATATATCAGGGCGAGAGGCTTCAGTTAATAGGTCTTCCCCACTGCCAAAGATAGAAATATTAAAGCCGGACTGTCCAAATATCAGCCGGACAATATCCTGTAGGCTCTCGTCATCTTCCACTAAAAATATCGTTTTCATAAATTTTGATTTTTTTCCGCTGTTGGTAGTTCAAAATAAAAAATACTGCCCTTTCCTTCAACACTTATAACAGACATGCTGCCATCATGCTTTTCAATAATCTCCCGGGATATATATAGGCCCAGGCCGATACCTGAAATTATTTTTGTAGTTGGGACTTTTACCCGAAAAAACCGGTCGAATATTTTTTCCTGCGCTTTGGGAGGTATCCCTAATCCTGAATCTTGCACACTGACTTGTACGGTGCTTTCTTTTTCCTCTACATTAACCACAATATTACCCCCATCAGGGGAATATTTTATAGCATTAGACAACAGGTTGTCCAATACCTGTCCTATACGTTCCTTATCAGCATATAGTTCGGTCAATGTCTCCACATGTATTAATATGTTATGGTTGGCGGAAATAAGCCGGGCCTGTTGCACATGTTCTTCCACCAATGTGTTCAGATCAAACCGTTCTTTCTGTAAAATAAGCTGTCCGCCGGATACCCTTGTGGTATCCAGTAGTGCATAAATAAGCTTGATCAGGCGGTTTATTTGTCCATTCATTTTGCTCATCAGTGCGATGTACCTGGGATTACCGGAACCCAGAAGCACCTCTTCCAGGATCTCACCATATGCTCTGATGCTCGTGAGAGGTGTTTTCAGCTCATGGCTGGCGACACCAATGAACTCGTCCTTCTGCTGTTCCAATTCTTTTTGATGGTTGATGTCGATAGAAATAATAGCGACGCCCTCCACATTGCCCATATTGTTGAAGATCGGCGAAACCTGGTTATTTACCCATATTATCGAACCATCCTTGTGAAGCAGTCGTTTTTCAATCTCGTATGCTTTACCTGCGGACACCAATTGCATAAAAGCGTCTGTATTCCGTTCCTGATCCTTTTCGTAAACGATATCGTTTATGTCCATTTGTAACAATGTCGGGCAATCATATCCCAACATTTCGCAAAACCGCTCATTGGAAAATATAACCCGCCCCTGAACATCCATTTTAAGAATACCTGCTATACTTTGGTTAACAATAACCCGGTAATTTTCTTCAGACCTGCGCAAAGCTTCTTCTGCGTGTGCTCTTTCCAACCGCGTCCAGATGCGTGCCGTCAACTCTTCCAGTAATTCAATCTCTTCATTGTGCCACTTACGTGGCAAGACATCGTAAATGCCCATGGTAAAAACCCATTTTCCCTCCTTAACTATAGGAATATTGATGAATGAAGTAACACCAAATATCTTTTCAACTTGCGGTCCATCAACGAGCGGACTGTGGTGTACATCTGTAATGATTATGGTCTCTCCTGCGCGGCATTTTTTAAGATATCTTTCGTCAATGAACTGGGAGAGTAATACTTCACCGTGAATGCCTGTCAAGTCCGTTCGATGCCAGTCGCGCACCATCGCCTTCTCCTCATTCTCATGTATTTCTACAAACATGGAACGAGCAATGTTGAAGTGAGTACCGATCTTTGCTCCCACCACTTCCAGCGTATCTTCGGGTTTAGACATCTCTACCAGATCCTGGCTGATTTCGGCAAGAAAAGCAAGATTTTCTTCGCGACGTTTGCGTTCGGTGATGTTGTTATATACGCAAACAACCTGACGGCTTCCTTTGCCACCAACCAGCGCCAAATATACCTCGAACCAGTTACCGTTGAGTCCGGCAACAGGATGTTCAACTCTAATGGGCTCTCCAGTCTTTACCACATGTTCAACAGCCTCGGTCCAGGCTGCTTCCACATCTCCTAAATATTCACTGGCTTTCTTACCGACAATTTCGTCGGACCACCCAGTCACCTTTGTCATGGCCTGGTTGGATTCAATCATAAGCCAGTCAACGACTTTATCGTTCTCATCGAAAATGATTTCAAGTGTGGTTACTGCCTCATCAATCGAATTGAATAGTGTGCGGTATTTTTCTTCTGACTGAAAAAGGGCTTTTTGGGTCCTCGATCGTTCCACAGCTGCCCAGATACGTTCTGCAGTTTCTTCAGCAAGGCTCACTTCTATATCGGCCCAGTCCCGTGGCATGCTCTGTACGATGCACAATTGCCCCGCCGGTTGCCCATCCTTTATGACGGGCACGTTCAAAAACGAAATCAGCTGAAGGCTTTCACACAGTTGCCGGAGATCTTCGTCAATGCTATCAGCTTCACGAACGTTGGGCACTATAAACGTGCGCCCCTTTTCTACGATAGTTTTGTGAAGCGGAAAGCGCTCCAGATCATAGACACCCGCTACGGAAGGCAGGCCTTCTCGCCTGGCATCATGACGTATGACAGCTTTCCCTGCTTCTATCTCGCAGTAATAACAACGATCTGCGTCAAAGTGTTCCATAGCCACGCGTGTGACTGATTCTTCAATACCAGCCGGTGCTGCTAAGCGCCTCACTGCATCGTCAAGTTTTACAAGATAAGTTTGCCTTGCTTCATTAGCGCGCAACGTTTCTCTGCGAGTCGCTTTTCAGTAAGGTCACGCATAATTTTGACAAATCCTATTAGGATGTCATTTTCGTCACGTAATGGTTGGACAAGGCCAGAGCCCCAAAAGCGGGAACCATCCTTGCGCAGGTTCCAGCGCTCGTTTTCCGCACGGCTTTCACTTAATGCAAGTTGAGCCTCCTTGTCGGGATCGCCTTTCTCACGGTCCTCAGGGATAAATAAAATATCTCCTTTTTTATCCAGGATATCTGCTTCATCGTAAGCAAACATCTTTTGCGCACCAATATTCCAGCTATTTATCTGCCGCTGTAGATCCATAGTAAAAATGGCATAATCCGTTGCACTCTCCAGGATAAATCTGCGCCATTCCTCAGCGGCGCGCAGGGCGGTTTCAGCTTTTTTACTTTCGGTGATATTTACAAAAGAGATAACAACGCCTTGTATACTGTCTTCGTGGGTGCGATAAGGAGTGAGGCGTGTCAGAAAGGTATGTCCATCCAGGGTTTCCATTTCCTGCTCCATACCATGAAGGCTTTGAAGCACTCTTTCTGCACTGGTTACTAAATTGTCCTTGACTAAACGATTGGTAATGTCTGACAACGGACGGGTATGATCAGCAAGGATAAGATTGAAAATATTGCGGGCAGCAGGTGTAAATAGTACTACACGGAAAGCACGATCAAGTATGATGGTACCTATATCCGTAGAGTTAATAATATTGCGTAAATTGTTACTGGTCATACTCACTTCTTCCACTTTCACCTTCAGCTCCTGGTTAACGGTATTCAGCTCTTCGTTAATACTCTGCAATTCCTCCTTGCTGGTTTCCAACTCTTCAGTAGCGGAGCGGAGCTCCTCGTTCATTGCCTGTAGTTCTTCATTGCCGGCCTTTAACTCTTCGGAAGCAAACTCATGTTGCTCATTGCTATTTCGAAGTTGCGTTTTAAGACGTCTTACTTCTTCTTCAAGATGTTTTGCAGGCTCATCGCTGGCCACAACATAAGACACTTCTTCGGTTTGTCCGGCTACCGGCTCAAAGATCACAAGCAGCAGCCCACGCACAACCCCAGTCTCATGTTCCGGCACCGGCCGTACATGAATATTAAGTGTTTGTGTGTAATTGTCAGTAAGCGTTTTCAGATTTAATGCGCTTACAGGAGTATGGCGTTGTGCGGCCTGGTAAAGTGCGCCACGTAGTTCTGCCCGCAGGTCTTCGTGCACCACTTTAAGTAGGTTTTGCGTCGGCTCGCCGCCCACGAAGTTAAGGTAGCGGCCGGCATGCTCACTAATATGTACGATGTCGTACTCTTCATTTACGATAAGTGAAGGCGGTGCGTATAGTTCAACCACCTGCTGGTGCAATTCGCCAAATGATATGCGCTTCTGAGGGCGCGGCTGGATTACTTCTGCCGGAAGCCGAGGAGCTTCGATGCGCGGTAAAGTTTCAGGGACAATGATACTGCGGGAGACGCCCTGACGGCTTTTCCATATATGCTGCTCACGATTGTAAATATTGAATAAGTCAGTAGCACCGTCTACGCTTTCCGAGGAGCCCAGAAGCAGGAAGCAATTGGGCTTTAACGCGAAGTGGAAGGTTTCAAAAACGCGCTCCTGCGCAGGCCGGTTCAGGTAAATAAGTACATTTCGGCAGCTCACCAAATCTATACGCGAGAAGGGAGAATCTTTCAGAAAATTGTGATTGGCAAACAAAATGTTTTCCCGCAATTCACGGCGTACCCGATAACCTTCCCCTTCTTTAGTAAAATAACGATTCAGACGTTCCTGAGACACGTCGGCAGCATCATTGAGGCTATAAAAACCTTCGCGTGCAGCTGCAATAGCAGCCTCATCTATGTCGGTGGCAAATATCTGCACCTTTGGTGCATCCGTCCTACCCATCGTGAGATCAGCGCAGATCATAGCAATACTATAGGCCTCTTCTCCTGTAGCGCAACCTGCTACCCAAATTCGGAGATGATCTTCGCCATTTTTACCCTCCATTATTTGTGGTAACAGCGTTGCCTCCAACTCCTCAAAAGGCTTTTTATCACGAAAGAAATTAGTGACAGAAATCAGCAGATCTTTCAGCAGCGAATGGGTTTCTTCCGGATGCTGAATCAGGAACGAAGCATAAGCGGGCAGGTCCAAAAGGCCACGCACATGAATCCGGCGTTCAATACGGCGCAGCAAAGTAGGACGCTTGTAATTGGAAAAATCATGCCCGGTACGGAGCCGCAGCTCAGTAAGCACAACTCTTAGGGCTTGCTGGTCATCCTCATGCCGTTCTTTAGGTTCCTCCGGAATCTGTACAGTTCCCACAGAATTTCGATAAGCTATAATCTTGGAAGGAATATCCAAAACGCTTAACACTTCATCTACCAAATCCGTTGCGATAGCGCTACGCGGCATCTCGTTGAACTCGGCCTCACGTGGATTTTGAACGAAAACTGCGCCACCACATTCTTTGATACGTTTCAACCCCATAGAACCATTAGCACCAGTGCCGGACAGCACCACACCAACCGAGCGTTCATTATGAGATTCTGCTAATGAGCGGAAGAAAATATCTACCGGAGCCCGCCGTTCAGCAAGATTTGCATTAGTGGTTGCGGTCAAGTATCCGTCCTTCATCTCCAGGTGTTTATCCGGAGGTACAACATACACATGATTTGTCTCAATGCGTATCTTTTCGGTTACCTGAGACACCGGCATTGTGGTTGAGTGTTGTAATACCTGCGCCAGTTGGCTGTCATGATCCGGTGAAAGATGCAGGATTACTACATATGCGATATCTGAATCAGGTGCTGTGGCTTGAAAAAATGCCTGTAGTGCTTGTAAGCCACCGGCAGATGCACCAATACCAACGATAAGAAAACTATTCATGTAAAATAAATTATTAAGAATATCTTAATAGGGCTTATACTTAATAGAGGATTACACAATCACGAACAGTAAAGTGTGTACCACTATTGCATACTTTTTAAGATCCATCTCCAGATATCCGTTCCATGCTAAGTGGCTCGTTGATAGCCACCATATCTTTAAGCACCTGAAGGCGATCACCGGCTTCTTTTGCCTTCTGAAAATATTGTGCCGCAAGCTTCGGGTCATTTTGTTCAGCGTGATGGTCACCTGTGTTATTAAGCATCATAATACTTTCTTCAATGCCACGGATGACATTCCAGAGGTTATCTTCGATAGACTCGGTAACTGAAGCAAGCAAACTGTCCGTGGAATAAGCATGGCCCGTATGACAGCGGTAACGCGAAAGACTACCATCTTTCAGCATAAAAAGCACGCCATGGCATTCCGGGCAGGCGTAGTTTGAAGGCTTGCCAAATTGCTTTACTTTTTCGCCGGCGGCTTTATCTCCCTTGGCGACCCCGAGTTCCTGCTGTATTTTTTTGCTCTTTCATGTTTACGTTACTATCTTGTTCCACAGAAATATGAGTAGCACAAAGCCGCTCTAAAAGCAAGGGTATTTCTGCAACTGGCACACAATAGTCCACTTTTACTGCTCGTAATACACTTTGAGGCATAGAAGGCATTGCCGCATCGGATGGATCTTGCACGACAACTGTGCCACCAAAATGCTTAACCATCCAAAGGCCAGCCGTTCCATCATCAAGCGCCCCCGAAAGTACGATGCCAATTACTTTTGAGCCATAAACATAGGCGGCAGAGCGAAACAGTGGATCTACAGCCGGACGGAAGCGGTTTTCCTTTGGACCACGAGTAATGCGCATACGCCCCTCCTCCAATATCAAATGATGATCAGGAGGCGCAACATAGATGTGGCCTTCTTCAATGAGCTGGCCATCGAAAGCGTTTACAGCCGGCAATGTATCGTATTTATTGAGTACAGTCGGCAGCAAGCCGCGCACTTCCGGACTTATATGCCAGACGATAAAAACGCTGGCTGGCAAATGGCGCGGTAAACCTGATACAAGTTTTTGGATAGCTTCAAAGCCGCCCGTGGATGCGCCGATAACGATGATATTTCTTCTGCTCATTAGTGAATATATTTTTTACTAGAAGGCCGCATCAAAATAATGTGAATGTACCAACATTCGATAAGGGCATACTAAATTTTCAAAGAATCTGTGTCGTATTACGATTTCCACAAAGGCTACCCCGCTATCCTTCAAGCGAATCATCAGAGCTGCTAACAAAAACAAATGATGATTAGAGGTATTTATTAAAAATAAAGATTAATTCTTATTTCTTGCTTGAATAGGATGAAATGGTCACATATAATAAGCATTTTCTTTGCCAGACTTTGAAACAAATTGTCAGAAGAAATAAGAAAACTATTCTTTTCTTGATTGTTTGGAAAATAATTTCCTACCGCCAAGGTCGTTTTGTATAGGTATGTATGGTATAGAAATAGTTCATAATTTTATTTAGAGGATTACTTAATGAACAATGGCGTAGTCTTTGCGCACGTATAGCTGCATCAGGTTAAAATCGTAACGCTAAGTTTAGGAAGTTGGTGGAATGCATAGTGGAAGCTGTTAAAACTAAAAACCGTTTATTTGCTAGGGTTTGACAATGGTAGCCATGTGCCATTTTGAGATTGCAATCTCAATGCGCAAAAGTACTAACAGGTATAGTGTGCAATAATTTTCACAACTTATAGTGGAATTTACACAGATCTTTGTTTTAATCTCACCTTAAATATTATGTTCCAACCAATATCTATAAAATATGCCTGATAATGACATTGATAAAAATTTAGCCACTCTGTTTCACGATATAAAAAATTGCCTGAATAATATTGCGCTAGCCACATCAATTTTGGAAATTGAGCCTTCTGAGTTAGATAATCACAGCAGTTACATAAAAGAGATTAAAGACAACTATCTTAAAATAAAAATATTGATCAGCAATTATCGAAACACAGTGTAGCACAGGCATTCAGGCCATTCTTCAAAATGATATCGCATTAAATAAGTAACATTTTACTTGAATATGTCTACCGCTAGCAGACTTGCGGTACTATGTTTGATAAGTTATATGAGCCTAACAGCGTGTTTAAGATTTAGAGTAAAGACAAAAGCCCCTTGTTTTAACGAGGGGTTTTGTCAACATTTACATTAATAGCGAACCATCTTACCATGAACACTGATGCCATTCGCAACGCGAAATTAATTCTATTGAAATGCTATTTTTTGCGGGTTAATACAGGGTATAGTATTAATATATTTTGGTACACTAATTGAATTGTATATACAAATTAAATTTCTTCACTAATACTTTACCTCTAAATTTTATTATTATGTCAAAGGCAAAATCGCAAGCTCCCAAAAAAGCACCTGCAAAGAAAACCACTCCAAAGAAAGATGCAGCAACCCAATTAGACGAACTTCTTGAGCACGGGTTAAAAGATATTTATTGGGCAGAGAAAGCTTTAACCAAAGCATTGGTAAAGTTATCTAAAAACGCCTCTGCACCTGAACTAAAAGAAGCAATAGATGCGCACCAAAAAGAAACAGAAGGTCATGTGGCCATTCTGGAAAAAGTATTTCAATCTTTAGGCAAAAAAGCTCAGGCAAAAAAATGCGATGCTATGCAGGGGCTTATAGAAGAAGCAAATGGTATTCTTGAAGAGACTACCGTAGGCCCTGTTAGAGATGCGGCTATTATTGGGGCAGCTCAAAAAGTGGAACATTATGAAATTGCCACTTATGGAACGCTGGCTACCTATGCCAAAGCGTTAGATGAAAAAGATGCATTAAATAGCTTACTAGAAATATTAGAGCAAGAAAAAACCTGCGATAATACACTTACCGACTTGGCGAAAAATGGTATCAATATAGAAGCCATTTAAAAAAATGGGGTGTAAACTACAACCTTTTAGTTGTAAATTATAATGCCTGATGTCTTGACCGCAATGCATCAGGCATTTATAATTTTACTCCCATTTGGTCATCGGCATCTCATCCAATAACAAATAGCGATTTGAGAGCCCTCGCTGTAAAAAGTTTAGCAACCACGTTACTACCCGCTATCACCATAAGAATTTTATTATAAAATAATAAAGAAGCCTGCTACATATCTTTTTAAAAATCAGTCTGATTAGCAACAGGCTTCTAAGACACATCTTAATCAGATCCTTCTGTCTTAACGATCTTATTATAAATCCCCATTAATAAAAATGGCGCTGCCCATTGACCAACAAACAATGCTTTGTGATCATGCTTTAAAAGCTTGAATGATAAAGATGCTGCCATTGCTGCTAGCGACGCCCATAAAAAAACGTCAGAAGGCACTTTGGCTGTTTGACTTTCTATAGCCTCTGCTACTTTTCCTTCAGAATGATTAACCATGATTTGATATTTTTTGATATTAAAAATTATGTTCTCCGAATATTAAATGTACCACCAGGTAAAATTGAAAAAGGTCGACTCTTTTCTATGTAAATGCGCGTGTGTAACAAATCAATACGCTCAATTAAGTATGTTTGATGCAGAGAATTATTGATCAGCCTACGCTTTAATAAGCCAATTAGCATTACCCTATATTTATAATTAGCTTATTCTTTCGGATTATGGTCTTTTTGTTTTATGTCTGTTATTATCTGGCACCGATATCCGTCCATTTCTGCTTCATGCCATTCCCACTCTTCCAAACAAACCGGCAACTTTACATAACCTATATAATCTAGACTTTTTCCCATAAACCATAATTTAGGCCCTATATCGGGCTGAATTTTCTTATTGGGATTCTTACCGAAGCTATTCATGATGTGTAGATTGTTGTTTACAAATTCGAATTGTTGAGCAGCACTTTGTGAGTACAAGACGGGTGCCGAAAATAAGACCGCATAGAGTTGGCTCTAGTATACTTTGTTTGTTTCGCCAGTTGCGCAGGTTGTGCATTCTTTTCCCCGATTAGTTATCATTCAGTAAATGTTACTTTGAAAAAGAAAGGTTGTTCGGCCAACTATAAATAAAAGTCGGCTATTGAAAAACTATCGTATTCACCTTATTTACTAATGAGCGTTATCGGATAGTCACAACTTTTACATGAATTTGCAGACCTCCTCCATTCTGATGGGCATAAATTCCCCATCTGATGTGTAAGTTGTATATTTTTTTCTCAACATATAATTAGAGATGCAGTATTGTTAATACCATCGATCTCACAATAGTCTGTTTACGAATATAATAGTCGAATGCACTAATCATGGCATCTAGTTTGACTTTTTACCCAAAACCGGACGTTACTATTATCAAAAAAGATCATCGGTTTCTAGCCGGTCAATGCTCAACAGTCTTCAATAACCGACATGCCATTAATAATAATGGTTCTTTTATCTCTAAAAATAAAGTATATGTTTCATCACGTAAAGGATTTACAATTCAATGCAAGGGTTTCCAAACCAGACCCTAAGTTTGCACGCATCTTATTAGAACAATTCGGCGGACCTAATGGAGAGCTGAAGGCTGCAATGCAATATTTCGTACAGGCTTTTCCATGCAGACAGCCCCATCCAGACAAGTACGATATGTTAATGGATATTGCGACGGAAGAATTTAGCCACCTTGAAATTGTTGGCGCCACTATCCAAATGCTTTTAGCGGGGGTAAGTGGAGATCTGAAGAGTGCTGCAGATGAATCAGAAATTATGCAGACTATGAACCCAGCCTCTAAGGAAAGTTACATTCACGAAGCAATGATCAATCCTCAGTTTGGAGTCATGTCAGGCGGTGGCCCGATATTATCTGATAGTAACGGCAACCCATGGACTGCAGCCTATGTTACCGCCAACGGAGACCTAACAGTTGATCTCAGGTCTAATATGGCCGCAGAATCACGGGCAAAAATTGTTTACGAGTATCTTTTAAAATTTACGGATGACCCTTATGTAAAAGAAACACTTCGTTTTTTAATGACTCGTGAGGTAGCCCATTACCAAATGTTTGAAGCGGCACTTGATACCATACAACCAAATTTCCCCCGGCTATACTGCAAAGCGACCCACGTTATAGTAACAGATATTATAACATGTCTGAAGGGGATAAATTTAAGGGGCCCTGGAATGAGGGGACTAGTACACAGCTGAAAGAAGAATGGCAGTATGAAGAGGACCCAATACAGAAAGTAAGAGATACCAATGGGTTAATTGATGAACAAATTGAGGGATCGGGCCGCACTGACGAAGAAGTAGAGACATTGAATAAGGCACTAAGCAGTAAAAGGAGTAAAGAAGTAAACGAAGCAACACAATTGGAAGACATGCAGTGGAGCTATTATACGGGAGCATGACGGTAACGGCGTTTCCCATTTTCGTTGACAACGGCTTTTTCATGTCTATTCACAATAATCCTTCTTATGCCTTTTTCTAATTGCACCAGTAATTAGAAGGGTATCACTAATACTTTTGACTATCCGTTAGGTCCTATGCTCCTATCAGGTTTTGCGGTGTTGATGCTAATAGAGATTCTATTGATTAGGATAGCGATAAGACCTTAAACACAATAACTTTCATTTATCGAAGACAGCGATATCGAATACTATTTTAGCCACCTCCATGGTTTATCAAATCATATTTTTATTTGCTCTAGTTAATGTAAAAGATGCATGTTACTAAACATCGGTCATTATTTCGAAACTCAGTAAGGAAGGTGAAATTGTAATCAGTTAATTCTTTAAAACAGTTCCTATGGATCACAAACCAGGTTTACTTGTATTTTCCCATCTACGATGGAACTTCGTTTATCAAAGACCGCAACATTTGATCAGTCGCTTTTCAAATCAATACAATGTCCTTTACATTGAAGAGGCCGTCTACAACAAAGAAGATGATGGATTTTATGCGCAACGGGAAGAAGGTATAACGATTGTTGTGCCTCATTTAAATGATCAGATTAACAATGGAACTAACGAGCGCTTAACATCGATAATTAATACCGTAATCACAGCGTTTGACATTGAAGATTATTTACTCTGGTACTACACTCCGATGGCTTTGGAATTTACACGACATCTGTATCCTGAACTGATCATTTATGATTGTATGGATCAGTTGTCTGCATTTAAAAATGCACCAACGAACCTTCTGATATTAGAGCGGGAATTGTTGGACTCTTCATCAATTGTATTTACAGGCGGGCGAAGCCTTTTCAATGAAAAAAAACAAATGCACGCAAATATTCATTGCTTCCCAAGCAGTATTGATGCATCGCATTTTAGCCAAGCCAGACAACGGCAAATGGATCCGCCCGATCAGTCTAAAATTCCTTTTCCCCGATTTGGATTTTTTGGAGTGATTGATGAAATTTTTGATATTGAATTATTAGATGAAATCGCTCAAGAAAAACCAGAATGGCATTTTGTCCTTATTGGACCTGTAGTGAAAATAGATGAACAAAATCTTCCAAGAAGAGCGAACATTCATTACCTGGGTATGAAAAAATATGCAGAACTACCTTCCTATATAAGTGGTTGGAATGTGGCTGTGCTGCCCTTTGCATTAAATGAAGCTACACGTTACATCAGTCCAACTAAAACTCCAGAATACCTGGCTGCAGGAAAGCCAGTCATTTCCACAGCAGTCGAAGATGTAATCGATCCTTACGGTACAATGGGTCTTGTGAGTATAGCGCACAATGTTGATGAATTTATCGCCTATGGCAAACACGAATTAGAGACAGATAATGCCGAAAGGGATAACATAAGAGATGAGTTTCTTAAAGAACAATCATGGGACCTGACCTGGGAGGCTATAAATAATGAAATTATAAAATGCTTAACTAAGCAAAAAACTTTAAAAACCTATGTTTGATTTTATTATCGTTGGATGCGGGTTTGCAGGAAGCGTACTGGCTGAAAGGCTCGCTTCGCAAATAGATAAGAAAGTTCTTATCATTGACCAAAGAAATCATGTTGGCGGAAATACCCACGATTACTATGATGAGGCTGGCATTTTGGTTCATAAATATGGGCCTCATATTTTTCACACCAATTCAAAACAGGTATTTACATATCTGAGTAAGTTTACAGACTGGCGTCCCTACGAGCATCGTGTACTGGCAAGTGTAGACGGGCAGCTTGTCCCGATTCCCATCAATCTGAATACAATTAATAAATTATACGGATTGGATCTTTCTTCTGACGAACTTTCTTCCTTCTTAAATAAAAATGCTGAAAATATATCACCTGTATTAACATCAGAAGATGTAGTACTGAACAGCGTTGGCAGGGAATTGTATGAAAAGTTTTTTAAAGGATATACAAAAAAGCAATGGGATCTGGATCCTTCTGAACTGGATGCTTCCGTAACAGCGCGGGTGCCAACACGACTGAATAAAGATGACAGATATTTCACAGATACTTTCCAGGCGATGCCATTGCGCGGTTATACGCATTTGTTTAATAAGATGCTGTCGCATCCTAATATTTATACAATGCTTAATACTGATTACAAGGACATCCAACATTTTATACCTCATAAAAAAGTAATTTACACAGGTCCTATTGATTGCTATTTTGATTATCGCTTTGGCAAACTTCCTTACCGGTCTATCAATTTTAAATTTGAAACTATCGACCAGGAAGATTTTCAACCTACCGGAACTGTAAATTATCCATTAACAAATTTATACACACGGAGTACAGAATTTAAAAAACTGACCGGACAAAAACATCCGAAAACAACAGTTGTTTACGAATATCCAGCAGATGAAGGTGATCCTTATTATCCTGTACCGCGAAAAGAAAATCAGTTGTTATATAATAAGTATAAAGCTTTAGCAGAAAGTGTTCCGGATGTTTATTTCACTGGGCGCTTGGGTACTTATAAGTATTATAATATGGATCAGGTTGTAGCGCAGTCGTTAACGTTGTTTAAACGACTCCAGGAGATTGATACATTGATGCCTGCAAATGGCAATGTTAATTCTTTTGTATCTAAAAATGGGATCTATGACCGACATTAATCCGTTCAAAAGTTTTTGGATGGGCGGGTTTGAATGCTCTGATCATTTAAATGTTCATGGCGACAGAATAGACTTGTTATCACTGACCGGCCACCTGGATCAGATAAATGATGATTATAAATTGTTGAGCACATTCAATATTTCAACAATTAGGGAAGGTGTAAGATGGAGCCAGGTAGAGTATCGGCCTTTTAAGTATAGATGGAATGATGTGGAAACAATTATTCTGGCGGCAAAGAATCATGATATACAAGTGGTGTATGATCTTTGCCACTTTGGATTCCCTGATGACCTTTCTCCTTGCCATCCTCACTTCGTTAAAAGATTTGTCAGATTCTGTGAATCATTCCTTACGTTCTATAAAAAATTAAGACCGGATGACAGCCCGATCATAACTCCTATTAATGAAGTGAGTTTTCTGGCATGGCTGGGTGGCGATGTAGCAGGTACAGCACCTTATACAATAAATATGGGATGGCAGGTAAAATATAGTTTGATGAAAGCTTATATCGCTGGTATTGCAGCTATGAAAGCAATAGATCCGACAGTTAGATTTTTGTCTGTGGAGCCACTCATCCATGTGATACCTGATCAAACCGACTTGTTATTATGTAAACAGGCTGCTGAATTTAATGAGAGCCAGTTTCAGTGTCTTGATATGTTATGCGGGAAAATTTGCCCGGAACTTGGAGGAAAGCCCGAATATCTCGATATAGTGGGCCTGGATTATTATCATAACAGCCAATGGTACCATCCTAGCCGAAATACTGTTAACTGGAAAAATCAGGAAACGATTGAAGATGTAAAATCATTAAGTGAATTATTACTTAACGCTTATCATAGATATAAGAGACCCATTATTCTTAGTGAAACAAGTCATACCATGGAACATCGTTCACAATGGATCTCAATGGTTACGAATGAATGTGATAAAGTAATGGCCAGTGGCGTTCCTTTTTGGGGCATTTGTATTTACCCACTTATTGACCGCCCAGACTGGGACCAATTAGATTTGTGGCATCGCTCGGGCATTTGGGATATAGATGTTGCTGATTCTGGTTTAAGCAGAAAGTTATACCAACCGTATGCAGAAACATTATGGGCTTGTCAACAGTCATTGGCAGCCGCTCATACCAATCAAAATTTTATAATGCCCCTACATCATACCTTACATTCGATCAGACATACAAACGCAAGAGAACAAGTCCGCGGCTGAAATCGGCATTCGGGCAAACAATATAAGAAACAAGTTAATGGGAAAAAGCATCTATCCAAAATCCTGTTTAAAAAGGTTTAACGCTGGATTTAAAAAGCAAAGTAATAAAATGCTTAATTAGACAAGTACCTTGAAATTCTCGAAGTTACACGAATTGCGAAGTGATTTCCACAATTATTCGCTCCTGTTCCCTGTCACTGTACCAATTACCAAGCGGTACAGTTCGTTAAAATCCACTTATGGAATGAAGATACATCCCAACGGAAAAAGCCTCTACGTTCTTGCCGGCGATGTTAACTATAGTAGGTTTACTTCACAAGATACCAGAAAGAAAATGGCCCGGCTGATCAGTATAGATTTATCTAGTGGTCGTCGCAACCTAGATATTGATCTGTCAACGCTTATTTCAGGCAAACACTTCCCCAATGACGTTGTATTTGATCAGGCAGGGAACGCTTATATTACTGACAGCTATGCGCACGCCATCTATAAATTAGCTCCGGATGGCACGCCTTCTTTATTTGCTAAAAATAAAATATTTGTAACTGAGGGGTTGGGCTTAATGGTATCGTTTACCACCCTGATGGATTTCTGTTAGTTTGTAATAGCAATACAGGCCGTCTTTATAAGTATCACTAAATGACCCGGAGCAAGTACAAACAGTTAGGATTGATCAATACTTTATGGGAGCTGATGGTATGATTCTAAACGAACCTGGTCAATTGACCTTAGCTGTGAATGGAGGTAATGATAAGATCTTTCAGTTGACCACAGAAGATAACTGGGGTAGCGCGGTTCTATCGGCTACAACCTTAACCGCAGACAGGTTTAGCTATCCTGCCACGCTAACAAAGAGTGGTGAGGATATTTGGGTGATGAATGCGAAGACAAATGAGCTTGTCGATAGTAACGCTGTTCCCGCAAAACGGTTCGCTATTCAAAAGGGTATTTTCAAGCCTATTCCTAAAAAGAAATAGGGAAAAAATCACATCAATCAAAAAGTACGGTATTGTTTGTGATTAATGACGCTTCCAGCCCTGCATATCAAACCATAACAGCTTATATTAACAGTTACCCGGGATTGATAAATTATAGTTGTATTAAGGTTACTTGTTTTAAAGTTATTAACTGATACCTGTTTCATGAATTTATTCAAATTTCATTTTTATTAATCTGGGATTTAAAATCCTTTACCGAAAGGATGTTGAGTTGCATCAATCGATTAGTTTCATCAGCATTTTCTGAAGGTATTTTTAGACTTTTAACGCTTTCTAAAAAGGATGAATTTGTTTGAAAGGCTGACTGCACCGGTATCAAGAAAATAATCATCCCTACTTCTTTTCGATCGATCCATATTTAAACTTGGAAAACCTGTATTAATTATCTGTTGCTTCATCGTCTTCAATAAATTTTATTCTTTCAAGATCTTTTACAGCCGGTGCATTTAACACTTGCCCATTCAAACCGAACCTTGAACCGTGGCAAGGGCAATCCCAGGTTTTTTCTGCACTATTCCAATGAACATTGCAATTTATATGGGGGCATGAGCTATTAACTGCATGAATCCTGCCCCGGCCATCTTTATACATGGCGTAAAGCCCTCCTTCATATTTAACTGTTTTTGCTTCACCTTCTTTCAGATCAGCAAGCGACTTTAATTGATCAATAAAAATTTTATCTTTTACAAACGATGCCACAACATCAGCGCCTTCTTTAACAAAATTTGAGAAGCCAGCCATGGGCTTAATGCGCGACGGCTTGAAAAGCTCCTCATATATACTTTCATTTTTGACAATAAGATCGCATAATATTTGTCCGGCTATCGTGCCAAATGTCATCCCGTTTCCTATATCCTGTAGCTACAAATATTCTTTTGTCGCTACCTGGTAGCCGTCCAATGTAAGGAAGGCCATCTGCAGATTCATAATACTGACTGGACCAGCTGTAGGCAATAGTTTCAACATCAAAATATTGCCTGACATAGTTTTCCAGCATAGAAAACCTTACGCCTGTGTCATCCTCATGACCGGTTTTATGATCTGCTCCGCCAGCGATCAAAAACTCTTCCCCTTCTATTTTCTGAGTTCTATAATAATGATACGGGTCTTCAAGATCATATCCTAAAGCCTGGGGATAGGAACCCTTCAGCTTTGCAGCAAGCACATAACTGCGATAAGGCGCATTCCGAAAATGCAGGATATTTACACCTGGTGGGGTATGCGTAGCATAGATTACTTGTCTTGCTATAATAGGCCCGGACGTTGTATTTACTGTAAGATAGTTGTCGTCGGGACTAACGCTTGTGACGCGACAGTTGTCTGCAATATGTCCCCCATTTTTATTAAAAACTGTTGCAAGCCCGTCAATATATTTGAGTGGATGAAACTGTCCCTGTCCTGGGATTTGTACTGCCTTTACAAAAGGGATAGGAAAAGGGCAATCTTTAGTATATTCCATAGGTATTCCAACCTCATTTGATGCCTCCCATATTTTTTCCAAAGTTTTTTCCTGCTTTTCATCTAAAGCAAAGAGATATCCCGACCGCTCATCAAATTCACAATCGATCGCGTATTTTTTATATTTGATTTGATAATTTGCAACGCTTCTTCCCCAGCCTGAGCTAATTTGGTAGCCTGCTCCAACCCAAAATCGTTTATAACCTGATCGTAACTCGCATCGAAAAATGTATTGATGTGAGCAGTGGTCCCACCAGTAGTTCCAAATCCAGAATTAGCAGCTTCAATAACAATGCATTTTTGACCCACTTCCTGAAGTTTAACAGCGCAGGAATATCCGGTAATGCCGCCGCCAACAATGGCTACATCATATGACTCAAATAATCCAGGCAGGTCAAATGTAATTACTTCTTGTTGCCATAAGCTTTTTCGCGCACCGTCTCTATACATATTGAAATCTTTTAAGGATTTTAGGTAATAGTTTGTCCAACTTTACTTGCATGAAATAACATGTCCAAACATTATACCAGTGCATATGTTTCAATGAATAACTTAACATGGTGGGGTGGAACTTCCACAACGATTCAAAAAATGCCCCGTTTTTTAACCCACTACCGGAAAAACTGGAGCAAGTTGCTTTAGCTGCTCTCAAAAACAGGAAGCCATCTAAATTAAGCTGGGGAATTGGCAACGGTGATTTCGCAAGAAACAGGCGTGCCATGGATGGAGCTGCAGACCACGACATGCCGCTTTTAAAAGTAACAGATGCCAGCGGAAAATTAAGTGCAGTGTTTTTAAATTATGCCTGCCATGCCGTTGCTATGGGCGCCGCTACCAATCAGATACCTAGCGATTGGGCAGGAGAAGCTCTAAAGCTTATTGAAGAAGACCATCCTGGTGTAACCGCACTTGTAGCCGTAGGTTGTGGTGCTGATGCCAATCCTTTCAGGGAAGAAAATACCCGTACATTATCAGCGCTTGAGTTTACAATTTTGTGTGGCCAAAAAATAGCAGATGAAACCCGGAGGATGCTGGCCACCACGCTAACGCCGGTAAATGATATTCCTGTATGCAAAACAAAAAAATAGATCTGCCCTATGCCAAGGTTCCAGATGTAAATAAATTAATCGCACAGTCAAAGCAGGGAGAAGTAAAAGCCTATTACGCCCGGCTTGCTTTAGAACAAATAGCCAGGGGCGGCGCTCTGCCCGCAGCTCTTACACATTTTCCCATTCAGGTATGGAGCTTTGGTGAAGATCTTGTTATGGTATTTTATGGTGGTAAAACCTTGTCCGATTACTCGCTAAGATTAAAAAAGGAGCTAGACAAAAATAAGCTTTGGGTAAATGGCTACTCTAATGATGTGCCTTGTTATATTGCATCAGAAGAAGCGCTGAAAGACCCTCGATTTATTTATGAAACTACCAACTCTATGTATTACTATGATAAGCCGTCTCCTTTTGCTACAGGTGTTGAAGATAAAATCATAAACACCGTGTATGAACTACTTCCCTCTTTTCTAGTTAAGCAGCGGAGATAAGTAACTTGTATCCCCTTAATCCGTTTAATCCTATAAATCCAGGTTCAGACAAATCATAGTTCACGGTATTTGTTAATTATCAACGATGCAGCTAACTATGTCAATCATTTCCGATAAATTTGCCGCTAAAAGTCAGGTCAATGCCGTTCAATCAATTACTAATAATCTATCTTATAAGTTTACTGCTTGTTTTATTACCGTCTTTCGGTTTATCAAAATTATTTAAAAAAGCAGGGCGTGAATCGTGGAAAGCCTACGTTCCATTTTATAACACATGGATTATGCAGGATATTGCAGGCAGACCTAAACATTGGGTTTTCTGGCAGTTCATCCCGGTTGTTGGCTGGTTTATAACGCCAGGTATTTTTATAGAATTCGCAAAAGTTTTTTGCCGCTTTTCTTTTTTAGATCATACTGCCGCAGCATTGTTAGCGCCGTTTTATTTTCCCTGGCTGGCTAATCATAAAGACGCCCGATTTATTGGAGCTGAAGGTGTAGAGAAGCATAAAAAACCAAGCTGGCGCGAGTGGGTGGATGCAGCCATATTTGCGATCATCGCAGCCACACTTATCCGAACTTTTATTTTTGAAGCATACACGATCCCTTCCAGTTCGATGGAAAAAACATTGCTGGTAAATGATTTTCTTTTTGTGAGCAAGTTTAGTTATGGGCCGCGTATTCCTAATACGCCTTTGTCTGTTCCTTTTGTACATAACTATTTACCTAAAGTCAATACAAAATCTTATTCAACCTTAATTGAATTGCCTTACACCCGCTGGTTTGCTGCGCCTGTGAAGAGAAATGATTGTGTTGTATTTAACTTCCCTGCAGGTGATACGGTGATTCACGCAGATGGCTTTGAGTCTGCCGTGCCTTATTACGACATTAAAAGAGGCGCTGAAATGGGTAATCAACAATATCAATACATTCTAAATACTCCCGCCGAATATCCACTTGCTGTACATCCGATGGATAAAACAGACAATTACATCAAACGCTGCGTGGGCGTGGCTGGCGATTCATTAAAAATTGTTGATGGCATTGTTTATATTGATAATAAACCTGCTTTTGTTTCTCCAACTTCAGCTACTTTTTATACTTTCAAAACAAAAAACAATCTTCAGCTTGATGATTTTTCTGCGCGATGCAGGCATCAGATTAAACATGGAAAGTGGCAGCCCGGATTTCAGTGCAATGGGGAATGGCATTTATCATATCAATCTTACACTTCCGGAGTTGGATATGCTGCAAAAACTTCCCGCGGTTGACGCAGCAACAATACAAAAAGAAACTTATCCGGCTGGCGCCGAAGCGGATCGGCTATTTCCTTATTACGATACTGCACATCAATGGTCGGTTGACAATTATGGTCCAATATGGGTTCCTGAAAAAGGAGCTACCATTACTTTGACAACCGAAAATTATCCTATGTATGAACGTGCTATAAGAAGTTACGAAGGCAATACGCTTGAGAACAAGAATGGCACTTATTTCATCAACGGCAAACAAACCAATACCTACACTTTTAAAATGGATTATTATTGGATGATGGGTGATAACCGCCATAAAAGCCAGGACAGCCGCTTCTGGGGATTTGTTCCTGAAAGCGCTGTAGTTGGTAAAGCCTGGATGATCTGGTTTAGCTATGAAAACGGCCCAAGGTGGAAAAGGTTGTTTAATATTATAAAATAAAGCCCCCTGTCCCCCGAAGGGAGAAACTTAGGTCGAGATTCCTTTCCCTCTTCACAGATTCTTTACATAAAAAACTTCCAAAGACATTTTCCCCTTCCCCTTGGGAAGGGGCTTTAGTTGCATCGTTAGATTTAACAGAATAGTTTTTGGGGATGGGCTGCCTTTATCCCTACCTTTGCAGCGCTTTTAAAAAGCACAGTGTTTCCCGGGGTGCCGATTCAATATTTAGTTATTGATGAAGCTGAGATAATACCCGTAAAACCTGATCAGGGTAATGCCTGCGCAGGGAAGGAAGAGTTTCTAATCCTTTCTCATTTCAGCATTTCCCTCTCATTAATTTTTTTAATCTTTTAAAAAGAAAAACAAATGAAGAGGACTTTCATGTTCAGCAGCTTGCTATCAATTGTAAGCGCATCTCTTTTCGCACAAACCGACAGTACAAAAACAGACAGCGCTCAAACCCTTGACCCGGTTGAGGTGCGCTCAACAAGACTGAATGAAAAATCACCTTTTGCCATAAGCAATATTGGCAAAAAGGAAATTGCAAAACAAAACCTGGGTCAGAATTTCCCTAATCTTTTAAACCAAATTCCTTCAGTTGTGATCAGTTCCGATGATGGTGTTGGCGTTGGCTATTCGTCCATGCGCATCAGGGGTACGGATATAGCCAGAACCAATGTCACTTTTAATGGAATACCCGTGAATGATCCGGAATCGCAGGGCGCATTCTTTGTGAATTTCGGAGACATCGCATCTTCTACCAGCTCGGTTCAATTGCAGCGCGGCGTTGGTTCATCTACCAATGGAGCCGGTGCTTTCGGAGCATCTTTAAATATTTATAACATCGAACAAAGTAAAGAAGCATTTGCTACAATAAGTAATGCATATGGATCTTTCAATACCTGGAAACATACGCTGCAAGCCGGAACCGGCCTGCTTCGTGGCGGTTTTCAATTTGACGCACGCTTATCAAAAATCAATTCCAGTGGATATATTCAGCGCTCCAACAGCGATTTGAAATCACTTCAGTTTATCGCAGGCTGGACATCCAAAAATGAAATGACGAATATCAAGTTCAATTTGTTAAGTGGAAAAGAAAAGACAGGCCAAGCATGGAATGGCATTGGCACCTATTTTACATCTGACGACCATCCATCTTCAGTTGATTATGCACAACAACTTGATCAGATTGGAAGAAACACAAACACATTAGGCAAAATGGCTAATGGAAATTATTACAACGATCAAACTGATAATTATCAGCAGGATTATTACCAGTTATTTTTAAATCATAAATTCAATCCTTACTGGTCGTCTAATCTGAGCTTTTTTCTGACAAGAGGAAAAGGTTATTATAACGAATATAAAAACGGCGACTTTGGAGAAGGTGAAGAAATAGAAGACTATGGTCTTTCGCCAGTTACTATCGGCGATTTTATTATTACTCATATACAACTTACCCGGCAATTATGGCTCGACAATCATTACTACGGAACCGTATTCTCTGCCAATTATAATAAGAACAATACGACATTAAACTTTGGAGGCGCTTTTACAAAATATGACGCCAAACATTATGGCTTTGTAAAATGGGCAGAAGTTGGTATCCCTTTAGATTATCAATGGTATCATTTAACAGCCCTCAAAAACGATTTTAATATTTATGCCAAATTGCAGCAACAAATTATCACAAACCTGTTTGGCTTTGTTGATCTGCAATTAAGAAATGTTGATTATGTAATAAACGGATTTAGAAAAAACCCTGATCTTAAATCAGGAGGCAATTATACTTTCTTTAATCCCAAAGCTGGTTTGAGTTATATTTTGAAACACACCAACACAGCTCAAAGTAAAATATATGGTTCCGTTGCTGTTGCTAATAAAGAACCAAATCGTGATGACTTTGAAGCAAACACTGACGAAGCGCCAAAGCATGAAGAACTCACCGATTTCGAATTGGGTTATCAGTTCAACGCCAAAACATTTGAAGCCGGCGTTAATGGTTATTATATGAAGTATAAAAATCAGTTGATAGCTACCGGAAAAATCAATGATGTGGGAGCTTACGCTCGAACAAATGTAGGCAATAGCTATCGCGCTGGCATTGAGTTAACCGCTGCATTCAGGCCCGTTAGTTGGCTGCAAGCCAATGCAAACGCCACTTTCAGCCGAAATAAAATAAAAAATATTATTCAATACAGCGATGATTATGACAACGGTGGGCAGATCGAGGAAACATTTAGCAATACTGATATTTCTTTTTCACCAAATACCATTGCAGGTGCCTCTTTAACTTTTGAGCCCTTCACAAAGCCTGATACTAAACAACATTTCTATATTGATCTGTTAGAAAAATATGTAGGAAGGCAATATCTGGATAATTCTCAAAACAAATTGAGAAGTATTAATCCGTACGCATTAACCGATGCAAGATTGCGTTATCAATTTTCATCAACCACATTC
Source organism: Paraniabella ginsengisoli (assembly GCF_022513635.1). Lineage (GTDB taxonomy): Bacteria > Bacteroidota > Bacteroidia > Chitinophagales > Chitinophagaceae > Niabella > Niabella ginsengisoli. Next base: position 416,979 of record NZ_JAKWBL010000002.1, on the reverse strand, counting down.
AAGGACATCAGCCTGATATTTATGGTTAATAATGTTTTCAATAAAAAATATGAAAACAATGGATATACATTTAGCTATTTATCCGACGGTTTAGTTGCTACTGAAAATTATTATTTCACCCAAGCAGGAACGAATTGGAATGTTGGTTTGAGTTTTACATTTTAAAAAACACAGGCCCGCGAGGTTTAGAAAAACCTTGCAGGCCTGTTTTACAATGTAATATTTTAGATACTATTCTGAATCAAACGCCTCTTTCCAGGCCAGCACTCCACCTTCAACATTTACTGTTTTTTTAAACCCCATCGAATCTAAGTAAAGGCATGCGGCGCGCTTCTTTTCCGCTGCGGCAGTGGATTATAATTTCTTCATCCTCTTTTCCTTCAAGTGACCCTAAATCACCATTTTGTATGTCTCCGAGCGGGATTAAAGTTGCACCAATATTGTATTCTTCATATTCGGCTGGTTCACGGCAATCGATGAGATTTACTTTTTCACCATTGTCCATTCGTTCTTTCAGTCTTTGAACCGTAATGGTTTCCATAATATTTAAAGTTTATTTTTTTAGATCAGCAAGATTATTCATTTTCAGAAAGGCTATCTGCATTTCCACTTCCTTCTATACCTAAAGAATCTATAACCGGAGCAGACACACTAACCCATACATCCATCACCTGGCCGGCTCGTATGCTAATAATATTCCCCTGGTCATCAAATCTGTTCGGGCTTTGACGATACACATAAGCGTTTGTGGTATCGCGCACATCAGGGTTTGGAATAATAGAAGCCAGCATAATACCCTTGCTTTCGAGCAATAGTCTTGCCTGTGTAGTAGTTAGGCCAATAAGGTTCGGAATGGCGTAAGCACTCGTACTTAATTGTGATCCGATAACGAGGTCGATTTTACTACCCATAGCTATTTTAGCACCAGGTTGAATAGTTACACCTTTATATAACTGCTCCAACACGGAATTCTTAGCAAAATCGGGGCGGAAAGTAGTATCCCCTACTTTTAAACCAGCATTCTCCAACACCATTGTTGCATTTCTAAAAGAATAACCAACAATATTTGGCATTTCTATCTGTGGAGGAAGTGCACGGTTATAAGTCAGATAAACAGTACGGCTTGATTTTACAACTTCCATTTCGTCTGGAACTTGCCGGATTACCTGCATTGGCGAAAGTGTATCAAAATAAAGGCTATCCTGTATTTCTACAGTAAAGCCCGCATCATTTAGAATCTTTTCTGCTTCGGCTAAAGATTTACCTGTAACCCCTGGAACAGTTTTAGCATCGTCATGATTGGTAAACCATCCTAAAGAGCTGATCACTCCAACAAAGAGTAAAATAGCCAGTAAAACGCCTACCAATATATTTATCCAAAGCGGTTTTTTTGTAATAAATCTAAACATTCTTCACATTTATTCGGTAAATATACTGTTTACAAAAAACATTCCTCTACCAGTAAAGTATAAAAATCTTTTAAGTTTCCGCCTGCGGCCACTACCTGTTGTGGAACCAGGCTTGCAGCGCTTTGGCCTGGAATAGTATTTACTTCCAGCATGAACGGAGCAGCGCGCTCTTCATTATAAATAAAATCGATCCTGATTACACCTCTGCAGTTAAAAGTGGCATATACTTGTTTAGCAGCTGTCCTCACTTTTTCAGCAATCGATTCTTCAACTTCCGCAGGTGTAATTTCGGTTGACTTTCCTTCGTATTTTGCTTCAAAATCAAAGAATACCTTAGACGCATCAGCCTTTACTTCCGTCATCGGAAGTGTTATTATTTCACCTTTTGATTTATAAACACCGATGGTAAATTCACGACCGGTAATCATTTCTTCCACTAATACCTGCTTATCTTCTTTAAAAGCTTTTTCTATGGCAGGTTGTAATTCTTCCGCTTTCAAAACCTTACTCATACCAATACTTGAGCCACCGCTGTTCGGCTTAACAAAGACCGGCAGATCCAATTTCTCCAATAACTCTTCAGCAGGTTTCGGCGAATGGTCGAATAATAAAACTGATTTGCCTACATTTATTCCAGATTTACCCGCTACGCCAGTTGTATAACTCTTGTTCATCGTTATCGCAGAAGTTGCTGCATCACAACCGGTATAGGGAATGTTGAGCATATCAAAATACCCCTGCAACTTGCCATCTTCACCGGGTGTACCGTGTAAAATAATGAGCGCGGCATCAAAGCTCACTATTTGCCCGTTGTTTGTAATAGTGAAATTGTTTTTATCAACTTCCGATTTACTATTGTCATCAGCAATGTAAAACCAACCATCTCTGGTTATGTCAATCTTATATACATTATATTTTTCCCTATCCAGATTATTCTGAATAGTAGTGGCACTTTTATAAGAAATTACGGCTTCGCCAGAATAACCTCCCGTAACCAATGCAATATTTTTCTTCATTGTATGTAAAAAAATATGCCACTGAGACCTGAAGATACAAGTGGCATAGTTATTAAATTAAATCAGCTTAAATGAGTCCAAGGGAAACTAAACGTGCAATTTTTCTTTTTCTCCATTAATGCATCTACTGTTTCCTGATACATTTCGTCCGGCACACAGCAGTCTACAGGGCAAACGGAAGCACATTGTGGCTCTTCGTGAAATCCCTGACATTCAGTGCATTTATCAGGTGTGATGTAATAAGTATCAACTGCAAGAGGTTCATTTTTAAAATGCGCATCTACAACATTGCCATTCATCAAAGTAAATTCGCCGTTAACTGATGTACCGTCAGAAAGGGCCCACTCTACCCCACCTTCATAAATCGCGTTATTAGGACATTCAGGTTCGCACGCTCCACAGTTTATACACTCATCTGTAATTTTTATTGCCATAGCCTATTGTTTGTTTTATGAAACTATATTTGTTATCTAAAACGGCAAAATTACTGAATGATGGCGAAAATGAGCCATTGTTAAAAAACATAGACATGAATTTATCGAAACGTATTGACCTGATGGCAAAGCTGGGTCAATACATGCAACAAAACAGTGAAGATTGGCAGGAAGTAAAAGAGAAAGCCTACTCTAAGAACGGCTGGTTTTTACCCGAATTTATTGAGCTTAGTATTAACAATATTGTCAATCATTTTTTACAAAAATCTGAACTTGAAAAGTGGATCGCTCTATATCCAAAAATTAAAGAACAGCCTTCCAATCCAAAATTAATAGGAATTGTAATGGCCGGCAACATTCCGCTTGTTGGCTTTCACGACTTTTTATGCGTTTTTATAAGTGGACACAGAAGTCTTATCAAACCCTCCTCAAAGGATGAGGTTTTGATCAAACATTTGGTAGAAAAATTAATTGAATGGGAAGCTTCTTTAAAAAATTTTATTGGTATTGCAGATATGCTTAAAAACTGCGATGCATATATCGCAACTGGCAGCAATAGCACAGCAGGTTATTTCGATTATTACTTTGGAAAATTTCCGAATATTATACGAAGAAACAGAACATCAGTGGCTGTTCTTACAGGACATGAAACTGATACAGAATTGGATCTTTTAGCAGATGATGTTTACCAATACTTCGGCATGGGATGCCGTAATATTACAAAACTATATGTACCAAAAGGCTATGATTTTCTACCATTAATAAACATATTTAAACGATACGAATACCTGGCTGATCATCATAAGTATAAAAATAACTACGATTATAATCTTGCGCTGCATATTCTCAACAATAAGGTCTATATGAGTAATGCAGCTCTTCTATTAATTGATGACAAGAACATTTTTTCTCCGGTCAGTCAATTGCATTATGAAGAATATGATGATATCAATCAGATCAAAAATGATCTGCAAACAAACGAATCGATACAATGCATAGTTGGCAAAGAGTTTATCAGCTTTGGAGCAGCTCAACATCCAGGATTAACTGATTATGCAGATGGAATAGATACAATGAAGTGGTTGGAATCATTATCTTAACTTCATATATAATTCTTTAACATAGATTTCAAAATTTTAAAGGAAATAAATCGTATATTATAACGTCTCATTTCAAAGTACGAAGACTTTAGTAAAACTTTGTTAAACTGCTTATAGCCAAAAAGAAATACGTCTGACAATTTGTTACTTTGTAGGGCATTAGGAATAATTTTTGAATTACTCATAAAAAAAGTGAAAAAGAATATGAAAGCTAAACAGTTATTATTGGTAGTCGTGATTAGTGTACTATCAGCATTTGCAGGAGTTTATATTTATGGAAAATTCTTTAGGGGCCTGCCGCCACTTTAGGAGTTCCACTTGATGGTAAACTACCCGTAAATTATGCAAGTTTTTTTGACAACAAGGGCAATGCCGCCGAGCCAACCGACTTTACAAAGGCTTCGCAATCGGCAGTTCCTGCGGTTGTTCATATCAAAACTAAAATCCCTGCTAAAAAACTGACGAACGATTTACCTAACAGTCAAGGCGGCGGCGATCCATTTGAAGATTTCTTTGGTGATTTTTTTGGCGGCATGGGTCCGCAAATAATACCTGAACAAAGAGCATCGGGTAGCGGTGTTATTATAAGCCAGGATGGTTATATTGTAACCAACAATCATGTTATATCTGATCGTGATGGTAAAGGTATAGCACCAGAAATTAAAGTTACCTTAAACGAAGGACGCAAAACTTATACAGCAAAAGTTGTTGGCCGTGATCCAAGCACAGATTTAGCGGTGTTGAAAATAGAAGCGACCAATCTTCCTTATTTAATTTATGGCAGTTCTGATAACCTGGCATTAGGCCAGTGGGTTTTAGCTGTAGGGTATCCATTTAATCTGGAAGCTACGGTAACAGCTGGTATCATTAGTGCAAAAGGTAGAAGTATTGGTATTAACAGCCAGCAAAGTGAGTCACCTGTTGAGTCTTTTATTCAAACAGATGCTGCTGTAAATTCTGGAAATAGTGGTGGCGCATTGATCAATACGAATGGTGAACTAATAGGCATTAACTCAGCAATATTAGCACCAGGAGGTACTTACGCTGGCTACTCATTTGCAATACCATCCAGCATTGTAAAAAGATTGTAAACGATATAGTAAAATATGGTGATGTAAAACGAGGTTATCTTGGCGTTACATATTCTGGAGTGCCTTCACAAAATGAAGAATTCCTGAAAAGAGCTAATGTACAGGATGGCGTGTATGTTATTGGAACCGATCCTGCAGGAGGCGCAGGTAAAGCCGGCCTTACAAAAGGCGATATTATAACAAAAATTAATGGGCAAAGTATCGTGTCTGGCTTGGAAATAAGCGCAGCAATAGCGCTTGCTCAACCTGGCGACAAAGTAAAAATCACTTATTTAAGAGCTGGAAAAGAAAAAACAGTTGATGTAACGCTTTCTGCACAATCAAAAATGGTTCAGCTTAGCTCGGCAGAAACAATTGCCGATAGACTTGGTGTTGATTTAAAGAACGTTGATGCTAAACGTGCAGAACAACTTCGAATCAGAGGTGGCGTTGAAGTAGCTAACATTCGTGCTGATGGACCGTTGAAAAAAACAAGAATGGAAAAAGGTTTCATCATCACTTCAGTAAATGGGCAGGAAATTAAAAACATGGATGAATTTGCTAAAACGCTTGGTGCGGCTAGAAGCAATGTTATAGAGTTGATAGGTATTTATCCGGGATATAGCGGTAGATACAGTTATCAAATTAATTTGTCTGGAGATGAAAGTGGTGGTTCATTCTAATCACAATTAATCAATAATAAAAATAGCCCGCGGTTTTTTAAATCGTGGGCTATTTTTATTATTACAATTTACCTATTTCCTAACAAAAACCCAATAGCCCCATGGCCGAATTTCAAAGCTCCTTGAAGAGCTGAAATCATTTAAAATGCCGGAAAAAACCTCATCAAAAATACCTTCCAATCGGTCATCGGTTATTAAAAAAGATACTGCATCGGGCCGACCAATTCAATATAACTAACACTTCATCACTTTCATTTTTACGTAAATAGACAAGTACTTTATCATCAGCATTCGTAGCTAATTTAATCGTTTGAGCTGCTGCATCACCACCACGTAATGCCGGATTGTTGGCATGAAGGTTAAAAAGGGTTTTATAAAAGCCGTGCAATGCATATTTGCCTGTCCAGGGAATTGCATCTTTGTCAAAAAACATAAGACGCTTATGTTTTAAAGGCAGTTCCTGTCCACTATAAATAAGAGGAATACCATTCCAGATACAACTAAATACTGCAAGAGATTTAGCCATATCGCCGTACTTTTCATATTCTGTACCATTCCAGCTATTCTCGTCATGATTAGTGGTAAACCAGGCGCGCATGCTTCCATTTCCAATCCCCCGTATTGCTGCAAAAGATCCAGCAGTTCTTGTAAAGGTTGATGTTGCTGAAAAAATCCTTTGTTTTGTGCATCCATTTCCAGGAGTAACTTGCATCAAATACTTTTCCATAATCAGGATTTTCCAATTCATCAAATTCACCGAGCCAGAACAAAGGTTTTACGGCATCAAGCTGTGGCCTTGCTTCCTGCCAAAAATCAACTTCCACCCATGATGCAAGGTCGCATCTAAAACCATCGATATCACATTCATCTATCCAAAACTTCATAGCATCGATCATCGCCTTCCGCAATGCGGGATTATCAAAGTCAAGCTCAATAATGTCATCCATGCCACTTGCCGCATGAAAAGTTCCTGTGTTACTATCATGTTTATAATATTCAGGATGAGATCGTGTCCAAACATGATCCCAACCAGTGTGATTAGCCACCCAATCTATAATAACTTTAAAGCCTTGTTGATGCGCCGTTGCAACAAGATTTTTAAAATCATCTAAAGTTCCAAATTCAGGATTTATGGAAGTATAATCGGAGCAAGCGTAATAGCTTCCCATTGTTCCTTTCATCTTTTCTATTGCAATTGGCGTAATAGGCATAAACCATAATACCTGTACCCCCATATCTTTGAGTCTTGGCAGTTCTTTTTCAAAAGCAACAAAAGTGCCTTCCTGCGTGTACTGCCTCACGTTAACTTCATAAATATTAGCTGTGTGTTTCCAGTCTGTATGATTCATAGTTTCTCCCATTGTCGATTAATTTGTATATAAAAAATGCTTGAAATGAAGATAGGAAAATATAGATTCTCCGTCCATGGAAAAGATTTTATTATATCAACAGTAAATATGTAGCATCGAAATTGCCACGCTCGCTTTATCGTTCCGATTATAATTCATCCTGCATATTCCTCCTCAATCAATGTACAATGTATGAATTACGGCGTACGGACACACAACCTGAAACCTGGAACTTGAAACTATTATCACATAATCACATTGGCTAATTTGCTAATTTTCGTTATCAGTTATTCCTGTTTATCTTTGCAGCATGAAGCAGTTTGATGTACCGGTTTTTTACAGAAGTTCACTAATATCCGCTATTAAGAAACGCAGAAAGGAAAACGACAAGCTTAAAAAAGACTTTACTCCTACTCTGCTCGATTTCGGTTCGGTACAGATCTATCTGGCACGGCATTTTGGCTTTTGCTACGGAGTAGAAAACGCTATTGAAATAGCCTTCAAAACAGTTGAAGAAAATCCGGGTAAACGCATCTTTTTGTTGAGCGAAATGATACATAATCCCCAGGTTAATGCAGATCTTATAAACCATGGTGTTCAGTTTTTACAGGATACATATGGAAAAGAATTAATTCCTTTTACCAGCCTTACAAAAGATGATATTGTTCTGATACCTGCATTTGGCACTACGCTTTCAATCGAAAAAAGCTAAACGATATTGGCATTCCAACGGAAAAATATAACACAACCTGTCCATTTGTTGAAAAGGTTTGGAACCGAAGCGCCGCCATTGCTAAGAAAAATTACACCATCATCATTCATGGTAAGCCATCACACGAAGAAACAAGAGCGACTTTTTCTCATGCTGCTTCCGGCGCCCCAACCGTTGTTGTAAAAGACATGCAGCAAACAGTGCGTCTGGCCGAATACATTAAAGGAGACCTTGATGCCAATGATTTCTATGAAGAATTCAAAAACCAATACAGTGATGGGTTTGATATAAAAAAGGATTTTCAAAGGATTGGTGTTGTTAATCAAACTACCATGCTTGCCAGCGATACGCAAGCCATTTCAGATTATTTAAAGGATGTAATGATTGATAAGTATCAGCTTTCCAAAGAATCCCTGGCAGAACGCTTTGCAGATACAAGGGATACGCTTTGTTATGCAACTAATGACAATCAGACTTCCGTGGCTGCTATGTTAAGCACAGATGCCGATCTGGCTATTGTTGTTGGAGGATATAATTCATCTAATACATCACACTTGGTTGAGCTTTGTGAAGAAAAATTACCTACTTATTATATCAACAGTCCGGAAAAAATCATATCTGATAAAGACATACTGCATTTCAATTTCCATACCCATCAGGAGGTTTTAACATCTAATTATCTAACGGTTAAACATCCGGCAAAAATCCTGATCACCAGCGGCGCTTCATGCCCTGATGTTTTAGTTGAAAAAGTGATTGAAAAAATAGTAGGTTTTTACTCAACCACTATTAAGATTGAAGATGTGGCTCAACAATTTCTATAATCATAGGTTAATGAAAATCAGTAAGAGGTCTGGAGTAAATTTTCCAATTGAATAATCCCTTTTGCCAATACGTTTTGTATGATGCGATAGCTACGCAGTGCACTATCAGGCAATTCGTTATTGATCGCTTTTTCTTCAAGCAGTTCAAAGTGAGGAGTAAGTTTTTGCCAATGGTTACGGCTGTCGATGACTTCAATTTATGAGCCAGCATTTTGATCTCAGAATAGTTTCTATGGTCGATGGCTTCTTCCAGCTCTTGCATTTGCGATGGGACCTGAGATAAAAATAGTTCTATTACTTCCTTTTCAAATTCTTTATTATTATCTGACAATTCTCTAAGATAGCTTAAATCAACAACGGTATTTTCGGTCGAAAATAATTTTTGAGAAGGTAGTGTATTAACAGCCAACTTCTCTTCGGCAAGTTGTTTTAAACCAAATTCACGCGTGATCAATGCGTTAATCTTTTCAAATAATTGTCTTGTATTAACCGGTTTGGTAAGATAATCATTCATGCCAGCTTCCAGGCATCGTTCTTTCTCACCAGCTAATACATGAGCAGTTAACGCTATTATAGGCAGTTGAATTTTTAAATCCTTTCTGATAATACGTGTAGTTTCATAGCCGTTCATATCAGGCAGTTCTATATCCATCAAAATGATATCGTAAAAACTATCCTTTACTTTTTCTACGGCTTGTCCACCAGTTTCTGCTACATCCACTTTAACGTTCGTCCCTAAAAATATGCCGTTAATAAGTTTGATATTTAGTGTATTGTCTTCAACTAAAAGTATTCTCAGATCCTCTAAAAACGATAGATCGGTAACGGATTCTACTGGTTTTTTATTCACCGAATTTTCTGAATCATATTTTGCAAAGGGCATTGTAAAACTGAAGATGGAACCAACACCTAATTCACTCGTAACAGAAATGGCACCGCCCTGGCTTTGCACAATATGTTTCGCAATACTCAATCCTAATCCTGTACCACCATATAATCTGGTTGTTTCTGAACCCGCCTGTTCAAATCTTTTGAAGACCCTTGACAACTTATCTTTTGAAATACCAATACCAGAATCTTTGATCTTAAACTCAATAATAGATTGTGTGTCGGTTGTAGATATCAATTTTGCAAAAATCAATACACTTCCTTTAGGCGTGAATTTTATAGCATTTCCTACAATATTAGTAATAACCTGCGTCAGTCTTACAGGGTCGCCCACTATTACTTCCGGAACATTGGCATCACATTCATAGTTTAGTGTGATGCCTTTATTTCTTGCCTTCGGCAGATATAAATTACAAATAGAATTTAAAATACCATCAATACTTACAGGGTGCTCTTCAAACACCATCATATTCGATTCCAGTTTTGAAAAATCTAGTATATCGTTTAACAACCTCAACAAATTTTCTCCTGCTGAGCGAATGATGCGGACATATTCATTTTCTTCAGATCCTATATCTCTTTTGCCCAGCAATTCAGCAAAACCTAAAATCGCATTAATAGGTGTGCGAATTTCATGGCTCATATTACTAAGGAAAGATTGCTTTAACCTTAAAGATTCTTCAACAAGTTTTTTCGCTTCTATAAGCTCATTCTCAAATTGTTTGATGTTACTTATATCATCAAAAACTGAAATAGCGTATTCGAGCTGCTCTTTCTCATTATAAACTGGTATAGCACTTACCCTAAAAGGTACCTCACGGTCGTCAACATTAATGGTTGTTTCATTAAACCCGATATTTTCTTCACCATGAATGGCATGCGATATAAATAATTTATCTCTAAGCTCAGGTTTTAGAACCCCTTCTAATGTGTTTATTTTATCATGCGATTCAAAAACATTTCCATCAGGAAGCAGTTGTTCATTAAGCAATACTACAGCCTTATTATTAGCATGATATTCGTTGCTTTTAGTGTTAACGATGATTACTCCTACAGGTAGCTTATCAAGTATGCTTTCCAATCTCAACTGAGACTTTAACAACAACTGCTCAGTATTGACAAGACGCTGATAAATAATACGTATGTATATAAGTGTGAGAAGTATGATTAAAACTGCGGCGATCACACTTATCACTACAACATATATTACCTTATTGAAATTATCATTTTCACGTTTCAACTTAGCCGATTGCAGATTCTTCTCAGCGTTGGTAAATTTCAAGACGCTATATCTTAATTTATTTACAAGCCTGTTTTCTTCCCGGCTATTTAAAAAATTCCATGCTTCTAAGAATGATACATAACGCCTCTTCACAATAATGCTGAAAGCAAATTGTTTTTGCTCCAATGCTAAACTGCTTATACTATCCAGTAAGTTTCGCTGAGTATAGGTCATTGGCATGCTCTTTAGAGAACTGATTCTAGCTTGCAGAAAACGATTGGCAATATCGAAAGACTTGAGAAAAGAAGAATCGTTTGTAATAATATACCCACGGTAGGCAGATTGGACATCTTGTATCGCATTTAATACATCCTGCGAATGCGTGATGATAATACCTGAAAGGTTAACGTCGCGCATTGATTGTTTATAGCGCACCGTTCTTGAACTTGCGTAAATACCAAGGCAAACGAGAATTAATGCACTTACGCATAAGGCAATAGTAATCTTTACCTTTTCTGAAACTTTTATGGGCTTTCGTGCAGTCATTTAATATTGAAACACGGTCAATTTCAACGGTTTATTTGAGGATCTGCTAAGTACGCTTAAACGAAATTAAGCAGTAAATATAAGAATTAGCTAATACATCACCAATATTAGTTATTTGAACTATATCTTTTTCAATTTACCTTTGAAAGACAGAACTAATAAAATTAACGCTCATGAAAACCTACCTTACAAAACTCACTCATATCTTAAAAAATCTACATTTTCCAAAAAAATACAGAAAAGGAAAACCTATCAATCATATTAAGCTAAAATGGTGGATGGGTGAAGATTTGTTTATCGACCAAAAACATTTTTTTCCAAAACAGTGATATTTACTTTAAAATAAAACACTTTGAGCTCTCAAATATTGATTATCCATTAAAATATTTCAATTAATTGGAAAAATCGTTTTGATGGAATTGTAATTATTATTACCTTTGCCCTCCCGTAAAGGGAATGGCTGCGTAGCTCAATTGAATAGAGCATCTGACTACGGATCAGAAGGTTTTAGGTTTGAATCCTAACGCGGTCACATTAAAAAGCATTTACATTCTGTAGGTGCTTTTTTAGTTATACAACTGTACTCATTAGCTAATAAAATCGCGTCTTTTCATTCTTGTAAAAAGATGTGTTGAAGTTCACGCTTAAACCTCCTGTATTTCCACAGGTTCTATTTGTCTCAATTATCAAGTCTTCGAGAAGCGCAATCTTATAATCCTTTCGCATTTTTTATATCTTCATCACTAACTTTAAAACCATTGATATAACATGGAGATACAGCAGCAAATAGCATATGATATCACAGATGCATTTGGGGAGTTGACACAAATAATTTCGGCCCTAAACAGCGACCAACTCAATACAGTTCCTTTTGAAGGTAGCTGGAGCATTGGCCAGGTTACGGAACACATTATAAAAAGCAGTAGCGGTGTGCCAGATGAGAAGACTGAAGAAACGAGCCGCGCATTTGACGAACATGTTTCTGTATTAAAAGAAATATTTGAAGATATGGACAGCAAGGGCGAGGCAGACCCATCACTATGGCCAGACAATCCGCCTCACGATACAACTCAATTAACACAGTCACTCGAAGAAAACAAACAAACATTATTACAAACGGCACTTAGTAAAAATCTCAAAGAACTTTGTCTGGACATGGAATTCCCTACAATAGGCCATCTTACAAGATATGAATGGTTGAGCTTTATAGTTGTTCACACCCGCCGGCATACCAGACAAATAAGAAATATATTATTGCACATTGCATAAACTGTTTGAGGATGATCACTATTCGAAAGGCAAGCATTGATGATCTGTCGGTACTATTGGAATTTGAGCAAGGCATTGTAGAAGCAGAAAGACCTTATGATTCGACGATGATTGAAGCGCATTTTCATTATTATGATATTGAAGAAATGCTCAAAAGGGAAGACTGCGCTATTGTTGTAGCAGAAGTAGATGGACAATTGGTGGCGAGTGGATCAGCGCGTATTCAAAAAGGGAAACCTTACAATAATTTCAACAGTTATGCATTTTTAGGTTTTATGTACGTTTCCCCTGCTTTCCGCGGGCAAGGCCTCAATCAAAAAATTGTTGATAGCCTTTTAGAATGGTCTCAATCTAAAGGATTGACTGAAGTACGTCTTCAGGTTTACAGCGAAAATAACAACGCTATCAGGGCTTATGAAAAAATAGGTTTTAAACCGATCCTGACCGAAATGCGATTGATAAAATAATTTAACTCATTTCCAAATGAAACAGCACACTACCAATTATATAGATACTTTTATTGAAATTGCAGAAGACTGCCCGGTTGAAACTGCTGAAATTCCAAAGTCAAAAAATGATTTAAAAACTGTGGCACAACAACAGTACGAACTGATTGTAAAAAATCCTTACAAATTCACATCTGACGATATTATCTTCCAGGTCTATGCTGAAAGAAACGACCTTACAAAAGCAGAACACAAAACAGCACGCGAAACTTTTTTTCTAAAGGGCAACCCTGCCTGCGAGCTTCACCGCTGACAAAGCGCTATGGATTTGGTGTGCATGCAAATAGCGAAGGAAAAATAGCTTTATATGGTGTCGGGTCAAAAGAATATTCAAAATTGATCAAAGATCCCGGTATCAAAAAAGTAAAAGCGATGCGTACCTCTAAAAAATAACTTTAATCGAATATATATACAAAACAGCTGTCTGTAATTTCACGGACAGCTGTTTGCCATATTGATTAAGTACTTACTCTTCTATCGCATCTTCTGCTTTTTCGCCATTTTCTACAATATCTCCCGGCTTAAATAATACGTTCTTCATAACAGTTCTCCAATCTTCCTTCTTGCGTAGCAAAATTCCAGATCCATTGCAAAATGAATGAACTCTTCCTTTTGTGCCTGCGTCATAATTTTTTTAGCTTCCTGATCCTTTTCCACATGAATGCGTTGTTCATACCAATCGATGGCTTCTGCCTCTTCAACTAACGATTTTATCATTCTGGCAAAGGTTCTAACTGGCTGTGATAGCTCTTCTGGTGGCTCATGATACTGATCAAATCCCATAGTTTTCGATTTTTGAATTAACAATTTATAAATACTAAAAAGTACAGGCAATTATTACGCCAATGAACCAGAACACTTTGAGTGCAAATAGAATGTATTATCAATCCGAACACCTTCACTCTTCGTATATATAGTCATGAAATTTTTAGTCGTAATATTCATCACATTATTGTTGAGCTGTTCAAAAAATAAACCTGTTGAAAATAGTACAGGAAATTTCAGTTACCTGGCGCTTGGCGATTCTTATACAATTGGTGAAAGCGTGAGACAGGATGAGTCGTTTCCATATCAACTGGCATCAATACTTCGAACCGATAGTATCGATTTACTAACCCCAAAAATTGTAGCACGAACAGGCTGGACGACTGACGAACTACAAGTTGCCATCAATTCTGAAAATATTCAACAACAATTTGACATAGTTACTTTGCTGATAGGTGTAAATAATCAATTTCGCGGCTATTCGCAAAGCCAGTATAGAAAGGAGTTCAAAGCACTTTTACAACAGGCTGTTTCATTTGCAGGCGGCAATAAAAAGCATGTCTTCGTAATATCAATTCCCGACTGGGCAGTTACGCCTTTTGGAAAAAATAGTGGCAGAAATACGGCTACTATTTCAGCCGAGATTGATGCTTTTAATGCAATCAATAGAGAAGAATCATAACATTTGGCATAAACTATATTGATATTACACCCGGTTCCCGCAAAGCAGATAATGACAGAACTTTAATAGCCTCAGACGGTCTTCATCCTTCAGGTAAAATGTATAGGGAATGGGCGGAATTAATCGCGTTATCGGTAAAAGAAAATCTAAAGGCAAACTAACCAAATACACGATACTCTAAAAGTATAAGCCTGTATATCAATTTATCAGTTAAACAGTTAAGAAAATTTATAAGAAAAGAGCTGCGCTTCATTTATACTTTTTAGTACAAATAGCCTAACTTTGCGGGCATGAATACTGATGTGGAACAATTAATAAAGCCCGAAACCAGCGAAACGGACTTTGATCCGATCGAAAGCCACGTAAATAGTGAGTATAAATATGGTTTTGTAACTGAAATCGAATCTGAATCAGCCCCAAAAGGTCTTAGCGAAGAAATTGTACGTTTTATCTCTGCTAAAAAGAATGAACCCGAATGGATGCTTGAATGGAGACTAAAAGCTTATGCGCAATGGCTTAAAATGAAAGAGCCAACCTGGGCAAACGTTACATTTCCTCCTATCAACTACCAGGATGTTATCTATTATTCTGCCCCTAAGCAAAAAGCAAAACTGAACGGTCTTGACGAAGTGGATCCAGAATTGATTAAAACTTTTGAGAAATTAGGGATTTCTCTGGATGAGCAGAAACGCCTTACAGGGGTTGCGGTAGATGCAGTAATTGATAGCGTGTCAATTGGAACTTCTTTCAAAAAACAACTGAGTGAGCAGGGGATTATATTTTGCTCGATGAGCGAAGCTATCCAGGAACATCCTGAGTTGATACGTCAATATTTAGGAAGCGTAGTACCTGTTACGGACAATTATTTTTCGGCTCTTAACTCCGCCGTTTTTAGTGATGGATCATTTTGTTTTATTCCTAAAGGCGTTCGTTGCCCTATGGAGCTTTCAACTTATTTCCGGATCAATGCTGAAAATACAGGTCAATTTGAACGCACTTTAATAGTAGCAGAAGATGATACTTATGTAAGTTATCTGGAAGGATGTACAGCACCAATGAGAGATGAAAATCAACTACATGCAGCGGTTGTCGAAATAGTTGCTTTAAATAACGCCGAGGTAAAATACTCGACAGTTCAAAACTGGTACCCTGGTGATAAGGAAGGAAAAGGCGGTATTTACAATTTCGTTACCAAGCGCGGCATTTGCAAAGGTGTAAACTCTAAAATAAGCTGGACGCAGGTTGAAACTGGCTCTTCCATTACCTGGAAATACCCAAGTGTTATTTTGCAGGGCGATAATTCAAATGGAGAATTTTATTCTGTTGCGGTAACTAACAATTATCAACAAGCAGATACCGGAACGAAAATGATACACCTCGGCAAAAATACGAGAAGTCGCATCGTAAGTAAGGGTATTTCAGCAGGTTATAGCAACAATAGCTATAGAGGATTGGTACGCGTAGGAAAGAATGCATCTAATGCCAGAAACTTCTCTCAATGCGATTCTTTATTGCTGGGTGACAAATGTGGCGCTCACACGTTCCCGTACATTGAGGTAAAAAACAACACAGGTGTAGTAGAACATGAGGCAACAACTTCCAAGATAGGTGAAGATCAGATATTTTACTGCAATCAGCGTGGTATAGATACGGAAACTGCGGTAGCATTAATAATCAATGGATTTGCCAAAGAAGTAATGAATCAATTGCCAATGGAGTTCGCTGTTGAAGCTCAAAAATTATTGGCTATCAGTTTAGAAGGAAGTGTAGGCTAATATTTTATTTTATATAAAGAATCAATACATAAAAATCAGAAATCGCAATAAATCATGTTAACAATTAATGACCTGCGCGCAGGTATTGAAGGTAGAGAAATATTAAAAGGGATCAATTTACAAATAAATCCAGGCGAGGTACACGCAATCATGGGGCCTAATGGTTCGGGTAAAAGTACCTTGGCATCTGTTTTAGCTGGAAAGGAAGATTATGAAGTGTTGAGCGGGTCGGTAGAATTTTTAGGCAAAGATCTATTAGATCTTGCTCCAGAAGAACGCGCTGGGGAAGGTATTTTTTAAGTTTTCAATATCCAGTTGAGATTCCGGGCTTAAGCACAACCAACTTTATGAAAACTGCAGTTAACGAAATTCGTAAATATCGCGGTGAAGAAGAATTGGATGCCGTTTCCTTTTTGAAAAAAATGAAAGAAAAAATGGCTTTGGTAGAAATCGATCAGACAATGTTAAGCCGTTCATTAAACGAAGGTTTTTCAGGTGGTGAGAAAAAACGTAACGAAATTTTTCAAATGGCCATGCTGGAGCCAAAGCTCGCCATTTTGGATGAAACTGATTCGGGGTTAGATATTGACGCGATTAGAGTAGTAGCTAATGGGGTTAATAAATTACGCAGCAGCGAAAACGCCGTGCTTTGTATTACGCACTATCAACGTTTGTTAGATTATATAGTTCCTGATTTTGTACATGTATTATATAATGGCCGAATCGTAAAATCAGGTACGAAGGAATTAGCTTACGAGCTGGAAGAAAAAGGATACGATTTTATTAAGAGCGTAGTAGCTTAATTTGATAATTTGCTAATGTGATAATATGCTAATTCAGCATCACATTATCTTAATTATCATCACATCATCACATTAAATTTCAATGGACACAATATCATATTTTAAAGAACGTTTCGAAAAGCTTCAGACCAATAATGTTGATGCTCATATAAAAGATATGAGAGATGAGGCTTTTACAGAATTTGAGCAAACTGGTATTCCAACAGTTAAGCATGAAGAGTGGAAATATACACGCATCAATGACTTCTTCAATAAAGATTATCATTTTACCACCGATCTGAAAGAACAATCATTTACTGTATCTGATCTTTCAACATTACAACTTCCGGGACATGAGGATGCTAATTTGATCGTGTTTGTAAACGGACATTTTCATGAAGAATTATCTCACACCCGTTCTGATGAATTAGAAATCCTTTCATTGCAAAGCGCGGCAGGTCACGATAAGTATGCTTCTATTGTTAAAGAACATTTAGGCCATAGCGCCGATTACCACAAAGATGGCATCAATGCATTGAATACAGCCTTCATTCAGGAAGGCGTGTTTGTACATGTTTTCAAAAGCCGAACGGCTAGTCATCCTATTTATTTATATAATATTACCGATGCGCGCAATGGAAATATTTTTGCGCAGCCACGTAGCCTGGTTCACGTAGCTCAAAACGCACAGGTGCAAATGGTGGAAACTTTTGTAACCATTGGTGCGGATGAAAGCTTTACCAACCAGGTTATTGAATTGGTTGTAGAAAAAGATGCGATTTTGGATCTATATAAAATTCAAAATGATGAAGCCAATTCGAAAGTGGTAAGTACCACGCATGTACATCAAATTGGTAAAAGCGTTGCAAATGTGGTAACGGTTTGCCTGAACGGTGGTTTGATTCGTAATAATCTCAACATGGTAATGAGCGCCGAATATTGCGAAGCCAATTTATTCGGATTATACCTGGGAGATAATCAAACACATATCGACAATCACACAGTAGTTGATAACCGCCAACCCAATTGCCTAAGCAATGAATTGTATAAAGGCGTGTTGAATGGTAATTCTACCGGTGTATTTAACGGAAAAATATTTGTACGCCAAATAGCACAAAAAACAAATGCTTACCAAAGCAATCGTAACATTCTGTTATCAGAAAATGCCAGCGTTAACGCCAAACCGCAGTTGGAGATTTTTGCTGATGATGTAAAATGTTCGCACGGTTGTACAGTTGGAAGCCTTGACGAGGATGCATTATTTTACATGCGCTCACGCGGCATCGAAGAGAAAACAGCTACGTCTCTCCTGCTTCATGGTTTTGCACTTGATGTGCTGGAAAAAATAAAGCATGAAAATGTAAGAACTTTCGTAGAAGGGTTGGTAACAAAGAAGCTGGATTTGTAATTTTTAAATTTATTTATATGGACTCAATTGTGATAACGCCTCGAAGCAAAGAGCAGATTGAAAAAATAAAAAAATTTGTTCAAGAAATGGGCTTATCATTTGGTGTTTTGAGCAGCGAGGACAGAGAAGACGCGGCCTTACTGAAAGCGATGAAAGAAGGGGATAAGGATAAACGTGAAATAAGTTTGGATACCTTTTTAAAGAATCTTAAAAGCTAATGCAACTCGTTATACGTCCTTCGGCTAATAAAGATGTCAAATCGTTGCCAAAAGCTATAAAAGTTGAAATTGAAAAACTGATCCTCCAAATTATTGAGGCCAAAAATATAAATGAACTTTCCAATATTAAAAAGTTAAAAGGACATCCAAGAGCTTATCGTATCAAAATTAAAGATTATCGAATCGGATTTTTTGTAGAAGATGATACAATAATATTAAGTAGAATTTTACATCGAAAGGAAGTGTACCGCTACTTTCCGTAAATAATTTAAGATGATAGCAACAGCCAATACAAAATATATTTTCGACATAGAGCCATCCGAAAAGACTTTCCCATTCTCAACAGAGAGGTAAAAGGCCATCGTCTGGTTTACTTCGATAATGCTGCAACATCTCAAAAACCGCAATCGGTTATCGATGCGTTGGTTCATTATTATAGTTTTAATAATGCCAATGTTCATAGAGGCATTCATTCATTAGCAGAAGAAGCGACAGCAGATTTTGAAGCCACAAGAGATACGGTTAAAGCATTTATTAATGCCTCATCACGCGAAGAAATTATTTATACACGCGGTACTACCGAAAGCATCAACTTAGTAGCATATACCTGGGCAAGGCAAAATTTGAAAGCAAATGATGAAGTGATCATCTCCGGAATGGAGCATCACTCCAACATTGTTCCCTGGCAAATTATTTGCGAACAAAATAATGCTAAACTCAAAGTAATTCCCATAAATGATAATGGAGAATTGCTGATGGATGAATACAAAAAATTATTGAATGACCGCACCAAACTTGTTGCCGTAAACCATGTATCCAACGCATTGGGTACCGTAAATCCGGTAAAAGAAATCATTCAATTAGCGCATGAAAAAGGCGCGGTGGTTTTGATTGATGGCGCGCAAAGTTCCATGCATTTAGACATTGATGTGCAGGACTTGGATTGTGACTTTTTGCATTTTCATCACATAAACTACTTGGCCCAACCGGTATGGGTATTTTGTATGGTAAAAAGATCTACTCAACGCAATGCCCGTGTTTGCGGGCGGCGGCGAAATGATAAAAGAAGTAACTTTCGAAAAAACAACTTACAACGAGCTTCCTTATAAATTTGAAGCAGGCACACCAAACATTGCCGATGCTATTGCATTAAAACCTGCAATTGATTATATCAACAAAGTTGGTAAATCAAATATCCGCAAACATGAAGATGTATTGCTGGCACATGCAACGGAAAGATTAAAAGAAATTGAAGGGCTAAAAATTATCGGAGATAACGATCACAAAGTAAGTGTGGCTTCTTTTGTGATAGCAGGCGTACATCCGCAGGATATTGGCATATTGTTAGATAATAAAGGCATTGCAGTTCGTACAGGGCATCATTGTGCAGAACCATTGATGAACCGTTTCTGCATTCCAGGAACGATTCGCGCATCTTTCGCGTTGTATAACACCGTTGAAGAAGTGGATTTGATGATAGAAGGATTGAAAAAAGCCGTGAAAGTTTTAAGGTAATAAAAAATTTTACCATGCCTACAATTTCAATGTTTTTTGGCATTCTAATAAGGATGTATTACGGCCCGAAGGAGCATAACCCTCCGCATATTCACGCTGTTTACCAAGGCATAGAAGCTGTACTGCAAATCAGCGATGGTGAAATTTTAAATGGTGAATTGCCGCTGAAACAAATAAAACTCATTCAGGCGTGGATCGAAATACATAAAGATGAATTGTTAGCAGATTGGGAACTATGTCAAAGTGGAGAACAACCTTTCAACATTGAACCTTTAAAATAGCATTTTATGTATAAATATATAGATGTAAAAGACGTTCAGGCATTAGCCGATTATCAAATTATTTTCACTTATGTAAATGGTGAAAAAGACAATTTGATATGAGTCCGTATTTGAATTTGGGAATATTTAAACAGTTGAAAGATCCGAAAATGTTTAATACTGTAAGACCATGTTTTAATAGTGTGGCCTGGGCCAACCAAGCCGATATTGATCCGGAAACACTATATGAGGATAGTATAAAAGTTGATTAATGATAAAAACGATCGAACAAATAGAAGAAGAAATAGTAGATGAATTTTCGCTTTTTGACAGTTGGGACGATAAGTATGAGTATATTATCGATTTAGGGAAGAAGCTGGCGCCCCTACCCGATGAATATAAAAAAGATGAGAACAAAGTAAAGGGTTGCCAATCTACTGTTTGGTTGGAGGCAGATTATAAAGATGGAAAAATTTATTACCAGGCGGAAAGTGATGCTATTATTGTAAAAGGATTGATAAGTATGCTTATTAGGGTATTAAGTGGACATACACCTGATGAAATACTACATTCTAAAATGGATTTTATTAATAAGATCGGTATGACAAGCCATTTAGCACAAACGCGTTCGAATGGTCTTTTGGCAATGGTAAAACAAATGAAACATTATGCTTTGGCGTTTAGTTTAAAAAGTTGATATGTATTCCACAATTGAAGAGTGCGACGCAACAAAGATGCTAGTAGCATTGCTGATGATTTAATAAAAAATCGAAATGAACGAATCGGAAATAAAAGATAAAGTTGTTGAGGTATTACAAACCATTTTTGATCCTGAACTCCCAGTAAATATTTACGAACTGGGATTAATTTACAAGGTGGAAGTGAACGAGGGCGGAAATGTATTTGTATTGATGACGCTGACTGCCCCAGGCTGTCCTGCAGCGCAGAGCTTGCCAATGGAGGTTGATCAAAAAGTAAGGGAGCTTGAGGGTGTGAGTGATGTACTGGTAACCGTGACATGGGATCCGCCGTGGAATAAAAGCATGATGAGCGAGGCTGCACAATTGGAATTAGGATTTATGTAAAATAATAATGCATTCGGCAATACAATCGCAGCCAAGCTGCAACTTAAAAAAATACGAATGAAAATTACTGCACAGGAAGAATATGGCTTAAGAATTTTAATACGCATTGCATCTTGCGAAGACCGTGATGGTATGAGCATTCCTCAATTAAGCGAGACGGAGCAACTGAGTCAGCATTATATTGCAAAGCTAACCAGGTTATTGAGAATGTCTGGTTTCATTCGCAGCACTCCCGGTAACAAAGGTGGCTATATAGTGGCTCAAAAACCTTCGGAAATTGTTATCAAAAATGTATTGGAAGCTTTAGGAACACCTCTTGATAAAGAGTTTACCGATGAGAACGGCGCTGTTATGCGTTTTTGCACAAGCTCGGTTGATTGTTCTTCGCGCTCGCTTTGGCAAATGATACAATTAACCGTTAATAATTTGTTAGAACGGATTACTTTAGAAGATTTGGTGAGTCAAAATGATAGCAAAAACACCATTTTTGATGCACTTAGCCCTGAATTTTTGAATAAATTATAAATATTTTTATTTACTATTTATACTGGTTTATTTATCAATAAAAAGCCTTTTTAAAAAATTTAAAGATTTGGGTTACCTCTTTGTCTTTTTGGTATTAATCTTCAAATTATAATTTTAAAACAAAAAAGACAATCATGAAAAAATTATTCGCAATTGCTTTGATCGCAGTATCTTTTGCAGCTTGTAACAGTGCTGAAACTACTTCAGAAGAGGCTACAGCTGATTCTTTGAACGCTGAAGTTGAAACTTTAGCTGATTCTGCACATGCTACTATTGATTCAGCTGCTGCTACAGTTGATTCAGCTGCTGCTGTTGCTGCTGATTCTGCTGCTCACTAAGAAGCAATTAACAATTAAGTTATAAGAGGGCCGGTTGAAATTTCAACCGGCTTTTTTGTATGCTGTCTTTAGCGAATAAGTGGTAATTCGATATGAAAGGATGTTCCTTTATTAACCGCAGTTTCAAAAGTTATTTCCCCTCCGGCCTGTTCTACAATTGTTTTGCACATAGCGAGACCCAAACCGGTACCAGAACTTTTAGTAGTAAAATTGGGTATGAAAATTTTGCTTTGCATTTCCTCGCTTATTCCAACACCATTATCAGCAACCGTTACAATAACCTTATCTCCATGAATTCTTTCCTTCACAGCCATTTTAAAAGGTATATTTGGCCTGGCCGCTTCTATAGCATTGCCAAAAAGATTAGTGAATACCCTATTCATATGTGTTTTATCTGCAAATATATCGAGCGATTGAGATAGAGGTTGCCATATTAACTCTACATCAGGATTTTTACTATAAATAACAATCAATGGCCGAATGACTTCATGAAGGTCAAAAATTTCTGTTTGAACCTGATTAATGTTGGCAAATTGAGAAAAATCAGCGGCTATTTTAGAAAGATGGTCTATTTGTTCTACTAAGGTTTTAGACACATTAAAAGTTAACTGTTGAACATTGGGGCTGTTATTATCTATTGCCTTTTGCAGATATTGAAGGCTCAATTTCATTGGCGTTAGCGGATTCTTTATTTCATGTGCAACCTGCCGGGCCATTTCTCTCCAAGCTTCCTGCCGCTCAGATTTAGCAAGCGCGTCTGCGCTTAACTGAAGTTTGGTAACCATTTTATTATATTCAGCAACAAGGCTCCCAATCTCATCGTTCTTTTCCCAAACGATCATTTCATTGTGCTTCGATAAATTTACCTGCATCAGTTTATCGCGAATAAGCGCAAATGAATGTGTAATTCTGTTGGTAATTAAAAGTGCAACCAACCCAGTTATCAAAAATATAAATGCATTCAGATTGATAAGGGTGATCAGAAACCGGGATATTTCTTCATTTAATACCTGCTCTGAGGTAAAATACGGTATGCTTAAATAAGCATAAAAACTCCCGTCGTCATTACGCAGCGGTGCATACATGTTTGTATACTTAAGATCAGCTACTTTTTCCTTTTGTGTATGCTCAATTCGGCGAAGCCTAAATAAGTAATAATAAGCGCGTGGATCTATCTGCATACTCAATACTCCCTTTCGATAAATATCCGGCTGACTACTAGCCAGTAAAGACCCTCGAAAATTAAAAATATTTACATCAACCCCATGTATATCCGCCACACGCTTAATAATATCTTCCAAACGCTGTGAATTTAAAGAGTCGGCCTGCTCATATACAAGCGAGCCAATTTCTTTGCGCGACTGCATTTCATTCACCATAATATTCATTGTTCTTCCAAGATGCTCGCTATTAGAATCTTCAAATCTTTTTATAAAAAATGAAATTGTCGCAATACCAATTACTACAAAAGATAGCAGCGTTATTAATATAAAAGTATTATGGATTTGTCCGCGAATGCTTGTCGAAAATTTCAGTCGTTTTTTTAATAATCCCTTGTTAAGAACAAGGTTGAGCAGGTTTGAAAACAATTGAATAAGCGCTACTAAAAACAGGAAAGCACAAAATATATAAGAAAACAGTGTTATGGTTTCTAGTACACTTTCGTTCTTACGTGTCATTACAATAACTTTATTATTGCTTGGTCGATACCAAAGTTCGCTATATCCATTATTTTCTTTTAATTCGAAAACTGATTTTGGTATTTGTGAGGGAACGAGGTTATAGGTAAAAGGATATTTTTTGAAGACGATACCAAAAGTTTATTAGAATAAATAGCATAGCTATACATCGTAGAGTTTGAAAACGTCCACTCGTTGTACTGCCTGAAAAGCTCAGGAGTGATAATAATAGGTGAGAACTTTTTGGGTTGTGATATAATGCAAACCGTTCCCATAAGTTTTCCATCCTCAGCTTTTACTGGACGATAAGTTATGTAAGCAAACTTGTCATACGAAGGCTCATAAAAATATAAGTCCCGAAAATTAGTAGAGTCGGACTGCCGTAAAATAATCGTTTTAATAGATTCATAAGATAAATTACCTGTATTAAACAGTGGCTTATGCGTGCTGTCAAAAAATACAGGCTGCCAGAATAATCTCTGATATACCTGGAATAATTATTTGACAAAATACTATCACGCAAAAATTTATTGTCCTTTTCATCGTAAAGGCGATGAAAATTATGCTGAAAAAAATCATTATCCAGATAAGTGTTTGCCATAACAATCAGCCGCTCTGTTCCGGGATCGCTTTTTGTATCCAGTTTCTCCAGGTAAACTCTTCGCTGTTTAAGTTCTGCTTTATCTATTTCCGACAACATCAATACTGATATGCTAATCGAAAAAATAAAGATCCAGATAACAATGCCTGAAATATTAAACCGTATTAATTTGTTAAGAGAAGTTTCATTATTAAATAAAAAAGTATACAGCAATAACCACGCAAGGCATAAAAGATATAAGGCCGTAACCTGCGGTGTAGATAACGCTATGTAGGAAAGGCCCGCTACGGCAATAAACAGATATATGTAATAAACAGAACCTGAAAAGGCCGGAAACAGGTAATTGTATATGATTCTCGAAAAATAGTGAAAGCCAAGAGAAAGGAAAGCGAGGATGACAAATCCTACTGCGGTAAAAAAACTTAAACTGAAAAAATTAGTAACATCGAAGGATACCTTAGAGTTAGAGACAATGCTTCTGATAACATTTATTGTTGTAAATGTTAGAATAAGCAATAATAAAATGTACAAAATACCCTGTGCCCATTGAACTTTATTTCTTTTCGGTTCAGGCGGTTCTGATCCGTCTGGTTTTATACGATTCCAAATAAAAATTCCAATCCAGCAAAAAAGTGCGCTACTTATTAAAAGATCGCCCAGGCTGGGCAACATCATTCCAGCATTATAAAGGGAGGAACGGAATAGTTCAAGCCGTTCCAAACTAAAGATATCTCTAAACAAATACAAAAGAACCCTAAAAGAAAGAAGACAAAGTATGAAAAAAGGAATGTCTGCAAACTTATACTTCCTAACTACATTTTTGAAAAGTATAAAGTAAATAGCGAGGAAAATGAAAAAGAAACTGATCAGCCTGATGATGACAAACCCAACGTTATCATTATTTAACGTAGTGCCCGGTTTTTTTTTTAAATAAAAGAGAGATTTTCCCGAAAACGATCTTACTACATAAGGACTGGGATTGAGGCTGATATTGGCTACTCCGTCAAGGCCTTTATTTAGAGGATAAGACTCTTTAAAATTCTCGGAGGGAATAAAAAACTGAGATTTGATAAGAATAGCGTAGCAAATATTAAGGCCCGGATGCTGTTTGCTCTGGTTCTTTTTTATGTAATAATAACCGTTGGAAAGTTGGACGAATTTTTCATCCATTACATCATTTAATACGCTGTCAGGAATAATCATAACGGCAGTATTCCAAAACTTTAAATATTGCCCGTTATTTAGTTTTTGATAAACATAAAAGTAATATGGTTTATTATAGAGATAATCAAGATCGGCAGGGGTTTGCTTCGCAATATTAAGTCGCCTCATTAATGCCGTATCGCTTAGTACTGATGCTGCATCCTTTTCCAGCTGATGAATGCCTTTCTCCAGCTTTTTTACCCGTTGTTCAAAAGAAGATTTGTTAACCGATATAGACTGGAAAGCAAATGAGCCCGCAAATAAAGCTAAGGAACAAAATAGTATAAAGTAGCTCCAGGAATTTTTATTTTTAAACAACTTGCTCATTCTTATTTTGCAGCTTTGATAGTATCCCAGATCTCGTCCATTTCTTCAAGCGACATTTTGTTCAGATTTTTCCCTTGTTGCGATGCGATACTTTCCATTTCGGTAAATCGCTTTTTAAATTTCTTATTTGTTCGTTCAAGTGCAGCATCAGCATCAACATTTAAAAATCTTGCATAATTAATGATAGAAAATAAAAGATCACCCAGTTCTTCCTCTTGCTCAACAATTGATTTTTGGGATACCGCCTCTTTTAACTCGTCCATTTCTTCTTCTACCTTTTTCCATACATCTTCCTTATTCTCCCATTCAAATCCTACCTGCTTGGCTTTTTCCTGCAACCGCATTGCCTTGATTATACTTGGTAAAGATGTTGGAACACCACTAAGTACAGATTTTTTACCTTCTTTAAGTTTAAGCTGTTCCCAGTTCTGTTTTACATCTTCTTCATTTTTTACCTCGCGAAGATCTGTATGCTGATGGGCCGGCGGATATACATGTGGATGCCTTTTAATAAGTTTTTCAGAAATACCATGTGCAACATCGTCTATAGTAAATTTTTCCTTTTCTGTTGCAATCTTCGAATAAAACACAATATGCAACAGTAAATCGCCCAGCTCCTCTTTTATATGATTCCAATCTTCTTCTAAAATAGCGTCGGTCAATTCATACGTTTCTTCAAGCGTCATCTGCCTTAAAGATTGGATGGTTTGTTTTTTATCCCAGGGGCATTTTTCGCGTAGGTCATTCATTATGTCCACCAGCCTTTCAAACCCGTTCTGTACCATTAATATAGAAGATTTATAAAAAAGTAAATAATGAATAAATGATAGCAACATAAGCTATCATAAATATCAACCTTTGGTCAAATATTAACTAAAAGCAAATATTGTGCAGTTATTGAAATTTATGATAAATTAAATTATTAAAAATCAATACCGTAGTAAATCTCAATTGGATTTGGAAAAGAAATTGTAGAAAAAAGCAATTGATAGCCGACTGCATTTTCCCAGTAAGGCCATGTATGTCCTCCCGGCCGGGTAATATAATCGTGTGGTATGTTTCTATATAGCAACTGTTGGTGTAAGGCCTGATTAACTTCATAAAAAAGTCGCCGGTGCCGCAATCTATAATAATGCTGAGTGTTTTTGGTTCAATAAGATGCAGCATATTTACGATGGTATTCTTTTCCCATCTTTCGGGATGCTCCGAATATTTACCCATTCGCTTTGCCATGTCCCAATTATCAGGAAACGGCCTGATGTCAACACCTCCGCTCATACTACCGCAGGCGCCAAAAACATTGGGGTGCTTTATAGCCAGGTACAATGCACCATGTCCGCCCATGCTTAACCCGGCTATTGCACGTCCTTTAGAACTTTTTATTGTTGTGTAATTTTTGTCGACCCATTCAACAAGTTCTTTTGAAACATAAGTCTCATACTTAAAGGCCGGATCTACCGGGCTATCCCAATACCAACTACCAAATCCACCATCCCCACAAACTATTATTTCATTATAAAGATCTGCTGCTGCCAAAACCGCAGCTGCTTTTGGCCAATCTTTATAACTACCGCTGTAACCATGTAAAAGATATACTACCGGATATTGTTTCGCCTTATCATATTTTTCCGGAGTAATAACAACAGCTTTAATGTCTTTCTTCATTGCCTGGCTGTGAGTTACAACGGTGTCTACTTTAGATGCCCATACATTACTAAAAGTGAAACTTAAACATATAAGCCCAATGCCTAATTTAAAATTCATATTGAATAAAGTTTGAACAACGAATGTAATAATTTACATTGATAGACACGCATAGCGCTTTGACATCCCAATGGTTATGAAATTGCAGGATAAGAAGAAAAAACTTTAAACAATTTTTGATACTATAAACTAATGATATCGGCTGCTAGTGTTCTGGCTTCAGCATCGCTGTTAAAATAGTCGTCAAGAGTAGGTTTTTCAATAAAAGTTAGTCGATGCATTACCGATTCTATAACATCCGTCATTTCCAAAAAGCCAATTCGATTTTTTAAAAAGCATATACAGCTATTTCATTAGCTGCGTTCATAACGCAAGGCAAGTTGCCGCCTTTCTGTAATGCGCCAATGGATAATTCCAGGTTTCTGAAAGTTCGCAAGTCTGGTTCTTCGAAAGTTAGTGTATTGAATTTTTTAAAACTGAATCTTGGATATTCGTTAGGTATCCTATATGGAAAAGCCAATGCATACTGTATGGGAAGTTTCATATCAGGAACTCCAATTTGCGCTTTCACACTTCCATCATCAAATTGAACCATGCTGTGAATAGCGCTTTGCGGATGCACCAACACTTCTATTTGATCAGGCTCCAGATTAAAAAGCCATTTTGCCTCTATCATTTCAAGGCCTTTATTCATCAAGGTTGCTGAATCAATTGAAATCTTTGCGCCCATTTGCCAATTAGGATGCTGCAAAGCATGCTCCCTTTTCACATTCACCAAAAAATTAGGCTTTCTTCCTAAGAAAGGACCACCCGATGCGGTAAGGTATATTTTCTCAATTTTATTGCGGCTCTCCCCTACCAGGCATTGAAAGATGGCAGAATGTTCTGAGTCAACCGGAATAATAGGAACCTGATTTTGTACGGCTAAGTCCATAACAATATCACCGGCTACCACTAATGTTTCTTTATTCGCTAAAGCAATTGCTTTTTTATTCTCAATAGCTCGTAATGTAGGTTTTAGGCCTGCAAATCCAACAATAGCAGCAAGCATCATATCGTAACAATCCATTGCAGCTACTTCCTCCAAGGCATCTTCGCCAGCAAAAACTTTTATATCAGTACCCGATAATTCTTCTTTTACTTTTTCATAAAGTTTTTTTCACCAATTACCACAATATTTGGGTCATGCTCCAGCGCTTGCTCAACCAGCATTTCATAATTGCTGTTAGCAGTTAATATTTCCACAGAAAACTTGTCCGGATTATGTTTAATCACATCCAGCGTTTGCTTTCCTATGGATCCAGTCGAACCAAAAATTCCTATCCTTTTTATCATATTTTATACTAAGAGCGTAAGAGGGTGTAACAAGAAGATTATTGATTATTCACTTTGAGCCCACGGCAAAAGACTGTCTGCTATTTTTCTATCATTACTTAAACGAGGTACTTTATTTTGCCCGCCAAGTTTACCGATAGATTTCATATAATCAATAAATCCGTTTTTTCTGATCGGCGTAATTTTCAATGTTTGTAAGATATTACCGGCGATCAGGTCATCATAATAAACATTCTTCTGGCGTAAATATACATCTACCTTTTCAGAAAATTGCTGCATGTTATTGGGAACATTATCAAATTCTATAAACCATTCGTGATAACTCTTTCCCGAACCTTCGTTCACATAAGGGGCTACTGTAAATTCGGTAATATGCACATTGTCTTCGGCAGCGGCTTTCAATAGGCTATGCTCTACTTCTTCCGCAATAACGTGCTCACCAAAAGCCGATATAAAATGCTTTGTGCGGCCTGTTACAATAAGCCTGTAGGGTTCAGTAGAAACGAACTTTACCATGTCGCCAATATCATATCCCCAAAGTCCGGCATTACTGTTAATGATCAATGCATAATTCACTCCGGTTTTTACATCTTTTAAAGAAATACGTTTGGGACTTTCCTTACCTATTTCTTCTTCCGGAATAAACTCGAAAAATATACCACTGTTTGTATTTAATAATAGGCCGGGTTCTGTTTGAGTATCCTGGAAAGCAAAAAAACCTTCGGATGCAGGAAATGTTTCTATCCCATCTATTTTTCTGCCAATACTTTGATGGAGCTTTGCTTTGTAAGGTTCAAAATTGACACCGCCATATACCATTACGGAAAAGTTAGGAAATATCTCGCCCACTGATTTGCCGGTACGTTTCATCAATTCATCAAAATACATTTGAACCCATGGTGGTATACCACTTATCAGCGTCATATCCTGATTAATGGTCTCATCCACTATTTTATTGAGTTTCGTTTCCCAATCTTCAATACAATTCGTTTCATAATCAGGCAACTGGTTTTTTCGCAGATACCGGGGTATATGATGATTTACAATTCCACTCAAACGTCCCGTAGGAACGCCACCTATCCGCTCCAGTTCAGGCGATCCGCTTAGAAAAATCAACTTTCCATCTGCAAAACGAGTGTTGCCCGTTTCTGCCATATAACATAATAATGCGTTTCGTGCAGAGTTGATATGATTGCCAATCGAATCTTTTGTAATTGGAATATATTTGGTTCCGCTGGTTGTGCCAGATGTTTTTGCAAAATAAATGGGCACACCTTTCCATAAAATATTATGCTTACCCTCCTTTATTAAATTGATGTAAGAAGTAAGTCCTTCATAATCTCTTACTGGTATCGCATCACGAAATTCATTATACTCTGCAACAACCTCCAGCTTATGATCTTTTCCAAATTGTGTGCTTTTACCAACCTTAATTAAATTTTTTAGTATTGCATCCTGATCAGCAACAGCCGTCAACATTCCTTTTTTGATATTTTTATGTACAATTGAAGCAAAGGGCTTTGCTAAAAAAGATTTGATTTTCATTAACTTATACGAATTTTAATAAACCATGTAGCAATCAAATTTATACAAAAATATCCTGTGACCGCATTCTATAAAAAAGGATTTATATAAAGTTCAAATTTCTCATTGAATTATCGAAATTAATATCTACCTTTGCCGCCTAATTTTTATAAGATGATAGCAGTAATTAAAGTAGCGGGCCAACAATATAAGGTAGAAAAGGATCAGACATTATTTGTTCCTCATTTGGAAGGTAAAGCAGGCGACTCTGTTAATTTGGATGTATTATTTGTACATGCTGACGGAAAACTTTCTGTTGGTGCAGATAATAAAGCAACAGTTAGCGCGGAAATTGTAGATCACATAAAAGGTGATACAGTTATTGCTTATAAAATGAAAAGAAGAAAAGGTTTCCACAAAAAGAAAGGTCACCGTACTGCTTATACTAAAATTAAAGTTACCGCAATAGCGTAATTTGATTTACGCGTTGAAAGGTTAATAAATTATAAATAGTATTCCTTTCAACTTATAAACATTATAAAACATTTAAACTAAAAGAAATGGCACATAAGAAAGGCGAAGGTAGTGTAAAAAACGGTCGCGACTCAGAAAGCAAAAGATTAGGTGTTAAGATATTTGGCGGGCAACCTGCTATCGCCGGTAATATTATTGTTCGTCAGCGTGGTACTGTTTATCATCCTGGTAGTAACGTTGGTGTAGGTAGAGACTTCACTTTATTTGCATTGACTGACGGTGTTGTAGAATTTAAAAAAGGTAGAAAAGACAGAACTTTTGTTTCTGTTTCTGAAGCAGCACAGGCTTAAGGAAGATATTTTTAGATATTATTAAGGATGGTTTTATACCATCCTTTTTTTATGCTCGAATTTTAGAATGTGA
Source organism: Paraniabella ginsengisoli (assembly GCF_022513635.1). GTDB lineage: Bacteria > Bacteroidota > Bacteroidia > Chitinophagales > Chitinophagaceae > Niabella > Niabella ginsengisoli. The sequence goes on along the minus strand of NZ_JAKWBL010000002.1, from coordinate 385,328 downwards.
ATAATACATGCTTCCACCTTAATAACTTGTGGAAAAAAATTTGTGAGTAGTTTATTTTTGTATAATTTTACTTTCGATAACCCATTTACTAATCAATTAAATTCAAAATCAAATGGCAAAAGCAGCAGCTAAGAAAGCGGCTCCTAAAAAAGCAGCAGCAAAAAAAGCAGCTCCTAAAAAAGTAGCAGCAAAAAAAGCAGCTCCTAAAAAGGCAGCAGCAAAAAAAGCAGCTCCTAAAAAAGCAGCAGCAAAAAAGCAGCTCCTAAAAAAGTAGCAGCAAAAAAAGCAGCTCCTAAAAAGGCAGCAGCAAAAAAAGCAGCTCCTAAAAAAGCAGCAGCAAAAAGAAAAAATAAGCATTGGCTTGTATTAAACTTATAAAACCTCCTTTGGAGGTTTTTTTTTGCATAGCCAATAATACTGAATAACCCGAATTGCTTATTTTGCATTTATGAATAACGCAGATATAGCTGAGCATTTTTCGTTGCTATCTAAATTAATGGATATCCACGGAGAAAATTCTTTCAAATCCAAAACCTATTCCATTGCAGCTTTCCACATCGAAAAATTAGAGCATCCGCTTTTAGAAACAGATCGAAGCTCCATTGCGTCAATCAAAGGCCTGGGCCCATCTGTCGCATCAAAAGTGATTGAACTGCTTGACACCGGATCGATGACAACCTTACAAGAATTTATTGAAGATACGCCTGAAGGTGTTCGCGAAATGCTTCGCATAAAAGGATTAGGCCCTAAAAAGATACACACCGTTTGGCAGGAAATGGGCATACAATCGATTGGAGAACTTGAATACGCTTGCAACGAAAACAGGTTAACACGATATAAAGGTTTTGGTGCGAAAACGCAGGCAAATGTGCTGGAAGCGATCAGGTTTTATAATCAACATATTGGTCATTTTCTATACGCCCAGATCCATGAGGTTTTTCCAGGTATTCAAAATTATCTTGAAAATATTTTTGGTAAAGAGAAGGTTTTGGTGACTGGAGATTATCGTCGCCAGCTTTTAACTATTCAAGAACTTGAGTTTGTCATAAAAGAAAAAAAGGAAGCTATTTTTCCGAAATTTAAAACAGCCTATCCGCCTGAATTGCTTGAAGACACTGACGAATTTATTGTTTACAAATTAACCAATGGCCTAAAGCTTCGCATTTATTTTGGTGATGAGAATATTTACAAAAAGCAATTTCTAACTTCTGCCGGGGAACAATTTATCGAAGCCTTTTTTCAAAAACAGATAAATCTTTTTTGAAAAAAACAATTATGAAAATGAGGAGGCTATTTTCGAAAAGGCAGGCGTTCCTTTTATCTATCCTTATTATCGGGAAACAAAAGATGCAGTAGACCAGGCAATCAACAATTCGCTTCCTCAAACTATCGCATTAAATGACATAAAAGGCATTATCCATAATCATAGCAATTGGTCAGATGGTATTAATACTATTGATGAACTGGCTGACAACCTTATCAAAAATAATTTTGAATACCTGGTTATGTCAGATCACTCTAAAACTGCAGCATATGCAAATGGATTATCTGAGGAACGAATTAAAGAGCAGCATATTTATATTGATAAGCTCAATCAAAAATTAGCTCCATTTAAAATTTTTAAAAGTATTGAAAGCGATATTTTAAATGATGGTAACCTTGATTATAGCGATGAAGTGCTAAGCAGTTTTGATTTAGTAATTGCATCAGTGCATAGCAATCTTTATATGAGCGAAGAAAAAGCCATGCAGCGCTTAATGAAGGCAATTGAGAATCGCTACACCACTATTTTAGGGCATCCTACCGGGCGTTTACTACTAAGCCGAAATGGCTATCCCATTAATCATGAAAAGATCATTGACGCCTGCGTAGCCAACCATGTTGTCATTGAAATTAATGCCAACCCACACCGACTCGATCTGGACTGGTCGTGGATACCTTATGCCCTCGAAAAGGATGTATTGTTATCTATCAATCCAGATGCGCACTCAATAGAAGGTTTTTATGATATTAAGTATGGCGTGTTGGCTGCTCAAAAAGGAGGTTTAACAGCTCAGCGTAATTTGAGTAGTTTCAACTTAGAAGAATTTGAAGATTATCTTAAAAAAACAAAAGCCGCTAAAAATATTTAGCGGCTTTAATATACTATTCATTTAAAATTACCATTTGTCAACTTCTTCATGACTTGTAGATGCGGTTCCCGATTCATCAGTTTTAGGAGCTACATTTTCTACAACTTTTTCGTCATTATTGGGTTGCTCTTCAACGGGTGCAGCAGCAACTGGTGCGCTTCCTGTAGCTGGCGAATGAGAAACAGCGCCGCCATCTTCTTCATACTCATCATGATTAAACGCATCAAAATCGAAATCAGGCATTAAATCCGTTTTTACATATTCAACCGCCTCATTCAATGCTTTTAAAAACTTATTGAAATCTTCCTTGTAAAGGAAAACCTTATGCCTGTCATACCCATTATCATCAAACCTCTTACGACTCTCTGTAATTGTTAAATAATAATCATTGCCTTTGGTAGACCTTACATCAAAAAAATAAGTTCTTCTTTTTCCAGCACGGAGCCTTTTGCTGTAAATGGCTTCCATTTTTTTGTCGTTGTTTCCGTTCTCCACTTTCTGTAATATTTACTTTATAAAAAGTTTTACTTAGCTAACAAATATAACTATGTTTTTGAAAAAACAATAAAATAGTTGTTAAAGGCAATAAAATTTTTTATATATAAATATTCTCTTATTAATATAAAAATATCAAGCATAATTCTATTCACAAAAAAATACGCCATACTTTTAAAAATAGTTTTTAGCAAATCAGTAAGAACATTCGATGTATCTTTGCCAGCTTAAAATAAAATATTCCCTATCATAATGCTTTATACTTTAGCTATTAACTGGTCTGGTGTGGGTGTTCAGGTTGCTCAGCTTATTTTGGCCCTTTCAATTCTTGTGTTACTTCATGAGTTTGGTCATTACATTACTGCAAGATGGTTTGGATGCCGTGTTGAAAAATTTTATTTATTTTTTGATCCCTGGTTCTCATTGTTCAAAAAGAAAGTTGGCGATACCGAGTATGGTGTTGGCTGGCTTCCTTTAGGTGGTTATGTAAAAATCAGCGGCATGATTGATGAGAGCATGGACAAGGAGCAAATGAAACAACCGGCAAAAGCTTATGAGTTTAGAAGTAAACCAGCCTGGCAGCGATTGATCATTATGTTGGCCGGGATCATTATGAATGTACTGGTTGCATTTATTATTTATGCCATGATTCTTTTTGTGTGGGGTGAAAAGAAAACACCAATGAGTTCATTACAGAATGGTGTTGCAGTTACCGACAGCCTTATGAGTGAGATAGGTTTAAGATCAGGAGATAAAATACTTGCAGTTAATGGCGAACCAGTTCCCTATTTTGAAGATCTGGCTGCGAAAATTTTAATTGGAAGTAAGACTATCGACATTGAGCGAGCAGGAAAAAAATGACGATCAATGTACCAGTAAACCTGATCGGTAAGTTGGTAGAAAGCAGGCGGAAAAGGGCTTACATGTTTATGGAAAGAGTACCATCATACGTTGGCGAGTATGATAAAAAATATGGAATGGATACCTTAGGCGGTTACAAAGCCGGCTTAAGAAAAATGGATCTGATCACAGCGATCGACTCTACGCCTGTCAACTTTTACGATGAAATGTCTTCGATCTTGAAAGATAAAAAGAACACGCCGGTCGTATTATCTATTATCCGCAATGACCAGCCACTAACATTAAATGCCCGGGTTGACGCGGACGGAAAAATTGGTATACCGTTTTTAACAGATGAAGAATATGCGAACCTAGGTGCTTATAAAATTGAAAAGCGTGAGTATAGTTTTCTGGCAGCGTTTCCTGCTGGTGTAAAAAAATCTATAGAAAAGCTAAAAGCATATATAGACCAATTTGCTTTGATATTAAATCCTGAGACGGAAGCCTATAAAGGTGTTGGTGGATTTAAAGCTATGGGTTCTGTATTTCCTACTTTCTGGAGCTGGGAAGCATTTTGGAACATTACTGCTTTTCTATCGATTATATTGGCATTTATGAACCTTCTTCCCATTCCGGCATTGGATGGTGGCCACGTAATGTTTACGCTTTATGAAATGGTTAGCGGCGCAAACCCAATGAAAAGTTTTTGGAATATGCGCAGATGGTCGGCATGATCCTTCTTCTGGGACTTATGCTATATGCTAACGGCAATGACTGGTTTGGTTGGGGAAAATAAACTTCTGAACCATGATTTATGGGATAAAAGATTGGGAAGATATTTTATAGTGATTATACGCATAATAATCTAATAAAGATCCTATAATGCCATGTGGCTTGATGCCTTGGTGAAAAGTGCCGGACTATTTATAAAATAGAATTAGGATTACTCCATCTGCATAATCAAATAAATCTTAAAAATCCAGGTTCAGATAATTACTTTTGCAGTCTGAAATTTGGTGCAGCCTGAAACTGCCCAATTATTATTAATTCCCGCTGATAAGCGTGGTCAAATTTCAAACACATGGCACTACATAACAGAGTTTCGCGCAAGGAACTTAAAGAACGTATTTTACAGGATAATACCCCACGCACCACCCTTTCATTTTACTGCTATTTTAAAATTGAAGATCCCCAACAGTTCCGCAATAATCTTTACAGAATTTTTTCGGAACTGAATGTTTTAGGCCGTATTTATATTGCGCACGAAGGTATTAATGCGCAGATAAGCGTTCCATCAGCCTATTTTAATCAATTTAAAACAACACTTTATCAATCAGATCAGGCATTAAATAATTTACGCCTTAATATTGCTGTTGATGATGACGGAAAATCTTTTTATGTGCTGGATATTAAAGTACGTAATAAAATTGTGGCTGATGGTATTGAAGACCCCGCATTCAATATGGCAAACAAAGGTAAATATGCGGATGCGAAAAAGTTTAATGATTTAGCCGCTGATTCGGAAACTATCATTATCGATATGCGTAATCACTACGAATTTGAAGTGGGACATTTCGAAAATGCTATTGAAATTCCGAGTGATACTTTCAGAGAACAATTACCCATGGCAGTAGAAATGATGGAACAACATAAAGATAAAAACATCATTATGTATTGCACTGGCGGCATCCGTTGCGAGAAAGCGTCAGCATATATGTTGCATAGAGGTTTTAAAAATGTTTTTCACCTGGAAGGTGGAATTATCAATTATGTGAATAAAGTAAAGGAGTCTGGATTAGCAAACAAATTTCACGGTAAAAACTTCGTCTTTGATCAGCGGCTGGGTGAGAGGGTTACCAATGAAATCATTGCTAAATGTCATCAATGCGGCAAACCGGCTGATACTCATGTGAATTGTGTGAATGATGCCTGTCATTTGCTTTTTATTCAGTGCGAAGAATGCGCAAAAGAATTTGAGGGTTGCTGCAGCTACGACTGTAAAGAATTTATACATCTGCCAGAAGATCAGCAAAAAGAGCAGCGTAGTGGTATAGATTTGGGAAGAAATGTATTCAATAAGGCTAAATCACGACTGGGCAATCTTTCCATAAAAAGTTAATTTCGATATAAAAAAATAACATTTTTTTATATCTTTGCAGCGTTTGGAACGAATTTTGCGTTTATTATAATCCAAGCAAAAGCTCTAAACCTAGACCTTATATGAATAGAATATCTAAAATGCTACTCCTATTGTTGTTAGTGACAACACCTGTAGCCTTATTTGTACTTGATAATCAGCAAGTATTAAATAAAAGTTCAGAAACAATTACTCCGAAAGCAGAATCAAACGATAACGTCGCATATTCTAATTTTAACTTAGAATAAAAGTTAATTAACTAATTTTTTGCGCTTTTAATTGTTCAATTTCTTTCTGAAGTTGATTTATGAGCAGTTGTATTTTGGATATTTTATCAACCGAATTAAAAACCTGCACTGCCTCGGTTTTCTGGCTAACTAATCCATCTTCAGCATCTTCATCAAGTTCTTCCTGAATTTCTTCTACATCTTCCTGAATTTCTTCCACATCTTCCTGGATCTCTTCTACATCTTCCTGAATCTCTTCCACGTCTTCCTGAATTTCATCCACATCTTCCTGAATCTCCTCGATATCTTCCTGAATTTCTTCTACATACTCCTGGATCTCTTCAATATCCTCACTATTCTTATTAACGGACATTTGTATAAAAATGGCCAGATAAATAGCTTCTAATGATACAATGGTTGTAAGCACCAAAAGCATTTTATCAAAACTTAATATATGTAGAAGCGGAAGGGCAAATGCTATAATAAATAGTACTGTATGGACAAGCAATGAAGCTGTCGAGCCAATCCAGCGTGTAGCCACATTGGCAATACGTTCCAGTCTTGCTTTGTTGCGTTCTCCTAATATGTTATTTTCTTTTTGATCCATCATTTTTAATAAGAGCCGCAAAAGTAGACAATACAAACGTGAATGTAAGCCTGAAGGTTTGTTATCTATGGTGTTTGCTATTGCTCCCAAAGTTTTACCCCGCCATCAATACCATCAATATTAGCAACCAAAATAATGTTTTCATCAAGTTGAAAATCTAATTTCCGTGATAATCCGCCGCCAATGTATAACTTGTCGTAGTTAAAAACTGTTTTCATAATGGATAACACCCGTTGCATTCGCTTGTTCCATTTCTTTTTACCAATTTCATTGTAAGTAGCTTCACCTATAAATGCATCATAATCCTGATCTTTATGAATAGGATGATGTGCTACTTCAAGGTGGGGAAGCACTTTACCATCGAGGTAGAAAGCAGTGCCAAAGCCAGTTCCTAATGTTATCATCATTTCAAAACCCTTTCCGCTTACGCAGCCAAGTCCCAGCATATCGGCATCATTTATAACCCGGGTCGGTTTGCCTAAAGTCACCATAAGTTCTTCGGCCAGGTTCACTCCCTTCCAAAATTCAGTACCGAGGTTTGGAGCCGTATGTACAATTCCGTCTCTAACATAACCAGGAAAACCTGCAGATATACGATCATATCTAAACTCCTTTACAAGCTCTTTAATTGCGGCGAGCAGGTTTGTAGGATTAGCAGGATTGGGGGTTGGTATTTTTGTGTATTCGTGTAAAATTTTACCATTTTTATTGAGTGTGCAGGCTTTTATTTTCGAGCCACCTATATCAATCGATAATGTTACACTAGTTGCCATATGTTTGACATTTTAAAGTTGGATAAAGTATTGCAATTTAAACAAACTGAATGAGAGCTATCGTTCAAATAATCCAAAGGTGCCACCAGTCCAGCTTTTATCTTTGTTGTATCGAACGCCGATCATTTTACCCTTGCTTAATCTGACAAGATTATTGGTAGGAATGGGCCGATCCGCTTTATCTGGCCAAAAATAAAAAATCCGGATCTCCGCTTTCGCAGGCTCATCCAACGTTTCTATAACCGAAGCATATTGCACTTTACGTTGTAATATCCAGTTCTCACGATCTTCAATTTTCTCAATATCTTCATTTGTAACATCAATTACAACGCCTTGGCCGGCAAAGGAAAATAGTGGCTTTAATACATAGTTTTCCAGATCCGAAGGTATTTTTTCAATTTTGTTTAAGAAGTTGGTTTCCGGAATATTGGGATGCTTAATGAGTGGCAAAGTATATTTACTAATACGATAAAACCAATTGGGATGCGGCATCCACTCAACATCAATATCTTCAAATAATACTTTTGCTTTTTCCTGTACCCACTCTTCCTGCTGCAATAATTCATCAAAAATGACACGATTGTAAATTCTTTTGATCAACGTTTCCTTACCTCCATTAAAATAATAAAGCTCTTTTCCTTTTTTTATGAGCTCCGTAACACACACGGGTTTTATTCCCAAGTAGTCCTGTGTACAATAGAAGTCAATATTTGTTTTTTGTTTGTCAGGGAATATCTCCAGTAAGATCACATTTTCAGGTGCATGGTTTTTTAGAATAAGATCCTTCAATAATTTAAGATAAGAATCTTTGCTTAACGCTCCCAGATAGCTTGAATAATTAGAAGGTGCTTCAAAATGCTTATAGAATGTATCATCCAGCAATACCTCGTAGGCGAACAGTGTGGGGAATGCCTGCATTTCAATAAGCTGTGGCTCCAGCTTGTTATGATCATTGATGCAAACACCAAAATCAAACGTAAGACAACCTGGGTAATCATCCTCATTTTTAACTCTTAAATCTTTAGGAATTGAATTTTCGGTGAGTTCTTTAAAATCAGGCTTTAATATAACATCAATGATACTTTCACACGCACTTATCATTTGTTTATGAAAATGCTTTGGAACAAAAACGGGTGTTTCGGCTGGCCTGAATTGTAGCGATGAATGCGCAGTATTGAGATCATTAAAAAATGCTTCATATTTCTGCTGTGTAAAACTCTTATTAAACTGTTGTCTTAATTCTTTTACCATTTAGATTATATATATAGACAAGATAATAAATATGTTTATGGAATTGAAGCAAAAAATTTAAAAACTTATACGCGAGGTGAGATGTATAATGATTGCTCAACAAATTGTAATAATTGTTCAACAAAAGTACACAAAACATTACCTTGCACTTATGCGTCATTTAAGGGCTTTAGGTAAATATTTTTTGAAATACAGGGTAAGGTTAAGCGCGGGAATTTTATTTGTTGTTTTATCCAATTATTTCAATGTGCTTTCTCCACAGTTGATGCGATACATCATTAACTACGTTGACAATGCGCTTTCATTCACAAAAACACATCCACAATTGGCGATAATGGTTACGATATTTTAGTGAGAAAAGTGATAGGTTTGATCGGATCGCAAAGAAGCGTTGCTCAGGTAGTTATCATAGCCAGCATTGTTATTTTAGTTCTTGCATTACTAAGAAGTTTCTTCATGTTCTTAATGCGTCAAACTATTATTGTAATGAGCAGGCATATAGAGTATGATCAAAAAAATGAAGTATATACAAAGTATCAAAATCTTGATAGTTTATTTTTCAAGCGTCATAATATCGGCGACATGATGAATCGTATAGCCGAAGATGTTAGCCGTGTAAGAATATTTACCGGACCAGCCATTATGTATATTGTCAACTTGGTTTCGGTAATTGCTTTGAGTGTTTTTTTTATGCTACAAAGTAGTAAGGAGTTAACGTTATATGTATTGATGCCATTGCCCATACTTGCTATCATCATCTATTTTGTCAACAGTACTATACATAAAAAAGCGAACGGATACAGGAAGCTTTGTCTGACCTGACAACAAATGCACAGGAATCCTATTCAGGCATAAGAGTGATCAAGTCCTTTGTGCAGGAAAGTGCCATGCTTAGTTTTTTAAAAACAATACTGAACGCTATCGGCAAAATGCAGTTAGCCTTGCTAAGACTGAAGCGATCTACTTTCCATCTATAAATCTGCTGATTGGTTTAAGTACGCTCTTAACTATAATGATTGGCGGGCTTTATTATATTAATAATGAACACAACATTAGTTTAGGCACCATAGTAGAATTTATAGTATATGTAAATATGCTCACTTTTCCTGTTAGCGCCATTGGATTAACCGCTAGCATGGTGCAGCGGGCTGCGGCATCCCAAAAAAGGTTGAATGAGTTTTTAGATATTGAACCGGAGGTTAGAGACAATAACTCAGCAACAGATGTACAATTGAACGGAAATGTGAAATTTGAACATGTAACATTTACCTATCCAGATACCGGGATAGAAGCTTTGAAAGATTTTAATTTACAGATCAACAAAGGTGAAAAGGTTGCGATTACAGGGCGCACCGGAAGTGGAAAATCTACAATTGCTCAACTCCTACTACGCATGTACAACGTGGAAAAGGGACAAATAAGTATGGATGATGTGGCTATTGATAATATTAAATTATCCACGCTACGCAGCCAAATAAGTTATGTACCACAGGACGTTTTTCTATTTAGCGATACCGTAGAAAACAACATCAGATTTGGTATTCCAAATGCAAAGAAAGATGCTGTTATAGAAGCAGCACAGATCGCTGGCGTTGACAAGGAAATTGAAGGATTTGCCAACGGTTATGAAACACTGATTGGAGAACGTGGCGTAACGTTGAGCGGCGGACAGAAACAGCGGATATCTATCGCACGTGCACTGATCAAAGATCCAGCGCTGATAATTTTTGATGATTGTTTAAGTGCCGTTGATGCTAAAACGGAGAAGGAAATTATGGGCCGGCTTAATAAATATCTTACTGACAAAACAGCAATTATCATCACACACAGAGTGTTTTCGTTACTCAATTTTGATAGGATCATTGTTCTGGACGATGGTAAAATCGTAGAACAAGGCACACATGCAGAACTTATGAAAATTGAAGGAGGCTTTTATTCCAAGCTTTACTCACAACAACAAGGAACAGACTGATATGTTTATACTTTTCAGGCTCTAGCTTAGTAGTTGTAAACGTATTCGCACATTCTAATTCGAACATTGTACATTGCATTAATTGCTCATTCAATTTATAAACTATACTTTTATTCGATGGATTTTACATTTTCTATTACCCTTGTGATCACTGCTATCACAGTTATTGTTTCTCTTTTGGGCTTTAATAGTCAAAAAGTTATTGAGGATCTTATTTTTTACGGGCCTGCTATTTCTAAAAGAAATCAATATTACCGCTTTATTACCTGCGGTTTTATTCATGCCGATTTTATGCATTTGGCATTTAATATGCTGGCATTTTATACTTTCGGCATAGGATTGGAAAAGGGTTTATTTGCAAATCCTGATATATTTGGAAATGAAGCACCCTTTTACTTTATCATGCTGTACATCGGGGGACTCATCATTTCGAGCGTGCCGGATTACTTTAAACACAAAGATGATTATCATTTCAGAAGCTTAGGTGCATCGGGAGCAGTTTCGGCAATAATCTTTTCCTGTATTGTGTTATATCCAACAATGCAAATCAGTTTTTTCTTTATACCTATTCGGGGGTGGATTTTCGGATTGATCTATTTAGGGATCTCTGCCTATTTAAATAAGCAGGGCGGTGGAAACATCAACCATGGCGCACATTTGTGGGGCGCTATCTTTGGAATTGCTTATACGCTGCTGTTCGTATCATTAAAAGGAGAAATAAATGTATTACAGAATTTTATAACCGCCATAAGAGGCTAGCCGCTAAAACTTAACAAACTCTAAGCAGAAGTTTACGCGAATTGTAGTATTTTAGATAGATAAATAATCTAATAACTTAAAACGACTTGCTATGTCTGAACATCATTTTCCACGCGGCTTTGATTCCTGGCAAAAAACACATTTTGAAGTAGTTGAAGCATTGTGTTATTTAAGAGATTTGCAGGAGGGAAAGCAATCCAAAAATTTTTCTCAAATGCTCGACCGAAGTGCTACACCCGACATGTATAATATGGCGATAGAGTTAACTGATAAGTTTGAAAACGCCAACATGGAAAGAAGCGGAAGCACACTATTTGATCTTATTGAAGAATTCGTGTACAGAGAAACCCGACCAACTAATTAATCTTTGTCCCTTCCTAAAAAAGCAGCGTGCGTCAATTGATACACGCTGCTTTTTATTTGATATAATAGTGACGGCCAAGCCACAACCTAACAACCTCCTTGATTTCCTCGTTTAATTGTTCTTTGCATATTTTAAGTGAAGCAAGTCCTTCAACTATATAAAATGATACAGAAATACTACATCGCCAACATAGGCAGGTTTTGTTTCGTTTTTAATGGTAAGAATAGCTTCAATAACAACTTTAGTAATTCCTTTCAGGTTGATAATCGATTTAAGCTTAGCGATCAGTTGCACATCGCTATCTACTAACACAGGCTGGCCAAATTTAAGATTCTCTATACCATAGTTTATTTCCATTTTAAGATTGCGTACATCTGCAATCTGTTTCCACAAATATGGAATTAACGATAACGTTAAATAACCATGTGCAATTGTAACTTTAAAGGGGCCTTCTTTCGATGCTCTTTCCTGATCAACATGAATCCATTGATGATCTAATGTTGCATCTGCGAACCTATCGATTTGATCTTGATCTATTCTATGCCAGTCAGAGAAGCCTAATTCCTTTCCTACATATGATTTATACTCTTCGAAATTGTTTATTACTAACATAAATAGATTTATTTAACCCCAACACAGCAACGTTACGTGTCTTTGTTTTACCGCCCTTAAATATTTTAGAGAATTGCAGTTCGGCTGCCATTATTCATTACTGGGAATCTCGAAAATAGTGTTTTCTTTTTTAAGCAAGCGATTCTAATTAAGAGAAAAAATAGATATTACTAATCAGTACAATCTATCATGCCTCAATAATGCCTGACTTTAAATATTAGTTGACTTGTAGTTTTAAAACTGCGGTACTATATCAACAATATGATTAAAGAAATAATATTGTCATTTTACAAATGATCACATTTTATAGAGAATATAATCCGTCACCAATGGCTCAAGACCACTTTGCCGAAGGTTAGTCGCGATTTGTCCCCGATGATAGGTCGAATGATTAATAACATGGAAAAGTATATCCTTAATACATTGGTTGAAAATCTGCCCCTTTGTGTTTGCATAATTAATGGGGTTGTCAAGGTTGAACTCCTCAATTATTAGTAAAGAATGGTTAAAGTTTATCTGTTCAATCCCCTTCCAATTCTGAGCAGGATGAATTTCCCAAATGCCAAAAGATGCTTGCTTAAATGCAATTCTATTATTCCAAATTTGATGTGCGTTCAAAATATGGCTATATAACTTAATCGGAGTCTCCAAACTTTTGTCTGAATTCACATTCAAAAAGTTCCACAACTTTTGGTTGCAAAAGTGATTATATTCAAATAACTCCTTAAAAAACTGCTTCATTTTATGGTCAATACTTTTTATACTTTACTGTTCATTAATCGCTTTTTTCGTTTTTCAACTTCACCCTGAAAGTACGCTATCCTACTCAAATTATTTTCTACTAAATAATCAAATATTTGATGCCGCACTAATACGCACACCATCAATAAATACAGCAATTCCAAAAGAGTTATTCATAGCATCCGCACCACCTGCACTGGTTCTTAGCATTATGGTTTGAGGTGTTTGTAAATCAGGGGCAACTGTTTTGCGGCCAGGCAATGCATTCATCACATCCATAAGCGAAAAAACCTGTAGCTGGCGAATAGCTTCTTCATCAAATATTATTGAAGATGCGGAATTTTGATTTTACTTAAAACACTTCCAAAATCAGGCTATCATAAATCAGCAAGAGCTTTTTTGTATCGACTTTGAGTTTTGCTTATACTAATAGCTTGTTCAAAGTAGCTTAGAACGCCATGCAATTACTTATAAAAGGTCGAATCGCTGATGCCTAATTCATGGTAAATATCCTTAACTGTAATATCACTCTAGCGTAAATTGATATTTACCCGCTATTGATCTGATTTTACAATAATCACTTTACTATTACTTCTGCTGCCATCTTTATCTATCTGTGCAACGCGGATATATACTTGCTCTTTATCAATGTTTATCTTATCCTTATTTTTAGAACAACCATACCAAGCAATAGTGCTAAGAACCAATGCTATTGTTATGCCTATCCATTTTCTTTTTTACCTGCAGTAACTACTAAAAAGGATAGTATGCCCAAACCTGACAAAGCAATACTTCCAGCCATATCTATTGTAATATGGTATTGAAGTGGTATATCTGAATTTCCATTTACGGCTTGTGATTTTACAGTAGCAACTGTAGTAAACTCCCTCCCATCTGTGGAAGCCTGCACTTCAAAATAGTCATTATTAGTTTCAGAAAGAGTTTGCCAGGAAAGAATGCAATTATTATCACTCCATTTCGCTTCTATAGTATTAAATACTACAGGTAAAGCTATTACACTTGTCCCTAAAGTTGTTCCAACCGAGGTTATGCCCATACCCGAGTCATCGCCGTCCCAGTTTTCATTATTTACAATGCGCGCCAGCCAGCCATCCCTATCACCCGAACCTATAGGGCCATTATAAAAAACATTATCGAATTGTTGTTGGGCGGGAGTGGCACCTCCCGGATTGGTTAATACACCCACCGCATTAACACCAGCTGTTAAACTGTTTTGACTACCCACGCCATTGGGCAATGTTGAGTTTATCAATATCTGTGTAATGGAGGTTTGCCAATAGTTAGCATCCAAATTTGTATTTCCGCTGGCGTTCAGCCCAAAAATGAAATAAGGATTGGTATCACTACCTCTATAGATAAAAACCTGGTCACCGGATATTAGTATTGCATCGTTAGCGGAATAACCACTGAAAACAGCCTCGCTTGTAAGATTAGCATTTGTAGTGACGTTTGTCAAATTTGTCGCAGGACTATTATCAGCACCTCCAAGTACTAAAGAAAAGATATCCCCTGCGTCAATATTGGTGGTTGGGGTCCAGGTCACAATGCCTCACCAGTCATTGGTGTTGTAAAAGCGTTAGTCGCATTATCCCAACCCCTATCCGTAATCTTGATTTCTGTTCCCGCAGGAATATTGACCAGGGTAGCGAAAGTAACTTTGTCGTTTATGGCATCTATACCCAAAACAACCATATCTCCGGCAGATGGCTGGGCAAATGAGAGAAAAGAGAGCAATACAAAGGCTAGGGTGAGGGCAGTTTTTTTCATTGCATGTATGTTAGAGCTCTTCGAAGGAACAGATTAATTCTCATTTTTCCAAATTCATTGAAAGTATACAGTTGCAAAAATTCATTGAAAATTAAAATTGAGCAAGTGCAACATATACACCTGAAAAATAACAATAGTTGGAGGAAAGTTCATCACCAACTCGCTAAATTTTTAACCTTAAAAATCCTGGCCCAATCTGTCAAGGGATCGAAAAGAACTAAACGAGACAATTGAAGGGCAGAAAACGGGCAATTGAATTAACCGATAAGCTTGAAAATGCCAACATGGAAAAAAGCGGTAGCACACTATTTGACCTTATAGAAGAATTTGTGTATAGGGAAACGCGCCAAACTAATTAATCTCAGATAATAAAAAAGCAGCGTACGTCAATTGATACACGCTGCTTTTTTATAAGTTCAACCTGATTGTGGAGGCGACCGGGATCGAACCGGTGTCCAAACATATCCTCCAAAAGCTTTCTACATGTTTATTTCTTATATTAATTGTCGGCAATGAACAGGAAAAGAACAAACCGATTCAAAGCTTAGCTGGATAATCTTTTGCTACGTTCACAGCCTTACGTAGCAGCATTCTGCATTTTGTTGTTAAGTCGGCGGCGGAGCATGGCAGCAGACCAACCTGCTCAACGCGGCCCTAATGACTATCTAATCACTGATTAGGCAGCCATGGCATACTGTGTATTGCCATTTGAAGTTTGAGTATTCAGATTAACGGGCTAATTACACAACGCCCGACATGCTTACACTTTCAAAGATCTACGCTGTCAAAACCAAACGCCCCCAGGCTTATGTTGTACAATGTATAATATACGATGTACGTTTTGAACCGACTGCAAATATAACTCTTTTTTCTTGCGTCGCACACTTCAACTGTTGTGCTTATGGCATCCTATATAAACGGAACGATGACGCTGTGCGACGCAATACCGATGACACATATTCATCTGCTGGGTCAATAAAAAGGTTACTTATCATTTCACATTAAAATGATGTGCACCCGATCCAACTTTAACGGGCTCCTTATTATACTCTTTTGGAAAATAAATGGTTGCTGTTGCGTTAGGTGGAACAACAACATTAAGCTCAAAAGTGTTTTCTGTTTTTTTCCAGTCAACGCCAATTAAACCATTAATTGAACGATATGTAGCGTTTGCGGATTTAATATCCCCCACAGGTTGCGGACGAATTTCAATCTGCTTAAAACCAACTGAACCAGGCTCCTGACCAATGCCACAAAGGCCCGTATAAAACCATTCCATTAAATGGCCCAGCATAAAATGATTATTTGAAACTGATGGATAAGCCTGCCACGACTCAGTTAAAGCCGTTGCCCCGTGAGCAATCTGGTAACCATAACCCGGAACATCGCTTCGATTGTTCATTGTATAAATTACATCGCTTCGACCTGCATCTTCTAATGCTCTTAATACATATCGATATCCAATATCGCCGGCAGTTAGTGCATTGTTGCGTTTTTGTATATCCGCAATTAAATTGTTGAGTACCTCATTTCTATATGGCTCTTCTACCAACTTCATATATATGGCCATTGCGTTTGCCGTTTGGCTTCCTGTGGCATACTGCTTTGTTTCTTTGTTAAAGAATGCTTCATTGAATGCTTTTTTAACTTCTATTCCCAATGCTTTATACATGGCTGCATCTGCATTCTTTTTTAGAACGATTGCAGCTTTTTCCATCAGCGTAATATCATAATAGTACATGGCGGTAGCGGTAACTCCAAGTGGCGTAAGTTGCGAAACACCGGGACGATCGGGACCTATATCATACCAGTCGCCCAAACCATGAGAGAGTATATGCCCTGAAGATTTATGACGTAAATATTCAACATATCCTTTCATCATTTCATAAGCTTATCTCCAATGTTTTTTTATCGCCGTACCATCGATAATTATACCAGGGAAGAATAACCGCAGCGCTGCCCCATTCTGGCGATTCATCAAAAGGTGCATCAAACACAGTGAACTCAGGCGCAATCTCAGGAACTTTACCATCAGGGTATTGAGCCTGCATCATATCCATAATTACTTTTTTATTGAGCGCCGCCACATCATAATTATACTGAACAGAACTTCCCATCAAATGCGTTTGTTCTAACCAACCCAGTTTTTCTCTGTGTGGACAATCAGTAAATACACTAACCATATTGCTTTTGATGGCCCATTTGATAAGCGCATTTGTTTTATTAAACAACTCGTTCGAGTTCCTGAAAGTTCCGGCGTTATTCGCCGCATTTCTTATATGCAATCCCTTAATGTTTTTTATAATCGGCAAATCCTTGTTACGTACCATATCTGCAGGTGTCGCTCCTTTTACCTGTAGATACCTGAAACCATAATAAGAAAAACGTGGCTGCCATTCTTCGATTTTATCTCCTTTTAAGATGTAAGTATATACATACAATCCGCCACTACCCTTTTGATTGGCAGAGCCGTCGTCGTTTATCAGTTCTGAAGGAATAATGCGGACTGTATCTCCTTTTTTACCCGATAAGGTTATAGAAGGAATGCCTGAAAAGTTCTGTCCTAAGTCAAACATCCAGGAGCCATCGGTTAATCGCTTTTTGTTGACCGGCTCAAATTTCTCCATAACCTTTAAAGGCTCTGCCATCTGCGATTGCAACAATGGTGGGCCATCTGTTTCTATTGCATTCTTCCAGGAAGCATCGTTATACCCCATCTTATTCCAGCCCCTTGGTTCTTTATTAGCGTCATAATCTTCACCACCAAAAATGCTGGAAAAACAAATGGGAGAAGGCGCCGTTTTCCAGGAAGCGTCTGTCACAATATTTTCGGAACTTCCGTCTGCGTATTGCAGCAACACACGTGCGATCATTTTGGGATAACCATAAGCACCAGTCATTTTACGGTAACGTTCGCCGGGAATATAATAAAACCCATTACCAAGCATTACGCCCAATGCATTGGTACCGTTTCTAAGCTGAGAGGTTATATCGAAAGTTACATATTGCGCATGTTTGCTGTATTGTGTCCAACCTGGATCAAAAAAATGATCGCCTGTTTTAGCGCCATTAATGCTCATTTCAAAATGCCCTAAACCAGAAATGAAGACTGTCGCGGCTTTGACGGTTTTTTAATTTCAAGATCTTTTCTAAAAAGCGGCAAAACATCCGGTCGTTTTCCCCATGCTTTTTTCCATTACCATGCATTAATGGAATATATTGGTTACTATCTGGCAATACATCGTAAGCGATCCATTTCGCACCCTTCCAGTCATCCGTTTTTAATAAACCCATTCTCCAATACGAAATTTTGCTGTATGTTGATTGATTGCCTTTATTATCCCACACCATTACCTTCCAATAATATTTTTTGTGGGTATCAAAGTCGTCCCAGCATATTCTATCTGGCTATTTTTATCACTATTTATTTTTTAGAATCCCAAATATTAGGTTTGTCATTCATCAACAAAAGGCTATCATCGGCAACCATAATACGGTAAGCTGACTGTATGATTTTTTTTCAAATGCCTGTATCTCCCAACTTAATTCGGGTTGCAACACTTCCACACCAAGCGGATTATGGATGTATTCGCACCTGGGATTTGCAATACGTATAACCTGCGCTACTGACGAAAAAACCGTGCAGATTAAACTAAGTAATATAAATGTGTACTTCTTCATTTGAATATTTAAATTGCCTATTGTACATCAATATTAGATATAATCAGACCTTCAGCATTTTTGGTAACAAGTTTAACCTTGTAGCTGCCCGCATTGATCATAGAGCCGGTATTTATGTTTACATAATTCCATTTACCGGTTTTTGTAAATTTAAATTGTACCGGCTCTTCTACTAACTTTTTATTGCTTACATCAAACAACTGCAACATCGCGTCAATATCTTTTTCCAAAGGACTGTTATATTTCACAGTTATTGAATACACATCCGCAACACCTGTTTCAATAGGCCATACAATTTCAGCATTATCATCGTTTTTAATTACAGTCCTTTCATTATTAGAAATAATTTTCTTTTCGACACTTTTATTGAAAATAGCAACATCAGATTTATAAGAAGTAGTAGGCTTCAAGTCATATGCAGGTTGCATATTGGTGGCTTGTTGAATAGCAATCAATCCTACACCTTTATAATTAATAGTAGCTCTCTCTCCTTTAATGAATCGCTTCCTGTGTAGGTCATATTTTCTTCCGCTATCTTCATCAGTAATAACAGAATCGTTCAACCTTTCATATTCTTTTGATATTTTCAAACCACTTTCAATAGCCAGATAAACATCGGCAGTATCAGTCAATACAAAATGAATATCATCTAAATTCTTTCGTTCGGCAAAAAGCCAATCTGAACCAAAAAGCGAAGATGGCAATTTGTTTATTTGTATTTCAGCATTCTTAAATAATTCATCTCCCTCATCAAGCCAGGAATTAATACTACAGCCAGTACAATTCAAGTCTTTTATCATTTGGAATGAAGGAGCTTTTTGTACATTCCCGTTCCGGGAAGCTACAGCAATAGCGGCAATAATAGCTTGCCCGACCTTTGTATTGGGGAAAGAAATTCTTAACATACCATCGTTTACTTTTACCTGGAAAGTTTTTTTCAATGCGGCGTTGCTTCCAGCTTCTTTCCAAATATCCAAATCTTTTAAAACTATTTTATCATTTATGGCTACATCAAACAGGCGCATTCCTGTTGCATCCATTGATCCGCCAATGCCCAGCCACGGTTCGGTAAAATATAATTCGACATTATAAATACCATTTGGAGCAGGAAATTGATAATACAATTTATCTAAGCCATATCGAAATGTTTGAAACAATTCCCAATCTTTTGTACCACGTATTGCAGCATTGGTGCGCCTTTGACTGGCAAAAAAGCAGGCATGTCGCTGAAGGATGCAGTCCAGGAAGACGAGCCAGCATACCTTCTATCTGAATCTTTCGGAAGTGCTTTATCAGCATTCCATATATTTCCGTACTCATCCGTATAATCCCCGCCACCACAATTGAGACGATATATATAATTCAAATTACTTGTAGGTTCTAGCAATAGTGATGAGTTTGCCGTCCATTTTTTAACTGATGGAGCATTGGGCAAATGATACAATATTACAGTATCCTTTGCTACAGCTTTTCCATTTACATAACCAACAGCATATAAAATATTATATCGAACATTTACATTGTTCCAGATAAAATGAGTTCCAAAGTCACCTTTTTTCTTTCTTCCGAAAGAAGCATTATCAATATCATTAAAGAGTTCTACCTCATCACAATTAGAGTAAATCATAATAGAATCCTTTATGCCAGGCGTACTCCAGCGGTTGGGCCAAGTATGTGATGCAATATAAACCATCGGTTCTTTTTTAGCAGAAACATAGTGGCTGCGAAACATATAAAAAACATCAGTCGGCTCTTCCCATGGTGTAAGCATTTTATAATTAACAGGCCCTACCCTGTCTAATTCACGCAATCCTTCTCCACCCTGTACACGGCCTGGGTTATCATGAGAAGTTAACAACCAAAAGAAATGACCGGCAACACTGTCTTTCACAGACTCAGCTAATCTTATTTTCTTTTCCATCAATTGCGTAAACCGGTCTTCGCTAACTGGCGCATTTTGTTTATAGCCACCTTCTGCATGAAGATCTAAAGTGCGCCAGGCGCCATATTCTCCTACCAAAATTTGTTTCTTCAAATCGTCGCCATAAGTATCAGGATCGCCGCCGTAAGTTCCTGTCCAGTTTTGCGGCACATCCCAATCGGTTCCTTCGCCGCCATTGCAGGTCGTTACCAACCGTTGTGTTTGCGATGTTGGATCAAGCGAACGGATCAGTTGAGTGCACTCTTCTGCAAATGCCTTTGGAATTTTACTTTCATTTTGCAAACCCCACAATACAACAGACGGATCATTTCTTCTTTCAATTACCCACTCTTTTAAAAGCTGTTTAAAGTTATTTTTAAACTCGGGTGTATCATACCAAACATGCGCCGAAAGCTGCGTCCACCATAGAATTCCTTTTTCATTAAATAGCTTTCCATACAATAAATTATGTGGCTGATGTCCATCTCTAAACGCATTGAAACCCGCAGCCTCCAACCATTTTACACGAGACCTAACTTGCTCTTGGGAAAAAGCATGACTTTGCCCAAGCAAGTGTTCATACTCGGCCACACCATTGATAAAAACAGGTTTCCCATTTAAATAGAATTGGTTTGATGCAGTTTTCCAATTAATCGTTCTAAAGCCAAAGTCAGTTATTAATTCGTCAACAATTTTATTGTTAATACGCACCGTTGTTTTTATTTTATAGAGATATGGATTTTCAACAGACCATAAGACAGGATTAACCACATTAACATTTCTATTGGAGATAACGAATGAATCTAAACCTTTTAACCGATAGCCTTTAGACGTTCGCGATACAACTTGATTTTCATTATTAACCAGTTCTTGCAGAACGACTATATTTTTGTTAGCGGCATGACTGTAGTTTTTAATAGTAACATCAGTATTTAACAAGGCGTGGCCAGACTTTACATCGGCCCAGGCATGTACTCCAAATGGCTCTATGCGAATATCGTTTGTTATAATTAGTGATACGGGTCTGAAAATACCCATCGGCTGAGAACCTTCACTAAAGCCGCGCTCATCGCTGCAACCGCCGCAAACCCAAGGCAGGTCTTTAATAAAAGATGGATGCCAGGCGCGAACTGCTAATATATTTTCTGTTCCATCAGTTTTAATTTGTTCTGTAACGTCAATCGTAAAAGTTGTTCTTCCTCCAGCATGTTCACCAACTTTTTTTCATTTAGATAAACCGTAGCATAAGAACCAACACCTTCAAAAAAAGAAAAAAAAGCGTTTTCCGTTTTTTGATTGTTTAACACTTATCTTTTTCCGATACCAGGCATCACCATGTTTATTACCATGTAGCAAACGACGATATCCATAATAATCATCCCAATTATGCGGAACACTCACCTGTTTCCATGCACTTTCATCCACTCCCATCTGAAATGCAGCGCCGATAGGGTTTTCATCATTTCCTGCAATCGTATGCCAGTTATTATTTAGGTTGATTACAGACCTCACCCCAGACGTTTGCGCATTGCTGATAGAAGCACCACAAAACAAGAGTGCGACGCAAGTAAAGCTCAATAGTAGCACTGAAGCTGGGCTCAACCTCACCCTTAATCCCTCTCCAAAGGAGAAGGAAACACATAGCGGCTTTGCCTTATAACTGCTGAAGCGATCCATCAAAATGATATATTGTGTTTTTTGTTGTTTGAATAGTTATTGTTTCATTTTTGTATCGAAGCTCCAAAGGCAGGCCTGCAATAGACTTCACAGAAACGGATTGTAGCAATCCTTTCTTCCATTTGATCGACAACTCAAAACCGCCTCTTGCCAAAATGCCTTTTACTTCACCATCGGGCAACGCCGCAGGCAAAGCAGGTAACAGATTAATAAAACCTGTGTGGCTTTGAACCAACATTTCACCAACTCCAGCAGCGCCTCCAAAGTTTCCGTCAATTTGAAAAGGAGGATGTGCATCAAATAAATTAGGATAACTTCCTGCACCGCCCTTTGCCGGGCTTAACAACATTTGTATGAGTTTATAAGTATGATCGCCATCTTTGAAACGCGCCCAAAGATTGATCTTCCAGCCCAAACTCCAGCCAGTCGCAGCATCGCCACGATATAACAAAGATTGTCTTGCGGCTTTCATAAGCTCTTCCGAATGCTCCCAATTAATTTCGCTGCCGGGATATACACCCCACAAATGAGAGACGTGGCGATGCTTATTAGTTGTATCATCTACATCCTGCATCCACTCCTGCAACTGGCCGTAACGCCCTATTTTATTAGGTGCAATTTGATCATACTTTTTTAAAAGTATTTCCCGAAGCGGCGCATCAACATTTAAAATATCACTTGCTTCCGCCACAGCCTTAAATAAGTTGCGGATGATTTGATGATCCATCGTTGGTCCCGCTACAAGTCCGCCTTGTTCGGGTGAGTTGGATGGAGTACTTATTAAATAGCCTGTAACAGGGTCTTTTATCAAAAATGAATTGAAAAATAACGCAGCATTTTTCATGATAGGATAAGCCGTATCTTTTAAAAACTCTTTGCTTTGTGTAAACAAATAATGCTGCCATAAATGATCACACATCCACGCGCCACCTGTAACCCAAATGCCATGATTAGAAGCATTGATAGGCGCTGTACCTCGCCACAGGTCTGTATTATGATGCAATACCCAACCCGGCGCATTATAATATTGTTTAGCAGTTTGGCTACCTGTTGCTGACAATTCTTTGATCATTTGAAACAAAGGCTGCTGCATGGGCGACAGGTTCAACAAATCAGAAGGCCAGTAATTCATCTCTGCATTGATATTGGTTGTGTACTTGCTACCCCACGGCGGCGACAACAAATCGTTCCAAATACCTTGAAGGTTTGCGGGGCGTGTCCCCGGCCATGAACTACTAATTAATAAATAACGACTATACTGTACATAAAGCGAAAGAAAAGATGGATCATTAGCGGTAGCAAAATGATTCAAACGCTGATCTGTAGGGATGTTCATGCTATTGTCAACATCCTTTGTTCCCAATAAAATGGAAAAGGTGTTAAAATATTTCTGATATTCTTTAACGTGTGCACCTTTTAGCTGTTGCCAGTTTTTACTTTTTATTTTTGAAAGTGTTGCCAAACCGACACGTGCAGGGTCGGCGTTATGTCTTTATAGTTTTTGTAGTTAGTGTTAGCCGTAAGATAGACCGTAACTGCATCTGCATTAGCTATTATTATTTTATTATTTTGAACAGACACTGCTCCTCTTGTTGTGTTTATAGTAAGATAGCTAACACCTTTCAATACACCGTCTTTCACTTTTACAGCAAGTGATATGGTATTTCCGTTTATTCGATTAACGATGGCGGCCTTATGAGGACTACTTAATTCCGCTGTAAAATTCAGGCTCGCTTTTTTATCAGCAGAGAAATGCACAACAAATGCCTGATCTACCGCTGTAGCTATATATTCTCTTTTATAATTAACACCATTATAAGAGTAACTGGTAGTTGCAACCGCCTCGTTCAAATCAAGTGTACGTTTGTAATTTTGTATATTTGATTCATCTACATCAAACTTAAAATTCAAATCACCGAACGGCTGATATGCAGCCTGGTATTGGCCTACAGCGGGTACATCAGTATTTTGAATATAATATTTCCAGCTACCATTAAGAGACATCTTATCTTTTTCATCGCCATCCACAGGATAAATACCAATATGTTTGGTGGCATCTTTATAGCCCATAATACCGCCTTTTCCGGTAAAGTTCAATACTAAAATGGCAATGGAATTTCTGCCGGGTTTCAATACAGATTTAGGAATTATATAGTCTCTTGCATCGGCGTTATCTTGAGAACCGATTAACGTTCCGTTGATGTAAGTAAAATCATATTCAGCAATTTTATTAATGTCCAATTTAAGATCTTTTCCGCTCCATTTCTGCGGCAGATCAAATTGATATCTGAACCAAACAGCCCCGTCCATTCCTTCAAAACCTTCAGCCTCCCATCCATCATAATTGGGTACATTCATCGTTTTCCAGGAAGCATCATTGTACGCAGGCTTTGATGGATTATTTTTTAATAGAAGAATCGATTTCATTTTATTGATCCATGCATGTCTATCACCATCATCTGATTTCAAGCCCATAAACTCACGCCCGGCAAGGGCTTCAGCTTCCTTTTGCTTTCCTTCAAACAATAAGTTTCTTATCGAGTCTAAATATTTGTATGCTCCTGGTTTATTATAATTACGCGGATAACCCGTCCATAATGTTTCTTCATTAAACTGTATTCTATCGTCTTTTATGCCTCCGAAAATCATGGCTCCTAATCTACCATTACCAATAGGCAATGCTTCAACCCATTTTGTAGCTGGTTTATCATACCACAATTGCAAATCCTGCGCAGCAGCAGAAACAGTAAAGATTAAAGCTGCAACACCAATAACGATTTTTTTGAGAAAAAATAATTTGCTATTCATTTCTAATTACGTTTAATCTCTTTTGTATCTACTTCTTTACCTACCAAAATCAACTCATCCTCAAAAAGATTATCTTGTAAATTGATGTTCTTTGTATGCTCGCCAGTTATCTCCAAGTACTTGTTCGTATTTTCAAAAGGCCAGGCATTTTGAAGTAATGCTTGTTTTACATTATTTAAACTGATTACAGAGGCTCCTGGCAACGGCTTTGCTGTTTCAAAACTATTAATCAGCAAACGTTCAGTATTATCAACCTTTAAAGAACTGCCAACTGTGGTATTTACACGTACATTGTGCAACTGAATATCTTTTGCGTTCTTAATGGTTATACCACGCTGTGCTTCGAACACAACATCATGAAGACTGATCTCGCTTACGGGCATTTCTTCAATGCCATTGATATACATGGCTTCGTTTGTATAGGCCGTAATATTACTCAAACGAATATTCCGAAACTGAGGCGTTCGCTCCGAAACCGGTTCTGGCGAAGACTTTGCGTACTCCATATCCAATACGATTGCCTGGTCTTTAATATTCTTCATCACTATATTATCTACTCGAATATCTTCTACAACGCCACCGCGACCGCGAACAGTTTTTAAACGAATGCCTCTGTCGGTTCCATCAAATACACAATTGCTGATCGTTATTTTTTTACATCGCCACTCATTTCACTGCCAATAACCACACCTCCATGACCACTTAACATGGTACAATTTGTAATGGAATAATTTTCCGCAGGTTTAGCTTTTGCACGTCCCGGCTGATCTTTACCCGACTTGATCGTGATACAATCATCGCCCACACTAATAAAACAGTCGCTAATGCGCACGTTGCTGCAGCTTTCAGGATTGATGCCGTCTGTATTAGGAGCTTGTCTTTGCGGATTAATTATCGTTACCGCATGAACGGTTACATTATCGCAAAACTCGGGGTTCACTGTCCAGAAAGGCGAATTGCGAATAGTGATTCCCTGAATCAATACATTTTTGCAATACATCGGTTGAATGAATGGTGGTCTTAAAAAACCTCGCTTCATTTGTTTAGGATCATCAGGCAAAAGAATATTTTTATTTTTCTCATCAAATATTTTCTGCCATTTGCTACGCGGCTGATCGTTCTTATACCCTTCTACAAAATCCCACCATTTCTTTCCATGCCCGTCAATAATACCTCTTCCTACAATGGCTATATTTTCTGCTTTGTAAGCATAAAATAAAGGCGAGAAACTTGTTACATCCACACCTTCATAACGGCTTTCAACCATTGGCAGATAATCATCAAAATCATCACTAAAATGTAGTTCAGCACCGGCATCTATAAAAATGGTGATGTTGCTTTTCAAATGAATAGGCCCGGTAAGATATTTTCCAGCAGGGAAATAAACTGTTCCGCCACCTACTTTAACTGCAGCATCAATCGCCTTCTTTATAGCAAGCGTGGCTTTAGCGCTACTGTCTCTTTTTGCTCCATATTTTGTAACATCAAAATACTGCTGCCCCTGTACTTCAACAAAACATAAAAACGCCAATATCCAAACACTAAGAAAATATTTCATTTATAATTTTTATTTTTTCAGGGAGCTACGCACCCGGTCATTATAGTTTAAGCCCTTCGGGCTGGTAATATCAATGTGTAAATAGCTATTCAAACAACCAGTCAACTTGTTTTCTATTTCCGCTTTCATATAATCCGGCGTCATATACACGCAATGGAGCATCCGCATCTACAAAACCCAATATCAAAGCCACGCCCTTAGCGAGTTTCAGGGTATTTTGTCCCGGTGCAAATTCATAACTATGCACATGCAATTGTGGCATACCCGGAATAATCATAGCGTTGGCTATTTTAGTATCGGCTTGTCCATATTCATTGGCAGTTGCATTTGTCTCTAGCTCAGGTTGTTTTAAATAAACTGTATCTACAGAAAATGCGGCTTTCTGAGGTTTGAAAAAACCTACCAATACTTTCACCCGTTTTTTATTGCTGAATGAAATTTCAGTTCCATTAGCAATCTGATCTTTAAAAGAAGTTTTTAATCCACGCAAATCTTTTAGCTCGCCTGCAAAAGATCTTATAGTATAGGGCTTATCTGAAAATGGTTGTGATAAACTATCAATATTATAATACTGAAAATTGCCAACGATCTTCACCACTGCATTTTTTAATGGTGTGACATTTTCTAACGCACCGGGTTTCAGATGTTTTAAGGAATCCACTTTTCTTTGGAATGTAGATAACTCTTCTTCAAAAACCGGCAAAACATCAGACCAGTTTTTATACCTGCCGCCCGATCCTGATAAAGGAATTTTTCGTGCACCGGTTTGCATACTATTCGCATATAAATAAGTTCCCTTTGTTAAATCAGTAAGTTTCTTATACCAGTCAACGCTTTGCTGGAATAAAGGCAGTGCTTTGTCTAAATCCTTTATATCATTAGAATATTTGTATCGCAGTATCGCTAAAGCGGCTTCGGTTTTAAAAGCATAATGATAAGACATGGCCTGATAACTAAAAATATCATTCTTTATACGATCAAATTCTTCCGTATTTTTTACAACGCTTTTTACATCATTGATTGCAGCAACAGCTTTGTCGCCATGTTCTTTTACCTCGCTGATTATTTGCACCGGCGTTTCTCCAATATGTTGCACAGCATTCCATTCTTTTTCCGCGTACTCGGCCAAAGACTCGCCAACAGGACTTTCAGCCTCATATAACAATGTAAACAAACCATAACGATATGGGTTGATGAGTTGTGTCATCAACATACCCAACGTTAAGGTCTGCCTGTTTCCGTCTGTGATTCCAAACCTTCTCAATAGCTTAGGTGCAATTTCGCCGATCTCTTCATAAGCTTTTAAAATATGGGCGCCGTCTGTATTATTCGCACCAAACTCATTTCCCAAAATCTTACTCCAATACGCGACTTCTTCTGTTCTATTTCTTTTAGATTGCCATGCATACCGGCTCCAGGTTTTATACCAAAGCCAGTCCCGTTCAATTTGCAACAACCTCTCACCGCCTTTTATACTGTCAGCCGAATAAGGCCAATCCCAGTAAGAAGCTTGTGGATATAAGTGTAAACCGTTCCCGCCCATCGCTTCATGCATACCCACAATACTCTCCTGAATAAAGCGTGGGGAGCCATAACGAAATGGTTCGAGATTGGCCAGAATGTGAACATTTTCTATATGAATATTTCCCTGCTTACTTAATGTTTGGTGTAGCTCAGCCCATTTACCACGTGGCGTTTGATAGGTTAATGCCTCGCCATTAAACTTTGCCATTGTATATAAATTTTTATACAAGGGCAAAGAAGCTTTCATCACAGCAGGCGCATCCGTATCATGCGCACGCAATACAATTGGCGGTTCAGCCTTTAACCCCGCGGCTTTCATACCATCCTGCACTCCCGGAATAATTGTTTTGGTAAACCATTCAATGTCGTCCTTCCCAACACCTTCCATTGCTTCGCCAAGGCAAACCAATAATCCTACATTAGGATACTTTCTTACAAATTCTGTTATCGATTTTTTTGTATAATCTGCAATGACAGGAATAATGGGTCTTTCACGATCCTGTGTTTTTAAACCATGCTTTTCTGCAAAAGGTTTTGATACAATAATGTTATAAAACATTTGTATTACCCAAATACCGCGCTTGTCAGCTTCAGTTGTAAGGAAGCGATATATATCTTCATTCTTTGCAAAAGTTGCATCATCTACTTCAACCGCATAAGGATACTCTTTCAGTTTCACCAATGAGGCGAAGGGATGACCATTCCATAAATACAGCGAATTCATTTTATTGACAGCCATCGAGTCCAAAACCTGTAGCCATAATTTCTTATCATAAAACCAGGGAAAAGTTTCTTCCGTGTAAGGATACTCATAAACTGTTCTGCCTGGCAAATAATAAGGCTTTTGTAAACCTATACATTCACCACGTAGCACCATTTCCGGCGCATCTTTTACATTTATATTTTCAGGAATTGATCTGTTATTTACAGCAATATCCGCAAGCTCCAAGCAACCATACAATAAGCCTGAAGGATCAGCACCCGTAATGTTTATAGTATTCTTTTCAGCCCTGATGGAAAAACCTTCTTTCTTAAGATCCTTTCTAAAATTTTTATTTATAACAATCAGCTGTTGATTCTTATAAGGAGTGTTGGCTTTAGTTACAACATCAACAGCATAACCAATCGATTGTAACTTATTCTTCAAAGCATCTATTCCATATTCAACGCGAGGTTGATTAGGGAGTTGATTGACTATAATAACTTTTCTGATTACTGTAGCAAAAGACGTGTTGGCAAGAATCCCAAAAACCAACAGCCAGGTTAATCGCATCATATTTACCTGTACTTTAT
Organism: Paraniabella ginsengisoli; assembly: GCF_022513635.1. Taxonomy (GTDB): domain Bacteria; phylum Bacteroidota; class Bacteroidia; order Chitinophagales; family Chitinophagaceae; genus Niabella; species Niabella ginsengisoli. The sequence goes on along the minus strand of NZ_JAKWBL010000002.1, from coordinate 356,168 downwards.
TTTTATAAAAAATCATCAATTAATATTCCCCCAATTTGATTGCTGGCATAAGCGGCTTCAACACAAGCCATTGTCATTAACGCGTCGTCAATACTATTTTCAGGCTTTTCAATGATGCCGGCTTTTGCTAACATCATTTGCTGCATAGTTCCAATAAACGCATGTGGAAACCATGTTCCGTCAATATCTTTCTGTTTCCATCCAGGGTTTTTATCTTCCAATAAAACATATTCAAATACATCGGAAACGCCGTGTGGATAATCAATCAGTGCACCGAAGGTTATTTTAATAGCACCCTTTTCCCCTTCTATTTTTATGTAAGACTCCTGTTTTTGATAACCGAACTCATGATTATGATTGGTATGAATTGTTGCGCGCACCATATCCCCATAATCCATAATGATATTGGATTTAACAGATGCCAACTGCATCGACTGCGGATGTTTAAACGTTCGTGCAAATAGTTTTTCGGGCGTTCCTAAAAATGAGCGAATAAGGTCTATATAATGAATACTATGATAGTTTATTTCCATACGTTCTTTAGTGAACAGAAAGTCCCAAAGATTCCAGGGTGTATGTACATTAACGTAAACTTCAATATCTGTAATGGCTCCTAATTTTTCTTCTTTTATCATTTGCTTCGCCTCTAAAATGTAAGGAGCAAAACGCATTTGAAAATTAACACCTGCCAGCATCTGTTTACTTTGAGCAAGTTCATGAATCGCTTTTGCTTCCTCCAAACTTTCTCCATAAGGTTTTTGAATAAGTATCGTTGCTTTCTCAGGTAACTGCTCAAGTACTGGTATAATTTCGGAAGCAGGTAATGCAAAATCATAGATCACATTAGTGCCATTTTCAGCAACCATCTCCTCTATGGTATCATATACTTTTGCTATTTTGAATTTCTCCGCAAGGGCGGTTGCTTTTTGTTTGTTTCGGTTTACAATACCCTTTACTTCAAAGCCGCCTATTTTATATGCAGGTAAATGTGCATCGGCTACAATGCCGCCAGCGCCGATGATGCAAATAGGTATATCCGGATTATTATTAATCATATCATGTTCCTCCTAAATAGTTACCGTACGTCAATACCAATACTGACAATAGAAGTATTGCCAATGCAAACCCAAGCATACGGCGGGTTACAGTCCTTGTAAATTTCCACTCTTTTAATACAATACCAACCAGCGAACTAAAAAATACCAATAAGATCATGTGAATGGCCCAACTTGAAAATTCATATTTTCCTAATCTGACATGGCCTAATCCATAAAAAAGAATTGTCCATACCATAGAATGCCGGTAAGTAAAGCCATCAGATAATTTGTGCCTAGTCCGCGACTATTAACATGTTTATATTCAGAAAAAGTTTTATTTTTTATATGAAGCCATAATGTATACGCAAGTGTAATAACAAAAGCACCCGTGTTAGAAAATATGTACACCACATTTACCTGAAAATTCCCAGCACCATAATTAGCAGCAATATCTGAAATAGGCTTACCAGCGTTAATAGCAAAGCCATAAAATGCAGACAGCACACCAGCTAACAGACACAAGGGCAATCCTTTTTTAAAAGAAAAACTTGTGTGACTTTGTGCTACATCTTTTTCTTTTCCTCTGCCAGCCACACCGCAAAAAGCAATACCCATTGCACCCAGCAACACGCCGGTGAGTATCCAACTTCCACCTTTACCACTAAGAGCCTCACCCAATGTGCCGTCCATCAATGGCGGAACAAGTGTTCCTAACACACAAGAAATGCCAACAGAGATAGCATAAGTTAGTGAAAAGCCAATATGCCTAATAGCCATACCAAAAGCGGTACCACCTACACCATAAGCCATCCCCAATAAAAATGCATTTCGCATTGCCTCCACCGGAGCCTCCGACAATACCTTACCTAATGAAGGGATCGTAATCCAGGCAATAATTAAAGGCAACAAAAACCAACATACAGATGCCTGTGCCAACCAGTAGGTTTGCCAGCTCCAGCCTTTTACTTTTTTTCAGGCGTATAGCACAATGCAGCCGAAGAAGCACCAACACCGTGAAAAATATTCCCTCAAATAATTGCATTGTTATTGTTTTATCAGTACTATCTAATTTATTGTCCAGGCAGATGAACTATTATTATCTTCGTTGCGTCGCACACTTGTACTGTGGTATATATGGCAACCTATATAAACGTCGAAAATCCATCACACAAGGTTATAAAATGAAATAGCATTTTCGCTAAACACCTTTTGTTGCTGCTTTTCATCGGGCAACAATTCATCTATCACTTGCTTGTACACAATCCAGGTACTAACATAATCCACGCCCAATAACGAAACGGGCCAATCTCCACCACAAAAACAACGCGCCGTTCCAAATTTATTTATTACGAAATCAATATACGGTTTGATGTGTTCAACTGTAAAAAGCTGTTTACCCGCAGTTGTTCCTAACCCAGAAATCTTAGCATAAAAATTAGGATGTTGAGAAGCAATGTTCATCAACTCACCCCATTCACCAAATTGTTTCCCGGCCTGAACAGGCGGCTGATTCAGATGATCAAAAACCATTTTTAAATTGGGTATTACCTCCGCAAGTTTTAATGCAACACGGATGTGAGCGGGCTTTACACCAACAATATCATAAGGTATTTGATACGAAGCCAGTAATTTTAAACTATCTATTACCGTATCCTGCAATAGCCATTCATCGTCCGGTTCATCATGTATCAAATGCCTGACACCCTTAAAATACTTTTCCTGAGAAACATGAGTCTGAAATAACCGCTCCGTCTTCGAAGGTTCCATAAGCGGTAACCAACCTACCACACCTTTTATCCACTCATGTTCATTTGCAGCCTCAAGCATCAAAGCAGTATCTTCCAAACTGTTCTCTGCCTGTACCAGCAAACCTGCATCTATCGACGCTTTTGATCGCTGGACTTCGAGTTCGTTAAGAGAATAGTTTTTATTTAGAAGTTCAGGAGCTCCTTTCAACCAATCGTAGTTGGATCGTTGTAAATTCCAGATATGTACATGCGTATCAACTATCATAAACGTTCAACAATCATTTAAGCTTTTAAAGAAAATCCTAACGAGAATTTTATTTTACACCAATCATTTCAGGTTTTACACCAATATTAAATTTTGCTTCAATCGCATCATTATGTTCACCCAATCCCGGAGCTCCGGTTTCGCTAATTAGCAATTCACCGTCTACACGCACTGGCGATCGGGTCGTCTTAATAGCAATACCATTGCTGGTTTTCACGACCACTTCCATATCAAGCGCCTTATACCCTTCTTCTTCTGTTAGTTGTTCATAATCCAAAACCTTCGAACACCAAATACCAGCCGGCTCAAGAACGTTTAACCAATATGACGTTGTATTAGTTAAAAGGTGGCGCGCTAATACCGATTTTATTTCATCTCTTCTATCAAACCATTCTTTCTTATCATTGTATGCCGCCAATTCACTACTGTTTAGTAAATGTCCGAGCTGAACAATATCCGCCATAGCGATTGCTATATAATCGTCTTTTGTTTTATAGATACCATAAGGTGCCGCAACATAAGCGTGGCCGCTATTTACAGCACTTCTTTGAGGCAATTGGCCTCCATCATTAAAGTAACAGGTTAATACTTCAAATTGAAAATCTAATGCGCTTTCTAACATGCTAACTTGAATACTTCCGCCCTCGCCTGTCACACCTTTTCGATACAATAAAGAAAGAATGCCCTGCGCAAGGTGTGCGCCAGCCAGCATATCTACAACTGAAACACCCATTGGCGTGGGATTGGCATTGCTACTATTGTTCAACCAAGCTAAACCTGAAATTGACTGCAATAATAAATCCTGTCCTGGCAAATGTTTCCAATCACCTTCTTCACCATATCCGCTGATCTGTGCATATACGACAGACGGGTTAATAAGTTTTACGCTTTCATAATCAAAGCCTAATCGCTCCATTACACCAGGACGAAAATTATGCATCACTACATCTGCCTGCGCAATCAGCTTGTTTATTTTTGAAACATCATCAATATTTTTCAGATCGGCAGCATAGCTTTTTTGTTCCTGTTGATGGCATGAAAAATAGATGATTCACCATCAATAACCACATCAGATACATACAACTCCCGACAGATATCACCTGTATCAGGCTTCTCAACCTTAATAACTTCCGCTCCAAAGTCAGCAAGACATAAGGACGCAGAAGGACCTGATAAAAACTGACTAAAGTCGACAACTAATATATCCTGAAGCAAATTCATTTTTTTCTTTTAACGCCAATTGGATTGGCGGTCATTTGTATTGAAGTCCTTCGAACTTCTTCATTCTTTATCGGTATGCTCTCACAATAAAAACTCTTCCTTAATCTTTTCAGTATGTTCTCCCAATAATGGCGCTGCTTTTTCTGAGAGGATGTGTTCACCATCAATACGAATAGGACACCGTGTTGTTGCAAAACCTTTACCAGCACCCAAATCAATCCTGTTTTGCATTTTGATGTTCTTAAACAACTCCGTCTGTACAAGTGCATCCCAATTATTTACGTCTGAAGCCCACAACCCAAGATTCAGCAAGCGCTGTAACCAATACCTTGTTTCCTTTACCAGTAATTGTTTGGCTATAATTTCCTTTATCTCATCGCGCTTTTCAAATACATCATTTTGAGCATACTCTTTTAATTGTGCAATGCCTAAGGCTTCTTGTAATAAAGGCATGCTCATCATTGCGAGTGCGATGTATCCGTCTTTTGTTTTATAAATGCCGTAAGGTGCGCCTAATAAAGGATTGCCATTGCTGATCCTGCTCCTCTTTATTGCCTGCGTACTGTGATAATGAGTTGTAAAAAGCTCAAACTGAAAATTGACAGCTGATTCCAAAAGGCTTAACTCAATAAGCCCTCCAGTACCTGTTTTTTGACGGCGGATGAGTGCAGCCAATATTCCCTGCACGGCATGTATGCCGCAGATACTGTCGACAATCGAAAGGCCAAAAGGCATTGGCCCATCTCCATCATCACCGGTTGTATATGCCAAGCCGGAAAGTGATTGTAATAATAAATCCTGTCCGGGCTTATCTTTCCACGGCCCCCTTTTTCCGTATCCCGTAATTTCTGTATAAACAATTCGATCGTTTATTTTTTTATATCATTATATCCTAATCCCAACTTTTCCATTACTCCGGGCCGAAAGTTATGCGTTATCACATCAGCCTTCAGTATTAACTTTTTGACCAAATCCAGATCTGTTGCATCTTTCAGATCTGCAGTAAAACTTTCTTTATTACGATTGATGGCATGAAAGTTAAGCGCATCATCACCTACCCAAAGATTTTTAATAGCCAGTTTTCTGCTAGGATCTCCGCTACCAGGCCGTTCGATCTTAATAACTCTTGCACCCAGATCTCCCAATCGCAACCCGGCAGACGGGCCGGAAAGATACTGGCTAAATTCAATTACTATTAAACCCTTTAATGGCAACAACATCAGATGAAGACTTTTGACAAATTTTTCTCAATAGATTTCATGTAAATTTCATTCAACTTTTCTAATACCAGACTTTCACTTTTTTGCTTCCCCAATAAATACTCCTGCACATAAATACCCGCCTCGTCCTGAAAATGAAGATATCCATGATATCTTGGTCGCATGTATCCGTTCTCCATCACTGGAAGCACATTACTAAAAAAATTATTAGTTAGTTCATTGTTCAATTGGCTCTTCCATGCCTGCAAATATCCGGGTTGCCCCTCATTATATATATATCCATTTATTTGATATTGCGGCGAGCAAACGAATTCCGTAAAAGCAACAGCCTCTTGCTGATGTTTTGAAAAAGCAGATACCGAAAGGCCAGTACCGCCAATGGTTGTGCTTAATTTTTTACCATCGTAACTCACTACATCAGTATATGTAAGCAAATGTTTAGCATAGCCAATACGCGAATAATTTGTGTAACCATAAGCAAAAGGGCAATACCAATATTCATCGCTATTAGTCATTATTTCAGCAACAGCTATAGGATTTTTTCAAACATGGATCGGTCAACAATCGAATATAATTCTTTCATGGTAGTTAACGCACTAATTCCCGTTTGTTCGTCAATCACTGCCCTTGCACTGTCGAACGGAGCTTTGCCACGCGCAATACAAAATGTATAAAAGTTCATTAACAGATCAATGGGAATGGCAGGAACTGCAACACGTCCGGCTTTAGCCAAATCTAGTAATTTGCTCCATGTATGCGGTACTGCTGCATCAGCTGCATCAATCAAATCCTTTCTGTAACTGGCTACAGGTGTTGCCGCATCTATTGCCAACGCCCATTGATGGCCATCGTAGTTATAACTGTTATGCGAATTTCCGACACTATTGATCTGTTGATCTTTCAGATATTCGGCTGATAAATGCTCATCAAGTGGCAACACACAATTTGTGGTAGCCGCTGTGCCTACCCAGGGATGATCGATGATTAATAAATCATATTCTTCCGTCAGTTTTTCAATTGGAAAATCAGCAAACTGCTGTAGGCTACGCTTATGCCATTGTATTTCTACTGAAGGATATAACTCTGAAAAGCGCTGTGAAGCGGCTTGTAACGGAGTTATACCACGACTATGGTTCCATGTAATTCCTTTTAAAACAATATCAGGCATCGGCATTTCTTTTTCAACCAAAAGTAAATGTTCACATACCATCACCAATTGATCCTGTTGATTATGTACTTCCAATAACTCTGTCACGATGCCATAAGCAGGCTTTTTATGATCTCTTTTCTCTTTTATTGTAACTGTTGCCTTTATAGTGTCGTTGATAAAAACCGGATTAATAAAACGCAACCTGTCATAACCATAAGTCATTGCCACCTCATTGATAATGCCGGCAGACAAACCCACCCCAACGCTGAATATAAGTGTTCCATGTGCAATACGTTTTTTAAAAGGTTGCGTTTTGCACCATTCTTCATCCATGTGATGAGGGTAAAAATCGCCCGATTGTCCGGCATGCAATACAATATCCGCATCGGTTATCGTTCGTCCGGTAGTTTTTCGGGATTGGTTTAAAATAAAATCTTCGTAATATATTTTCTCGCTCATAATAACAAGCCTTTTATCGCAAATCGAAAATAGAGCAAGACCCGAGGTTAAAAAATGTGTTGTTTCACTAATATGATGGAAGATTTTACTGATTAATTTTACACTTACTTTTTAATATTCCCAACGTAAACCTTACGTATGGACATTATTTAAAATACACTTTTCTAAAAAAGATTGATAATTTTACTGCGCTTGATTAATGGAAACTTACGGGAAAATATTATTGATTGCAATGCCTGCATTTTTAGGACTTGTGTTATTTGAAAAATGGTTTGCCTGGCGAAAAGGAGTAGATAATGTGAACACTCAGGATATGATCAGCAGCCTTTTAAGCGGAGTAACGAATGTAACCAAAGATGTACTGGGCATTAGCATTGCTATATATGGATATGGCTGGCTGCTAGAAAATCTGTCTATATATAATATTAAGGCTACATGGCTTACTTATGTTGTAGCTTTTTTAGTGCTTGACTTTTCGGGTTATGCGGTACATAGAATTCAACATAGGTATAACTTTTTTTGGAATGGACATTTAGTTCATCATAGCAGTGAGGAATTTAACCTGGCTTGCGCGCTAAGGCAAAGTATTTCCGGCCTGGTAAAGATCTTCGCAATTTTTTTATTGCCCGCCGCACTATTAGGTGTTCCCGAAAAAGTCATAGCAGTTGTTGCTCCGCTGCATTTATTTGCGCAATTCTGGTATCATACAGTTCATATAAAAAAGATGGGCTTTCTTGAAAAAATAATTGTGACGCCGTCTCATCATCGGGTTCATCATGCTATAAACCTGGAATATCTGGACAAGAATTATTCTCAGATATTTATTTTCTGGGATAAACTATTTGGTACATTTCAGGAAGAACTGCCTGATAAACCGCCGGTGTATGGCATTACACGACCTGTGCAAACGTGGAATCCAATTAAGATCAATTTTCAACATGTTGCTTTATTGATAAAAGATGCATGGCACACGCAAAATTGGAAAGATAAAATACGCATTTGGCTTATGCCAACAGGATGGAGGCCTGCCGATGTATCAGAAAAATACCCGATTTATAAAATAAATGATGTATACGATTTTAAAAAATACACTACATATCTATTGCCTTTCATGAGAAGTTGGTTATGGGTTCAACTAATAGCTTTGCTACTTTTTATATCATATCTTTTTGGAAGTATAGCCCATATTGGCGCACCGGGCATCTTCCTTTATGGTGTTTTTATATTTCTTTTTGTTTATGCTTTTTCCGAGCTAATGGACAACCATAAAATGGCCTGGATTTGGGAATTTGTTAAATTTATCTATGCCGCTATTATTATCATATCAACAAAGGACTGGTTTAGATTAAACGACATATCTCCATATCTAAAATATTTTATTCTGTTTTATCTGTTAATTTCTTTAACGATGACGGGTTATTTTTGTATGGGTTTTAAAAGAATTGCTATGCAAGAGGCTAACAATATATAAACATATTATCAAATCAAGGTTCTACAACGGCGCCACTTTCCCACCCTTTCGATTTTTCCATGGAATAAAAGCACCCAAGGTTCCTCTAAATCTTCTGAACCAATTTTCACGATCAAGTATCGATTTAAAATCCGACTCAAAAGCGGTCACGGGGTCGATTGTATAATCGTTACCATTCAATTTCTTTAATGTATCTACCATAAATGGTATGTGTTGAATTGGTGTAGCAAAGCGTCGGCGCGTAAATCGCTTAGTTAAAGATGACTGGAATGGATCTGTTACCAGAGCAATTGTTTTAAATCCCTTGTCCCTGGCTAACTCATAAGAATAGTATATGTTTTCAGTACTGTGCTCAGCTTTTGTTTCGTAAAAAATATTGGTGTCAGGTATGCCCAATTGTTGGGCGTATAATCCCATAATTTTAGCTTCGTAATAAGGTGAATAAACGGCACCGCCTGAAAAATAATATTTCTGATAATTCCTTTTTTATAAAGAAAATCAGCCCAAAGCACCCGTCCTTTCATCACAGAGTCCCATTTGTTATTATTGAATGGAACGCCCGGAACAATGGCTACGTCGAAAGTTTTATTGTTCTATTACTTCATTAAACAATCGGGTCGGTCTTTTTCTATAGGAGATACAACTTGCCAAACAAGCTATTGTCATAACTAGTAAACTCATTTTATACATACAACACTAATATATGATATAATCCTGAATGAATTTAAGAGGCAAAAAAATGCGCAGCCGAACAGCCGCGCATACTTAATAAACAACAAAACAAATTCTAATGCATTGCTGCACTCATGTCAATCGCCTCTTTCCTTTTCTTATTTCTAACCATTAAAATAAAAGGAATACAAATAAGAAACAATACACCCAAGTATAAAAATACATCCATATACGATAAAACAGTAGCTTGTTTGGTTACAGCAAAATCCAACGCTTTGTACGCTGAATTTAACGCAACATCTGGAGACATACCTTTGCCCATAAAACTTTGTTGCATAGCTCCTACTCTTTGCTGAACATCAAGATCGTTTACATTCAAATTAGAAATAAGATCACTTCTATATAAGCTATTACGATTACTCATAAATACGGTGATAGCTGCTACTCCAAACGATCCTCCTAATTGCCGCATCATGCCTGTAAATGCTGCACCCTGACCTATTTGCTGGCCTTTAAGTGTCGATAACGCCATTGTAGTAATGGGTATAAATAACAAACTCAACCCCACGCCACGAACGATCAGCATCCAGAAAAAATTATCCTGTCCAGTATCTGGTGTAATGATCTTGTATCCCCAAAAGCTGTAAACAAAAAATAATAGTAACCCCGCAGCCACCATGTAATTTTGCGGCACACCTTTCGAAATAAGCTTTCCCACGATGGGCATCATAAATGCGGTTGTAAGCGAGGCAGGTATCATCAACATGCCCGATTGATAAGCGGTCCAGCCTAACAGGCTTTGTGTATAAAGAGGAATGATAAAAGTGGAACCGTACAATCCAAAGCCAAGTATAAACGACATTATCGTACCTATTCGAAGATTTCCGTTTTTCAAAACTCGTAATTCAACTATTGGATTTTTATAGGTAAGCTCTCGCCAGATAAAAAAGAAAAAAACCGAAAATGGCGAAGGCCGTGAACATAACAATCATATTGCTTTGAAACCAATCTTCTTCATGTCCACGCTCCAAAATAAACTGTAAAGAGCCTACCGTAATAGCAAGTAAAAAGATACCCAGCCAGTCTATTTCCCTGGAAGTTTTTTTAGCTGCATATTTCGGGCTGCGAACAAACTGTAACGTCAGTAATACAGCAATAATACCCAACGGAATATTAATATAAAAAATATAAGGCCAGCTGAAATTATCTACAATATAACCTCCAAGAGGTGGGCCTAAAGTGGGCCCAACAATTACACCAAGCCCGTATATAGCCTGCGCCATACCTCTTTTTGCAGCAGGATAAGATTCTGTAATAATCGTTTGTGAAGTCACTAACAAAGCTCCACCACCAACACCCTGCAAAAACCTGAAAGCCACCAGCTCCCAAATATCTGTTGCGTTACCACATAAAAAAGAACATACTGTAAATAAAGCAATAGAAAAAGCAAAATAATTTCTTCTTCCAAATTGCTGCGACAACCAGCTTGTCATGGGCACCACAATTACATTACCAATAGCATAAGCCGTAATCACCCAACCCACCTCCGAAAGCGTCGCCCCCATATTACCCTTCATTTCATTCAATGCCACGTTTACAATGGTTGTATCTACTATTTCAAGTAACGCACACACTATCGCCGTTATGGTAACAATAAACCTGCGAAACCCGTATTCTACTAACGAATTTTGATCTTCCATTTCTTTTTATTTTACCAGCCTTAGAATATGGCTCAACTCAATTGCGTCGCACTCTTCAACTGATGTACTACTATCAACATACTAATCCATGCGTCATGGACTATAGTATATAGAACTTAATTCAAATGCACATCCACTACCACATTCATTCCCGGTCTTAACTTTTTAAGTAACGAATCATTTTTATCGTTAAACTCAATTTTAACCGGAAGTCTTTGTACTACTTTTACGAAGTTGCCGCTCGCATTATCTGGCGGCAGTAAAGCAAACCGTGCACCTGTTGCCGGAGAAAAGGAAGTCAGTACCGCATCAAATTCCTTTTTAGGAAAGGCATCAACTTTCACAGATACTTTTTGTCCTTCTACCATCTTCGAAACCTGTGTTTCTTTAAAGTTGGCAATAACCCATTTGTCATCATTCAGCACAACGCTAAACAGTTGCGCCCCCGCTTGTATAAACTGGCCCACTTGAACCGGAACCTTAGAAACAACGCCACTTTCCGCAGCTGTTATTATTGTATATCCTAAATTAAGTTTTGCATTTTCCACCTCAACTTCTCTTTGTGTAATACTTGATCTTGCAATAGAAGCCTGCTCTGCACTTGCACTTACCTGTCCTTTAACAACAGATGTTTGAGCTGTGGCCTGATTCTTTTGCGCAATCAATACCTGAAGCTGTTTCTCTGCAGTTTGCTTTGCAGCAAGCGCTTGCTCATATTGCTGTTGTGTAATAGAATGATCTTTAATCAGGTTTTCATACCTTTTAAAATCTTCTGAAGTACGCCAAACATTTACTTTGGCAGCTTCTATTTGCGCATCTGCTGTAGCTATTGCAGCATTTGCTGTACCTATATTCGTATTAGTTGCAGCAGTGCTCGCCTGCGAAGATGCCAAATTGCTTCTCGCTGTACCCAATGCAGCTTCTGCCTGCTCAAGGGCTAACTTAAGATCTCTTTTATCAAGTATCAATAAAGTATCTCCTTTGTGTACAAACTGATTATCTTTAACTCTTACCTCACTTATATATCCTGAAATCTTGGAGATTACAGGACTTAGGTTAGCTTCTACCTGTGCATCGTCTGTTTCTTCGTGGCTCTTGCTATGAATATAACGAGTGATGCTAAAATATCCTCCCACTATTAACATTGCGATCAGTATTATAAAGAATACCGGGCTTTTCTTTTTTCTTGCTTCTTTTGGTTGTTCTGAAACCTGTTCTTTTGTTTCCATGATTTGTCTTGTTATTTGTATCTTAACGATTAAAGTATTATTGATAAAGGATGCCGGTAGTTTGCAAAAGCTTTCTATAGGCTAAAGCCGCATCAGCTCTTGCATTGAGCACATTTATCCTTGTTGATAAGAGCGCCACGTTAGCATCTAGCAAATCGGTAATAGTAACCAGGCTATTATCAAACTTATTTTTTGTAATTCGATAGTTTTCTGCTGCCTGTGTTAAAGCTTTTTCATACACTTCAATTTTTCGCTTGGCAACAAAAGCCTTTTGGTAATCTTCGTTTACACTAAGCCTGATATCATCCACAAGTAAAGCCTGCGATGCTGCCAGTTGCGTTTCCCGCGCTTTTGACTGCTTTAAAACAGCGTTGCTTTTCCATAAATTAGCGAGGTTATATTGAATACCAACACCAGCATTTACAGCATTTGTAATCGTCAACAACTTTGGAATATCCGCAGCAACGTACCCACCGGTCAAAGCCAACGTAGGCAAGTTTTCTGCTTTGGCAGCTTTAGTGCCTAATACTGCAGCTTTCTGTTGAAACTCGATGGCTTGCATGTCTTTTCGATTTTGCAAGGCGAGTTGTTCATAGTCATTGAAAGTCCTGGCATCTACCTGTTGATTAATAAAAGTTGAATCTACTTGTAACAACGTTGTTTCAGGCAAGCCAAGTAAAAGATCCATATTTACATTGGCTATATTAAAATTGTTCTCTGCCTCTAGCAACTGCAACTCAATATCTGAAGTTTGTAATTGAGCTTTCAATCTGTCATTACGTGCAATAATGCCGTTGTTCTCCATATTAAGAAAATCGGAATCTCTTTTTTGAGAAACTGCCAGATTTTCTTTAATAACGCCAACCATCTGAGAGGCTTTAAATAGGTTTACATAAGCCTGTGTGATATTATAAACAATAGCATTTTTGTCGCTTCCAGCATTAAGCTTAGCCGCTTCCAGCAAATATTTAGCAGACTCAATACCAAATTTTATTCTACCGCCAGCGAACAACGGCAAAGAAAAATTAGCCATGCCGTATGCCGCCTGGTTCACCTTTGGGGCAGTTCCTGCTGCGCACCGCCTTCAGATGATGATTGTGCTGTTCTTAAATTAACATTCGCATTAGTAAGTCTCAAATAGCTTCCACTGATCTTTAAATCAGGCAGCTGTTTGTTTTTTGCTTCGTCAATTGCGGCAGTTGCTTCTACAATTTTCGCATCATCAATTTTCAGATTTTTGCTATTGGCAATACCTAATTCAAGCGCTTCTTCTATACTCATACGCTTTGCTTCCTGCGCACTTGCAAGCATCTGCATCAATACAAAAACAGATGCAAAGGCCAAGGCCTTAACTTTCAGATTCATACCCTAAAATATTTTTTGTAATTAGTTGAAGGTGTTCTTTCACCTTTTCAAAATAAACATCATCGTTCCAGCCTTTGGTAGCTTTTAAACCATAATGTTGCGCATACAATTCCTTATTCAGAATCGCGTGCATAATTGTACCCGTAATAGTTGTCATGAAAAAAATAGGATCTATACCAGCCCTTATGGAGCCTGATTGTTGCCCTTCCTTAAGCAACGCTTCAAAAAATGTTGCATAAGTTTCTTTAGACTTATTTAGAAAACGAATGACACTTTTATTCTTATTCGTTGCCTGTTCTGCTAAAATAACATGATAAAACTTAGTGTTACTTTTCACCCGATCAATATATCCTGACAATGCCCGTTCAATTTTACCTATAGTGGTAAGTGAGCTATTATCGGTGATATCTTTTACATAAGCAAGGCCAATATTCATGCGCATCTTAAACAACTCTTCCATTAATTTATCTTTCGAACCGAAGTAATAAGATATCATGGCAATGTTGATACCGGCGGCTTTTGCTATATCTCTAACTGAAGTGGCATCGAACCCTTTTTCCGCAAAAAGAGATTCAGCTTTTTCTAAAATATATTCCTTCTTTGTCATTTGAAACACAAAATTAAACAATCGTTTAAATTAATCAAACATTTGTTTAACTTTTTATTTAAAGAGAGTAAATTATTGATCAAAGTCAAACACAGTCTAAAGAGTATCTCGCCTGACCGTTCAGGTCTGACGATTAACGATTAGGATGTCAGCCTGTTTTAAAATTTTGAAAGAGATTGCTCGGCTTCACTATGTTGCGCTCGCAATGACGATTGCAGCGTGTTCGTCATTCCGGGCCGGAGCAAAGCGAAGTGGAGGAATCTCGATCGCCAGAAACATATGTGTGCAGGAGATCGCTCGACTTCACTTTGTTACGCTCGCAATGAAGATTGCAGCGTGTTTGTCATTACGACCGGAGCAAAGTAAATGGATGAAACTCGTTCGATGGAAAACATTCTGTGTGTGCGGGAGATTATTCGGCATCACTACGCTACGCTCGCAATGACTATCCGTGAGTGGAGGAAATTCTCAAGTACAATGAAACTTGTTAGTCCATTATACCGTATCGGTGTTTGTAACGCTCATATAACTGGTTCTGTTTATTATCCAGATTCACTTTTCTTCCTTGAATAAAGGCGTCAGTAACAACGCTGGATCGCATGTCGAGCACATCACCATCACAAATAATAATGTTGGCATCTTTACCCGTTTCTATCGAACCTGTTTGCTGATCAATGCCCAGTATTTTTGCAGGGTTAATGGTAATTGCGGCCAATGCCTGTTCCTTTGTAAGTCCATAAGCGACTGCAGTACCGGCATTGAAATCAAGATTTCGATATTTCGCATTATCGGAATTATCATTTATAGCAAACAAAACTCCTGCTTTTTGTAAAATAGCTGGAGTTTTAAAAGGCTGGTCCACATCATCGTCTTGCATGGTTGGCAAACTATGCAAAGCATTCAGAATAACAGGTATATTATTTTGCTTTAGAAGGTCGGCTACTAAATAACTATCTGAACCACCTACTAACACAATATCAATATCAAACTTTTTAGCAAAATCAACTGCTACCAATATTTGTTTTGAAACATCTGCATGAATGAATAATTTTTGCTTCTTCTCAAACAACGCCGCATGGCTTCAAACTTCAGATTGGTATTTTCTTTCTTATTAAGTTTTAAGTAAGCTTGTGCTTGTGCAAAAAAGATTCTACATCTTCAATTGTTTTTATACCATTTTTTACGGGATCGGCGCTGGCATCCTGATTTCTTGATCTTCCTGGCGAGCGCATTAACATAGGTATATTTAAATGCATTCCATTATCCAATTTATAAATAGCATCCTGCCAGGTCCATGCATCCAATTGCACAACAGAGGAGGAGCCAGTAAGCAGACGTCCCTGCGGCACAACACAAGCTAGTAATATGCCATTAGCACGAAGTGTATTAATTACTTTTGAATCAGTATTATAAGCCACAATTGATTTTACTGATGGATTATACGCACCTAGTTCAAAGTAGTCGTTGCTCCCCCTAACGCCGCTACCAATTTCACTAAGACCTAAGTCAGTACTCGACAATATTAATCCGGGATATACATTCTTGCCGGTGGCATCAACAATAGTAGCGTCATTATCAGTTGTTATATTATTGCCGACCTGCGCAATTTTCCCATCCTTTATTAAGACAGATCCGTTGCTAATAACCGAACCTGTAGCTGTATAAACAGTACCGTTCTTAATTATGATGCTACCTTTTTGCGGAGGCATAGGATACACATTATCCTGCGCCAGTAAAACGCAATTAAAAGAAAATAATATGATGAATATGACAATTCTCTTTAACATGGTTTACAGTTTATCTTCATATGAATCGACTTCCAAAATTCCGGTGTGCTGTTCGTTATCTTCGCAATGCAAAATAACCTGTGCTGTAGGCTTGGCCGGAACTGTAGGCGTACCAGACTTGGCATCAGCGAGCATTTTTTGTACCAGGCGATTGCGTTCGGCGCTTATGAGTTTTCTTTTTTCCAAATCCTTTTCCCTGTCAAAGTATACTGCGCCATCAACAATAGTGTATAATGCTTTGGCATAAATACTTAAAGGGTTTTCATTCCACAAAACAACGTCAGCATCTTTACCCACTTTAATACTTCCAACTTTATTATCGATATGTAAAGCTTTTGCAGGATTTAACGTAACCATTTTAAAAGCATCTTCTTCGCTAACGCCGCCATACTTCACCACTTTAGCCGCTTCCTGATTTAAGCGCCGCGCCATTTCTGCATCGTCACTATTTATACAAACATTTAAACCTACTTTGTGCATGATAGCTGCATTGTAAGGGATTGCATCCTGCACTTCTGTTTTGTAAGCCCACCAGTCGGAAAAAGTAGAAACATTAGAACCGTGCTTTTTAATGGCGTCGGCTACTTTATATCCTTCAAGTATGTGCGTTAAAGTATTTACTTTAAAGCCATATTCATCAGCAGTTGCAATTAGCGCCAGTATTTCACTTTGTATATAACTGTGACAAGTGATAAAACGTTTATCATTTAGGATTTCAACCAGGGCATCCAACTCCAGATCTCTTCGAACCGTTTTATCGCCGGCTTTGATTTTTGCTTCATAATCTTTCGCTCTTTGAAAAGCATCTGCAAGTACAGATTGTACGCCCATGCGCGTATCGGGGTAACGGATATTTCCCTGCGGCTGGGCTGTTCTTTTTACATTTTCTCCTAATGCAAATTTGATAAACGGATCAGCTCCTTTAAACTTCAATCCTTCATCATCCGCGCCCCATCTGAGTTTTATCAACTGTGTTTGCCCGCCGATAGTATTTGCAGAACCATGTAAAATATGCGACGTAGTAACACCTCCGCTTAACTGCCTGTAAATATTAATATCATCTGGATTTAAATTATCGCCAATCCGCACTTCAGATGTAACAGATTGAGCGCCTTCATTAATCGAAAATGCAGCAATATGTGAATGTTCATCTACAATTCCAGGTGTCAAATATTTTCCACTTCCGTCTATAATTCTTGCTCCGGCTGCATTAATACCTTTACCAATTTGTGCAATCTTACCTTCCTTTAATAATACATCCGTGGCTTCAAGCCTTCCTTCTTTTTCATTGGTCCATACTGTTGCATTTTTGATAAGGATGATTTCCTGCTTTGGCAACACTTCATTTCCATAAGGCGAAAAAGGATAACTAATTTTAGCCAATGGCTTTTGAGATTTCGACGCAGCTGTATCTTTTTTATAACAGATTCTTTTGTATAAGTAGCAACCCATGTCACGGGTTGACCATTATTATCTGCACCAACACCCTGCCAGCTTTTTCCATAATCCACACCACTTAACCGATACAAAGATCCGGCCTGTGCAGCACTGAATGTAGAATCCTTTTTAGCAGAAACCGCCTTGGTAGCAGGTTTCAGCGAAAAATTAATAGAAACCAAAGTGCCATCCGATTTGAATTTGGTTGTGAGTGTATCTTTTGAAATAAGATTTGCCTGGCTATTGCTTTTAACATCTAGGATATATTCTGAAACTCCTGATGCACCGGTTATAACCAGTTTATATTGGCCCGCCTGCTCTTTGCTGGCTTTCGCTTTTACATCATAACGTTCGCCATTTACCCAGTTCTCAACAATACTTGTATTTTCAGAAAAAACATCACCTGTAGTGATCAGGAAATTAGCAACTTTTCCTACTTCTATAGAACCTACTTTATCATCAATTTTCAAAAGGGAAGCAGGTGTAGTTGTTAATGCAGCCAATGCGGCTTTCTTACTTAGCCCATAAGTAATAGCTTTGCGCAGTGAAGGCCAGAAGGTTTTCAGATCTTTAAGATCAGAGGTTGTAATTGCAAAAGGAATGTTCGCTTTTTCCAAAGCAGCTGCATTTCCCGGCGCAAACTCCCAATGGGCCATGTCAGTTACAGAAACAAATCTGGCGTCCATCGGATCTTCTATATTTTGAGTTTCCGGAAAATCCAAAGAAATAATATAGGCCGCTTTGGTTTCGGCTATTTCCCTGATCCGCTGATACTCGTTGTCGCCACCTTTAATGATATATTGTATGCCAAATTCGTCACCAATTTTGTCCGCCCTCAAATCCCCCACTTATCACCGGCTTCAAAAATCTGAGGAAGGGCATTGTTGTTATTCCATGCTTCCAGCGATTTATTTATTCCTTCTTTAGCCGGTTTATTTTTAGCATACCATTCAGCGTCTAAAAAAGTTTGCCTGAGCAAAGCCACACTTCCCATCATTGAGGTTGGATATGACTGCGTTGATGTGCCTTTGCTAAAAGAATAAAAGGTAGCAGCTTTATCTTTTAATACATTCAGGTTTTCTTTATCATCAGACAAAACAACTGCGACACCTGTGCCACGGGCAATTCCATCTTTTTGATGGGTAACAACAGCGCCAAAGCCTTGCGCCCGCAGGGTTTCAGCCTGTTTTGTATCAGTAGAAAAAGTTCATAAGCATTTATTTCACTTTTTATAGCCTGGTTCCAATTAAAAGGGCCTTTAGTATTTGTTGATAGCTGCTGCGGGCCAAAAAACGAGCTTGCGCCTCCGTTGCGTTGCGGAACCTGAATGCCATAATCGCTGTAAATATCAATAAAGGATGGATAAATCGCTTGCCCTTTACAATCCACTACTACTGCTCCATTAGGAACGGCAGTATTTCCAACAGAAATAATTTTACCGTCCTTAATTACCAGCGTTGCATTATTGAGTTGAGTGTTTGCATCTTTAACAATAGTAGCGTTAGTAAATGCATAATATTTTGTACGCTCATCTGAAATACCGTTGACAGGATAAGTTATCTGGGCTTGTAACTGCATATAGCAAGCTGATATGCACAAGACAGAGAGCCATTTCTTCATTAGCATCAATTTTTCTGAAAAATAAAAAAATAAATCGAAAGCATAGGTTTGAAGCAGTGAAAATAAAAAGTGCAAACCGTAATTGGCTTGCACTTTTCAAAGAAATAGAATATTTAAGGTTTTTTATAAACTTTCTCCTAACTGGCTTATGTCTAAACCTTCAGCTTCTTCTTCTTCACTAACTCTCAAAGGAGTGATTAGGTCTGTTATTTTCAAAATGATCATTGTCATGATGAATACGGCTACCAATACACAAATTGCAACTAAAATATGTGTAGTGAATAATTTGGTTTCGCCAAAGAAAAGACCTTTATCCACAACTGCCGAATTAATACCAGGGCTTGCAAATACACCGGTAAGGATCATACCAACCAAACCTCCAACACCGTGGCAAGGGAATACATCTAAAGTATCGTCAATGCTTGTTCGTGTTCTCCACTCTACCATCAGGTTACTAACTATTGCTGCTACAACGCCGATTACCAAGGCATGAGCCAGGCTTACAAAACCTGCAGCTGGTGTAATCGCTACCAAGCCAACAACAGCACCGATGCTGGTTCCCATGGCAGACGGTTTTTTACCTCTTAATGCGTCAAAAATAATCCAGGAAAACGCAGCAGCTCCGGAGGCAACCGCAGTGGTACCCAAGGCTATTGCAGCCAGGTTATTAGCACCCATCGCCGAACCGCCGTTGAAACCGAACCATCCGAACCAAAGTAACCCTGTTCCTAATAAAACGTAAGTGATACGAGCTGGTTTCATTTCCTGATCAGTTCTTTTTCTCAGGTAAATGGCACTTGCAAGCGCAGCAACACCCGCACTCATGTGAACTACTGTTCCTCCAGCAAAATCCAATACACCCAATTTTAATAAGAAGCCATCAGGGTGCCATGTCATGTGCGCCAAAGGCGCATAGATAAGTACAAAGAATAAACAAATAAAAAGAATATAAGAAGTAAAACGAACCCGCTCAGAAAAAGCACCAGTAACAAGAGCCGGAGTAATAATAGCAAATTTCAATTGAAAAAGGCAAATACTGCTAAAGGTACAGTAGGTGCCAGCGACCAGGGTTTACCATCTAATACTCCATTCATGAATATGAATGTTGATGGATTACCAATAACCCCCCAATATCATCTCCGAAAGCTAGACCAAACCCAAAAACTACCCAAATAATTGATACAATGGCCATGCAAATAAAACTTTGTAACATTGTGGATATTACATTTTTCTTTTTCACCATTCCCCCATAAAAGAAGGCCAAACCGGGAGTCATTATTAATACAAGGGCGGCAGATGTAAGCATCCATGCGGTATCTCCGGTATCAACGTTAGGGTCTGTTGGGCTTGCCACAGGATTGTGGCCCATGAAAAGGCTTAGAATGGTAATTAACACAAGCAGTAGAAAAGGAACAATAGCCAGTTTTTTGGTCATGTGCATAATAAAGAGGTTTTACATTAAAAAAATAGATAATAATTAATAAATGATCACATATGGCTTTTATAAATTCAAAAATATATAATTTAAGTTATTTTTGATTGCAATATAGAATTTTATTTTCAAATATATTTTTTCATAATATGAAGTTATCTATAGCAAATCCTCAATTTGCAAGTCAAATACGTACTATCTACGCTCCATTCATACAGCAAGGGTATATAACTTTTGAAACAGAGTTACCTGATATACAAACATTTGAAAAACGAATCACCAATTATTCAGAAAAATACCCATGGCTTGTTATGGAAGAAAATGGCAAGATTATAGGATATGCTTACGCTTCAGCATATCGTGAACGGACTGCTTATCAGTGGGTAGTGGAATGTTCTGTTTATGTGGATAGGGAGTATAAAAAGAGAGGAGTTGCCTCAAAACTGTATGCTGCTTTGTTCGAATTGCTGAAAGCACAAGGCATTTATAAGGTCTACGCTGTAATTACCATACCCAATTCTGAAAGCGTTGGCTTCCATGAAAGGCTGGGATTTACCTGGTTTGCTACCTATAAAAATGTCGGCTTCAAATTGGACAAATGGTGTGATGTTGGTTGGTGGGAACTGACCTTAACCGAAGCTATAGCACAGCAAGTACCCGAAACTCCCATATTGTTCCCTGATTTAGATCAGGATCTGGTTAAAGAGATATTACACAAACACTCTAATTAGTTCTGCCGGGATAAACTTTCAACGCTTCTTCCAGGCAATCCATCGCATTATTTATAGCTTCTTTATTGATGACATAAGCCAGCCTTATTTCGTTAAGCCCTAAACCAGGTGTAATATAAAAGCCGGTAGCGGGAGCAAACATTGCGGTTTGATTATTAAATGTAAATTCTTCCAGCATCCATTGGCAGAATTTATCAGAATCGTCAATTGGCAATTTTGCTATGGCGTAAAATGCGCCGCCCGGATTGGGACAAAACACATCATTCATTTGATTTAATCTGCTAACAAGCAAATCTCTTCTGGAAAGATACTCTGCCTTTGGTTCATTAAAAAAATCATCAGGAAGATCAATGGCTGCTTCACCCAAAATTTGCTCAAGGCCCGGAGGGCTAAGCCTCGCCTGGGCAAATTTCAAAACAGAATTATATACGTCTTTGTTTTTAGTAACCAAAGCTCCGATACGTGCGCCACATGCGCTATATCTTTTGCTGATAGTATCCAAAAGAATAGCATGGTTTTCTATGCCAAGCAACTGCATGACACTGGTATGTTCATCGCCACTATAACAAAATTCACGATAAGCTTCATCGCTAAAAAATAAAGCCCATGTTTTTTGCAAATAGCTCCCAAAGCTATCATCTCTTCTTTACTATATAAATAACCTGTAGGATTATTGGGGCTACAAATGAGAATAGCTTTAGTTTTAGCGGTTATTACTTTTTCAAACTCGTTTACCGGCGGCAGCATAAAACCATTTTCAATGGTAGATCGAATCGGTATCACATTCACCCCGGCTTCGCATGCAAAGCCAATGTAATTAGCATATAATGGCTCCGGAATGATCACTTCGTCTCCAGCGTCAAGGCACGCAAAAAAGCAAATAATATGGCTTCGCTACCTCCTGTTGTAATTAAGATCTCATCATAATTTACTGCAAAGCCTTTTTTGAATAATATTCAGACAGGCGCCGCCTGTAACTTTCGTTACCAGCGCTGTGGCTGTATTCAAGCACAGGCATATCCACATTTTTTACAGCATCCATAATGGCCGGAGGTGTTTCAATATCGGGTTGGCCAATATTCAGGTGATGCACGGTAACACCCTTCTTTTTTGCAGCTTCTGCAAAAGGAACCAGCTTTCTAATGGGAGAAGCGGGCATTTGAACACCTCGTTGTGATACTGTAAGCATTTATTGAAAGGTTTTAATATCTATAAAAAAATGAACCCCTCCAGTTTGACTTGAAGGGGTTTAAAAATAATTTTAAAAGTAACTATTTTTTTGCAACCACTTCACCGGTAAAGTAAACGATTTTTGGCTCATTGTATCCGGCCAGGTAAATCTCTACATCTTTATTTACAGGACCAGCGCTGGGCGCACTATATGCAACTTTTATCTTTCCGGTTTTTCCAGGCATGATCGGCTCTTTTGGTTTTTCAGGAACTGTGCAACCACAACCAGCCATTACACTTTTAACAACTAATGGTTTCTTAGTTTGATTTACAAATTCCATGTAAAAAGTAACAGGCTGCCCCTGAGGCACTTTACCAATATCATACTTGTCTTTAACCATTGTTATGGCACCATCTGCTGATGAAGCTGAAGCCTTAACATTAGCGGTTTGCGCATTAATTGTATTAACAGAAAGCAGGAAAAAAATGAAAGAATAAGGCTGATTTGCTTCATAACTAAAAATTTACCATTAATCAAAATAGAATTACAAAAGTATTTAAAAAGATGAAATAAAATATGCTAAATTTTGTATTCATTTATATACATGCTTAATCTTTATTTAGGAAAAAAAGATATTACGCTATACGGATGAAATAATATCTGAAAAAGTTGCATAAATACGATTTACTATGAAAGCTTTTAAAGTACTGTGATACAGATAATGATTTAGATTTTATCGACATAAGACCCATACTAAAATGCTTATTAATTCGTTATATTCACATATAAACGCATCTACCTATTTTTGTCGAATGGATATATTACACTCCGGACTTGCAGAAACTAATGAAATGCTGTCTTTTGAGAAATTTAAAGACGGTGTGCTGCACGATTATTATATAGCCTGTTTAAGCAGAGAAACCAGCCTTTTATCCCGCAAAGAAGTACTTACAGGGAAAGCAAAATTCGGAATTTTTGGAGATGGTAAAGAAGTAGCCCAGGTAGCCGCAGCCAAATTCTTTAAACCAGGCGATTGGAGAAGCGGTTATTACCGCGACCAGACGATGATGTTTGCAATGGGAGAATCGACTCCGCAACAATATTTCGCACAACTATATGCTGATCCTAATGCTGAAAGAGAACCCTTTAGCGCAGGCCGGCAAATGAATTGCCATTACACCAGCCGTAACACTGAAGAAAATGGTGAATGGGCCAATCTTGTTGAAATAAAGAATACATGTACGGACATGTCTTCGACGGCTTCACAAATGCCAAGATCGGTAGGAATTGCTCTTGCATCCAAGCTTTTCAGAGAAGTGGATGACCTCAAACAGTTCAAAAACTTATCCGACAATGGCAATGAAGTTTGCTTTTGTACCATTGGTGATGCTTCTACCAGTGAAGGCCATTTTTGGGAAGCAGTAAATGCAGCAGGCGTGTTGCAGGTACCGCTGGTAATTTTTGTTTGGGATGATGGATATGGTATTTCTGTTCCGCGTGAGTATCAAACTACAAAAGGATCTATATCAAAAGCATTAAAAGGCTTTGAAAAAGAAGAAGGCACCAATGGCTTTTATATTGCTGCATTGAAAGGTTGGGATTATATGAGCATGGTGGAAATATTTGATGAAGGTGTGCAATTAGCGAGAGAAACGCATACACCTGTTATTTTTCATATTGAAGAATTAACACAACCGCAAGGCCATAGTACCTCTGGTAGTCACGAAAGATATAAAAGTGAAGAAAGACTGGTATGGGAAAAGGAAAGGGATTGTCTCAAAAAAATGAAATCCTGGATATTGGAAAATGCCCTTGCAGATGAATCTTTACTTAAAAAGATAGAACAGGATGCCAGGCAAAATGTGAAAGAGGCAAAGGATAGAGCCTGGAAAGAATACCAAGCTCCGCTAAAAGAATTAACACAAAAAAGCAGCGAAATCATTGAAGCGCTGATACCCGATAATCCCGAGCATGAAGATGAATTAAGGAAGATCTCAAAAGACCTCAGATCATTAAGAGAACCAGTACGCAAAAACAGTTTACAAAGTGTATATAAATCTTTGCTTCTGTGTGGTGATAAAGCTACTTCCGAAGCTACCGATTATTATACCGAACTTAAAAAAGATGGTGCTACCATTTACAATACGTACTTATATGATGACGGCCCAAAAAGTGCTTTAAATGTTGAAGCCATTGCACCTGTTATAACCGACACCTCGCCCAGTCTTAATGGCTATCAGATCATCAATAAATATTTTGATGGTGTCTTCGCAACTAATTCTAAAGTAATAGCTTTTGGCGAAGACCTCGGACAGATAGGCGATGTAAACCAGGGTTTTGCTGGTTTACAAAAAAATACGGTAGTAAAAAATATTCGATACAGGAATTCGCGAACTGACGATCATGGGAAAAGGTATTGGTTTGGCGCTACGCGGATTAAGGCCCATCGCTGAAATACAATATCTCGATTATTTGATTTATGGCTTGCAACCACTTACTGATGATGTAGCTTCTTTGTTTTATAGGAGTGCCGGAAAACAAAGTTGTCCGCTGATTGTGAGAACCAGAGGCCATCGGCTTGAAGGCATCTGGCATAGCGGTTCTCCAATGGGTATGATCATTAACGCAGTTCGTGGCATGCATGTTTGCGTTCCCAGAAATTTTGTACAGGCTGCAGGCATGTACAATACACTGCTCAAAAGTAATGACCCGGCGATTGTGGTGGAAAGTCTTAACGGTTATCGTCTAAAAGAAAAACTACCCGATAATTTGAATGAGCTAACAGTTCCGTTAGGTATCCCTGAAATATTAAAAGAAGGATCTGATATCACGATTGTAAGTTATGGCTCAACTATAAGAATTGTGCAACAGGCCATGAAATTGGTAGAACCATTAGGAATTAGCTGTGAGCTTATTGATGTACAAACCCTACTACCTTTTGATAGAAACCACATGATACTTGAGTCGCTGAAAAAAACAAACCGTATTGTTTTTGTTGATGAAGATGTTCCGGGTGGAGCAGCGGGTTATATGTTCAACAAAGTAATGGAAGAGCAGGGCGGTTATAAATATTTAGATGTATCGCCACGTACTATTACTGCAAAAGATCACAGGCCTGCTTATGGAAGCGACGGTGATTATTTTAGCAAACCCAATGCAGAAGAAGTTGCTGCTGTTTTATTAGAGATGATGAAAGAATGATATTTATGTTATGTTCCCAGCAACATAACATAACTGATCGTCCCTTGCGACGCTCCGTTCATCTGTAGAATATGGATGAGCAATTTTAATGACCCATTAAATCGATACAGCAAAACACTAAAACCTCTCTGGGCTGAACGCTTTTACATCAATACTTGTAGGCTTATGCTGAATCAATTCGTTAAGTAACAATCCAGTTCCTGTAGCGCAACTCACACCCATCATAGCGTGGCCACCGGCAAAAGTAAGATTACTGTATTTGCTATGCCTTCCAATATAAGGCAACCCATCAGGGCTAACCGGCCTGTACCCATACCAGGCTTTTTCTGCATTTGGCAAAGGCAGATTCATTTTAGGATAATATTTTTTGAAAGCATTGTAAATGGACATCACTCTTTTGGGCAGCACCCGTTCGCTATGCCCACTAAGTTCCATTGTCCCACCAATGCGCAACCATCGATCAATAGGCGCGGTTGCAACTCTGTCGTCCACCAAAATAGACGGATAGATCAAATTATTTTGCAATCCATCATACACCATGCTGTAACCCTTTCCAGGTTGTAACAAAATTTGAATGCTTAATAATTTAGACAACTCCCCATCCATGATCCGTTGGCTATAATAACTTCATCGGCTTGTATTTTTGCATTGTCTGTTGTTACTGCCGATATTTTATTTCCATTTCGTTCAAAACCAGTAACAGTTGTATTCAGATGAAATGAAACACCAAGCTCTTTTAATTTCTTATATAAGCTTTGCATTAATTTTTCCGGATTAACATGACAGTCGTCTAAATACAAAACACCTCCGGCTACATCCACTTCTGTTTCCGTTTCATATTCCTGAACCTGTTGCGTATTACACACAATTGTTTTTAATCCAAATGCCTCAGCCTGCTCGGCCATTTCTTTTTCATGCTTTCCTGTTAATTCAGATTTGTAAAGCATGAAAATACCTTTTTCAACCAGGCTAAAATCATCCAAATCATTTTTCAGATCAGTCATTAATTGCCTTGACAGTTGCAACAGATTATTTAAATGCGGTGCATTTTTTTCAACCAACTGATTATTTGCTGACTTTTTAAAAGTGAGTCCCCATCGCATCAAATCTGCATTAAGCCTGGGTTTAATATAAAAGGGCGAGCTTGAACTCATCATCCATTTTACGCCTTGCTTTATGATGCCAGGTGTTGCTAATGGAATAAAATGCGAAGGTGAAACATAACCGATATTACCAAAAGAACATCCATCTGTAATATCATTTTTATCAATAACAGTTACATCAAACCCTGATTTCTTAAGATAATAAGCACCGGTTAAACCAATAATGCCACCGCCAACAATTACAATATTCATGTATGAACCTTGATTTATTTGATTTGGATTGAATGAGCTTTGATCATACTGCTTATTGGATTAATTTGTCCATTAATATTTCACACAACGAAACAAAGAAAACGACGAAAACAATGTTGCTTCTTTGCCTTCTTAGCGGGCTTTGCGTGAAAACCATTGGTTCAGATAACTTGAAAGCCATGTGCATAAGGATCATCATCCGGATCAATCCAAATGCTATTATAGCCATAGATCCTTGCCCATCCTTCGACAGAAGGCCTGATTGCTTTTTTATCTTTAATGCCAAAAGCATCCGTCAACTCCTCTTCTATCCTACCAATGAATTTACTTCCAATAATACTTTCATGTACAAATGCATCTCCTTTCTTTAGTTTCCCTTTTGCATACCACTGCGCCATACGGGCTGAAGTGCCCGTGCCACAAGGGCTTCGGTCGATTGCCTTATCACCATAAAAAACAGCATTCCGCGCAGTTGAAGTTGGATCAAGAACGGAACCTGCCCACAAAATATGAGAACATCCATTTATTGTATCATCTTCAGGATGCACAAACTCATACTTTTCATTAATATTTTTTCGCAGTTCGCGCGCCCAGGCAATTAGTTTATCAGCGCTATAATGCTCAATCCCTTTGAAATTATTTTGTACATCAACAATAGCATAAAAATTACCGCCGTAAGAAACATCAATAATTAACTCGCCTAACTCCGGACAGTTTACAGTTAATTCAGAGGAATGTAAAAAGGATGGTACATTGGTAAGTTTCACAGATCTCACTTTACGTCCCTCCTGCTTATATTCAATCATTACCAAACCTGCCGGTGCTTCCATACGTACAATACCAGGCGCTTTTGGCTTTATCAATCCCTCTTCAATGGCAATTGTAATGGTACCAATAGTTCCATGCCCACACATAGGAAGGCAGCCACTGGTTTCAATAAACAACACTGCCACATCATTGGCCGGATCATGCGGAGCATATAAAATGCTTCCACTCATCATATCATGGCCACGGGGCTCAAACATAAGCCCGGTGCGTATCCAGTCATACTCTTTCAGAAAATGCTGACGCTTTTCACTCATGGTATTGCCTTTCAAAACAGGCTCACCATTTTTTACTAATCGCACAGGATTGCCACATGTATGTGCATCGATGCAGTCGAAAGTATGCTTCATATTACCTCACCCCAGCCCTCTCCTAAAAGAGAGGAAGTTTTAAATATTGAATGATCTTTACTCTTTTAAGCAATCACGTTTTTAGAAAGGTCGTCGTTCACCGTTCTCCAAATACCTAAAGGATTTTCATTTTTCAGTTCATCCGGTAAAAGATCGTTACTCCAGTTTTGAAACGCCACCGGTCTCGCAAATCTTTTGATTCCGTCTGCACCAACTGATGTAAAGCGTGAATCGGTTGTGGATGGGAATGGCCCGCCATGTTGCATGCTTAAGCATACTTCTACACCTGTCGGTACACTATTTAAAATAAAGCGGCCACAGAGGTTTTGAACCGTATCCACCAGTTCCTGGTTATTTCTGATGTCATGATCAGTCGCCATTAAGGTTGCTGTCAATTGCCCTTCAATATGTTTAGCTACTTCTATCATTTGCAGAACATCTTTACATTTAATAACTAACGAATAAGGCCCGAAAACTTCCTGATGTAAAATCGGATTATTTATAAACGTATCTCCGCTAACCATTGCTACTGTTGGTATTCCTTGATTGTCCTTAGGTTCAATTTCAGATAAAGCAACGATTTCAACATCAGGTTGCGTTAGAGCCTGAGCTCTTTTTGCAACATAGTTTTTGCAAATGCCATCGTGCAACATGGTAGCAGGAGCAATTGTTTTTATTTCCGATGCCAATGTGGAAACGAACTGACCCAGGTCGGTACCTTCTAAACCTATTAATAAACCAGGATTTGTACAAAACTGTCCTACACCTAAAGTAATGGAACCTGCATATAGTTTAGCCACTTCAACTGCTGATGTTTTCATTTTTTCGGCAAGTAGAAAAACAGGGTTGATGCTGCTCATCTCCGCAAAAACAGGGATAGGTTCTTTGCGCTGGTTGGCCCAATCAAATAATTGTTTACCACCTGCAAAAGAACCGGTAAATCCTACGGCTTTCGTGTAAGGATGCTCTATCAAGGCCTGCCCTACTTCAAAAGATTTTCCATGCACATGTGTAAAAACAGCTTTTGGGAGATTACATTCTTCCACCGCTTTGCTAATAGCGCGTGCTACCAATTCGCTTGTTTGTGCATGTGCCGGATGTGCTTTTACAATAACCGGGCAACCTGCTGCAAAGGCGGTTGCAGTATCTCCACCTGCAGTTGAATAAGCAAATGGAAAATTAGAGGCGCCGAAAACAACGACAGGGCCCAGCGGCACCAGCATTTTCCTGATATCTGGTTTTGGCGGTGTTTTATCTGCAATAGCAGTGTCAATACGGGCTTCCAGCCAATCGCCTTTTTCGCATGCCTCGGCATAGGAGTTCAATTGGTAAATAGTGCGTGCACGCTCACCTTTTAACCTGGCTTCCGGCAAATTCGTTTCTTGTCCGGCTACGGTTATTAATTCATCGCCTAAAGCCTCTATTTGTTTGGCAATGGCGCGCATAAAACCAGCACGTTCTTTAAGAGAACATTTTCTATACACATGAAAAGCCGCCCATGCACTTTTCAAAACTTCGTCTATTTGATCTACAGTTGCATCGTTAAACATAATTGAATTCCTGATTTTTAATTTCTAATTGGATATTGTGGTTTCAAAAAACAATGTTGTTAATTTAAGGATTTTAACCAACATTTTCACACCTGCTTTATATTTTATGACAGATGTATATTCTTTGCCACGAATGCACGAATAATACAACAAAGAAAATTATTAACCAATGTCCTTAGCTTAACGGGCGCCATGCCGACGTAAGGAGGCATCACCTGTAGTTAGCATCATTTATAAAACAAGGAGTTCTCTCCCTGCGGTCGAGATGACGGCTTAAGTTAATGACCTTGATTATTTAACTCAACAGTATCATTGATATGCAAAAGACACATTCGTGTACTGACGGCATTTTATAAAATATATTTATACATCTGTTTTGGTCTTCCGATTTGCGCTGCGAATATGTAGGTTGATATTTGTTCTGCAGTACAAGAGAGTGACACAAGGAAGATGCCATATATTCTATGCTGGTTCAATAACAGATACATTTTCTGCTATAATGCCCGACACGTCTGGCCTGCTTGCGATACCCGTATTGATGATATTTAAAATTCTTTCTCTTTCTTCACCGATCAATGTAAGCCGTGGTGCACGCACGTACTCACTTCCTATTCCGGTTTGCTGCTCGGCCAACTTGATATACTGCACCAGTTTTACATGAATGTCGAGTTCGAGTAATGGTAAGAACCATCTGTAAATCTCGATCGCTTCTGCAATTCGCCCGGACTTGATGAGTTTGTACAATGCCACGGTTTCTGCAGGAAATGCACAAACAAGACCAGCCACCAAACCATCAGCACCAGCTACTAATTCTTCAAGTGTCAATGTATCTACGCCGCAAAGAATACTATACCGCTCACCAAACCTGTTACGCATTCTTGTAATGTTTGAAACGTCGCGCGTGCTTTCTTTTACTGCATTGATATTAGCACAATCTGTCAGTTCTTCAAAAGCATCGAGTGTTACCAGCGTTTTATAGTCGACGGGGTTATTGTAGATCATAATTGGCAGGTCCGTACGGTTCGCTACGGTTTTGAAATAAGTAACCAACTCACGATGGTCGGGCACATAACGCATCGGAGGTAACATCATCAATCCATCAACACCCCATTCCATTCCAAGCTCGGCCTGCTCCAAAGCCAGTCTGGTACTGCCTTCTGCGATATTTAATATTACAGGAATTTTGCCATCAACTTTTTCTATTGCAAACTTTATCAGTTGTTCTTTTTCGTCGTTAGTTAAAACGCTTGCTTCGCCTAACGTACCTCCAAGTATAATACCTTCGATGCCTGCAGCTAATTGCGCTTCTAAGTTTTTTTCGAATAAGGGAAGATCGAGCTCATCATCTGATGTGAACTTTGTAGTTAAAGCAGGCATTACACCTTTCCATTGAAATGTCATAGCGTTTTAATTTTTATGCATACAAAAGTAGAAAAGCCATTCGTACATTAATAAACATAATTTATCCGTATTAAGCTATATTTTAACAGCATTGAAATTTAGTAAGTTTTCACACAAAGTTCGCAAAGAAAGATTCATGTTCTTCGAAAATAAAAGAACACAAAGTTTGCCTTCGGCAAAAAATTAATATACACACCACACTAAGCCTCTATTTCGATACCAGATGCTTTTTTGTAGTCCTTTAAATATTCCAATGGAGATTTGCCAGCAATTGATTTGAATACCCTGTTAAAGTTGGTGATACTGTTGAACCCAGTTGTGTACGCAACTGTTGAAACGCTTTCGAGGCTGGTACTAGTGAGCTTTTTGCATGCCTCGTTGATTCTTACTTCGTTCAGGAAACCTACAAAGGTATTGCCGGTTTGTTTTTTAAAATATCTGCAAAATGCCTGTGGCGTCATGTGTGCAATATCGGCCACACTCTGTAGTGATACATCGGAATGATAGTTTTGCATAACGTAATCAAATACGCGACCAATACGCATACCTTCGGCTTCACTTACTTTATCGAGCATGCCAGTTGACAATGGTTCCAAATAATTATTGATCGAATTTAAATGCTTGAGCAGATCAAAAAACAAAAACAACCTGTCAATATTCTTCGCTTTATGTATAGCCTTTATTTTTTCAGCAACAACTAAGGTGTAAATATTGGGGATTTTAAATCCGGTAGCATGATGGTCAATAAATGTTTTAGCCACCTTCATTTCGGGCAGGATAAACAAGTTTTTTAGCTTTTCTAAAGGATCGAAAAACAGGGTTAAAGCATGTGTGTCTTTTTCAGGATCGGACTGAAAGTATTCCAGGCTGCTTTTAAAAATATGCGGTTGATTGGCTCCGATAAAAAATATATCGCCGGGATTGAAAGCATAAATATTAGTACCTACAACAAAAGTTCCGCTGCCTTTTATTACATGCGTAAGTTGCACTTCTACATGGCGATGTAAATAGGGATAGAAATAAGGTTGCCTGTCCTCCTGGCTGATCACGGATTTATCGTGCGCGACTGGTATGGTGAATTGAAGGACCTTCATGGGGTGAAGGTAAATTAAACACAGTTATGAGCAAATTTGAAAAACACCAAACATATACTATTTAAAATAGAGCCTTCCAACGAAATTTTAAAGAGATCTTTTTGGCAAGTCTTTAAAAACTTTATATTGTAATTGTGTTTTGGGACTGATGATAGCCCATGCCGTAAGAAAGATAATCCAAAAATCTACAGCAAGGCTTTTGTTCTTATTATACCACATCTCAAGTTCTCCTTTATAAGGAGCTATTACTGTATCATAATATTGCTGCCGGTCCATTTTTGTATTTGTCAAAAGCTCTTCTTCATCCCTGAATATGATCGAACCGATTCCTGTAATACCCGGAACAGAATCGTAAACTTTTTCACGTATCTCGGGTGGATAGGCATTGAATGTTTTATCAACTAACGGCCGTGGACCAACAATGCTCATATCGCCTTTAATTACATTCAGTATTTGTGGCAATTCGTTAATTTTTGTCATCCTTAAAAAACCACCAATCGGCAGGAGCCTGGGATCTTTTCTTAATGTAATCAAGCCTGTACCCATATTGGGGCTATTCTTCAACATGGTTGCAAACTTGTAAATATTAAAGTATTTGTTTTTGTAACCAATACGCTTTTGCAGATAAAACACATGATGTTCGCCAGTGAGAAGCAAAATAATTACTATGGGCAGCATAAAAGGCAGGAGGATAACAAATGCTATTAGCGAGACAACTAAATCGATCAATCTTTTTATAATACGATACATGGTATAATATGCTAATGGAAAGGATTTCTTTTAAATGTTTTTTATTGAAATAACTACATCTTTTGATCTAACGTAAGGCCCGTTTCAATATGTTCAAAACCAGGTATCATTTTACCAAGTGCCACTACTATATCTTTTTTATCTGTATTATCTGATTCAAATACTTTTTTGAGCGTATCTATAATAGTTTCTAACTCATCGATCTTTCTACGTTCTGCATTTTTGATAACACCAAAGGCTTTATATGTATTATTATCAACGTCCTCATCATCTGTATAAAACTCCTCATACATTTTTTCACCACTTGTATTGCTTTCAAATAAGTAAACAGGGTAAGTACCGTTTTGAATATTTGAAACTTCACTTCTTGCCTCTTCTTCTGTTCCGCACACTTTTATATCGTAGCCAATTTTATTTAAAAAAGGTTCTACAATGTCAGCAAATTTCACCATGGTTTCTTCCTCCAGCTTTGGAAAAAAAATCTCCCCAGAATTACCGAGAATACAAGCACATAAGCAAATTTGACCTGACTCATCGGGCGAAACAAAAAACCTTTTCACATCTGCGGGGCAAGATAGAGGTTGCTGTTTCAATACCCTTTCTATAAAGCCTGCCAATAAACTTCCATTAGAAAATGCAACGTTCGCAAAACGTGCTGTAGTGATTTTCATCTTTTCTGAATAAGACAGAATAACTTCTTCCATCAATTTTTTACTTGCTCCCATTACATTCACAGGATTAGCAGCCTTATCAGTTGAAACGCAGAAGAAATGTTTAGGAGGGGCTTGTAACAGCAAATCGAGCAAACCTTTGGCGCGTATTACATTATTATCAATCATTGCTTCGATCGAATAAATATCTTTCTCTGACCGAACATGTTTGTGCGCTGCAAAGTTGGCAACAATATCAAACGGTCCTTCCTGGTTGAATATTTTCGCAAAAACCTTATCATTAAAATTTATAGGATAAGTTTTAAAATCTGCCGGAAGCGGAGTGTCTTTGCGGCTCCGGCAATCGCGAACTAGTTCTGTCAATCCATTCTCATTAATATCTACTACAATTAACTTAGCAGGATTATATTTTACCAAAGCTCGAATGTATGAGGAACCGATGGTGCCCGCACCACCAATTACTAAAACTTTCTTGCCTTCTATTTCTGTTCTGAGTTTGACTTCAAAGCTTTTCAAATCATCTGCAAAAAGACTTTCTGAACGATGTGTTATGGCTTCGCCAATGAATTTTTCTATATTGAATACTAATGACATTTGAATTCGGTTTTATTATTTTTTGTAACCCAATTGGTATATATATGCTTTAGGAATGCTTTCAAATTCTTAACATTCTCATACAACAAATTTATTTACTGTATTGCTGGCTATCCAGCCTAATTCCGATTTTATTTTATTGTTAGAAAACGTCAGTGGCTTAACAATTTTCTCGAGCCTTTTTGAATTAAGAGGAAATTTTCTTCCAATTATATCACCAACAAGCGCTAAGCTTTTAGCAATAAAATAGGGCACGTTGCCAGGTGTTTTTTTCCCTAATAACTTAGCTATTTTAGCTGATAATTCAAAAAATGTAGGTTGATGATTGTCACAGACATTATAGATTCCCAGGTTTCTGTCAGACTTTATAATAAGTTCAACAATGTCAACAAAGTCTTCAATCCACAAAATACTCTTTTGAGCTAATCCCCCTGCTATATTTAAATATTTTCCATTTTTAATTGCCTTTATCATGTCACCTAAATTTCCCGGAGCATTTTTACCAGCTATTAATGAAGGCCGCAAAATAAATAATTTCACATTGTTTTTGGCTGCCCATTCTATTAAATAATTTTCAGCCAAAATTTTACTTTTGGCGTATGGATCAATCCCCGTTAAGGGATAATTCTCGTCAATATCTTCGCCAGTATTTAAGCCATAAACGGCCACTGTGCTAATAAAGATAAAATACTCTGGAGGTGATTTTTGCAGTGCCTCGCAAAGTCCTTTTGTTCCCTTATAATTAACATTATAAAAAGCTTCAATTTCTTTATCTGTTTTGGGAACGCTATGTGCTTTTCCTGCAGCATGAAAAACAATATCGATTTTTTCTGTCAACTCAGGGAATGGTTTTGTAATGTCTATGTTTATATCGCAATTCTGAAACCCTAAAGATCGAACATTAAACCCTTTATTTTTTAACAATGGAATTACATTTAAACCTAAGAAACCATTACCCCCTGTAAAAAGTAAATTTTTATGCATTGTGCTATAATTACAAATTCCAGTTTCAAATAAATTAAATACTAAAACTCCTTCAAAGTCGTTTTTCGATAATAGTTATATCCACATAAGTTCATTATTAATTTAACTTAGCGATTTAGGGTTTCTTTGTACAAATCATCCAATCCTTGCCAAAATTTTTCCTGGTCAAATCCATTAATCATAGCGTTGCGAGATTGCCGGGAAAAGGTATTTCTTAGATCAGGTTCTTCTATTAGTTTCTTTACAGCGGCAACAATTTCAGTAGTAGATTTTGGAGATATCAACAAACCATTTTTACCATTCTCAATAATTTCATTAGCCCCATTAATATCGGTAGCAATAATTGGGCATTCCATTGCAGCCGCTTGCATAATAATCTGCGGGAACCCTTCTCGATAAGAGGGAAAAACAAAAATATCTGTAATTTGAAAATAAGGACGTACATCTTCTTTGTATCCCAGCCAATGGATTCTAGAATTTGTATTAATTATATTCCATATTTCATGACTAATAGGATCTACATTATCAGCAGACCCTACTAAAATCAGGTTCAAGTTATTGTATTCATTTTCAAGTAGTAAAAATGCATTAACAAGTTCTTCAATACCTTTAGGCAAAGCAATTCTTCCTACGAAACTCAATATTAGGTCATCTTTTTGAATGGCCAATTCGTTTCTTAATTTATTAACTTCAGTTTGTATTGCTTGTGTTTTTTGGAAGTAGCTTAGGTCTATACCATTGCTGCTTCCTTTTCCTATGATTTTTACCTTTTTAGGTGAAATCCACCCATTTTCAATTACATATTGAGCTTGCCTAGGAGAATTAAATACCACAACATGTGAGCAAGCATAAACAAGTCTTTCAACGCTGATGAGTATATATTTATAAATACCTTGTTTTTCAACTAATGGTAGCCCTGCAACAGTATGAATTCTACATTTTATACGCATTACCCATCCCGCTAACATTCCGACTAAACCTGCTTTTGGCGAATGAGTATGTATAATATCAGGTTTATTCGATTGAATATACCTACATAAATGAACGACTTGCATAATATCGGAGATAGGACTGAATTTACGCGATATTAATAAGGGATAAAATGTCGTTGCTTCTTTAATTGCTTGCTTCTTAACATGTTCATCAGGATAGCAGATTAACGTGTACTCATATCCATATTTTTTAGCCCCAAAAACTGATTTTTCAATAAAATAGAAAGGGAATGAGAAACGGTGGAGATTCTAAAAATTTGCATTTTACGCTGCTTACGCTTATTCATGAATACTCTATGTGACTTTATTTTAAAATTTTAAAGAACCTTATTCATTTGATGATAAAATTCATTTCTGCGACTAACCAAGTGTTCTAATTCATAAGGTATTGCTACTTCGATATTTTTTTTGCCATATTTTCCAATGCGCTTCTATCAGAAAATAGTTCTCGAATTTGTCCACTTAATTTTTTGAAGTCACCTTTTGGATGAATGTAATCATTACAAATAATATCAGGTAGTCCTCCCACATTGCTAGCCAAAACAGGGCATCCCATACTCATTGCTTCAATTGTTGCCCGAGGCAACCCCTCTGTTAACGAGGGTTGAACATATAATGAAGTTTTTTTCAATAAGCTATTAATTGCATCACCTGCAGATAACTGCCCAATAAATTTTATATTGTTTATAAGCCCGCAGTCTTCAGCTATGTTTAGAATCCAATTGTATTCACCTTTTCCAGCTAAATATATCTCAATGTTTTGTTGAATATCTTTATCAAGAATTTTTATGGCCTTTAATAATATTCCTTGTCCTTTATATTTTACATCGAAGCCGCCGATTAAACAAATCTTAAGTTTTTTCTCATAAAATCTTGAGAGATCCAAATCCTGAACTTGAATAACTTTTTTAATAATAACATTACTTATGGAAGCAGTTAAAGCATTATGATGTGCAGGATATTTTAGTTGTAATTGTTTTTGCGTAACGTATGTTACAAAATCAGCTTTTTTAATCAATTTCTTATTAATCGTTTCTGCTATTGGAGCAGAAATTTTACCTAGTAAGCTCCCATGAGTCGACATAGACTCTTTTGCACTACCAACTTGTTCGACCCATATTTTTTTATTCATTTTAAAGGCCAAGTTGCCAGCTATAAAACCTAATATACTAGGCAATCTTACAAGTACAAGATCGGTGTCTTTTATTATTTGTTGGAGTTCGTAAACAAGTAGTTTATAATTCAGAATCAATTCTTTAATGGAGTTGTATTTATCAGTTAAATGGAAATTTACATTAGTATTAGAAGATATAACTTTTCTATTTTTAGAATTACAACTTTTGCGTGCATACACATCTATTCTAGAAAAATTGTTTAAGTAGTTGTTCCAAACATTTGATGGCAATCCTCCACCACTAAATACTTCTTGATCATCTGGGAAAAACGGATGATCGTGTACAAATAAAAGCTTCATATTGTTTTAATTTGTTTTGCAGGAAGACCAGCAACAATTACATTGGATGGAACATCTTTGGTAACTACTGCTCCTGAAGCAATTATAGATCTAGAATTTACACAAATATTACTTAAAATCCTGACCCCGCATCCAATCCAAACATCATCTTTTATGACCGTTTTTTTCATTACTAATTGGTTATATTTTATTGGAATATTACGGTCATCCCACGTATGAGATGAGGATAAAATAGTACTGTTATGTGCCATAGATACATTATTACCTATAATTATCCCTCCTGTAGCATCTATATATGAATTAGCGTGTATACTTACATTATTTCCAATAGTAAAATTTTCCCAGCCTAGAATTTGAACATTTGTTCCAATTTTTACATTGTCTCCACAATTTTCAGCAAGCGCTTTAAGAATAATATACCGTATCCCAATAAAAAATATTTGAGAAAAGGATGAGAATAAGTCCCAAAAAATATAAGTAATGATTTGGGAAATATTTTTGCAATCTTTATTAAAAAAGATAATAACTTCTTTTTTTGTTCAAACTTTTTTCTACCTGTTTTCATTTGTCAATAATTATAAAAAATTCCTGAAACAGTATTTCATGATTAAATTTATTTATAGCAAATTGTTTAAGGTTAACGTCTTTTGTTGGACGTTTAAGAAAAAGCTTTTCTAACTCTATAATGAAAGCATTGCGATCCTGAGGAGGAAATAAATATTTATAATTCGTAGGAGCAACCATTTCTTTAATGGATTCAATATTTGAAGCCACAAATGGCTTGCCCATTATCATAGCTTCAACCAATGCATTGGGCTGCCCTTCTGTTATTGAGGGAAAGAAAAAGCAGTCCATAGTATTAATAAATCTTGGAATATCTGTTCGATTTTCAAAAAGAAAAATTTGATTTTGCAGATTATAATCTTTCACAAACTGGGTTAGATTTTCTCTTACTCCATTTCCGCATAAAATAAAATAGATATCATTATGCCTTTTAATTAATTCTCTTGCAACATCCATAATAGTATTATGATTTTTAGCGATGTTGTATCGTCCCACATGACCCACAATAAAAGCACTGGAAGGTATTTTAAAATCCTGCCTTAAATTATCTTCATCACTAAGCTCAAATTTACTAGCATTTACCCCATTGTATATCACCTTAAATTTTTCAGATTTTTCCCAGTTTTGGAAATAATTATTAAATGCTGCGATCGAATTTGATAAAATGTTCGTGGCATATTTTAGGGTTACCTTCTTCACAAAATTATTATACAAATTTCTAAATAAATCTTCTTTAAAATGATCTGTAGCTCCACGATAAAAGGATATTCTTTTTTGAACACCAGCGCGTTTAGCGCAAAACAATATTAATCCTGCAAAATTTCCAGTAAAATCAGTAACCGCATCAATTTTAGAACCTTTAAAAAAATTAATTACCTTTAAATAATCAAATGGATTAAAATAACTTATTTTTTCCTTTATGATATGCAGATTAGGTAAAGCATTATACTGGCTTTCCAATTGCCCCCTTTACCACCTTTACAAAAAACGGTAATTTCATTAAAGTCTTGTGACTTCAAGGTGAGAAACCTTAGTAAATAATTTTCAATACCCCCACTATCCAATCCTGTGACAAAAAATGCTACATTTTTCATGTCTTTGCATATTATCGTAAAACTATCTCATCTTAATTTTATCATTAGATGATTTTAACCCTTTGTTATTTTGTAAAAAATCAGAGTTTTTATAAACTCGTGCATGCCTACCGTTTTTTATATAAAAATTATCGGTAAAAGAAATATTTGCCGAAAGATGCTGTAGAGCATCAATAACAACAGGCACACCTATGTTATTTGTCCAAAGTGAATTTTTGATAACTATTTTACCCATTAAACCCTTATAATTCGAAACTCGTTTAGGATTAAATCCTGCTATCCGAATACCAGATCTAGACATATAATCTTTATGATTAATTATTGATATATCAATAGCATTAGAAGGTGCATTTTTTGAGAAAGTGCGTTAAGTGCAAGAATTATTCCACTGCCGCTATTGTTAAAAGTGATCAAATTTTCAATTTTAATGTCTCTACAAAATTCAATTGCGCTATTGGGTTCTATATCTAGGCCTGCTTTTGGAGATACACCTAATGTATTGCTGATAGTTGAATTTTGGATGCTTATTCCAACACCAGAAATGATAGAAACTCCATCTCGTCGATTATTATCAATTAATGAATTGGTGATATATATGTCGCTAGAATATAGAGCGTATTTTTGGGTTTTTGTTTCCCTCAATCGACCGATATAGATACCATCTCCCCAGCATTTTGAGATATAGGCATTATAAACTTTTATATTATTAGAAGATTTGATGGAAATGCCCATACCCCATTGTCCCAAATTGCCTATATGATTATCTTTATCTCCTATAATCTGAGGATTATAAATATTAACGTTTTCAATATTATGAAGTCTCAGGATTTCATAACTTTCCTTATTACTTGGAGCTAATATTAATTTTGAGTTATTTTGAAAAAGGAGGTTAGAGTTACTTCTTAATGATAGTCCAATGTCATTAATTTTTACAGGAAAATTGGGAAGTTTAACATTTTGATATTTGTCTATTCCTGTTTGAAGTTGTACAGTATAATTAACGCTACCATCAGTAACGTAATTTTTGGGAAGCAGGTTGGTTAAATCGAAAAAAGTACTACTAATATTAAATTTTATCTTGGGAGGAATTAAATTTGCAGGTATATTTTTGGGGACGGTCTGCGAATTTGCTTGATTCAAAATAAGAAGTATGCAAACTAAACTTACGAATATGTAATATCCCTTTTTTGGGTTTGACATTTTTTAAATTATTTAATTATTTTTGAGTAAGCTTTAGTCAAATCAGTTAAGTATAATTATCCATAGGATATGTAATAATATAACAACTATGAATGAGTTACGAATTACTGATTTTTTTAAAGAGTTTGTAAATTTGGAATAGCAAAACATTCCTATTAAAAAAGAATTGGATAAACGCAAAAAATTCTTCTAACATTAATATCTGAAGTGGCCAATAAAAGCAATAACAATGCCACAAAAAATAAATATATTACTTCTTTATGTTGAAAAATCCTACTCCTTATATTTTTTCTGCGAAAACCTGCAATAATAAAACTCCACATAAATATATTAAAGATTGCTCCTACTCCTTCCATAAAACGCCATGGGGTATAATATCCTCTCAAATTAAAACCCCCATAATTATTAATTTTGGAAATATCACCTGACCAATTTCTCCAAATTGGGACAGCGGGTGCAATTTGACTATTAACTGCTAACGCTACTTGTTTTATACCAACTGGTAATCGAGCAAATGCACGCGCGGTGCTTTCTGCAGAACTTTTATTTCTTAGTCCTTCATATGTTTCTGTAGTTTCAACTAATGAGTTTAATAGGGAAGAAGTAAAGAATATAACAAAAATGAATGCCACGATCAAACCACCTATTAGCAAAATACTGTTTTTTTGAATGCGCAAATATGTAAAAGCAACTAGAAAAATCGAAAAAAATAAACCGTGTTCAGGGCGTAGCCCAAATAGTATGCAGCCTATTAGCACAAGTTTTAAAAATCCATGCTTTACAGAATTCCAGTAACATATAATATAAATACCTAGTAAATAAAAGAAATACACATGTATATCTCGTAATAGAACTACAGAGAAAAATGGAATTAAAGAGAATAAGGAAAAAAGCATTCCATAATTATAAATATATTTTTTTCTATGTATTTATTCAAAATTAGATAAATATATGAAATTGAAAACGAGCCAAACCAAATACATTGTAATTTCAATACTAATAAATTGGGTTGATCAATAAGAGAAGATATATACAGTAAAAGTACATTTAGAGTATTAAAAAGGTAAAAGCTACCCGCATATCGGTTATTAATTGCACTCTTAAAATCGTCCCACTGTCTAACATCCTTATCTGCTAAGTCCCAAAAATTAACGGAATCAAATGCAACAAAAATATCGTGAGCCGGATCTTTAATATATATATAGTTTGTGATATACATATATAAGGAATAAACACAATATGCCAATATAAAAAGAGATGTGATAGCATTTTTATCCTTTACAAATCTTCTTCGAATATAAAAAACTGATAATACTATCCCTGCTGTCCAAAATAAAACAAGTGAAAGTGAATTTTCATATACCCCATAAATGACGGTAATAAGAAAAGTAAAAAAATCAACAGACTTCGATATTTATGTCGGTAAGTTGCCAATTAAAATAATTTAATAAAAAATATAATACAAAAAATACATAAATTATAGCAATTCAACGTTTGATATTTTTATAGTAGTATTTAACTTTATGATATATGTTACTTTTAATAGTTAAAATATGATTAGTATTATGATTTGGTAAATAATTTAAATCAATTTGATAATGATTTATACAATCTATCAATACGGCTAACCACAATAGTTTTTCCTCAATAGTATAGTTATTTTGTATAGGATATTTTTTTACATTATAAATTATACTTTTCAAGACGCTATTGTTAAATAGCCTTTCAGTAATATGCGAATTTCCGTAAATATTTTTTTCAATATATCCCATAAACTCTTTTCGAATCATACTTCCATAATCATGATGTTTTTTGGAAAAACTATCAGGCCTTCCTTGTTTCTCATGATACAATAAACCCGTTCTAGCCCAGGGAATATCTAATAGTTCTTTGTTTTTTGGCTTAGAATAATTTCATACACCTTATTTGTTCTCAAAACCGGATCTAAGGACCACATATAACCAAAAATCGCCGGGCTGCTAAACATTTGATAAAGTGGTATCTTTTTGTTGATTACAGACATGCAAGAGTTTAGCATTTTTCGCATATAATGAAGTTGCTGATCCTGTTCATAAAGCATGTATGGTTTAGATTGCGGAAACTGTTTATGATAACCATCCACATCCGTATTTGTGTTGCTTTTGCTTAATACGTTAAAATCACTTCTTAAAATATTATATGGATTTTTAATAGCATTTCTAATATCAACAAGGTTACTTACTTTAGTTCCAGAATACTCAGCTCTTCCTACACTATCACCAAAACTTCCTGCTAATACGCAATCGATATCTTTCCTTTCAGCTATTATTGGCATTGCGTGCAAATGTATTGGAGTATATTCGCAACCATTTTCCATACAAATTCTAATATTCATCCACATTTGCTCTACATCAACTGATAGGTGTTCCCAATCCCAGTTAAACAATCTGCAAATACGTTTAGCATATACAACGTCTCTAGAATTTTCATACCCCCAAGTAAGTCCAATTACCTTCTTATTTTTGAATGCTCCAGCTTCTAACACATCTTTTAATACGCAGGCCACAATCCTACTATCCATTCCTCCGGTAATCAAAATACCAATATTGGAATGATTATTTATATAGCTGCTAAGTTCTTTTTTAATAGTTCATAAAATCTAAGGGCCGCTTCTTCTTGTTCAATTAAGTTTTCCTGATGATTCGGTAAATCAAAATATTCCCAATCGCCTTTTTTTACACCAGGTCTAGCCATCCAAGGAGTTTTCTTTACTTCTTGTATCAATGTTCTATCACCAAATGCATACCCAGCTGATAAAATTTGAACTACTGCAGTAAAATCTAAAGTTCTGCTATTTACAGGTTCAATTATTTTCTCGAACTCAGAAGATATCATTTGCTGACCAACTTCAGTATAATATGGATTATGAAATCCTAAATAATTATAAAGATCAAACAAACTTGCCATTTAATTTAATACTATTAATCTGCCTAAAAT
Organism: Paraniabella ginsengisoli; assembly: GCF_022513635.1. Classification (GTDB taxonomy): domain Bacteria; phylum Bacteroidota; class Bacteroidia; order Chitinophagales; family Chitinophagaceae; genus Niabella; species Niabella ginsengisoli. The sequence continues at coordinate 312,771 of NZ_JAKWBL010000002.1, read as the reverse complement.
ACAGTTGTATAACTGAAAACAAATTTTATGAATCGAAATATTTGAAAGAGGAAATTATACACTAGTTTTTAGAATCTATGTCTTTATCTAAATAATAAAATACAATCTACAACCAGAATAACATTATATGATAGCTGTGAAATGAAAGCTTATTTTTTAAGACAAAAAAAGTTTTTCCCACTCATTAACTATAGTATCCGGATCAAACTTTTGAACCTCTTTTTTTGCAGCTAAAGAAAGACTTTCACGAAGGTTCTCATTTTCTATTACTGAAATAAGCGCCTCTTTCATCCCATTTATATCCTGATCTCTTACTAAAAGCCCACTTTTATTATTGGTAATAATTTCTTTCGGACCACTAGGGCAATCAAAACTAATACATGCACAGCCCTGAGACATGGCTTCAATAAGTGCCATGGGCAATCCTTCATAGCGTGATGACAAAACAAAAACCGAACTATTTTTTAAGATCTCAGCGACATTTTCTTTCCTTCCAAGAAATTGAACTCTATTGCTAACATTATTTTCATATGCCAAACCTTGTAAGTAATTGAAGTTTGCATCTTTTCCACCTCCCAAAATATCTAAAGTCCAATCAGGATATAAGCTGGCAATTTTTCCCCATATTTTAATTAATGTATCAAAACCTTTTCCCTGCCAACGATCTATACTACCAATAGCTATTATATTTTTATCCCTTTCTGAAACTCCTTGATATATTTCGAACGAAAGAGGATTTTGTAAAACAACTTTATTACCGAGCTTTTTTCCTAAATATTCGTAATCGGCCTTAGTTAAAACAGTTACTCTATCGGCTAACTTATTTAAATAATGACGAACAAAATATTGATAAAAAGTTTTTTTATTTTAAATGTGCTATGCTCTGAAGCTATAAGCGGAATAGACATTCCTAATGTGGCAAGTATTACTATTGCATTTAAAGCCCAAATGAATGAAATAATTATATCAGGCTTTACATCCTTTACTATTTTATTAATATTTTTTGCATGCTTAAATGCATTTATCAATTTATTATTCGTTCGATTTATTTTTCGACTGTATATTTTAACCTTTTCATCAAGTTGGTAAGCCATTGGTAAACTAATATCCGTAGCTAACCAAACATCATGGCCTCTTTCGGCCAGTTTATTACACAAAACCGACATTACACGCTCTGCACCGCCGCCTCTCATTGAACTTATAAAAAAAGTAGTTTCATTTTTTTACATAGAGTTTTGAATTTAAAAAACTTTGAATAAACGTTTTTTCATTATGTGTCAATCCTACCAACCATATAACGAAACAAGAAATGACCATAGAAATGGCAAAAACTAATAGATTCATTAATAAATTCTGAAAAAAAAGACCGATTTAGCAATAAAAAAATAAAATAGTTAATACCGAAAATTAGAATGGAAGGGCAAACGACCTTCTTTAAGTATTTTACAATATCAATTCCAACAATAGTCCTAGCCATCTGCATTATTAGTATCCAGTTTATAACCTCTACAATTAGCATGGAAATAAAAATATAATATATTGGAAAACCTTTTTTAAGCAAAAAATAAGAAAGAGGAAGTGATAACAATAATATTGTTGAATCTAATATTTGATACTTTTTATATTCCCTACGGCCTTGAAAATGCTGTCAATAGGACCATGAAAAACCCTAACAAGTAAAAAATATACAGTAAGCTGAATAAAAGACTCTGTATACTTAGGCACTTCGTGAAGCCACATATCTAAAATATAACTCGTATAAAACAAAAAAGGTAAACATAGGAGGCTTAAAATAAAAAAAGAGGCTTTTGATACTGAGAAAAAAGTGTTGAAAAACGTTTTGTGATCTTTTTTTGCATATAGTTCAGTTAAGTAGGGGTTACTTGCAATTTGTATATTGCCAATAAACATCATCAAAGCTCCACGTATTTGGTATGTTATTCCTCTTGCAGCATTGGCAACAGGGCCACCAAAAAGATTAAGAATAAAATTAGAGCCTTCGTTTACTGCGGAAAAGGCAGCATTTCCAAAAAATTCCAACCAGCAAAAGAACCAAGTTGTCTAAATAGTGTTTTATCCCAAAAGAAGAAATATTTACACTCTCTAAATTTTCGATAGCAGACTACGGTAGTAATAAGTCTAATAAAAAATGAGACAGATAATATTAAAACTGAATATAAAATCAACTTGTCCATTGTGGCTAATGGAAGTAGAAATATAATACCCAGCTTCAAACAGGCATCTAATAAAGAAACGTAAACGTAAATTCCCATTTTTTGGTTTGCAATAATAACAGCATCATACGGAATAGTCATTATAGTAACTAAACTTGCTGCTATACTGAACTGATAAACCCAATTAGCAGACGCTAATCGGTCGTGTGGTATAATAAGCTTATGATTCAGGAACCACAATCCAACAGTTTCACCGATTACTAAAAATATAAAACATATAACAATGTGTATATTAACCCCCATACTGAATATACGTTGAAGCTTAAGTAGATCATTACTCCCTTTTGCATAATTTAAAAAACGTTGAATTGAAGACGCAAAAGCTCCTCGTAAAGAGGCAAACATGGCCACTACACCACCAACAACATTATATATACCGAAATCATTAATGCCTAATTCTTTAAGCAACATCCTAGATGTAAAAAAAGCAATGATTAACATTATAATCATTCTTACATATAGAAGCCCTGTATTTTTAACTATTTGATTTGAACTCATTACAATTATATGTACAAATAAAAGTTTTTATATCATTTAAAACTTTTCAATACAAAAAACTCTTCTCGTACGACAGTATCCGCTAATTTCAACATACTTAAGATTTATTACTGCCTATAATCCTCCATTTTTATCTTCCTTTTTTAGACATCCTTTAACATCATAAACAATCGCCCCACTTTTTAGCATTGAAGCAAAATCCATATCCTCAAAATCTTTATGAGCTACAGCTAATAATATTGCCTCATATTTTTTTTCGGTTCAATTTCTTTAACCGATTTCCATCCGTATTCATGCTCTACTTGGACCGGATCAGCCCAAGGGTCATAAACAGTAATATTAGTATCATATTCCTTTAACGTATTTAAAATATCAACCACTTTTGTATTACGTACATCTGGGCAGTTTTCCTTAAAGGTGACTCCTAATACTAAGATCTCCGATTTTTTAACTGTAATATCTCTCTTTATCATTAATTTGATCACTTCATTCGCTATATAGCTACCCATGCTATCATTCAAACGTCGCCCCGCTAAAATAATTTCAGGATGGTAACCAAACTCCTGGGCACGCTGTGCCAAATAGTAAGGATCTACGCCTATACAATGTCCGCCAACTAACCCTGGTTTAAAAGGCAAAAAATTCCACTTGGTACCAGCAGCAGCTAAAACATCATGAGTATTAATACCCATCCGATTAAATATTTTCGCCAACTCGTTTACAAATGCAATATTGATATCTCTTTGAGAATTTTCGATCACTTTGGCCGCTTCAGCAACTTGAATAGTGGGAGCCAGATGAGTTCCGGCGGTGATCACTGATTTATATAAATCATTTACTACCTTGCCTATTTCAGGGGTCGATCCGGAAGTAACTTTTAATATTTTTTCAACGGTATGTTCCTTATCTCCGGGATTGATTCTTTCGGGCGAATAGCCTGCAAAAAAATCTTCATTGTATTTTAAACCTGATGTTTTCTCCAATACTGGTACACACTCTTCTTCAGTGACGCCTGGGTACACTGTCGATTCATAAATAACAATATCTCCCTTCTTTAAAACTTTTCCCACAGTTTCACTGGCCTTATACAACGGTGTTAGATCCGGACGATTATTTTTATCTACAGGAGTAGGAACCGTAATTATATATATATCTGCATTTTTTATTTCATCTAATGCAGCCGTGCAATATAAGCCACCGCCTTTTGATATATTATCCGTTTTTAATACAGCTTTTAAAATATCATCCTCTACCTCTAATGTACTGTCATGGCCAGAGTTTAATTCATTTATACGAGTTTTATTAATATCAAAACCAATTACGGAATATTTAGTAGCAAATAAACGCGCCAATGGCAGACCTACATAACCCAAGCCGATTACGGCAATTTTTTTTTCTAACATACATTCAATTTTTTATTTCTTCTTTCAGATTATCCCAATACCATTCTACCGCTATTTTTAGCCCTTCCGAAAAATGGTGAGAGGGTGTATAGTTAAGCAGTTCTTGAGCTTTAGAGATGCTGGCTTGCGAATGCGGAATATCACCAGTTCTTAGTGGGCCATATACAACAGGAATGTTTGAAATATTTGAATCGTAACCACCTAAATATTTTTTCAATAATTCAATAAACTGGTTTAATGTAATACGATCTCCAACGGCTGTATTGTAAACGGTGTTAACAGCATCGGGATTTGAGGTAAGCATTGCTAATTCGTTCATTTGAATCACATTGTCAATGTAAGTAAAGTCGCGCGAATATTCACCGGTACCATTAATAACTGGGCTTTGATGGCTCATTAATTGCTTTACAAACAAAGGTATCACTGCTGCATAAGCACCATTAGGATCTTGCCTTCGGCCAAATACATTAAAATAACGGAGACCAATAGTTTCTAAACCATAAGTGCGACTAAAGATATCCGCATACAACTCATTCACAAATTTTGTTATTGCGTAAGGCGACAAGGGTTTACCAATCTGGGCTTCTACTTTTGGTAAGGCCTCGCTATCTCCGTAGGTTGAAGATGATGCCGCATATACAAATCTTTTGATTTGATTATCCCTGGCAGCAACTAACATATTTAAAAAACCTGTAATATTCACTTCATTTGTAGTAATAGGATCTTTGATAGAACGGGGAACCGACCCTAATGCCGCTTGATGTAATATATAGTCTACGCCTTTCACCGCTCGATTACAAATCTCTAAATCTCTAATGTCGCCTTCAATCAGTTCAAAATTTGGATTGTTAAAAAAGCCTTCAGATTATGTCGATGTCCGGTAGAAAAATTATCCAAAACCCTTACACCATAATTTTTACCTAAAAAGTATTCAGTCAGATTAGACCCTATAAAGCCTGCACCGCCTGTTATTAAAATATTTTTCATAACAATTGTTTCTCAAATCTTGACGCTTCTTATCGCCCTATCCATTTTTTAATTTTTCCTAAAATTGTTTGCTTTGTTGAATTATCAGCACCATACCCGTATCCGTATCCGTAACCATATCCATAACCATAGGAATTTTTCGGTTTAGCATCATTAAGCACAATCATTAAGTTACTCAGTTTTTTATTAGCATAAATATCTTGTACTATATTAAGCTGTTCTTTAAATGTAAAATTATACCGTACTACATAGGCGCTAATATTTCCGAATCTTCCAAGAGTAAAAGCATCAGAAACCTGTCCTACGGGAGGTGAATCGATAATCACATGATCAAATTCCTTTTTTAATGTTTCAATCAACTCTGTAATGCGTTCGCTTAATAATAATTCAGAAGGGTTCGGCGGTGTGGGGCCGGCACCAATTACATAGAGGTCTTTTACTTTGGCAACAGGTTGCAATAGTTCTTTTACAGACAGGCTGTTATTGATTACAAAATTAGAAATGCCGTTTTTAGAACTAATATTTAACCCGCGTAATAGCTTAGGTTTTCTTAAATCGAACTCGAGCATTACCGTTTTTTACCACTTAAAGCAAGACTTGCACCTAAATTTGTACAGAAGAACGTTTTACCCTCACCTGACATGCTTGATGTAACCATAATCACCTTATCATCTTTCCCAGCTACTGCAAATTTCAAATTACTTCTAACAAGTCTGAACATTTCAGATATCGGTGTACGCGAATTTTCTTTGACTACCAATTCGTCTTCTGATTTTGCGTGCATAATTTCACCAAGAATAGGAATATTTGTTCTGGACAATATGTCCTTCTGAAGTTGAACTTTATCATTCAATATATCAGAAACATACAGTACAGCAAACGGAAGTAGTAAGCCGGCAGAAAAAGCCAACACATAAATTATTAGCTTTTTGGGAGATACAGGGGCGTCTTCAGAGGCAGTTTCGTCAATAATTCGAGAATTAGAAACCGTAGCAGCCAAAGAAATCAACGACTCCTCTTTCTTCTGTAACAAGTATTGATAAATGCTTTGTTTGATACCCTGTTCCCTCTGAATTTCTAATAATTGCCTTTCTACCGCTGGTATTGTTTTGATTTTTGCTTGAAACTGACTATAATCATTGTTAACCTCATTTTGCGTAACAGCTACACCTCTACGCAAATTTTTAATGTTTTCACTAATACTCGCTCGTATATTTTTTAAACTTTTATCTATATTCTGAATAAGAATATTACTGGGTTCGATAGTTGCCAGAGATTGTTGGCGCTTTAGCTGCAAATCGTTAAAAGACTGAATAAGACCATTTAATGTAGGATCCTGAATTCCCAGAGAAGTGGGAACCATGGAATGTTGATTTTCGGTTTTGGAGATATATGCTTGTAATGAACCCAAAATAGATGATTGAAGTTTGGTTTCTTCTAGCTTTTGATATAACCCTTGAGTTTGTGTAAAATATTGATTTATATCTGACGTAACATCGGTAATGGTATTCTTTTCTTTAAAAGATGATACTCGCTTTTCAACACCAGAAAGTTCACTAACTAAAGTGCGCAAACGATCATCAATAAAAGCGATCGTATTCTGAGATACTATATTTTTATCGTCAATGGCATCTTGGTTGTATACCAATTAACTTATTAATTATGTCCACAGATTTGGCAGGTACTGGATCTTTTACACTAATAATAATTGTACTCGTTTGTTGAGCACTAGCCTCTACTGATATTTTATTATTGTAACTAGCAGCGTAATCTTTTATATTATTAAATTTAATAATATAATTATCGCCTGTAAATTTAAAATCTGGATTGGGAGCTACCGAAAATCTTCCAAAATTAGTCACAATTTTTTGTCCAAATTTGAATTCTTTGGCTTGACCTTTTGTATTAGTAAATAGGTAAGATGTTTTATCATCTTTCACACTTATTTTAAAAATTCCAATAGTATTGTTACTTAAAGAATCTTCGAATAAAGTATCTATTTTAACAATAAAAGGAACATTGCCACCATATGCTTCAGATGTGCGTATATTTCCCTCTACAAATTGTGTTGGTTGTAAACTTGGAAGCTTTCTTAAAGTGCGTTCCAGTAAACTTTTACTCTTTAACACACGAATTTCATTGTCTACGTTTTTTCCTCCTCCTAAAAGTCCAAGATCCTGAAATGCGGTACCCATCGCATCTGTAGCCCCTCCCTTTTTGTCGTCTTTTACTAACAATTCAGCAGATGTTTGATAAACGGGTGTTGTGTACCTTAAATAAAGGAACGCTAGAGATAAGCAGCCAATTATACCCAATACAAACCAATACCAATTTCTGGTATATCGGGTTATTTCAGCTTTTAAATTAGTTTCTGGTTGATTATAAACCTGATCTTCAATCATTTAATTTTCATTATATTAAAAAGGGCATTATTTAGATGCTAAATCAAAATTTTATTCTATAAATCTGAATAAGGCTAGAGAAAGTACAGATATCCCAGTAAGAACCATTGACCATACCCGAAGGTTATCACCGCCAGCCTGTCTTGATTTTAATTTATTTTCCGGCTGCACATACACCACATCATTTTGCTGTAGATAAAAATATGGGGAGTTAAATACATTTTTGTCATTTAAATTAATGCGTTGCATGGAACGTACTCCATCTTTTTCACGGATGACCAACACACTATCCCTAACCGAAAACGGGGTCATATCACCAGCCATACCCAAGGCTTCCAGTACATTCACCCTTTCATCAGGAATAGTAAACGATCCGGGGCGCGTAACCTCGCCAATAACAGTTACTTTGTAATTTAAAAATTTCACATTTACAATAGGGTCTTTTGCAGTTTTTGCAACTTCCGTAGTTAACATATCCTGAGCTTCCTTCCTGGTTAAACCTGCTAAATTTTGCTTCCCTAAAATAGGAAGGTTTACTGCCCCATTTTCATCCACCTGGAAGCCATTACGTGTTACATCAAAGTTGTTGGAATTAACAGAATTTATTGCACCAGAATTGGCCCCTTGAGAGGTAATTAAGGATTGCGACACAGCCCCTGAATTAAACAGCTGGTTATATTCGGGATTTAAAGTTGTGATAGTAATGCCTAAAATATCCCCCTTTTCAATTTTTGCTGCCTCTATTAGCTATCTGCATCGTGTCGCCTGTAGGGGGTAGATTGCTGAAATATACCAAATTACGCTGTGGCGTGCAGGCCGCTAAGTATATCAGGCAAGCCGCAACTCCTATAGTTAAAAAAGACAGGTTTTTTACTTTCATATTTGTCATAAGATTAAGGACGCTTGCTACTAGCAAATTGCGTGCAAATTTAAGGGTTGGCTATGTTTTTTCTAAGTTTTTTTACACAATCCAAAAAATCCACTGCTATACAGTGGATTTTAATTCATTATTAATGCGTTTTATTTTACTTCGCCATCGCAAAATTTTTGGCTTCAACAATCATATCATCCATTACCTCTCCTGCTTGTTTCAAGTAGATGTCATCGCTAAGCGATTTGATCCAGAGTTTTAAGCGCTCCTGCTTATTTTCATCTTTTTCATATTTCGCCAACTCCAACGGTAAAAGTGATACATTCAATTGTTTTTTCAGCTTTTGGGCTGCAATAATCTGATCAGCTTTGGCTTTTATGGCCTTCTTATCAGCTTTATATTGAGCAATATTCAGCGGATAGCTTCTTTCATTCTCATTGGCCAACCAAGATCTGTTTTTTAATATGGTTTGAAATGAACTATCTTTTTTTAACCGGGCATTACTCAATTGTTTAAGCGTATTAATATCATATTTAGAACTCCAAGGTGTAAAATTAGATTTGGGTATTTCATCATACTGCAAAGCATATTCATTGTCCTTTTCTCTAAGTTTTAAAGATTCGAATTGGGTAGGAAGCACTATATCGGATTCTACACCTTTTAATTGTGTAGAACCGCCACTAATACGATAGAATTTTCTTAATGTGAGCTTAACTGCACCTAGATCTCCATCTCCGTCTCTTTTAAAACCGGTATGGTCTAAACCGATATTTTGCTGAACTGTGCCTTTTCCATAAGTAGAAGTACTTCCGATAATAACTCCCCTTCCGTAATCCTGAATAGCAGCAGCGAATATTTCAGAAGCTGAAGCACTGAATTCATCTACCATTACCGCAAGCGGACCCGTGTAAAGTACAGAATTATCTTCATCCTTTAAAACCTGAGGGCCAGAAACCCTGTCTTTTACCTGAACTATGGGGCCTTCTTTTATAAATAATCCAACCATCTGTACCACATCATATAAAGAACCACCACCGTTTCTGCGTAAGTCCATTATAATGCCGTCGACTTTTTCATCTTTCAGTTTTTGAACTTCGCGAGCGACATCAGTAAAACTCCTTCTTCCATTCGGATCTTGGAACGGAGTATAAAATTCAGGTAAGTAAATGATTCCTAGTTTCGTATTTTTTACGCTATCTTTTATAATCGCGCTTCTGGCATAAGTATCAATATCATTGTCAATTTTTGCTCTGACTAATGAAACTTCCTTAATTGTACCATCAGGTTTTTTTATGGTTAACCTAACCGTTGTACCTTCTTTTCCACGAATAATTTTTACCGCATCCTGCACATCATAACCCAACATGTCTAAAGGTTCACCATCTGCCCCTTGAGCCACCTTTGTTATAATATCGCCCGGCGCTAATTGTCCCGATTTTGCTGCGGGACTGCCTGCGTTAATGCTGATAATTTTCACCACCCCTTCTGAATATTGAAGGCCGGCTCCTATTCCAAAAAAACTTCCGCTTAATTCTTCATCAAAATAACGCTTGTCTGCAGGTGGAAAGAATTCTGTGTGCGGATCCATCGCAGTAGTTATATTATCTACAAACAGATTAAATTTATCTTCTTCAGTGAACTTCACTTTGTAACGGTCAAACATACGCGTCATCATCGTGTCGATCTTCTCTCTGGCTTCTTTTTCTAACTGTGTATTGTTCTTATCTGATTTTAAAGAACCTTTGGCTTCCTGTAAATCCACATAACGCTCTAATGCATAATATTTAAGCATTTTGCGCCATCTGTCCTTGCGTTCCTGCTGATTAGCAGGATACAAGAGCTTTTTGCCATTCAGTTCAGCTGTTTCATCAATTGTAAAATCAAATGGTTTTTCGAGCAAAGCATTTTTCCACTGAACCGACTCCGCAATTCTTTGATCAAAAACTTTAGACACGCCAATAAAACTAGCTACTGGCGCGCCATTCAATTCATCGTCAATACTTTTCGAATATAATTTTGCTAATGAATCAACATCACTTTTTAAGAAAATATTCTTTTTAGGATCGAGGTCTTCAAGAAATTTATTGAAAACCTTTTCAGAAAACTCATCATTAATCGCTTTTGGATCGTAGTGACCTTGTGACAATAGTTTGGCAACCATCGTCATGATCAATTCATATTTTCCATCTGCTGTATTATTTGAGATAAATTTATTCTTAAATGCGAAAAAGAACCTGCCACAATAATCAGTAGTATCAAAAACGGTAACCTCTTCATATTAAATATGTATTTTATAAATTTTTGCACAATCAAAATTAACATTAATCAAATTCTTATTGAAACTATTTAAGAAAAGATTTAGAACCTTGAAGATATCACCAACGCTTTAAGGGACTTAAAAGAATTTCTTTGCCATATTAAACAAGCTAAACAACAGATAAAATGTTTTTAAAAGATATTACTAAAAATTTCATGCCATATATTTTTTTCCTACATTTGCATCCCGATAAAATGGTGGTTGTAGCTCAGTTGGTTAGAGCATCTGATTGTGGTTCAGAAGGTCGCCGGTTCGAGACCGGTCATCCACCCATTACACCCTGAATGCTTTGTTCAGGGTTTTTTATTAAGCATTTTCTATGAACCCATGGATGTTTTCAATCCCTTTAATTTCTGCTCTTATTGGCTGGTTGTTTAATATTCTTGCCGGACGATATTTGCTCTACAATTACCTGCCTAAGAAAAAAGATCAACTTTCTGCTACTTTAGGTAGTAAAATCGAATCTGTTTTACCTTTTTCGAAATTAGAAGAACAAATTGGCAATCCCGAACTGGTGGAAAAAGCTATGCCAATGATCGAGACCCATATAGATGAGTTCTTAAGTGTTAAGTTACCTCAGGAAATTCCGATGTTGGCAATGTTTGTGGGCAATAAAACTACAGACAAAATAAAAGAAGTATTCATCAATCAGCTAAGAGCACTTTTCCCTAAAGTGATGACTACTATTTTGAGCAATCTGAAAGAAAAGATCAATATATCTAAAACGATTCAGGCAGAAATCGATAAAACGGATATAACTGTTATTCTAAAAGAAAACCTTTCTGGCACAATGCAGCGTTTCGGATATACCGGCTTGCTGCTGGGTTTTATAATTGGCGCTGTCAATTTGCTTCTGTTCTATGCAATTCAATAATTAGAATAAATGCATCTCTTTAGACCACTTTCCATTTAAACCGGAATTTCTGCGTTCATATATTAATACTTGTATCCGTACAAGTTAAATGTCTTTTTCACGTCTAAACCTCAAATCTCTTGAAAATGCGAAATTTTATTTTAGTTCTGGCTTTGTTTTTTACAGGTTCGGCAATAGCTCAGGTTGGCGGAAATGGTCAAATGCCAATGGGCAGTATTTATGGTAAAGTTGTTGACTCGGCAAGCGGTAAAGGTATTGATGCCGCAACCATTCAATTATTTCAAACTAAAATGGACTCTACTACGCAAAAGCAGCAGGAGGTTTTAGTGACTGGCGCCCTTGCTTCAGCAAATGGCGATTTTAGAGTAACTGGCATTCCAGCTATGGCACAATATAAACTGGTCATTTCAGGATTAGGCCATACAACTTATTCCAAGGCGTTCTCCTTTATAGACCGGAAAATGATGACTGGCGGAAAGGTTGATATGAGCGCAGTGATGGCGGCCCTTGATAAAGACATGGGAAATATTAAACTGGCTGCTGATGTGGAAGTATTGCAAGGTGTAACTGTTACCGGCGGTAAACCTGCGGTTCAGTTAGGAATAGATAGAAAAATTTATAATGTAGAAAATAATCTGACATCTGCGGGTGGTACAGCAACAGATGTTCTTAAAAATGTGCCTTCTGTAAATGTTGATATAGATGGAAACATAAGCATTCGAAATGCAAGTCCGCAAATTTTTGTTGATGGGCGCCCCACAACACTTACATTGGACCAGATACCGGCAGATCAGATCGCAAGCGTGGAAGTGATCACCAATCCTTCTGCAAAGTTCGATGCGTCGGGCGGTACCGCTGGTATTCTTAATATAGTATTGAAAAAACCAGGACTGTTGGCTACAACGGTTCGCTGCGTGCAGGCATTGACGAACGTGGGCGCTATAATTTTGGCGGCAACCTCAACGTTCGCCAGGGAAAATTCAACGTATTTGCCAATGTTGGTTACAACCAACGCAAAACCATTTCTGACGGAACAACAGAACGCTCCACCTTTTTTAATGACACAACTGTAAACTTACGTCAAGTAGATCGCGCAATTGGCGATGGCCGTTTCCTTTTTGCCAGAGCCGGTTTCGATTATCTTCTTGATAACAGAAATACATTAACTCTTTCAGGAATGACAGTTGATGGCAAATTTGACAACTTTACCAATAGTAATATCGTAATTGATACGATCGCTGGAGCAAACGATATTCAGTCCCGTATTTTAAGAACTGCTGATGCCAATTTTCATTTTAACATGAAAGGTGGTTCACTTGGGTTTGTTCATAATTTCCCAAAAACCGGCCACCAGCTTACAGCAGATGGGCAATATAACAGAAGCAATAACGAAAGTGTAAATATCATTACCAATAATAACTATGCAGCCAGCGATGGGCCTTTAACTAATACCAGCATTCAGCAGCAAAACGGAAATGGTAATAATCAGAGGCTTAATGCACAGGTTGATTACACCAATCCGATTTCAGAAAAGTCGAAACTGGAAGCCGGCGTTCGTTTTAACCAAACAAAAACATCGAGCAATAACATTTATAACTTAGTTGGAGTAGGCAATGTACTGATTCCACAACCACTTCTTTCTTCAAAATTTGATTATGTAGACCAGATCTATGCCAGCTATGCAACATTTTCAAGTAAAATTGGACAGAAGTTTGGCTATCAGTTGGGTTTACGTATGGAGAGCTCAGACTATAAAGGAACGGTTTACAGCAGCACTGGTAGAGACGGAGATATAGTTGACACGGTTTCAAATTTCAGCATTTCCTATCCTGTAAGCCTTTTCCCAAGTATATTCTTATCTCAGGAATTACCAAATGATCAGCAATTACAGTTGAACTACAGCCGCCGTATCAACAGACCAGGATTCTTTCAACTATTTCCTTTTGTAGATTATTCGGATTCATTAAATCTTAGCAGAGGTAATCCAAACTTAAGGCCGGAGTTTACAAATTCACTTGAGTTATCTTACTCTAAGAATTTTGACAAAGCCAACAATCTGATTCTTTCCGCTTATTATAAGAATACATCCGGCTTAATTACCAGGTACCAATCAAGAGAAACTAATCCGTTAACTAATGAACTTGTATTAGTTAATACTTATATCAATGCCAACTCCAGCTTTGTTGGCGGTTTTGAAGCAGTTTCTAAAAATGCGCCCGCAAAATGGTGGGACATAACCAGCAACCTTAATATTTATACATCAAAAATTAATATTGACGATCCTTCTATACCAACAGCGGATCAGATCTACAGCTGGTTTGCCAAGATCAACAATACATTTAAGCTTCCTAAAAACTTTACACTATAACTTTCGGGAGATTACAATTCTAAAACAGTGTTAGCTCCAGGTGGGTCATCATCAAGCGGAGGCGGTGGTGGCCGTGGTGGTTTTGGTGGTAACGTGAGCGGTAATGCGCAAGGTTATAATATGCCTACTTACGGAGTAGATGTGGCTTTAAAATACGAATTCCTGAAAGGCAAAGCGGCTTCTGTTACATTGAGTGGCAACGACATTTTCAAAACCCGAGTAAGCGACATTTATACAACTTCGGGTTTCTTCAATCAACATCAATATCGGGTACGCGACCAGCAATTTTTCAGCATCAACTTTGCATATCGCTTTGGTAAGTTTGATGCCTCTTTGTTGAAGCGTAAAAATATGAGATCCGAACAGGAAAGTATGCAGGGTGGAATGCAGGGCATGCCTTAATAATATTATTACTTTTGATTTTGAAGCGTGAAGGATTTCGGTCTTTCACGCTTTTTGCATAGTAACTCACAGAATAAACCACTAAAAAAGTCCAACTCCTTTACATTTGCAGGCGATGACAAAACAAACAAATTTTGCTATTGTGGGCTGCGGAAATATTGCCAATCGGCATGCTAAAGCCGCTACAGCTTTTGGCAAACTCGTTGCTGTTTATGACCAGAATATCGATGCAGCAAACATATTAGCCGAAACTCACCACTGCAAAGCATATTCAACTTTACCTGAACTTCTGCAACAACAGGACGATATAGATGTAGTTTGTATTTGCACGCCAAATTATCTGCACGCGGCACAAAGCATTGAATGCATGAAAATGGGATATCATGTTATATGCGAAAAACCCATGGCTATCAATAGTACAGACGCAGCAAAAATGTTAGAAGTATCGCGCCTTTGCAACAAACATTTATTTGTAGTTAAACAGCTTCGTCACTACCCTTCTTTACTTTTTATCAAAAAGATTATTGAAGAAAAAGAATCAGCAATATTTCATCTTTTGAGATCAATTGTTTGTGGAATAGGAACAGAAATTATTATAGAGATTGGAGAGGCGCTAAAAGTACCGACGGTGGTACATTATATACACAATTCAGCCATCATATTGATTTGGTTTTATGGTTATTTGGAAATGTCTCATCATTTCGGTTAAACAGTGCTAATATTGATCATCCATACATAGAATTTGAAGATTGCGGACAAGTGAAATTTAAGATGCAATCAGGCATGATTGGAACGTTGAATTATTCGGTAAATGCATTACCTGGTCAAAATGAAAATAGTATTGAACTAAAAGGAACAAATGGAGGCCTGAAATTTTCCGGACCTTTTCTTGATAAGGTCGACTATTTGAATATTGAAAATATGGAATGCCCTTCATTTGATGAGCCAATTGCTAAATCTGAAAGCCATTATACAATTTATAGAGAAGTGGTATCGGCTCTGTCTGGGCTGCCTAATACCGCCACTTTAGGCAATGATAGTATCCAATCGATCAGCTTAATTGAAGAATTATATAAAAGCCAAAGCGATGTTCATTAAATTTTTGTAAAACGAAAAACTTCATGCTGACTTTCAATTACCACATGAGAATAAACCGATTAGCTCTTACCCTTAACGACACAACTAACTCAATAAATAATATATCGAACAATTTTGTGAAAATGGTTGTTTTATACAAACATTACGTAAAAAGCAGATAATTTGCTTTTATAATACACAAAAGTTAAAAATCTATTAAGTCTACGTTTTTTTAAGATTTGAACAATTATTTACATATCGTTTGTTTGGATGCGCCTTGCCCTGCGGACTGTGGGGGTCTATTGATATGCTGAATCGCATCAAAGCTTTTCATAAAAAAGGTATCAAAATACACCTGCACTATTTTAACTTTAGCGACAAGTGTAGCTCGGCAGAATTAAGTCGTTACTGCGACACTGTACAGTCTTATGCAAAAAAGAGCCGCTTGACTGTCTTTCATTAAATGCCCCATCATTTGTAAATGCAAGGTGTAATGAAAAGCTGGTCGAAAATCTTAATAAAGACAATTATCCTATTCTGTTAGAAGGATTACACACAACCGGTATCCTTAGCAAAATAAACCAAGAGAGACGCAAAATATGCATACGTATGCATAATGAAGAATCCTTGCATTACAGGGAATTGGCGCGCAGCACGATGAACCCTGCAAAAAAACCTATTATATTGCCGAAAGCCTGTTAACTAAAAAGTACACGCCCACCCTTCCTGATGACTGCATGTACGCCTGTGTATCTAATGATGATAAACAAAGCTTCGAAGATCTGGGATTTCAAAACGTGCAGGTCATTCCACCCTTTCTAAGTTGGCAAAAGGTCGAATGTCCAACGGGTGTTGGTAGTTTGTGTCTTTTTCATGGAAACCTTGCAGTTCCTGCAACTGAAAAAGCGGCGCTTTGGTTATTGAGTAATGTTTTTAATAAGGTAAGAATACCGTTTGTCATTGCAGGAAAAAACCCTACTAAAAGCATTGAGAAAGCAGCGGGCTTATGCCAAAATACTTGCCTGGTAAGTAGTCCCAGCGAAACTGAAATGGAGGATTTGGTACAAAAAGCACATATCAACATCCTTCCATGTTTTAATAAAAACATTACTGGAATCCGTTTGAAACTGCTTCATGCGTTATATAAAGGAAGGCATTGTGTAACCACACCTGCGATGGTTGAAGGAACAGGACTTGAAGAAGCTTGTCACATAGGCACCAATTCAAATGCTTTAGCTTCGATCATCTCTCAACTTTATTATTTACCCTTTGAGGAAGAAGAAGTAAAATTGCGAAAGCGACTGTTGGAAAATACTTACAACAACGATAAAAATATACAGACGTTTATAGATTATCTATGGTAGCATTGTCTATCACTTTACCACCTTCTGTTTTAATAAGCCTTGCCGGATATTTTTTCACAACTGAATAATCATGTGTAGCCATTACAATTGCCGCATTGCTTTCTTTAGCGATAGACAAAAGCAGGTTCATAATTTCGCCAGTTGTGATCGGATCAAGGTTCCCCGTAGGTTCATCTGCTAAAATCAATTTGGGACTATTTAATAATGCCCGCGCTATATCCACACGTTGCTGTTCGCCACCACTCATTTCATAAGGCATTTTTTCGCTTTGTCTTTCAAGCCTACTTGTTCCAAAACCATTTCCACTTTTTCGTCAATCTCTTTTTTATCTGTCCAGCCTGTGGCTTTCAATACAAACCGAAGATTGTTAGCCACATTCCTATCGGTCAGCAATCTAAAATCCTGAAAAACCACGCCCAGCTTGCGTCTCAAATAGGGCACCTGTTTCCAGTGCAGGTTTTTTAATTGGTAATCCACAACAACTGCATCACCTTCGGTCAGCAATAAATCTCCATACAAGGTTTTTAACAAACTCGATTTGCCGGTACCTGTTCTTCCCACCAGGTAAACAAACTCTCCTTCTTTTATAGTAAGATCTACTTCTTTCAATACCAAATTTTCACCCTGATAAATATTGGCACCTTTAATTTCTATGATCGGCTGTTGCATATTATATTAAAACTTGAAGAGTTGCAAAATAAACCAAAATGCTCATTTGAAATTAAATATGTGCATGATAAGAATAGTAACACAAATAAATTTCTACAAATTTTATCTACTTTAAAATACAACTAAAAAAATAGTTGTTAAACTAAATAATTAGTTTTAACTTGCTTTCAAATTCAAATTCAGATGAAACAACTTACTAAAGCCGAAGAACAGATCATGCACATCCTTTGGGATAAAGGGCCGCAGTTTTTGAGAGAGGTGCTTGATAATATGGATGCTCCAAAGCCACACCAGAACACAGTTGCCACGATTTTAAAAATTCTGATAGAAAAAGAATTTGTTACAGTAAATGTATTTGGCAGGCAACACCAATATGTAGCTGCTATTGATAAAGAAGCTTACTCCAAAAAAACAATGAAACAAATGGTGAAGGGATATTTCGAAGGTTCATTCACTAATGTAGTATCGTTTATGGTAAAGGAAAACAATTTGAGTATTGAGGAATTAGAAACGCTACTTCATCAAATCAAATCATCCAAAAATAAAAAATAAAAACCATGATTGCTTACCTCCTACAAATGGTTATTTGCTCAGGAATATTATATGGTTATTATCATTTTTTTCTGCGCAATGAAAAATTCCATCAATACAACAGATTTTATTTATTGGCCATTGTATTGCTAAGCCTGTTGCTTCCTATATTTAAAATACAAGTATATTTTGAAGACAACTCCGACATTATTTATCAATCTTTAGGTAGCCTGAATGAAAGTATTATTGTTGTGTCAAAAAAGGCAGAAACCAATTGGCTCAATCTTACTTCGGCAGTATATCTTATTTATACTGCTATTACAGTGTTTTTTATTACCAGAATTATAGCAGCATTAAGAAAAATTCTACAGATAAAATCCGAAGGAAGCATTACGCAAACTGATGGTATTATTTTTATCAATACCACAAATAAGGAAGCGCCGTTTTCATTTTTCAAATGGCTATTTTGGAATAAGAATATTTCGCTCAACTCCAATGAAGGCGGGCATATTTTCAGGCACGAAATGTATCATATCCAAAAAAGCACAGTTACGATCTTGTATTTACAGAAATAATTACGGCTTTGTTCTGGTTCAACCCGTTTTTCCATTTAATCAAAAATGAAATAAAAGCCATTCAGGAATTTTTAGCCGATAAGCATGCAACCGAAGAAAAAGACACCAGCGAATACGCAGAATTGTTACTAATGCAGGCCATAGGCACTTATAAATATAAATTAGTAAATCCCTTTTTCATAATCAATTAAAAAGAAGAATTGCCATGTTAACATCGTCAAAAAAGCCCGCGTACCAATGGCTGAGAAAATTATTGGTGCTGCCTGTAGCAACAATTATTATTGCTTTATTTGGATTTACCTATAAAAAGGAGATTAAAGAAGCAGTTGCTGAAATACCAGCAGTTACAACTAACTTATCGTCAAATATTTCAACTCACGATAGCCAGAAATCAAAAATCAAAATAGTCACACCGAAAACCGATACAATTCCTTCTAACAAAAGAAAATTGAATATTTCCGAAGATAACATATACACTCCGATTATGAGAGGAGTAACTTTAGTTAGTTATTCTTCTGATTCACTTGAAGACATTGGGAAAGAAAAAAATGAAGTTTACACTTTAGTCAACATAGATGCGTCATATCCAGGTGGACAAGATGCGTGGAAAACATTTTTGATGCGGCATATTGATGCGGACATACCTCGAAAAAATGGTGCTCCGGTTGGAAATTACAATGCAATTATACAATTTAGAATAAACAAAAATGGAGAAGTAAATGATGTTAAAGCTGTCACCGAAATGGGCTTTGGCATGGAGGAAGAAGCAATAAAAGTGATCAAAAAATCCGATAAATGGAATCCTGCAATATTGAATGGCGTAGCACAAACTTCATATCGAAAGCAACAAGTATCTTTTCAAGTTCTTCCTAAAAAAATTCACCAGAACTAATTGATAAAAACTCGAGCTTAACAGAAGTCTTCACCAAAGTTGAACAAGACGCCAAATATCCTGGCAACTGGCGTTCTTTTTGGAAAGGAACTTAAAGGGACAAGTAGCGGTTGATAATGGTGCCAGCGCTGGCACTTATACAACCATTGTTCAATTCATTGTAGATAAAAACGGAAATGCAACAGATTTTAAGGCATTGACAAAACATGGCCATGGCATGGAAGAAGAAGCGTTAAGAGTAGTAAAAGCCAGTGGAAAATGGCAACCCGCCATTCAAAATGGCAGACAAGTAACAGCTTACCGTAAACAACCCATCACTTTTCAAATTACAGATCAATAGATTTCCTTGCAAGAAATGGAAGGAAGCCTGCTTTTACGAGCAGGTTTTTTATTTTAAGAAAAAATTTAATCGAGCTTAAAGTTTAAAGCCTACATTTATATACGCTAACACTACATTATGAAAAAACTACTGCCTTTTTTAATTTTAATCATTCCCGTTTGCTTACATGCGCAAACAGACAAAACAATTAGAACCGCAAATCTTACTTTTTCTGCCGGTAACGGATTTTCAGTTGCGCCATCTTATTTTCATAACTGGAGATTAGGTAATAAAAGAAAGATAGAAGTGGGCTTGGGTTTGCGCCTTACATCATACTTTGCTGCTGATAAAGATTATTTAACTGCACCTGCAAAATTAACAAGCGGCAAAACCGGACCAGGCGTATTATTTACAGAAAACATAAAAGAAAATATCGATTCACTTTTTATTCCAAAATCCAATACCAATGCGCTGAACCTGGCGCTGGAGCTGGGTTATAATATAACGCCAAAGCTTTATGCAGGATTTAATATTGATTTGATTGGTTTTTCTTTTGGTAAAAAAGTGGATGATGCTACTTATAAGTATAATAAAGATCATATCCCGCAAGACGTCTCATCCAACCAATCAAATATAAAAGCAAAACCAACCGGCTTCAATGCTTTACTTATTAGCGACAACGATTTGGGAAATCTTAATTCTGCACTAACAGTACGTTACAAACTAACGGACAAGATTGGTATTCATGGCGGCGTAAGCTTCTATTTTTCTGAATACACAACTGACAAAGAAATTCAACAGACCCCAAGCGCTAATGACAGGTTTAGGTATAAATCGTTAGCACCTTCGTTAGGTGTTTCTTGGTTTTTAAACTAAATGCTTTACTCAAAAGACAAATTATCTTTTAAAGAATCGCAAACAACTTTAGAAAGAAATGGACTGGCATTGCCTCCGTTCTTTATAATATCGCGAACGATGGTCGAAGCTACCGATGTATATTTTGGTTCTCCTGTTAAAAAGACCGTTTCAATTTCTTTATCCAATGCCCGGTTAGCATCTGCAATTGTTTTTTCATATTCAAAATCACTCACGTACCGAATTCCTCTTAATATAAACCTGGCACCGATTTTTTTGCAAAAGTTCACTGTCAAACCTTCATATACGGCCCCTTCAACTTTATCAGAATGGCCGTAAATGTCTTTAATCCATTTTAATCTTTGCGTGGTTGAGAACATCGGTTTTTTTGAAGTATTAAATCCAATACCAACTATTATTTTATCAAATAAAGGTATGGCGCGGTTTATAATATCTTCATGTCCCAATGTCATCGGGTCAAAAGTTCCGGGAAAAAGACAGATTTTTTCAGACATACTAAAGATTAAAAAGTAAAATCTTATCGGCGTTAATTATTTTTTGTTGAGCAAGCAGTAAACATATAGCATCGAAATTGCTACGCTCAGTTCATTTGTTGTGCTTATGGCATCCTATATATCTTTCGTCAATCAATTCCAATCTGTTTTCACCACTCACCACTCATTATTCATCATTCACTATTCATTACTCACCATTACTATTCATTACTCACCATTCACCACTCATTATTCACCACTCATTATTCATCATTCACTATTCACTATTCACTATTCATTACTCACCATTCATTACTCATCCATTCACCCTTCACCTTCCTCCTCAATTATTCTTATTTGACAATAAATACAGCACCGCCATTCTTACGGCTACTCCGTTTTCCACCTGCTGTAAAATTATGGACTGTCCGCTATCGGCAACATCGCTATCAAGTTCTACTCCCCGGTTTATCGGCCCCGGATGCATAATTACCACGTCTTTTTCAGGCTTTCAAGCAATTTGCGGCTGATGCCATAACTTAAATTATATTCTCTTAAGGAAGAAAACAAAACCTGATTCTGCCTTTCTAATTGAATTCTTAAAACATTGGCAACATCACACCAGTTGAGCGTTTCCTCAATATTGTAACTAACGTTTACGCCAAAAGCTTCTTTAATATATTTGGGTATTAATGTGGGCGGGCCACAAACAGTAACTTCAGCGCCCATTTTTTTCAACAGGTAAATATTACTCATCGCCACACGGCTATGAACAATATCGCCAATGATGGCCACTTTTGTACCCTGTAATTTTCCTACCTTTTCACGAATGGAGAAGGCGTCAAGCAAACCCTGTGTGGGATGTTCATTTACACCGTCGCCTGCATTTACAATAGCCGCAGGAATATGCTGCGACAAAAAATGGGGCGCTCCGCTGGCGCTATGCCGCATCACCACCATATCAACTTTCATTGACAGAATGTTATTCACCGTATCCAATAAGGTTTCGCCCTTGGAGACGGACGAGCCGGATGCCGTGAAATTAATAGTATCTGCGGAAAGCCTCTTTTCAGCAAGTTCAAAAGAAATTCTTGTGCGTGTTGAGTTCTCGTAAAAGAGATTCACAATAGTAACATCTCGCAAAGACGGAACCTTCTTTACAGGTCGCTGTAAAACTTCTTTAAACTGGGTGGCTGTATCAAGAAAAAGAGAAATGTCCTCTTTCGTGAGGTCTTTAATGCCTAGCAAATGTTGCGTTGAAAGCTTCATTAAAAATCAAAGATAATGCAAGGAATTTAAATTGTGTAAATTAAAATCACTTTATCTTTTAGATAATGTTGAAGCGTTAATTTTTGATTTTAAAAGTCCAGTAAAAAATCAAAAAAGGCATAGCCATATTCCAGTAAGTTAAGTCTGTACGAGAATTAAAAAATGCATTGTAAATACCATGTGTATAAAATTTTGCTCCCATCGCCAGTGCAGCTGTAAGCAACAAACATAGTGTAGTGTACTTAAGCATGGCATTTAAATTCTTTACTACAAAAGACGAATATATACTTAATCCTATACAAAGAATACTTAAAGCAAAAGGAAGCTGGCTATTCTGAAGCATAAAAGGATTGTGCTCCTTAAATCTTTCAAGCGACGGAACGTTTTTTAAAACAAAATATAAATTCAGAACAATCAGCATACAGCTTATGATCAAAAAGAATATTTTTCTTTTCAGCTTCAATTGAACAAACCATTTAAAGTGAACTACATTAAGTGGCATTAGCGCAACAAGCCTTGTTAAAAGCAATTGAGTTGATAGAAATGCAGTAATCAACAGACCAAGAGAAAGCCCTTTATCGCGTTTTCTTTGTACTACAACCGAATAAATTGAAACAATTATAAAATTGGAAATAATATCACTTTTTACATATTGTTCATAATTAATCGAAACAGATAAAACGAATAAAAGCAAGGCAAAAAACCTTTTTCGATAATCATCGAACAAAATATAGATAAACAAAAAATAAATAGCTGCACAAAAAACCTGTAAATACCCTACGTCGCCCATTAAATAAAAAGGAATACCAAGAAATATTAACGTAGGCAAATTAGAAGTTCTCCCTTGCATGTGATCGATTGCCGAATAAGGATATTCACCAGAAAGAATTGATCTTATACCTGCTTCCATCGCAGACCATCGGTCAATATTTAACGCATATTTATCAACACTAATATTAATGTATATGTCAAATAACAGGTACAGAATAGCAGTACCAAAAAACAAAGAACGGTAAACATGGTTTGACCATTTTACTTTATAGAAGAACAAGATTAAAAAACATAGAACAGCGAAATGCCTATTGTTAATAACAAAGGATTTATATAAGATTGGCGGCTTCCATACTTGAAGACAAAGAGGCTGTTAATGAATATGTATATAACTAAACAAACTATTGACGAATCAAATATGGTTTTGCTATTACTTGTTCCCATTAACACTTTATTCATTCTTTTTAAATTCGAGAATAATAATAGCGGTAAGTTACTTAAAAGTAAGTTTTAAATAGTAGTACAAACTTTAGATACCTGCAAATCCGCCAGATCATAATAAAACTATTGATAAACATCATAACTTTATAGAGAAGCAAAAATATATCTATGAATTTCCTTAACACGCTTGGCATTCAAAAAATCAATAATGATTCCGCATCCGGCGAAACAATACACTCCTTCTCTCCTGTCGATGGAGAACGAATTGCATCTGTAAAAATTACGACACCTGTTGATTATGATGAAATAGTACAGCAGGCAAGTGATGCATTTTTACAATGGCGGCTTTGGCCTGCCCCAAAACGCGGAGAAGTGGTAAGGCAAATTGGCGAAGCGTTAAGGCAATATAAAGAGCCTCTTGGAAAATTGGTTTCTTATGAAATGGGCAAAAGTTTGCAGGAAGGGTTAGGCGAAGTTCAGGAAATGATCGATATCTGCGATTTTGCAGTAGGCCTTAGCAGGCAATTGCATGGCTTAACAATGCACAGTGAAAGGCCTGCACATAGAATGTATGAGCAATATCATCCGCTTGGTGTTGTAGGAATTATATCCGCATTTAACTTTCCTGTTGCTGTATGGAGCTGGAATGCTATGCTGGCATGGGTTTGCGGCGATACATGCATTTGGAAACCATCTGAAAAAACACCTTTATGCGCTATTGCTTGTCAGAATATAATTTCAAAAGTCTTCGCTGAGAATAACGTTCCGGAAGGTGTCAGCAGTATAATAATAGGAACTAAAGAAGCAGGCGAATGGCTTTCAAAAGATGAAAGAATACCTTTAATTTCTGCGACAGGCTCAACCCGAATGGGTAAGGCTGTGGCAGCAAATGTGGCGCAAAGATTGGGTCGTTCGTTACTTGAACTTGGTGGCAATAACGCAATCATTATATCGAAAGACGCAGACTTGAACATCGCGATTCCCGCTGCGCTTTTCGGTGCGGTTGGTACAGCAGGACAACGATGCACCAGCACCAGAAGACTGATCATCCACGAAGATATATACGAAAACTTCAAAGAAAAACTGGTAAAGGCTTATGGACAACTAAGGATTGGAGATCCTCTTAATACGGAAAATCACGTTGGCCCGCTCATAGATAAAGATGCAATTAATGCATACCTTAATGCTATTGATGAATGCAAAAAACAAGGCGGTAATTTTATTATCGGAGGTGGCGTATTGGAAGGAGGCGAATACCAAAGTGGTTGCTATGTTAAGCCCTGCATTGCAGAGGTAGAGCATCATTTACCAATTGTACACGCTGAGACCTTTGCTCCGATCCTTTACCTTATGAAATACAAAACACTTGAAGAAGCCATTCAAATCCAGAACGCTGTCCCGCAGGGACTTTCTTCTTCCATAATGACCAATAATCTTCGCGAAGCTGAACATTTCCTTTCTCCCTCCGGTAGCGATTGCGGCATCGCAAATATAAACATTGGCACATCAGGCGCCGAAATTGGGGGCGCCTTTGGCGGTGAGAAAGAAACAGGCGGAGGCCGTGAAAGCGGCAGCGATGCCTGGAAGAATTATATGCGCAGGCAAACCAATACTATTAATTATAGTGATCAGCTGCCTTTAGCGCAAGGGATTAAGTTTGATATTGGATGATGAATTAGTTGCTGGTTACAGGTTTCTGGTTACAAGTTAGGTTGAAGGTTGTTATCTTGAAACCAGCAACCAGCGACCTGTAACCACTGATACCCAAACTCCGCCGTTTATCATTTTATGATAATTTTTAAGATGTTAGCTATATTTTTGTAGTTTGTTTATTTAAATAATTGTTTTGCATGAATAGATTACTTAGTGTATTAGGTATTGTTTTAGCCACAGGCACCTTCTCTTTAGCATCAGCTCAGGAGTCAGTTCCCAAAGGGTGGCATTTAAAAGATCTTCAAAAGGACAGCCTTTATGGAATTAGCGTTGACCAGGCTTATGATTTTCTAAAATCAAAAGGCCTTAAAAGTTCAACAGTTATTGTTGGTATCGTGGATTCTGGTATTGATACAACACATGAAGATTTAAAACCAGTGCTTTGGGTTAACGAAAAAGAAATTCCGGGAAATGGTATCGATGATGATAAAAATGGTTATATAGATGATATATACATGGATGGAACTTTTTGGGAAGTAAAGACGGTAAACAGAATGTAACCAAAGACTCCTTTGAAGAAGCAAGAGTTTACTGGAAATTCAAATCAAAATTTGAAGGAAAATCTGAAAGTGAAATTTCCGCTAGTGATAAATATGATTATAAGATGTGGCTGAGGGCAAAAGAAGGAATCGAAAAAACTAATTCCAACACTCAGGAAACCGAATTCTTAAAACTAATGTCTGAAGTGTTCAGAGAAGGAGATTCTGTAATAAGGGCTGACTTGAAAAAGAAGTTTACACATGTAAAGATTTAGCAGCTTATACACCGTTAGCAGCTTCGGCAACAAAGGTTAAGCAAATATTAATGAGCGCTTGCAAAGGCAACGACAACGACGATATCAGTAGTAAAATGCTGATGGAAGAGATCCAAAAAGATCTTGACAAAGCAACTATCGCAGAGCAAGCACCGAAAAACTATAGAAGTGATGTTGTGGGAGATAATTACAACGACTTTAATGATAAATACTATGGAAATGGAAACGTGCTGGTAGATAATGAATCTGCGCTTCATGGAACACACGTAGCCGGCATTATCGGTGCAGCACGCAACAATGGTTTTGGCATGGATGGTGTTGCCGATAATGTAAAACTAATGAGCATAAGAGCTGTGCCAGACGGTGATGAGCATGATAAAGATATTGCATTAGCTATACGCTATGCAGTTGACAATGGTGCAAGAGTTATTAATATGAGTTTTGGTAAAGGCTATTCTCCTGAAAAAAATGGGTAGATGAAGCAGTAAAATATGCCGCAAGCAAAAATGTTTTAATGGTACATGCAGCTGGTAACGATGCGGCTAACATTGACACTGCATTCAATTTTCCGTCCGCTACGTTCGTAGACGGACAAAGACCAAGCAACTGGATAACTATTGGTGCCAGCGGCGACAAAAAAGCAGGCGGATTAACAGCAAGCTTTTCCAACTATGGTAAAAAAGAAGTTGATGTATTTTCTCCTGGTGTAAAAATTTATTCTACAACACCTGGTGGCAACTCCTATGCTAACCTTCAGGGCACAAGTATGGCAGCCCCCGTGGTTTCTGGCCTGGCAGCGCTTATAATGAGCTATTATCCTGACCTCACTGCAGTACAGGTTAAAGAAATTATCGAAAATAGTGTAAGCAAGCCAACCGCAAAAGTTGCTGTTCCTGGTGAAGACAGTGAGGCCATGATGTCGGACATATCAGTGTATGGAGGTATTGTGAATGCTTACAAAGCCGTTCAATTAGCTGATGAAAAAAGCAAATCGGCTCCTGCAAAAAAATCGAAATCGAAATCCAAAAAAAGAAGTAGCATACTTGCTTTTCAAATAATTAAAGCTACCTTAATGGTAGCTTTTTTTGTGGACCAGCTACGGTGCTACTATCAGCTTCGTTGCCACGCTCGGTTTATCGTCCCGATTATACATCAACAAAATAGTCGCCGCTAAATCATGAAAAATACAATTCACCATTAACCATTGACTATTGACCTACTCACATCATATTCTTATTTTCGGTGCAGGAAGATCAGCCACAGTTTTAATAAGCCATCTTATCTCCCAATCAGCAAAAAATGATTGGTTAGTAACGGTAGTAGATGCAGATATACAATTAGCTCGATCAAAAATAAAAAACCACCCCAATGCAAGAGCTCTTTCCTTTAATATCAATAATAATGAGGAAAGAAAACAAGCAATACAAAGTGCTGACATTATAATTTCTATGTTGCCACCAAATCTGCATCATTTAGTAGCGTATGATTGTGTGGCTTGTAAGAAAAAATTTACTGACGGCCTCTTACCTCGATGAAAAAGTAAAAGCACTTGATAATGATATTAAGCAAAACGGGCTTCTTTTTTTATGCGAAATGGGGCTCGATCCGGGAATAGATCATATGAGTGCCATGCTGCTGATCGATAATATTCATGCAGAAGGTGGAGCGATCACCAGTTTTAAGTCTCATTGCGGAGGTTTAATAGCACCTGAAAATGATGATAATCCCTGGCATTATAAAATAACATGGAACCCCGCCAATGTTGTAAATGCAGGAAAAACAGGTGCCTCTTTTAAGCAGAATGGGAATTTTAAAAACATTGTTTACCCCGACATATTTAAAAATTGCGACGAAGTGTTGGTTCCTGGTTTAGGCCAATATGCCTTTTATCCCAATCGTGATTCTTCTGCTTACGCAACATTGTATGGACTTGAAGAAGCAGATACATTTATCAGAACAACACTCAGGCATCCTGATTTTTGCAAAGGATGGTACAATATTGCCAAAGCAGGATTGACAGACGTTTCAATATTGCCAGATTTTGAGAATATGCGGTCTGTAGATTGGCTTATCTATTCTTTAAAGCGTTTCGCACAAGTGAACAGTTTTTCAGGTTTTCTTGCCCAAAGTGTTGAGCCAGCTGACCAGGAACTCATTAAACAGCTGTTTTCATACTTAGGCATTGACGATGAAATAATAATTCCCAAGTCCGTATCCTCGTCTTCGGCAACAATTCTTCAACATCTTTTGGAAACAAAGCTGAAGTTGAATAAGCATGATAAAGACATGATCGTAATGCTGCACGAAATTGACTATAAATTGAATAATACAAAAAAATCAATAAAAAGCTGTATGATTGTGAAAGGTGATGAAGATCAAAATACAGCCATGGCCAAAACAGTAGGATTCCCATTAGCCATTGCTACCGAATTGATAATCAAAAACAAAATAAACATTACAGGCCTTCATATACCCATAATAAAGGAGGTATATGACCCGGTTTTAACGAAATTAAAAGAAAACAGAATTCAGTTCGAAGAAATATAAACATGCCAGGTTTTAAGCTAAAATTAATTAAACGAAAGCCTTCTTTTGTTACATCGAAATAAACCATAACAATTTAATTGCTTCACTTATATTTGCAACCTTGCCAAAATAGACAGGATTTATAATTATATGCAACACATCATTTATCTGGTTCCCGTGATGGCCATCATTGGCTTACTGTACACGTATTTTAAATTTAAGTGGGTTTCGAAGCAAGATGCCGGTACACCGAGAATGAAAGAGATCAGCAACTATATTAGTGTAGGTGCTATGGCTTTTCTAAAAGCAGAATGGAAAATATTGGCATATTTCGTAATAGTAGTTGGTATATTGCTGGCGGTATTAGCACAAACAAATCCACATTCACATTGGCTTATTTCTGTAGCGTTTGTGATAGGTGCAGTTCTAAGTGCACTGGCCGGTTATATAGGAATGCGTTCTGCCACCTTAGCAAATGTGCGTACAGCGCACGCAGCACGAAGCAGCTTAAAAAAGCATTAAATGTTTCATTTGGCGGTGGTGCTGTTATGGGCGTTGGTGTTGCGGGCATGGCAGTTTTAGGCCTGGGCGGGCTGTACATCATATTCAAACATTATTTCGCTCCGGGTGCATCTTTAAACTCTGCAGAAATGATCCAGACCATTGAGGTATTGACTGGGTTTTCTCTCGGAGCAGAATCAATTGCATTATTTGCTCGTGTTGGTGGGGGTATTTATACCAAGGCTGCTGATGTAGGCGCTGATTTGGTAGGAAAAGTTGAAGCCGGTATACCGGAAGATGATCCTCGCAACCCTGCAACTATTGCTGATAATGTGGGCGACAATGTAGGAGATGTAGCAGGAATGAATGGGTGCTGATTTATTCGGTTCTTATGTCGCTACTGTTCTCGCAACAATTGTATTAGGGCAACAGATCAATATATTAAGCGCAAACGATGCCTTAGAAGGGTTCTCTCCTATTATATTACCCATGCTGATTGCTGGTGTTGGAATATTACTTTCTATAATTGGTACATTGTTCGTTAGGATCAGTGAGACTGCAAGTATTACAACTCAAACCGTTCAGAAGGCTTTGAACATGGGCAATTGGGGATCAATGATACTTACAGCTTTGGCATCTGTGGGTCTTGTACTTTGGCTATTACCGGATCAAATGGAACTGCGAGGTTTTGTCTTTACAAAATATGGTGTATTAGGCGCGATTGGCGTAGGTTTACTGGTTGGTGCGCTAATGAGCATCATCACTGAATACTACACTGCGATGGGCAAGCGCCCTGTAAACAGGATCATTAAAAAATCTTCAACCGGCCACGCAACTAATGTAATTGGAGGTTTGGCTCTCGGTATGGAGTCAACTTTCTTACCCATTCTTGTTTTAGCTGGTGGTATTTGGGGCTCGTTTGCCTGTGCCGGTTTATATGGCGTTGCCATTGCGGCGCGGCGATGATGGCTACAACAGCTATGCAATTAGCGATTGACGCTTTTGGACCAATAGCAGATAACGCTGGCGGTATTGCAGAAATGAGCGAACTGCCAAAAGACGTACGTGAAAAAACAGACGTACTGGATGCAGTTGGAAACACTACGGCTGCTACAGGAAAAGGCTTCGCCATCGCTTCGGCAGCGTTAACTGCACTTGCTTTATTTGCTGCCTTTGTTGGTGTTGCGGGTATTGATGGAATTGATATTTACAAAGCTAATGTACTGGCCTGCTTATTTGTTGGCGCTATGATTCCGTTCCTGTTTTCAGCTTTGGCCATTCGTGCTGTAGGTGAAGCCGCAATGGCGATGGTGGAAGAAGTGAGGCGGCAATTCCGAACTATTCCCGGAATTATGGAAGGTACCGGAAAACCCGAATATGATAAATGTGTTGAAATATCTACCGAAGCATCTATTAAAAAGATGATCGTTCCAGGAACTATAGCTATTATTTCTCCTTTAGTAATAGGGTTTCTTCCAGGCCTCGGCGCTGAAGCGCTTGGAGGCTTCCTGGCTGGTGCCACTGTTAGTGGTGTATTATTGGGAATGTTTCAAAATAATGCCGGCGGTGCGTGGGATAATGCGAAAAAATCTTTCGAAAAAGGTGTCGAAATTAATGGCGTCATGTATTACAAAAACTCTGAACCATATAAAGCATCAGTTACAGGTGACACAGTTGGTGATCCATTAAAAGATACATCAGGCCCGTCGATGAATATCCTGATCAAACTAATGTCGATCGTTTCTTTAGTTATCGCGCCTACTTTAGCTCAATTAGCCGCTCCAGAAGCATCCGAAGTAACTGTAGGCCCAAAACCTGTTGTTAAAAACGTGGTACAAACTACTGGTGATGATCAAAAAGCTTATTATTTAAAACAGTAACTATTTCAGGTAATCATAATATTGTTAAAGGCTGTCAATTATGGACAGCCTTTATTTTTAGCAGTAAAAAAATCTCCCGCTTTGCAACGGGAGATTAAATAAGTATTTATAAAAACGATAGATTACAACGTTAAAGTGCCCCAACCATCCCTGTATTCTCTCTTCACAAATTGGTTGGCAACATCAAAGTTGGTAACCTTCATATTCTCGGCATCCCACAGTAATTTTTTACGACCAGTAAATGGATCTTTACCCCATCCGGAAACAGTTGGATCCATATACATCGCACTTCTAATGGCCAGATTACCCATTAAAAGGCTTTCTGTGAACGGACCCGCATATTCAAACGGAGAGCTGGTTTCACCTTTTCCATAACCAGCTATACAGGCGTTTACCCACTGCAAATAATGCCCTTCGGGTACGCGCTTTAAAGTTGCCTTAGGCATTGTTGTTTCCTTCATCACCTTTGTTGGTAACAACCGTGGCTTAGCACCATAACAATCCATCAACAATTTGCCTTTTGTTCCAACAAATAAGCAACCGCCATCCCAGTTGCCCAGTTCTTCGTCTGCTAATAACTCTTCTGGCCTTTGAGGCAATAAACCTCCATCATACCAGGATACGTTTATTTTTCCTTTTTTATCTAATCTTGGATATACCAGGTGAATGATAGAAGAAGTTGGACAACTAAAATTATTATTGGCAGGTTGGTTCATACCTGTCCACTGATTGGCGATACTACACTCTGCAGATTCGGGATATAAAATCGGTAGAATACGATATATCGGATCCATAATATGACAAGCCATATCGCCTAATGCACCTGTTCCATAAGCCCAGAAACCGCGCCAGTTAAAGGGTACATAAGCCGGGTTGTAATCATCGGCTTTCGCAGTGCCTTGCCAAAGATTCCAGTCAAGTTCTTTCGGTATAGGATGGTTGCCTGTAGGCTTTGGAACACCCTGTGGCCATATCGGGCGATTAGTCCAGGCGTGCACTTCATAAACATCTCCAATTATACCTGCTTCGCAAATTTCTTTTGATTGTCTAACTCCATCTCCAGAAGCGCCCTGGTTACCCATTTGAGTAACTACTTTATATTTTTTAGCAGCTTGTGCCAAAATACGCGCCTCATAAATATCATGCGTTAAAGGTTTTTGCGTGTACACATGTTTCCCTAATTGCATGGCAGCTAAAGTGGCTACAGCATGAGTATGATCAGGCGTACTAATGGTACATGCATCAATATTGTTTTTTTCTTTTTGTAGCATTTCTCTGAAGTCCTTGTAATAATTTGCTTTGGGAAACTTCTTACGAGAATTAACAGCCTGCCTGTCGTCTACATCACACAAGGCTACAATATTTACATGGGGGCTTTTTGCCATTTCGGCTATATCGCTTTCCCCTTTGCCGCCTGCGCCAATACCGGCTATGTTCAATTTATCGCTGGGTGCCACAAAGCCACGCCCAAGCACACTTCTTGGCACAATGGTTACACCGGCTCCAACTACGGCTGCATTCCTGATAAAATTTCTACGAGAATTGAAAAGATTTTTTTCATACTGCGTGTAAAGTTGATAAATAAATAAAATTCGATTTTAAAAATACCACTATTAGTTGTTATTGTCGTTGTTCATCCACTACCCTGCTTTTAAGGTCACTTACAAATGTAACTTCCACATTAAAATTTAGAGGAGCGTAATAATCCTGTATTATTTTTCTTATTTTCTCTTTCGATTGTTGTTGATAACCCGTGTTGGCTTCAAGTTGAGCTTTAGATTGCGTATACAGCTTCTGCATCAGTTTATTGTAAGCTTCCTCGTCGCTTGTTTCAAAAAAACCTTTGCGGGATGCGGCACTTGATCTATTCAAAAGAAGTTCATAGCTAAGCAGCTTAGGGTTGGGTAAAACGATATATACTTGCTTATTCTTTTCTTCAATATTTATTTTCTGATTATTCAGATTGATACCATATTTTGCAACGTAAGGTACTGAAATATTAAAGGTTCTTTCCATAAACAATTTCTTAAAATTGTCAGAGACACTACCATCGTCTTTTATATTACTGCTTTTAATACTCGCATTACCCTGAACTTCCAAAGCCGAAAGTTCAGCGATCTGCTTGATCAAAACATCGTTCATTACTACATTGTCGACTGTTTTCGAGGCACTCTTCTTTCCAAGAAAATAAGCAAGCAAAGCAATGATAATAATCAATAAGAACACAAAAAATAACGAAGACCTGTTGCGCATTAACTCCTGATTGTTCCCCAAAGTTTAATGATTATGATCATTTTGCCAAAATTTTGCAAAATAGATTTTGCACATTTTATTTCATCGTTGTATCATTGTATCTTTAATTCTCGAAAAAATAACTTTGCTAAATGGCCGATTTACAAATTAAAAAGCAACCAAAAAAGTACGACGTAGTGATAGTAGGATCTGGAGCTGGAGGCGGAATGGCTGCTTACGTACTTGCTAATGCAGGATTGAGTGTATGTATGTTGGAAGCTGGTCCCATGTACGATCCTCAAAAAGAAATTTTCCAGTTAAAAAATCCATGGGATTCGCCCCGTCGCGGACGCGCCACTAAATACAGGCCATTCGGAGATTTTGATGCCTGCTATGGTGGATGGGAAATCGAAGGTGAGCCCTACACGCGTGCTTCCGGAACGGAATGGGAATGGTTTAGAGCACGAATGCTTGGTGGCCGAACAAACCACTGGGGGCGCATTTCTCTCCGATTTGGCCCCAAAGATTTTAAAGGTTACAGTAATGACGGTGTGGGTGCAGACTGGCCTATTACTTACGATGATATCAAACCTTATTACGATAAAGTAGATAAACTGATCGGGATATTTGGAAGTGTTGAAAATCTTCCGAATGAGCCAGATGGCATATTTCTTCCCCACCCAAGGCCAGATTACACGAGCTTTTTATAAAAAAGGGAGCTGCGAAGTCGAATGTCCCTGTCATTCCTTCAAGGTTGTCTATTCTTACTAAAACAATAAATAAAGAGCGAGGAGCATGCTTTTTCTGTGCGCAGTGTGGCAGAAACTGTAGTATGGCTAAGGCCGACTTTTCATCTCCAAACGTATTAATTTATCCAGCTTTAAAAACAGGTAAATTAGAAGTGATTGCTGATGCGATGGCAAGGGAAGTAATTACTGATGATAATGGCAAGGCAACTGGCGTATCTTATGTAAGTAAAGAAGATATGCTCGAATACCAAGTTGACGGCAGAGTTGTAATACTTGCAGCCAGCGCCTGCGAAACAGCGAGACTTTTATTAAACTCCAAGTCACAGCGCCATCCAAATGGTTTAGCCAATAGCAGCAATGTAGTGGGCAAATATTTACAGGATAGTAATGGTACCGCAATGGGTGGCTATCTTCCTGAATTATTTGGCCGGAAAAGATATAATGAAGACGGGGTGGGTGGTATGCACGTTTACACACCGTGGTGGCTGGATAATAAAAAACTTGATTTTCCGCGTGGCTACCATATTGAATATTGGGGCGGCTTTGGACAACCTGCTTATGGCTTTGGAATGGGCATGCAAGGTATAAATGGCAAATATGCTGTAAACGGAAAGAAAAAAGAAGCGGGTGGTTACGGGGCATCTTTAAAAGAAGATCAGCGTTATTTCTATGGTGCAAATGTGGGTATGGCAGGGCGCGGAGAGGCAGTAGCTTTTGAACATAACAAATGTGAAATAGACCCTAATACGGTTGATAAATATGGTATTCCCGTGTTGCGCTTTGATGTAACCCAAAGTGATCACGAGATTAAGCAGGCCAAACACATGAAAGAAACATTCAGAGAAATGATGCACAATATGGGTGCTGTAATTACCTGGGGAGACGATGGCACTCCGGAAAATAAATATGGCCTTGACAAACCGGGATACATCATTCACGAAGCAGGTACAGCGCGTATGGGCGACAATGCTAAAACATCAGCCCTGAACAAGTGGAGCCAGGCGCACGATTGCAACAATCTGTTTTGTGTAGACGGCAGCCAGTTTACTTCTCAGGCAGATAAAAATATTACCTGGACCATCTTGGCGCTGAGCATGAGAGCCAGCGAATATATTATTGATGAAATGAAAAAACAAAATTTATAGTTGACGGTTGGCAGATGACAGTTGATAGAAAGAACTGTCTCTGTCATCTGTTAACTGTCATCACAACAACTGATTAAAATGAAACGTAGAGAATCTCTAAAATATATAGCAGCAAGCGCACTTGCTTCTGCAACACTGGCAGCAGGCTGTAAACCTGGTGAAAAGAAAGAAGAGGCTGCAAAGGAGGCCTTCAAACCCGGCGTTCACCGATATGAAGACGAATTGCAAGAACTGAAGGCTTTAGAAAATATGCCGAAGTTTTTTAACGAACATGAAATAGCAACAATTACGATATTGGGAGATATTATTATTCCAAAAGACGCCGTAAGCGGCAGCGCCAGCGAAGCTAAGGTGCCCGATTTTATTGAGTTTACAGTAAAAGATCAACCTAAATTTCAAGTACCTATGCGTGGCGGGCTTAAATGGCTTGACATGTTTTGTTTGAAAAAATTCAACAAATCATTTAAAGATTGCAGTGAGCAGCAAAGAATTGAAGTGGTCGATTTAATCGCTTATCCTGAAAGGGCCAAAGGCAAGTCTGAACTAACTCAAGGCGTTGCTTTCTTTTCAACGATACGCGATCTGACAGCCACCGGATTTTATACATCAGAAATGGGTGTTAAGGATTTGGGGTATGCCGGAAATAAGCCCAATCAATGGAATGGTGTTCCTGATGATGTATTGAAGCAATACGGCATGGCTTATACGCCCAGAGAACTGGAAGTGTGTTTGAGCTTTGATGCATAAGCTCAGTTAGATTTTTGAAAAAATATTATTACAGCTATCACTTTGATAGCTGTTTTTATTTTACCTATTGTAAATAGCAGAATTGAAATCAAAACAGCTTATTTTGCTGTAAATTTTTATCATGCGGAAAATATCGGTTGCAGCATTTTTATTATCGATCCTATTTATTTCTTCTTGCTCGCCAAAAGCGTCAAAAAAATCAGATCAAAAGTCTGAATGGATTTCGCTTTTTAATGGCAAAAACCTTGATGACTGGTTTGTAAAAATTCATCATTATGAAACAGGTGATAATTACGCCAAAACTTTCAGAGTGGAGGACGGCATGATAAAAGTTCGCTATGATGGCTACGATGTTTTTAATGAAAAATACGGACACCTTTATTATAAAACGCCTTTTTCTAAATACCATTTAAAGCTTGAATACCGGTTTACCGGCGAATGGCGGAAGGACGCTCCCTCCTACACTATTTTGAACAGCGGCGTTATGTATCATTCGCAGGACCCGCGCACGATGCCTAAAGAGCAGGACTGGCCAATATCTGTAGAGATGCAGTTTTTAGCAGGATTACCCGATGGCGAACCGCGGCCAACAGGCAATATGTGTTCACCTGGAACAGAGATCGTTTACCAGGGGTTAAATACAATGGCCATTGCCTGAACTCTACTTCTAAAACATATCCACCCGGCGAATGGGTAACGGCTGAATTGATCGTTTTGGAAGACTCTTTAATTACTCATATTATTAATGGCGATACTGTTTTGCAATACTCCAAACCCAGCATTGGCGGTGGTGTAGCTAACCGATATGATCCCCAGCAAAAAACAGACGGCAAACCATTGAAAAGCGGCTACATAGCTTTGCAAAGTGAAGGACAGCCTATAGATTTTAGAAATATTGAGTTGAAGAAGTTGGAATAATTTTTGGTTATAATTTTATTACCTTTGTGTCGATGCCAACCATATTCATATTCTTTGGGCTCCGATTTATGTTTTTTAGTAACGATCACGAGCCAATACATATTCATGTGATTAAGGGAAAAGGAAAATTGAAAGAGTTTGCAAAGTTTCAGGTTGTTCCTAAAATACAGTTGTTGGAAAATAACGGTTTGAAAATAAGTGATTTGAAATTGCAGAAAATGTCATAAAAGACAATAAGAGTGTAATTATCGATCACTGGAATAGATTTTTTAATAAATAATAATATGCCGAAAATTGAAGTAATAAAGGTTTGGACAGATGATAAGGCCATTCATATAAAAACAAAGAACGGTGCCGAATATTATGAGCTATTTGAAGAATATCCGACATTAAAATTTGCCTCAAAAAAACAAAGAGAAAGTTTTGAAACAGATAATATTGGAGTTCATTGGGAAGAAATTGATGAAGACCTTAGTTTTGAAGGATTTATTAAAACGGCTAAAAAGAAAGAGACAACATTGCATAAGGCATTAAAGAATATTCCGGAAATTAATATTTCTGCTTTTTCAAGAAGAGTTGGTATGCCCCAGCCTTTAATGGCAAATTATATAAGCGGTAATAAAAAATTGACACCTCTAAGAAAAAGAAAATAGAAAAAGCGTTTCACGATATTGGAAAACAGTTGTCGAAAGTAAAACTTTGAAAGACGATTTTGCAAATAAATATGTTGTGCGTCAGCAGAGGGGACACACCCTTAAAATCAAATGATTTAAACTGCAAAATATGGACAATTCAGGACTCTCTGCATTAATCATTTTAGGAATTATCTCTTTCATTTGGATTTTACCAATTTTGAGTATAGCCTGTTCTCGTAGAACTACGGGAAGCGAAAAATTAGCTTGGATTTTAGCGGTGATTTTTGTTTCTTGGTTCGCATGGATTTTTTATTTGCTACTTGCTCCAATTAAGAAGAAATAAATGAGTATGGAAGGTTTCCTCATAATAGTTGTTGGAATAACAATATTTCTATTTAATCGTTGGCTATTTGACAGAAGACGTAAACAAAGACGTGATTATTATAGAAACGTATATCTTAAATCAGATGGATGGCAGCGAAAACGATACGTAGTACTCAAACGAGATAATTGGTAATGCGTATATTGTGGAGAACGTGCAACTCAGGTTCATCACAAAAGATACGCAAAGAGGAACATTGGAAAAGAACCAATTGAATGGATCGTTTCAGTATGCAAATCTTGTCATTATAAACAACATAATTGACAGAGTAAAAATGCCGAGCGCACAACAGTAGACTGGGCATTGCAGGGCTGACGTTTGGGTAGAAGATATATATTATGCCCTATACCATCGCCAAACCTTAACCATAATCTCATGCAGAATTATTCTTCTTTTTTATTGGTCAGACCGGGACGGTCAGACCAGGTTGCGAAGAGCCCGATGATGCCATAAGCACTTCAAATCAACGGAGCGTCGCAAATTCGCTCAATAGTTGCACTGTCGCTGGCTTCATTATTCTTCTTTAAATTGCTTAATTTCGAAGCCCTTGATTTCACAACAAACTATACAGGAAATTCTTTCGCGCATTGATATTATTGATGTGGTGGGCGAATTTGTAAAACTGAAAAAACGCGGCGCCAATTATCTTGGCAACTGCCCATTCCATAACGAGAAAACACCATCATTCACGGTTTCTCCATCTAAGGAAATATATAAATGTTTTGGTTGCGGCAAAAGCGGCAATACCATCAGCTTTGTGATGGAACATGAAAAATATAATTATGTAGAAGCATTGAAATGGCTGGCTAATAAGTACAGCGTTGAGGTAGAGGAAACATTTGTGAGCCCGGAACAGAAAGAACAATTTCAAACAGCAGATAGCCTTTTTATTATTAACAGCTTTGCAGAAAAGTTTTTTATCGATCAGCTTTTTACAACAGAAGAAGGGCGCGATATTGGCCTGAGTTATTTTAAAGAAAGGGGCTTTAGAGAAGGCATTATTGAAAAATTCAGGTTGGGTTATTCGCCGGAAGCAAGAACGGCTTTTACGGACGAAGCATTATCCAATCAATATAATAAAGAGCTGCTTTTAAAATCAGGATTGATTGCAGAGCGTAACGGTAACTTACAGGATAATTACCGGGGCCGCGTTATATTTCCTATTCATAATAACAGCGGAAAAGTAATTGGATTTGGTGCCCGTATATTAAAAACAAACGAAAAAGCGCCAAAGTATATTAACACACCGGAAAATGAATTGTATGTAAAAAGCAAAATCCTTTACGGCTCTTATTTTGCACGTACTGCCATTGATAAAGCGGACGAATGCCTGTTGGTAGAGGGTTACACCGATGTAGTATCATTGCATCAGGCAGGTATTGAAAATGTAGTAGCATCAGGCGGTACATCGCTAACTATTGACCAATTAAGACTTGTAAAGAAATACACAAACAACCTTACCATTATTTATGATGGTGACAGCGCAGGTGTGAAAGCTGCTTTGCGCGGACTTGATCTGGCATTGGAAGAAGGCTTAAACGTGAAGCTGGTATTGATTCCTGATGGAGAAGACCCCGATAGTTATGTGAACAAAGTTGGCGCCTCAACATTTATTGAATTTATTCAGGCAAATAAAAAAGACTTCATACTTTTCCAGTTAGAGTTGTCGCTGAAAGACGTTGGAAACGATCCAGTAAAAAAATCGGAGCTGGTTAATAAAATTGCGGAATCAATTTCGCGTGTTAATAAGGTTGAAGATTTTACTAAACAACAAGATTATATTAAGCAGTCTTCAACCATTTTGGGCATTGACGAAACCGGCCTGAATGCTTTAGTGAATAAATATATCAGGGATCGTATTTCTGTGCAGGAAAGAAAAGCTGTCGTAACCAGTGCTGGTAAAGAAAATGCTGCAAAAGCTGAAGCATCTAATTTCGATGATACAACTTTCGATATGTTGTTCAAAGATCAGCTCCAGGAACGCGAACTGGCACGCATCTTATTGGAATATGGCCACAGACATTGGGATGATAAAACATTAATGGCTGAATTCATTTTCAATGAAATTGATGAGCTGGACATTGAAGACAAAGATGTATATCAACTGGTTCATGCTATTAAAGAACTGTTGCAAAGCCGTCCGGAATTATTTAATGATAAATACTTTATTTATCATGATGACAAGGCGTTAAGCACTTTTGTTATTTCATTATTGAACCATCCTTATGAAGAAAGTAAAAAGTGGATAGAAAAAGCAGGCCAAAATACAGGATATCAACGAAAACTTTTTCAACAAGCTTATGATGAATTTGTGCGAACGGTTGCTGATGGAAATGAGGATGAATTGAATGCCTTTAAACTGATTTCGGAAGACAGAACGAAGGACATTGTTATTTCTGCCATTCGTTATCTAAAGCTAAAAAAATCAAACGCATGTTGCTGCAAAACCAGCAGGACATGGAGCTTGACAAAAATTTTGAAAAGTTTCGCGAGCTGCATTTTATTCACCGCTCATTAAAAGATATGGAACGTGAAATAACGGACCAATTGGGAACAGTGATTTTACATTAAGAAAATATTCCTGTAATTATTTTTCAAATCAATATTGCAATTCCCTACATTCTTTCCGGCACTTTTATTCCCAACAACTTCATAGTTGCTGCTATAGTCTTTGCAGTAAGCAAACTGATTTTTAACCGTAATTGCTTTTTCTCTTCGCTTTCTGCATTACGTATAGAATGTGCGGCATAAAAGCTATTAAACAATTTGGAAAGGTTGAATGCATAAATAGCTAACAGCGACGGGTTAAATTCTGTCGCAGCCTGTTGTATCGTTACGCCAAATTGTTCCAATAGAAATACTAATTCTTTTTCGAGAGGCAATAAATCTGTGTTAATGGAAGTATCAGCAATAGTTTCAGTTCTCAACACCGATTTAATGCGGGCATGTGTGTATTGTATAAATGGTCCGGTAAAACCATGAAAGTCGATACTTTCTTCAGGGTTAAACACCATTCGCTTTTTAGGATCAACTCTTAACAGAAAAAACTTTAAAGCGCCTAAAGCAATGGTTTCATAAAGTTCTTTCAGTTCTGCTTCTGAAAAGCCACTTACTTTGCCCAGTTCTTCTGTTTTAGCGGCGGCTACATTTACCAATTCGTCCATTAAGTCATCGGCGTCAACTACAGTTCCTTCGCGTGTTTTCATGCGGCCGCTGGGTAATTCTACTAACCCATAACTTAAATGATGAATGCTATCGGCATAAGGTTTTCCTAATTTTTGCAAAATAAGTTTCAATACTTTCATGTGATAGTT
The DNA here is from genome assembly GCF_022513635.1 of Paraniabella ginsengisoli. Lineage (GTDB taxonomy): Bacteria > Bacteroidota > Bacteroidia > Chitinophagales > Chitinophagaceae > Niabella > Niabella ginsengisoli. Next base: position 271,662 of record NZ_JAKWBL010000002.1, on the reverse strand, counting down.
CTGTTCATCAGCAATCACATAAATGCTTTCATCATAAGGAAAATCTTTATATTTTTCATCAGCCAGGCCAAGGTCTTGTGTAATATAAACGGATGTTCCGTCTTTACGTTGCACAATTTTTTCATCTAATCCATCTGATGTCAAATCGATCCAAACACTACCATCATCTTTTTGATAAAACACATTTTTTTCAAGCCTTCCTGCACAAATTCTTTACCTAATAGATAGGTTTGGCTTTCGTAGTAATTCTTGTCAAAATCGGCGCCAATGCGGGTGTATGTTTTACCGAAACCTTCATAAACCCAGCTGTTCATCTTTTGCCAGAGTGCTACAACATCCTCTTTTCCCTGCTCCCAATCTACCAGCATTTGCTGCGCTGCTTTCATAATCGGCGTATTTTTATCCGCTTCTTCTTTTGTCATTCCCTCTTCAATCAACGCTGCTATTTGCTCTTTGTGTTTGGCACCAAAAAGCACATAATAATCACCAACTAAATGATCGCCTTTAATGCTTGCTTCTTGCGGCGTTTGCCCGTTTGCAAATTGCTGCCAGGCTACCATCGATTTACAAATATGGATACCCCTGTCGTTGGAAATTGAGCTTTTGAAAACTTCATTCCCTTGTTTTTTAATATTTCAGATACACTCCAGCCCAAAAAATATTTCTCAAATGTCCCAAATGCAAAGGCTTGTTGGTATTTGGCGATGCATATTCCAGCATAATCTTTCTTGACACATGTTCCGGGATTGAAAGTTCTGTTTGATGATAATGCTGTTGAAGAAACTGCTTCCAGTAATTATCATTAACAGAAAGATTAAGAAACCCCTTGATGACATTATAAGCAGTTATTAATTGCGGATAATTACTCACAAGCTGCTTGCCTATCTCATCCCCTATCTCTTCAGGTTTTTTCTTCAATTGTTTAATAAACGAAAAAAGCACCAATGTGTAATCACCTTCAAATTCTGGCTTGGTAATATTTATAGCAATATTATCTTCAGTAAAATTTTGCTTATACAAATCATTTAAAGTAGCTACAATAACCGGCTTCAATTCCGCAACAATACTCATACCTTTTTATAATTTTGGTACAAAGATAGTCGGGAAGACGGGAAGACCGGAAGTCCGGAAGATATATATGCACGAATATTTTTAAACCAGCAATTGGATTGGCTGCCATTTTATTGAAGTCCTTCGAACTTCCGTTCTTACTTTCCAACTTCCCGTCTTTCGGTCTTTCCGACTTCCCGTCTTTCCTACTATCTTCGCAGTAGATGAGACAGCATTTTTACAGTGTCAGGAATTTAATATTACCGATCATTGACTTTTTTATCCTCCCTTTAAAAAGTTGATGCCCCTCCAAACTTTCAGATATGCAGTTTCGGGAGCTTCTAACACAGTGTTCGGTCTTGTTGTATTTTATATTTCTTACCACTATATTTTACAAGCAAAAGATTTAAACCTGGGCTTTTATGCTTTTGAATCTTATACTGCTTCACTCATCATCTCTTTTACCGCTGCTTTTTTTGGGGATTCTTCCTTATGAAATATGTTGTTTTTGACGACAGCAAAATAAGGGGGCGCGTGCAGATGTTTCGTTATCTTCTGGTTTGTCTTTTTAACCTTTTGCTGAATTATGTGCTATTAAAACTTGCAGTAGAAGTACTGCATATTTATCCAACTTTTGGACAATTAGCCACCACGGCTATTGTGATAATAATAAGTTACCTGGCGCAACGTCATTTCACTTTTAAAAAAGGTACTCTGCCCGATTATGTTGAGAAGGAAGAAGATTAATTGGATTTAACAATATCGCCTTTCAGTCTTAATAGTTCGGTTTCAGAAAGTTTAAGATTATAACGAGCTGCGATCAGCCTGTCGTAAGCCATAGCCAGACTTAATTGCGCTTCACGAAGTTGAACCAGTGTTGCCGCACCCAATTTGTATGTTTCAAAAACAATTCCCACATTTTCTTCTGCAAGCTGTATGCTTTCTTCTTCCAGCCTTAAAAGTTTTTGTTGTTGCTGATAATCTTTAAATGCATTAATTACAGATAAATAAACAAGCGATTTTTGATTATCATAGTTAAGTTCTTGCATATTCACGTTTAGTTTGTCCTGGCGAATCTGGCGGCGCACTCTAAACTGATTAAAAATTGGTACTGATGCAGTGAAGCCGTAATTGTACCCATTAAGTTGATTGAATAACGTAGAGAAATTATTCAACACACGTCTGTTAACTGTTCGGTTATAGTTATATGCTGTTCCAAAAGAAATAGTGGGCCACAGTCCTGCTTTAGTTTCCTTAAGTGTATATTGGGCCACATCTATATTGGTGCGCGCCAGCGACAAAGTTGGATTTGTTTTTTCAATACCATCTTGTATGTCACCTAATGCTATGAATTTATTTAACGGAATTGTATCAGGAACTTCAAACTCATGCTCTCTTACACTACTGTTCATAGCCTGTACCAGCTGCTCCTTCAACTGGCCAATTAATGTTTCCTGCTGCATTTTTAAAGCAATTTGCTCATTCAAATCGACCTTACTTTGGAGTACATCAGGTTTGGCGCCACTTCCAATTTCTAATTTATATTGAGCTAGCTTTGCCCTGTCTTTGTTTAATTTAATCTGAACATCAGTAGCCCGAACTAACTGTTGCTGTCGCGCTATATTGTAATAAGTATTTACCACTTGCGCTACCGTGTTTATTACCTGCTCTTTTGCCGTGTAAGAACCTGCTTCCAGCAATACTTTTGCTTTGTCTCTTGTGGCAAACATTCTCAACCCATCAAAAAGAATCCAATCCAACCCGATACTTGCCTGTAAATTATTAGACGGTATATGGCTCGACTTGCGTTCTGTACCATCCGCAAGCGTTTGCCGTTGGCTATTATTATTGAATGTTCTTGTTGCTTCCGCATTTACAGAAGGCAAAAAAACGGCATTGCGATAACTGTAATCGATAGCTGCAACAAGAGAATCATTTTTAGCTATTTGTATATTGTAGTTATTCTGTAATGCAGTTGCTATGGCTTCATCCAGGGTTAAAACACGCTGGGCATGAGCCATTCCACAATGACATAAAATATAAACTACTCCCAAAAACACTGTTCTTATCGAAATCATATTAACTAAAAATTATAACAACAGTTATTATTAATGCTGCATCCGCGCTTCTTCCAGCTTATGCTGCCCGCTTTCTTTATTTTCTTCTTCTAACATTTCCTCAAACTCTTTTCTCTTTTTGCGGGATGAAAGATCACTGTAGATACAAGGTAAAATATATAACGTAAGTATCAGAGAAAAAATAATACCGCCTACGATCACTATCCCTAAAGGTATCCGGCTGGTGGCAGCAGCTCCTAACGATAATGCGATTGGCAAGGCACCCAACGCCATAGCCATGCTTGTCATCAAGATGGGACGTAAACGCTGGCCCGCTGCATATAATACGGCTTCATTTTTCTCAATACCTTTCTTCCTGGTTTGATTAGAAAACTCCACGATGAGGATACCATTCTTTGTTACTAATCCGATCAGCATGATCATACCGATTTGAGAAAATATATTAAGCGTTTGTCCGAATATCCAAAGAGATAACAATGCACCTGCAAGAGCCAGCGGTACAGTGATCATTATGATAAAAGGATCTCTGAAACTCTCAAACTGAGCCGCAAGGATCAGGTATATTAATCCCAGCGCTAACAAAAATGCGAAACTTGTATTGCTGCTGCTTTCAGCAAAATCGCGAGCTGTACCCGTTAAAGAAGTAGTGAAAGATTCGTCTAATACTTTTTGAGCGATGCGGTTCATTTCCTCAACTCCATCTCCAATTGTATGGCCTTCCTGTAAACTTGCTGAAATGGTTGCCGACTTATAACGGTTAAAGTGAAAAATGGATGGCGGCGTGGTTGATTCCTCTGCAGTTGTAATATTATCAAGGCTGATCATTTGTCCAGCATTGTTTTTCACAAATATTTTTTCAAATCATCAGGGTCATCCCGATTAATAAAATCTACCTGCGCCATAACCTGATATTGCTTACCGCTTTTAGTAAAATATCCCAATCGCTGGTTACTGTATGCGGTTTGCAAAGCGCGCGACACATCCTCAATTGAAACACCTAATTGTGCTGCTTTCAAACGATCAACATTTACTCTTAATTCTGGTTTATTAAATTTTAAATCTGCATCTACCTGCTGTAACACATTACTTTGATCTGCTTCAGCTAAAAATTTAGGAAGCACTTCTGATAGTTTGTCAAAATTATTATTTTGTAAAACAAATTGTACATCGCGGCCACCACGCCGATTTACCTGTATGGTCTGATCCTGTGAAGCAAACGCACGTCCGGATGTAAACCTGGAAACCCCTTTATTTACGTACTCTACAATTTCTTTTTGACTTCTATCACGATCACCCGGCTTTACTAATCTTACCCGGACAAAGCCATTATTTACACCACCGCTTCTTCTGGATCCTGCCATCGAAAGTGCAATTTCATGCTCGGGTACAGAATCAATTATAAATTGAGACACTTCATCAGTGAATTTGTCCATCGCTGTAAAGGATGTGCCTTCTGGTGCGGTGAGACTCAACCGGAACTGGCTCTTATCTTCCATGGGAGCCAATTCAGACTGTATATTCATACCAACAAGAAAAATAATTCCAAAACAAATTGCTACTAATGTCCATGCCAGCCAATGAACATGGCGCGAACGAATAGTTAGAAATACACCCATAAAGGCTTTTAAGCTTCGCTCATAGCCTTTCTCCATGCCGACAAAAAAGGGTTCAGTTTTTTTATAAAACCACGATTTCTTGTGAACGTCCTTTTTAGATACGAAAACATTTAATACCGGTGTTAACGTAAGCGATACAAAAGCTGAAATTAATACAGCACCCGCCACTACAATACCAAATTCTCTGAATAATCTTCCTACAAATCCTTGTAAAAAAACGATAGGTAGAAATACAACTGCCAGCGTGATGGAAGTTGCAATAACGGCGAAATAAATTTCTTTCGAACCCTCAAGCGCAGCCTTTCGCTTACTCATTCCCTGCTCGAGTTTCTTAAATATATTTTCCGTAACCACAATACCATCATCAACCACAAGACCTGTTGCCAACACAATTGCCAGCAACGACAAGACATTGATCGTATAGCCCATGATGTACATAATGAAAAAAGCACCTATCAAAGAAACAGGAATATCTATCAGTGGCCTTATCGAAAGAATCCAATCCCTGAAAAAGAGATAAATAATTAGTACGACAAGACCGATTGCTATAAATAAAGTTTCTTCAACTTCGGTGATGGATTTCTTTATATACTCTGTCTGATCAAGCGCAATATTCAATTTTATATCAGCAGGAACTTCATTCCGAATGCTTTCTATCCTCTTATAAAATTCGTCAGATATAGATACATAATTGGCGCCGGGTTGAGGAACGATCGCTAATGCTATCATCGGAATAGCGCTTTCTTTCAATTGCGACTCCTCATTTTCCGGACCTAAAACCACTGAAGCCACATTGCGAACACGGATATCAGCACCGTTAACATTTTTGATAATAATATTGGCAAACTCTTCTTCTGTATCAAGCCGTCCAAAAGTTCTGATAGTTAATTCAGTGTTTTCACCAGCCAGTTTCCCTGACGGTAGTTCAATGTTTTCCCGGGCCAAGGCATTTTGTATATCAGAAGGTGTGACGTCAAAAGCCGCCATTTTATTGGGGTCTAACCAAAGCCGCATAGCAAATCTCTTTTCACCCCATGTGTCTATGCTACTAACGCCCGGAATGGTTTGTAGCATATCAATAAGTACGTTCGTAGCGTACTCAGTAAGCTCCATCGGATTTTTAGTATCGCTTTGAACCGTCATCGCCAAAATAGGTTCGGCACTAGCATCGGCTTTACTAACGGCAGATGGCGCATCCAGGTCATCGGGCAACTGGCGCTGAGCAGCAGATACTTTATCCCTTACATCATTAGCAGCTGTTTCAAGATCAGCACCCACTTCAAACTCCACGTTAATGCTGCTGCTACCGTTACTACTTGTTGAAGTTATATTTCTGATTCCGGGGATTCCGTTGATGGCCTCTTCGAGCGGTTCGGTGATCTGCGATTCAATAATATCGGCGTTAGCGCCTGAATAAGTTGTACGTACTTCAATATTAGGTGGGTCAATGGCAGGATAATCCCGAACACCTAGAAATTTAAAGGCAATAATACCAAACACGACAATAACAATGTTCATTACTATCGCCAAAACCGGCCTTCGTAAACTTAATTCAGAAATATTCATTGAAGCATTTCTTTTTTGTTGTCATCTTTCCAGATGAGTGAATTGCACTACTGATAAAATGAAATGTTAGATGATGAAATATCAATGTGTAGGACACATTCTTACACACTTTTTTCCAATTTTCATTATTCTACTTCGTGATCTTTCCCAATTGTACTTTAGCATCCGGAACTGTAGTCATTATTCCTGTGGTTAAAATTGTATCACCTACTTTAAGTCCAGTAATAATCTCTACTCTGGCTGAATCACGTCCTCCAATTTCTACATCCTGGAACACAGCCGTTCCACTTCTATAAAGAATGACTTGTTTGCCCTTAATCGTTGGGACAACTGATTGGGAGGGAACAAAAATGGCGTTATCGTTGGGCTGAAAGCCGATCTTAACTTTTGCAAAAGTTCCTGGAACAAGCCCTGCATTTTTTCCTGTGACACGAGCTCTTACAAGCAGGCTTCTATTATTTAAACCAACATTCGATTCTGTTGCATATACTTTTGCTGCAAAAACTTCATCGGAGCCCTGCACGGTAAAATTTACATTCTGACCAACTCCTATATTTCCAATATATTTTTCCGGAATCGAAAAGTCAAGTTTTAATTCACTTACCTGATTTATTGTTGCTATCACATCAGCAGGACTTACATAAGCACCCGGACTAATATTTCTCAGACCTAATTTTCCAGTGAAGGGAGCGCGGATTTCGGTGCGGTATATTTGTGTTTTTACAACATCAATGTCGGCCCTGATATTATTAAAATTGAGCAATGTCAGATCGTAGTCATTTCGGCTGATACCTTGTATTTCCAGTAAACGTGAAGCGCGTCCTTCGTTAGTTTGTGCAATAGCCAGTTGCGATTGTAATTTTTTCAGTTCCGCCTGAAGATCGCCGTCATAAATCTTGGCCAACAAAGCCCCTTTATTTACGGTTTTACCTTCAGCAATATTTAGCTGCACCAATCGTCCGGAAACTTCGGGCCGTATCTCTGTCACTTCGTTAGCCACAACTGAACCTGGCACTTCTATTAATTCTGAGAATGGCTCAGCACCCACAATATATCCTTCCAGCTTTGGCAAAACTCTTTGCTGTGCTGACTTTTTTCCGGGTTCATTTTTTTTGATCCGCATGCGGTAATACTGAAAACAATCGTTGCTGCTATGAGCGCTTTGTAAAAAGGTTGTAGAGTCATCCAAAATCGTTATGCCTTAAAATTAAGCGGTAACCAACATAAGACGACAAAAATTTAAAATTCTTGCAGTTATTTCCATTCTAATTCACTCCAAACAAATTATTTCTCAGTGATTACCGAAAGATTATGTTTGATCTTGTTGGCTTTATGTAATAAGTCTGCCTTTTCGTTACTGATAATCGTAACATGTCCCATTTTTCTACCTGGCTTGGTTTCCCTCTTACCATAAATATGGAAAAAAGCGTTGTCAATTTTCATCATTTCTTCTAACCCTTCATAATGAGCCTGGCCACTATAGCCTTCAGCACCAATTATATTTTGCATTAAAGAGGGCAAAATAGGATCAGTATTACCGAGGGGGTAATTAAGCATTACTCTCCACAACATATCAAACTGCGAACTATAATGCGCTTCGATTGTGTGATGGCCACTATTATGTACGCGCGGTGCCGTTTCATTAACGAGCACATCACCTTCCGGAGTAACAAACATTTCTACAGCGAAAATACCTGGAGAATTGAAATTTTTAATAGTTGTAAGTGCGATTGCCTCTATCTTAAAATGAACCTCTTTGCTAATGTTTGCAGGGCAAAGCTGGTAAGCTAATAAATTAAGATCTTTGTCAAATACCATTTCAACCGGCGGATAAAGAGCCATCTTTCCGTCAATCCCCACAGCGATCATCATGGCTATTTCCTTATGAATATTCACTTTCTTCTCTAACACGCTTAATGTGTCGAAGCCCTTTGCAATGTCCTCTTTATCATTAATCACCTGCACTCCTTTTCCATCATAACCACCTTCCGCCAACTTATGTACAGCAGGCAAAAAATCTTCATTTTGTGAAAGGTCGTCGATGTTATGCGTTAATAAATAAGCAGAAGTTGGAATTTTATATTCAGTATAATAATTCTTTTGTGTGGCTTTGTTGCAAATAATCTTTAAAACGGCGGGTCTTGGAAATATTTTTTTACCTTCTTTTTCCAGCTGTTCCAGCGCATCAATGTTTACATTTTCGATCTCAATGGTAAGTGCGTCCAGATTTTTACCAAAATTATAAACATCTTCAAAATTCTTTATATCTCCTTTTACAAAGTTGTGGCACAAATGCGCGGCAGGGCTTTGTTCATCGTTTTCAAGCACATATGTATTTACCGCATAATTAGCAGCAGCTTGTAATAGCATCCTTCCCAATTGTCCACCACCTAAAATTCCTATTTTTTGCATTGCGCAAAGATAGGTATGCTGTGAGTTCCTAAAACAAGCATTTATAACATTTACTTATACAATTTTTGTTAGCTATCAGTTAATTTTGTCAGAGTTTTGTATTTTAAGGCGATTTTATATAAATAGCTCGTTTCTAACTTTTTAAATCAGGAAATATTATCTGATGATTAAAAATATTATTTCAAGTACCCTTGTTTTTATAGGTAGCTTTCAGTTGCAAGCGCAAACATCCTCAATTAGTGTTCCTTCCAGCGCTTCTTTTGTTAGTTATCAAATGAATTTTCAACGGCCAAAAGAATCTTTTGCACGTAAGGAAGCTAATTTAAAAGCACTATTTGCGGCTAAAAATTTAAAATGGCCTGCCAGATACATGTATATAAGGTCGTTCAAATACGACAGTCAGCTTGAGGTTTGGGTTAAAAATACTGTGCAGGAGCCTTACAAATTATTGAAAATTTATAAGGTTTGTGCGCTGGTGGGAACACTTGGGCCCAAAAGATTTGAAGGAGACTACCAGGTTCCGGAAGGATTTTATCATATCAACGAATTCAATCCGAATAGCTCCTATTATTTGTCTTTAGGCCTCAATTATCCTAATGCTTCTGATCGTGTGTTAAGCGACCAGGTAAAACCAGGCGGCGATATTTATATACATGGCGGGTGTGCTACTGTAGGTTGCATACCTATTAAAGATGATCAGATTGATGAGCTCTATGTACTCACTGCAAGTAGCAAATCGGCAGGACTAGACTTTATTCCTGTTCACATTTTCCCTATTAAGTATGATGTGAAAAAGAGTTATGAATACATGGGTAAATTGACCAAAGAGAATAAGGAGTTAAAGGAATTTTCAGATAAAATGGAAGACGCTTATGATTACTTTGAAAAGTATAAGCAGATTCCTATTGTTATGATAAAAGATAACGGAGAGTATGTGATCAATAATGCTTTGCCCAAAGTACCGAAATTCCAGCCAAAGGTTCGTCCCAAAAGCAATCATAAACCAACTATACGTAAAATAGATTTTGTTGCAGATGCGGTAGCTAAATGGCCTGAATTCCCGGGAGGAGGTGAAGCTTACGCCGCCTATCTTAAAGAGTTAGGTAAAGAGATGGTAAAGGCTTTTCCTGATAGCGTTACCAGGGTTTATGCACAAGTTGAATTTATAATTGACAAGGACGGTGTACCGGTGAACTTTAAAGTGCTTAAAGGCGTTGACGAATACTTTGATGCTGTTTTAGTTGAAAAAATGGAACAGATGCCTAAATGGTCACCGGCAATTTACCACGAAAAACCTGTTGCTAAAAAGATGGTGCAAACCGTTCCGGTTGGAGTTGAGTAAGTCGAAAAATTAACAAGTTGATAGATGAACAAGAAAATATACCCTTGTTTAGTTATTAGCTACTTTATTGCCGCAATTGCACCCATAGTTTGTCTTGTTCATACCGCTTCATTCATTGAAGTGGTTTATACTTTTGTATCACAAACAAATTAATCATTGAACATTTAAATTAATTCAACATGAGCAAGCAAATTTTTATCAACCTTCCGGTTAAAGATCTGAACAAATCTATGGACTTTTATACTGCCATAGGCTATACAAACAATCCACAGTTTACTGATGATAAAGCAGCATGTATGGTGTTAACTGATACCATCTTTGTAATGCTATTAACACATGAGCGCTTTAAGGACTTCTCTTCCAAAGAAATTGTTGATACAAAAAAGTCCGTGGCCGTTATCAATGCGTTATCTGTAGATAGCGCGGACGAAGTAAATTCAATAGTTGATAAAGCTGTAAAAGCGGGTGGTAATGAATATACAGAACCTAAAGATTATGGCTTTATGCAGCAACGATGTTTTGAAGATATTGACGGACACAATTGGGAAGTTATATTTATGGACATGAGTAAAATGCCACAGGAATAATTTTGAAATATATCTTACTTGTTCTTAAACTAAAAAGCTCTTCGCATATACGAAGAGCTTTTTAGTTTAGTATTTAGAAATTTCTATTCAGTATTTCCTTCTTTATACTACATAACCATTAGGAAATACCGCACCTTTTTTGGTTACAATAATTCCTTCTTTAATTACATAAAGATCAGTTTCCGTGTTGGCCAAGTGCGGGCCTCCGTTAAGTCTTACATCATCACCAATTCTACAATTTTTATCGATAATGCAATTACGCAAATAACATCTTTTGCCTATGCCAATTGGAGGGACACCTTTATTTTGATCCTGGTTGATATCATCAATTGTTTCGTAGTAATCGCTACCCATAATGTAACAACTCACCACTGTTGAGCCATAACCAATCCTGGAACGTATACCAATTACACTATGCTCTATTCTTGAAGCATTGATAATACAACCATCTGCAATCACCGTTTTTTCTAAAGTGGTGCCGCTGATCTTAGCCGGCGGCAACATACGCGGACGGGTGTAAATTGATTTAGTATTGTCAAACAAATTGAATTCAGGAATATCGTCAATTCGAGATTAGCTTCAAAGAAGGAATAAATATTTCCAATATCTGTCCAGTAGCCTTCATACTGATAACTTGCTACTTTATAAGTTTCAATAGAAGATGGAATGATTTCTTTACCAAAGTCAGTTGCATCGGGATGAATTTTAAGCAAAAGATCCAGCAGCAACTGTCGATTAAATATATATATACCCATTGAAGCCAGATAATTTTTACCTTTTTGCTGCATTGCAGGTCCGGTGTCACTTATCCAATCTCCTAAAATATCTTTTGCCGGCTTTTCTATAAAAGAGCTTATAAGGCTTTCTTCATCTGCTTTTAATATACCAAACTCTGGAGCTTCTCTGTCACCAACAGGAATGGTGGCAATTGAAATATCAGCGCCGCATTCCTTATGATTGTCCAACATCTTATTAAAGTCCATCTGGTAAAGTTGGTCGCCGGAAAGTATTAATACATATTCACTGGGAAAAGCCGAAAGATGTCGCAAACATTGCCTTACTGCATCAGCTGTACCTTGGTACCATGCAGGATTATCAGGCGTTTGTTCTGCAGCAAGTATATCAACAAATGCCGTGCTGAAAGCACTGAAACGATACGTGTTTTTAATGTGTCTGTTTAATGAAGCTGAGTTGTATTGCGTCAATACAAACATTCTATTAATATCAGAATTAATACAGTTCGAAATAGGAATATCAACCAACCTGTATTTACCAGCAATAGGTACTGCAGGTTTTGACCTGCTACTTGTTAGTGGAGCAAGTCTTGTTCCGGCACCGCCTCCTAAAATCATTGCAATTACTTCCTGCGAGATACTCATAAGATTTATTTTTAAAGTTTTTTCATGTTAATGGTTAAGGGCGTTTCTTCATGATTGTTATAATGGGTGTTTGAAGCAGTTACTTCAAAGATTCATACAACTCAATATATTTTTTAGCAGATGATGTCCAGCTATGATCAATAGCCATAATACGTTCTCTGATCTCCTCAAACTGACCTGGCTTATTTTCATAAAGATCGATAGCGCGGCCCACTGAATAGGCAATATCGCCAACACTCGATTGTTCCATTGTAATACCGAAACCACCTGGCTCGCCATAATCCAGCACCGTATCTTTTAAACCACCTACATTTCTAACTATAGGAATGGTTCCATAACGCAAAGCATACATTTGATTAAGCCCACATGGCTCTACCCTGCTCGGCATCAATAAAAAATCTGAACCGGCATAAATAAGATGACTTAAGGATTCGCTATACCCGATATAAGTATTTACATATCCTCTTAAAGTTTTATTCATATCAGCCAAAGCTGTTTCTACATAAGTGTTTCCGAACCCAATATTAGAAAAGATGCCTTGCCACCATATTGATATACCGACTGACTGATGGCTTCGGGCAGCAGGTCAGCTGCTTTTTCATCAACCAATCTCCCAATAAAACTAACTAATGGCTTTTGCGGATCAAGCCCGAACTGTTTAACGAGTTCTGCTTTATGCTTTGCCTTGCCCGCAGTAACGGTCTTGCTATCGTAATTTTCAACAAGGAAAGAATCGGTTGCGGGATCCCAAACTTCACTATCTATGCCATTAATAATGCCGCTACATTTACCGCGTTCATATTCGAACAACGCTTCCAGCCCGGCAGCCGAATGACGCAGCTCTTCCATATAATTAGGACTAACAGTTGTAACTTTCCAGGCACATTTTACAGCCGAGGCCATCGGGTTGATATCATTGTTCCAATCCAGATAACCCCAGTTCCATGTATCATACGCTGGTATCAGATAATATTTATCCCAACTGAACTGCCCCTGGTATTGCCCATTATGGATAGTAAAAACCGTAGGAATACTGGCCAGCTGATATCGAAATGAATAAACATGTTTGCAAAAGAAAGGAATGAAACCAGCTTGATGATCATGGCAATGGATGATATCAGGTTTATCTTGCCAGCGGCTTATCCAGTCGCATACTGCTAACTGAAAAGAAATGAACCTTTCCGTATCATCGTCATAACCATATATCTTCTCCCGATCTAACACACCGTTAATGTCAATGAGATAAAGATCAAAGCCCAGCTTATTTGTTTTTTCTTTAATAACACTGTACTTAAACCAATGATTGCCTAAAGCTTGTCCACCTTCGTGCACCAATTCCCACTCGTTGTCATACAAAAATTTGGTACGATACATTGGCATCACAACCTTCGCCACATGGCCCAATTCGTTTTGATATTTTGGCAGCGCTCCTACCACATCTCCAAGTCCTCCGGCTTTAGCCATAGGATAACATTCTGCCGATACATGAACAATTTCCATAAATAATAATTGCTTCGCTTAAAAGTAGTGATATTTTATATAAAACAAAAAACAATCGTTTCAATTTAAAATTTTTAATTACGGTTTATATTTTTACATTTACCGGCAATAGTTAAAACGATTGAAATGAGCACACAAACCACCAAGTGGTCTCAATTTGGAACACTAATTATAGTGTTCTTTTTTTGGGGCTTTGTTGCAGCAAGCAACGACATATTGATACCTGTTTTTAAAGAGCAGCTACACCTTGAGCAATGGCAATCGCAACTTGTTGCTTTTGCTTTTTATGTTGCTTACACAATAGGGTCGCTAATATTTCTCCTTATCAGTAAACTACTTGGCAAAGACCTCTTGGAAAAATTAGGTTATAAAAATGGTATTGCAACCGGCCTTATTATTTCTGCATTAGGAACTTTACTTTTTTATCCGGCTGCCGAACAAGCATCTTTTCCGCTATTCATTACTGGTCTTTTTATAGTAGGTCTGGGATTTTCGCTTCAACAAACAGCGGCTAACCCATTGGCCATCATCATGGGTGATCCTAAATTAGGATCTCAAAGACTAAGTATGGCTGGCGGTGTTAATAATTTTGGAACCACCATCGGACCGTTAATTGTGAGTTTCGCCATTTTCGGCTCGGTATCGAGCGGAAATGTTCACGCAGATATTCAAAGTATTAAAACACCGTATTTGATATTAGGCGTAGCCTTTATTGTGGTAGCGCTTATTTTTAAATTCTCTTCTGTTCCAAATAAAATTGATGTAGATACGATTGCTGACGAAGAAAGCGATAATGTAGCGAAAGTGGCGCACAAACCTACAGCCCTCGCCTATCCGCAATTAGTTATGGGAATGATAGCCATTTTTGTATATGTAGGCGTGGAAGTAAGTACAGCAGCAAATTTGCCAGAGTTCATGAAAGAACATTTAGGTACTTCTACCGACAAAGTTGCCCCTTTCGTTTCTTTGTTCTGGGCAAGCCTGATGATAGGCAGATGGACCGGATCGGTAGGTGCTTTTGATATTTCAAAAGGTGCAAAAAGCATTTTGCGATTTTTGATGCCGTATATCGCATTTGGCGTTTTCCTGCTTGTGAATAAAATCGCTAATCATGATATTACGCCTTTCCCAATTTATGGACTTATTATTATTGCATTGATCATTTGTGATGTATTAAGTAAAGGAAACCCCGCAAGGCAGCTGCTTATATTTAGCTGTATGGGCATCGTTGCATTACTCATCGGTATTTTTGCAGATGGAATGGTAAGCGTTTTTGCATTCATAAGTGTTGGTTTGTTTTGCTCTACTTTATGGCCTTGCATTTTCACCCTTGCTATCGCCGGTCTTGGAAAACATACAAATAAAGGATCAAGCTTATTGATATTAATGATCATGGGCGGAGGCTTTATCAGTTTATTACAAGGTTACCTTGCATCGCCTGATCTTTTGGGTATTCAATATTCATACTTTACAGGTGTTGCATGTTTTGCATATCTTGCATACTATGCCGTTAGGGCAAAAGCTGTTTTAAAACAACAGGGCATTGATTATGATGTAAAAGTTGGTGGCGGCCACTAAAAATGAGTTGCTAATCCCACATCTATCATCGATAAGTTTTTAAAATTTTTTAGATGAAGCTTTTTATATAGAAAGTTTCATTTGTTTTGTAACTTAAATGAAACTTTACCATATTGGTTTCTTTGCTATATATAAAGAACATTATAAATAATTAAACAAAAATGGGCGTATACGATTTATCAAGAGAAATGGTGATTGGTATTGATATTGGTGGAACTAACACTAAATATGGCTTAGTAAATCACAGAGGTTTGATTTTTGATAAAGGTGATATAAAAACAGATATCTATCCTACAATAGAAGAATATGTTGATGCAATACATACCGCGCTTCAACCATTGATCGAAAAATTTGAAAAAGAGTATAAAGTAAAGGGTATTGGCGTAGGCGCTCCTAATGGCAACTACTATACGGGAGCTATTGAATATGCTCCAAATCTTCCCTGGAAAGGAACGATCAACATTGCAGATCTGATCAGCAAAAAATTTGGTGTTCCATGTACGCTTACCAATGACGCCAATGCTGCAGCCATGGGTGAAATGATGTATGGTGCGGCCAGGGCATGAAAGATTTTATAATGATCACGCTGGGAACAGGAGTTGGTAGTGGTATTGTTTGCAACGGACAAGTGGTTTATGGCCACGACGGATTTGCCGGTGAGTTGGGCCATATTATTGTGCGACCCGGTGGACGTAAACATTATAGCACAGGCGCACATGGTTCTTTAGAAGCTTATTGCTCTGCCACTGGCATAACTGTTACTGCCAAAAAATTAAGGGCAGAGTATCCTTCTTCGATATTAAATGCAATACCGGAAGATGTGCTTGATTCAAAAGCTGTTTTTGATGCAGCGCAAAAAGGTGATGAAACTGCATTAGAAGTATTTAGATATACCGGCCAAATTTTAGGTGAAGCACTGGCTAACTTCATCATGTTCTCTTCCCCGGAAGCAATCATTCTTTTTGGCGGCGTAATAAAAGCAGGCGATTACCTGATGCATCCTACTAAAGAACACATGGAAAAAAACCTGTTGCCCATTTTTCAGAATAAGGTGAAGCTTGTTTTCAGTGAATTGAAAGAAGCCGATGCTGCTATTTTAGGCGCCAGCGCATTGGTTTGGGAGAAATAATGAAAAGACGGAAAGATCGGAAGTCAGTAAGTCAGTAAGTCAGATGAATGATAATGGTGATAGTCTATGAACAAAATACCATCAACCATGAACGATTATAAAATCCCGGCGCAAACACGTATTGGACATGTTCACCTAAAGGTTTCTGATCTGCAAAAATCGCTGGACTTTTATGTCGGATTATTAGGATTTGAAATCACAACCCTTTATGGAACGCAAGCGGCTTTTATCTCCGCCGGCGGTTATCATCATCATATCGGATTAAATACATGGCATAGCCTTGGCGGCAAACCTGCGCCGGAAACCGCGCCAGGCTTATATCACACGGCGATACTTTATCCAACCCGGAAAGATCTGGCAATTGCATTGCAACGATTGATCGATGCTCAATACCCATTAACCGGCGCAGCCGATCATGGCGTATCCGAAGCTGTTTATCTTGATGATCCCGATGGAAATGGTGTTGAACTGTATTGGGACAAACCTAAAGAAGAATGGCCTGCCAAACCAAACGGAACGCTGGATATGTACACGAAGAGATTAGATGTTGAAGGATTGTTGAAGGAGGTACAGAAAAGTTGACAAGTTTACAAGGAATATGGCCCTGTCAACTTATCAACTTGTAAACCTATTAACTAACTTTTCACCTCATAAACAGCCAACTTGCTCTGCTCCCACTCTTTTCTTCCCAAACCAGGAAACACATGCCTTTCGCTATGGTAAGAAGAACGCACCAGCGGGCCACTTTCTACATAATCAAGCCCCATTTCGTAACCTGCATCTTTATAATAAGCAAATTCATCAGGATGTACAAAACGTTGCACAGGCAAATGCTTTTGCGTAGGCTGCAGGTACTGACCAATAGTAACCACATCGCAACCATTATCTTTTAAATCGTGCATGGTTTGCACCACTTCTTCTTTGGTTTCTCCAAGACCCAGCATAATACCACTTTTCGTACGGATGCCACCTTCCTTCAAGGTACGGATCACTTCCATACTTCTCCAGTATTTCGCCTGAATGCGCACCTGACGCGTAAGGCGTTCCACTGTTTCAATATTATGTGAAATAACTTCTGGCGCTGCCGCCATTACAGTTTCAATATCTTCTTTTTTCCCTTAAAATCAGGAATCAACGTTTCTAATGTTGTACCCGGATTTAGTGCTTTCACCGCTTTAATGGTATTATGCCATATTTCAGCGCCCCCGTCTTTAAGTTCATCCCGGTCGACAGAAGTAATAACCGCATGTTTCACCTTCATTAAAAAAATAGCTTCGGCCACGCGCTGCGGTTCGTCATAATCTACTGCTAATGGCCGCCCTGTTGCCACCGCACAAAAGCCGCAACTGCGCGTACACACATTTCCCAGAATCATAAAAGTTGCCGTGCCGGCGCCCCAGCATTCGCCCATGTTAGGACAATTGCCGCTTTCGCAAATGGTATGTAATTTATGCGTATCAACCAATCCGCGTACATGCCTATACTCCTCACCTATCGGTAATTTTACACGTAGCCAATCGGGCTTCTTCACTCTTGTGGTAACAGGTAATTCCGTCATATGCTGCGAAAATAATGCTTTTATACCTCATCCCCTAACCCCATCTCCTACAGAGAAGGGTAATGAAACTTGTGTATTTAAATGTTTTCTTTACTATATATATCTCTATAATTTTGGGCTGTCGGCTGTAGAATAAAGACTCAACTTTGGTTCACGCTGCTTCAGGCTACGGCCCCGGCTTAACGCCGTGGCTAAACCTTGCGCATCGTGCAGCCCATGAACTAACAATAAGTGGCAGCAATTTGTTCGCGGCGAGGAAGAGTTGAAAAGTAGTGAATGGTCAATAGTCAATGGACTATGGTCGATGGTCACTACATCGTTTATGTAGGATGAGTTATAATCGGAACAATGAAGGGAGCGTCGCAAAATCGATGATTTATATTGATTGCTGGTTCACAAAATAATATGGGTGCGATAAGTTTGTAAGGCCCGGTTTATATTATATGCAACCTATCGAGCGGACTTTTTACATTATTAATTGTTGTGTTGGCAACATGAGTGTAGGTAAGCGTAGTTTTAATATCGTTGTGCCCCATCAACTTTTGAATAAGAGAAATATCGGTACCAAACTCCAGCAAATGAGTGGCATAACTATGGCGCAACCCGTGTATGCCAACGGTTTTAATAACGCCCGCCTTTTTCATTGCAGTTTTAAATATTAACTGTGCGCTTCTAACGGTGTATTGTCCGCCATATTGCCCTTCAAACAAAAATTGTTGCGGACGATACTGTTTATAATAACTGCGCAGATCCTCCAGCACTGTTTGCGGCAGGTTTACATATCGGTCTTTTTTCCTTTTCCGCGTTGGATCATTACTTTCATTGCATGACTGTCTATGTCTTCAATTTTCAGATTTATGATTTCGCTAACACGCAGGCCCATACCGTAACAAAGCTGTAAAATAAGCCGGTGTTTTATATTTTCAGTAACCTTAAAAAGATTTCCCACCTCTTTTAAATTTAATGCCTTGGGCAATAATAAAGGCTTTTTAGGACGTGGAATATCGAAAAACATTTTTTCCTGGTGCAGCACTTTTTCAAAGTAAAACTTAACGGCGTTAATGCGGCTGTGAATTTGATTTTCTGATAACCTTAAATGATTGGCGCAGTACAAAAAATAACTTTGCAAGCGCTGCGCTGATAGTTGTTGAACCGGAAAATCTTTTATTGCGTATAGTAACTGAGCGAATTGTACGGTGTAGGTTTTAATGGTATTGGGCGAAAAGCCTTTTAGCGTAAGTATGTTTTGAAATTTTTGAAACTCCTCTTTATTTTGCTCCGCAATTTTTGACAGCACCTCTTTACCAACTATCTCCGGCTCGATACAACAAAGCTTGCGGTGGTGCAAATTATCTGGCAAATACCAGGCTTTGTTTGATTGCGACCAGCGGGCGGCAGCGGCGGCGTTTTTAAGCATGGCGGCAACTGCTTTGTCATATCGAAAGTGCAGCCAGATGACTTTTTTATTATGATGCCAGCCGGTGGCCATTTGAAAAAGTTTGGGGTTGAATTCAACCTTCGCATTTTTAATATCCATAGGTTTCGCATTTTAGATATCTTCAAAGTTATTTAAAATAAACGTTTGATTTTCAGTAAAAAATATTTTTATTTTGTGGGATAGTTTCGGATATTTGAGAGTTGCCTGCAATAACTCATGACACTCCGTAAGACACTATCAATTGCCTTTATTCTACTTGGTTTTCTGATCGCCATCTGGGGACGGTTCACCTTACTCGCTGGAGTACCATTCTTTTTGATTGGTGTTATTTTAAACTTCACTACTAACAGACCCCTTTGGGCTAAAATTAGTTGGACAGTTCTTCCGATTTTGCTTTGGTTACCATCAATGCTTGGATTTTGGCAACTAAAAAATCAATCAGTTTCGCAAGGCGACACATATATATTTCAAGAAATTTTCATGGACAAGCAATAATAGCATTTGGCGTTACTACCGGCGTCTCGACCATAATAAATGATGGAAGAAGGATATTTATGTTTGACACCTCAGGGATCCTGTTAGCGCAAGCACAAGCACCAAGGGGAATTGTTGACCAGAAGTTTTTTATGAAGGTGAAAATGGGCTACTGACACCCATTGCCACCTATAGATATATGCAAGACGTAGAAGAAAATAAGGATAGTACTACATTAAAAGTCTTTGGGTGGCATGAGACAGGTTCAAAAGGTTCAAAAGACTGTAGCTATAAATTCTTAAATTTTAAACTTTGCTCACTTGCCGAGTTAGATACAATTGATAATGGTTTTAAGAGTTGGAAACTACACGATAAAATTAAACAGGTTGCATGTAGACAGTGACTGTTACTGCAGGCAACGGCGTATTTGCAATAAGGCGGGCTGACGAACAAAACTCATCTTCAGAACTTATATTTAACTTTGGTACAAAACTGAACAGACGAATATGGATTTCCGCCTCATCGCAAATACCTGTTCGTTAGCGGCAATGCCATCCGACTGTTTCGCTAACATCGACAGATAAATAAAACGGCTCCAATCACAAGACTTTTAAAGACTTGAACGACCGTCCACGGCGGACTTCGGACAGTTCAAAAATCAAACTTCATTACCAATTTTCATTTGGGTGACAAATACTTTATCGGTGGACAATCGTTCAACTCTTACGGGGTTTGACACGGAAAACAATTTTATCAATTGGCAGACAATAACGAACAATCGGACGACACCGCCGCAACGATTTTGCAAGACTCGACTTTAACGCAGAACTTTTTTCGTTGCACTTGGACACAGTTTTTAAAGCAGACAAAAACAGAAAACGCTCAAACGTTTTGTGCGTAAAGATTTCGGGCGACAAACACAAACGACAATTTTTTAGAAAAGGTTTTACCGAAGATTGACTACTTTTATTTTTAAGACAATTTGTTTTTGCTGGCTTCAAACCTGCTCGGATAAGGTTTCAGGCGGACAAAGACACAGAAACGACGACAAAAGGCACATGCCGCTAACGGGGTATTTGCAATAAGGCGGCTGAAGTACAAATGCTCAACTTCGGAACTTCTATGTAACTTTGGTACAAAACTGAACGACAGAACATGAATGACTGCCTCATCGCAAATACCCAAATCGTTATGTGCCATCCTGCCCAACAGTTTCACCAGCGTTGGGGCGACAGTAAAAATGTTCTTTATCATTTAGGTTTGACTTGACCCAAAGCCCACATTGGCATGACAATCTTTGTTCAGCTTTTGTACAAATTTTGTTCTTTTGTTTTTCAATTTGGCATTTGTTACGGATGGACTTTTGCTCAAGTCAAAAGCAAGCGGGCACAGTACCCGGTTTGACAATCATTTCAACCTTGACAAAAACTTTTGAGCAGCACGACACATAACATTTAAGCAAATAATCAGCAATGCCGATTTATCCACCAAGGTCAGAGCCAGTTAAAAAACAGGAAGAGCTAACAAAAAGAGAAATGGAGTTAGTATTTGCAATTAGAAAAAATGTTGCGACTGACAAACTAATAAAAGCGGTTGACAAATATCGACAAGCGCAACTATCAATGCTTAAAGCGAAAGTTCATACGTTTAAAGAAAATGAGTATCAGAAAAAGCCTAACAATGTAAAACTTGAAAAGCTGGAAGAATTGACAATTGAGTGGACGGACAAAACCAACGATGAAATTATTAATGAGGTAAAAAAATCTAACAATCTTTAATGCTGGCAGACAGAAGTACGGCACATAACATTGGGTTTTATGCAAGTTGGGCAAGACATTATAACATCAACTAATTGCAAATCCAGGCTTTGGTTCGGGCAGGACGAATAGCTTTCAACTTTAGTTCTTAAATTCAACTTTATATTTTCAATCAGCAGCGGTTGTGGGCGGACGAATAACAATTCCCAACCTGCATAAAGCCCTGCTCGTTGGCGGTAATTGTAACCAACAGCAAAACAACTGATCGACAATGGAATTTAAGAAATACAATTCAATAGAAAATTCATATCAAAACGACTTTATCAGTTCAATCGTTGAACAAGGTTTTGACGACTTAGAATTTGTTGTGCAAGAAAAAGTTCACGGTGCAAATTTGAGTTTCATAACAGACGGACAAAACATACTTTCGGCTAAACGAACTGAACTCATTTTGGACAGCGAAGAATTTTACAACTCAAAATATGTGTTGGCGAACTACAAAGACAAAATTCTAAATCTGTATAAAGCCATTTCAGCCGACATTGACACAAAAACGGTAACAATCTTTGGCGAAATTTTTGGCGGTGGTTATCCGCACCCAGACATTCCAAAAGACGACACAGCAAAACTTGTTCAGCGTGGAATTTACTATTGTCCGCAAAACGACTTTTATGCGTTTGACATTTTACTTGACAACGACAAGTATTTAGACGTTGAAACTGCAAACGCTTATTTTGAAAAGTTTGGGTTTGTTTACGCCAAAACTTTGCACAAAGGAAATTTGAAAGATTGTTTGGCTTACTCAAATACATTCAAAACAACAATTCCGACAGAATACAAACTTCCTGAATTGGACGGAAATATTTGTGAAGGCGTTGTTGTTCGCCCGACACAAGCAACGTTTTTTAGAAATGGCTCACGAGTTATCATAAAAAACAAAAATGAAAAGTGGTCAGAAAACAACAACTACATTGACAAAACGATTTTAAGCAAGTTGCTTCACGAAGGCGAAGAACTTAGCGAAGAAGCAAGTTTTTATGCGAAGAAGTTTACAAACTTATTACGCAAAACCGACTTGACAACTTAATCAGTAAAATTGGCGAAGTGAACCCGAAAAAGGACTTGGGAAAAGTTTTAGGTTTATACAACAAAGACACTTTAACCGATTTTTTAAAAAACTTCCAAGACAAGTATGATGCTTTGGAAAAACATGAAAGTAAAGCGGTAAATAAGTTTCTTAACAAACACGCAGGAGTACTAATCAATGATTATTTTGACAGATAGAAAAAGTACAACCACGTATGCGGCTCAACACTTGAATAAAAATGCTAAATTTGACAATTAATATTTGACAGAAAAAAGAGATGAAATTACCACATCCTATACCATATCAGGGAAGCAAGCGAAATCTTGCCGACCAAATTCTAAGGTTCTTTCCTGACAATTTTGACAGGTTAGTTGAGCCTTTTGCAGGTTCAGCAGCTATGACTATTGCTTCGGCTTTCTATTTCAAAGCAAATCGTTTTGTAATCAACGACATTAACGAACCGCTTATCAATCTTTGGGAAAACATCATTGAAAACCCAAAATTAATCATCAAACATTATCACGACATTTGGCACGGACAACACGGCAACGAAGAAGAATATTATTACCAAATCCGTGAACGATTTAACGACACAAGACAGCCCGAATATCTTTTATTT
Organism: Paraniabella ginsengisoli; assembly: GCF_022513635.1. Lineage (GTDB taxonomy): Bacteria > Bacteroidota > Bacteroidia > Chitinophagales > Chitinophagaceae > Niabella > Niabella ginsengisoli. Next base: position 248,492 of record NZ_JAKWBL010000002.1, on the reverse strand, counting down.
CTTTTAGCTAAATGTGTAAAAGCGGCTGTTCGCTATAACACACAAGGACAATTTAACCAAAGTCCAGACAAAAGGCGTTTAGGGAGAAATCCGCAAATGATGCGTGATGATATTCTTCGTGTATCGCAACTTTTGAAAGGAAAGACGGAATGCTATTCGCAAGACTATCAAAACATTCTTGACATTGCGACAGACAACGATTTGGTGTACATGGATCCACCCTATCAGGGAACGGGTGTAAACGGTGGTTTTAATTATTCAGGCAACATTGAATTTGACAACTTTGTTGTTTCACTTTTTGACCTGAATAACAGGAATGTGCCGTTTATTTTGAGCTATGACGGAAGAACAGGCAATAAAACTTACGGCAATCCTCTGCCCGACAACCTGAATTTGACAAAAATTGAAATCAATGCGGGACGTTCTTCGCAAGCAACTCTTTTAAACAGGAATGAAATTACTTATGAAGCTCTTTATTTATCGCCAACACTTATTGACAAAATAGACTTGCAAAAAATAACAGGCAAACAGACGACTTATCAAACAGAACTATTTGCAAGCTAATGGCGAAGAAAAAAGAAACTTATCCGAAAGAATTTTTAGAGCATGTTCAGTCAATAACCAATAAGAGAGCGAGAATTGTAATTGACCATATTCTTAAACACGGCTTCATCACAACGGAAGACCTTGAAAAAACTTATGGTTATAATCATCCGCCAAGAGCAGCAAGAGATGTGAGAGAAGCAGGTATTCCGCTTGAAACATACAAAATCAAATCGCAAGACGGTAAATCTATTGCAGCATATAAGTTTGGCGACTTGGCACAATTGCAAACAAACAGAGTTGCAGGTCGCATACTCTTTTCCAAAGACTTCAAAAAAGCACTATACGACAAATGCGGGGGACGTTGCCAAATCTGTAATGGACAATTTGAAGAACGTTATTTGCAGGTTGACCACAGAATACCTTACGAAGTTGGTGGCGACCTAACCGACAGGGAACTTGACCATTTCATGCTTTTGTGCGGTTCATGCAACAGAGCGAAATCATGGAGTTGCGAACATTGCGACAATTGGAAAGTTCAGAAGAAACCGCCTGTTTGCATGGAATGTTATTGGGGTAGTCCTGAAAACTACAATCATATTGCCATGAAAGAAGTTAGACGGCTTGACCTGCAATGGGACAGGGATGAAGTAAAATATTATGATGCGTTGAAAGTTATTGCAGACCAACATAAACTTGAACTGCCCGACTTCATAAAAAAGATACTTGCAGACAGGACGAAGAAATAACAACTACCGCCAACAAGGTATTGCCGCAATGGGGGTGAAGTGCTTCTATGAAGCTTTTGTGCTTAAACAAACGGCAGTGCATCTATTGAACATTTGTGGTAAAAATCCCCCACTGCGGCAATACCCGAACCGTTGGCTGCTATTTTAGGAAACCTTTCATGTTGCAAAGTGTCCTATTCCGATTGACTAAGCTGTTGACGTAAAAACAAAAGTTTAAAAAAATGTAAGTTTTCTTTATTTATTCAAGGCTGTTTTTCGTCCGGTGGACAAAAAACAGCAGCCAACAGGGTATTTGCTATAAGGCGGCTGGACACTAAAGGCTCAACATTGGGATTTCTATTTATCTTCGGTACAAAACTCAACAGACGAACATGGATTTCCGCCTCATCGCAAATACCTGATCGTTAGCGGTAATTTCGTGACCGACCGTAACCAAAAAATAACTGATGAAAAATACTCTATTCAATCATACCATAATAAGAATTCTTTTAGGACTTATTCCTATCGTTTTATTCGCATTAATTATCTTCAGCGATAAGCAAAGCGGAAATGACTTTTTAGGTATAAACTTCGTTAAAGTGATTTTAGGATTTGGAAGTCTGTTTTTGTGGGGTGCTTGGATTATTATCGAGACAATTGTTTTGTTCTTTAAAAAACAAAATTATTTTGCATACACAAACATTATTTTAATTATCATAATTGGGGCAATATACACATTAGAACTTTATTTGAACCATATCCTATAATAAAATGAAAAAACTATTAGTACTACTTACAATTTTGCCATTTATAATTTCTTGTAATGGGCAGGAAAAAATCGATAGAAAATATTTTGATATTGAAAATTTTTCGGAAAATCTTAATCCTGATAACTATTTGAAACAATTAAAGGTTGATAGTATAATACTATATGGCAAGCAAAAAGATGCTGAAAAAATAGTACATAAAGAATTATATGATATGGAAACTGATGAAGGTAAAAAATTTCAATGGAAACAATATAATCTTGAAGCTGAAGAAAAAAGAGAACAAAATGTCGGTTATTTGAATAAAATTAAGTTGCGAAGATTACAATTCATTATCTATGAAAACAAAATGGTCGGAGTTGCAGGCTCCTCAATGTTTAGTGATTCTACCGAAATAAAAGAAACCATAGATTATCTAACAAAGAAATATGGAAAACCAATCAACTTTATGGAAAATGTAGCTATTACTACTCTTATAAACACCACTTCTGAAAGTGGTATCAAACACGAAAGTAAAGATAGTGATAATAGTGAGCTTGATTATTATTGGCAAAATCAAGATAGAATAATTGGTATATCTTATGAGGGAGAGGAAGGAGCATTTCTAACAATGGATGATTGGAATAATGACAAAGCAACCTTTTTTCCGGTTTATGATGTTTATATGTTTAATAAGAAAGTAATTGCAGAGTTAAATAACGAAGGCATAGAATTTAAAGATTTTTTTAGTAGCGGATGGACAGCATTAGACGTTAATAATTTAGAGTATATGATTGAAGATGTATCAAAAAGAAAAAAATAACAATGCCAAAAACGAATATTAGCCAATTAGATGCAGAAATTAAAGATAAGAACGAAAAAATCACTGAACTAAAAACCGTAAAAGGAACTTTGGACGAATTAGAATTAACAGATAGATAAAAACTACCGCTAACAAGGGCTTTGCAATAGTGGGGCGAAACTGCAAAGTTCAACAGCAGTTCTTCGATTTAACTGTTGTACAAAATTGAAGATTTGTGCTTCGATTGCCCCACCATCGCAAAGCCCCGAACGTTACCTGCTATGTTAGGACGACCGCACAGAACGACACGGTTTGACCGATTGACATCAGACATTTGCAAAAAACGGGAAAGCTGAAAACCGAACAGAGTAAGCAAAGCAAAAAAATAAAATTTATGCCAGCTTATAAATTAACTGCACCAAGACAATTCGGAGATATGCCAAAGGGTTATACATTTCAAGTAGCTTCTTCACCGGCACCGAACGCACAGGACATTGAGAAGGAAATTGCAAGATTAGGCTTTAACAAGCAAGCCCAATCATATAAAAGTGCGGGAAACTTTAAGGTCGAGAAAATAAGCTAATAACAAACTAATATGAGCTATAAACTTGACTATATTTCAAGGTTGTTACAAAGGACAAGTAGTAAACGTATTGAGCATTATGTAATTTCTCGTATTTGGCATTTACTTGACAACTACGATTTAAAAATGACACCACAACAATACGTTTCGAGAGAACTTTCTCAATATGCACTTACTGATGTTTATTTTCCGCAAATCGGACTACACGTTGAAGTAAATGAGCCAGCTCATTACGAAAGCGAAGACAGGATAAATAGAGATTTAAAACGCCAAAAACAGATTGAAGTTAACACAGGACATCAAGTTTTCGTAATTGACTGTCGGGAGGACATTCTTGGCATTCATTCACAAATTGATAAGCTTTTAAGTAAAATAAATTCGGAAGTAAAAGAACAAATAGAAAACGGAATTTTCAAACCTTGGAGACCAGAAAACGAACACAATCCAAACTATTGGAAAAACAATGGTTACATTAACATCTCAGATGAAGTTTCGTTTTTTACAATTGAAGATATTTGTTTGCTTTTTGACGCAGACTATCAAAAAACAAAAAGAGGTTTTTTAAGAAAAGGTGCAATAGCTAATCCTAAAAACATAAACCAATTAATTTGGTGGCCATCTGAACATCCAAGAAGTGGTTGGCTCAATAATTTTGACGAGGCTGTTGGAACTATTACGGAAACCCATTCTGACGAAAAGAGAAAATCGGACCATTATTATCATCACGCTCAAGGGACACATATCAGAATTTGCTTTTTCCATTACACAGACATTTTGGGACTTACAAACTATAAATATGTTGGCGTGTTTACAAACGACAAAGAAAAATCTAATCCAGAAATTGGAACTGTTTGGAAGCGTATTGGTGACAAATTGAATTTAAAAACAACGGAAATTAGTGAAATATAAACAACACAGCAGGTAACAAGGTATTGCCAAAAGCGGGGCAGAACGGCTTCGATTGGGCATTTGTGCAAGGTTCAACTTTCGTTCTTCGATTGAACTTTTGTGCTAAAAATCCCCGCCTTCGGCAATACCCAAAACGTTAGCTGTAATTTCTGACCGACAATGATTAATCAAAACGACATCCAAAATAAAATTTTAAACCTTGCAAAAGCTGACGACCGCATTAGAGCTGTAATTCTAAACGGTTCAAGAGCAAACCCTAATGTCAATCCCGACAAGTATCAAGACTTTGATATTGTTTTTATCGTAAAAGATTTCGACTCTTTTTTAACTGATAGAAGTTGGATTAATGTTTTAGGAAAACCCATTTTACAACAACTTCCTGATGAAATGGATTTAGGAAAAAATGCGAACGAAGAAACCCTTTCTTTCGGATTTTTAATGATTTTTGAAGATGAGAACAGAATTGACCTTACTTTATTTCTATACGAAAAATTTGAAACTCATTTTGAAATCGACAGTCTAGCAATAGTTTGGCTAGACAAAGACAATCTGTTTAAAAACATTTCTAAACCATCTGATAAAGATTATCATATTACAGAACCTAATCAACAAGAGTTTTCTGAAGTATGTAATGAATTTTGGTGGACTATTACGAATGTTGCAAAAGGTTTAAAAAGAGAAGAAATAATCTATGCGAAAGATATGATGGAAAATGTTGTAAGACCAATGTTTTGGCGACTTATCGAATGGAATATTGGTAGCGAAAATGATTTTGGAATTTCTGTCGGAAAATCGGGAAAGTTCGCTAAGAATTTTATAACAGAATCACTTTACAAAAATATTCTCAGAACATATTCCGATTCAAACATTGAAAACAATTGGAATTCCTTGCTGCTTATGGTGGAAATATTTAATAAAAAACAAAAGAAATTGGCAAATAAACTAAACTTTCAAATAGACACAATTGAAGCTGAAAATTCAACAAAATACATTCAAAAAATACGACTTGAATAAAGAAACTACAGCTAACAAGGTATTGCCAAAAGCGGGGCTGAACGGCTTCGATTGGGCATTTGTGCAAGGTTCAACTTCCGTTCTTTGATTGAACTTTTGTGCTAAAAATCCCCGCCTTCGGCAATACCCGACCCGTTGTACGCAAATTTTTCAGACCACCAAACTATGACAGCAAAGGATTTATTATACAAAATTTTAGACTATAATTATTTGTGGTCTTCGCCGGACAGAAAAAATTCCAAACCTGCGAAAATTAGACTTTCTCAAATTGAAATACTTTTAGAATCCTTTGGACTAACAAAAAAACATGTCAATCCGATTGTTCAAATAAAGTATTCATTTACGGGCAACAATGAAAAATTGAACAGAGCTCAACAATTAAATAAGCTAACGAACCTTGAATACGTTTTAGGCGGAGAGTTTCTTCACGACAGAGAAAAAGATGCAAACAAAGAATTATCAGATAAAGTGCTTTTGAAAATATCAGCTTTGTACCCTGACCTTGTTGAACATATCAATCAAAGACCAGTTGACATAGGTTGGCTCTTCAATAACTTATTAAATTTTCGACAGGAAATTTATAAAGTTACTTTTCCTAATGGCGGAATGTTGGAGGGTTTTTCGAGTGGATTGCACTATAGTTTTTATTTGCAGAGACAACTAAAAGAAATAATAAAAGCCAATATTATAGAAATTGACGAAACTCTTTGGCAAATACTTGACCCACTTAAAAGGGACATAAGCAAAGAACAAATTAAGTATATCGACGCAGACTTAGACGACATTGACCTTGAATGGCGAATGGAGAACTACTAAATCTGCGTACAACATTGCATTAGCATTATGGCGGCTGACGAATATAGGCTCAACTTTGTACTACTATTTAGCTTTAGCGCTATATTCGGCTGAAGGAATTCTATTCCCGCCACAACGCCAATGCTTCAACGTTATGGGCAATTAAACAGAACCGACAATGCACTTTTATTACATAGACGAAACAGGCTGTAACGGACGAGACCTGGGACAAGCAGAACAACCAATTTTTGTATCTGGAGGAATAATTCTACGTGATGAAGGCTGGAATAAAACACACGTTGACTATCAAAATATCATTGCCAATTATTTCGGTGGACAAATTCCTGAAAACTTCGAGTTTCACACTCAAGACTTATTTTCACCCAATGGGACTGGACATTTTCTTAATCATCCGAGAGAAAGACGAAACCAATTAATTAATGACTTACTTGATTTAATTGCAACCAGAAAACATCATTACTACTATTTTGCCATTGACAAACGAAGCCTTGATAATTACGACACAACGCAAGTAAGAGATAGAGCCTATTTCGACTTAAAGACACCGTATTTAGTGGCTTATGACTATTTGATAACATCTTACGAAAAGTATACAAAAGAAAAATTAGGGCGAAGCGCAAGAGCGTTAGTAATTATTGATGAGAAAGATGCATTCATAGACGAAATAGAAGCTGTTACGCATTATAGAAGGTTTTCGGGACCACAAAACAAAAGAGTAAAATGGATTGTGGAGTTTAGTTACCCTGTGGACTCTGAAAAAACACAATGATACAATTGTCTGACCTTTTGCTTTTCCTGACAAGAAAATATTTGGAAATAGAAAACGGATACAGAAATGAATATTCAGCACAACTCAAAGGCATTTTTCGTGACTTTTATAAAAAGGTTGACGACCGACTAATTTTTAAAAAGACACAAACAGAGACAGGGCGAAACTCTGACTATTATAACGCTTTTATTGAAACTATTTGCTCTAAACCTACAAATCGATGGAGAACAAAAGTATATTAACTGCCCATAACAAGGTATTGCCAAAAGCGGGGCTGAACGGCTTCGATTTGACATTTGTGCAAGGTTCAACATTCGTTCTTCGATTGAACTTTAGTGCTAAAAACCCCGCCTTCGGCAATACCCGACCCGTTGCAGGCAATGCCGTCCGACTGTTTCGCTAACATCGGCAGACAAATAAAATGACTTCAATCACAAGACTTTTAAAGACTTGAACGACCGTCCACGGCAGACTTCGGACAATCCAAAAATCAAACTTTATTACCGGTTTTCATTCGGGTGACAAATACTTTATCGGTGGACAACCGTTCAAATCTTACGGCTTTGACACGGAAAACAATTTTATCAATCAGCAGACACCAACGAATAATCGAACGACACCGCCGCAACGATTTGCAAAACTCAACTTTAGCGCAAGTTTTTTTTCATTGTAAATTTTGACACATTGTTTAAAGCAGACAAAAACAAAAAACGTTCAAACGCTTTGCTCGTAAAGGTTTCGGCGGACAAATTCGTTCGACATTTTTTATTAGATAAAATTTAGCTGGACATAAATGTTGAACAATTTTTTTAAGACAACCTACTTCTGTCGGTTTAAAACTCGCTTCGGACAAGGGTTTCGGCGGACACAGACGCAGCAACGACGAACAAAGGCACATGCCTGCAACGGTGTATTTGCAATAAGGCGGCTGGACAACAAATGCTCATCTTCGGATTTCTATTTATCTTCGGTACAAAACTGAACTGATGAACATGGATTTCCGCCTCATCGCAAATACCTGTTCGTTGCCTGCAATGTTAATTGACAGTCCCCAATGAAAAAGAAAATTCTATTGACAATTTTGACCTTAATTTCATTTTATTATTGTTTGCGATTGGGGTATATATGGACAGCCTATGCACACGGTGGACAAACCTTAGGAATTCCCTTCGCATTCATAATGCTATTCACGACAATTATTTATTTCGCTAATAAAACAAAAGTTGGCAAGGATAAAACCTTCGCTTTTGGCATTGTGTACTTTTTGACACTTGCAGCATTTAGTATTACAATAGAGGTGATTAGAGCTAAGATGAAAAATTATTTTGAGTTCTTGTATTATGAACCTGGTGGTTACGTTAATAAAATTTTCTTTGGTTGGTTGACAATTGGAGCAATGATGATGTTATTTATATTTTATCGTTTTTACAAGTTACGCAATGATAAAACAATATAAATGGACATTTAGACTTTGCCTGCTGACACCTTTGTTGCTAATCGCGGCTGTGTTTGCAATGGGTGCAGGACACGGCACTTATATTCCAGCAGTGGGACTTTTTCCATTTGGTATGCTTGGAATAATATGGCAAGACAAAATAAGTCTGCCATTTATCATAATATCAATTTTGCAATATCCAGTTTATGGTTACATAATTGATAAAGTAATTTTAACTAAACAAACAAAATTTGCCATTCTTGGACTTTTGCTAATTCACATAATACTTGCAATTTTAATTGTAAAATTGAGTGGCGAGAATTGGCATTAACGAAAAACACAGCAGGCAACAGGGTATTTGCAATAAGGCGGCTGGACAATAAATGCTCATCTTCTGATTTCTATTTATCTTTAGTGCAAAACTGAACTGATGAACATGGATTGCCGCCTCATCGCAAATACCTGATCGTTATGCGACACCCCAGAAAGCCACCGCACATTCAAGCACATTTGGTTTTCCCAGTCACACAAAGCCGACATACAAAAACCAAAAGAGCTTGAATTTTGTAACGCTCGACAAAACGACTATAAAATTTGCATAATCAAAAATGACAACTTATTTTTGACAAATGGTGTCAAGTAAAATTATTCATATGGAAACAGTCGGACAAATCATAAGAGCAAAACGAGAAAGTTTAGGTTTGTTACTTCGACAAGTAGCATCGTATCTCGACATTGACCAAGCAATTTTGAGTAAAATCGAACGAAACGAACGAAAACCGAACAAAGACAACATCATCAAACTTGCTGAAATATTGAAGCTTGACGAAGAAGATTTGTTAGTGCAGTTTATGAGCGAAAAAATTGCTTATGAAATTGCAGATGAAGCCTATGCAAACAAAGTTTTGAAAGTTGCCGAGCAAAAAGTAAAATACCTAAAGTCTAACCTTGTAAAAAATTAAACTATGCGAACAGGAACAATGGAAGCAGAAATCAGCGTAGTCGAAGAACCACAGTTGGACATTTTATATTATCCAAAAACAAGAAATCAAATCATCACAGCAAAAAGAAAGAAACACTTAATGTGCTTTCTCTTTTTTCTGGTTGCGGTGGTATGGACTTAGGTTTTGAGGGCGGTTTTTCAGTTTTACCGCAATCAATCAACGAAATTTTGACCCCTCATTTTATTGACAAAAAACTAAAAAACGGTTTTGTTCAACTCAAAAAAACAAAGTTCAAAACTGTTTTCGCAAACGATATTTTAACTGATGCAAGAAATGCTTGGGTCAACTATTTTTTAAAACGTGGACACAATGCAGAGGATTTTTACAAGGAAAGCATTGTTGATTTGGTAAAAATGTACCGTAACGGATTTAGTGTTTTTCCTGAAGATGTAGATGTAGTTACAGGTGGTTTTCCCTGTCAGGACTTTAGCGTGGCAGGGAAACGCAATGGATTTAACTCGCACAAAAACCACAAAGGCGAATTGATTGACGAAAAAATGGCTTCTGTTGAAACTCGCGGACAGCTTTATATGTGGATGAAAGAAGTCATTGAAATTACACAGCCGAAAATATTCATCGCAGAAAACGTAAAAGGCTTAGTCAATCTTGGCGATGTAAAATCAATCATCCAAAATGATTTTTCATCTGCCAATGGTAACGGATATATCGTACTCGACCCGCAAGTTTTACATTCAGCAGATTTTGGCGTTCCACAATCAAGAGAAAGAGTAATCTTTATCGGCATCAAAAAATCAGCTTTGAAAAAATCAGCTTTGGCTGAATTAGAAAAAGAAACGATTTCAGAACGTTATAATCCTTATCCAAATCCAACACATTCTTACACTAACAAAGGCGAAGAATTAAAACATTTTGTTCAACTCAAAGATGTTTTTAAACATTTAGACGAGCCAGAAAAAACCGAAAATTTATCTCAAAGATTTTACTCAAAAGCAAAATTTATGGGCGTGCCCCTTCGGGTCGGGCTATCCGTTCCAAGTCCTCGCTCGTTCCTCGCTGTGGGCTTTCCACTTCTATCCCTCACCCAATTAAAACCAAAACAATTAAACTAATGAACTCTGAAAAAATTGAAACCGCTTTGTTATCAGCCCTTTCATTGTTAAATAATGAACTTGACAATATTGAATTTGATGACCTTAAAAACGAATACTTATTGGTAATTGAACAATTGGAAACAGCTTTAAAAGAATTTGCAAAAGATGAGTAAGTGGTCAAGAGACGAATTTATGCTCGTAATGAATTTGTACTCAAAACTTCGTTATGGTCAATTTAATTATAGAAATATTGAAGTAATAAAACTTGCTGAATTAATTGGCAAAACACCAGGTGCTGTTGCATTTAAATTAGTTCATTTATCTCGTCAAGATCCAAAGCATAAAGACAGAGTAAAAGGATTGGCAAATCCTGGAAAAAATGCTATTGAAATGTACAATGAATTTTCAAGTAATTGGAATGAAATGTTATATCAAAGCGAAGTTCTATTAGCAAAATATCAAAACAAAAAAGTTGAAGAAATTGCTTTAGACCAAAACGAAATTCAAGAAATTGAAAAAGATATTTTAAGCGGAAAAGAGGGTAAATATATAGAAAGAGTTGTAAAAACACGAGTAAATCAATCCCTGTTTAGAAAAGTGGTTATCAATAATTATTCTAATTCTTGTGCAATTTGTAGCTTAGATATTCAAAATTTATTAGTTGCAAGCCATATTTTAAAGTGGTCAGAAAATGAAGAACATCGTTTAAATCCAACAAATGGACTTTGCTTATGTAACATTCACGACCGAGCATTTGAATTAGGGTATATTGGAATAAATTCCGAGTATTCAATATTGATTTCTGATGGACTTAAACTAGCAAAAGACAAACAAACCTTTTCGTCTCTATTTGGAAGACACGAAAATAAATCACTCATTTTACCGGATAAATTTTACCCCAATATTGATTTTTTGCAAAGTCATTTAAAACATAATTTCAAAGGTTAAATCCAGACCCAAATAGAAGTGAATTTAATGCTTTGCTCGGCTCAACAATTGACGAGTTGAATGTTCACGCACAAAAATCTTCTAAGAAAGTAGCAACACTTTTGGGCAGAAATCTTGAGCCGTATGTAAGAGATGTAATGACAGATTTGGCAGTTGGAACCGATTTTGAAAATTCTATCGAACTTATCGGAGGACAAAAATTCCCCGATATTGTCGCTAAGAAATATTACGGCATTGAAGTAAAAACAACAACTCAAAACCATTGGAAAACCACAGGAAATAGTGTTTTAGAAAGTACAAGAGTTGATGATGTGGAGCGAATTTTTATGCTTTTTGCAAAATTGGCAAGTCCAATTGAGTTTCGTTGTCGCCCTTATGAAGAAGTTTTGTCGGAAGTTGTGGTAACTCATTCTCCACGTTATCTAATTGATATGAATTTGGAACAAGGCAAAACCATTTTCGATAAAATCAAAATGCCTTATGATACTTTACGCAAAAAGGAAAATCCGATTAGACCGATTGTTGATTATTACAAAAGCAAACTGAAACAAGGTGAAGAGCTTTGGTGGATGGATGCCGAAAACAACAGTAAAGCAAGCAATATAGTTATCAGAATTTGGAACAATCTTGCTTTAAAAGAGAAGCAGGAATTGAAAAACCGTGCAATGGTATATTTTCCTGAACTGTTTGGAAATAGTAGCGACAAATTCGGAAGATTGGCGATTTGGTTGGTAACTCGTGAAGCAGTTGTTTGTCCAAACGTTCGAGATTTATTTACCGCAGGTGGAAAAAGTGATTACGTGATTGGAAAAAAGGCATATCAAAAGGTGCCGAGAATATTCTTAAACTTATTTGATAATGTTCCAAATATTGTTGAAACGATTATGCAAACATCAGCCTTTGAACTTTCGGAATATTGGGAAACTAAAACAACCGAAAAAACGAAACTTTTTGATTGGATAGATTTAGTAGCCGAACACGCAAAAAAATTCAAGACGCAAAACATTTAAACATAAAACATATATTGACAGACTTAGCACTAAAATAGCCAACGCATTTGGTAGCACATTTGCATTTTAACCAACCGCACAAATCCAAACAAAAATGCAAAAGAGCTACCAAGGCAACACAAAAAGACAGACAAAAAGAAGAAACATATCAAGCCCGAAAAAGGGGCGGTCGCATAACAAGGTATTGCCAAAATGGCGGGGTAACGGCTTCTATTGAACATTTGTACAAAACTGAAAGACAGTAATTCTATTCAACTTTCGTGCTAAAAGTCCGCCACTTCGGCAATACCCGAACCGTTAGCTGCCATTTTGGGGCGACCGTGCAAACTTCAACTAACGGACAAAATATGAAAGGACAAAACACATTTACAACTTCTCAAATTGACGAGATTAAGAAACTAATTGCTGACAAGGTTCGGGCAACAGCAGACAAACAAAAAGGAATTAGAGCTAAAATTCGCAAATTGGGTTTTCATTATTCAGACTTTAGCTCTAAAAAAGACGGATACACAGTTGCGGACTTTGAAGCACTTATCCGTTCGGGACAAATCAAAGTTATTGGAAGCAACTACAAGCCAACAGAGCAACTAACAACAAAACCAACAACAACCATCAAACCTGCAACAACTACGGTTTTGCCGAGTTTAAAGACAACTGACTTAACTTCCTTGTTGCAAACTTTCAAACAAAATCGTTTTGACCCGACTAACGACAGCGAAACAATTATTCCTGACCAATCAGGCAACTATATTGTGTGTCTAAAACCAAATTCAAACCTTTCGACCGTTTCAGTTATTCCAATCTTGACAAGTTTTGACGAGCTAAAAGTCGTTTACACAGGAATTGCAGGAGGAAGTTTAATAAGTAGAGATTACCGCCAACATTTCAAAGGCAATAATGCAGGACGTTCAACACTTCGTAAAAGTTTAGGTGTGTTGTTCGACTACAAACAAATTCCGAGAGATAAAGACCCAAGTAATGGGAAAACAAAATTCGGACAAGCTGACGAAGAAAAATTGACTAAATGGATGTGTGACAATTTGATTATGTTTTTTCTGCCAACAACAGACTTTGATAGCATTGAAATAAAACTAATCAACCATTTTAATCCGCCTTTGAATTTAAAAAACAATCACAACAGCATTAACGCTGACTTTAGAAAATTGCTATCAACGCTACGTTCCAAAAAGTAAAATTTGTAATTTTGTGAAAGATGAGCGATAACGAAATTTATAGTGACAAAATAACCAAAGGTTCACGAACTTACTTTTTTGACATCAAGAAAAGTGAGAAAGGCGACTTGTATTTAAAAATTTCGGAAAGCAAGAGAACTGAAAGCGGTTTTGAACATCACCGACTTAAGGTTTTTGACGAAGATTTAAAAGACTTCGTAGAAGCATTAAAAAAATCGCTGACAAAATTCAAAGAACTTAAAGAACCAAGGCAAACTAACGGCAAAACATATTCAGTAGAAAAAATCAGAGAAACACATCAACAGGCATATTTACCTTGGACAACAGAAGACGACAACAAACTTGAATTGCTATTTTGTGAAGGCAAGAAAGTGAAAGAACTTGCAGAAATCTTTGGACGAAACGTAGGAGCAATTAACTCACGAATAAAGAAACTTGAACTTAAAGACAAATACGGAAAATGACCCCACTATTCCCCCACGACAAAGAAAAAAACGGCAGCTAACAGCGGTTTGGCTATATTTTTTGTTCGGGGGCGACAGTGCTTTATTCAACATTAGTGCAATAATGAACGATAGTGCTTCTATTGAACTTTTGTGCTTTAATTCCCCTCACAAAAAACATCGCCAAGCCGCAAACCGTTAGCGGCAATGCCATCCGACTGTTTCGCTTACATCGACAGACAAATAAAACAACTTCAATCACAAGACTTTTAAGAGTTGAACGACCGTCCACGGCGGACTTCGGACAATTCGAAACTCAAACTTCATTCTTAATTTTCATTCGGGTGATAAACACTTTATCGGTGGACAATCGTTCAACTCTTACGGGTTTGACACGGAAAACAATTTCATCAATCGGACGAAAATAACAAACAAGTCGGACGACACCGCCGCAACGATTTTGCAAGACCCGACTTTATGGAAAGACTTTTTTTCGTTGCAACTTGGACACAGTTTTTAAAGCAGACAAAATACAAAACGTCCAAACGATTTATGCGTAAAGGTTTCGGGCGATAGACACAAACGACAATTTTTTAGATTTTTATTGAGGAAGCATTCAGCCTGACAAAAACATAAACGCTAGACCAGTTCCGCCATTCAGACAATTGCTTTCAACGGCTTCAAAACCGCTTCGGACAAAGGTTTCAGGCGGACACAGACGCAGCAGCAGCTACGACAAAAGGCACATGCCGCCAACAGGGTATTTGCAATAAGGCGGCTGAACAACATAGGCTCAACTTCGGAACTTATATTTATCTTTGGTACAAAACTGAACAGAAGAACACAGATTTCCACCTCATCGCAAATACCTGATCGTTAGCTGCAACTTTAGACACAGCACCAGGAATATGATAAAGACCATTTACATTTTAATATTGACTTTGCTTATTGGTGTTTGCGGACAGACAAATCCAAAGGCCGACAATCAGAAAAATAGTGAACAAACTATTACAACTGTAGGCACGACCAAAACAAACCAAGTGACAGAAATATTAACCAAACTTGACAGCATTGAGAAAGAAAACAATGAAAGTGTTGTTGCTTCTGGGGACAACATCACTAAAGCATTTGTTTTTCTAAAAGACGGCGACAGCACAATAAATTTGACAGCAAACATCAGACAAGACTATAGAATATTTGGTTATGCAAAACCCGACATCAAATCAGAACGACTTTTACTTTTATCTGTTTTTACAAATGATGTTGAAAACAATCCATTCGGTTGTAATCTTGGTGCTTATTACGAAACAGGAGGAATGGACGAATTGACTTTAAAATATATCTCCACAACTGGAAACTTTGTTAAAGCAACGGCAACTGACAAAACAAGCAACTCGACAACTATTTATTTTGAGAAAAAATGGATAGAATTCGAGTAATAACGACAGAAGCAAAAGCAGCAGCTAACAAGGGTTTTGCAATAGTGGGGCGAAACTGCAAAGTTCAACAGTAGTTCTTCGGTTCAACTTTTGTACAAAATTGAAGTTTTGTGCTTCGATTGCCCCACCATCGCAAAGCCCCGAAACGTTGCAGGCAATGCCATCCGACTGTTTCGCTAACATCAGCAGACAGATAAAGCGACTTCAATCACAAGACTTTTAAGACTTGAACGACCGTCCACGCCAGACTTCTGACAATTCAAAAATCAAACTTCATTACCAATTTTCATTCGGGTGATAAATACTTTATCGGTGGACAATCGTTCAAGTCTTACGGGTTTGACACGGAAAACAATTTTATCAATCGGCAGACACCAACAAACAGTCGGACGACATCACCGCAACGATTCGCAAGACTCAAATTCAACGCAGGACTTTTTCGCGGCAAACCTTGACACAATTTTCAGAGCAGACCTATAAGAAAAATTCGTCAAACGCTTTATAGACAACTGTTTCAGCCGACAAACCAGCGACTATTTTTAGAAAACATTTTCATTGGACAATTTTCAGTCGCCAAAAAACTTGCGTGCTGAAAAAATCTATTTTTAAGACAATTGACTTTTATCGGCTTCAAATCCGCTTCGGGTAAAGGTTTGGACTGACACGAACCAGCAACGACGAATAAGGCACATGCCTGCAACAGGGTATTTGCAATAAGGCGGCTGACGAACAAAACTCATCTTTAGATTTTCTGTTTATCTTTAGTGCAAAATTCAACTAACGAACACGGATTTCCGCCTCATCGCAAATACCTGATCGTTGCAGGCAATGCCATCCGACTGTTTCGCTAACATCGACAGACAAATAAATCGACTTCAATCACAATACTTTTAAGACTTGAACGACTGCCCACGCCGGACTTCGGACAACTCCAAACTTCAACTTCATTATCAACTTTCGTTTTGACATTTGACTGCTGCTTCGGTGGACAGTAGTTCAACTCTTATGGGTTTGACACGGAAAACAATTTTATCAATCGGCAGACACAAACAAACAGTCGGACGACATCACCGCAACGATTCGCAAGACTCAAATTCAACGCAGGACTTTTTCGCAGCAAACCTTGACACAATTTTTCAGAGCAGACCTATAAGAAAAACTCGTCAAACGCTTTACAGACAACTGTTTCAGCCGACAAACCAGCGACTATTTTTAGAAAACATTTTCATTGGACAATTTTCAGTCGCCAAAAACTTGCGTGCTGAAAAAATCTATTTTTAAGACAATTAACTTTTATCGGCTTCAAATCCGCTTCGGATAAAGGTTTGGACTGACACGAACCAACAACGACGAACAAGGCACATGCCTGCAACAGGGTATTTGCAATAAGGCGGGCTGACGAACAAGTGCTTAACTTCGGATTTCTATTTATCTTTAGTGCAAAACTGAACAGACGAGCATGTATTTCCGCCTCATCGCAAATACCTGTTCGTTAGCGGCAATGCCATCCGACTGTTTCGCTAACATCGACAGACAAATAAAGTGACTTCAATTACAAGACTTTTAAAGACTTGAACGACTGTCCACGCTGGACTTTGGACAATTCTAAACTCAAACTTCATTCTTAATTTTCATTCGGGTGACAAATACTTTATCGGTGGACAATCGTTCAACTCTTAACGGTTTGACACGGAAAACAATTTTATCAATCGAACGACAATAACGAACAATCGGACGACAACGCCGCAACGATTTACAAGACTCAACTTTAGCGCAAGACTTTTTTCGTTGTAAATTTTGACACATTGTTTTAAAGCAGACAAAAACAAAAAACATTCAAACGCTTTATGCATAAAGGTTTCGGCCGACAAACACAAACGACAATTTTAGAGAAACGGTTTTATCGGAAATTGAAATCAACCGCTTTTGCTTTTAAGACAATTGACTTTGACGGCTTCAAATCTGCTTCGGAAAAGGATTTCGGCAGACAAAGACACCGAAACGACGACAAAAGGCACATGCCGCTAACGGGGTATTTGCAATAAGGCGGCTGGACAACAAATGCTCAACTTCGGATTTCTATTTATCTTTGGTACAAAACTGAACTGATGAACATGGATTGCCGCCTCATCGCAAATACCTGTTCGTTATGCGGCAGCTTAAAGAACGACACAACCAACAATGAAAATTTACCTAACAGACCAGAAAAAAAAGTTCACACAACACCTTGACTTTTTAAAGACCAAGAAAGTTATGGACTATGACAAATCTCGGCTGACAGAGAAAATCACAACCATTGACATAGACACGACCAAAAAACTTGAACAACTAAATGTTGACTTTCTGTTTAATTATCAAATTTTTCCAGACAATATTATGACCTTCAAGAATCAGTGGACAGATGAGAACAGAAAAATCAAAATTGGCGACACCATAGCTCAACAAGTTTACATTCCACCGATAAGGAATTTTTCACAGAAAATAATTTTTGGAGTAAGAATAAACGAAATTATTGACCAAGCAGACAAGAAAGGATTTAGTTATGAAACACTCGAAGGACACGTCGAGAAAGGCATTTCGACTTTTACAGTTCAGCAATTTGATAACAAAATATTTTTTAAGGTTCAGACTTTTTCGACACCAGGAAACATTTTGGCTAAATTGGTTGGACCATTTTTTTCAGTTCCCTATCAGACTTTTTGTACTAAGACCGCTTTGAATAACGTAAAACGACAATTAGAAAATCAATGAACCTGCGTCAGTAAATGAAAGCCGACCGCATAACAAGGGTTTTGCGTCAGGCGGGCTGAAGTACAAAACTCAACGACAGTAATGCTATTGAAATTTTGTACATTAGCTGAACGTTCGGCTTCGATTTTCCGCCCGAACGCAAAGCCCCAAACCGTTGCAGGCAATGCCATCCGACCGCTCTGCCAACATCAACAGACAGACAAACTGAATTCAATAACGAACTTTAAAGAATTGAACGACTGCCCACACCGGACTTCGGACAACTCCAAACTTCAACTTCATTATCAACTTTCGCTTCGACATTTAACTGCTGCTTCGGTGGACAGTAGTTCAACTCTTAGAACTTTGACACGGAAAACAATTTTATCAATCGGCAAACAACAACGAACAATCGGACGACATCACCGCAACGATTTGCAAAACTCAAGCTTATCGCAAGACTTTTTTGCGGCAAACCTTGACACAGTCTTTAAAGCAGAGAAATACATAAATCTATCAAACGCTTTACAGACAAAGGTTTTGGGCGACAATTCGTGCAACGTTTTTGAGAATTTTTATAAGACGTAATTTTAGCCGGACATAAACATTGAACAACTTTTGTTATAAAAGCAATTGACTTTTGTTGGCTCAAAACCTCTTTGGACAAGGGTTTCGGGGGACACAAACACTGCAACAACGAACAAAGGCACATGCCTGCAACAGGGTATTTGCAATAAGGCGGCTGGACACTAAATGCTCAACTTTGGATTTCTTTTTATCTTTAGTACAAAACTGAACAACAGAACACGAATGGCCGCACCATCGCAAAGCCGCTGCAACGTTGCAGGCAATGCCATCCGACCGCTCTGCCAACATCAACAGACAGACAAACTGAATTCAATAACGAACTTTAAAGAATTGAACGACTGCCCACACCGGACTTCGGACAACTCCAAACTTCAACTTCATTATCAACTTTCGCTTCGACATTTAACTGCTGCTTCGGTGGACAGTAGTTCAACTCTTAGAACTTTGACACGGAAAACAATTTTATCTATCGGCAAACAACAACGAACAATCGGACGACATCACCGCAACGATTTGCAAAACTCAAGCTTATCGCAAGACTTTTTTGCGGCAAACCTTGACACAGTCTTTAAAGCAGAGAAATACATAAATCTATCAAACGCTTTACAGACAAAGGTTTCGGGCGACAATTCGTGCAACGTTTTTGAGAATTTTTATCAGACGTAATTTTAGCCGGACATAAACATTGAACAACTTTTGTTATAAAAGCAATTGACTTTTGTTGGCTCAAAACCTCTTTGGACAAGGGTTTCGGGGGACACAAACACTGCAACTACGAACAAAGGCACATGCCTGCAACAGGGTATTTGCAATAAGGCGGCTGGACACTAAATGCTCAACATTGGAATTTCTATTTATCTTTGGTACAAAACTGAACAGATGAACATGGATTGCCGCCTCATCGCAAATACCCCGACGTTAGCTGCCATTTTAGAAAGCGTGTACAGTATGAAACTATTAAAAGCCAAACTCACAAGAATTGATAATGAGGGAGAATTTGAAATAATGCGTTCCACATTAAACACGGTACTGATTTCAATGAAAATTCGTCTGAAAGTTGATAATCTAGTCAAGTTTGTAAAAATTACTCAAAAAGGAGAAAAGCAATTCAATAGGCAGACAAAAAAGTTCATTCAAAGATATTCTACAAATGCCGAAGATGTAGAAAAATATAAGCCTGAATTTTACCTGTATTTGAATGCAATCGAATATGTGATTTATGAACTAAATAGAATGGTTGAAGTTCATCACCACGAATTTTTAGCACATATCAATGAAGACATTCAAATTGACTTATCAAAAAGTCCAAACTTTGATTATTGCAAAAGAACTTTCAAACAAAGCGGAATTGACATATCCGAGATAAGCGGTTATGAAAGTATTGTAGAACTTAGAAAAATATGTAATGACTTAAAGCACGCTTATATTCAGGAATATAGCCTAAGCAAAACTCTAAAGTTAAAAACCTTTCGAGAATTTAATCGAAAAATATTAGTTGACAAAGTGAATGTTTATATCCTTGAAACGCCAAACTATATTGAAGCATTAGCTAAAACTATTAACTCGAAATATCCTAAAATAGAAATAAAGAAAAATAAAAACGGCAGCTAACAAGGTATTGCCAAAAGCGGGGCTGAAGTGCAAACCTAAACTTTCGGAATCCTATTCCGCCAAAGCGAATTTTATTCGCTCAAAAAATGTAAATTAGCCAATAAAATTCGCTTTGGCTTGCGTTGGTGCAGAACTCAACATTTGTACATTGATTTCCCCGCCTTCGGCAATACCCAAACCGTTGCAGGCAATGCCATCCGACCGCTCTGCCAACATCAACAGACAGACAAACTGAATTCAATAACGAACTTTAAAGAATTGAACGACTGCCCACACCGGACTTCGGACAACTCCAAACTTCAACTTCATTATCAACTTTCGCTTCGACATTTAACTGCTGCTTCGGTGGACAGTAGTTCAACTCTTAGAACTTTGACACGGAAAACAATTTTATCAATCGGCAAACAACAACGAACAATCGGACGACATCACCGCAACGATTTGCAAAACTCAAGCTTATCGCAAGACTTTTTGCGGCAAACCTTGACACAGTCTTTAAAGCAGAGAAATACATAAATCTATCAAACGCTTTACAGACAAAGGTTTCGGGCGACAATTCGTGCAACGTTTTTGAGAATTTTTATCAGACGTAATTTTAGCCGGACATAAACATTGAACAACTTTTGTTATAAAAGCAATTGACTTTTGTTGGCTCAAAACCTCTTTGGACAAGGGTTTCGGGGGACACAAACACTGCAACTACGAACAAAGGCACATGCCTGCAACAGGGTATTTGCAATAAGGCGGCTGGACACTAAATGCTCAACATTGGAATTTCTATTTATCTTTGGTACAAAACTGAACAGATGAACATGGATTGCCGCCTCATCGCAAATACCTGATCGTTGTATGCCATATTAACCCGACACACAAATGAAACCAACTACTGAAAAAATCCTTTCAATTCTTAATGATGAAAATATTCAGACAACGTTACAAGGATATGTATCATCAAATCCAGCTCTAACACACGGCGACACAGACATTACAGAAGCAGTCAGTAAATTTAATCTAATTCGTGAAACCTTAAATGTAACAATCAATAGTACTCATTTTGACACTTTGCCTGCAAATAGACGCAACTCAATCTTGAGTAGTCTTAATGCTTTAAAGACACATATATCAAACCCTTCTCAATTAATCATACAAATTGACAGCCTGTATGAAACAATTTTAGGGAATGAATTATTATGTCAGCAAATAAGCAAACGAGATTATGTAAAAGAGTTTAAGAATATTGCAGATTTAAAAGCAAACCTTGAACAACTGATAAAAGATATTGAAGAAAAAGAGGAAGTACTTGCGACAGTTGATACCAATGCAAAACTTATTGAAACACTTAAGAAAAAATTGTCTCAAATTTCGGATGAGATATATGAGATATTGGAAAACAGCAAAAAAGCAAATATTGCAATTTCCGAGGTCTTAACTTCTGCAAATACAAGTCAATCAAACATTGACAAAAGTGAAAAAGAAATTGAAGCAAAAAGGCTTTCAATTACAACATTTGCAGAAAATATTGAGGAGTATAAAACATCTATCTCGGCTTTAGAAACACAGGCGAAAAGTATTATTTCTAAAGAAGCCAAAATTGATGAATTAATCTCACAAGCAGAAAAAGCACTTAATTTAAAATCCGCAGAAGGAATTAGTGCTGCGTTCTCCGCACAATACAATAGCTCAAATAAAGTTTGGGGACTTAGACTTTGGATTATTGGAGCAGCTGTTTTTATTATCGTTGCAATTTGTTTGACTATTTGGATTGTTAGTGGATATGGAATAATTAACCCGAACTCCATTAGCTCAATAGTTGGACGAGTAGTTGCAGTCGGCATTGCAATAACAGGTGCGACATTCTGTGCAAAACAATTTACTAAACAGAAAAACATCTCAGAAGACTACGCATATAAAGCGGTTTTAACTAAATCGATTATTGCATTTACTGAAGAAATTAAAAAGCGAGACGAAAACAAGGTCGCTGAATATCTCGAAAAGGTACTTTCCGAAATACATCAGGACCCATTAAGAAAACGCACAGACAAGGAAGATATAGACAGCATAAATAAACCATTTGATATAATTGGAAAACTTATCGACAAAATTCCGACGACAAAATAACACGGCATACAAGTATTTGCAATAAGGCGGGCTGACGAACAAATGCTCATCTTCAGTACTTCTATGTAACTTTGGTACAAAACTGAACGGATGAACATGAATTTCCGCCTCATCGCAAATACCTGCTCGTTGGCTGTAAGTTTAGACAGACCACGATAATTATCAAAATAGATATGAAAAAGACATTTATATTTTTAATTGCGACACTTTTTGCAATCACTTCTTTTGGACAGACTTTTGAAGGCAAAATAATTTACAAAAACACTTACAAAAGTAAAATGCCAAATGTGACAGACGATCAATTCACTGCAATGATGGGTTCGATACAAGAATATTTTATAAAAAAGGCGACTATAAATCAGTTGCAAATGGCTCATTTTTTCAGTGGCAACTTTATGTGAACAAAGACAACAAGCTTTACACTAAAATGGCCAATTCTGAAACTTTGCTTTGGAATGACGGAGCCACAAACCCAGACGAAATTCTAAAAGCAGAAGTTAATAAAGATGTGACAGAAGTATTAGGGTATAAATGTGACGAACTCGTTTTGACTTGTAAAAGTGGAACACAGAAATACTATTTCAACACTAAGCTTTCGGTAGACACAAAACTATTTGTTAATCACAAATTTGGAAATTGGTATGACTTCGTCTCAAAATCAAACTCATTACCTTTAAAATCAATAGTTGACAATGGACAATTTACTTTGGAAAGCGTAGCAACAGAAGTAAAAGAAATGAAACTCGACAAGACATTTTTTGATTTGCCAGCAGACACAAAAACAATGAAAAGTCCTTATTGACGAGAAGAAAACCTACAGCCAACGGGGTATTTGCAATAAGGCGGCTGGACAACATAGGCTCAACTTGGGGATTTCTGTTTATCTTTAGTGCAAAACTGAACTGATGAACACGGATTTCCGCCTCATCGCAAATACCTGTTCGTTATGGGCAAGCTTAACAGACACCGCAACACTAACGACAATGAATAAGGAAGTCACATCAAAAATAATCGGACAACTTAAACAGGAAGACATTTTCCCTCATTGGTGGAAAAGTTCAGAAATTGAAATTCCATTTTTTGGCAACGAAAAGTTGACAATAATATTTATGGACTTTGAACCTGAACACGACAAGAGTTTTGTTGAAGAAGCTGACCAAGCTCTAACAAACTTCCTTAAACTGACATCTGCCGACAGAAACTTAATTTCTGAGCTCGCTTATAAAAATTGTATTGACTTTTTAGCTGCAGTTGATTTTGACGAAGCGGACGAACCTTTGAGACAAATAAAAGACCGCAACGAAATTTGGAATTTTATACAGCCGACAGAAATTTATGTAACAAGACGACCCTATAAGGAACAAGACATTTACGTTCAAATTGCTTGTGAATGTAATTGGGAACAAGAACACGGACTTCAACTTGTGTTTAGACAAGGAAAGCAACTGACAAGAATAAGCGACCAAGACGGACATTTAACCGAAGCAGACGCTTATGACAAACCTGACGAAGAAGATGAATTATTATCAAAATTTAAGTGACAGTTCGACAAAAAAGCCTGCCCATAACGGGGTATTTGCAATAAAGCGGCTGGACTACATAGGCTCAACTTCGGAATTCTATATAGCTTTGGTACAAAACTGAACAGACGAACATGAATGACCGCCTCATCGCAAATACCAAATCGTTACCAGCAATTTTGAAAACCCGACCGTAAAACAATATGAAAGCAAAAATTTTAAATTACTTTATAATTATTGGACTTCTGCTTAGTTCTTGCGGACAAATTTCCCACGCAAAATTCGACTCTGACAAATGGAAAAATTCAGATTTAAATACGGAGGAAAATTGGGATTTAAGATGGAAAATGATGAATGATTTAAGAAAAAATCACGAGTTGGTTGGAATGAAAAAGGCTGAAATCGAAAAACTTCTTGGAAAACCTGACAGTGAAACTAATTCAGAGTATAGTTATTATTTAGGAATGACAGGAACGGGAATAAATACGGGAAGTCTAACAATAACTTTTAACGAAAGTGAAATAGTTTCAAAAATAAATGTACATCAAGGATGAAAAATGTGATTAGGACGATTTCGATAATTTCTTATTTGTTAATCATTTTAGCCGGACAAATGATTGGACTTCCTTTTATCCTATGGTTAATCTTTACCGCTTTTGACTTTGGAAATATTGACCAACTATTTGCAATATTTGGACTTATAGGAATTGTTTTAAATCTAACAAAATGGAGAACCAACATAATTGTGACGATTCTAAGTTTTATACTTATGTTATCGCCTATAATTAGTAGATTAGTTCAAGTTCCAATCGAAATGTTCAACTATTTAGCCTTTCAAATTCCTTTGACAATTTTTATCATAACTTACTTAACATACATAATAATTAACGCAAAAGAAAAACTGCTGGTAACAAGGGTTTTGCAATAGTGGGGCGAACCTGCAAAGTTCAACGGTTGTTCTCCGGTTCAACTTTTGTACAAAATTGAAGATTTGTGCTTTGATTGCCCCACCATCGCAAATCCGCCGGACGTTAGCGGCAATGCCATCCGACTGTTTCGCTAACATCGACAGATAAATAAAACGGCTCCAATCACAAGACTTTTAAAGACTTGAACGACCGTCCACGGCGGACTTCGGACAGTTCAAAAATCAAACTTCATTACCAATTTTCATTTGGGTGACAAATACTTTATCGGTGGACAATCGTTCAACTCTTACGGGGTTTGACACGGAAAACAATTTTATCAATTGGCAGACAATAACGAACAATCGGACGACACCGCCGCAACGATTTTGCAAGACTCGACTTTAACGCAGAACTTTTTTCGTTGCACTTGGACACAGTTTTTAAAGCAGACAAAAACAGAAAACGCTCAAACGTTTTGTGCGTAAAGATTTCGGGCGACAAACACAAACGACAATTTTTTAGAAAAGGTTTTACCGAAGATTGACTACTTTTATTTTTAAGACAATTTGTTTTTGCTGGCTTCAAACCTGCTCGGATAAGGTTTCAGGCGGACAAAGACACAGAAACGACGACAAAAGGCACATGCCGCTAACGGGGTATTTGCAATAAGGCGGCTGAAGTACAAATGCTCAACTTCGGAACTTCTATGTAACTTTGGTACAAAACTGAACGACAGAACATGAATGACTGCCTCATCGCAAATACCCAAATCGTTACCTGCTATTATAGAACGACACACCAAAACAAACAATGGGACTATTTGACAAAATATTAAGACGAAACACAAATCCTAAAATTGAAGACGAAAATTTGCCTTCATTTTGGGAAGACGACTATTGTCAAATTGAAATTGTTCCAAGAAAAAATATTGAGCACATTGAAAAATCTATAAAGCAAATTGACGAGTTTACAGAAAAGACGAGAACCGAATATGGGTTTACAGATATTTTCATAAGAGAAGGTTTACCGTTTCCAACCATATATGAAGAGTTAAGAACTGATTACTTTGATAAATTACTTATTGAAAAGGGGTTTGAAAAAGCAACGAAAATTCGATACGATGGATATACAATAATCGACTGCTCAAAAACTACTTCAAACGCATTTGTTTTGCCTTGTTTCAATTTCTTTTATGACTGCAATGACGAGTTTATAAATAATATTTGGATTTCAACTTCTCTTATTACTTCAAATTACCATTTCACTAAAATTTTAGAATCACTTTATGAATTAGGCGAAAGTTGTGAATTGGTATTAATTGATTGGAACAGTTCGGAGTTAATAGACTTAACTGACAGAAATCAAATTAAAAAGTATTTAATGAGTTATTGTAAATAATATGACAAGCGAGAAGCAACTGACACATATAAGCAAATTTTTAAGTTTGGTATTAAGACACCAACCTGAAACAATTGGCATTCAACTTGACCAAAATGGCTGGACTGACATTAAAGAATTAATCGATAAAGCAAACAACAACGGAATAAAGTTCGACCGAGAAACGCTTAGCCACATTGTTGCAACAAATCCAAAGAAAAGATTTGCTTTTAATGAAACGCTTGACAAAATAAGAGCAAGTCAAGGACATTCAATAGAGATAGAGTTAGGCTGTATGAACCAAAAACCGCCTGAATTTCTATATCACGGAACAAGCGAAAAATTAGTTCAATCAATAAATGAAGCTGGACTTGAAAAACGAAGCAGACAACACGTTCATTTGAGTAGCGATATTGAAACAGCAGTTAAGGTTGGACAAAGACACGGAAAACCTTTTGTATTTAAAGTACTAGCTGAAAAGATGTATAATGACAGTTTTCAGTTTTTCATTTCAGACAATGGTGTTTGGTTGACTGACAATGTGCCGACTGAATACTTGAAACGAAATGACTAATAAAAACAATAACAGCAGGTAACATGGTATTTGCAATAAGGCGGCTGGACAACAGATGCTCAACTTCGGATTTCTATTTATCTTAGTGCAAAACTCGGCTGACGAATAAGGATTTTCGCCTCATCGCAAATACCGAAACGTTGCAGGCAATGCCATCCGACCACTCTGCCAACATCAACAGACGGATAGCCCGAATTCAATAACGAACTTTAAATACTTGAACGACTGCCCACGCTGGACTTCGGACAACTCCAAACTTCAACTTCATTATCAACTTCCGCTTTGACATTTGACTGCTGCTTCGGTGGACAGTAGTTCAACTCTTAGGGGTTTGACACGGAAAACAATTCTATCAATCCGTAGACACCAACAAACAGTCGGACGACATCACCGCAACGATTTGCAAGACGAAAATTCAACGCAGGACTTTTTCGCGGCAAACCTTGACACAATTTTTCAGAGCAGACCTATAATAAAAACTCGTCAAACGTTTTACAGACAACTATTTCAGCCTACAAACCAGCGATTATTTTTAGAAAATATTTTCATTAGACAATTTCAGTCGCCAAAAAACTTGCGTGCTGAAAAAATTCTATTTTTAAGACAATTGGCTTTTGTTGACTTCAAACTCGCTTTGAACAAGGGTTTCGGCAGACATAGACGCAGCAACGACGAACAAGGCACATGCCTGCAACAGGGTATTTGCGATAAGGCGGCTGACGAACAAAACTCATCTTCAGATTTTCTATTTATCTTTAGTGCACAACTGAACAGACGAACATGGATTTCCGCCTCATCGCAAATACCCCGACGTTAGCAGCAACCGTAACAAACATTCCGTGGATAACGAAACAGCGAAATATATTATTAACTATTTCAGTAACTTATTGACTAGTGCGGAAAGAATGGCTATTAAACATACTACATCAACTTATAAACTTGAACATTCAACTTCTGACAGCATGACAAAAATTTATAGAGATAAAGGTTGGTTAACTTCTGATCAATCAGTTCTTGACTTGCTTAAAGATGGTTATGACAACTTTGAATTGAATGTTGCAAACAGAATAATAAACCAAAATAGTGACAATGTATTCTTAAACAACTGCCCAAAATGCAACAAACTTGCAAGAACACCGTACGCAAGACAATGCAAACATTGTGGAAATAATTGGCACGACTTAATCGTTGGACAATTTAAACTTGAATACGCCTTTCAAATAACAGGCAGGCAATTTTTTATAGTTGGACAAATAAAAAAAGGAGAAATTAAGCCAGGACAATTTATGGACTTAACAATGTTAGGGTTAAACAAAAAACCCCAAATTGAAGCAATTGAATTTGCGCTTAAACGGCAAGACGGAAAAGCATGGGAAGACATTGGACTTGGGACAAACGAACTAACGGAAGTAGAAAAAGAATTTATAAAAAGTAAAGGTTCATTTGAGACACCATTTGACATAATAAGCGAACGATGAGAACGGCAGCTGCTAACGGGGTATTTGCAATAAGGCGGCTGGACAACATAGGCTCAACTTCGGATTTCTATTTATCTTTGGTTCAAAACCGAACAGATGAACATGAATGACCGCCTCATCGCAAATACCTGATCGTTGGCAGTAATTTTACCTAGACACACCAGACAGAACGAACATATCAAGACAAAAATAAATGGGATTTGGATTTGTAATACTTATACACTTTGTAGCAATTTTTTTATTAAGTGCCATAATTGCGTTAGTGTGGACGGTATTAACTCGACTTTTATCCAAAGAAGAAAAACGAAAACGAAAAATATTATTTGCAGGTCTTGCACCATTTATTGGATTTTATTCATTGTATTTTTTAGGACTGTTTGGCTCAATTATAGTTTCAGAAATTAAAAGTGTTGACATAGGAATTGGAGATTGTTGGTATGTTCCAATTAAAGACAATTGCAAATTGACATTTATAGACTTACCTGAACAGTCATATTTAGACGATGACAACAAAACACTTATAGAGAGTATTGAATTTATTCAACAAACAGAAAATAATGTTTTAGGAAAAACTTATGATAGTGTTTACTTTTTTACGACTTAACAAAAAAGACTTTGAAAAATATAAAACTGAAAGTGATTTTCTAATAGCAAATAATAATCAACAACCAAATTTCAAAAAGACAACAGACTTTTATAATGACCGAAGAAATGAGGTTGCTGGGACAGGTTTTATAATCGTAGGGATTATTTCTTTATTGACAACTATATTTGGACTATGGCTTTTACGGAAATTAATATTAGGACAATTAAAAGAAACAATAAAAAAACTACTGCCAACATGGTATTTGCAATAAGGCGGCTGACGAACAAATGCTCAACTTCGAAACTTCTATTTAAATTTGGTACAAAACTCAACAGGCGAACATGTATGACCGCCTCATCGCAAATACCTGATCGTTGTGCGTAATTATATGAAGACAGCAATCGCCATATTGACCTTGACCATTTTGACTTTGTCCTGTAAAGACAATGGTAAAACAGTAACGACCGAAAATACGCAAATTATTGGGCAAGACAGTTTGACAAACACGCAGACAAAAAATTCTCGCCAGGGAATTAACCTAATTCACGAAACTGAAAATTTAAAACTGTACGGCGACACAACTATTGACAAAGACAAAATCTCTTATGCTTTAGTAAAATTTGAACCATACATCGGTTTTGACGATTTTGAAATAAATGCGATTGACCATAAAAAGTATGCTGACCTTGACCTAAAATCAAATAAAGGCGCAAGTAACTTTCGGACAAGATTAAGAGAAGGTTTTAGTGCCGACACAGCTAATTTTGCAGGACATTATTCATTTGTGTATTGGGGTTGTGGTTCTCCTTGTCAAAGCAGCTTACTTATTGACAGAAAAACGGGGAAAGTTTATGACTCCCCAAGCGCTTCAGTAGGTTATGACTTTCGAGTTAACAGCAGAATGTTAATAGTAAACCCACCTGACACGAGTGGCTTTTTTATGACGACTGTTTTTACTGCAAACCTATAATTTACATTTTTGACGAGCAGACAAAAACATTTAATGAACTAAAAAGACAATGAGAATAACTACGCACAACATGGTATTTGCAATAAGGCGGCTGGACAACAAATGCTCAACTTCGGAACTTCTATTTATCTTCGGTACAAAACTGAACAGATGAGCAAGTATTTCCGCCTCATCGCAAATACCTGTTCGTTAGCGGTAATTTTAAACTACACCGGAAAATTGAAATTGACAACCAAAACAAAAAAACCAAAACGAAAATCAGCTGGACTAAGCCTGACACCATATTTAATTATTGCAGGTGTATTAGGAATTGCCTTGACAGTTTATATTGGCTATCGAGCTTCAATAAGTAACAGAAAATTATTTTCAATTAGTTTAATTGCATTATTTGCTGGACTTCTTTTTGAAAGTATTAGAGTTTCTGGCAGTTGGAAAACAGTAGCTGGAATTTTTGTCGGAACTTACTTATTTAGTTTCTTAAGTTTCTTACCAGGAAAACGTGAGCGAATTTACAATTTTGAAAACCATATTGAGATGTGGCCATATTTCTTCATTTTTATTTTCGCTCTATTTTTTGGAATAGCATATAAGGACAAGGTAACGCAAAGCTTACTGAAGGAATTACTTTATTACTATCAATTTCATTAATCTATTGGGCTATTGACTATGGATTTACCAATTATCATAATTGGTTTTCAATTTCTTTAATGACAATTGGTTTGCTACTTTCGGTCTTTTCAATAGTTAACGCATTGACACATTTACACCTTTCAAGAACAAACAGATTAACTCTAAGTATTTGGAGCACTATTATAATGTTTGCGTTTGCAATTGACAATATTATTCGTGTATTCAGTAATGCAGACATTGAAAGTTCATATTTTTCAGACGGACTTTACATTAGTCTTCAATATTTTTTAATGGGAGTTTCAGCCGTTTATATAATGCAGAACTATATGCTACTTGCTGCGTTTTTGCCAAGTAAAAATGGTGATTATAAAAAGACCTTAAAGAAAACAAGAAAGGCCACATTGACAGATACTCGAACGAACAAGTAAATATTGGACAATCTTTATTTTGTATATTATTTACTGGGGCGGTTTATTGGTTAAATTATAAATTTCAATTATTACCAAGACATACAATGATTTGGCTTGTATTCCTGACTTTTCCATTTTTATTATATTTAAAAACATTATTTAATGGACAGAAAAACTACCGCTAACATCGGTTTGGCAATATGGCGGCTGAAGTGCTTCTATGAAACATTTGTGCAAGGTTCAACAGCAGTATTTCTATTGAACTTTTGTGCTAAAAATCCGCCACATCGCCAAGCCGAAAACCGTTGGCGGCAATGCCATCCGACTGTTTCGCTAACATCGGCAGACAGATAAAGGCGACTTCAATCACAAGACTTTTAAGACTTGAACGACCGTCCACGGCGAGCTTCGGACAATTCAAAAATCACACTTCATTACCAATTTTCATTTGGGTGAAAAATACTTTATCGGTGGACAATCGTTCAACTCTTACGGGTTTGACACGGAAAACAATTTTATCAATCGACAGACAATAACGAACAATCGGACGACACCACCGCAACGATTTTGCAAGACTCGACTTTACGGCAAGACTTTTTCGTTGCAACTTGGACACAGTTTTTAAAGCAGACAAAAACAGAAAACGCTCAAACGTTTTGTGCGTAAAGATTTCGGGCGACAAACACAAACGACAACTTTTATACATTTCTTATCAAAGAAACATTCAACCTGACAAAAACATACACGTTGGACAATTTTCGCCATTTAGATAATTGCTTTTACGGGCTTAAAACCCTCTTCGGAAAGGTTTTGACGGACACAGACGCAGCAGCGACGACAAAGGCACATGCCGCCAACCGGGTATTTGCAATAAGGCGGGCTGATGAACAAATGCTGATCTTCAGAACTTCTATTTAACTTTGATTCAAAACTGAACGGATGAACATGGATTTCCTCCTCATCGCAAATACCTGTTCGTTGTGCGTCACCTTCCACGACCAGCCTCTCAAATAACAGCTTAAAATAAAGTTTCTAATTTTAGAAACTTGTGTTATCTTTGCAAAAACACTTTTAATTGCAATACTTTCAGACACGGTTTTTAGAAGAAGCAGACAAATTCATTGCAGGACTTGACTCAAAAGCTGCAAAGAAAGTGTTCTACAATATTGACCTTGCCGAACAAAGCAATGACCCGAAACTTTTTAAGAAACTTCAAAAAGACATTTGGGAATTTAGAACAAAGTTCGGCGGCGTACAAATTAGGCTACTTGCGTTTTGGGACAAAGACAACGAAACCGAAACATTAGTTTTTGCAACACACGGTTTCATAAAAAAGGTTGACAAAGTTCCTTTAAATGAAATTGAAAGAGCAGTTAACATTCGGAAAAAATATTTTGAAGGCAAACTTAAAAAATAACATTATGTCAAAGACAGCAATAAAATCATACTCACTTGCCGAAATGAAAGATAAATACATCGGCAAAAAAGGCACAAAAGACAGAGACCAATATGAATACGAGCTTCGTATGGACATTTTAGGTAGAATGATAAAAACTGCAAGACAGGAACGCAAATTGACACAAGAACAATTAGGCGAACTTGTTGGCGTGCAAAAAGCACAAATCTCAAAATTAGAAAGCAGTGCGAACAGTGCGACAATTGACACTGTACTGAAAGTCTTCAAAGCATTAAAAGCAGACATTCATTTTAATGTGACGATTGAAAAACAATATTTGCAACTCGTCTGACAATAAGGCGAACGCACAACAGGGTATTTGCAATAAGGCGGCTGGACACTAAATGCTCAACTTCGGATTTCTATTTATCTTTGGTACAAAACTGAACTGACGAACATGAATTTCCGCCTCATCGCAAATACCTGATCGTTGTGCGTCACTTTAAATAAACATTGCGTTTAATAACTTACATATTGACAATTTTCGCTGCGACTCTACTCTTAGCGTTCGGACAATTTAGCTTGCCTGTTACAATAACAGGACACTTAAAGAAAAATCCGAAAAACACCTCAACTTATATTCAAGGTATTGTTGTGTTCGCAAAAGGTGACAATAAAATTTTGGCAAAGACATTGACAGACGACAAAGGCAATTTTACTATAACATTCACGCCAAAGAATGAAAAATCATTTGACTTTTATTGTACAGGGTTGGGTATTGACACATTACTACTTTCATCTGTAACAACTTTTGAAAGCGACACACCAGAAATGACATTTTACGTTCCTGGTCAACATCAGAGAAACTCATTCAGTAAAACAATTTGCCCAAAATGCAAACGAACTGACAAGGTTTACAAAATTGAATACGAAGACGCACCTGTTATGACAAGACAGATCAGCAAATCGGGTGACACAACATACAGCCCAATATATAAAGGAACATATCAAGAAAGTTGTATTGTTGGACTGGCAAGGTTTTATTGTAATAGAGATAAAGTAAAATTTTAGCCCCTTTTTTATCGGCGGACAAAAAAGCGAACGCACAACGGTGTATTTGCAATAAGGGGGCTGAACAACATAGGCTCAACTTCGGACCTTATTTAACTTTAGTACAAAACTCAACGACAGAACATGAATGACCGCCTCATCGCAAATACCTGATCGTTGTGATTAATATGGACACTACCCAAACTGACAATTCTGAATTTGCAAACAACGTCTACAAGAATAATATGGATTTATTTTTTAATCCAGAAATTGAAAGACGGAAACAACTGAATACTTTACCTGAAAATTTTATGCTAATAGCTGCCCAAGCTATATTTTTTCCAGACGGACGACCGCATATTGTCAGACTTAACGAAGAAGTTTCAGCAGAAGTTAAAGTTAAGAAAGGAGTAGACACTTCTTCTCCGAACTTTTGGGCAAATATTGACGAAGTTGAACACGTTAAATTGAACGAAACAGAATTTTTAAATTGCGGACATTCTACTTTAATTCTTTTTAAAGACGGCTATCAGCTTACATTTGACTTTCAATATAACAAACAACTAAGTAACGAACATCTAGCTGTAGCAAAAGAGTTTTTAGAAGTAAGTAAATATTCATTGGAAAAGAATTTGCTATATGCTTTTTTGGACAATGCTTTTAGTACAATCGAACTATTAGCAAAAACAAATCTATTTCTTGAGACAAATAAAAGCGTACTTGGTAGAACAAATCATAGTACAATTAAATCAGAATTCAATAAAAGATTTAAAAACTCACAAAACGACTTTGAAACAGAAAGGCGTGAAGCATTTAATAAGCTTTCAAATATTAGAGCAAAGGCAAGGTATTTAGAAGGACAAATAAATATTGAAAAAGGAGAATTGACATCTATCTTTGAAATAGTTGAAAAAATGTTTTTAGAGTTAAGTAATCGGACAAAATTTAACCACAGCTAACAGGGTATTTGCAATAGTGCGGCTTGACGTTAAATACTCAACTTCGGTAATTCTATTTAACTTTAGTACAAAACTCAGCTGACGGAATACAATTGCCGCACCATCGCAAATACCCGAACCGTTAGCTGCAACTTTATGACAACAGACCGTTTAGACATAGAGAAACTGAAAATTTACAATACGTATGGTGGCGACATTGACGGAATTTGTAGAAATAACAGACCAACAGAAAAAGCTGTTTTTGGAGACAACTTAGATAGCATTTGGACATTAATTTCAAATAAACTCCAAGACATAGAACTTATTTCTAA
Source organism: Paraniabella ginsengisoli (assembly GCF_022513635.1). Taxonomy (GTDB): domain Bacteria; phylum Bacteroidota; class Bacteroidia; order Chitinophagales; family Chitinophagaceae; genus Niabella; species Niabella ginsengisoli. The sequence continues at coordinate 213,842 of NZ_JAKWBL010000002.1, read as the reverse complement.
ACGACAAACTTCATATGAATACACGAAAAGAACTTTGATCGACTTATATGAAAAATCAGATGCTGAAACTTATAAATTGTTTGTAGACAAAATTCCATTTTATAATGACTTCCAAAAAGTAAAAGATATTTTAGAAACCATTAAGAGTTGGACAACTAATGAGACAGATACAGTCTGGGCAGGTTATGACAACGGAAAAGAATTCTTGATTGACCTAAATGCTGACATTGAAAAAATTAATTTTTGTGACTTTGAAACTTTGGACAAACTAAATATGGAATTTGCTCCAACTTCAACTTATCAAGAAATATCTTTATCGAATGGTTGGGCTGACGAATACATAAAACTTGCTGAACAGTTTGACAAACTATATGAGAGAATAAAAAGTCAAAAGACAACTGACAACAAAAAAGAATGGTGGAGATTTTGGTAGACAGAATGATTGAAGAAAAAAAGCAGCAGCTAACACGGGTTTTGCGTCAGGCGGGCTGAAGTGCAAAACTCAACTTTTTGTTATAAATTTAGCATTAGTTAAAGGCTCAACGTTCGTGCATAAAATCCCGCCCGAACGCAAAGCCCCAAACCGTTGCCTGCAACCCTAACAGACGCCAAAACAACAACCTAAGTGAAGAAGAAAAAATATATCGGACAATTAGTTTCTGTAAAATTCAAAGATAGAAAAACACCAATTTATGGTTATGTTGTTGACTACAATGATGACTGGACTTTAATGAAATATAATCCTGTTGACTACATAATTGACGGCTACGTTATATTCCGACACAACAACATTGAAGGTTTTAGTAGAAACTCTGACGAAAAATGGAAAGAAAAAGTAATTAACCTTAAAGGACTTCAACCAACTGACAAAGATATCATTCCACTGAGTAACCTTGGCGTTATTTTAAAGTACCTAACCGACAATTTTGGCATTTTTCAAGTTTATACAAAATCAGAAACCTCTTGTTATTTAGGACAACTTAAATCAATTGACAAAAGAGAACTTATATTGGACAACCTACAACCAAACGGGAAATGGAAAGGAGAAATAAAATTTAGAACTGACAATATAAGAATTATTGAGTTTGACACAGACTACATCAACTCATTAAAACTCATTTCGACAGCTAAAAAGACGAAGAAATAATGACTCTATGAAACGAAATAGCAAAAGGGCAGCAGGCAACAGGGTATTTGCAATAAGGCGGCTGACGAACAAAACTCATCTTCAGAATTTCTATGTAACTTTAGTACAAAACTGAACAGATGAACATGAATGACCGCCTCATCGCAAATACCTGATCGTTAGCGGCAATGCCATCCGACTGTTTCGCTAACATCGACAGACAAATAAAGCGACTTCAATCACAAGACTTTTAAGAATTGAACGACCGTCCACGGCAGACTTCGGACAATTCAAAAATCAAACTTCATTATCGGTTTTCATTCAAATGACAAAGGCTTTATCGGTGGACAATCGTTCAACTCTTATGGGTTTGACACAGAAAACAATTTTATCAATCGGCGGACAATAACGAACAATCGGACGACACAACCGCAACGATTAGCAAGACCCGACTTTACAGAAGGACTTTTTTTCGTTGCAACTTGGACAATATCTTTAAAGCAGACAAAACACAAAACGTTCAAACGATTTATGCGTAAAGGTTTCGGGCGACAAACACAAACGACAATTTTGGAGAAAAGGTTTTATCGGACATTGACATCAACCGCTTTTACTTTTAATACAATTGACTTTTGACGGCTTCAAATCCGCTTCGGAAAAGGATCTCGGCAGACAAAGACACAGAAACGACGACAAAAGGCACATGCCGCTAACCGGGTATTTGCAATAAGGCGGCTGGACAACATGCGCTCAACTTCGGAACTTATATTTATCTTTAGTACAAAACTGAACAGACGAACATGAATTTCTGCCTCATCGCAAATACCTGTTCGTTACAGGCAACTTTAAAAGACCTAATCCAATGATAAATAGTCCAGAAGTAAAGAAATTAATTAATCTTATAAAAGATTCTTTTAGAGTTCGACCAAATCATAATCCCATTTATATAGATTTCTCTGACAATCTTGAACGCTTAAAAGCAAAACAACATCAAATTATTTTTGGTAGAAGGGGTTCGGGAAAATCTTGTTTACTTGTTCATTTCAAGAATACAGTTTCTGACGCGGATTCTTTGGAAATTTATATTGAGGCTGACGAAATCAAAAGACTTGGTTATCCCGATATTCTGACAAGGTTATTACTGTCAATAATGGAAAAAATTGTATCATCAAGAAATTGGTGGCAAAAAATCATCTATACTAATTCCAAGATTAATAAAAATATAAAAAGTCTCAGAAGAATTCTAGACCAAGCTGAAAATAGACAAGTTAAACAAGAAGAAAATCAGTCAACGAACTATTCAGCAAAAGGCGAAAAGGGATTTCTTTCAGGCTCATATGGAAGAACTAATTCACTTGGGAAACTGAGTGAATTTCAAGAAAGCAAATTAGACACTTTAGAAAGGTATTTATCAGACTATAAGAAAGCTTTACAAGAAGAATTGGAAAAAGAAATTTACAAACTATTTATATTCTATTAGACGATTTTTATCTTATAAAGAAGGAAAGGCAACCCGATGTTATAGATTACCTTCATCGTTTGGTACGAGGAACTGAAATGTATCTAAAGATAGGAACAGTAAAGCATCGAACAACTTTAGTACGTAATGATGAACAAACAATAGGTGTTGTATTAAATCAAGATATTGAGCCAATTAATTTAGATAGAACTTTGGAAAATCTTACTGCACCTACGCAATTCCTTTCAAACTTATTGAACTCATTAGGAGAAAAAGTTGGGTTAAATAATCCAGCAATTGACTTGTTTAATCCTCAAGCATTAGAAAAATTAGTAATTGCTTCGGGAGGTGTTCCAAGAGACTTTTTGACCATTTTGGTTGATGCTATAGAAAATGCGATATCCCAAGGCAGAAACCATATAACACCCACAAATGTTTGGAAATCGGCGAGCAGCTTCTCGTATCAAAATAAACTGAAAGATTTAAGGGTTGACGTTGGTGCAGATGCACAATCAATAGAAAAAGCTTTCAGAGATATTCTAAAGTTCTGTATAAACGACAAAAAGAGAACGAGTTTTTTAGTGGCACAAGAAGAAGCACAAAGTAAAGCGGATTTGCACGAACTTATTTTACAATTAATGGATGGAAAGTTATTACACATCATTGAACCAGATACTTCCGCAGCATCTAATAGACCAGGAAGATATGAAGCATACACTTTGGATTTTTCATTATTTATGGAACCTCGAAAAAGAGGTATACAAATAGTTGAATTTTGGAATTTTGACGAAGCAGGAAGAAGAATTGGGGTAAGAGAATCGCCAATTTATTCTTTAGAAAATGTAAGAAATGCAATTAACAATGAAGATGACATTGCTACTGAAACTCTAATTAACAATTTTGAAAATGAATAAAGCAGCCTGTAACAAGGGTTTTGCAATAGTGGGGCGAAACTGCAAATTTCAACATTAGTTCTTCGATTGAACTTTTGTGCAAAATTGAAGATTCGTGCTTCGATTGCCCCACCATCGCAAAGCCCCGAACCGTTAGCACCAATGCCAAAAGACAGATACACCGTAATAAAAAATGACACTAGACTTATTTAGCGACATAGAAAATGAACAAAGCGAAAACCGAAAAAAGAAAATCGGTCAAGCGGACATTCAATATGTTCAATCAGCAAGTATTCTGACAGAAGCCAAAGGGTTTATGGAAGCATATGACTATACTTTAAATCCATATTCGGGCTGTTCTTTCGGTTGCAACTATTGTTATGCTGCATTTTTTGCTCGTTCATCAGACGAAAGAGAAAATTGGGGAAACTGGTTAAAGGTAAAAGAAAACGCATTACAACTACTTATTAAGTGGCGAAAAAAACACTCATTGACAAAACAATCTACATAAGTAGCGTAACAGACCCATATCAGCCAATTGAAAAAGAACTTGAATTAACAAGAAGCATTTTAAAAGAGCTTTTGAATTATCATAAACCAAGGTTAGTAATCCAGACAAGAAGCCCTTATGTTACGAGAGATATTGACTTGTTAAAGCAATTTGAAATTGCACAAGTAAATATGACCGTAACAACCGACAGCGAAGACGTAAGAAAAGCTTTTGAACCGCTTTGTCCATCAAATAAATTACGTTTAAAGGCAATCAAAGAAGTTACAGAAGCGGAAATACAAACTTGTATTACAATGACACCGCTTTTGCCAATCCATAACGCAAAAAAATTCACAGAAGAACTTTTAAGCACAGGCGTAAAGAAATTTATTGTTCAACCATTCCACCCCGAAAAAGGAAAATTTGTTGCAAGTACTAGAGAAATTGCATTGGAGCAAATGAAAAAAATGAATTGGAGCAATGATAAGTATAAAGAAGTTGTAGACATATTTAAAAAAGAACTTCCTTGGTTGGGCGAAGGAAAACAAGGATTTGCACCAATTTAATTGCGGATGAAAAATAAACTTACTGAATGGTTAATAGCCGAGCAACAAAATATTGACAAGGCAATTGCAAACGCTGCAAAACAATATTATCACGACCATAAAACAGAGCCTAATTTCCCATACGATTTAAAGTTATGTCATATTGAAAGCTATAATTTAGTAAGAGGGAAAGATTTATGTTATGACAGACCGAACACGGCTTTTGCTTATTCTCTTTGGTATCACCCCGTAGAATAAATACTTTTCTTTCCTTTTTCCGTGATAAAATTTTAGAACAGCAAGGACAACACATTGAAGTTTTTGATTTAGGTGCAGGAGCAGGAGCTATTCAATGGGGTTTAGGTTTAATTTATGCAGGCTTAAAACGACTTGGGCAAAAACCGCCAAGAATTACCATAATAAACATAGATACAAGTCCATTTATGCTTAGCTATAATAAGGAATATCTATGGAAAGAGTTTTTAAAACTTTACCCAGAAATTGACAACAATTTCATTGTTGAGTATGAAGTAAATTCTTGGAACAACGAAAGAGATTTAGAAACCTCAAATCCGATTTTAGCTGCAAGTTATCTTTTTGACGCGTCAGATAACAAGACAGAAATAGCAAATGATTTTAAGGCATTAGTAAACAAGTATAAACCAAACACTGTTTTGCTTTTGACTTCAAATCAGTCCGAAAAAATTCCATTTGTCAATTCTGTGGTTAATGAATTTCGCCAATTAGGATTTAACTCTCAAATAGTATCTGATGCAAATTTGTTGTTCCGTGGAAATCTCAACCAAATGAATGAAATAAGAACAGCGTTAGGCAACAAATTTGTCATTAGTGAGTTACAAAGACAATCCTTTTGGACTGACAGCAGTCATTATGGTGTAATTCTTAATAAACATCTTGCTGAATTGACATTTTCATACGGAACTAAAACTATTACTTCACTAGGTATTTACAATCCGCCAATAACAGTTCGTAGAGACGTAAAATTAAATGACAAACAAAAACGAGCCGCAAGAAATTCGGAAACACCTTCAATTATTGTTGGTCCCGCAGGTTGCGGAAAAAGTATTGTCATTACCGAAAAAATAAAAAACATAGTTGACCAATCTGAATATTCGCCTGACTTAAATATACTTGTAACAACTTTTAATAAAGGACTTATTGGCAAATTAGCTGAATGGCTAAAAGATTTACTTGACAACACGAAATTCAAAATTCGCTATGACACAAATTTCTATGGTTACAACGACAAATCAAGTCATTTTACTTTTACTAATTCTACTCACACTAACATAAGGCTGTTGCATTTTGATATGTTACCCAAAATGCTTGGCGGTATTAGGTATAACGGACTTGTAAGCCACGAACAGCATTTTACAATGTTGCGTGAGATTATTCAAAAAGTAAAACAAGAAGAAAAGATTTTTAATGATAGATACGATAACATTTTAAATCCTGACTTTTTATTTGAGGAATATCATCGAGTTATTTATGGTTTGCAAGTTGGCATTACAAAAGGCGAAGACACATATTTGACCATAACACGAAAAGGAAGGGGCAATAATCCTTCATTACAGAAAAATAGCGACAGAAGAAAGTTAGCTTGGAAATGCTTGACTGCATACGCTCAAAGAATGCACAACGAAAATATTCAAAGTTTCACTTTGAGGCGACAATATTTTTACTCAAAACTTAAATCAGGCAGTTTACCACTTAATTACGACTATATTTTAGTTGATGAGTTTCAAGACTGCACAGAAGCGGACTTTGAAATTTTCTATTCAATGATTAAAGACCCTAACAATTTGACAATTGCAGGCGACTTAGCTCAATCAATTCATTTAGGGACAGCTGCTAAAATTCCAAGAGATGACAGAATGAGCAGACGACAATTTTATCGTTTAGATGGTTCTTATCGTTTGCCCGTAAGAATTAGTGAGAGTATTAAAAAACTTTCAGAAGCTATTGTTGAAAGATTTAGTAATGACGAGGGGGTTACAGACATAACGCCATACAAAGGTTCGCCACCAGGTTCTCGACCTATTGTTGTTTACGGACAAACGTTTCTTGAAGTAGCTGAAAAAGTTAAGCAAGTATTCAACCATTACAAAATATACGACCTTGGCAAAATCACAATACTTGAAAAAGACACTGAACTTTTAAGAGAAATTACTAAAAAAGGTATTTCCTGCGAAACAGACACAATCCTAAGTTTAAAAGGACTTGAAAAAGAATGTGTTCTTTGGTCAACAAGAATACCTTTGGAATTTGAAAAAGAAGTTTTTGAATTTTCTTACACCATTATTACAAGGACATCTTGTATTTTAATAGTTACACTTACAGACGACACACAAAACATTTATAAAAAATTCTTGGATTGCTAGACAATGAACGCTTGATTATGTGGGACAAAGAAACAGCAGAAAAGTTCTATACTTTCTGTGAAGAGTATAAACCAGAAGCAATAATAGATGAAGACACGGATTAATGAAAAAGGCACAGGTGCTAACACGGTATTGCCAAAAGCGGGGCTGAAGTGCTTCTATGAAACATTTGTGCAAGGTTCAACTTTCGTTCTTCGATTGAGCTTTAGTGCTAAAAATCACCGCCTTCGGCAATACCCGAACCGTTAGTGGCTATTTTAAGACGACCGTGAAACAAACAATTTACATACTGACAATTACGATTGGACTTTTAAGTTGTAACAATCAATCCAAACAGGTTGACAAGACAATTATTGCTAATACACACACCAAAACCTCAAAGGTTGACAACTCAAAATACTACACACAACAAGACACCATTTTAATTGCAACCGAAATTGGCGACACTCTGAAATATGCAAAAGCAGACTTCAATAACATTGTAGATAAACACACGAAATTTTTTGAAGAATATCCAGACAACCCAGACCAAGCATATTTCAACGACAATGACAAAGAAGAATTTGGAAGTGAGGTTGGGCAAGACAATTATTACGTTTTGTATGCTTACTTTCTCAAACAAAAAAATGGAGTTAAAGAATTTGCCCAACAACGACAAAAGCTCATAGACATTTACTCAAACATCAATTCATTATTTGGACACTTTGAATATGGCGGAACATACTTTGTACACCAAAGCAGACGAATTTTAGGTTATGTAGAATATTCAATTTACTTGTTGCCAAAAACCAAAGACGACATTTCCAAAACATACGACATAACAAAGCAAAAAAAACTTTACATCAAATCATTGCGACAACTCATAGAAGACGAAAGTAAAATTGACTTCAATACGTTAGGACAAGAAAAGATTGAACGAACTAAAAAACTTAATAAAATAGTTGACGAACTTGACAAGCTAATCACAGACAATTTTTATCTTAGACGAGCACAAGAATTTCAATATGGACATTACGAATATTATTGACAGAAGAAAAACAGCCACTAACATGAATTTTGCGTCAGGCGGGCTGAAGTGCAAAACTTGGGCTTTTTGTTATAAATTTATCATCAGTTAAAGGCTCAGCGTTTGTGCAAGAAATCCCGCCCGAACGCAAAGACCCAAAACGTTATGTGGCATTATAAAAAACGAGACCCTTGAAAATTAAAGATATACATTTAAAAAATTTCAGATCTTTTGAAAACTGTATCATCGAGTTTGAAGACTTTTATACAGCTATTTGCGGTAAAAATAATTCTGGCAAATCAAACATCATAAGAGCAATTTTAAATGTTTTAGGACCTGTAAGCAATCGTCATAGATTAAATTATCATACGGATTTCCCAGTATGGAAACCAAAAGCATCAAAAGAAAACATAGAGTTAACGGTAAGGATTGTAAGCTCCCCTTATATTAGTGCCGGGTTCAGTTAGAGTTTTCAAATATATTACATCTGTCGTTTTGTACCGCTTTATCCACTACCGGCTGCGCTTCAATATGTAAAAGGTTTCCGCTTGCCGGTGTGGATAAAGCTGATGTCTTCATCTCCTGATACTTGATGGGAGAAAGATAACCCAGCGATTTGTGAGGTCGTTCGGTATTGTAATCAAGCCTCCATTCTTCGCATTTTTCCCGTACTTCGGACAAACTATAAAACAGGTATGCGTTCAGCAATTCGCGCCTTATACTTCCGTTTTTTCTTTCGATAAAAGCATTTTGCATCGGCTTGCCGGGCTGAATAAATTGCAAGGATATTTCTTTGCCTTTTTCCCTACACCATTGATCAAGTTTGTGAGATATAAATTCAGGCCCGTTATCACAACGAAGAGTTGTCGGTACGCCTCTGTGATTTATCAGCCTCTCCAATACTCTTATCACACGCAACGAGGGTAGCGATGTATCTACTTCAATAGCTAAGGATTCTCTGTTAAAATCGTCTATAACATTAAACAACCGATACCTACGCCCATCAGCAAGGCTATCATTCATGAAGTCGATACTCCATACTTGATTCGGCGCTGTGGGCACAACCAGCGGCTGCTTCACTCATTCTGGAAGCCGACGTTTAGCTCTGCGGCGTATATTTAGTTTCATATCTGTATACACTCGGTAAATCCGTTTATGATTCCACCAATGGCCTTTATTCCAAAGCCGATAACAGCATTGCCAAAAGCCTATGGCAACATGTTTGGTAGTCAAATCCGTTAACGCAATTTGTAGATCTGTGTCGTCTTTGGATTTTGCTTTATACTGATAGCTTGTTCGGGATATGCTTATCAGTTTACACGCCTTGCGGTTACTTAGCTGTCCATCTATTAATAAACAATCAACAGCTTCCCTTTTCTCCTGAGGCGTTAGAACTTTTTTCAATTAAAATTTTCATTGCCCGGTTCTCCAGGCTCATCTCCGCAAACATCTTCTTTAACTCTGCATTTTCTTTTTCTAGTTCGCGCATTCTGGTTACATCGCTCACGGACATTCCTCCATATTTTGCTTTCCAGTTATAAAAAGTCGCATCGCTTATTCCTATCTCACGACAAATGTCTTTAACTGCTATGCCGCCTTCCTGCTTCTTGATTGCTGCTACTATCTGGCTCTCTGTAAATCTCTTGTTCATTGTATTTAAAGTTTAAAGTTAACAAACTCGTTCCGTGTTAACTCTAACTGTTCTGGCCGGATTTACGGGGAGCTTACATCATACAAAGGCTTGTGGATGCTGTCGTCTATTTTCTTGAACTTCGTGACACTACCACAGCATTGTTTTCTCAACGGGCAGTTCTTACAATCCTTCTCACTGCTGCGGTATATGTGTTTACGATAACCCTTGCTGTCTGTTTTGGTGCCTTTAAATGTTAGGACAGATTTGTTCCCTCCTTGTTTTGTACACTCATATTGATTCTATTCTTTATTATAAACAAAACCTTCTCTTTCTGCTTTGTACTGACCAAAGTTGGGGATCCACGAATCTATGTTTTTGTTAGCTAAATATTGTAATGATTCCCCGCTGACTTCGGACAATAACAAACATCCGAACGACATCGCCGCTAACGATTTGTAAGACTCGACTTTATTGCAATACTTTTTCGTTGTAAACTTTTAGTTTTCACCCAGGTAAACAAATATCAATTTTAGCTCTTAATTTCAACAACAAAATAAATTCGAGTTGCGGAAGCAGAAAATAATAATTTTCCAATCCGTAGCAAGCCCCATCCGTTATGGGCAACCTAAACAAAATGCGCATTGCCCAAATTAAATTTTGAAAGAACCTCTAAATAATAAAACAATGACAAAAAACAAATTACTGAGAATGGACAATGTAGGCATCGTTGTAGAATCTCTGAATGATGCAATTTCATTTTTCGAAGAGATTGGCTTAAAGCTCGAAGGCAGAGGAACAATAGAAGGAGAATGGGCCGGCAGAGTTACCGGACTTGGTTCTCAGCATGTGGAAGTCGCTATGATGGTAACACCAGATGGACATAGCCGAATTGAACTTTCAAAATTCATCACCCCTGCTACCGTATCAGACCACCGTACTGCACCCGTAAACACACTCGGTTATCTACGTGCAATGTTTACCGTTGAAGACATTGACGAAATGGTTAATAGGCTAACCAAGAATGGCGCACAACTCGTTGGAGAAATTGTTCAGTATGAAAACTCATATCGACTATGCTATATCAGAGGAGCTGAAGGCATTCTAATTGGTCTTGCGGAAGAGCTTAGCAGTAAGTGATAGAAAATATTTTTATGTTAAAAGTTGACCTAAACCTCAATTGTAATTTGCCAATTTAACATTGGTAACACATTGCCAGGAATTAATAATTTACTTTGTGAAAGTATCCAGGTCAACGAATCAATAGTTGCAACTCTTTGCAGCTTTTGTAATAAATTTGAATAATAAAAGTAACGTACTATTACTAAAAATGAATTATGTCAATAACAAAAGAATCTGAACTGGTTGGAATGCAGAATGCAAGCAAAGCAGTTGCACAAACACTCAAACAAATGATGCAATATGCTCAACCTGGAATGAGTACAAAAGAATTGGATGATTATGGAGCAAGCGTTTTATCAGATTTTAGAGCTAAATCAGCGCCTTATCTGACATACGGATTTCCCGGATGGACTTGTATCAGTGTTGATAACGAGTTTTGTCACGGCATTCCATCAAGCAAAAAATATTAAAAGAAGGTGATTTAATAAATATTGATGTTTCTGCAGAACTAAACGGTTTTTGGGCAGATAATGGCGCTTCATTTGTACTTGGAAAAGATATTAATCAACATCAAAAATTGGTCGAAGCATCGAAAGAAATATTGCGAAAAGCAATTAATAATATTAAAGGAGGCGTAAAAATTGCAGACATCGGTCACTTGATAGAAACCGAAGCTAAGAAAAGAGGTTATAAGGTAATTAAAAATCTTGGCGGCCATGGAATCGGAAGAAGTTTACACGAACATCCGGAAGAATTACTTAATTATAAAAATAGATTTGACCAAAGACTATTTAAAAAAATTCGGTTATTGCTATTGAAACCTTTATTTCAACATCCTCGACTTACGCTACAGAACTTAACGACGGATGGACAATGGTTGGTAACAATGGTGGCTACATGGCGCAACATGAACATACTATTTTGGTAACAAATGGAACGCCAGTAATATTAACCGAATTAAACGGAATACTGAATTAAACTAAAAAACCATCCTGTAGCGCAGGATCAGATACAACAAAAAATATCAGAGGAAGGAATGCTGCTAACGCTTCAACATGAAAAATGGAAGCGTATTCACCAATGTTTGGAGAAGATAATTACACATGGGCCATGTTTCTTAAAAGTTTGTAATCTCTATGCGAAACTGGCAAAGGTTTCCCATGGCGCAGCAGCATCGCGCACATTGATAAATAAACATCACGAATGAAGACCGAAGATGCATTAACTTAGTGCCAGCAACTAATAACTCATGGAACTATTTGCTAAAAAGGATTCTATTGTTAGGAAGATCTGGGGCAAGAGTGATACCATACTTTTCATTTTTGCAGGTGCCGCCGCAGAGTTTGCGTTAAACAAAGCAGTGGATTGGCTTTATTTCACCGGCAAGCTTCCCTCCGATCCTATCGGGCTTTTTCGACTGTTACCTACGCTAAAGAAATTGTCTTTTCCCCAACTGACAAAGCTCATAAGGCAATCGATGTAATAACGCAAATACACAAAGGTGTAGAACAAAACAGAGGATCAGCCATTCCCGATTGGGCATACCGCGATGTACTGTTTATGCTGATTCATTATTCAATTGCTTCTTACGAGCTTTTAGAACACCACTTAACTGATATAGAAAAAAATGAAGTTTATAACGTTTTTTATAGAGTCGGAGTAAGAATGAACTTAAAGGACTTACCACCAACTTATCAGGATTGGTTACCTGTTCGTAAAGAACATTTAGATAATAACTTGCAAAAAAGCAACTATTCCATAGACCTATTCAAACAATATAAAAAACATTTAGGGGTGGTGCGGTTCAAAATATTAGTGGAGGGGCAGAAACTGGTAGTGCCACGGCGGGTAAAAGAATTACTGCATTTTAACAACTTCTCTCTCTTGGCGCCACTTGTTCCTGTTTACAAATTAAGCAGGTTAATAAAAATGGATGGGCTGCTAAAAAAATATTACTGCCAGCTAAATACAGGAAGCGAATTAACAGTCTTGATATAAAATAATTTTTTATTAGGCCAACTATAAACAAATCTCATCTTTGTTGTGTCACTCACTTATACTGTAGAATATAACTCATCCTACATAAACGATAAAATCATGCTTAAATCAAACAACCACATCTAACAACAATACAGCAACTAATCCCGCCACACCAACAATAGATTCCATCACCGTCCAAGTTTTAAAAGTATCCTTCAAGCTCAGTCCAAGATATTCTTTGAACATCCAAAATCCGGTATCATTTACATGCGAACACATCAGGCTACCCGCTCCAATCGATAACACCATAAGTTCCGGGCTTACGTTCATACTTGTTACCAAAGGTTGTACAATTCCTGCAGCAGTTAGGCCAGCAACCGTTGCCGAACCGATAGCAATTCTCAACATTGTTGCTACAAGCCATCCTAATACCAATGGAGGCATTGAGCTTTCTCTAAAAAAAGCTGCAATGGCATCCCCGGTTCCACTTTCTATAAGCACCTGTTTCAATGCACCGCCAGCCGCTGTTATCAGGATAATTGGAGCAATCGCTCCAATCGCAGTCGTTGATTTATCCATCAATGTACTTACTTTTATTCCGCGAAGTAAACCAAGACAAAACACCGCTAATATTACAGCAATCAAAAGCGACATTCCCGGATCTCCAATAAAAACCAGCAAACTACGTAACGCGCCTTTTTCAGGTTGAACTACCTGAAGCAGGAAGGTTGAAGCAATTAATAATATTACGGGTATCAGTGCTACAAAAAGGCTAAGGCTAAAATTTGGAAGATTTCTTATCTCAATTGCCTCTTCGTTAAAAATGCCCTTCGGCGGATTTGCGATTACTTTTTTAATCTTTTCAGGAAAAATAATAGCTGCTAATATCAGTATAGGAATAACAATACACAACCCATATAATAATGTAAGCCCAATGTTAGCTTTGAAAATACTTGCAATCACAACAGGGCCCGGATGTGGTGGCAAAAACCCGTGAGTTACAGAAAGCGGGGCAGCCATTGCAATGGCAAGATAAACAAGCGGAGCCTTCGTTTTATAGGCAATAGCAAATACTAAAGGAATAAGTACAATGAAACCGGCATTGTAAAACAAAGCCAATCCAACACAAAAGCTAGTAACACAAACGGCCAGCTTTGCCCGTTGAGGTCCAAATACTTTCAGCAGCCGCTCGCTGATTTGTGCTGTTGCACCTGTTTCTGTTAAAATACTTCCCAGCATTACACCAAAGCCTAGCACTGCAATTACTGGCCCTAAAATATCTCCAACACCTTTCGAAATGGCAGCAACAACTACAGAAGCATCCATTCCGTTTGCAAAACCAATAAACAAAGCTATTATAACAAGGGCAGTGAATGCATTAAGCTTCAAACCTGCTATCAATAACAGCAATAATGTTATACCAGTAATAAGTATTAAAACTGAAGACATGCAATCTGTTTTAAAAATTAATCTATTGCCTGCAATGTTGCAGACACTGTATCGTATAACTTATCAGTTACTTCGATGGTAATAACATCTTCTTCTTCAACACCTGGTTCTTCAAGTATATCAAACTGATTTTTTAATAAACTGACCGGCATAAAATGTCCTTTACGATCCAGCAGATGTTGATACACACGTTCATAAGATGCTTTCAGATAAACAAAACAAACAGGATCAATTTCATTCCTAAGTTTTTCTCTATATTTTTTCTTAAGAGCCGAACAAGCAAAAACACATGATGTGCCTCCTGCTATCATTTTTGTAGCTGCATCAATAATACTGTTAAACCAATCAAAACGGTCTTCATCGGTAAGCGGCAAGCCTTGTTCCATCTTGCTTATGTTTGACTGTGAATGTAAATCATCACCATCAATAAAAGGAATTTCACTGGCGGCGGCAAGGGCTTTACCAACCGATGTTTTACCGCTACCCGAAACACCCATCACTATAATTGCCCTCGCCTTCATGTGTATAGTTTTTTTCTGGATGTTGTCACAAAGTTCAAACTTAAATATAAAAAAGCAATTTAATACACGGCAACTATTGCTGGATATATAAATTGTTAGTGGTCGCATCAGCCTAATAATTGAAACAAACTATCTTTATGAAAAATTTAAACATGACATCGGACGTAATTTATAACGGCGAATTGCGAACAACCTGCACCCATTTAAAAAGCGGATCTAATTTTGAAACAGATGCGCCAGTTGATAATAATGGAAAAGGCGAACGCTTCTCCCCTACTGATTTATTAGCCACTAGCCTGGCTACCTGTATGATCACAGTGATGGGTATTAAAGCACGAACTATGAACTTCGATTTGGATGGAGTACGGATTGAAGTATTGAAAAAAATGGCAGCCGAACCGAGGCGGGTAAGTGGCATCGACTTAAAAGTTCATATTCCAGAAAAACTTACATCGATTGATGCGAAAACAATCACCATCTTAAAGAACACAGGCAACACCTGCCCTGTAGCCAAAAGCCTGCACCCGGATATTGAAATAACTACCGACTGGGGTGCGTGGAGCTGAAAATATATTTGATAAAAAAGCGCTGGTTGAATCAGCGCTTTTTTATTAGGAGTTGTTTAAACTTATTCTTTACCACATAGAAACATAGGTATTTATGATAAACAGGAAACATAAATACACATAATCGTTCATTTTCCAGAGACTATATATCCGCCTACGTCGGACGAGTTTATAAAAAGTCTGAACAAGTTCTTATCTAATAATTTATACTTTTATCCATATCATACTTCATCCCTTCATAACCGAGCGCCCTTCGCATCAAACCCATCTGACCTAATAAATAACTTTCCCTGTCCAGGCTCATACCCACCATGTTTAACTTATTTTCTTCAACGAATTCAACTCCCATACCAAAATTATAAGGTACTGCAAGTTCTTCATCTGTTGTTTTATAAAGAGCATTGTACAATTGTGAAGAGATACGATGCCATTGTTTTTTTAGATCGCCTAATTCCGGATAGGTAACATTTAGATCAAGGGCTTTAGCATCTTTAAAAAACTCATCGTTAGGGTCCTTATCCTCTACGCCTAAAATATTCGCAAGCCAATATCTTGTATTAACCATATTCCCAGCCATCCAAACAAAATGATTCGTTACATCATGAACTCTTTTCAAAGAATCAACTCCGCTGATATCCGCAATTACATTATCAAAAAGTTGAGTGTGCATACGATATTGCGGAATTACAATCTGTAATGCTTTTGACTGGAGTACCAACTCCTTTTCTTTAGTATCAAACATAAATGAGAGTTTTATAGGTGATCATATATTTTCAAAATATGTAGCCGCTAAAAACATGCCAGCAAAAAACCTGCGGCACACAACGAATGTGTATCGCAGGTTAACATTCTTTTAGATAAGTACTTAAAAGTTGGGGTTGTAATTTATCATCCAGCCAATTCCGAACTTATCTACAAAAGATCCAAAATAGTCTCCCCAAAACTGATCCTCCATCGGCATTTCCACTTTACCTCCTTCTGATAATGCATTGAAAAGGCGATCAGCTTCTTCTTTACTATCAGGATGAAGAGACAAGTATACGTTATTGCCAGTGTTGAGTTTGTGACCCATGGATAGAACAATATCAGACGCCATCAGCGTTTGACCATTTCCTATCGGAAGCGAAACATGCATCACCCTGTTTTTTTCTTCCTCGGATAGATTCTCTGTTCCCGGGGCTCCACCCATCTTCATGATGCCTTCTCCGGCAAATTCACCACCGAAAACTGTTTTGTAAAAATTGAATGCTTCTTCTGTGTTACCATCAAAGTTTAGGTATGGGTTTAATTTTAATGCCATTGGTTTTGTTTTAATATTTTAAATTTTACTATCAGGGTTTGGTATTTACAGGACTATCAGTTTGTTCGGCAAGCATTTTAACTTCCTGCAATCCTTTATTAAATCCGTCATTCATAATTTGCTCATATTCTTCTGTCACTTGTACCATCGCTTTCAGTAAGGTACCATCATTATTTGGTTCCAGCTCATATTTTTCAATTGATCCTGCATTAGCTTTAACGCGTTCACTGGTGGTATCTTCCACTCCTTTATTCAATTCACCATAATGAGAAAATTCAACAAGTCTGGGCACTTCCAATTTATTAATGATTGATATCATTCCATTTCGTTCAGCGTCTAAAAACAATGTTTTACCACCCTCTTTCCAATCACTTTCCATATATGAACCTGGATTAAAGTGGCTGGTCCATTTACGATAGGTTTCATCATTCCAAAGTGTTTCCCAGACTTTTTCAAGCGGCGCATTGATTACAATTGAATAAGTAAGATCTTTCATTCGTATATTTTTTAGTTTGTCCGCCGCGGCGGACGATTTTTTTATGGTCGAATGCCCGCCCGGATGAACCGTTCGGACGGGGAATGCCACATATACATTATCCTATGTGAAAAAATTTATCGGGCGTTTCATCAATTTATTTTTATTTAAATGTTAATTTAAACATTGGCGGCTTCCAATTTCTCAATATCAATCTTATGCATCGTCATCATAGCATCCATGGATTTTTTAGCCTTGTGTTTATCGCTCTGGCCTACCAGCTCCAACAAGCGTTTAGGTATTATTTGCCAACTCACTCCAAATTTATCTTTCAGCCACCCACAATTACTTTCTGCACCTCCATCTGCAACCATCGCATTCCAATAATAATCTGTTTCCTTTTGATCGTCCGTTAATACGGTAAGAGAAATTCCCTCATCGAAATTAAACGCGTGCGAAATGGAACTATCCATACATGCCAATGTAAACCCATCAATATGAAACTGCGCATGTTGCACATTTCCTTTTGTGTCTTCCTTCCCATCATATTCCATTATACCTTCTGTCTTTGAGTTGGGAAAAAGATTCGTATAAAAATCAATGGCTTTTTTTGCCCTTCCATTTTGTTCATTTACGTACATAAGTGTTGGAACAAAATACTGGTCGGTATTGCCTTTCTCGCCAGTATATAATTGCCAGGTCACACCAAACTTATCCCTAACCCAGCCGTACTTAGAACTAAACGGATAACTATCCAAAGGCATTAGTACTATTCCATCTTCAGCAAGCGCGTTGAACAACCGCTCTGATTCATTTTCATCTTCGTTAGCAATTAAAAAAGAGATGGACGCATTCGGTTTAAACATAGGACCAGCAGTTAAAAACATCAAACTCTGTCCGTCGATGCTTAACATCTGTACCATTCCTGTGTCATCAACAATTTTTGTATTAGGAAAAATGTCACAATAAAAACGAGCAGCTTCGGAGCCGTTATTATCAAACCATACACAGGGATAAATGTTGTTATTCATAAAAAAATGATTTTTATTTATTTAAATGGCAGTGATTCTCGGGACGCGATTTATTACGCATCACTTGTTCATTTCAAAACTTTATACTTTAAATGATTAACCCCGCAATCAAAGCTTTTAGATTCCTGTAATAATAATTTCTCTTTAGGCATATCCTGAAAAAACACTTTCCCTGCTCCCACAAATTGCGGGTCCAAAAGAATATGGTATTCATCAATCAATCCCAATGCATGCATCTGTCTTGATATTTCTCCACTTCCTAGTATTACAATATTCTTTTCTGTTCCAGACTTTATTTCATGGATGGCTTCAGGATTAAGTTCTTTATGAAAAAAACAATTACTCCAGTCGGAAGAATGAATTGTTCCAGAAAATATATGTTTTTTGCAAGCATTCATATATTCATGAGCTTGCGGGTATTCTTTTTGCGATTCTGATGTTGGCCAATAGTCAATCATCAATTCATATGTTGTACGTCCGAAGATAATAGTATCTGCTTGTTGCAGATCTTCCATATTATACTTGTATAAATCCTCATCCGATGTAAACCATTCTGTTTCGCCATTTGGCCCGGAAAAAATACCATCAAGAGAAATCCAATTAGATACAAAAATCTTTTTCATATTTATGGTTTAAGAGCAACACCTATTAAATTCATTATTGCTTGTGTAAATTTCTAATCAAATCTATTAAGAAAAAACACGCAGCACAGCCAAAAAGCGACAAACTGAAGGCGGATTGCGACAATACGTAAACATTAATTCTATTAAAGCACAAGAACACAAATTGAATGCCACCAGCTTATCAGATAATATTATTAATAATATTTTAAGTTAAGAAACAAGAACCCGTTTTCATCTGTTCAAAACGAGTAGTGTTAGCATGTTCCAAAAACCGTGGAGATCAATATAACGCTCCTATCCTAAGCAGTGATCAATAATCATGTCATTGTATAAATCAATATTTAAATCAGGAAAACATGTTTAGAATGTAGTCTTTTTTAAAGCTTGGTATCATTATCTTTGTCCAATTCATTAACAAGCTTTGGAAAGAATGATTAGAAAAATTACAGTTCTTCTTGCTTTTACTTTTTGTATTTACAATTACGCAAATGCTCAAACCAATCATGAACAAAGTGGCTGGTTCTTCTTTTTAAACAGCACAAAATTTAATGAAAAATGGGGGTTACATTTCGATTTGCAAGTACGCAGTCATGACGACTGGGATGGGATTCGTAGTATATTGGTAAGGCCGGGCTTGACGTATTTTATAAAACCTAATCAAAATGCAACTGTTGGTTATTTATTCACATCCACGTTTACACGAACCGATGGCACACCCAATACCACTCTTATCGAACACCGCGTTTGGGAGCAATATATTATTTCCCATAAAGCATTTACAGGCAACCTCAGCCACCGATTTAGATTGGAACAGCGATTTATTGAGAAGCCATCCGGCGATGCCGTTTTTGCGCAACGTTTACGTTATTTTTTCAGGCATGTTCAGCCGTTAACCCACACTGAGAGCGGATTTACGAAAGGCCCATTTGCAGCATTGCAGAATGAAGTATTTGCTAACATCCATAATAAAGAAAACACCAACAATCATTTCTTCGATCAAAACCGTGCATATATAGCATTGGGTTATCGTTTTTCAAAAAAGTTGATATAGAAGCCGGCTATATGAATGTCTTTGCAAAAGGCGCAGCTTCAAATACAATTAACAATGTAGCGCAATTGGCTGTTTACACAAGGTTTTAATAATCTTTTATATAAATTGTGCTAGCCCATTATCGCACCTCATGCTATATTGTTTATAATCGAAAACAAATTCCCTTTTATTTAGAAGTTAGTAACAGCGGCATTAGCCATCCGCTCAAAGAAAAAATGATCGTAACAAAAAAATAATTTTATTTTTTTGAAAAATCGATTTTTTTACCACATCTTTAACACCTTGATTGCTGAAGTTTAGATAATGCTTGCTTTTAAACCAAAATCTTTAAGCCAAAAAAACGTCTGCAATTATTAGGAATTAAACAATCCTTTTAACTAAACACATAACTCAATTTTAGTATGAGAATTAAAATTCTGGGAATTTTGTTGTCCGGGATTTTGCATATGGCATGTTATGGCCAAAATGCAAAATCGATTTCGGGCGTTGTCAAAGACGGTAGCACTACATCCCTTTTAGAAGGTGTAAGCGTCAGTGTATCCAGCACGTCACTCCAAACCCTAACCGACAAAAATGGTGAGTTCACTATTACCGCTTCAGTCGGCGACTCACTTACCTTCACCTTTGTTGGAAAAAAAACGCAGAAGGAAATCGTTGGTGAAAAAAACATTATCGAAGTACTACTGTACAACGATGAATCGCAAATGGAAGAAGTAGCTGTCGTTGCATTTGGTAAGCAAAAAAGGCCAGCATTGTGGGTGCTATTACCACTGTCAATGCAAAAGATTTGCGCATCCCATCTTCTAATCTGACGAGTTCGTTTGCAGGCCGTATACCTGGTATGATATCTTATCAACTATCAGGCGAACCCGGAGCCGATAATGCTCAGTTTTTTGTAAGAGGTGTAACAACTTTTGGTTACCAGGCATCGCCGCTTATATTAATTGACGGCTTTGAATCTACAACCGATAACCTGGCACGTTTACAGCCTGATGACATCGCTTCCTTTTCAATTATGAAAGATGCGGTTGCCACTGTTCTTTATGGTGCACGTGGAGCAAATGGTATTGTTATAGTTGAAACTAAATCAGGCAGAGAAGGAGAACTAAGAGTAAGCGCGCGGGTGGATGTGAATGTTACATCACCAGTGAAAACTATTAAAATGCTTGATGGCGTACAGTACATGAAGTTGTATAATGAAGCTAGACTAACAAGAGACCCTATACTTGGCCCCTTTTATTCTGAACAAAAAATTCAATCAACCGCATCGGGAGAAAATCCAATGGTTTATCCTAATCTCGATTGGCAGAAAGAATTATTCAATCCGTACACCACTAACATGAAGGCTAATGTGAACTTTGAAGGTGGTGGTAAAGTAGCAACTTATTATGTTTCTGCGGGTGTGGACAGAGAGTCCGGATTACTAAAGGTTGATAATCGCAACAACTTCAATAATAATATTAAAATTAACCGTTCGTTTATCCGATCGAATGTTATTTTCAAGCTTACTCCAACAACAAAATTAGATACTAGGATTAGCGGCCGTTTTGAGAACTATAATGGTCCTTATAGATCAGCATCAGATATTTTTAGAATGGTGATGCAAAGCAATCCTGTTGATTTCCCTGTAGTATATGAAGCCGATAGTGCCAACCAATTCACCGAAAATATTCTTTTTGGAAGCACGTTTGTAAACGGAGGCCTAAAAGTAAACCCTTATGCTGAAATGATTCGCGGTTATGAAAAAAGAAATGAAAGCAATATTATTGCTCAGGCCACATTAATGCAGGATCTTGATTTTTTACTGAAAGGATTGAAGTTTCAAGGTAAAGCTTCTATTCAGACTTGGGGCCAGTACGCTGGTTTACGATATTACTCTCCTGCTTTTTACGAACTTGAATCTTATGATCAGGTTACTAGGAAACACACACTATTTCCACTTAACCCCACCAATACCAACCTTTTCTTGGGTGATGTTATTCCGGGCAGAGATGCCAACGGGCTGACCTATTTTGAAGCACGTTTTAACTGGGATAAAATAATTGACCGTCATAATATTTCGCTGATGACAGTGGGTATGATGCAGGAAGAATTGCTTACCGGTGGAAGCAGTACAAGTATATATGAAACATTACCGCAAAGAAATATGGGCAACTCGGGAAGAGCTACCTACTCTTATGACAGACGATATGCTATGGAATTCGCTTATGCTTATAATGGTTCAGAGAAATTTACAGGTGATAAACAGTATGGGTTCTTCCCTTCGTTGGGGGTAGCTGGACAGTCTCAAATGAATCTTTTTGGGAGCCACTGCAAAATGTAATTAGCACTTTAAAACTAAGAGGTTCCTGGGGTATAGTAGGTAATGATGCTATAGCAGGTCGTGCCGGCGTTTTTTCTATCTTTCTGATATAAGATTAACTGGAGGCTCAAACTCAACGATTAATGGGTACCGTTGGGGTGCCGATTTTATGAATGCTTATCCGGGCTATTCAGTAAATAGATACGCCAACCCGAATATCACATGGGAAGAATCAGAAAAAATAAACATGGGACTTGAAATGAATCTTTTCAATGAAGCCCTGAAAACTACATTTGATATTTACCGTGATACGAGAAGTAAGATTTATATGGTAAGGCAAAATTTCCCATCGACTGCTGGCCTTGAAGCATCAATAAGTGGCAATGTAGGTGAGGTTAAATCAAGAGGCTTTGAAGCATCAGTCGATTATCAAAAAATATTACTCCTGATATATGGGCATCCGTAAGAGGTAACTTCACTTATGCAACAAACAAACTTGTAAAAATTGACGAGAAAGACTACCCTGATGAATATTTAAAAAGGCTGGGCAGCAATATCAACCAAGGATGGGGCCTGGTTGCAGAACGGCTTTTTGTAGATGAGCATGAAATACAAAATTCACCATATCAGGATTTTGGACCTTACATGGCCGGTGACATAAAATATAAGGATATAAATAATGATGGCGTTATCAACGATAATGACAGAGTCGCGATGGGTTATCCAACTGTACCGGAAATTCAATATGGCTTTGGTGCATCTATCCTTTACAAAGTAGTTGACTTTTCTTTCTTCTTTAATGGAAGCGCCCGGTCTTCATTCTTTATTAATGCTACTGATGAGGTTAACCCAGGTGACGGGAAGTATGGAATAGCACCTTTTGCGTTTAGAAGAAATGCTTTAGCCATTATTGCCGATGATTACTGGAGCGAAACCAACCCCAATGTACATGCATTCTGGCCACGGTTATCAACCGATCCAATTAACAACAATACAAGGCAATCTTCATGGTGGTTGAGAGATGGCTCCTTTACCAGATTAAAATCTGTCGAGTTGGGTTACAGCCCTAAAATCTTACAACGCCTTGGAATAAAGCAGGGAAGCC
Source organism: Paraniabella ginsengisoli (assembly GCF_022513635.1). GTDB lineage: Bacteria > Bacteroidota > Bacteroidia > Chitinophagales > Chitinophagaceae > Niabella > Niabella ginsengisoli. Next base: position 190,766 of record NZ_JAKWBL010000002.1, on the reverse strand, counting down.
GGATCTATCTCTCTGGTGAGAACCTGATGGTTTTTTCCAAGTTCAAATTATGGGATCCTGAGGTTAGGGAAAACGGCCTCGCTTATCCTCCTAATAAAAGATACAATATTGGCTTTCAATTGATATTTTAAAAACATTTATAATGAACCGTACGAAAATAATTATTGCGCTATTTGTTTCGTTAGTTGCCATATCCTGTAAAAAATATCTGGATATAGTACCCGACAATACGCTGAAACTCGAAAATATTTTTAATACAAGAGAAAACGCATGGGAAGCTTTAGCCAAAGTTTATAGCTATATGCCACAAGATGATAAAGTGCATTTAACATCCTGGACTTTGGGCGATGAATGGGTTGGCCGTTTAGACCTGAACAATAATACAGGAGACCTAAGGGCCATGCGCATTATGCGTGGGTTGCAAACAGAATCAGACCCCCAACTTGGACTTTGGTCTGGCACGCAGGGAGGAAAAAAATTGTACGAAGCCATCAGGCAGGCTGATGTATTTTTAACTAATATCGACCAGGTAAAGGATATGACAGAAACCGAGCTTAAAGATTGGAAAGCCCAGGTGAAAATGCTGAAAGCCCATTACATGTTTTTATTGATTGAAAGATATGGACCTATTGTTATCCCTACAGTGACGGCATCAGCCGAATCAGAAAAAGAAGAACTTTTCATTCCCCGTTCAAAAGTTGAAGACTGTTTTAATTATGTAATCAATTTAATGAATGAAGCTATTCCTGACCTTAAAGAAAAAGCCAACGCTACTGAGTTGGGACAAATTGACCAGGTGGTAGCCAAAGCCATTAAAGCAAAAATTTTATTTTACCGAGCCAGTCCTTTTTTTAACGGCAACCAGGAATATTTTGGCGACTTCTTGGATCATGACGGGCAACCTTTTTTCCCATACAATATGACAAAGAAAAATGGAAAGCCGCTATTGATGCTATTAACGAAGCGATAGCCATTGCCGAAACAAACGGCCATGGCCTATATACTTACGAAAGAGAACCTTATATATACGACAGGGAAGCTTTTGAAAAGAATCCTCAGCAAATGAAAAAACTGTATGATCTACGGATGCTTATTTGCGATCCTTGGAATAAAGAAGTTGTATGGGGTTATTCAAATTTAGACTATTACAATCAGGGAGAATTGGCACATGGTTCTAATATCAGGCTTCCGCCGGGTTATGGAGATGGTGTGGTAAATACGCCTGCCTATTCGTGGCAATGGATGGCAGCAACTTATCAAATGGCAGAACGCTATTACACTAAAAACGGACTTCCGGTTACAGAAGATCTCACGTTCGATATGAATAAAAAGAACGAACTGGTAACAACACCCGGCCAAAGCGAAGAGGCTTATACCCCGCTATTTGGCATTATGCAGCCCGGTGTTCAGACCGTACGATTATATTTGGATAGAGAACCCCGTTTTTACGCTAACCTTGGCATTACTGGCGGATACTGGAGAGCGCATACTGTAAGAATCAACACCATTATGTTTGCAAATACCGACGGTGGGTTCAACTCTTCACAACATACCACAGATTTCCTAGCAACAGGAATAGGAGTACAAAAATTAGTACATCCCGAATCTCAATCCAACGCCTGGCAAAGGGTGATCCATTTCCCTTATCCACTTATTAGAATGGCTGACTTATATCTGATGAAAGCAGAATCACTCAACGAATATTCAGGCCCATCAGGCGAAGCGTACGAAGCTGTAAATAAAGTGCGCAGGCGTGCAGGCATTCCGATTTACAAATAGTTTGGAGCGATCCATCACTTGCACGGACACCTAATAAACATCTTACCAAGGAGGGATTAAGGGATATAATACTGCAGGAACGCTCTGTAGAATTTGCCTTCGAAGGCCAGCATTTCTGGGATATGTTAAGGCATAAAAGAGCAGTAGCTGAATTCTCTGCTCCGATCTGGGGATGGAATCATGCAGGTACCACAGCTGCGGACTTCTTTGTATTGTCTATAAAGCAGCAGCGGAGATTCACCATCACAGATTGTTTAACACCAATCGATCTGAATGAAATGAACACCAACGGGAACCTTATTCAGAATCCGGGATGGTAAACATTGTTCGGTTGTAATAAGATTAGAACTATCAAGTAATACAACACTTCAAAAGTGTGTAAGCATAAAAATTTAGAAATGAAAAGTAAAATATTCATATTGCCGCTATGCCTGCTGTTTTTTATAACCTGCAAGAAAGTAGAACGGTTCGAGTCTGAAAAAGATGACAGCACGCCTCCGGGCAAAGTAACGTTAAGAGAATACAAACCTTTATATGGAGGAGCGAGGTTTTATTATACAATACCTCCGGATAAAGATTTGCTGGGCGTAAAAGCCGTTTATACAAAGAAGGACAGTAAATCTTTTGAATTTTTGGCCTCCTATTTTGTAGACTCACTAGATGTGTATGGATTTGGAAGTACGGATGAGTACACCGTTCAGTTATTTGCGGTTGATCGGGCAGGAAACTCGTCCGATCCGGTTGAAGTGAAGGTTGTACCCCTGGAACCCGCTTATAAAAGAGTAGCAGAAACTATTACTGCTAAAGCAGGTTTTAGCTCTTTCTTTTTAGATTGGACAAACGAACTCGAACAGAATGTAAATATTTATGTGGATTATTCATTTACACAAAATGGTGAAAATCGAAACTTAACTACAGTTTTTTCATCTAACCAGCTCACAGATAGAAGGTTTGTTAGCAATCTCAGATTAGGAACGAATGGAAAAGTAGATGTAAAAGTGCGAGTTGAAGATAAGTTTGGTAATATTACTGAAAGCCTGGACAAAGGACAGCTTACGCTACTCGAAGACATTCAAATACCAAAAACGAATTGGATATTGCCTAACCCCAACGATTCGATTGGAGGAGTGCCAATGGTTTTCGGAAACGGTCTCGAAGGCAGAAATGCAAAGGTAATTGATGGTATTATCGACCGTGGAGATAACCTGAATTTTATGCACACAGCCAGCAGAGGGCGTACAGGAAAATCAGCAAATGGCAATATGCCATGGAATTTTATTATAGACTTAGGCGACTATTATGAAATCAGCCGCATCATCACAACGCAACGCCATTCTGGTGGTTTAGCAAACGTAAACCGGGGACAATATTATCAAAGCGAAAACGTAGGCTTGTATAATATTTATATCTGGGACGATGCAACTCAGGCCTGGGAACTTGTAACACAACATAAAATACCGGTACCTAACGGACTTACTGAACTGGAATTTGTAAAACTGGGAGAAGCCGGAGATTTGGCATATATGTACCCTGATAATCCTGCTTATACTAAACGTACCAGATGGTTTAGATACGAGGCTTTGAAAAGCTTCAATGGCAACTATACATTAGATGATGCCAACTGTCTTTCTGAAATAACTTTATTCGGTCGCAAGGCTCAATAATAAAATATTATAAAATAGTTATTATGTATCAAAAACAATATTTACTGCTGCTTGTATTTGTATGTTTTATTTTATCCTGCGGTAAAATGTACGACAACATTGATCAATATACTGGCGAAACCGTCTATCCGGGCAGATATGACACCATTATAGGACATATAGGATTTGAAAGAGTAGAAATTGATTTAATGAAAGCCGGAAGAATTCCTTCAAAAAATATAAAATTAGGCAAGGCGATAAAAACCGTCATTGCCTATGATAACAAAGAGGTGGTTATAGATTCATTGGTATCCTGGGTAAATATAACCGGTCTTGAGCTATCAAAACTATATCGCTTCACCGTATTTACTATTGACGACCAAGGCAATAAATCGGTACCACAGGAAATTGCTTTAATACCATACACAGAAAGCGATCTAGCTTCTCTAGTTGTGCAGCCTCCACAGGTACTCGCTTCGCAATCCTCAGCCATACTTACCTGGCCGGGAGGATTATCTTCTATTTTGCTAGACTATTATGGGTTACAGTATGGTTATACTGATAAAAACAGTGTGCGAAAAGAAGGCGCAGGAGCTGCCAATCCTCGCATATTCGCCTTTAACCTGCAGTCGGGAAGCACGGTCAATTTCGATTTGAAATATAAAATTATTCCCAAAGTAAATGGAACAGCAATACTTGATACTGTAGAACTTTCGCAAACACTTCCTATTGCGGTACCTTTAGGTTCGAGTACTTTTTCCCCAGTAGAAAAAGCTTCTTTACAAGCTAACAATATCACCAATTTTACTGTTGGTTCAGTAGCAACTGTAGAAAATCTTACCTGCCTGTTCACACCACTACCTTTCAGGATTTGTTCTATTTTACATCTTTAAAAGAATTGGATCTTACCGGAGGAGCTATTTTTGAGATGACAAAAACAAGCTATAATGCTAATGGAGTTTCCGATGTAGTTGGTGGTGGCACCTTGGTACCCTTCGCACGCCGGGCAGGCAATATGCCCACTAATAATGCCCAGTATTTGATTGACCTATTAGAAGCGGGTACATTAACCAAGGTAAAGTATATTCCAAATTCAATGGGCATTGACGACCTCCTTGCACCCTACATTAGCAACGGAAAAGTAGAACTTGTAAATAATAAACCTGATGAGGCCTTTGTTGATTTTAGGTTTTTGCTGGATGGAAGGGTACAGACAAATGATTGGAAAATGAGCTTAGAGGCACCAGCATCAGCACCACCGGCAGGTACAGACCTACAAAATGTAATTAAAGCAACTTTAGAATCTAAGAATAGCTCATTTGTATTGAGCCTGCCTAAAGAATACGAATTTGATATGCAACAGTATAAATATTTAAAGTTTAAGGTATATGCACCCAAAAAGGCGGATGTATCAGGCACCTATGATGTTTATAAAAGGCTGTGGCCACGCGTTATGAACTATATGTGGGCGTATCCTCAGGAAAGTACTTTCGGCCAGCAATATTGGGATAACGGCAAAGATAGTTATACCATCAGCGATGCTAATTTAGAAAAATGGATTGATGTAACAATTGACTTTTCTAAAGCTATAGGTAGACATAACAGGGTAGTAGTAATAAATATTGGTGGAGAGCCTTCACTAACATATGAGTCATCAAAAACAATCACTTATTACTTCTCCAACTTCAGGTTTACTAAAAACTAATTTTAATTGATAAATAAAAAACACCTGGTCTTATAAGCCAGGTGTTTTTTATTTATTGAACTTGTCTATCACAAAACTAAATTCTAGCCCCAAAAAGCAGGCTACCAATCCGCACCATGGTACTCCCCTCTTCTATCGCCATTTTATAATCGCCGCTCATGCCCATGGAAAGAATTTCTGATTTCAGATTTGAGATTTGAGATTTTCCCAGTCGATCGAACATCGCTTTTAATTGTTGAAACTCGCTACGCACAATAGCTTCATCATCGCTAAAGCTTGCCATTCCCATTAAGCCTTTTATTTGAATATTTTTTAAAGCACCAGCTTTTTCAAGTATCTCATTCAACTCTGTTTCATTAAGCCCAAACTTAGTTTCTTCCTTTGCAATATGTACCTGCAACAAACAATCTATGATCCGATTATTTTTTGCAGCCTGCCTATTGACTTCCTTTAACAGATTGAAACTATCCACTCCATGTACCAGGTTCACAAACGGAGCAATATATTTAACTTTATTACTTTGCAAATGACCGATAAAATGCCAGCGAATATCACCCGGTAATTGCGGCTGTTTTTCTACAAGCTCCTGCACATAGTTCTCCCCAAAATCTCTTTGTCCTAAATCATATAAAGCTTTATATCTGTTACCGGTTTTATTTTAGAAACAGCAACAAGCGTTACGTTTCCAGGCTTCAGGTCTGAAATAATCTGCTGATATGCTTTAATATTTACTCCCATAGTCTGAATTAAGTTTTTCAAAAGTAAATAACAAATACTGAGTACAGCAAATGAACATAAAAAAGCCCGGCTATAAAATATGCCAGGCTTTTTATGTTTTTATAAACTAAAATATTAATCTTCCAATGTTGTCAAATCGACTTTAGGTTTTGGTAAGTTCATGGCCTTAATTTCAGACCTACATTTATCCGCCATTTCCTGTGTTAATTCATATTTATAATTTCCATAATCACCAAACTCAAACGCTCCAACATAAAAGAAACCATACTTATCAAAAAATTCTGTAAGATCTGTCTTACTTACTTCGCAGGCCGTTTTTACAAAATTCAACTGGTACGGGGCTGGATTGTTCCCACGGTCGCCCCAACCGCCAGATCTGCGGCCACGCTGCCCACTTTTTCAGCATTGCCCTGCTTTCTGAACGCTTCAAATAAGTCAGGATAGAAATCAGGATTGTTACCAGCGCCAGTAAAATACAATTGCAATTGCCAAAAGGGTATTAAGCGGTTAAATACGTCTTTATCCTGCAGGTAACAAATCTTACGCGCGATAATGCTATCTCTTGCTTTTTGATAATTTTTCTGCTCACTTGCGCGGCTTTTATTTCCAAATGAAGTAGTTCCATAAAGAGAAAAGATATTGTTACTTACTTCACCTAATCCGCCCCAATTCAAATAAGGCCGCAATTGATGCACATGGCCCACTTCGTGACTAAAGCCCCAGCAAGGATCGCCTTTAATTACACGCGCCGGGTCTACCACTAACGCCATTGCATTGCCTGGGTCAGTACCCATGTAAGCTACACCATCTCCATCCCGAAACATATAATAATTGTAGTTAACACGGGCCAGAATATGATTATCGGGTACGCTATTGTATTTAATCAATCCCAATATACGATGCTGACGATACACCAGTGAATCATAATTAGCGATCAATTCAACGCCTTTACCGTAAGCATATTTCTTACAGGCTTCTGCAGGATAAGCAATTTGAATATGCCTTCCTTTCGCATCAATGATCGGATAAACAGCATTATCAATAAGTTTATTCCAATCGTCGTTATTATTTTTTGCAACATCAAAATAGCCGTTCACTTTCGCATTTACAAAATGCACTTTGATGGACTTTTCCTTTTCAGGCTCATCAGAATAAAAATCTATATAGGCCAATCCATCATTTTTTTTAACGTCAATAATATTAACACCATTTCGCAATACAAACCTTTGCTTATGTATACCCCATCCTGCCGGATCTTCTGTGGGTTTTATTCCCTCTGGTGCGCGACGATTCCAATTAGGCACCAGCAACCCTATTTCATTTGCGTCATTAATTCCGTCAACCAAAACAATATGTTTTCCTACCGGTAAATAAATCCCTGTAATACCTTCATATTTACTATATCCATCACCTATCATTAATTGTTGCCCTAAGGTAGTTGGCGCTAACCAGGCTTTATAATCAGCAATCCTGTAATCAGTTTTATAGTTTTTGTTTAATAAGGCCGTAGCGGTTTGCTTTAACTGAGGATTTTGTATTTTTTCAATATCTGATTTCTTAACACCTTTTTTAAAGATGTAGCCATCGGGCTTTCAAAGATCATAAGGTCTTTGTAGATGTCACTTATTTCCTTAGCCGATTGCGCGTAACTGTTAAGTAGTGCAAAAAGTGCAACTGTAAGGAGGGTCAATTTTCTTTTCATGTGTATAATATTTTGCTGTTGTGGTTCAGAAACGCGTGCGCAATATGCTGCACGAAACATTCTTCGTGAAAGATAAAACTTATGCAGAAAGCAAAATTGTGCAAACGGTTGTACAACTTAGTAATTGTGACAAAACAACTTCCCTATTTCTTACTAAATACAAACCACGTAGGCATATAGAGAATATCATATTCAAAAGAAAACATGAAGACACATATTTTTTGATAACGTAGACACTATAATCCGCCTTCGGCGGATACTATATGCCTTAACAAAGAATAAATCTATGCGCCTATGTGATTAAGTTATTTCGTCGAAGCTCCTTAAGCAATGCAGTATTAAAACTCACATTGCAAAGTCGGTAAAATCCTTATGAAAGGATATAATATTTCTTTGATTGAACTCATCTTTGTTATGCATTGTAGTAAGAACAACACAATCCATATTAGCATTTAAGGCTGCATCAACTCCTTTAGGGGCATCTTCAAAAACCAAACATTCTGCAGGCGCAATGCTTAAAAGTGTAGCACATTTTAAATAAGTTTCAGGATCTGGTTTACTACGCACAACATCATCCGCGCTAACTATAGCATCAAAATAATGGCGAATTTGGAGACCGTCTAAAACAAAATCTATATTAAACATAATAGCCGCAGAACCAATAGCCATTTTTATTCCTTGCTTGTGATATGTATTTAGTAGTTCAGCTAATCCGTCAATTAATTTCAAATGTGGCGCAAACTCTTTCTGGTACTGCTTCTCCTTAGCAACGCTCATCTTATTTTTTCTTCAAAAGAAAATTTTCCAGGAAAGATCCGTTCCAGTAATTCATGATTCTTACCATAACATTCTTCTTTCGTGCGCTCTATTGATATACCTGCACCCAGGTCATTCAAAATACGATACCATGCTTTGATATGGTAACTCATGTCATCTATCATTGTCCCATTCAGATCAAACAAAAAAGCCTTATAACGCATGAGGCAAATGTAGATATGTAATATCTAAATCACGATCTTTTCATTTCAGTTTTTTCAATGGATTTGTTTCAACTTTATTGAATCGGCTGTAAATATAACTCATCTTCCTTGCCACGCTCGCTTGTGCATCACAATATTGCTCATCCTATATGTACGCTCCGAATAAGACATCCCAAGTTAAAAACCTGGGATGTCATATTGGTGATGATCCGCCCAATCATATAAATCATCCCAAATACTTTCGGAACATAGTTCAGATTATTTCAAAATCCCGCGGCTAATAACAATACGCTGCACTTCGCTGGTACCTTCATAAATCTGTGTAATTTTTGCATCGCGCATCAGGCGTTCCACATGGTATTCTTTTACATAACCATAACCGCCATGCACCTGAACTGCTTCAATTGCAGTCCACATCGCTGTTTCAGAGGAATATAGTTTAGCCATAGATGAACTGATAGTGTAATCTTTATGATTGTCTTTTTCCCAGGCAGCCTTTAAACAAAGCAACCTGGCAGCATCAATTTTCATATGCATGTCAGCTAGCTTAAACGCAATAGCCTGGTGGTTCATAATTTCTGTTCCAAAGGCTTTACGTGTTTTTGCATATTCTTTAGCCAATTCATAAGCGCCGGATGCGATGCCTAGAGCTTGGGATGCAATGCCAATACGGCCTCCGGCCAAAGTCTTCATGGCAAATGCAAAACCAAAGCCATCATCTCCCACCCTGTTTTCTTTCGGCACTTTCACATCAGTAAACATAACCGTGTGCGTATCGCTACCGCGAATACCTAATTTATTTTCTTTTGCACCAACCGTCACTCCAGGCCAATCTTTCTCAACAATAAGCGTATTTATCCCTTTCGATCCTTTAGCCATATCAGTTTGTGCCATTACTAAATATACAGATGCTGAACTGCCATTGGTGATCCAGTTTTTTGTACCATTCAGTAAATAATAATCTCCTTTATCTTCGGCAGTTGTTCGCTGCGAAGTGGCGTCGCTGCCGGCTTCCGGTTCGCTTAGCATAAATGCACCGATATATAATTCACCATCTTTTTTCCCTTGCGCTAAAGGTGTCAGGTATTTTTGCTTTTGCGCTTCCGTTCCATAAGCTTCCAATCCATAACAAACAAGGCTATTATTCACGCTCATGCACACACTAACACTTGCATCAACTTTTGATATTTCTTCCATCGCCAATACATAACTGATCGTATCCATGCCTGCTCCTCCATATTTTTCTGGCACCATCATGCCTAAAAAACCAAGATCGGCAAGTTGAGAAATTTGTTCCTTTGGAAATTTTTGTTGCTCATCCCGCTCAATAACGCCAGGCAGGCATACGCTTTGTGCAAAATCGCGGGCGGCTTTTTGTATTATCAGTTGCTCTTCGGTTAATTCAAAATTCATACAGCTTTTGTTTCTATAAATATAATGCATGGTATTTTATCATAAATAAAAGTTGATGCAGTTCAAGTATAGTCACAAAAAAGCCGGAACAAACTGCTCCGGCGTAATAATTATTTTGTGATATGTTTATTTACGTCTTCCGCCGCCGCCGCCAGTGGCCGCATCATTCATACGGATTTTTCTACCACGATAGTTTTTTCCGTCCATTGCCTGGATCATTTTTTTACCGGCAGCAGGATCGATTTCAACCCAGCTATTCATTTCTTTCATATCGATATTGCCCAATACGTCTTTTTTCAACCCGCTCATATCAAGTATAAACTGAAGGAAGCTGGCTTTATAAAAACCATCTTTAGTTCCCAGATTTACAAACAAGCGTTGATAATTTCCGTTTCTTGCAAATGGTTTACCAGTTTGTCTTTCACGAGGCCCTTTCGCATCTCTTTCCCTGTCATTGCGCTGGTTAAGATCAGCGGCGTTTTCATAATACTTCAAAAATCTGTCAAACTCTAATGCTGCCACGCGCTGTAAGATTTCTTCTTTTTCAACGCCTTCAAACTTTTCTTTCAACACAGGAAGATAAGTTTCGTATTCACCGTGGCTAATATCAGCCTTCAACATCTTATCAATAAAATGGAAAAACTGCTTGCGGCAAACATCTTTGCCACTTGGTATATCCATTTTATGAAACTTATTATTTACCAGCTTTTCAATTTGTCTTAAACGATATACTTCTCTGGGTGTAACGATAGAAGTAGAAACTCCACTTTTCCCAGCCCTACCTGTTCGTCCGCTTCTATGCGTGTACACCTCAGTGTCGTCCGGCAATTCATAATTAATTACGTGCGTGATATCCTTCACATCAATTCCTCGTGCTGCTACATCAGTAGCAATCAATAATTGCAACGATTTTTCGCGGAAACGACCCATCACTTTATCACGCTGCGCCTGTGTCAAATCTCCGTGCAATGCATCTATATCATAACCTTCACGTACTAATTGTTCGGTTATATTTTGAGCGTCGGCTTTTGTTCTGGTAAAAATAATTCCATAAATACCAGGATTAAAATCGATAATCCGTTTTAATGTTTCGTAACGGTTTACATGCTGCGTTGAAACATACTGATGATCGATATTACTATTAGTAGAATTCATTTTGCCAACAGAAATTTCTGCCGGCTTATCCATAAAGCGCTTGCTTACCTGACGAATTTCAGGGGGCATGGTGGCACTAAACAACCACATACTGTGGCGATTCACGGTTTCTTTAAGAATAAATTCAATATCCTCTTTAAAGCCCATGTTCAGCATTTCATCTGCCTCATCAAGAACTACGTAATTGATATCTTCCAGATTAATTGCTTTCCTTTCGATAAGATCTATTAATCTGCCCGGAGTAGCAACTACCACATGCGTACCTCTTTTCAAATCGCGAATCTGCAGGGTTATAGATGTTCCTCCATATACGGCAGTTATACCTACTTTGCTTTTACCGGCAAATTTTTCGAGATCGGTCGTTATTTGCAGGCATAGTTCTCTTGTTGGACATATAATTAACGCCTGTGGTATGCGCTGGCTTTTATCAATTAACTGTATTAATGGCAAACCAAATGCCGCAGTTTTACCTGTGCCTGTTTGCGCCAAACCCACAAAATCTTTTGTTCCTTGTAGTAAAACTGGAATAGCTTGTTCTTGTATTGGGGTTGGGGTAACGAAACCAATGGTTTCAAGAGATTGAAGTAATCCTTCCTCAATCCCTAACGATTCAAATGTTATCATAAAAAGACTGCAAAGGTAATATAAACAACTAATAGATTAAATTTTATTATCAGTCATGCACTCAAAGCATACAACTTATAAAACGAGTGCTGTTCCTGTTTCATTCTCTTTTTAAATGAGCTAGATATTATATAAATATTAAATAAATAATTTATTATCAATTGATTAAAAAATAAGATAGCAGCGTTTTTAAGAGATTTATACCTTACTCTCAAATTAGTTTGTTACACTTTTGGCTGAAGGGGATTTGTTTTTTTCTATTCCAAGCTATCGACCTCTTAACAATAAAATGCATATTATCATAGCATAATCCATCATTTTTACAGTAAAGTCCATTTATAAAAATGGATATAACAGGTAATTTTACAAGAATCTTCGATTGCATTATTATGGGAATGCTAATTAGCTCGCAAAGCTTTCGCCTTCCAAAACACGCAATTTATATATGAAAATAGTCCAAAAAATATGCATTACCTTTAGTGGGATGAAACTTCAGATTGCAATTGCATCTATTATTATAGTAGCAGTAACTCTCCTATTTGCTATTTCTGCTTGCGAAAACAAATCAAAAAAATAGCGAAATCAGATAAGATTAGTTATAACTATGATGTCCGTCCGATACTTTCAGACAAATGCTTTGCCTGTCACGGGCCTGATAAAAACAAACAGGAAGCAGGATTTCGTCTGGATATTGAACAATTTGCCAAAGCGCCATTAAAAGAAACCAAAGGTGCATTTGCTATTGTTCCTGGCAAACCCGATTCTTCAGAACTTATAAAAAGGATCACTTCTACCGATCCTGCCTATCAAATGCCAACGCCGGAGTCTCACTTGGGTTTATTAAGCGAGCAAGAAATAACCGTATTAACGAAGTGGATAGAGCAGGGGGCTAAATATGAAAAACATTGGGCCTTTACATCCCCTGAAAAAGCAACATTACCTGAAATTGACGATAAAGACTGGGCCAGAAACGAGATTGATTATTTTATTGCGGATAAAATGCAATTAAAAGATTTTAGTCCCAGCGAAGAAGCTGATAAAGAAACCCTGCTAAAAAGAATATCATTAGACCTTACCGGCCTTTTACCCAATTTACAGCTGCAGAAACAATATGACGCAGACAAAAGCGAAGATGCTTATGAAAAAGCAATTGACAAGTTGATGGCTAGTCCTCAGTTTGGAGAAAAAATGGCCATCCATTGGTTAGATGTTTCCAGGTATGCAGACAGTTATGGGTACCAGGATGATGACCGCAGAACGCAATGGCCCTACCGCGATTGGGTAATTCATGCCTTTAATAAAAACATGCCTTATGATCAATTCCTGACATGGCAGCTTGCAGGCGATATGTTGCCCGACTCATCAAAAGAAAAAACTCTGGCTACAGCATTTTTGCGCAATCATAAATATACCGAAGAAGGTGGTGTAATTCCCGAAGAATACAGGGTTGAGTATAATTTAGATAAGGTAAAAACTTACACAAAAGGTGTATTGGGCCTTACAGTTGAATGTGCCCAATGTCACGACCATAAATATGATCCCATTTCGCAGAAAGATTATTATAAAATGTTTGCCTTTTTTAATAACAGCAAAGAAAAGGGACTCGAAGGATTGGTGGGTTCCGAACCTGCTAAAACCCCAATTCTAAAACTCTCTGATTACGATACTAAGAACCTGCTAAAATTTATCAACCGAAAAGATACGGGCACCATACAGGTGTCGGTAATGGGAGAACTGGAGGACACTATGCGCACAACCTATATTTTGGAAAGAGGTGTATATGACCAGCATGGTGAAGTAGTTACAGCTGGCGCACTACCTGCAGTAATGGATTTTGATACAACTAAATATCCTAAAAACAGGTTAGGCCTTGCAAAATGGACAATAGACAAAAGAAATCCACTTACAGCTCGCGTATTTGTAAACCAGATGTGGGAACAGCTTTTTGGAAAAGGCATTGTTAAATCCATAGGTGATTTTGGAATGCAGGGAAACCTTCCAACCCATCCCGAGCTTCTTGATTGGCTGGCTGTTGACTTTATGGAACATAAATGGGATATAAAAAGACTGATCAAAAAGATACTAATGTCTGCCACTTACCGGCAATCATCTAATATTAAAAAAGAACATTTAGAAAAAGACCCCGATAACCTTTTCTATGCCCGCGCTCCACGCATCAGGCTTCAGGCAGAAACTATCCGGGACATGGTGTTAGGAAGCAGCGGATTATTGATCAAAGAAATTGGTGGACCAAGCGTAAAACCTTATCAACCTAAAGGACTTTGGGAAGGTGCAACTTCAGGACGCGGAACACTGACCGTTTATCGACAGGATAATGGCGAAGATTTATATAGAAGAGGTATTTACACGTTTATCAAACTTACGGTACCTCCACCTTCGATGATTATTTTCGATGCCAGCAACCGCGATCAATGTGAGGTGCAAAGAACCAATACCAGCACACCGCTTCAGGCCCTGGTAATGATGAACGACCCTACCGTACTTGAAGCATCAAGGGTGTTTGCGGAAAATCTTTCTGAAAAAGAAAAAGATGCGGATAAAGCTATTAATACAGCGTTTCAAAGTATCATCTGCCGCCAGCCAGAGACTAAAGAACTTGACATATTGAAAAAATATTATAAAGATCAGCTAAACCTATTTAGCAAGAAGAAAGAAGTGGCACAAAACGTAATTGATGTTGGTGAATATCCCCACAAAGGCAATCCTACAGATATTGCTAAAACCGCTGCCCTGATGCGTGTGATAACCATGATCTACAACATGGAAGAGGCCATAGTGAAAGTGTAATATTAGATGACAGTGACAGATAAAAGTTGACGGACCAAAAAAATAAAATGGAAAAAGAAATTATAGAGCACAGTCTTAATGTAAACCGCCGCCGGTTTCTGACTAAGTTGGGAATGGGTATTGGAGGTGCTGCATTGGGCAGTTTATTAATTCCAGATTTTTTTCAGCAAAAGATACCGAAGAAGCAATTATATCAGGCCTGCCGCATTTTGCTCCTAAAGCAAAGCGCATTATATACCTGTTTCAAAACGGAGGTCCATCTCAATTAGAGACTTTTGATCCCAAGCCCAAATTGCGCGAAATGCAAGGTCAGGATCTGCCGGAATCCATACGACAAGGGCAAAGGCTTACGGGCATGACAGCTAATCAGGCCAAATTTCCGCTGGCCGGCAGTGTTTTTAATTTTGATCAATATGGACAAAACGGCGTATGGGTGAGTGAACTGCTTCCCTACTTCAAAGATTGTAGATGATTTGTGTATTATCAAAAGCATCCACACTGATGCGATTAATCACGATCCGGCCCTTACGTTTTTTCAAACGGGCGCCCAGGTAGGCAACCGTCCTAGTATGGGAGCCTGGCTAAGCTATGGGTTGGGTAGCGAGAACAAGAATCTCCCGGCTTATTGCGTACTGCTTTCTAAAGGAAAAGGAAATGGCCAGGGCGTATATTCAAAACTTTGGAGCAATGGATTTTTAGATTCGATTCACCAGGGCGTGCAATTTAGTAATGGCGAAAATCCTGTTCTATATCTGAATGATCCAGATGGAATGGCTAAAGAAGAAAGAAGAAAAATGCTTGATAATCTTGCTGAATTAAATAACGAGGGTTTTGAGGACGCAGGCGATCCGGAAATAAAAGCAAAGATACAACAGTACGAAATGGCCTATCGCATGCAAACTGCCGTGCCAGAGGTTACCGATCTTAGTAAAGAACCAGAATCGATCATTAAACTTTATGGGCCGGAATGTCTGGTTCCGGGCACTTATGCTGCCAATTGTTTGCTGGCAAGAAAGTTATCTGAAAGCGGAGTGCGCTTTGTGCAAATATATCACCAGGGCTGGGACTCGCACGGCAACCTGCCAAATGAAATGAAAGGCCAATGTAAAGATACAGATCAGGCATCGGCAGCCCTGGTAACCGATCTTAAACAAAGAGGTATGCTTGACGAAACGCTGGTGATCTGGGGCGGAGAGTTTGGGCGTACGAATTATAGCCAGGGACCATTGACAGCAACCAGCTATGGTCGCGACCATCATCCGCGCTGCTTTACTATGTGGATGGCTGGCGGTGGCGTAAAGCCAGGGGTATATGGAGAAACAGATGAGTTTGGTTACAACATTGTATCAAATCCAATTCACGTACATGATTTTCATGCAACAGCTCTTCATTTAATGGGACTTGACCATGAAAAGCTGGTGTATAAACATCTGGGGCGCCGTTACCGGTTAACAGATGTAGCGGGAAAAGTTGCAAAAGATTTGATTGCTTAATTCAAGATGACAAATGATAGTTGACGGTTGACAAGACTGTCCATCTATTATCTGTCATCTGTCAACTAAAAATATGAACAGGAAAACATTTCTGCAAAATACTGCTTTAAGCGTAACAGGTGCTATGTGTGTACCAGAATGGTTGATAAAGAACGATGTGATTTTGGGACACGGAAGCAAACGATATAAAATCAATACCAAGTGGAGCCGTGCTGATGTAGCCAAAAATCCGGTTAATGATTGCCATGAAATGGTACAGGATAGTAAAGGCCGCATTTTGCTGCTTACGAATGAAACCAAAAACAATGTAATTATTTATGATAAAAACGGCAAATACCTTAGCTCATGGGGAACTGAATATCCCGGCGCACACGGGCTTACGCTGTTTAATGAAAACGGAAAAGATGTGCTTTTTATTTGCGACAATAAACGCCATCAGGTTGTTAAAACAACTATCGATGGCAAAGTATTATTAACGCTTGATTATCCTAAAGAAACCGGACAGTACACAAAGCCTGAAGAATATGTTCCTACAGAAACAGCTATTGCACCAAACGGAGACATTTACGTGGTAGACGGATATGGAAAAGATTTTGTGATCCAATACAATCATAAAGGAGCATACATCAGGCATTTTGGCGGCAAAGGCGATCAGCCTCAACACCTACTCAATGCGCATGGCATTTGTATTGACAATCGAAACAAAAAACCTATTCTTATAGTAACATCAAGACAACAAAATGCTTTCAAGAGATTTACATTAGACGGAGTTTATATTGATACCATTGAGATGCCGGGAGCCTGGGTTTGTCGCCCGGTAATACATGGCGATTTTTTATACGCAGCCGTTTTACAAAGCAATAATAGGCAATCACAAAAATCCGGCTTTGTTACCATTCTTGACAAAAACAATAAAGTAATATCAAATCTTGCAGGTAGCGAGCCAACATACGAATCTGGTAAGTTGCAGGAAATGTCTCAAAGCGTTCGTGCGTTTGATTATCCGCATGACGTTTGTATCGATGACGAAGAAAATCTTTATGTAGCACAATGGAACTCGGGTAAGGTTTATCCATATAAATTAGAATTGGTATAATAACAGGAAAACAAATCGTATATGAAGCAGTGGAAATGGCAAAGTATCATTTTTAATTTTTGTATCGTTCTCAATTGCCTTTTACTTTTTCTATTGATTTTTGGAAATCAATTTATAGTACCGACGTTTTTACAGACATTCGGAAGAGCGCATCCATTGGTACTGCACTTTCCTATTGTTTTATTGTTGCTGGCATTTCTCTTCGAAATGCTTATTGTATCACCAAAGCAGGCAATGTTAAAAGACATTGCAGACTGGTTGTTGCTTGCCGCTGCACTTACAACGGTAGTGGCAGCTTTAATGGGGCTTTTCTTATCGAAAGAGGAAGGATATGAGAGCAATGCCATTGATGTTCATAAATGGACTGGTGTAGCTTGTGCCTTCATCAGCTTTATGTGGTATGGATTAAAAGAATCAATTCGAAAAAAAAATAGCTACCACAGCTATTGGCCTATGCGCTACGATCGTTTTGTTGATTGCCGGTCACAAAGGTGCCAATATTACACATGGAGAAGATTTCCTTTTATCACCAATACTTGCTTCTAACGAACAGCCAGCTGTTCCTTTGGAAGACGCAGTGATTTATGCGCACCTCGTTCAACCTATTATTGAAAAAAATGTATGAGCTGTCACAACACCAGTAAAGCCAAAGGCGAGTTGATTATGGAAACAAGAGAACTGCTGCTTAAAGGTGGGAAGAACGGAAAGTTGTGGGACACTACTGCTGTTGATTTGGGGCTGATGATGCAACGCATTCATTTACCTGTTGATGATGAAGATCACATGCCTCCTAAAGGAAAACCACAATTAACAGAAGAAGAGGCTCGTATATTACATTTATGGATAAAAGACGGAGCAAGTTTTACTAAAAAAGTAATCGAATTACCGGGCAACGATTCCTTGCGAGTACTTGCTGCGACCTTCTTTAAATCTCCAGATGTTGAAGTGTATGATTTTGCAAGCGTAGATGAAGGCACCATTACCCAGTTGAATACCGAATACAGAGTGATCACTCCGCTTGCTACTGCATCTCCGGCCCTTTCTGTTAACTTTTATGGAGTGGCGCAGTTTAAAAGTGAACAGTTAAAAGATCTTGACCAGATCAAAGACAATATCGTCTCCCTTCACCTGGCTAAAATGCCGGTTAAAGATGAAGACCTGAAAGCAATTGGAAACTTCACTAATTTAAGAGATTTGAATCTGGCATTTACAGCTATAAAAGGAGATGGATTAAAATATTTAACAAGCCTGAAACATCTAAAGCAATTATCGCTTTCGGGTACAAGCGTAAGTGCCAACCAGCTTAAGCCTTTAATGCAAGTAAAAACATTGAAATCGGTAAAAGTTTGGAATACGGCTATTTCTAATAAAGATGTTGCATCGTTAAAGGCAAACTTTCCTAACACAAATTTTGGCTTGGGATATAACGGTGATACTGTAATAGCTAAGTTGCCTACTCCATTTATAAAGGCTGACAAGGATAAAAATATATTTAATAAGACTTCAGTTATAACGATTAAAAGCCCGATCGGTGGCGCCAGTACAAGGTACACATTGGACGGCTCTGTACCCGATAGCATAAGCTCGCCAGTATATAAAAAACCTTTTTCTATTAATAAATCTACCATTGTCAACGCAAAAGTTTTTTTGAAAGGATGGATCAGCAGTGACAACGCATCTTCCGGTTTTTATAAAAGTGGGTTGAAGCCGGATAGTATTCATTTGCTTACAGATCCAAATCCACGTTATATTGTTAAAGCTAAAAAGGGAAAAGCGTTTTTTGATGAAACTTTAGGATCCACCAATTTCAATACAGCTGAGTGGGTTGGTTACAAAGACAATAACCTGGAGGCATATTTACTTTTCAAACAGCCGGTAAATATTAGTTCTGTAAATTTCAATATGCTGGTAGATGCAGGAAGCTATATTATGCCACCTGCTGAAATTCAGGTTTGGGGTGGCGAAAACACCGAATCGCTCCAATTACTTTCCAAAACAACACCCCTTCAACCTACTTCCAACAGCTCTTCTCACCTTGAAAATTTTACGGCGACGTTCCCTATTAGCAGGCTAAAAGTGATCAAACTTATTGTAAAACAAGTTAAAAGTCTTCCCAACTGGCATCCTGGTAAAGGCGAGAAGGCCTGGATATTTTTTGACGAAATATTTCTGAATTAAAATAAAAAAAGCCATTCCGTTTCCAGAATGGCCCTCTATATTGCTTGCCGAATAAAATCTGTTATTAACGAACAGTCGTATCAGTTGGAGTGGTAGTTGTATCCAGGTTAACCATCGTATCGGTAGGGTTAACAGGAGGATTCCCTAAAGTGGGATCAATAGCTGAACTATCCGTAGTCACCAAAGTTGTATCTTCAGTGCTGTCTCCATCTGCTGCATTATTACAAGCTACAAAGCCTAAAGAACTGATTGCCAATAAAAAGAATAACTTTTTCATAAATTTTGAGGTTTAGGGGTTAAAATAGTTAATACCATTTCCAGTAAATAGTAACCCTTAGAAATAAATATTTTTTTCTGACTGAGAAAGGGTTACTATTTTTAAAAATTAGTATTAAAATATCATAGGTTGAAAGATTCTACATTAGAACAGGAATTAAGTTTATTGAAAGGATTAGCTCGTAACGACAAAAAATCGGTTGAAGTGATCTATAGCCAGAATTATAACCTGGTTCAATCACTGGTAGTGAATAATAATGGAACCATTGACGATGCCAAAGATATTTTTCAGGAAGCGATGATGGTTTTATTTGATAAAGCACGTTCGGGAAGTTTTGAATTAAATTGCCAGATACGTACCTATCTCTACTCTGTAGCCAGAAGGCTTTGGTTAAAGAAACTGAATCAGAGCAACAGGCGCAATATCGATTTTGATGATACCAACGAAACACAGATAACTGTTGAAGATGATGTTGTAGAACATGAACAGAAAGATGCAGAATTTGATATGATGCATACAGCTATCAACAATTTAGGAGAACCTTGTAAAAGTTTGCTGGAGTCGTTTTATTTTAAGAATAACAGTATGCAGGAAATTGCAGAAAGTTTTGGTTATACAAATGCCGAAAATGCAAAAACTCAGAAATACAAGTGCCTGATGCGTTTAAAGAAAATATTCTTTTCTCAATATAAAAATCCGATTAAGTGATGAATGATCAACAAAATAATATTATACTGTTAGATGCCGTTGAACGGTATATAATGGGTGATATGAATCCTGACGAGCGGCTTCATTTTGAAAATTTACGCAAGGCAGATAGTGAAGTAGATCAAATGGTGGTTGAACATACTTTGTTTGTTCAAAAAATGAACCGTTTCAACCAATGGCAAAAATTCCAGACTTCGTTAAATGAAGTTCATCATAGTCTTTCAGCACAAGGAAAGATTGATGCGGAAAAACCTAAAGGCGGCCGGGTTCTTTATATATTTAATAAATTTAAAAAGACTGCGGCCATTGCAGCATCCATCGCAGGCATCACAGCCCTCATTGTTAGCGGAATTGTCGGATCCGTAACACCAAAAGCCCCTACAAATCAGTTTGAAATACTGAAAAAGATATTAATACACTTGCTCAGAAATCAAGAATTCAGGATAGGGAAATAAAAAATCTTAAACAAAATGGTGTATCTATAACTACACCAGAAATTCCTTATACAAATAGTGGCACTGGCTTTTTAATTGATGGGAAAGGCTATTTAGTTACAAACAACCATGTAGTTGCTGAGGCTCAAAATGTAGCCGTTCAAAATATTGATGGAAAAGAATTCATTGCAAGAGTGGTATACAGCAACGCTGAAACCGATATAGCCATTGTTAAAATAGATGATCCTGATTTTAAGCCTTTGCCCGGCACACCTTATAGTTTCACAAAGAAAACAAGCGATCTTGCTGAGCCTATATTTACCTTGGGTTATCCAAGAGAAGAGATCGTATATGGTCAGGGTTATTTGAGTTCTAAAACCGGCTATAATGGAGATACAATGAGCTGCCAGATAGATATACGTGCCGACAGAGGTAATAGCGGAAGCCCTGTTTTAAATAGCGACGGAGAAGTTATTGGCATTTTAAATGCAAGACAGAAAGATGCTGAAGGTGTGGCTTTCGCTGTACAAAGCCGAAGTATCTTTAATGCGTTAAATGATTTAAAAGTTAAAAAAGGCGGAGACGCCGCTTTAAAAGATATTAAACTGAACACCAGGAGTTCGCTTACTGGCTTGAAAAGGCCACAGCAAACAAAGAAAATAGAAGACTATATCTATATGGTGAAAGTGAACTGAGGCGACTAAAGCCAAAACCGGATAAGCGCTACCGTTTGTGTAGCGCTTTTTTATGTGCATAAAAAAACATAGGATAATCCATATTATCCATTGCATAATCAATACTTGCGATTGACTTTTAACATTATTTTTAATCTTATTAATAATTTTAAAAACTTTCGAAAAAAATGAGATCTTTCAAACTATTGCTTTTGCCGCTATTAATTCTTTTTTATAGCGTCCAGACTGTGTACGCTCAAACATCCAGTACGGCTTCGGGTGTAATTAAGAACAATTCGGGGGCGCCGATTTCTAATATCACCATTACAGAAAAAGGAACTTCTAACGTTACAATGTCTTCCCAGGACGGAGCCTTCTCACTTGCGGTAAATAACAATGCCGTACTAGTGATATCCGGCGTTGGCTATGTTCAGCAAGAAATATCCGTAACAGGAATGAAGGATATAGAGGTAATATTAGAGCAATCGACGGATGAGTTAAGCGAGATTGTTGTTACAGCGCTTAATATCAGCAAGGAAAAAAGGCTTTGTCTTATGCTATTACAGAACTTAAAGCTGATCAAATTACCAAAGCAGGTACCGACAACCTCGCTTCTGCCCTACAAGGCAAAGTAGCCGGCTTGCAAATATCAAATACTTCCGGTGGGCCTATGGGTGGCACCCGCATTAACCTAAGGGGGATAAATACGCTGGATGGATCTCAAAGACCTTTAATTATACTTGATGGTGTTCCATATACTGATGATGAGGACGGATACTCCAACAGGGGCTTTGCCAACGGAATGAAGGGGTCTTTGATTAACAATATAAATCCAGAAGATATTGCCAGCATAAGCGTGTTGAAAGGTGCGAATGCTGCTGCTTTATATGGCTCTCAGGCTTTAGGCGGTGTTATAATTATCAATACCAAAAAAGAAAAGCAGGTAAAGGAATAGGTGTAGAAGTTCGTTCTGATTTTACAGTCAACAAACTGGCTTACTTCCCTGAAAGGCAAACCGAGTTTGGGAATGGTTCGCTGCCTTACTTCACAACATTTAATGCAGACGGTGTGCCTAAATGGATATCCAATACTTCATCCTTAAATTTCGGGCCGGAACTGGACGGAACTATGGTTGAGTGGTGGGACGGACAGATTCGGCCGTGGGTTGCTCAACCTGATAACTTTAAAGATTTGTATAATGATGGGTTTACAAATACCAATAATGTAAGTCTTTCAAGCGGATTTGAGAAAGGAGGATTACGCTTCTCCATGACCAACTTTAATTATAAAGGTTTCTTACCTAATATGAAACAAGGTCGTAATACGGCAAACCTGAGCGCAAATTTCCAGATTAGCCCAAAAATAAAACTGGAAGCATCCGTAATGTACACCATTACTAATACGCAAAATCCGCCAGAACGGTTAGATAGGGGTTCTAACTTCCCTATGCCGATTAACGAAATAACCAGCTTGTACGAAGATCATTATAAAAGTGCTCAGGGATATTATTTATCCGATTCTTTACGGAAATATGTTAACGGTAGCGTAAGAGATAATATTATACTTCCTTTATTATGGGGGCAGCGAGAAAACAGATTTAATAACAGAGCCGAACAATTGAATGCTAGTGTTAGGGTAAATTATCAAATAGCGAAACCTGTTAGCCTTAATATTATTACCGGAACCACCCGCAATAATGAAGTTACGGAAACAAAGCAAAAGTGGATGCAATACTCCGATCCGACTTCTTCAAGCGATTTACAAGGCCAGTACCGGGTAAGCCAGGGTAACA
Source organism: Paraniabella ginsengisoli (assembly GCF_022513635.1). Classification (GTDB taxonomy): domain Bacteria; phylum Bacteroidota; class Bacteroidia; order Chitinophagales; family Chitinophagaceae; genus Niabella; species Niabella ginsengisoli. Next base: position 167,567 of record NZ_JAKWBL010000002.1, on the reverse strand, counting down.
GTTACCGAAATTATTTACAAGGCTTTTTAAATTTCAATCATGGACTTGGTGAAGATTTCAAACTTTCTCTTTCTGGTGGAGCTACAATCGACAACCAATATGGAAACGTTACAACACAAAGCACCAACGGATTAAAATTTCGTGATGTTTTCAGCTTAAGCAATAATAAAGGAACCCCTAACGCACCCAGCGGATCTCAAGGTGGCGAGGCCTTGTATGCCGTTGTTGGAACGGGTGAATTAAGTTTTAAAAATTATTTATACTTAAACGCAACAGCCCGCAATGACTGGTCTTCTAAATTACCTGATTATAGCCGTAGCTACTTCTACCCTTCGGTGGGGCTTAGCTTTGTTGCATCCGAAGCATTTCAGTTACCAAAAGCCATTACTTATCTAAAATTCAGGGCATCGCAGGCAGTGGTAGGTAATTCAGTGCCTAGCAGATATTTTGCCAGTGCTGGTTTTAGTTATGGAACCTACCAACTACCCAATGGCAGTACCATCATAAATAGCAGTATCCCTACATCAATCCCGCCGGTTTCAGTAATAGCAGAGAAAAACTACTCTACCGAATTTGGTACTGAAGCATCATTTTTTCGTTCAAGGATACATGCTGACCTGACCTTCTATTTCAATAAAGGAAAAGACTTGCTCAATTCAGTTAATGTAGCCCAATCAAGTGCTGCTCAAAATTTTCGTATAAATTCCGGATCTGTATCTAACCGTGGTTTTGAATTTCAACTGGACGGAGACATTATAAGCAATCAAAATATTGTTTGGAACATGGGTGTAAATGGTACAACTATCAAGCGTAAAGTGCTTACTTTGGCTGCAGGACTTGAAGAACGCCTATTAGGCAACCCATTTGGAGCGGCTTTCAAAGCTGTACCGGGTAGTGAACCTTATACTATTTGGATGCGTAAAATTGCGAAGGATGAAAATAATAACATCATTGTTTCTGCAAACGGGTTACCGAAATTTAATTCTGAATTAAGTTTTATTGCAAATGGCTTACCCAAGTTTTATGGAGGTATCAGTAACCAACTTTCATATCGTGGAATTTCACTTTATGCGCTCCTGGATTATTCTTATGGGGGCCACATGGTTTCTTACACAAACAATTATTTATTATCGAGTGGTGTTGGTAAGGAATCCTTATTTGGAAGAAATACCGAGTATGGTGGATTAACGTATTATAACGACGGAACCAAAAACATACTTTTAGAAACCGGACAAACAGCGCCTTCAGGCTTTATAACTCGTACAGATGGTATTATTGTTGACGGAGTAAAAGAAAACGGATCTGCAAATGATGTAATTCTTTCTGCAGCGAGCTATTATTCTAACCGTTATGGAGGCACCTCTTCTGAAGAATCTGTTTATAAAAACAATTTTATAAGACTGGGAGAAATTGCGCTAACCTATACCTTACCGGAAAATATAGTTTCCAGAATTGGCATACAGGGGCTTTCAGTTTCTTTTATAGGCCGCAACCTTGCTTTTTTACATAAAACCCTCCCCAATATTGCTCCTTCCAATAGTATGGGTACTAATTCTATTAACTCCGCATTTGAGTACACAGTTAACCCATCATCAAGAAATTTTGGAGTTTCAATTAAAGCAAATTTATAATCAGTCCCTAACAAAATATCAATCTAAGATATATAATAAGGCGTTCTTCCACAAAATCAGTGGCGTTGCCGCGAATTAAAACAGTTACGAATGAAAAAGATACAATTAATAATACGACCTCTCATTACAATGCTCACAGTAATGATGATATTTGCCTCATGCCAGAAAAAGCTCGATAATTTGTTTCCCAACCCGGACGCGTTTACATCTGTTCAGATTGAATACGTACTACCTACAGCCATCAATAATACCTTAAGGGTACCGTATGGTGATGTATATACTTATCACATCGGTAAATTTGGTCCGATGTTGCAAAATATGGCTTTTAACAGCGATCCTGTAAGTGGGGATTATTATAACATACGTTCTGACTTAGGAGCATGGGGAGCGTATTATACGCAAAAAATGAACAACCTAAAAGGTATAGAATATATTTACTCCCAGCTTCCAATAGAAGAACAGGAAGGATATAAGGTGTACCTGCCCATTGTAAAAATACTGGAGGCCTATGCCACCGCACAGGCAACCGACGTATACGATGACATGCCGTATAGCGAAGCTTTCACAGGAATAAGTATAATTTTTGGCGGTACTGGTGCCAACTTAACTCCGAAATTCGATCCACAAAGCGAGATCTATTATGCTATGTTAGCCGATTTAAAACAAGCTGCAGCAGATTTATCTTCCATCACGCTTCAAGCTGCTCAATACGATGCTCATAGAGTTTTACCAGCACAGGATATTTTGTTTGGGGGTAATCTTTCAAAATGGGTAAAATTCGCTAACTCCCTGCGCTTACGATACGCCATGCGAATTTCCGAAGCGGATCCGGCGCGTGCAAAAATGGAAGTGCAGGATTTGATTACGTCCAACGCGCCATTAATCATGTCTAACGCAGACAATGCAGTGCAAACCAGCGGTCCAAATGCCAATGGAACAGGCGGCGCCGGACAGACTTACGTGAGAGCCTTATGGGAAAGGCAGGCAAACCTTTATGCTCCTAAAGTTATGGTAGACTCGATGAAGTCAGCTACCGATCCAAGACTATTGGTAATGTATGTGGTGCCTGGCCAGGCCAGCGCCAGCACTTATACTAATTATGAGGGTTTACCCGGATCATTTGACGCCCGCACCGGATTAGATTTGACGAGAATAGCCAAGTTTGATTCAGTTGCTTTTGTTCAAAATGGCAACCTGCTAAGCGGGGTTGCAATTAATGCTTCGGATGTGCAGTTTCTTTTAGCCGAAGCTTATTTTAAAGGGATTGCAGGCGCGGCTCCTGATATGGTTAAGGCAAGACAATACTATGAAGATGGCATGAAACTTTCAGTTGAGTTTTATTATAACATCTATATTAATAGCAGCCTCACATCCCGCCGTCGAATTACAGCACAGCCTTCAGCATCAGCCGTAGCTGCTATGATTGCATCGCCTGCTTATGCATTTAATGGCGCAAAATTTATGGAACAATTAGCCATACAAAAATGGATCCATTTCAGTTTTCTGGAAATGGATGAAAGCTACGCAGAGTTCAGAAGGCTGGATGCATTGAAACTTCCAGTAGATATATTCCAGGGACAGAATGTTACGCGTTTCCCTGTAAGATACGAATATCCAACTTCCGAGTCTTCTTCGAATGCCGCCAATTATAGTGCCGTTTCGGCTAAAGATAATGACAATACCAAGGTTTGGTGGGATAAAAATTAATTCGTTATTTACTTGATATTAAAAACGGTTGTCTCTTTACGAGGCAACCGTTTTATTATGATTTTTCGTCAAAGCGCAATGTAGCATTCTAAGACACAAATCGAGTTGTTTTATTTACAAAATAAAACACTTATGCACCCCAAAGATTCGTACTATACTCCCCTTTCTCGATTAAGCCATTTAGCTGTTTTTGAACAGCTGGAGCATCTTCTTTATAAGTTACACCAAACCATTGTGCCGAAGTAGTAATAACTTTTACTACGCCGCCATCTTTAATGAAGTTATCAACCACTGCTGGAATTAAAAACTCAGACTTAGGAACAGCTATGCTTTCTTTAATAAATGCCTTAAAATCTTTTTCGTACAGGTCGTAAACCGATGGATGAAAACACCAAAAGTTCATAGATACGACTGTGTCTTTTGACAATTCATCCGGCTGTAAGCCGTCAGTTACTTTCACTTTATCATCTTCTAAGCCAATACCAATGCGCTCTACAACGCTTGCAAGATTGCCTTTCTCATCTAACCCACACACCCCACGATTAACCGTTCCATGATCGGATAAAGTATTCATCAACGGGTAGCCAATTACAGAATAAGTTTTTTCATCACAATCAGTAGTTAAAAACTCAACAGCTTTTTTAAAAGCATCAAACCCGTAAAAATCATCTGCATTTATAACCGCAAATGGTGTTTTTACCACATTTTTAGTGCAAAGAACTGCATGCCCGGTACCCCAGGGTTTGGTACGCTCTGCGGGGATATCAACTCCATTCAGGTACATGTCCAATTCCTGAAATGCAAACTCATATTCTACTTTACCATCAAGTTTAGACGCAAACAGGCTACGAAAGTTTTCTTCGAACTGCTGTCGTATCAAAAAAACAACTTTACCAAATCCTGCCTTTACTGCATCAGCTACTGAATAGTCCATAATCGTTTCGCCGCTGGGGCCAAAAGATTCAACCTGTTTCATACTACCGTAGCGAGACGCCATACCTGCTGCTAAAATCACCAGTGTTGGTTTCATGTGTTTATTTTTATTGTTTTTATTTGTCACATAGAATAGCTAGTAAATAATCATCCTTTTAGGTATGAACCATTCGTATAGCTATTTCATAATAATTATTCCATTTTAAGTATTAAGCTAAACAGCCCAATAATGTATTTTTAAAATAAATGGTTTCAAAAATAAGGTAATTTAGCCAACACGTACAATAGTAATGAAGATAATTGATGAAGATTTAATTATGACAGAAGCTGTTCCATTCTTGTCCAAAAATGGAGTGAATGTGCATGTGTTAAGGTTGGATAAAATAAATCCGATCGTCAGCGGCAATAAATGGTTCAAGCTCCGATTTCATTTAGAAAAAAATGCATGCAAAGGCTGTTATAAATCAGTTGTAACATTTGGAGGTGCATACTCCAACCACATTGTTGCAACAGCAGCAGCTTGTGAAAATTTTGGCATAAAAAGCATCGGACTTATTCGGGGAGAAGAGCCGAAAATTCACTCGCATACATTGCAAGCAGCTGCCTCTTTTGGCATGCAATTTATTTTTTTATCCCGCGAAGATTACAAAGAAAAACATGTACCAGCTACATTTAAAAGTGAAGATTATTATATCATTCCCGAAGGCGGCTACAGCCTGTTAGGAGCTGCGGGCGCTGCAACAATTCCTTACCACAAAGATAAATATGACTTGGTTGCCTGTGCAGTGGGTACAGGCACTATGATGGCGGGATTGATAAACAGCAAAAAAACAGCTTCACAAATACTTGGCTTTAGTACTTTAAAAAATCATACAAATTTAGAATCTGAAGTACTTAATTTGTTATTAGATAAAAATGAAAAAATGCATATTAATCATAACTATCATTTTGGTGGTTATGCGAAATATACTGCTGAGCTGATACAGTTCATGAATGATCTTTTTGACCAAACAGGTATTCCAACTGATTTTGTTTATACGGCCAAGCTGTTTTATGGCATTCAAGAGTTGATTACAACGGGTCAAATTAAAACAGGAAGTGAATTATTGCTCATTCATTCAGGGGGCTACAAGGCAATCTTTCCTTACGAAAAGGAACGTTAATATTTTAAACCATTCTCTCTAGTCTCCTATCTTTGTAGGCTAAGTAGCAATGGATTAATTATGAAGAAGATATTATTTTTTCTGTTGACAGGAGTTATTTATACTAATGTTCAAGCTCAGGAAGCACTACCTGATTTTTCTGTGTATAAAGTGGGTGGCGGACGTGTAGTTGTTGCGTGGATGCACAATTACCAGGCTATTAAACAAATAAGTATACAACGTTCAACAGACAGTTTAAATTTTTTTAAAACTATAGGAACCTTACCTGATCCGAGTTTGCAACAGAACGGATTTGCTGACGCAACTGCGCCTAGCGACAATATGTTTTACCGCATATTTGTGATGTTTGAAGGTGGAAAGTATATCTCAACAAAATCAAAACGCCCGACGGTTGATTCGACAGGGATGGCCGACGCTTACAACAGCGGCAATAAATCTAATACCGAAGTAAATTTAAATACCAATTTCCTGCCAGCCGGATTTCAACAATCATCTTACGTCTTTACATCACCAGATAGGTATGTGAGAGTGGAACTTCCTTTTGACAAAAGAAAATACGATATTAAATTTTACAGCGAATCGGGCCAACCTTTATTCGAAATGACCAATATTAAAGAGCGCAGATTTAAGCTTGACCGGTCTTACTTTGCAACCGCCGGGTACATCAATTTCGAACTTTATGCAGATGATAAAATGATAGAAAAGCATAAAGTGTTTTTGCCGAAGGATTTTTAGGCTATCAAAACCAGATTCTATCTAATAAAAATTTGTCCGCCCGTTAAGGCGAACACTTACAAATTCTTATTTAGTAAATTATATTATTTGGGGCTGGCAACCGCTTGATCACCATACATCTGATCCTTATATTTTAAAGAGGGAGAAGGTATAAATTTACCGATACCCAAATCATTCCATTTTGCATCGATTGATGCAATGGTTTTGTCATCAGCAACAATAATATTTGGCCAATCTCTTTCAAAGCCATCAAATTCTTTAGTTTTAATGGTTCCGTCCAATCCAAGTATCGCATTATACTTTCCTTCTTCTGTTTCCTTTTTAAATAAAAAATGATCTCTCTTGGGATCGAGGTTATTGCAAAAACGCCAAAGCGCAGTTGGTAAATCCAAAGCATTTACAGTATGTTCCACATACAAAATCATCTTTACTCCATTTATATAGTTCCCGCTACAAATGGCATTGTGCAATTCAGCAACATGTGCTCTTCTATTCTTTTGAACAGATACAATCAAACAAGGAATATCCAGCTTCAATAAACTATCGTTTAGTGAAGCAATTTCCGGAAACTCTTGTTGTATGTCATCAACGGGAAGTGCTTTTGGTGCCGGATAGTTCAGGTACTGATCTTCTATTTCTTCTTCAAATTTAAAAGTTCCGTCAATACAAAACTTACCACCAAAGCCCATTTTACTACAACTATGATCCAGCACATCCATCGGCCCCTGAGAGAAATATACATCTGTTGCAGGATTCAGGTTTTTGAATATTTCCTTTGCCAGTTCTTTATAATTGGTAATGGGAAAACTGGTTTGTGATGCCAATACTAATATTTTATTGAACATCATTTGTCCGGCGCCCCACATTGCGTTCATCACTTTTTGTCCCTGGCCAGCATATTCTTTTTCAATCTGTGTTATAACCAGGTTATGAAACACGCCTTCCACCGGCATATCCATGTCTTTAATTTCCGGAACCAATGTCATCTTAATTGGTGCAAGGAATATTCGTTCTGTCGCTTTACCCAACCATGCATCTTCCTGTGGCGGAATACCTACAATAGTTGCCGGATATACCGCATCTTTTTTATGAGTTATTGCAGTTATATGAAATTTCGGATACCAATCTGGTAAGGAGTAATAACCGGTATGATCGCCAAACGGGCCTTCCCAAAGCATTTCATCATTAGGATCAACATAACCTTCTATTACAAAATCCGCATCAGCAGGTACTTCTATCTCAGGCTGTGTAACACACTTTACCAGCTCTACTTTTTCTTTCTCAAAAAGCCCGCTAACATGTACTCATCAACATTTTCAGGAAGAGGCGCGGTTGCTGAATAAGCATAAGCCGGATCGCCGCCAAGCGCGACAGCAACGGGCATTATCTTGTTCAGCTTTTTGTATTCATTAAAATGCTTGGCAGATACTTTATGTTTATGCCAGTGCATAGCAGTAAGTTTCGGTCCAAAAACCTGCATACGGTACATGCCAACGTTTCTAATACCCGTATTTGGTTCTTTTGTATGAATAACAGGAAGGGTTACAAACGGGCCTCCGTCTTGTGGCCAGCAGGTAATAACCGGTAGCTTCCCAATGTCAGGCAAACCGCCCCATGGCTCGCCGGATGCTAAAGGCTTTTCAGTCAAAATTATTTGCTGGCACTCCCCTCTTCCTTTTTTCACCTTCGGCATCCAGGAAGCAAATTCTCCTAATTTTGGCAATAGCTTCAGCTTGTCGATAATATTTTCTTTGGGAGATGATAGAAGCTTGAACAATGCCTCGATATCACCGGCCACATCATTTAATTCTTTCACACCCAAAGCCATACACATTCTTTTCTCACTTCCGTACGCATTCATCAATACAGGAAACTCATAACCGGTATTTTCAAATAGCAGCGCTTTACCACCGCCCGGCTCTTTACTCATGCGGTCAGTAATCTCTGCAATTTCAAGATGAGGATTTACGTAAGTTTTTATTCGCAACAACTCCCCTTCCTTATCTAACGCTTTTATAAATTCCTGTTGATTTCTGTAAGCCATTTATTAAATAAATTGATTTTTGATACGCATTAAAATATCCGTCAAACATACAACAAACTAAAGATTCGGAAGTTTTACTGTTAAATAGAACCCTACATAAATATCATTTTCTTTCATCAGACTTGCCTTGCTGGCTTTCTGCTGAAAACACACGAATATCCTGTTGTGGAAAGGGAATTTCTATATTTGCCTTCCTGAATGCTACGTCAATAGCAGTGATGACATCGCTTGTTGCAGGAACAGCTTCAAAGGGATGTCTAACCCAAAATATCAGGTCAAAATCGACGGAACTTTCTCCAAATTTTCGAGCAAAAGCCGAACACGGAGGCACCTGCAACACCTTATCACTACTCTGTGCCACTTGTTCAAGAAGTTCTTTCACCTGTGTTAAATCAGAACCATAAGCAACACCAACTGACAGCACTACTTTTCTGATATTTTTTGACAAAGACCAATTGATCATATGTTGATTCAACAAATCTCCATTCGGTACAATAAGGCTTGATCCATCACCTAAAGTAACAATACTGCTTCTAAAGCCAATCGATTTCATTGTGCCTGATTTACCATTAAGTTCAATAAGATCGCCAACATTTACGGGCCTTTCAAAAGCAATGATCAAACCGCTAACCAGGTTGCTGACAAGCCCTTGCAAACCTAACCCTATACCAACGCCTAACGCGCCAAGTACAATTGTTATTTTATCTATTGGCAGGCCGGATGCTGCAAATGCCAGAAATAATCCGAGGCTGATAACAAAGATGCGTAGCAATAGTATCCAGCTTCCGTGAGAGCTCACAGTTGATTTTGTGCTCGTACTACCATGAAGCTCCATGGGTTCAGCTCCAAAAAACGAAACGATCCTTGATATGAGCATGGAAGAATATGCAATGACAATAAACAGAACGATACCGTCGATCGAAAAAGAGTAATCTCCCAAAGCTCTTTCTTTATGCAAGAATCCTCCCAGAGCCTCTCCCACCCGTTTGAAGACATAAAAGTTCTTACCGGTAATAATCAACCAGCCAATTACTAAAAACACATTAAAAATAAAGGGTACTTTACTTCCTACACGACTGAAATTGATATAAAATAACTTTCTGCCTGTATGCTGATAGATCTCTGAAGACAAAGCCAGCGCTTCGTTCAGTAAACGAATAACCCAAATGAAAAGAATGCCTATTATTAAACTGATATAGCCTGTCGTTAACAAGGTCTTTGATAAATTATACCAACCTAAAACATTTGCCAGCAAAGACAATATTTCGATAAATACAACGATGCGAATGAATGGTAATATTCGCTTCTCTTTAAGATCCGAATGATGCCCGTTTATTAAAATATACGAACCGTATATTATACCCGCCATCGACAGAAACAACATTATCCATCTTTCGGGGCGTGAGGATTGCAGTATAAGGTTATCGAGGCAAGCTAGAAGAAAGAACAGGCTAATGACCCACAAAAACCTGTTCCAGTAAGGAGCGATAAAATCTTTTAATATAGCCAACAGGCACGCTGCTGCTATGATCCACAAGCAAGCATTAAATATAAATGGTGCATTGATAAAAGTGAATTGATACACACTGATTACAATGATCAACGATGATAGAAATGGCTTTTTAGTAACAAGGCCTCCAGCTCGATCGCCGTCGGGGTATTTTCTTTTCAGAGCACGAAGCCATATATAAACCAGTAACACAAGAAGAATTAATATAAATATATTAGTTCCGTTTTCTTTAAAATAAAATTTCAGTGCTAATTTTTCTTTTTCCAAAGAGAACTTAATGATTTCGCCAAAAGGCCTGAAATGCAATACGGGTTTCCACAAGGGGGCAAACTCTTCACGTAGCGTAAATTGAGACAGATCGTTTCGATACTTCTCAATCTCTTCGTACGAGGATTTTAATGTAAACAATAAATAATCGGCCTGGTCTTGTACCTGATGTATCAGTTTCAGTTGGGCGTTCAAATCATTATCGATCGGGTCTCCCTGTAGCTTTATAACTTTCAGCCTCGCTACATACTCCTTTAACGCAATTGAATCCGTCGGAAAATTATATATGGATGCGATATTAAGTGTGGAATCAATGTCATTTCTAAATGTAGAAAGATGGGCAAGATGGTCATCGATCTGCTTTTTGCGCTCAGACAAGCTTTGCACCAGCTGGTATAAGATCGCTGAAGAGACGGATAGGTTTCTGTCTGTTTGTGCAGTACCTTTGTTCACAAAAATCCCGTCTTTCAAAATATCATAGGATGCCTCAATTGATTTAAGCTCAGACTTAACAGTTGACAAACTTAATGCACTTTTTAAGTAGAGCTTCGCCTGCTGCGCTGTGTTAACCAAATGTTCCAAAGCTTTACGCTGCTGCATGGCTGTTTTGCCAGCTTGAAAAACCTCCGTACTTTTTTTCCTTTCTTTTGCGGCGACAGCAGCAATTCGATCATTTATTGTAGAATCTGTAGCATCAGGTTTTGATGCTGAGTCAGAATGCTGAATTTGTTGGGCCGCACTTGAAGGCCCCAAAAACGAGCAAGAGATTAAGAGGACAATTAACAAACGCATAAAAACGTTCTATCTTTATAAAATATAGGCTACTATTTTACTGTACATTCCAGGTTTACAGTAATACTTGCGGTTTTATTTTTAGAAGCAGTATTGAAAGCGCCACCGTAGCTGTAATCTTCATTACTGTTTTTACCTGTTATCTGGAAGATGCCCATATTAGCTTTGCTTACCGAACCTATGGAACCGCCTGTATTTTTTGCAATAATATCAGCACGCTTGCGAGCATCTTCTGCAGCCTTTGCCAGCAAATCGAGTTTGAGATCAGATAGTTTGGTATAAAAATATAGCGGCTCTGGAGAGTTAAGCTCGATACCTGTTTGTATAAGCTCTGTAATTTCCCTCGACAATGCTTCTACTTTTGGAATATCATTGGATTCTACTTTAACTGTTTGAGACAGATTGTATCCCTCAAACTCGTTGCCTGTATATTTACCATCTTCAGAATACTTTGTTCGAAAACGGCGATCAATTTTTACTGCGGAAAAAATAAATTTCCGACTGCTTTATACCCTTGCGGGTAAGATAGCTTTTGATATTATTTTCATCGCTCTTTAATTGAGCATAAGCCGCTTTCAAATCATAATCATTACGGCTGTAACTTCCGTTCCACACAATAAGGTCACTCGTAAAATCTACTCCGGCGCTGCCCGTTACCCGTATAGTTTGTGTGTTCTTAAATTTATATTTATAGGCGCCTGCAATAACAAAAGCACCAATTACCAATGCTACGGCAATAAGAGCCAAGCCTAATAAATTAAAGTTTTGAAAGCGGCGTTTTTGCAGAGAGTCATTCATGCTTAAATATTTTTAAGAAGTGTACTTTTGATTTAGAGATGTCATCTACACTCTTATCAAAGATAAAAGAAAGGCGTACGGAAACAAAAAGAGTTTACATAAGTGGCAATGGTATTAAGGGTAATAGGTTGCCATTTTATTTTTCTGTAAAAATTTCCCGATTTCGAAAATGATTCTTATTACTCGTAAGTAGCTTCGCTTCCGAAATTTCTATTTATGAAGATGATAAGATCAATTTTAATAGCAGCTATCTTTTTTTACTAAGCGCAGCTGGTGTTGGGGCACAATCTGGTGTAGGAAAAATAACGGGCAAGGTTGTTACAAGCGACAATACAGATGCAGAAGGTGTAACGGTAGAATTGGCGCAAACCGGTTTATCAACCGTTACTAATGAGTTTGGTAATTTCAATTTTAATAAGCTTACGCCTGGTGATTATACCGTTCGCATTTCACTTGTAGGGCATGATGAAGTGGAACGCATCGTAACGGTAAGCCAGGGAAAAACCATTCATGTTGATATACAACTTAACATAAATGCTGTAGACCTTGGAGAAGTTATTGTTATTGGCCATAAAAACGGAGTAAAGGCAAATACTGTATCAAGCTCATTACGTACCCAGACACCATTGTTAGAACTTCCGCAGAACATTCAGGTTGTAACAAGCAAAACCCTTGCTGACCAGCAGATCATTAGTATGAGTGACGGCGTGATCAGAAATGTAAGCGGAGCTGTACGTCTTGAGCATTGGGGCGATTTATATACCAATATTTCGATGAGAGGATCACAAATACAGGCGTTTCGCAATGGCTTTAATATGGCAGCCTCTTTTTGGGGACCCCTTACTGAAGATATGAGTTTTGTAGACCGCATAGAATTTGTAAAAGGACCTGCAGGTTTTATGCTATCAAGCGGAGACCCAGCCGGCCTTTATAATGTGGTTACTAAAAAACCAACCGGCGAAACAAGAGGCACTGCAACTCTTATGATGGGCAGTTATAACTTATATAGAAGATGCTAGATCTTGATGGTAAGCTTTCAAAAGACGGAAAACTTTTGTATCGTCTTAACCTGTCTGCACAAAACAAAAAATCGCATCGTGATTATGAATATAATAACAGGTACGCGATGGCTCCTGTATTAAGTTATCAGATCAATGACAATACAAAGATCACGGCAGAATACACGTATCAATATGCTAAAATGACGGATGTAGGATCTTATTACGTATTCGCTCCGGGAACAGAGTATGCAACTCTTCCCCGAAATTTCACAATGACCGCACCCGGCCTGGAACCCACCAAAATTACGGACCAGACTTTCTTGATAAATTTTGAACATCAGATTAGCAACGATTGGAAATTAACAGCACAAGCCATGCATTCAAAATACCGACATCAAGGAACAAGCAGCTGGCCTAGCATCGTAAATCCAGATGGCACTCTACAAAGAGGCATTAGCATTTGGGATGCTGCAAGTGACATAACAATGGGCCAATTGTTTATTAATGGTAATGTGCGCACTGGTAAAATCACTCACCGTATTCTGGGTGGTATTGATGCAGGATCAAAAGACTATATGGCAGATTGGGGACAGTATTTTGTGATTGATTCGGCTAACGGAGGTGAATTTAATCCGGCAGATCCTAATTACGGAGTTCCATCGAATGGATTCCCGATTTGGGACAGAACAACTCCGTTGGAAGCCAGGTCCGTTCAAGCAGGAGGCTTAATGGGACAACGTTATGCTGCAGTGTACGTTCAGGATGAACTTGGATTTTTTGAAAACAAACTACGCCTTACTTTAGCCGGAAGATATACTGATTTGAGCCAACATTCGTGGGGTGACCCTGCTGTTAAGGCCAAAAAGTTACGCCACGTGTTGGTTTAAGTTGGAGTATCAATAAAACCACAGCGCTGTATGCTTTATACGATCAGTCTTTTATTCCACAAGCTGGTGTTTTAAGAAGTGGTGGAACGCCCCAACCTATTACCGGCAATAACCAGGAAATTGGAATTAAAAGAGATTGGGCACATGGGTTGTTAAGCACAACACTTTCCGTTTATCGTATTTTAAAAGAGAATGAATTAACTGCTGACCCAAGATACGCTGGCCAGACTCCAGCTTACAGTATCGAATTAGGTCAAAAAGTAGCCCGTGGTTTCGAATTTGATATACGAGGCATGATTCTTCCAGGCTTTACTGCAGTAGCTAACTACGCATTTACAGAGGCGAAAATAACAAAGCTATCACAGGTTGTAATAGATAGTACAGAAATGCGGGTAGGTGACGACGTACGTGGTTATGCAGGTCATACCATAAATAGTTGGTTGGAGTATAAAATTCAAAAGGGAGCATTAAAAAATTTAGGTATTGCGGGTGGTTTTACATGGCTGATGGACAGAAAAACCGATAATTGGAGTTCGCTTGCAAGTAGCTTCGGGCTTCCCGACTATTTTAGGCTGGATGGAAGCCTTTTTGGGAAAACAACAAGGTGCGTGTTGCAGCTAACATTAATAACATTTTTGATAAGTATCTTTATTCAGGTTCTTATTATGAATGGTTAAATGCTTCTTACTGGCAGAGCGAGCCTGGCAGAAATGCCCGTCTTTCAATTGCCTTTAAGTTCTAAAGGAAGAAAATCATAAAAGCACTTCTCCTTTTCAAGAAGGAGAAGTTTGCTTTATAAGAAACTCGAAAACTATATGACATTCAAAAAAATAATAGGAAAGCTGCATCTTTGGCTGGGCCTTGCTTCAGGCATAGTTGTTTTATGGCTGGGTATTACAGGCTGCATACTTGCTTTTGAAAGAGAAATAACACAGCTCACTCAAAGCTACCGCTTCGTAGAAAAAAATAGCGCCGATTATCTTCCACCTATTGTTCTAAAAGATTCAGTTGATAAATATCTAAATGGAAAAGAAACTTCCTCCATTGAGTACTTAGGAACCAATGATGCTGCGTTGGCTTACTATTACGATGACAGCGTTTACTACCAGATATTCGTAAACCCTTACACGGGGCATGTTCAAAAAATAAAGGACATGGACGATGATTTTTTCAGAACTATTTTAATGGGACATTACGAATTATGGCTTGGCGAACCAGGCAGGATCATTATTTCAACAGCCACGCTTATCTTTTTGGTAATGATGATAAGCGGCATTATACTTTGGTGGCCTAAAAATAAATCGGCGGCCAAACAACGTTTCAAATTTAAATGGAAACCCACCACCAAGTGGCGCAGAAAGAATTATGATATGCACAACGTGCTGGGTTTTTATATGACCTGGATCGCTATTTTTTTAGCAATTACCGGATTAGTAATGGGATTTGAATGGTTTTCTAACTCACTTTACTTTGTAACCTCCAGTGGAAAATCTATGCCGGAACATGTCCATCCGCTTTCAGACAGCACGCTGGCTGGAACTGTTGACAAACAAAAGATGGTGAATACCGTTTGGTTAGATTTAATGAAGCAGAAGAAAAGCGATAATAAAGTGGGAATCGCTTTTCCACATGATGACGCCGATGCATTAGAAGGATATGTGAATCACAATCTGGATTCTTATTTTAATGCAGACTTCTACCATTATGATCAGTTTACAGGCAAAGAACTTCATACCGATGGCGTATATGCCGGTAAGTTTGAAACAGCTCCGTTATCTGATAAGATAATGCGTATGAATTACGACATCCATGTTGGAGCTGTTTTGGGCTTGCCAGGAAAAATATTAGCATTCTTTGCAAGCCTTATCGCAGCTAGTTTACCAGTAACGGGCTTTATTATTTGGCGTGGAAGAAAGCGAAAGATCAAGAAGAGCAATCCCATTGTTGTGGATTAATAAGAGTTGCTGTTAAGTTTGTAAGATACAAAACTGAATAATAGCTTTGATACCCTCTAATTTTTTAAGGCATAGTTGCAACCTTTATTATTTCCATGCCTGGCTAATTACAGCACTCATCGGAGCAGTCATAGGCGCAGCTCCGAATTTTTCAGCAAGTTCTTTCTCCAACTTAATTTTTATTTCTTCTATCCAGGCAGGATTACGTTTTTTTATATCCTCATAAATATCTCCCGCTACAAGACCATTTGCCGCTTCTTTTGCGGTTCGACTTGTTGCAAAAAGTTCTACTTTTTCTATTGAGATTTTTTCAAACCCAGCATCCCTTAATAATGCTTCTATAACACTTTCATCATGCATTGAGGTAGCAAGATTATATGACTTAGGTAATGGCTCATCTAAATATTTCTTTGCTATAGATCTGGACGTATACGACGCACCGTTATTTTCCAACTTATCCCATGTTGTAAATAAAAGTTGGCCACCCGGCTTCAGAACGCGGTATGCCTCCGCAAATGCTTTCGGCTTATCCGGAACAAACATGTATCCGAAGCAGCAAACAATCAGATCCAAACTATTATCGCTAAAAGGCAGTTGTTGCGCATCTATATGTTGCCAGTCAATATCTAGCTTTCTTAATTTCTTTTTAGCAACACTGAGCATATCTTCGCTAATATCTGAAGCAATCAGCTTTGCCTTGGTTGAAATACGATCCCGAATATGGCGAGTAACCCGGCCGGTTCCGGTAGCGAGTTCCAGCACAATGGAAACCAAAGCAGGGTCAATTCGTTTTACAACTTCAATGGCGTATGGTTCAAAGAATAAGGGACCGAAAAATCGATCATAATGACTGTCAGTTTCTTCCGGTAAATCAGAAAGATTATTAGGAGAAGTATCAATCATAAATTCTTGAATTTATATTGTAAGAAACGATAGGTAATTCGGTCGGGGGTCTAATTCACTGAATTATTTCAATAAGTACAAGTAATTTATCAAAAAACTCAAACAGTTTAGCATTCAAACAATCATAGCCTGTAATAAAAAACCGTAAGCTCAATGTACATTGAACTTACGGAAATGATTAATGTGTCCCCGCAGAGACTCGAACTCTGGGCCCGCTGATTAAGAGTCAGCTGCTCTACCAACTGAGCTACGGAGACATCAATAATTATTGTTGCTGCGTTGTATCTGGTACTGTAAAATCAATCTTTTGTTTAGTTTCTCCGCACGCAAGCATTGTGGCACCATATTTAGGATCCTTTTTACCAAGGTAAGGATTTACAATGGCTTCCTTATCGCTTAACCAACTGCCGCTATTCCCCTCTCCAAAAGCCATCGGACATTCCTGCCAGTAAACAGGTTCGGCATCATATTTCACCGTAATCAAAAAATTACGTAAATTATCTGAAAGATCACGAAGTGCATACCTTTTTGCCGCCCAGTCATTTTCACCACTTATTGCTGCCGCATTACTTTTAAGATTTTCTACAGGAAACAAAGCGGTTTGGTAAATCATGGAATCTTTCTTTAAATCTTCTAAAGCCAGGTTGTTAACAGATTCCAACATATTTGCTGCGCCTTTGTTTACTACAGTAGAATCCCAATTCACGAATCCCTCCGTCATCGCAAAATAATTTTTCAAAACAGCATCTACCGAAGCATTAAAAGCTTCGCTATGTACACTTACTGCCAGTCCTTTAGGAGCTTCTTCTTTAGGTTCGTCTTTTTTAAAAGCATACCTATAGATAAGAAACGCTACAACTAACAGTATAACAACCAATAATAGTTTTTTCATGATAAGGTTTAATATTACCGCCTGCTATTGTTAATTTTGCAGGCTTATAAAATCAAAAATAGTAAAAAATAAATATCATGCTGGCAGGTTTACAAAATGTGACATTTGAGTTTGGTGCGAGAACGATTGTGCAAGATGCCACCTGGCATATTCAGCCTAATGACCGAATCGGGTTGATCGGCTATAACGGTACAGGTAAATCGACTTTATTAAAATTATTGACCGGTGGGTTTTCTCCTTCTGAAGGAACTGTTGAAAAAGGCAGGGAAACCTCTATTGGATATTTACACCAGGACTTATTAAGTTTCGATACCAATGAATCTATTTTACAAGTTGCGTTAGGCGCTTTTGAACGAGTATTACAATTAGAAAAGGAAATTGAAGAGCTGGGCATAGAATTGGAAAAAACCGGCGATGAGAAAACCTTGCATGAATATTCTGACAAGCTGCATGAAATGGATACGCTTGACGGCTACAACATTCATCATACGACCGAAGAAGTATTACAAGGACTGGGATTTGAAAATGCTGATTTACAAAGACCATATAAAGAGTTTAGCGGAGGATGGCGCATGCGCGTATTGCTTGCGAAAATGATATTAGCCAAACCCGATCTTTTACTTTTGGATGAACCTACCAACCACCTTGATCTTCCGTCTATCGAATGGCTGGAAAAATATTTACAGCATTATCAGGGCGCCGTGGTTATTGTAAGCCACGATAAATATTTCCTGAACCGGATGGTTACGAAAATCATCGAACTTTATCAAAAAGAGTTACATGTTTATAACGGTAACTATGATTTTTATGAAACGGAAAAAGCCGTGCGTATTGAGATGCAACAAAAGGCTTATGAAAACCAGCAGGATTACATCAGGCAAAATGAAAGATTGGTAGAGCGTTTTCGTGCCAAAGCGAGCAAGGCTGCAATGGCACAAAGTATCATGAAAAAATTAGATAAGTTGGATCGCATTGAAGATGTAACTGTTGAAAGGCCCAATATTAAAATCAATTTCCGGGTTGATAAAACACCGGGAAAAGTTTTGGTGGAACTAAACGATGTATCTAAATCTTTTGGAGAAAACATCATTCTTGATCATGCAAAAGCGGAAATAGAGCGCGGCGATAAAATAGCTTTGATAGGTGCTAATGGAAAGGGAAAATCTACATTGCTGAGAATTATTGCAGGTATTGAAACCATAAAGGGCGAACGTAAATGGGGACATAATGTAGAAGAAAGTTTTTATGCGCAACATCAGCTCGAATCGCTTGATCTTAACAATACGATATTAGACGAAATGCGCAGCTGTGGCGCACAAATGACGGATGTTGAGTTAAGAACACTTTTAGGATGTTTTCTGTTTAGCGGCGATGACGCAGATAAAAAGATAAAAGTATTAAGTGGTGGTGAAAAGGCGCGTGTTGCTTTAGCAAAAACGATCATTAGCAAAGCCAATTTCCTGATGCTGGATGAACCGACCAACCACCTTGATATGCATAGCTGCGATCTGTTGATCGACTCTTTAAAAAAATATGAAGGCAGCCTTGTATTGGTAAGCCACGATCGTTATTTCATTTCTAAAACTGCTAATAAGATCTGGGAAATTGTAGATCACCAAATAAAAGAATTTAAAGGAAGTTATGATGAATGGGTAGCCTGGAATGAACGTATGGCCGCCCAAGCCAGGCAAAATGCCAACAATAAAAAATAGAAGCAAAACCTGCTGCTACAAAACCTGTTATTGAAGAAAAGAAACCAGAGCCTCCGGCAAAAAATCAGGCAATCAATAAAGAGCAGAAGAAAGAACTTCAAAAGCAACAAAAACAATTTGAGCAAACAGAAGAAGCACTTAGCAAAAACAAAAAATTATTGCTTGAGTTGCAAGCGAAACTGGCAGATCCCACTATCTATGCAGACAAAGACAAGTTTCTGACTGTTGAACAGGACTATAAAAAAGCTTCGGAAGAAAATGCAAGGCTTGAAAAACAGTATGAAGAAGTTTTTTCTTTATTAATGGAGCTGGAGGAGAAAAATTGACAGATGGCAGATGACAGTAGAAAGTTTTACCTGTCAACTTAAAACCGTCAACTGCCACTTTTTAGTGTCCCATTCCTTTTGCTATTTTAAAAAGATGCAGCACATAAGGAAATAGCGCATCCATTGTTTCTTCAGCACCACGTGTAGATCCGGGCAATGTAATTACAAGTGAATTACCAATAAACCCTGCAACTCCACGCGAGAGCATCGCATAAGGTGTACGTTGTTGCCCGTAATTACGCGCGGCTTCCATAATGCCCGGTATTTCTCTGTCCAATAAGGGCTTTATAGCATCGGGCGTTACATCGCGCGGAGAAAGCCCCGTACCTCCAGTAAATAATATTAGATTATAACCATTTTCGCTTAAATGCCTGGCTCTTTTTTGTATCAATTCAAAATCATCAGATATAATTTCATAAGCGCCAGCTTGTATCCCATATACTTTCAGCTTGCTTAATATTGTCTTTCCACTTTTGTCTTCTTTTTTCCTGAAGCCACACTATCAGAGCAAACGATAACCGCGCAACGCAACGTAGACGCCTCATCAGCAAAATCAGTCTTGCCGCCTTTTTTATTCAACAATTTAATATTGGATATGGAAACTTCTTTATCCAAAGGCTTCAACATATCATACATTGTTAGCGCAACAATAGCCGCTCCATGCATGGCTTCCACTTCTACACCTGTTTTGTAAATCGTATGCACTTCCACAAAAATCTCAATTTCCAATCCGTCAATATGATGTGTTATCGAGGCAAACTCTACAGGCAGCGGATGACAATCCGGAATTACATCGCTGGTTTTTTTGATCGCTAAAAGCCCCGCCGCGCGCGAAAACTCAAATACATCACCTTTCGGTACCGTCTTATTTTGTATTGCATCAATCGTCTCCTGTTTGGAAACAGTTAATGTTGCCGAAGCCACAGCTTTTCTTAAACTATTCGGTTTATGCGTAATGTCTACCATATTATTTATTCTCTTTCCATTGATGTGTTTCGTCTTCAAAAACTTCTTTCCCCCAAACAGGCAATTCTTTCTTAATCCGCTCCACCACCTCATTACAGGCATCTATCGCTGCACGGCGGTGCGGTGATGAGGTAAATACAAACAAACACAATTCACCTGCTTTTATTACTCCCAAGCTGTGATATACGTGCATACAGGTAAGCTTGTATTTCGAAAAAATAGCTTCTCGAATTTCCTGCATTTTTTTCAACGCCATTTCTTCATATGCTGTGTATTCAATTGCTGCAACAGTTTTATCATTTATAATATCGGCACGCACCTGGCCCAAAAATATACTATGCGCACCAATATCTTTTTTAGCCGAATGTTTTGCAATACTATCAGCAATAAACTCCGCCGCTATAGCTCCGCTTCTAAAAATATTTTTGATTTTATTTTCGCTCATATTCTTTTATTAGACCAACAATAAACAGATGGCATCGATCTTGCGTCGCACACTTGAACTGTAGAATATATGGCATCCTACATAAACGACGCCGAACAAGACCTCCGAGGTTTTAAAAACCTCGGAGGTCTTGTTCCTATACTTCGCCATTGTCAGAACCATGATTTGTTAGATTATAAGATTAATAGGATTTGAAAATGTACGATGTATGAATTACGGTATACGAAAAACTACATCCCAAAATCTGAACAAGGATCTGTCATCTCCCATCCGTCATCTGTTAACTTCCCCTGCTCTCTATTCCTCCTTTCAAGCTATACACATTTACACCTTTCCTTAATTGCTTTAACTTTTGTGCCGCGCTAAAGCTACGTTTCCCAGACAAACAAAATAATATAATATTTTCCGAATCCAACTCCTCTCCTCTTTCCAAAATCTCACCGTATGGTATATTGATATGTTTAAACCCACTAACAATGGGCATTTCATCAGAATCGCGTACATCAATAATCAAAGCATTGTCATTTCGTACCCATTCATTAAAAGCAGCTGCATCTATTTCAATATTTGAAATACAGGTTTCTTCATAAATCATTCTTTTAAACGCAGCTGTTGATTTTGGTATCAAATCATTTGCCTCTGAATTTTGTTCAATACTAAGTCTATAGGAATTGTGATTAAGAGAATTATAAATAAGAAGCTTGCCCGCCAATACCTCACCAATTTCTGAAACAATTTTAATCACTTCCGTTGCCATCATCGTACCAATAATCCCAGGTAATACGCCTAACACACCGGCTTCATTACAATTAGGAACTTCTTGCGCAGATGGCGGCTGAGGAAAAACATCCCGATAATTTACGGCTCTTTCTTGCTCACTATTTTTATTCCAATTAAAAACAGCAAGCTGTCCTTCATATGTTGATACAGCGCCGTACACCAAAGGTTTGTCCAGCAATACACACGCATCATTAACCAAATACCGGGTAGCAAAATTGTCCGATCCATCTACAACCAAATCGTACTTACCTAAAAGTTCTAATGTATTATCAA
This sequence comes from Paraniabella ginsengisoli, assembly GCF_022513635.1. Lineage (GTDB taxonomy): Bacteria > Bacteroidota > Bacteroidia > Chitinophagales > Chitinophagaceae > Niabella > Niabella ginsengisoli. The sequence continues at coordinate 145,847 of NZ_JAKWBL010000002.1, read as the reverse complement.
CTGTTAATCGTTGGGTATAAATATTAATAGTAACCTCGGGATTAAGGCGCCTGAGTTGTTCAACAGCAACTTCAACTTTGGGTTTACCAATATCATCCGTTCCAAATAAAACCTGTCGGTGCAAATTAGATAATGATACCACATCATCATCAATCACACCAATCGTCCCAACACCTGCTGCACATAAGTATTGTAATACCGGACAACCCAATCCTCCAGCGCCAACAACTAAAACCCGCGCTGCCAGCAGTTTCTGTTGCGCTGCAATACCAAAGCCTTTCAGCATTATTTGTCTTTGGTATCTTGTATGTAGTTCTCTTTGACTCATACCATGATTAATATAAAAATTAAATTACGACGACACTTCACCATCTTACCAATACCAGTCAGACCGAGACGGTCAGACTGGGATTTGGTCAACCTCCTGAAAATGGAGGTAGAAAAGCAATTGTAAATCCTTCTTCTAAATCAACATTGCCTGATACAATTTTTTCGTTGACGGACAATGCGTACTTTTTATCTTTTAGCAAAGGGAATTGCTCAAACAATTTTTGTTCAAGTTCGTGTAATGTAGAAACAACGGGCATTTCGATAGCATTGCCGACAATTTCAGCAAGAGGTCCGAAAAATAAAACATTAATTGTCATGATTCTAAACTTATTGGTTCTGCGTCATTTTGTGACTTGCACGCAGTCTGACCGTCTCGGTCTGACTGGTGATTACAATCAATATGTAGGATGCCGTATATTCTACTGTTCAAGTGTGCGACGCAATACCGATGCCATTTGTTTATTGCTGGTTCAATAAAAATTGTTACTCATACAAACAATAATTTATACACTGCTAACAACAACACTGTGGACAAAACATATTTCAACACATCCTGCTTAAACTTGATCGATCCATAATAAGCGCCCAAAAGCCCACCAGCAAACGCAACAATTACATACCAATACATATCCGCAGTAAACTGTACCCCTTTAGTTAACTGGCCGGCGAGACCGGACATAGAATTTACAAAAATGAATAATGCGCTTATCGCCGCAGATTCTTTCATATTCGCCCAACGCAGCAGCAGCAATATTGGTGACAGAATAATGCCGCCGCCAATACCAATCAATCCTGATAAAAATCCGATAAAAGCACCCAGGAAAACAGCTAACAATGCGTTATGCTTTTTTGTAACCAAATTATTGATGTTTCTAAAAAAAGAAATCGTGCAATAGGTATGAGCAAAAGCAAACCCAATATTTTTTTATAAAAAGAAGCATCCACGGCAATAAGTCCACCTAAAAAAGCCAGCGGTATAGAGGCTAAGGCAAACGGGAGGAACAGCTTCAATTTGAAATAACCTCCGCGGTAAAATTGTATAAAGGAAACCAAGGACACAAACAGGTTTAGCAACAGCGCGGTTGGCTTCATCACATCCGTAGCTACGCCAAAAATAGCCATCAAGGCCAGATAACCGCTGGCGCCGCCATGCCCAACCGAAGCATATAAAAATGCTACAATAAAAAGAAGTACATAAAATAAATAAGTAAAGTCCATGGTGAAATAGTGAATGATGAATAGTGAATATTAAACAGGTAACAAATAGAAAAAAACATTTTCGCCAGGCTGATAAACTCTGGATGCTTCACCAAGCTCAATCAAACAATTGGCTTTAGCGAAAGATCGTAAACGGTAAGACTCTTGCGCTTCCAGTATTTCAACCGTGTCCCCATCGTAAAAACCTTTTAAAAAATGCACAAACTGGTGTGTTTTGTTATACTGATTTTTTAAAGTTGCTTCTTCCCTTTTTAGTTGAACTGATCGTCTTGTTAAACTTTCAAGAACAAGCAAAACATATTGATAAAAACAGGTTAATACCGACGAAGGATTACCTGGCAAACCAAATACAACCTTTTCTTTTTGCTTACCGAAAAATAAAGGCTTGCCGGGCCTTTGCTTCACTTTGTGAAAGATTGTCTTTACATCACAGGCTTCTGCTGCTTTTACTACAAAATCATAATCACCAACACTTACGCCACCAGTGAGTAACACCACATCTGAAGCGGATAATGTATTATTCAATATATCTGTTAATTGCTCAAGGTCATCATCCGCATAACAAATACTCACATCGCTTATACCTGCTGTTTGTAGCGCTGCTGCCAATGTAAATGAGTTTGACTCATAAACCTGTCCATATTGCAAAGGCATTCCAGGCACTTGCAATTCCTTGCCGGTAACAATAATACTTACTTTAGGTTGAGGATACACGCTTACTTTGTCAATACCTATTCCTGCAAGTAAACCAATTGCCGCCGGTGTCAGTAATGAACCAGCATCTAAGGCTAATGCTCCTTTTTTATTTCAGAACCTACAAGGCGCACATTACTACCCTTCAGCAATTTTTCATCTTCAATCAAAAGCTCGAATTGGTTTACAGAAGTCTTCTCTTGCATCACAACAGTATCTGCCCCTTCGGGCAAAGGCGCTCCTGTAAAGATTCTTGCAGCTTCGCCATTTTTAATATGGAGTTCTTTATCAGCGCCTGCCTGAAGTTCCCCTACAATGTTTAATGGCTGATTTTTGCTGCTGCTGTCGTAAGCAAAAGCATAGCCATCCATCGCCGACTGCGCAAAGCCCGGCACATCATCAGGAGCAAACACATCTTTCGCCAATACTTTGCCAGCCGCATCTGCCAGCAACATTCGTATCGGATCTAATACAGATACATGATCCTTTATTATATTTTTTGCTTCTGAGACAGTAATCATACCAATGTTCTTAATGATTTTGGGGCTTCGACAAGCTCAGCCTGACAGATATTCGATAATTAAAACGATATTAACCGCCAATTGCTATCATACTTCTATTAACCACTTCATCGCTATTTAAAGCTTCAAACGACTTCGTAAACTGGCCACCTAACGCTGCGGCTTTCCTCATAATATTTTTTTAATAAAATCGATAACGTCTTCTCCATTGCGCATTGCTGTTAAAAGATCTGTTTCGTCTTTTGCAAAAAGGCAGTTCTTTAACTTTCCATCTGCAGTAATGCGTATCCGATTACATGAATCGCAAAAAGGTGCGCTCATGGTACTTATCACCGAAAAAGTTCCTGCATGGCCCGGCACTATATAACCTTTTGAAGTATCATGCTGATCATTTTTTAATGGTAAAAAGGAATAAACTGTTGATGCTTTTTCCAACATCTGCTGCCATGTAAAGACTTTGTTGCTCGTCCATTTATTGCCGGAGAAGGGCATAAATTCTATAAACCTCACATGCACAGGCATATATTTCGTCCATTCTATAAAATCAACAATTTCATCCTCGTTTAAACCAGCCATTATAACAGCATTCACTTTTACATGTACGCCCATTTTCAACATCAACTCAATATTATTTTTTACTGTATAAAAACTATTCCTGCGCGTGATTAGTTGAAATTTATCAGCCTGTAAAGTATCCAGGCTAATATTAACAGAACCGATGCCAGCCTGTTCCAACGTATCCTTGAACTCATGAAGCCGAACACCGTTTGTGGTAAGAGTTAAGGTTACCGGCAACTTGCCCAACGCTGAAATAATCTGCGCAGCATCTTTTCTTATAAGTGGCTCACCACCTGTAAGTCGAATCTTATTGACACCAAGATCAACAAACACTTTAGCCAGCTTTTCAATCTCGCTAGGTTGCATTAAAGAGGCTGGAGGAGAAAACGAATATTCCTCTTCGGGCATACAATAAAAGCAACGAAAATTGCAGTTATCCGTAAGCGAAATTCGTAGATAATTATGAACACGGTTATATTGATCTATAAGCATTGAGCTTTTTTACGCTTTAAATTTTCCATGATTAATGTTCCCGTAGATTTTAGGCAGATTAAAAACATCGCAGATTTCGTAAATACGTTTTCTAAAAATCTGCGCAACATATCAGCGGATATCTGCGGAACAATTCCTCTGATTTTAAAAAGTCAAATGTGGTTGCCGTTCAAGAACCTTCAATTCATCACCCACATTTATTTGTCCTTGTTTATTAAATAAAATGTTCTGCCCAAAACATATCCTCTTGTTTAGCGTTCTGTATGCAGCTAATGTTTTGAGCGGTTCTTTTGCCTGTTGCGCAGTTTCCTGATCGATGGTTGTCATCACACATCTTGCGCAAGATTTGACTGCATAAAAATGGATTCCATTTATTTCAAACACCTTCATTGTATCTTCCTCAAAAGGTACTCCACCAGCAAAAACAATATTCGGCCTAAAGCGGTTCATCGGCAAAGGCAGAGCCAGTCTACCATTCAGATCCTGAAGCGATGATTCACCAATCATTAACACGGGATATCCGTCGGAAAAACTTGTTATGTCATCCTGAATAGCAAATGCATGATCTACCGGACGTCGCACCTGATCTGGCATATAAACCAACCGACAATTGGTTCCCAGCTTTTCAGAAAACCATTTATCTGCATCTTTACTTACCAATAATCCTTCACTCTCGTCCTTAAAAAGATGTACCGTACATTGCGCTCCTGTCACAGGTTTTAAATCCAGTTCCAATACATCACCGCTGTTTCTTTTTTCAAAAACAAATAATTTATCTCCAGAAATAACAGGCTGAAGTAAAGCCATCTTAGGAATTTCACGTTGAGAAATAAACCGGTTGCTTTCATCTATTAACACAAACCGCCTGTCGTGCTGAAATCCTCTGTCTGTTAATACTGCGCATTCAATCTTAATGCCTCCAAGCGATTTTATCGGGTATATGTTTAGTTGACTTATCAAAAGCATGAGTTGAATGTACTATTTTTTTACAGTTGAAAAGTTGACATGTTTATAAGTTGATAAGGATTTTTCCTCTTTTAACTTTTCAATCTGTAAACTTACTAACTTCAACTTTATTAAAATCTCAGTTATGATCGGTCTTATACTTTGTGGCGGGCAAAGCACCAGAATGGGCAGCGATAAAGGCCTTTTAAAAAAGGTACGGTCAATTGGGTTTTGATCGCAGCAGAGAAACTAAACGCCTTGGACCTGAAGGTTAAAGTGTCGATCAACTTAACTCAATCAGCGGTTTATTCCGACCTCATAAAAAGTGTTGAATTAATAACAGATAATACAACGCTTCCGGTGAAAGGCCCGCTGCTCGGTATTTTGAGCGCTCATATTGCATACCCGACAGAAGATATTTTTGCCTTTGCCTGCGACATGCCTCAAATGGACTCTTTTTTGCTCAAAGAACTTTACGACCAGTCATTCAAGCACAAAGCCGATGCTTTTATATATACCAATGAAGGCGAAGCAGAACCGCTTTGTGCTATATATTCAGCGGCTGGCCTGCAACAAATTATCACAATGATGAAGCAAGGCGAATTAAAGAAATTCAGTATGAAGTTTATCCTTGATCATCTCACTTTATTTACCATACCAGTAGAAGAACACAATAAAAAATATTTTCAAAATTATAATGCTCATGCCGATTTTAATGGACAGCCTCACCCTCAACCCCTCTCCAAAGGAGAGGAGAGTTAGACTCTGATGATGGAGAAGTCATATTTCCATTTTAATAATTCTGTTCATTTAAAAAAAAATTCTTATTTCATTTCCTGAAAACTCAATGTATCAACTGTTACACGCTTAAATTCTCGCTTTGGTGCTTCGCATACCGGGCAACAATAAGCATCTGCCAAACTTCTAAACTCAACACCAGGTTCAATATTATTTTCCGGATCTCCATATCTATTATCATATACACTAAGACATTGCTGGCATTGATAAAGGGAAGCAATCTTTTCAGGCTTCCCCTTTTGTCCCGTTTCTATGTTAGTTGCGAAGGCAATATCTTTTTATTTCGGTTTTTATAGAACCATAAAACTGCTTTTTGAAGTTCTGAAGCAAGATGCAAGCGGCTGATATTGCTAATAAATATTGTACCGGTTCTTTCGTTCGGATTGAAATCTTTCGCACACAAAATATCATACACATGAAAAATCTCTTTTCCAAATAATTCAAATAAAGGCTTACGCCGGATCAATATCGAACTAAATATCTCACTCTTCTTCTGAGTTTTTATACCAATGCAAACGCCAAAAGTACGTGCATCAAAAGTGTTCAGCTTTTGAACCAAATAATTTTTAAGCTTCCGGGCGGCGTAATCATTATCCTGCACCTGAAAATTCAATTCGTTTGCCGGGTGGCGCATATTTATCTGATGCTTATCAAGCAGGTCGCCCCATAGTTGCTTGTCCGTTTCTTCAATACCTTTTATAATGACAGATTTCCATGGAGTGGAACAGAGCTGCCCAACTTTAGTATCTAAGCAAAGCCTACAAAGATTTTTCAGGAATGCAACCGGGAACATTTCACTACGGCGATATACACCCAGCCAATATTTATTGTTGTGACGATTCAACCCTTCATAATAAGGTAGATTAAAATCGGGGAGTACCATCTTACCGCTTACCGGTTTGGTAATAAACTGGTCCGTCTTGATAAGACTAAATAGTTTCTCACCGTTAACTATTTCCTTATCTATAAATTGATCTGGAAACCTATAAATAATGGATTCAATTTCTTTTGAAAGATTGGAGACATCATTTGTATAAACCATTTCGTTCCACTCGAACACGCTGTTTGTTTTTGGAAAGCGAATAAATAGATGCCAGAAATGTGGTACACTGGGAGACGCGACCCAATTTATATTTCCCGTAAGTAAAGGCGTAAAACTTTGATTGCTGTCAGATATATTTATCTTAAGTTTTGGGTTATGATCTAACTCATCAAGAATATCTTTATACACGCCTTCGCCCAGCCAGGTATTATTAATAAACACTTCTTCAGCAGGATAAGAACTTACAATATTGGGATGATCATCTTTATCGATTTCATAAATAATATCAAGCGCATCCAGGTTTGCAGCAAGTTTATCAACCAAGCCGCCTTCAACATCTATAAGCAATTGTTGCCTCAAACCAAAACGCACCTGCTTTACACCCCACTGCGAAGCGATGTTTAAAATATCCATCAGCTCGCCAGGCGATATAATGCCTCCTTTAAAATTGATTTTTACAGTATGATGATTTTTCATCAGGCGCTTATTTTTTCAGCTTCCTTATTTTCTTTCGGTGAAAGGCATACTATTTTTTCCAATATATTTTTTACTTCGGGTCTGCAACTGCCGCAGCCCATACCTGCACCACTAAGCTGACATAATTGCAAGTGGTCTTTACATCCTTCATTTATCCTATTTACTAAATTTCCTTCTCCCACATTATTGCAGCTACACACTAATTTCCCTAACACTGGCTCAGCGGCTTTTCCCGAACGAAGTAGTTGCAGCCGCTTTTCGCTCAGTTCAATTTTATTTTCAATGAGATTTCTAAATTCAAGAAACTCATTTTTATCCCCGATGAGTATGGCGCCTATCAAACGATCATTATGAATGATGCATTTTTTATAGTATCGTTTTGCTTTATCAATAAACACAACTTCTTCGTAAGCCGGATCATTCGGGCATTCTACTTCGCCAAAAGAACAAAGGTCAGCACCATGTATCTTTAAAATATTCATCAACAAAGTGCCATCGTAATAAATGGAAATATTACCGTTTAGATACTGTGTTACAATTTCAGCTTGTTGTTCTGCGGCGGCAGTAATACCGTATAATAGCCCTTTAAACTCTGCTATTTCACCAATAGCAAAAATGTCAGGATCGCTGGTTTGTAAATATTCATTCACAACAACGCCTCTTTTGCAATCAAGTCCGCAGGCTTTTGCGATTTCAATATTGGGTGTTGTGCCAATAGCAATTACTACTGTGCTACAATCGATCGTCAAACCGCTTTTCAACTTAATTCCAGTTACATCACCAGTACCTAAAAAGCGTTCTATCTCATCGTTATAATAAATGTCAATGCCTTTATCTTTCAGCTCTTCATGCAACAACTGACTTCCAAGTGGATCTAATTGCCTGTTCATTAAACGCGAGGTGCGTTGAATAACAGTTGCCTTAATATTGATTTCACGAAGCGAAGCAGCCAGTTCGATACCCAGCAAACCACCGCCAACTATCACTACTCGTCCACCAACTTCAGTAGTATGTTGTAAAAAACGATCAGCATCGGTTCTGTTGCGCATCGTGAAAATACCTTTCATACCGGGCAAGTCTCTTAATAAAGCAGAACGGCTTCCGGTGGCTAATATCAGTAAATCGTATTGATGTAAATTACCATTACTGTCAACAACGGTTTTGTGCTCTTTATCAATTGTATCAATACTTACACCTCTGTGAAGTTTAATATTATATTCATACTCTTCTTCATCTGTCATCTTTACCAGGTTATCCCATTTAAGCGAACCGGTAATATAATCGGGCAATAGCACACGGTTATAAAAAGGAAAAGCCTCTTTGCTAAATACTTCTATTTCGTCTTCTGCATTAATAGCACGATAAGATTTTACAAACCCACATGCGCCAGCACCTGCGCCAATAACAATAACTTTTTGTTTCGGCTTTTTATAGGCGCTTACCTCAACTGCCGAATATTTATAATCAGGTTCTTTGCTTTTGGGATCAAGCAGATTGTTTGTAATATTGTTTGCGCGGTTAAGATCATTGTTTAAGATCTTACCCCAATGCATGGGCAAAAACACAACACCCTTTTTTATATCAGTTGATAGTTTAGCTTTTACGCGAACCTCGCCACGGCTGCTTTTTATAACCACCAGCGCGTCCTCACCAATGCCCCTTTGTATTGCATCTTCGGGATGTATTTCAAGAAATGATGAGGATATATGTTGCTTTAATTTGTTCACCTTTCCTGTTTTGCTCATCGTATGCCACTGATCGCGAATACGTCCGGTTGTAAGCACAAGCGGAAAATCAGGAGTTAATGCTTCGGAACGGTTATTATCTTCAAATGAATGAATAATGGCTTTTGCAGAAGGTGTATAGAATTTCTTGTCAGTAAATAAACGTTTAGTACCTGAAGCCAATTCGTTATCGCTATGCGCATTTAAATGTAGTTGGGTAAACGGCCATTGCACCGTCAATCTCTTTTTAAGTATTTCATAAGTGAGCGCACTCATATCAACATTCGTACCTTTTGTAAGTGCTGCATGCTCGTCAAAGATTTCAGAAAAATTTTTATAGTCAAAGCCGTGATAACCCATCTTTTGGGCAAAGCGACAAATGATTTCAGCATCTGGTAAAGCTTCGCCCGGTGCATCTAAAATTTTATTGAGATAACTGATCCTTCGCTCGGCATTGGTCATAGTGCCTTCTTTTTCTGTCCACGCAGCGGCAGGTAAAATGACATCAGCATATTGCAAAGTTTCCGGCTTGTTACTTATCTCTTGCACTACTACAAACTTTGCTTTCTTCAAAGCAGCTTCTGCTTTTCGTACATCGGGAAGGCTAATCAGCGGATTCGTGCAAAGTATCCAGATTGCTTTTAACTTACCGCTTTCCAAGGCATCAAACATTTCGGTAGCAGTAAGTCCTGGCTTTGCAGAAATTGTGCCTTTGGGAATATTCCAAAACTCTTCAACTTCTGCGCGATGCGATTCATTAGAAAGTTCGCGATGCGCCGGTAAAAGATTGGATAATCCGCCCACTTCTCTACCGCCCATTGCATTGGGTTGACCAGTGAGCGAAAGCGGACCAGAACCGGGCTTGCCAATATGGCCAGTGATCAGGTTAAGGTTGATAAGCGATAAGTTTTTATTAACGCCAACAACACTTTGATTCAAACCCATTGTCCACATGGTAATAAATCCTTTGGCATTGCCAATATAAGCAGCGGCCTCTCTGATCTGATCTTCTTCAACACCACAAATTACAGCGGCTTCAGCAATGGTTCTTTCAAAAACAATATTTCGATATTGATCAAATCCTTCAGTATTGTTTTTTATAAAAGCTGAATCGATATCACCGTTTTCGATCAATGCCCTTCCTATGGCATGATGCAGCGTAATATCTGTTCCGGGATTTAATTGCAGATACACGTTGGCCGCAGAACAGGTTTGTGTTTTTCGCGGATCGCTTACAATAATTTTCAGATCAGGATTCTTTTCCCTGGCCGCTTCTACCCTTCTCCATAAAATAGGATGACACCATGCGGGATTGGCGCCTGCTACAAAAATGGTATCTGCAATTTCAAGGTCATCATAACTTACAGGAACACTGTCTTCACCAAGGCTCATTTTATAACCCACCACAGCGCTGCTCATGCACAGCCTTGAATTGGTATCAATATTGTTACTGCCTATAAACCCTTTGATCAATTTGTTTACAACATAGTATTCTTCTGTAAGGCATTGTCCCGAAGCATAAAATGCAACAGAGTCGGGACCATACTTTTCGATAAAAGTTTTAAAAACAGCAGCGGTTCTTTCCAAAGCCGCATTCCACGAAACTCTTTGCCTTGGCTGGTTTCGGCCATATCTCATTTCGGGATAAAGTATGCGATCACTGGTATCGTTGGCGGTGTAGTGAAGATTCATGCCCTTACTACATAGCATGCCTTTGTTTACAGGATGATCTGTATTACCTGAAACATTGAGTCTTCCGAGTTTGTCTTTTGTAACTTTAATGCCACAGCCTACGCCGCAGTAACAACAAGTAGTAACAGCCTCTCCCCCAGCCCCTCTCCGGGGGAGAGGGGAGTCAGACTCCAATTCTTGATTGTTTATTTTTTCTTTGCTTTGAATAGTATTGAGTTTATTGTCGTCGTTTAAATAGGTTCAGTTATATACATCAGTTGAAGAGTGCGACGCAAGGAAGATGATTTATGTTTATTGCTGGGTTCATAAAAATATTATTGCGTAACCGGTTCTAAAGCAACAGCAGGAGTTTCAGCGTGTTTAACTTTAGCGAATTTTGTAAGCAATATTATAAAGGACACTAACACAACAATAACACCGATATAACTAAATGCCTGTGCGTAAGTAATAGTTGAGCTTTTAAATAAGAAGCCGAACAACATGCCACCTACATTTCCACCGGCGCCGACAACACCGCTTACCAACCCGATATTTTTTTCGTTTATAAAAGGCGTGATTGCATAAGTGGCGCCATTAGCCATTTTCAGAAACAGCGCGAATGAAAGCATTGAAATAATGGCTAATGTAAGTGATCCGGCCATAGCGAAGAGTATAAGACCAATACCTTCGAGCAACAAGACAATCGCTAATAAAATTCCCTTGCCGCGCATACCATAAGTCTTTCCAACACGGTCCGCAAAGATGCCACCCAATGCGCGTGCAAATAAATTCATTAAACCAAATACACCAGCCCAAAGCCCCGCAGACTGCTGATCGAGATTATATTCCTGAACGAAATGAAGCGCAGCAATATTATCAAAAGTAATCTCCATGCCAAAACATACGGCATAAGCCAGTGTTAACGCCCATATTCGCCAGTCTTTTAGAACACTGTAATCTGTTTTTACTTTTACTTTGGCTGCTCTTTCGATTTCATCAAAGTTTCCTTCTGGTGTATCTTTTGTAAAGCGGTAATACAAAAAAGCCGCAACAAGCATCATAATGCCAGGCGCGATCATCGCATAACGCCAGGCTTCGTCGCTTGTGTAACCAAAACCTACAATTGCCGCGAATATGATCGGCATCACTATATTGGTAACTCCGCCACCAAGATTGCCCCAACCTCCGGCGACTGCGTTGGCAGTGCCTTTGATGGCTGGAGCAAACATCATTGAAGTATGAAATTGAGTAATTACAAAAGACGCACCGATAACACTTATGGCCAACCTGAAAAGAAGAAATGAAGTATAACTTTCTGCCAATCCAACACACATTACAGGTATAGCACCAATAAGCAATAAAGCGGTATAGGTTTTTCTGGGGCCCCATGTATCACACAATCTGCCCATTAGTAAGCGCGCTACTATCGTACCCGAAACGGATGCTATTATGATATTTCCTATCTGAGATTTATCTAACTGTAGATTTTCTTTGATGGTTGGCATCAATGGCGCCAAACCAAACCATCCAAAAAAGCAAACAAAAAATGTGAACCAGGTAATGTGAAAAGTGCGCATTTGTACACCTTTCAAAGAAAGGACATTCAACTTAGTTAACGGCTTAGTATTAACATCGTTCATCATTAAAATTATTTTTTGTTAGTAATACGTTTAAGGAATTGGTAAGAGCTGCTCAGAATTTATAACCAGCACCGATACCTACAGCCCAACGGCCATCGCTGCTTGTAGTTTTAGCATTGTAATAAACAGGCACCTGCAAAGCGAGATGCTTGTATGCAAAACAGATGCCTGCTCCGAGTGATGGCGTTAGGGTCGAATTCTTTTTAGCACCTTCAGCAACCTTATCTTCTTTTATTCTAAGAGAAGGAAGCATACCCAAAGCAATGACACATGGCTTTTTAGCATATTTAATGCAAGGGCCTCCAAAATTGACAAAAGCTCCTTTGTCTGCATAACCCGCTATTATCATTCCATCCCATAAAGCGGGTTTTATTTTAGCTGAATTATCATTTTGAGCATTTACATTTTGTGCAATAGGTAGCATCGTAATAAGAACGATCAGGTATTTTGATAATGTCATGTGGTACTTTTTATTTCTTATAGTTATCACATAGAATCCTCCATGTGCTTATTTTCTTAAAACTGAACAAAGCGGTAGCTACAGGTGTAAATGCACCAGTCATACTTTTGATAAAATCCGAAAGATTAAGCGACCTTCTGCAATCCGGCCACCGGAGATTCCTGCTGTTTACTATATGTATAATAAATGGCGATCCCCGTAAATAAAAGTCCGCCAACAATGTTACCAAGTGTTACAATGAGTTGGTTGTATAGCCACCAGTCTGATAACGTAACATTTGCGCCGAATAACATTCCTGTAGGTATCACAAACATGTTCACCACTGCATGTTCATAACCAAGCGCAAAGAATATAAATATGGGAATGCCCGCTGTTATTACTTTTCCAATAGTTGATTTAGAAGTCAGCGCCATTACAACACCCATACATACCATCCAGTTGCAAAGGATAGCTTTTACAAATGAAGAAAAAAATCCGGCAGCGCCATTCTGAGCATATCCTATTGTTTTCTTTTCGGCTACTGTAACAATCATTTGCTCGATGGCGCCCAGGTTATTTTCAGTGCCTGTTACAGAAGTTGCCAGCCAATACAAAACACCGTATAATACACTACCGATAAGGTTTCCCACAAAAACCCAGAAAAGATTTTTTAACATCGCCGATGCTTTTATTTTTTATCAATAAAAGCTAAAGGCACCAAAGCAAAACTTCCTGTTACAAGTTCAAGACCCAACAAAACGATCACAATGAATCCAACCGGGAAAACTAATGCACCAATAATTGGTAGCTTTGTTTGTGTTACTGCCGAAAAAGCAAGCGTAACAGAAATCGCAAGTAAAGCGCCGGAGAGACAGCCTCTTATCAAGAGATCCTTAACCGGCAACGCTACTTTTGCCAAAGCGGTTTCCATCATTTTACCTGCAACTTCTTTAGGAGATACATAGTCCATAATGGTTATTTTTTTGGTTTAGAGAATAGATATATTTTTTTGTTTGACCTCACCCCCAGCCCCTCTCTCCAAAGGAGAGGGGAGTAAGAACCTGACATTTTGAAACTCACTTTATGATGCTTTGAGCAAGTATAAATCAAGGCTCTTTTGTGTCTACTTTAATAAAGACGGTTCCGTTTTCTACTTTTACCGGATATGTTTTTATATCACATTCATCGCCGCTTAAACATTGTCCTGTAACAAGCGAAAAAGTTTTTTTGTGAAAAGGACACGCTACTTTAGGCTCCTCATTTTTTGAGCCTAACATGCCACGGCTTAAAGCCATCTGCTTTTTATGAGGACATAGATTTTGAGTTGCATACCACTCATTGCGCCTTGTAAAATAAAAAAGTGCAATTTGTTCATTACCGTGTTTAACGCATACGCCACCATTTATAACAGCATCTTCAACGCTGCAGGCAGCAAACCAATGTTCTTTAGTTAAGGATATTTGCTGATTATCGTAAATCATATTAAAAGAATTAGTTAAGAGGTTTAAAAATTTCTTAAGAGACAAGACTGTGCATTCAAATCCGCTTCCAGACCTCACCCCAGCCCCTCTCCAAAGGAGAGGGGAGCGAACTTCGGCTATGAAACAGCAATTGGCTTATTCCATTCCGCTGCTTTTTTCTGGCCCCTGAATGTGTCGAATTGTACAGTAGGATCTTTTTCCTGCGGAGCATTTACAAAATGATTGAACCTTTTTCTTATTTCAGGATTTTCAATTGCGGCTTTCCATTCGCATTGATAATTATCAACAAGTGTTTGCATTTCTTTTTCCAATTCATCAGCAATACCCAATGAATCGTGTACTACAACATTGCGCAGATAATCAATACCGCCTTCCATTTTGTTCAGCCAGGTTGCAGTTCGTGTAAGTGGGTCGGCAGTTTTGATATAGAACATTAGAAAACGATCTATATATTTAATACATGTATCAGAATCCAAATCTGTAGCAAGTAACAAAGCGTGCTGAGGCTTAGAGCCACCATTGCCACATACATACAGGTTCCAGCCTTTTTCTGTTGCAATAATTCCAAAGTCCTTTGATTGCGCCTCGGCACATTCCCTGATGCAACCCGAAACTGCTGATTTTATTTTGTGCGGAGCACGTAACCCACGATAACGTTCTTCAACCCTTATAGCATAACTCACGCTATCATGCAAACCGAACCGACACCAGGTACTCCCCACACAACTTTTTACGGTACGAAGCGCTTTTCCATAAGCATGTCCACTTTCAAATCCGGCTTCGATCAATTCTTCCCAGATCAAGGGAAGATCGCTAACATGAGCGCCAAACATATCAATGCGCTGGCCGCCGGTTATTTTAGTGTAGAGATTGTATTTTTTCGCCACCTGTGCAATCACCAATAATTTATCTGGCGTTATTTCTCCACCAGGAATACGTGGTACTACTGAGTAAGTTCCTCCTTTTTGTATGTTAGCTAAAAAACGGTCATTTGTATCCTGAGAAGTTGCATTTTCCTTTTTTACAATCAACTCATTCCAAAGACTGGCAATAAGGGAACTTATCGCCGGGCGGCATGTTTCACAACCATCCCCTTTACCAAGCTCATCAAGCACGGTATCGAAACTGTGCAGATCTTTCATCTTAATTAAATCATACAACTCCTGCCTGGAATAATCAAAGTGTTCGCACAAAACATTTCGAACCATTTTCCCCTGCTGCTTCATGGTGTGCACCATAATATCTTTCACCATTGGTGCACAACCTCCACAACCCGTTGCTGCCTTGGTGCATTTTTTAATGGCGTCTACTGTTTCACAACCCGATTCAGTTACGGCATTACAAATATCCAGCTTCGTCACACCTTCGCAACTACAAATTAATGCATCATCAGGCAAAGCCACGACACCTGCGCCTGCGTCGCTTTTCCCCTCTTTTCCTTTTATGATAAGATCCATCGGATCGGGAGGAAGCGCCATTTTATTCTTGCATATCTGCAGTAACATATTGTATGCATCGGCATCGCCAACCAATACTCCTCCTAACAATTCTTTACCATCGTTAGAGAAGTTGATTCTTTTATAAATACCCTGATGATTATCCCTGAACACAATTGTCTTTGCCTCTTCGCCAGCAATAAATGGATCTCCAAAACTGGCCACATCTACACCAATCAACTTTAGCTTAGTGCTCATATCAAAACCAGGAAATTCTTTTTCTGAGCCAGCAAGTCTTGTTGCTGTCACCTCAGCCATTTCATAGCCAGGCGCCACCAAACCATATACCATTGAATTATGCAGCGCACACTCCCCAATTGCATAAATGTTTTCATCGCTTGTCAACATGGAGTCGTTCACAACAATCCCACCTCTTGGACCAACCGTTAATCCGCAAGCGCGCGCTAGTTCATCACGCGGCTTGATACCTGCCGAAATGATTAGCATATCTGTACTTAAAATGGAACCATCAGTAAATATCATTCCACTGATCTTTTCATTACCCAAAATAGCTGCTGTGTTTTTTCCTGTATGTGTGGTAATGTTGAGATCCTTTAATTTCTGTATTAATATCTCGGAACCTGCCTCGTCTATCTGGCGCGGCATTAACCTTGGAGCAAATTCAATAACATGGGTATCTTTTATACCCAGGTCAAGGCAGGCTTTTGCAGCTTCCAGACCAAGCAAACCACCACCAATAACAACGGCAGTTTTTGTTACGGGTGCGTGGCGCCAGATCATATTCAGATCTTCAATGGTTCTATACACAAAAACGCCATGTTTGTCTACCCCGGGAATTGGTGGCACGAAAGCAGCTGAGCCGGTAGCAAAAATGAGATAATCGTAGGTCAGCGTAAGACCGTCAAAAGACGTGACCGTTTTTTTATCCCGATCAATATCTTGTACCGGATCTCCAAGACGAAGGTCAATCCCGTTTTCTTCATACCATTTTACGGGTTGAAGCGTGAGGTCATCGACTGTTTTACCGGCAAAGTACGAGCTCAGATGAACACGATCGTAAGCTGCTAATGTCTCTTCACCAAATACAGTTAGTTGCAGGTTCGAAATACTTTTCGAGAGTAATTTTTCGCAGAATTTTTGGCCAACCATGCCATTTCCGATAACAACAACTTTCATTAAATGTCGTTTTAAGTTTTAAAAAATGGCAGGCAATCGATTATATTAAAATTTATTCTATATGATATATTTCCGATAACAAGGCAAATATTTTAGAATAATTATTAATTTAATATGTCAAATATAATATTATTATCTACATAATTAGTATATTTGACAATATATTTATTATATATATTTATTAATAATGTTTATATATGGCAAAATTGATCTTAATAGGAGCTGGCCCTGGAGACCCGGAATTGATTACTTTAAAAGCTGTTAAAAAATTGTACGAAGCAGACGTGATATTGCATGATGCATTAGCAAATGATGCGTTGTTAGAGCATTGCAAACCCGGTTGTATAAAACAGTTTGTAGGGAAAAGATATGGCTGTCATGCGTTGAGCCAGTCGGAAATTAACAATCTGATTTTAGAATATGCAAATAAATTTGAATGTGTTGTCCGGCTTAAGGGTGGTGACCCTTTTGTATTTGGAAGGGCATGGGAAGAAATAGAGACTGCACAAAATGCAGGGATAGCCGTTGAAGTAGTACCAGGTATATCAAGCGCATTGGCTGTGCCTGCATCTCAAATGATTCCGGTAACCGCAAGAGGCACGAACGAAAGTTTTTGGGTAATTACAGGCACTACCCGAAAAGGAGATATTTCTACCGATATAAAATTAGCTGCGCAATCCAGCGCTACTGTTGTTATACTAATGGCCATGAGTAAATTGGAAGCCATAACGGAAATCTTTAGCGAATATGGCAAAGGAAATACACCGGCAGCCATCATTCAAAATGGAACCTTACCAAATGAAAAAATAGTAACCGGACACGTTAAAGACATTTACTTCAGAGCCCAGCATGCGGGCCTTGAAAACCCGGCAGTTATTATTATAGGCGAAGTGGTTACGCTTCCGCAGCAGCTTACTTCGCAAAAGAAGATCAAAGAAATTTTGTATAGTTTGAAGTAAAATACGTTCAGGCCTAGTGAAGATTCTGTTATCTTTATCAAGATATGCGCCCAAAAAAGACTAACAGTATTGACAATTCATTTTTATATAAACACTGCATAAAAGAGTGGTGGCCAGCCCTTGAAGCCAATCTTGAAATACTTCACTATAAAAAAGGAGCAATTATTTTTTCTGAAGGCAGCCCTGTAACCGGAATCTATTTTATGCTTAGTGGCGTTGCTAAAGTGCATAAACACTGGGATGAGAATAAAGAACTTATCATTCGCTTCGCGCACAACCAGGATATTTTAGGTCATCGAGGGTTAAGTACAATTTCCGCACAATATCCCATTACTGCTACTGCATTATCGCCCGTTACGCTTTGCTATACCAGTCTTGAATTTTTTGAAGCAACATTTAAAGTAAATAAGGATTTTGCCTATCATTTTATGATGTTCTTGGCCGATGAATTACAATCATCTGAAATCAGGATGCGTAATCTTGCACACATGACTGTGAGAGCCAGATTAGCAAACGCTTTGTTGGCACTGGAAAAAAGTTTGGAAAAAACGAAAAAGGTTTTATAGCCTTTCCGGTAAGCAGACAAGATATTGCAGCGTATATAGGGACAGCCTATGAAACAATTTATAAATTTCTTAACGAGTTTAGTGAGCAGGCCTATATTAAAACTGATGGAAAAAACATCGCTCTACTAGACTATAATGCCATTTCAAAGGCTATCTGTTAATATTGCAACAAATTAGGGAAATAAATCACCTCCCCGTTTAATTGGCACTGAATTCGATTGCGTTAGTTTGGTACTTATTTTACAAACTACTAAACTGAATGAAAACATGAAAAGAATTCTTGCTTTAATCGCAATTGTCGCATTCACTTTTGCTCTTCCATCATGTAAAGGAAAAAGTGATGCTGATTTAAAAACTGCTGCAGAAGCCGCACTACAATCAAACCCAGATTTAACCACCGTTATGGTTGACGTCAAAGATGCGGTAGCAACTATTTCCGGTGAAGTAAAAGATCCGGCAACACAATCTGCGGCAGAATCTGCAGTAAAGAGCGTTGAGGGTATTAAAAGCGTTGAAAATCTTACAAGCCCCGCTCCTCCTCCATTACCTGTTGCGCCTGTTACAATAAGCGCTGATGATTCGCTAACAACGGCTGTGACAGATGCTATAAAAGATCATCCAACTGTATCGGCTTCAGTAGCTGGTGGAATTGTAACGTTAACGGGCGAAATTTCCAAAGATGACCTAAAAGTGTTAATGCAGAAAGTGCAAGCTACTAAACCTAAAAAAGTTGATAGCAAAGGTCTGACCGTTAAATAAAGATCAGCATTGTTAACCATGCTGAAGTGTGCGACGCAATTTTGTTGCCTCATGCACACAGTTGGCTAAAAACAATAAATAATAACCAAAAAAATTCACTATGGCACTTCAGGAAAAATATCAGGCTTTGGTTGATGCAGCGAACGCAGCAGGAGTTTCAAACCTTGCAGTGAGAGAACAAGACGGCGTTTTATATATTGATGGTGCAGCCCCAAGTGGTGCTGTTAAAGATCAGCTTTGGGATATCTATAATCAGATCGATCCCAATTATGCGAGTGGTGATCTTATCTTAAATGTAAATGCAAATGCAGAAATAGGAAGCCAGGTAAAAGTAATCACCCAGGATTCAAATCTTAATATCAGAAAGGGCCCGGGCACCGATCAACCCATTGTTGGCAAAGCCGCAAAAGACGAAGTTATTACACTAGTAAGTAAAGCAAATGACCTATGGTGGTCAGTTAGAACTAATGATGGAGAAGAAGGTTACGCATACGCGCAATACCTTGAACCCATTGCATAGTTGGTCCTCATTCTAAACTAATACATATTTAAAAAGCTCCCGATGACGGAGCTCTTAAATATGCCCAAAAAGATACTTTATGATTTTAACTCATTTTAAGATTTCAACGTTTTTATTTAGAAATAATAAGGGATACATTAACGAAGCTTTTATATCTAAATAATAATAATAAACGTTTATATAAGTAGACGCGTTCATTAACTAGTAATAAATTTCAAAATCAATATTTAAAAAAAGAACACAATTAAATTGTTAACTCTAAAACCACATATCATGAAAAAATTTGCAACAAAATTCGTATTGGTAGCAGCTTCTACATTTGTAATGGGTACAGTAATGGCACAGACGGACACGACACAAACTCCGCAGCCTGATACAACTCAGACTCCCACTCCTGAACCTACTGAGCCAACGGATACAACAAGTACTCCGACACCTCCAACAGCAATGATGGATTCAAGTGCCTCAGCAGATTCAAGTGTTTCAAATAAAACAGTTTCACTGGCAGCACAATTCAGCCAGTTCAACAATACCTTTTATGCGATCACGAATAAAGAACTGTTGAGTGCTAAACAATATGACATGAAAGCTGAAGAAGAAAAGGAAGCTTAACCAGTATTACTGATTTAGCTAGTTGCAATAGCCATTCGCCAACGCGAATGGCTATTGTTTTATAAAAACAATCGTAAGTTTGGCAATAACAATAAGGATTATGTCGACAAAAATAAAGTGCCCCAATTGCAGCAATGAGTTTGAACCAAACGAAGCGATTCGCGAAGAAGTAGAAAAAGAATTGCGTGCAAAAATCACAGACTGGCAAAAGAAAAAAACAGAAGAACATCTATCTGAATTACAAAAAAAGAACAGGAATGGCAGGACAAATTACAGCTGGAGAAATCTTCATTGCAGAAACAATTGGAAGAACAGCTGAGAAAAACCATTACAGGCGATTATGAAAACAAATTGTCTTTGTTGCAGAAATCTAATGAAGAAAACGAAGAAAAGCTCAAACTTTCGAGACAACGAGAAACTGAATTTTTAAAACAACAGCAGGAACTAAAAAACAAAGAAGCTGAACTAGAACTCACTATTCAAAAACAATTAAGTGAAGAAAGAGAAAAGCTTTCAGAGAGCCTCCGAAAAATTGAAACAGAAAAGTCGGCACAAAAAGAAACAGAATACCAGCTTAAATTAAGAGAGCTGGAAAAGCAACTGGAAGATCAGAAAAAACTGGCTAACGAGATGAAGCGCAAAGCCGAACAAGGTTCCATGCAATTGCAAGGCGAAAGCCAGGAATTAGCGCTTGAAGAACTACTTGCTACAGCTTTTCCATTTGACAGAATTGAAGAAGTAGGTAAAGGTGTGCGAGGAGCCGATTGTATACAAGTAGTAAGAAATAACCTTGGCGCCGATTGCGGCCGAATTATTTGGGAAAGCAAAAGGGCAGAAAATTTTGGCGGTGAATGGATAGAAAAACTAAAAGCCGATATGCGTTCGCTTGGCGCTGATATTGCGATTTTGGTTACACGAAGGTATCCGAAGGACATGGAATGTTTTGGCGAAAAAGATGGTGTTTGGATATGTTCTTTTTCGGAGGCAAAAGCATTGGCCTCTGTTTTGCGTGACGGTATATTCCGAATTTATAATGCCGCAAAAAGCCAGGAAAACAAAGGTGATAAAATGAATATGCTTTACGGATACCTGACCAGTACTGAATTTTCGGAACAATGGAAAGCAATAAGAGAAGGTTTTTAAGTATGAAAATGAGCATACAAAGAGAGCGCGATGCAATGGAACGGCTTTGGAAAGCACGTGAAAAACAGCTGGAAAAAGTGTTGCTTAATGCGACACATATCAGAGGATCGATCGACGGGATCAGCGGATTGGAGAATGTAGACTTGAACTTACTTGACTATGATGACCCCGTTTAAAATTCACCAACAATAAAAATCTTGTTCGACCTGGAAAGCCCGCCGGGATTGCATCCTGGCTGCCCTTCAGGTATCGGCATATTTAACCTTTTGTAATAATTAACCCACACAGGAAAATAAGATGAGGAGCCCGGCTGTTTAAACGTCATGGGATAAAGCTTAAAAAACGGTTTGTTATTATTGGCATACATCAAAGCATCATAAATTAATTCGGAGCAATAGTACTTACCGTTTCCATACAAAAAATCGTGATCGTAAGCAACACCGTTATTTTTATGAATAAATTGAATAGCTGAGGGTATAAACTTTTTATACTGATTTTTTAATCTGCCAATAACTAATGGGTGCTGTGAGCGTTCTCGAAATGAATCCAATAAAACCTTTCTTACACCTGGCCCCATACTTTCCCAAACATAAATCGTATCGTTTAGTTTTTCCACCATGCCTATATGAGAAAACGAATTCCCCTTCCAACCTTTAGTTACGGCTTCAATAGCATCACACATATCGCCGCAATCCAGATTCTGAAAAAGCAGGTCTCCAGTTTTTAAATCATGCTTTGATATTTTCTGTGCATCCGCAATAAATGATGTTGCAAAAAAGGCGATAATTAAAAAAAGATTTTCATCATTCGTGGTTTCAATTTCAACTTGTTAATTACCTAACGTGAGTTTTGGTCTTTGTATTTGATACTCCATGCTAAACGTCGTCATGCCGAGCGCAGCTGAGGCATCTCCATCAATTTAGGAGATTCCTCCACTCCGCTTCGCTACCGGTCGGAATGCCGGTTGTTGATGATTCTATAGTATTTCATAAAAAAATAAACTCACGTTACCTATTGTCGTATATGTGGGATGCCATCTATTTTACAATTGAACTGAGCGTAGCAACGAAGATGCCATTTGTTTATTGTTGGCTAATAAATCCAACTCGTAAATCATATCAGAGCAAAGTTGGTGTATAAATATAACTAAGGCAAATGGGTGGCAAATACTCCAGATGAATATCGATAAGCATATTACGCTTCACAAAATAACATTCCATCAAACTGCGGTCCCTTTTATATTGCTTCAATTGTATATGCTGCTTAAAGTCCACCTCGCCATTTCCATCCCATTTAAATACGGCTTCTTTTGCGCTCCATAATTGCGTCAATTCTTCAATAGTTTGTGGCCGCAACAGCTCATCATCATTGCTAATAAATTTGTGGCGGATCCTTGCTACTTTACTCGTTGGAATTTCTATATCAATTCCCACTCTGTTATTTGTACTAACAATTGCAGCAGCATAATCTCCACAATGCGAAACTGAAAAATGATAAGCCTCGTTAGGTAAAAAAGGTTTTTTGGTATCGGCAATCTGAATAAGATCCGAAGGAAAATCTGCAAACAAATATCTCAACAAAAACCGTCCCGCTAAATGTTGTAACCGTTTATGCGGATGCGTAACATCTCGGTGTAATGGTATTAACTGCTTAAAAAAAGATTCATCTTCTTCTATTTTCCAAATACCCAACCGGGTAGTTTCATTAATATTTTGCTGGTAAAAAACAGGCATGATGAAAAGCACTAAATCCTAAACTCTAAATTATAAGTACAAAATTCTAACTATTTAACAGTGGAAATTCTACCGTGAACACAGATCCTTTACCTAAAACGCTGTCTACTTTTACGGAACCGTTGTGTGAATCGGCAACCGACTTTACATAGTTCAATCCCAAACCAAAGCCTTTTACATTGTGCAAATTACCAGTATGGGCACGATAGAATTTTTCGAAGATTCTTTTCTGTGTTTCCCGACTCATACCAATTCCGTTATCTTCAAACTTGATGACAATACTATTAGCCGTATTGCTTGTGGAAATTTTTACCTGAATAGGAACATTACCTTTTGAGTACTTTACAGCGTTATCTATAAGATTATTCACCAGGTTGGTGAAATGTACTTCGTCGGCATTTATCCTGTCAATTGAAGCGGCTAGCTTAAGTTCAGCATCTCCGCTTTTATCATGTAATTGCAATTGAAAATTATCCACAACGTTTTCAATTACTTCATGCACGTGCAAAGGTTTAAAATCTATTTCAGCTTCACGTTTTTCAAACTGAGAAGCCTTTAAAATTGTTTCCACCTGCTTATTCATGCGATGATTTTCTTCCTTTATAATAGCGCTGAAATAATTAAGCTTTTCAGGGTCTCCAATTACTTTCTCATTTTTTAAAGCATCTACGGCTAGTGAAATAGTAGCAATTGGCGTTTTAAATTCATGGGTCATATTATTAATAAAATCATTCTTGATCTCTCCTAACTTTTTCTGCCTTAACATGGTATATACAGTAAGGTAAAATGCGGCAACGATTACCAGGGTAAATAAAACCGCTAGCATGATTTTTCCGATCAAAGCCTTTTTCACAAAGGTTTTCCAATTTGTTACAACAAATATTAAGCTCTCTTCTTTCGTTATATTTTCTGATGCGGAGCCGCTTTTAGGAAGAATAGGAATGATTGAAGGCATGTAACTTCTAAGCGAGTCATTACTAGCCATAAAAAAATCAGGTGACTGTTTGTCTATATTTATGTTTTTGCTCGTCCAGCCACCAGACATGAAAGCGTATTCAAATTTCATCTTTTCGAGCCCTGCCTTTTCAAGTTCTCGCTGGATGATCTTTTCAATTTCATCACTGCTTAGTTTAGATCCTATGGTTATAGACCTGTAATTGTCAAAAAAACCTCTTTGAGAAAAAAGGTTATTATAATCATCAGTTGCAGCGTTATTTATATACTGATCTCTTAGATGGCTGAATTCATCCACAACATTTCCATAAACCTTGTCAATACTCTGTTTCACCTGTTCTTCACGCAATGCAATGAGGTTTTTAAGCCATGAAATTTGCATTACGATAATGCCGATTAAAGACAACGTAATTAAAACAGTAATAGAAGAGAATAATTTTTTCACAATGGCAAATATAATCATAGCAATCAAGTCGTTCACTATTAACAACCTGCTTCGTCATATTTAACTTTTTATAAATGAAAACACACGCTGTTTCCTTCATAAAAAATTACTATATTGGCTTTATGATAAAGCCTGGAAATGGAACATTATTAATTGCCAACCCTCATCTGGACGATCCCAATTTTCTGAGAACAGTTATTTTTCTCTGCGAACATAACGAGGAAGGAAGTTTTGGTTTTGTGCTTAACAGAAAACTGGATTATTCAGTTGATGAACTTGTACCTGAATTAGGTGATTTTCAACTTCCCGTTTTTGAAGGTGGCCCAGTTGAGCTAAATACGCTGCACTTTCTTCATCAATATCCTGAAGACATTCCGGGAGGTAAAGAAATCCTGGACGGAATTTATTGGGGCGGCGAGTTTGAAAAGTTGATCGAACTTATTAATTCAAGAACGGCAGACACGAACAGGATCAGGTTCTTTTTGGGATATAGCGGTTGGGTGAAGGACAGCTAAATATAGAAATGGAAGAAAAGACATGGATCGTAGCCAATGCTACTAAAAAATTTGTTTTTTCAGAAAATGAAAAGGAACTGTGGAAAGATGTACTGAAAGAGCTGGGTGGCGAATATGAGTTAATCATCAATGCGCCGCTTGACCCAAGAATGAATTAATAAATTATACATTCAATAGTTTATAAACATTCGATCATCAATCCTAAATTTGTATCATGAGAAAACTATTATTTGCGTGCGTGCTATGCAGCACGTTTTTTTATCCGGTTGCGATACGCTTAAAAATGTAGCGGGCACACTTTCTAATTTTGAAATGTCACAGGGATTAAAAGAAGCCTTAACACAAGGGCTTTTCAGCGGTTTTGATGCCTTTGCTAATCCTAATCAGGGAAATGCATTGGTTAAGTTTGCATTTCCTGGCGAAGCCGCTAAAATCGAAAAAACATTAAGAGATTTAGGGTTGACATCCGTAGTAAACAATGTAACTTCTAAATTCACCAATGCTATGTCGCTGGCAGTTCAGAAAGCCAAACCAGTTTTCCTCAACTCTGTAAAAAATATGAGCATTGGTGACGCAGCCAGCATTTTGCTAAGTGGGAATAATCAGGCGGCAACTCAGTATTTTAAAGCATCCATGACGCCGCAACTTATGAAAGAATTTAAACCCATAGTTGACAGCACCGTTCGTACCACGGGCGCCAGCAGTGAGTATAACACGCTTGTAAAAGCCTATAATGCCATTCCTTTTTTGAGTAAAAAACTTGAACCAAATCTTAATGATTTTATTGCCGCCAGAGCCATTGACGGCATGTTTTTATATGTAGCCCAAAAAGAATTGGATATTCGCACCAATGTATCGGCACGTACCACTCCGCTTTTACAGCGTGTTTTTGGATATGCAGATTTGCAAAAGCCCAGAGGCAATTGAACGAAGTATTGATAAGATAATTTTATTTGAAGAACGTTCCAAATTAAAGGAGCGTTTTTTTATTTACCTTAACCTGTTGCTTTTTCAAAAAACTTGTATTAGTTTAGGATATTATTATTTACTAAAACAAACACTACGATGGAACCAACATCAAACTACACCAACCAGGGAGAATCAAACCTGTTTAATGAACAACCCATAGCTGTATATGGAGGCTTTTGGGAAAGATTTGGAGCAGCTTTAATTGACGGGATAATAGTCGGGATAATAGGCTATTTTATAAAAATGATATTCGGATCTCCAAGCACGGAAGAAATTATGTCTGTCGCAGAGAACGAAGGGTTTTCCAGCTCCATGAGAATTTCTTACTTTAACACAGCAAATATTGTGTCTTTAGTTATTAGCTGGTTGTATTTTGCGCTTCAAGAATCCAGCGCGGCACAGGCTACACTTGGAAAACGGGCATTAAGCTTAAAAGTAACAGGTATGAGCGGCGAACGTATATCCTTTCTGAATGCAACAGGTCGGCATTTTGCAAAATATCTTTCTGCCATCATCTTACTGATAGGCTACTTAATGATGTTGTGGGACGATAAAAAACAAACACTGCACGATAAATTGGCAGGAACGTTGGTGGTAAAAGCAAAATAAAACGTAACAATTTTTGTAGGATCATATTTTTCAACCCCACAAATAGTGGGGTTGTTTTATGCTACTATGCATTTTCAGAAAACCAATTATAACTACATAAAAAAAATCCGCAGCTTTTTTAAAACTGCGGATATCCTTTATAAAATTTCTTTCTAAATTTTTGAAGCTCCTTCTACTAAAACTGTCACATTATTATTCAGCACTTCTACAAACCCACCCTGGATATTGTAAAAAGTAGCGGGACCGGTAAGGCTTCCTTGTAATACTTTCAACTTACCTTCACCCAGCGCCGCAATCATTGGTGCATGCTTGTTAAGTACCTCAAACGAACCTGTAACACCTGGCATTTGAACACCAAATGCATCACCACTATAAATACTTCCTTCGGGAGTTAAAATATTTAATTTCATTTAGTATTAAGATTTGTAGATTTTAGTATTAAGACTAACTTACTTAATCCTTTAAACCATTATAAAAAGCCAAAGTCATTTTATAAATCTGCGCTGCTTCATCAATCAATATTTCAAAATGCTCTTTTGTCAGATACTTAAAACGAAAAGCCAATTCAATTTGCGTCTGTGCTTCATTTATTGAACCCATCGAAAATTCAAGAAACCGTTTAAACTGTTTGTTAGAACCCCGGCCTGCACCTTCTGCAATATTACTTGGTATCGAAACTGAACAGTTTCTCAATTGCACCGTCAAGCCATACTTTTCTTCAACAGGAAACAATGTACTCACTTCATACACACGGACTACAAAATCCATAGAACGCTTCCAAATAAGCAACTCTCTATAATTGTGCATTCCAATACATGCTGCTTTAAATCGAATCTTAGTACTAAAAATCTCAATACTAAGTACTCAGATTACGCGTTCGCTAATAATTTCTTACCTTTTTCAATCATCATCAATATTACCAACCAGGTTAAATGCTGCTTCCGGATATTCATCTACTTCTCCGTCCATGATCATGTTAAATCCGCGAATAGTTTCATCGATAGGAACTAACACACCTTTCAATCCTGTAAATGCTTCTGCCACGTGGAAAGGCTGAGAAAGGAAACGTTGTACTTTACGTGCACGCGCTACAGTCATTTTATCTTCATCACTCAACTCATCCATACCAAGGATGGCAATAATATCCTGTAACTCTTTATAACGCTGTAAAATTCTTTTCACTTTGTTCGCACAATCATAATGCGCATCACCCACTACTTGTGGCATCAAAATACGCGACGTAGAATCAAGTGGATCCACCGCCGGATAAATACCTAAGTCCGCAATTTTACGGCTTAATACCGTTGTTGCATCAAGGTGAGCAAATGTTGTTGCAGGTGCCGGGTCAGTCAAGTCATCCGCAGGTACGTAAACCGCTTGTACAGATGTAATCGAACCATTTTTAGTAGAAGTAATTCGTTCCTGCATCAATCCCATTTCTGTAGCAAGTGTTGGCTGATATCCTACTGCTGAAGGCATACGGCCTAAAAGTGCTGATACCTCAGAGCCAGCCTGTGTAAAACGGAATATATTATCTACGAAGAAGAGAATGTCTTTACCTTTTCCTTCGCCCTCACCATCACGGAAATACTCAGCAATAGTCAAACCGCTCAAAGCCACACGTGCGCGTGCTCCCGGAGGTTCATTCATCTGTCCGAACACAAAAGTTGCTTTAGATTCAGCCAGCTCATCCATGTTCACTTTGCTCAAATCCCAGCCGCCTTCTTCCATGCTATGTTTAAAATCGTCGCCGTATTTCATAATGCCTGCCTCAATCATCTCACGCATCAAATCATTTCCTTCACGGGTTCTTTCCCCAACACCAGCAAACACCGATAAACCTCCATGTCCTTTGGCAATATTGTTGATCAATTCCTGGATTAGTACAGTTTTACCCACACCCGCACCACCAAACAAACCAATTTTACCACCTTTTGCATAAGGCTCAATCAGATCGATTACTTTGATACCGGTAAATAATATTTCAGAAGCAGTACTTAAGTTTTCAAAAGCAGGAGGCATAGCGTGTATCGGGCGACCGTTTTCCTTAGAAACCTGTGGTAAACCGTCAATTGCGTCTCCTGTTACGTTAAAAAGGCGGCCCTTTATAGCCTCGCCTACAGGCATTGCTATTGCTTTACCTGTATCGCGCACTTCTGTGCCACGAACAAGCCCTTCAGTTCCATCCATTGCGATGGTACGAACGCTGTCTTCACCCAAATGTTGCTGAACTTCGAGCACAAGCTTTTCGCCGTTTTCTTTAGTAAGCTCCAATGCGTTATAAATTTCTGGGAGTGTATCGCCAAATTGTACATCGATTACCGCTCCAATAACTTGCTTAATTTTACCAACGTTTGCCATATTAATTGAGGTCTGGTTATTTTTGTGGCTGCAAAAGTAAGGCTTCTCTGCGTATTATGGTACAGCAGATTTACAAATTATTCACATTTCAGGGTGAAGTATTAAATATCTGACAAAATACCAGTTGAGCAGCGGTATTTTCCTGAAAACCGTAAGGGAGTAATTAATATTAAAAGGCATCTTCGTTTTATTTCAATTAAGACTAATTTTGTCCGCAAATTATTTACCTTAACCTGTATGAAGTCCAGAATACCGTTACTCATAACTGCTTTTTCAACCGTCTTCTTTGCCTCCTGTAACCTTTTTGATAAAAAAGATGATAAAAATAAGCTGGAAGAAGAAGAAAAAGCCATCACTAAGGTTGATGTTACTATTGATACCAGCAATTCCTTTAATTCCCTGTTTATTGACAGCTTTACGGTGAGGTTTATTTTGGCAAAGAACGAATTGGACGATACGCTCACCAACCGGATCAAAAGTTTTTACAATAGCAGAAATTATCAGTACGCCTGGTTTTCAAAAGAAGGATTACCGGAACACACTATATCTTTCTGGAACCTTTTGAAAAACTATCTGAATTATTCAAAAGATTCATCGGTTTACCATCAATGGCTGAATGATAAAATGGAAAGGTTGATTAGCATAGCTTATATCAAGCCTAAAAACGATTCTCTTTATCAGAATCTTGAAATTCTGCTAACCAGATATTTTTATACTTATTCAGATCATGCGTACCGTTCCAATCCAAATTTCACCACCAAATCGCTTGAATGGTATATCCCCAAAAAGAAGCTGACGCTCGAATCCATGCTCGACTCTGTACTTTCTAAAAACGGGCAATATGCAGATGAATACGCTCCGCACAATCCTCAATACTTAAAACTCAGAGATCAGTTACTGAAGTATAAGCAAATCAAGGATAACGGCGGATGGCCTGTTGTGAATAGTAAGGTGGAAGTAATGACAAAAGGTTATTCCGATGCTGCGGTAAAAACTTTAAAGCTGCGACTCAAAATTGAAGGTTTTCTGAATGTAGAAGACAGTATGCTAACCAATTTGTATGACAGCGAATTAGCTGACGCAGTGAATGAATTAAAGAAAACTTACGGATACAAGCCTGATGGTACCGCTGGCAGAACTTTTTTAAAAGATGTAAACATTCCACTTGAAGAGCGCATTCAGCAAATTCTTATAAATATGGAACGTATGCGCTGGCTTCCTGGCAATACGGCCGATAGTGGCCGATCTATTATGGTTAATATCCCCGAATTCAGGCTGCATGTGTACGAATATGGACAACCTGCCTGGAACATGGATGTTGTTGTGGGGAAAGAAGGCAACAATACTACTGTGTTTACGGGGCGATTAAGCAACATTGTTTTTAGTCCTTATTGGAATGTTCCCTCAAGTATTGTTAAAAACGAAATGCATGGCAAACCCAGCGCTGCTTACCTGGCACGCAATCATATGGAAATTATTAAAGGCCGTGTACGCCAGAAGCCTGGACCATGGAATTCATTAGGATTGGTAAAGTTTCTTTTTCCAAACAGTTATAATATCTATTTCCACGACTCTCCCGCCAAAAGTCTTTTTAATCGTGATAAAAGAAGTTATAGTCATGGCTGCATTCGTTTGAAAGAGCCCGCGAAATTAGCTGCCTATATTTTAAATGATACCGTTCGCTACAGCGCCAAAAAAGTAGACAGCCTGATGCGTACTTATAAAGAAAAATATATAAGAGTTAAAAAGCCGATCCCTGTTTTGATTACTTATTTCACCTCGTGGGTTAATGATAGCAGCGTATTAAATTTCAGAGAAGATATTTATGGACATGATGCTATTATTGCAAAGAAAATGTTTCTTAATAGCGTAGGCACTAGTTACAGCAGGCAGAAAGCCATTAGAGATAGTATTCAACGCGTAAAAGATTTGGCCAAACGCAAAGATCTGCATCGAAAAGATTCTATTGCGAAACAACGTAAAAGAGACTCTTTGCGTAGAGTAAACACGCCGACTGAGGCTAAAATTGAAAAGGATGAAGATTAGCATTAGGAAACAATCGTAAAATAAACACATGAGTCCTTGCGCTCCATTTCCAATGCTTTCAAGACGCCAAAGGTCTGCTTTTCTAACCAGCCAAGAACAAGAAGCGCCGACGGGAACGAGCAACTAATACCGCTATACTTCAGGGATAGTCCAATACTTTCTTCCGGAGGCACAATGTTGTAGAAAAAAGCTTCGAACTACTTATAGATATACTTGGTATAAAAGCCATTCGATAGTTCAGCCTGTCCATAAAAAAAATCATGTAAGTTTGGCTTTTAACATCAATGGCAAAAGAAAGAATACTTCGGGTACAAAAAGCAACGGTAAAGGTTATCTATCAAAAAGATACCGATTATATCAGTCTTACCGATATGACAGTATCTTTTAAAGAAGGTAGCGGATTGATCGGCAAATGGATAACTAATAAAAATACCTTGGAGTATTTGGGAGTTTGGGAGAAAATCAACAACCCCCATTTTAATTACCCCGAATTCGGGGTAATGGTCAGGAAGCAGGAACAAACAGATTCATTATGTCTGTTGGCCAGTGGATTGCCCGAACATCTGCTATCGGAATGCTCGTAAAAGCAGGGCGTTACGGCGGAACATATGCACATAAAGACATCGCCTTCCACTTTGCAATGTGGTTAAGCCCAGAGTTTCAGATATATTTGGTTAATGAATTTCAACGCTTAAAAAACGAAGAAAATAATCGCCTGAAATTAGACTGGAATTTACAAAGAACGCTGGCAAAGGTTAATTACCAAATCCATACAGATGCTATTAAAGACAATTTGATACCTAAAGAAATCACCAACCTACAAGCTGGCTTTGTTTATGCCAATGAAGCCGACTTATTAAATGTTGCGTTATTCGGTGTTACTGCAAAAGAATGGAGACAGAACAATACCGACAAACAAGGAAACATTAGAGATTTTGCGACTTTAGAACAATTAGTGGTATTGAGCAATCTGGAAAGCATTAATGCGCTACTTATTACCCAAGGTTTATCACAAAGTGAAAGACTGAAACAACTCAATAAAGTGGCTATCACTCAAATGAAATCGTTATTGGAAAGTGCTGCAATTAAAAAAATGAATCGCAATGAACCTGATTGAAGTAAACAATCCTTCCCTTGCCAAAGATTTTATTTTGGTAAATGTAATCATCAACAAAAATGATCCTAATTACATTCGCCCGCTGGATAAAGACATCAACGAAGTTTTTGATAAAGAAAAAAATAAAACCTTTCGTTCCGGAGAAGCAATACGTTGGATATTAAAAGATGAACGTGGAAACCTGATTGGCCGTATCGCCGCTTTTGTAAATAAAAAATATAAATCAAAAGGTGATGACGGACCGGTAGGTGGTATTGGCTTTTTTGATTGTATAAACGATCAGCAAGCTGCCAATCTTTTATTCGATACTGCAAAGGAATGGTTGACGCAAAAAGGAATGACAGCAATGGATGGCCCCATTAATTTCGGAGAAAGAGACACCTGGTGGGGTTTGGTAGTTGAAGGTTTTGAACCTCCGCTATATCGTATGAATTATAATCCGCCTTATTATAAAACGCTTCTGGAAAATTATGGCTTTCAACCTTTCTTTAACCAGATATGCTTTGGCCTGAATGTTGGCAGCCGCATCCAGGAAAAGTTTTATGAACGCCATGCCGCTTTGTCAAAAGACCCTGATTATTCATCGGATAATATTAAAACGAATAATCTATCTAAATACGTTAGAGATTTCACCATTGTATATAATAAGGCGTGGGCGGGTCACGGTGGATTAAAGCAATTGGACGAAAGAACAGCGCTAAAAATGTTTCAATCCATGAAGGCCGTGATGGATGAAAGAGTGAACTGGATTATTTATTATAAAAATGAACCCATTGGTATTTGGGTAAATCTCCCCGATTTAAACCAATGGTTCAAATACCTGAATGGCAAGTTTGGTTTAATTGATAAATTAAAATTCTTATTTTACAAAAAAACACGATCTTGTGACAAGTTCGTTGGGTTGGTGTTTGGCATTGTTCCTGAATTTCAAGGCAAAGGTGTTGATGCTTATATGATCATTGAAGGTTGCCGACTGATTCAGAATCTGAAGATAGAAAATGGCCAATATTTCTTGGGAAAACCTATTTACGAAAAATTCGAGATGCAGTGGATCGGAGAATTTAATCCAAAAATGATCAACGTAGCTGAAGCATTGGGAACACACAGAAGTCGCTTACTCACAACATACAGATATCTGTTTGATCGTGAAAAGGAATTCAAAAAACACCCTGTTTTAAATTAACATGAGCCCGGTAAAAAAAATTTATTAATTCAAAAACCGTCTTGGTACAGTTTTCGTATATCTGTTCACTGATGTGAACTTCCTCTATTGAAAGCCATACAAAAATATACCGAACAAGAGCTGGTTGCTCTATTGAAGCAACGCGATCCAAATGCATTTAGCTATTTGTATGACAACTATGCTGCTGCCTTAAACGGCATCGTACGCAATTTTATATCAGATGATCAATTAGCAGATAGCGTTTTGCAGGATAGTTTTGTAAAAATCTGGAATCAGGCAAGTACTTTTGACAGTATAAAAGGGCGGTTATTTACCTGGATGTCTTCAATAGTGCGAAATACAGCAATTGACACTTTGAGAAGCAAGGACTGGAAAAATTCCAGGCAGAATGTTGAACTTACAGACAATAATAGTGAAATAGCTGCAGATAATGCTTTGAATATTGATGCTATTGGCCTTCGCAAATTTGTTGGTGGCCTTAGAGATGAATATAAGATGGTGGTGGAAATGTGTTATTTCGACGGATTTAGTCAGAGTGATATAGCCCAAACAACCGGCGTGCCTTTAGGTACTGTAAAAACCAGGTTGCGTAAAGCTTTGTTAGAATTAAGAAGTAGGATAAAACAATAGATGGATATACGGGAGTACATACAAAGTGGCATAATTGAAAGTTATGTATTAGGCCTGGCAGATGCTGAGGAAGCAGCTGAGCTTGAAACGCTCCGTGCAACGCATCCGGAAATAGAGCAGGCAATACAAACATTCGAAAACGAACTGGAAGTTTCTTCCATGAGCCATGCTGTGCCTGTTAATCCCGATTTAAAATCTCAGTTGTTTAATCAACTTAATCTCGAAACTCCAGGTTCAAATTATGAAGCTGTAGATGACCCCAAAGTTCATAAACTAGAAAGCGGAGGAAAAACGCCTTTTATAAAATATCTGGCCGCAGCTTCAATTATATTGTTTATCATAAGCGCTGGGCTTAATGTCTATACTTATTCTAAATACAAAAAAGTTGTTGGAGAAAACAGACAACTTGCTCTTCAACGCGATCAACTGTATGCGAAGAACAGTTCCATACAAACGAGGTTTAATGAGCTGGGTAAAAACATGCAGCTTATTTCAGGGCCGGATATGATCAAAGTTGCTTTAAGTGGCGTGCCGGGCAAAGAAAATAGTCAGGCTGTTGTGTACTGGAGCAAATCCAATAAAGATGTTTACCTGATCGCCAACGCCCTTCCACAAGCGCCTAAAGGCAAGCAATACCAGCTTTGGGCTTTGTTAGATGGCAAACCAATTGACGCTGGTGTGCTTGGCGATTGTAATTCTGTTTGCAAATTAAAAAACATACCTAACGCCCAGGCATTCGCCATCACCCTCGAAAATGAAGGTGGAAGCCCAACCCCTAACTTGGAGCAATTATACGTGATGGGTAAAATTTAATTTTCCTGAATCCATTTTTTAAAACTCTCGTATCTATAACATGTCATGGTTAGAGAGTGACATATCAGTATTTGGGGCTGCAGGTTTGGGCAGCCCCATTTTGTGTTCTTTATTTTTTATTATTGGCCCGGCTGAAAAATATATAGCATCTTCCTTGCGACGCTCCGTTCATCGTTCCGATCATCAATCAACACACTAACGACAACATTAACACCCCGACGGTACACCAAAATCTATTACTCCACTTGTTCTTAAATTCTCGTTCTCTGCTCTACAATTTGCAATCTGTATCATTCTGAATAACTCAACCGCTCTCAGGTTTTACAAGTAACTCTAAGTCACGCCTTTTGATAAAAATAATTTTAACAAAAAGAATCCACTATTAAAAGTATCACGTATATAAAAAGAAAGGGCACCTGTAAGTACCCAAAACCTATTTCCAAATCAAAAAATCAAATATTATGAAATCAGAACATTCGAACCTGACAACTTCCGAAAAAGAACTTGGCAAGGAAGGTTACAACAGAAGAAAATTTCTTTCTGCGTTAGGTATGAGTACCGCAGGTGTAGCCCTGTTGACTTCATCATCATGCCAAAAAAGTGGCTGGTACAAACAAGATCAAAATAAAGACGGTGCTACACTTGATTTTAAAGATGATTTTGGTGTATTGAATTATGCTTATGCATTAGAACAATTAGAAGCTGCTTTCTACATACAAGTTGCTGCTAATCCTGCTTCAGGCTTTACCGCTGCACAAAAAGCTTACTTCACAGATGTTCAATATCATGAAATAGCACATCGCGAGTTTTTCAAAAAGGCTTTAGGTGCTAAAGCTATCGGAAGCCTTGAAGTAGATTTTTCTACTATCGATTTTTCTGATGCCGCAAGTGTACTTGGAGCAGCAAAAGCTTTTGAAGACCTTGGCGTAGCCGCTTACAACGGCGCAGGCGTAATGCTTACAACAGACGCATACCTGGTAATTGCAGGTCAGATCGTTTCTGTTGAAGCACGTCATGCAGCATGGGTTCGCGACCAGATATCTAACGGATCTTTTGCAGATCTAAATAGCCTTACAGCTTTGGGAGCTAATAATGCCGGCGGCCTTGACGCAGCACTTACTCCAGACAAAGTATTGCCTTTAGCTGCTAAATACATCAAAACAAAAATCAACGTTATCAATCTTTAACCATTAAATATTACAACTATGAATATCCTTGGCATATTAGACGAAATTCAAAAAACAGATGCTGATATATATGACAAAATTAGTCCCCGGAGACATGTCATGAAAAACTTTTACAAAATGGGTAAGCAGCTTTCATTTGCAGCATTACCGTTAGCCTTAAGTTCCATGTTTACAAAAGCTTATGGCCAGGGCAGCACAACGCCTGTAAATGATGTTTTGAACTTTGCACTTACATTGGAATACCTGGAATATCATTTTTACAATCATACCATTGTAGGTAAAGATCCTAATTCAGCAGTTAAAGACGTTACATTTAACTTTCCCAATCCAACTGCTCAACAAGCCATTACTACTATTCGCGATCACGAATTAGCGCATGTCAACCTTCTTAAAGAAGCCTTGGGTAGTAACGCACGCCCAGCATTAGCATATACCAATTTTGACTTTAGGGCTGGTGGTACTTACGATGCTAATAACAATTATCAAATGGGTGGAACTTTTGCGGATGTATATACTAACTACGCCACTTGGTTAAAAGTCGCTACGGCATTTGAAGATACAGGAGTTAGAGCTTACAAAGGCCAGGCACCGGCACTTAAAGGCAACCCGGTATTAACTACTGCCTTACAAATCCACTCTGTTGAGGCCCGCCATGCATCGCACTTGCGCCAAATGGTAAATGCAGCAGGTATACCCTTAAAACCATGGATCACTTATGCCGCAAATGGTAATGATACCAAGGTAGAAGCAGCAAATGCAGTATACGCAGGTGAGCAAAACACAACTCAGGCAGGTGTAGAAATCACCAACATAGCGCCAGGTGTTACGCAAGCCGCAGCAGCAGAAAGCTTTGATGAATTTTTGACCAAAGCACAAGTTGTAACAATTGCTAATTTGTTCATAAAACCAGCGTTTAAGTTATCATAAAACCAGCATTCAGCTTATAATATATTAATCCGCACCTTATTTAAACTATTCCAAAATGATAAGATAATCTTGGCCGCTGCTTTCTTTAGCCTGGTCGCAACCAGTACTTACGCTATAAGTGTAAATAGTCCTGTCCCTTATTCAGTCACTGTAGATTGGATGAAATCTAAAACACAAACCTGGCCTGGTATGTTTGAAGGCAAAACTTACTGGTATAAACTTGATAAAAAAGCGAGTTTGTGGTGGAGCGCAGATGGTAAAAAATGGGCAGCAGTAGAAAGTGAAAGCTGGGCAGATAAAGATGGCAAATGGCTAAAGATAAATGAAGGTAAATTAGTTTGGAGTACCGATGGAAATGCATGGAGCGAAGTACCTGAATGGAAATGGGGAGGAAGCGATGGCAAATGGTATAAGTTTGATGACAAGTGGAAATTATGGGTGAATAAATAAAAAGTATTATAGCAAAAAATAAAGCCTGCGTTCATTACGCAGGCTTTTAAATTAATTACTTTACAGAAATTATCTGTCACCATTGGAAGTCCATGTTGCTCCGTCTTTTCCAACAGCAATGTTTAAATTATTAGCATTAAAACGAATAAATCCTGTATATCCATTTACAGTGCCTATATAACCTCCATCACCTTCTGAAATTGTTACATTAGTAATTGCGGGAATACCATCAGAAAACTTAAAATCATACCGGTCACCCACTTTTGTTACAAATACAGAACCGTTTTCATTTGACTTGCTTTCGTCTCCATTTGAATAGCTAACGCTACCTTTGTAAGTGCCTGCAAATAAATCATTATTGGCCGGATCATCATCTTTGCTACATGCACTGAAGATTAAAGTTGCGAACATTGCTACACCTAAAACTTTAAGAATTGATTTCATAGAAATTGGATTTTTATTTACGTAATATTTACATCCCTACCTTGCAAACCCCGTACCAAAACAAAAAACCAATTAAAAATTACTCATTGACAATTAACATTATTTTAGGATTTTTAATGCAACCGATTGCTTTTTCGGTAAAATGTTTGCTGCACTCTCACGTTATTACATGAGGTGCCCTAAATCGCTCTCAAACTATTTTTAAACGAAAACAGCTTGTCCATGAAATTAAAAACTTGCTTCACCTGGCGTAGCCATGTGCACGCCTGCCTTGTCATTTTTTTACAACACTTTTACTTTCTTCAAGTGCACAAAATGCGCAAACCGTTAAAGGTTCGGTCACTTCTAAAGGTCAGCCCGTTAACGGTGCTACGGTTAATGTAAAAGGAGGTACAACTAGTACACTTACAGACAGTAGCGGTAATTTTTCTATTACTACTTCTCTTGAAAGTATTCTCGAAATTTCGCATGTCAGCTTTCTTAAAAAGAAGTTTCATTAAACGGCCAAACCAGCGTTATGATTGAATTAGAGCCAATGGCATCCAGCATGGATGAGGTAGTAGTAGTTGGTTATGGCACACAAAAAAAGGTAACACTAACTGGTGCGGTTGCTGACGTAAAAGGTAGTGAACTTGCCAAAACTCCAACATTAAATCTAACCAATTCTTTAGCAGGAAGATTGCCCGGCATCACTGCTCTAAATGGTAGTGGTGAGCCAGGTTACGACGGCTCTACAATTCGAATAAGAGGAACGAACTCTTTAGGAAATTCCAGCGCGTTAATTGTAATAGATGGCGTACCTGACCGCGAAGGAGGTATGGAAAGATTAAATCCAAACGACATTGAAAGCATGTCTGTATTAAAAGATGCCTCTGCCGCAATTTATGGGTCGCGAGCTGCCAATGGTGTGATACTGATTACAACTAAAAGAGGCAAAAGCGGCAAACCTATGTTATCTTATACTTTCAATCAGGGCTGGGCGCAACCTACTGTGATCCCCAAGCTTACCGATGCAGTTGAATATGGTACACTTCGAAATGAACTGGCAATATACGAAAGCAGCGTACCGCCGGCTCAGTGGAAGACAGCTTACGATGCTTTAATAAATACCGGAACGTATACTAATCCGGATAATAATGCAGTGATCAATTCTCCTACTGGTTTCTTCCCAGAAGACATGCAGAAATATCGTGATGGCTCTGACCCTTGGGGCCACCCAAATACCGACTGGTTTGATGCTACATTTAAAAACTGGTCACCACAATCGCGCCACTATGTACAATTATCAGGGGGATCTGAAAATGTAAAATATCTCGGTTCTATAGGTTATCAAAACCAGGACGCTTATTATAAGAATTCAGCAACAGGATATAAGCAATATGATCTACGATTAAATCTGGATGCAAAGATTAATAAATATATGAGCCTGCAGCTGGGTATAGCAGGCCGGGAGGAGTTCCGTGCCTTTCCAACAGATGGTGCTGGTGAAATATTTCGCATGTTAATGCGTGGCAAACCAAATGAACCGGCTATCTGGCCCAACGGTATGCCTGGCCGAGATATAGAATACGGCCAAAATCCGGTAGTTATTACAACAAATCAAACAGGTTATGATAATGATAAACGCGATTATATTCAAACAACAGGTCGGCTTGAAATTCTGATACCCGGAGTTGAAGGATTAAAACTTACAGGTACAGCCGCAGTTGACAAATACTTTAAAAACCAAAAACGATTTGAAACGCCATGGTATTTATATTCATGGGATAAAACTTCGTATGAAGCCGATGGTGTAACACCCAAACTTACGAAAGAGCTGCGCTCTCCATTTACTGATCCCCGGTTAAATCAATGGACAGAAAATACACTCAACATTAACCTTTCAGGATTATTGAACTATGACAAAACATTTGGCGCGCATTCAGTTAATTTTCTTGCCGGCGTGCAGCGGGAAACAGAAGATTACGAAGGGTTTAATGCCTTTAGAAGATATTTCCTTTCTAATGCAATTGATGTGATGTCTGTAGGGGGCGACCTGGAAAAGAACAATGGTGGCGGCTCTTACAGAAGAGCGCGGCTAAGTTATTTCGGACGTGTTGGATATAATTATGAACAGAAATATTTATTTGAATTTTTATGGCGCTATGACGGATCGTACATTTTTCCTCCCAATAAAAGATTTGGTTTCTTTCCTGGCGTAACAGCAGGCTGGCGTATTTCTGAAGAGAAATTTTTTAAGGACAATGTCAACTTTGTTAATAATTTGAAGATACGCGGTTCATGGGGGCAGATGGGCGCAGAACCTTATTTTGGTGGCGTCCTTGCTGAATATCAGTTTATTTCGTCTTATCCCTTCACCAATTATGTTTTAAGCGATGCAGTTGTTCAGGCATTATATGAAGCCAGAGTAGCGAATCAAGATTTCACATGGGAAATAGGCACCAACACTAACATCGGGTTAGATGCTGCATTTTTAAATAATCGCCTATCGGTAGAACTGGATTATTTCTACAATCAAAGAGACCGAGCGTTGATTGCCGAAACAGGTTTAGTGCCGCAAAGCAGTGGTATTTCAAATAAACTTCCACCAACCAACAAAGGTAAAATGTCAAACCGCGGTGGTGAATTCAAAATATCATGGAGCGACAATGTAGGGGAAGTAACCTACAGCCTGGGTATTAATGGCGGATACGCAAAAAATAAAGTGCTTTATTCAAGCGAACCTGCTGGCGTACCTGAGTGGCAGCGCTCTACTGGCAAACCGTATGGAACCAGCGGCTACACCATTGTTGCTTACCAATATGACGGTGTGTTTAAAAACCAGGCAGACATTGATGCTAACACGATCGATTATTCTGCACTTACCAATAATCTTCGACCCGGCGACATGAAACTAAAAGATTATAATCAGGATGGAAAAATAACCGGTGATGATATGGTTGCGCTCGACAAAACTCGCGATCCTCTATTTACCGGCGGTTTTAACGGGAGCCTTAGTTATCGCAATTTCGATTTCAGTTTTATGTTTCAGGGAGCCACAGGTGGAATGCTTTTCTTCGGAACTGAATCGGGTGATATTGGAAACTATCTTCAATACTCATTTGACAACAGATGGACTGTCGATAATGAAAGTAGTGTTGATCCACGCATAACAAGCAGGAACAATCAGTATTATACCGATTTTGCAAAAGCCGGACGGAACACTTATTTCCTGCGCAGTAGTAATTATTTGCGCCTTAAAAATGTCGAATTGGGATATGCTGTTAATATGCCCAAATCGCTAAGGGAAGTTATTAGCAATGTAAGAGTATTTGCCAATGGACAGAACATCTTTACCTGGGATAAGATGAAGCTTTGGGATCCGGAGGCTACAAGCACTAATGGCCAGTATTATCCTCAATCCCGAATTTTTAATGTGGGCGCAACTGTTACATTCTAAAACCCCATTGATCATCATCAAACACAACACATGAAAACCAATATATTTCTACAATACTTAATATTCACCTTGCTTCTTATTGGAAGCTATAGTTGCCAAAAAGATTTTTTAAATATCGAGCCAACGAATGAGGTTCCCGCCGAAACTACATGGCAGGATGGGCCTTTGGCAGAAGCTTTTGTAACCGGTATTTACAATCAATACCTAGGCGTGGGTGGTTTCACTGAAGAAATGCTTGCCAGCTTTAGCGATGAAGCCGTGTTTACACATACCGGCCGCAACATTAATACCATTAATGAAGGCAGCGCCAGTCCCAGCAACGTTGGGTTTGTACCCGCGAGTTATGAATGGCAGAATATGTTTAATGGCATCAGGGCAGCGAACCTCACCCTGGAAAAATTAGCGTCACCGCTAATTGATACAGCGCTTGCTAATCGCCTGAAAGGTGAAGCTCATTTCTTAAGAGCTTTTTTCTATCAGCAACTATTAAGATATTATGGAGGTGTGCCACTAATAACAAAAACTTACGGACTTGATGAAGATTACAGCTCAACACGAAACACCTATGAAGAATGTGTCAACTTTGTTGTAGCTGATTGCGATACTGCAGCATGGCTGATCAATGATAAAGAAATGGCAAAAGGAAGAACTAATCTTCTGGCAGCATTAGCACTCAAATCGCGTATTTTATTATATGCAGCCAGCGATCTGCATTACCTGCCTGTTGCCACAACAAAATTCCCGGAACTGGGTAGCCATCCAAAACCTGAATTGTTTGGTTATGCAGGAGGCAACCGTGCTGAAAGATGGCAAAGAGCCAAGCAAGCAGCGCAAGTTGCTTTGGATTTGGGTCCTATTTATAAAGCTGGTTACAAGTTAAATCTGGCAACTCCTGTTTCAGCTGAAAATGGAAAGCTGAATTATATGTCGATCGCAATGGGTGGATACAGTAAAGCAGAAGGCATGGACGAAACGGCGGGCGATGAAATAATTTGGGGCAGATACTACAATTTGAATGTTAATACAGGTGCTGGGGTTAGCATTGGCCAATATAATGGTCCCAACGGTTATCATAACTGGGCAGGCAATACGCCCATCGGTATCTTTGTCGATGATTTTGAAATGAATGATGGTACAGCATTTAGCTGGAGCAATGCCACACATAAAGCTGCTCCTTACAAAAATAGAGATCCAAGATTCTATGCTACCGTTCTATATGATGGAGCGGACTGGAAACCCAGAGATCTTGTATCCGGTAATGTTGACCCTGCCAATCAAATTCAAACAGGTAAATATGATCTGATACAGGGTGGTTCTAAAATAACTTTTAACGGTTTAGATACAAGAAGCAGTTCGATAGAAGACTGGAATGGAAGCCGCACAGGTTATTATATGAGAAAATTCATTGATCCTGATCCTAAAATTGCAGAGGCTAATACCAAGCAATTAATACCATGGCCGTTTATAAGATATACAGAAGTGGTTTTTAATTTTATAGAAGCATCTCTTGAATTAGGTGAAGAAGCACCCGCCAGAACCTGGTTGAATCGTATCCGCTTCCGTTCCGGAATGCCAGAAATACCAGCAACAGAGACTGGCGCAGCACTTAAAAACCGGTATCGGAATGAAAAAGAATTGAAATGAGTTTTGAAGAGCAACGCTATCATGATGCCAGACGCTGGATGATCGCTTCTGAAACACTGGGAAGAAAACTGACATTCATCAATATTACCGGCACTTTCAAAGCAGGAAAGCAATTAGCAAGTCCTTACAAACATGATGAAACCATTTACAACTATACTTATACGCCTACAACTGACGTAGCCCATGAAAACAGAAAATGGGTTAATAAAATGTATTTCGCTCCTATCACCAGAGACGAAATGAACAAGAATACATCGTTGGTACAAAACCCCGGATACGAGTAATATTTTATCCCTTTATTAAAAAACTGCCTGGAAATTTCCGGGCAGTTTTATTTACAATGGTTGCATTTATCACCATTAACACGTCTGTAATAAAAAAACTGTGTATGAAATATCTTTTATTATTACTTATTGTGACTACGATAAGTTGCCAAAAAAACAAACAACTGAAATTCCCGACATAGAGGGGGAAATGACAATTGTACGGGATTGCACCGGAACCTATCTCAGGCACAATAATTTAGATTATCAGGTGTGTAATAAAAAACTGCTTAAAAAATTTAACATCGATGAAATGGTAATAGTTTCTATTAAAAAATTGAAAACCTGTTATGAAGAGATAGGAGAAATCTGTTTGCTTGAACATGAAAACGAGGGCTGGGTTAAAGTTTTATCAGTAAAAAAATAGCAATTTTCCACATCCTCCCGCAAGACAACAATTCATCTCGCAATTATGTTACATTTGTCGCGAGGAGTTATCATGGATAAATTTATTGTTTCAG
This sequence comes from Paraniabella ginsengisoli, assembly GCF_022513635.1. Lineage (GTDB taxonomy): Bacteria > Bacteroidota > Bacteroidia > Chitinophagales > Chitinophagaceae > Niabella > Niabella ginsengisoli. The sequence continues at coordinate 102,376 of NZ_JAKWBL010000002.1, read as the reverse complement.
CACGTAAATACAGGCCACAAAATTTTGATACTGTTGTTGGCCAGCAGCATATTACTACAACGCTTAAAAATGCGATCAAGCAGAATCAGTTGGCGCATGCCTTCTTGTTTTGCGGCCCTCGTGGTGTAGGCAAAACCACCTGCGCCCGTATTTTAGCAAAAACTATCAACTGTGAAAGTCAAACGCCGGATGGAGAAGCTTGTAATCAGTGTCAGTCCTGCGTTTCATTTAACCACGGCAGTTCACTTAATATCCATGAGCTCGATGCTGCCAGTAACAATTCTGTAGATGATATTCGAACATTAGTAGACCAGGTGCGTTTTGCTCCACAGGCTGGCAGGTATAAGGTGTATATTATAGATGAGGTACACATGCTGAGTTCTGCGGCGTTCAATGCCTTTTTGAAAACGCTGGAAGAGCCGCCGCCCTACGCCATTTTTATTTTAGCAACTACCGAAAAACATAAAATCTTACCTACCATTTTAAGCCGTTGTCAAATCTTCGACTTTAAGCGTATTACCACCAATGATACGGTAGAACATTTGGAAGATATTTGTAAAAAGGAAAGCGTTAATGCCGACAAGGCTTCCCTGCAACTGATTGCTCAGAAAAGTGAAGGCTGTATGCGCGATGCATTAAGCATCATGGATAAAATTGTAAGTTTTAGCAATGGTGAAATAAGCTACAACAATACGTTGGAGCATCTGAATATACTTGATGAGGATTATTATTTCCGTTTGATGGATTTTATGCAGCAACAGGACCTATCGAGCGCCATGTTATTGTATGAAGACATTAACCGAAAAGGTTTCGAAGGCGATTTGGTGCTTAATGGAATGGCATCTTTCATCCGAAATCTTTTAGTAAGCAGAGATGAAAAAGTAGTTGCCTTATTAGACACGGTTGAAAGTTTTAAAGAAAAATATATCAGCACAGCTAAACAGGTTTCAGCACCACTTTTGATCAGCGCCTTAAATGTGCTTAACGAATCGGAAATTAATTACCGATCTGCACGTAATAAAAGGTTACATGTAGAACTTACGTTGATAAAGCTCTGCTACCTGCAACAAGCAATGCAAATAACACTGGATGAAAATTCGGTATCAAAAAAAAAATTAACTGAGTCAAAAGGAGCGCTTGCTTTTCGGCAAATACAGCCGGTTGCAATAAAGCCAATAGCTCCAAAAACAAAGTCAACCAATACGCAGGCACCTGCCGCTAAACTTACTATTTCAGAAGAACCGCCGGCAAAGCATGTGGAAACTCCGGTTACAGTTGCAACACCACCTCCCACTACCGAGGCTCGCCTTGCAGAAACAAAAACAGCAGGAGGTAAAAAAATTAGCAGCCTGGAAAAACTGAGAAAACAGTTTAAACAAATTGAGCCGGAAAAAGAAGATATTCCTTTAGAAGAAACCGCGGTTCTGGAAGCCTGGAAAAAATTTACACAGGTGCTGAAGGATAATAGAAACCCGGCAGCACAAAGCTTTTCGCTGGCAACTGTGAAGATTGTGGATGCCAACTCATTTTATGTATATACATCCAATCCGTTAGAGAATCGTTTTGTGGAGATCACTAAAAATGAAGCTGCGGAATTTTTAAAAGAAGCATTACAAAATTCTCAACTTCAGATTTTTAATGTTATCAACCCAAACCGGCAAGTGCAGGAAGAAACTATAGAAAAACCGCTTACAGCAGTGGATCAATATAAAAAAATGATCGAAAAATATCCATTGGTGCAGCAATTGAAAGAAAAATTGAAATTGGAGTTGGGAAGATAGTTACAGGTTACAGGTTGCCAGAGACCCGAAACTTGAAACCTGAAACTTGAAACCATTAACCTTTTTTACTTGTAAACTTTACATATAATTCACTAATTTCGGGCGAAATATTTTAGATACATGGCGGAAAAAATTTTAATGCCCCGTTTGAGCGATACGATGACAGAAGGGGTGATTGCAGCATGGCATAAAAAAGTGGGTGATAGCGTTAAAAAAGGCGACTTACTGGCTGAAATTGAAACAGATAAAGCCACTATGGAGCTGGAAAGTTATAAAGATGGGACAATACTTTACCTTGGCGCTGAGAATGGTGGAAAACTTCAGGTGGACGATCTGATGGTAATTGTGGGTGATGCAGGTGAAGATATTTCCGGATTAGTAAATGGAAAATCGGGAAGTACCGAACAACCAAAAGAAGAAAAGAAAGCCGAAGAGCCTGCTAAAACAGAAGAAAAAACTGTTGAGAAACCTGCCGCTCCAGCCGCTTCATCTTCGGTGGATGTATCAAAAATGGAAGAAGTGGTATTGATGCCGCGTCTAAGTGATACGATGACAGAAGGCGTTATCGCAAGCTGGGCAAAAATATTGGCGACGATATAAAAAAGCGACTTGTTGGCTGAAATTGAAACAGATAAAGCCACCATGGAGCTGGAAAGCTATAAAAACGGCAAACTATTATATCAGGGTGCTAAAGCCGGCGATAAAATTCAGGTAAATGACCTGCTTTGTATTATTGGTGAAGAAGGAAAAGTAAACGTTGACGAAATTGTAGCTGCCGTAAAAGGCGGAGGTGCTCCCGCACCTAAAGCGGAAACAAAAGACGAAGAACCTAAATCAGAAGCTCCAAAAGCTGAGGCCAAAACTGAAACAAAAGAAGAGGCACCAGCCGCATCTGCTTCAACAGGTGAAAATGGACGCATTAAGGCATCACCACTTGCTAAAAAGCTGGCTGCCGAAAAAGGTATCGATATAAATAGCATCCAAGGTTCTGGCGATGGCGGAAGAATTGTAAAATCTGACGTAGATAATTACAAACCTTCTGAGGCTAAACCGGCTTCAAAAGAAAGTGGTGCGCCAGCAGTAGCTTCAGCTCCTTCCGGGCAGGTTTCGTTTGAAGACGTTCCGGTTTCGCAAATGCGTAAAACCATCGCACGCCGCCTTTCTGAAGTTAAATTCTCTGCTCCTGAAATCTACCTTACCATGGAAATCAACATGGACAAGGCAGTTGCCAGCCGCGCTCAGCTTAATGAGGTTTCTCCTAATAAAATATCATTCAACGATCTTGTAATAAAAGCCTGCGCTATTGCGTTGAAGCAACATCCATATATTAACAGTAGTTGGCAGGGTGATACCATTCGTGTAAATCATCATGTGGATATTGGCGTAGCGGTTGCTGTAGATCAAGGGTTACTGGTTCCGGTAGTTCGTTTTGCAGATACTAAATCACTGTCTCAAATTGCAGGAGAAGTTAAAGATCTTGCCGGACGCGCTAAGTCTAAAAAATTAGCACCAGCGGAGTGGGAAGGAAACACTTTTACGATCTCTAATTTAGGTATGTTTGGCATAGAAGAATTTACGGCGATCATTAACCCGCCGGCCTCTTGCATTTTAGCAGTTGGCGCTATCAACCAGGTTCCGGTTGTTCAAAATGGCCAGATCACAGTTGGTAATATGATGAAGGTAACGCTTACTTGCGATCACCGAGTGGCTGACGGAGCTGTAGGTGCCGCCTTCCTTCAAACGCTGAAAAGCTTATTGGAAGAGCCTTTACGGATGTTAGTATAAAATTATATAAAACTAAATTTTATAAAGCCGCATTGTAATAGATGCGGCTTTTTTGTGTATCAACAATAAATATAAATCAGCGATCTTGCCACGCTCGCTTGTACAGTAGAACATATGGCATCCTACATAAACGACAAATGTCTTTACAATTCAGCATATTTTTTCCATTTTTAGTTTACTGAAATATTTTTTACATATTTTTAATGTTCAATCAAAAACTAAACATCAAAAATGAAACCTGCATTGCTTCTCATGCTAAGCATCATATTGGTTAGCTGTAGCGCTTCTATCAAATCTAATTTTCAGAGCAGTAATCATCCTTTAACAATTGAAGACAAAGTAGCATTTTTAGACGTGCATCACAAAGTTCCTGAAAACACAAAAAAATTAGGTGAGGCAAAGTTTGGAGACACTGGCTTTTCAACGGATTGTGACTTCAATTCAAATCTTGTAAAAGCTAGAAAATTGGCTCGGCAAAATGGAGCCAATATTGTAAAGGTTGTTGAAAAAAATCACCGGACTTGTGGAGTTCTTGTTATCGGATGAAAGTTGAATTCTTTTTCTATAATGGCAATGTTGCCGATTTGCCACAATACCAATTGCAAATAAACTAATTGCTAACTTTTAAATATCCTTCAAATGAGAAAATCAATTTTTATTTCGGCTTTGGCCATTTCAGTTCTATTAACAAGCTGTGCAACCATTATATCAGGTTCAAAACAAAAAGTAAACTTCACCAGTAGCCCATCTTCTGCAACCATTTACATTGATGAAGTAGAAATTGGCAGCACTCCGCTTGAAATGAGACTTCAAAGAAAAAGAACATCATGTAATGCTAAAATTAGAGGGCTATAAAACTTATGAAACCAATTTAACCAAAAAATTTAATGCCTGGTATCTTGGCAATATTGCAATTGGTGGAATTATAGGATTAATTATTGACCCGATTACTGGTGCAATGTATAAACTAACTCCTTCTGAAATAAATGCAGAAATGGAACAGGGTGTAACATTTAAAAAAGCAAAAACGATATTTACATCGCCGTCTCTTTAGAAATAGATCCGAGTTGGAAAAAAATTGGGCAGCTTGAGAAAATGTAATTTTATCCAATGCCTTCGAGGTTTTAAAATACATTGAAAGCATTAACTCTTTTTACCAGCAAGTAACCGTGCATCTATCGGTATAGTTCGCGTATATACAACCTTTATTTTGCTAAATGCACTATGAGCCGGATTCAATAAATAGTTAGATTCTTCGGGCATTACAGCAGAAGGCACTTTCAACGAAAAATATTTTTTCTCCTTTATAAACTCGTCTCCAATAAATCTAAGATTTTCCGGTGATGGATTTTTAAACCATCCATCCTGTAAAGTTTTGATAGGTATTTCCATAACGGGAACATCGGGTAATTCGATACAAATCAAACAGGTTTCATCTACAACAACATTCGAAATATGTACAATTGTCTCAAGCATTGCAAGTGATGGAGAAGCAGCCGTATATAATATATGCGTTCCCTTATTGTGCCACCGTCCTGAATATACAGAAGCGCCTGTGCCGGTTAAATCATCTATATATTTGCATTTGCTGATTCGATAAACTTTCATCATGCAAATATTCCATGCTCAATGCGCCCAAGTTCATCAAATAACATATTAATACCAATAGATGTATCTAAATACTCCTTAGGCTTTTTATCTCCCAAAGCTATTATAGGTGTTTCTACCCAGCGCTTAAAATTTTCTATATCGCCAAACACATCTTCGCCACGAGTGTACAACCTGCTCAACTCAATCAAACGCTCCGACTGCTCGGCACTTAGCTTTTGTGCAGGTGTATAACGGCGTAAAGTTCTGTCGGAAGTGTGTACAATATCGGCCATTTCTGTTGCTGAAAGGCCGATAACATTTGCCAATGTATCAAGCGCTTTTTTAGGAATACCATCGCGTATATAATCAATAAAATCGGATGAACTTTCTATATCGCTATACGTTTCATCATCGTCAAGACCCATCAAGTCTATTGTTCGGCGAACAGGATTATTAGCACGGCGTTTTGCAACCGATGCAGTAATGTAAGCAACTTCAGGCTCCTGAAGTAAGTTGTTCATCTCCTCTTCGGGCTTCTTTTTGTATTTTTCTTTTTCATAACCCGTTCATTTGTCCACTAAGATACGGACATTTATCCAGAACTAAAAATTTATCTTGCTTTTATGTCTCATTTTAACAAGTAGTAAAATGGAAATTATACAACTTAATAAAACACAGGCATCTCTGATTTACGAGTTGTTTAACAAGTACAGAATATATTATAAACAGCCTTCTGATGTGCAATTGGCCAAAAAATTTATTGGTAAAAAAATTGCATAACAATGAATCGGTTATTTTCATTACTCTTGATAGTAATGGCCAAAGCCTTTAGGATTTACTGCTTTATCCAAAAATCCTTCTATGCGCGCTACAAAAAACTGGATACCGAATGACCTATATTTTGACAGAAACACCGCAAGCAGGGCATTGGTGCTAAACCAATACAGCTAGGCTATATCTTTTGCAGCTTCTGATGGTGTAACTTTTATACAATTGGAAACAGCCACTGACAACTATACGGCACAAAGCTTGCATAAACAAATAGGGTTTGACAACAAAATCCTGAAACGGATTTTATTACTTACAGAATCATGGTTAAAAATGGTTCTCAATAAAATACAATAATATGAGCAAAAAAACATTGGTACTTGGCGCATCAGAAAACCCATCACGATATGGAAATATGGCTTTAAAAAGATTGCGGGCGCATGGGCATGATGTTGTTGCAATTGGCCGTAGAGAAGGGCAGGTAGGCGATGTAAATATACATAAATTAAAACCTGCGGAGAAAGATATAGATACCGTTACGATGTACATGAACGAGCAAAATCAGAAAGAGTATGAAGATTATATTCTTTCCCTACAACCCAAACGCATTATCTTCAATCCCGGCGCGGAAAACAGGCAATTGGCCACAAAGGCCGCGGAACAAGGTGTACAGACGATCAACGCTTGCACATTGGTAATGTTGAGTACCGGGCAGTACTAAGAATTTGTAATTTTTGATTTGGAATTTGAGGACAGCATCTTTAAAATAGACGACAATGAATTTCAAATTAAAAATTCCAAATCAGAAATTCTCCCCGTGTGTAGCTTTAATAATTCTTTTTGTCAGCCACGGTATTTTCTTCAATGCGCCTATAAACAAATTCGTTTGCCACTCTTTTCCGAAATGGCTTTGAACAAAGCGGCCAATTTGTAAGCGCTTAGAAAAATGATCGTTCCATTGTTTTTCATATTGCTGCAACATATCTTTCAACGATATTCGCTGCTGCAAGTAATCATCCGCCAACATACTAAAGAGTTTGCCCCCATGCATGGCCATGCTCATTCCATTTCCACAAAGGCGTAATCATACCACAAGCATCGCCGGCAAAAGGCATGGAATTATAAACTACTTCTTTGTTATCAAATGAAATTTGTGAAATGGAAACAGGTTCATCAAAAATAAACTCGCTGTTTTCAAATATTTGTTCAAGATATTTGTTTTGATAAAGAATAGAGCGTTCCATTTCTTTAATACTTCCACTTGCTTGTAAATTAGCCGCAGTTGTTAAATAGCAAAGGCAATATTTATCTGCTTCTATTTTAGAAATGCCACAATAGCCATCTTTAAAATTATGTAAAGCAATGGTATCTTCTGGAAAATCAGTTTTGATATGATATTTAATGCCGACGTAATTATTCAACGCAGTTTTCTTTTTGGAAACAAAATTTCGCCGCCATTTTACATCAATATTGCTGCGTTTTCCAAAACTTCCTAAAGCCAGTTTTACATTATAAATTTCTGCTCCGCAGGATATGGCGTAATAACCATCTTTATAAATAATATCGTCAACCTTTGTTCCTTCAAGTATGATAACGCCCGCCGGCTTTGCTTTTTCATACAAAATATGATCCAGCATAAATCGGCTAATTCCAAAGCCGCCTAAATCCAGATCAGTTTTCAACATAGCTCCATTAGGTGCGCTTACTTCAAGTTTTTTAATAATTGGCAATTTCAAGGCTGTTAAATCCACACCACAATCCAATAAATAATCCCAATTTTCAAGACTGATATATTCACCGCAAACACGATGAAAAGGATATTTGTTTTTTTCAAAAAGAATGACTGCATAGCCTTTCTTTTTAAGTTGTATGGCGGTAGTTAATCCGGCAAGGCCTCCGCCAACAATACCAATATCATAATCATTTGTAATCATTTTTTATATACTACCAAATGCCTGAAAGCCCATTCCCAACTGATGTTTACATCGTTTACATCCGAAGCATCAACTATATATTTCCATTCGTTTTTTTTTAATCCGCGCAATACGGAAAGCGGCGCATCATTTTTTACTAAGTAAGATTTGGAAAATAGTTTTGTTAACCATTTAATGCTATAATATGCTATTGGATGCCGATGCAAATCATTTATAAAAAAACCATTGCTGCTATTCTTTTTCATCCACTGTAACATTTTCATTAATTCGTTATTATTAAAATGATGGCAAAAAAGTGAGTTAAATAAAATATCAGGCTTCGATTCAAAAGAGTATGTTTTATAATCACTGCAAATAAACTCGATGTTTAAATGCCCGTATTTATTTGTAGCAAACTCAATGCAGTTGGGGTTTATATCAATTCCTGATAAGTGAGCAGTAACGCCGTTTTTTCTGCACCAATTATCAATCACAAATAAATTATCACCGCCACCGCAACCTATTTCGCAAACGCTTATCTGTTTTTCTTTTCCAAGCAGTTTTTTAAATCCTTTTAAAGTGATGGAATGCCCGCCCAGCAAGGTGTTGATGTTGTTCAGCTCTTGCATATTTTGCCTGATATGTTCAAACGGAACAGCAGGGTCGTCCAGCAATTCTTTATCATAACTTCTTGTTGAAAAATCAGGCATGGCATATATAAAAGGTTTCCAAAGTAAGTCCGGGCCCAAAAGCCATACCAACAATATTTTTGATTGCGAGATCTGATTCAGCTTTCTTCATAATTTTTTCCAATACAAACAAAACAGTAGGACTGCTCATATTCCCATACTCCTTCAACACTTCATAGCTTTGTTGCAATTGCTCTTTGGAAATATCTGTTCCCCGCTCAATAGCTTCCAGTATTTTTTTACCACCCGGATGCACACACCAACTTGCTATTTCATCACTATCAATCCCATAATGCTGCAAAGCGTTTTGTACAATTGCATTACATTTTTTTCAAGTATGTCGGGAACGTTGCTGGTTAATGTCATTAAAAATCCATCAGCCGAAATTTTCCAGGCCATGTCATCAATGCCTTCAAAATTTATTTCGCTGTAAAAATCCTTTATTTCCCAGCCAGTTCTTTTACTTGCTGAGTTTTCTATCAATACTGCTGCTGCACCGTCACCAAAAATAATAGTGCTCGTAATATTATCGATGGTTTTGTTTTTTTGAAAATGAAGGGTGCATAGTTCTACGCAAACAACAAGCACTTTAGCATCCTGTTCATTAGCGGCTATATAATGTGCATGTTTCAGCCCATGAATAGCAGCATAACAACCCATAAAATTTACAGACGTTCTATAAATATTCGGTTTTAATCCTAATTGCCGGATGATCGCCAAATCAAGACCCGGCGCTTGCATCCCTGTGCAACTAACCGTAATCAGATGCGTTATGTCAGTAGGAAACATGCCATCAGGTAAACATTTATTGATTACATCAATCGATAGTTCAAGTGCCGCCGAATCATAAACGTTCAATCTTTCTTCAAGGTTTTTTGTGTTGCAGGAATTTTCATTTTTTATCAGAATTTCACTCCGATCATTTTCTATATTAAAATCAGGAACAGCAGCATAACGGGTATCAATACCGCTGGATTTATACATAAACCTTAATACACGATCTTCATCAACTGTATTTGCATGAAACGATTTCACTACATCGTAAATCTGCATCTGGCTCTGCTTATATTTCGGAACAGCAGTCGCTATGGAAGTTATCTTACTCATGTCGTAATAATAGTAATTAGCAATTAGTTTTGAACTTATAACGGAAATTGCAGCTCAAACACATCAATAAAGTTATTCAGATTTGTTTATTAAAAAATACAGATAAATGCTATACTACTACAAATAGAAGCTATATAATTCATCTTCATCAGGTTTTTAAAATTAGCATTTTTAATATCCTTTATTACTTTCAAAAACCAGGTAGTCAGATATATGCCTACTGGCAACATGCTTATAGCATATATCAGAAGCGCCACAATCTGATCTGATCTCAAAAAATATATAATAAGCAATAATAGTGCAACAATAAGAACAGTAGCACAAAAAATAAAAGTCCCTTTCACACCCAATTTATAACTCAACGTGATAATGCCATCTTTTTTGTCCTGCATGTGTTGATATACCTGCGTAAGTGGATATGTTCCACCAATTAATAAAGAAGTTATTAATGCTGGAAACCAAATTTGTTTTATTGTCACCAGCATGTCAACGCTTTGAGTTACTATATAATAAACCAGTGCGCCTTGGCAAATAATAACGGTCAAATAACCCGCTACAGGATATTTTTTAGCCTTACACCTCTATAACTGTATAACCTCGATGCGATTATGTAAATCAAAATTGCTATGACAACTTTAAGGTTTACAAAAAAGATAGTGCAATGGCAATAATATCCATCACAAGGGTAATATAAAACAGCTCTTTACTAACCGGAAGCGGTTTTTCAATACCGCCGATACTTTCCGTATCCTTATCCATATACGAATTATATCCATTACTGGATGGGTAAACCAGCAGATGAAGAATGCAGAAAATTAATAATGCTTTAAGCCCATTGATCGATTCTGCCTGGCTTAAAGCAAACCAATAAACAGGCATCAGAAACAAAGAAAACCTAAAACGCAGATGTTGTATGGTTGATGTTTTGAACAATCGGCAATAATATTAAGTTTGTTATTTACAATGTTATTTGTAAATATTTAATTTTGCTAAAAAATTAGATGAACACCTAAAAACTTTCTGTAACATTGACTCCTTTGAGGGTAGTATCAACGTCTGTATGGTAATTATTATAAATAAAACTCCTCACCAACAAAATAGTCATTATACATCTAAATATTTACAATATGTTTAAAAGAATTCTTTTCATAGCACTTTTCTTTTCCTTGTATTCAGCTTCATTTTCACAAAGCCTGAAACCATCAGACGCTGATAGCAAAATAAATTTTGTTATAAAAAATATGGGAATTAATGTAGATGGTTCTTTAAAAGGCATCACGGGAAATATTGTTTTTAATCCAAAGAGAATTTATAAAAGCGTTTTTGACGTAAGTGTTGATGTAAATACCATCAATACAGATAATACCAGAAGAGATAATCACTTAAAAAAAGACGATTTTTTTGATGCAGAAAAATTTCCAACGATTAGGATCAAATCCACAAGCATTCAATCCAAAGGTAATAATATCTATTTCGCGGAAGCTGTATTAACCATGCATGGCGTTTCAAAAAATATTCAATTCGACTTTATAGCAACCTCGATCGATGGAGGATACAATTTTAAAGCAGAGTTTGCATTAAATCGTCGTGATTATGGAGTAGGCGGCAATAGCATGACGATGAGTGATGACGTAAAAGTCAACCTTGATATTGTTGCGAAAAAATAAACATCCAATACAGTTGCAAGGATAGCCTATTTTTTATATCTCAATTTTTAATTGCTATCTTCATTTTATGTTAGTGAAGATAAACGGCAGCGCTGTTTATGGCGTTGAAGCTATACCTATTACCATCGAAGTGAACTGGATGACAAGCGGCAAAGATCCATCCATTGTTGGCCTACCCGATAATGCCGTAAAAGAAAGTCTGCAACGCGTTGAAAGTACTTTTAAAACAAATGGCTTCGATATGCCGCGTACTAAAGTAGTGGTAAATCTGGCACCGGCTGATATTAAAAAAGTGGAACCGCATTTGATCTCCCGATTGGCATTGGCATTTTAGCAGCATCTGAACAAATAGAAAATATTGAGGCTCTTTCTAAATATGTGATCATGGGAGAACTAAGCCTTGATGGTGAGATCCGTCCTATTAAAGGTTCGCTTCCTATAGCTATTCAAGCGCGTAAACAGGAATTTAAAGGATTGATTGTTCCACAAGCTAACGCTCGCGAAGCAGGAATGGTAAACAACCTCAACGTTTACGGTGTAACTCATATTAAAGAAGTTATTGATTTTTTCGAGAATGATGAGAAAGGCATTGACCCTACAGTAATCAATACACGCGAAGAATTCTTCCACTCTCAATACGATTTCGAAATTGATTTTGCTGATGTAAAAGGACAGGAAAATATAAAACGGGCTTTAGAAATAGCGGCAGCCGGTGGCCATAACGCCATATTGATAGGTCCTCCCGGGGCGGGGAAAACGATGCTGGCAAAACGATTACCAACGATATTACCACCGCTAACTTTGCAGGAAGCCTTAGAAACAACTAAAATACATTCTGTTGCAGGAAAACTTCCTGAAAATGCAACTTTAATCTCTAAACGCCCTTTTCGTTCGCCACATCATACAATTTCAGATGTGGCCCTGGTGGGTGGAGGAGGTATCCCTCAACCAGGTGAAATTTCCCTGGCACATAACGGCGTTCTGTTTTTAGATGAACTTCCAGAATTTAAACGAACCGTTCTGGAAGTAATGCGCCAGCCCATGGAAGAAAGGCGTGTAACCATTTCCCGTGCAAAAGTGGCGTTGGATTTTCCAGCCAGTTTTATGTTGATTGCGTCGATGAACCCCTGTCCATGCGGATTTTATAATCATCCTGAACGGGAATGCACCTGTCCGCCTGGCGCTGTTCAGAAATATTTGAATAAAATTTCCGGACCATTGCTCGACAGGATCGATCTGCATGTGGAAGTAACACCCGTACCGTTCAGTGAGCTGTCGAATATCCGCAAAGAACAAAATTCAGAAAGCATCCGCGAGAAAGTGATCAAAGCAAGAGAATTACAAGCCGAACGATATAAAAATCATCCGGGCATTTATGCCAATGCACAAATAAGCAGCAAAATGTTGAAAGAGATTTGCCTAATTGATAACGTGGGGCAAATGTTGCTGAAAGGCGCCATGGAAAAACTAAATCTTTCCGCCCGCGCCTACGACCGTATCTTAAAAGTATCGCGAACGATTGCCGATTTAGAAGGATCAGAAAACATAAAACCCGAATACCTCGCAGAAGCTATTCAATACAGAAGTTTGGACAGAGAAGGCTGGGCGAGTTGATTTAACTATAAACACATATTTTTGACTTTATATAGAAATTCTAAATATGCTGCGACTACTAACTTCTTTTTTGGCCTTTAGCCTAGTTATAACGAGCTGCAAAAAAGTACTGAAAATATAACCCCACACACTGGGGACGTATATGTTGCCGGATACAAAGTAAATAATCTAAATAAAAAAGTTGCTGTTTACTGGAAAAACGGAGAACTTGTTCCACTTACTGATGGCAAAAAAATGCAACTGCAAAAGGGATTACCGCTATTTGGAAAGATATTTATATTATTGGCGAAGAGGATGGTTCTGCCAGACTTTGGAAAAACGGCATTTCTATTCCAGTTTATCCTGAGGGAGCAATACTCAATCAAATAATCTCTTCAGGTAATGATATGTATATAGCAGGAAATACAATATCTATAGATGGCGGCATTCCATATTATTGGAAAAATGGAACACCATATCAAATTTCGGAATCAAAGGCCCCATGCATAATAGCGGGAATTGCCGTTTTGGACAATGATGTTTATTTATCGGGCACAGACTACCAAAGTGGAAATTCGATATTTCAAAGTGTTACTTACTGGAAAAATGGGATACCATACAATGTCTTCCCTGAAGAAATTTCTTCGGGTATTGCAAATGGGATAGCAGTTAACGGACAAGATGTCCATATAATTGGTTATGTAAATTATTGGAAAAATGGTATTAAAATCGATATCATAAACATGCAAGCCAACGACAATAGTCTCCAACGAATAAAAAATATGATTCAGATATTTATATAGTAGGAAAACAAAACAGTATGGCTACCTATTGGAAAAATGATATAGAAGTTCGGCTACCTTCTGCCATTACCAACCCAGACCTTGTTAACTTCTACTCTCAAGCAAATGATTTTGTACTTACAAAAAATAATGATTTTTTTGTCGCAGGTATTGAGGCAAATGGGTTTTCGACGAGAGCCTGTTATTGGAAAAATGGCAAACAAATATTGTTAACGACTAATTTTACAAGCTTTGCAAGTGGAATTACAGTAGTAGAGTAATTATGTTAACGACTTGATTTCCTAAAATCCATACCGATCAATATCACTTTAACAAGAATTATATAGTCACAAAATGACGTTTAAGAATATTATTCTTTTAGTCAGCTTTTCAATATATGGCATCGTCGTTGCCCGCTCGTTTTATCGTCCCGGTTATGAGGCATCATAAATTCAAAGCATCATAAACTTTGTTACCAGCTATTTGTTAGATATTCGCAATAATTTTTGAAACTATCTCATGCGCATACTCTTACACTATCTGAAACCTTATAAATGGCTGGTTGCCTTTGCCTTGTTTTTGGCGGCAGTAAATCAGGTCTTTTCATTATTTGCTCCGATGATCAGCGGGCAATTGCTCGATCTGTTTGCCAACCATCCGCATTATTTTGACAAAGCACAAACACAACCCCGCAGCGAAAACCAGTACATTTTTGGGAGCGGACAACATCGTGGATTATTATACTATCTGATGCTTTTGATTGGCACCGCTATGGTAAGCCGCATCGCAAAAGCTTTCCAGGACTACTTCGTAAATGTTGTGATCCAAAAATTCGGTGCTACCATTTTTACCGATGGGCTGAAACATTCCATGCGCCTCCCCTATCAGGATTTTGAAGACCAGCGAAGCGGAGAAACCTTATCCATTCTGACTAAAGTTCGTACTGACACAGAAAAATTTATTAGCAGCTTTGTGAATGTCTTTTTTGTAATCATTGTCAGTATCGTATTCGTTTCAATATATGCTTTCAGATTACATTGGAGCATCATGCCTGTTTATACATTGGGTATACTTTTTATAGCTTTAGTCACGAGCTTATTAAGCAAAAAAATAAAAGCAATTCAAAAAAACATTGTAAAAGAAACAACATCCTTAGCCGGCACTACTACTGAAAGCCTGCGCAATATTGAAATTGTAAAAAGCCTGGGGCTTACAGGTCAGGAAGTAACGAGGTTAAATAATAACACTTTCAAAATACTGAAACTGGAATTAAAGAAGGTGAAAAGCATCCGCTCTTTAAGTTTTATACAAGGCACTTTAGTAAATTTTTTGCAGCAAGTTATTGCATTTACGCTGCTGTGGCTGATCTTTAAGGATGAAATTACGCCAGGCCAATATCTTTCGCTTTCGTTCTATGGCTTCTTCCTGTTTGGCCCGATGCAGGAAATAGGCAATGTTATCCTCTCTTATCGTGAAGCAGAGGCTTCTTTACAAAATTTCCATAATCTGATGTTGAAGAAAATTGAACCCAAACCTTTACACCCAAAATCATTCGGTATACTGGAAGAATTGGAATTCCGAAACGTTTCGTTTCAGCATCAGACAGCACATTTTAAAGCATTGGACAATATTTCTTTCGATGTAAAAAAGGAGAAACGATTGCATTTGTGGGGCCCAGCGGTTCAGGAAAAAGCACATTGGTAAAGTTGCTTGTTGGCTTGTACAGGCCAAAAGAAGGAGCCATTTATTACGATGGTATTGAAGGTGATGAAATTGACTTTGACGAACTACGCAGACAAATTGGTTTTGTAACACAGGATACACAGTTGTTTGCTGGCACAATAAAGGAAAATTTATTGTTTGTTAATCCTACCGCAACCGAAGATGAATTACAATCCGCATTGCAAAAATCAAGTTGTACAGGATTATTGCAAAGAGCCGAAAATGGCATTGATACCATGCTTGGCGAAGGAGGCTTAAAGCTAAGTGGCGGCGAAAAACAACGCATAGCTATTGCCCGTGCTTTACTGCGTGATCCACATTTATTGATTTTTGATGAAGCCACTTCTGCATTAGATTCGATTACAGAAGAACAAATTACTAAAACAATACGTGAAGTGTCCTCTAAAGGAAGCCAGATAACAGTGCTTATCGCGCATAGGCTTAGTACCATTATGCATGCCGACCGTATTTATGTTTTGGAACGCGGTGAAGTAGCCGAAACAGGAAGCCACGAAGCATTGATTGAAAATAAAGGACTTTATTATGCCATGTGGAGGCAGCAAATTGGTGAAAGAAGAACCGCACATGCGGCAACTACGTAATTATCATTTGCTGGTGAATTACATTATGAAATTGCCTTAGTTTTACGGCATGCAATCAACGCAAAAAAACTTACTCCTTTCGGTATTAGGCGCCATACTATTATGGGCGGCGTGGCCAACGTCTCCACTTACACTTCTTATATTTGTTGGATGGCTACCATTGCTATACATAGTTGAGCGAACTTCCAGCTGGAAAAGGCTTTTAGGTTATACGTACATACACATGGTACTTTGGAATGTGTTCACTACCTGGTGGGTGGCGAAAGCCAGTTTTACCGGCGGTATCAGCGCATTTTTGCAAATAGTTTGATCATGTGCCTGCCTTGGCTGCTATACGCTCTAACCAAAAAATACATTAAAGGTTTTGCCGGAACAGTATCGATCGTTGTTTACTGGATCGCTTTTGAGTACCTTCATCACAACTGGGATTTAAGCTGGCCCTGGCTTACGCTGGGCAATGTATTTGCCACGCACCCAGGTTGGGTTCAGTGGTACGAATACACCGGCACTTCCGGCGGAAGCCTGTGGGTATTATTAAGCAATGTTTTGGTATTTCATGTGCTACAGCTTTATCGTGCTGAAGGCCGCACGTTGCGTTACTTCAAAAACGCAATTGCATGGATCGTATTACTTTTTGCTCCCATTCTGTTTTCTTTTTTTGTAAAAAATAATTTAACACTACTCCATAATAAATACAATGTGGTAGTGGTTCAGCCTAATATTGATCCCTGGGGAGAAAAATTTGAAGCAGGAACACAGGAAGCGCAACTACATCAATTAATCTCACTTTCTCAAAGTAAAATTGATGAAAATACGGCGCTGGTAGTATGGCCTGAAACAGCTATCCCTTTCCAAACTGATGAAACTAAAATAAAAAAGGATTTTGCACTTGCTCCTTTATGGCAGTTTTTGAAAGATAATCCTCAAATCAATTTACTGACGGGGCTTGAAGGATACCAACAATTTGGCACTAAAGTAAGCCGGTTTGCAAAACCTTTGCGCGATGGCAGCTCTTTTTACGAAATGTATAACAGCGCAATTATGATTGACAGCAGCCATGTGCAGATATATCATAAATCCAAGTTAGTACCTGGAGTTGAAGTATTGCCAGCTTTTCTGGGTTTTATGGCTCCCGTATTTGAGAAGTTCGGCGGTACTGGTGGTGGTTACGCAAAAGATACTGCGGCTCATTTATTCTTCACATACAATAATAGCTACAATATTACACCAGCTATTTGCTACGAGAGTATTTATAGCGACTATCTTGCTGACTTTAATCGTAAAGGTTCAAACCTTATTTGCATTATTACCAACGATGGCTGGTGGGGCAATACGCAAGGTTATAAACAACACATGAACTATGCAAGATTGCGTGCTATCGAAAGCCGCAAATGGGTAGCACGAAGCGCTAATACAGGTATTAGTTGCTTTATTGATCCTTATGGAAATATTATTCAGCAATTACCTTGGGATGTAGACGGCGCTTTAAAACAAACTGTTCCTGCGTATATTACTGATACATTCTATACTAAATACGGAGACTGGATTTCAAAATTACTTAGTGTTGCTGCTGCGGCATTATTGTTGTTAGTAATTATAAAAGTATTTACAAAGAAAAAGGTTGCCGCATCTTAATGTTGAGCAATGTACCACAAATAAAGAGTGCGACGCAAGACCGATCAAAGTAGTACTGGTGCTGGCTTCATAAAAAATAATATATGGAAAGAAAAACTACCACTGTTGAAGGAAAAGTTATCAGTTATATAACAGCTGGTGATGGTAAAGCCGTTGTTTTGTTACATGGTTTTGGCGTAGATAGCACTGCCTGGAGCGAACAGATAGAATACTTAAAGGATCATTACTTTATTATAGCGCCTGACCTGCCCGGCATTGGCGTATCGGAGCTTACAAACGATGTTAGCATGGAGGGTGTTGCTAACCTTATAAAAGAAATTATAGAAAATGAAGAAGTAGAACAGGCGGCAGTTATAGGCCACAGCATGGGAGGTTACGCTACATTAGCTTTTGCAGAAAAGTATCCGGAACTTTTAACTGGCATTGGCTTGTTTCACTCAACTGCTGGTGCAGATAATGACGAGAAAAAATCGACAAGAAAAAAAGGCATTGAGTTTACACAAAAACATGGTGCCAACGCATTTTTAGAAACGACGGCTCCGAAAATGTTTGCCGAAACGACGAAAAAAGAAAACGAAACATTATACAACCGCTTCATGGGTAACCTGCCGGAAATGAGTAAAGAGGCGGTTATTGATTATTACGAAGCGATGATGGCCAGAACCGACAGAACTGATGTTTTGAAGAATGCTAAAGTTCCCGTTCTATTTATTTATGGCGAACAGGACGAAATTATACCGCTGGACAAAACCATTGAGCAAGCTTCATTCCCATCGATTTCAACAATACATATTTTAAAAAACTCAGGACACCTTGGAATGATTGAAGAACCGGCAGAAGCTAACAAAGCGATTGAAGATTTTTTATCCGATATTTAGCATCTTAATTTTAAGTTAATGGATAAAATAGTTTTAATTACAGGTGCCACCTCAGGCTTTGGCGAAGCCTGTGCAAGGAAGTTTGCTGCCAACAACTACGATTTAATTATTACCGGACGCAGAAAAGACAAGCTGCATCAATTGTCTGAGGACCTACGCAGCAAGCATGAGGCTAGGGTACTTGCATTAAATTTTGATGTAAGGAATAAAAATATTGTTACAACAAATATTAATGCCCTACCTAAAGAATGGCAAAAAATTGATATACTGATCAACAATGCCGGACTTGCTCTAGGAAGAGATAACTTTGAAGAAGCCAGTATTGATGATTGGGATGCGATGATCGATACAAACGTAAAAGGGCTTGCATATGTTACCAAAGCAGTGCTTCCATTTATGATCGACGCCGGCAGTGGACATATTTTTAATATTGGATCTATATCGGGAAAAGAAGTGTATGCACAAGGCAATATGTATTGTGCCACCAAACATGCTGTGGGTGCACTAAGCGAAGCCATGCGCATTGATTTGTTAAAGTATAATATTAAAGTAACCGCTATTCATCCGGGAGCTGCAAATACAGAATTTTCAAACGTGAGATTTAAAGGTGATGCAGATAAGGCAGCTAAGGTTTATGAAGGCCTGAAACCTTTAGTGGCAGAAGATGTAGCAGATATCATTTATTATTGCGCGGGTTTACCTGCACATGTATGCATCAACGATCTGGTAGTTACATCCACGCAGCAGGCTAACAGTTTTTATAGTTTTAAGAAAATCTGAACTATGATTTATTGGATTAAATAGATTTTTATGGAAATAGTATTTCTTCCTTTTTATATTACAACAGTAGATTATCGTCTCTCCGAACTTACCGAAGGGCATTTGTAACGGGCTTCGGCAAGCTCAGCCTGACAGCCACTTACTATAAGTTAACACAACATAGTTCATACTCATATTCTCATCAATCAAAATAATCATATAAATCCAGGTTCAGACAATAATGGCAATAAAATTTGGTGTAATAGGCAGTGGTAGCTGGGCTACAGCATTGGTTAAAATCCTTACCGACAATGGCAACAAGGTACATTGGTGGGTAAGGAACGATGCATCAGCGTCTTACATTAAAAGCAGGTCACACAACCCACATTATCTAACATCAGCTATTTTAAAGACTAAGCTTCTAAAAATAGATTCGGATCTTAAAAAAATAGTATCAGCAGCCAATGTATTGATCGTTGCCGTTCCGTCTGCTTTTACAACAGAAACCTTTTCTGTTCTGGATAAAGAAGATCTGAAAAATAAAAAAATCCTTTCGGCCGTAAAAGGCATTTTACCAAAGGAAAATGTTTTGCTGAATGATTATCTGGCAAAATATTTTGAATTTCCGTTAACCAACTATTTCGCTGTGTTAGGGCCTTGCCATGCTGAAGAAGTTGCTGCAGAAAAATTGTCCTACTTAACATTCTCCGGAATAGATGTCGCATTCACAAAAAAGATAGCTTCCTACTTCGCATCGCCTGCCATTAATACAGTTGTTAACGATGATATATTAGGCGTTCAATATGCTGCTGTTCTTAAAAATATTTATGCATTGGGAGCAGGTATTGCACACGGACTTGACTACGGAGACAACTTTCAAAGCGTTTACATTGCTAATTGTGCAGATGAAATGGCGGCTTTTTTAAGAATGTTCGGAGCAGCACATATAACCGTGGGTGAACATGAAACAGAACCCAGCACCGGCGCCAAAGCCTCTAACTACGCGGCTTCCGTGTATTTAGGAGATTTGCTGGTAACCTGTTATTCATTATATAGCCGTAACCGGACTTTTGGCAACATGATTGGAAAGGGTTATTCTGTACAAGCGGCAAAACTAGAATTGAACATGGTAGCGGAAGGTTATAATGCCGCAAAATGTATTTATAATATCAACAAAAAAATAAAGGCCGAAATGCCGATTGCAGATACTATTTATAAAATACTTTGGGATAAAACACCTCCTGCTAAAGGATTTGAAGCGATTGAAAAGGTTTTGGTTTAACCAGCTTTAGAACATATGGCATCGATATTTCCGCCAGCTGGCGGATCGGTTTATCGTTCCGATTATTGTTCATCAAAAAACAAATCTGCCGCAATACCATCGGCATAAAGTTTCCCTTCATTCGATAATCGCAATACATCACCCTCGTGTATTAAAAGATTTTGCAGAATATATTTTTGCGCCGCTTTCATCAAAGCTTTTTCTTCTGCATCACTCAAATTTTGTAGTTCAATACCTTCAATCGTTCGCAGCGAAATCATAATAAATTCATTCAGCCGCTGAACAGGCGTTAACGCTTCCTTTTCAACCGGAAGCTCATTTTTATTGATCGCGTCAATATATTTTTGGTTATTGGCAATATTCCACTTCCGCTCCTTTCCGTTATATGAATGTGCCGAAGGCCCGATACCGATGTAGCGCTTGCCTTGCCAATACGAGGAATTATGCCTGCTTCTAAAACCTGGTTTCGCAAAGTTGGAGATTTCGTAATGCTCATATCCCGCAACTTTTAACCAGTCCATTAATAATAAAAACTGCTCCGACTGAACTTCCGGTTTCACATCTTCTTTTTATGATTCCGGATCAATTTATCCAACGGCGTTTGAGGCTCTACCGTCAAAGCATAACAGGATAAATGCGGTACGTTAAGGGTTATAGCTGTTTCTACGTTTCGTTTCCATTTCTCATTGGTCAGTCCTGGTGTGCCATAAATCAGGTCAATTGTAATATTTTTAAAATATTGCAAAGCCATTTGCAGTGATTGTTTAGCCTGAGCGGCATTATGAGCCCGATTCATCCACTTCAAATCTTCTTCAAAAAAGATTGCACGCCCATGCTCAAACGGTTGATACCAGCGGCTTTCCAGCTTTCCAATTTTTCAACAGAAATATCATCAGGATTTGCTTCCAGCGTTATTTCAGCATTTGTATTGATCGTGTAAAAAGATCGGATCGTTTTTAGAATAGTCGATATCTCTGACACCGACAAAAGGCTTGGAGTTCCGCCTCCAAAATAAATGGTATTAATTGGCTCACTATTTCCAGATGCAGTTAAGAATATCTCTTTATTGATGGCATCAAGAACGACCTGCTTCTTAGCCAAAGAAGTAGCAAAATGAAAATTGCAATAGTTGCAAGCCTGCTTGCAAAATGGAATATGTATATAAACGCCGCTCATGTCTTTTTAAAATTGATAAGTTTACATGTTTATAGCTTAACAAGTATGTATTTTTTATACCCTGCCAACTTTTCAACCTTTCAACTTTTCAACTTACTTTTACCTCGTTGAAACCTGCAAAGATACGATACCTGCTTACAGCAATTTTGCTTTTGAATATGTTGCTTATAAAAGCTCAAAACAATTATTATTTGAATATTGTTGCAGTAGACAAGGACAGTGTATTCGCTAATAATATCGCCCCACAAAAGGAATTTGTAAACAGAGATGATTGCCTTATATATATAGATCAGTTAGTTCCGCTTTTACATGCCAAAGGATATATCACAGCCTCCATTGACTCAACACGTATCGATTCTACATCGGCTACAGTTCATATATTCTTTGGCGAAATCTATAAATGGGCTGCAATACATGTGAATGAAGCCTCGCGCAGTTGGCTTGACAAAATCGGTTGGACAGAAAATAGTTTTGCCCAAAAGCAATATGATCCTAACCAGGTACTTACACTTCAGCAACGAATGCTGAATTACATGGAAAATAACGGATACCCTTTTGCTAACATTTATCTGGATAGCATCCAAATAAATGGCAATGAGGTATCAGGCAGAATAAACGTGAAACCAGGCCCACTTTACCATATTGATAGCATTAAAATAACAGGTAATGCCAAAATCAGTAACGAGTACCTGCAGCAATTTCTTGATATAAAGAACGGCGCCACTTATAACAAAGAAAAATTGCAGCAGATAAGTACAGAGTTAAAAAAACTAAACTATGTTGAGGAGCAATTTCCTCCACAGGTTATTTGGGGTAGTTCAGGCGGTACTATCGAATTATTTCTACAGCAGAAAAAAGCAGCCAGGTAAATATCATTATAGGTTTCCTTCCTAACAGCGACGCATCGGCCACTAAAAAAATGCTGATAACCGGTGAAGGATTACTCGATCTTAAAAATGCTTTTGGCGGAGGGGAAAGCATCGGTCTTATATGGCAAAGGTTACAAGCTTCATCTCAACGGTTAAATATCAGTTATGACCAGCCCTATCTATTCAATTCACCTTTTGGACTGGACCTTCGTTTCAACATGTTAAAAAGAGATTCTGCTTTTTTAAATTTTGATATTAGACTGGGAACGCAACTGGCCCTAAACCGGCAACAACGTGTAAAACTTTATGTGCAAAGATTTAGCAGTATCCTGAATTTCATTAATGAGGAAGCGATCATTGCTACAAAAAAATTACCTGAAGATGGTGATGTAAAGATCACAAATGTTGGAGTGGAATATCAACTCAATACAACTGATTATATTTTCAATCCTGTAAGCGGATTCGAATTATTATTCAACACTGCAGTTGGTAATAAAAAAGTGAAACCGAACGACCAGATATTAGATCTGCAGGACCCGGATGATCCTGCCTTTAACTTCGGAAGTTTATATGACACCGTTACAACACAATCTTATCAATTGAGATCAGTGTTGACAGCTGCCAAATATTTCCCAATTGGTAAAGCACAACGCAGTACCGTTAAAACAGCCATCAATGGTGGCTATATTTCCGGCAGCAATATTTTCAGGAATGAACTTTTTCAAATCGGTGGATATAGACTGTTAAGAGGGTTTGATGAACAAAGCCAGTTCCTTTCTCAATACGGTATAGGCACTTTAGAGTATCGTTACCTGGTTGGTGAAAACTCTTACTTTAATGTATTTACAGATGGTGGGTGGGGTAAAAATGCCAGTCGTGGTAATAACACAAGCTACACCTATGTTTCCGGCGGTTGGGACTTGCTTTTGAAACAAAAGTGGGGTTATTCAATCTGGCTTGGGCGGTGGGAAAAAGGAATGATACCAACTTTAATCTAAGACAATCTAAAATACATTTCGGGTTCGTTAACTACTTTTAGAATCTATCACTCTATTTTTGCAGCAAAATTCTCTTTTGATCAGAATTATTCTACTAATATTTTTTGTTCTTGTAGTGCGCTTTGTGGTTCTGCGCAGCCAACCCGTACCGATAGTATTGCGAAGGCCAGAATTGATAGCCTAGCTGTAGCCAAAGATTCGATATTGCGCAAAAACATTGAATTCACAAGAAAGATCATCAACAAGCATCCTTATTTTAATATAACTGAAAAAGCTGGCTACCCACCTTATGTAAAAAGATCAACCCACCGGGTAAAGAGATTTACTTTTATGTTATTACCGGCCTTTTTTTACTTTTCGCAATATTTAAAGGAGGTTTCGACAAATACTTTTCCGACCTGACACATCTTTTTTTCGGCGCAGTTTAAAACAACGGCAGCTAAAAAAGCAAGTGGTTCAAAATTCATTACCATCGCTGCTCTTCAACATTTTTTTTGTTGTTACAGCGGGGATATATATTGCATTATCTGTACAACGAATTACACCTGCAATTAACTTTCCATTTTGGCAATTATTCATATACGCCGTAATATTAGTAGGTGTTGTGTATCTTTTCAAATATGGTATTTTGAAATTTATTGGTTGGGTATTTAAGGTAACTAAGCTTGCAGATAATTATATATTTCTTATTTTTCTTGTTAATAAAATATTGGCCATACTATTGTTGCCGCTAATCATTATTATTGCGTTAACGGGAAAGCCGGCTAATACAATCGCCTGGACTTTAAGCGGCTGCTAATTTCAGGTTTTGTTTTATATCGTTACATAGCAGCTGTCGGGTTAGTAAGAAAAGAAAAAACAATAAGTTTCTTTCATTTCTTGTTATACATAAGTGCTTTCGAAATTTTGCCTACGGTAATACTGTACAAAGGAATCGTAGCCTTTTTAAAATAATAGCGTACTTTTGCAAACAATTTTAGGAATTGCTAATGTTAAATGAAGTAAAAAAATCAGGGACCAAGTCTTCAACGGACAAAATCGAACGTATACTCATTACTCAACCCAAACCGTTAAGCGATAAGTCGCCTTTTTTCGAGTTGGAAAGAAAATATGGAGTAACGCTTGATTTTGAACCACTGATAAGCATAGTCCCCATTTTAGGAAAAGATTTCAGGCAACAAAAAATAAATATCTCCAGATTTACCGGTGTTATTTTTACAAGCCGCAATGCTATTGATCACTTTTTTCGCACTTGTGAAGAAAACAAAATCACGGTTTCTCAGGATACTAAATATTTCTGCATAACCGAAGCGGTTGCCCTTTACCTGCAAAAATTTATTTTATATAGAAAACGTAAAGTGTTTTACGGAGCTGATGGTACTAATAAAAGCTTGTTCGATGTTATGAACAAGCACAAAGAAAACCTAAGCTTTTTGTATGTTTGTTCTGAAAACCAGCAGGACAGCGACATTGTTAACTGGTTAAAAAATCATAACTGCGACTTTGAATTAGCCTTTATGTATCGTTCGCAAAGCAACGATGTAAAAGGTGCTGTGGGAGAAAAGCGTTTTGACATCATTTGTTTCTTCACTCCTTCTGGTATAAAAAGCTGGTTCAACAACTTTCCAAAATTTAAGCAAAACGGAATGGTTGTAGGTACTTTTGGGGATAACACCAAGGCAGAGGCTGTTAAACAGGGATTAACTCCCCAGATTATTGCACCTAAGCCAAAATCGCCAAGTATGATTACCGCCTTAGATCATTTTTTGGCAGAACATGCTAAAAACAATTGATTATCAAAGGTCTGATTTCTACGTTTTTCGATTTTTCAAAATACTAAAATTCTTTACCAAAACCTTAACTATCATATAGTTAGGCAGGTCATTATTTTTAGCAAAATTTGCCGCATTATGGTTAACTTTGCAAACTTTATGAGATTTGTAATCGCTATTTTTTTAGTATCATTCTTAATATCCTGTGGCCCCGGCATGAACAAGATATTAAAAAGCAAAGACCCCGCATACAAGTTAAAAATGGCGGATGATTTCTATGCTAAAAAGAAGTGGATGAAGGCGCAAACTATTTATGAAGATGTGTTGCCTTATTATAAAACCACACCGCAAGCTGAAGACATTTATTACAAATATGCTTACTCGGCTTACAATCAGAAGGACTATATAAACGCTGAGAATCTTTTTAAGAACTTTCTTGAAGGTTATCGCAATAGCGCCAGATCGGAAGAAATAGAATATATGCGTGCATACACTTTCTTCCTTCAATCGCCAAAGGCCGAGTTGGATCAGACAAATACTTATAAAGCAATCAGCAACCTTCAAACATTTATCAATACGCATCCGCAATCTGTAAGAAACACAGAAGCAAATCGCCTTATTGATGAATTGAGAAAAAAGCTGGAGACCAAGGATTATAAATCAGCTATGTTGTATTATAA
This sequence comes from Paraniabella ginsengisoli, assembly GCF_022513635.1. Lineage (GTDB taxonomy): Bacteria > Bacteroidota > Bacteroidia > Chitinophagales > Chitinophagaceae > Niabella > Niabella ginsengisoli. The sequence continues at coordinate 76,328 of NZ_JAKWBL010000002.1, read as the reverse complement.
TCTGGGCGAATTCAGAGCCGCAGGTGTTACTTTTACAACCTTGCTGGAAAACTTTCCTGAATCTAACGTTTCAGATGAATACAAATTTATGGCAGTAAGGTCTTTTTATCGGGCTGCTGAATTAACAGTAGTCACTAAAAAAGTTGAGCGTTATAGGGAAGTGGTAAATGCAGCAAATGACTTTTTAGAACGTTTTCCCGACAGTAAATATCGTAAAGATGTAGAAGCCTACATCACATCATCAAATACAGAAATACAAAAATTTAGCAATAATGAGCAAGTTAAGACGACAACTTAGCGCTGGCATACCGGTGTGGAAACCAAAGATCTGGGTATCATCAAAAGCAAAACCGGCAATCTTTACGAATCTATCGCCATCATCGCTAAAAGATCGAACCAGATCAACATCTCTATTAAAGAGGAATTACACAATAAGCTGGATGAATTTGCCAGCCACACTGATTCTTTAGAAGAGATTCATGAAAATAAAGAGCAGATCGAAATTTCGAGAGCATACGAAAGAATGCCCAATCCTGCTTTATTAGCAACACATGAGTTTTTAGATGATAAAGTTTATTTCAGAAAGGCAGAAGACGAACTATTCAGCTAATCGCATTTTAGTAAAAAATTAAAACCACAGTAACATTTAAATGTCTGTGGTTTTTCTGTTTTTGAATAATTTTGTAGTCGGCTGTGTGCTACTATCATCTATCTTGCGTCGCACACTTGAACAGAAGAATATAACTCACCAGATTAATAGTTGCTGTTTGATTGACTATTAACTATTGACCCATTGACGAAATGTTACAAGGCAAAAAATATTAATCGGAATATCAGGTAGCATTGCAGCCTACAAATCAATTCAAATCGTACGATTATTGGTAAAACAAGGCGCTGAAGTAAAGGTAGTAATGACTGCTGCTGCAAAAGATTTTGTTTCACCTTTGGTGTTATCAACATTATCAAAAAACGAAGTGTTGAGCGATATGTTTGCAGAAAACACATGGGCCAATCATGTGCAGTTAGGGCGCTGGGCAGATGTAATGTTAATAGCTCCATTAAGTTGTAACACGCTGGCCAAAATGGCCAATGGGCAATGTAACAATCTATTGCTTTCGGTTTACCTCTCTGCTACCTGTCCCGTTATTGCAGCTCCTGCAATGGATGAAGATATGTGGCACCATGCAACCACAGCCCGTAATATCGCTACATTAAAAAATGATGGCGTTGCCATTATACAACCTGGCAATGGAGAATTGGCGAGTGGTTTGTTTGGCGATGGTCGCATGGAAGAACCGGAATACATCGTTTCTGCGTTGCAGCATTTTTTCCAAAAAATAATAGCTCATTATTAGGTAAAAGAGTTTTAGTTACAGCCGGGCCAACACATGAGGCTGTCGATCCCGTGAGATTTATTGGTAACCATTCATCCGGTAAAATGGGAATAGCCCTGGCAAAGGAATGTAGAGATCGAGGAGCAGAAGTAACCTTGGTACTCGGCCCGGTAAATTTACCGACAGAATATGAAGGCATTACCATCATCACTGTAACATCATCTGACGAGATGTACAACGCCTGTCATGATCATTTTAAAAATAGCGACATAGCTTTGATGGCCGCAGCCGTAGCAGATTACAAGCCTGAAACCATTAGCGAACAAAAAATTAAAAAGACAGACACTTCTGTTCCTGAATTAAAGCTGGTTAAAACAAAAGACATCCTTAAAAGCCTTGGCGCAATAAAAGGGGACGATCAGGTATTGTTAGGTTTTGCTTTAGAGACGAATAATGAAAAAGCCAACGCATTGGAAAAATTGAATTCAAAGAATGCAGACTTTATTGTACTTAACTCACTCAATGATGGCGCAGCATTTGGAAGTGACACCAATAAGATTACCATCTATACAAAAAACGGTGAAGAAATAAAATTCGAATCCAAAAGTAAAAGCCAAGTAGCCGCTGATATTATTGACACCGTTACGAATTATTCAAAAACTTTAAGTATTTAACATGCTGCGTTGTTTCTACATTTTAGCGATAATCGTTGTTTTTGCTGCTTGCCGAAGTAATTCAGGTAAAGATATTTTACCAAAAGAAAAAATGGAAAAAGTTTTATGGGATGTGGCACAAAGCAGCGAGTTTTTGAATGGCTTTGTTTATTATAAATATCCCGAACAAAATAGGGTCGCTTTAAATAATGCTATGCTGGATAAGGTGTTTAAAATCCATAAAATAACAAAAGAGCAGTTTGATAATACACTAGAGTATTATAGAAAGAATCCGGAAAAATTTAAAGTTATCGTGGACTCCATTACCACCAAACAAAAGCGCCTGACCGACGTAGACACCGCGTCTGCCAAAGCCATCCAATAAATTCATTAACTATTAACCAGGCTTCATTCATGCTGAAAATTTGTTATAATGGACATTACTACAGCGAGCATGAAGCTATTTTGCAGGCAGGTAATAAAAGTTACCGCTATGGCGATGGTTTTTTCGAAACGATAAGAGTATGGAAAAACGAAATCCTGTTATCTTCTTATCACAAAAAAGAATTGAAAAAAGTATAGCTCTTTTACATTATATATGGCCACAACATCTAACGGTAGAGCAGTTGTTCTCACAAATAAAAATACTTTGTGAAAAAAACAAGTGTACGGCGTCTGCTCGTGTACGGTTGTCATTTTCTAATGGTAATGGCGGATTATATGACGGTGGTGGTAAACTGAATTATCTTATCGAAGCATGGTCTTTAGACACATCAATAAACGATTTGAATGTAAATGGCATGGTCACCGGCTTTTGCCCTCTTGTTAAAAAAAGTTGTGATCATGTTGCAAACCTTAAATCCGCATCAGCACTGACATACAGCGTTGCCGCACAATATGTCCAACAGCAAAAATGGAATGATTGTATCATTCTGAATCATCGCGAAAATATATGCGAAACGACGATTGCAAATTTATTCTGGATTAAAAACGGTACTATCTTTACGCCTTCACTAACAGAAGGATGTGTTGACGGTGTGATGCGGGCATATTTAATTGACACAATCGAAACGATAACAGAAACACCTTGCAGGCCCATAGATCTGCTTGAGGCCGATGAAGTTTTTATTACCAATGTTATCCGCGGTATCAGATGGATCCGATCAGTAGAAAATATAAACTACACTAATCAACTCACATCCCGGCTTCATCAGCAATATATAACTTCTCTTTTTTAAAACAGGTTCGCTTTTTGTAGTTGTTGTACAGCAAAACTATTTAAGATTGAAAAAGAAAATGGTAAGTATATTCTGGTTTCGCAGAGATCTTCGGCTGGAAGATAATGCAGGACTGTATCACGCTTTAAAAGACGAACATGTAGTGCAGCCTGTCTTTATATTCGATACAGAAATATTGGATGAGTTGAAAGATCCAAATGATAAACGAATGGTGTTTATCTATCAGGCATTAGAAAAAATTCAGCAACAGTTAATCAAACTTGGCAGCACATTGGACGTTCGTTATGGTAAACCGGAAGAAGTTTTTAAAGGCCTTGAAAAAGATTACAACATTCAGGCGATTTATTTAAATAACGACTATGAGCCTTATGCCCGAAAACGCGACAATAATATTTACAGTTATTTCAAAAAATAGAAATTCCTGTGAAAGGATTTAAAGATCAGGTCATTTTTGAAAGGAATGAAATAGTTAAAAGTGATGGCACGCCATACACTATTTACACACCATACGCTAATAAATGGTTGTCGGCTTTGAAGCCATTTCATTTAACATCATATCCAACAAAAAAATACTGGCGCAATTTTCATACACAAAAAGCAGTATCTATCCCTTCGTTACAGAAGATCGGTTTTAAGCATAACAACGCAATCTTTCCTGACGCTCAACCAGACAATGGATTGATTAAAGATTATGACAAAACAAGAGATATACCCGGCATTAAAGGAACATCAAGGTTAAGTATTCATTTAAGATTTGGAACCATCAGCATACGTAAGTTGGCGACTAAAGCACAAAACTTAAACCAACCATATCTTAAAGAGCTTATCTGGCGCGACTTCTATCAAATGATCTTGTTCCATTTTCCATATGTCGTTGATCAATCATTTAAGAGTGAATATGATAAAATAAACTGGCGCAACAATGAAAAGGAATTTGAAGCCTGGTGCAAAGGCCAAACCGGTTATCCCATTGTAGATGCAGGCATGAGAGAATTAAATGAAACAGGTTTTATGCATAATCGTATAAGAATGGTGACTGCGTCTTTTCTTACCAAACATCTATTGATCGACTGGCGCTGGGGTGAAGCATACTTTGCGGAGAAGCTGTTAGATTATGATCTGGCATCGAACAATGGCGGCTGGCAATGGGCGGCTGGCAGTGGTTGCGACGCGGCACCTTACTTCAGGATTTTCAATCCTTATATTCAAACAAAAAAATTTGATCCTGAATTTAAGTATATAAAAAAATGGGTTCCTGAATTTGAAAGTGAAAACTATCCCGAACCTATCGTAACACATGAATTTGCCAGAGAACGTTGTCTGGAAACTTATAAGAAAGCTTTAAGAAAGGAGTAGGAAATAGTAAGAAGCTATTTTATAAGACATTTTCCTATCTACTACTTGTCATGTCCTACTTGTATCAAAAACATTCCTCAACACATCAATTGCATTTCGCCCATCCATTCCCAAATCCAGACTATAGTCGTTTACATATAACTCGATATGTTGCCGCATAACATCTTCGCTCATTGCCTGCGCATGCTGTTTTACATAATTCGAAACAATTGGATATTCGCCAAACGAATACTGAAGGCTTTTATTAATTAAACTATTTACAATGCCATACACATCTTCACCCAACTCTCTTTTTATAACAATACCACCAAGCGGTATAGGTGCATTCATTTTTGCTTCCCAATGCTCGCCTAAATCCAACACTTTATGCAACCCTTTCTGTTGGTAAGTAAACCTGTTTTCATGAATGATCACACCAAGATCAGCGGCACTATTTACAACTGCATCTTCAATTTCATGAAAAATTTTAAACACTTTATTCTTTGCATTAGGATAAGCAAAACTGAAAAGCATATTTGCGGTAGTGTTCACACCTGGCAATACAATAGTAGCGTTATTAACATCTTCGTCAGAAAAGGATTTTTGATTTTTAGAAATCAAGAGTGGCCCCACTCCTTTTCCTAAAGCACTACCGGCATGTAATAATTGATATATTTCCGAAGTTCTGAAAAAAGCAGGAAAACTTAGTTTAGTAACATCTAGCTTACCCTCAAGAGCCCACCTGTTAAGGGTTTCAACATCCTCAAGTACAGGTTCAAATTGAATACCACCAGTATCAATCTTTCCATTTACCAATACATCAAATATAAATGTATCGTTTGGGCAGGGTGAAAATCCTAATGACAAAACCATTTAAATGTAGAATATTAAATTTTGAATGTAAAATATAGTCCATTGACTATTGACCATCGATCACTCTCATCAGCTCTGTGTTCAAATTAGTAATAGCTTCCGCTATTTTCCATTTGCTTTTATCGCGCACCCCAACATAATTAGAGATAGCTCTTATTTGTAAAAATGGGATTTTCTCAACCAATGCCACATAATGCAAAGCTGCACCTTCCATCGATTCCAACACAAATCCTTGCTTTATAAACAAACTGATTCTGGATTTGTTCGTACTTATTTCATTAACTGTAGTTGCTGATACAGTTTCTAATCCAGTATTCGCTATTAACTTTCTATGCGGATTTACCAGCCAGCCTTCTTTAAATGGCTTTTGATGGGATGGAATTAGATTCAAATCGAAAATGGATTTCCATTCTTTATGCTCAACAACTCCAATATCTCCAAAATTATCTTTCGATACCAACAGCACATCGCCTAAAGCATATTTTCTATTGAAGCAGCCTGCTATACCCGCCTGTATAATAAGTTTGGGTTTATATTTTTGAATCGCTTTTGTTATGACATAGACAGAGGGCGCAGCCCCTACTCCACTTATCACAACAGTTGCGCCCATCTTCTTCAATTTTCTTATTGATGGTTGTATTTCAAAGCCAGTAGCTGCAATAATCAAAATATCCATAAAAAATTATTCATGCAAATGTCGTTATTCTTTCTAAATGTTACCTTTGTGCGATGGTATATCTCACAAGACAGGAACATTTTAATGCAGCACACCGGCTTTATAACCCAGGTTGGGACGATGCTAAAAATGAAGAAGTGTTTGGAAAATGTGCTAATCCCAACTGGCACGGACATAATTACGATTTACTGGTAACTGTAAAGGCTAAGCCCAATAATGATACGGGTTTTGTATTTGATGTAAAGAAGTTAAGCACGATCATTCGCGAATATGTAACCGAAAAACTGGATCATAAAAATCTTAATGAAGATGTAGATTTCATGAAAGGAAAAATGTGCAGTACCGAAAATCTCGCTATTGAAATCTGGAAACAATTAGCGCCTCATATTCCAGCAGGTATTCATTTGCATTGCATCAAATTGTACGAAACACCACGCATTTATGTAGAATATTTTGGCGAATAAAGCCGCCATTCATTTTATATTCTGCATTTTAAATTTTATCATTTAACATTTCCAATGAAAGTATCTGTATACAGACAAGAACATTTTAATGCTGCTCATCGTTTATATAATGCTGAATGGGACGAGGTTAAGAACCAGAGCGTTTTTGGAAAGTGCGCTTATCCAAATTATCATGGCCACAATTATGATGTTGTGGTTAAGGTAACAGGTGATCCCGATCCCAAGACCGGCTTTGTGATGGACATGAAAGAGCTTAGCGATATTATAAAAAGAGAAGTTCTTGCTAAATTCGATCATAAAAACCTCAATTTGGATACTGAAGAATTTAAAACATTGAATCCCACAGCCGAAAATATATCCATTGTAATATATAATTTATTAAGGCCGCATATTGAAGCCAAACTTGATCTTCAGATAAGGCTTTATGAAACGCCAAGAAATTTTGTGGATTATCCCGCCAACGGATAATTTGCTGTATATTGAATATAATTAATCAGAAGATGTCCTACACAAAAATTGAAACATACGATGAGCCAACCACAGAAGGTCTCATCAAGAATTATAAAGATGCCCTAACATTATTAGGCGAAGATCCATTGCGTGAAGGATTGCTCAAAACACCGGAACGGCAAGCCAAAGCAATGCAATATCTTACACAAGGTTATCAGCTGGATGCTCACGCAATTATCAATTCCGCAAAATTTCATGAAGACATTAGCGAAATGATCGTTGTAAAAGATATTGAACTTTACAGCATGTGCGAACACCATGTATTACCCTTCTTTGGAAAGGCCCATGTAGCCTATATTCCAAGCGGATGGATCACCGGCCTTAGCAAAATTGCAAGGGTGGTTGATGTGTTTAGCAGACGGCTTCAGGTTCAGGAAAGATTGACCGTTCAAATAATGAACGCCATAAAAGAAACATTAAATCCGATAGGTGTAGCTGTAGTAATAGAAGCCAAGCATTTATGCATGATGATGCGGGGCGTACAAAAGCAAAATTCTGTAACAACAACTTCTGCATTTGATGGGGAATTTCAAAAAAACTCCACCAGAAGTGAGTTTTTAAAATTAATAAGTGCAGATTTGCACTAAACAAATAAGGCAAAAATATAATGCAAAAAGCTTTGTATCTTAGCCCGCTCGAAACTAAAAAGAAACTATAGATAAAGATGAAGCACGCATTTGTTTTTCCCGGTCAGGGGGCGCAGTTTTCAGGAATGGGAAAAAGCCATTACGACCAAAGCGTATTTGCAAAAAAATTATTTGAACAGGCAAATGAAATACTGGGTTTCCGTATTTCGGATGTTATGTTCAATGGTACAGACGAAGAATTAAAACAAACAAACGTAACCCAACCAGCAGTATTTCTTCATTCTATCGTTGCATATCGCACCATTGAAGAAGCAAAACCAGATATGGTCGCGGGCCATTCTTTAGAGAGTTTTCTGCATTAGTGGCCAACGGAACAATGATTTTTGAGGATGCATTGCAATTGGTAGCAGTACGTGCAGCAGCTATGCAAAAGGCTTGTGACATCACTCCTTCAACAATGGCAGCAATCATTAATCTTTCTGACGAAAAAGTTGAAGAGATTTGCGCTGAAACTCAAAAAGAAACGGGTGAAATTGTAGTACCAGCCAACTATAATTGTCCAGGCCAGCTGGTAATTAGTGGCAGCATTAAAGGTATAGAAGTGGCTTGCGAAAAAATGAAAGCAGCAGGTGCTAAAAGAGCTTTGGTATTACCTGTAGGAGGTGCTTTTCATTCTCCTTTAATGGAACCCGCTAAAATGGAATTGCAGGAAGCAATAGAAAAAACAACCTTTCACAATCCCGTTTGTCCGGTTTATCAAAACGTAACAGCCAAGCCGGTAAGAGACAAAGACGAAATCAAAGAAAATCTCATAGCACAACTTACTGGTGCCGTAAAATGGACACAGAGCATACAGGCGATGATTGAAAACGGTGCGTCAAAATTTACAGAAGCGGGACCGGGAAAAGTGTTGCAGGGTTTAATTCAAAAAATTGATAAGACAACGCAAGTGGAAGGCGTTAGCTAAAAGCCCACGATTTAAATAGTGTAGGTTATGAATACGCAATGATTTGATATTATATATTATTAATTAACTTAGGGCAATGAGAAAACCAATAGTCTTCGTTGCCCTTTTTCTTTTTACATATTCAGTCGTTATTGCGCAGCAATCGACTCAAACGATCAACTCTAAAGCCGCAGCAATACAATCAAAGCTGGTTGAATGGAGGCGGCATATTCATCAGAACCCGGAACTTAGCAACCGAGAGTTTAAAACACAACAATATGTATTGGCGCATCTTAAAAAACTAGGCATCGAAACACAAACGATGGCAAAGACGGGTGTAGTGGGCATTTTGAAAGGTGGAAAGCCTGGGCCGGTAATTGCTTTACGCGCCGATATGGACGCGTTACCAGTTTTAGAAAGAAACGATCTCCCCTATCGCTCAACTACAAAAGGCGAGTACTTAGGTAAGGAAGTGCCTGTAATGCATGCGTGTGGACATGATGCACATGTGGCTATATTAATGGGAACAGCTGAAGTGCTGGCATCTATGCAAAAGGACATTCCCGGTACTGTAAAATTTATTTTTCAACCGGCAGAAGAAGGCGCTCCACCCGGTGAAGAAGGCGGAGCCGCACTAATGGTAAAAGAAGGTGTAATGGATAATCCAAAAGTAGATGTTGTGTTTGGCCTTCATATTGAAAGCTGGATCGAAGAAGGGAAAGTATTTTATAAGTCAGGGCCATTTATGGCAGCCAGTGATTGGTTCACCGTTAAAGTAAAAGGCAAACAATCTCATGGTGCACAACCCTGGTTAAGCGTTGATCCAATTGCGACCGCCGCACAGATCATCAATAGTCTTCAACAAATTGTAAGCAGGCAGCAGGACATTACCAAAGCGCCTGTAGTTCTTACAGTTGGTAAAATCAACTCTGGCGTACGAAATAATATCATACCTGAAGAACTTGAATTTGCAGGCACCATCCGTACTTTCGACACCGCAATGCAGGAAGATATTCATCGCCGGTTAAAACATATTTCAGAAAATGTAGCTGCTGCCAATAATGCTACCGTGGAGGTAAGCATTACTAAAAACACTCCTGTTACTTATAACCATATTGGACTTACAAAAAGATCGTGCCTGTTTTGGAACAGGCTGTAGGCAAGGAAAATGTACAGGAAACTAAATGGGTAACAGGCGCTGAAGATTTTTCCTTTTACGGAACCAAAGCGCCGGCGGTATTTTTATATTATGGAGGAATGCCCAAAGGAAACGACCCTTCAAAAGCTCCGTCACATCACACACCGGACTTTATCATTTCTGATGCGCTGTTACAGAACGGAGTTAAAGTGTTCTGTAATTTGGTGATTTCTCTCCCCAAGATCTATGGCAATTTCCAATAAAAAAATTAGTCAAAAAGAACAATTTTCTTTTATTAATTATTTGATGGTATTAATTCCAAAAAACAGAAACCCTTCTACTGACAATAGCGCTCTCGAATCCCAAATCGACCAACTCGTTTACCAGCTTTACGATTTAACCGATGAAGAAATAAAAATTGTTGAAGGAAATGATTAAAACCATTTAAAATTTGCGGCTAGCAATATATAACCACGACACGCCATAACCCGCGGTTTAAACCGTGGGTTATAAAAAACACGATAAATACGCCTAAACCGTTTCAACGGTTTTGATCAATGACGATACGCTTACATTAACACGGTTTAAATGGTTAATCATTTTTGAATATTTGACGCTTCCCATAACCCACGATTTAAATCGTGGGCTATAAAACATGACAAAAAACCTAGACCGTTTCAACGGTTTAAGCCGGAGCACTAATGACGGATTTTAAAACTATCGATTAAAACCCCTAACTTTGCACGTTTCCGTCAGATTTCCATGTCCACGATTTAAAACATGGGCTGCTGCAACCGTATCCCGTTATCTACAAACACAAAATTCCTTACAAGTATAAACATGCATTTTAGCGAACTAAATATTATTGAGCCTATTTTAAAGGCAATCAAAGAAGAAGGTTATACCCAGGCTACACCTATCCAAACACAAGCCATTCCACAACTATTAGCGGGCCACGATGTACTTGGCTGCGCGCAAACCGGCACAGGAAAAACTGCCGCATTTTCAATACCCATTCTTCAAATGCTTTCAAAGCATGGTACGGAAAAAGGAAAGCGCAACATCAAATCGCTGATACTTACACCTACACGCGAACTGGCCATTCAAATTGAAGATAGCCTAAATGCTTACGGCAGACATTTGCACCTGCGTAGTGCTGTAATTTTCGGAGGCGTTAATCAAAACAAGCAAACCAATGCTTTAGCGGGCGGTGTAGATATTTTGGTAGCAACACCCGGTCGCCTGCTTGATTTGATCAACCAGGGATTTATCAGGCTTAATAGCATAGAATTCTTTGTACTTGATGAAGCTGACCGTATGCTTGATATGGGATTTATTCACGACGTTAATAAGATTTTGAAACTGTTACCGCCCAAACGTCAAAACCTGTTTTTCTCGGCCACCATGGCTCCCGAAATTTTAAAATTAGCAGGAGCTATTTTACGAAACCCGGTAAAGGTAGAAGTAACGCCGGTTTCATCTACTGTTGAGAAAATTACTCAGTCAGTATATTTTGTTGATAGAGCCAATAAAAACACATTGTTAGTTGACGTACTAAACGATTCGGTTGCAGAAAACGTTTTGGTTTTTAGCAGAACAAAACATGGTTGTGATAAAATTGTGCGACATATTTCAAAACACGGCATTAAGTCGGACGCTATTCATGGCAATAAAAGTCAGAACAATCGTCAGCGGGCGTTAGGGAATTTTAAAAGCAAAGCCATACGTGTACTTGTGGCTACTGACATTGCAGCCCGTGGAATTGATATAGAAGGAATGGAGCTTGTAATTAACTATGATCTTCCTAATGTTCCGGAAACCTATGTACACCGCATTGGGCGCACGGGCAGAGCCGGAAATGAAGGCCAGGCTATTTCGTTTAGCGATTTTGAAGAAAAGGCATTTTTGAAAGATATTGAGAAATTGACCCGGCAACAAATACCGGTTATTGACAATCATCCCTATCCAATGGAAGTTTTCGAGATCGCTAAAAAAATGGAACGACCATCAAGGCATCATGCATTAAAGAACACCAATTCCATTAAAAGGAATAATGTTACAGATCAAAAAGCAACGCCTTCAAAAACAGGAAAAAAATCCTAGTACGGAAGAAAAGAGCGGTATTAATAGTATCAAATAAGCCACAATTAAAATCATGGCTTATGAAAATATCAGATCACGGTTGGCATTGTTTTACTTGCCTAAAATTTCTGCAAGTTTCTCATCCAACGCATCTCCACGAAGATCTTTAGCGATAATTTTACCATCGGGTCCAATTAACAAGTTCCGTGGAATAGAAGTGATTTTGTATTTCAAGGCTACCTCATTTTCCCAGCCTTTAAGATCACTAACCTGAGTCCATTTTAATTCATCTTTTGCAATAGCACGCAGCCAATCTTCTTTATCCTCATCTAAAGAAACGCCCAGTACAGTAAAGTTTTTGTCTTTAAATTTATCAAAGGTTTTTACTAAAAAATGATTTTCCTTTCGGCATGGGCCGCACCAGCTCGCCCAAAAATCTACCAGCACATATTTGCCATGAAATTGAGAAAGCGACACCGATTTTCCTGTTGTATCGGGTTGAGAAAAATCCAATGCCATACTTCCAACCGAATTAAACTTTGCACTTACAATAGCCTGTTTCAACTGGCCGCCAAATACATTACTTAGTGCAGCCGGTTTCAAACTATTAGCACGTTTTTCTAAAACAGAAACATCTTCTGTAAGATTGATGGTTGAAAGAATAGCCAGAGTACTAACGGGTGAAGCAGGATTTTTATCAATAAAGTCGTCTACCGATTTTTGAATATCTGCTACAGCATTGTCGAGTTTGATCCTTAATTCTTCGCTTCCATTACCAGATTGTAATTGCTGAACCAGTTGATTTAAGTCACCAAATTTTGGAACAAAGGTGTTTTGAAATTCAGTAAAATTATTTTGTATAGATGATCCTGTGTACTTCCACTCATCGGCTTTTTGCTTGATATCTCCTTTTACAGAAACAGTTTCATTGCCTAAAAAAACTGCAGTTTTTATACTATCCCCCACACCCAAACCCAATAGCGATGAGGCTTCCAGCTGTGTAGAAAGTATAAAAGCGCCTGCATGTGATATAGTGTCTGCCAGCGGAACTCCGGGATTTTCCAGATCAGTAAGTACCACTTTGCTACCATCAGGTAAGCCAGATATGTTACCGGTTAGTGTTAGCTTTTGACCAAAGGCAAAAAAGGAAGGAGAAATATTGCTGCTGAAAAAAAATTCGGTTCATTAATAATATTTACGAATTAAAAACAGATGACACTTGCAGTATTGTACAAGTGAGTGACACAACACAGATGAGCGATGTACACAGCTGGTTGCAAAAATAAACGCTGCAACCTAAGATATTTGTTAATTAAGAATACTTTGTATAAAACTTTTGGTAATAACTTCCGGTGTTTGCGCGTGCTGGATGATTTTTACATACGCTGATCCGATGATCGCACCATTCGCATACTTGCAGGCATCGTTGAATGTTTTTTTGTCTTTGATACCAAAGCCCACTAAAACCGGATTCTTTAAATTGTAGGTTTGAAGTTTTTGCAAATAGCGTTCCACTGCTTCAAAATCCTTTTCGCCGCCTGTTGTGGATGACGAAGAAACGGCGTATAAAAAACCACTACTTAACTCATCCAACTTTTTAATACGTTCTTCCGAAGTTTCGGGCGTTACCAGGAAAATAAAATCGAGATTATATTTTTCCAAAATAGATTTATAAGTTTTTTCAAACTCATGTTGAGGAAGATCGGGAAGTATCAACCCATCAATTCCAACCTCAGCGGCATGTTTACAAAAATTTTCAAATCCGTATTGTAACACTGGATTCATGTAACCCATTAACACAACCGGGATTGAAATCTCATTGCGCATATCTTTCAACTGATCAAAAAGCACATGCATGTTCATTCCATTTTCTATAGCAATGGAACTGCTTTTTTGAATGGTCTCGCCATCTGCTAATGGATCGCTATAAGGCATACCCAACTCAATAATATCTGTTCCACTTTCCTGCAAAGCTTTCATAACAGACAAAGTGCTGTCTAATTTTGGATAGCCTGCCGTGCAATAAATATTTAATATTTTCTTTCCCGATTTAAAAGTTTCACTTAATCTGCTCATCACTTATTTTTTATTCAATTCTTTCATATAGGTTTCCATGTCTTTATCACCTCGGCCACTTAGGCAAATCACAATGTTATCGTCCTTTTTAAATTTGATTTGATTTAAAGCCGCCAATGCATGCGCACTTTCCAGAGCGGGGATAATACCTTCTAATTTAGCCAGTTCAAAAGATGCTTCTAAAGCCTCTTTATCAGTAGCACTTAAAAATTTTCCGCGTCCGGTTGCAAATAAATTGGCATGCATCGGTCCAATGCCTGGATAATCCAAACCGGCTGAAATGCTGTGTGGCTCTACAACCTGTCCGTCTGCTGTTTGCATTACATAACTTTTGCTACCATGTAAAATACCAGGCTTGCCTAACTGTGTAGTAGCTGCGCTCATTCCCGAATTCACACCACAGCCTGATGCTTCAACAGCAATAATATCGACTGAAGGTTCATCTAAAAAATGATAAAAAGTTCCGGCGGCATTGCTTCCGCCACCAACACAAGCTATAACTGCTTTTGGTAATTCCGACCCTGTTTTTTCTTTTAATTGCGTACGAATTTCTTTACTGATAATACTTTGAAAACGGGTTACCATATCGGGATAAGGATGCGGACCAACTACGCTTCCAATAATATAAAAAGTATCGTCGGGATGATTGATCCAATCTCTGATAGCCTCGTTGGTAGCGTCTTTCAGCGTTTTGCTTCCGCTTGTTGCAGGCACAACAGTTGCTCCCAGCATTTTCATTCTTGCTACATTGGGTGCCTGGCGCTGAATATCTTTTTCACCCATATAAACAATACATTGTAAACCTTTCAGGGCACAAACAGTTGCCGTTGCCACACCATGTTGACCGGCGCCGGTTTCAGCAATGATGCGCTTTTTACCCAGTCGTTCTGCTACTAATATCTGGCCTATAGTATTATTTACTTTATGCGCACCGGTGTGGCAAAGGTCTTCGCGCTTTAAATAAATATTGGTTTTGTATTTATCAGATAATCTTGCTGCGTAATATAAAGGCGTTTCGCGACCTGCATAGTCTTTTAGCAAAAACTGATATTCTTTCTGAAAAGATTCACTTTTAATAATGTCTAAGTAGTTCGACCTAAGTTCTTCTACATTGCGATAGAGCATTTCGGGGATGTATGCGCCACCAAATTCGCCATAGTAACCCAACTCATCGGGCTCTTTATAAGTTGCCTGCATGCTATTCAATAAATTTTAAGGGATGTAAAGATAAGAAAACCAATCGCCATGAAAATGGCAAAGAAAATTAGCTGCTCCAACGCCAACTTTGAAGAAAAGTATTTGAAACAGGATATTTCATATAGGCACAAACTTACATGATTTTTTTATCTATAACATATTTCACTACAGAACATATTGGGCAAATATCTTCTTTTAAGTTTTTTGCCTTCTCTCCCTCAAATATTTTTGTCGTATCACATCCTGCACATTAATGCCTGATATTTTACTTTCCAGCCAGCTGATCACATCCAGATAAGCAAAAGCTCTCGCTTCAAGCCTGTTATGCTGATATTTCTTAAGTTTATTCAGCAACTTTTCAAATTCAGGCTTAATGGTCTTTTCATTGAACTTAAAAGCATGTCGTAAAAAACGGAACATCTCTTCTTCTACTTTACTTAAGTTTTCCATTTTGGCCATGTAGCGATATACAGATTTGATCAGATATTCAAGCAGATTATAATTGCCCAATTCGTAATGAGCGATCAAATGCAACAAACGCGAATAACACTGCAAATCGGTACGCAAATCATCCTTTTGATTAATGATGCGATTGAGATAATCGATCGTCTTATCATTATCACCACTACCAAAATAAAGACATGCTATTTTGTAATAAAAAACCATCACACGATGCCTGTCTAAATATTTGCCATGCGTAACCAACATTTCTTCCAGATAAGGCACCATTTTCAATCCCTTAATAAAAGTCCCTTCCAGAAAATGAAGATTAATCACCGCTGTGTATAAATAAACATAGGTTACAATGCGATTGTTATCTGTATCCTGAACCAATGGAGACTGTGCAAAACGCTTAAATTTCTTAATGCTTTGAGCCAGCTTTTCATGATTCAGCAAATTGAAATGGGCACTCATCAGGTTGTGCATGCCTTTAACATACATAGCTGTTTCTGCCTCTATCATTTTTGGGGTTTGTTCAAATACATCTACCCATTTTTGGCAATACCGATAATACATCAAAAAATCAAGTTTAATGTATGCATGCCAAACATAACATTGATACAGATATACTTTTTCGTAAAAACTATCGCTAACATTTCTTTTCAAATGCTCGTCCATAAAGGCCTGCACCGTCTTTACATCATTCTCATTTCTGGCGTGACCGTTTTGAATATACCATCCGTACAATAACAGGTTAAGGTTGGAAAGGTCATTGATATTGGTGATTCGATCATTAACTTCCTTTGATTCGGCTGCCAGCTCATCTGCCCTTGTTTGTAAGCTTCTCGTTATATAAAGCGCTTCAATTTTCTTTTCAAAAAAAGCGCTTGCTGCAAGTAAGTGAGTTGATGGTGCGCCCGTGCATATTCTTTAATGCGCTCTAATACTTTTAATGTTTGATGATAAAGCCCCTTGTTATACAGTATGCGTGCATTATCAAGCATTTCATGCAAGTGCAGATCAGTATTTTTTTCATCTTTTAATACCCGAAGGCTGCTCAGAATTTGCCTGTACAATAGTGCTTTAGTATTGCTTAATTGTTGTTTGCTTACGCTTGGAACTTTTTTAAGTAATGCAGCCTCATCATACTCATTCATTTTATCCAGCGCGTCAAATAGCTTAATGCTCTTAAGGCTTTCTGAACCTGAATTACGGTTCACGAATAGCTTTAAGTTCCTTTTTTCGGATTTCTCAAGCGACTTAATCAACTGAAATAAAGCATCTGTACTTCTACTGGGCATTGTAATTTAAATATATACTATATGTTGATTTTCAATAAAATAAGAAATAAATTCAAAATTTATATGGTGTAAATCCGCCTGCAAAATAGTTTCTTACACAATATAGTAATGTTTACTTTTATAGACAGGTTTTACTGATTAATTTTCAGCTTCAAAATTAGGCAGCAATTTATTCATCATAACGATTCAAATTATGGCACAAGACAAAGTTTTCATTTTCGACACTACCTTGAGAGACGGAGAACAGGTACCCGGTTGTAAACTCAATACTGAAGAAAAAATAAAACTCGCTCTTGAGCTGGAGATACTGGGAGTGGATATTATAGAAGCAGGCTTTCCTGTTTCAAGCCCAGGTGATTTTAATTCTGTAAACGAAATTTCTAAGGTAATAAAAAACGCTACCGTTACTGGTCTTACGCGCGCTGTACAGAAAGATATTGAAGTAGCAGCAGAAGCCCTGAAACCTGCGGTACGCCCACGTATTCACACAGGCATTGGCTCTTCTGATAATCATATCAAATATAAGTTCAATAGCACCCGTGAGAAAATTGTAGAACGCGCAGTAGCTGCTGTAAAGCTGGCGCGCAACCTGGTTCCCGATGTTGAATTTTATGCTGAAGATGCTGGCCGCGCCGATCTTCAGTTTTTAGCACAACTTACAGAAGCGGTGATTAGCGCAGGCGCTACGGTTGTAAACATTCCCGACACTACAGGGTTCTGCCTTCCTCATCAGTATCAGGAAAAAATGCAATACCTGATCAACAATGTTTCCAATATTGACAAAGCTATTTTATCCTGCCACTGTCACAATGATCTCGGCTTAGCAACTGCCAATTCGATTGCAGGTGCCATAGGCGGTGCGAGGCAAATTGAGTGTACTATAAATGGCATTGGCGAAAGAGCGGGTAACACTTCTTTGGAAGAAGTGGCAATGATCATCAAAAAACATCCTGAACTTAATTTATATACAAATATCGACACGAGCAAGTTATTACCCATGAGCCGCCTGGTTTCAGATACTATGCGCATGGTCGTCCAACCAATAAAGCCGTCGTCGGTGACAACGCATTTTCGCATTCTTCGGGCATTCATCAGGATGGCTTTTTAAAAGAAGCTACCACTTATGAGATCATTGCACCGGAAGAAGTTGGCGCAGATACCAGCCGCATTGTATTGACTGCACGTAGCGGCGCAGCGCTCTGGCCTATCGTTTTAAAAATCTGGGTTACGAATTCGACCGCAATCAGGTTGACGAATTGTATCAGCAGTTTTTAAATGTGGCAGATGCAAAGAAAGAAGTGCAGGACAGCGATTTGAAAGAAATGGCGGAAAGAGTATCGGCTTAATTTTTTATTAACCCGGCAGCAGAACAAATGGCATCGCAATTGCCACGCTCGGTTTATCGTCCCGATTATAATTCATCAAAATCGTGGCAGTTTATCTTGAGCTTGTCGAAAAGATCGCACTCTTGTACTTCACAATATAACGCATCAGCATTGGTTCGCGACGATTATATAGGTCGGGATATGTACTAAAGCACAAGCGAGCGTGGCAATATCGATGATAGCAGTAAACAGTTGACAAAATAAAAAAACTCGAATAAATATTGTATGAACGAATTAAATAAATACTCGAAAACGATTACACAAGATCCAACACAACCTGCAGCGCAAGCCCAGTTGTATGCTTTAGGCTTAACGGAAGAAGATTTGAAAAAAGCACAGGTTGGCATTGTTAGTATGGGTTATGATGGTAATCCGTGTAATATGCATTTGAACGGGTTAGCAGCCGATGTAAAAAAAGGTGTGTGGGATAATGACTTGGTAGGCTTAGTATTTAATACCATTGGCGTAAGTGATGGCATGAGTAATGGTACACCTGGCATGCGCTATTCATTAGTAAGCCGCGATGTAATTGCCGATTCTATTGAAACAGTTTGCGGCGCACAGTATTATGATGCTTTGATTGCCGTACCGGGTTGCGATAAAAATATGCCGGGTTCTATTATGGCAATGGGACGTTTAAACCGTCCGGCAATAATGGTTTATGGCGGCACTATTGCGCCAGGCCATTATAAAGGCGAAGACCTCAACATCGTTTCTGCATTTGAAGCTTTAGGTAAAAAAATTGCAGGCCAGTTAGACGAAGCCGATTTTCAGGGTATTGTAAAAAATAGTTGTCCGGGCGCTGGTGCCTGCGGTGGTATGTACACGGCAAACACAATGGCATCGGCTATTGAAGCGATGGGAATGAGTTTGCCTTATTCAAGCAGCAATCCGGCTTTAAGCGAAGAAAAGAAAAAAGAATGTATAGAAGCAGGTAAAGCGATTAAGCTTTTGATGGAAAAAGATATTAAGCCCAGCGATATTATGACTCGTAAAGCATTTGAAAATGCGATTACGGTAATTATGGTTTTGGGCGGTAGCACCAATGCTGTATTGCATTTGCTGGCAATGGCAAGAAGTGTGGGCGTTCCTTTAACGCAGGATGATTTTCAGGCGATCAGCGATAAAATACCTGTATTGGCCGACTTTAAACCAAGTGGTAAATACCTGATGGAAGATCTTCATAATAAAGGAGGTGTTCCTGCTGTGATGAAATATTTATTAAAGAGCGGATTGCTTGATGGTAGTTGTTTAACAGTAACCGGTAAAACCATTGCAGAAAATCTGGAAGGCGTACCGGATCTGGATTTTGAAACACAGGACATTGTTTACCCGCTTGAAAATCCGCTTAAGAAAACAGGACACTTACAAATTCTTTATGGCAATCTTGCCGAGAAAGGTAGCGTGGCAAAAATCAGTGGTAAAGAAGGTGAAAAATTTACAGGAACTGCACGTGTATTCGATGGAGAAAGAAATTTAATTGCAGGCTTAGGAAGTGGAAAAGTAAAAGCAGGCGATGTGGTAGTTATAAAAAATGAAGGCCCTAAAGGTGCGCCCGGCATGCCCGAAATGCTGAAACCAACAGGAGCCATTATTGGTGCGGGTTTGGGCAAATCGGTTGCTTTAATTACTGACGGAAGATTTAGCGGTGGTACACATGGTTTTGTAGTAGGACACGTTACGCCAGAAGCTTTTGAAGGTGGATTGATTGGGTTTGTGCAGGATGATGATATCATAGAAATTGACGCAGTTAACAACCTGCTTACGTTAAAAGTTTCGGAAGAAGAAATAGCAAAACGCAAAGCCAACTGGACACAACCGGCTTTAAAAGTGAAAAATGGTGTTTTATATAAATATGCCAAATTGGTTAAGGATGCAAGCCAAGGATGCGTAACGGATGAAGATTAAAAATGCAGGTAATTCAATCCATACAAAATAGGATCTACGAGATCAGGGGCGAGCGAGTAATGCTCGATTTTGATTTGGCTGCTTTGTATGAGGTAGAAACTAAAGTTTTTAATCAGGCTGTAAAAAGAAATATTAAACGCTTTCCTAAAGACTTTATGTTCCGATTAACCAACGAAGAATGGAGCGACTTGAGGTCACAAATTGTGACCTCAAGTGTACAAATTATTGATAATCACAGGAATCAAAGGTCACAAATTGTGACCTCTAACAGTGTAAAGGGCAACAGATACCTTCCCTACGCTTTTACCGAACAAGGGGTTGCCATGTTAAGCGGCGTTTTAAATAGCGACAGAGCCATTCAAATGAACATTGCTATCATGCGAGCTTTTGTTGAAACACGCAGGATCTTTTTACAACAAACTGACCTGAAAGGACAGTTACAAGAATTGAAAGAACGAGTCGGCGGGCATGATGCGCAACTGAATCAAATTTACGACGCACTCGAAAATTTGTTAGATGAAAAAGCAGCAGCAAGAAAATGGGATGAAAGAGAAAGAATCGGTTTCAAAAAATAATAAAGAACAAACTTAAAATACGAGTTATGAATACTCTTGAGATACAGAAAGCGACAGCTCAGGCTCCAATAAAAAAAACAGAAACTATGTCGGGTAGCAAAGCAGTGATCGAATGCCTGCTTGCAGAAAATACCGAAATTATTTTTGGTTATCCTGGCGGGGCCATCATGCCAATCTATGATGCTTTGTATGATTACAAAGACAAGGTAGAACATATATTAGTTCGTCATGAGCAAGGCGGCATTCATGCCGGTCAGGGTTATGCGCGCACCAGCGGTAAAACTGGTGTAGTATTCGCAACCAGCGGACCTGGTGCTACCAATTTGGTTACTGGCCTGGCCGATGCACAAATAGATTCTACGCCTTTGGTTTGCATTACAGGCCAGGTATTCGCACACCTTTTAGGTACAGATGCATTTCAGGAAACAGACGTGATCAATATAACAACTCCGGTTACAAAATGGAATTATCAGGTTACTGACGCTAATGAAATTCCTGGAGTATTAGCCAAAGCATTTTACATCGCTAGTAGCGCCGCCCCGGACCAGTTTTGATAGATATTACAAAGAATGCACAGATCCAACAATTTGAATTTCTCGGATATGAAAAGTGTACACATGTACGCAGCTATCGCCCCAAACCAATTGTTCGAAAAGAATATATTGAACAAGCAGCTGATCTTATTAATAAAGCAGAAAAGCCTTTTGTAATTTTTGGCCAGGGTGTAATATTAGGCGAAGCCGAAAAAGAATTTTCTGCATTCATTGAAAAAGGAAATCTTCCTGCAGCATGGACAATCTTAGGTGAAAGTGCTATTCCATCAGACCATCCTTTAGGTGTTGGTATGCTGGGTATGCACGGCAATTACGGGCCGAATGTTTTAACTAATGAATGCGACGTTTTGATCGCTGTAGGTATGCGTTTTGATGACCGCGTTACAGGCCGACTTGATAAATATGCAAAACAAGCACAGGTAATTCACTTAGATATTGATCCTGCTGAAATCGACAAAAACGTTAAGGCGGATGTTCCTGTTTGGGGAGATTGTAAAGAAACACTTCCTATACTTACGGCTTTGTTACAGGAAAAAGATAACACAGCCTGGATCAATAAATTTAAAGAATACGCAAAGGAAGAAGAGAAAGAATGTATTCAACCTGAAATGCATCCGGAGGGAGAGATAATGAGCATGGCGGAAGTAATGGACGCGTTGAATGAATTAACAAATGGTGATGCTGTAATAGTAACCGATGTAGGACAGCATCAAATGGTAGCCTGCCGTTATGCAAAATTCAATAAAACAAGAAGTAATGTAACTAGTGGTGGACTTGGCACAATGGGCTTTGGATTACCAGCTGCAATCGGTGCTAAATACGGTGCACCCGACAGAACCGTTGTTGCTATTATTGGTGATGGTGGGTTTCAAATGACCTTGCAAGAGCTTGGCACGATTATGCAATTCGGTGCTGCAGTTAAAATTCTGATTCTTAATAATGAGTTTTTAGGAATGGTACGTCAATGGCAACAACTGTTTCATGACAAGCGCTATTCTTTTGTAAATATTACAAGTCCGGACTATATCATGCTGGCAAAATCTTACAGCATCGAAGGACAAAAATTGATAGGCGCGAAAACCTGAAGGCCGCGCTTAAGACCATGCTGGATCACGACGGAAGTTATTTACTTGAAGTAATGGTTGGAAAAGAAAATAACGTATTCCCAATGGTGCCGCAGGGATGTAGTGTAAGTGAAATAAGATTGAAATAATCAACATTAAGGATAATGAATACTGCTTTCAAAATAAGTGTTGAAAATGGTTTAATTGCCTTAAAAGAAAATCAGAAAGAGTTTATTTCAGTTTTTACACATGGAACACTTGAAGTTGAAATATACAAGCCTGAAATTGTGGACAAGCAGCAGCCTCATGAAAGGGATGAAGCGTATATCATTATTTCAGGTGAAGGGAAATTTTATAAAGATGGTGAAGTTGTAGAATTTGTTGCAGGAGATTTCCTTTTCGTTGAAGCTGGCAAAGAACACAGATTTTTTGACTTTAGTGAAGATTTTTCAACATGGGTTATATTTTACGGCCCCAAAAGAGGAGAAAAATAATAATGATCAGATTAAAATAGTATGCAAGACAAATTTTTTAATAATATTCCAAAACAATATGATCTCATATTAGATGCAACGAAAGCGTTGGCGTTTAATATGGCTTCAGATTTGCAAACCGGAAGTTTATTAAGCACCCTTGCTGCTTCAAAATCTAATGCAAATATTCTGGAAATGGGTACTGGTAGCGGACTTTCAACTTCATGGATATTGTCGGGTATGGATAATAAGTCGCGCTTAACAACTATTGAGAACAATGAACTCCTTCTCGACATAGCAAAGAAAAATCTTGTTGATGAGCGAGTTGATTTTGTTTTAGCCGATGGATATGAATGGTTAAAAAACTATAGCGGCGAAAAATTTGATTTACTTTTTGCTGATGCGATGCCCGGCAAGTACGACCTGTTTGAAGAAGCATTTGATTTATTAAAACCAGGAGGCATTTATTTTATAGATGATATGTTACCACAGCCAAACTGGCCTGAAGGACATGCTGAACGAGTCGATGCATTTATAAACATGTTAGATCATAAAACAGATGTGACATTTACAAAATTGAGTTGGTCAACAGGAATTATAATTGTAGTAAAGAACATATAGATATCAAACAATAAACTAGTAATGAAACAACAATATACCATCACCGTTTACGCAGAAGATCATATTGGTCTGCTTTCACGCATTTGCATCATCTTTTCAAGAAGAAAGATAAACATCGACAGCCTGAATACTTCTTCATCAGAAGTAGAAGGCATCCATCGTTTTAATATTTTGATCGATGAAACAGAAGAAGTAGTAAAAAAATTGTGCAAACAAATAGAAAAGCAAGTTGAAGTATTAAGGGCTTTCTATAATACTAACGACGAGATCGTTTGGCAGGAACTTGCCTTATACAAAGTACCAACCATAGAGGTAGCTGAGAAAATGGTAGTAGAAAGAATATTGCGTAAATATGGTGCACGAGTGGTTTGCGTAAGGCCTAACTTTACGGTATTTGAATCTACCGGTCACACAGAAGACACTGAAGATCTTATAAAAAAATTAGGAGAATATAATCTTGTGGAATTTGTTCGTGGCGGCCGTGTTGCCATAATGAAAGATAGTGAAGGTTTCCATAAAAGGTTAAAAGAGTTTGAATATAAAGAGCCTGGTGAAGAAGTTATAGAAAATGAATTTTTAGAAAAAGGAGAGAACATATTCTCTATGTAACAAAGCGATTCCGGATGAAAAAATATTTTGAAATAATACACATTACTCGTAATAATTTTATAGAATTGGTAAATGGCTTAAGCATTGATCAGCTTAATAAAATACCTGACGGATTCCATAATAATATCGCCTGGAATTTCGGACACATCGTAGTAACAACTCAGGGACTTTGTTATCGCCTATCTGGCCTTCCGCTAAATATTGATTCTTCTATAATAGATCGTTATAAAAAAGGAACAAAGCCCCAATCATTTATTCCGCAAACGGAAATTGATTTTTTAAAACCATCACGCATAGCAATATTGATCAACTGCAAACTGATTATGCTGACGGCCTTTTCAAATCTTTCACAAGCTATACGACCAGCTTTAATACAACGCTGAGTAACATTGAAGATGCCATCGCAATGGTGCAGTCGCACGATGCGTTACATTATGGTTATGCAATGGCTCAACGAAAATTAGTTCAACACATATAAACTTTTATCGAAAAAAATCAAACAACTTAAACAAGAATAAAAACAATGGCAAATTATTTTAACACACTACCGTTGAGGGACCAGCTGAATCAATTAGGCGTTTGTGAATTTATGAGCAACGATGAGTTTGCTGACGGAGTGGATGCACTGAAAGGTAAAAAATAGTAATAGTAGGTTGTGGCGCACAGGGCCTTAACCAGGGTTTAAATTTAAGAGACAGCGGCCTTGATATTTCTTACGCATTGCGTAAAGAAGCAATAGAAGGGAAAAGAGATAGCTGGAAAAACGCTACAGACAATAACTTCACCGTAGCACTTACGAAGAACTGATTCCTACTGCTGATTTGGTAATTAACTTAACTCCGGATAAACAACACACAAGTGTGGTAAAAGCGGTGATGCCATTAATGAAGCAAGGTTCTACCCTCTCTTACTCTCACGGGTTTAATATTGTAGAAGAAGGTATGCAAATTCGTAAAGACATTACCGTTATCATGGTAGCTCCTAAATGCCCGGGTAGCGAGGTTCGTGCCGAATATGTTCGTGGCTTTGGCGTTCCTACATTGATTGCTGTGCATCCAGAAAATGATCCAGAAGGAAAAGGTTTTGATCAGGCAAAAGCTTATTGCGTGGGTACTGGCGGACATCGTGCTGGTGTGTTAAGGTCTTCTTTTGTTGCGGAAGTAAAGTCTGATTTGATGGGCGAGCAAACTATTCTTTGTGGCTTGTTACAAACTGGCTCCATTCTTTCTTTCGATAAAATGATTGAAAAAGGAATTGATGCTGCTTATGCATCTAAACTCGTTCAATATGGTGTTGAAGTAATTACCGAAGCCTTGAAACATGGCGGTGTTACAGGTATGATGGATCGGTTAAGCAATCCTGCTAAAATCAAAGCATTTAAGGTTTCTGAAGAATTAAAAACCATCATGCGTCCTTTATTCCAAAAACATCAGGACGATATTATGAGCGGCGAGTTCAGCAGCACCATGATGGCTGATTGGGCAAATGGCGATGCCAACCTTTTGAAATGGAGAGCAGAAACCGGTGAAACAGCTTTTGAAAAACACCTGCCGGAGATATGAAAATTGGCGAGCAGGAATATTTCGACAACTATACATTAATGGTTGCTTTCGTGAAAGCCGGTGTGGAACTGGCTTTCGAGACAATGGTGGAAGCAGGTATCAAACCAGAATCTGCTTATTACGAATCTTTACACGAAACGCCGTTGATCGCTAATACCATTGCACGCAAAAAATTGTTTGAAATGAACCGCGTTATTTCTGATACTGCTGAGTATGGTTGCTACCTGTTTGATCAGGCTTGCAAACCATTATTAGCTGATTTCATGAAAACAGTCGATACTGATTTAGTTGGTAAAAATTTTAACGAAGGAAAAGACGGCGCTGTTGATAATCAGGAATTGGTTGAAGTAAATGAAGCCATCCGCTCACATCAGGTAGAAGTAGTAGGTACTGTGTTGCGTAAAGCAATGACTGCGATGAAGGCGATTAAAACAGCTTAATTTCTCTCCCCTCTCCTTTTGGAGAGGGTTTGGGTGAGGTATTATTATCCAAGCTGAAGAATAGATGGCATCGATCTTGCGTCGCACTCTTCAACTGATGAATATAATTCATCTTTAGTATGACAGATGACAGCTTGCAGTTGACATTCAACTGTGAACAGTCATCTGTCAACTATTTTTAATCCTTTCCTTTTTATTAATGGATATTATTCAAATAAAAGAATTATCAGTTCAATACGGCGCCAAAACTGTGTTGTCTAATATTTCATTTACGATCAGCCGCGGTGAGCATTATGTAATAAGAGGCGAAAGTGGAAGTGGCAAAACTACTTTAGCAAAAGCCATTGCCCATCAAATAAAATTTTTGGGAGATATCGAAATCAATTTCGACACAAAAAATAATTTACAGGCAAAAACGCTGTTTGTAGAAAACTGGTATCGCTTTACCAATATTGAAGGTGACAGAAATTTCTATTATCAACAACGTTATAATCATCAGCAAAAACGTGATACGATTACAGTTGCAAGAGAGTTGGAATTGTATCAAAAGAAAATGAGTTAGACAACATTTTACTAAGCGAATTGCTTTCAACTTTTAAATATACAAAGATCGTTGGCGAGCAGTTAATTGAACTATCAAGCGGTGAGCATAAAAAATTACAACTGATAAAAGCATTGTGGCTAAGTCCGCAATTACTGATTATCGATCAGCCTTACACGGGGCTTGATACCAACTCCCGCGCTAATCTCAACCAACTTTTTAACGACTACACCAACAAAGGCGGCACGCTAATGCTTATTAGCAATGATCAGGAATTGCCTGATTGTATCAATCGTTTCGCCACACTTAAAGATGGCAAACTGATAGAAGGTAACACAACCTTTAACATCAACAAAAAATATTAAAACCACTTCCTTCTTTTCTTCATGCAAAACCACAATACACATCGCAGAATCTGATCAGCATGAACAATGTTCATGTAAAGTATGATGAAAAGCAGGTGCTGACAAATATTGACTGGCAGGTAAATGCAGGCGAAAGATGGCTGCTGCAAGGACATAATGGCTCAGGAAAATCTACTTTATTAAGTTTAATCACGGGCGATCATCCGCAGGCTTATGGCAACGACATTAAGTTATTTGGCGTACAACGTGGCACGGGTGGAGAAAGTATTTGGGATATCAAAAGGCGCATTGGGCTTATCTCTCCCGAACTACATTGGTATTTTGATGCCAACGCAACAGTTTTAGAAAGCCTTGCTTCCGGATTTTTTGACAGTAATGGTTTGTATCGTCAATTAAGATATGCACAAAAACAACAGTTGGAAGAATTATTAAAATTCCTTGATTTATTTGATGTTAAAGATGAATTGTTAACCACGCTTCCTTTGGGCAAACAACGTTTAGCTTTACTTGGCCGCACCATCATCAAAAATCCGCAGCTATTGGTTTTAGATGAACCCTGCCAGGGTTTAGATCAACAGCAAACTCAATACTTCAATGATCTGGTAGACGAGATCAGCAAAAATGGCGTAACGATTATTTATGTGGGCCATTTTGAAACGCAACTACCAAAGTGTATTACGCATAAGCTGGTGTTGAAGAACGGGAAGAAGGAAGTGGCAAGTAGCGAGTAGGACGATTCATCATACTTATATTTCGCCTACTTGGTAAATCACAACTCCACCTCATCCCCAAACCTCGCAATCCCAAAACCTTTTTCCAATACTTCTTTTGTATCTTTGCTATCCGGCTTTAAAAGCGGATTGGTATGATTGAAATGTATAAAGCGAATTTTAGCTTTTTCCTTTTCTGATAAATGCTCCATTATCTTCATCGTTTCAATAGCAAATGGATGCGGTATCAAAGAAATGTCGCGCCTTTTAATTTCTGCACCGCTATAAAAAGTTGCGTCAATAAAAGCATAATCTACAATTGCAATTAGTGCAACGATATCTGCATCCCATTTTTCCCACTTGTCAATATCCGGAATAAATAATGCTTTTTTATTAGGACCAGCAATAATAAAACCAACCGTTTCAGAATACTCATCCCTATGCGGCACGCGTAGCGGCGTAACCTTAATACTTTCCCCCAACGACGTTTCTTTTCGGTTTTGCATCTGATTTAGTTTAATATTCTCCCTTTCTATCAATTGGCTCCATGGCCCGTTATGTCGTAAAAAAGAGTCCATACGCGACATAACATAAACAGGAACCTCTTTAGCGTCTGTTGCCTCTTTACCCAAATGCATCAACCCCGTATAATGGCCGATATGCGCATGTGTCAGAAAAATTCCGTCAGGCATTTCCCTGGTATTATCCGGCAACTGAAGTTTCAGATATTTAAGCTGTGAAACAATATCCGGCGTGGCTTCAAATAAATATTTCTTGTTATTCACTTTATCCAATAGCCCTAATGCCACTACTTTACGCTCCGGATCTGGCTTTGTAAATAACTCTTTACAACAATCTCTTGTACAAGCAATATGTGGCGATCCGGCGTCCTGAACATTGCCCAGCACGAGGAGCGACACAGTATTTGCTGCAACCCCTTTTTTGCTAACCATCGTATCATTTTCGCCAGACTGCATATTACAGGCGGACATTAAGATGATCAGTAAGAAAATAATCGGTCTTCGTATCATAGTTCAATATTATTATATCCCACATAAATTTTCCACAGCAGCCATCAACACTTCATCCTTCTTTGCAAAACACACTCTTACAATCTTATCAGCCTGCTCCGTTTTGTAAAAAGCACTTAATGGTATTGTGGCTACTTTATATTTTATCGTCAACCATTTGGCAAAATCCACATCACTCAAATCACTTATCGCCGAATAATCATACAATTGAAAATAAGTTCCCGAACTCGATTTTAACTGTTTAAACTTAGATTGTTTTAAACCATCAAGCAACAAATTTCTTTTATGTTGTAGCATTGCCGCAGCTTCTCCTTTTTGATACGTCTCCAAATATTTAGACAACGCATATTGTGCTGGTGCGTTCACACTAAAAGTAAGATACTGATGAATTGACTTAAATGCTTCTGTTATTTCTTTTGAAGCCACACAATATCCAATCTTCCATCCCGTAATATGAAACGCTTTTCCAAAAGAATAAATGGCAATCAATTTATCCTGAAGCTTATGTTGCAAAAAACCAGGAAGATGTTGATCATCATCAAACACAATGCTGTCATACACTTCATCAGAAATTACATAAATATCTTTACTTCCGATAACAGCCGCAAGTTCATCCCAATCGTTTTGCGACCACACATAACCTGTTGGGTTATGCGGCGTGTTTACAAGAATAACTCTGGTCTTTGTAGTAACGCTATCTTTTACTTTTTGCCAATCAATAGCAAAACTATTCGCCGCATTTAATGTAATTTTCACAGGAACACCACCATTGATTTCAATAGCCGGAAGATAACAATCAAACGCCGGTTCAAAATAAATTACCTCATCGCCTTTTTCAATGATCGCCGTCAGTGATGTGTAAATGCCATAAGTTGCGCCAGGTGTAACCGTTACCAGATCAGCCGAACAAAAATCAGTTTTATAGCGTTCATTCAGATCCTTTGCAATTTCTTCACGTAATGATATTAAACCTTGCATGGGTGCATACTGATTAAATCCTTTCAAAACAGCATCGTGCAAATATTCACTTAGTTCAGAAGCAATTTCATAATCAGGTAATCCCTGCGATAAATTATAAGCATTTTCCTGCCGTGCCAGATTGGTCATAATAGTGAAAATATTAAGCGGCGAAGCGGTATGTTTTACACGTAAACTCATTTTTATTTACTTGAAATTGAATGCTAACTTACCAAAGAAACAGAAAGATAAAATTATATTTTATTGTCCCGGCAGAAGAATATTACTCATCTATCTTGCGTCGCACTCTTGTACAGTTAAACATAGCTCATCCTACCCATTCGCCGCCATTGTCTGAACCATGATTTTGATGGATTACAAGATTAACAGGATTTATATCAATGTAAATGTACGCTCCAAAACCAGCAACCTGAAACCTGTAACTCATCAACCTCTTTCATTATCACATCATCACATTGGCTAATTAACTAATTTTGAAGATTACCAATAAACATTATGTCATCATTATCACTTCAGTCCGTACAGGCAACCGCCAAACATATAGAAAGCGTAGTATTAAAAACTCCTTTACAACTCAACACATCGTTAAGCCGGAAATTTAATGCAAATATTTATTTAAAACGCGAAGACCTACAGATTGTCCGCTCTTATAAACTAAGAGGCGCTTACAATATGATGAGTTCATTACCTAAAGAAAAACTGGACTGCGGTGTAGTGTGTGCGAGCGCCGGAAACCATGCACAGGGCTTTGCTTTTAGCTGCAAAGCTTTGAATATCAAAGGCACTATTTTCATGCCTTCTATTACACCTAAGCAAAAGATCACGCAAACAAAAATGTTTGGGGAAGATAATATTGAGATCATATTAACTGGCGATACTTATGATGATTGTGCCAATGCTGCGAAAAAATTTACCGCAGAAAAAAACATGACTTTTGTGCATCCTTTTGACGATGAAAAAGTGATCGAAGGACAGGCTACTGTAGGTTTGGAGATTTATGAACAACTGACCAATATTGATTATGTAATAATACCTATTGGCGGCGGCGGTCTTTGTGCCGGTGTAGGAAGCTTTATAAAAACAGTTAGCCCTCACACAAAAATTATCGGTACGGAACCTGAAGGTGCTCCGTCTATGACGGAAGCTTTAAAAGCCGGACGTCCGGTAGAACTTACGCACATTGACCGATTTGTAGATGGCGCTGCCGTTAAGCGTGTAGGCGATATCACATTTGAAAAATGTCATCCCATTTTAGATGATGTGATATTGGTGCCTGAAGGAAAAATTTGCACAACAATCCTTGAGCTTTATAACAAAGATGCAATAGTTGTAGAACCCGCTGGTGCTTTATCTGTTGCCGCATTGAGCTTTATGGAAGAAAAAATAAAGGGTAAAAATGTTGTCTGCATCATCAGTGGTAGCAATAATGATATCGACAGGATGCAGGAAATAAAAGAACGCAGCCTGCAGTACGAAGGATTAAAGCATTATTTTCTGATAGACTTTGCGCAGCGTCCGGGAGCTTTAAAAAACTTCGTAAATAATGTATTAGGTCCTGATGATGATATCACCCGATTTGAATATATGCAAAAGACCAATAAAGAAAGCGGGCCGGCTCTGGTAGGTATCGAATTAAAAAATAAAAAAGACTACCAACAACTTATAAGCAATCTTCAGGAAAGCAGTTTTTCTTATACTGAATTAAACAAAAGCGATGCATTATTCAGTTATTTGGTGTAAAGCCGAATATGACACATCTTATGAAAGGAATCTAAGGGCTCCAATCGCTAACGGTTTTATGCTAATGAACTGAAGTTTGTTACTACAAAAGCAACAATTCACATATCAAAAAAATTATTCAGAAAATGTTGCGTTTTAACAATTTATCCCGTTTAGCATACAAAAGCCATTATGAGAACTGAAAAACAAAATTTTACCAAACTTGCTGTGCCAACTCAATTGCGATTGCCCCTACTTTCAATAATGCTGTTGTTTATAGCACAAAGCTGCCTGAAAGATAATTTTAAATCAACACGGTATGTCACTCTTTATACTCCCGTTACCAAAACCCTTGCGGAGGTACGCTCGGATGTGCAACTAAGTACACCCATTCCATTGAAAAACCCTAGCAAAATATATGTAAAAGGAAACTACCTGTTGATTTCGGAAACGTGGAAGGGGGTGCATATTATTGACAATACAGACCCATCGAATCCTAAAAATATTGGCTTTATAAAAATACCAGGTAATGTAGACATGGCAACAAAGAACAATTCTTTGTATGCAGATATGAATAGGGAATTGTGGACCATTGATATTTCCGATCCCACCGCACCGTCGATAAAAAACATCATTGAGAATGTGTTTCCCTGGTATCCCGGCGCTCAACCCACTCCTCTCGATGCCGAAATTGTGGTAGATTATATAGTAAAAGATACGGTTATTGAAACAAGCGGAGATGTTGTTGAAGAAGATGGACAGCAGATCGTGTTTTTTGATGCGACGGGTAACTTAGCATTTAGCAATTCTGCCTCCGGGGCTGTGGGAGCAATTTATGGCACAGGCGGTTCCATGGCCAGGTTTGCCGCCCTTAAAGAACGCCTGTTTACAGTAGATGGATCGGGATTATCAATATTCAATATTACTGCTGACATGAAACCTGAGTTTGTACAGAGAAAACAAATAGGCTGGTTGATTGAAACCATATATCCATTTAAAGAAAACCTGTATATAGGCTCATTAAATGGTATGTATATTTATGATTTAGCCAACCCCAACGACCCTACACAGCTTTCATCCGTAACTCATGTAAGAAGTTGTGACCCTGTAGTGGCAAACGAAACGCACGCTTTTGTTACCCTGAGAAATGGGACACGCTGCTGGGATGGAGTAAATGAGTTACAGATATATTCTACAGCATCATTAACCAGCCCTACGTTGCTTAAGAAATATCCAATGACAAGCCCGCATGGATTGGGGTTATCCGGCAACCTGCTATTTATATGCGATGGCAAAGATGGGCTTAAGATATATGATATCACTGATGTGAACGATCTAAAATTAGTGAAGCATATCAAAGGCTTAGATACTTTTGATGTAATACCTATAAACGGCATTGCCATTGTAAGTGGTGAGTCTGGAATATATCAATATGATTATAGAGACCCCAACAATATTAAACTCATAAGCACCATCGACATCAGCAAAAAATAACATCAAAACAGAATCAGAGCGATGAAAAAAGGTTTAGAACGTGCTTTCTGGCACTAGCAGGCTTACTATTTGCCTCATGTACAATTGCTCAAAGCTCCCCGATAAAATACGCCGGTCATATTAACGCAGGCGTACCATTTGGCGAAAACAAAACAAATGTGATTATACAAACCATTCATGGCACCAGGTTTAAAACCTGGTTTGCCGGTATTGGCGGAGGACTCGATGCTTATTATCAGCAATCCTTGCCATTGTTTTTAGATATTCGTAAAAATATTTTACATCAGCCTTCAACTCCTTTTGTATATGCCGACGGGGGTATTAATTTTGTAGTAGAACCCGAAGGTCAAACACCAACCCGCGGTTCTTCACTGAAACGTAATCCCGGATCTTATTATGAGATTGGTGTGGGTTACCGTGTAGGCTTTAAAACTACCGCTATCAATTTTACAATCGGGCATTCCTATAAAGGATATAAAGAGCGTCAGTACGGAATCAGATACATCCCCAATATGGAACTAGAAGAAAATGTATTGCTTGAAGCAAAATCGTTTCACTTAAAAAGAATATCGTTTAAAATCGGATTGGAGTTTTAGACAGTAATTGACTTTTCGCTTTGTATTGGCAATTATCAGCATAGGTTCAAGATAAAAAGACAAGCATTGAATCACTTTTTTCCCAACCTTTTTACTGCATCATTATGTACTTTTTCTGAAAAATCAAAAACAGATTTCCAATACATAATGCAATCATAAAGAAAGACTACTTCTTACTATAATGTTTAATTGAGAATAATAATTGTCAGTTACACTATTAATTATTAGAATTCGGTTAGAAGCAGCTCCAATTCCGGTATTCTCTTATCATCCAAACGTGCAATTACTATAATTTTCTATTAGAAATAATTCAACAATCTGAAGATTTTTTAGAAAACTAATAATTTTCAGCTCAACAAATAGCCACTTCGTCAAATTATCAATTTTTTTAATTAACTTACACGGCTCTCGATTGCCTTCCCCATATTGAAAGACCAAAATTTTTTTGTAAAAATTTGATAAGGAACTATGACAGAAAACAAAGGTCTTTATGACCCATCTTTTGAGCACGATGCATGTGGGATTGGTTTTGTTGCTAATATAAAAGGCAATAAAAATCATCAAACCATTTCAGATGCGCTTACAATTCTCGAATGTGTAGAACACAGAGGTGCTTGTGGTTGCGAACCAAATACTGGCGATGGCGCAGGTATTATGATTCAAATTCCCCATGAGTTTTTTTATGATGAATTATTACACTTAGGCATTACATTACCAGCAATCGAAGCGTATGCTGTTGGTGCGGTTTTCTTCCCTAAAGAATTAAGGCTTCGCGAAGAATGCCGTGACATTTTCAACAGGGCCGCAGAAAAAATGGGGATGAAGGTAATTCATTGGCGCCAAGTACCTGTTAATAATTCAGGTATCGGCCCCAGCGCACTTGATGTTGAACCAGCAATTGAGCAGGTTTTTATAGCACCCCCGATAGTGTTAAAACAGGTATCGAATTTGAAAGAAAGTTATTTGTGTTACGTAAATACGCCACACATATAACAAGCAACGCTGTGAAGAAAGATCCTATCGGATTTTACATTTCTTCATTATCCTGCCGCACATTAATATATAAAGGTCAGTTTACGAGCCACCAGGTTCGAGAGTATTATAAGGATCTTTCGGATAAGCGTGTTGTAAGTGCTTTTGGATTGGTACACTCCAGATTTGCAACTAACACTTTCCCTTCATGGAGATTAGCACAGCCTTTCCGCTTTATTGCACATAATGGGGAGATTAATACGTTACAGGGAAACCTAAATTGGTTGCGCTCTGCAGAGTCAAATTTCGAATCACCTTTATTTACTGACGAGGAAATGGATATGCTCGTCCCTATCGTTAGTAATGAACAAAGCGATTCAGCTTGTTTAGATAACATGATCGAATTACTGGCGCTAACGGGCCGTTCATTACCACATGTAATGATGATGCTGATACCCGAAGCATGGGATGGCAACGACGACATGGATCCTGCGAAAAAGGCTTTTTATGAATTTCACGCCTGCCAGATGGAACCATGGGATGGCCCGGCCTCTATATCATTCACCGATGGAAAAATGATCGGAGCTACGCTTGACCGCAATGGCTTGCGCCCATCACGCTACTGTGTTACTAAAGATGGTCGTGTAATAATGGGGTCAGAAACTGGCGCTTTGGTGGTAGACCAAAGTACCATAATAGAGAAAGGAAGATTGCAGCCTGGAAAAATGTTTTTGGTTGATATGGAGCAAGGCCGCATCATTAGCGATGAGGAGCTGAAGCAAAACATTTGCAATCAAAAGCCTTACGGCGATTGGTTAAACCAATATAAAATAAAACTGAACGAATTGCCAGAACCTCGTGTAATGTTCAGCAATTTAAGCGATGATCAGATATTCAAATATCAAAAAGCATTTGGCTTCACATCAGAAGATGTTGAAAAACCTGATTCTGCCGATGGCTACGGATGGTAAAGAACCTATCGGATCAATGGGGGTTGATACGCCGCTTGCTATTTTAAGCGATCAGCCACAACATTTAAGCTACTACTTTAAGCAGCTATTTGCACAGGTAACCAACCCGCCAATTGATCCTATCAGGGAGAGAATGGTAATGTCGCTGGCTACTTTTGTAGGCAACAACGGAAGCATGCTAATAGAAGATGAAAAAGATTGCCACGTAGTAGCTTTAAAACAACCAGTGCTTACCAATTACGAATTGGAAAAGCTCAGAAGCATTGACACCGGTAGTTTTCAGGCAAAAACAATTCAATGTTATTTTGTTGCCGACGGCAAAGCTGGTTCTATGCGTCGTGCATTGGACAGGCTTTGCAGATATGCAGAAGATGCGGTGAACGATGGCTTCGAAGTATTGGTATTGCAAGACCGTGCCATCGATGGAGACCATGCCGCCATTCCATCTTTGCTTGCCGTTTCTTCTATACATCATCACCTAATTAAGAAAGGACTTCGGGGTAAAGTAGGAATTGTAGTGGAAGCAGGTGATGTATGGGAAGTACACCATTTTGCATGTTTGCTGGGTTTTGGAGCCACCGCTGTCAATCCTTATCTGGCATTTTCAACCATCAGGTTATTAAAAGAAACTGGAAAAATAAAATCCGATAAATCTGTTGAAGAGCTTCACAAAAATTACATCAAAGCTGTAAGTGACGGGCTGCTGAAAGTATTCTCTAAAATGGGAATCTCTACACTTCAGTCTTATCAGGGTGCGCAGATATTTGAGATCATAGGTATCAATAAAGAAGTAGTAAATAATTACTTCACTAACGCAACTTCACGTATCGAAGGTATGGGCCTTGATGAAATTGCCCGTGAAGCATTGGCCAAGCATCAATTTGCTTTTACACGTAAGCAACTTCCGGTAGATCAACTTCCAACAGGAGGCTTCTATCAATGGAAACGTAAAGGTGAAGCTCACATGTTTAATCCGCAAACCATTCACCTGTTGCAATATGCAACACGCATGGGCGATTATAACACATTTAAAAAGTATAGTAAACTTATTGACGAGCAAGGTAAAAAAGCAATTACCATTCGCAGTTTGTTCGATTTTAAAAGAACACGCCCATCGATTTCAATAGACGAAGTAGAACCGGCAGAAGCTATTTATAAAAGATTTGCTACTGGCGCAATGAGCTTTGGCTCCATTAGCTGGGAAGCACATACCACACTGGCTATCGCAATGAACCGCCTCGGTGGCAAAAGCAATACTGGCGAGGGCGGAGAAGATGAAGCACGTTACAAACCAATGGAAAATGGTGATAGCATGCGCAGCTCCATCAAACAGGTTGCAAGTGGCCGCTTTGGTGTTACAAGTTTGTATTTAACCGAAGCAGATGAGTTGCAGATCAAAATGGCTCAAGGTGCAAAACCGGGTGAAGGCGGACAACTTCCCGGACATAAAGTGGATGATTGGATCGGCCGCACCAGGCACTCAACGCCAGGCGTAGGTTTGATCTCACCACCGCCGCATCACGATATTTATTCTATTGAAGATCTGGCACAATTAATATTCGATCTTAAACATGCCAATCGCCATGCACGTATTAATGTAAAACTGGTAAGTAAAGCAGGTGTTGGAACAATCGCCGCTGGCGTTACTAAAGCAAAAGCAGATGTAGTGCTGATTGCAGGCCACGATGGTGGAACCGGCGCATCGCCATTAAGTTCTATCCGCCACGCAGGATTACCATGGGAATTAGGCCTTGCTGAAGCGCAGCAAACTCTTGTAAAAAATAAATTGCGCAGCCGTGTAGTATTACAAACCGACGGGCAAATGCGTTCGGGTCGTGATATCGTAATTGCTACTTTATTAGGAGCCGAAGAATGGGGTATTGCCACAGCCGCACTTGTTGTGGAAGGTTGTATCATGATGCGTAAATGTCATCTAAATACTTGTCCTGTTGGTATTGCAACGCAAGATCCCGATTTAAGGAAACGCTTTACTGGTAACGCAGATGCCGTAGTTCACTTTTTCAAATTCATTACGCAGGAAATGCGCGAGTTG
The DNA here is from genome assembly GCF_022513635.1 of Paraniabella ginsengisoli. Classification (GTDB taxonomy): domain Bacteria; phylum Bacteroidota; class Bacteroidia; order Chitinophagales; family Chitinophagaceae; genus Niabella; species Niabella ginsengisoli. The sequence continues at coordinate 38,856 of NZ_JAKWBL010000002.1, read as the reverse complement.
ATGGCAGAACTGGGCTTTAGAACTGTAAACGAAATGGTAGGCCAGGTAGATGAACTGAAGATCAGGGAAGGCATCGACCATTGGAAATACAAAGGTTTAGATCTATCTCCTATTCTTTATAAAGAACCAGCTGAAGAAGGTGTGGGCATTTATAACTCCGAAAAACAAGATCATGGCTTAGATACCATTATAGATTGGGAATTTATTGAAGCAGCAAAGCCTGCATTAGAAAATGGCACACCAATAAAAGCATCTTTCGATATTGTAAATACAGATCGTGCAGCTGGCACCGTTCTTTCTCACGAGCTCACCAAAATTTATCGCGATGTCGGATTACCTGAAGACACGATTCATATTCAACTGAAAGGTACAGCAGGACAGAGCTTTGGCGCATTCTGTAACAAAGGTATTACCCTTGAACTAGAAGGCGATGCCAATGACTATTTTGGTAAAGGTTTGAGTGGCGCTAAACTGATCATCTATCCAGATAAAAAAGCTGGCTTTGTTCCAGAAGAAAACAGCTTGATCGGCAACGTAGCATTCTATGGCGCTACAGGTGGCGAAGCCTTTATTCGTGGTCAAGCTGGCGAAAGATTTGCCGTTCGCAACTCAGGCGCAACAATGGTTGTGGAGGGTATTGGTGATCATGGTTGCGAATACATGACTGGTGGGCGTGCTATTATTTTAGGAAGCACAGGCCGCAACTTTGCAGCAGGTATGAGCGGTGGTATTGCATATATTTATGACACGGCTCAAACTTTTGCAGGAAACTGTAACATGGAAATGGTAGAGCTTGATCCTGTTGATGCTGAAGATGCCGCCTTCCTTCAAAAAGAAATAGAAAAGCATTACCAATATACCAACAGTACTGTAGCTAAGTTTGTGCTGGATGATTTTGAGAACCAACTTAAAAACTTTGTAAAAGTGTTCCCAAGCGAGTACAAAAAAATCATGCAGGCAAAAGTGGAACAAAAACAAATAGCGTAAACGAATTTCAGGTTAATAGCTCATGATAAATGCTATGAACTATTAACCTGAATTCAATATAAAAAGCGTTACATAATTTTGCGGGATTATATTCTATTTCGAAAATATGTCCAAAATAGTTACAGATATTAACGAACTCAATTTAAACGGAACGTACACTTACGCGGATTATCTGCTATGGCGTTTTAAAGAGCGAGTGGAACTCTTTAAAGGTAAAATCTTTAAAATGAGTCCTGCACCGAATGTATCTCATCAAAAAGTATCTCTGGCTCTTACCAGAAACTTAGATAAGGTTTTTCATCAGTCCGATTGTCAGTTATTTGTAGCCCCTTTTGACGTTCGTTTGGTAAACTACAAACAGAGTAAAGAGGATGAGCAAATTCATACCGTAGTACAACCCGATTTGTGTGTGATCTGTGATGAAAACAAGATAGATACCAGGGGTTGCGTTGGCGCTCCCGATCTTATTATCGAAATTCTTTCGCCAGGAAATACCAGGAAGGAAATGAATATAAAGTTCGATCTGTATCAGGAAAACGGCGTTTTGGAATATTGGATGGTAGATGTTACCGATCGCGCTATTTTTATGTATGTACTGGAAAATGGAAAATATATCGGGTTAAAACCATTTTCGGAAGAAAGTATGGTTCAGAGCAATGTATTTCCACAATTACACTTTGCTGTAAATAACATTTTTTAAAAAATAATTTTTATCACTGATAATTTGAGATTAGCAATTATGATCCCAGCTGTAGAATATATAGCATCGATCTTGCGTCGCACTCTTGTACAGATGTACAATTGGCATCAATAAAATCTCAAATCTAAAATTTCAAATCCAATATTGAAATGGGTAAACCAACAGGATTTTTAGAATTTACCAGAGAACTTCCATCTAAAAAACCGGTGGAAGAAAGACTTCAGGATTATCGTGAATTTGCGGAGCTATTTCCTGAGGAAAAATTAAATCACCAGGCCGCACGTTGTATGGATTGCGGTATACCTTTTTGTCATAGCGGATGTCCTTTAGGAAACGTAATTCCAGAGTTCAATGATGCCGTGTATAGAAAAGAATATCGCGAAGCTTACGAAATATTAGCATCTACTAACAACTTTCCTGAGTTTACAGGTCGCATTTGTCCTGCACCTTGCGAAACAAGTTGTGTTTTAGGCATCAATCAACCCCCTGTAGCTATAGAAGAAATCGAAAAACATATTATTGAAATAGCCTTTGAAAAAGGTTTTGTAGCAAAAAAAACGCCCAATATAAGAACCGGGAAAAAAGTGGCTGTTATTGGTAGTGGTCCCGCTGGACTTGCCGCCGCAGCTCAGTTAAATTATGCCGGTCACCTTGTAACTGTTTTCGAACGCGACGAACAACCTGGTGGTTTACTACGTTACGGCATTCCTGATTTCAAATTGGAAAAGTGGGTTATTGACAGACGTGTTGCACACATGCAAGAAGAAGGCGTTACCTTCAAATGCCATGCGAATGTTGGTAAAAATGTAAAGATTGATGATTTGATGCGTCAATTTGATGCCATTGTGTTAAGTGGCGGCAGCACCATTCCGCGAGATCTTCCAGTTCCAGGACGCGAATTGAATGGAGTTCATTTTGCAATGGACTTTCTGAAGCAAAATAACAAACGCGTAGCTGGCAAAGATTTTCTTGCTGATAAAGATATTGAGAGCAATATTTTATCTGAAGAATTGTTAGCAACCGGTAAAAACGTTGTAGTGATTGGTGGCGGTGATACAGGTAGTGACTGTGTTGGTACCAGCAACAGGCACAAAGCTGCATCCGTAACGCAGTTTGAATTATTGCCAACGCCACCGAAAGAAAGAACCGAAGGTATGCCTTGGCCTACTTACCCCATGCTGTTGAAAACGACCACCAGCCATGAAGAAGGTGCACAAAGACACTGGAGCATTGCAACTAAAGAATTCATTAGTGATGGTAATGGAAATCTGGCGGCACTGAAAGTTGTTGATCTTGAGTGGACAACCCCAGCACCAGGACAACAAGCTAAGTTTACAGAAGTGGCCGGAAGTGAAAGAGAAATAAAATGCGAACTGGCTTTGCTGGCAATGGGCTTTGTTCATCCACAGCAAGCTGGCTTATTGGAGCAATTAGGTATTGAGTTCGATAACCGTGGTAACGTAAAAGCAGAAGAAGGTAAATACGCAACCAATGTAGCTAAAGTATTTGCAGCCGGCGATATGCGCCGCGGCCAAAGCTTAGTAGTTTGGGCCATTAGCGAAGGGCGCGAGTGTGCCAGAAAAGTAGATGAATTTTTAATGGGAACTTCTACACTTGAAAGTAAAGAAAGCTCTATATTGATGTCATTTCAATAAAACATTTAAAAAATAGATTCTAAAAAAAACCGCTCTGACGAGCGGTTTCTAAGTTTAAAACAAAAAACAATCAACAAAATTTTAATTATTTCACTTTTACAACTTCATAAAAAGTTTTGCCATCTACTGTCACTTCCTTATAATAAATATCGTTCTTCGAAACATATTGCTTTTTACCATTTACATTAACCTCTTTGCTGTCTCTGGGTAATCGATCAAATTGATCGCCCACTTGTGGCCTTACAGTGTACACTTCAGTATGCTCATCATTTTCACTAACGCTATCATCATTAATAGGTAACGTTTCCTTTTCTTCGTTGTAAGGTTGATCAGCCTCTATTGGTTCCTCATAATCTTTTTCATAGATGTCATTATCGCTGTTTAAATATCCATCTTTACCTACAATTTCGTAACTCGACCTTCCATCCTCGTCCCATTTATAATAAATTGTTCCATCCTTTTCATAATAATATTTACCATCGATCTTTTTGAGTTTAGCACCAACCGGAAGCCTGCTCAATTTTGCGCCAATTGGAGCTTCTACCGTTTCAAAACCTCCCTCCTGCCTTTCACGGAAATATACATTGTTGTGCTGATAGTAAGTAATACCATTAATTTCAGTTTTAGTTGCGCCAGGCGGTAAACCTCTTACACGTGAGCCGGGAGGCGGCACCACAATTCCAACGTTAACACCAACCCGAGGCCCCCAAACCGAACTCCAAATTCGTGGGCCATAAAAACCGGTGCCAATACCCACTGATACCATGGGTCGGGAACGATACATTGGATAGGACCGATAATACCTGCCGCGCTGCGCATCAGCAGTGTTATAAATAAAAAATAATGGCGCAGCTAAAATTGCTATGAGCAAAAATCGCTTCATTTTAATTCCTTTTAGTTTTGGACGAATCAATTATACAAAAAGATGCGTGGCAACAGAAAGTTTTAACAGTTTCGGGTTTCAGGTTTCAGGGATGTACACCCGTTAACCCTGAAACGTTAAACCATTAGCTAATTGGCACATTGGCTAATTATCGCATTGGCTAATTAGCTTATTTTATGTACGTTTGAACCCAATACAAAATATATGGCAAAAGCAAAAACTACGAAAAAGAAAGAAATAAAAGCAGCGTCAATACTGACTTCTAACTCCCTTAATTTTCTTAAAGATTATATTAATAATGCTTCTCCGGTAGGTTTTGAGACCTGGGGGCAAAAATTATGGCTGGAATATTTGAAGCCCTATATCGACGAACAATTTGTTGATCCTTATGGAACGGCGGTGGGAATCATTAATCCTGGACAACCTTTTAAAGTAGTTATAGAGGCCCATGCTGACGAAATAAGCTGGTTTGTAAATTATATTACTGATAACGGCCTTATCTTTTTAAAAAGAAATGGAGGTGTTGATCATCAGATAGCGCCTGGCCTTCGTGTAAATGTGCATGGTAAAAAAGGTATTGTAAAAGGTGTATTTGGGTGGCCAGCTATTCACACCCGTATTGGCAAAGAAAATGAAAATCAACCTAAGGTAGAAAACCTGTGTATTGACTGTGGTGTAAGAAGTAAGAAAGAAGTAGAAGAGCTTGGTATACATATAGGTGCCGTAGTTACCTATCAGGATGGGTTTGATGAACTGGCAAATGATTTTTATGTGGGACGCGCTTTTGACAACCGCATAGGAGGTTTCATGATCGCTGAAGTTGCTCGCTTGCTTAAAGAAAACAAAAAGAAACTTCCTTACAGCCTTTATATTGTAAATGCAGTGCAGGAAGAAATAGGGCTCAGAGGCGCGGAAATGATCGCTCGCCGTATAAAACCCGATGTAGCCATAATTACTGACGTAACGCATGATACCAGCCACTTCATGATCAATAAAAGAATAGAAGGAGATGTGGCTTGCAGCAAAGGACCTTCCTTAGCTTATGGGCCGGCCATTCACAATAAGCTACTGGCTTTTGTGGAGAAAGTAGCGGAGGATAAAAAGATACCTGTGCAATGGAGGGCGCTTAGCGCAGCACTGGTACCGATACCGATTCGTTTGCATACGCTAATGATGGTTGTCCGTCTGTGCTGATCTCTATGCCATTGCGCTATATGCATACAACGGTAGAGATGATTCATAAAGATGATATTGAAAGTACAATTAACCTGATGTATGAAACACTTCTTTCGTTGACCTCAAAAACCAATTTGAGTTATTTATAAAGAGAATATTCTTAGTAGGTGCAATTTAAAACCTGTCAATCTATTTTGACAGGTTTTTTAAATTTATGCAAAACCTGTACCTCAAGATTAAAAAATTGTTAATGCATAGCATAAACTATCTCATATTCTTACAAAACTTGATGTTAATCAATAATTATATATGTTAAAACAAGGTTACAATTTGTTAACATTAATGGTTCAAATGTTAAAGTTTATTGCTTTTCTTTGCTGCTTAAATACTCTTTTCTATGCTAAAGAAACTACTCTTTTTTATTGCTCTAACAATTTTTTCGACGGCAATAGTTAATGCACAGGTAACTACCAGTAGTGCATCCGGGACTGTAAAAGGGCTCAATAATGAAGTCTTATTAGGAGCAACTGTAATATTGACCCATACTCCTACAGGAACGGTTTATAGTGCAATTACCAAATCTGGAGGAAGTTTCAATATCCAAAATCTTAACCCTGGAGGCCCCTACACACTTGAAGTAACTAATGTAGGATATGAAAGCTATAAATTAACAGACATTAATATACCCTTGGGCGAAGTATATCAGGCTGACGTAAACTTGTCCAATGCTTCCCAAGAATTATCTGAAGTGGTTGTTTCTGCTACAGGCAGAAATCAGCGGATTGGTGCCGCAACTAATATTTCTCGTACAGAAATAGTTAATCTACCCAATATCAACAGAAGTTTATTGGACGCAACTAAGTTGACACCTCAGGCAAACGGTGGCAGTTTCCTTGGAATGAGTAACCGCTTTAATAATATAACGGTGGATGGTTCAGTATTTAATAACAATTTTGGTTTGGGAACAAATCCGCTACCCGGTGGCGCATCGCAGCCTATTTCTATTGACGCGATCGATCAAATTCAAGTAAATTTAGCACCTTACGATGTACGCCAGGCCGGCTTTACTGGGGCCGGCATAAATGCCGTTACACGTCGGGGCACAAATGAGATTTTTGCTACAGTTTATGATTACTATAGGAACCAAAGCTTTAACGGGAAGAAGGTCGATGGAACAGACCTAGCTGACGCACTCAAGTCGTCTTCTAATATTTTTGGAGCAAGTATTGGTGGCCCTATTATCAAAAACAAACTATTCTTCTTCTTAAATGGTGAAATTGACAGACGTACAAGCCCAGGACAATCATGGGTTCCCTCAAAAACTACGGGTGACCCAAATCCCAATGCAGTACCAAACGTTTTGGAATCAGATATGATAAGGCTAAGTGACTATTTAAAATCAGAATATGGTTATGACCCTGGGTCTTACTCGGGATACGATTTCAGCACAAGAAATACAAAATTTTTAGCCCGCATCGACTGGAATATAAACGAGGACAACCGCTTTTCGATCAGATACAATCAATCTGAAACTTCGGATGATGTTTTAATTAATGCAAGCAGCGGCCCTAATCCTAGAATTAGCAATGGCCGTAGAGGTGGGTCATCAGGAGGTTTAGGCTTTTCTAATTCAAACTATAAACAAAACAATAATGTTTATTCAATAGTAGGAGAATTAAATAGCAAATTCAGCAGTAGTGTCTCTAACCAATTTTTAGCATCTTATACTAAAGTGCACGATTTTCGCGCTACTCCAGGTCAGCAGTTTCCATTTGTTGACATTATGCGCGATGCAAACAACGTGCTTCTGAGTTTTGGCTCAGAGTTATATTCTTATCAAAACTATGTTAAGAATAACACTGTAAACATTGCAGATAATTTAACATGGAACTTAGGCAAACATAGCTTTTTAGCTGGTGCTAGCTTCGATTATATGACCTTCGAAAACTCGTTTGCAAACTTTGGTGGGCAAAGTTATTATCGCTATGCATCCTTACAAGATTTTCTAGACAATAATGCACCTTCAGTTTTTGCCATTACATATAGCAATGAAGACAGGACAGATGTTCAAGCTGCTTCAGCAAATTTTGCTCAGCTCGGCTTTTATCTTCAAGATGTGTTCACGGTTAACGATCGCCTAAAGCTTACTTATGGAGCAAGATTTGATTTACCATTTTATCCTGGCGATAAAGTATCAAATGATTCTTTATATGCTATTCCGCTACATGATCCATCAGGCAATGAATTTCGCGCAGATGTGGGAGTTTGGCCTAAAGCAAGATTATTAGTTTCTCCAAGAGTTGGCTTTACTTATACTGCCGGAGAAGACAGAAGTTGGATCGTGAGAGGAGGTACGGGCATTTTCACAGGAAGAATTCCTTTTGTATGGCTTGTAAACCAATCTTCAGACAATGGAGTCCTTAATACGCAAGCGACTTACACTGCCCCAAATGCGAATATGAATGATTATTTATTCAATCCTGATAGAACAGCACATGCTCCTGCAACCTTACCTCCGTCAGTAGGTATTATTCCCGGATCTTATTATAGCGTTACTGCTCCTGATTTTAAAATCCCTCAAATCTGGAGAAGTAACCTTGCAGTTGACAAAAACCTTGGAAATGGTTTCATTGCAACAATTGAAGGCCTTTTCTCTAAAACAATTAATGGTGTATATCATTACAATGCAAACTTGGGAGATGTTAAGGGGCCACGCACAGGCTTTGGCGATGATGACAGAAATACATACAATAGCTCATATTCTTCAAAAGTCGGACAAGTCTTTGTTATGGATAACACTTCAAAAGGATCCTCCTTCGCTTTAACCGGCCAATTAGCTAAAAGATTCTCTAAAAATTGGCAAGCATCAGTTGCCTACACTTATGCAAATGCAAAAGATATTTCTCCCAATAATGGAGACAGGTCACAAAGTTCGTGGACGCAAAATCCCATCATAAGCAATCCAAATGATCCTGAAATTGGTTTTTCTGCTTACAATGTTCCTCATAGAGTTAACGCTTATGCTTCATACAGGGTAGAATATGCTAATAAAAATTTAGCTACTACTGTTAGTCTATTTTATTCAGGAGCATCACAAGAAAGATATCTCTATAGGTATGGCGGCGATGTGAATAGTGATGGGGCAACAAATGATTTATTCTTTGTTCCAGAAAGCAGGGACGGCTTAGAGCAACAATTCACTACTTTAACACTTAGAAATGCCGCTGGTGCAGTTACTGCAACTTACACTCCCATAGAGCAGGCCGACGCATTTTGGTCTTTTATTGAAAACGATAAACAATTAAAAAATCGTAAAGGCGAGTATGTTGATAGATATGACGCTCTTCTTCCTTGGGTAAATCAATTAGATTTCAGGCTGCTCCAGGATATCGCTCCAACTATCGGAAACAAAAAGCACACTTTGCAAATTAGTGTGGATATTAAAAACTTACTAAATATGTTCAATAACGGTTGGGGCAATAGATATACTTATAATTATGGCAGCTTTGCTGACCAAGGTATTTTGGGCGTAAGCAGCGGCAAATACACCTATAATCCGTCAACTGCCAAGCCTGTTTATAGCAAATATTACGATTTCGCAAGTACATGGAATATGCAATTAGGTATTCGTTATATTTTCTAATAATTATCTTTTTCTCAAAATAAAAAAACCGGCCTCGCGCCGGTTTTTTTATTACAATTTTTTCATTTTCACAACGCCTCAATACCAGCGTTAGCTACTGTATGATCATTTTCAACAGTACTGCCACTTACTCCAATTGCTCCAATGATATCGCCCTCTTTGTTTTTTATAGGTAATCCACCAGGGAAACTAATCAACCCGCCATTCGAGTGCTCAATATTATATAATGCTTCGCCGGGCTGCGACAGTTTTCCGATTTCGCCAGTTGGCATATCAAAATACCGGGCTGTTTTAGCCTTTTTAAATGAGATGTCTACAGACCCTAACCAGGCACCATCCATACGTGCAAAAGCTACCAGGTTTGCGCCTGCATCTACCACACAAATATTCATTTTTGTATCAATTTCTGTGGCTTTAGCTTTCGATGCTGCAATTGCCTTTTCGGCCTGCTCCAGTGTAATGTTCATAAAGTTTAATTTTATTGATTATTTAAGTGATTACTTATTTAGAAAAGCCTGCAACGGTTTTAGAAATCGGCTAAAACTTTCAATATGCGGCATGTGACCTACATTATCCAATTGTACCAAAACCGAACCAGGAATTTTATTAGCAGTTTGTTTGCCTAATTCATTATAAAGTCCCATCTTTTTTTGTTCTGCATCTGGTGCCAGGTCTTTACCAAGCGCTGTCCTGTCGCGGGTTCCAATAATGAGCAAGGTTGGGCATTTTATTTTTTCAAACTCGTACACAACAGGTTGTGTAAATATCATATCATATGTAAGGGCGGCATTCCAGGCGATAAGCGGATATTACTTATTTAGAGTCCAGCCAGCAAGCAGATTTGCCCATTCGTCATATTCAGGTTTCCATTTCCCATCGTAATAACTTTTAAGCTGGTAACTTTTTATTTTTTCATAAGACTGACCGAGTTCCCGTTTATACCAGTCATCTACCGACTGATAAGGCACGACTAACTTCCAGTCTTCAAGCCCTATTGGATTTTCAAGCACCAGCTTTTCTGTTATATTAGGATACATAAGTGCAAAACGCGTGGCCAGCATCCCACCCATTGAATGTCCTAATATGGTAGCGCTTTGTATTCCGAGTGTATCCAGAATTTTCTTGGTATTTTCTGCAAGTTGCTGAAAGGTATATTGAAAACTTTCGGGTTTCGATGATTTTCCAAAACCTATCTGATCCGGAATTACTACACGAAAACCGCTATTACTTAATTCTTTTGCAGTTTGCCGCCAATAGGCTCCATTAAAATTTTTTCCATGAAGCAATACAATTGTTTTGCCGTTGGGATTTGCCGATTGCACATCCATATAAGCCATTTTCAACTGTTGTTGCTGAACTTTCAATACAATAAACTTTACATCAAAAGGATATTTATAGTTGGTCAGATCAACATCAAGATTTTTTACCTGAGAAAAAGAAAGGATTGAGTAAAGGACTGCTGTAACCAGCAGAACATATTTAAAGTACTTCATTATAAATCTGATTATTTAATTCATGAAAATAAACAAAACGAAAAAACCTCGCCAAAAGCGAGGTTTTAATAATATTAATTTTCTATCAATAGAAAAATTACTTTTTCGCGTATTTTCTTTTGAATTTGTCGATACGTCCGGCTGTGTCAACCAGCATATTTTTACCCGTAAAGAACGGGTGAGAAGTGCTAGAAATTTCCAGTTTAATTACCGGATATTCATTACCATCTTCCCATTTAACTGTTTCTTTAGAGTTTGCAGTAGACTTTCCCAAAAAGGCATCGCCATTACTCATGTCTTTAAAAACTACAAAACGGTAGTTTTCTGGATGGAGACCTTGCTTCATAACTTTATGATTTTTAAGGTTGTACGGATTTTGCCGTACTGGTTATTAATAATTTTTGCTCCAAAGTTTCCTTTTGGAGAGCGGCGAAGGTAAGACAAAATATAAAATGATGAATATTAAATTTTGAATGCTCCTATCATTGACAGATTGCGCAGCTTCTTAGAAAATGATCCGTACTCTTCCGTGCTTTATGTGAAATATACTTCAATCAACATTTCCAGTTCAATATTCTATATTTCCATTCTTTAGCTACGCATATTTTCTACTTGAAGCGGGATTCCCAAATCCCAATTCTTCGATGCCTGTATAACAGTTTGCAAATCGTCGATTTTCTTACCTGTTACACGTACCACCTCCTCGTTAATAGCAACCTGCACTTTCAATCCTTCATCTTTAATTTGTTTAACGATCTTTTTAGCATCTTCCTGCTTCAAACCGTTTCTTACGGAAATTTCTTTTTCCAGGCCTTACCGATCATGCTTCCTTCTTTACTTAAATCGAAAGCTTCTGGCGCAATACCTTGTTTGTGTGCACGATTTACCAGTACGTCAATGAGCTGTTTCATCTTCATATCATCTTCGGTCTCTACTTTCAGCGTATATGTTTTCTTATCAAGATCGATCACAAGGTGCGACCCTTTAAAATCGAAGCGATTGGCAATTTCTTTGGAAACTACGTTTACAGCATTATCCAACGCCTGCGCATCTACCTTACTTACAAAATCAAATGATGGCATATTCTTATTGTTTCTATTTAGAAGTTAATTATAAACGTCAACATCAAAGATACTATACAAACTTCGTGCAAATGCATTCATTCAATTAAATTTGAAGGAACAAGATTAATATGACGACATATATCGACTTCCGCTCAGACACTGTTACAAAGCCGACCGGCGCTATGTTAGAAGCAATGATGCATGCCAAAATTGGCGATGATGTTTTTGGAGAAGATGTTTCGGTAAACGAGCTGGAACGATTAGCCGCTTCTATGTTCGGCAAAGAAGGCGCACTGTTTTGTCCCAGCGGCACCATGACCAACCAGATTGCCATCAAATGCCACACACAACCTGGCGATGAAGTTATTTGTGATGCCGATGCACATATTTACCAATATGAAGGCGGTGGCATTGCGGTTAATTCAGGCTGTTCGGTAAAGTTGCTTAATGGCGATAGAGGCCGCATCGACTCAACGAAAGTGGCGGAAGCCATACAGCCGGATGATGTACACCGCGCAAGAACCAGTCTTGTATGTGTTGAAAATACCAGCAATCGTGGTGGCGGTAGTTGTTACGATTTTGAAGAACTGAAAAATATCAAACAGGTTTGTGATGAAAACAATTTAGCTTTTCATATTGATGGTGCACGGTTGTTCAACGCCATTATTGCAAAAAATGAAACACCCAAACAATACGGCGAAATTTTCGATAGCATTTCTATTTGTCTTTCAAAAAGTCTGGGTTGTCCGGTTGGCAGTTTATTATTAGGCAATACTGATTTTATTAAAAAAGCCAGAAGGGTAAGAAAAGTATTTGGTGGCGGCATGCGCCAGGCAGGCTTTATGGCGGCTGCAGGAATTTATGCTTTACAAAATAACATCCAACGCTTATCAAAGGATCATGAAAATGCAAAAGCTATAGCTGAAGTTTTAAATGACGCAAGCTTCGTATCACTAGTTCTACCAGTAGAAACCAATATCATTATATTTGAAACAAAGGGAATAACAGCTAAAGAACTTGTTGCAAAACTGAAAGAAAAAAACATTCTAGGTTATGCTATTGCGCCACAAAGAGTAAGGCTGGTGCTGCATTTGGATACTACTAATGAAATGGTGGCCAAGACTATTGAGGTGTTAAAAAGATTGATGTAAATAAAATTGATGTCTCAACTAAAAAAATATCGATTTATTATGTGATAAATTTTGCTATAGCTTGCATATGGATCATCAACGGCCTATATTGTAAAGTATTAAATATGGTGCCACGACATCGTGATATTGTAGCATCAATTTTTGGAGATGAATATGCAAGGCAAATTACTTTTTTGATTGGCTTCGCTGAAATAGGAATGGCAATCTGGATTATTTCTAACTTTCGCAATAAATTAAACGCAATTGCACAAATTGTTATTATTGGTACGATGAATTTACTTGAGTTTTTTCTGGTACCAAATTTATTATTGTGGGGGCGATGGAATTTCTTATTTGCGTTTTTACTAATGTCGATTATCTTCTACAATAGATTTTTCTTGTTTAAGACTAAAGTTACCAATGTCTGATATGCTTAACTTATTAAAAAATCACCCATTTGCTGTTGAAGCATTTTTTGAGAAATCGATCGTTCTCACTTTTGCTGTTCCCAAAGAACAAGCAATTGATTTATTACCCGAATGTCTTTCACCGGATATATTTGATGATAAATGGGCTTTCATTGCAGTAGCAATGGTACAAACAAAACACCTGCGGCCTAAAGGTTTTCCAAAGTGGATGGGATATAATTTTTTCCTTGTTGGCTACAGAGTTTTTGTTAGATACATTAACAATGTAGGTAAAAGACTCAGAGGGTTATATATTCTAAAATCCGAAACTGATAATATCAAAATGGAGTTTTTGGGAAATATATTTACGCATTACAATTACACCTCAACAGACATCATTCAGAAAACAGAAATCAACAAAACATCCATTACATCTCATCAATCAGACTTTCATATTGAGTTTCATAAATCCGTACACCTTGAAGTTCCGCTTCCAGCTAATTCTCCATTTGCTAATTGGAAAGAAGCAAGACGGTTTGCAGGACCATTACCCTTTACTTTTACTTACAACAAACCAACTAATAAAGTTTTGATTATTGAAGGTGTAAGACAGCATTGGCAACCCACACCTTTACAGGTATCAAATTATCATATTAGTTTTTTGAATAGGCTCAACATAAACAAATCTATTTTAGCAAATTCATTTATTGTTGAAAACACACCTTATTATTGGAAAAAAGGAAAGACAGAATTATGGAAGTCGTAAGAAAACCTTTGCAAGGAACATTTAATATTCTTAGATTTAATTGGCATTTTTACGTATTTGCCTTAGCACTTATTATCTGTATATTATTAACCGCAATCATCATTCCGTCCATACTATTATACTGCCTTACAATTGCTGGATTAATAATATTGTCACTTACTACATCACTAATTACTTCTTGGTTTATTTACGATTATTCAAATCTATATACTTTACCTTGGCTCAATCAATTTCAAAAAAATGCTACCGACCTAATAATAAACATTCATGCTGGCTTTGACGAAACATCACATATTATCGAAACTAAAGTACCGCATTGCGATTTCTACATATTCGATTTCTATAATCCAGCTAAGCATACAGAATTATCTATAAAAAGAGCCAGAGCAGCCTATCCACCTCATCCTGACACACAAGCTATTAATACAACAAAAATCCCATTAAAAAATCATAGTGTTGACAAGATTTTTATCCTTTTTCAGCACATGAAATAAGAAACACAAATGAAAGAATTTTATTTTTTAAAGAACTTGAAAGAGTAATAAAACCTGATGGGGTTATAATTGTCACTGAACATTTAAGAGATCTTTCTAATTTCCTGGCATACAACATTGGGTTCTTACACTTTCATTCTGCTGAAACATGGCTTAGGTCTTTTTATTCAGCAGGCTTCATTGTAAAAGAAAAAATAAAAACAACAGCATTTGTCACTACTTTCATTCTTGCAAAACATGGATAAACATCTTAAGATAATCGGTGTTCTATTAATTTCACTAGCTATCGTTCATATACTTTTCCCTAGATATTTCAAATGGAAAACCGACCTAAGTGCTATTAGTATTATTAACAGGCAACTTATTTATGTCCATTCATTTTTTATAGCGCTTACCGTTTTAATGATGGGAGTCTTATGTCTAAGTTGTACAAGCGATCTTACTTCCACGCCATTTGGAAAAAGATCTCATTATTTCTAGGTATTTTTTGGCTGGCACGATTGATCATCCAATTATTCGTTTACTCAAGAAAGCTATGGCTAGGGAAAAAATTCGAAACCACCATCCATATTCTCTTTACTGTTTTTTGGACTTATCTTAGTTTTACCTTTATTTCAATTTATTATAATTAAGAATTTAAATATGTTCCCAACAATTAACCCAACAAAGACAAAGGCCTGGAAGCAGTTATTAAAACATTCTGAAGAAGCTAAAGCGTGGAATATGCGCCAGCTTTTTTCGGAAGACAATAAACGTGCCGCCGCATTTTCACTTCAACATGGCGATATTTATTTTGACTTTTCAAAAAATCTGATTACAGGAAATACACTACAAAACCTGCTATTGCTTGCAGAACAGACAGAAGTAAAAAATGGCATTAAAGCCATGTTTGGGGGGAAACGATCAACCAAACCGAAGGCCGGTCTGTATTGCACATTGCTTTAAGAAATTTTGGCAAACAGTCCATCAAAAGCAATGGTAAAGATGTGATGCCCGAAGTGAAAGCGGTGCAGAAAAAAATGAAAAAGTTCTGCGAAGTAATTCACAGCGGAAAACATATAGGCTACACTGGTAAAAAAATAAAATCAATTGTAAATATTGGAATTGGCGGCAGCGATCTTGGTCCTTTAATGGTTACCGAAGCTTTGAAGCCTTACACAGTAAAAGGTATAGAAGCCTATTTTGTTTCAAATGTAGATAGTACGCATATTGCAGAAACGCTAAAGAAAGTAAACCCCGAAACTACATTGTTCTTAATTGCTTCAAAAACTTTTACCACACAGGAAACCATGACCAACGCACATACAGCGCGCGACTGGTTTTTGAAAAAAGCAAAAGATGAAAAGCATGTTGCTAAACATTTTGTGGCACTTAGCACCAACGCTACTGAAGTAAAAAAGTTTGGTATTGACACTAAAAATATGTTTGAGTTTTGGGATTGGGTTGGTGGCCGCTATTCACTTTGGAGCGCCATTGGCTTGTCGATTGCACTAACCATTGGTTACAATAATTTTGAGGAATTGCTAAAAGGTGCTTATGATGCCGACGAACATTTTAAGAATACAAAGTTTGAAAAAAACATTCCGGTAATGATGGCGCTGGTTGGGCTTTGGAACACCACTCTTTTAGGCGCACAGTCGGAAGCCATTTTGCCTTACGATCAGTACCTGCACCGTTTTGCGGCTTATTTTCAACAAGGAAATATGGAAAGCAACGGCAAAAGCGTTGACAGAAACGGAAAGAAAGTGACTTACCAAACCGGACCGATTATTTGGGGCGAACCCGGCACAAACGGGCAACATGCTTTTTACCAGTTAATACATCAGGGAACGGAAATGATTCCATGCGATTTTATTGCACCAGCACAATCGCACAACGCGATTGGCGATCATCATGCAAAATTATTAAGCAACTTTTTTGCGCAAACCGAAGCGTTGATGAATGGGAAAAACTTAGCGGAAGTGAAAGCAGAATTAAATAAACAGGGGCTTGATAAAGCTGCCATTAATAAATTGGCTCCTTTTAAAGTATTTGAAGGAAACAGGCCAACCAACTCATTCTTAATTAAAAAAATAACACCCTTTACTTTAGGGCAGTTGATTGCTTTTTATGAACACAAGATTTTTGTACAAGGCATCATCTTCAATATTTTTAGCTTTGACCAATGGGGAGTGGAACTGGGTAAACAATTGGCTAATAAAATTCTTCCGGAACTTGAAAGCAAGGATGAAATTACCAGCCACGATAGTAGTACTAATACTTTGATCAATTTGTATAAAAAGATGCGATAGAATGTAGCATTTAATGAAAGACCTTCGAGATTTTAAAACCTCGAAGGTCTTTTATTTTTGCGAAGAATAAGTAGGATCCCATTTGTACTGCGGTACAAGAGAGTGACACAACACCGACGAGTTATATTCTATTGCCCGGCAATAAAAAATCAAATCTCGAAATATACTTGTCGGCTAATCCTTATTTTTGTTTCGGACCAATAATTGTCCGCACAATATGACCATTAAAGATATCATATCCTATCTCGAAACAATTGCTCCGCCTGCGTTGCAAGAAAGTTATGATAACGCTGGCCTTTTAACAGGAAATGCGGAATGGGCATGCACCGGCGCAATTTGTTGTCTTGATGCGATTGAAGAAGTAGTGAATGAGGCTATTGAGAAAAAATGCAATTTAATTATTGCCCACCACCCTATTATTTTTAGCGGATTAAAAAAGCTAATCGGGAAAAATTATATCGAACGTACTATTATTAAGGCTGTCAAAAATGATATTGCTATTTATGCCATTCACACTAACCTGGATAATGTTATCAATGGCGTTAATGGGAAAATAGCTGAAAAGTTGGGTTTAAAGAATTTATCTGTTCTTGCACCTAAATCGGGTGAGCTTTGCAAATTATATTTTTATATTCCGGCTGAACATGCTTCAACAGTTATGAATGCATTGTTTAGTGCGGGCGCTGGCACTATTGGCAATTATAGCGAATGTAGTTTCAGGGTAAATGGCGTAGGAACTTTTAAACCCAGCGAAACCGCTAACCCTTTTTTGGGTGAAGCAGGAAAACGGCATGAGGATGAAGAATTAAAAATCGAATTGCTTTTACCTTCGCACCTTGAACAGCAAATTATTGCAACGCTTAAAAGTGTCCATCCATATGAAGAAGTAGCGTATGAAGTAATCCGGATCAACAATAAGCATCAGCAGATTGGTTCGGGAATTTCGGGTGAATGGGATGAACCTTTGGAAGAAGCTGATTTTTTGCAAAAACTAAAGGAAATCTTCGGCCTTTCTTATATAAAGCACACCCGAAAAACCGGTAACCCTGTAAAAAAGTAAGCATTTGCGGCGGCGCAGGAATATCCTTTCTAAAAGACGCATTAAATTCAAAGTCAGACGCTTACGTAACATCAGACATTAAATACCATGAATTTTTTGATGCAGATAGCCGGATTTTATTAGCCGACATCGGACATTACGAAAGCGAACAATTTACTATTGAACTTGTGGCGAATCTTTTAGAGCAAAAATTCCCTACCTTTGCCGTCCTTAAAACAGGAGTAAATACAAATCCTGTTCAGTACTTTTAAGATCGGAATATCCGATTTTAAAAGATTAATATTTTAAACATATGGCACAATTAAAAGAATTTTCCATTGAAGAAAAATTAGGTTCATTGATCAATTTGCAAAAAATTGATAGTAAGATGGACGAAATAAAAATTTTAAAAGGCGAATTGCCCATGGAAGTAGCTGACCTTGAAGATGAACTGCAAGGGCTACGTGCAAGACAAACACGTATTGAAGAAGAGATCAATGGTGTAACTGAATTTATTGAAGAACGCAAAAACGCTATTAAAGAAAGCGAGACCCTGATCAAAAAATACGAGAAGGATAGCGAGAATGTAAAGAACAACCGTGAGTTTGAAGCGATCAATAAAGAAACAGAAATGCAACAGCTTGAAATTAAGCTGGCAGAGAAACACATTAGAGATGCAAATGAAGAGATAGCTGAAAAAGTTGTGTTTTTGGAAAAAGCTAAAAAGAACATTGCTACAAAAGAAGGTTCTTTAGAGTTGAAAAAAGCAGAACTTGAAAAGATCATTGTTGCGAACGAGAAAGAAGAGAAAGAATTTGCAAAATTATCTGACGGCGCAAAGCAGGATGTAGAACCCAGGTTACTTACCAGCTATGAAAAAATTCGGGGTAACTTCCGTAATGGCCTCGCAGTAGTTCCGGTGGTTAGGGATGCCTGCGGTGGTTGTTTTTATGCAATTCCGCCTCAAAAGCAAAGTGAAATTAAGCAACATAAAAAGATCGTTGCATGCGAAAACTGCGGCCGCATTTTAGTTGATGAGGAATTACACAACAACATTGAAGTGAAATAATTATTTTTCTTTTTTTTATTTTCTCCAATCCCCAAAAAGGATTGGAGTTTTTTTGCACTTCAGACTATTACTGTAAAAGAATTATAAAAAAACCGGGCAGCGATTAGCATGCCCGGTCTGGTTATTTAAATTTTCCAGCTATTTCTTCAATTCATCTTTTGCGGCGGTTACGCCTACTTTAGCCGCTTCTTTTATTTTTTGAGCGCCTTCTTTTAATTGCTCAACACCTTCATTGGCTTTTTGCCTGGCAGCATTTCCCAAATCTTTAGTATGCTGTTTTATTTTATCGGTTGCATCATCAATATCCGCCTTAAGTGAATCACCAATTGAAGATAGCGTTGTATCTACCTTAGAAACTGTGTCACTGATAGTAACGTCCACCGCATTTAAAGAATCCTCTTCAGCTTCTTTAGTTGTTGAAGCTGTATCGCAGGATGCGAAAGAAAAAATAGTTGTAGCTAATAAAATAATGTAGTTTTTTTTCATCAGTTGATCATTTATTATAAATGCTAAAAATAAAAAATGGTAACCCTTAAACGCCGTTAATTATTTCTTTCTAAAATACAACCTTACAGGAACACCACTAAAATCGAAGTTTTTACGCAACTGGTTTTCCAGATAATTTCTATAAGGTGTTTTAACGTCGTCAGGAAAATTACAGAAGAAAGCAAAAGACGGAACTACCGTTGGCAACTGTGTAACAAATTTTATTTTGATAGCATGCCCACGAACAACAGGCGCATGGTGCATTTGCACCGCTTTCAACATTACATCGTTCAGTTTAGAAGTAGATACTTTTTTCTTTCGATTTTCAAAAACCTCAAGTGCAGTTTCCATTCCTTTAAAAATACGCGTCTTTTCCAATGCAGAAATAAATACAACCGGAACATCATTAAAAGGAGCTAATCTTTTCTTCAATTCATCTTCGTATTCTTTCGCGGTGTTGGTTTCTTTCTTCACCAAATCCCATTTATTTACCAATAGCAAAACACCTTTACCTTTTTTTACAGCAAGGCTGAATATATTCAGATCCTGTGCCGTCATACCCTTTTCCGCATCAATAAGCAATAAGCAAACATCCGCTTCGTCAACCGCTTTAATAGCACGGATTACAGAATAAAACTCCAGATCCTCGTGTACACGGGCTTTGCGGCGAATACCAGCCGTATCAATCAATATAAATTCTTTCTGAAATAAATTATAATGCGTGTGAATCGTGTCGCGTGTAGTACCTGCAATATCGCTTACAATAGTACGCTCCTTGCCTACCAACGCATTTAACAAAGAAGATTTGCCAACATTTGGTTGTCCAATAATCGCAAATTTTGGTAGCTCGTCGTTCTCTCCATCATCATTCCTTTCTTCAGGAATCAACGCCACAACAGCATCCAGCAACTCGCCCGTGCCACTTCCACTTGCCGATGCAATAAAGTAAACATTATCAAAGCCCATGCTGTAAAACTCAGTAGCATCAAGCATTCTGTCGTTATTGTCAACTTTATTAACCGTTAAAAAAACCGGCTTAATGCTTTTTCGCAACACGTTTGCCATCTCTTCATCTAAGTGCGTAATACCAGTTCCAGCATCCACCATAAATAAAATGGCATCGGCTTCTTCTACCGCAATCAGCACTTGCTTCGCTATTTCTTTCTCAAACACATCTTCGCT
This sequence comes from Paraniabella ginsengisoli, assembly GCF_022513635.1. Taxonomy (GTDB): domain Bacteria; phylum Bacteroidota; class Bacteroidia; order Chitinophagales; family Chitinophagaceae; genus Niabella; species Niabella ginsengisoli. The sequence continues at coordinate 18,391 of NZ_JAKWBL010000002.1, read as the reverse complement.
TCCGTGTACAAAACCACCGGTATCAATTACGTTATAGTTCTTGCCGTTCCAGTCGCTCACTCCGTATTGCCTGTCGCGCGTAACGCCGCTCACATCATCCACAATTGCTTTGCGCTGCACCAGCAGGCGATTAAACAATGTACTCTTGCCCACATTCGGCCTGCCAACTATTGCTACTGTAAAACCCATTTTTTATTTCTGATTTATGATCTCTGATTTATTATTTTTTTCCCGGCAGATGAACATGATTCATCTGCCTTTCCGCCAGCTGGCGGATCGCTTGTACTGTTGTACATATTTGATCCCCGTCCGACCGATCATCCGGGCGGGCTATTTATTCGCTGCCAACCGGAAGCTTCGCATCCGGCTATTTATATTCGACCCCTTCGGGGTCGCGCTACATGAAACCTGGAATCTAAAACCATTATCACATCATCACATTAGCGAATCATCACATTAAGCGCCATACCCATATTCCTTCAAATGCAAATCATTGTCGCGCCATTTTGGTTTTACTTTTACAAATAATTCCAAAAATACTTTTCTGTCCAAAAACTTTTCAATGTCAGTACGGGCAAGGGTTCCAAGCTTTTTGATCATACTTCCTTTTTCACCAATCAATATCATTTTCTGCGTTTCTCGATGCACAATAATATCTGCAACAATTTTCGTTAGTGTTTGCTTTTCTTTAAACTCTCTTATCAGCACAGCCGTGTGATAAGGAATTTCTTCCTGCGCCAGTTCGTATATTTTTTCTCGAATCAGTTCACTTACAAAAAACTTTTCCGGCAAATCGCTAATGCTATCATCTTCGTAAAACGGTTCGCCATCCGGCAATAACTCTAAAATCGGTTGTAAGAATTTTTTATAATTGATGCCGGTCAAGGCTGATATTGCTACCAATTTTTTACAATACGGTTTTTCAGAAAAAAATCTTTAGCGCCCTGAATACGCTCTTGTCCGGCACGGTCAATTTTATTTAACACCAGCACGGCTGGAACCCGCAATTTCAACGCGCTGAAAATAGCATCACAATCTTCCCAATTATCATTTACATCAACGATCAGCAAAGCCACATCAGCATCTTCCAGCGCACCTTTTACCGATTGCATCATTTTTTCGTGCAACTTATATTCGGGTTTAATAATACCCGGCGTATCACTGAAAATAATCTGATAATCCTTTTCGGTAAGAATGGCTTTGATACGATGTCTTGTGGTTTGCACCTTATGTGATACAATAGCCAGCTTCTCTCCCATCAGCGCATTCAGCAAAGTGCTTTTACCCGCATTGGGTCTTCCAAATATGTTTACAAAACCTGATTTCATTTTTTTGCTGGATTTTCAGGATTTGAAAATTTATACCCATAAATAAGTAAAAAACAATTATTGCATAATTATGTATGGATAAATAGAAAATAAAGAATCCTTATTAGTAAAAAAATCAAGTATTGAGACTTCTTGATTGGGAAGCATCAAGTAAAAGACAACTATCGAAATAAAAATGCCATTACATAGTGTATAATAGTCCTTGACCTAAAATATTCTGCACTAAAGAATATCAATAAAAACATAAAAAAGCAAATCCTTGATACATAACCGAAGGTAAAAAGAGTACTGACCCTGGTCGAATTACGTTAATAATAATGAAAGTCAAAATAAAGCACACGGGTATTTGTATAAGTACAGCCGCAGCTAATAGTTTCCTTAATAAAATATTTGCTTTCATAAAAATAGAATTACCCCAACGAATCAGGATTTATATAACGCGGCTAAAAAGGTTGAGTTGTGTAACACAAATCAAATGTGCGACGCAAGACAGTGCCAGATATTCTTAAGCCGAAACAAAAATAAACTAATCTTCAATTCAAATAAAAAAGCCGTTCACATTTAAGCGAACGGCTATTAGTTAGTTGCGAAGCCAGGGATCGAACCTGGGTCCGCCAACTGGCGGATATGAGCTCTAACCATTAACCAGCTTCCAAATCCATTCCCGTCCCTTTGCCGTTTTTAATTCTTTTTCTCTTCTCATCGCATCAGGCTTGTTGACAAACTCTTCCTGATGAATCAAATCCCAAGGCCTAAACCTTATCGTCCATCCTTTCTTTCCTAACTCATTGTGCGATAATAACCTTTCTTTAAGGTTCGAGGTAAACCCAATGTATATCTTATCAAACGATTTGCTATGTAAAACATAAACAGTAAACATAAAAAACCGATAAACTAATCTACATAAAAAAACCCGCCAAACTACGGCGGGAAATTTAGTTGCGAAGCCAGGGATCGAACCTGGGACCTTCGGGTTATGAGCCCGACGAGCTACCGCTGCTCTACCTCGCGATGCAAATATACGAGGCTTTTTTGAACCAGCAAAATGTAATTCAATTTTATTCTAAAAATAATTCTGCAGCGAATCTGGGTCCGCCAACTGGCGGATATGAGTCCGACGAGCTACCGACGCTCAACCTCGGCGTTGAAAACAAACGAGGCTTTTTGAAGCAGCAAAATGTAACCCGAAATAAATTTATTTTGCAGGCGTAATTGTAATATTCCTAAATTCTATTGGGCCATGATCTCCCTGGAAATAAAGCGGACCTGGTTCACCTTCTTTGCTGTCTAAAGCACCACCTGTAATACCCGGAATTTCCTGGTTAGTAATTACCGTTTTTCCATTGGCCACAACGGTGATCATTCTGCCAACCAAAGTAATGTCATAAGATTGCCATTCATTGGGGCCTTTGGAATTGATTTCGCTTGGCGCAATAAATCCGTAAATACCACTAAATAATACATTAGAAGGATGTTCTGATTTGTCGCTATCTAAAATTTGCAACTCATAACGGCCACGCAAATAAACACCACTGTTACTTCCTTTCTGATAACGGAATTCTACATGCAACTTAAAATCTTCAAATTTCTGATCAGTAATTAAGTTAGCGCCCGATTTTGGACTGGTTAATACACCATTTTTTACCACCCACTGATTTTCAGCGCCTACAGCTTTCCAACCTGTAAGATCTTTACCATTGAATAATTTAATAGGCGTTCCCCAAACCGGAGCCTCCGTTCTTTTTAAATAAGGCGCTTTTACACCTGTCCAATTATATTTCTTTCCATTTGGATAAACCATTGTTCCCTTCAATCCTTCACTTGTTAATTCTCCTTCAACAACAAGGTCGTTATCTTCTGACTGCCATTGCGGAGGAATAGCAAATGAAAATTTTCCATTATCGAATTTCACTTCTGACACAGGACGCGCGCTACCGTCGTCGCCAACAAAATAGCCAACTAAAGTTTTAATTCCTGATAATTTAACTTCCAACCAAGATGGTTTTTCCTGGCCATCTTTATCCATTGTGATATCCCATCTCCCGATTAGATCTTCCGATTTCATAGCCCATAGATTTAAAGTAAATAAACTGGCAATAGCAAAAACAACTACTTTTTTAAACATGAGAAAATTTTTATGATTTTGAATGCTACAAATATAATTTTTTAGAGGACGCAATTGTCCACTAATTTATATTGAAATTACTTTATTATTTTTTGATCAGACCGGGGCGGTAAGACCAGGTGCATATAGTATCTTTAATAGAATGAAAGAAAAGCATTACGAATTCAGTTATAAAGTAGCCAATAGTATTAATGATCTTGATAAGGATGATGCGGCTTTACTACAACAAGCCAGGGAACTTACGCCCATTGCTTACGCGCCATACTCAAAATTCCATGTAGCAAGCGTAGCGAGGTTAGCTAACGGCAAAGTTGTAAAGGCACCAACCAGGAAAACGCATCTTTTCCTGTAGGAATTTGTGCCGAGCGTAGTTTGTTGGCATCAGTTGGCACCCTTTACCCAAATGAAGTGATTGAAACTATGGCTATTACTTATCAGCCACAGGAAGCTTTAGAGGGTTTAGAGGGTTTAGAGGGTTTAAGCGACAAACCCATTTCGCCATGCGGCATGTGTAGGCAGGCATTATTGGAATATGAAACAAGAGTGAACCATCCTATCAGGCTTATACTTGCAGGAATGAAAGGCACTGTTTATATTATTGATACAGCAAAGGATTTGTTGCCTTTTGCATTTGGCGAGGTTAATCTGAAATAAGTTATATTAATTCTTTCTTTTAGGGCTTACCGCCTCAACATCTGTAACATTTTGGTTAAAATTTTCGATGGCTATTTTTTGTCCATCGCAATTATAACCTTCCTGCGGAGGGATAGTGTTACATGCGACGCAAATAATATCGATAAAGTATATCCGCTCTCCTTTATAAATTCCTTTTGCTAAATAATTACAAGGCCCCGTCGCTGGAATTTCTGTACAGGTTATCTGATCTTTAAACTTTGCAATCATTTGAGCATCGCAGTCTGTGTTTACTTTATTATCCGATTTAGAACACGCCGAAAAAAGAGGATCGTTAAAAGTACAAATGTGTTTCTCATAAATATAGTTTTATACAAAAACGAGCACTTGATAGCAAACGCAACAGGTATTAAAAAAAACTAATATTCTTTTTCTATCTCAACACCTATTCGTCCCTGAAAATGTGTAAGCGGCATTTGCAATTTATATAAACTCATTTTAAGTTTAACTATTTGAGGAAATTGTTCTTTTATTTTTTCGGCTAATTGAGTAAGGAAGGCTTCGAGCAACTCTCGTGGTTGCAGCATTTCAGTTTTGGCCAACTCATAAATTTCAGCATAATTAATGGTTTCGTCTATTTCAGAAACAATAGATTCAGTTGAGAAGAACGAGGCCGAAATATTTAGTTCGAACTCATTCCCCAACTTTTTTCTTCTTCATACATACCATGATATGCAAAGAATTGTAATTTTTCCAGATGTAGTGTAATGAGCATATTGTGCTAAGAATTACAACCCTTTCTCTCCCAAATATCTTTCCGCATCCAATGCCGCCATACAACCACTTCCGGCTGCGGTTACAGCCTGGCGATAAATTTTATCCTGCACATCACCCGCCGCGAAAACTCCTTCAACATTGGTTTTAGAAGTCCCGGGAACCGTTTTGATATAACCGGTTTCATCCATTTCAAGAAAATCTTTAAAGATATCTGAATTGGGTTGATGCCCGATCGCCACGAAAAAAGCACTGACTGGAATTTCACTCACTTCCTGTGTTTTATTATTTTTTACGCGTACTCCGGTCACTTTATTGTCTCCTAATATTTCTTCGGTTTCGGTGTTGAAATACACATTAATATTCGGTGTGTTGAAAACGCGATCCTGCATAACCTTGCTGGCACGCATTTCCTCTTTACGAATCAGCATGTGCACATTAGTTACAATTTTAGAAAGGTAAAGTGCTTCTTCCGCAGCAGTATCACCCGCACCAACAATGGCAGCTTCTTTTCCTTTAAAGAAGAAACCGTCACAAACTGCGCAAGCGCTCACACCAAAGCCATTCAATTTTTCCTCGCTCGGAAGACCCAACCATTTTGCCGAAGCTCCGGTTGAAATAATTACAGCGTCAGCTTCTATCAACTTTTCATCATCGATCCACACTTTATGAGGGTGGCCTGAGAAATCAACTTTGGTAGCTAAGCCGTAACGAATATCAGTACCCATACGTTTTGCCTGTTTCTCAAAATCAATCATCATTTCAGGTCCCTGCACACCTTCCGCATAACCCGGATAATTTTCCACTTCAGTAGTTATTGTTAACTGGCCGCCTGGTTGTATTCCCTGATACAAAACAGGTTTAAGATTAGCCCGTGCCGCATAAATAGCCGCAGTATAACCCGCTGGCCCCGAACCTATAATTAAACAATGAACTCTTTCTACATTCTCGTCTGCCATATATAATTTGATTTGAATAACTACAAAAATAGAGGTAAAAGGTTTAGCAAATGCAAGCAGAACCATAATTTAAGCGGTGCATGGATCTGATTTAAACCCAGCAAATTACTCATGATTATTAAAAGCGTCTGTTGCCTTTAAAAGTGCAGCTTCGTAACCTTTTCTATCAACAAAAGCAGCGGGATTATATTTATCACCGGGTTTACGTTTTGTATGAAGATCAAACTGACTGGCATGAGCCGCTACCCAAATATCAAATTCGAGGTTTTTCATAGCTTGCAAAGTGTACACGTAATCCTTTCTGATATTGGGATATGCAGGAATTTCCGAAAAGCCTTTATCCGTGATAATAGTTGGAATGTTGGCTATAAGCACTTTGTAGGTCTTTGTTGAATCTTTAACCTCAAGCAGATAACTACACGAACCTTTTGTATGCCCCGGATGATGCAACATGATAATTTTTGTATGGCCAAGCCTGATAATATCCTTATCTTTTAAAAGACGATCGGGAACAATCGGCTTAAACGCAACTCCTAAGTAACTCAATTCATAATCGGATTTTCCGCCGTCTTTCAGCACTGCTGCATCTCCGACATCAGCATACAATTTTGCTCCTGTTTGCATTTTAATATCAGCTAATGCACCCGCATGATCAAAATGCGCCTGATTGGTCAATAATATTTTTATATCTGTGTATTTGAAGCCCAATTTTTCAATATTCCTTTTGATTAGTGAAAGTGAACCAGCAAGACCTGTATTGATTAGAATATTTCCTTTGTTAGTTACAACTAAATAACAAGCCAGATCATACGTACCTACATAATATAAATTACCTGCAATGCGGAACGGCTCATAAGGTGTTGACCATTCTTCAGGATTATTTTTGGGTTCGTTTACTGTTTGGGCATTTAGTGAAAACAAAAAACACAAGATGGTACAAAAGGCTATAATTTTTTTCACAAGAAATGGGGTTTATTAAAATGATCTTTAACTATTTTTTTATTGGCCGGGCTGTCGAACATAACTCATCGAAATTGCGTCGCACTCTTCAATTGTAGCACATTGCCCATCCTACATTTAAATCAGATTTACCAACATTCAATAATTGCTCAAGCCTTTTCAACCGGAAGCTACGCATCCCGCCATTATTGTTTGGCTCCTTCAGAGCTTTGCCTATTCACTATTGACCATTGACCAACATTCACTCCTTATACCCCATCCCTAAATTATACATGGTAAATGCCCAAATATCTGCAGCTTCTTCAATCACTTTGCTGGTGGGCTTTCCGGCTCCGTGTCCTGCATTGGTTTCTATACGAATCAACACTGGGTTTTCACCTTTGTGATATTCCTGCAACCTTGCAGCAAATTTGAAGGAATGCGCAGGAACAACACGGTCGTCATGATCGCCTGTGGTTACAATTGTTGCCGGATAAGAAGTTCCTTTTTTAAATTATGATACGGAGAATATTTATACAGGTAAGGAAAATATTTTGCAGAATCGGAGCTTCCGTATTCTACAGCCCAGCCCCAGCCTACAGTAAATTTGTGATAACGCAACATATCTAAAACACCAACTTGAGGAATGGCGACTTTGAAAAGATCTGGACGCTGCGTCATTACAGCGCCAACCAGCAATCCGCCGTTGCTACCACCACGAACAGCTATTTTGTTGTTGTTGGTGTATTTACTTTTTATAAGATATTCTGCTGCGCCAATAAAATCGTCAAACACATTTTGCTTGTTTAACAACATACCGGCCTTATGCCATTTTTCGCCATATTCGTTACCACCACGAAGATTTACTACCACGTAAATACCGCCCTGCTCTACAAAAAATGTATTGCTTACACTAAAGCCCGGCGTCATAGGTATATTGAAGCCGCCATATCCATACAGCAAAACAGGATTATTACCATCTTTCTTTAATCCTTTTTTATATGTTAAAAACATGGGAACTTTTGTGCCGTTTTTACTTGTGAAGAATATTTGCTCGGTTACAATATCAGCAGTGCTCATATTGATTTCAGTAGTTTTGTACAATTCTGATTTGCCACTTGCAATATCATATTTATAAATAGACGGCGGCGTAGCATAAGACGAGTAACTATAATAAAAATATTTGTCATCTTTATCTGCTCCAAATCCGCCAGCAGAGCCAATTCCAGGCAATTTTATTTCACGAATTTGTTTTCCGTTATAATCATACTGATAAATACGGCTCGATGCATCTTTCAGGTAATTGGTAAATAAATTACCGCCCCCTGTGCCAACACCCAGCAATACTTCTTTCTGTTCCGCAATAATGGTTTTCCAGTTTTCACGCGCAGGATTTTTAGGATCAACTATCACCACACGATAATTAGGTGCCTGATAATTTGTTTTCACTAATAATTTATCGCCGTTGTTCTCTATCACGTCAGATTCTGTATCAAATCCTTTTACCAGCAACTCGAATTCCGTTTGCGAATCATCCTTTAAATCACGATACCATAATTCGCCACCGCTTGTTCCTTCAGATATATTTAGAATTAAAAAACGCTCATCTTCTGTAAGTCCACAACCGTAATAACGTTTGGGATGTTCTTTATCCTGATAAATCAATTGGTCTTCGCTTTGCGCGGTTCCCATTTTATGGTAATATACTTTCTGAAACTCATTGGCCTTGCTAAGCTTTGATGTTTCATCAGGCTTATCGTAAGCGCTATAATAGAACCCTTCTTCACCTTTCCATGCCGCTCCGCCAAATTTGGTCCATTCAATTTTATCACTTAATAACTTCTTGCTTTCTACATCCATCAAGAAAATTTCCTGCCAGTCACTACCCGCTTTGGAAATAGAATACGCCAAAAGCTTCCCTGACTTGCTAAAAGAAATACCACTTAAAGCAACGATACCTTCTGTACTTAATGTATTGGGATCGATAAAAACTTCAGGCTCCGAGCTTAAATCTTTTGTACGGTACATTACAGATTGATTTTGCAATCCATCATTTTTAAAATAATAATACCAATCACCTTTTTTAAACGGAGCACCAAATTTTGGATAATTCCAGAGTTTTTCCAGCCGTTGCTCTATTTTATCGCGAAAAGGGATTTTAGATAAATAGGCATCAGTAACTTTATTTTGTTCTATTACCCATTTCTTCGTTGTTTCTGCATTGTCATCTTCCAGCCAACGATAGGGGTCTTCTACTTTTGTTCCAAAATAATCATCTGTAATGGTTTCCTTTTCAGTAACCGGGTATTGAATCTGTGCATGCATATCCATTGTAGTAAAAATCGCAATAAGTGGTAATAATTGCTTCATGTGTATGTGTTTATTTCCTTTTTAGGTCACATGGAATTTACCATAAAAATTTTCGACGTCCTGATAAAAATCTACTTGAAAATTTTTATGTCTCATTTCATGATGTTTTTATTAAAATATCATCAAAAATATTGTTTATACACAATAATTAAGTTACGGGTCATCAAAATTTAAAAACAATCAAAGTGTTTTGTACACACAACGTTATTTTTAATATATTTGATGCTTACAATTTATAAAAACCAATTATGCAACAAAGTATTTTGATTCTTGCTGCCGGAGGCCCCGCGCCCGGCATTAACACGGTAATTAGTTCTGTATCGAAGATTTTTTTAAAAGGTGGATTTAAAGTAATTGGCCTGCACGATGGTTACAAAAACCTCTTTACCGGAAACGCGTCAACACTTGATATAGATTTTGAAACGGCAGATACTGCTTTAACACGCGGCGGCTCTATTTTACGCATGAGCCGTTATAAACCCAAAAATGAAGAGTTTACAACCGATTTTTTTGTAAAAAATAACGTGAAATTATTGGTTACTATCGGTGGTGATGATACCGCTTCCACAGCTAACAGGATTTCTACATTTTTAACTGAAAATAAATTCCCGGTTCAAAATATACACGTCCCTAAAACAATTGATAACGATCTTCCTTTGCCAGACAATCAACCAACGTTCGGTTATCAAAGTGCAACTGAAGAAGGCGTAAGAATTACAAAAACCGTTTATGAAGATGCTAAAACATCTGCTAACTGGTTTGTAGTATCTGCAATGGGTCGCGAAGCTGGTCACCTGGCATTTAGCATTGGTACTTCTTGTCATTTACCAATGATCGTAATGCCGGAAATGTTTACAAAGGCTGCTTTAAACTTTGAAAACATTACTAAACTTATTGTTTCTGCTATTCTTAAAAGAAAAATATTAGGCATTAGTTATGGCGTTGCCATTGTAAGCGAAGGCATCTTCCACTTTATGACCGATGAAGTGATTAAAGAGTCTGGTGTACAATTTACTTATGATGCACATGGTCACCCTGAATTGGGTAATGTAAGTAAAGCACATATCTATAATATATTACTTCAGAATAAACTAAAAGAATTAGGTCTTGACATTAAATGCCGCCCTGTAGAATTGGGATACGAACTACGTTGTCTTCCGCCAGCAGCTTTTGATTTACAATATTGTACCATGTTAGGCACAGGCGTTAAAAAACTTTTTGATCAGGGTTTAACAGGTTGTGTTGTAACAGTAAACAATAAAGGTGAAGTTAACCCGTTGTTCTTAAAAGATGTAACCGGCGAAAATGGTAAAGTAAAAACAAGACTGGTAAATATTGAAGACGCTAAAACAAAAATGGTGATTGAAGACAATCTTCAATATTTAACAGCAGAAGATGTAGAAGCAGCGAAGCAATTCGTAAGCAATCCTGAAGAATTTGTGTTTTCGAATATCTTAAACTGGAAATAAGAACTCACTTTTCATAAGAGCTGCTTAATGCGGCTCTTATGCTTTTTATATAAACACCAATAAAACATCGTTTATTAAAAAGACAATAAATTAATATTAAAAATATCATGGCTAAAAAATTAGCATCAAAAAAAACCGTTACAAAAGTTGTATCGAAGGCTGAGGAAACATTCGCCCGGACAAAGATTGTAGCTACTGTAGGACCTGCCAGTAATACTTACGACAAATTAAAAGATCTTGTAAAAGCAGGCGTCAATGTATTCAGGCTTAATTTCTCACATGGCGAGCATGACGAAAAAAAGAAAATTATTGAATACATCAGGCAAATAAATAAAAAGAAGGTACTCATGTTGCTATCCTTGGCGATTTGCAAGGCCCTAAACTACGCGTTGGAGAAATTGAAGGTGGTGGAATGCCCGTAAGTGCTGGTGATAAATTTATTTTTACCAGCCAAAAAATTATTGGTAACAAGCAGAAGCTTTACATCCATTATCCCAATTTTCATAAAGATGTAAAAGTGGGCAATAAGATCATGATCGACGATGGAAAACTTGAAGTGATTGTAAAAAGAATATTACCTAACAATGATGTTGAAGTTCAGGTTTTATTGGGTGGATTTATTTCATCTAAGAAAGGTGTAAACCTTCCTGATACTAAAATATCGTTGCCTGCACTTACTCCAAAAGATTTGAAAGATCTGGACTTTATTATAAAAGAGCAATTGGACTGGGTAGCATTGAGTTTTGTGCGCCAAACGGAAGACATCAAAAAGCTGAGAAAAATTCTGGATAAGCATAAAAGCAAAAGTAAGATCATAGCCAAAATAGAAATGCCCGAAGCTATTCCAAATATTCGTGACATTATCAATGCTTCTGATGGTATAATGGTAGCACGCGGAGATCTTGGTGTTGAACTTCCTGTTGAAAAAGTGCCTCTGATTCAAAAGAACATTATTAAAAAATGCATCCATCGCGCTAAGCCGGTAATTGTGGCTACGCAAATGATGGAAAGCATGATAGAACGCACCAAGCCAAACCGCAGTGAAATTACCGATGTTGCCAATGCGGTATTGGAAGGCGCTGATGCTGTAATGTTAAGCGGTGAAACAGCTACAGGCTTGCATCCTACACTAGTTGTAGAAACAATGCGCAAAATCATTATGGAGATTGAGCGCACAGAATACAATTATGATTTGGATGAAGTATTACAACCTCAGCCCCACTCGCCTACTCTGACAAGTGATGCAGTTTGCTATAACGCTTGTAACCTGGCTAAAGACGTAGCTGCAAACGCTTTGATAGGAATGACACAGAGCGGTTACACCGGATTTATGTTGAGTAGCTACAGGCCCAAAGTACCTTTGTATATTTTCACCAAGCACGAAAGCCTGATCAATCAAATGAGCCTTGCCTGGGGCGTTCGCGCCTTTTTATATGATGATGATGAAAGGCAGCTTGATACCATTTTTTCTGATCAGATAAACATACTTAAGAAAAATGGCTTTTTAAACAAACACGATATTGCCGTAAGTACTGGTAGTACGCCCGTGCATTTAAAAATACCTACAAATACTATTAAGATTACGAAAATAGAGGGATAACCCTTCTTCTATGAATAGTGAAAAAGCTATACGTATTTAAACGTATAGCTTTTTTATTGTTTAACGAACGAGTTTACATAGGCACAAAAACGCCGCTTTTGTAAAGACAAAAGCGGCGTTTAAATAACATTCAAATATTTACAATTCTTTTATTTTGATATTTCTAAACCATACATTATTTCCGTGATCCTGCAAGCCGATGCGGCCTACTTTATATGTACCAAAATCTGAAGCTCCTTTAAATTTACTACCAGCAACAAGCCCTTTCCAGTTTTCATCCCACATGGTTGTGCTTATTACATGAACCTCGTTTAAATAAACGTCCAGCTTTCCATCTACACAACGTATCAAATAATGATTCCATTCCAGCGGAGCATTGGCTGCTTTTTCTTTTGCTGGAATCAGATCATATAAATCACCAGCCTGGTGTTTAAATATTCTTCCATCGGGGTGACCTTCGTTGTCAACAATCTGTATCTCAGGTCCTGTTTCCCACATCCACCTGTATTTATCTTTATTCTCATTACTGTAAATAATTACGCCGCTATTACCGTTTTTGTCAATTTTCCAATCCAGCTGTAGTTCAAAATTCCGGTATTCCTTATCACTGACGATATCTCCACCGGTTTTAGGTGTTCCGTCTTTATTAGCATCTAAGTATAAAGTTCCATTTGCCGTTTTCCATGCTGTCCCAATAGTTTTTGAGCCATAGCCATGCCATCCGTCAGATGTAGTGCCATCAAATAAAAGTTTCCAGCCTGCTGACTTTTCCTGCTCAGTTAACACGTTTGCCGCTGCTTCCGGCGCTGGTGCAGGGGCTGGATTTGCCGGTTCAGTTTCTGGCGCTGGTGTTGCCGGGGCGGGCGCTGGCGCCGGTGCAGCGGTCGGAGGTGTATTTCTGTATACTTTAGGCGCGCAAGAATACACAATAAACGCCGACGCAGCGATACACGCAATGGATGCTATTTTATTCATTTTTACTTAAGATTTAATAATTGCGAGAGTACAAAAGGATTTTGCAGATCGTGATTAAACTAACTTACAGAAACCTTTTTTATTTTTTCAGAAGGAGAATGTATTGTACCATTTCTTTTGCCTCCTGCTCAGAAACATTCGGATGCGGTGTCATTGGAATTTCGCCCCAAACACCAGAACCGCCTTCAATGATTTTTTTAGAAAGCTCTGCTATTTTAGCATCATCAGCACCTGCGTATTTATTCGCTACTTCCCTATATGCAGGACCAGTAAGCTTTTCATCGATTTTATGGCAAGTAGGACATTGATATTTTCCTGTAAGCTCAAGGCCTTTTTGATAAACAGGATTAGATGATAAATCTCCTGATTCGGATGTTGTTGATGTCGACGTAGATGCAGATCCTTCACCTTCAGATTTCTTGTCAGTTTCTCCTCCACCGCATGCGGCTATAACAGATAAAATAGATAACGAGAGTAAGATTTTCTTCATATAAAAAATATTTGTAGCTAAAGTATAAATTATTATTCAAGGCCTAACACTTTTTTATTAAAATCAGTGTCAGTACCAGTTGCTGCAAAATCATCAAAAGCTTTATCAGTAACCCTTATGATGTGATTCTTGATAAACTCCGCCCCTTCTCTGGCTCCATCTTCCGGATGCTTAAGACAGCATTCCCACTCCATCACAGCCCAGCCTTTATAGTCGTATTCAGCGAGTTTAGAAAATATCGTTTTGAAATCCACCTGACCATCGCCTGGGCTACGATATCGCCCCGCTCTTTTAAGCCAACTTTGATAACCACCAAAAGTTCCTTGTTTACCAGTTGAATTAAATTCTGCGTCTTTTACATGAAATGCACGTATGCGTTCATGATAAAAATCTATATATTGTATATAGTCTAATTGTTGCAACACAAAATGGGAAGGATCATAAAGCAAACAAGCTCTTGCATGATTATTCACCTTTTCTAAAAACATCTCATATGTTTCACCATCAAAAAGGTCTTCTCAGGATGAATTTCATAACAAACATCTACGCCGCATTCATCAAAATAATCCAGGATAGGTGTCCATCTTTTTGCTAATTCAGTGAATCCTTCATCAACCAAGCCAGCCGGTCTTTGCGGCCAGGGATGAAACGTGTGCCACAATAACGAACCGCTAAAAGTAGCATGGGCATTGAGTTCCAGGTTTTGAGATGCTTTCGCTGCGTATTTCAATTGTTGTACAGCCCACTCTGTTCTGGCTTTTGAGTTGCCACGAAATTCTGGCGGTGCAAAGCCGTCAAAAAGGTCGTCGTATGCAGGATGCACAGCTACCAATTGCCCCTGTAAATGCGTTGAAAGCTCAGAAATTTCAAGACCGCAAGACAATGCAAGACCTTTTATTTCATCGGTGTAGTTTTTACTTTCCGCTGCCAGCTTCAGATCAAAAATATTAGGATCGCTAGTCGGAATCTGCACTGCCACAAAACCTTTTCTGCAGCCCAAAGACAAATCGATTCGAAATTGTTGAATGGGGGTTTGTCGCCAAGAAATTGGGCAAGGAATATTCCAGGACCTTTTAATGTTGTCATGAAAATCGTTTTTATATTGAGCGATAAATCTATAAAAATAATTTTGATTAGCCGACCTCTAAAAAATTATTTAAGAAGTTTTAACCCTTTGAAAGATACTTTTGTTTACTTTAGAATATATATCTATCTACATAATTCTTAATGAAACCCTCTCAATATAAGCTGCTTAAAAAAATTTCGAGCCTAGTAGCCCGCATTAAATACCCAAAAGTACCTGAAGCATATTTTTATTTCTTTAGAGATACGATCGTTTGCAAAATAGTGCAGCAGAAATATTTTTTTTTCAGATTATATCAAAAGAAAAAAATACAAGATTATTGATTTTACAGGAGAGTTTGGAAATGAAATACAATACGCAATACCCCACGCCTACTGGCATTATAAAAATGGAACACTTAAGCAGACTATTTCCTTTGGAGATACTAAAGAACTATATTTCTTTTCAGAAGACCACTTAGAGCTGCATACCGAAAGAAAGAATGAAGGAAACTATAATTTTGAACTTCCGAGAATATTATATAGCCAGGACTATAATATGGAGAAGTGGTTGCCGGTTCCTTTTAAAGAGAAATACAAAAATGATATTTATCGTTATGATAAACCTATACTAATTATAGCAAACAGATATAATACAGAATGGGACGGGCCTCCTGTTTCTTATTTTAGTATTGAGATTTTAGATAAGATGATTTCTTTTTTGAAGGATAGATATCAAATCATTTATAACAGGCCGCAGGCAAAAGATATAGTTAATGATAACAGTATCATTTATGATCTAAATGAACTGGCCTGGTTGAAAGAGAAACATCCTGAAGTTTTATATCTTGGCGATATGTACAGTGAAAATAAAATTGAGGCTAAAAATTTTAATCACTTCCAGTTATGTGTGTATGCCAATTGTGAAAATTTCATTTCAATTCACGGAGGAACAGCTACTCTTGCCAGCTATTTTCAAGGTAAGAACCTGATCTTTTCCAAAAAAGGGCCTGAGCATTATTTTAAATGTTATCAGAATTTATATCCACAATTTTCCGGCGCTGCAATATATCATGCTAAAACGGAATCAAGCTTATTAAAATATGTATCTGATCTTTTTTAAATCATTTACAAAATCTGTCCCCTTAACAAATCTTCAAAAACATCTCTTTTACGAATAAGACGTGGCTTTCCATTTTCTACTAATACTTCCGCAGGTTTAAAACGCGCATTATAGTTGCTCGACATTTCAAAGCCATAAGCACCTGCATTATAAAACACAAGCAAATCTCCTTCCCTCACTTCTGCCAAAGGCCGTGACCAGGCAAATGTATCCGTTTCGCAGATATTACCGGTGATGGTATATTCTTTCTCCGCACCGTCAGAATTAGTGATGTTTTCTATGCGATGATAAGAGTCATAAAACATAGGACGAATCAGATGATTGAAACCACTGTTAATACCGGCAAAAGTTGTAGCAGAAGTTTCTTTCAACACATTCACTTTGGTTACAAAATAACCACATTCACTTACCAGAAATTTACCCGGCTCAAACCATATCTGCAAGTGTTTGGTTAACTCATTCGATTCAAAAGTTTGCAACACTTTTTCTGCCAGTTCTTCAATATTAATAGAAGGATCGTCGTCCTTGTAAGCCACTTTAAAGCCACCTCCAAGGTCAATAGATTTTAATTGAGTAAAATGTGGAATGATATCAAACAGAACTTCAATACCTTTCACAAACACATCAACATCTTTGATATCACTTCCGGTATGTATGTGAAGATTGGTGATGTTTATATCATACGCTGATACAACTTGTAGCAGTTCATCTAATTGATCGACAGGAATTCCAAACTTACTTTTATCATGGCCTGTGGAGATCTTCAGATTACCCCCGCCATAATATTGGGCCGCAGGCGAACACCTACAGGGTAGCTGCTTCCAAACGTCTTCCCGAACTTTTCAAGATTTGAAATACTGTCTATATTAATAATAACGCCCAATGATTGTGCTTCTTCAATTTCATCAAAGCCAATACCGTTACTAGTGTACAATATATTGCGCGGTTCAAAACCTGCGTGTAAAGCCAGATTCACCTCATTAATGGAACTACAATCAATATTACATCCTTCACTTTTCAGCACCTTTAAAATGTTTATGTTCGTCAGTGCTTTGCAGGCATAAAAAAACCTCACCTTATCGCTTTTAAAAGCCGTAGTCAATCTTTTATACTGCGCTGCAATCTTATCAGCGTTGTAAACATACACAGGTGTACCAAATTCATTTGCAATTTCTGAAAGCTGTGTGCGACTTAATACGTGTTCCATAATAATAGATATAAAAAAAGCAGTAATATTACTGCCAATGCTTACATTTCTTTATTTGTATAAATTTTGTTTAATAAGCAGGCTCGTCTTCATCGCCCTCCTTCTTCTCTTCTTCTTCTGATTCTTCATCTTTTGCTTCATTACCAGGAATCTCTTCCGTAACCTGTTTTTTCTCATCATCAAATGGCACTTCATCATCAGGTTGTTCAGCATCATCTTCATCTTCATCAGATAAAGCATCTTCTTCACGTGGCCCCTCTTCTTCCTGAATTACTTCATCTGTTTCAACTATCTCAATAGATCCCGCTTCCTGATTCATTATTGCATTTTCAATTAATTCCCCATTTTCAGAAACAGCTAACGGATTACCATCCTCATCCATTTCAGTTTCAGGCACCGTTTCACCATTTACAATCGCACTTGGTTCTACCATTTGCTCAGCCAGCACTTCCTTTATTTTCGGTAGCTCGTCCGAAGAATTAATTCCAAAATAATCCATAAATGCTTTTGATGTAGCATATACCAAAGGGTGGCCGGGCATTTTCTCATTGCGGCCGCTTATCACGATCAATTCTTTTTCCAATAATTTCTGAATAGCATAATCGGCACTTACGCCGCGTATCGCTTCTACTTCTCCTTTGGTAACCGGTTGCTTATAAGCTATAATAGCCAATGTTTCTAAAGCCGCTGCCGACAAGCGTTTCATGAACTTATCACCATTCAGCTGAGCAATTGTTTTGTGATATTCTTTTTTAGTTAAGAACTGCCATCCTCCGCCGCTTTGTACTATTTCAAAAGGATAAAATTCGGAAACATATTTTTCTTTTACACCATCAACTGCCGCCTCAACCTGGTCGAGGGTGATTTTATCTTCCATAAAACCAAAAGCACTATTAAGCAACTCGGTAACCTCTAACGTTGTTAAAGGTTTTTCGCTTGCAAAAATCAGCGCTTCAATATGTGGAATTAATTCGGCTATTTCCATCGGAAATAAAATTGGTCTTTTTTATTAACCCTGCAATGCAGCCGCACCGCTTACGATTTCTGTAAGTTCGGTTGTAATGGCCGCCTGTCTTGCGCGGTTGTAAGAGAGCTTTAAATTCTTCAGCATCTCATTGGCATTCTCACTCGCCTTATCCATCGATGTCATACGTGCACCATGCTCAGATGCATGAGAATCCAAACGGCTTTGTATAATTACGTATTTAAAATCTTAGGCATCAGTTCTGCAATCAATTCAACACCGTAGGATCAAATATAAAATCGGCTTTAGGAGCTCCTTTTTGATTTTCTACTTTTTGGAATAGGTAAAAATTGTTCAGCAGTAAACAATTGCG